>NZ_JWLV01000013.1 GCF_000808535.1 Vibrio sinaloensis
TTAAGTGAACGGCATTAGAGTAAATACTCTGGCTTTTGCCTTACGCTTAAACAGCTACGTTTTAGTGAACAGCCGCTTCTTTCTCGCTCAGATACTCAAACTTGAGTTCTTCACCTTTCAGATTGACTTTCACTGTACCGCCATCGACTAAGCAACCAAACAGCAACTCATTCGCCAACGGCTTCTTGAGTTTCTCTTGGATGACTCGTCCCATTGGTCGGGCGCCCATCGCTTTGTCGTAGCCTTTCATCGCCAACCAGTGGCGAGCATCATCTGAAACTTCCAGTGACACACCGCGAACATCCAGTTGAGCCTGCAACTCGACAATGAACTTATCCACCACCTGATGAATAACATGCTCATCTAGGCTATTAAACCAAATGATGTTATCCAAACGGTTACGAAATTCCGGTGTGAACACTTTCTTAATTTCTGACATCGCATCATGGCTGTGATCTTGCTGGATCAGACCGATCGATTTCTTCTCAGTCATTTGTACGCCAGCATTGGTTGTCATCACCAATATGACATTACGGAAATCAGCTTTACGTCCATTGTTGTCTGTAAGCGTACCGTTATCCATAACTTGAAGGAGCAAGTTAAAGATGTCTGGGTGCGCTTTTTCGATCTCGTCTAGCAACACGACGGCATGAGGGTTCTTAATGACCGCATCAGTCAGCAAACCACCTTGGTCGTAACCGACATAACCTGGAGGCGCACCGATCAATCGGCTTACAGAGTGGCGCTCACCATACTCAGACATATCAAAGCGCAATAGCTCGATGCCAAGCAGTTTGGAAAGTTGTACCGTCACTTCCGTTTTACCCACCCCTGTAGGGCCAGCAAACAAGAAAGAGCCGACTGGTTTATTCTCGGCACCCAGCCCCGCACGGGTTAACTTAATCGCCTCACTTAGCACATCAATCGCATCATCTTGCCCAAATACCAACATCTTCATCTTCTCATCAAGATTTTTTAGGATCTCTTTGTCTGATGAAGACACTGACTTCTCGGGGATACGCGCCATTTTAGCGACCATGGCTTCAATATCAGCGACGCCGACCGTTTTCTTACGACGACTTGCTGGCGCTAAACGGCTACGAGCTCCCGCTTCATCAATAACGTCGATAGCCTTATCCGGCAGGTGGCGTTCATTAATGTATTTGGCAGACAGCTCAACCGCGGCACGAAGTGCTTTGTTGGTATAACGAACTTCGTGGTGCGCTTCATACTTGGTTTTAAGACCCATCAAAATCTTGGTCGTGTCATCAACCGAAGGTTCAACCACGTCAATCTTTTGGAAACGACGGGACAACGCACGCTCTTTTTCAAAGATGTTGCTGTATTCTTGGTATGTAGTCGAACCAATACAGCGGAGTTTGCCACTACTTAGAAGAGGCTTGATTAGGTTTGCTGCATCGACTTGCCCGCCTGACGCAGCACCCGCACCAATGATGGTATGGATTTCATCAATGAAAAGAATCGCATCGTCTTCTTTTTCTAGCTGCTTGAGAATCGCTTTAAAACGTTTCTCAAAGTCACCACGGTATTTCGTACCTGCGAGCAAAGAACCGATATCTAGCGAGTAAATTACGCTATCTTGGATGATTTCAGGTACTTGCCCTTCTACAATTCTCCACGCTAAACCTTCCGCAATGGCAGTTTTACCGACCCCAGCTTCACCAACCAAAAGTGGGTTGTTTTTGCGGCGACGACACAAGACTTGAATTGTTCGCTCAAGCTCTTTATCGCGACCAATCAATGGATCAATTTGGCCTTGCTTAGCCACTTGGTTTAGGTTTGTAGCAAAACTTTCTAAACGCTCCTCAGAGCCGCTTTCTTCAACATTATCACTGCTGAATGAGTCATGGGATGAGGCATCATCGCCTGCACTAGAGGCCTTAGTGATGCCGTGGGAAATGAAGTTAACGATGTCTAAACGACTAACATCATTCTTCTTGAGTAAGTAGGCAGCGTGAGACTCTTGTTCGCTAAAAATAGCGACCAAAACGTTAGCGCCAGTCACTTCGCTTCGACCAGAAGATTGGACGTGGAAAACCGCTCGCTGTAGCACACGTTGAAAGCTCAGCGTTGGTTGGGTTTCTCGAGTCTCATCATTTTCTGGGATAAGAGGCGTTGTTTGGTCAATAAAAATATCGAGCTCATTTCTGAGAGCCTCAATATCGGCCTGACAAGCTTGAAGAGCTTCTCTAGCTGCATCATTTTCCAGCAATGCTAGCAGGAGGTGCTCGACAGTCATAAACTCATGTCGCTTGTCTCGAGCTCGAGAGAACGCACTGTTCAGGCTCGACTCTAATTCTTTATTTAGCATAAGTACCTCCTTCAACAACAACTCAGGTTGTACGAACAAACCTCACGCTTGTTCCATTGTACAAAGCAAAGGATGCTCATTTTCCTTGGAATACATCGTGACTTGGGCCACTTTGGTTTCAGCAACTTCTGCAGTATATGTGCCACAAATCGCTTTCCCTTCATAATGCACTTGGAGCATCACCTGGGTTGCTTTGTCCGCATCCATTGAAAAAAAACGTTCCAGAATTTCAATTACAAAGTCCATCGGCGTGTAGTCATCGTTATTTAGTACGACGTTATACATGGATGGTGGTTTAACTTTTGTTTTTTCTAACTCCAGTAAATCTGAGTCTGGAGTCACCCATTCAAAATGCTTGCTCATGATCTATCAACGTTGATGTACGACTTGCTTTAATTTTACCACTATAGTGAGCAGAAGTTTTGAATTTAGCTCTTAGATTTTGGGGCATAAATCGATAAGAAACGTTTTGCCCTTACTTAGAGACTAATGCAGCAATTGAGTGGCTGCAAATAAAAGATTCTTCCGGTTTGGATTTATCTATCTAATTGATTAAAAAGAAACCAAAAACCATTCAAGACAAAAATGGGTTACACGTGAATATCGCTCACATAGTTATAAAAATGTAAATCTCAAAAGTGATTTGTTTGCAAATATGTAGAGTCTAAGACCTTTTTCTTATTGACTGTGCTCAATCATTGGCTAAATTGGTCAAATAGTGACTGAAAATTTGGCAGCGGCTGAATGGAAATTCACTTTTTGTTCACAATGGAAGAACTGTGAACGTTCAAACAACATCAGTAACAAAATGCATGAGGGATGTATAGCATGGCTACAGGTACAGTAAAATGGTTTAACAACGCCAAGGGATTTGGTTTTATCTGTCCAGAAGGTGAAGACGGGGATGTGTTTGCACACTACTCCACAATTCAGATGGATGGTTATCGTACTCTGAAAGCAGGCCAACAAGTCAACTTTGAAGTGGAAGAAGGTCCAAAGGGTTCTCACGCAAGTGTTGTAACACCAGTGGAAGCTCAACTAGCTAAATAACCGCTGCCATAGTGAAATAACCACTAAACACATATATCAGTAAAGAAAAAACCCGCTAAGTAGCGGGTTTTTTGTTGTTCTAAACCACCATTATCGATTGATGATGCTGTTTAGTGTTGTGCTTGGACGCATTAGTGGCGCTGCTTTCTCAAATTCAGGCGCGTAGTAACCACCAAGGTCTGCCGCCACCCCTTGAGCATCGTTTAGCTCGGCAACGATCTTTTCTTCATTCGCTACAAGTGCTTCTGCAATTGGAGCGAACTCAGCCGCTAGATCTGCGTCAGCGGTTTGACTTGCAAGTGCTTGCGCCCAGTAAGTTGCTAAGTAGTAGTGGCTACCACGGTTGTCTAGCTCACCAACACGACGCGATGGCGACTTGTTGTTATCTAGGAAATCACCGGTCGCTTTATCTAGTGCATCAGCAAGAACTTGCGCTTTCGGGTTGCCAGCGACTGTGCTCAGATGCTCTAGTGATGCCGCAAGAGCTAAGAACTCTCCAAGAGAGTCCCAACGTAGGTGGTTTTCTTTTTCTACCTGTTGAACGTGTTTCGGAGCAGAACCACCAGCACCCGTTTCAAATAGACCACCACCGTTCATTAGCGGAACGATAGAAAGCATCTTCGCCGAAGTACCCAGCTCTAGAATTGGGAACAAGTCAGTTAGGTAATCACGCAGTACGTTACCAGTGACTGAGATAGTGTCTTTACCTTCTTTGATACGAACAAGAGAGAACTGACACGCTTCTAGCGGAGCCAAGATCTTGATTTCTAGCCCTGACGTATCGTGCTGTGGAAGGTATGCGTTTACTTTCTTGATGAGCTGAGCATCGTGTGCACGGTTTTCATCGAGCCAGAAAACGGCTGGTACACCAGTTGCACGAGCACGTGTCACCGCTAGCTTAACCCAATCTTGGATTGGCGCGTCTTTCACCTGACACATACGGAAGATATCGCCTTCTTCTACCGATTGCTCAAGTAGCACTTCGCCAGACGCATCAACAACACGCACTGTGCCCGCAGCATCTAGAATGAACGTCTTATCGTGTGAACCGTATTCCTCAGCTTTTTGAGCCATTAGACCCACGTTTGGCACACTACCCATTGTGGTTGGGTCAAAGGCACCGTTTTCTTTACAGAAGTCGATAACCGCTTGGTAAATACCTGCATAGCTGCGATCTGGAATCATTGCTTTGGTATCTTTCTGCTTACCATCTGGTCCCCACATTTGACCAGACGAACGCAGCATTGCCGGCATAGAAGCATCAACGATGATGTCGCTTGGTACGTGTAGGTTGGTGATACCACGATCAGAATCAACCATCGCTAATGGTGGTTGAGTTTCGTAAACAGCCTGTAGCGCCGCTTCGATTTCTTCTTTTTGAGCGGCAGGAAGGGCTTGGATCTTAGCGTATACATCGCCGATACCGTTGTTTACGTCAACGCCTAGCTTGTCAAATAGCTCACCGTACTTCGCGAATACGTCTTTGTAGTAAACCTTAACCGCATGACCGAAGATAACTGGGTCAGACACCTTCATCATGGTCGCTTTCATGTGAAGTGATAAAAGAACGTCTTGCTCTTTTGCTTCAGCGATTTGCGTTTCAAAGAACTCGACCAACGCTTTCTTGTTCATGACTGAACAGTCGATGATTTCTTTGTCTTGTAGTGGGAAAGCGCCCTTTAGCTCTTTGACTGCACCATCCGCGCCAACGAATTCAATCTTAACTTCTGTTGCGCCGTCTACTGTGTGTGATTTTTCACTGCCAAAGAAGTCGTTGTCAGACATGCTAGAAACGTGAGATTTAGAATCTGCAGACCATGCGCCCATTGAATGAGGATTTTTCTTCGCGTAGTTCTTAACTGATAGAGGTGCACGACGATCTGAGTTACCTTCACGTAGAACTGGGTTTACCGCACTGCCTTTGATTTTGTCGTACGTTGCTTTGATCGCTTCTTCTTCGTACGTGCTTGGCTCTTCTGGGTAGTTCGGCAGGTTGTAACCCTTCTCTTGCAGCTCTTTGATCGCAGCTTTCAATTGAGGAATTGAAGCAGAGATGTTTGGCAGTTTAATGATGTTTGCTTCTGGAGTTTTCGCAAGCTCGCCAAGCTCTGATAATGCATCGCCGATGCGTTGCTCTTCGGTTAGGTGCTCTGGGAAGTTAGCAATAATACGCCCAGCTAGAGAGATATCACGTGTATCAACGTTAATACCTGAAGAAGCAGTAAATGATTGGATAATCGGCAGTAGTGAATAAGTTGCTAGCGCAGGTGCTTCATCGGTAATTGTATAGATAATTGTAGGTTTTTCTGTAGGCATGAAATTTCCCTATTGTTCTGACTGGACCGTTGGTGATTGGTCCTATGTGTGTGTTCGCTAACAAGTTATGAATAATCCCCTCACTTGTTGCGCTTTGCCCGTCTCTTTATTTTTTCGTCGCCAGCGTGCGACATCCTTGAGAGCGTTTCGTTATAATTAAACAAATTTGGCAGAATAGTCTATTATCTTGTTCGCCAATCCTGTTTTTGGGCGCGCAAATGGTAGCTTATTCCGCACTTGGTTAAAAGTTTTACCCACACTTCATTTACATTTTTGCAAGGTAGTTAACATGTCACCACGCTCACGTCGTGAGTCTAGCTCTTCGTCCGTTCGGAATGGAAAACCCGGTTTTAAACGTCCATCTAGTCACAAAACAAGCACTAAGCATTCTTCGCGCAATCGCAAAAAAACCGCCAGCAGTAAACCCAAAATCGCGCCAGAGGATCGCAAGGTGATCGCGTTTAACAAGCCATTTGATACCTTAAGCCAATTTACAGATGGAGACGGGCGCAAAACCCTAGCTGACTTTATTCCAGTGAAAGATGTTTATGCCGCGGGCAGACTGGATCGAGACAGTGAAGGATTGTTGATTCTCACCAATGATGGCGTTCTCCAAGCGAAATTAACTCAGCCGAAATCCAAATCTCCAAAAACGTATTGGGTGCAAGTTGACGGCGCTCCGTCAGAAGCCGATTTAGACAAACTGCGAAAAGGGGTAGAACTAAAAGATGGTATGACACTCCCCGCTCAGGTCGAGGTGATGGAAGCCCCTGAAATTTGGGAGCGTAACCCGCCAGTGCGTTTCAGAGCGAACATTCCAACCACTTGGTTAGCGATCACCATCATTGAGGGACGAAATCGACAAGTTCGTCGTATGACCGCCAATATCGGCTTCCCTACGCTGCGTTTGATTCGCTACTCGATGGGGGACATCAAGTTAGGTGATTTACAACCTGGTGAATGGAAAGAAGTACACGTCGAGTAAGAGTTAAACACCGTCAAGAAAGCACTTCTCCTTGATAGTAAGTGCTTCTCTTGCCCGCTTTTTTTGCAAGATAGAGATCGTGATCCGCGTTCGACAGAGTCTTATCTAACCCTTTATTTTTCAAGTACTGATCAATGCCAGCGCTAAAAGTCACCTCAAGTTCGTTACCCTGAAAAAGAATTGGTTTTGCAACGATGCAGCCCTGCAACTTGTGTGCAAGAGTAGAAAGCCCTTGATGCTTGACGATCTTATTAGGGAGCACCAAGACAAACTCTTCACCTCCCATACGAAAAATATTTTGCTCTCCAACCAAGCTCGATAAACGGCTAACGACTTGTTTTAGTACATCATCCCCCGCCGCATGACCGTAACTGTCATTGATAACCTTAAAATCATCAATATCCAACGTTAATAAATAACTTCCATTGAGTTGTTCCCCTTTTTGGTCAAAGGTGGTGACAAGTGACAGACGGTTCTGTGCCCCGGTCAAAGCATCTTGATGGGCAAGAGAGTTCAGCCTATCCACGCCTTTCACCCTGCTATCTTCATAGACATGGGATATGGTCCAGACAAAAACATAGGCAAGGACAAAGTTGAGGAAAACGGCAGGTCGCATCAATTGCGAGTCAGTCATTGCGCTGTTAAGCACCAAGAGTTCGATAAGAAGACAAATCAAGCTCCAGTAGAAGCCAACACGCAACCCAAGAGCTAAGTAGAAAACGGTTGGTAACGCTATTGCCCACAAGTAAACGGAGCTCTCTATACGACTGGCATAAGTGCCGTAGCAGATCAAAGCGGTGAGGACCGCGCAATGAAAGACAAGAAACCAACTTGGCGGCTCATTCCTCCAGACATACCAAAGCATTGAAAACGATGCAATCGAGTAAACAATTTCGATCATGCCCAGCGTATTGGCTCGAGCGTCAAAATAGAAAAGATTCGCGAGCCCAAACAACAAACCAACGATTCCAAGAACGACACACATACCGATTAGTACTTTGCGCCTCAATTGATGCGTGGCATTACAGTGAACTGGGTGGTTACTCATGTTTTTATCATTACTTGTATAGCGTTACGTATCTTTTAACACATCAGCAACAAAACTCCATACTTCAGAGACAAAAAAACCGCTTCAATCGAAGCGGTTTGTCACAAAAAGTTTCAATGAGAAGCTTACTCTTCGTCTTTCTTCTCTGCAGCTTTTACGGCAATCGCTAGCTCTTCTAGAGCCGCTGGGTTAGCAAGGCTTGGTGCGTCTGTTAGTAGACACGCCGCCGCTGTTGTTTTAGGGAACGCGATAACATCACGGATGTTCTCTGTACCACATAGCAGCATCACTAGACGGTCTAGACCGAAAGCAAGGCCAGCGTGTGGAGGCGTACCGAATTTTAGAGCGTCCAGTAGGAAGCCGAATTTCAGTTGTTGCTCATCAGCTTCGATACCCAGAATGTCAAAGACTGCCGCTTGCATTTCTGCATCGTGGATACGAACAGAACCACCGCCCACTTCGTAGCCGTTTAGAACCATGTCGTAAGCGTTAGAGTTTGCCGCTGCAGGGTTCGCTTTTAGCTCTTCCGCAGTCACACCTAGAGGTGATGTGAATGGGTGGTGCATTGCGTGTAGGTTGCCTTCGTCGTCTTCTTCGAACATTGGGAAGTCTACAACCCATAGCGGCGCCCATGCGTTCTCGTCTGTCAACTCTAAATCTTTACCTAACTTAAGACGAAGTGCGCCTAGAGCTTCAGCAACGATGTTCGCTTTGTCTGCACCGAATAGGATGATGTCGCCAGATTCCGCTTGAGTGCGATCCAAGATACCGTTGATCACGTCTTCGCTTAGGAACTTAGCAACTGGAGATTGGATACCTTCCAAGCCTGCAGCGCGGTCGTTGACCTTCATCCAAGCTAGACCTTTCGCACCGTAGATGCCTACAAACTCACCGTAACCGTCGATTTGCTTACGAGTCAAAGATGCACCACCAGGAACGCGGATTACCGCAACGCGACCTTTCTCATCGTTTGCAGGGCCTGAGAATACTTTGAACTCAACGTCTTTCACTAGGTCAGCAACGTCGACTAACTCTAGCGGGTTACGTAGATCTGGCTTGTCGCTACCGAAACGACGAATTGCTTCGCTGAACGGCATTACTGGGAATTCACCTAGGTCGACGCTCAGTAGCTCTTGCCACATATCGCGAACCATTTTCTCAGTCGTTGCACGAACTTGGTCAGCCGTCATGAATGACGTTTCGATATCGATCTGAGTGAATTCTGGTTGACGGTCAGCACGCAAGTCTTCATCACGGAAACACTTAACGATTTGGTAGTAACGGTCAAAACCAGACATCATTAGAAGCTGTTTGAATAGCTGTGGAGACTGAGGAAGCGCGTAAAAGCTGCCTTTGTGCACACGACTTGGTACTAGGTAGTCACGAGCGCCTTCTGGTGTCGCTTTAGTTAGTACTGGTGTTTCGATGTCTAGGAAGCCGTTGTCATCTAGGAAACGACGAACAAAGCTAGACGCTTTAGCACGTAGCTTGATGCGGTCGCTCATTTCTGGACGACGTAGATCTAGATAACGGTACTTCAGACGCTGCTCTTCTGAGTTCTTCTGGTTGAAGTCCAGAGGTAGCACATCTGAGCGGTTGATGATCTCAAGGCCTTTAGCGATGATTTCAACTTCACCGGTTGCCATGTCTTTGTTTACTTGGCTGTCTGGACGAACGCGAACTTCACCCGTTAGCTTGATACAGAATTCATTACGCAGTGTGTTAGCCACCTCATACGCGTCTGCCATATCTGGATCGACAACTACCTGAACAACGCCTTCACGATCTCGCATATCGATAAAAATAAGACCGCCTAAATCACGACGACGGTTAACCCAGCCGCAAAGTTCTACAGTTTGTCCTGCAAGGGACTTGTTCAGGTGACCACAGTAATGGGTACGCATAATGAAATTCCCAATCTCTTAAAATTTGTTGATTACTATCTATCGATGTTAACGTTATCGATAGAGCAAAAGTCCATTTATACGCTGAAAGTGGGATGAAATCGACCACCTAGCGTACAATTTATTGCGATTTATTATCCATTGATGCTTTTTAAACCAATAACGGCTTAAAACAGTCGCAATATGGAAAAATAGCTGCAGATTATAGCCTTATTGCAAGCCTCTGGGCAAAGCTCTGATGAGCTAAAAATAGACACTCACAACGATAACGAGATATGGACAGTTTACCCCTTCGACTTGGCCTCACAATGTGGTCGCACAACAACTGGCAACAAAGCTTTTACGGCAGCGGTACCAAGCCTGCCGAACGCCTTGAAAAGTACGCGCAGGTATTCCACACCGTTGAGGGGAATACCACCTTTTACGCTACGCCAAGTTCAAGTACGGTGAACAACTGGAAAGCCGCCACCCATGAAGACTTCCGTTTCACCTTTAAATTGCCGCAAGCGATAACCCACCAACACATGTTGAAAGGCTGCCAAGCTCAGTTAAAAGAGTTCATGCAAATTATGGCACCTCTACACGAGCGCATAGGTCAGTGGACGATTCAACTGCCAGCCGCATTTGGCCCACAAAACTTGGATACACTGAAACGTTTTTGCACCTTATTCCCACCCAATTTTCCAATCGGTATCGAAGTACGTCACCCCGATTTTTTTGCCAAAGGGGACGCAGAAAAAGCACTCAACCAGTGGTTAATAGAGCAACAATACGACCGGATTATTATGGATAGCAGGCCTGTTTTTTCAGAGCAAATCACGCCCTCGCATCCGCACTATGAATCGCTATTGGACGCGCAAAAGAAAAAACCCAAAGTCCCTGTACACGCCATAGCCACATCCGACCATCCAATGATTCGTTTTATTGGCCACCCTGTAGACGAGAAGAACGATAGTTTTTTCTCACCTTGGCTAACGAAACTTCCTGAGTGGATAGCGCAGGGAAAACAGCCGTACTTATTCATCCATACATCGGATAACTTGATCGCCCCAGAGTTGGCTCTCAAACTCTATCAACGATTGCAGCAACACTGTCAATTACCCAATTTAACTCGCTTTCCAGCAGACGATGGCAACACTCAAATACAGATGTTCTAAACTGAATGACCGCAAAGCATGACATAGGCGCGAATTTCCCCTAAAATACGCGCCTTTTTAATGTCTGTAGACCACGCAAACTTCGTGTTTGTGCCTGATGAGAAATGATTTATGAACCCTAAGAGCAATCCAGATACTATTTTTTCGGCTCCAATCGATAAAATTGGGGATTTCACCTTCGATGAGCGTGTGGCGGAAGTCTTTCCTGACATGATTCAACGTTCAGTGCCGGGTTACAGCAACATCATTTCTGCAATTGGCATGCTGGCAGAACGGTTTGTAAAACCACACTCAAACATTTATGACCTTGGTTGTTCGTTGGGTGCGGCAACACTTTCAATGCGTCGCCATATCAAACAAGAAGGTTGTCAGATTATTGCTGTCGATAATTCTTCAGCGATGGTAGAGCGTTGTAAGCTTCATGTGAATGCCTACCGCAGCGACACGCCGGTCAATGTCGTGGAAGCTGATATTCGCAATATTGATATCGAAAATGCGTCCGTTGTCGTCTTAAACTTCACCCTTCAGTTCTTATCACCAGAAGATCGCTACACGCTGTTAGAAAAGATCTACGCAGGCCTGCGCCCTGGCGGTATTTTAATTCTATCTGAAAAATACGTATTCGAAGATCAGGTCTCAAATGAGCTCCTTATCGATCTTCACCATGATTTCAAACGCGCCAACGGATACAGTGAACTCGAGATCAGCCAAAAACGGAGCGCAATTGAGAACGTCATGCGCCCAGACTCGAAAAAAGAGCACAAAGAGCGTTTCGCTCAAATTGGCTTCAGCAGCTACGATGTTTGGTTTCAGTGCTTTAACTTTGGCTCGATGTTCGCTATCAAATAGAAACAGAACACAGCCCGCTCTTTGCTATATTTTTTAATTACTTACTCAGTGAAAAACTATGTTTAATTTTGCTAATTTTTATCAGTTAATCGCGCAAGACACGCGTCTTCAGCCGTGGCTAAATGTACTACCTCAACAATTAACCGATTGGGCAAACGCAGAACATGGCGATTTTGGTCGCTGGGTAAAAGCACTCAACAAAATCCCTGAAGGGTCGCCTGATCAGATCGACATCAAGAACTCCGTCACCATCGCCAATGATGTACCATTCCACACTGGTGAATTAAAAAAGCTGGAGAACCTGTTGCGCACTTTTCATCCATGGCGTAAAGGTCCTTACACCGTGCACGGCATTCATATTGATACTGAATGGCGCAGTGACTGGAAATGGGATCGCGTGCTGCCGCATATCTCACCTCTTAAAAACCGCAGCGTATTGGATGTTGGCTGTGGCAACGGCTACCACATGTGGCGCATGCTCGGTGAAGGCGCTCGACTCACTGTCGGTATCGACCCTTCTCACCTATTTCTTATTCAGTTCGAAACCATTCGTAAATTGATGGGGGGCGATCAACGCGCTCACTTATTACCCCTTGGTATTGAGCAACTACCTAAACTTGAGGCATTTGATACCGTCTTTAGTATGGGCGTGCTTTACCATCGAGTCTCTCCTCTTGAGCACCTTATCCAACTTAAAAACCAACTCGTATCTGGCGGAGAACTGGTACTTGAGACGCTCGTCATCGAAGGAGATGAGAATGCGGTGTTGGTCCCAGTCGATCGCTACGCTCAGATGCGTAATGTCTACTTCTTCCCTTCAGCGCGTGCGTTAAAAGTCTGGCTGGAAAATGTTGGCTTTGAAAACGTACGCATTGTCGACGAAAACGTCACCACGACGGGTGAGCAGCGCACGACGGAGTGGATGACTCACAATTCGCTTCCCGACTACCTTGATCCAAACGATCCAAGTAAAACCGTCGAAGGGCATCCCGCACCTCGCAGAGCTGTCTTGGTTGCAAACAAACCATAATGATAGCTTGAGATTCACAGCCGATGATTTGACAAAGAGTTAACCCATTTTCAGCGATTAAAGGTTACTCTGCGCAAACATCGATATTTCCTAAATAGGGGTGCGTTGCGCCCTTATTTTTTGTAATCACTTATCAATCCTTACAGGATGAGAGCTCTGTCTCAACTGTTGGTTGTGAGGGATTCGGTTAATACGCTAAACTTCTTATTTCAAACTACTTTAATCAATGTCAGGTTTATTCATGCTAACCAGATTGACTCCCGTTGTCGCATTAGTCTTGCTTTCAGGCTGCGCGCTGACAAAAGGCGAGCAGTACCACAATGAAACGCTCGCAGCCATTCAAGCTTCTGAATCTAACTTCTCGAACAAAATGGAGAGCCTCTCGCTCCAGATCAATAACCAAAACGATTACATCGAAAGCCTTGAAGCTCAGATTGATACGCTCGATCGTGAGTTGGCCACGTTTAAAGATGAAATCATGGCGGAAGTAAAAATTAAAAATAAACCCGTCGTTATTCCAGCGCCTGCTCCTGTAAAAGCGACGCCAACACATCAGATTGTCCTTGGGGAAGTAGAAAAGGTGACGATAGATGCTATCAAGCAGTCATTCGATGCACGTGTTGATACTGGTGCGGCAACATCGTCGCTCAATGCTGTGGATATTGAAGAGTTTGAGCGCAACGGAAAAAACTGGGTCCGTTTCCACTTATCTGATGGTGAAACACCGCTTACAGACGAGAACTGGATTGAGTCCCCTATTCTTCGTTATGTAAAAATACGCCAATCCACCAACGAAGAAGTCGAAAGACGCGCGGTGATTGAATTGTGGGTGAAGCTAGGAAAACTCCATGAAAAAGCGCAATTTACCTTGGCAGATCGCTCTCAAATGAGTCATCCTGTGCTTCTAGGCCGCGAGTTCATTCGCGACATTGCAGTGGTTGATGTAAGTAAAAAATACATCCACACGGACGTCCAAAAATAATAAGGTAGCTTATGACATCCAAAGTCCCTTTTTATATATCGGTTGTGCTACTCATTTTAGCCGGTATAGCGCTCAGCATGTTCCGTCATCAAACATACGGTGTTCCTTGGACTCCAGGTGAAACCCGTCAAGTGTGGGATATTGAAGCGCGAGTTGAGTTCAATGCCCAAGCCAAGCCAGTTAAGGCATCATTGGCAGCACCTCATACCCAAAACGGCTTCACATTAATTGATGAATCCTCCTCTTCTCCAGGCTACGGCGTCTCTTACGTCAATACCGATTCTGGTCGTCGCGCAGAATGGTCTATTCGCCAAGCGACTGGCGCTCAAACCATCTACTACAAAGTGAAGTTTCTTGTTGACCCGCAAGCTAAGGTCGACGCGATTCCGCCAAGCCAAGAAATCACTCAACCCACTTTCGATGGACCAACAGAAGCCGCTGCGATTGCCTTGATTGAACGAGCCAATCAGCGTTCAGCCGACGATGTCACTTTTACTCGTGAACTGGTCAAGACTATCAACGATTCAGAAAGCCAAAATGCTTCTTTGATCCTTAACAAGATGTCGAAAGTCGAAGCGATTGATAAGATGCTGGCTTACGCCAAGGTTCCAGGAAAGGTTGTTGGTGTTATCGAGCTGGAAGATGGTCGCCGCCGTCAATCCATTCAGCACATGAACCAAGTATGGGACGGAAAGCAGTGGGTTCTGTTTAACCCAGAAAAGGCAGACCAAGTTATTGCAGAAAATATCTTAGTTTGGGATGAGTCAAATGTGTCGCTGCTTGATCTTATGGGTGGGCAAAACAGCCAAGTTCACTTCTCGATGATTGCTCAAGAGGTTTCCCCGCAGCAAGCAACCAACGACAAAGTCTCAGCCGATGGTTTGATCAACTTCTCGATCCACAGCTTACCGCTTGAAGAGCAAGCGATGTTTAAGACCATCATGCTCATTCCTATTGGTGCTCTTATCGTGGTCTTCTTGCGTGTCATTATTGGTCTGAAAACATCTGGCACCTTCATGCCTGTTCTGATAGCGGTTGCTTTTGTTCAGACTCAGCTGATCACGGGTATCGTCGGATTCTTGCTGATTGTGGGCACTGGCTTGGTCATTCGAAGTTATCTATCAAGGCTTAACTTACTACTCGTTGCTCGGATTTCGGCGGTGATAATCACGGTTATCATGATTATCTCTGTCTTTACTGTGGTGGCGTTTAAGATCGGCTTAACCGAAGGTCTATCGATTACGTTCTTCCCAATGATCATCTTGTCATGGACCATCGAACGTATGTCGATTCTATGGGAAGAGGAAGGCGCCAAAGAAGTGGTTCTGCAAGGTGGTGGTTCACTACTGACTGCTGTACTGGTTTACCTAGCAATGACTAACCCGTACATCCAGCACTTAACCTTTAACTTTATTGGTCTACAGCTGATTGTACTATCCGGTATTTTACTACTTGGTACCTACACCGGTTACCGTTTGACAGAGCTACGCCGCTTTAAGCCACTTGCGGAGGACTAAACGATGTTCTCACGTTTTACTTCGCAATTTACGTCGCCGGGCAAACTCCGCCATAAGGGAATCATGGGCATGAACCAACGTAACCACAGTTACATTGGTCGTTACAATGATCGTGCAAAATACCCTTTGGTGGACGACAAACTAAAAACCAAAATCATCGCCCAACAACATGGTGCGACCACACCCGAGCTTATCGGCGTGATCAGTAATCAGGCCGAAGTCAAAACCATTCACAATATGGTGAAAGACTGGCCAGGCTTTGTGATTAAGCCAGCCCAAGGAAGTGGTGGTAAAGGCATTTTAGTTATCACATCGCACAAAGATGGTATCTATACCAAACCTTCTGGCTCGACCATTAACCAAGAAGATGTAGAACGCCATATCAGTAACGCGCTCGCTGGTCTTTTCTCGTTAGGGGGTAAGAACGATGTGGCGGTTGTCGAGAACCTGATTAAGTTCGATGACTGCTTCGACGGTTTCAGCTACGAAGGCGTACCTGATGTTCGGATCATCGTTTTCAAAGGCTACCCTGTCATGGCGATGATGCGCTGCTCGACGGCGGCATCTGATGGGAAAGCCAACTTGCACCAAGGCGCTGTCGGTGTGGGCATTGATATCGCGACAGGACGTGCTGTGCGAGCCGTTCAGTTTGATCAACCCATCACCCATCACCCTGACACAGGAAAAGAGCTCGCCACACTGCAAGTCCCCCACTGGGAGCGCCTATTGGTTCTCGCTTCCAGCGCTTGGGAGATGACCGGGCTTGGATACATGGGCACCGATATGGTTTTGGATAAAGAGGAAGGTCCCATGGTACTTGAGCTCAACGCAAGACCGGGGCTAGCAATTCAAATTGCCAACGGCGCAGGATTATTGCCAAGACTGCATCATATCGAAAGTTTAGGATTAGGCGCAGACTACCCTAAACCCGAAGAGCGAGTCGCTTATGCTGCCAAACAATTCGGTATTTTTGCCAAAGAGCTGACCACATAACCACTCCCAGCAATCAAAGCCCGCTTAACTAGCGGGTTTTGTCATTTAGATAGTTCGACCATTACTCGAAACTACACAATAAAAAAATCCCGCAGCTTATCACTGCGGGATTTTTTAATGAAAGACTTGAAGTACAGTTCTAGAGCGTTTCGATTAGCTCTTGCACTTCACTTTTAGGTTTCTCAGTTTGACCAAAACCACGCAGACCCACTACGTGTACGTGCTCATGGTCTTTAAACACCTTACGCACCAGTTTGTAGGTCGTACCTTTTTCTGGGCTGATGTTTTCTGGTGCTGCGATAAGAAGCTGCATATCCAGACGGTCACACAGTTCGAATAGCGTTGAGATAGACTTAGCATCCAGACGTGCTGCCTCATCCAAGAAGAGCAAACGACAAGGCACGATGTCTTTACTGCGCAGACGGCGTGATTCTTCTTCCCAGCTTTGAACAACCATCAGTAGGATTGACTGACCAGTACCGATCGCTTCACCCGTTGATAACGCGCCAGATTCTGCTTGTAGCCAACCGTCAGAACCACGGTTCACTTCCACACTTAGCTCTAGGTAGTTACGGTAATCCAGCAGCTCTTCACCCAGAACCTGAGGAGAACGTTGACCCATATCGATGTGTGGATTCACGCGTTGGAACAGCTTCGCCATTGCTTCAGAGAAGGTAAAGCGAGTCGATTCAAACAGATCTTTGTGCTGCTCTTGCTGTGTAGCCAGACCGTTCAGTAGCACTTCGTGACTTTCACGGATCTTCACGTTTAGACGAACGCCCTTCACCTGACCGAACGAGATGTTCGACAAACCTTGGTTCAGCATACGAATACGGTTTTGCTCACGCTGAATCGTCTTCTTGATGATGCTCGCTACTGACTCAGAGCTGATCGCTAGGCGGTTTTCACGTTGCGTTAGCTCTTCCGTTAGACGTGCTAGCTCTACTTCCATCTCTTCGATCGCTTCAACTGGATCATCAGTACGGATGATATCCTGACGAATACGCTCACGAAGGTGCTGGTATACCGCAATGTAGAACAGAACTTTACGCTCTGGACGTGCATTGTCTTCTGACAGGCGCAGCGCATCACGCAGGTCGTCATTGTTCGCAACCGCTAGACGCAGCGCACCCAATGATTTATCCGACATCGAACGCAGTTCATCCGCGGACATGTAAGCCAGTTCACGCTTGTGTAGACGACGCTCAACATCGTTCTCGCGCGCCAGACGAAGTACCGAGCACCAGCCAGCTTTCGCTGCAACAACGAAAGTACGCAGCTCAACGTATTCTTTCTGAACTTTCTTCAGACGTTTCGCCAAGCCTTTCATCTCTAATTCAGTAGAGGTGATCGTGCGCTCGTATTCGCTCTTACGGCTACGAGACGTGTGTAGACGCTCATGCAGTTCGTCGCGACGACGCATTGCACGCTCTTCTGCACCTTCGTCCGCGTTCACGCCAAATTCTTGAAGTTCTTGTTTGAACTCTTGAACCGTTTCCAGTTTCGCTTGGTGTGAGCTCTTCAATGATGCCAATACTTGGTTGTATTGGTTCATTTGACCTTGCGACTGTTTCAACTCTTCACGAGAGCGTGTACGCATTTGTTCAGCTTGAACCAATTTCGCTTTTAGCTGCTCGCTCAGTTCACTGCTCTTGTTCAGTAGATCTACTGAATCTGAGTAAGCGAAGTAGTGACGACGTTCAACAAGATCTGAAAGTGCAAAGATTTGTTTCTTAAGATCTTGTAGCTGTTCGTCTGCCGCTTTGTATTCTGCTTCTAGCGCATCGAATTGCTCTGGGTCAGCATCTAGAGCAACTGCGACTTTTTCCAGTTCCGCCACCGCTTTCGCGTGGTTATTTAGGAAAGCTTTTGCTTCTGAAAGCTGGGCGATTTTCTCTTCCAACTCGTCAAAGCGCGCTTGCAGCGATTCATCTTCAATCAACGCAATGTTTGGTGCTAGCTTGTCTAGAGAAGACAACGCTTGCTTGCTGGTTTGAAGCTGAGAACGTTGTTGTTGCTCTTTCGCATCCAGGTCAGCCAGTACGCGAGCAATTTGGTTACGCTTGTCGCGAATGGTTGCCAATGATTGCTCTGGGTCTGCTTCAAATGCTACTTGAATGTGGCTTGCCACAAACTGGTTGAACGCTTGGTATAGACGCTGCATTTTTTGCGAATCGAAGGCTGCTTTCGCGTGCTTCTCAACCACTTCTTCACGTTCGTTACGCAGTAGCTCTAAACGCTGCTCACGTGCCGCACGACCGAACAGTGGGATTTCAGGCAAGCGAGAGTAACGCATTTGGCGATCGTTCATACGAACGCAAACCGCGCCTTCTAGTTCTTCTGCGTCGAATGAGCTGTCATCAAAGGCATCGATGTCACCTTCAATGATGTACAAGTCTTCTGGACAGTCGTCTAGCTCTACCAGTTTCTCTTCGATACCAGATAGGTCAGAAACAACGATAGCGTGACGAGCCGGACCGTACATCGCACTGAAGTAAGGCGCGTCATCAATCGTGATGTCATCGTAGATCTCAGACAGCAATACGCCGCCTAGAGTATCTGCCAAGCCTTTCAGGCGAGGGTCGTTCGAACCACCAGGAGAAGCAAGACGCTCAATCTCAGTGTCGAGTTGGCTGCGACGCTCTGCCAGTTTGTCTTTCGCCAGAGAAAGAGTTTTCTCTTGCTCAAGCACCACTTGCATTTGGCTCATGACTGACTGGCTATCTTCTAGCTCAGCGCCACTTTGTTCACGCAGTTTTTCTAGCGCATCGTTCGCCGCAATCCAAGTTGGAGCAATGGCTTCTAGCTTGTTGATTTCCGCGGCCGCATCTTGCTCTAGACGACGCTGTTCGCTGCGTTGCTCACGCACGTCTTCCTGCGTCATTTCTAGCGAGTCAATTTGCATCGCGTGACGCTCACGTTCTTGTTCAAACGTGATTTCGTCAGTCAGTTCAACATGGAACTGCTTCTGGTATTCGTTGACTAGCTCGCGCACTTGACGTTGCTGGTTAAGGCTACGTTCAAGATCACGGTGCTGTGCACGCCATTGTTGTTCGTTTTGCGCAACTTGCTGAGATTCACGCGCTTTCGCAATTGCGGTTTTCGCATGTTCAGACGCGTCTTTGCGCTCAACTTGACCAACGATGCTTTGTACCAGTTTAAGTGCCGTTTCGAACTGCTCTGCTGCTGCAGAAGACATGTCCAGTTTGTGCTTAACCGATAGCAACGCGTTGGTGCTTTCTAATTCTTTGCTCTTAAGCTCAGAGACAAGCGCTTGTGCCGATTCTGCCGTTAGGCTGTCATCGCCAAGTAGCTGTTTCGCTTTCTCCAGCGCTTGAACCGCTTGTTGGTATTGAAGTGCACGAGTTTGCTGAACGTCGAGTGCTTGTTGGTAGTCCGCCAGTTGCGTCTTAAGGCTATCCACCTCTTCTTCTGCAACGGTCGCTTGCTCTTCTACCATCATCACGCGTTCTTGCGCTTCTTCCACTACCATCACCTGTTCTTCAAGACGCTCACTTAGCTCTTCAAGATCTTCTTGGTAGCGTTCGATCTTCTCTTGCTGGCGCAATGCGTTTTGCACCAGTTGCAAGTGATCCGAAGCCGCTTGGTAATCTTGCTCTAGTGCAGATTCCGACTCAATCAACAGTTCTAACTCTTCTTGAACGCGGTTAAGCAGGTTGTTTTGCTCAACGAGTTTTTCACGAGAACCGAACAGCTCTGAACGCAATGACAGCGTTTTATCCAGCTTGTTACGACGATCGTTCGCGTGACGCATGTAGTCCGCAGCCACGTAGTTGGTCGACTCTGTGATCAAGTGTTTGAACAAGTCACGGTCTGCTTGCGTGGTTTTGATCGCTTCTAGCGTCATGCGGTTTTCACGCAGTGCTGATTCCATATCTTGGAACGCTTTCTTCACGCCGCCGTTTTGTGGCAGAAGGTAGTCACGAAGCGAGCGTGTAATCGCACTTGAGATACCACCGTAAAGCGATGCTTCGATCAGGCGGTAGAACTTAGAACGGTCACCAGAGTTACGCAGTTTCTTCGGAATCACACCGAATTCAAACATTTGTGCGTGGTAATCCACGATAGAAGAGAACGCTTTGAATTGAACACCTTCAAATTCTGCGATCGATTCTTTTACTTCGTTGATTTGACGTACACGAGCTTGAGTCGCTGATACGCTTTCAATCAAGATATCCGTTGGTTTCACATGGCTTGGAAGACCTTGGATAACAAACGGTTTGATGTCTACTTTCTTATCACGACCCGCAACTTGCTGCAGTTTTACTGCGAACAATAGGCGTTGGTTACGTGAGTTCACCACGTCTAGCGCCGCATAACATGCGCCCGGCTGTAACTTACCGTACAGACCTTTATCGCGAGACGATTGGCTGCTGCCTGCTTCTGTGGTGTTACGGAAGTGCAGTAGCGTTTGGTCAGGAATCAAAGCGGTGATGAACGCCGCCATTGTGGTTGATTTACCGGCACCGTTACCACCTGATAGCGTGGTAACCAGACCATCGATGTCAAACGTACGGGCAAAGAAGCCGTTCCAGTTGACCATGGTCAGCGATTGGTATTTACCGCGTTCAATCATGCTCATGCTTCACCCTCTTCTGTTGTTTCTTCTTGGGCTTGGTCGTCTTGATCTTCTTCAGACAATAGGCTGCCTTGGCTTGGCTCTTTGGTGTGCACAACCGCTTCACCGTCACGGATCAGACGCAACTGCGCTTCACGCATATCATCGCCAACACGTACATCGGCACCAAAACGGAATACCGACTCACTGATGCTGAACTTACCGGTTTCACCGATGTTGATGATCATCCCTAGACGACGCAGACGACGAAGTGACGTACGCACTTTTTCAAACAGCTTTTCTTTATCTAGGTCAGAGCCGGTAGCACGGTTGGTTACTAGCTTCATCAACTTCGCTTCATCGGCAAGCGCCAACAGCTCTTCATAAAGTTCTTGGTTAGTGAAGATGCCTTCGTGCGCAAGACGTTCTGGGCTCAGGTAAAGGAAACACAGTACCTTACCCACCAGCATATCCAACTCGGAAAGCACGCTACGGCCAATCAAAGAGGTTGAACGTGGACGAAGGTAAAAGAAACCTTCTGGCGCTTTCACCAATTCGGTGTTGTAACGCTGGTAGAAAGAAGAAAGCTCTACCTCAAAATCAGAGAGTAGTGCGTGGTTATCCAAGTCTTCACTTGAGATATGACGCCCTGCTCGAAGCATACTGTCGAGTGCTGGGAACAGAGGGTTAGAGAGTGCTTTGACCAGATTCTCTGGCATGTATTCATTAGTATCTGTCGATGACATTTGCTTGTACCTTTGCCCCAAAATCGTTGATGGCTTGCCAATCTGGCTGAATCGCTTGGTAATCCGATTCTGAATAACCAAGGCGGACGGCTTGGTCTACAACGATTCGGGCTAAATCGAAATGATGAGTGCGAGGATGCTGTGCGAGGTAATCGCGTAACACAACCCCAAGATCAATCGGTGAGCCTTGCTCTTTGTGCGCTTTGAGCATGTCACCAATACGCTCAGACAGCTCATCATTGACTTGTTGAAATTCTTCGTATTCCACTTCCAATGGCACTTGACCGGTAACCTCGTCATCACGTAGGACTAACGCTTCATCACGCAGGTCAGTTAAACGCTCAGCATCGGCATAGGTGAGATACCAAGGCGCGTCAAAATAGTCTTTGACCGACTGGCGCAGACGCGAGCTAAACGCACGGTTCTTATCCATATCAATAGCGGTACGGATAAACTTGTGCACGTGACGGTCGTAACCAATCCAAAGGTCGATCGCTTGCTGGCCCCAGCTTGTGATTCGGTCTAGTTTCATCTGCAGACCAAACAAGGCTTCTTCGATGAACTCAAGCTCAGGATCGCCGTAAACAATTTCTTGAATATCTAGGATCTGAGTTTGCAGTTCATCACTGGCCGCTTGCAGCGTATCTTGAAGTTCACGCAACGTGCTGGATGTTTCTGACAGTAGCGCTTCACAGTTGTTGATTGCTTCACGCCAGTCTTTGTTTAACAGGTCTGCGATTTGTTGTTTCACAGACTGTTGCTGCTCATCCATCACACGTTGGTTGAGGTCGATTTGATCGAAGATTTCGCCTACAGAATATTTCAAGATCCCGTATACGTTTTTCTTCCAGTGGCCCGGTGTGCCACCCTTTTGTGCCGCCTCAATCGCTTTCGCCATTTCATCCGCGACCATAGACAGCTGGATAGAAAGACGCAGTTTTGAAAACTCACGATGACGTACGTAGTAGTCGGTAATACCTACCGCTAATGGAGACAAGCGGTATATGGCGGCTCCGTCAGTAATCTCACTGACAAAACGGCTAATAAGACGCTGCTTAACCATCTCATTGATGGCATTGTTGGCACGAAACGCGGAAGCGTCTCCTGTCTCTTCAAATAATCGAGTGACGATTGTAAACGCATCATGCAGTTCACCTTCACCCAATTCTTCATCAAACCTTTCGTTACTGAGTACCGCGATAGCAATCAAAAATGCCAACCGCTCTGTCGTCAGGTTTAATGAGAAATCGTGCTGCTTTACCCAGCCCACCAATTCATCGATTGGTTGCTCTGCAGCATTGAGAGTTATCTCACTCATTATTGTTCCTGTTTCTGTTTCTTTTTGGCCCATACATGAATGTAACGGCCTAATGAGAGGTATGGCTCTTGTCGACACAATTGTTTTTCTAAAGCCAATACATCTTCATACTGGTAATCCCCTGTGTATTCCATATTCCCTATGTAATCACTAAAACAACGAATTCCAGATTTGCCACAGATTTCAAACCCAGCATCTTCTATCCATTGGTAGACGTCTTCTGGTTTTAAGCCTTTCTGTGGCTGTAATTTAAATCGTTTCCGATGTGGCATACCCTCAAGAACATGAGGAATATTGCCACAAACCACATTTTTGTAGACCAAGCCGTGATGGTTGTAGAACATGATGGATGCCGCGCCATCAGATTTCACTTGCTCTAGTACTTTTTCTAGCGCCGTTTTCGGGTCGACTAACCACTCCATCACCGCATGGAACATCACCATATCAACTGGACTATCGAGATGTTGACCAATTTCTTGGACTGGAGAATGAATCAAGCGATACTGCTCAAGCAAGTTATTTTTTTCAATATCCTGTTTCGCCAGTTGCAGCATTTCCGAAGATAGATCACATAACGCGACTTGGTGTCCGAGCTTGGCAAGCTTTTGCGACATTTGTGCTAATCCACCACCTGCATCCAATATCGTTAATGCACGTTTGTCACCGTCAATAGAAGACAGGAGTTGCTCTAAGTCTTCCCAAACAATGACTTGGCGAATCTCTCCTTTATCGGAGCCGTAAATATTTTTTGCAAATTTGTGGGCAATATCGTCGAAATTACGGTCTTCAGTCACAGCAGCTTAGGGTATCATGTCCAATCGTGCTGCTATTCTGTCACAAGAAAAGCAGGAATAAAGAGGGTTTCTCTTAAAAAATAATCAACTGATGTTTTTTCGGACTATTTAGTATGTTTGAGCTGAAAAAAGTGGTCTCTTCTCTTCTGATGCCGCTACCGGCAATGCTTATCATCGGCCTATTGGGCTTGATGTTGATCATGTTCACTCGAAATCAAAAGACCGGCTGTTTTATCGTTCTTTTCTCTTTTATTGGTATGTTCCTTATTGCGTTTCAGCCAGTCTCCTCACGGCTATTGATGCCACTTGAGCGTCAATATTCTGCGTTCTTTCCCGTTGACGAGTCGATTGATTACGTGATGGTACTAGGCGGCGGCCATGTGGTGGATGACAAAATCCCACCAACGTCCGAGTTGAGCCGTACAGGTTTGATGCGCCTTGCTGAAGGCATTCGTGTTATGCGTATTTATCCTGGTTCGAAGCTCATATTGTCGGGTTATTCGGGAGGATCAGACATAAGCAATGCTCGCATGATGGCCAAAGTGGCGCTCGCTCTCGGCGTGTCTAAATCTGATATTATTTTGCTTGAGACGGCAAAAGACACATGGGAAGAAGCACGACAAGCTGCCGCCTTTGTGAAACATAAGAAAATGGTCGTGGTGACTTCCGCCAGCCATATGAAACGAGCATTAAACGAGTTTCACTCGGCGGGCTTAAAACCCTACCCTGCACCAACAAACTACTTAGCTCACGATAACGTTACAGAGCCTTGGTCTAAGTACACGCCTAAGGCCGTCTACCTAGAGCAAACAGAACGCTACTGGCATGAGACATTAGGAATCTTGTGGCAAAAGCTCAGAGATTGGGCGTCGGAGTATGAGGAACAACACGTTATCGAAGCTCCAGAAAGCCAACTATAAAACAAAAAAACCGAGGCACAAGCCTCGGTTTTTTTAATCAATTCAAGGGTTAGTCCCCAGCAAACATGTAACCTTCACCATGAACCGTCACAAAAATTTGAGGGTTCTTAGGATCAAATTCCATCTTAGCGCGCATGCGACGAATGAGAACATCGATCGTACGATCGTTTGGTGCATCCACTCGATGGCTAATCATGTTCAGAATGCGCTCACGGCTCAATACTTGATTTGGGTAAGACGACAGCGCAACAAGCAGTTCATACTCAGCTTTAGTCAACTTAACTGGTTCACCAGCACGACTTAATGCTCGTCGTTGAACATCAAATGTCCACTCGCCAAAGCGTACTATGTTGCCATCTTGTTTGTCCGCATCGACCGTGCCTGTTGAATTTCGCGCCGCCGAAATACGCCATAGCAAATTTTTGACACGAACTAACAACTCTCTTAGCTCAAATGGTTTTGTGACATAATCGTCGGCGCCCATTTCTAGACCGACAATCTTATCAATGCTATCCGTGCGTCCTGTAACCAGGATAATCCCAATGTCTGACTGACTGCGAAGTTCGCGTGTTAGCATCAAACCATCCTCTCCAGGAAGATTGATATCCAACATCACTAAATCTATCGCATTGTTTTGTAGTGAATCACGCATTTGCTCGCCACTTTCGGCTTCGCTTACGTGGTAACCTTCATTCTGAAAGTAACCAACTAGCTTGCTGCGAGTTACTGCGTCATCTTCTACAACTAATACGTGATAGCTCATTTACACCACTTATTTACATTGGTCATCGTTCTAACGAGTATTCTATTCATAAACAGTAACATTTCTAGTATTTGTTACTTTAAAACCAAGAAAGATGATTTTTTCTTGATTCAAGACAAACCTAGGTCATCTGTTCATATTTTTCCATTTTTAGACTCAATTCTATACAGCTGACATTATCGCTGTTCATCTTTATTGGGTACACTAAGCGCAGTTATTTTAGGAGCCTGACCTAATGCAAGAAATTAAATCATTCAATGAAAAACGCGCAGAAATCTATTGGTGGCTATCGAGCTTATTGGCGAAAGAGCTCACTCAAGAGGCGTTAGACCAATACCATTCAGCCGAGATTCGTTCGTTTCTCTCTGGGCTTGGCGACAACCCAGATCTAAAACCTTCTGTCGACAACTTAGTTGATGCACTAAATCGACTTATGGACCGTGAAGACGCGCAGCTTGAATTAGCCGCAGATTTTTGTGACTTATTCCTTAAATCAGACAGAGACTCTGCCCTTCCATATGCGTCGATGTATGTAGGCAAAAGCGGACTGCTTAACGATGAGCCGGCGAGAGAAATGGAAGCACTAATGCAAAAGCATGGCGTCCAAGTTGATGAAAACCTAAATGAACCTGCGGATCATATCGCGATTGAACTCGACTTCCTTGGTAATCTGATTATTCGCTCGAATGGACTTGAAAGTGATGTTGAAATGGAAAACGCACTTGAAGAGCAAGACAAGTTCATCAACCACGCACTACTTAATTGGGTGCCAAAGTTCGCCGCTAAGTGCAAAGCTCTAGATGATTTCGGATTCTACTCTGCCATTGTGACGTTAATGGTTGCGTTTATGGAACTTGACTCTCGCTACCTAAAAGGCGAATAAATACGAGCTTTTGTGACCACGAGCAGGGAACAAAAACCTTTTTATTTGCGCTTAGTTTGTTTGCGGTCTAGAA
This sequence comes from Vibrio sinaloensis, assembly GCF_000808535.1. Lineage (GTDB taxonomy): Bacteria > Pseudomonadota > Gammaproteobacteria > Enterobacterales > Vibrionaceae > Vibrio > Vibrio sinaloensis_D. The sequence continues at coordinate 26,240 of NZ_JWLV01000013.1, forward strand.
TCGTGACCGCAAACGATAAAAATGAACGAATTAAATACAAACCGCTAATTATAAGCGGTTTTTGTGTTTCTGATACTTTCTGCCAGATTATCCTACACTTAGGAATATTGTTTCGTGGCAGTCATCGACAGGACAAAACCTTATGGCCACCATAAAAGACGTAGCGCGCTTAGCCGGCGTATCAACAACTACTGTATCTCACGTAATTAATAAAACGCGTTTTGTTGCCGAAGCGACCCAAGAAAAGGTCATGGAAGCAGTAACAGAGCTGAACTATGCGCCTAGTGCCGTTGCTCGAAGCTTAAAGTGTAATACAACACGAACGATTGGCATGCTGGTGACTCAATCAACAAACCTCTTCTTTTCAGAAGTTATTGATGGTGTTGAGAGTTACTGTTACCGCCAAGGTTACACGCTGATTTTGTGTAATACCGGCGGCATCTATGAGAAGCAACGCGACTATATCCGCATGCTTGCAGAAAAGCGCGTAGACGGCATCTTGGTCATGTGTTCTGACCTCACAGAAGAACTCAGCGAAATGCTTGACCGTCATAAAGACATTCCTAAAGTGGTCATGGACTGGGGCCCTGAGAGCTCACAAGCTGATAAGATCATCGACAACTCAGAAGAAGGCGGCTATCTAGCGACTAAATACCTGATTGAGCGTGGCCACAAAGATATTGCTTGTTTGAGCGGGCACTTCGAAAAAGCAGCATGTCAGGAGCGTATCGCAGGCTTCAAGCGAGCAATGAACGAAGCGAACTTGGCAGTTGATGAAGACTGGATCCTTGAAGGTAACTTTGAATGTGACACTGCAGTCCTAGCCGCAGACAAGATTGTTGCAATGGATAAACGCCCGAGCGCCGTTTTCTGCTTCAACGATACGATGGCACTGGGTCTAATGAGCCGCCTACAACAAAAAGGTATCCGCATTCCAGAAGATATGTCCATTATTGGTTACGACAACATCGAGTTAGCGGAATACTTCTCTCCACCGCTCACGACTGTTCACCAACCGAAACGACGTGTCGGTAAGAACGCGTTCGAAATTTTGTTAGAGCGTATCAAGGACAAAGAACACGACAAGCGAGTGTTTGAGATGCACCCTGAAATTGTCGAGCGCTGTACCGTGCGCAACCTCAACAAATAACATCATCACTCAGCGCCTGACTCTTTGATTAATTATCAGTCAGGCGCATATAACCCGCCAAATTACTGAACTAAGATCACATTTACTCACTACAAGTGTGATACTTACCTCAAATATTATTTATTCTTAACTTGTTCGATCAATGCCACGAACAGGGCAAACCATTTCGAAAGGATGGGACGCAAAGCCTCCGGCCTTAAGTATACTTATACAAGGTAGCGGGGTTGCCGATGGCAAAAATGCAAAACTAGTACATTAAGCTTTCTCGTAAACTGGACGCGTCTCAATACTGAGTATGAGCAGACATGGAATTCGTCGAGATTTTACGAAGTGTTTTCTTGTATGACACCTTACTGACAAAATTTCTGCATTATTTTGCTAATCTCTCGGACCTGAATTGGTGGCGTATACATATACACCGAGAAAATACAGCATGGATAAACCAATACTTAAAGACTCAATGAGACTATTTGAGCAACTTGGTCAAATTAAGTCTCGTTCAATGTTTGGCGGCTTCGGCATATTCGCAGATGAGACGATGTTTGCTTTAGTGGTCAACGATAAGCTTCATGTAAGAGCGGATGCTCAGTTAATCAAACAGTGCAATGCCCTTTCTTTGGAACCCTACGTCTACAAAAAACGTGGTTTTCCCGTTGTGACTAAATATTTTGCTTTGAGCGATGACATTTCCTCAGACAATGAAAAAACACTGGCATTGGCAAGACAAGCGCTGATCGCAGCAAAAGAAGAGAAAAAAGTACAATCGAAAGCGAAACCAAATCGCTTGAAAGACCTACCCAACCTGCGCTTGGCAACAGAAAGAATGCTAAAGAAAGCGGGGATTGACGATGTCGAGTCACTGGAAGAAGCGGGCGCTGTTAAAGCGTACAAGGCAATTCAATCGACACACTCAGCAGAAGTGAGCGTTGAACTGCTGTGGGCACTAGAGGGAGCAATCAAGGGCACACATTGGTCTGTTATACCGCAAAGCCGAAGACAAGAACTACTGAATAAATTGAGCAACTAGCTCAATCAATCGATGAAAAAGCCAGCACTTGCTGGCTTTTTTAGTCTCTAAGGAAATATTTTCTTCTCGCTCTCGTTCTTATTGTCTATATCAATCATTCCCTATACTAACTTAAGTATGTAACTATAGGGTCAGAGTTATCCTTGCGAAGAGTATTAAAGGACGCGATTATGAATAAAAAATTGATCTTGGGGATAGTCTTAGTTGCGCTTATCGCCTTTCTGGCGATGAACTTTGGGCAATACCTGACGCTCGAAAACGCGAAAGCTCAGCAGCTTGCACTCTCAGATTACATCAGCAAAAACTTCGTCTTCGCCGCATTGACTTACTTTTTCGCGTACGTCGCCATAACCGCGTTTTCCATTCCTGGAGCAGCCGTTGTTACGCTTCTGGGCGCTGCGCTCTTTGGGTTTTGGACAAGTTTGCTGTTGGTCTCTTTTGCCAGCACCATTGGTGCCACGCTCGCCTTTTTAAGCAGCCGTTTCCTATTGCGAGACTGGGTGCAAGGAAAGTTTGGCGATAAGCTGAGTGCGATTAACCAAGGTGTAGAGCGTGATGGGGCGTTTTATCTATTCTCACTAAGGTTGATTCCTGTCTTCCCTTTCTTTCTTATTAATTTACTCATGGGATTAACGCCTATTTCGGTAGCTCGATTCTATTTTGTCAGCCAACTAGGTATGTTACCCGGCACCGCCGTTTACTTAAATGCGGGTACTCAGTTAGCGCAAATTGAGAGCCTGTCTGGCATTGTCTCGCCTTCCGTCTTAGCGTCATTTGCTTTACTGGGTCTTTTCCCAGTCATTGCGAAATGGGTCATGAATAAAATTAAGTCATCGCCATCCGCACAAAATGGCTCGACGTCATGAAAATCTACTCAGCGAGTAATCCCCCCGAAGCTCACATTGTCTGTGAGCTTTTAAAGTCTCAAGACATCAGCTGTGAGGTTCGTGGTGAAGGGATATTCGGGTTGCAGGGAGAAGTCCCATTTGGTGAAAACAGCGAGCCTTATGTTTGGCTTTTAGAACCAAATAAGCGCAATAAGGCGAATGAGATCATCGACCAATTTAGGACAACGCAAAATGGTAGCGACTGGCACTGCAGTCAATGTGGAGAAGTCAACGAATCACAATTTGGGGTTTGCTGGCAATGCGGCACCGCGGCAGATTAAGTCGCCTTAATTTGCTGTTGTATAAAGGCAATCGAATGCTGATTGAACTCTTCCGGACGCTCTACATTACACACATGTCCACAATCAGGAATCTCAAGCAATTGACTCTGCTGGTGAACGGCAACCATCTCTTTCACTGGCTTAATAAACATGTAGTCTCGCTCTCCCATTAGATACAGCGTCGGAATTGGCAATTCTCTATCTTTGAAATACTTCATTAATGGGTTTACTTCTGCCGTGAGTATAAACCAGCGCTTAAACTCTTTCTGACACAGTTTTTTAGCTTCGCGGATAAACAGGTGACGTGATTCTTTCTGTGTTCGCTGTGGCATCACAATATAAGCAAACAAGCTGTATAACCACATATAAGGCACGATGTGTTTACATAAGTTGCCCAGACGCACCAATACTTGTGAACGCGTGTTCAGGCGTGTTACTGCCCCACCCAGCACCATGGATTTCACTCGCTCCGAAGCAAGCTCTGCGATATTTCTTACGATGATCGTTCCTAAAGACATCCCAACGAAGTGTGCTGACCGAATCTTGAGATGATCCAGAACTTGGAGAATGTCTTGCGTGACCGCCTTAAACGTGTAGCTGTTCGCCATGATCTCCTTTAGTAGCTGATTTGATCGTCCGTGCCCTCTTAGGTCTATGAGCAACAAATTGAAGTGCTGCTTGTACGCTTTGATTTGTTTGAACCAAATAGACGAACTGCCTCCGGCTCCATGCACAAAAACCACCCACTCATTGCTTGTTGGGTGTTCAAATGTTTTGTGAAATAGCATTTCAGAGTTCATAGTGACGTTCAGAGTTTCTTACTGGAATAACTTGGAAGCAGAAGATTAGCACAAACTAATGCAATTTTAATTCAGCTTATGTCATTTCGTGTTACTTATCTTGTCTAAAACTGAAAAAATACAAAAAAAGGCGTCATACGACGCCTCAATATGCTTAGCTTGTTCCCTTACCCATTGAGCGCACTGTGGTAAAGCGTCAAATACTCATCTGCCGCTTTGCTCCAGCAGAAATTTTGCTCCATTGCGTATAGTTGCACGCGTTTTACTTCGTTAGGTTGTTGTGCGTAAAGTAACAGCGAGCGCTGTAAAACAAGAAGCAACGCAATCGGTTCAGGTTCATCAAATACAAAACCCGTTGCGATCGCAGGGTTCTCATCGTAGTCGTTAACGCTATCTTTCAACCCTCCAACACCTCGGACGATAGGCAAAGTGCCATAAGCCATACTATAGATTTGGTTTAAACCACAAGGCTCAAACTCCGAAGGCATCAAGAAGAAATCCGAACCCGCTTCAACTAAGTGGGCTAACCCATTGTCATAGGCCTCGACAAACTTGAATTTGTCGCTGAACAGCGCTTCCACCTCTTTCAGGCGCGAAGCCAATACTGGGTCACCGGTACCAACAATGACAAGTTGAACATCGTGCTTCAAAAACTGTGACAGGATAGGCAATAGGTAATGCACACCTTTTTGATTGGTAAGGCGACACACCATTCCATACATAGCGACATCTTTTTCAGCCAGTCCTACCGTTTCCTGCAAGCTGCGCTTACACGCTCGCTTCCCCCTAACCATACTTTGGCGGTTAGCTCGATAGTTGGCAGGCAGGTATGCATCCGTTTCAGGGTTCCAAGCAGAATAATCACATCCGTTCAAAATCCCCACTAGATCATCCGCACGACGCTGAAACTCGGCGGCCATGCCATGGCTACCCAGTTCAGTTTTCAGTTCGTTTGCGTAGCTCGGACTCACAGCATTAATTTTATCTGCATTTAGCACCCCAGCTTTTAGCATGGTGACGTGCGAAGGGCTCACCGCCGCATCAGGTGCGTAACGAGCATGAAACTCAGGTAGGCATTGCAACTCATCATAGCTAAACACACCTTTAAAGACTGCATTGTGAATCGATAAAACACTTTTAGTTTTAGCGAAAAATGGACAAGAGCCATAACGATGTGTAAGCAAAAACGGGACCAGTCCAGTGTGCCAATCATTGGCGTGAACAATATGCGGTTGAAAATCAAGCTTTTGCAGCATATCTAGAGACGCAGCGCTGAAAAAGGCAAATCGCTCACCATTGTCGGAGTAAGCTTGGTTATTCTCAGCGTACATTTCAGGACGGTCAAAATATTGCGGACAATCGATCGCATAAACAACGACACCAGAAATCGACAGTTCACGAACTTTATACGAGGTATGCGGCCAGTGCTCTAGCTGTGTTTCCAGAATGACTTGCGCTTGCTCTATCCCTTTTACATTTCGATAAGCGGGTAACGCTAAACGAACGTCTTGATTGAGTTCTCGGAGCGCTTCAGGAAGCGCCTTGGCCACGTCCGCCAAGCCGCCACTTTTGATCAATCCTTCGACTTCCGATGCTACGAATAGAATAGATAAATTCTTAGTAGCCAACACGAGCTCCTTTTGGAATAACTACGATGCCTTCATCGGACACATGGAAGTGCTTTTTATCTTCTGTAAGGTTCACACCAATTTGAGTGCCCGGTGCGATATCAGCATCTTTATCGACAATTACACGACGCAATACACAGCCTTCGCCGACTTTCACGTCGCCCAGAAGGATACTTTCACTGATATCACACGCCGATGCAATATTACTGCGGAAGCCAAGCACACACTTCTCGATTCTTGAACCACGCACATAGCTGCCGTTACATACTAGACTATCGATGATTTGCACACGCCCGTTATCTGAGTCAGTGAACGTTGCGGGTGGTAATGGTGGGTAGTAAGTGTGTAGCGGCCACTTGCGGTTATAGAGCGAGAAAGGTGCATCTTTTTCCAACAAGTCCATATGTGCTTCCCAGTACGCGCCAATCGTACCTACATCACGCCAATATACTTCTTCCTTTTCACCCGTGATTCGGTTGGTGCTAAAGTCGTAAACGTAAACGTCTCCGCATGGGAACATTTTTGGAATGATGTCTTTGCCGAAATCATGGGACGAATCTGGGTTGTCCGCGTCTTCAATTAACTCAGAGAACAATCGATCCGCTTCAAAAACGTAGTTACCCATTGAAACCAATGCGTGCTCTGGGTCCCCTGGGATTGACTTTGGATTTTCTGGTTTCTCTTGGAAGCCGACCATACGTCCTTCTGCATCGACTTCAATTACGCCAAACTGCGAAGCTTCAGACAATGGCATACGAAGCGCAGAAACGGTCAAGGCCGCTTGCTTTTCTTTGTGGAAATCGAGCATCTGCTTGATGTCCATTTTGTAAATATGGTCAGAGCCAAAAATACAGACTTGATCCGGTTCTGCCAATTCCATAAAACGTAAGTTTTGATAGATCGCATCGGCTGTCCCTTCATACCAACGCTTGCCGGTGCGCATCTGCGCAGGAATAGGGTCGATAAAGCGATCTGTTATTCCATTAATGTTCCAGCCTTTCTTCAGGTGGTGGAACAAAGATTGTGATTTAAACTGAGTCAGTACGTAAATGCGCATCAAATCTGCATTAACAAAGTTATTCAATGCAAAATCGATCAATCGGTAACTGCCGCCAAATGGCACCGAAGGTTTACTACGAGACTCGGTCAATGGACGCAAACGCGAGCCTTCTCCACCAGCAAGGATCATACCTAAAACACCAGCCATTCTATTCTCTCCATATAATATTTTTTCGGATAAGCATATTTTTTTATTGGGGGGCTTATCTCATTTCCTAAGAGCGCACGACACGAAAAGCATGCCACTCTACAACCTAACGTCGTTAGCAATCCCTACACAAAAAATGTGCAAGAGGTTTATTATAAGTTATCGTATTTCAAAAAGATTACAATTTAAAATATGCTGTACTAACAGCCGCACACGCATTACTTTTCATCACTCTGGGTTAGCTCACACAATGCCCTCCAACTGGTACAACTCCGTAACAGATTAACTACAAATTAGTGATACTTGCATGAATAAGTGAGGCATTACTCGACTTTTAGAACAATTGAGATTGTAAATATATGATTAAAAAAGGATTACAGATGCATGTTATGCAATTTGATCCGCAGGTGCTCGACAATGATGAATGTAGACCTTTTCGCCCGATTTTCCCTTAGCAAGATAAAGCGCTCTGTCTGCCATGGCCAAAGCCTCTCTTTCTGAGGAACCAGGATGAATAACGGTCCCTCCTATGGCCAAGCTGTCGGTTAGGCGTTGAAGGTGCTCGCTGTCCATTTGTTCTGATAAAATGCAAGATTTAATTCGTCCTGCAAGCTGATTCAAACTGCACGGGTACTTTGTTCGTACCAAGACTATAAACTCATCGTCCTCCCAACGAGCAGCTTGGTCATAGACTCGGATGGCGTGACAAATCCCTCGCCCCGCGGCTGACAACGTAGATTCAAAACTTGCCGAGGCCGTTTCGATCGTTTCGTCATCTGTTAACCCCAGATCTATCCAAATAAGGCCAAAGGCAGTTTGCTCTCTTTTAGAGCGTGCAATTTCCATTGCCAAGTCCTTCTCCAACCCCTTCTTATTCCACAACTGAGTCACAACATCGACCGTGGTTAATTCATCCAGCGCAGCCGTGCGCGAAACCACCATTTTATGGAGTGAATGGCGACTTTTCGTCAGTTCTTCTTCTATAACAGACAAATGGTTTGCCAAGTCGCTACTGCGTTCACTAACAAAATAATCACTCTCCTTCGCGAGTTTGTGAATTCGCTGGGCAGAGATTTCAAGGGGCTTAACCCAAACATTCAGCCAGTAATAGTAAGAGAACCCTCCAAACAGCAGCGTGATCACGACAAAGATGTAACCCAGATTGCTGTACGTCCATGGTGGCAACATACTTTCTACATCAACAAACGTGAGCTCATACCATCCCAACTCTTCGATGTAGTTGATGGAGACAACCGCTCGTCCTTGATTTTGCTCGATCATCAGGGACTCCGCCTCTTGACCGTATTTTTGCTTGCGCATGAATTGGGTCAGCACCTCCAAATCTTGGCGATTAGGGATCATCGATGCCAATTTGGGCTTCTCAAACTTCGCCTTTCTCAGTGGATAATCGAATTGGCCAGATTCTAAAATCAGTTGAACTCTGTGCTTCTCATCGACAAAAAACGTTCTTAATGAAGAGGTATCAAGATGCGCTAACTGACTCGTAAAGAGATCAATATCCATCCCAGTCCCTACGATGCCGAGAAACTGACCTTTGTCGAGAATAGCTTGGTTGATCCAAACCTTGGTTCGATCGATATGGATGTCTTTCGCGATGTTGACTGAAAGGCGTTGACCTTGCGCTTTTTGGTCAAAATACCAAGTGTCAGTCACAGAGGTTGGCTCTAAATAGTAGCGAAGATATGATGGCTGGCGAATGCTGGGGACATCGTTGTAGTGATACGACAAGTCACCGTCAAGCGCGATAAAGAAATTCTTGGATTTGAATTGCCAACGATATCGTTCCAAAACAGCTTCTGCGGTACTACGATAGACTTCATCGCTCGCATTTCGGCCCCATGACACGATGTGCGGGTCTGTGGCAATCTTTTGGGCAAGTGCGACTTCTTCTAATATTGGTGCTAGTGTTTGCTCAATGTCATGCTGTGCAGCCACTTGACTGTACTTCCAAATCAAATCTTGTACGACGCTATCGACAGCTTTCTTTGATACGGTATACGCGGTTACAGCAAACACACCACTGACCAGTATTAAGAACAGCAACAAGGTTTCTCTTAATTTCATATTATTATCCCAACTAACACTTAACCAATAGAAGCTACTAACTAAGTTGTCAAAAGAGATAATCATGAAATAAGCAATAAACACCTTGAATGCTCAAAAAGCATACATTCATTGCAACTATCTACTACTTTAGTGATATGACGCGTATTAAAAAAGCAGCCAATTGGCTGCTTTCGTTGTTTTGAGCGAAAAGTCGTTACTTTTTCTTCGCTGGCTTTTTACGCTTATCCGTAATTTCCCATTTACCGTCAATGTAGAGCGCCGTGTAGCCTGATGGCTTACCATCTACTTCAGAGCGAACATAATTCTCTTTCGTTTTACGGCTAAAGCGCACAACCATCGGCAAGCCATCTGGGTCTTTCTCTGGCGCTTCAGTTAAGTAGTGGAACTTAGGTGAAATACGCTCTTTAAATCGAATCAGCTCTTCTACTAATGGTGCTCGAGTCTCGCGCGATTTAGGGAAAGTGCTAGCGGCTAAGAACAAGCCCGATGCGCCATCACGCAACACAAAGTAAGCATCAGAGTTTTCACACTCTAGCTCAGGCAGATGCACTGGATCTTCTTTCGGTGGAGCCACTTCGCCATTCTTTAGGATTTTACGCGTGTTTTTACACTCTTCACTCGTACAATCCATGTATTTACCAAAACGACCGTTTTTCAGCACCATGTCGCTGCCACATTTGTCACACTCGACAACGGGGCCATCGTAACCTTTTACTTTGTACTCACCATGCTCGACGACATAGCCTTCACAATTTGGGTTATTACCACATACATGAAGTTTACGCTTGTCATCAATCAGGTAAGCGTCCATTGCCGTTTCACAAATTGGACAACGTTTTTTCGCACGAAGGGCAGCGGTTTCGACGTCTTCTTCAAGAACGTTGATAATGCCGTCTTCATCACCAAGGTTAATCGTTGTTTTACAACGCTCTTTCGGTGGGAGTGCGTATCCAGAACAGCCTAGGAACACACCGGTCGATGCCGTACGAATGCCCATTTGGCGAGAACACGTCGGGCATTCAATATCGGTATAAACGATATGATTTGGCTTCATACCGCCTTCTGCTTCATCCAGTTCCGCTTTCGCTAAGTCGCCAGTAAAATCCGCGAAGAAGTCATCGAGTACATTCTTCCAGTCCGCATTACCTTCAGCAATCTGGTCGAGCTTTTCTTCCATGCGTGAAGTGAACTCATAGTTCATTAGGTCGTCAAAACTGCCGTCTAAGCGGTCAGTCACAATCTCACCCATCTTCTCTGCATAGAAACGGCGTTGTTCAACTTTTACGTATCCACGATCTTGGATCGTTGAAATAATAGAAGCGTAAGTAGAAGGTCGACCGATACCACGTTTCTCAAGCTCTTTAACAAGTGCAGCTTCAGTAAAGCGCGCTGGTGGCTTGGTAAAGTGCTGCTTAGGCTCAAGTGCGACCAGATCAATTTTATCGCCAACTTGAACCGCAGGAAGAATCTGGTCTTCATTTTTTCCCATAGGACGCTGAACACGAGTCCAACCATCGAACTTCAGAATACGCCCTTTGGCTTTAAGGGTGTACTCTGCCGCTTTCACGCTAACCGTTGTTGAGTCGTATTTCGCTGGCGTCATTTGACATGCAACGAACTGGTTCCAAATTAATGAATACAGTTTGTGCGCGTCAGCTTCCATACCATTTAGGTCTTCGGCTTTGACGGAAACATCAGAAGGTCGAATTGCCTCGTGCGCTTCTTGTGCTCCCTCTTTGCTTCCATAAACGTTCGGCTTAGCGGGTAAGTACGCATCACCAAACTCGCTACCAATGAAACCACGCACAGCATCCACGGCTTCTGAACTCAAGTTAGTTGAGTCGGTACGCATATACGTGATGTAGCCCGCCTCATAGAGTCGTTGAGCTAACATCATGGTTTTCTTAACGCCGTAGCCTAAACGCGTGCTGGCGGCTTGTTGAAGCGTCGATGTGATGTAAGGTGCTGATGGCTTACTAGACGTTGGGCGATCTTCACGTTTACAGACTTCGTATGCCGCTTTCTCAAGCACTGACATCGCCGATTTGGTTTCTGCTTCGTTAACTGGCTTAAACGCAACGCCGTCTTTTTGCGCCACTTGCAAGCGGAAATCTGTTTTGTCAGCCGTTTTAGTATCAGCATGAATGTCCCAAAACTCCTCAGGAATGAAGGCTTTGATTTCGCGTTCACGTTCTACCAATAACTTTACCGCTACCGATTGAACACGACCTGCAGACAAACCGCGCGCTACTTTTTTCCAAAGTAAAGGAGAGACCATAAAGCCAACAACACGGTCCATAAAACGGCGCGCTTGCTGAGCATTGACACCCGGCATGCTTAACTCGCCCGGTTTTTCAAAAGCTTGTTGAATTGCGTTTTTGGTGATCTCATTGAACACCACGCGCTTGTATCGCTCTTCATCGCCACCGATGATCTCACGAAGGTGCCAAGCGATGGCTTCTCCTTCGCGGTCCAAATCGGTTGCGAGATAAACGCTGTCAGCGTCTTTGGCTAATTTTTGCAACTCAGCGACCACTTTTTCTTTGCCCGGAAGCACTTGATAGTTTGCTTCCCAGCCGTGGTAAGGGTCGATACCCATTTTTTTGATGAGCGCTTTGCGATCTTTTTCTTTTTTGATTCGCGCTTTTTCTTCAGCACTTAAGCCTTTGGTTGATACCGCAGCTGCTTTTTGACCCGTGCTTTGGCCAGCGGTCGGCAGATCACGTACGTGACCCACACTTGACTTTACAATAAAGTCTTTACCTAAATACTTATTGATGGTTTTCGCTTTGGCTGGCGACTCCACAATAACCAGTGACTTACCCATAATTGACTCAAGTGTCCTATAATGACGGCCAAACGACATTAGCGTATGGCATGCTTAATGCTTCAGTTCTTTTTTTACTATTGAGCGAGATTACAAGAAGATCAATATCTTTTTCAAAAATAAACTTTAACTGCTCGACAATTCGACGAAAGTCGATGGACTAGAAAGGGTCACATACTAAACGTCTGTTAATCCTAGATGCTAGTTTCTCAATAGTTTTTATGCCTCTTGTCACAAAACCAATCGTACGAGGGATTCCAAGCAGCTCGGTAAACCCTTGATCTAGACCATTTGCAATCCAACAGATTAATCTTAGAATCACCGCATTATTTCTTAGTGTTAACCATGATCACAAACGAGTACGACTATGAGCGATAAGAAAGTTATCTCGCAGTTTGAACTGCTGATGATTGCGAATCACATCATCCAAGAACACGACGACTACATTGAAGGGATGCGCGCGGACAGCGTAGAAGAAAAAGACGGTGTGTTGGTTTTTAAAGGCAATTACTTTCTTGATGACAATGGGCTCCCAACCCCAAATACCACAGCCGTATTTAACATGTTTAAATACTTAGCTCATCACCTATCAAAAGAATTCACCTTGGAAGGTTGAAGATAAATAGAACAAGGGTTGGTATTTTGTACCAACCCTTGTTTCTGTTATACCCTATCGAATATGACGATCAAACTTAAGAGCTCAACCCCGCCAACTTATCAAAGTAGTCAGGGAAGGTTTTTGACGTACACTTAGGGTCGTTGATTGTCACTGGCGTATCGCTTAATGCAACCAATGAAAAACACATCGCCATACGGTGGTCATCATAAGTATCGATCGCTGCGTGAGTGAGCTTCGCTGGCGGATTGACGATGATGTAGTCTTCACCCTCTTCCACTTCTGCCCCAACTTTTCGTAGTTCGGTTGCCATTGCAGACAGACGATCGGTCTCTTTTACACGCCAGTTATACACGTTACGAATTGCCGTGGTCCCTTTTGCAAATAGAGCCGTCGTAGCGATCGTCATTGCCGCGTCGGGAATGTGGTTGAAATCCATATCAACGGCTTTCAGCTCGCCAACTCGCGAAATAACATAGTCGTCACCCCATTCGATCTGTGCACCCATTTTCTCTAGCGCATCCGCAAATTGAATATCGCCTTGAATGCTGTTTTTGCCGATACCAGTGACTTTAATTTCCCCACCTTTAATCGCGGCGGCAGCAAGGAAGTAGGATGCAGATGACGCATCGCCTTCAACCAAAAAATCCCCTGGCGCTACATACGATTGACCTTTGCGGATAACAAACTCTTGGTAGTTATTGTTTTCAACGTTAACACCAAACTGTGCCATGATGTGCAGAGTAATATCGATGTACGGTTTCGAGACTAAATCGCCCACAATTTTAATCGTTACATCATCTTGCGCGAGTGGCGCAGACATCAAAAATGCTGTTAGAAACTGGCTTGAAATCGAACCGTCGATTTCGACCGTTCCACCTTTTAGCCCCGTACCGTGAATTTTAAGTGGCGGGAAATTCTCGTTCTCTAGGTACTCAACTTCTGCACCCGCTTGACGCAGGGCATCAACCAAATGGCCAATCGGGCGCTCCTTCATGCGAGGCTCACCAGTTAATACGTATTCACCTTGGCCAAGACATAGCGCTGCAGCCAAAGGGCGCATCGCAGTTCCGGCATTACCAAGGAAAAGCTCTAACGCTTGTGCAGACTGAAAGGGCTGACCCAAGCCTTCGACTTCACATACTGTCTTATCTTCGGAGAGTTGATAGTGAACACCAAGCTGAGTCAGTGCGTTCAACATATGACGAATGTCATCACTATCAAGTAGATTGGTGAGTCGAGTCTTGCCTTTAGCAAGAGCGGCCAGTAGCAGGGCGCGGTTTGATACACTTTTTGAACCAGGCAGGTTCACTTGTCCAGAGACTTTATTGATTGGTTGTAACGTAAGGCTTTCCATTAAAATTGATATTCCTTGCTCGCCCAGCGTTACTTACCAGGCGATGAAAAATTCTTCGTACTTGCAGACTATCTAAAATCCCCACGTAAAACCAGTCCAAAACGGGGATTAACACTGAATAATTATGTCATCCAAGCTCATGATAGAAAACAAGATGCTCAATAGGTTTTATCAACTCTGACGCCTTCATCAAAATAGAGAATTCGGACGTCATCCCCTCGTTCGAATAACATCTGATTATCAACGTCTTGAATCACATCGATGAGCTGACCTTTCTCTGTTTTGATCAGAATTTCAACCAATCTATATTCTATTCGATACTCTTGGTTGGCGCGGTTTCGAGCAACGCCCGCTCCAGCGATTGCGCCCACCGCAGTGGCCACTTCCTTCCCACGTCCATCGCCAAATTGATTGCCGATAACCCCGCCAACAACGGCACCCAACAAGGTTTCCCAACCAGAACTTTGAGCTTTTACAATATCTTGCTGACTGATGTAACGGACTGTTTCAACTTTGCCAAACACGACATCATTAACCGGACGAGCCGTATTTCGCTGATATGCTGCATTGGCAATTAGCGGAAAAACCAATATGATCCACAATAATTTTTTCATTTTCATACCCTATTTCATGACGCTCTATCTTACCGAACTTGATCCTGATGAGATTTGGTTCCCTTCGCCACAAGATGCCTTGGACGACCCCAATGGTTTACTTGCTATCGGAGGCGACCTCCGCCCTGAGCGGCTTGTCTTTGCTTATCAAAACGGCATTTTCCCTTGGTATGGCCCCAATGAGCCCATCCTATGGTGGAGTCCCTCGCCAAGAGCGGTGTTTAACCCTAAGACATTCAAACCCGCCAAAAGTCTCAAAAAGTTTCAACGTAAACACGGTTACTCAGTCAGTATAAATAGAGCAACAGAGTTAGTCATTGACCAATGTGCAGCGCTAAGGAGCCCAGAAGAAACTTGGCTGAATCCCGATATGCGGGTTGCCTATAAACGCCTTGCCAGTTTAGGTTATTGTCACTCTGTGGAAGTTTGGTTAAACGATGAGTTAGTAGGCGGTCTCTACGGTTTATCCATTGGCCAGATCTTTTGTGGTGAGTCGATGTTTAGCGTAAAAACCAACGCGTCCAAAATAGCACTTTGGTTTTTCTGCCAACACTTCAAAGAGCATGGTGGTCAATTGATCGATTGCCAGGTGATGAATCCACACCTTCAATCGTTAGGCGCGTTTGAACTTGAAAGAGAAGAATTTGCTCAAAGCCTGCTATCATTTAATCAACACCCCGTAATGAAAGATTGTTTTAAACAACAGTGGCTAAAGTCACCAACTGAGGGAATAAATGAGCTCTGATCTACAACAGATCCGAATTGGACTCACAGACAGCCATCAATGCAGTTATTTAACCGACAGACAAGAGCGTGTCGCCGTTGCGCTCGATCCATCAATGCATTGTGGTTCGAGTTACGAAGTTCTGCTTGCCAACGGATTTCGTCGCAGTGGTGACACCATTTATAAACCTCACTGCGACAACTGCAGTGCTTGTCATGCGTTGCGAGTTTCTGTCCCTGACTTTCAGATGTCAAAGAGTCAAAAGCGACTGTTAAACAAAGCCAAATCCTTTGAATGGACGCTCAAAGAAAGCATGGATGAGGATTGGTTTGAGCTTTACGCCCGTTACATTGAGGCGCGCCATCAAGCGGGCTCCATGTACCCTCCCAGGAAAAATGAATTTTCCTCATTTTCTGCTTGTGCGTGGCTGAATACTCAATACTTTCACGTCTACGATGATGGAAAACTGATCGCTGTTGCCGTGACCGACATTTTGTCCAATAGTGCCAGTGCTTTCTATACCTTCTTTGACCCCGACTATGACCTCTCTCTCGGTACGTTAGGCGTGTTGTTCCAGCTTCAATACTGTCAACAACAAGGCAAACAGTGGCTCTATTTAGGCTATCAAATTGATGAATGCCCAGCGATGAATTACAAAGTCCGCTTTCAACGCCATCAAAGGCTAGTAAATCAGCGTTGGCAAGGGTAGAATACGCCCCAACTTTACATAATTCATTTTTAGCGGCATTATGCGCTGGTAAAAATTGCCCATTTTGAAAAGAGGATTAAATGGCTAAAGAAGACGTAATTGAGATGCAAGGCACTGTCCTTGATACTCTTCCAAACACAATGTTCCGTGTTGAGCTAGAAAACGGCCACGTAGTTACAGCTCACATCTCTGGTAAAATGCGTAAGAACTACATCCGTATTCTTACTGGTGACAAAGTAACTGTAGAGATGACTCCATACGATCTATCTAAAGGTCGCATCGTCTTCCGTGCTCGTTAATCTCCGACTGCCTCGCGCAATCAGAATTAGTCGAATACAACAAAAAAGCGAAGCCTAGTGCTTCGCTTTTTTGTATCTCATGATTATCCTGTTCTCAGCCAAGTAAATAGGTATTGCTTCTACAAGCCGCTTGTTCATGATAAATAATCCCCCGATAGAACAGCAGGTACCGCATGCTTGTTCACAATACCCATTTATGCGCCCGTCTCGTCAGATGAACATGATTGGGCTTCTGAGTAGGTATTATGCAACATGCATGCGCCAAATTCGGATCACTCATCACTAGGTGGCAATATCGATTTAGCGGCTTGTGGAATAATACCTACTTAGGCGCCCTCTGACTCTTAAGCTATTTACCCAGTGCTTCTTTGTAGTGCTCACGGCATACAGACACGTATCGGTCATTGCCACCAATCGCAACTTGATCACCTTCCGCAATCGCCACGCCATGCTCGTCGGTACGGATAACCATGTTTGCTTTACGACCACAGTGACAAATGGTTTTTAGCTCAACCAGTTTGTCTGCCCATGACAGCAGATATTTACTCCCCTCAAAAAGCTCCCCGAGAAAGTCCGTTCTTAAGCCGTAGCAAAGTACAGGGATATGGAGTTTATCCACCACTTCCGTAAGTTGATACACCTGCTCTTTCGATAAAAACTGGCATTCATCCACTAAAATACAGTGACGTTTTTCGACTTCGTTAAGAGCAGAGATTTCTTTGTAAAGATCCGTTTCACCATTAAATAGCTGCGCGTCTGACTGCAAACCGATTCGAGAGCTAACTTTTCCAACTCCGTAACGATCATCGAGTGCTGCAGTAAAGATGACTGGTGTCATACCGCGCTCTTGGTAATTAAATGATGATTGAAGAAGAGTGGTTGATTTACCCGCATTCATTGCCGAGTAATAGAAGTACATCTGAGCCACTGGGGTTTCCTGTTTAGAAATATATAAAAACTAAAGAAAAGGGCTGAATGAACAGCCCTTATAAATGCTTAACGCTTACTTACGACGCCAAGTCGTTCCTTCTGGGCCATCTTCAAGTACGATACCCATTTCAGTAAGCTTATCGCGCGCCATATCAGCATTAGCCCAATCTTTTGATGCACGCGAATCGTTACGCAGCTTGATGAGAGCTTCAATTTCAGCTACTTCATCGTCATTGCCTGCATCACCTTTTAGGAAGGCCTCTGGATCTTGATGGAGAATACCGATCACGTCAGCGAGTTCACGCATTAATGCGCCCAATGCACTCGCTGCTGTGAGGTTTTCTGTTTTAAGACGGTTGATCTCACGAGCCATATCGAACAGAACTGAATACGCTTCTGGTGTATTGAAGTCGTCATTCATCGCATCCGTAAAGCGTGTCACGTACTCTTCACCGCCAGCGGCGTCTACAGATGCATCTAAACCACGAAGTGAAGTATATAGGCGTTCTAGAGAAGCGCGGGCTTGGTTAAGGTTCTCTTCGCTGTAGTTCAATTGGCTACGGTAGTGGCCAGACATTAGGAAGTAGCGAACCGTTTCGGCATCGTAATGACCTAGTACATCACGAATTGTGAAGAAGTTACCAAGTGACTTAGACATCTTTTCACGATCGACCATCACCATGCCACTGTGCATCCACGTGTTCACGTAGTCTGTACCATGAGCACAGCAAGATTGAGCGATCTCATTTTCATGGTGCGGGAACTGAAGGTCTGAACCACCGCCATGAATGTCAAAGTGGTTGCCCAGAATAGACGAGTTCATGGCTGAACACTCGATATGCCAACCAGGACGACCTGCACCCCAAGGCGACTCCCACGTAGGCTCTCCTGGTTTAGACATTTTCCAAAGCACAAAATCTAGCGGGCTGCGCTTCGCCGATTCCACATCGACACGTGCACCCGCTTGAAGCTGGTCAAGGTCTTGCTTCGATAGCTTGCCGTATTCGTCAAACTTTTTCACTTCAAACATCACATCACCGTTGCTTGCAACGTATGCAAAACCACGCTCAATCAGCTTTTCAACCAGCTCGATGATTTCTGCGATGAACTCCGTCGCGCGAGGCTCTACGTCTGGACGCTTCATGTTTAGCGCGTCAAAGTCAGCGTGCATTTCGCCGATTAAACGCTCGGTTAGCGAGTCGCATGACTCACCATTTTCATTCGCACGCTTAATGATTTTGTCATCGATGTCGGTAATGTTGCGAACGAACGTAAGATCGTAGCCCAAGTAACGTAGGTAACGCGAAACCACATCAAATGAAACGAATGTGCGACCATGACCGATATGACAGAGATCGTAGATGGTTACCCCACAGACATACATGCCTACTTTGCCGGCAGTGATTGGTTTGAATTCCTCTTTCTGTCTCGTGAGTGTGTTGTATATCTTTAACATGATCTCTATCTAATAATTAGGTGAAATAAAATAGTGTGCCAGTATATCAACTAGTCTTCGCTAAGGTAATCCCTCGAATGCGCAAAAAGCCGTCAATAACACCGATACTCAAGTCTCAACCCTCACTTTTCACGTATTAATGTCATAAAAGTTAAGATAGAATCTTGGGTTCAAATCAAAAACCATATGTAAAGGACATAGTCATGATCACCCTTCACACTAATTTTGGTGACATCAAAATTCAGCTAAACGAAGAGAAAGCACCAGAAACAAGCGCGAACTTCCTACAGTACTGCCGTGATGGTTTCTACGACAACACTCTTTTCCACCGTGTTATCGATGGTTTCATGATTCAAGGTGGCGGTATGGAGTCTGGCCTTCGTGAGAAAGCAACTCGCGCTCCAATCAAGAACGAAGCAAATAACGGTCTGAGCAATAAAGTGGGTACACTAGCAATGGCTCGTACTATGGAACCGCACTCAGCAAGTTCTCAGTTCTTTATCAACGTAAACAACAACACATTCCTAGATTTCCGTAGCGAAAGCCTAGATGGTTGGGGTTACTGTGTATTCGGTGAAGTGGTTGAAGGCATGGACATCGTTAACAAAATTAAAGGTGTTAGCACTGGTTCATACGGCATGCACCAAGACGTACCTCTAGAAGATGTGCTAATCACAGGCACAACTATCGAAGAATAACGGTAGTTAGGAAGAGCCTCGCGCTCTTCCTTTTCTTTTAGGTAAGCTCACCCATGACAACACTATTTATCTCCGACTTACACCTGTCCCCTTCTACTCCTGAGATCAATGCTTGTTTCCGCAAATTCATGCGAGAAGAAGCGATTCATGCAGAAGCCCTATACGTATTGGGCGATTTGTTTGAGTTTTGGATTGGCGATGACGACAAGTCCGACTTTGCCTCCACCATCCGCGAAGAATTTAAGAGGCTCACAGAGAACGGTGTTCCTGTCTTCTTCACACAAGGAAATCGTGACTTTCTCGTGGGGAAACGCTTTGCTAAACAAACGGGTGTTACTCTGCTTGGTGATGAAACGACGATAGACTTATACGGAAGAAAGGCCGTTGTCCTGCATGGCGACACATTATGTACCCGCGATGTCAATTACCTAAAATATCGAGAGAAAGTTCACCAACCTTGGCTCCAATGGGTGTTCAATCGCATTCCGATGTTCATCAAAAAGAAGATCGTGTCTAAGGTTCAGTCAGATATTAAAGATGACAAGCAAACCAAATCGTTAGAGATCATGGATGTGACTCAAAGTGAAGTCGCACGCGTAATGGCAGCTCATGGTGTTGATCTGATGATCCATGGCCATACTCACCGCCCTATGGTTCACACATTTGATAGAAGTGGTACGACAAATACTAGAATTGTATTAGGGGATTGGTACACTCAAGGTTCCGTGTTGAGCTACGATAAAGAATCCTTCGAACTGCAAACTAGACCGTTCAGCACCGACTAAACGATTGATTTTTCTCAATCAGCTCTGATATTTTTTATGCAGCAGAATATCTGCTGCGAGTCGTAAACCTATTCATTGAGCGCGGCATTAACCTTGAAATATTCGTACATTGCAAGACAACCTATACTTGATAAATCCAAAAAAACGGTTGGTTACGAGCTACTTTTTAGGGACGGACCCAAAAATACATTTCCCGCGATTGACCCTGAGCACGCAACCAGTCGATTACTCTCCGACCACTTTCTCTCTACGCATTACGCCACCTTAGGCGACAAACTTGGGTTTGTGAACTTTCCCTATCAAAGTTTGATCAATAAGGTGCCAACATTGTTCCCTGCGGACAGTTTGGTGATTGAGATTCTTGAAGATTGCGAACCTACAAGCGACTTGTTAGACGCAGTCAAAGAGATGGCTGCGCTCGGCTATAAAATCGCACTCGACGATTTTGTTCCCTCCAAAGAATGGCGAGCTTTTCTGCCTTTTGTATCCATCATAAAGTTTGATATTCAAGCGATTTCGCTGGACAAAGCACAGCTGTTTATTGATCGGTTCTCAAATAGCAACATTCAATTCTTGGCTGAAAAAGTAGAAACCCACGAGGAATTCGCTAGAGCCAAGAAAATGGGTTTTGACTACTTTCAAGGATACTTTTTCAGCAAGCCTGAGATGATTCAAAGAAAGTCGCTTGAGCCGTCATTTATGACTGTTGTGCAACTGTTGACGGAAATTTCCCATCAAGAGATCAACTATGCCAACGTCGAATCACTGATCAGCACAGACGTCACCTTGTCTTATAAACTGCTCACCTACGTCAACTCTTCTGCACTTGTTAGCAACAAGATTCAATCGTTTAAGCAGGCATTGGTTTACCTAGGAGAAGACAAGCTTCGCAAGTTCATCTCATTGGTGGCGCTGGCTTCTACCCAAGAACACAAACCCGATTACTTGTATGGATTGTCAATTCAACGGGCTCGTCATTGCGAATTACTTTCCCGCTCATTAAGCCCAAAGCTCGAAGCTGGACAAGCCTTTTTGATGGGGATGTTTTCTCTACTCGATAGCTTACTTGATCGCCCAATCGAGCAAATCATTAATGAGGTTCCCGTCGAGGAGTCAATCAAACTCGCATTGACAGACGGTGCCGGCGAACTTGGGCAACTACTTGGGCTAATCCGTGCTTATGAGAGAGCACAATGGGATGACGTCTCTCAGTACTGCTCCGTGCTAAAATTAGATCAACCTGCACTGAGCGAAAGTTACGAGAAGTCCGTTAAATGGACCGCTGAACTTCTCGCCGTACAACGATAAAACTTGGAGTAAACATGTCTCTATGTCCTTGTGGCAGCATGCAAGAGTACGCGCAATGCTGTGAGCCTATTCACCTTGACCCAAGCCTTGCACAACAGCCTGAACAACTGATGCGCTCAAGGTACTCTGCTCACGTGAAACAATTGGTCGACTTCGTGGTTGACACCTACCACCCTAGCTGCAATGCGCAATCCCAGCGAGATGAAATAGCAGAATCGGTATACGGGGACTGGCGAGGTTTGGAAGTCATATCAACCGAGCTAGGTCACAACGAGGATGAAGGCTTTGTCACTTTCAAAGCACGGTTTTATCAGGATGGTCATGAATACTGCATGGAAGAGCGTTCACGCTTCCTGCGAGAAAATGGCCAGTGGTATTACATCGATGGCACCTTCCCAGAAGAGGAAAAAGACGAGCGTCTCTCTCAGACAGTGTCTAGCCTTAAAGTCGGCCGCAATGACCCATGTCTCTGTGGTAGCGGGAAAAAATTTAAAAAGTGCTGCGGTTAATAATTTAAAAGGCAGGAACCTTCCTGCCTTTTTACACTACTGTTTATTGGGATTAACTCGCACAATGTCTTGTTGCTCGGGTTGAAACTGCTTTTTCAATTCTGATTTTGATTTAAAGCTAATTTCCCCACCTTGAGCCACTGTCATATGCTGAGCGTCACTATTGTGCTTTGACTGATACATCATCACTGCCTGCATGCATGAATCTCGTTGCTCTTGGGTTAATACCGTACCTTCAGGCCACTTTCCTGTTTCAACAGCAAAAAGTAGACGCTCATAAGCCTCAGGTGTGATGGCATCAATTAACTGCTTTGCGTCCATGGTGTATCCTTAATATAAATCGAACAGCAGTGAACATAGCGAGCTACACTCCTGAGTCAAGGAAAGAACAACAAATAAGTCTAACGGATCACAAGCGACCAAACTATGAAAAAACGATATGCTCTTACACTCAGCCTTTTAACCCTTCCCTTGGTTGGCTGTTTTGAAGGCCGACAAAATACAGAACAACTTTGTGAGAGCAACCCAGGGCTAAAATGCGAACGCTTAAACATGGACGATGGCCAATGCCGATTACCAAGAACTGATTTGATTTGGCATCGATTCGAAGTACTTAAGAATCCAACACCAGTAAACAAAATAAAAGAGTATGAACTGGTTGCGGAGTATAAAAAATGCTTAGAGCTCGCTTCTCAGATTCAAGCTATCGACCAAACAGAACTCAAACAAAGACGATTCCAAGCCCTAGTGAACGCGGGCAGCGATCTAGAGACTATCGCTGACGACCTATCAAAGTCCTCATCGCCAGATGCGCTCTACTTTTTATGGAGCCGGATAGGCAGTGACCAAGCAAAACGCGCGTTTTTGCAACTAGAAGGCAGCCCTCAACTCGATACCGCAGAGATGCAATATGCACTCGCGACCTTCTACACGAGCCGTGATCTATTCAAAACACGTCAATTGCTGCTGCGAGCGCTCGAATTGACTAATCGAACTAATATCAACAATGAGGTGTTCAAATCATTGGCAAGTATTACCTACCGAATGAACCAACGGGAAGAAGCTTATATTTGGGCGATGGTTGCCAGTGATTTTGGTGTTCCTATCGCAACAGAACAAGAACTGCAGCTTTTGTATGGTTTTGAGAGCGGTAAATACAAACAGTTGGAACAGATTGCAGAGCAACTTAAGGAATCGATAGAACAAGGCACCTTTAAAAAAGAGCAGGTGCCTAGATTCCAACAAGACAGTTGAAAGGATAAAACAAACGGCGGTGATTAAATCACCGCTTTTTTATGAATTGTTGAAAATTAACGACACTGAGTTTACACAGAATCGCTCACCGGTTGTCTTCGGTCCATCGGGAAAAACGTGACCTAAGTGGCTATCGCATGCTGCGCAGCGTATCTCTGTTCTCACCATTCCGTGACTTAAGTCTTCTAAATAGCGAATAGCACTATCATTTATAGGGGCATCAAAACTTGGCCACCCACAACCTGAGTCATATTTGTTATCTGACTGGAACAGAGGGGCTTGGCAACACGTACATGAATAGACACCTGTCTGTTTATTGTGGAGCAGTTTCCCAGAGAACGGCGCCTCTGTCCCCTGCTCTCTACACACACGAAATTGCTCTTCTGTTAAAGCCTCACGCCAGTATTCATCAGGCTTAACGACTTTTTCTACCTTATGTTTCACTGGATTAGATCTCCATGTTCTCATTTTTAGTTATGACTTTTTTCGCGAAAAACTTGCGAATAAACACTTTTGTAGCACATACTTTGACACCATAACAGGATGATTAAACTTTCAGCAGCGCTGTAAACATCTGAACTATTTTACGTCAACTGGTTAGGGAAAAAACCAGTAATCCGTTCAAAACATAACCATTTGCGACTAATTGTGAAAAAAAGCGACGCTTTTTTTTGACTTTAAACAAGTTAAGTCCGATTATCTGTTGCAGATTTTGACTGGATTCTGTAATTTTACTACCAGTTATCTTTAATCAGAAATTAAGTTGTGGAGCAACTATAATGACTATCAAAGTAGGTATTAACGGTTTTGGCCGTATCGGTCGTTTCGTATTCCGTGCAGCGCAAGAGCGCGCAGACATCGAAGTAGTAGGTATTAACGATCTTATCGATGTAGATTACATGGCATACATGCTTAAGTACGACTCAACTCACGGCCGTTTCAACGGTACTGTTGAAGTTGAAGGCGGTAACCTAATCGTTAACGGTAAAACTGTACGCGTTACAGCTGAGCGCAACCCAGAAGACCTAAAATGGGACGAAATCGGTGTTGACGTTGTAGCTGAAGCAACTGGTCTTTTCCTAACTGACGAGACTGCACGTAAGCACATCACAGCTGGCGCTAAGAAAGTTGTTCTAACTGGTCCTTCTAAAGACGCGACTCCAATGTTCGTAATGGGTGTTAACCACTCTACTTACGAAGGTCAAGACATCGTTTCTAACGCTTCTTGTACTACTAACTGTCTAGCACCTGTTGCTAAAGTTCTTAACGACAAGTTCGGTATCGTTTCTGGTCTTATGACTACAGTTCACGCTACTACAGCTACTCAAAAAACTGTAGACGGTCCTTCTGCTAAAGACTGGCGCGGTGGTCGTGGTGCTTCTCAGAACATCATCCCATCTTCAACTGGTGCTGCTAAAGCTGTAGGCGTTGTTCTTCCAGAACTAAACGGCAAACTAACTGGTATGGCTTTCCGCGTACCAACAGCTAACGTTTCTGTAGTTGACCTAACAGTTAACCTAGAGAAAGGCGCATCTTACGAAGCTATCTGTGCAGCAATGAAAGAAGCTTCTGAAGGCGAACTAAAAGGCGTTCTAGGCTACACTGAAGACCAAGTTGTTTCTCAAGACTTCATCGGTGAAGTTCAAACTTCAGTATTCGATGCTAAAGCTGGTATCGCTCTAACTGACAACTTCGTTAAAGTTGTATCTTGGTACGACAACGAAATCGGTTACTCAAACAAAGTTCTAGACCTAATCGCTCACATCTCTAAGTAATTATTACTTTAAGATAAGCGTTTAGCGCAGAATCTTGTAAAAGGCGGCTCTCGAGTCGCCTTTTTTGTATCTGGAATTTGAGAGCATGCTTTCAAGCTAAGCTCTCCCTGCGATAGGAAACATACATGGATTTGAAAACTCTCCCTGCCCTTACTGTACTATCGGACAACGTCACGATCGTTGAAGTTGACCAAGTTAAAGTTGTTCGCGTCATCCATGAAAAAGCAACAGCTGGTATCGCTTTACACGGCGGGCATGTCATTTCATTTAAGCCTGAAGGTCAAGAAGATCTGATTTGGATGAGCGAACAAGCAATCTTTGATGGAAAGGCGGCTCTTCGAGGTGGTATTCCTGTCTGCTGGCCTTGGTTTGGACGCATTGCAGCACCCGCTCACGGCTTTGCACGCAACAGCGAGTGGACGTTGCTTGAACACCGAGAAAATGAACACGGTGTGATTATTGAACTCGGTTTGATGACATCAGAATCCACTTTCTCTGTTTGGCCGCACCAGTTCCAAGCTCACTTATTGGTTGAAATCAGTGATGAGTTAAAAGTAACTCTAGATGTCATTAACACCGACGAGCAACCCTGGACATTCTCTGGCGCACTTCATACCTACCTAAACGTTGCTGACATTGAAACAACTAAAACCACAGGTATGGGCGCAGAGTACATCGATAGCCTTCTCGACAATAAAGTTTGCCAAGGCGGTGACGAACTAGTCCTGACTGATACCATCGACCGCGTATACACCAAGCCTGAATCGGTAATCAATGTTGCTGATGGTACCCGTACAATCAGCGTTGAAAACCAAGGTCATAACTCTGCTGTACTTTGGAATCCATGGGCGGCAGGCGCAGAAAGCATGGGTGACATGCAAGACGATGGCTATAAAACCTTCCTATGTGTGGAATCGACTCTGCATGCTCCAAGTCTCGAGCAAGGTAAGACTTTACAGCCTGGTGAGCGTCATCAACTAATCACCAAAATCTCAGCATAATCTTTTCCTTGATTGGCAGGTCGAACAACCTGCCTTTCTTTTCCACCAAGCTCATTCTCAAGACGTAACAATATACGCCTATCTTTTTTTCGCGTTCCTCTTTATATTCTTGTCATTATACTTTGCCTCAATATAGGTTACCTGTTCCGTATATCCAGGTGCCACTTTTCTTATATTCGGACGGATTCGAATGAATGTATAAGCCACGTAAGCTCTATAGCTGGATTGCCCTTTTATCATTAGGGTTGGTCCTTGTATTGATTATTACCGCTTTTGCCACAGAGCGATATTGGGTACAGCGTTTGAACCAACAGGTTTCAATGGAAGCTATCAATGTTGGGCAATACTTCAACACTCAACTCGAGCGTTATGAGCACATTCCTGATCTGTTGACTAGCCACTACAGAATCCGGCAAGCCCTACAGCAGGACACCGCTGCTTTGGCGCTGAGCAAAGTGTTAAGCGACATACAGAAAACCAGCGGCGCGAGCGATGTTTATGTGCTCAATGCCGCTGGCGATGTGATTGCCTCAAGTAACTACAACTCAAACGACAGCTATATTGGTTCCAACTACGCTTTTCGCCCCTACTTCTATCGAGCGATGCAAGGAAAACGTTGGGTCGACTACGCTCTTGGGCTTCGTTCTGGAGAGCGAGGTATATTCTTCTCGGCTCCGATTTACAGCGAGGAGGAAATCATCGGAGCGATTGCGGTCAAAGTCGATATCGACAAGTTTGAGCAAGATACTGAATGGCTTGCTGGTGAAACCAGTACCAAGTTTATGGTGTTCGGCCGAGATGAAGTCGTGTTTATCTCTAACCACCCCTACTGGCGGTTAAAACAACTTAGGGAGAGCGAAGATTATTCTTGGAAAGACATTCAAGCGACCTATCGATACCTTGACCTCAAGCAGCAACGAATCCCAAATTCCCAAGAATCCACCGCCTACCTTGATGGTAACATATGGTGGCTTGAGCACTCACCAAACACTCAATCCCGGTACGTATTTGGCGAAACACAGCTAGATTTACTCGACTTCACGTTAGTGGTGTTGAGACCGATAAGCCAAACTCATCAAAAAGTACAAGTCGCTTTGATACTCGCCACACTCAGCTATTTCACAGTGATAGGAGTCGGCATTTTCGTTTTTCGCCGATTGGCGGGCTACAGACAACTTATTTATACCCGCAACTCATTGGAGAAAGAGGTCACTCAACGCACCCACCAGCTAGAACAAGCCCATCATGCACTGGTTCAATCAACCAAACTGGCGACCATTGGCCAACTATCGGCGAGTATTAACCACGAAATCAATCAACCTCTTAGCGCGATGAGCACCTACTTAGTTAGCACCAAACGGATGCTAAGCAAGGGTATGGTCGAACCAGCCTGTGAAAATATCGCCAAGCTTGAATCTCTAATTACACGAGTTCACCGCATCGTCTCCCAGCTCAAGCAATTTAGTCGTGCCAGTGAACATCAGCTAGGCTGGTGCTCACTACAAACCTGTATCAACAATGCCCTTATCGTTGTAGGCCCCAAGATTAACAATCAGAACGTTACGGCTGACATCGAACCCGTTAGCTATGAGGTTTGGGGTGAGACGCTCAAATTCGAGCAGGTGTTAGTCAACCTTTTCTCTAATGCCGTAGAAGCCATGGCTGAAAGCGATGAAAAAAGTATTACTCTTCGAGCCCAAGAAAATGGGGAGTGGGTAGACATAACCCTCTCGGATACTGGAACAGGTATCGATCTACAAACCATCGAGTCTATTTTCGAACCTTTTTTTACCACCAAATCCGACATTGGCCTGGGGTTAGGCTTAGCGATATCAAAGAACATTATCGAGTCATTTGGTGGCGTTCTCACCGCTCAAAACAACGCCGACCATCAAGGGGCAACCTTCACATTGAGGTTAAAAAGAAAAACAGATGCCAACGACTAAACAAGCCCACATCATCATTATTGACGATGAGCAAATCATTCGTGATTCTCTATCTCAACTTCTCAGCATTGAAGGCTACCTGACTCAAGCTTATGAGCGCGGTGAAGATGCGTTGAAAGCCATCAACAAAGATTTTGATGGTATCGTCATTACCGATCTCAACATGGCTCAACTGCATGGCTTAGACGTTCTAAAGCAGATTCAAACCATCGACGCCGATATTCCGGTGATAATGCTGACTGGCTATGCCGACGTGCAAATCGCAGTTACAGCACTTAGAGAAGGTGCTTACGATTTTTTCGAAAAACCAATCAATGAAACCTTGCTCGACAGCGTGAGCAGAGCGGTAGAAAAAAGGCAACTGGTGTTAGAGAACCGCCATTTAAAAAACTACCTAAAGAGCGCAAAAACGGGACCACAAATTCTCGGTGACACGCCCGAAATGCAAAAGATGATGCAACTTCTCAATACGGTCGTCGACACCCCGACTGATGTATTAATTCAAGGGGAAACTGGCGCAGGCAAAGAGATGGTCGCGCGTTATCTCCATGAGCATAGCGAGCAGCGCTGCAAAGCAAACTTTGTTGCCATCAACTGTGGAGCCGTGCCCGAGCACTTAATAGAGAGCGAGCTCTTTGGCAGCCGCAAAGGTGCCTACACAGGCGCGGATGCTAATCGCATTGGCAAACTTGAATTTGCCCAAGGAGGCACCGTTTTTCTCGATGAAATCGAAAGCATGCCACTGGCTATGCAAGTTAAGATCCTGCGGGTCATCGAAGAGCGCAAAGTGACCCCCGTAGGCAGCAACAAAGCGATCAATCTTGATATTCGATTTGTCGCCGCTACCAAGGTCGATTTATTAGCGATGGCAGGCGAAGGACTCTTTCGCTCGGATCTCTACTATCGCTTGAATCTCGTTACCATTCATATCCCGCCTCTCAGGGCACGCAAAGCAGACATTCCACTCTTGTTTAGGCATTTTAGCTCGATAGCCGCCGGAAGATTTCATAAACCATTAAGATCATTGAAAAGTGAAGAGCTTGAACAACTCATGCGCTACGACTGGCCCGGTAATGTACGCGAGTTAAGGAACATTGCAGAGAGGCATGTTTTACTCGGTCTACCACTGGAGCTAAGCCAAACCAGCGCGTTAGAAATGCCAGCGGATGATCTGTCGCTTGCAGAGAAGGTCGCCTTTTATGAATGCGCACTGATTGAGGAAGCCTTGAGTCAAACCTCAGGGTCAGTCAAAGAGGCGCTCTCGTTGCTAAAACTGCCACGGAAAACCTTCTACGATAAAGTGTCCAAATACGGTATAGAACGCAATAAGTTCATCACACCTTGAGTGTGGAAAAGGTGATAAATACACTTTTATATTTGTGTGAAAATCCGCACAAAGAATCGAAATCGACAAACCAAATGACACACAAGTACATGTTTTAATTAAAATAAATATTATTTTCACAATCTGGCAACACTCTTGCACTACAGGAGGTCTGCTCGGAAGCAGCAGCCTATTTAAAACCTCTCACCAAGTGCAATATTGGTGTTATTAAAGGATGAAAGAATGAGTGAAAATAATAAAAAAACACCATGGTTCATGTTATGCCTCGGACCTTTGGTTATGCTCGCGACCCTAGTGATGGAACCGCCTGTAGCAGGGCTAAGTGTCGATGCTTGGCGCACTGCAGGTTTAGCATTTTGGATGGCGAGTTGGTGGATCTCGGAAGCGGTCCCCATTCCCGCCGCCTCACTACTCCCTCTGGTTGTGGTCCCTATAGCTGGCATCGCCAGTATCAAACAGGTCGCCGCGCCTTATGCTCACCCGCTAATTTTCCTATTTTTGGGCGGATTTCTCATTTCTATCGCCATGGAGCGTTGGAACCTACACCGTCGAATAGCCCTCAAAACCATGCTCTACGCAGGCAGCAAACCCAGCATTCAGGTATTGGGGATTATGTTGGTCACGGCGTTTCTATCAATGTGGATGTCGAATACTGCAACCGCAGTGATGATGCTCCCTATCGCCCTGTCGGTGATTAAGATCGTTACCGACCGCGACCCGAACAACAATCAGTTCGGCAAAGCGATGCTCCTCGCGATTGCTTACGGCGCTAGCATCGGTGGTATTGCCACCCTCATTGGTACGCCACCAAACGCGTTGATGGCGGCTTACTTATCCGATAGCTACAACATTGAGATTGGTTTTGGCCAATGGATGATGCTTGGCCTGCCTCTTTCTATAGTGCTGCTGGTATTCACTTGGCTGTGGTTGACCAAATTTAGCTACAAAGTCGATCAAACTGGCGAGGTAAGCTCTAAGTCCGTGTTTAAGGACCAACTCGACAAGCTAGGCGCAATGTCAGCGGGCGAGAAGAAAGTATTGTTCATCTTTGCATTCGCTGCACTCGGTTGGATTTTCCGTCCTTACATCGCGAAGGCAACGGGAATTGGTCTATCAGACACGGGAGTGGCAATGATGGCAGCGATCTTACTGTTCGCCCTTCCGGTCAAATCGGGCAGCAACCAACGTGTACTCGATTGGGAGTCGGCGAAAAGTGTGCCTT
The DNA here is from genome assembly GCF_000808535.1 of Vibrio sinaloensis. Lineage (GTDB taxonomy): Bacteria > Pseudomonadota > Gammaproteobacteria > Enterobacterales > Vibrionaceae > Vibrio > Vibrio sinaloensis_D. Next base: position 56,683 of record NZ_JWLV01000013.1, read on the forward strand.
GGGGTATCTTAATTCTATTTGGTGGCGGTCTAGCTTTGGCAGCCAAAATTAAGTCATCTGGACTTGCTGAGTACATTGCTCTGCAAATTCAAGGCGCAGATACCATTTCACTGGTAATGGGCATATTGATTGTCACGGCTCTGATCACTTTCCTAACCGAAATCACCAGCAACACAGCAACTGCAGCAGGGTTTCTACCACTCCTTGGTCCTGTCGCGGAGTCGATTACTGGCACCCCGATGGTGTGGGTCATTCCGGCTGCGATCGCCGCAAGTTGCGCCTTCATGATGCCAGTCGCGACACCACCAAATGCGATTGTTTTTGGTTCGGGTCAATTGAAAATGGGCGACATGATTCGTGCAGGCTTCTTGCTCAATATCGTCGCCATCGCGCTGATCACTATTGCAAGTATCACGCTACTCCCACTGATATTTAACCTATAACAGCGAAATTGTCCCACTCAAGGTGCCTAGCGTTTCAGTTAGGCACCTTCCTAGCTCAAAGATGTAACCAACTATGACTGACAAACGCCCTCTCTACATTCCATTTTCTGGGCCCGCTCTGCTTGAAACCCCACTTCTCAACAAGGGCAGTGCTTTCACACGAAAAGAGCGCCAAGAGTTCAACTTGGTAGGACTCCTACCCCATACGGTAGAAACCATAGAATCTCAATCGGAACGTGCCTACCAGCAACTATGCTCGTTTCAATCCGCACTAGAGAAACACATTTATCTGCGCAACATTCAAGACACTAATGAAACCCTCTTCCACCACTTGATCAACCGACATCTCGAAGAGATCATGCCACTCATCTACACCCCGACCGTCGGAGAAGCGTGTGAGCAATTCTCAAAAATCTATCGCCGCAAGCGTGGCTTACTGCTCTCCTATCCCGAGCAGCACTTAATTGATGACATGCTCCAAAACGCGACCAAACGAAACATCAAAGTGATAGTTGTGACCGATGGTGAAAGGATTCTTGGATTAGGAGACCAAGGCATTGGTGGCATGGGTATCCCTATTGGCAAATTGGCGCTGTATACCTCATGCGGTGGGATCAGCCCAGCTCACTGCTTACCGATCGTTCTTGATGTGGGTACCAATAATCGCGAACTGCTTTCCGACCCTATGTATATGGGGTGGCGTCATCCACGAATTTCAGCAGACCAATACCAAGAGTTCGTCGACACATTTATCCAAGCAGTGAAACGACGCTGGCCAAATGTGCTGCTGCAATTCGAAGACTTCGCCCAGTCAAACGCCACTCCTCTTCTGGAGCGATATCGAGATCAACTTTGTTGCTTCAATGATGACATCCAAGGTACCGCCGCCGTCGTGGTTGGCACCCTGCTGGCCGCATGTCGGCGTAAAAATGAGAGGCTTTCTGATCAACGCATTGTCTTTGTCGGTGCTGGTTCCGCTGGATGCGGCATTGCCAAGCAAATCATCCGTCAAATGATGGCTGAAGGTGTCACTGAGCAAGTCGCGACAAAAAACCTCTTTATGATTGATCGTGAAGGACTCCTTACCGAAGACACTCGTCACTTGGCTGAATTTCAAACCACGTTAGTACAGAAAAAAGCCGACTTATCAACATGGTCAAATCAACAAGCGTTGACCTTACACAATGTCATCGAGCAAAGTAGTGCAAGCATACTCATTGGCGTCAGCGGACAACCTGGACTGTTTGATCAAACCACCATAGAACTGCTTTGCAATAACGCACACCAACCGATTGTGTTACCCCTTTCTAACCCCACATCACGGGTTGAAGGTACACCAGACAACATTCTGAACTGGAGTAAAGGCAAAGCAATCGTGGCAACGGGCAGCCCTTTTGAACCTGTTGAGTATTACGATGAACATGGTCATCGACAAACAAGAGTGATTTCCCAATGTAACAACAGTTATATTTTTCCGGGAGTAGGACTTGGCGTTGTGGCTGTAAGTGCAACGCGCATCAGTGATTCGATGCTAATGGCAGCAAGCCGAGCTTTGGCAGAGTGCGCTGGACATAGCGAAAGCAACCAAGGTGAAATACTTCCTCCACTGGACGAAATACAAGCGATAAGTAAGCACATTGCCTTCGCAGTTGGAAAACAAGCCATTGAGGAAGGGTTGGCGCTTCCCCTTTCAGAGGCTGCACTGAACAACGCGATTGAAACTACCTTCTGGCAACCTCAATACCGCCATTATCGACGCACATCGTTCTAACCCATACAGCAGGAGCAACCATGGCTCCTGCTCGCTTAACGGCTAAGTTTTATTATCAGGAGGTTACGTTGTAGAGACCTGATGGATTCCTTGTCAATTCAAGGACAATCCACTGAGCAGTGGACGCAACAAATACACAAGGCAAAATTTCCACCCTCATGCAATAAAGCACTTCCTCTTCGGGTCTACTCCTAGCTAGCCGTTGGCTAACGCCCTACTTTTGACAAATTACTTAATAAATATCAATTAAGTCATTTATATAAGTCGATAGCATACATTCCATAATAACCAATCAATTATAAATACTAGGAACGACACGACATGTTGCAAAAATATAGAAATCAAAGCGTCGGTTTCCAACTCAAGTTGGTGATCACCTTGTGTCTGGCGGTCGCATTTTCAAGCATATCGGTACTGGTTTACCGCAATGCGTCTGATGTATTACTTGAAAGTACCCTTAAAGAGCATCAGTCCAAGGTTGAGGCTATGGCCAAAACCATCGCAGGACAATTCAATGCGTATCTGCATACAGCGAAAGTTCTGGAATCGACTTTTCGCAATGGTTACCTTGCCGGCGTTTTTATCGAAGATTACACCGTTGATTTCCAAGGCCATCAGGTTGCAAATATTACCCAATACAGTGAAAGTTTAATCAATGATACCAATATCGTGGATAGTTTCACTCGAGATACGGGCGCAATTGCCACCATCTTCGCGCCTCTGGGCAATGATTTTATTCGCGTTTCCACATCCCTTAAAGACCCACAAGGTAATCGGGCTGTAGGTACGACACTTGGCCAAGACCACCCTGGTTATCGACAGCTTATGAATGGTCAGCCGTACTACGCTCAGATAAAACTGTATGGTCAACGCTTCATTACTTATTACGCGCCACTTAAAGACGTGCATGGCAAGGTGAACGGGATTACCTTTATCGGACTCCCCGTAGAGCGCGCTACTCAGAATTTGTTTTCCTCTTTGGAAGACGTCAAATGGGGTGACACCGGATACACCATTATTCTAGACAATGCGAAAGACAACTTAGGGCGCTACCTACTGCACCCGAAGAACAAAGAAACCGATCCACCGATTCAAAACACTCAGGACTACAATGGCAATAAGCCCTTCGACAAAATATTTGAACAGACAAGTGGACTGATCCGTTACCCTTATGAAAGCAATGGAAACGTTGGTGAGAAATACCTTGTTTATATTGAGGTGCCAGGGTGGGATTGGAAACTGCTAGGCGGTACTTTTATTAGCGAAGTGACAAAAGGCAGCCGCACATTACTGAACATTATCGTCATTATTTCTCTGATCGTTGCTGTTGGCACATTTGCTATTCTTACCCTCGTGCTCAACAAGACACTCAAACCACTGACCATCCTCAATGGTTATATGAGTCGACTTGCTAAAGGTGAAGTCAGTATCTCCATCCCGAAAACAGGCAGCGAATCACGCAATGAGATCAACAACTTGAATCTTGGTGTAGCAAACATGGCCAGTCAGCTAGACAATCTAGTCGGCCAAATTCGCTCAACCAGCGATCAAGTAGAGCAAAACTCCACCAGCGTGGTAAGCGATGCACAGCGCAATCTCGACCAATCCGACTTACAGCAAGAACAAGTAGAGCAAGTCGTTACCGCCATCGAAGAAATGGCTGCGTCAGCTCAATCTGTCGCCCAACAAGTGGAAAGCATTGCTGAAAACGTTCGCTCAGCCAATACCGATAGCCAATCAGGTTTAGAAGTCGTTGAGGGAGTGTGCATAGACGTCGCTCAATTGAATGATCAACTCGATCAATCGGCTGCGGCTATTGAACAAGTCAATGTTGATAGCGAAAGCATTCAGACCGTCACCAAAATGATTGATGAAATCGCTGAGCAGACAAATTTGTTAGCACTTAACGCCGCGATTGAAGCGGCAAGAGCTGGAGAACAAGGCCGAGGTTTTGCGGTAGTCGCGGATGAAGTGCGCACTCTTGCACATCGAACTCAAACCTCAGTGCAAGACGTTGTCTCCATTATCGAGAAATTAAGAGGGTCAACCAGTAATGCGGTCAATATGATGGCGCAAAGCCAACAAAATGCGAATAAAGTTTTGGATAAAGCCCAAGAAGCAGGCAATGCACTGGAAGCCATCGCGAGCCAAGTCGAAGCAATTGCAACCCAAGCAGATGCGATTGCGGCGACATCCGAAGAGCAAGCACAAGTCTCTCAAGAGATTGCGACCAGTGCGCATTCGATCAATGAACTTAACCGCCAAAGCCGAGACACCAGTGCGAAAACGTCAGAGAGTGCTGCAGAGCTTCAAAAGCAAGCGCAAGACTTGAAGCAGCAAGTTGACTTCTTCCACTAACCTCATCAAGAGCCGAAGTCATTCGGCTCTTTTTCCTTCGCCTCAGTTGCCTCTTTTTGTTAAAATCTCGCTCCCACATCTGTATTGAGCATGATATGAACTACCAGTGCCCTCTATGCCATCAAGCACTTTCCTTTTCACAGCGTAGCTTTCGTTGCGTCAACAATCACGCCTTTGACTTAGCCAAAGAAGGTTACGTCAATTTGATGCCAGTACAGCATAAGCGCTCTAAAGATCCCGGCGACAACAAAGAGATGATGCAAGCGCGCCGACGCTTTTTGGAAAAGGACTACTATCAGCCGATGAAGCAAAAGGTCGCTGAGCTTTGTGCTGAATTTATAGAAAGTGATGCGCCAAGCCTGTTGGACATCGGCTGCGGTGAAGGCTATTACACTACCGAAATGGCTACGCGCTTAACTGCAAAATACCCCGATGCACAAACCTATGGCCTAGATATCTCGAAAGTGGCCATCCGTTATGCAGCAAAACGCTACACAAACTGTGCGTTCAGTGTCGCCTCGAGCCATCGTCTGCCTTTTTCCGACAACAGCTTAGATGCCGTTGTACGAATATATGCACCTTGCAACGCTGAAGAATTAGCGAGAGTAGTAACCGATCAGGGCGTTGTAATCACCGTGACACCAGCAGCGCGTCACCTCTACCAATTGCGCGAAGCGATCTACTCAGATGTGCGACTTCATAGTGAAGCCCCTGAAGAAATTTTAGGTTTCACCTTAGAGAGAGAAGAAAAGCTCAGCTACGTGATGCCACTTGCTCAAGGTGATGCTTACGATCTGCTACAGATGACGCCGTTCGCATGGAAAGCCTCAGACACACTAAGAGAACAACTTCAATCGGCTACACTGTACGAATGTGAGGCGGATTTCATGTTGCGCGTTTATCGCAAACAGAGTTAATGGATAATAATTCTCATTATTATTGAAACATCAATAAGCCTCCAGTAGTATGCACGCACTAATTTCTGGAGGCTTTTTAATGCGTACTCTATTCGCGACTTCGCTTATTACTCTTTTCCTAACAGCCTGCTCAACCACGCCAGAGCAGCGTCCGACTACCTTCTATGATTACAGCTTGCTCTCTCCTGACGCTCAACCGGTCTCGTTGACTCAACTGCCAAAAACACTGGCCAACGCTGATGTCATCTTAGTCGGTGAATGGCACACTCATGCAGGTGTTCATCGCTTTCAAACCGACCTATTGAGACAATTGGTGCAAGAGCAGAAAACCATTGCCCTTTCTATGGAGCAATTCTCACGCGACAAACAAAATGTGCTGGATGAGTACCTCGCGGGGACCATTGGTGAGCAAGTCCTAATCAATAACGGCAACGCTTGGCCAAACTACGAGAGTGACTATCGCCCATTGGTTGAGTTTGCCAAAACAAGCGGCCTTGACGTCATTGCCGCCAACGCACCTAAGCCTATTGTGCGCTGCATCGGACGCCAAGGTGTCGATTACCTCGATAAACTGACGAGCAAAGAGCGCTCATTCCTCGCCAGCGACATCGATACCTCAAACTCGCCATACAAAGAGAAGTTCATGGCTTCAATGCACCATGGCAAACCAGAACAAACAGAGAAACAATTTGCCGCTCAAGTCACATGGGATGAAACCATGGCAGAAAGCATTGTCTCTTATTTAGCGCAGCATCCTGGCACTCAGGTCGTTCATATCGCAGGCAAGTTCCACACTGAGCTTGGTCTAGGAACCAAAGCATCCATTTTAAAGCGTAACCCTGATCTAAATGTTGTGGTGATTACGCCGGTGGCAAGCACCGACACTGACAGTGGCGACGACTACCGCTTGTTGGTGAGCGCGCCTCCGGTTCGTTATGTACAAATGGAAAACCGCATGAAAGCCTACCAAAAATTGAAGGGACGCAACGACAATCTGACTTGTCGCTAAAGCCTTATGGCGGGCTATTTCACCGTGTGGCCCGTCAACATTTCTTCCAGTCTCCTCTTTCCGCCAAACAGGCATACTTTATGCTTGTGTGAATTTCATACAAATTACGCATATTTTGCACAAGTTTTTCACAGGACGGCCGATACATTGGCTAAGGACAGTATAAGGAGTTCACTATGACGCCAGTAGGAATGGAGCCAGCAAAGCTAGCGACTACCCAGCAGATTAAGCCTCAGACACGTCCGATGGATAACGCACAACCTACGACACCACTGAAAGTCGAGCAAAACAAAGTTACCCTGTCAGAAGAAGGCAAAGCGCTCTTGGCGGCTCTACAGGAAATAGACAAAGAGTCTAACGTAGACAAAAGCGAGAAGACGGTTGGCGATAAAGTCGAGTCTTTTGCACACGGCGCGCTCGGGATGGATCACCCCGATAAGATAAAAGAGGAAGACGATAGTTCATACACGGCAGGGCAATTCCTTTCCGCAGCGGCAACTGTAGGCGGAATTCTACTCGCTGTTTTGTAACCCTGTATACGCTGTAACCGATTAGAATTATTGCTCTTATCGACAAACGATGACGTTTGTTGAGGAGCCATGCCGCATTCCATAATCAACCAGTTTTTGTTTATGGAAAAAGATCGTGAAAAACGCATTTTCGCTTATAGATAAGCCCACCTTTTTTGGTGCGATAGGCCTTCTGCTTGCCGTTGTATTCCCTCTCATTTTGTTCCCGCAGCAAGGGGCCGATTGGATAGCTGTCGCCAAAACCTTCATGACCGACAAACTCGGTTTCTTGTACCTTGCACTTGGTATTACTGCCTTCTTCTTCATGATTTATGTCGTATTTAGCGACATGGGCCAAATCAAACTTGGCGACCCTGATGAAAAGCCCGAGTTCGCGACCTCTTCTTGGGCAGCCATGCTGTTTTGTGGCGGTATCGGCGCAAGTATCCTCTACTGGGGCTGTATCGAGTGGGCCTATTACTACCAAAACCCACCGTTTCAACTAGACCCTGGCAGCGAAGAGGCGGTTCGCTGGGCCGCGACATACGGTATCTTCCACTGGGGGCCAATCGCTTGGTCTATTTACCTTATCCCTGCCCTGCCAATTGCTTACTTCTTCTATGTCCGAAAACAGCCGGTACTCAAAGTGTCTAGCGCACTCATGCCTGTGATTGGCGAAGAGCGCACCCAAGGCACCGCGGGCAAAGTGGTGGATGTTCTGTTTATTTTTGGTCTTCTTGGCGGCGCTGCTACCACGCTTGGCTTGGCTGCCCCGCTCATTGGTGAAGGGCTCTATTTCTTGTTCGGGATAGAGCAAAGCACGCTTAGCCAAATTGCTATTCTGCTAGTTTGTACGGCAATCTTCGCTTACTCATCGTATGCGGGGATGGAAAAAGGCATCAAAATCCTCAGCAACATCAACTTCTGGGGTGCAATGGGCCTACTCGCCTTTGTCCTAGCCGTCGGTCCTACCATTTTCATGCTGGAAACCGGTCTAGACTCGATTGGCCGCATGTTGTCGAACTTTTTCGTCATGGCGACTTGGGCAGAGCCTTTCGGGGGATATGGCAGTTTTGATGACACACATTTCCCTCAGGATTGGACGATATTCTACTGGGCATGGTGGCTAGTCTTTGCACCGAGCATGGGCCTGTTTGTCGCTCGCATTTCACGAGGCCGCACAATCAAACAGATGGTGTCGGGCTCTATCTTCTTTGGCTCATTGGGCTGTTTTTTGTTCTTCATGGTACTTGGCAACTACGGTTTGTCACTTCAGCTATCAGGAGAGCTCGATGTGGTTAGCATCCTCAATACACAAGGGGCAACCAAAGCCATTTTCTCGATGCTGGATGCGCTACCAATGGGCACCTTGGTGATTGCGGTGTTCACCCTACTCTGCGTCATTTTCACTGCCACCACATTCGACTCCATCTCTTACATTTTGGCGTCTGTGGTCCAAAACAACGTCACCGAGGAGCCGATGCGCTGGAACCGTATGTTCTGGGCGTTTGCTCTTTCGTTCTTGCCGACGGTTTTAATGTTCCTAGGTGGTTTAAGCACACTGCAAACCGCCGCCATTGTTGGTGGTCTACCACTGCTTGGCATCTCGGTGATGCTGATGATTTCAGCCGTTCGTGCCACCTCGTTGGACTTGCGCCATCAAGAGGATTACGTTGAACCGACCATCAATATCGAAGAGCTGCCTGAAATGGACCCTTGGTCTTTGGAAGGCATGGCACTGGCACGTTTTGAGCGAAGCCGTGACGCAGCCCAAGAAGCGGCGGAACAAGAACGTCAAGCATTGGCAAACGTGATGAAAGTGAAAAAGCGCATCCGTGCGTTTGCTCTTGAACATGATGGAGAAGAGGCATTTTCAGATCATCATCTGCCGCAAGAGCTGCAAGACGAACTTCAGTCTGCGCTTGATGCCGTCGCAAAAGCGCAAGATGCCAAAGAAGCAGCATCGGAACAAGCGCAAACGGCACGAAGCGAGTTCAATCAAGTGGTTCTCAACGCCGCTAACTAGTTTTCTTTAGCCTTCCTTAACTCAAGCCTACTGAACGTAGGCTTTTTTCATTCTTTTCAATCAAAATCGAATAAATACTCAGTTTTATATTTATGACATAAATACGAAACACAGTTGACACAAACCAGTGCTTTAATCAGCTCGCTTATCAAATAAGGACAATTCAATGAAGCACTTAATCAAACCTGTTATTGCCGCAGTGGCAACGTCTACGCTCTCGTTCAACGCACTTTCAGCGGAAATCAAAAACGTGATTTTGATGATTGGTGATGGAATGGGCCCCCAGCAAGTTGGCCTGCTTGAGACCTATGCCAATCAAGCGCCGAACTCCATCTATAACGGTAAAAAAACCGCGCTGTACAAACTGGCTCAAGAGGGTGTGATTGGTTCATCCCTCACCCATCCTGAAGACGCGATCGTCGTCGACTCTGCCTGTTCAGCCACCATGCTTGCAACGGGTCAATACACCGCCTCGGAAGTGATTGGCGTTGACTCTCAGGGCAACCACATTGAAACCGTTTTGGAAAAAGCGAAAAAAGCAGGTAAAGCGACTGGCCTGGTTTCGGATACTCGTTTAACCCACGCCACACCAGCCGCTTTTGCTGCACATCAACCTCACCGCTCACTGGAAAACGAAATTGCGTCAGATATGCTGGCGACAGGTGTGGATGTCATGCTATCTGGCGGCTTACGCCATTGGATCCCGAAATCCACCAATGACAAAGGGGAAACATACAAAGCGCTTCAAACTCTGACGCAAGGTGACGTTTACCTCAAATCAAAACGTAAAGATGAACGCAACCTGCTTACCGAAGCTCAGCAAGACGGATACCAGCTGGCTTTCAACCGCTCAATGCTCAATGATGCGAACGGTGACAAATTGCTAGGCTTGTTCTCCTACTCAGGAATGGATGACGGCATCGCATACAGCAACAAAAAAGCGGATACAAAACGCACTCAGCCAAGCCTGAAAGAGATGACTGAGAAAGCGATCGATGTTCTATCGAAAGACAAAGACGGCTTTTTCTTAATGGTAGAAGGTGGTCAAATCGACTGGGCGGGTCATAGCAATGACGCAGGCACCATGCTGCATGAAATGATCAAGTTTGATGAAGCGGTTGAATCGGTATACCAATGGGCCAAAGATCGTGACGATACCATCGTAATTGTCACTGCGGATCATGAAACCGGATCGTTTGGTTTCAGTTACTCGTCTCAAAACTTGCCGAAGCCTCAAAAGCGTTCTGGAGAAGCCTTTGCTAAGCGAGACTACGCACCGAACTTCAACTTTGGCTCATTTGATATCCTAGACGGATTATACAACCAAAAACAAAGCTACTACGGCATGATCAGCCAATTCCAAAAGCTGGACAAATCACAGCAAACCCCGCAGAAACTGGCTGAGATTGTGAACCAAAACAGCGCGTTCCCGATTACCGCAAAACAAGCGGAAAACGTCCTGGCGAGCAAGCCAAACCCTTACCGTCTTGCGCAACACAAGTACTTAGCGGAAGAGAATGTCCCTGCGATCAACGACTTTGACGCCTTCTTCCCATACAACGACCGTGGCAACCTGTTAGCAAGAGAGCAAGCTACTGGGCAAAATATTGTTTGGGGAACAGGAACACACACTCACACTCCGGTAAACGTTTTTGCATGGGGACCCGCTGAAAAGATCCTGCCTGTTTCCAAAATCATGCACCACTCAGAACTGGGTGAGTTCATTAAACAGCAGGTTAACTAAGCTGATTATCACCAACTTGCACTACTCAGCGCCCTTCGGGGCGTTTTTTTGTTTGCGGCGCAGTGATTGACTCTCAGCGAGGGAGAGATAAGAATAGACCCAGCAATAACTAAGGTCTTCGAACATGTGTGAAATATTCTCCCAACAGCCACAAGAAAACTACCAAACGGTCGCTCGCTCCATTCGCATTGATGGCCACGCCACCAGCATTAAACTTGAGGCCAGCTTTTGGCAAATCCTCGAAGAGATCGCTGCAAAGCAAGAGATGTCACTCCCTCGCTTTATTAGCTCTATTCACAACGAAGCCTTGCAGCACAACGGTGAGATTAGCAACTTCACTTCGCTACTTCGCTGCGCGTGCCTCATTTACCTGCGCCAACCAAATAATGTAATGGAAGAGGTAAAACAGCAACTGCATGAGTTCGCGTAAAAATGGCCGTGTCGTACTCTAGTACTACCTAATCTGTTTTCGCTGCCCGTATTCTACCCAAATCAGAAGTAAGAGGCAGTTATGACAAAACTCATTCACTCCATGGTCAGGGTTAGCGACCTTGCCCGCTCAATCGTTTTTTATCGCCAAGCCTTAGAGCTTGAAATCAAAGACCAGTTTATGTTCGATGACTTTAGCTTAACCTACTTGGCAAATGCGGAAACCGGGTTCGAGCTAGAGCTGACGCACAACCACGGCCAAGAAGAACCCTACAGTCATGGCACTGGATATGGGCATTTAGCGGTAAGTGTCGAAGATATTGAGCAAGCACACAAACGCATTAAAGCTCTGGGCATTGACGCATCGGATGTCAAAGCGCTCGATCACAATGGCACTCACCTTGCGACCTTCTTTTTCATCACCGATCCAGACGGATACAAAATCGAGTTTTTGCAGCGCCAAGGGCGTTATCTTTAAAGAGTATGACTATGATCCATTTAACCGCGACTTTTGACGCCAAAGATGGCGCCGAGCAAGATTTACAGACGCTATTAACAGCGCTAATTGAACCCACTCGTAATGAGCCAGGCTGTGTGTCTTACCGTTTATTTAAAGATACAAACGTAGCAGGCCGTTTTGTTTTTCAAGAACAATTCGCCGACCAAGAAGCTTTCGACTTTCATAGCCAGCAACCCTATTTGCAAAACTTACTCGGCCAGCTTGATGGCGTCTTGAAAGGTGAACCCGTCATTACTTTCTTCGAAGAAATCGAATAACAAAGAGCGCCCTAAGTGGCGCTCTTATTGTTTATCCCTCTTGCTCTTTCACCATATGCAAATGAACATCTTGCTGTGGGAACGGAATGGAAATTCCTTCTTGGTCAAAGCGCAGTTTCACTTCCTTAGTGACGTCCCAATAGACATCCCAGTAATCGTCCGTTTTTACCCAAGGGCGGACAATAAAATCGACGGATGAAGTATTCAAGGTGTGCACTTTAATGTTCGGCTCAGGTGAACGTAAGACCAATGGGTGCGAGGTGACGATATCAGTCAATACTTGTTCTGCTTTGAGCAAGTCATCACTGTAACCGATCCCAAATACCATATCGACGCGACGAACACGCTCATGAGTCACGTTCTTAATCACATCCCCCCAAATTTTGCTGTTAGGAATGATGATGATTTGGTTGTCGAACGTTTTAATCGTCGTATTGACCAAACTCATATGGCTCACCTTACCATCCACACCACCCGCAAACACGAAATCGCCAACATCAAATGGGCGATAAATCAGCAGCATCATGCCCGCCGCAAAATTGGATAGCGTATCTTGTAATGCAAAACCGATAATTACCCCAGCAATACCAAAACCGGTTAACACTGGCGCAAGGTTCAAGCCGACTTGTGACAGCGAAACCAGAATACCAATCACCCATACGATGTTACCCGACATGTTAATAAAGAACTCTTGCATCAACTGAGAGAGTTTTAAATTCTTCGAGATCACCGTTTTACTCACGACTTTGCGAGTCAATTTCGCCACCATGCTGGTCGCTAAAATCAGTAGTGCAAACACAAACAGTTGGAACAGGTGCTGAGGCGCGTTGTTGGCAATCCAATCCCAAATATTGGTCGACCAATTAGACAGAATCGACAACAAGACTTGCCCGTCGAGTAAATCCTGGGTAATGCTGCCCGTCACCTCAAAGATCAATCGCTTGTACTCAGACGTATCGATATTCAACTGATCAGCGATCGAGATAAGCGAGTTTAAGCTGTCGACCGCGATGTTCATGCGTTGCTTAATCACCAACTGAGTCAATTGAAGCGACGACTTTTCAGATTCAGGGCTCACCGTTAACTGCTTGCCAACGACACTCACCTGCTGATTGAAGTACTCGACAGACGCAGATATCAAGCGTAAGCGTTTACTCACTAACTCACTAAACGTCTGTTCAGCGAGCGTTTCATCAACACCCAACTGCTTCAACCACTGAATATTCTGCCAGTTGGCTTCAATGATGGTATCGAGATAATGCTGCAACTCTTGGTAGTCATTGAGTAACGTCAGCCGTTCTTCTTCTTTGGCTGTGTTGATTTTTTCTGATAGCGTTTTGATTTTCTCTTCCAAAAAAACTGATGCATTTTGGGAATACTTTTGCTGCATCTCAACTTGTCTAACGAGCTCATTCTTCGGAATCGAGTCTCGATTGATGGCCGCAGATAAAGCGCTTCTTAAATCCTCATTTTTCTGGAAAAGCTTAAGCTGCAACGCGTCTTTTTCTTCGCCACTGGCATTCATTAGCGCATCGGAGAGATCTTTTAAGTCCGAGTTGATGGTTTCGATGTTCAACTGAGCTTCAGACTTAACCGGCTCTGTCACTTCTTGCGCAGCAAACGCCGAGAAACTCAGCATGGCCGCCAGTAGCACAAACACAATACCTTTTGGTAACCCTAAACAACGGTGAGAAAGCAATCGCATGACAACCTCAAACAATAAGTCTTTGTTTCTTTTGTAGATAGCAGTAAGTGTACACCACAAACAGAAAAAGAAATGCGTGCTGAACGTTAAAGAACAGCAAATAGAAAAACAGCCGCATAATGCGGCTGTTTCAAAGAGATTAACGGTTAGGATGATTTAAGATGTGGTCCTCCCAATTGACCACTTCTATCTCATAGACCACTTTGTTGCGCACACTTTCCCCTGCCGCATGCATGGCCGATTTAGAGCCTGTAATCAATGGATGCCACTCAGGCAAGTTCTGCCCTTCGGCGAGCAAACGATACGCGCAGGTATGAGGAAGCCACGTGAAGTCTTCAATATCGTCTTGAGTCAGCTTGGTACACTCTTCATCGTAATTGAAGCGATTTGGGTAATCTTTACACGAGCATGTCTTACTATTTAACAAACTGCACGCAACATTGGTGTAATAGATTTCATCGGTATCTTCATCCATGAGCTTGTGTAGGCAGCATTTACCACAACCATCGCAAAGAGACTCCCACTCTTGTTCGGTCATCTGCTCTAGTTTTTTTGTTTGCCAAAATGGTGCGCTCATTGGTGTTACTTCGTTATCAAACAGGGGTGCGATTTATACCGTTTAGACTTCCAAAATTCAAGGGCAAAGTTTGAGCTGATCACGCTTGGCTTTTTTGCTAATATCCCGCTCTTGCAAATTTCGAGGTCAGTTTGATGGATTGTCGCTTAGGTTGCGGCGCGTGCTGTATTGCGCCCAGTATCTCTTCTTTTATCCCGGGAATGCCCAATGGCAAGCCTGCTGGGGTTCGGTGTATCCAATTGAATGACGACAATCTGTGTAAATTGTTTGGTAAGCCAGAACGTCCCAAAGTCTGCCATGAGTTTAAGCCTTGTCCGGTAGTGTGCGGAAAAACCAATCAGCAAGCACTGAACAATATTGCAGAGTTAGAGAGCCTGACCTAAAAACACCCACGCTCGAGTTACATCTGCCCTTTGCATTTATTTTATAAAACTCATCACAAGTTTTTCTCTTCGTCACAATCGGTCACACTGGTGGTCATTCATTCAGGTTATAGTTCCCACACCACAGATTCACTGTTGCGGAACTATGACCATCACTCCTACTTTTCACATCATCCTAGTTGAAGATGACAATGAACTCGCAGAGTTGATTCAAGACTTCTTACAAAACTACGAATTCAGCGTCAGCATCGTCGGTGACGGCATTCGCGCCGTGGATACCATTCTTAGCCAACAGCCCGATCTCGTGATCCTTGATGTCATGTTACCTGGTCAAAGTGGCATGGATGTATGCCGAGCGATTCGTTCTGGATATACGGGAATGATATTGATGCAAACCGCACTAGATGACGATATTGATCAAGTGATGGGGCTCGAGTTGGGTGCCGACGATTACATCGTAAAACAAGTAAAACCAAGGCTGCTCTTATCGCGAATCAGAGCGCTGCTTCGTCGCCAAGAGCGGAAGTTTTCCTCTAAGCACGAGCTTCGCTTTGGTGATTTAGCGATCAACTTGCAGCATCGTAGTGTCGAACTCAATCAGCAAGCCATCAAACTCACGACATCCGAATTCGAATTACTGCTTTTATTAGCCAAGAATGTTGGTGAGGTGGTCTCAAGAGATGACATTGCGCAGCACATTAGAGGGTTTGAGTATGATGGTTTAGACCGCTCGATTGACAGACGAATCTCTCGATTACGGCGTTCGCTCAATGACGATCCAAACCAACCTGAATTGATAAAAACAATCCGCGGCGTTGGATACCAACTCTGCATGACATCACTAGGGGCTTGATATGATTCGAGCGTTTTCTATTTTGTGGCTAGTGGTTTTTGTGCCGATTGTCCTGCTCATCATTCCCACGAAAATCAACCCGATTCAGCGGCTCAACGAAGCCTTCTCAGAACACTTTTATCAGCAGATCTACTCGGTTAATTTTGAGCTGCTGTCAAACAAACTGCTTAACCAACCCAACGAGCAGTGGGACATCACCATTCAGCGCTATGCCACTGAGTTCGCCTACCCATTAAAACTCGACTCATTGTCTGACTACGAGTTTGATCAATCACTGCATGAATCACTGAAAAATGGGCAAGTATCCTTTCTTTACGGTGACCCTATGGCACTGATTCAACGTGTCGCTTCTAGCGATAGAGTCATCTATTTTGCCCTCAATGAATCCACAGAGCTTGCGGTTCTTAACCAAGCTAGAGGGACGTTATTTCTTGCCGCAGAGCATCTTCGGTCACTCCCGAAGGAAGAATGGGATGCCGATCTGGCAAGGCAAAATCAGTTGATTCCCTTCTCAATTCGGTTAAAAACACAGTCTGAATTATCCGATGACGCCCTGTCTGCTCTTAAACAAACCATCAATGGCCCCGTGAGCTACGTGAACAACATGGGACAAGTTGAGTTACTCGCCGCCATTGAGCCTGGGCTATGGCTACATGTACAAGACGACCTATCGCAAACCACTCAGCTGAAGTTAACCTCAGCCATTGGCGTTCTGTTTTTCTTATTGATCTCACTTGCTCTGGTACTGTGGATCTTCCCGTTGTGGCGCGACTTAAAACAGCTTGTCGCTACTGCCAATGAATTTGGGCGTGGGCATCTGTCACGACGAGCAAAAGAATGCAAAATGACGGTCGCATCCCAACTTAGCTTTTCATTCAACAAAATGGCAGACAATATCGAGAATTTAATCGCAGGCCAAAGAGAGCTGACCAATGCCATCGCCCACGATTTGCGCACGCCTCTGTACCGATTGCGCTTTGCCCTCGAAATGCTGGATGACGAACAAACATCGGCAGCTCAGAGGGAAAAATATCGCCGTACTATCGACTCGAGCATTGAAGATCTCGACCATCTCATCAATCAGAATTTAGTGTTGGCCCGCTACAATCGAGTCGCAGATATTAACCAATTCTCACAGTGCCATTTCGCCGACTGCTTAAAGCAAGAAGTCGAACACTTCACCCTTGAGCATCCCAACTTGATCATCAACCTTGAGGTGTCGCAAGATCTGCAACAGCAACAGGTATTCATTGACCAAAACGGACTGATGCGGGCGGTCAAAAATCTTCTGAGTAATGCCAGTCGTTACGCTGCCACAACCATCACGCTCAGTTTTCAGTGCCAGCATAAGCACTACGTCATTTGTGTCGAAGACGATGGGGTTGGAATCGCGAAAACGGATGTAGAACGCGTTTTCGAACCTTTTGCACAACTTGAAAACCAAGAGCGTGGCAGTGGGAAAGGACATGGGTTAGGCTTAGCGATCGTCAAACAAATCGCCCATTGGCACAGTGGACAAGTACTCGTTGACGACTCATCACTCGGTGGCGCTAAATTTATCATTCAGTGGCCTCAGTCTTTTACGATGCAACCGTCCAAATCATCTTAATGTGACAAAAATGGACACAAACTGTCCACGATTCGTCAACGACCCATAAGTAGGGTGAATGGTAATTTTAATTCGCATTACTTTATTGCTAATTAAAAGGACGTCACATGATTTCTCGCTTCACTCTATATCGTTGGTCATGCTGCACGCTGCTCGCACTCTTGCCCATGAGTAGTCTCGCACAAACCGACGCATTTACTCCCGGATTCAGCGGCACTCTCAGCATCAATGCCGGATGGAGTCAAAACCAGTCGCAATCCAGCACCCACGATGACAATGCCAGCACTGCAAGTCTAGATGATGAAGGTGAACGCATCGCTCAAGCCGCGCCATTTATTCTTGGTCGCTTACAATACAGTTTTGGCAATACATTGATCTACTTGGGAAATAGCGAAGAGCAAATCACGCAAGCACAGTTTCAGGCCGAGCTAGGAGTCTCCCAAAAAATCACGAAAAACCTTGTGGCAACTGGCGCTCTATTTGGCAACTTACCCGGAATGGATGAGGTGTGGGAAGACCCATATCTAACCAATCAAGACAGACAAACGACCGACCAACGCGTATCGGGAGGCCGCCTCTCACTAGACTTCAATGCTCCTTTCCCTGTGTCTGTGAAATATGCGTACGCTACCAGCGACATAGATCAAGATGATATTGGTTTGTCACTTAGCCTCTCGCCCGTGCAGCGTGATCAACTTGCTAGAGATAGCCAATATCACCGCTTTGGGACCGAATTAACTTTCCCCCTTCATCCAAGTCTGATTCTGGCACCTGCACTTTACTACACAGTTAGAGATGCGAAGGGCGATGCACACGACTTCGAACAGTTCAGCGCGCAACTGTCCGTCATTTTAAGTCTGCGTCAACATAGTATTACCACCACAATTCGAAATAGCAGTAGCGCCTTTGACAAAGAGAACCCCGTATTCAATCAAAAACAAGATCAGAACACTGTCGGCGTCTTTTCTGTTTATAGCTATCAGCAACTCTTTGGCTGGCAAGGTACTCAGTTGCATGTGATGGCGGGTTATCAAAAACAGGACTCCGACATCAACTTCTACGATAGCGAAAATACCTTTCTTTCAACGGGCATTAGCTACAGCTTTTAACCAAGGAATAACACGATGAACTACTTGAAAGTACTGAGTATTGCGTTAGTGCTGTTCACATTCGGCTGTGTCGATGATGCAAGCGATACTGAAAAATACACTAAACCCACTGTGAACGCAGGCTCGGATCAGTTGCACACGCTTCCGCAGGCTAGTGTCACCTTAAGAGGCTCAGCCAAAACTTACCCCAAACACCTCTACAAGATTAAAACGACGCGATGGAGCCAGATCTCAGGTCCTCAGCAACTTGCTATTTTGAACGGTGACAGCTTAACCGCAACACTGATCAATCCAACCATTGCAGGCACTTACGAGTTTGAACTGTATGCAAAAGACAGTATCGGAAGAACCAATACTGATAGGGTCAAAATCATTCTTAGAGAGCAGCAAGTGTTGGTCAACGCTCGATCAACATCAACTTACCTTGATGACTACCAGTTGATGTGGGATTCAGTGTTCCATCGTTTTGCCGATCAGTATGACGTCGAGCAGCAGTGGCACCGAATCTACCAAGCCTACTGGGTAAAAGCAGCAGACGTCGCCAATGAATCAGAATGGCAACAACTCATCGATACCCTAAAACGTGAAATGGCAAGCGAGCATAATCAACGCGGGCAACCAGTGCGAGATGATCAACCGACGTTTGCCGTTGACTGGTCGAGTGAAAATGGTATTGCGACAGTCACCCTAATCGAGCCCAATCAAGCCACACCGACCGAACTGCGTAAGGCGATAGACTCACTATGGGCAGCGTTAACCGATAGCTATGAGGTTAACATTAACGTTAAAAGCAGTGCGCCGCTTACCGAGCAGATCCGATGGACCTTGATGGAGAGCTTCGCTCAACAAACGATGGATGTGTGCTTACTGGATGGAGAGAAATCTAACTCTTGCGTCACGGTCAATGCCAACAAGCGGCTTGAAGGTAAACGCCTCTTCGCTTCAGATACCAGTCGCGATAGCGTTTTGAATCGATTTTTACTTGCAAGCCAAAATGGTGAAAGCCGCCTGATGATTAGCCCTACAGTGACTCAAGAAATAGAGCGCTTTAGACACTAAGCCTATAGACGTAAAGTGGCTCACAACAAAAAAGCGATGCTCATGGCATCGCTTTATCAACTTAACTTTTGTCGACCTAACAACGAGTGGGATAACGTTGTACCGTCTACCAGTTCGAGCTCGCCCCCGACAGGAACCCCGTGAGCAATACGGCTTGCCGATACTTGGCTTTCTTTACATAGCTCAGCAATGTAGTGTGCTGTTGCTTCGCCTTCAACGGTGGGATTTGTCGCCAAAATTACTTCGCTAATATCACCACGGCGTAAACGATAGTCCAACACATCAAGACCAATATCGCTCGGTCCGATACCATCTAACGGCGACAAGTGCCCCATCAAGACAAAGTAACGTCCGGAATACTGCCCCGTTGCTTCCACTGCTGCAATATCAGCAGGGCTTTCAACCACACAAAGCTGGCCATTTTCTTGCCGCTTCGGATTGGTACAGATATGACACACTTCCTCTTCTGTGAAAGTACGACATTCGCTACAGTGGCCAATTTCGGTCATTGACTGGCTTAGGGCATCCGCCAGTTGCAAGCCACCTTTTCTATCTCGCTGTAACAAATGAAAGGCCATACGCTGCGCCGACTTGGGGCCAACCCCAGGTAGACAACGTAAGGCCTCCATCAATTGTTCCAGCATATGACTGGTACGCATTAACTAACCTTGTCGATTAGAACGGCATTTTCATACCTGGTGGTAATTGCATACCGCCAGTTACGCCAGCCATTTTCTCTTTTTGAGTTTCTTCAACGCGGCGAGCAGCATCGTTAAATGCAGCAGCGATAAGATCTTCAAGCATCTCTTTGTCGTCTTCCATCAAGCTTTCATCGATTTCAACACGACGCACACTGTGACTACCAGTAATCGTCACTTTCACAAGGCCAGCACCAGACTCACCGGTCACTTCCATATTTGCGATTTCTTCTTGAAGCTTTTGCATACGCTCTTGCATTTGCTGGGCTTGCTTCATTAGATTGCCCATACCGCCTTTACCAAACATGTTTATCTCTCTGGTTAGTTAGCTTGTTTCGTTATTAGATGGGGCTGAACTCAATCGCTTTCAACCCCGACAATTAAATTGGTCGTACACTCTCTTTATCAAGTTCAGCCGCGAAACGTCGCTCGATAAAGCGAACGTGTTCATCATTTTCTAGGCTGGTGAATGCTTGCTGCAATTTACCCTGATAAAGTTTGTCTCTTAATTCTAACGGGGTTTCCCCCTTATCGCCCACTTCCACGCTCAAGTGGCACTCTTCACCCAATACGCTATTGAGCGCCTGAAGCAGTTCGCTCTGCGCGCGGTCGGTGTTCAGGTGCGCCTGCTCTGGTCTTAGCGTTAATGAAATAGAAGAACCACTGCGCTCAAAATGCGAGTTCAGCGCGAGCTGCTCGGTCAGCTTGGCGGTCTCTAACTTGCTGATCAATGACGCCCAGTCACTTTGCTCTAAGCTCTCAACCACCAGCTTCTGTATCATTTCTGGTGTTTTTTCATGCTCTAGGGCTTTCTTTAACTGTGTCGGTGTAAGCTCAGTTTTCTGCTGCTCTTTTTGCGGCAGAGTTGGCTTCCAGCGATAAGGCTCATTCTCTTCTACAGGTGTTGCAGTCGATTGTGGGTTTGACAAAGGCGACACCTGCGATGCTCCACCGTGCTTTTGAGCAACACGGTCGAGCACAGAATCTGGTTTAGCAGATGTCGCTCTAGCCTTTTTTGGCGCGTTTCCTGATGCGTCAGGATTTGGTGTCAAACCTTTACGCTGAGATCGCAGTTGATGGCGCAATCCGCTTATCGGTGATGTTCCTCTGCTCGTAGGCGGCTGCTCTGACTGTGCAGGTGGACGCTGTTGAGGCGCGCCTTGAGAGGGAGCATGCCCTTGCATTAGAGCATCATCATACATTGGCGGCGCATCGTATTGCACAGGCTCATTCATATAGCCCGGAGGTGGAGCGTCATAACCTTGATCTGGCACCGATGGCTGAGTGTGCGGCATTGGCGCTGAGGGGCTTTGCTCAGTCATCGCGCTTTGGGAAGCCGGAGCAGGTTGAGGTTGTGACGTTGCCTGCGGCGCACTAGCAACTGGCGCAGGGCTGACCTCAGGTGCGGTTGAAATCGCGTTTGCTTGCGGCTGAGAAGCGGGGCTAAATGCCATCATGCGCAGCACAACCATCTCTAAGCCAATTCGCTCAGACGGTGCTAACGGCAGATCTTGACGACCTTTCAACGCAATTTGGTAGTACAACTGCACATCTTGCGGAGAGAGCGCTCGGCTAAGCAGCTCTATCTTTTCAGCGTCAGGCTGCGCTTTGTCTAGCGTTGAAGGCAACGCTTGGAACATCGCCATACGGTGCAGTTGGGTCGCGAGTTGTTGCAGCAACCCATCCCACTCTACCCCGTTTTGCGCGAGCTGGGTCACCATCTCCATTGCTTGTTGTGGCTGTTTGGAACTGATGGCTTCAAGTAAATGCAGTGCCTGATCCGTATCTAGCGTTCCCAACATGTGGGCAACGCTATCAGTTAACACAGTACCATTGCCAAGTGCGATAGCTTGATCGGTCAAACTGAGTGCATCGCGCATACTGCCATCCGCAGCGTGTGCGATCATACCAAGAGCACGAGCCTCACTGGTCACTTGCTCTTTAGCTAAAATATGGTCTAGCTGCTCATGTATAGTATCGACACTGATTGGCTTCAGATGGAACTGTAAACAGCGAGACAATATTGTCACTGGTAGTTTTTGAGGATCCGTGGTCGCGAGCAAAAACTTCACATACTCTGGTGGCTCTTCAAGCGTTTTTAATAACGCATTGAAACTATGGCGCGAGAGCATATGAACTTCATCGATGAGGTAAACTTTGAATCGACCGCGAGCCGGTTTGTACTGAACGTTGTCCAGCAATTCACGAGTATCTTCGACCTTTGTGCGCGACGCAGCATCAATCTCTAGCAAATCAACAAAGCGACCTTCATCGATTTCTTTACAAGTGGCACATTGACCACATGGCGTCGAGGTAATGCCTGTTTCACAGTTTAACCCTTTGGCAAACAAACGACCGATTGTCGTCTTGCCGACCCCTCGCGTACCGCTAAATAGATACGCGTGATGCAGTCGATTCTGGGCTAACGCATTTTCGAGTGCTGTTAAGACATGGCTTTGACCGACAACTTCCGTAAATTTTGTCGGACGCCATTTTCGCGCTAAGGCAAGATAACTCATGAATTAAACCTATTAATAACTTACCCGATTAGTGACCTTCAAATTCACAGATGCTGTAAACATTAAGACCTAGGCCCTCAAGACGCTTGTCTCCGCCAATTTCAGGAAGATTGATTACAAACGCCGCGTGCTCTACCACACCACCAAGCTGACGAATCAGTTTAGTCGTCGCTTCGATTGTGCCGCCTGTTGCCAGTAGGTCATCAACCACAAGGACTTTGTCGCCTTCTTTGATCGCGTCTGTGTGAATTTCTAGTGTGTCAGTACCGTACTCAAGTTCATAAGATTGAGCGACAGTTTCACGTGGCAGTTTGCCAGGCTTACGGACAGGAACGAAACCAACACCAAGCTCTAGTGCTAAAGGCGCGCCAAATAAGAAGCCTCGTGCTTCGGTGCCCACAACTTTAGTGAATCCCATCGATTGGTACTTTTCCACCAGAAGTTTGATGGTTGCGCGGTACGCCGCTGGATCTTCCATCAAGCTAGTGACATCGCGAAATAGAATGCCTGGTTTCGGGTAGTCTTGAATGCTTTTAATACTAGATTTGATCAGTTGGAGTGTTTCAGTTGTCATAATTCATTACTTAGATTGGCTAGGCTTGTCGGTTTATATAATTAGCATTTTCAAGCAATAGCGTGGGTTCTCTGCACAATGCATTGCTGAATCTATTCAACATGCTGACTAAAAGGTTTGTGCCTAAAAAACAAACGCCCACTCGAAGGTGGGCACGCTTCCTTGCAATCTTAGTGATTTTCTTGCTCGTCAGCAAGGCGCTCAATCACAGGCAACCGAATAAACCAAACCAGAAGTGCCACCAGCATGATCACTAGCATAATTTTTAGCCAGAAATGGGGAACAAACCATATTGAGAAACTGAAGCTCAGCAAAATATAAACGGCACCTCGGGTTTTCACCTTGGTGGTAACCGCTTTGTGGTTATGCCAATTGTCTAATATTGGTCCAAAGGTTTTGTGTTGGTGCAACCACCGATGAAATCGAGGACTGCTGCGCATAAAGCAAGCGCTAGAAAGTAAAATGAAGGGCGTGGTCGGTAACAAAGGTAGGAATATGCCCAGAATGCCCAGGCACAAACTCAGGATACCAACAATATTTAAGCTAAGTCTGCGAATACTGATGGCATGCCCCTAGAAAAATTTAGAAGCCCGCGTATCCGTTAAGTACACGAATCCAAGTCAAAGTAGCTGGAAGTGTAGGGATAAGTAGGACTGCAATAAAACCTAAAAAGTAAAAGATATTATAAGGTTCTTTAAAATCTTTGTCTGCCATGGATTACTTCTCTGATGTAGGTGACGATTTATTTAAGACCAAGTGAAATAAGAGTTAACACTATGGGCTTTTTTTGTTTCGGCGGACTATACCCTATTCTGTGTTCTGGAAACACCGAGTAAAAAAAGGGTTATTAAGATTTTATGACTTGAGGCGAGCAGCGCTTAAGCACTGCCACCACGGTAGATGTCTAAGGTAAAGCTACTCGATCCCAAGCAACTAAGGGCAATCTGACAAGCAGACTGAATCGGCAACTCGTTGGTGATAAAGTTCTTCACGCAGTTATCGCCAAGCGTAACCCCGGGCTGAATATGTTGAGAGATATAACCATTTGACCACTGGCAATCAAGACCAGCGGGTAAAATGGATAGCGTCCCTTCAGAGAGGTCTGCAACGCCAAACAAAGCTTTAACTGGCGTAGAGCATTGCGAGCACTTGATCCCCTTCTCCAGCAAATAGGCGATGTCTTTTAAATCGGCGTTGAAACACTTGAGGTTGCGTAAATAGTCATGGAACAAGGCACGAATCAAGAGTGTGGTTGCAGCACCGTGCTCACCTTCACTTGCTGAATCAACGATATAAAACGCAAACTGTCCGTTCATTAACCAAGCGTAATCAAACACGATAGGCATCACTTCGGTAGACTGCAAAATGCGGTAACTGCACTTCCAGTCCCCTTGCGAGGTATCCCGTTCAGGAAGCAGGGCGTGAAGCAAATCTTTGGCGGCACTACGATTTTCCTGCAAGAACTCAAGATGCCAATGCAGCTCTTGCTCTTCGGGCACATCCCCACTATCAACACGGAACCATTGGCTTGCAAAATCGCGTTGGTCACTCAAATGATTATCCGAGTCGTCTAAGGTATTCTCAATCGCGCACATTAAATGCTCGTAATTGCCAATCGGTTTGGGCAAGAAATCCTTTATTCCGTAACGAAGCGCTTTTGCAACATCGGCCATATCGTCTGTCGCAGACACCACAATCAAAGGCAGCGATGGATACTCCAAGCTCACCTCTTCCACAAACTCGATGCCATCGAGTACTGGCATGGCGAGATCGCACATGATGATATCCGGCTCTGCGCTCTTAAGCTTCCTTAAACCGTCTAATCCGTTCTCAGCCTCGACGACTTTGTATCCTTGAGATAGAAGGAAGCCCGAGGTGATGCGACGAAAGATAGGATCATCGTCAACCAACATGACAAGTTTTTCACCAGGGGCAATATTGGGAGTATCGCTCGGTGCAACTTCAACTGTTTTATACATAAACCTTTGCCTCACACAACTATAAAGTACAACGTGTTTATTATTGTTATTCGGTCTAGTGACCTTTGTTTCAAACGCCCTTTAAAAGTAGTCACGAACGGCTGTTTATACAAATCTTCCACTTTTGCTCTGGGTTGCATACTATATGTATGGAATATCAAATATCGATAAAGATGTTGATATGTCTCAACCTTTGACATTTGATATAGATATAAATTAACCAAATTCGTAAAAAAATGTGTCTACTAAAATGAAATTAGATGATCTCAACTTGTTCAGGCTTGTGGTCGAAAATGGGAGCTACACTGCGACTTCCCGAAAAACTATGATCCCTGTTGCAACGATTACTCGACGCATACAGGCTTTGGAGGATTCTCTAAACCTGCGTCTACTGAATAGGCACGCGCGTAAACTTTCCCTGACAGAGGCGGGAGAGCGCTTTTACAGCGAATGTTCACCGCTACTCGACCGATTGACGCTCACCGCAGAAGAGATCTCCGATGAATGTCGCGGTGCTGCAGGTAAGATTCGTATAACGGCGCCATCAAACTTAACCAAGCGTATGATGATGCCAATGTTTAACGACTTCATGAAACAATACCCAGATATCAATCTGGAGCTGACAACAAGTAACCATTCAGAACAACTTGATCCAACGGAATGGGACGTAATCTTCCGAGTCGGCCCTCAACGAGATTCCAGCTTGATCGCTCGAAAAATAAACTCGGTAGAAGATATTTTGGTCGCGAGTCCAGAGTATTTAAAAACGAACCCTGCACCAAAACACGCAGAAGAGTTGCACAATCACAGCCTGTTAAAAGGCGCCCCACTGTTAAAGTGGCAACTGTCTAACCAAAATGGTGAAACAGTGGTTAACAATGACAAAGGCCGCTTTCAAGCTAACGCACTTAATGTAGTTCGTAGCGCTTGCAGTGACGGCTTAGGTATCACCTTGATGCCTGATGTGATGCTAAAAGAGTTCATCGATGACGGTAGTTTGGTACGAGTTCTCGAAGACTGGAGCGCAAACCCTCGCGATATCTATATGCTTTACAACCATAAAGATCACCTGCCAGAAAAAGTGCGCCTGTTCATCGATTTTGTTATCGCCTACAACATCCACTGACAAAAAAAGAGCTTGGTATGACCAAGCTCTTTTTGATTTGATTACAAATATTCAACGAATTTACTCAGGTCGCGCTCTGGCACCTTCATTGGCGTACACCCTGGAGTGCCTAGGTAAAGGAAGCCGACGATTTCATCCTCTCCCTCGAGACCAAATGCCTTGTGGACGGTTGGATGGAACATCCATTTTCCTGAGCGCCAAAACGCTTGAAAGCCCTGCGCAACAGCCGCCATTTGCATTGCTTGAACGGCACAACCCGCAGACAAATGTTGCTCAAAGGCGGGCACTTTTTCATGTTCGGTCACTTTCGCGATCACAGTGATCACCATCGGAGCTCGAAACGGTGCGTTTTTCACCTTTTCAATGACAGCGTCGTCACTCTTATCTTCTACCGCCGCTTTCACCAGAATGTCCGATAGTTTGTTTAGCCCAGACCCTTGTGAAATCACAAATCTCCACGGCGTTAAGCCCGCGTGATCAGGTGCTCGCAAACCGGCGCGTATGATGTTTTCTAGCGCTTTCCCTTCAGGAGCTGGCGCTGACAATTTGGCAATTGAGCGACGGTTGAGCAATAGTTCTAAAGCGTCCATTTGAAATCCTTAAGCTTTACTTCTTGTTTTTCTTGATAATAACTCTCAAATAGAAAAAAGGCGAACCTTATGGTTCGCCTATGCCTGTTACATGAAATTACTCGTAGAACGGTTTATCTAGCCCTGCTCGCGTCAGTAGGCCATCGCAAGGTGCAAATCGATCACCGTATTTCTCCGCGTGTTGATTCATGATCTCGACCAGTTTCTTCACGCCGATTTGGTCCATGTAGCGGAAAGGACCGCCCAAGAATGGTGGGAATCCGATACCAAAAATGGCACCAATATCACCGTCACGCGGGCTGCGAATAATACCTTCATCCAAACAACGAACGGCTTCATTGAGCATAGGTAGCACACATCGCATCGCCATGTCTTCTTGCGCCATCTTGGATTCTGGGCTCAGTCCAAGCAATTTGTAGACAGACTTGTCGACTTCCTTCTTTTTACCCTTGTAGGTGTAAAAACCTTTACCGCTTTTACGCCCTTTGCGACCATCATTCAAAAGCGTATCGAATACGTCTGGCCCTTTAAATCGCTCGCCAAGCTCATTGACCAAGATCGGCATAATCTTCGCGCCAATATCAACGCCGACTTCGTCAAGCAAAGTGATTGGTCCGACAGGGAAGCCGAAGTTGAGCAGCGCTTTATCTAGGTGTCCAATCGGCTCACCAGACATTAGAACTTGCGCCGCTTCGTTCATGTAAGGGGCAAGAATACGGTTGACATAAAAACCCGCGCAGTCTTTGACAACAATTGGCGTTTTGCCTTGTTTGCGAGCAAATTCCACGACCGTCGATACCGTCTCGTCCGATGTTCCCTCGTGCGGAATCACTTCCACCAGTGGCATTTTTTCAACTGGGCTGAAGTAATGCAGGCCGACAACGTTTTCAGGTCGCTGCGCTTTCTCGGCAATCTGCCCGATTGGAAGTGACGACGTATTTGTTGCGAAAATGGTGCTATCTTTAGCATTCTCTTCGATATCTGCGACCATTTTCTGCTTGAGGTCGAGATCTTCGAACACCGCTTCGATCACAATGTCGGTATGGTTGAAGCTGGTGAAATCTGTCCCACCAGAAAGCTGTAACATCTTCGATTGCAATTGAGCTTTCGAGATAATACGGCGCTTGCGCTGAGTTTCGAACAACTTGTAGTTGTACTTCAACGCATTCAATACCCCATCTTCTGAGACATCTTTGATGCGCACCGGCACTTTCGCTTTAGCCACGCTGACATGGCTAATCCCCGCGCCCATCAAACCACCGCCTAAAACAGCCGCTCGCTTGACAGGTAACGGCTCTGCGTCACTGCCGTTCTCTTTTTTCATCTCTGTTGTTGCAAAGAAGATTGAACGTAGCGCCTTAGATTCAGAGGTCATCACAAGCTCAGCAAAACGCTCGGCTTCTTTCTTCTGGCCCTGCTCGAAGCCTTTCTCTAAACCGTAACGAATCACTTCTAAGATGGCGTCTGCGGCTGGGTAGTTTCCACGGGTTTTCTCGAACGTTTTCTTTGCCGCTTGATCAAAGATCACCTTACGTCCAAGACCGGTGTTTGAGATAAGTTTCTCTTTGGTCGAGACTTTACGCTTGCCTTTGCTTTTGCCTGCGTTCTTTTCAACAAAGCTTTTCGCGACATCGAGCAAGATGGTCTCAGGCACTACAGCATCTACGACACCGAGCTTTTTCGCTTTCTTGGCGCGAAGCTGCTTACCGGTTAAGATCAAATCTAGCGACGGCAGTAAACCAATCAAACGAGGCAGACGTTGCGTGCCACCAGAACCAGGCAGTAACCCAAGCTGCACTTCTGGCAGCCCTAGGCGAGTTTTATCGGAGTCAGTACATACTCGGTAATCACACGCTAGTGCCAGC
Source organism: Vibrio sinaloensis (assembly GCF_000808535.1). Taxonomy (GTDB): domain Bacteria; phylum Pseudomonadota; class Gammaproteobacteria; order Enterobacterales; family Vibrionaceae; genus Vibrio; species Vibrio sinaloensis_D. Next base: position 85,312 of record NZ_JWLV01000013.1, read on the forward strand.
TCTAAACCGCCACCCAAACAAGGACCGTGGATCGCGGCAACAACGGGATAAGGCAAATCCGAAAGATGTTGGAACATCTGCTGACCTTTCTCAGCCAATGCCTGTGCTTCTGCTGCCGTTGTACATGCATCTAACATTCGAACGTCAGCGCCAGCGACAAAGTTGTCTGGCTTCAATGAATGTACGATCAATCCTTTAATGGACGATTTTTTCTCATCAAGTTGAGCAAACACGTCTTCCATTTCTTCAGCAAAAGCCGCTTGAAGCGTATTCATCTTCTCGCCTGGGACGTCTATCGCCAACCAAGCGAAGTCATTTTCATCAATGTTTAGCTTAAATGCTTTCTGCTCGCTCATTACTCAACCTCCAAAATCATAGCTGCACCAAGACCACCTGCCGCACACGCCGTGTTCAGCGCCAAACCGCCACCGCGGCGTTTTAGCTCTCGTAATGTTTGGGTAATCATTCGTGCGCCCGTTGCTGCGAAGGGGTGGCCATAGGCGATAGAACCGCCAAGGACGTTAAACTTGTCCATGTCGATTTCACCAATCGCTTTAGAGCGGCCAAGGTGTTGTTGTGCAAATGCATCGCTAGCAAACATTTTCACGTTTGAAAGCGCCTGAGCAGCAAAGGCTTCATGCATGTCAATCAAAGTAAGATCAGAAAGCTCAATTCCCGCTCGCTCTAGCGCCATAGGCGTTGCGAATGACGGCCCCATCAGCATATCCGTTTCAACGCCAATCGCAGAAAAAGCGTAAGAACGGATATAGCCCATAATGTCTAGGCCGAGCTCTTTTGCTTTCCCTTCACGCATCAGCATGATTGCTGCGGCGCCATCAGTTAGCGGCGTACTGTTTGCTGCGGTCACACTGCCATACTGTCTATCAAAAGCCGGACGCAACTTCGCATACCCTTCTAGCGTCGAGTCATAACGGATATTGTTGTCTTGCGAGATCCACTTTTTATACGGCTCTGGGAACGCGGTCATCACCTCGCCTTCAATCTTGCCGTCTTGCCAAGCCTGAGCCGCTAACGTGTGAGAGCGGTGCGCTAAAGCATCTTGCTCTTGACGAGAAATCCCGTGTGATTTGGCCATTTGCTCTGCGGTCTGGCCCATCGATAAGCCTGTTGAGTATTCAGCCACCGCCGGTGGAACTGGCATTAAGTCTTTCAGGGATAGGCTTTTTAGAATCTTGAGTTTTTGGCCAACTGTTTTGGTTTTGCTCAGTGCTAATAGGTTCGCAGCCAACTTTTTGGAGACACCAATAGGCAATACCGAGGAAGAATCTGCCCCGCCAGCAATACCGACATCAATAGTCCCAGACATGATGCTTTCCGCAACATTGACCGCAGACTGAAAGCTCGTTGCACATGCTCGCGTCACGCTGTAGGCATCAGTGTTAATGTCCATGCCCGTTCCAAGCACAATTTCACGTGCGATATTCGGTGCTTCAGGCATTTGAACCACTTGACCAAACACAACTTGATCGATCAATTTTGGGTCGATCTCTGTCCGTGCCATCATTTCGCTTACTACCATTTTGCCTAGGTCAACAGCTGGCACTTTGCTGAACTCAGTGCTTTGACGCGCAAAAGGGGTACGCAAACCAGCGACAATTGCAACGCGCTCACCAGAGCGGGTTTTCACTTCCTGCTTGCCCATTGTTTCTCCTTGGATATTAAGAGGTCTGACCACGTCATTGTAACGAGATTGTTAACGCAATCAAACAATCGTTTGAATAAACGTGATTTAGAATAGAAAAGTGGTCGCATAGACTTTGCGAAAAGAGAAAACAATAACGGCTATTTATATAAATATTATCAAGATGTTGTTAGACTTTTGAATCAAAGACCACATCAACCGATCTTTGGCGAATCTAGAGGCAAAAAAAAACCACACAAAACTGTGTGGTCGGAATGTATAAAGCAATTAACTTACGCCAATTGAAATAATCAGTTTCCTGATTAGGAGAAAGTAAAGTCAGCCTTCAAAAGGAAGTGTCATCTTGCTCAACATGTCAGTGAAACACTGACTAGATGACAGGTGTTACTATAACCGCTGTGAGACGGTAGATTTTGAAATAGATCAATTTTAGGTGAGTTTCTAAAGCTCAATAGCATTTATGTTGCAACGAAATTGATGAAGGCGCTCCTAGAAGGCGCACATTGTATAAAATAGAAGCAGTAACCCATCGCTTGCTGACTTTTGATTCCAACGGGACAGGTTGAACACACGTTAAAAACGTTCAGCAAACTCATCCACAGAGCAGTTAGGGAGGCTCTTGTGTCGATTCTCAATTTTTTTGGAAAGAAAAAGTCTTCCGATCCGGTCAACTCGGATATGGACAGACAAAGAAAATATGAAGCGCTCGTGAGAGCCTATCACAGAGACCTCTATCGCTACGCGTATTGGTTGTGCAAAGATCCCACCATCTCCGAGGATTTAGTACAAGAGACCTGCTTACGTGCGTGGAAGTCTCTCGATAGTCTTCAAGACGAGAAAGCCGCCAAATCTTGGTTAATCACCATATTACGCAGAGAAAACGCTCGTCGCTTCGAGCGCAAGCAGTTTGATCTGGTTGATATCGATGACCACGGAAACGATGCTAAGGTCAGCGATGACCCGCATCATCAGACCGAGTGGATTCAGGCACAAATTATGAAACTTGATACCGATTATCGAGAGCCACTATTTCTTCAAGTTGTTGGAGGGTTTAGCGGTGAAGAGATCAGCGAGATTCTCGATCTTAATAAGAATACCGTGATGACACGCTTATTCAGAGCTCGCAATCAGCTAAAAGAGATGATCGACCCAGAGAGTAACCAAAGAGGACAGCATAATGGATGATTTAGAATTTCGTCGCCGCATCATGTCCGACCCTAAATGCAGAGATAGCGAACTCAACGCCGCGATAAAAGAGAGTGAATCCAACGCTAAATTCGCCGATGAGATTTTAGATCTGGATGCTCAAATCGCTAAAGCGATGAATGTTGATGTCCCTGAGGATCTGGCTGATCGCATTTTATTCAATCAAACCTCGAACGTCCAAGAAGATAATGTCGTTCGACCTAATTTTGCCCGCCGAGCAATGGCCATGGCAGCATCAGTTGCTTTTGTCGCTGGCTTGTTGGTTGGACAAGTTAACTGGGGAAACATCGTTGTTTCTCCTGCACAAGCGAGTTTAGCATCAACAGCGATCAAGCATGTTGTTGACGAAAAGCCGTTCGTGAATCATCTAGACGAACAAGTTAAATCCTCGCAAATCAACGCGAAAATGGTGCCGTTTTCTCATTCATTGAGTGCGCACTTCCCTTACCACGTGTATTACTTAAATCACTGTGGTTTTGGTGAGTCCAATGCACTGCATATGGTGTTTAGAGGCGAAAAAGGCAAAGTGACTCTGTTTCTGACAGGCATTGCCGCCAATGACGTATCCGAATTTGCGGAAGATGGAATGGTAGGTATCATTGAGCCAATGGGCGAAGTGAGCCTCATTTTGGTTGGCGATAAAGGTGAAAATGTCGCTAAAATCGCCGAAAACATCCTAGATATCATCAAACCTATGGGTTAATAGGAAACAATCTTCAAACAGATAAAATAAGGCTCGATTCGTTATCTGAGCCTTATTTTTTACCCACCATATAGAGCTAAAACTCTAAAACAGTACTTTTTGCAGCACAATCCTGCCAAATAGGCGTCATTTCTGTAATTTTACCTTCCAATTAGCCAATGGTCGGATTTCTATATCCTATACTTGGGTCTAGTATCAGCCACAACTGAGCTTTTGCTCAAAAATATCGCCCAGCTAGAGGCGAACCAAAAAGGAAAAAGCACAAATGAACAAGACGCGTCTGTTTAAGAAATCACTATTAGCAGTGACCATTACCACAGCAACTCTCGCTTCGCAGCAAGCTCTCGCTGCAGGCTTCCAACTTAACGCTCAATCAGCAACAGGTATCGGCCGAGCATTCGCCGGTGACGCAGTTATTGCAGATAATGCTTCTGTTATGGCACGTAACCCAGCAGCGATGGCGCTATTCGACAAGACAGAACTTTCTTTAGGTTTTGAAAGCATCACTTCAATGATTGAAGTGAAAGATGCAAAGTATACGCATATGGATGGCATTACATTTGTTCCAACTCCGGGACCAAAGTATTCAACGAAAGATGCGGATTACGACGACGCGGGTGATACTTCAATTGCACCAAATATTCACCTAATTGTTCCAGTTAACGATACGTTTGCTTGGGGTATTAACGCCTACTCTAATTTCGGCACCAAAACCGAATTTAGCGATGATTACGTAGCCAGCGAATATGCAGGCCTAACAGATGTGAAAAGCATGAACATTGGTCTTGCTGGTTCTCTAAGAATCAATGAACAATGGAGTGTTGGTGCTGGCCTAGATCTAATTTATGGTCAAGGTAAACTTGAGCGTAACCTAAGTAATGAACTTAACGTTCCTGGCAAACCGCAACTTACAGGTGCTAAAGCGCTTGATGCCGATGCGTCTGGTTTTGCACTAGGCTTCAATGTAGGTACAGTCTACGAGCTTGATGAAAATAACCGCTTTGGTTTTTCATACCGCTACAGCCCAACACTAGCAGCTAAAGGCGACATCTACTACGGCGGTCAAGAGCAGAGCGACACTTTGTACATGCCGCTACCAGATATGGCGGAGTTCTCTGGCTACCACCGTATTGAAGACACTAAGTTTGCCGTTCACTACAGCGTTCAATACATTGGCTGGGGTGTTTTTGACAAACTAGAAGCTGATAAAGCTGGCGAACTAAACACTTACGAGTGGCAAACGGGCATGCACTATGCACTTGGTGGTACTTACTACCTAAACCAAGACTGGACGTTGCGTGCTGGCTACATGTATGACACAAGCGCTCAAGATAAAGTGACTTCGATTTCTGTTCCAGATTCAGATCGTCAGTGGTTCTCTGCAGGTTTCACTTACCACCTAGATTCAAAGTCTAACATTGACTTCGGCTTTACTTACCTAATGGGTAAAGACGTAGACGTGAAAGAGTCTCAGTATGATGACGCAACTGGTGCTCTAGTCTCTTCGATCGAAGCGACAACACACGCAGATGCAATTCTATTAGGTCTACAATACAGCCGTAGCTTCTAATAAAACGAAAACTCTATTTCAAAGGCCAGTGTTCACTGGCCTTTTTGCTATCTACACGACAATAATCACCTGATACAACAAGCTTTCCCTATCCCCTTTCGGTTACTGAGCTTACACGTGTATCGATAACCCCCTCTCAGACACTACATGTGTACGCTGAAATATCAAAACAAGACGTTAACATTTAGTGTTTTCATCTTTAGTATTCGATTTGTGACAAATTAAATTTCAAATACCTGCAATACACTGTTTTTAATTTTTAAAGTAATAGCTCTAACCTTATCATCACCCGACTGATTAATTCGAACCTCAGCGAACATTATAATGAAAACGAACAAGACTCTCTTATCACTCGCAGTGGCGTGTAGCCTAGTGAGCACCTCTGCAGCCGTTAATGCTGCAGGCTTCCAACTGGCAGAATACTCAGCAACAGGTCTAGGCCGTGCGTACGCTGGCGAAGCAGCAATGGCAGACAACGCAAGCGCACAATGGCGCAACCCAGCGATGCTAACTCAACTTGATGGCACTCAAGTGTCTGTTGGTGCAATCTACGTGAATCCAAATGTTGATGTGAAAGGCACAACAACATTCGCAGGAAATGAGATAGAAGCGAAATCAAACGACTTCGCTCACGATGCAATCATTCCTAACTTCTATATTTCTCACCGTTACACTGAAGAGCTCGCGATTGGCTTTGCGCTTGGTACCAACTACGGAATGGAAACCGACTTAGGCAAAGACTTTGCTGCCTCTCACTTTGGAAACGAAGCAAGCATTATTACAAAAGAAGCTAACCTAAACCTTGCTTACCAACTTAACGAAGCGGTAAGCATTGGTGGTGGTGTTCGCTATGTGATGGGCGAAGGTAGCTTTGGCGCGACGGCTCCAGAGAAAAATGCACTCGCATTCTTGGGACTCAAGAAAGGCACACCTCTCAAATATATGGAAGGGGAAGATACCGCTTGGGGCTGGCAGCTAGGCACTGCGTGGCAAATCAACGATCAGCACCGTATCGGCTTTACATATAAATCAGCGGTTGACCTTACACTTGAAGGTGATGCCAAAATAATGCAAGTTGCCCCAGGTACGCCTGTTGCAGAAGATACTGGCTCAATGGATCTAACTCTGCCGCAAACTGCTGAACTAGCAAGTTTCCACCAACTGACAGAAAAGTTGGCGATGCACGCAAGTATTAACTGGACAGATTGGAGCAGCTTTAAAGAGCTGTATGCAGATCTAGACACTCTAGAATCTCAGACAGTAAAAGTTGAAAACTGGAAAGACAACTACCGCTTTGCAATCGGCGCAACTTACCAAGTGGATCCAAAGCTTGCGCTACGCACAGGTATTGCCTATGACACATCAGCAGTGAGTGATAAAAACCGTACTATCACGATTCCAGAAACGGATCGCACATGGTTGAGCTTAGGTGCAAGCTACGAATTTACCAAACAGTTCTCTCTAGACGGCGGCTTTACTTACATCTTTGCTAAAGATGCATCAATCACTGAATCTCGCGGCTATGAGTCAGATGATAAAGCTCAGCTTATCGGTGGTAAATTTGAGGGTGAGACAACGGGTAATGTTTGGCTAATCGGTCTACAAGCCAACTATACGTTTTAACTCTCACTAAAAGACAAAAACGAAAAAGGCTTGGTCAATCCAAGCCTTTGTTTTATTTCAGAGTTAGACTAAAAATCATCTAGGTATTCGTCTAAGTAAGCTTCTTCTTCTTCATCGTACTGCTGAGTTTCGATTTCCGCTTTGAAGTCTTGACGTTGCAAATACGCATCGCGGGTGAGCGCATAAGGATCTGGAGAGTTATGCAGCATTGACTCTTGCGGCACTAAAGCAGCGCGGCTTTCCATTCCTTCTAATGCCCATTTCCCCAACCCAGCCCAGATATTCAAATAAGAAAGCGGAACATACATGCCATCCACCACGTCTGTTGCTTCGCGAACTGTCCAAGGGCCGTATCCTGGAAGCATGATATAGGGACCATTGCCAACACCATAATGACCGACAGCATCACTGAACGCTTTGTCACTGTGGTCAGTAATACCAGCCGCAGACGCAACATCTATCAATCCAAGCAAGCCGAATGTAGAGTTAATCCAGAAGCGGTTAAAGTGATCGACCGCTTTTTCACCGTTACCCATCACAATGTTATTGATCATGCTTGATGGCTCGTCAAGATTACTTAAGAAGTTCGCCACACCTTGCCTGACAGGAACAGGAACGTAGTCCACATAGGCCAATGACACTGGTCTAACTAAGTAAGGGTCTAAATAATCGTAGTTAATACTCCACATCGCACGGTTAAAACCTTCGATGGGATCGCTACTATGAGATTCATAAGACGTTGACTCAGACTCTTCAGTAGTGTCGGGAGCGCTTGCGCAGCCAGCAAGTAGAACACTTGCAATCAATGCGAGCCAAATCTGAGACGTAAAGCTTTTCATTATTATTTTTTCCATAAAAAAGGCCGGTTAATCACCGGCCTCTAATCAATGATAATCCGCTGCTATTAATAACGCTTATCAATCATAACTTCAACAGGTTCGCCCATTGTAACGGCTTCACTTTCACCAAACCAGTCCCCTTCTTTGGTCGCCACATTACCATCACTGTCGATGCGTGCTCGTACCATTAAAGATTCAAGAGAAGAAAGCTTACGCTCAGCAATCATACTGTTGCCGTCATCGAGTACAACGGTGCGCGGTAAACTGCCAACTGGGTATCGCGCGGCCGCCACAGGCATCGGCGAACCATCTGCCGTGTGAACAGATACGATCAGCGCTGCATTTGGATCAGCCGTCACGTCATCCGCAATGTTGATCGTTACAGACACTGACTGCCCTGACCCCACTTGTTGACCCATTTGCTTTTGCGCATTTTCAATGCTTCGGCTAAGCATTTCATAACGGCTGTCTTCTGGACCAATCATTTGCTGCATAATGCTCCAGTATCGAACCGCGGCTGGGAAGTCTTGACGCTCAAACGCATCAAACGCCAGTAGTGAGAAGACACGCAAATCGACATAATCTTTCTGGACTAGGTTACCCAGAATGCGACGTGCGTTTTCCTGGTCAACATCATCTTGAGACAACATCAATGCTTGAGCATAACCCAGCATAATATCATTGCTCTCTGGCTCTAAGTTGTATGCCTTTTTCATTGAACCGATAGCGGTATCAACGTCACGATTAGCTAAAGCAATTCGCCCAAGCAACAACCAACCTGTTGAGTCTTCAGGCTCGTAATGAAGTCGAGTGCGCAATGCCAATGTAAGATCACGCATTTCATCATCACTCAGCTGAGCGCCTTCTGGTGACATGAGCTTCTTCGATAACGCTGGCAAGTTTGATGTCACTTCCTGCCATTGTAGGACATCTTGCTGCGCACCAAATTTGTGGTACATGCCATAAGACAAACCGACAACTAAGAGCATGGAAGGAATCATCACCGCCATTGGTGATATCGCGTTTTCCTGCGAGTTTTTGCTATCAGCTGGAATATCGTCGAGCAGCGATTGCTTGAGGTCGTCGATCAGGTCTTGTTGATTTTCGACTAAGCCTTCTTCTGCTTCCTCTTCGAGTTCCGTCAAACGGTCTTTATAAAACGCTTTGTTTAATTCATCGCGTAGCGCTTCATCATTGTTCGCTTTTTGTCTCATCACTGGCAATGCGATAAGTACGCAGCTGAATACAACAAGAATGATCGAAGCTATCCAAAATAGTGTCATTACTGCTTGTCTCCATCATTCTTTTCATCAAGTAGCGCTTTTAAACGCGCTTCTTTGTCTTGGTCCCAATCTTCAGTCTGTTCAGGCGTTACTTTCTTAGTTCGGCTTCTCAATACAATGAATCCGAAACCAAATAAGAGCACGCTGATCGGACCGAGCCAAAGAATGGCAGTGGCCGCGGTAAACGGAGGATTGTAGGTCACAAAGTTTCCGTAGCGAGCGATCATGTAATCAATGATTTCTTGCTTTGATTTACCCGCTTTGGTCATTTCATACACTTTTTCGCGCAGATCGACAGCCAGTTCTGCATTGGAATCAGCAATGGTGTTGTTTTGACATTTTGGACAGCGCAGCGTGTTACCAAGCTCTTTAAACTGCTGTTCTTGCTCAAGCGTATCGAACTCATGAACTTCAATCGCCGCATAAGCTGCCATTGAGAATGCCATCGCCGCAAACAGTGAAAGCATCAGCTTTTTCATTGTTTCGCCTCCGCAAGTAGCCCTTCGTACATAGGCTTAAGCTTTTCGTTCCAATTGCGATCGTTGACGTCTCCAACATGGCGGTATCGAATCACGCCATTCGCATCAATCAGGAAAGTTTCAGGAGCACCATATACGCCAAGGTCTAATCCCAACATACCATTACCATCAAACAGGCTAATAAGGTAAGGATTACCAAGATCATTCAACCAACCAATCGCTTTGGTTCGATCATCTTTGTAGTTCATACCAATGATCTTCACGCCCTCACCAGCTAGTTGGTTTAGGTATTGGTGCTCTGCATAACAAGTAGGACACCATGTCGCCCATACGTTCAGCAGTAGAGGCTCACCCTTGAAAATTGCTTGATCGTACAATTTACCCGGTTCAGCAAGATCCTCTAGACGAAACTCTGGCACAGGTTTACCCACCAAGACAGATTCCAGTTTGGTCGGGTCGTCACCTTGAGAGTTTTTTACCAACTGAGTAGCAAAGATAGCCACTAAACCCAAAAATGCGACGAGCGGAATAAACAGTAATTTCTTATTCATTATGCCTCCTGCTTTTTGGCGCTTTTTCTGAAACGGTAACGTCTATCGCTGATGGCAATCGCACCACCTAATGACATCAGTAATGAGCCAGCCCAAATCCAACGAACAAATGGTTTGTAGTAAATGCGTACTGCCCACGATTTGTTGTCATCAAGACGCTCACCCATCGCAATATACAAATCACGCGTGATACCGCGATCAATAGCAGCCTCAGTCATCATTGAACGAGCGGTTCGGTAGAAACGTTTTTCTGCGTGGAGCGTGTTTACATATTTTCCATCTAGCGTAATTTCGAAATCAGCAATGTACCCGTCATAGTTCGGGCCATCTTTGTCACGTAGACCTTTGAAGTAAAAATCGTAACCTTGGATTTGATAATGCTCACCCGGCGCTAAACGTACATCTCGCTCGATACTGTAATTTTGCACCATTGCGATACCAATGATAGAAACAGCAAGACCGATATGACCAAGCATCATCGCCCAGTGGCTACGCTGAAGCTTTTTAACACCTTCCATAAATGGGTGGCGGTGTGTCGCTCGCTGATGAAGCTCAAAGCCGTGCATGAAGATGATCCAAAGTGCCATCAACCAGCCCAAATAAGCCATCGGTAAGAAGAAGTCCGAGAAAATCAGGGTGAAAATACCCGCCAAAACAACCGACGCTACACCTGAGATGAGCATAGGCTTTTTCAGAGATGACAGATCATCACGCTTCCAACGGATCAGAGGACCAATACCAAGCAAGAATGAGAAAGGAATCATCAGCCAAGCAAACAACATGTCAAAGAAAGGCGCACCGATCGATACTGAACCCAGACCGATTTGCTTGTGAACCAAAGGCAATAAGGTACCGACAAGAACAACCACAAGGGCAGCGATCAATAGGACGTTGTTAGCCAACAATGCGTTTTCACGTGAGACCAAATCAAAGTTGCCTCGCACTCGCACCGATGCACCTTTGAGTGCAAACAGTAGCAAAGAGCCACCAATGACAAACACGAGGAAGCCAAGGATAAACATACCGCGAGATGGATCAGACGCGAAGGCATGAACCGAGACCAAGATCCCCGAACGCACGAGGAATGTACCCAACAAACTCAGAGAGAACGCTGAGATCGCCAGTAACACAGTCCATGCTTTGAAGGTGCCGCGTTTTTCCGTCACCGCCAATGAGTGCATCAGCGCCGTACCTGCGAGCCATGGCATAAAGGAAGCGTTTTCAACGGGATCCCAGAACCACCAGCCGCCCCAGCCAAGTTCGTAATACGCCCACCAAGAACCAAGTGCGATACCCAGCGTTAGGAAAAGCCACGCCGCGGTAGTCCATGGACGTGACCAACGAGCCCACGCAGTATCAAGACGACCCGTCATTAATGAAGCTATCGCAAACGAGAACGCCACAGAAAAACCAACGTAGCCCATATAGAGCATTGGCGGGTGAATGATTAATCCTGGATCTTGCAGTAGAGGGTTTAGGTCACGCCCGTCAACTGGGAAGAACGGCAATGTGCGTAAGAATGGGTTTGAAGTCACGATGATAAACAGCAGAAAGCCAACCGTAATCATCCCCATCACCGCGAGTACTCGGGCTACAGATTCTTGTGGCATACCGCGACTGAAACTCGCTACAGCAACCGTCCACGCAGCTTGAATGAGAACCCAAAGTAATAACGAGCCTTCGTGAGCCCCCCAGACCGCAGTTAAACGATAGTACCAAGGCAACTGGCTATTGGAGTTCGTCGCAACATAGTTAAGGGTAAAATCATTGGTGTAAAACGCCCAAAGAAGAACGATAAAAGAAACCAGAATCAACAAGAACATACCCCAAGACAGAGGTCTTGCGGTGTTCATGAGCATGGTATTGTTTCTTGAAGCCCCCACCAACGGCAGAATACTGAGTAATACTGCCATCGCTAGCGATACGATGAGGGCAAAGTGACCAATTTCAGCAATCATTGACCGCTTCCTTGTTTTTGTTGTTCTGTGTATTGAAGAGGTTCATGCGTTTTCTTCATCGCTTCTGCGATCTCCGGTGGCATGTACTCTTCATCGTGTTTCGCTAGCACTTCAAACGCTTCAATAGTCGTTGCGTTTTTCAAAACGCCTTGTGCAACAATGCCCTGTCCTTCTCTAAATAGATCAGGAAGAATCCCGTTGTAGAGAATCGTCACTTTCGGGCCAACATCGTGCAGGTCAAACGATACCTGTAGTGAACTAGGGTCACGTTTTACAGAACCTTCCACAACCATACCGCCGATACGCAATCGCTGACCAACCTCTGGTTTGGTACCGTCTGGTTTACCATGGACAAGTTCAGTCGGTGTATAGAACAAATCCATGTTTTGATTGAGCGCATACAGCATTAAACCGATGGTCGCGCTGATACCAATAAAGATGGCAAGAACAATGCCGAGCCTCTTTTTACGTCTTGGGTTCATAATGTGTTCTCCAAATTCTTAGCTGCGTCAATGCGTGCTTGTCGATCAATTTTTGATTGGACTTCTTTTAATAAAGCGTTACCGCGACGGACACTGGTCCAAAGAATAATCAACATGGATAAAAACGTAATGCCAAAAGCACTCCATACATAACCGGCGTAACCGCCCATAGCGAAAAAGTCGCTCAAAGATTCAAAATGCATGTTTAGTTACCTCTCTGAGACTTAGCAGCCGCAAGCTTCGCCACCCAAGGGCGATGACTCTCGTTTTTAATGATTTCGTTACGGAAACGGACCATAGTGACAGAACCAAAGAAGAATGCGAAACCAAATATGTTTAGTAACAGCGGCCAAAGCATGTTGCTTGAAATTGATGGTTTTTCAAATTTGGTGATGGTCGCGCCTTGGTGCAATGTATTCCACCATTCAACAGAGAAGTGGATAATGGGCAGGTTAACCACGCCAACAATTGCCAAGATACCAGCCGCTTTTGAGGCTGTTTTTTGGTCATCAAACGCGTGATAGAGCGCAATAACGCCAAGATAGAGGAACAATAGAATCAGTTCTGAGGTAAGACGTGCATCCCACACCCACCAAGTGCCCCACATTGGCTTTCCCCAGACAGCCCCTGTTAGAAGTGCAATAAAGGTATACACGGCTCCGATTGGTGCCATCGCCGATGCGGCTAAGTCTGACAAGCGAATTTGCCATACTAGACCAATGAAGGCTGCTATCGCCATCGACATATAGACACCCATCGACCAAATAGCGGACGGGACGTGGATATAGATAATTCTGAAACTGTCACCCTGTTGGTAATCTGACGGGGCAAATGCAAGTCCCCATACGGTACCTACGGATAAACACAGCAGGGCTAGTATGGAAAACCAGGGCAATAGCTTACCGCTGAGCTGGTAAGCAGATTCAGGCTTGGCATAGGGATGGAGCCATTTCCACATGTTTAGTTCTCACTCTTACTTCAGTCTGTCTTTCATCGCATTCACGACTTTGACAATTATTAGTTTTGTAATTTATAGAAAGGGAAAAATTCGTGCTTGATCAAAAACAATTAATTGACGCTTACTCGAAGCGCTGCCGCAATCGCAAAAGGTGTCAGAGTCAACGCTCCCATAAACATTGCTCCTAAGATTGCCAGTTGACCGTTATACGCAATACCCAGCGAGGCTGCATCAATGGCAGACGTCGCAAAAATCAAAATTGGAATGTACAGCGGAAGCACTAGAAGACTGAGTAGCACTCCGCCTTTTTGCAAGCCAACTGTTAACGCAACACCAATCGCGCCGATGAAACTTAAGGTTGGTGTACCGACAAGTAACGTCAAGACAACCGAAAGCCAGGTATTAAAATCCAACGACAATAATATTGCTAAAAGAGGGCTGATTAAAATTAGAGGTAAGCCCGTTAATATCCAATGTGCTGCAACTTTGGAGATCACCACGACAGGCAATGGAACAGGCATTAGCATCATCTGCTCTAGCGAGCCATCCTGAAAGTCGTCACGGAACAATCGCTCCAAAGACAATAACGCCGAAAGCAATGCTGCTACCCAAACAATACCAGCCGCGATTCTCGCTAACAGGTTAGGCTCTGGTCCGATGCTCAACGGAAACAGAGTGATAACAATGATGAAAAACCACAAAGGATTTAGAACATCAGCTTGTCGACGAAAAGCGATTAAAAGCTCTCGACGAACGATACTATTCATGGTTCCTATCATGTTATTCACCCAGTTTAATTTTTCTAAGTTTCGGGTTGTCAGTGAACATATCTTGGTGCGTCGTTAACATGACGATTCCGCCTTGCTCCGCATGGTTGAGAAACAGCGCTTCCAATACCTTCACACCCTGCTTATCAATCGCAGTTAGCGGCTCATCTAAGATCCACAACTTGTGCTGGCTCAACCATAATCTGGCTAACGCTACACGTCGTTGCTGACCCGCAGAGAGTTGGGCAACGGGAACATCTTCTCGACCTGCCAAGCCTACTTTGGTCAAAGCTTGGTAAATAGTTTCTTTATCAATTGACGCTTTTGAATGAACCGACAGATAAAAGCGTAAATTCTCGTAAGCTGTTAAGTCGCGTTTTATGCCTGTTGAATGACCTAAAAACAGCAAATCTTCATGAAAAGAATCACGGTTAGATTCAATACTCTCGCCGTTCCAAAAAATTTCTCCCTGATCGCGGTCACCTAGTCCGGTGATGATGCGCAAGAGAGTCGTTTTACCCGTACCATTGCGCCCTTCTATTTGGACTAATTCACCGGAATCTATACTAAAAGAGAGGGATTCGAAGAGAATTCTTTCATCTCGGATGGCGGTAAGTTGTGATACTTCTAACATGGTCGGTCACTACTAAATTTTTGAGTCGCTATATTACCACAGCCATATCGCCACAACACAGCATTAGACCTATACGAATCACGAAACTAAGTAAGAATCTGTTAACAATTAAACATATCGTGACTCAACTACCACTAAATGGTTACATACTTACATAAAAAAAGGTGCCGTATGGCACCTTCATAAGTTTGGTTATTTTCTAGCACGTCTTTGACGAGGTTGAGATTTTTGCCGCTCAGGACTGCTCTCCAACGGAGGAACTTTCTCTTTACCTGCTATCTTTTTTTGCAGTGACATCATCAGCTCAGCTTCGGCTTTAGGTAGCTCGCACTCTTCAATGAGTTCGTTTAAATCTGCCCCAAGCTGAACCATTTTGCTCGCTCTTGAGTAAAGACGACCGTCGCTATCTTCTTGCTCTAGTTCGGTAATACGTTCGTTTAGATGCTGAATGATATCCTGCTGTTCACTGACTCGCTGCCCTAACCCAACAACCACTGAACGTACTTCAAGCAGTTGTTTGTTCGACTTTTGCAGCTCTTTATCTAAGTGGCGATTCTGTTGACGCAGTTGATCAGCCACTTTTGTTTGCCCTGAGCGCAGACGTATCAGTGCTAGCACAAATAACAGAATGACTAGAGCCACTACGCCAGCGATCACTGGCATACTGGCTAACATACTCTCATCCATTATAGGTGAGCCATCTCATCCCATTCTTCATCAGTTAGAAGCTTGTTCAAATCAACAAGGATAAGCAGCTTACCGTCTCGGTTACTCACACCCTGAATGAACTTCGCACTTTCATCGGTACCCACACTTGGCGTGGTATCGATTTCTGAAGAACGCAAGTAAACCACTTCAGCCACACTGTCTACCAGAATACCGATAACTTGGTGTTCAGATTCAATAACAATAATACGTGTGTTATCCGTAATTTCGCCTTCGATTAAACCAAAACGAGAACGTGTATCGATAACGGTAACAACATTACCACGTAGGTTGATAATACCTAGTACGTAATCTGGAGCACCCGGTACTGGCGCAATTTCAGTGTAACGAAGAACTTCACGAACTTGCATTACGTTGATGCCGTAAGTTTCTTCCTCTAACTGGAACGTCACCCACTGAAGCACTTCGTCATTAGACTGGTCTTTTCTTACTTCTACTTCACTAGTTTGAGACATACCTATTCCTCTCTACGCCTAAATTGGCACTCATGTACTATTTGTCTAACGCTTTTACATCAAGTCCTGCATTAAGCATAGCTATCAATGCTTCAACATGAATCAATGCACACATTTTTTCTTTTACCATTCCAGCTAACCACGGGCGTTTACCCGCCGTTTCTCGCCAGCGAACCATGCTTGGGTCGAGAGCTTCGGTGCCCTTTAACTCAGTAGAGGCAAGGCCCCACATACTCGCGCCTAGCATCACAATGTATTGATAAGCCTCTTTGTGAGAATCATCTTTAAGTTTTTCTGGCATGACCCATTTAGCAGTGTCTACTACGTCAAGTTGCGCTTCTCGACTGGTTTGTAACCCTAAATACCAAACAGGTCGACCAATCAGATGGTTAAGCTCAGCAATCCGATGTATTCCCCCTAACTCATCGAGCGGAACCGCAAATGTCACACCATTGACATCAAAGTAGAGGACTTGAAAATCAGTACTTCTCGCTGTGGATTGCCAGTTATCCAGCCCATTGCCACCAGTCTCGGTTTCTAGCTGAACACTAACTTCTGGTTCAACTTCGTCAATTTGATCGACCTCAGCGACGTCATCAGCAATTTCAATCTCGACTGCTGGTTCTGCTAGCGCTTCTTGAGATACGCTCTCGACGACTATTTCAGGCTCAGAAATATCCCATTCTTGAATCTCGTCTTCAACAACAACTTGAGCTTGAGCGATCTCTACGGTGTTTTGCTCTAAGACCTCTTCTAAATCTAACTCTGCCACAGGGTTGGTTGTTTCCAACTGCTTTAGCAGCCTTTCGACATCATCGAGATTTGGGACTTCTATCTCTTCCGATGGCAACTGGAAATAGCTTTTTTCATCGACAGACTGCAGCATCGGCTGCAAAGAGTAATCTTCAAGCTCCTCTGGCTCTGGCTCTGGCTCTGGCTCTGGCTCTGGCTCTGGCTCTGGCTCTGGCTCTGGCTCTGGCTCTGGCTCTGGCTCTGCAGAGAGAGTAGCCTCTGACTGCTCTTTGGCAACCAGTATTTCTTCCTCTTCTACACTTTCTTCAAGTAGCGCAGTGAAATAATCGTCTAGCGCTTGCTCACTGGAAAGCAACGACTGGCTACTCATCGATAGACAGCCTCTCTAAATAAATCAACAACTGCTTGTAAGCAAACACACCTCTACTACCCGATGCAAAGTGAGACACAGGTAAGTGCTTTAAGCTTGCATCGCGGAACTTAGTGTCGATCGGTACAGCAGAAGACCAAACTTGGCTTGGATAATCTTTTTTGAGTTGTTGAAGCGTTTGTAACGATGCGCGCGTTCGCTTGTCGTACATGGTTGGTACGATCGTAACTTTGAACTCTTGGCCTCTCGATTTCTGCATAATCGCGAGCGTACGAACCATACGCTCTAAGCCTTTCATTGCTAAAAACTCGGTTTGCACAGGGATAAGAATACGATCGCTCGCGGCAAGCGCGTTGACCATCATGACACCCAAAATCGGGGGACAATCGATGAGCACGTAGTCGTAGCGCTGACGTAACGCATTCAATGCTCGCTTCAAAATCAAACCCATGCCACTGCGATTACCCATCACACGATCTAAGGTTGCTAACGACATGTGAGCGGGTATCAAATCGATACCCTCAATATCTGACTTCATGACTAACGGCATCACTGTATGCTCGTTAAACTCTTTAAGCTGAAACAGATCAAAGAGGCTTGCTGGCACACCGTCAGAGTCATAACCAAGATAAGTCGTCAATGAAGCGTGAGGATCCGTGTCTACAAGTAGAACGCGTTTCCCTTGCTTACTTAGCAAACCAGCCAACGTAATGGTGGTTGTAGTTTTACCTACACCGCCTTTCTGGTTTGCTATGCTCCATACAATCATGCGTAACCTCTATGCTAGACCAACTTCAACTAACATGCGCTCTGCAATACGGTCGAGCGGTAGGTCTTCTGTTGAAATGCCAGCTTTAGCCACCGCTTGGGGCATGCCATAGACCACGCAACTTTCTTCATCTTGCGCCCAGATTGTCGCACCAGTGCCCTTGAGCATGCGCGCGCCTTCTCGGCCATCTGCACCCATCCCAGTCAGAACCATTGAAAGTACTTGATCTGCATAAATTTTCGCCGCACTTCCAAAGGTAACATCAACACAAGGTTTGTAGTTCATACGCTCACCGCCATCGATAATGCGAAGCTTCGCATTCCCTGGGCGACCGTCGATCATCATCTGTTTACCGCCTGGCGCCAAATAAGCGACACCGGGTCTTAGAACATCACCATCTTCCGCTTCCTTAACCTGAATTTTGCATAATGAATTTAAGCGACTAGCGAAAGCAGCAGTGAATGTCGCCGGCATATGTTGGATCAACACAATCGGATGCGGGTAATTGGCCGGTAATTTTGTCAATATTTTTTGCAATGCAACCGGACCGCCTGTTGACGTACCAATCGCGGTTAACTGATATTTTTTACCCGTTGCTTTAAAACGCGCCGCAGGTTTTGCTTTTACCTGAGGAGCCGCTTTTGTTTGCAACGGTGTACGACTCGGAGCGGTTGGAGTGGTTGACGTCCTTGGCTTGGTTACCGGAGCAATCGTTGGGCGACGCATGAACGTACGCTTCGACGCGATTTGAATAACACGTTGCTGAAGCAAAGAAACAGCCTCATCTCGATTGCGAGCTATGTCTTCAAACTTCTTCGGTAAAAAGTCCAACGCACCAGCGTCTAGAGCGTCTAGTGTCGCTTTCGCTCCATCATGCGTAAGTGATGAGAACATCAAAATTGGGATAGGACATTTTGCCATGATTTCACGGACGGCGGTTATACCGTCCATGACTGGCATCTCAATATCCATGGTAATAACGTCAGGCTTTATTTTGAGCGCTTTCTCTACCGCTTCTTTACCATTGGTTGCTACATCAATGACTTCCAGCCTCGCTTCAGAGTTGATAATTTCACTCACTCTGCGGCGGAAAAAACTCGAATCGTCAACAACTAATACTTTGATCGCCATATATTTCCTTTTATATCTCGCGACTTAGATTCGAGAAGCAGCGGCATACTGCTTAAGCAAGTCAGGCACATCGAGGATCAACGCGATATGACCATCACTGGTGATTGTTGCACCCGCCATACCTGGAGTACCTTGTAGAAGGTTATCTAGAGGTTTAATAACAACCTCTTCCTGACCGATTAAGGTATCCACAACAAAACCAACGCGCTGGCTACCAAGCTGAACAATCACGACGTGGCCGTGACCTTTGCGTAGCTCGACGCGACCAGCCTGCGGAGCTAACCAGTTTTGTAAGTAGAACAATGGAATTGACTTGTCACGAACGATAATTGTCAATTGACCATCAACCACGTTAGTTCTGCTTAAATCCAAGTGGAATATTTCGTTCACACTTGCTAACGGAAGCGCAAATGGGTGACCAGCAACACCGACCATCAGCGTTGGCAAAATAGCCAATGTTAACGGTACTTTAATGGTGATCTTCGTTCCTTTACCCATTTCAGAGTCGATATCGATAGAACCGTTCAACGTATTGATGGCCGTTTTCACTACGTCCATACCCACGCCTCGACCAGAAATATCTGAGATTTGCTCTTTACTTGAGAAACCAGGCATGAAGATTAGGTTGAAACACTCTTTGTTGGTCAAGCGAGATGCCGCATCTTCATCCATGATGCCACGTTTAACCGCGATACCACGAAGTTTATCAGGGTCCATACCGCCACCATCATCGACGATGGCAAGCTCAATATGGTCACCTTCTTGGGCTGCAGACAGGATCACTTTACCCGTTCTAGGTTTGCCGGCAGCAACACGATCATCAGGCATCTCGATACCATGGTCGACTGAATTTCGAACCAAGTGGATCAGTGGATCCGCTAGCGCTTCTACCAGGTTTTTATCTAAGTCTGTATCTTCACCACGCATTTCAAGCGTGATGTCTTTATTTAAGCTACGCGCCAAATCACGTACAACGCGAGGGAAGCGACCAAACACTTTCTTGATTGGCTGCATACGCGTCTTCATCACCGCGCCTTGAAGGTCTGCTGTAACCACATCAAGGTTAGCAACCGCTTTCGACATCTCTTCGTCGTTGCTATTTAAGCCAAGACTCAGCAGTCGATTTCGAACCAGAACGAGTTCACCCACCATATTCATGATGATGTCTAACGTCGAGGTATCAACACGAACCGTTGCCTCTGCTTGAGGCTTCTTAGCTTGAGTGGCGACTTCTTTCTTCGCTGCTGGTTTCACTTCAGCCTTTGCTGCTGGTTGCGCGGCAGGTTTTGGCGCTGGTGCAGGAGCGGCAGGTTGTGCAGGAGCAGGAGTCGGCGCAGCTTGAGCGTTAACTGCTGCTGGTTTGGTCGCCGCTTCCAGTTCTTCAATAGACGGGCCTTTACCCGAACCATGCAGTTCATCGAGCAGCTTTTCAAACTCCTCGTCAGTCATCAAATCGCTATCGCCAGCCATCGCCGCAGAAGGTGCTGACGGAGAAGTTGGAGGTGGTGGTGGCGGAGCAGAAGCAGTCGCTGGTTCGTTCTCGCCTGGCGCTTTACCAACACCATGCAGTTCATCCAGTAACTTCTCAAACTCATCATCGGTAATATCACCGCTCATATCAGCAGCAGGCTGCGAAGCGGGTGGAGTAGGCGCAGCAGGTGCTTCTACTGTGCCTGGCGCACTGCCTTTACCGTGCAACTCGTCTAACAGTTTTTCGAATTCATCTTGCGTAATTTCGTCAATAGAACCTGCCGAAACGTCCGCACTTGGCGCTGGTTCAGGCGCAGCGACCGGCTCTGACTGAACAGGCTCTGGAGCTACTACAGGCGCCGGCTCTTGAGCTACGGGAGCTTCGTCTTGTGATTCAGGGTTACTTAGACGATGAAGTTCATCTAGCAAAGATTGCTCAGCGAGTGGCAAAGGCTCGCGGTCTTGAACGGCTTGGAACTGTTCATTGACAGTATCTAACGCCTTAAGCATCGTATCCATCAAGCTTGCACTAACAGAACGCTGCCCATTGCGCAAGATATCGAACACGTTTTCTGCACCGTGACAGGTGTCAACCAGTTCAGTCAATGACAGGAAGCCCGCACCACCTTTAACGGTGTGGAAACCACGGAATATCGCGTTCAGTAGATCTTTGTCGTCAGGGTTATTTTCTAGTTCTACCAACTGCTCGGAGAGTAGTTCTAGAATCTCCCCTGCTTCCACCAAAAAATCCTGAAGAATATCTTCGTCTAAATCGTAGCTCATATGTTACCTCTAAAACCCAAGACTCGAGAGCAAATCGTCTACTTCGTCTTGTGATGAAACGGCATCATCCCTTTCATGAGGGTTAAGAATCGGACCTTCCGGCGCCGTAGATGCATCTTTCTTGTTATCTGAGTTGTCATCCAGTTGGGTGGTGCTAAACGCCGTTAGGATTTCAACCAACCGGCCTTCAACTTCATTTACTAGCGTAATAACGCGAGAAATGATTTGGCCGGTTAAATCTTGGAAGTCCTGAGCCATTAGAATTTCCGTCAGCTGACCTCGAAGTTCTGAACTGTCCCCTTCGACTTGACTCAGTAAGTCGTCAATTCGATGGCACAGTGCTTTGAATTCGGCGAGATCAATTCTGCCATGCATCAGCTCATTCCATTGTGGTCGCACTTTCAGTAGGCCTTCATGCAAATTGTCTGCAATCGGCATACAGCGGTCGACAGCGTCCATGGTTTTATTTGCCGCAACCTCTGTTTTGTCAATGACGTATTGAAGGCGATCCCTTGCGTCCGGGATTTCGTCATTGGCAATTTCACTCATGCGTTCATCAATTGTGAATTGCTTGATTGACTCATGCAGATCGCGAGTTAACTCCCCTATTTCTTGAAGCATAGGGTTGGTCGACGTCTCGTAAACCTCTCGAAGAAGAGTATCTGCTTCTTGCTGCTGGTCATTTTCCAACAGCTCGACGAGTTGCTTTGCCTGTTCTAATGAAATCATTCTTTTGACCTTTAGCTTCGCTAAGTCTTACCTTGACTATAGACGCTCAAAAATCTTATCTAGTTTTTCTTTAAGCGTAGCGGCAGTAAAAGGCTTAACGATATAACCGTTTACACCTGCTTGTGCAGCTTCAATGATCTGCTCGCGTTTTGCTTCAGCGGTAATCATCAATACAGGTAGGTGCTTCAGCTCATCGTCTGCACGAATATGCTTCAGAAGGTCGATACCTTGCATACCAGGCATGTTCCAGTCTGTTACGACAAACTCGAAGTCGCCTTTCTTCAACATCGGTAACGCCGTTAAGCCGTCATCAGCTTCTTGGGTATTATTGAAACCCAAGTCGCGAAGTAGGTTCTTAACGATACGGCGCATTGTTGAAAAATCATCAACAATAAGGATCTTCATGTTTTTATTCAAAATTGCCTCCACTGAGTTCGATATCAGTGTTTTACTCATTATTTGTCCATGCACTTAATTTAGTGCGTAGACGCTGCATTGATTGACTTAGTATTTGGCTAACGCGTGACTCGCTAACCCCAATAACGTCGCCGATTTCTTTTAAGTTTAACTCTTCATCGTAATAAAGCGAAAGTACTAGTGCCTCTCGTTCTGGTAAAGATTTGATCGAATCGATTAACGCTTTGCGAAAATATTCGTCTGCAACCCCTTGAAAAGGCGTATTTGCCTCTTCGTCACCATCAGGGGTGATGACATCTTCCGAGACTCCTAGGTCTTCAATCCCAACCAATCTCGAACAATTTATGTCCGTTAACGCGGTATGGTATTGAGTTAAACTCAACCCTAAGTGCTGTGCGACTTCGGCATCTGTTGGGTCTCGATTGAGTTCCCCTTCAAGTACCGAGATCGCTTGGCTAATCTCGCGGCTGTGTTTATGTACAGAACGTGGCACCCAGTCTCCACGTCTTATGTCATCTAGCATAGCACCGCGGATACGAATACCCGCATAAGTTTCAAAACTGGCGCCTTTTGTACCATCGTAGTTTTTCTGGGCTTCAAGCAAACCAATCATGCCTGCTTGAATAAGGTCTTCGACCTGAACACTAGGAGGTAACCGCCCGAGTAGATGGTGGGCAATACGCTTCACTAGCACCGAATACTTTTCTAAAAAAGCTCGCTGACTGTTTTGGTTTGCATATTGGTCATAGGTCAGGGCCTTATTCACCAAATGGTTCCTCTAGCATTTCTGTTCTATTTAGTAATCGTTCGACAAAAAACTCCAAGTGTCCACTCGGGGTTTTCGGAATTGGCCAAGTTAACGCTTTATTCGCCAGTGAACCAATCGCCAAAGCCGCAGGTGAACGCGGGAAAGCATCAACAACAATCTTTTGTTTCTTAACCGCTTGTCGCACTTTATCATCTAATGGAATACATGCTACGAGCTCAAGGCTAACATTCAAGAATCGCTCTGTGACCAAGGTCAACTTTGCGAACAATTCTCGCCCTTCTCGATAACTTCTGACCATATTTGCAACGATTTTAAAACGCTGAACATGATGCTCTTTGCTCAATAGTTTAATTAAAGCATATGCATCGGTGATCGACGTAGGTTCATCGCACACAACAACAACAACATCTTGGGCAGCGCGCGAAAAGCTGACTACCATATCAGAGATACCAGCCGCCGTATCAATTAATAATACATCCATTTCGTCTTCAAGGCTGCCAAAGGCACGAATCAAACCGATATGCTGCGCATGAGACAACTCTGTCATCGACTGTGTACCGGATGTCGCGGGAATAATTTTAATTCCGTGCGGACCTTCAACGATGGCATCTTTTAGGTCGCATTCGCCAGCCAGTACATGCCCTAAGTTTCGCTTCGGTCGAATCCCTAGCATGACATCGACGTTAGCCAGGCCCAAGTCGGCATCAAGAACCATGACTTTTTTGCCCTGACGAGCCATGCAAATGGCCATTCCTAACGTTACATTAGATTTACCAACGCCACCTTTACCGCCTGTGACTGATATGACCTTTGTTAACGAAGGTTGTGTTAAGCGGCGTAATCCGCTTGCTTGGTCTTGTATCATAGTATTTGTCATAATCGTCCGCCGCTAGAACCTTTCCGCTTCACTATTCCAGTAGTGAGGCTCGTCGTCTGCCGACTTCTCTAATAATTCGTTTGCCTTAGCTACCATGTATTTTGGCTGTGCAATCACTATGTCTTCAGGGACACGCTGTCCATTCGCGATGTAGGCGACAGGTAGGGCATTTTGCACTACCACACTTACAAATTCGCCAAGGCTTAGAGATTCATCAAGCTTAGTCATAATGCACCCCGATAACGGTATGCGCTTAAAATGATCAATCGTTTCCTGTAGGACTTTTCTCTGCGCCGTTGCAGGCAATACCAGATAACTATGGATCATTTCACCGCTTTCGTGCATTAAGGTGTCGAGCTGCTCAGACAGCCTGACATCACGCTGTCCCATACCCGCAGTATCGACAAGAATCAGGCGGCGATTCCTTAACTGATATATTACATCGGCTAACTCTTTGGAATCTTTAGCGACTTTTACAGCACATCCCATAATTCGGCCATATATGGCCAACTGCTCATGGGCACCAATTCTGTATGTGTCCGTGGTGACCAAAGCAACGTTGTCTGCTCCCCACTCCATTGCCGCTCGCGCAGCAAGTTTTGCAACAGTGGTGGTTTTTCCCACCCCCGTTGGGCCAAGCAGTGCAACAACACCACCTCGCTTCAAGATGTCTTGCTTGGAAATTGGTATTTGGTCCGAGACAAGACCTAGCAGCGCCTTCCACGCTTTGGTTGGTGGCGTGTCTTCAGGGATGTAACAAGCAAGCTGGTCAGCAAGATCTGACGAGACACCCATTCGTTCAAGACGCTTAATCAACATCGCTCTGAGCGGCTCTCTTCGCTCCACTTCTTGCCACATTAAGCCAGACACTTGGTGTTCAAGAAGACGACGAATGGACATCATCTCTTCTTTCATCTCTTCAAGATCTTCATTTGAAACGGCTTGCTCGTTCGGCTTACCGCGCTCATAACGGCTAGGATCTAGCTTGGCTTGTGGTCTTTCTATACGGCGATCTTCCGCGATAAGGCGGGCTAATGGAGAATCTTCTTTAAGTTGCACGCGCTCGTTGCTGTTTGAACGAGAAGCCGCTTGTCTTTGGAGCAAGGCAGAAAGCGAGTCGGTCTCTCTTTCATCGGTTTCATCTTCATGCTCCGGCTTACCGCCGCTGTATTGCTTGAGCATATTGGCGAAACGTTGCGTCATCGAGCGTCCCGAATCCGCGTGTGCTTGCAAGGTAACACGATCATCTTCAAGTTGACGTTTTGACGGCGTCGGTATCGTAGCAGGCGCTTGGCGAGGAGCATGTCTTGGACTGGAACCATAGCTGTTGTTTGCCGGACGATTTGTCGACCCATCGCTGTCTACAGCGGCAACAATCTCCACACCACCTGCGACTTTTTTATTAGACATGATCACCGCATCATCACCGAGCTCCCCTTTCACTTGGAGCAGTGCTGTACGCATGTCTTTGGCAAAAAATCGTTTAATCTTCAATTTGGGTACCGTTTATTCTCGCATTTAGAGCTAGTTACCAACCGCCTGAACAATGCGAATTTGTTTCTCGTCTGGGATTTCCTGATATGAGAGTACTCTCAAAGACGGAATCGTGTTCTTAACAAACTTCGCCAAGGTTGAGCGCAAAACTCCGGAGGTTAGTAACACCGCAGGTTCGCCTTTGAGCTCTTGTTCTTGAGTGGCTTGACTCAATGATGATTGTAGTCGCTCAGCTAAACCAGGCTCGATCCCAGCAGATTCACCACCAGAAGCCTGCATGGTCTGATGCAAAATTTGTTCCAATTCCGGAATTAGAGTGATTACTGGCAATTCTGGCTCTATACCATTGATTTCTTGAACAATTAGGCGTTTAAGGGAAATGCGAACTGCAGCGGTGAGAATGTCAGGTTCTTGACTTTTGCTCGAGTATTCGGACAAGGTTTGAACGATAGTACGAATATCGCGGATTGGCACACCTTCGTTAAGCAAGTTTTGTAGCACTTTAACCACAACGCCCAATTGGAGTTGGTCGGGTACAAAGCTTTCCACCAGTTTAGGTGTACTGCGGCCCAGCATCTCAAGTAGATTCTGTACTTCTTCATGACCAATTAACTGCGATGCATTGTTGGTCAGCAGCTGGCTCAGGTGCGTCGCAAGGACCGTCGAAGAATCGACAACCGTGTACCCTAACGCTTGAGCATGTTCGCGCTGCTCTTCTCGAATCCAGATAGCCTCTAGGCCGAAGGCAGGGTCAATCGTGGGCTCGCCGTCAATCATTCCATACACTTGTCCTGGGTTAATCGCGAGCTCCATATCAGGGCGAATCTCGGCTTCTCCAACAGCGACGCCCATCAAAGTGATGCGATAGCTGTTTGGTGTCAGTTCTAGATTGTCACGGATATGTACCGCAGGAATGAGGAATCCGAAATCTTGGGAAAGTTTCTTACGTACACCTTTCACGCGCTCTAACAGCTCCCCGCCTTGGTCTTTATCAACCAAAGGAATTAATCGATAACCGACTTCTAGTCCGACAATATCGACAGGCTGAACATCATCCCAAGAGAGCTCTTTTGGCGTGGGCGCTTCTGCTTCTGTCGTGGCGGGTAGATTGGGTTTTTCTGCTGCTTTTTTGTGTTTGCGATTGATCCAGTACGCGGCACCACCAGCCAAAGCAGCTAGCAGTAAGAATGCAAAGTGGGGCATGCCTGGAACAATGCCCATTACGCCCAAGATTATCGCCGTGATTGTCAGGGCTTTAGGGTTGTCAAACATTTGAAAGACAACCTGTTGACCCATATCTTCATCGGTATTTTGGCGTGTAACCATAATGGCTGCGCCAATTGAAAGTAGTAACGATGGGATTTGTGCAACTAGGCCATCACCAATCGTCAGTAGGGTATAGATTTGAATCGCTTCACCAAACCCTAAACCGTATTGCGCCATACCGATTGAGAGACCACCGATAATATTGATAAACAGAATCAAAATACCGGCAATGGCATCACCTTTAACAAACTTAGATGCACCGTCCATCGAACCATAGAAATCCGCCTCTTTCGTCACTTCTTGGCGACGGGTTCTGGCTTGGTCTTGATCGATTAACCCCGCATTCAAGTCGGCATCGATGGCCATTTGTTTCCCGGGTAATGCATCCAACGTAAAACGAGCGCTTACTTCAGATATACGCCCAGCACCCTTGGTTACAACCATGAAGTTGATGATCATCAAGATAAGGAACACGACCAAACCAACTGCGTAGTTACCGCCAATAACCACGCTACCAAAGGCTTCAATCACACTACCTGCCGCACCAGAACCCTCATGACCATAGAGCAATACCACTCGAGTTGATGCAACGTTTAGCGCTAGGCGCAACAAGGTCGCAATCAGAAGTACTGTTGGAAATGCCGCAAAATCAAGGGGTCTGCGAGTGTAAACCGTGACCAGCAAGACAACCATTGCAAGCGCAATATTGAAGGTAAAGAACAAATCGAGCAAAAATGCAGGAATAGGTAATACAACCATCCCCAACGTGGCCAAAACCATGACGGGGGCGCCAATCGCAGGCATCGCTCTTTGTGGGATAGAGGGTAATTTATCCGCAAATGGTAAAGAAAACTTCATAGATAGGCGTTAAATTTTCTATGGAATGAGAAACTTATTGGAATATGCAAGTTTCAGTCCATTTATCATGTCAAATAAATGACTGGCAATGATGGATAAACACCCCACCATAATACGGAGAAACAAAGGTAACTTCCGATTTGATAAATACGCATTGTCGTTGGCACAATGCGCAGTGATTTAGGGTGTTTACAAGAAGGTCACGGTTGAATATTAAAAGCGACGTCACCGCGCTGCTTTTCAATTGAATAGTCGATACAAATGAGCCCTGAAGTTGGGAACATTGGTGGTACCATCCCGGGAACAAACTCCGCTGTCAAATAGCCTACTAACGGCAGATGAGAAACCAGCAAAACCGAATCCAGCTTTTCCAAATCGGCTACCGCTTGTAGGTAATCCGCAACATCTTCAGCTTGACCGTAAGGCGTAATATCTTCATTCGTTTCGATGCTTTTAGCACTTAAATAGGTCGAAATCTCTTGCCATGTTTGCTGGGCGCGAATGTATGGGCTAACGATTACCTTATCAAACTGCTGGAATCCTTGCTGAGCACAAGCCTTCGCAACCGCAACTGAAGCGCTTCGGCCTCGGTCGGTTAACTCACGCTCTGCGTCACTGGGCGCGTAATGCTCCGCTTCTCCGTGACGCATGATAAAAATTTTCATGGCTTCATCCTAAACTATTCTCTGAATTATTATTGGTGACCAGAATTTATATTATTTGAATTGTCGCCCACACAATGCGCGTTGGGAGCTTCAAATCGATCACTCTCATCAATAATTATATCAAGTACTGTGGCAAAGACTCAGACTTCGTTAACACTCTTTGCGACAAATCCCACAGCCTGCGAAACCCTATTTTGCTCAGATTTCTCAAACAGATAGTTTGCACTGATGGATATCCGAGTCATAATTATTAGGGCCTGTTGACATTATCAATACTGAATTGGCTTACACATAATTACCTCATCGGAGACAATCACGTGCACATCAGCCCCAATGATAGCAATACATACCGTTACCTCACTTTACCTAATGGTATCAGAGTGTTGCTGACGCATGACGCCAATGCGCAAAAGAGTGCCGCGGCGTTGGCCGTCAACGTGGGCCACTTCGATGATCCTCAAGACCGAGAAGGGTTAGCCCACTATTTGGAACACATGCTATTTTTGGGGACCGAAAAGTACCCGAAAGTGGGCGAATTTCAAAGTTATATTAATCAACATGGTGGCAGCAACAATGCGTGGACTGGGACCGAACATACTTGTTTCTTTTTCGATGTATCCCCCAACGCTTTCCCATCAGCCTTAGATCGCTTTAGTCAATTCTTTACCGCTCCACTGTTCAATCCGGAAGCGTTGGACAAAGAACGCCAAGCGGTTGACTCTGAATACAAGTTGAAACTCAATGATGACTCGCGTCGCTTATATCAAGTCAATAAAGAAGTGATCAACCAAGCGCATCCGTTCAGTAAGTTTTCCGTTGGTAATTTGGAAACGCTGGGCGATCGGGGCGGCAAATCCATTCGAGATGAGATAATCGACTTCCACTACTCGCATTACTCTGCGGATCTGATGACATTGGCCATCATTGGTCCACAAGAGCTTGATGAGCTTCAAACCCTGTGCGAAGAGATGTTTAACGACATTCCCAATCATCAACTTGCGGGCAAAAAAATCGATGTTGAGTACTCGAACGCTGATTCAACCGCGATTTCGGTGTATGTAGAGCCGATAAAAGATCTGCGCAAGCTGATTCTCGCCTTCCCAATGCCTGGTATGGATAAGTACTACCAAACCAAGCCACTCTCTTACTTCGCGCATCTGCTGGGCGATGAAGGACCTGGAAGCCTGATGGTCGCACTCAAAGAACAAGGCTGGATTACATCCCTCTCCGCAGGTGGAGGCGCAAGCGGCAGTAACTATCGGGATTTCACCATTAGTTGCTCACTGACGCAGGAAGGGATGTCGCATACAGACGATATCATTCAGTCGGTATTCAGCTACATAACCCTTATCAAAACACAAGGAATGGATGAATGGCGATACCTTGAGAAAAAAGCCGTTCTTGAATCTGCGTTTCGCTTTCAAGAGCCCACAAGACCACTTGATCTGGTCAGCCACCTTGTCATTAATATGCAGCACTATCAGGCCGAAGATGTGGTTTACGGCGACTACATGATGCGAGGCTATAACGAGCAACTTCTCACTTCTCTGACTGATTATTTCTCAGTCGACAATCTTCGTGTCACACTGATTGCTCAAGGACTAGATTACGATAAAGAAGCGAAGTGGTACTTCACACCTTACGCGGTTCACCCGATTAGTGACCAGCAGCGATCACATTATCAAAAGCCATCGCCGCTCAAATTTTCTCTGCCTGATAAAAACCCTTTCATTTGCTACGATCTCGACCCTCAACCCATTGAGGGCAATGACACTGTACCTCAGGTGATTGAAGAGTTACCCGGCTTTAAACTTTGGCATTTGCAAGACACCGAATACCGAGTACCGAAAGGCGTCTTGTACGTTGCTATCGACAGCCCCCAAGCAGTTTCAACCCCGACAAACATCGTAAAAACAAGACTTTGTGTTGAGATGTTCTTAGACAGCTTGGCGAAAGAGACATACCAAGCAGAAATTGCGGGCATGGGTTACAACATGTACGCCCATCAAGGTGGCGTTACCTTAACCGTATCGGGTTTCACTCAGAAGCAGCCGGAGTTGATGCAACTCATTTTGCAGCGCTTTGCTAAACGGGACTTTAGTCAGCAACGCTTTGACACGATAAAAACGCAAATGCTAAGAAATTGGCGCAATGCTTCGCAAGATCGTCCAATTTCGCAACTCTTTAATGCTCTAACCGGAATCTTACAGCCGAACAATCCCCCCTACTCGGTGCTAGTCGACGCGTTAGAGTCCATAAGCGTTGAAGAGTTATCCAGTTTTGTTGAAGACATTCTCTCTGAATTGCATGTTGAGATGTTTGTCTATGGTGACTGGACGAAAAAAGAAGCGCTCAGCCTTGGGAATACGCTAAAAGACGCGCTAAGAGTCAAGAATCAACAGTACGAAGAATCGTTACGACCGCTTGTCATGTTGGGTAAAAACGGGTCGTTTCAGCGGGAAGTGTTTTGTGACCAAGAAGACTCAGCCGTGGTGCTTTACTATCAATGTGAAGATAAGAGCCCCCGCAGTATTGCGCTGTATTCACTGGCTAACCACTTAATGTCAGCGACGTTTTTCCATGAGATTCGAACAAAGCAGCAGCTTGGCTACATGGTAGGCACAGGGAACCTACCACTAAACAAACATCCAGGTATTGTGCTCTATGTTCAATCACCCAATGCCGCTCCAAGCGACCTAATCCAGTCCATTGATGAGTTTTTAAACGCCTTTTATATGGTCCTACTCGAGCTAAATGAATACCAGTGGCACAGCAGTAAACGAGGGCTATGGAACCAAATCGCGGCACCCGATACGACATTGAGGTCTCGGGCACAGCGGTTGTGGGTTGCGATTGGTAACAAAGATCTCGACTTTAACCAAAAAGAAAAAGTGCTAGAAGAACTTAAAACTCTGGATCGCTCCGACATGATTCGTTTTGTCGTCAACGAGCTCAAACCTCGTACCGCCAATCGACTCATCATGCACACGCAAGGCAATGCGCACCACGAGTCAGAGAAACTCGAACTTGGATCTGAGATCGGATCAATTGAAGAGTTTCAGTTAAGGCCAAAAGACATCGAACTCGGTTAACTCGCGTCGTCATTAACTCGCTTGTTCTGATTCAACAATCTTCTTTAACGAATGTGGGTGTAGCTTGATGCACACCCCGTTTCGTTTAAATGCCACCGTCGGATTGTTCAAACGTTCCCCTTCTCCTTTTGGGCTCGATAGTTTGATTTTCACGCCTTGATCCGACAAGACATCATACTTCTCAGCGAAACAAGGAAATTGGCGTTTGAGATCTACCAAATATTCTTCCGCCGTTCTAGCGTGAGATGGTACAACAAACTCTACATGCTCCCAGCTTTGTTCGGGGTAGAACTTACCCTCTGCGGGATAGGGTAGCTCCAAACACTCGATTTGCCACTCTAATGCGTTAAGTGGCTGATTGAATTCAAGAACGATGATCGGTCGACCATTGATCATCGCGTTGGAAATTTCTTTCCCCGCTTTTAGCCATTCTTGATGGGTTAAATGTGCCAATTCTGCTTCGTTGATGCGCAGTGCAATATGATCTGCTTGAAAATCCGACAAATTAATATGCAAGATTTCGCCTAACTGTTGGATTTTATGCATAAAATCGTTCAATTTTTGCTTCATCTGTTGGGGCATTAATTCAGCATCAATCAGTCTTTGAGACATTTAATTTCACCTAAAACATTAATTTTTCTTCAATACTAACAAGATCATCAGGAAAAGTAGAAAATTTCCCAGTTCACTCCCTATAAGGAATCCAATAAAGTTGCTATTATGTGCTTCAAATTATGAACTAGATCGAGATATACATTCATTCCATTTCGGTGGATATTATTCAGGCAACGACTGCAAGCCTAGCAATAGCGAATGTATACCCAACCAATTCCCTAGAATTGAAGGAAGCGCGTGTGAATATCCAAGCACTTATTAATGACAAAGTTTCTCAGGCTCTAGAAGCCGCTGGCGCACCTGCAGGCAGCCCTGCCGCAGTCCGCCAATCTGCAAAACCACAGTTTGGTGATTACCAAGCGAATGGCGTAATGGGCGTAGCGAAAAAGCTAGGCACGAACCCACGCGAATTTGCACAGAAAGTATTGGATGTTCTGGACCTAGACGGTATCGCAAGCAAGACTGAAATTGCAGGTCCTGGTTTCATTAACATCTTCCTAAGTGAAGAGTTTCTAGCGAAGCAAGCCGAGTCTGCATTAGCAGATGCTCGCCTAGGTGTCGCGCAAGAAGAACAGCAAACGATCGTAGCGGACTACTCTGCGCCAAACGTTGCTAAAGAAATGCACGTCGGTCACCTACGTTCAACCATCATCGGTGATGCAGTTGTTCGTACTCTAGAGTTCTTAGGTCACAAAGTGATCCGTGCTAACCACATCGGTGACTGGGGTACTCAGTTCGGCATGCTTATCGCTAACCTAGAACGCGTTCAAAAAGAGTCTGGCGAAGTTTCAATGGAACTGTCTGACCTTGAAGCCTTCTACCGCGAATCGAAAAAGCTCTACGACGAAGACGAAGAGTTCGCTGTTCGCGCACGTAACTACGTAGTGAAACTACAAAGCGGCGACGAATACTGCGCTGAAATGTGGAAGAAACTGGTTGACGTTACTATGGTTCAAAACCAACGTAACTACGACCGCCTAAACGTATCTCTAACTCGTGACGATGTTATGGGTGAAAGCATGTACAACGACATGCTACCTGGCATTGTTGCCGATCTGAAAGAGCGTGGTATTGCTCAAGAAGACGATGGCGCTCAGGTTGTCTTCCTAGAAGAGTACAAGAACAAAGATGGCGAAGCGATGGGTGTTATCATCCAAAAACGTGATGGTGGCTTCCTATACACCACGACGGATATCGCATGTGCTAAGTACCGTTACGAAACACTAGGTGCAAACCGCGTACTTTACTTCATCGACTCACGTCAACATCAGCACCTAATGCAAGCATGGACTATCGTTCGTAAAGCAGGTTATGTGCCAGAAGAGGTATCACTAGAGCACCACGCGTTCGGCATGATGCTAGGTAAAGATGGTCGTCCTTTTAAGACTCGTGCAGGTGGTACGGTTCGTCTTGCTGATCTACTCGATGAAGCAGAAGAGCGCGCAATCAAGCTGATCGAGTCTAAGAACGCAGATCTTGATTCAGAAGAGAAAGTCAAAATCGCTAACACTGTTGCTATGGCAGCGGTTAAGTACGCAGACCTATCTAAGCACCGTACAACAGACTACGTGTTTGACTGGGACAACATGCTAGCGTTTGAAGGCAACACGGCGCCTTACATGCAGTACGCTTACACTCGTGTCTCTTCTATCTTCGCTAAAGCAGGTATCTCTATGGATAACCTAGCAGGCGAAATCAAAGTGACTGAAGAGAAAGAAAAAGCGCTTATCGCTAAACTGCTACAGTTTGAAGAAGCGGTACAATCTGTTGCTCGTGAAGGTCAACCACACATCATGTGTAGCTACCTATTCGAACTAGCAGGCCAGTTCTCTAGCTTCTACGAAGCGTGCCCAATCCTTAACACTGAAGACGACTCAGTGAAGCAGAGCCGCTTGAAACTTGCAGCGCTGACTGCGAAGACAATCAAGCAAGGTCTATCTCTGCTAGGTATCGAAACGCTAGAGCGCATGTAATTCAGCATCTCGCATTTAGATAATCAGAAAGGTTGGCGTGAAAGCGTCAACCTTTTGTTTTATCTGGCGTATACTGACGTCATTCAATTCAAAATGGAAAATGATAATGAGTTTTGAACTGCACCCTCAATTGGCAAAAGATACCACCATCATTGGTCACTTCCCGCTGTGTGTTGCACTGCTGCATAAAGACAATGCCGTACCTTGGGTTATCTTAGTGCCTAAACGCGCCAATCTAAAAGAGCTGCATCACTTACCGATGCAAGAGCAACAGCAATTTTTGCATGAATCTCAAGCGGTGAGCCAAGCGCTAGAAGCGACCTTCAAGCCACAGAAACTCAACCTCGGCGCGCTTGGTAACATGGTTCCTCAACTCCACATCCATCACATCGCCCGATTTGAAGACGATATTGCATGGCCAGGGCCGGTATGGGGAAACACTAAGGGAGAGTTTCGGACTGAGCAAGAGCAGTCTGAAATCCAAACAAGAATCGGCAACGTCCTTTCATTAAGTAAGCTGTTCACTCGCGCATAAAAAAAAGGCCGTTCTATTACTAGAACGGCCCACTTAATTAGCTTGATTACATTGTCACTGTCACGGCCAAAGCATTACGTGCAACCATAGAATAACGCACACGAGTGATATGATTCGCCGCATTGGTATCAACCAAGCGAGAAATCACCCCTTTCCTAATCCAAACGGAGAGCATGGCATCCACCCCATCTTCGCTAAGCGCAAACTGCTTCGCCAATTCACGCTGAGAAGCAGTGCCGTTGCGCTCGATGTAGTACTTTAACTCAGACAATATCATGCGACTTGCACCTCAAGCTCTGGCTGCGCCTTCTGACCAGCTCTTTTCAATAGCTTGAAAACGATCAAACTTGTCAACATCACACCACCAATCCAAGCGGCGCTGGTTACTGGATGATCAGCGAAGTGAGTCACTTGGTAATAGAGGGCGGCACTTCCATAGGCCAATCCCATCGTCCAAACCGCAATAAATCTCGCGTATTTGCTGCCAAATTCACGCACATAAGCCCCCATAGCCGCGACACAAGGAGTGTAGAGCAAGATAAACAGTAAATAGGCAAATGCAGCGTGACCAGAAGCAAAGTGAGACTTTAGATTACCAAAGATAGACGCATCAACTTCCTGCTCTTGCGCAACAGCTTGGCTGTCTGTCAAATCTCCCACTTCAATACCGAGCGGGTCTGAGTAACTTAAGCCTGAAAGGTTATCAGGAATTGACATTACGGCCTCTTCAAGACTTGCGAATAAATCATACTCACCCGCTTCATCTTCCGCTGGCGCGTAGAGACTATTGAGTGTCCCGACAACCGCTTCTTTAGCAAAAATACCTGTAATAATACCCACCGTTGCTGGCCAGTTGTCGTTCTCGATACCGATAGGGGCAAAGACTGGTGTGACGACTTGGGATACTTTGGAGAGCACCGAGTTATCGCTATCTTCGTTGCCAAACGTTCCATCTGCACCAACAGAGTTGAGGAAGCTAAGGATGGTCACTACCACCACTATGGTTTTTCCCGCACCCAATACAAAGCGCTTCAGTTTTTGCCAAGTCTTAATCACCACATTACGCATGGTCGGCAATTCATAGTCTGGCATTTCCATAACCAAACTTTCGCTAGAACCGGGATAGATGGTGTGCTTGAGCACGAATCCCGTCAACACAGCGGCAAAAATACCGATTAAATACAAGGCGAAAACCACATTCTGGCCACTCTCTGGAAAGAAGGCCGCTGCAAACAATGCATAGACAGGCAAGCGCGCACCACATGACATAAATGGCGCCATAGAGGCAGCTAACTTACGTTCACGCTCTTGATCCAATGTACGCGTCGCCATTATTGATGGCACATTACAACCAAACCCAAGAACAAGCGGGACAAATGCTTTTCCCGGCAAGCCGATTTTTTGCATAACTTTGTCTAATACAAACGCAGCACGAGACATGTAACCTGAACTTTCAAGCACAGCAAGGAACAAGTACAAACAAGCGATTACGGGAATAAAGGTGGCTACCGTTTGAATACCCCCACCTAAACCATCAGCGATTAAAGTCACCAACCAAACAGGGAGATGGCTATCTAACAAATAATGCCCACCATCAACCAGCAAGGCTCCCACGCCAATATCGAAGAAATCAATAAAAGCGCCACCAATGTTGATAGAGAACATGAACATTAAATACATCACCACAAAGAAAAACGGCACGCCAATCCATTTGTTCAAGATGATGCTATCGACTTTTTCGGTAAAACTGTGGCTAAGCTTTCCCTCACTACGACGCACTTTTTTACATTGGTCATGCAAAAAGGTGTACTTCGTATCTGCAACCAACAAATCAATATCGATGCTCACTTGAGATTGCGTTCTAATCACCCGCTTTCTCTCTTCCTGCGACAATGCGTTGAGCACTAGGCGATCATTTTCTAATGCGCGAATAGCCATCGCTCGCGCCGCGACATCTCTATTCTCAGCGAATACGGGCTCCAGCTCTTTAATGGCGCTTTCAAACTCAAAACCATAGTCCAAACGCAACTCATCCAACGCAACCCCTTGCACAATAGCTTTGTGAAGTCGATCTTTTAGAGTAAGCACTTGGCTTCGACTGTTGGCTGAGATAGCAAAAACTGGGCAACCCAACATGTTTTCTAGCGCTTTGATGTCGATCGTTTGTCGCTCGCGCTTCAGTGCATCCATCTTGTTCAACACAACAATCATAGGACGACCCAATTCACGCAGCTGAAGAGTCATATAGAGACTACGTTCAAGACAGGTGGCATCAACGACATTAATGATCAGATCCGCTGGATGAGTTAACACCGATCTAGAGGCGATAGACTCATCGATACTGTTACTGTCATTGCCGCTATCAAGCGCATAGATACCGGGTAAGTCTGTTAAAGAGAATTGATCCCCAGAATGGAAGAACTTACCGGTTTTCTTTTCGACCGTTACGCCCGCCCAGTTGCCAACCTGCTGCTTGGCCCCTGTTAGCCCATTAAAGAGTGTTGTTTTACCACTGTTCGGGTTACCTACGGTGAGAATTTGATAGTCCACTAGTTCACCTCCACGCTAATTGCACCGGCAATATTTTCGCGAACAGCAAGTGATACACCGCGAACTTCAACTTGAAGTGGATCGCCCATTGGCGCTCGACGAATCAAAGTCACCGATGTTTGAGGCAGCAGCCCCATCACCATAAGTTTTTTTCTCACATCAATAGAGAGCTCATTGAATCCAGTAATAATGGCTTTTTGCCCTTGTTGTAGTTCTGATAATGTCATAAACAGGCCAGCTATATACAAATGAAAAGTATTTTTATTAACGCTTCCAATAGTACTTCCTTCAAATGTAACAATTCTTGTCTGAAATCAATCTTTGCACTTTTGGAAATGTCATTTTCGTTAAAAGAAGCGCCGTCAAAAACGTTAAAAACTAGAAATGAAAAAGGAAGCCGAATTACCAAGAACAAAAAAAATCAGACAGGATTGACTTTTAACTCTTTTAATTCAAAGGCTTACATAACTTGTCGCTTTTCTTATGTAATACTGGCGTTAATTTTATAAGTAAAAAAAGGCCAAGGATTTATAGTTAATCACGTCGAGAGGGAGACCTTAAGACAAGAATTCCAGAGGTGGCGCATCCAGCGTCACTCCGGCAGCAAGCGAAGGTGTCATTGGCACCCGTGGTATAGTCCCCCCGGCTATACCACGATATTTTTTTTCATCTCATCTCAATTGTTACACTTCAAACCTCAATCCATTGACTAGCTTAAACCACTCAGTTTCCGTCTAAGATAACTGTTGTACGTATAATCATGCTTGCGCAATAAGACTGCTACGATGCGGTTCTATGGCTTAAGTAGGTTGTAGATTTCGGGATTAGAGCTTACGACGAAAAAGGAAACGAAGTCCTTCTCTAACCAAGACAAAGTGGTTTTTACGACTCTTGCTGCTCGACAAACTGCGTAGGTGGGACGCCAAAACGATGTTTGAAACGTTGACTAAAATAGGAAGGGTCGTTGAATCCGCACTCAAAGGCAACGTCAGACACTTTCTCGCCAGCCAATAAACGGCGACAAGCTTGATCCAAACGCACCTCCGTTAAATATTCGGTGAAGGTTTTTTCAATCGCAGCTTTGACTCGTCTCTGTAAACTACGTTCTGACACATACAACATCTTCGCAGCAACAGACGTACTGAACTCTGGGTCAGAGTAGCTCTCTTGCACTAATGCTTTTACTTTTATGAGCCACGGGTCTTCAGCTGGCGCTTCAAGGCGGTCTTCCTCAGTAGGTAGCTCGATCACTGACTCTTCATCAAACGATTCACTGCCCTGCCAAGTGATTTCCATTAGATTACGCTCAACCGAACTGTGAGTGCTAATAGAGCCACCACTTTGATCAACCAAGGAATGAAGGGTTTGTAGGGTTGAAGAGTGGCTGTAGTTCTCCAGTGACTCACCTTGTTCAACAACCGACAGCGTCACCCACTGATCTTCTTGACGTATCGAGATGATCACGACTTGGTTTCGGTAACAACGTTTGGTAATGCTATCCAATAACGTATTGAGCAACTCGTCGAGATTAAACGTCGCCAAAGTGATGTAATGATCCGAGTCATCATTGCGCTGAAATTCAACCTGAATCCCCGATTTAACCAATTCTTCTTCCCAACCATTCAATACCGAGTGCAGAATCAAATTAAGGTTGTAAACCGGAACCGCTTGACCATTGGTTGTTCTGACATGGAGTAGTAGATCCAACTCTTTGACCAGATAATTAAGCATATGTTGATGACCACCACTCTGCTCTGAAGGGTGCTCTACAGACGAACTGATCAGACGTTGCTTCATCGCCTCAATGGACTGCGTTGTGATTAAGCGTCGAATTTGCAGTTGCTTTCTTAATTGCTGGTTATTGCTCAACAAGATACGACTTTGGTGACGCAGTTGGTTGGTTTTCAGGGCTACCTGAGCTTTAAGCTGTCTGTTGGCTTTGGTCATGATTCGTGAACGCCAATAAACGACCGTGGCCAAAACAAACAGCGTTATAAGTGCATAGGCTAGAAGTGCATAAGTCGTTAAGAACCACGGTTTGGTAACATAAAACAGAAACTCGTTGCTTTGACCACGCTGGTTTGTGTTGATCACCGCTCTAACCTCTAGCCTGTAGTGGCCGGGCATCATATGGTCAATATTCAGCGTCGCGCCATCTAGCAGTTGCCATTGTTCCTCATTGAGACGGTACTCGACAGAGACTTTATTGACTTGAGGTAGCACACCAAATTGGAACGATACCGATTCACCGTAGCCAACTTCCAATAATTGCTCTGACGTTTCACCGAGCGAATGAAGGGTTTGATTGACTTTTACTTGGCTAATGATGACTTTAATATCAGGCAAACGGCTCACAACCAATTCGTGAGTATTCACTTTGATCAAACTCGATTTAGCGCCCAGTAGCAGAGTACGTTCACTGTCAGTGCTGTAACTACACAGGCGCGGAGAAAACTCATTGCTTATCAAACCAAAGGGTTCTCCGTAGTGGCGTATCAGGTCGCCTTGCTCAGAATATCGTGTAAATCCAGCCGATGAAGTCAGCCAAATGCCATCTTGGTTTTTGAGTAAGCACTTGGGCGTAATGTGCCCATCAAGTAAAGGAATCGGGTCAACATGTCCGTTGTAGAGACCAAAACGATAAAGGCCGTAGCGGCTGGCAACCCAAACTTGCTCATCCGTAACCTGAACAAGATTAATGACCAATCCAAACGGAACACTCTCACCTACGAAGTTCACTTGCCCGTCGCGCATTACATACACGCCGTGCTCTGTACCCAGAACAAGATGACCTTGAGACGTAACCATCATTTGCGTGAGCTGAGCAGGCAAGTATCTTTTAATCATCCACTCAGAGCCATATTGCGTCAGCGTATTGGTCGTCATCTCATAACTCCACAGCTGCTGATCGCTTGCTCCCCACAACAACCCCTTTCCATTCAATTCGAGCAGTTTGGTTGGGAAAGACTTCAGATAAATAGGTAGATTGTCATCCTTAATAACCTGCCCAGTCATCGAGTCGACGCACACTATCCCGTTGTTTGTCGCAAGCCACAAGACACCATTGTGTTCAACCAAATCGTGCACTTTCCCTCGGTAAAAAAGCTCACGTCTGCTGACTTTATTCAAGCTCACTCGATACACGCCATTATCACTGATCATCCAATAACCGTCTTTGGTCTTCATACGAGTCAGATAATGAGGCTCATCCATGGATAAATTCGTCGAGAGTAGACGATCGGGGAATCGTTCGAACTTGTGCGAAAAAAGCGAGAAGTAACGTACCCCTCGATCGGTCGCAATCCAAATACCGCCAGATTGATCATTTAGCAGCGCATATATTTTGCCTTGGCTGACAACATTATCATTGAAGCCAGAGGACGTCAGACGCTTACTTTCGCCCGTCAAAAAGGAATAGACAACGAGACCTTTCTCAGTCCCGATCCAGTATTCTTGACTCGTTTCAGCGATACTTAGCACATGTGAGCCGGGTATCTTTTGTATGGGTTTGTTGGGGTTTTGGATATCAAAGATCAACGCGCCCTGAAGTGAACCGATCACTAATTCTCGACGCTTGTCAGAAAAGTAGATCTTTTCAACGTGCTTTTTCCCTGAACTCGCTACATGTTCAAAGTTCTCATTCTGAGAAAGGTAAACCCCTGCGTTCGTACCTAACACCCATTTTGACAGGATGAATTTTGCGTCGTTTATCTCAATCGATGCGGATTGGCTGTACTGATAAAGGGACAGCAGCGAATAGGTGTTGAAGCTGCCGCTATCAACGTCATAGGTGTAAAAACTGGTATCGTCAGAGAGCCAAATATAGCGCTTGGATGCCCCTATTCTCTTGATTTCGACGCCAGGTTGGAGACTGAAAATGAGCTCTCGTTCTTTGTTTGGTTCAGTACGATAAATCTCATTGCGGAAAAACGACCAAAAAGCATTGTCTAAAAAGGCAACGCGATCAACCTCATGCTCCAACGCAGAGCCAGACTGAGGCATGATATTTTGACCATCAAAGAACAGTATTTGATTGCGAACATCTTGGAACCAAACGCCACCACCATCGGCTAAAAACAGATCCTTAGCGGCAAATACTTTTCCTTGGGCTTGTGTGGGTAACGGGTAGAAAACAGTTGGCGTTGACTCGACAGCACTGACGATAGGCGCTAACCAAATTAGAACCGTAACCCATAAGGCTCTTATCACCTAAACTTTCCCTAACAGCAATAGAATTAAAACAGAATAGTGTTCGTTCACTAGTGGTAACGCCGAACAACTGAATATTTATTTTGTGAAGATAATTATCTAAGAATAGGGAGAATAAACAAGTGAGTCTGCGACATTCCGCTGACTTTTAAAGCGAAATTCACATCTAAATGGCTTACTGAAGAAAAATGTTGAAAAAGGGAGCCACGCTCCCTTCCCTATTACACACCACCTAGACAGTTGAAAAAGCTGTCGGCTAAATTCTGCCTAAACTGAAAATAAGACCCTGGCTGTACGACCACACTGGTACCCAAAGGGTCAAGGACGCCAACACGAGCATCGCTTCCTCGAGTAACAGAGTC
The DNA here is from genome assembly GCF_000808535.1 of Vibrio sinaloensis. Lineage (GTDB taxonomy): Bacteria > Pseudomonadota > Gammaproteobacteria > Enterobacterales > Vibrionaceae > Vibrio > Vibrio sinaloensis_D. The sequence continues at coordinate 126,896 of NZ_JWLV01000013.1, forward strand.
AATAACAGCTGGCGTAAACTGTGGTTCTGAGAACACGCAGACTGCCTGCTTCGAAGACAGGGCTTTACGAATTTTAATTAATGTTTTTGCCCCCGGTTTTCTGTCAGGGCTTACCGTGAAGTGACCTAAGTGGTTCAGTTCAAAATCACTCTCAAAGTATCCGTAGGCATCATGAAAAACGTAATAACCTTTCTCTTTCACGGGAGTAAGCTGAGACATCAATGCCACTTGTTGCTGTTCTAGCTTAAGTAAGAACGCGGCCAAGTTATCCTGATATCGCTGAGCATTTTTCTCATCTAAACGACTCAACTTGGCAACGATCGCTTTTGCTACCTGCTTAGTGGTTTTATAACCCAACCAAAAATGTGGATCATGACTACCATGATCATGACCGTGATGGTCATGATGATCGCCGTTGTACTCTCGTAGCTCCAATCCATCAACGTCACTCAGAGTGAGTACGCTATCGCGATTTTCAAGAATTTTAGCAAGGAAAGGTTCGAGGTCATTGCCAAACCAAACAATCATATCGGCACTTTGAATACGCTTTACGTCAGATGGTCTCAACGCGTAATCATGTGGGGAAGCATTCGCAGGGATCAAAACATCAACTTGGGACACTTCTTGCGTCAACTCGGTAGCTATCATTTGAATGGGTTTGATACTGGTTAACACTATCGCAGCATTTGCACTAAATGCCGCCAATAAAACACTGACAAAAGAAAAAATACGCTTCATAAAGGGAACAGTCGTCTAGTCTAACAAGGGATTAAATGTTACATTATAACATTAAGTAATTGCAAATGAGTGCTATTCATGTCGACATTGGTCGAACTCACTGACATCTGCGTTCAATTTGAAGAGCGCAAAGTACTAGATAGAGTCTCTTTAAAACTGAACCGTGGAGAAATTACCACGTTAATCGGCCCTAATGGTGCAGGCAAATCAACGCTAGTAAAAGTGCTACTCGGTTTACAGCGCAAGTATCAAGGAAAAGTAACCAAGAGCAAAGGTCTAAAGATCGGCTATGTACCTCAAAAGCTCAAGCTTAATGATTCACTGCCGCTCAACGTAACAAGGTTTTTGAAACTCTCTGGCCGATTCAGCCAACAAGAGATCATAGAAGCATTGAAACTGGTTGGCGCCGAGCACTTGTTAACCTCAAGCATGCACAGCCTATCGGGTGGTGAAAACCAGCGTGTCTTACTCGCTCGTGCTCTACTGCAACGTCCAGATTTATTGGTGCTTGATGAGCCAGCACAAGGCGTTGATGTGCAAGGGCAAATCGATCTTTACGATTTAATCGATACCATTCGCCATCGTTTCAATTGCGCCGTTTTTATGGTGTCTCATGATCTGCATCTTGTTATGGCGAAAACCGATGATGTCATTTGTTTGCATCATCACATCTGCTGTTCTGGCTCGCCAGCAGCAATAAGCCAGCACCCAAGCTATATCGCACTCTTCGGCCATGGCCACCAAGAGGCGCTTGCTCTGTATAACCATCAGCATACTCACCACCACCATGATTTGGCAGGGCAACCTGTGTCTGGCGATGCTTCAAGCTGTTCACATCATTCACACGGACACCACCATGATTGAGTTTTTACTACCATCTCTGCTTGCTGGGCTTGGCATTGCCATCATTGCGGGCCCGCTTGGCTCCTTTGTCGTGTGGCGCAAAATGGCATACTTCGGTGACACACTGGCACACGCATCACTCATGGGTATTGCGTTTGGTTTTTTGCTTAATGTAAACCTTTATCTCGCACTGGTGGTTTGTTGTCTCGCTCTTGCACTGATCCTGGTGACTCTGCAAAAACAACAACTGGTTGCGACGGATACCCTACTTGGCATTTTGGCCCACAGCGCTTTGTCTCTCGGTTTGGTTGCCGTCAGCTTTTTAGATGATGTGCGAATTGATCTGATGAGCTACCTCTTCGGTGATTTGCTTTCTGTAACCCCCACTGACTTGATGTATATCTACGGTGGTGTGATTATCGTGACCGCGATACTGGCAATCTTCTGGCGATCGCTACTTGCGACCACCGTCAGTGAAGATTTAGCGGCGGTTGACGGCCACAATGTGGATTTGATGCGCCTTGTTTTGATGCTGATGGTCGGTTTGGTTATCGCTATCGGGATGAAATTTGTCGGAGCGTTGATAATGACATCACTATTGATCATTCCTGCTGCTGCGGCCCGTCGATTCTCATCAACGCCAGAACAGATGGCACTGTTGGCTTCACTTATTGGCGTTCTCGCTGTCGTGTTCGGTTTAAGCCTATCTTGGCACTTTGACACACCGGCAGGGCCATCGGTAGTGATTAGCGCGACCGCCATGTTTATGCTCTCTCAACTAGTTAGAACCAAGGCATAAATAAAAAGCCGACGTATTTTACGTCGGCTTTTCAGTCTAACTCTTGCGTTTACGCGCCTTCGTTATGTAACTCTAGGTTAGCGAGTTCTTGTTGAATCTCACGCTGGACTTTCGCATCGTCGTTGCGTAAAGACTCCAAAAACTCTAGATACTTCTGGTCGATATCTCCGGTAACATATTCGCCGTTAAACACCGATGTTTCAAAACGAGCAATGTCACTGTTACCGATGCCAACAGCTTCTACTAAATCTTCAAGCGTTTGGAAAATCAGTTCATCAGCACCAATCTGCTTACAGATTGCGTCGTTATCACGGCCATGAGCAATCAGCTCATTTGCGCTTGGCATATCGATACCGTAAACGTTCGGGAAACGAATTTCTGGGGCAGCAGAGACCATGAACACTTTCTTAGCACCTGAATCACGCGCCATTTCGATAATCTGCTCAGAGGTTGTACCGCGCACAATGGAGTCGTCCACGAGCAAAACATTCTTATCTTTAAATTCTGAGCGAATCGCGTTGAGCTTGCGACGGACCGACTTTTTACGCTGCTGCTGACCAGGCATGATGAAGGTACGTCCAACATAACGGTTTTTCACAAAACCTTGGCGGTAGGGTTTGTCAATCGCTTGAGCAATCTGCAGGGCAATATCACACGATGTCTCTGGGATTGGAATAACCACATCAATATCTAAATGCGCGTACTCATCACGAATACGATCACCAAGTTTCTTACCCATTTCTACTCGAGCGCTGTATACCGAGATTTTATCGATAAACGAGTCAGGGCGAGCGAAATAAACAAACTCGAAGATACATGGGTTAAGTGCTGGGTTGTCAGCGCACTGCTTGGTATGCAGCTCACCATCAAACGTAGCGTAGATCGCCTCACCAGGAGCCACATCACGAATAAAATCAAAACCAACCGCATCCAATGCGACCGATTCAGAAGCCACCATGTATTCCGTACGGCCGTCCACTTCACGCTTACCTAGGCATAGAGGGCGAATGCCATGTGGGTCACGGAAAGCAATCATACCATGGCCGATGATCATTGCCGTTACCGCGTACGCTCCGCGAATTGCACGGTGAACATTAGTTACAGCGCGGAAAACATCTTCGGCTGTCACATTGCCTTTAACCGTATCTATTTCATGCGCCAATACGTTAAGTAATACTTCTGAATCCGACGTCGTGTTAAGGTGACGACGGTCTTTTTCAAATAATTTCTGACGAATTTCATTGGCATTCGTTAGGTTACCGTTATGAGCCAACGTGATACCAAATGGAGAGTTAACATAGAAAGGCTGCGCTTCAGACGCACTTGAACTGCCTGCCGTTGGATAGCGAACATGGCCAATACCAACTGTGCCTTGCAGTCTTTGCATGTGCTTTGCTTCAAACACATCTTTCACCAAACCATTCGCCTTGCGCAGACGAAAACGATTGCTTTCTATGGTACAAATACCCGCGGCATCTTGGCCACGATGCTGCAAGACCGTCAATGCATCATAGATAGACTGGTTTACAGGCGTTGTGCCCACGATTCCAACAATACCACACATGTCCTAACCCTCGATTTTCGACAATGGCTGACGCGCTAAAGCGCGTCAGATAAGAAACTTGATGTTGCTTGTAAGTGTTCAAAGAACGGAGCAATGATGTGCTTAAACTGCGGCACCAATTGCGAGCCCTTAAACCACTCCGTATCTGGAAATGATGTAAACGTATCCAGAAAAAATAGTGCAGCCGAGACAATCAGAACACCGCGTAAAGCACCAAACACAATACCCAGTACTCGGTCAGTTCCTGATAAGCCTGTTTTTTGCACCAATTGTCCGATCACGTAGTTCACGACCGCTCCAACAATAAGGGTTGCGACAAACAAGGCTGCAATCGCCGCTCCGTTTCGAAACATCTCATCTTGGATATTGGTAAAGTACACCGCTAACTTTGCGTAGTACTGACTGGCGATAAAAAAAGCACCAAACCAAATCACTAATGACAACGCTTCTTTAGCGAAACCACGAACTAAACTGATCAAAGCCGAAAGGCCGATCACACTTAAAATGACAATATCTAACGGATTCATTCTTTACTTACATCTTAAGTTGGCGCGCATTTTAACAGAAAAAACGCTGACGCAAACGTTTTCTTATGGGTTTAGTGGTTTAAATTTGAGCAACTGACCTTTTGAGCCGGTAATTTTTTCGAGTTCAATCACTTGGCGTTCAAGTTTGCTCTTCGACACATCTGGGCCGATTATTACTCGCGTAAAATTGTTCTCTGGCTTCGCATGCGCTTGATAGCCACGCTTTTGCAGATCTTTGACAAGGTTCTTCGCATTGTCAGCATTTTTGAGGGCCATCAACTGAATGATCCACGCGTTTTCTTGATACTCATTACGCTGCGGAATTTCCTTAACGATAACGGGTAACGGTTCTTCTTTTGCCCCTTCGGACTGTGCTAGAGAAGTCTCCTCAAGCGTCACCTCTACTGGCGTTTCGGGTAAACTCGCAGAGTCGTCGACGGGGTCAAGAACTTCGAATGACTCAAGATCATTGCCGACTTCAGGTTTAATCGGAATACTCGCAATCTCTTCTTTGTAATGTGTTTTCTTACCATCTAAGACATCAGGTAAAACAATCACCCCAATTGCAACCAAGATGATGGTACCGACTAAACGGCTTTGAAACTTACTGGCCATTTACTCTCCTTTTCTTTCCCAGTGTTCAAGCACTTCCCCTACAGTGTGGAAAGAGCCTACTACGAGGATGACATCTTCGGGGGCCGCGTGTGTCATTGCCGCATCAAAAGCGGCCACAGGGGATTCAAACTGGACATTGCCTGCGGGTAGGTGCTGACAAAGCTCTTCCGCCGTCGCTGCTCTTGGTCCAGTAAGTGATGCCGGATACCAGTGCGTCGCAATTGGCGTTAGTGCTTCAAGCGTTGCTTTAATGTCTTTGTCGTGCAGCATCGCGACCACTGCATGTATCGTTTTGCCGGGATATTGTTGGTGAACGCGGCCAACTAAGTACTCCGCAGAATGCGGGTTATGAGCGACATCAAGCAAAACGGTTGGCGAATGATTGATGATTTGCATTCGGCCAGGCAGCTGAGCGTTGTTCAAGCCGTTGACGATGTTAACGTCAGTAATGTCTAGATTTGCTGTTGCAAGCGCCATTAACGCCGTCGCAGCATTTTGCAAAGGTAAACTCGGTATAGGGAGCGCTTCGAGGTCATAAGACCCATGAGTCCACGTCCACTCGGTTTCGGAAGTTTGCTCATATCGATATTGAATGTCGACTTGATAAAGCTCAGATCCGATGTCATCTGCGTGTGCAGCGACAGTAGAAGGCGCTTTTGGCTGACCGCAAATAGCAGGTTTGCCACTACGGTAGATCCCTGCTTTTTCGAAACCAATCACATTGATGTCATCGCCAAGCCAATCGATGTGGTCGAGAGCAAGGCTGGTGATCACAGACACATCATGAGCAACGACATTAGTCGCATCCAAGCGCCCACCAAGACCAACCTCAAGCAAAACAACATCGACTTTTTCAGTTTGAAATAACCGTAAAGCGGCCAAAGTGCCATACTCGAAGAAACTTAAACTGATATCGCCACGCTGCTGTTCAACAAAGTCAAAGGCTTCGGTGTGCTTTTCATCGCTTAAATCTTGGCCATTGATTCGAACCCGTTCATTGTAACGAATCAAATGAGGAGAGCTATAGACACCAACGGAATAGCCAGCATCAAGTAAGATGGCTTCCATTAATGCACAAGTAGAACCTTTGCCGTTGGTTCCTGCAACAGTGATAACGGTAGGTGCGGGTTTGGTAAGATTGGCAGACTCTGCCACGGCTTGGACACGTTCTAAACCAAGATCAATGGCAGACGTATGGATATTTGCTAAATAATCAAGCCACATCGAAAGTGGAGATGTGGCTTGAGGAATTTGGGTTTGACTCATCTAACTAAAACCAAAAATTAGTGGTGGTTTGTTAGTGTGTTACTTTACCCTTTTTCTTCTACTTCTGGTACATCATAGTGCGCTTCATTTGGTGAATCATTCACAGAAACCACCAAAGGCGACGCTTGGTTAGTCATTTTAGCCAATAGACTACCGATACGCTGACGCATTTCACGACGGTCGACGATCATATCAATCGCACCGTGCTCAAGTAAGAACTCACTACGCTGGAAGCCTTCTGGTAGATCTTCACGAACCGTTTGTTCGATAACACGACGGCCAGCGAAACCAATCAGAGCTTTAGGCTCACCGATATTCACATCACCAAGCATTGCGAGACTCGCAGAAACACCGCCCATAGTTGGGTCTGTCATCACTGAGATAAACGGCAAACCTTTCGCTGATAAACGCTCTAACGCTGCACTGGTTTTGGCCATTTGCATTAGCGACATCAGTGCCTCTTGCATACGTGCACCGCCACTTGCTGAGAAACAAACAAGACCGCAATTGTTTTCCATTGCTGCTTCCACAGCACGAACAAAACGAGCACCAACAACAGAGCCCATTGAACCGCCCATGAAGGAAAACTCAAACGCACAGGCGACAACCGGTAAACCAAGTAGCTCACCTTTCATAACCACAAGCGCGTCTTTTTCGCCGCTACTCTTTTGAGCCGCTGACAAACGATCTTTGTATTTCTTTGAGTCTTTGAACTTCAGTTTATCTTTCGGCTCTAACTCATCTGCTAGTTCTACGCGCTCACCTTCATCTAGAAACGTTTCTAGGCGACGACGAGCCTTCATGCGCATGTGATGGTCACATTTTGGACACACTTCTAGGTTACGCTCTAGCTCAGCGTGATATAGCACTTGTTCACATGACGTACATTTCGTCCATACACCTTCTGGGATCGAAGCTTTGCGTGAACTACCGATGTTGCTTTTTTCTAAAATCTTTTCAAGCCAACTCATGGAAGACCTTTTCTCTACTACTCCCGCGCAAAGTGCGAAGGATACAAATTCTGAATTTATGCGTGAGGATTAAAGCATATAAAATGCCAGCTGTGCACAAAAAACTGGTTGTACCTATTTTCTGTACCTATCTCTCACACCCTAAACAACTGATTGTTTCGACAATTTAACACGAATTAGTTCAAGTTATCGGGCAAAAATAGTGGCCCAATCGGCACTCTTGGCAATTCAAACTCTGCAGGGTAATCCACATCGACTAGGTACAACCCTTCCGCTTTTGCTGTTGCACCTGCGAGCTTGCGATCTTTCGCCCCAAGCAACCATTGAATCCATTCAGGCTCTTGCTCGCCACGACCAACACAAATCAGGCTGCCTGTAATATTGCGAACCATGTGGTGAACAAACGCATTTGCTTTAATATCAATCACCACGTACTGATTATGCCGTGTGACATTAATGTGCATCATATTGCGCCAAGGGCTACGTGATTGACAGTGGGTCGCTCGAAACGAAGTAAAATCGTTTTCACCAAGTAAGTATTGTGCCGCTAAATGCATTTTCTTTTCATCTAGCTCACCATGATAGTGGCTTACACCCGTAGAGAGGATGCCTGGTCGTAGCGCGCTATTAAAGATGATGTAGCGATAGCGACGCGCGGTTGCAGTAAAGCGAGCATGAAACTCTTCAGGCACTTCTTTCGCCCAACGCACGGCAATATCACCGGGAAGATTCGCATTGGCACCCATTGTCCAAGCGACCATTTTACGGCTTGCCGTCGTATCAAAGTGGACCACTTGACCTGTACCGTGCACACCTGCATCTGTTCGGCCTGCGCATTGAACTTCGACCGGATGGTTTGCGACAACACTCAGCGCTTTCTCCAATTCCTCTTGAACGCTTTTCACGTCTTGTTGACGTTGCCAACCATAGTATTGAGTACCGTTGTATTCGATACCTAAAGCTATTCTCATCAGGGGATCTCTCAGGGTCTGCTCAGTAAGGGCGGCAAGTATAAACACTTTCCAGAAAAAAAATAAGGGGGACGCCTGTCCCCCTTGTGTTTGATTGTTTAGCTGCGGTTTATATCGTCGATTAAGCGTTTTGCTTCGCGTCGAATTTCATCGCTTCCATCTACAATGGCTTCTTCAAGTAACTTTTTCGCTCCTTGAGCGTCGTTCATTTCCATGTAAATTTTAGCGAGATCCAGTTTTCCCGCAGCCTCTGCATTTGAGTCAACATCTTCACTGCCAATATCACCGATAACGTCAGGGAAATCATTCAGACCAACATCAAGCTTCAGCGAGTCATCAATCTCTTGTGCTTCTTCGGCGTCCACTTCCGCCATCAGTTCATCAATGGTTCGGAACTGGTTTTCTCGGGGATTGAAATCATCGAGTGATTGTTGGTCTTCCCAATTTTCATCAAGAACTTGAGCTTGCTCTGGAAGGTTTTCTTGAGACCAAATGTCTTGCTCTTCTTCTGGAATATCATCACTGATTTGCGCTTGTTGATCGTCCGACAGTGTAAATCCATTCCAATCTTCTCCCCCCACTTCCAACATAGCGTCGATATCCATACCAGCACTATCGGACGTTGTCGCATCAATTGGGTTATCAAATGAGAAACTTGCCGTTTGGTTCTCTTCTGTATCGGAGAGCAGCTCATCAAAGGCTTGCTCATCGAAGTCGCTTTCAGAGAAACCTTCTACCGATTCTGTTGCGTCTTCCAAATCTGGGAGTTCAATATCATCAAGATTGAAGCTTGTCTCATCATCTTGCTCAGAGAGTTCTTCACTGCTCTCACTGAACATATCCGCAAGCGCGTCTTGCTCGTTGTACTCAGGAAGGTCGAGATCGTCTAACTCAATAGATTCGTCAACAGGCTCAGCGCTTGGCTCTATGTCCGGTTGCTCTCCTGCTGGCATCTCTGGCTCTGATGCCATATCCGCCAGCGCGTCTTCTTCGCTGTATTCTGGAAGGTCGAGATCGTCTAGTTCAATGGATTCATCGGCAGACTCAGCGCTTGGATCCACATCAGCTTGCTCTGCTGCTGGCACCTCTGGCTCTGACGCCATATCCGCTAGCGCGTCTTCTTCGCTGTATTCTGGAAGGTCGAGTTCGTCTAGCTCAATAGATTCATCAGCAGGCTCAGCGCTTGGATCCACGTCCGGTTGCTCTGCCGTTGGAATCTCTGGCTCTGATGCCATATCCGCTAGCGCCTCTTCTTCGCTGTATTCAGGAAGATCGAGGTCGTCTAGCTCAATGGATTCATCGGCAGGCTCAGCGCTTGGCTCCACATCAGCTTGCTCTGCTGCTGACATCTCTGGCTCTGATGCCATATCCGCTAGCGCGTCTTCTTCGCTGTATTCAGGAAGGTCTAGATCGTCTAGCTCAATGGATTCATCGGCAGGCTCAGCACTTGGCTCCAAGTCCGGTTGCTCTGCCGCTGGCATCTCTGGCTCTGACCCCATATCTGCCAGCGCGTCTTCTTCGCTGTATTCAGGAAGGTCGAAGTCTTCTAGCTCAATGGATTCATCGACAGGCTCAGTGCTTGGCTCCAAGTCCGATTGCTCTGCCGCTGGTAGCTCTGGCTCTGACGCCATATCCGCCAGCGCGTCTTCTTCGCTGTATTCAGGAAGGTCGAAGTCATCGAGCTCAATAGATTCATCAACAGGCTCAGCGCTTGGATCCAAGTCCGCTTGCTCTGCCGCTGGAATCTCTGGCTCTAGCGCCATATCCGGCAGCGCGTCTTCTTCGCTGTATTCTGGAAGGTCGAGATCGTCTAGTTCAATGGATTCATCGGCAGGCTCAGCACTTGGCTCCAAGTCCGATTGCTCTGCCGCTGGTAGCTCTGGCTCTGACGCCATATCCGCTAGCGCGTCTTCTTCGCTGTATTCGGGAAGGTCGAAGCCGTCTAGCTCAATGGATTCATCGGCAGGCTCAGCGCTTGGCTCCACATCAGCTTGCTCTGCTGCTGACATCTCTGGCTCTGATGCCATATCCGCCAGCGCATCTTCTTCGCTGTATTCAGGAAGATCGAGTTCATCTAGTTCAACGGCTTCATCGGCAGGCTCAGCGCTTAGCTCCACATCAGCTTGCTCTGCTGCTGGCATCTCTGGCTCTGACGCCATATCCGCCAGCACGTCTTCTTCGTTGTATTCAGGAAGATCGAGTTCATCTAGTTCAACGGCTTCATCAACAGACTCTGCGCTTACATCAGAAGAAGGCGCTTCTTGTGACAATGATGCAATTGAGTCTTCCTGAGCAATCGCTTGTTCCGGTTCATCTACTAACCAGTCATCATCTTGCGGAATACCAAACTCGTTTGGAATCGCTTCTGGCATTGGCGGGCGACTTTCGTCCACTTCTGGAGTCTCTGGAGTCTC
>NZ_JWLV01000014.1 GCF_000808535.1 Vibrio sinaloensis
AGTTTGATGCTTACCTGACAGACCTTACTACTATCGTGAATACTCAAAATTCAAATTAGATTGAGCTAAGTAACCAATATGAAGAAAAATATTATAGCGATTGGGCTTTTAGGTAGCATTCTTTCTGGGTGCGGTAGCGAAAAGCAAGAAGTTAGAGTCAGTGAAGTTCAACCAAGCTTGGTCGCTATGGACTTAAGCTCGCCCCCCTCTCATACACAGTTGTCTGCATCTGGACAATTGGGAGGAGTGCTAAGCCCTACTTTTCCGGTAGAAGATAAAGTTGATCCAGACAGTTTTAGTCTATTTGACCTGTTAGGAGATGATGACAGTGATGAACGAATGGCTTTTGGTCAAGCTATTCAAAATTGGAATAGTCATCATTATAGTGATGCAGCAAAGGCATTTGATGTATTTCGAAAACAATTTCCTAGCAGTGCTTGGGCGTCTGAAGCCACTTTACATATGGCATGTAATGCTCGCTTCACAGGTCAGTATTCACAGGCAAACCAGCTTTTCCAAGAAGTCATCGCGCAAAATGCGTCATCGGAATATGTTGGTGCGCAGATGATGACTGCAAAAGCAAAAAGTCGTTTAGCAGTGTTACGTCTCATGGAAAACAACCCAGATGAAGCAAAAAGACTATTCAAAGAGGTAAAAGAGGACTCCCCTGATTGGCGCTTAAGAACTTATGCTTCAACTTGGCTGAGAAAGCTATCTCTGTTAGATGAGAGTGCCGGTAGTCTACTAGACTGTGGTACTCGAGCCCTGAGTTATTTGTTAAAGCAAGACAATCGATTTGAAGCTGCTGAAGAGGTCTTAGGTTATGCTCCTAGTGACGACGGCTTTAGTATTGCTGATATGATTGCCTTAGCAGAGCAGTATGGCTACCAAGCGCTTGCCGTCAAAGCAACAGTAGAAGAACTCGCTGAGATTACGACTCCCGCCATTTTGCAGATTGATAGGGAGGCTACAGGGGGTAAGGGACATTATTGGGTACTAGAAAGCCACACAAGCGGTCAATTTAATATCTTTGATTCGCAAATGAATCGTCGTTTTACATTCACAGCAGATCAGTTAGCAAAAGAATGGGCTGGGAACGTGATCTTATTGTCTGATGATGGTAGTAAATTCATTGGTAGATTACTTGACCAAGATGAGATGGAGAACACTTACGGGGGGTGCTGCGGTATTCAAAGGCCACCGGGAGAGCCAGGAAAGCCAGGTAAAGATCCGGATGACCCTAAAGAGCCAAAAGATGATTGTTCTACATCGAAAGGTGCTCCAGTTTGGTCGGTTAATATGATCAACATGAACTTGTATGTTGAAGATACCCCACTTTGGTATGAGAGTGCTATTGGACCTAATGTGAATATTAAGCTGGCCTATAACACGCAAGGCGTTTTGGCTCAGAATGAGCCTTTTGGGGTTAAGTGGATGTTTAACTATGCTACTTACCTAGTTGTTGATCCGGGTAAAGCGGTTACGATATTTAGTCCTGATGGTCGCGAAGATGTGTTTGTTAAAGATTCAGCTGGTGTCTATCAATCAGATAACTACTTTCGCACGACGTTAACGGAAAAAGAGGGTCGTTATTTACTGACTTTTGCTGATGGTTCTCAAAAAGTCTACGGAGTTCCAGAAGGTACAAAGGCTCTCCAAAACTTTCTATTAGAGCAGATAGATCCATTTGGACAGAAGCTGATATTTCATTATGACAATTCGGCAAGGATGACCCACATAGAAGACGCAATGGGGCGTCAAACGACACTTGAATACAACGCTATAGGGCTTATCTATACTGTTAGAGATCCATTTGGTCGAGAGGCAAAATTTGTCTATGACGACAAACGAAACCTAACCTCGTTAACGGATATGGAGGGTTATACAAGTACACTGACGTATGATGAAGATCGTTTTTTAACCTCTATTACGGATGCGAAAGGAACAACGTCATTCTACATTGAACCCGCCGATGGTATTCGTAATGGCTCAAACGCCTACAATCCGCCTGGATCTCCGATGTGGGAGAACTATCGTATTACTGTTACTAATCCTAACGGTGACAAAGAGGAGTATTATTTTGATGGTTTTCATAATACAGGGTGGTATGTAAATGCGGATAATTACCGAGAGTATACATCTGAGAGCAGTAACTACAGTAATTCTGTTGCAAAAACGATATATAAATACGTAACGCCAAATGGACGTCAAGGAAAGTTTTCTCAAGTGACGAACCCAGATGGTTCGTACAACAAGTTTACTTATTACTCCAATAATAAGCTAAAGACCATTACCGATGAACGTGGTCTAGTTGAGCAATATGAGTGGAATTCAAAAGGACTGGTAGCAAAGTATAAGGATAAATTAGGTAATGAAACTGTTTATATCTATGCGGATAACGGTGTTGATCTTATAGAAGTTCGCAGTCCGCTTGGAACAATCCTGATGACTTATAATACGAATAGTCAAGTTACTTCATATAGAGATATAGAGGGGCGTACGACGTATTTTGAGTATGATGAATCTGGCAATATGATTCGCAGTATCGACGCTAGAGGTATTGAGACAGACTTTGTGAGAAATGCTAGCGGTCTTACTAAAGAAATTCGAGTTAACTCTAAGACGGTATCCAGTTACATTTATGATGAAATTGGACGGGTAATTAGTCAACAGGGCTTGAATCGATACACTACACACTATCAATACAATAAGTTAGATACACTTGTGAAGGTAACAACGCCGGCTGGGCGTTCAACAGATAAACAATTTGGGACCTGCCCACGGATGTTGGAGTCTGAAACGCTGCCGGGTGGCCACACATATGATTATGAGTATGATAATGCCAAATGGCTGACAAGAGTGATAGACCCGCTTAAAGGAACAGTTACATTAGAACGCTCTAAATCCGGGCGTGTTACTGCTATTACTGACCGGAATAATAACAAAACCCGCTTTGTATATAACCCTTCAGGTACTTTAAAAGAGAAAGTTTATGCTGACGGTAGCAAGTTACAATATGACTACTCAAAAGGTCGCATTACTCAGTTTACTGACGCGCGAGGCATTAAAAAATCATATAGCTATAACAATAATGGGCAACTATCTAGCATTCGCTATAGCGATAGCACTGCAAGTGTGGACTATGAATATGATATTTTTGGGCGATTAAGCGCAGTGACCGATGGTACAGGAAAGACAACCTTCGGTTATTACACTAATGGTTTTTTGAAGTATAAAGATGGCCCCTTAGGAAATGACAAGATTGAGCTTACGTACACGGAGCTTAATGAACTTAGAACGATAGCCGTTGATGGAAAGTTAAATACTCAGTATAGCTATGATGATTTAGGCCGCTTAACTCAAGTAGAAGCGTTTGGGCAGCAATTTAGCTACAGTTATGATGACGATTCGACTTCGTCGAAAATAACAACTCAATACCCAAATGATTTAATCGGGCTTACTCAATACGATAGCAAGGCTGATTTATCCGAAATTGTATATCGCAAGGGTAACGAAGCGTTAGCAAGCTATCAGTATCGATTTGATGCTGCAGGACAGCTCAGTGAGCAGTTAGGTACATCGAGCTGGGACAGCAATATTGAAGGGTTGACTGCCAGCTATAATGCGCTGAACCAGATAACTAGTTGGAATGGCGATGAATCAAAGTTTGCCTATGATGCCAGTGGAAACTTAGTTAAAGGATTATTAGCCAATAATGTTCCTTTTACTGCTGAATATGACGGTGAGAGCCGATTAGTTAAGCTTGACTTTAATAAAAATGGCATGAGTTATTCTGAACGTTTTATTTATGGCTTTGACCATATGTTGAAAGGTTATCAGCGTTATGAAAATGGTAAATTGGTTAAAGATAAGCAATTTGTTCGGTTAGGGTTGCTTGAGCTTGAACAACACAATGGAAGTGGTCAGGTTGAACAGCAGTATGCTTGGCGTATGGATAAGCTAGGAGGTATCGGTGGGTTATTGATGACAAAAGCTGAACATGGCAGTTATTACTATATTTATAACCACCTTGGCACAGTCCAGAAAGTAATTAATCAGTTGGGAGAAGAGGTTGAAAACTACCTGTATACGCCTTATGGGGTTTCAAGTGGTAGCCAGCATGAACACCAACCCTTTGGCTATTCAACTAAGCGAAGTGATTTTACTAGCGGTCTAGTTTATTTTGGCTACCGTTTTTATGTGCCAAACTTAAGACGATGGCTTACCCGTGATCCATTGCAAGAGCGTGGAGGTATTAATCTTTATGCTTATGTAAACGGAGATCCTCTGGGGTATATCGATCCTGATGGAAGGATTGGGGTACCGAGCTCTCCGGTTCCTGTGCTACCACCTGAAGCATTTTTTCCTCCTGAGTTAGATCAAGCACTCCGAGATGCTGAGGATAAGGCTGATGAGGAAGTGTGCAAAGTAGCGAAAGATATTGATAGAGTATCGGAAGTTGCTGGAGCAATCCCTAACCCGTACATAAAAACAAGCTGTACTGCAATTAATATTACGTCCAAGTTAGTGCAGGTTGGCGTTTGTAAATGATAATTATATCTATGCAGTGTGAAGGGTTGGGAAATCAGTAATGTATACTCAATAGTTACAATTATTACTTGATGTACAAACTGCGAACTTACCTATGGATAGTGTGAGGTGTAATGGGTAAATGTGAAGTTACACCTCTTTCCACAGTACCTATCACACGGTTGTAGCCCGTTGTTTGGTCAACTAGTCATGGTTGGGAAAACCATAATCCTAGTATGTGTTTCTACATTTAGGGGTTATCATACTAGAACCTGTGATGACGGAGCTTAGAGTTGTAACAGTAACTATGCGAGAGCTACTCGGTATGAAGCTCTCTGCTTCAGCAGGTGGCGATTTAAATTTGTCTTACACATATTAAGGATGGTAAATGAAAGTTAGTCTTTTATGTTTTTGGCTGCTATTGGCTTCTCTACCTCTGCAAGCAGAGGAGAGAAGCAAGATGGAAAATGAGATTTCTCAAATTCTGGGCTTTGAACAAACAGTGGAGCACTACTTTGTGGAATACAAAAAGCAGCTCTTCAAACGGTATCCTAAATTGACAGAGGAGTATGTTGAATCGAATTATGGTTCAGTTTTTCAGTATGGTAAAAAGAGGTATATGAATGCATATATGAAAGGTTTGTCAGTTTATAGTGATGATGAACTTAGGCAACTTATTGATTTCTATAAGTCTGATAAGGGGAAGTGGATTGTCAAGAAGAATTTAGAATCAAATGTTATTGTTCTTGATGATTTAGCACTTGCTTCTGATGATTTTAATAAGGTGTTTATAGAGAACCTTAAATCTCAGTAAGAAAAGATAGCGACAACCGCTTTATTTCCTTAGAAGTTGATGAACCCTATGCAGAGCGACACTACCTATTGAAGCCAATATTCGATGAACTCTATCACTAGCTGACCACCTCGTCTATACTTGAGTCGAGCCCACTAGGTAAAGCCATCAAGTATGTTGCTAGTCAATGGCCTAAATTCATCCGTTACCTAGATGATGGCCACTTATCTATCGATAACAATCTTGCTGACCGTGCAATAAAACCGCCAGGGCGAATGATCTTATACTATACGACTAAATGGTAAAATCGATGCAGTAGTTGACTAAGTCTGAACCAGATGTCGACTCACTTCTTCCATGGGACTTCACATTAATTACTACGTCCGTGAGCTCATAGGACGTTTACGTTCAAAAGATTACAGAGACTTAATCTCATCCCATAGTCTAGAACAAAGTATGAGTCGGAAGGGATATTGCTGAAATAACGCCTGTGTCGAAAGCTTTTTAATTCAATGAAAGTAGAAACAAACCAATACTAGCTGATAGTGACACGAGAAGGGATACGCCTATCACTTTTTGAATATATCGAAGTTGATTACAATCGAACAAGAAAGCACAGTGCTCTTGGATATCTAAGCCTAGTTAACTTTGAAAACAATATGTCGCTTAATGCAGTGTCTAAGATCATAGAAGGCAAGGTTTGGACCCTTGCCTTTTGCATACTTATTTATCCAATGCTGTGTCCAAAAGTTTGTTACATAGACATGTCCATTGTGTGTCCACTCCGTCTTGCAAGGAGATTGACTGGGGCGTGGTAATTTTACTATGTTGAACTTTAGTAGATGTGTAATATGCAAGCTTTCGATGCAATGTTATGCGAACTAATGTTGCAAACATTACTCTAACTCGTTGATAGTTGTTCCGCGTCATGAAGTCTTATCTTGCAAGCATCACCATCTGCTCTACAGAAAATCCCTCAAGTACCTATACTTCCCTGAATAATCCAAGAAAATAACGATAAATCACTGACATCATTGATTTTGTTAATGTTTCTTGAAGTGAAATCCACTGGAACCTCTAGTTTTACCGCTCCAACAGTGATTCTCCTCACATTTCGTCTGATCAGACGAGAGGAATGTAGTTAATTGTTATCTGCTTTACATACTTAATGTTAATTTTTCCGCACAATATCTAGCACAAGATGCTACGAGCTAGTGTCTTTATAGATAAATTGGCACGTCAATCTGGGTCTTAGAAATATCTCAATCAAATATTCTGATTTTATTTATTTTGATGGTGTTTTTTGCCGAATTGTTGAAGTAATCGGAGAATTATACGATTTTTTGCTACATTTTTATGGCAAATTACTTCAATGATTGATAATGTGTGCCGCAATCTTTGTGAGGTTTTAGATTTTTGTGCTTATTTTTTGCGCTAAATAAATCTAAATCACTGTCCGTTCTAGTGAACTTGCAAAGAAGTCATGGATGCAAATGAAAAACTTGGAGTTTTAAGCATGTATAAGAACAAAATCACTCAAGCCCTTCTTTTAGGTGCTGGTCTAGCAGTGGCAGCAACCTCTACCGCAACTCTTGCAGCTGATGTTCCAGCTGGCGTAAAACTAGCAGATAAGCAAGAATTGGTACGTGGTAACGGTACTGAAGTTGCGACAATCGACCCTCACAAATCTCAAGGTGTTCCAGAATCACACGTTATTCGTGATATCCTTGAAGGCTTGGTGAATCAAGATGCAGAAGGCAACACTATCCCAGGTGTCGCTGAGTCTTGGGAAACAGCAGATAACAAAACTTTCACTTTCAAACTTCGCAAAGACGCTAAATGGTCTAACGGCGACCCTGTAACAGCAGGCGATTTCGTTTACTCTTTCCAACGCGCAGTAGACCCAGCGACAGCTTCTCCTTACTCTTGGTACATGGAATACACCAAGATGAAGAATGCTAAAGACATCGTTGCAGGCAAGAAAGATAAAGCTGAACTAGGTGTTAAAGCTGTAGACGACCACACGCTAGTGGTTGAGCTAGAAACAGCAGTACCATACTTCGTAATGATGACTGGCCATACAACAATGAAACCAGTTCATAAAGCGACAGTAGAGAAGTTCGGCGATCAGTGGACTAAACCTGAGAACTTCGTTGGTAACGGCGCGTTTGTTGTAAACAAATGGGTTGTGAACGAGCGCCTAGAACTTAAGCGTAATGAACAGTACTGGGATAACGCTGATACAGTTCTAAACAAGGTTACATTCCTACCAATCGAGAATGCGGTTGCAGAAATGAACCGTTTCCTTTCAGGTGAAATTGATTTCACTTCTACTCTTCCAACAGAGCACTTCAAGCGCCTGAAGAAAGAGCATCCAGAATCTGTATCTGTTGAAGGTAGCCTATGTACTTACTACTACTCATTCAACACGAAGAAGAAGCCGTTTGATGACGTACGTGTTCGTAAAGCGATCTCTTACGCTATCGACCGCAATATCGTAACTGATGCAATTCTTGCTCAAGGTCAAAAGCCAGCTTACTTCCTAACTCCGGAAATCACAGCGAACTTCAATCCAGAGCTACCAGCATACGGTCAAATGTCTCAAAAAGATCGTAACGCGGAAGCGGCTCGTCTACTAGCTGAAGCAGGCTACGGCAAAGACAACCCACTTAAGTTTACTCTTCTATACAACACTAACGAAAACCACAAGAAGATTGCGGTAGCACTTGGTTCAATGTGGAAGAAGACTCTAGGTCTAGACGTTACTCTAGAAAACCAAGAGTGGAAAACTTACCTATCTACGAAAGATCAAGGTGACTTCGAAGTATCACGCGCAGGTTGGTGTGGTGACTACAACGAAGCGTCTTCATTCCTAACGCTAATGGTAAGCAAGAACACAACTGGCGGTCAGCACTGGGGCAATAAAGATTACGATGCGCTAATCGACAAAGCTCTAAACTCGACTTCAGAAGAAGAGCGTACAGCACTTTACCTAGAAGCTGAGAAGCTAATGGCTAAAGATATGCCAATCGCACCTATCTACCAGTACGTACGTTCTCGTCTACTAAACCCACACGTTGGTGGTTTCCCATCAGCGAACGCGGAAGAGAAGATCTACTCAAAAGATCTTTACATCAAAGCTCAATAATCTGAGCAGATAGAACTATAAAAACTAGGCTCTGCATGTGAGAAATCGCATGCAGCGCCTCTCTTCAATCTAAATTCGTTGGATTGAGGATTTCTTTAATTTAAATGTCACAGACTGAAAGAGTGAGTTTATGCTTAAATTCATCGCAAAAAGGATATTTGAGGCGATCCCAACAATGTTGGTATTGATCACCGTATCTTTCTTTCTCATGCGCTTTGCGCCTGGTAACCCTTTTTCAAGCGAAAAACCGTTACCACCTGAAGTAATGGCTAATATCGAAGCTAAATATGGCCTTGATAAGCCTGTTTTTGAACAGTACACAACCTATCTATTCAATGTGGTTCAAGGGGACTTTGGTCCTTCATTTAAGTACCTTGATTACTCGGTAAACGAGCTAATCTCTGTTGCACTACCAGTTTCAGCTAAAGTGGGCTTTATCGCCTTTATCTTTACTGTGCTTATGGGGGTGACTGTAGGTACGATAGCGGCCTTGAAGCACAACACGTGGGTCGACTACACCATTATGTCTACCGCGATGATAGGTGTTGTTATGCCGTCGTTTGTACTCGCACCAGCACTAATCTATCTATTCTCACTGCACTGGAATTTGTTCCCGGCTGGTGGTTGGCATGACGGTAGTGCCAAATATCTTGTCTTACCTGTAATCGGTATGTCACTCCTCTACGTTGCAACATTTGCACGTATTACGCGTGGTTCGATGATCGAAACGCTAAACAGTAACTTTATCCGTACCGCTCGTGCGAAAGGATTAAGCTACCGTTACATCGTTGTTAAACACGCGCTTAAACCAGCACTTCTACCTGTAGTTTCTTACATGGGCCCTGCATTTGTAGGCATCATCACAGGTTCGGTTGTCATTGAAACGATCTTCGGACTTCCGGGTATCGGTAAGCTGTTTGTTAACGCTGCCTTTAACCGTGACTACTCGCTAGTAATGGGTGTAACCATCTTAATTGGTTTCCTATTTATTCTATTCAACGCGATCGTTGATATTTTACTAGCAATGATTGACCCGAAAATTCGCTACTAACAGGGAAGTTTGGTTATGTTAACGAAAAAAGAGAATTTAGAAGCGGTCGAAAAATTTGCAGAAAATCTGGAAATTGAAGGCCGTAGTTTATGGCAAGACGCCCGCATACGCTTTATGCGCAACAAAGCGGCAATGGTGAGTCTGTTTCTACTGACGTTGATGACGCTAGCCGTTATCTTTTTGCCAATGATTGCTCCGTATACATTTGATGATACAGACTGGTACGCGATGCACGTTGGACCAAATGCTGAGCACTGGTTTGGTACTGATAGCTTAGGCCGTGACCTTTACGTTCGTACTCTTATTGGTGGTCGTATCTCGCTGATGGTAGGTGTAATGGGTGCCTTCGTAGCAGTACTAATTGGTACGCTTTACGGCGCAGCCTCAGGCTTCATCGGCGGTAAGACAGACCGCGTCATGATGCGTATCCTAGAGATCCTTTACGCTGTGCCATTCATGTTCCTAGTTATTGTTCTAGTAACATTCTTCGGCCGTAACATTGTTCTTATCTTCGTTGCAATCGGTGCGATTGCATGGCTAGACATGGCGCGTATCGTACGTGGCCAAACGTTGAGTCTACGTAGTAAAGAGTTTATTGAAGCGGCACACGTTTGTGGTGTGAGCAAGTGGAAAATCATCACTCGCCATATCGTACCAAACGTACTAGGTATCGTAGCGGTGTACTCAACACTTCTAATTCCTAGCATGATTCTTACTGAGTCATTCCTATCATTCCTTGGTCTTGGTGTTCAGGAACCAATGACAAGTTGGGGCGCACTTCTTCAAGAAGGTTCGCAAACAATGGAAGTAGCAATCTGGCAGCTGGCATTCCCAGCAGCGTTCATGGTTGTGACTCTATTCTGCTTCAACTATGTTGGTGACGGCCTGCGCGATGCGCTGGATCCAAAAGACAGATAATTAAAAAGCAATAAATTACAAAATCTATAAAAAAGATTAAGGAAGCAATGATGAGCTTATTAGATGTCAAAGATCTGCGAGTCGAATTTACCACGCAAGATGGTATCGTAACCGCAGTAAACGATTTAAACTTTTCTCTGAACCAGGGCGAAACATTAGGTATCGTAGGTGAATCTGGTTCAGGTAAGTCACAAACTGTTTTCGCTATCATGGGACTACTGGCTAAGAACGGTATTATCTCTGGTAGTGCAAAGTTTGAAGGTAACGAAATTCTTAACCTTCCAGAAAGTGCATTAAACAAAGTACGTGCTGAACAGATCGCAATGATCTTCCAAGACCCAATGACGTCGCTCAACCCTTACATGAAGGTGAGTGACCAGTTAATGGAAGTTCTAATGCTGCACAAAGGCATGGGTAAAGCTGAAGCGTTCGAAGAATCTGTTCGTATGCTTGAAGCAGTAAAAATCCCAGAAGCTCGTAAGCGTATTACTATGTACCCACACGAGTTTTCAGGCGGTATGCGTCAGCGTGTGATGATCGCTATGGCACTGCTATGTCGTCCTAAACTGCTTATTGCTGATGAACCAACAACAGCATTGGATGTAACAGTACAGGCACAGATCATGGAGCTATTGAACGAGCTTAAGAGTGAGTTCAATACAGCTATCATTATGATTACCCACGATCTAGGGGTAGTGGCTGGCTCATGTGACAAAGTACTTGTGATGTACGCAGGCCGTACGATGGAGTACGGTACGGTTGATGAAATATTCTACAACCCAAGCCACCCTTATGCAGAAGGGCTGCTAAAAGCGATCCCTCGTTTAGATACGGAAGGTGAGATTCTTCCGACAATTCCAGGTAACCCGCCTAACTTACTTCGTTTACCAACAGGCTGCCCATACCAAGAGCGCTGTCACCGAGTAATGGATCGTTGTAAGCAGGAAGCACCAATCTTGACGCCATTTGGTGACGGTCGTCAGCGTGCATGTTTTTCAGAGTGGGAGGCTTGGAAAAAATGAGTATTGATAAGAACCTAATCCTAGACGTTAAAGATCTTAAAGTTCACTTTAGCATTGCAGCAAAATCGGCATGGCCTTGGACAAAGCCTTCAAACCTAAAAGCCGTTGACGGCGTTAACGTGCGTCTCTATGAAGGTGAAACTTTAGGGGTTGTAGGTGAATCTGGTTGTGGTAAATCGACGTTTGCTCGCGCGATCATTGGTCTTGTTGAAGCGACTGACGGTGATGTACTGTGGTTGGGTCAAGACCTAACCAAGATGAAAGAAGTCCAGCGCCGTGAAACGCGTAAAGAGATCCAGATGATTTTCCAGGATCCACTTGCATCATTGAATCCGCGTATGACAGTGGGTGATATCATTGCTGAGCCTCTAGAAACCTTCTACCCAGAGCTTTCTAAAGACGAAGTCAAAGCTCGTGTAAAAGAGATGATGGCAAAAGTTGGTCTGCTTCCAAACGTAATCAACCGTTACCCACATGAGTTCTCAGGCGGTCAGTGTCAGCGTATCGGTATTGCACGTGCACTGATCCTTAAACCTAAGATGATCATTTGTGACGAACCAGTCTCTGCACTTGACGTGTCGATTCAAGCTCAGGTAGTGAACCTACTGAAAGAGCTGCAAAAAGAACTGGGTCTATCGCTAGTCTTCATTGCCCACGATTTGTCAGTAGTGAAACATATCTCTGACCGTGTTCTGGTGATGTACTTGGGCAACGCGGTAGAGTTGGGTGAAGCTGAAGCGCTGTTTGCTGACCCTAAGCACCCATACACGCGTGCACTAATGTCAGCGGTTCCAATTCCAGATCCAAAACTCGAGCGTAATAAGCATATCGAGATGCTAGAAGGCGACCTTCCTTCGCCTATCAACCCGCCGTCAGGCTGTGTATTCCGTACTCGTTGCCCTCAAGCAACAGAAGCATGTGCACAAACTAAGCCGACGATCGAAGGTAGTGACGTTCACGCGGTATCGTGTCTCCACGTTAGCGTGTAAGTAATTCAGCCTGTGACGGGCTCAAGCGCGGCATCTTTCGGGAGTCGCGCTTTTTTTGATTTCTGATCATTCGAATAATTCGAACAACTAAGCCAACTCCTTCTAGTCTCTAGAGAGTTGGCTTTTTTTATACTGGGTGAAATCAATCGGATTAAAGGAGCTCGATATGGGTAAGTTAGTTGAAGGTGTTTGGCATGACGTTTGGTATGACACGAAATCGAGCAACGGTAAGTTTATTCGTGAAGATGCGGGTTTTAGACATTGGGTAGAAAACCGTGCAGACGCCGAATTTCAACCAGAAAGCGGACGCTACCATTTGTACGTTTCACTCGCTTGTCCTTGGGCGCACAGAACGCTTATTTTTCGCGAGCTTAAAGGTCTAACTGAGCATATTGATGTAACCGTTGTTTGCCCTGATATGATGAGCGAAGGGTGGCAAATGGGGCTACCAGAGCCTTTGTTTGGTCACACCCGTATGCATCAAATTTATACACAATCGAAGCCTGACTATACTGGTCGCGTTACGGTTCCTGTATTGTGGGACAAGAAAACCAATACCATTGTAAGCAATGAATCTTCTGAAATTATCCGTATGTTTAACTCTGCGTTTAATGACTTAACAGGCAATCGCGATGATTACTATCCTCAAGCCCTTCGTCATACGATCGATAAGTGGAATGATTTCATCTATCCGAATATCAATAACGGTGTGTACCGTTGTGGCTTTGCAACGACTCAAGAGGCGTATGAAGAGGCATTTGAGGCACTATTTGACGCGCTAGACAAAGTGGATGCCCATCTAGCAAAAAATCGTTACTTGGCTGGAGATGTGATCACGGAAGCGGATTGGCGACTGTTTACGACTTTGATTCGATTTGATGCAGTCTATGTTGGCCACTTTAAGTGCAATAAAAAGCGTATTGCCGACTATGCGCATTTGAACGGCTATATGAAAGAGCTGTATCAAGTTAAGGGCATCAAGGAGACGACGGATTTTTATCATATCAAGCGTCACTACTACTTTAGCCATACTGGAATTAATCCGACACAAGTTGTACCGAAAGGGCCAGACCTGGACTTAGAGTCTGCTCATGGACGTGATAGTTAAATTCGGGCTTTAGATATTAAAAAGCCCACGCAATTGCGTGGGCTTTGTCATTCAAAAAAGTGTTTAGTTAACCACTTTTTCTTGAGCTTGAGCCGCTTGGTCAGCTTGGATTGCCGTCAGAGCTACAGTGTATACGATGTCGTCAACTAGAGCGCCGCGAGACAGGTCGTTTACAGGCTTGCGCATACCTTGAAGCATTGGACCGATAGAGACTAGATCCGCTGAACGTTGTACCGCTTTGTAAGTCGTGTTACCCGTGTTTAGGTCTGGGAATACGAATACGGTCGCTTTACCTGCTACTGGAGAGTTAGGCGCTTTAGAAGCTGCAACGTTTTCCATGATAGCAGCGTCGTACTGTAGAGGGCCGTCGATAATGAGATCAGGGCGTTTCTCTTTAGCCAACTTAGTTGCTTCGCGTACTTTATCTACGTCTGCACCCTTACCAGACTCACCAGTCGAGTATGAGATCATCGCAACGCGTGGTTCGATACCGAATGCGGCAGCAGAATCTGCAGATTGGATAGCGATTTCAGCAAGCTGCTCTGCTGTTGGATCTGGGTTGATCGCACAGTCACCGTAAACCAGTACTTGGTCTGGTAGCAGCATGAAGAATACAGAAGATACGATAGACGCATCAGGTGCAGTCTTGATGATTTGGAACGGAGGAACGATAGTATTTGCAGTCGTGTGAACCGCACCAGAAACTAGGCCATCAACTTCGTCGTTCTCAAGCATCATAGTGCCTAGGAATACAGAGTCTTGTAGCTTCTCGCGCGCAACCACTTCAGTCATACCTTTGTGACCACGTAGCTCAACGAGACGCGCTACGTAGTTTTCACGTACTTCATCAGAGTTGATGATCGTTACGCCAGCACCTAGCTCAACACCTTGCTGCGCTGCAACACGTTTGATCTCTTCTGGGTTACCTAGAAGCACACACTCTGCAATGCCGCGCTCAGCACAGATAGCTGCCGCTTTCACTGTACGTGGCTCATCCCCTTCAGGTAGAACGATACGCTTACCAGCTTTACGAGCAAACTCTGTTAGTTGGTAACGGAATGCTGGTGGGCTTAGACGACGAGACTTCTGAGTCCCCTCAGTCATTGACTCGATCCAGTTGCCATCGATGTTGCCAGCAACGTGCTCGTTGATGAACTCAATACGCTCTTTATCGTCTGCAGGAACTTCGATAGAGAAGCTCTGTAGGTTTAGAGACGTCTGCCAAGTGTTACCTTGTGCTTTGAAGATTGGTAGACCTGAATCAAACGCAGGCTTACATAGGCCAACGATCTCTTCTGGGATGTCGTAACCACCAGTAAGTAGAACGGCGCCGATTTCTACACCGTTCATTGCTGCTAGCGCTGCTGCAACAATAACATCAGGGCGGTCTGCTGAAGTGACAAGAAGTGAGCCTGGTTTGAAGTGCTCAATCATGTTTGGCAGAGAACGCGCACAGAAAGTAATGCTCTTAATACGACGAGATTCGATGTCACCCGCGTTGATGATATCCGCCTTTAGGTGTTTCGCCATATCGATAGCACGAGTCGCGATTAGGTCAATGCTCCATGGCACGCACCCCAAAACACGGATTGGAGATGTGTTAAAGATCTCCATCACTTTCATTTCGTTCTGCTTCGCGCTGTCTGCATCGTCAAAGATTTCAGACAGGTCAGGGCGAGTACGGCCAGCTTCGTCAACAGGCGCGTTTAGCTTGTTGATGATCACGCCAGAAATGTTTTTGTTCTTAGTGCCGCCGAAGTTAGAACACGCTACTTCGATACGCTCTTTTAGCTGCGCCGGGTTATCAGTACCTGGAGTCGCAACTAGAACAATCTCTGCACCAAGTGTTGCTGCGATTTCAGCGTTTACTTGGTTAGCGAATGGGTGTTTACGCGTTGGTACAAGACCTTCGATTAGCGTTACGTCTGCATCTTTGTTGATTTGGTTGTAACGCTCAACCACTGTTTCCAGCAGCTCATCCATATTGTCGTTACCGATTAGACTTTCAGCAACAGACATCGCAAGAGGTTGACCGATCTTCACATCGCTGTTTGTGCCAACGATAGTTGAAGTTAGATCTGGTTGATCGCCGCCAGAGCGTGGCTGACAGATTGGCTTGTAAAAAGAAACTTTAACGCCTTTGCGCTCCATTGCGCGAAGAACACCCATGCTTACGCTAGTAAGACCAACACCAGCACTTGCAGGGATAAGCATAATAGTACGAGACATTCGTAGAGTACCTATAGCTATTGGGGATAAAAGCTCAACTCATATTCCAAGCAGAGCAAAGAATAGGAGCTGAGCCCCTTAGTAAGAAAACCGGCTGACATTGGGTCAGCCGGTTAAGTCAATTAAAGACCTGCTAGACGCGCAGTGTCTTCAGCGATAACTAGCTCTTCGTTAGTAGAGATAACCATTGCTGGGATACGGCTGTTTTCAGTTGTGATAGTACCTTCACCACCGAAACGAGCTTTAAGGTTAGCTTCGCCATCCACTTCGATACCGAAGATACCAAGACGGTTAAGAACCATTTCACGGATTGGGCCAGAGTTTTCACCGATACCACCAGTGAATACGATAGCGTCCAGACGGCCTTCTAGAGATGCAGTGTAACCAGCAACGTATTTCGCTAGACGGTGACAGAATACATCCATCGCGCGAGTCGCTTCTTCTTTTTCGCCGTAGTTGTCTTCAACGAAACGACAGTCAGAAGTTACTTCAGTTAGACCAGCAAGACCTGACTCTTTCGTTAGCATGTTGTTGATTTTCTCAACTGAGTAACCAAGCGTATCGTGTAGGTGGAAGATGATCGCAGGGTCGATGTCGCCACAACGCGTACCCATTACTAGACCTTCTAGAGGAGTCAGACCCATTGAAGTATCTACAGATTTACCGTTTTTAACTGCACATACAGACGCACCGTTACCTAGGTGACAGTTGATGATGTTAACTTCTTCAACTGGCTTGCCAAGGATGTTAGCCACTTCGCGAGTGATGAATAGGTGAGAAGTACCGTGCATGCCGTAACGACGGATACCGTGCTCTTTGTATAGGTTGTATGGAAGAGCGTATAGGTAAGACTCTTCAGGCATTGTTTGGTGGAAAGCAGTATCAAACACAGCAACGTTTTTCAGTGCTGGGAATGATTTTTGAGCCGCTTTGATGCCGATGATGTGAGCAGGGTTGTGAAGAGGTGCTAGAGTTGCACAGTCTTCGATGCCTTTTAGCACGTCGTCAGTGATTAGTGCAGACTGAGTGAACTTCTCGCCGCCGTGTACAACGCGGTGACCGATCGCAGCCAAGTTTTCAGAAAGTTCTGGCTTAGAAGCAAGAATAGTTTCTACCATAAACGCTAGTGCTTCTTCGTGAGCTGCACCGTTACCTAGTTGAGCTTCGTGCTTACCATCAAGTTTCCACTTGATGCGAGCTTCTGGAAGGTGCAGACATTCTGCAAGACCTGTTAGATGCTCATCACCGTTTTCTGCATCAACAACAGCAAATTTAAGAGAAGAACTACCGCAGTTTAAAACTAAAACTAGCTTTGACATGAGTGACTACCTGTAATAATCAGTTAGGATAAAAATTAATCACAAGAATAGACGAAGCGCGAAAAGCTGCGTACTAATCTTGGTCAAAAAAACTTCGAATTCCGTATAAAAGACAGTGATGGTCCAAATCACCACCTTTGCATCCGCTGCAGAAAGGCCCCAAGAGTTGCTTAAATTGTAAATAACAGCAACAATGAGATTGTGGGTCCGCAAAGGATAACGATAATGCGCAATGATAACAAAAAAATTTGAAAGAATATTAACTTTCATCAATTTTTTGCGCCAATAGTTGAATCTTTCAACTTAATTTTAGTTTGGTCCCAACAATGAAGTGAGAGAGTCGTATGAGTAATAAAGCTGGATTAGTCCACAGCCTACGCGATGGGCAAAAATACATGGATACTTGGCCAATGCGAAAAGAGCTCAATATGCTCTTTCCTGAACAACGCATTATCAAGGCGACTCGATTCGGTGTGAAAGTCATGCCAGCCATCGCTGCCATCAGTGTTTTAACGCAAATGGCATTCAACAACTATGACGCGATGCCCCAAGCTGTCATTGTGGCATTGTTCGCAATCAGTATGCCTGTTCAAGGCATGTGGTGGCTTGGTAATCGTGCCAATACCCAATTGCCACCGAGTTTGGCAGGTTGGTACCGAGAAATTCATCAGAAAATCGTTGAAAGTGGTTTTGCCCTAGAGCCTATGAAAGCGCGACCTCGCTACAAAGAGTTGGCACACATCCTCAATCGCGCATTCAGTCAGCTTGATAAAAGCGCATTAGAACGCTGGTTTTAAATCGTATTAAGTTTGAATCGCTTACGACTTGTCAATCTCCATTGTCTTACCTTTGTCAAACCGTAGAGCAGGGTGTTAATCCCAAAGCCAGCGCCTTGCTTGGTCTGACACGGTTTCCCCAACATCCCCAAACAAAAAACGCTCACCGAAGCGAGCGTTTTGTTATCTGATGCTATTCAACATTAGTTGAACATTGCAATAGCTTCTGCTGGGTCTACGTATTCAAGATCGAAGCTCTCCGCGACTTCTTTACACGTTACCTTACCGTGGATAACGTTTAGGCCTTCTAGGAAGCCTTTGTCTGCAAGAAGTGCTTCGCGGTAGCCCTTGTTCGCAAGCTTAACAATGTAAGGCAATGTTGCATTGTTCAGTGCGAATGTTGAAGTACGAGCAACAGCGCCTGGCATGTTTGCAACACAGTAGTGAACGACATCGTCAACAATGTACGTAGGATCTGCGTGTGTTGTCGCGTGTGATGTTTCGAAACAACCACCTTGGTCGATTGCTACGTCAACCACAGCCGCACCTGGTTTCATCTTAGCGATGTGCTCTTTTGTTACTAGCTTAGGAGCTGCTGCACCAGGGATGAGTACGGCACCAACCACTAGGTCTGCTTCTAGAACATGCTTCTCGATCGCGTCTTCTGTAGAGTAAACCACTTTTGCTCGGCCTTGGAATTCCTCGTCTAGACGACGAAGAGTATCAACGTTACGGTCAAGGATGGTTACGTCTGCTCGTAGACCCACCGCCATACGTGCCGCGTTAGCACCAACAACACCGCCGCCGACAACAACAACTTTCGCTGGTTCAACGCCTGGTACGCCACCTAGTAGAAGACCGCGACCACCGTGAGATTTCTCTAGAGTTTGTGCACCTGCTTGAATAGACATGCGGCCTGCAACCTCAGACATTGGCGCAAGTAGTGGCAAGCGACCCATATTATCTGTTACAGTCTCATATGCTATGCAGACAGCTTTGCTCTTGATTAGCTCTTCAGTTTGTGGAAAATCTGGTGCTAGGTGCAAATACGTAAATAAAATTTGCCCTTCTCGAAGCATTGCGCGCTCGACAGCTTGAGGTTCTTTAACCTTTACAATCATTTCTGCTTTCGCGAAAACGTCAGCAGCAGTAGGAAGAATGGATGCGCCTACAGCGATGTAATCATCGTCTGAAAAACCGATACCTGAACCGGCATTGGTTTCAACAAAAACTTGGTGACCTTGAGACACTAGCTCGCGAACGCTTGCTGGGATCATGCCTACACGGTATTCGTGGTTTTTGATTTCCTTAGGTACGCCAATAATCATCCTGACTCCTCATTTTATATTGGTTGTATTTAGTATGTTAGTTAGATTAACTATATGTAGGGTAATTGTATCGAATTAATATCTAGTATAGGTGTATTTTGATAAAATTTGATACTGAATATTAAAAAGTTGTAGTATATTTTTTTGCAAGGAAGTAATAAGGTGGAATAAAAAATGGCAGACAACAATAAAAAGCCGTCCAAGGATCTAGACCGTATTGACCGCAACATTCTTAATGAGTTGCAAAAAGACGGTCGTATTTCGAATGTAGAGCTCTCTAAGCGTGTTGGTCTTTCCCCGACACCCTGTTTGGAGCGTGTGCGCAGATTAGAGCGTCAGGGGTATATTACGGGCTATACAGCGTTGCTAAATCCGCAATATCTTGATGCCTCTCTATTAGTGTTTGTTGAAATTACGTTAAATCGTGGTGCACCTGACGTCTTTGAGCAGTTTAATACCGCTGTTCAAAAACTCGATGATATCCAAGAATGTCATCTGGTCTCTGGTGATTTTGACTACTTGTTGAAAACACGCGTGTCAGACATGAGCGCTTATCGCAAGCTGCTAGGTGATACGTTACTTCGTCTTCCGGGTGTCAATGACACGCGTACCTACGTGGTTATGGAAGAAGTGAAGCAAACCAATCAACTTGTCATCAAAACTCGTTAGTCAGGAAAATACCTTTCGATATTCTGACTTTAGGGAATTGGGTTTTAAGCCCTGATATGGTTAAATCGATAGTCCGAGTAGCGTTGCTGCTCGGGCTATTTTTTTCTTACCGTTCAACAGCTGTGAGCGGTCGCTTCAATAGATAAGTTGGTTATGTTCAAAGAGAACAAAAATAAAGTCGAAACGATAATCAAAACGGGTGAGGAACCTCAGTCGACTCGCTTGAATGGTCCTCAGCGTCTTAAAGAGTGCAGTCTGATTGTGATTGTACTGCTTTCTATATTGCTATCAGTCGCATTGTTAACATTTAGCCCCGCAGACCCTTCTTGGTCTCAAACCGCTTGGGGAGGGCAGGTGGATAATGCCGGAGGCTTGGTCGGAGCTTGGTTTGCTGACACTTTGTTTTTTACTTTTGGTTCACTCGCTTATCCAATCCCATTTATCGTTACTGTCGCAGCGTGGATCATGTTACGAAAGCGTGATGAAAATGACCCGATAGACCTAATGCTATGGGGTACGCGCCTATTGGGCTTGACCATTATAATTCTCACCAGCTGTGGACTGGCGGACATCAACTTTGACGATATTTGGTACTTCTCTTCTGGTGGTGTCATTGGTGACGTACTGACCAGCTTGGCTTTACCGACACTGAGTCTACTTGGGACAACCTTGGTGTTGCTGTTTCTATGGGGAGCGGGGTTTACCTTGTTGACGGGCATTTCGTGGTTGAGCATTGTCGATTGGTTAGGCGAAACCACGATATCTGCATTGACCGCGTTGCTTAATCGTGTGCGAGGTGAGAGAGAGGAAGTGCTCGAGCCTCAACTTTCTGTCCCTGAGATGGCAGAGCCAGTACATGATGCTGAACAGGAAGAAGAACCTGTTCTGACGGCGAAGGACACGTTAGAAGCTGAAGATGAAACAGTAACTAATGAGCGCCGCTTTAATATTCACATGCCTGAAACCCGCCAAGAGCCAACCTTTTCAGACCCTGAACCGGAGGCTGTGCCACAAGGGCGAGTCAGTGACCCGATTGATACTATTACACCTAAGGTTGTCACGTCGCCAACGATCTCTTCTGTTCAAGAACCGACAACAGAGCGCACTCGTCAGCTAGGTGCGACGATCGAAGAGCTTGAAGCTGCCGCACAAATGGATGATGACTTTGCGAAAGGGGCAGAGCACTACAGTTCTGACGTTTATGAGCAACACTCAACTCAGCCTACGCCAAGCAATCAAAGTATTGATAACCCTATGCCTTGGAACGAAGTCGAACAAGTGGTAGAGGAACGTGAGATTACTCAGCCAGTGATAGACCACAATGACTTAGAACAGATTACGCAACATGTAGAGCCTGAACCAACGCATCAGGAGCCAGTGATCTCAAGTTTTGACGTGGCTGACGATGAGCCGCAACACACAATCGAGCCTACGGTAGACGAGCTTCACGATGTTGCTGTTGAAGAGGAGGACGCTGGCGATCAGGATGTCGCAGCGTTCCAAGATATTGTCGCTGATGCTCAGGCAAAAGTGGCGGCTCAGCAAAATCCGTTTTTGGTACAGCATGAACCTAACTTGCCTAAACCGGCAGAGCCTATGCCGACGCTGGAATTACTATATCATCCAGAAAAACGTGAAAACTTCATAGACCGAGCGGCACTCGAAGAGATCGCCCGCCTCGTGGAAGCTAAGTTAGCCGACTACAAAATAAAAGCAGAAGTGGTGGATATTTTCCCTGGGCCTGTCATTACGCGCTTTGAGCTCGATTTGGCACCGGGTGTCAAAGTGAGCCGTATCTCAGGTCTGTCTATGGATTTAGCACGCTCGTTGTCTGCCATGGCTGTGCGCGTGGTTGAGGTGATACCGGGTAAACCTTACGTTGGACTTGAACTACCGAATATGAGTCGTCAGACCGTATTCTTCTCAGATGTTGTTGGTAGCCAGCAGTTTATCGAAGCCAAATCTCCAACGACAGTTGTACTAGGTCAAGACATTGCAGGTGAAGCGGTAGTTGCTGACTTATCTAAAATGCCTCACGTGTTGGTTGCTGGTACTACGGGCTCAGGTAAATCGGTCGGTGTTAACGTGATGATTCTGAGTATGCTCTACAAAGCGACGCCAGAAGATGTGCGTTTTATCATGATTGACCCGAAAATGCTGGAGCTTTCTGTGTATGAAGGCATTCCACATTTGTTGTCCGAAGTTGTAACGGATATGAAAGACGCATCGAATGCACTGCGCTGGTGTGTGGGGGAAATGGAGCGTCGCTACAAACTGATGTCAGCGCTTGGCGTACGTAACATCAAAGGCTTTAATGATAAGTTGAAAATGGCGGCAGAGGCGGGGCACCCAATTCATGATCCACTTTGGCAGCCAGGTGACAGCATGGACGAGACCGCGCCATTGCTTGAAAAGCTGCCGTATATCGTGGTGATTGTCGACGAGTTTGCCGACCTGATGATGGTGGTAGGTAAGAAAGTAGAAGAGTTAATTGCTCGACTTGCTCAAAAAGCCCGTGCTGCGGGTATTCACCTTATCTTAGCAACACAGCGACCTTCTGTAGATGTCATTACTGGTCTTATCAAAGCAAACATCCCAACGCGGGTGGCGTTTACTGTATCAACCAAAACGGATTCGCGTACTATCCTAGACCAAGGTGGTGCTGAGTCATTGCTTGGAATGGGTGACATGCTCTACTTGCCTCCAGGTTCAAGTCATACAGTGCGTGTTCATGGTGCATTTGCATCCGATGACGACGTCCATGCGGTGGTGAATAACTGGAAGGCTCGTGGTAAGCCTAACTATATCGAAGAGATCACCAATGGCGACCAAGGACCGGAGGGGCTGCTTCCTGGGGAAAAACCAGAAGGCGAAGAAGAGATGGACCCACTATTCGATCAAGTTGTTGAGCACGTTGTTCAATCTAGGCGTGGTTCGGTCTCTGGCGTTCAGCGTCGATTCAAAATTGGTTATAACCGAGCTGCACGGATTGTCGAGCAGCTTGAAGCTCAAGGTATCGTGAGTGCGCCTGGGCATAATGGTAACCGAGAAGTCTTAGCTCCAGCACCTGGGCGGGATATGAACTAAACACAGGTGAGTCAATGCATTAAGGGTTAGCGTCTAGCTAACCCTTTTTGTATCCACAATTGGCGTGCTGGCTTGTTAATTCTCGAGGGGTAGTCAATATGCCAATACTGACAAAAAAAGGGCTGACGATCTCCCGTCAACCCTTTGTTATTTACTTAATTGGTTAGTTTTTACTTTTGGCAAATTGGGCAATAACGATAACGCTTAGCGCGACAAGATTACCAGCGAAAATGACAACTAACCATTGTGGCATTGATAGTGTCAGGAACTGCCAAACAATCTTGCTACAGTCGCCATAGGCTTCAAACATCCAAGGTGCCCATTGGTTTAGTGGTGCCCAATCTGGGAAAGTGACAAATAAATCACAGGTAGCGAAAGGTGATGGATTGAATTGGTAATCGACGTGCTGCAGTGAAAGCGCCAAGCCTTTGTACGCACTTGCTCCCCACGCAGCGAGACCGAGCCAACGAATAACAGGGTTATTTGGAGCGATAATACCAATAAGCGCCGCGCCGCCGACGCCTAACATCGCGACACGTTCGTAGATGCACATTACGCAAGGGGAAAGCATCATGACATGTTGGAAGAACAGTGCGCACGCTTCGAAGAAAATGACAAACAGCAGAAGAAGTAACCAAGACAGTCTGCCTTGAGAAAACGTTTTAATCGTAGAAAGAATGTTCAACGGGATACCCTGATAGAATAAAAAAGCTCTGACTAATCAGAGCTTTTTATCGTGTAAAAGTTTCAGTAGCAACAAAAACTTTTTAATAACTGCAATTAATGCCCGCCAGAAACAGCGTGAGTGACATCGCCAGTGTGATGCATGATCCAACCCGCATCGTAAAACCAAGCCGTCATAGGCTCAACAAAAAATACAATGCCCGCTAAGCCAACCAGTGCAAGAACGATGGTGTATGGCAGAGCCATAATTACCATGCGGCCGTAAGACAGACGAATCAATGGCGCAAGCGCAGACGTTAGTAGGAACAGAAATGCAGCTTGACCATTCGGTGTTGCGACAGATGGCAAGTTAGTACCTGTGTTGATAGCAACAGCAAGTAAGTCGAACTGATCGCGAGTGATAACACCTTCAACAAGCGCTGTTTTCACTTCGTTGATGTAGACCGTGCCAACGAACACGTTGTCAGACACCATAGAAAGCAAGCCATTGGCGACATAGAACAGAGCTAACTGAGTCCCTTTGTCTTCGACATGAAGTACCGCGTCGATAACAGGTTTGAACAGCTCCTGATCAATGATTACGGCAACCACGGCAAAGAACACGGCAAGCAGCGCTGTAAATGGAAGTGCTTCTTCAAACGCTTTACCCATCGAATGTTCTTCAATTACTCCGGTAAATGCAGTCGCCAAGATAATAACTGACAGACCAATCAAACCGACGGCAGCAAGGTGAAGAGCAAGACCAACGATCAACCATACAGCGATTAAACCTTGAACCCACAGTTTCGCGACGTCTTGGTTTGTTCGTGTTTTACGCTCTTCCGTATCAAAATCGACCAAAATCTGACGAACGTTGTCAGGTAGGCGCGCACCGTAGCCAAATACCTTGAGTTTCTCTACTAGCACACAAGTAGTTAGGCCGCAGACGAAGACAGGCGCTGTCACTGGAAGCATTCGGATAATGAACTCACCGAAGTTCCAACCAGCTTGATCGGCAATAATTAAGTTTTGAGGCTCACCAACCATGGTCATTACGCCGCCTAGCGCTGTACCTACACCTGCATGCATAAGAAGAGAGCGAAGAAATGCGCGGTAGTTTTCTAAGTCATCACGCGTTAGCTCTGAAAGGTGATCGTCTTGTGTGTGGTCGTGTGACGCATGAGGACCCTGACCTGACGCGACTTTGTGGTAAATAGCATAGAAACCCACAGCAACACTAATAACAACCGCAATCACCGTCAGTGCATCTAGGAATGCAGACAAGAATGCTGCCGCGAAACAGAAGGCGACAGACAGCATTGATTTCGATTTTATGCCTAGCAATATTTTGGTGAAGATGAAGAGCAGCAGCTGCTTCATGAAGTAGATGCCGGCAACCATGAATACCAACAGCAACAATACTTCGATATTCGCGACTAGCTCATGCTTAACTTGCTCAGCACTTGTCATACCTATTGCAATGGCTTCGATTGCCAGCAAACCACCAGGCTGAAGAGGGTAGCATTTCAGTGCCATGGCTAGTGTGAAGATGAACTCCGCGACGAGCAACCAGCCTGCAACAAATGGGTCGACAAAGAAAAAAACGATAGGATTGATAATAAGGAAAGAAATGATGGCAACTTTGTACCAATCTGGTGCTTTACCAAGAAAGTTCTTGATAAATGCGTTTCCGAGTGACATCGGCATGATCGCAATACTCTTAAATGTTGTTATGAATAGACACTACTCGTGCTTGTATCCATAAATCGGCGTCTCCCTGTAACACCGGCTTGATTCCTTGCCTAAGAATAGCCATATCTGTTTATCGGGAAACACTCGATCCAACAGTGACTTAGAAAAACAACATCAACACATATCGAGATGTGATCTTGCCAAGTCACTCCCTGAGAAAGACAAGCACTCCATACTTTGGGCGCCACTGTACTCCTCAAGATTATTTAGTCAATCAATAACTGTTTATTGACTTTTATATTAGGAGACTTTTGTTTAAAAACGCGATCAAAGTGGCGTAAACATAACACAAGAGTTGTTAAAAACAATCCTAAGTGGCAGCGGAGCGATTAAATGGGAGAATAAGACAAAATATGTGATTATATTGAATGAAAATGAAGGGTTATTTTTGCAATTTTACAAACTAAGTTTCTATTTCTGAAGGCAGTAATGACGGGTTCTCCGCAATGTTACAATTTTATTAAACTTGGAAATTATATCGATTGCGCGTTTTGAGAATATTCAAAATACCCTCAGATAAATTAGAGTTAATGCTCTATGTGTGTTTTGAGTGCAGTTTACTTGTACTCGGTTTCCGATATGCAAAAACTAGTGGTATGATGAGTTCCCATTAGACCCATAAGAATACAACTGGATAACACATAGATGGTCATAAAGGCTAAAAGCCCAGCAGGATTCGCAGAGAAATACATTATTGAGAGTATTTGGAAAGGGCGTTTCCCTCCTGGTTCCATTTTACCTGCGGAACGTGAACTCTCTGAATTGATTGGCGTTACTCGTACAACGCTTCGTGAAGTGCTCCAGCGACTCGCACGCGATGGTTGGTTAACAATTCAACACGGTAAGCCAACTCGCGTAAATCAGTTTATGGAAACGTCTGGTTTACACATCTTAGATACGCTAATGACATTAGATGCTGACAATGCAACATCGATCGTTGAAGATTTGCTTGCAGCACGTACAAATATCAGCCCTATTTTCATGCGTTACGCGTTTAAAGCGAACAAAGAAAATGCTGAAAAAACAATCACTACCGTTATAGAATCTTGTGAGTCTCTGCTTGCAGCGGATTCTTGGGATGCATTTATGCAGTCATCGCCTTACGCTGAAAAGATTCAACAGCACATTAAAGATGATGGTGAAAAAGATGAAGCGAAGCGTCAAGCAACACTGATTGCAAAAACGTTCAACTTTTACGATTACATGCTGTTCCAACGTCTTGCATTCCATTCTGGCAACCAGATATACGGTCTGATTTTTAATGGCTTGAAGAAGCTGTATGATCGAGTGGGCAGCTACTACTTTTCTAGCCCGCAAGCGAGAAGTTTAGCGCTTAACTTTTATCGTGACCTTCTGGATGTGTGTGAGTCTGGTGATCGTGATCGAATTCTTGTCGTCGTTCGAAACTACGGTTTGGAAAGTGCTCAAATCTGGAATCAGATGAAGCTTACTCTGCCGACTAACTTCACTGAAGATGATAGCTAAGCCAAAAGAAGAACAAACAAAAAAACGCCCTTTACGGGCGTTTTTTTATAGAACGCATTAGCAGTCCGCACACTCATCTTCATTGCCGCCCGCTTCACGGAACCACTGGGTTAAATGCGCTTTCAGGTCTTTCAGCTCATCTGGACCAATCAAGGCAAGGCCTAAGTCTTCCGCGCGCGTGATGTCGTTGTGACGAAGTGGGCGGAAACTCACCAGCATAGCTCGAGCTTGCAGGCCGCCGAGCAAGTCACGTAGCGATTCAAGCTTGTACAAAGTATCATCGCCATCGTCGCGCATACCTTTGGTTTTGCACTCAATGATATGCAGCTTATTATTCACAACCGATGCGATGTCGAGCTCATTACGAACTTCACGTTCACCTAACTGACGGTAAACCTGTACGTTTAGCGAATGGTCTTGAATGGTTGGCATGTCTTGTTGTATTTGACGCACAGTACTGTGGACTAAGGTTTCTAGCCACTCACCGTTAGAGAAACGACGTGCGTCTTCGTTGGCAAAAGTGAGTACACCGTTTTCATACGTGGCAATGTCTGCTTCGACCAGATCGGTCAGCAACATGTTGAGCTCTCGGTATCCTTGTTGCTTCTCAGAAAGCGCCACATCCAACTGTTGTTCTTTCCGGCAGGTGGTTGCGAGGTAGTTAAGCGTCGCGAGACCTGGCCCTAACTCAAGTGCATTGCTTGCCCATCGCTCACCCAATTCATACAGTTTTTGGTCTAACTGAGGAGGAAGTTGATGTTCACTGAATTCGCCTCGCGCACCAAAAATAGTTAAGTAGTCATCAATTGTGATGCGGTCCTGAACTTGGGTGTCTTCTTTGCCGTCTGGGTAAAGCCAACAAAGGCGATCACTGTTTGGTTCCACGACGAAAATTGGCCAGTGATAGGTGCGGAATATTTCGTAAACCGATAACAATCTGTGACGCAACCCACAGCTTGCATTGAGCTTCACTTCTTGGGAACGAGCTTTGAGATCTTCGGCAAGAACCGTGATGGCTTTTTTTATCTGTGAAGGGTTGGCAACATTAGGAATTTCAAAAAATTCAGAGGTGATGTCTCGTTTCGCGAGTACGTTGTGCAAACGTAAATACATGTCTTCCTGAGCTTTTACACCAATAAAAACGATGTGGTTGCTGATGGTGCGATTGTCGAGCAAAGGAGTGACCAATCGAATAGGGTCTTGGTCGATAATGCCAACATGAACTGCCATATATATTCCTCATGTGTGGCTTGCGAAAAGGAGTAAAGAGAAGAAGCAAGCCTATTAACCATATGATGACACTGGGTATAAAAAACAAGGGCGACTAACAAAATTAGTCGCCCAAGGGGGTAGATAGTTGAAGTTACAGCTTGAATTGATGCACCAAATCGCCTTGCTGACTTGCCAGTTCCGTTAAGTCTGTACTGGTGCGCGCGATTTGTGCCATAGCTTGATAGCTCTGTTCCGCTATGAGGTTAATCTCTTCAATGTTACGAGCAATGTCCGTTGAGGTTTCGCTTTGCTCAGCGGCCGCTTGAGAGATTTGACCGCTCATTTGACTGATCTCAAGAATCAACGCTTGAATCTCTTCCATCGCACTGTTTGCGTTGGATGCTTGTTCGACAGATTGCTCCATGTCGTCCATACAGCTCTGGATAACACTGTTTGCCGAGCTGGAGCTTGATTGCAGATTACTGATCATGTTTTCAATTTCCGACGTTGACTCCGTTGTTCGTTGGGCAAGCACGCGAACTTCGTCCGCAACCACCGCAAAGCCACGACCTTGTTCCCCTGCACGAGCGGCTTCAATCGCGGCGTTCAAAGCCAAGAGGTTTGTTTGTTCAGCAATGTTTCGGATTACGTCAAGAATTGAACCAATCTGACTACTCATGCTTTGTAGCTCTTTCACCGCGTCTACAGATTTGGTTAAGCGCGTTTCCAGTTGGTTAATGGTGGTAATGTTGCTGCTCATAATCTGACGGCCAGACTCAGAAGCTTGCTCAACCTTCTCTACCATCTGCTGCGAACTTTGAGCGCTTTGAGCGACTTCTTGAACCGAGTGGGACATTTCTGTCATGGCAGTTGCGACGGTGGCGGTTTGCTCACGCTGCTGGCTCAGTTGGCTTTGCGCTTGAGAGGACGTTAACTGGTTGGTATTCGCTGTCTCTGTTAAGTTGTCTGAGGCATCATTCAGTTTCACCAGAATGTTGTGCAAACTGTCTGCTAATGTGTTGATGTGACCACTGACACGGCTGAACTCGTTGTTGTAACGAATCTCGATTCTTTGCGTCATGTCACCATTGGTGAGGTGCTCAAGCGTTTTTAAAATGCGGGTAAGTGGTTCACGTACGCTATGAGCGATATGGTAGCCAACGCCAATCGCGAGAATGATAACTATCGCGCCAATGGAGATAGAGCGAATCACACCTTGCTCATAGACCTCGCCCGCTTCAAGTAGCGAGGCACGTAAGCCATCTTGAGCCGCTTGGCTGAAAGAGTCCAACACAGCCATGGTTGCATCGACTTCTTGGGTCAAATTCGCAATGTTGTCATAGAGCGCATCTTTCGCCACCAAGTAAGAAGCGTGTTGATCCAGTACGCCACCTTTCTTACCGACATCCATCGTGAATTGCTGCACAGACTCATCAAATACCTTTTTGATTTCTGGCATTTGAGTGGTCAATCCACGATAAGCGTAGTTGAGGTGAGTCACCGCTTTTTTGTTCTTGGCTACGGCTTTGGCAACCAACTCAGTGTCGCTACTGGCGAGAGCGTCTGAGGTAATCACCTCCGCATCTTTGAGCTTAATGAAGTAGCTTTTCGCCATCACTTTAACCGAAATACTACTCTGCTCGTCAACGTACTCCTTCATACCGACACTCAGCTCAGAATGTAGACGTTGAAATTGACGGGTTGATTTCTGGACTTGCGCTTGCGCTTCGAACATAGAACGGTAATTTGTCATCGCTTCTTCAGCTTCGTTGAAGTAACGAGTTTCCATTTCTTTGAGTTGCACAATGCGTTCTTCAAGCTCCGGCTTTGTTTGACTGGCTTGTTCAAGCGCGAGAAGCGTGTTGTTGTAGTTGGTTTTCGCCTCATCAAATTGCGATGAGATTTCTGCCATGCGCTCGAAGCTTTGCGTAGTTAAAAAGTCCTTAAAAAGTTTGTCCGCAGAAAGCAATGACACGCTGGTGTTGTTGGCTTGAGAAACAAGTGGAAGTGAAGTGTTGGATACACTCTCGAAGTTGGTATGAATTTGTTGCATTCCTCGCATCGTCATCACAGTCGTAATGACGAAAGTAATAATGATCAATGCAAAGCCCGCATACATACGTCTAATGACAGAGCCTTTCATGGACCTCTCCCTAATTTATAGTTGTCTTAAAAATCTAACAAAAAGAGTGTTATTTTATTGATACTGAGACGCGCATTTTATGACGCACAATACAAAATTAACTCGTTGCCGAAGAAGAACGAGTGATTTATTTTTAATGAACAATGTTTTTTATTGTGATTTATAGTGGCTTGGCGCATACTCGACAAATACAATTATTCTCAAATGCATGTGATGGAGTGCTTCATGGCAGAAGAAACCATTTTTAGTAAGATCATCCGCAAGGAAATTCCTGCAGATGTTGTTTATCAAGACGACCTCGTGACTGCTTTCCGTGATATCAACCCTCGTGCTCCAAGTCACATTTTGATCATCCCTAATAAACTGATCCCTACCGTTAATGATGTGGCCGATGAAGATGAAGCCTTAATGGGCAGAATGTTCGTGGTTGCACGAAATCTCGCTAAACAAGAAGGTATAGCGGAAGATGGCTATCGTTTGATTGTTAACTGTAACTCTCATGGTGGTCAGGAGGTGTATCATATCCACATGCACCTTGTAGGCGGTCGCCCTCTTGGCCCGATGTTAATGAGCTAAGCGTTCACTACTTTCTGTGATGGTGCAGCAGCGGAACTTTTTCGTTTGCTCACCGTCTCATTGCCATCAAGTATTATCAATAAATGACTGGAGTACGAGGTGCGTCAATACGTTCAACTCGCATTCGTTGTAGCTTGCTCAATCACTCTTTCTGCCTGCGCCAATCTTTCCGCTGGAAATCTATTTAGCCATTACAGCGCGCAAAATCAGCAGGTCTACCAAGCTGTCAAAGCTGGACAATATCAACAAGCCGAAGAGGCGCTCCCAGACTACATCGCGGGTGAGATATTGGATAACTTTGAAAAAGGTCGGGTTTATCTACTCAACGAGCAATACCCACAAAGTAAGTCAGCACTTGAGAAAAGTGACTCGGCGGTGCGTATTCAGCAAGATAGCGCCACCATATCTGTTTCAGATACGGCAACGAGTGTGAGTGCGCTGGCTGCCAACGACAACTTGACCTCCTATCAACCCGCTGATTATGAATTGGGCTTTCTTCATTTGTATCTGGGCCTCAACTATTTAAAAGAAAATCAGTTGGAAGGTGCGCTGGTGGAAATGCGCAGAGCCAATCAGGTTCAAGAACAAGCCAGAAGAGAACGTGCAAAAGAACTTGAATCGGCACAAAAAGATCTAAAATCACAAGGTCTTACTCCTAATTTGGGCAGCGTCTTATCCAACTACCCAGATGCAGGCGAGACGCTTCAAGCGGTGCAAAACGGTTATCTGTTCTATTTGTCAGCACTACTGTATGAAGCTGACAATGACCTAAACAGCGCGTATGTAGACTATCGTCGTGCTCTTGCAGTAATGCCTGATAACGCACAGGTAATTGACGGTACGAAACGCGTCGCGAAGCGTTTGGGGATGCGATCTGATTTGTCTAAGCTAGAGAAGCGCTACGGTAAGGCGAAGCTGTTAGATCAAAAGAGTGCACGCGTGATTGTGATAGAAGAGCAGGGCATTGTTGAAGCGATGCGTGAATGGCGTCAGTCTTTACCTTTGTTTGATAGCCGCGGCAATGGGGTTTGGTACAGCGTGGCTTTACCTCACTATCCGAGTGTGGCAAGACAAAGCTACAGCCCAATGCAGCTAAATCAAAATGTGCTCAAAAGTGATTTACTGACCGATGTTAACCTGATGGCACAACATGACTTGTCTGAGCGCATGCCAGCGATTGTGATCCGTCAGGCACTTCGAGTATGGGCGAAAGATCAGCTTCGCCGTGAGGCTGCGAGAAAAGAAGACAACGCTGCGAACTTACTGCTCAATGTTTGGAATACGCTAACCGAGCAAGCAGACACACGCAGTTGGCAAACACTTCCTGGGGA
Source organism: Vibrio sinaloensis (assembly GCF_000808535.1). Classification (GTDB taxonomy): domain Bacteria; phylum Pseudomonadota; class Gammaproteobacteria; order Enterobacterales; family Vibrionaceae; genus Vibrio; species Vibrio sinaloensis_D. Next base: position 32,130 of record NZ_JWLV01000014.1, read on the forward strand.
AATAAAAACCAGCAGCGCAGTGGTTACACCAGGCGCTCAGAAGATAGTGGTTGATGGGAAGTCGTATGATTTCGAGGTAGGTGCCGGTCGTACGGCTTTGGTTTGGGTTTCTCGCCAAAGTGGCAATGCTACAATTTGGCATAAACAGTTAGGAAATATCCGATGAAAAAATGGTTAATAGCAGCAATAGCTGCACTTACAATGGCTGGATGTGCGAGTAATACCGCTGGTTTGCGTATCGATGGGGCATCTCAGACCGTCCTGTTTGGTGACAACGTATTGGCTGGTCGACTCAAAATTGAAGACATTGCCACCACACAAGTTGATGGCCGTGCACGAGGCGTTGTTCGATTGGTAAGTCAATATCAAGGTGATCAAGCAATCCAATATCGTTTCTATTGGTATGACGATCAAGGTTTAGAGGTCAACACTAAACTGGGCCCTTGGCGACAAGCGATTGTACGTGGCACCGAATCAATCGCTATATCAGAAGTTTCACTCAACCCGAATGGTACTCAGTTCCGAGTGCAGATTCGTGAAAATAACAACTAAATCGAACTAATAGCCGACGCTATTAGTCATAGTTATAAACAATAAATTTCAAGGAAATTTAAGGAACCAAGAATGAAAAAAAGTGTTATCGCACTGCTTGGCTTAGCTGTCATCTTAGGCGGCTGTTCAAACAAAGTTACTTACGGTGATGCACAAGCTGTTGAAACCACAACCATTGATTTTGGTTCGACGGACTTGCAAAAAATTGCCGGTGAAATGGTCGATAGTATGATGATGTCTGGCTCTGTGGCAGCGATTACCCGTGACGCACGCCCAATCGTATTCGTTGAGCGTATCAAAAACAAAACCAGCGAGCATATTGATACAGAATCAATCACAGACAGCATCAGCACTAAGATGTTGAACTCAGGTAAGTTCCGTTTTGTCGATATGGACCGTGTTGAGTCAGTTCGTGATCAACTTAATTTCCAAAACAATGATGAGCTTGTAAACCAAAGCACAGCAATTCAGTTTGGTAAAATGGTGGGTGCTCAGTACATGTTGTACGGAAACCTATCTAGCATCGCGAAAAATGCTGGTAGTGACAAAGACGTTTACTACAAGATGACGATGCGTTTGATGGATCTTGAAACTGGCCTGATCGAATGGGCAGACGAGACTGAAATTCGCAAACAAGAATCAAAGAGCCTTATTGGGTTCTAATAAACAATGAGGTGATTTATGGCAAGGATGTCGTGGCATGAAGCGTGTCAGTTAGATTCGTCACTGCTGAGTCTAGATCACTTCTTTGAATTACCTCCGGAATACGCGCAGACGCTGACCGGAGGTCTAACAAACCGCTGTTGGAAGATCGTTATTTCTCGCAACGAGGCGTATGTCTGGCGTCCCAACACTCCTATCACCAAAGCGTTTTCTATCTCTCGCTTCCAAGAGTATCAAATCCTTAATGCGATCCAAGACGCTCACATAGCGCCAAAAGCGATTCACATTAATGATCAAGGACTGCTGGTTGACTGGATTGAAGGTGAATCTCTCACTGACCAGCTCAGCATTGATTCATTGCTTAAGACCATGGTTAAAATCCATAGTTTGGATACAAACCGAATTCCTGTTGCTCCGTTTAATTTTACTGCACGAGTCGACCATTACTGGATGTTGCTTCGTGATGACTTAAAACTGGCGTCGTATCAGCAAGTTTACCAACAATGGCGAAACGCTCCGAGTTTGGCTGATATCGGGACTACTCTGTGTCACTTTGATCTTGCTGGCTACAATATGGTTCACACTCAAGATGGCCACAAGGTGATCGACTGGGAGTATGCGGCAATCGCGGACCCAAGGCTTGATCTAACTCTTAGTATTGATGTCATGGACGAGAAGCCTTTGGAAACCGTTTATCGATATTGTCAGCTACGCCAGATCGAGGGCGTGGACGATTGGGTTGAAGGGGTGATGGCTTGGAAACCGAGAGCGACGATGATGGCCATGCTTTGGTATTTGCTGGCTTACCAGTTGTGGGGTGATGAACAATATTTAACCCAAGCTGAAAAAATACTCGACTCATTTTGCAGCTAAGATCACTGTTTGGTGGTCCGCGTTGACTAATCTATGTTTACGTTCTTTTAAACCCTAGTTTTCATGGTAGATTGAATCGACAAGGAGCGGGGGAGTTCTATGATTATTTATTTACACGGCTTTGACTCAACAAGCCCAGGCAATCATGAAAAAGTATTGCAGTTGCAATTTATTGATGACGACGTGCGCTTTATTAACTACAGCACGTTGCACCCAAAGCATGATATGCAACATCTATTAAAAGAAGTTCACAAAGTGATCGAGCAGTCTGAGGATCCAAACCCCATTATCTGTGGTGTAGGCCTTGGCGGTTATTGGTCAGAAAGGGTCGGTTTTTTGTGCGGGATTAAACAAGTGATTTTCAACCCGAACCTGCATCCTGAAATCAATATGCAAGGGCGTATCGATCGCCCAGAAGAGTACGAAGACATCGCAACCAAGTGTGTTGAGAAGTTTCGAATGAAGAACAAGGCTCGTTGTTTGGTGGTGCTCTCTAAAGAGGATGAAGTGCACGACAACTCAAAAACGGCATCAGAGTTAGAAGACTACTACGACATCATCTGGGATGAAACTCAGACGCATAAGTTTAAAAAAATCTCTCAGCATCTACAAACCATGAAAGCGTTTAAAGAAGCAAACTGATAGATAAAGCTAAGTCGTTTCAATAGAGCGGTGAGGGAAACCTTACCGCTTTTTTCTTGTTCAATTGATTCTATTCCTTACAAATTCAGGTGGTATAAACGCAATCTTTAGTTGCGAAGCGAATTTTGGCCCTTATAATGTCTGAATTACAAATTATTTGATAAATATCAAAAAAAATTGAGAGTAAGTCAGAAACTTACCCAATATTTGCGGCGCATGTTATCCAGCCGTGTTGAGTCATTCGACTCCTTTATCCAATTAGCGTGTCGTATAAAAACGAAGCCTCTACGGGCCTGTAGAATGTAAGACTGAGTCAACTCAGCGATTGGCCCAAAAAGAACAGAATTTAATCAGTATGAGTCATCATGCTGATACATATTATTTAACTTTTTAGAGGAATGTAGCTGTGACACGAATTATCGTTGTAGGCGGCGGTGCAGGCGGTTTAGAGCTTGCAACCAAGCTGGGTCGCACATTGGGCCGCAAAGGGCGCGCTAAAGTCACCTTAGTGGATCGTAAAGCAAGTCACCTTTGGAAGCCTTTATTGCACGAAGTTGCAACTGGCTCGCTTGATGAAGGGGTTGATGCCCTCAGCTATCGCGCGCATGCTAAAAACCACCACTTTGACTTCCAGATGGGCAGTTTGGAAGATATCGATCGCGACCGTAAAGTGATTAAGCTTCACGAGTTGAAAGACGACAATGGCGAATTGTTGATGCCAAGTCGTGAGCTTGAATACGACATTCTTGTTATGGCGATTGGTTCTACTTCCAACGACTTCAACACGCCAGGTGTTCGTGACAACTGTATTTTCCTTGATAGTCCAGAACAAGCGCATCGTTTCCGCACTGAAATGAACAATGAGTTCCTTAAATTGCACGCGAAAAATGGTAACGGCACTGTCGATATCGCAATCGTCGGTGCGGGTGCGACTGGTGTTGAGCTGTCTGCTGAACTGCACAATGCGGTCAAAGAGCTTCGTACATACGGCTTTGGCGACCTTGATTCAAGCAAGCTAAACGTCAACTTAGTTGAAGCGGGTGAGCGTATTCTTCCGGCTTTGCCACCGCGTATTTCCAGTGCAGCTCACCAAGAGCTAACGAAACTGGGCGTCAATGTCCGCACCGCAACGATGGTCACTCAAGCCGATAAAGATGGCTTAACAACCAAAGATGGTGAAAAAATCCCAGCACAGATCATGGTTTGGGCTGCTGGTATTAAAGCGCCAGATTTCATCAAGGACATCGCAGGTCTTGAGACAAACCGCATTAACCAGTTAGTGGTGAAAGAGACTCTACAAACTACTCGCGATGACGATATTTTTGTCATCGGTGACTTGGCTCAGTGCACGCAAGCGGATGGTTCATTTGTGCCTCCACGTGCTCAAGCTGCGCACCAGATGGCAAGTTGTGCGTTTTCAAACATCGTCGCTAAACTGAATGGTCGCGATCTCAAAGCCTACATCTATAAAGATAAAGGGTCATTGGTTTCACTGAGCCGATTCTCTACTGTTGGTAGCCTGATGGGGAACCTAACCAAAGGTTCAATGATGGTAGAAGGTCGTATCGCGCGTGTCGTGTATATCTCGCTATATCGTTTACACCAAATGGCGCTGCATGGCATGTTTAAGACTGGTCTTATCATCCTAATGGGGCGTATCAACCGAGTTCTTCGACCGAACTTGAAGCTTCATTAATTCAGTATTTTTCGTACAAGAGCGCTTAACCAGCGCTCTTTTTTTATGGAGTGATGGAATATACCAATCCATCTCGAGGCTTACCTGAATAGAGATAGCGATTCCGTGCTCTGGCTTCAAATGTGGCGCCACAGCGTAAAGCAAGTCGCTGGCTCGGTACATTGTCAGGGTCACAGACGATTTCAACTCGCGTCACTTTCAGCTGCTCAAAGCAAAATGTGATGAGCCCTTCAAGCGCTTCCTGAGCGTACCCATTATGTTGAAAGCGGTCTCCTAGCCAATAGCCCAAACTCACCATGTTGAAGGTATGGTACAGCTCATTGATTGCGACCATGCCCATCAAGCATTGATCGCTTCGGCGGTAGACACCAAACCCGTATGCTTCGGACTTTACCCAGTTTAGGCGCGTTGCGAGCAGGAATTTTTCTGTTTGCTCAGCAGAAAAGCTGGCTTCACACCAGTCTATCCACTGGTGCAAACTTGGGGATTCAGTCACGCAGCGTCGCAGTGCGTCAGCATCTTCCTGAGGAATGAGTTTTAACTCGAGACGCGGTGTAATAATGCAGTAATCTGGCGTCATTTCACTTCTCAATGATAGCAAAACAGCCCAAGCGGGCTGTTTTGTTGTTCGGTACTTAGAGACACTTTAGGCTATTGATTAACTCTGCGAACCTGAATGATTACGCCCATCAGTGGGTGATCAAGGTAATGGGTCTCGGTACTACGCATACGTCGTTTTTGGTCGAAACGGTAGCTCTTTAGGAACTCCTGTTTCTCGATCGTCGGCGAAACCTGCTCCATAAAGCCCGCTTCAACAGTGCTATTGGTTGTTGCTTGCTCGCCTTGAGCCGTCACTTCTGTGGTACTTGGCTCAATATCAATCGGGTCTTGCAGCACAACTTCACGTACGCTCGGCGACTTTAAGTCTAGCTCAACATCGGCATACAAATAATGTTCAACGTAAATTTGCAGTTTGCCATCAAGCTCGTAAAGCGGTTTTGGAATGCTCGTTTCCGTTACGCCATCTATCACTTCTTTTGCTTGTTTCGAACCAATTCTGTTGCCTTCGGCATCGAAAATATTGGAATAGTCTTTACCCGCTTGAATATGGAAGGTCGGCGCTGACAGTCGGCCTCTGTCACCTTGACGCCAAGCCTTGTGTAGCAACACTTCAAAGCCCGCATGCTTTTTAAGCTTCGTTACTTCGTTATTCAGTTTATACGACGAGTAAGGCAGCATTTGCACGCCTTTACGCGCTCGGTAACTTGAGTCAGCAAACGTGCCTGTTCCGTCTAACGAAATGGCAGGTTGGCTATTAGGCCAAGATTCTGCCGTTTGCTCTGGATTCACAGAACGTTTAAAAACAACCACTTCGATGTCAAATTGTCGCTGCGCCCAAGAAGGCAGAGCAACAAAGAAGAGTAACAGTGGAATCAGCTTTTTCATTACAACTCCATAATTCGGTGCAATCACCGTGGAAAATTAATCAGCCTTATCGCTAGGCTTTTGGTAAAAGGTTCTGTTGGAACTCATCCAACATATCGCCAATAAATTGGATTCTTTTGCGTCTATCGACCAATGGTACCGTAAACTTAAACTTAGTGGGTCCTTCCATGGCAAATTTTTGTGGCTGGGACTGCAATAGTTTAACCAGATACATCGGGTTAATGTCAGCGTCCGGATAGAACTCGATATAACCGCCTTTGTCGTGTGCTTCAATCTTCTTCACTTTGAGATCAGCAGCGATAAGCTTCAGTTCAGCAACAGAGAGTAAGTTTTTGGCAGCATCAGGAAGCAAACCGAAGCGATCAATTAACTCAACCTTGAGGTCATCGAGCTCTTGTTTACTTTCAACACTCGCGATTTGTTTGTACATCGATAGACGAGTATTGATGTCCGGTATGTAGTCATCAGGAAGCAGTGCGGGTAAGCGCATTTCAACTTCTGTCTGCTCTCTTAAGAGATCATCGAGTGATGGCTCTTTCCCTTCTTTGAGTGCTTCGACTGCTTGCTCAAGCATCTCCATGTAGAGCGTGAAGCCGATGGACTGAATTTGCCCGCTTTGCTCATCACCTAATAACTCACCAGCCCCACGAATTTCTAAGTCGTGAGTTGCCAATGTAAAGCCTGCGCCAAGATCTTCCAGAGAGGCAATAGCGTCAAGACGCTTAATTGCATCTTTTGTCATCGCTTTCGGATGTGGAGTAAGCAAGTATGCGTAGGCTTGATGATGTGAACGACCCACACGACCACGTAGCTGATGAAGTTGTGCCAGACCTAAGTTGTCAGCGCGATCCATGATGATGGTATTGGCCGTTGGCACATCGATACCCGTCTCAATGATTGTGGTACATACCAACAAGTTAAAACGTTGGTGGTAGAAATCATTCATAATGCGTTCGAGTTCGCGCTCTCGCATTTGACCATGGGCGACCGTTACTCGCGCTTCGGGGATCAACTTCTCCAAATCTGCGGCCACTTTCTCGATAGTTTCTACCTGATTGTGTAGGAAGTAAACTTGGCCACCGCGCATAATTTCACGTAAGACCGCTTCGCGAATAACGGCATCATCACTTTGTCGAACGAAGGTTTTGATCGCCAGACGTCGGGCTGGTGGCGTTGCGATTATAGATAGATCACGCATTCCACTCATTGCCATGTTGAGTGTTCGCGGAATCGGTGTCGCCGTTAGGGTCAGAATGTCGACATCAGCACGCATGGCTTTCATTTTTTCTTTCTGCCGTACCCCAAAGCGGTGCTCCTCATCAACGATCAGCAGGCCGAGATCTTTGAACTTGATGTCATTAGACAATAGCTTGTGAGTACCGACCACCAAGTCAACCTTGCCTTCCTCAATGTCTTGGAGGACTTGCTTTTGCTCTTTCGCGGTTTTAAAGCGCGAGAGAACTTCAACACGGATTGGAAGGTTAGCGAAGCGATCACGGAAGTTCTCAAAGTGTTGCTGAGCGAGCAGTGTTGTTGGAACAAGTACTGCGACTTGTTTGCCGTTGTCGGTAGCAAGAAACGCAGCACGCATCGCCACTTCCGTTTTACCAAACCCGACATCACCGCACACCAATCGGTCCATGGCTTTGGCTTGGCACATATCCGACATAACGGCGTTAATGGCCATCTTCTGGTCATCGGTCTCTTCAAAGGGGAATCCTGCTTTGAAGGTTGCGTACTGGCCACGATCAAGCTCAAACTTGTAACCGGGCTTGAGTTCGCGCTTGGCGTACACATCCAAAAGTTCAGCGGCTACATCTCGGACTTTTTCTGCGGCTTTACGCCTTGCTTTAGCCCAGGCTTCACCGCCCAGTTTATGAAGTGGCGCGCTCTCTTCGGCGCCACCAGAATAGCGGCTAATCAGGTTGAGCGAGGCGACTGGAACATACAGCTTCGCGTCGTTTTGGTATTCAAGCGTCACGTACTCGGTAGTCATGCCGCCTGCTTCGAGAGTTTGCAGACCAATGTAGCGGCCAATACCGTGATCAATGTGAACGACAGGTTGACCTGGCTTGAGCTCTGCCAGGTTACGAATGACAGCGTCACTGTTGGTGGTCTTACGGTCTTTGCGGCGACGTTGTATTACACGATCGCCGAGCAAATCACTTTCACAAATCAGCGCAACTTGGCTGTCTCCATAGAGGAAACCATGTTCAGCGGCACCAAGTACCAGCGAAAACTTATCTTTGCCGATAAAAGCACTTTTAAAGTTAGGGTACTCGACAGGGCGAAGTTTTATGCGTTGCAGCAGTTCAAGTAACGCTTCTCGGCGCCCCTCTGATTCCACAGAAAAGACAATCTTACCCGTGTAGTTTTCACTGAACTGGCGCAGCGCAGCCATCGGTTCCTTGTTTTGGTGCTGGACGGCTAAATCAGGCAAGGGTTGAACGCTTGGGTTGACTCGACCCTGTTTCTCAACGATTGCATCGCTGGAGAGCAAGAGGTGCGGAAGCTGCTTAATATGGCTAAACAGCTCGTCTTTCTTTAACCACAACTCGTCTGGAGGCAAGAGTGGACGAAGCGGGTCCACTTTTCTTTGGTCATAGCGGTAATCAACATCGGCGAGGAAGGTTTCAATCGCAGACTCAATATCCCCAACGGTAATGATCTGACTGTCATCCGCAATGTAGTCAAAGAGCGTCTCTGTTTGTTCAAAAAAGAGCGGCTGCCAATATTCGATACCGGCTGGCCATGTTCCTTTTGAAACTTGCATATAGACGGATTCAGGTTCGCGTCTTGCTTCAAAGCGTTGACGCCAACGGATTCTAAAATCTTCAATCGCGCTTTCTGTGGTTGGAAATTCATGAGCGGGAAGCAGTCTAATCTCTTGGACATCATCGATGGAGCGTTGATTTTCAGGATCAAAGGTACGAATCGTATCAATTTCATCATCGAAGAAGTCAATTCGAAATGGGTCATTGGAACCCATAGGGAAGAGATCGAGAATAGATCCTCGACTTGCGTATTCACCTGGGCCGAAGACCTGATCAACGTTTCGATAGCCAGATTTCTCTAACTGCATGCGCAACTTCTCAAGTGAGAACAAATCACCGACTTTCACCATCAAGGTATGTTGCATCAAATAGTCACGCGGAGACTGTCTTTGCAGCAGCGTGCTCACGGGTACGATGGTGATACCGCTGCTCAGTGTTGGCAGTTGGTACAAACGCGCGATGCGATCGGAAATGATTTCTTGATGCGGTGAAAAGTTGTCGTACGGCAAGGTCTCCCAATCTGGGAAAAGAGCGACGCCTTGGTCGGTAAACTGCTCGATTTCTTGGAGCAACTTGAGCGCGGTTTGAGGGTCAGGTACCGCCAATAAAGTATGGCTATTATGCTGCTCGGCAAGCTCTGCTATCGCGAGCGCTAGGCTAGCGCCTTGTAGATTACCGACGTGTTTTTTATCTCCGGCTCCGGTTGCGTTAGCCAGATGGAAAAGAGTGCTATCAGACATAGTGGTGTGTTTATTTGTCTCGATTCAGTGAACGCTGACGCAGCATTTTTTGCTGCTGATAGAGTGCGGCTTTGATTAATAGATCTTCGTCTATATCACGTAAGCGGTCATATTTAATGGTGACTAAAAACTGCTCATCTTGCGCTTCGCACTCTACAACATGGCCATAACTGTAAATCGCTGCGGCAGGATGATCCAAAAACAGTTTGGCTCTCACGGTCTGATCGACGCTCAGTGGCGTGGGAGTGAGATAACGAAATAAGCTCGCGCCAAAGGAGACAGTTTGGTGGCGGTAAGTTTCGTTGTCTTGCTGGGAGAGCATAAACGTGAGAAGCAAGTTTAGCTTTGAATTTTGGGTATCGAGAAGTTCGATGACGTGTTTAAAGTCACTGTTGTTTAGCTCAGAACGGGCGCTGTCGTTGAGTAAATCAAGTTGACTGAACTCGCTGGCGACCAAAAAAGGCGCGGGAATTTCACTCTCAAATTGTTCATAAGTAGGCAGGGATTGCCCTTGTGCTAACGGCTCTACGTTAACCGTCATTCGATGATGAACGGTGAAATATTCTTGATCAGGCATTCTGAGTTTCCTTTAACTAACACCTTGATTATCGTCATACCACGCAAGTAATCAAGGTATGTCATTGTTTATCACATATTTTGACGACTTATTAGCAATTAAGGGCTACAACCCAGAGCGATAAATCGGTACATTACCCGCTATCAAACATTATTGGTTTATTTTATGTTTCATCCGGTTTCAGCCTTTATCGGCTTGCGTTACCTAAGAGGGCGCTCCGGCGATAGATTCAGTCGATTTGTTTCTTATATGTCTACGGCGGGCATCACGATCGGCGTGATGTCGTTGGTGACGGTTCTTTCTGTTATGAATGGGTTTGAAGCTCAGCTCAAGAGTCGCATCCTTGGCGTATTGCCGCAAGCCATCGTATCAGAAGTTGATGGCAAGACTCATCGCCAAAGTGTTGCCCCAGAATTTGTCTCTGAGCTTTCTACAGCGGCACATCCAGAGCCGATCGTGCAATCTGAAGCGGTTATCCAAAGCGCTTCGCAGCTTAGTGCTGGGCTTTTGATTGGCATTAAACCGAGCGATCATGACCCGATAGAAGACCATATGATTGCAGGCCGACTTGCTGCGATGGAAGCAGGCCAATATCAGCTTTTCATTGGCCACACCTTAGCGCGGTCAATGGACGTCTCCGTCGGAGACAAGGTACGCTTGATGGTCACCAGTGCTAGTCAGTTTACCCCACTTGGACGAATGCCTAGCCAACGTATTTTTACGATTGCGGGCATATACAACACGGGCTCTGATGTCGATGGGCTATTGATGCTAACTCACATCGATGACGCCGCGAAACTCAATCGAATGAAAAACGACACTATGACTGGCTGGCGTTTGTTCTTCAATGACCCTTTTGTGGTGGCGCAGTTAAGTGATCAACCATTGCCAGAGGGTTGGCAATGGCAAGATTGGCGAGATCAGCGCGGTGAACTTTTCCAAGCCGTGAGAATGGAAAAAAATATGATGGGTTTGATGCTGGGGCTTATTGTTGGCGTTGCCGCGTTCAACATTATCTCGGCGCTGATAATGGTCGTGATGGAGAAGCAATCTGAGGTGGCGATACTCAAAACTCAAGGCATGTCGGACAACCAAGTGCTGACCATCTTCATGGTACAAGGTGCAAGTAGTGGCGTGATTGGCGCGCTGTTTGGTGGTGGTCTAGGTGTGCTGCTTGCCTCTAATTTGAACACACTACTGGAGAGCGCAGGAATCGCGCTTTTCTCTGTTGGTGGCGAGTTACCTGTGTTAATCAACCCTTTGCAAATTTCGATCGTTGTCGTGTTGGCGATTGCACTCAGCCTGCTTGCGACATTGTTCCCTTCTTACCGTGCATCTTCTGTTAAACCGGCCGAGGCTTTGAGATATGAGTAACCTTCTTCAGTGTCACAACATTTGTAAAACGTACCGAGAAGGCGCGTTGGATACTCAGGTATTAAAAGGCGTGAGCTTCGAGCTTAAAAAAGGTGAGTTGGCTTCAATCATTGGTTCTTCGGGATCGGGTAAGAGTACGTTACTCCATATATTGGGCGCGCTTGATGATGCGACAGAAGGCAGCGTGAGTTTTCTTGGTCAAGATCTGGCGAACTTGAGTTCAAATAAACAGGCAAAATTGCGTAACCGCCACTTAGGTTTTGTCTATCAGTTTCACCACCTGCTTGCCGATTTCAGTGCCCTTGAAAATGTGGCGATGCCTTTGCTGATTGGCGGCGAAAAAGTCGCTGATGCAAAAGCTAAAGCGCAAGCACTGCTGGAAAAAGTGGGGTTAAGTCATCGAGTTGACCATCGACCTGCCGAGCTTTCTGGCGGTGAGCGTCAGCGTGTTGCGATTGCGAGAGCCTTGGTGAACAGTCCGGATCTTGTTCTTGCCGATGAACCGACGGGTAATTTGGATCATAAAACCGCTCTGTCTATCTATGATTTGATGCGAGAGTTAAATCGAGAGTCTGGGACGGCCTTTTTAGTCGTGACGCATGATGGGGAACTGGCGAGCAAAATGGATCGTCAACTGCATATGCAAGATGGGCTATTGCTCAATGTCGAGGAGGCTTAGTTTGTTCTCTTCTTTATCACTTTTTATTGGTGGCCGATTTAGCCGCGCCAAGCAGCGCAACAAAATGGTGTCGTTCATTTCCTTGTCGTCCACCATCGGTATCACCGTCGGGGTCGCTGTGATCATTATTGGTCTCTCTGCGATGAACGGCTTTGAGCGAGAGCTAAAAGATCGCGTCTTATCGGTGATTTCTCACGGAGAATTTGAAGGGGTTCGCGGGCCGATTCAAGAGTGGAAATCGGTGATTCAACAGTCCCAATTGCACCCTAAAGTGGAAGCGGCGGCGCCGTTTGTGAAGCTAACCGCATTGGCGGAAAAAGGGCAACAGCTTAAAGCGATAGAGGTTCGCGGGGTTGATCCTACACTGGAATCGAAGGTGTCTAATCTTAGTCATTACATTGATTCAGACGTATGGCAGCAGTTTACCCCCGGAAAGAAACAAGTCATTTTGGGTAAGGGTATCGCAGACCTGTTGAACGTGAATGTCGGGGATTTTCTGACTCTGATGATCCCAACTAGCGGTGCGACGACCAAAGTGCAAGCCCCAAAGCGCGTCCGAGTTCAAGTCGCTGGATTGTTAACGCTCAATGGCCAGATTGACCATAGCTTGGCGTTGGTGCCCCTCGAAGATGCGCAGCTATATGCCAAATTGGGTTCGGCGGTGTCGGGAGTAGCGCTGAAAGTGACCGATGTGTTAGATGCAACCCAAATTATACGCGAAGTAGGAAACACGCTAGATGAGTACGTTTACCTTCGTAGTTGGCAGCAAAAATATGGATTTCTTTACCGAGATATTCAACTGGTCAGAACCATTATGTATCTAGTGATGGTGCTGGTTATTGGTGTGGCAAGTTTTAATATCGTGTCGACATTAATGATGGCAGTGAAAGATCGTGCCTCAGAGATCGCGATTTTACGTACTATGGGTGCAACAGACGGTTTAGTGAAACGTATCTTTGTCTGGCAGGGGGTATTTTCCGGCGTGTTGGGCAGTATTGTCGGCAGTGTTATTGGCGTATTGATCGCGTTCAATTTGACTGAGTTGATAAAAGGATTAGAGGGCTTGATTGGTCATCAGTTCTTATCGGGAGACATTTACTTTGTCGATTTTTTACCTTCTCAGGTCAATCTTGCCGATGTGATCTTGGTGTCGCTGACGGCTATCGTTCTTAGCCTACTAGCCACTTGGTATCCTGCCTCTCGAGCGAGCAAGTTAAACCCCGCTGCGGTGCTAAGCTCGAAATAATTGTTCTCTAATGAAAAAGGACCGTAAAGGTCCTTTTTCATACATATCATTTTTATCAGTTACATCTGGCTTTGTGGGACGCTGTAAAGTGTTGGCTCGCCACTTTACTTCTTCAACAGCCCACCTAATCTTATTTTTCGCTTCTGCCAGCTTCGTACTACGGAATATCGCCAAAGTGCTTTAATACCGAAAAATCCAACTATCGCCGAGACCACACCGCAAATTAGGCACCCAAGTAGAAAAGGGGGACCAATGGTGTTCATTTGGTGGAGAATAAACTCCCAAGACAATTCAAAATGGAACGGTTGAGGTGGAACATGCATCACCCAAGCGCCGACTTTGTAAGCAAAGTAAAAAAGAACCGGCATGGTAATTGGGTTACTGACCCAAACCAGTGCGACAGACAAAGGCAGATTGACACCACACGCAATGGCGAGACCAGCCGACATGATCATTTGGCTAGGAAGCGGAACAAACGCCATAAATAGTCCAACTGCGAACGCGCCTGCCGCTGAACGACGGTTGAGGCACCAAAGATTGGGGTTGTACAGCACGTTGCCAAAGATTTTGAGTGCTTTTTGACGCTTAATGACTTCGTGGTCTGGCATAAAGCGTTTGATGAACTTTCTTGGCATTGGGGACTATGACTCTCTACTTAAATTACTGGACGCTTGCTTCGTACTCTTTGGTTATCGTCTCCGCCATGTATTGGACGAGGATGCCAAGCTGGTATTGGGTATTGCCGTGTATTGGCTTGATTGCCTTATCGCTGTGCAATCGAAAATATTCCTTTTTATTCGGATTATCTCTTGCCTGCTTGGTGGTGCTGATACACGGAAATCTTGTCCGCCATAATACCGATGAGCTTTTTAAAGCAGGTTCGGATATTACCATAAATGCACAGGTTGACAGCTTTTTTAAACAAATAAGTCACGGCTTTCACGGAACAGCAGTGGTTAGATCAATTAATGGCGAAAAGTTGTTCGCCTATGAGCAGCCAACGGTTTGGGTTACGTCGCCAATTGCATTAAGTTTAGGTCAGTTTATTGGTGGTAAAGTGTCCATACAGCCCATATCCGGGCAATTAAATGAAACGGGTTTTGATAAAGAGCGCTACGCGTACGCTCAAGGCATCCTTGGTCACGCTAAGATAAAAAACAGCTCTAGCTTTTGGGTTATCGATAAAGGCTCATTGAGGGAAAGGCTGTTTCAGACGATCTCGACTCACACACTCTCTACCAGCAATCAAGGTCTAATCCTTGCTCTTCTCTTTGGCACCCGCGATAAAATCCCTGACAGTGTTAATCAACAACTGCAGCACAGTGGGTTAAGTCATCTGGTTGCGATATCCGGTCTACATATAGGGATCATGTTTTCATTTGGTTGGGGCGTTGGTCGACTACTATTAGTTGCTTCGCCGAAAATGACCAACGCGCCTATTTTTATAGGGGCGGTGATTGCGTTTGGTTATGCCTACCTTGCTGGATTCTCTATTCCAACGGTGAGAGCTTTGATCATGTGTTTGTTGATGTGCAGTCAGGTTTTAATTCGAACACACCTTTCTAAACTCAGCCGATGGTTAATCGTCTTGGCGTTTTTATTAACGCTGTGGCCTCAGTCGGCACTGGACCCAAGCCTTTGGTTATCAATGTATGCTGTGGCTGCAATACTACTGTTTCTCTCTATTCGTTCGACCTATCGTTACGGTGTTGTGAACAATGTATTGATGCAGACCTTCATTGTGATATGCATGAGCCTTCCTGTTGCGGTGGTATTTGGAGGGATAAGCATCAGTGCAATTGGGTACAATTTGGTCTTTGTCCCATGGTTTTCGTTTGTCGTCATGCCTGCCACGTTCATCGCCGCAGTGGTCTCATTGTTTGGTTACGTTGACGCTACGATTTGGGGAATGGTTGATTGGGCGTTATCTGCCGTCGTGGCGTCAAGCGCATGGGCGGGAGATACCTGGTTTTCCCTGTCCAGCCAAGAGGTCACTATCCTAATAGTGTTGGCGTGTTTTATTTTTATGCTCCCTTGGTTGACTCGTTTTGGGATCGTACTTGTTGCGCTCACTTTCGTTTTAGTCACCGTGTCCTGGCGTCCGAAGCCTGATTGGCAGTTGAACATTCTCGATGTGGGTCATGGGCTGGCGATTTTGGCCGTGCAGGGAGAGCGAGCACTACTTTATGACACCGGCGCCGCATGGCAACAGTCAAACTATGCTGAGCAGTTGATTACGCCACTGATGGAAGCCAAAGGGGTTGAGGTGCTGGACATTGTTGTGCTCAGTCATTTTGACAATGACCACGCCGGTGGGATAGGGGAGATTCTCCAACGTTGGCATCCAGAACGGGTTATTGCAAGTCAGCCATTGAGTAATAGTCTCGACTGCATAGTGGGAGAAACGTGGCAATGGGGCGAGGTAGAGATACAAGCGCTCTGGCCTCCCAAAATTGTCGAACGCGCCTACAATCCGCACTCTTGTGTTATCAAACTGACTCATAAAGTGACCAAACAAAGTGTGTTGCTTACTGGTGATATTGAGCGAATTGCTGAGTGGATGTTGATTAGAATACCTGACGCGCTCGCGTCCAATATCGTGATTGTTCCTCATCACGGCAGTAAAACATCGTCAACGGATTCATTTATTCAAGCTGCGAATCCTGATTTAGCAATCGCCTCCACCTCGTATCGTGGACGCTGGAATTTACCCAATCAAGAAGTGGTGGAACGCTACCGAAAACAAGGTGCGGATTGGATAGATACCGGAAACTCTGGTCAAGTGGTGATTGATTTTTATCCAAGTGGACGTAATGTCGTCCAGTTGAGGGAGAGTAAAGGCCAAGCTTGGTATAGGCAGATGCTACGCAAGGGAGTAGAATAGGAAGATTATTGTAAGAAAAATAAGCCGTTTTATGTCAATCGATAAAGATGAAACTACGTGGAATACCTTTAAGCGCCTATGGACTTATATTCGCTTATACAAAAAGGGCCTCGTTGTTGCTGTTATAGCATTAGTGTTGAATGCTGTTGCTGATACTTATATGGTTTCTTTGCTAAAGCCTTTATTAGATGAAGGTTTTGGTAACGCAGAGTCTAATTTCCTTAAAATCCTGCCACTTATCATTCTCGGTGTGATGTTTGCACGAGGTGTTACTAGTTTTGTTTCAACCTACTGTTTGAGCTGGGTATCTGGCAACGTTGTTATGCAGATGCGGCGAATGATATTCAATCATTTCATGCACATGCCGGTGAGTTACTTTGATAAAGAAACCCCCGGGGCTTTGTTATCACGCATTACCTATGATTCTGAGCAAGTATCAGCAGCAACCAGTAAAGCGTTAGTGAGTATTGTCCGTGAAGGAGCGAGTCTCATCGGCCTATTGGTTTTAATGTTCTGGAACAGTTGGCAGTTGTCTCTAGTTTTGCTCGTTGTTGCACCGGTCGTGGCTTGGGTGATTGGTATTGTTTCGAAGCGTTATCGTCGAATCAGTAAGAACATGCAAACGGCGATGGGTAAGGTCGCAGCGTCTGCAGAACAGATGCTGAAAGGTCACAAGGTTGTGTTGAGCTATGGTGGTCATGAAATTGAGCGTGAGCGCTTCAATAAGGTGAGTAACCAAATGCGACAACAGTCAATGAAGTTTGTGACTGCGCATGCGATCGCGAACCCAGTGACGCAAATGATCGCATCTCTCGCCTTGGTAGCTGTACTTTTCCTTGCAAGTTTCGATGAGATCCGTAACCAGCTCACACCAGGTACATTCACGGTAATTTTCTCTGCGATGTTCGGCTTGATGCGCCCTCTGAAAGCAATCACCAATGTGGTTTCACAGTTTCAGCGCGGTATGGCAGCGAGCCAGACGCTGTTTGCTTTGATGGATATGGACACCGAGGTTGACAAGGGTCAGTACGAAGCCACTAAAGTTCGCGGCGACGTTGAAGTTAAAGATGTGACCTTTACATATCTCGGTAAAGAGAAGCCCGCGTTAAATCATGTCAGCTTTAAGATTCCACAGGGCAAGACCGTAGCACTTGTTGGGCGATCGGGTTCGGGTAAGAGTACCATCGCCAACTTGTTTACTCGATTCTATGACTATGACTCTGGCAGTATTTTGCTTGATGGTCATGACATTCGTGACTATAAACTCAGTAACTTACGTTCCCATTTCGCACTCGTGTCACAAAACGTCCACCTATTCAACGATACGATCGCCAACAACATCGCGTATGCGACAAACGGTGAGTATAGCCGCGAGCAAATTGAGCACGCAGCAAAACTAGCGCATGCGATGGACTTCATTGAGAAGCTCGATGAAGGTTTGGATACTATGGTCGGCGAGAATGGTGCAAGCCTTTCTGGTGGTCAACGTCAACGTATTGCAATTGCACGTGCCTTGCTGCGAGATGCTCCGGTTCTGATTCTTGACGAAGCAACCTCGGCCTTGGATACCGAGTCTGAAAAAGCGATTCAATCAGCATTGGATGAGTTGCAAAAGAACAAGACGGTGCTTGTTATTGCCCATCGATTGTCAACTATCGAGAAAGCGGATGAAATCCTAGTGGTTGATGAAGGCGAAATCGTAGAGCGTGGCGATCATCAGACGCTTATCGAAAAGGATGGGGCGTACGCTCAACTGCATAGAATTCAGTTTGGTGGTTAACCAGTGATTGAAAAAATCTGGTTTGAGAATCACCCGATCAAGTATTTACTCTGGCCATTGTTATGGCCATTGAGCTTGCTGTTTTCTGCAATTAGCGGTGCGAGAAGGTCCAAGTTTGAATCAGGTCAAAAGCCAAGTTATCGTGCACCTGTTCCTGTCGTTGTAGTGGGCAACATAACCGCTGGTGGTAATGGTAAAACACCGGTGGTTATTTGGTTGGTTGAGCAACTGCAAGCTATGGGATTCCAGCCTGGTGTTGTTTCACGCGGATATGGGGCGAAAGCTCCCCATTATCCTTTGGTTGTTGATGATGCCACTTCTACACGACACTGTGGGGATGAGCCGAAGCTTATCCACAAACGGACAGGAGCGCCGGTTGCTGTTTCACCTGTGCGAAGTGATGCTGTCAAAGCGCTGTTGCCGTTAGGGGTCGATATCATTATCACGGATGATGGGCTTCAACATTATGCACTGCAACGCGATATAGAGATTGTGGTTGTGGATGGGAAGCGCCGTTTTGGTAATGAATCTTTGATTCCCTTGGGGCCGCTAAGAGAAGGCACCGAACGCCTCAAGCAAGTCGATTTTATCATCACGAATGGCGGTGAAGCCAAGTATGGTGAGATATCGATGACGCTTGAACCAGCGAATGCCGTCAACCTAAATAGCGGCCAAAGTGAGCAAGTCGCAGCGCTAGACAAGCTGGTTGCAATGGCGGGAATTGGTCACCCTCCTAGGTTTTTTACTACGCTAAAGCAACTTGATGCAAAACTTGTCTACACGCAAGGATTTGCGGATCATAAAGATTTTGAACAGTCAGAGTTAGATGCTCTCGCCAACCGAGGCGAACATCTTATAATGACAGAAAAAGATGCAGTAAAATGCGCCCACTATGCGAAAGATAATTGGTGGTACTTACCCGTAACCGCCTGTTTCTCTTCCGCAGACAAGAGTCGCATTTTGAATAAAATAAAAGAGGTTAAGGAAACGTATGGATCACCGTCTGCTTGAAATCGTGGCATGTCCAGTATGTAAAGGTAAGTTAACTTTTGATAAGGACAAGCAAGAGTTGATCTGTAAGCTGGACCGCTTAGCTTACCCTATTAAAGAAGGGATTCCTGTGTTACTTGAGCCAGAGGCTCGTCAAATGAGTATGGATGAGGGGCGTTAATGTCGTTTACTGTCGTCATTCCTGCGCGTTATCAATCGACGCGCTTACCAGGTAAACCACTGGCAGATATCGGCGGGAAACCAATGATCCAGTGGGTGTATGAGCAGGCTATTCAAGCGGGTGCTGAGAACGTTATTATTGCGACGGACGATAAGCGCGTCGAGAGTGCAGTTCAAGGGTTTGGCGGCCAAGTTTGCATGACATCGCCGAATCACGAATCCGGCACTGAACGCTTAGCGGAAGTTGTTGAGCTGATGGCGATTCCTGATGATCACATCGTTGTGAATGTACAAGGTGATGAGCCTCTAATTCCGCCGAGCATTATTCGCCAGGTGGCTGATAATTTGGCCAACTGTAGCGCGCCTATGGCAACACTGGCGGTTGAAATTGAAGATGAGGCAGAAGTCTTTAACCCCAATGCAGTAAAGGTACTGACGGATAAAGATGGCTATGCCATGTATTTTAGTCGGGCCACGATTCCTTGGGATCGAGATAGCTTTGCGGGTGAAAATAAAGAGATTAAGCAGCCGCTCATGCGTCACATTGGAATCTACGCATACCGAGCCGGTTTTATTAATACCTACATCAATTGGCAACCGACAGCGCTTGAAAAAATTGAGTGCTTAGAGCAACTGCGTGTTCTTTGGTATGGTGAAAAAATCCATGTCGAAGTTGCGAAGGAATCACCGGCTGCTGGCGTTGACACTCCAGAAGACTTGCAAGTGGTGAGAGAACTCATCGCTCGTCGATAATAGTCAGAATTAAGAAAGCGTCTGTTGATATTCATCAGGCGCTTTTTGCTTATCAAGGGTAGATAAAATGATGAAGCTCTTACCTCCTGAAGCGTATCAAAGTGACTGTGAAGCAATGTACCAAGCTTACAGGTCCAAAATCAAAACTCTGCTACCTGATGCGCGAGTAGAGCACGTTGGAGCATCATCGATTCCACAGGCGGTCTCTAAAGGAGATCTGGACATTTTTGTTGGTGTGGACAAACAGCAACTGGAGCGTTCAGTTAGTGCTCTGAAACAGCTTGGGTTTGAGGAGAAACGAGACACACTCCGTACTCATCAACTTTGCATGTTGGAATCAACAAACGAGCAAGACGTTGCCTTACAAGTGGTCGAGTTAGGATCTGAGTTTGAATGCTTTCTAACCTTTCGAGACAAATTGAGAGAAAATTCTTCGTTGGTAGCTGAATACAATTCTTTAAAACGCGAGTGTGAAGGCTTGGAAGCAAACGCTTATCGAGAGAAAAAATCGGCCTTTATCGAAGGTGTACTTTCCAGCCAATAAAAAAGGCCGTCGCCGGCCTTTAGTCATGGAGATTGATTAAATCTTCGCGTCATAATCATTACGTTTAGGACAAGTGCTGAGAATTTCTCGTCTCCCGGTCTCTTTTACCTCTTCCAAAATAATGTCAAAGCCCCATAGTCGATACAGGTGTTTGAGCACTTCATCGTAGCTCTCATCTAGAGGAATGCGATCGTGTGGTACATATTGGAGTGTTAAGGAGCGGTCGCCTCGCACATCAACGTTAAACACTTGGATATTTGGCTCTAGATTGCTCAGGTTGTACTGAGCGGCGAGTTTCTCGCGGATCGCGCGGTAGCCCGAGTCGTTATGAATCGCAGCGACCTCGATATAGTTCTTGCGATCATCATCGACGATGGCAAACAGCTTAAAATCTCGCATCAACTTCGGAGACAGATATTGACTAATGAAGCTCTCATCTTTGAAGTTTTGCATTGCAAAGTGAACAGCATCTAACCAGTCTGTCCCAGCCAATTCAGGGAACCACTCTCTGTCTTCATCGGTTGGCTCTTCACAAATTCGTCGAATATCCCTAAACATGGCGAAGCCCAAAGCATAAGGGTTAATACCACTGAAGTACGGGCTATTGTATGGAGGCTGAGCAACCACACCGGTATGGCTGTGAAGAAACTCTAAGATAAACCTATCTGTCACTAATCCTTCGTCATAGAGATGATTGAGGATGGTGTAGTGCCAAAACGTCGCCCAACCTTCGTTCATCACCTGAGTTTGTTTCTGTGGATAGAAGTATTGGCTTATCTTGCGCACAATACGCACAATCTCGCGCTGCCAAGATTCAAGCAGTGGCGCATGTTTTTCGATAAAGTAGAGAATGTTCTCTTGAGGCTCACTTGGGAAATGAACCTTTTGATCTTCTTGCTCGACCGTCGACTTTGGTACCGTGCGCCAAAGATCATTCACTTGAGATTGCAAATACGCCTCGCGTTCTTCTTGTCGAGATTTCTCCTCTGCGATTGAGATCTTTTCAGGTCGCTTGTACCGATCGACACCAAAATTCATCAGCGCATGGCAAGAATCGAGTAACTCTTCGACCTCTTTCTCACCATATTTTTGCTCACACTCAGCAATATATTTTTTGGCGAACAGAAGGTAATCAATAATTGAGCTGGCATCAGTCCAAGTTTGGAAAAGGTAATTGCCTTTGAAGAATGAATTGTGGCCGTAGCAAGCGTGCGCCATGACAAGCGCTTGCATGGTCACGGTGTTTTCTTCCATCAGGTAGGCAATACAAGGATTGGAATTAATGACGATCTCATACGCAAGACCCATCTGACCATGTTTGTAGCCTTGCTCCGTTTGAATGAACTTCTTACCAAATGACCAATGGTTGTAGTTGATTGGCATACCAATACTTGAGTACGCATCCATCATTTGTTCAGACGTGATGACTTCAATTTGGTTAGGGTATGCGTCAAGCCTGTAATGATCCGCAACGCGTTTTATCTCTTTGTGGTAGCGGTCAAGTAATTCAAACGTCCAATCTGGGCCGTCAGGCAGCGCTTTGCTTTTTGTTGGCTTTTTTGTCTTGGTAGTCATATTGCCCCCTAAGCGGTCTCTTTTTGGAACAGCTCGCGGAATACAGGGAAAATGTCCTCAACCGCACGAATGTTTTTCATCGCGAAATTCGGAAAGTCTCCTGCGAGTTTTTCATACTCATGCCACAAGGTTTGATGCGAGCGTCGAGTAATTTCGATGTACGAGTAGTATTGACAGTTAGGTAGTAGTTTTTTTGTCAGCAGTTCACGACAGCGAGGCGAATCGTCCGCCCAGTTATCACCATCTGATGCTTGCGCAGCATAAATGTTCCATTCGCCGACAGGGAAGCGTTCAGCGACGATCTCGTTCATCAACTTAAGTGCACTGGAGACAATGGTTCCCCCTGTCTCTTGTGAATAAAAGAACTCATGTTCATCGACTTCTTTCGCTTGTGTATGGTGGCGAATGAAAACCACTTCGACGTTTTCGTAGGTTCGGGTGAGGAACAGATAAAGCAGTACGTAAAACCGTTTTGCGATGTCTTTTGTTGCTTGGTCCATTGAACCCGATACGTCCATTAAGCAGAACATGACCGCTTGGCTAGATGGAATCGGTCTTCGCTCATAATTCTTAAAGCGCAGATCGAAGGTATCAATAAAGGGCACCGTATCGATTTTGTGTCGCAGCGCTTTGATTTCGTCTTGTAAACGTTGCTCTTCTAGAAGTTGAGCGGGTTCGCTCATTTTGACTTTATCGAGTTCTTCTTCTAACTCTCTCAGCATTCTTCGCTTACCAGCTGTCATTGCGGTTCGACGCGCTAGGGATTGCTGAAGGGATTTTACGATCGCAATATTGGCTGGAACACCTGCGGTTTGGTAGCCCGCACGGTGCGTTTTCCATTCGGTAATTTTCGCGATTTGATTTTTTTCTAGGTTAGGTAATTCGAGGTCTTCAAAGAGAATATCTAGGTACTCATCCTTAGATATTTGAAATACAAATTCATCTTGCCCCTCGCCATCGGGGCTGGCCTCACCTTCGCCCGAACCTCCTCCTTGACCGCCTCCTTTTGGACGTTCTATTTTATCACCGGTAATGAATTGGTCATTGCCGGGATGAACGCGTTCTTTTAACCCGCCTTTACCTTGATGAAACACGGGTTCTTTGATGTCTTTGTGAGGAATAGAGACGTCTTCGCCGGTCTCTGTATTGGTAATGGAGCGGCGATTCACCGCGTCTGCAACAGATTCTTTAATCTGCTCTTTATGTCGGCGTAAAAAGCGCTGGCGGTTTACAGCACTTTTATTCTTGCCGTTCAGTCTTCGGTCAATAAATTGCGCCATGAGTCACCCCTTATCTGCACCGTGAAACAATAAGCTTCAACGAATCTATCTTGCATCCAAATGCCTGCCAGATGTTCTCTGGCAGGTAAGTCATTGGCATCCTTCAATTGATGAAGGATTTGGCTGCATCGTTGTTTTAAGAAGACTTACGTACGCGCAAGTACCACTCAGACAACAGACGCACTTGTTTCTCGGTATACCCTTTCTCCATCATACGAGCGACAAAGTCGTCGTGTTTCTTTTGATCTTCAGACGAAGTTTTGGCGTTAAAGGAAATCACTGGCAATAGCTCTTCAGTATTAGAGAACATCTTCTTCTCGATAACCGTGCGCAGTTTCTCGTAGCTAGTCCAAACAGGGTTTTGACCGTTGTTGTTAGCGCGAGCACGGAGCACAAAGTTGACGATTTCATTTCGGAAATCCTTAGGATTACTGATTCCCGCGGTTTTTTCGATTTTCTCTAACTCATTGTTCAACGCAGAGCGATCAAATAGCTGGCCTGTTTCTGGATCACGGTATTCTTGGTCTTGAATCCAGAAATCTGCATAGGTGACGTAACGATCAAAGATGTTTTGTCCGTACTCAGAGTATGACTCTAAGTAGGCCGTTTGAATCTCTTTACCGATGAATTCGACATAGCGAGGCACTAAGTAACCTTTCAAGAATTCTAGGTATTTCTCAGCCGTTTCTTGAGGGAACTGTTCACGCTCAATTTGCTGTTCGATGACGTAGAAAAGATGAACAGGGTTAGCAGCGACTTCGGTTTGGTCGAAGTTGAATACGCGAGAAAGAATCTTAAACGCGAAACGGGTAGAGAGACCAGACATACCCTCATCAACGCCAGCGAAGTCTCGGTACTCTTGGTAGCTTTTCGCTTTAGGGTCGGTGTCTTTGAGTGTTTCGCCATCGTAAACACGCATCTTCGAGAAGATGGATGAGTTTTCAGGCTCTTTTAGGCGCGACAAGATACTGAATTGAGACAGAAGCTCGAGCGTGCTTGGGGAGCACGGCGCTTTGGACAGTTCTGAGTGATCGAGCAATTTCTGGTAAATTTTTACTTCTTCAGAAACGCGCAGACAGTAAGGCACTTTTACGATGTAAACGCGGTCTAGGAAGGCTTCGTTATTCTTATTGTTGCGGAAAGTTTGCCACTCGGATTCGTTAGAGTGCGCTAAAATCATGCCATCAAACGGTAGGGCAGAGAGACCTTCTGTACCGTTGTAGTTGCCTTCTTGCGTCGCCGTAAGTAGAGGGTGTAGCACCTTGATAGGCGCTTTAAACATCTCGACAAACTCCATTAAACCTTGGTTAGCTCGACACAGCGCACCTGAGTAGCTGTAGGCATCTGGGTCATCTTGCGAGAAATGTTCCAGTTGGCGAATGTCCACTTTACCTACCAATGAAGAGATGTCTTGGTTGTTTTCATCGCCGGGCTCTGTCTTGGCTATTGCAAGTTGGTCAAGGATCGAAGGACGTACTTTCACCACCTTGAATTTCGAGATGTCACCACCGAATTCATGAAGACGTTTCGCTGCCCAAGGTGACATAATTGAGCGTAGGTAACGTTTTTCGATGCCGTACTCTTGTTTCAACAGTTCGCCGTCTTCGTTTACGTCAAACAGACAGAATGGATGGTCATTGACGGGGCTGCGTTCACCATTTGCAGAAAGCACATAAATAGGAACTTGTTGCATTAAGGCTTTGAGTTTTTCGGCAAGTGACGATTTACCACCGCCCACAGGTCCCAATAGGTAGAGAATTTGTTTGCGTTCTTCTAGGCCTTGCGCCGCATGTTTTAGGTAGGAGACGATTTGTTCGATCGCTTCTTCCATACCATAGAAATCTTTGAATGTGTCGTAGCGTGAGATGACGCGGTTGGAGAAAATACGACTAAGTTGAGGATCTTGGGCGGTATCGATGATCTCTGGTTCGCCAATCGCCATCAACAGTCGCTCTGCTGCGTTAGCGTAAGCGCTTTTGTCATCTTTACATAGGCTAAGAAAATCTTGTAGGGACAATTGTTCATCCTTGGAAGCTTCATAGCGTGCTTGGAAATGGTCGAAAATACTCATAATGAATTCCCCTTTGAACCTGTCAAATTGACAATAAACCCGCATAGAAAAGCAAAATCCTTTCTAATTTAAGCCTAGTTGCTTTTTAGAATTTTGCTTAAAAAATATGTGTTTAATTGCAAATTGTGATGAAAAGCAAAATGCACCTGCGTTCTGCTACCGTCTTGAATTTACCTACGTATAAAGCAAAGAAATATGTCACTTGATCTTGCCCTTGACGTGTACCTGAGGGGGAGATAAACACCAGCGCGAGGATGATCTTCGTTCGCTTGGTTAGTTGCTTGTATTAGCTTGAGAAAAAGATTGGCGGAAAAAAGGAAAGTGTTGTTTTGCAAACTTTCGAGCTAGATCATTATTTATTTCTAACCTCAAAATATAATGTTGGTGACTTTTAAAAAGTTTATTAAATAACTAGAACGAATAGCGAATGAATCATGCTAAATAAATTATCACTGAAGAATAAACTCGCCATATCTGCGAGTGTTGCCATCGTAGTCGGGGGACTATTGGTCGAAGGCTTGTCTTTCAAAGCGTCGCTTGATCGCCTCAATATTGAGGTTGAACAGCGTTTAGAGAGCACGGCATCGTCTTACAATCAATATGTGGCGGACTGGATTACGTCCAAAGAACGCGCTTTGACTTCCCTTTCTCAAGAGTCGAAAAAAGAATCCATAGTGACTCATTTAAAGCAAGTAAAGGATTCAGCCGGCTTTGACAATGTGTTCATTGCTTACCCTGATGGAAGCCAGAACAACGCGAATGGGGTCGTGTTACCGCCAGGCAACGATGACCCTAGGAAGTGGGGTTGGTATCAAAACGCGGTAAAGCAGCCGGCAAAAGTGTTTATGGATAACCCAACGGTTGCCGCAGCGACCGGCGCAAATGTCGTCTCTTTGGGTAAAGCGCTTAACTTGTATGGGGAGCAGGTTGTTCTTGGCGCGGACGTTGAAATTACCGATATTTTGGGTGGAATGGAAAAGGTCATTTTGCCTGGCGACGGGTACATGTTCATTGCGAATAAACAAGGCAATGTGTTTGCTCACCAGGATACGTCGCTACTTAATGAATCCTTAACGCGTTTGGGTTTAGACGAGGCCACCATTCGTAAAGCGGTCAGCACTGGTCATGACATCTTTGTGACCGTTTTGGGCGAGGAATCTGTGGTTTATGCCAATGAGATTGGTTCGACAGGTCTTACGACGGTGATCGTTGTGAATTATGACTCGTTAGTCGAGCCTTTATTTGGTGCTGTCTGGGGGCAGTTATTGGTGACGGGGATTGTGGTTGTCGTGTGTACACTGCTGTTTAACATCTTGTGCACCATCTTGTTCCGCCCGTTGACCAATGTTTCTAACGCACTTGAGCAGATAGCGAATGGTAGCGGTGACTTGACTCAAAGAATCGATGTGGAATCAAACGATGAAGTGGGTAAGCTGGCGCATAACTTTAACGTCTTTGTTGGCAGCTTACAGCAATTGATTGGCCATATCCGTGAGCAGTCTTACCAGTTAACGGAGCAATCAGAGCTCAGTACCCAGCGTTCAAATCGTTCGGTTGATGAAATTCATCATCAGCAACAAGAAATCACCATGGTTGCGACAGCGGTAACAGAACTTGCGAGCGCGACACAAGAGATTGCCTCGCATGCTGAGCGTACCGCGCAAGCTGCTCAAGACTCTACTTTGAGCACCGATAACGGGCACCTTCTCGTTGAGAACACGAAAGGTTCAATCAATAAACTAGCGATTGAACTGGAATCAGCTCGTCAGGTTGTGGGCGCTTTGGAGCGACACGGCCAAGAAATCTCAACCGTGCTATCTACAATTCAAGGTATTGCTGAACAGACCAACTTACTTGCGTTGAACGCAGCCATCGAAGCCGCGCGAGCGGGTGAGCAGGGCAGAGGCTTTGCTGTGGTGGCCGATGAAGTACGCGTATTGTCGCAGCGAACTCATTCCTCAACGGAAGAAATCAAAAACACCATCGCCGTATTGCAAGACACAACGGCTCAGGCTGTTTCCATCATGGAAAGCAGTGGCGAACTTGCTGGAATGTCGGTTGAGGATGCGGACAAGGCTTCCGCCGCTTTGGGCGAGATTAACTCAGCGGTGACATTAATCAGCGACATGGCCACTCAAATAGCGACAGCGGCTGAAGAGCAAACGCATGTCACCAGTGAAATCACCCAGAACATCACTTCTATCAAAGACGTGGCTGATCAATTGGTGGTGGGTGCGAACCAAAGCTCAGAAGGGGCTCATCAAGTTCGGAGTCAAGCTGAGGAGCTCGTTGCCAAAGTGGCGACTTTTAAACTCAGCTAACAGAGATCAAAAAAGGGACCGCTCGGTCCCTTTTCTTTGTGCGTTAGGTTAAGCGTTAAAAATTTGCTTTAATTCGTTTGCGCACAAATGGTATTGGCGAGGGCAATTGCGCCATGTTGCTAGCATACGGCGATACTTCTCTTGCATTGGCATTTGCGCGTTGAAGTGATGGTCACCTTTGTCAAACTGTGGGTAAAGACCTTCAGAATCGGTTAAAAAGCGCACGTAGTTTACTAGCTGAGACTCACTCGCAATGTCGTAACCTAGGAAAGTTAGGCGGCGCTGGTCTACATCTTTGCGCTCTTCTTCATCTAACATTTTGTTTGATTCTTGCATTGCGTGATACATCTCCATTGTGTCGATGATTTCACGACATTCGGCTTCACTTAAGCAGCCAAAATCTTTATTTAACTCGCTCATTTGAAGCTCATACCCGCGCTCAACAATGGTCTGCAAGCGCTGATATTTAGCTGCGTTTGCTGGGTCCATTTGAGACATAAGGTAGTATTGGTTCGAAAGGATCAAACGTTGAGCGTTAGTCATTTCCATGGTGGCCTCACTAAAATAATCTAATACATTTTTAATGTGCTTAGGTTATCTGTTCGTGGATTGCTGAAACATGATCTCAACACATATTTAATATGAAAAGTACAAAGAATCCGCGAAAAATGACTCATTTTTTGTGGTAGTGGTTATAGATGTAATCGCGATCGGAAAAAACGCGCAGCCACTCAGGTTTGAATACCACAAACATGGTTAGCGCCATTCCATTGAGCAACCCTTCAGGAAAGGCGAGTAGCGGGATAAACACCAGATAGTTGTCTACGATGGTTGTCCAATCGTGACTTCCTAGCAGCCATATGTAGACACCACTGGCGAGCAGGTGAAGTGAGCCAGTTACAGCGCCATTGAAGAAGCCTGCAACGAAGATAAATACGAAAATATTGCGTGGTAAATAACAGTAGCTAAAGCGAAACACCAGTTGGCTGATCGCGATAGGAAAAAAGCATGAGAATATAAGATATTCAGGGACTTGGTACCAAGTTAGATCCGTCGTGAAGGTAAGCGCAGAAGTCGCGACGATAGAGAGCACGCACGCATTTTTCCAACCATACATCAAGGTAAGGGTTGTCAGGGCTAAAAAGTGGATTGATAGCCCTTCTTTGACGCCTGCTTGTGCCGACCAAAGTAGAGTGAGCGCGGCAACCATGGCGAAAGTGAGATGCTGAAAAGTACGGTCGTGAAGAAACTTTGGCCAAAACACGTTCTTCACGTCAGACCAAATAAATGGACCTAGCGCCAGAATCGCAAGAAAAGCAAACAATTGGTGAAGTAGCACTCAAACTCCTATAAAAAACCAACCTAGGTTAGGTTGGTATTTTTTACGAAAATGTGAGTACTTGGTATCAATATTTTACATTTGAGTGATACTGTTCAAGGATTGAAACAATCTTGTCCATGGTCTCTTTGGAAGGTGGGTTGATGCCTTCCAACGGATAGTCATGACCGAGCGCCTCCCATTTATGAGCACCAAGCTTGTGGTAGGGAAGTAACTCAATTTTTTCGATATTGTCCATATCTTTGATGAATTCACCGAGCATGTGAGCGGCTTCTTCATCATCTGTGTAGCCAGGTACCACAACGTAACGGATCCAAGTTTTTTGCCCCAGCTTATGCAGGTAACGAGCGAAATCCAACGTACGCTTGTTCGACACACCGATAAAATCATGATGGATTTCATCTTTCATATGCTTGAGATCAAGCATGACTAAATCCGTTGCTTCGAGGACTTCATCAATCACATCGGTGTGTTTACGGATGTAGCCATTGGTGTCTAGGCAAGTGTGGATACCCTCTGCTTGAGCTGCACGGAAAAAGTCTCTAACAAATTCTGGTTGCAGCATAGCTTCACCACCAGAGCAGGTCACACCGCCACCCGACGCGTTCATAAAATGACGATAGCTTTTTGCTTCGTTGATGATTTCGTCAACGGTCACTTCCTTGCCGCCATGAGTGTCCCAAGTGTCACGGTTGTGGCAGTACATACAGCGCATCAGACAGCCTTGCATAAAGACAATGAAACGGATTCCAGGTCCGTCGACGGTGCCACAGGACTCAAAAGAATGAATACGACCAGTTGTTGACATGAGCTCATCTCTAATAGGTTATTTGCGTGTCATTTTATTACAAAAAGTGTGGTTTAAATAGGGAAAGGGGGAGTTTCAAACAACATTTTACCGAATAAGAAAAAAAAACGTACTTAGACTAAAATGTATGTTATAAAAATGTTGCAAATAATAATGTTAATAACAAAAAATAAATAATAGTGGCTAGGCAAGTATTTTACATCCCACTGATGTTTAAGGATTATTTATGGATATGCTTGCGCTTTCACAGAAACAAAAAGTGATTGTCTTTTTGGTTATACTGACGATTGGATTTATTGCGTTAGCAGGGTACTCGTCGTCCAGGCTAACGCAAATGAGCGATCAGTATCACTCTAGTGCCGATATTGCTTCGGGTTCACTCTCTATTTATCAAACACAAAGTAAGATTCTTACACTGAGCAGCAACCTAGACAATTTGTCGGGGGCAAGTGTCAGTCAAGCCAAACAAGACATTTCAGTAATAGTTGCTTCTGTACAGGAAGACGCGCAGTTTTTAAACCGTGTCGGATTTGCCTCACAAGCTGACACGCTCACCCAAAATGTGGCTCAGTTTGAGTCTGCGGCCAATCCGTGGTTAAACCTAAAGTCGGAGCTAGGTTTTACCATCGATGAAGGGAAACTAGGCGAACTCAAACAACTTGCTACAACGATCGAAAAGAAAATCGAAGAAACAGGTATGGTGACCCTCAATTCAGATTTTCAGGCGATGGTGAAATCTCAGCAAAACTATCTACTTCAGCCAAATGAGCAAAATCTAAAACTGTTTAATCGAGCAATGGCTGGCTTTGAAAGCATGTCGAATGTTTATGCGATGTTGGAGCTATACGAAAAAGAAATAGAGCAGTATAAATCGACGTTCGTTAGAGTCAGTGAACTCTCGCAACAGCTAGGCAGCGTTGAGCAACAGTTGTTGGTGTCAAAAGCGCAACTCACCAAGATCATAGGGGTGATTACTCTTGAGCTTGCTTCTTTATCTGAACAATATCAAACGTCTGCTACTAAAGCGTCAAATCAGACCCTTTGGTCAATTTTGGTCGCGTGTACAGTGTTGGCAGTGTTGACCATTACCATATTTGTCATGCAGAGCTCATCACTATCACGTTCGTTGAACAAAACAAGAGAAGTGCTAAGCGGTGTATCCGCAGGTGATCTCTCTCAACGAATGTCGCTAACGAAAAATAAGAACGATGAGTTTAATCAACTGGCACAGAGCATCAACGAGAGCTGTGAAAATCTCGGTGGTTTAGTTCAGGGGGTGCAGCGAAGCAGTCAAGAGTTATCAGGTAACGCTGCGGAACTTAATCAGGGGTTGGACAAGCTGGCTCATCATCAAAGCGAGGTGTTGGGCCAAACGGAGTTGTTGGCGTCGGCGACAGAAGAAGTGAGTGTGACGACTCAAGAAGTTTCAAATTCATTAGAGTTTGTTGCAGAAATCAGCCGATCATCAACTCGTTCAGCAGAAGATGGCGCCAAAGTCATCGGCGCGGCTATCGGCTCTCTCGATGAAGTGGCTACCATTTTGACTTCAGCTGCTGGACACATTCAGCAATTGGAAGATGCGTCTGCGAAAGTCGACTCGGTAATGGAAATCATCAATGGTATTGCTGAGCAAACAAACTTGTTGGCACTGAATGCTGCGATTGAAGCGGCACGCGCTGGTGAGCAAGGGCGAGGTTTTGCTGTCGTCGCTGATGAAGTGCGAAGTCTTGCGGTCAGAACCGTAGATGCGGTCTCTGAGATTTCTGAAACAATCGACACCATGAAGAAAGAAAGCGCGGAGGTCATTCAATATATTGGCCAATCGGAATCGTCCATGGCGACCGGACGAGAGCGCGGGCAAGAAGCGATGGATGCGCTAAAAACCATTACAGACAAAGCGGACGAAGCGTCCCATCAAACAGAAGTCATATTCCGTTCCATCAAAGAGCTGGCAACAACGAGTCAATCAATGGCTGACAACATGACTCAAATATCGGGTGCAATGAAAGATCTTGAAGAAAACAACGAACAACTTAAGGCAATTAGTGCACAAGTTGAAGGAAGCGCGAGCAGCCTAAACACAGACTGCCAGCGATTCAATATTTAGAAAAACGCATACAATGAGAGGCTGCCATTTCCGTATAAGGAGTCGGACGCCTCTCGGTAATCTGGGGTTTTCGCCGCACTGCTCAAAGTTGCTCCAAAGCCGCGTCCATACCATGCAATGCCTGCCACAGCCGTCGCCTGCCAGTTTTCGAGTGTGACATCATAAATGCTCGGATCGGAGATTGAAGGATTCTCTTCAATGGCAGGACGATAGCCTTCGACGGTGAAATCATTGAACCTATATCGTCCCTCGATACCTGCAAACAAGAACCACCCTCCTTTAGAGCCACCTAACATCCCCGGTCTGAATGTGTATTCGTTATCGATGTTTGCCGCACCCATGCTACCGGCAAGATCCGTCCCCCACCGGAGCATAAAGCCAGTCGAGACATCAGAACGGAAACTACCGAAGTTACCTTCCGAAACGTTCGAGATTTCAAAGTCCGTATTGGCAATTGAGCGCGCTCTCATCACATTAAAGTGAGACAGATACCCAACGCTACCGACTCTTGCATCTTCTATCTGGTAGTCCCAGCCGTTTGGCTCTTTTGACCCCGTGAGGCTGTGTACGATACTTTGGGCTCTATCAGCAAGAGAGCTCTCGCCCGTTGTACCAATTGTCAAATTGAAGCGTTGCGCTTGTTGCGGGTGGAGGCTGATGTAGTTGAATTCGGTGTGTAAGTAACCCGCGTATGGACGCTCATTTTCTAAAGGATAGTCGGCTGAAATGTCGCTAGGAGTATACATTTTGTGGCCGAGCGTGAACTCAATTTTATCGAGAGACGCTGCACCCCAAATCGATAAACTCAACGGGCTGAGGAGCCAGTGAGGGTTTATCGCGCTAGAGGTGTAAGTGAGAAAAAGACCATTGGTGTAATCTTGATCCACACCAAACAGCCCATCATTGTCTAATGTAAAAGTGAAGGTTGAGCGCTCTGATGCATGAGCGTTCAAAGAAAGTAAGAGCAATGGAACTAAGCAGGTTTTTTTAATCATCATTATTGTTAACCGCGGTAGACAAAGTGTGAAAGCTAAGCGAAAAGTAAATTTAGATCTATCACTAGCATAAGCAATTATTATGCCGAGGAAAATTTGACGATAGGGGATACAGTGAGGGGTGTTTAGGGTACAAAAAAGCCCCGCTTATAAAGCGGGGCTTTCGATTCATTCAGTTGAGATTATAGAGACTCAGTGAAAGTACGTGCGATTACGTCAGCTTGCTGCTCTGCAGTTAGAGAGTTGAAGCGTACAGCGTAACCAGATACACGGATTGTTAGCTGAGGGTATTTCTCTGGGTGCTTAACTGCGTCTTCTAGAGTGTCACGGTTAAGTACGTTAACGTTCAGGTGCTGACCGCCTTCGATACCAGCTTCGTGGTGGAAGTAACCATCCATTAGGCCTGCAAGGTTAGCGCGTTGTGAATCTTCTTCTTTACCCAGTGCGTTCGGTACGATAGAGAAGGTGTAAGAGATACCATCTTTAGCGTGAGCAAACGGCAGTTTACCTACAGATGTTAGAGATGCTACCGCACCTTTCTCATCGCGGCCGTGCATTGGGTTTGCACCTGGAGCGAATGGAGCGCCTGCACGACGACCATCTGGCGTGTTACCTGTCTTCTTACCGTATACGACGTTAGATGTGATAGTAAGGATAGACTGAGTAGGAACAGCATCACGGTAAGTCTTAAGCTTACGGATCTTGTTCATGAACACTTCAACAAGTTCACAAGCGATGTCATCTACGCGAGCATCGTTGTTACCAAATTTAGGGTAGTCGCCTTCGATTTCGAAGTCGATCGCTACGCCATCTTCGTCACGGATTGGTTTAACTTTCGCGTGCTTGATTGCAGATAGTGAGTCAGCAGCGATAGATAGACCAGCAATACCACAAGCCATAGTACGGTAAACGTCACGGTCGTGTAGCGCCATTAGTGCAGACTCGTAGCTGTACTTGTCGTGCATGAAGTGGATGCTGTTTAGTGCAGCAACGTACTGCTTAGCTAACCAGTCCATGAAGTGGTCTAGGTTGCTCCACACTTCGTCGAAGTCTAGTACTTCTGAAGTGATCTTAGGCATAGCTGGACCAACTTGCATCTTCAGCTTCTCATCAACACCACCGTTGATTGCGTAAAGCATCGTTTTTGCAAGGTTCGCACGAGCGCCAAAGAACTGCATTTGCTTACCAACAACCATTGGAGATACACAACATGCGATTGCGTAGTCGTCAGAGTTCATGTCTGGACGCATTAGGTCGTCGTTTTCGTACTGGATAGAAGACGTATCGATAGATACCTTCGCACAGAACTTCTTGAAGCCGTCAGGTAGTTGCTCAGACCAAAGTACAGTGATGTTTGGCTCTGGAGAAGGACCCATTGTGTATAGAGAGTTTAGGAAACGGAAGTTCGTACGAGTAACTAGCGTACGGCCGTCAAGACCCATACCACCCATAGATTCTGTTGCCCAGATTGGGTCGCCAGAGAATAGGTCATCGTACTCTGGAGTACGTAGGAAACGAACCATACGTAGTTTCATTACGAAGTGGTCAATCATTTCCTGAGCTTCTACTTCAGTGATCTTACCTGCAGCGATATCACGCTCGATGAAGATATCTAGGAACGTAGAAGTACGACCAAGAGACATAGCAGCGCCGTTTTGAGATTTAACAGCAGCTAGGTAACCGAAGTAAGTCCACTGAATAGCTTCTTGTGCAGTTTCTGCTGGGCGAGAGATATCGTAACCGTATTTCTCAGCCATAACTTTCATTTGGCCAAGAGCGCGGTGCTGCTCAGCGATCTCTTCACGAAGCTGCATAGTCATTTGAAGATCTTCGCCGTTCTCAAATTTCTCTTGTAGAGAAGCGAATTGAGCTAGCTTGTCCTTCATTAGGAAGTCAATACCGTATAGTGCAACACGACGGTAGTCACCGATGATACGACCACGACCGTAAGCATCTGGAAGACCCGTTAGAACACCAGATTTACGACATTTTAGGATATCAGGAGTGTAGATATCGAAAACACCCGCGTTGTGTGTTTTACGGTAATCTGTGTAGATTTCTTTGATTTTAGGATCCAGTTCACGACCGTAAACTTTACAAGAACCTTCAACCATGCGGATACCACCGTTAGGGATGATAGCGCGCTTAAGAGGAGCATCAGTTTGAAGACCAACGATAGTCTCTAGATCTTTTTCGATGTAGCCTGCATCGTGAGCAGTGATGGTAGAGATAACGTCAGTATCGAAGTCAACAGGTGCGTGAGTTGAGTTCTCAATTTTGATACCTTCCATTACCTTAGCCCAAAGCTTGTTAGTTGCTTCAGTACCTTCAGAAACTAGGAAAGATTCGTCGCCTTCATACGGTGCGTAGTTCTTCTGAATGAAATCACGAACGTTTACTTCATTTTGCCAATCACCTTCAGCAAAACCTTCCCAAGCTTTAGCAAATTGCTCTGCCATGACATACCTACCTTTTTAGTAGAAAAAACACGTACCTATCTGATCCGTTGAGCGAGTCAGATTCCCTATAGTGGGACGGTACACTCTTATGAATAACAATATGTATAGCCTTTAAATACGTTTATCGAAAGAACATAAAGCTATAAATATTGTCACTAGTTTTTACATGCTGTCTTATCAACTTGGCTTTAAGGGTAAACTAAAATTTTTTTGCAAACCTTAAACTAAATCAATAAAACGCCTTCTAGCTAAAAAAAATTTTAAAATATTTATTGAAACTAAAAAAAAGTTGAGAGCCCAAACAGGCTCTCAACGTCTATTGTGTTTTTATAGGAATGCTGGGATTCCATATTGCCCTTCTAGCATACCAACGGCAAGCATAGCAACTAAACAGATAATCAGAACGCCAACTGGGATAACGATTTTATCGACAAACGACAGGCGTGCTGCACGCTCTTTGTCACCAATTAGACCGTTGTTGTCTAGCAGCATTGTTAGCGCCCAAGCAAGAACTGGGTTAACAACTGCTGAACCAAAGATACAGATACCTGCTGCTTGAGAATCTTTCGAATCTTTTACCATTTGCATACCCGCTTCAAGTAGAGGTAGAGATACACCTACAAGAAGAGCAACACGCATTACTGGTGGCCATACCGCGATGTCCATTGGGAAACCAAGGATTGCGATGATCATTACTAGCAGACCTAGAAGGATTGCACCACCAGGGATAGGGCGCTTAGCGATTGCTGCAGGGATCATGTAAGTACCCCAAGATGAAGTGATGTTACCACCACCAACCGCTGTACCTACCATCTGACGGATAGAACACATAGTCATCGTGTCATCAACATCCATCAGTACTTTTTCAGTTTTCTTAGGGTAGTTCAGTTCTTGGAAGATACGGTGACCTAAGAAGTCAGGAGACCACATCGCCACTGCAAGGATTGCAAACGGTAGTGATGCGATGAAGTGTTCCATATTAGGAAGACCTAGCATCCAACCTTCTTCTGTGCTGCCCCACCAGTAAACAGGGTTTAGGTTAGGAAGACCCGTTTCAGTAACGAACTTGATATCGAAACCTGCACCTAGAACAAGTGCAATCACCAAACCTGTGAAAGCACAAACTGGGATAGCTAACCAACGCTTGTTTACTTTCGCAAGGAATGCGTACAGTGCGATAGTCACAGCCAGTACGATAAGACCAACATAGCCCATGCTACCAGCTGCTACAGTGTCAGACTGTAGACCAACCGCCCAAGCTTGGATCGAGTTGATTTGGCTCATGGTTCCGGTTAAACCAAGGAAGATAAGCAAACCGCCTGCGGTCCCTTGAGAGGTGAGGTTTACCAGCTTAGAGCCACCTTTAAGGAAGCTTAAAAGCAGACCAAATACACCGATAAGGATTGCCAATGCAAGAGGGTGTGCACCTGCTAAAGCGATGGTGCCGATAAGAGGGATCATTGGGCCGTGGTTACCGGCGAGGTTCGCTTTCGGGTTAATGAAGCCTGATGCGAGTACGCAGAATAGTAACGCAGGGATTAGCATTTCTACACGAGCAACCTCGATGGCGAAATCTTTACCAAGGTTTACGTGATCCCATGCTGCTGTAAGACCCTCTGCCCAAGACATCATTACCGCAGAGTACATCGCGATAATACCGATAGTACCTGCAAGTGCTGGTACCAAATCTTCTAATTCGAAACGGAAATCGCGACCAGGTAGGTTCAAACCAAAGCGGCGTGGCTTCATGATCTGAAGTTCGTGATCTAGATAGTCGCTACGGCTTTCAAACTCTGAAGCTGGACGGTGCAGCTCTCGGTAGCTCTTGTTTTCGATATCCGAATCAGAGTGCGGTTTATTGACTGCGTCTGACATAGATTCCTCATATTTAAAAAAGTTAATGATTCTTGGAAGAGTCGCCCTTAATTATTGTTTTCAGGCGTTCCTATAAAAACTCGCACAGCTTCCTGCATAAAAGTCCTTGTTCTATTGTTCTGTAGCGCAAACCCTTCGTGCTTAAGCTTAGACAATAGAAAAGACAAAAATTCGCTTATTGAGGCTTTTATCTTTGACGCGAGTTTAACGTGCTAACCCTTAAGAGTGATTGATTTAGATCACTTTATGACAGAATGTGAAAGAAAACTACACACTTATAGGTCGTGGTTTAAATGGTGTAAACCCAAGCTGAAATTAATTTTCATAATGTAAGGTTTATAAGACAAGTTTTATAGTGTGCTTTCTGGTTCATATCGATTTCATGTTGAAGATTGCGTTAGATCTTGTTTTTATAAAAATGTTAATTACTAGGCGTGTAGTTAATTGTGCCTTTTGGTTTGATTTATGCGATAAATGAAGCCTTTTAAACTAAAAAGTGAATGATTAGTCGTAGGATCTAACTTAATATCCCAAAAATGCAGGTTAATAATTTGTTGCAACTTGCGAGTCGTAGTGCTAGTTTGTAGCGAAATGTGAGTTAACACTCCACATTTACCCATCACACTGATGAAGGATGGGCAAAATAATAACAGGGAGTTGAGCGCATGAATGAAGTAGCAGCGCTGGATATAAAAGATTTACACAAGACCTTTGGTCAAAATGAAGTGTTAAAGGGTATCTCATTAGAAGCCCACAAAGGGGACGTCATTTCTATTATCGGGTCATCGGGCTCCGGTAAAAGTACCTTTCTTAGATGCATTAATCTTCTTGAGACCCCAACTGCTGGGGAAATTTGGGTTAACGGTGAGCTAATCCAAATGAAAAACAATCGTCAAGGAGAGGCCATTCCTGCCAACGAAAAGCAAGTTCAGCGTATCCGTTCGCGCTTAGCTATGGTTTTTCAAGGCTTTAATCTTTGGTCACATTTGACCGTCCTGGAAAACGTTATAGAAGCACCTGTGCACGTATTAGGTGTACCAAAAGCTCAAGCGATCGAAAACGCAGAACTTTTACTGAAAAAAGTTGGCCTGTATGAGCGCAAAGATTACTACCCAGGTCACTTGTCAGGAGGCCAGCAGCAGCGTGCGGCCATTGCCCGCGCGTTAGCCGTAGACCCAGAAGTTATGTTATTTGATGAGCCTACATCGGCTTTGGATCCAGAGTTGGTAGGTGAGGTTCTCGGTGTAATGCGTGATTTGGCTGAGGAAGGCCGAACCATGTTGGTGGTTACGCATGAAATGGCATTCGCTCGAGATGTGTCTAATCACGTAATGTTCTTGCATCAAGGGTTAGTCGAAGAGCAGGGCCATCCCGACAAGCTGTTTACAAATCCAGATTCTGAACGCTTAAAGCAGTTCGTATCTTCTATCTACTAGCTGTAGTGACACAGCAAACACAACATAAGCAATATTTAAAATAAGAAATCACAGGAGTATGGAAATGAAAAAGTGGTTATTAGCAGCAACACTGGCAGCAACAGCGGTATCTGGCGTTGCCCAAGCGAAAGATTGGAAAACAGTTCGCTTTGGCATTGAAGGCGCGTACCCTCCATTTAGCTGGACAGAAGCAGATGGCTCTCTGAAAGGCTTTGACGTTGACATGGCCAACGCGCTTTGTACTGAGATGCAAGTCAAATGTAAGATCGTTGCGCAAGACTGGGATGGCATTATCCCTTCACTACTTGCTCGTAAATACGATGCAATCATTGCGGCAATGTCTATTACAGAAGAGCGTAAGAAGAAAGTAGATTTTACTGGTAAGTACGCGCTTATCCCTAACAAGTTCATCGCTAAGAAAGGCGCAGGTCTAGATTTTGACAACCTAGACGGGCAAAAAATCGCGGTACAACGTGCAACAACGCACGACAAGTACCTAACTGACAACTATGGAGATAAAGTTGAAATCGTTCGTTACGGCTCTTTTGATGAAGCGTACCTTGATCTAGCTAATGGTCGTGTTGCCGCAGTACTTGGCGATGCATCGGCATTAGAAGAAGGCGTATTGAACAAAGCAGGTGGCGAGGCTTACGAATTTGTTGGTCCATCACTGACTGACCCTAAATGGTTCGGCGAAGGGTTTGGTATTGCGGTTCGCAAACAAGACAAAGACTTAACTCAGAAGCTTGATGCAGCGATTCTTTCTCTACGTGAGAAAGGTGTCTACCAAGAAATCGCAGCAAAATACTTCAACTACGACGTTTACGGTAAGTAAGCTCGATAATAAGGCCGCTGATAGGTTCCTAGAGGTAATCAGCGGCCAAGTTATATTTGAGTCTAGGGATCAGGAACTCACCTATGCTAGATCTACAAGGATACGAAGCCTCAATATTCAAAGGGGCCATAGTGACCATAGAAGTGGCACTACTTTCATTATTGCTCGCTGTTGTATTGGGCATGCTTGGTGCGCTTGCAAAAATGGCACCTTACCGTTGGGCGAGAGCCATAGCTACTCTCTACACAACAGTAATTCGCGGCATTCCCGATTTAGTCCTCATGATGCTGATTTTCTTCGGTGGACAGATCTTATTGAACAATAGC
This sequence comes from Vibrio sinaloensis, assembly GCF_000808535.1. Lineage (GTDB taxonomy): Bacteria > Pseudomonadota > Gammaproteobacteria > Enterobacterales > Vibrionaceae > Vibrio > Vibrio sinaloensis_D. Next base: position 71,950 of record NZ_JWLV01000014.1, read on the forward strand.
CTTTATTCCATCAATGAGTCGCTTAACGAGTGGTTTGCTTCTAGCGATCCAAATCATGAGTGGACATCTTACTTGCCGGATTATATTGATGTCAGTCCTTTCATTGCGGGGGTTTTGACAATCGGTTTTATCTTCGGTGCATACATGGCGGAAACCTTCCGTGGTGCGATCATGGCGGTTGATAAAGGCGAACTTGAAGCGGGTAAAGCTTATGGTATGAGTCCAATCATGTCATTTCGTCGAATTCTTTTACCACAGATGATTCGTCATGCTTTGCCTGGCTTTGGTAACAACTGGCTGGTACTGCTCAAGACCACCGCTCTGGTCTCCATCATCGGTTTAGAAGATATGGTTCGCGTGAGTGCTTTAGCGGCAGGCTCAACAAAAATGCCATTTACATTTTATATGGCGGTCGCGATGATTTTCCTTCTGTTCACCAGCATCTCAACGGGCCTTCTTAAGGTGGTTGAGCGCAAATTTAGCATTCATGCGAGGTAGAGTATGGATTTTTCATTGATCGTCGAAAGTTTACCTGTCTACTTGGAAGGTTTGTGGACGACCGTATGGCTGGTTTGCCTTGCATTGGTCATCGGTTTAGTTGTTGCGATACCACTTGGTGTTGCTCGCAATAGCCAGAACTATTTTATTTCAGGACCAAGTTGGGCGTTTATTTACTTTTTCCGTGGTACTCCGTTACTGATTCAACTCTATTTGATCTACTACGGAATGGATCAGTTTTTCCCAGTTAAAGACACGCTGTGGGAGAATGCTTGGTTCTGTGCTTTAGTCGCATTTGTACTCAATACCTCCGCTTATACGGCAGAGATCATCCGTGGCGCCATCAACGGTTTACCAAAAGGTGAAGTGGAAGCTGCGAAAGCTTATGGTATGAGTCATTTTATGACTTACCGAAGAATTATTTTGCCAAGTGCGTTGAGACGAGCGTTGCCAGCTTACAGTAATGAAGTGATCTTCATGCTTCACGGAAGCGCAGTTGCAGGCATCGTGACTATCGTTGACTTAACGGGTGCCGCTAGGTTGGTGAATTCGCGTTACTACGCGCCGTTTGAGTCTTTCTTGACGGCCGGATTGTTCTATATGGCGCTGACCTTTATCATTCTTTGGTGTTTCAAACATGCCGAGAAGCGCTTCTTGGCCTACCTAAGACCTCTGAGCTAATCAAAAACGGCACCTTTTGGTGCCGTTGTTATTTTCGTTTTGTTATCACGCTTCAAACTTTCAAATTCGCTTTTCACCACCAGATTACTTTGCCTCTTTGCTCACTTACACTCGCGATATTTACATAAGAATAATCAAGAACATGAGTAAAAAACAGACATACACAGGTTTAGCCTTTACCTTATCTTTCTTTCTAATGGGTTGCGGTGGCGGAGGGGGTAGTGATTCGCCCGCAAAAGAGACGTTAACCGAAGTAGAAAGAGCACTTATCTCCGGAAATGCACTTGCCGTGAAAGACGCGAATGCGTTTATCTCGTACAACCGAACATGGGTTGCAAGTCATAAAAAGGTATTTGATCAGGTCAAAAAGTCCATTAATGGTGAGACAAGCGGCCTATTCTGGGATCCGACTCATGACGCGGCGATTTTGTCTCCAACCTATGGTTTCAACGATACCATCTTAATGACCAACAAAGCGATGCAAGATGGCTACACGGATCAGACGCTATCGATTGGTGTCGCTGGAGTTGAACCCAGTCGATATGCCGTTTTAGCAAGTAATCCATTTCGTACGTCAAAGCGCTTTCCATCTTCGGTCAATGCACAAATGGCTCAATGGATGGATAATTTACTGGTTTGGCTAAATGGGGCTCCATTCGCTGGCGAGGCCAACGTGGTCATAGCGCAAATGGATCAGTCTTACTACTTTCCAGACGAGACAGCAACGCGAGAATGGCTAGATGCTCGTTACGGAAACAGGCTCAAATATAACGACGCAAACACTTGTGACGGTGCATCGCTGCTGGCTTGTGTTGAAGCCAAACCTAATTTACTGATTCTCTCTCAACATCTTGAGCAAGCAGATGACCTGGAGTTGGTCGAGCAGGCTGTGGCGAGAGCTAAGCAACTTAACATCCCCATCTTGTACCTACATTGGGATGGCGGAATGACCACATTAGGACAATCGCTGTTTCGTGAATTTCGCGTCAACTACGTTGGCGATAACTACTGGCGCAAGCTAGGCGTTTCTGATTGGAATGGTAACGAACTACTGAATACGGTTCCTGAACACATTGAGTTGCAGCAAGCACTGCTCAAACGTTTGGAGGATGACTCATTCACGGTTGATTTAACCCTATGTGACGACAAATCCTGTCCCGATGAGGCGAACATGGCGACGGAGTTTTACTCCGCGGCGCAAAGTATTCGAAATCAGCTAGGTTTGTTGGATGAGCAGGGGATTCGTTTGTTCGAATCAAACGGCTATGAGTATGAAAAATCGATTGTGCTATTGGCAGACCACTACCGCCAAGACGTACAGTTCCCGATGGATAAAAGTACTACAGAGCGTATCAATTTTCTGCGTTCCTACTTTGCTGACTACGTTCAGTACAATAGCCGCGACATTAACCCCGCGCAACCAGATATGGGTAACTTCAGCCGCAGCAAATTCGATGATCAAGTCGAGCGCGTTACTCATACCGCAAATCTGGAGTCAAAACGGAGCTTTCGCGCTGCGGGTGTTTATGCTTTGCCTGGAGAAACATTCACTGTTACCCGCAATGATCGTTCTCCGGTGACAACAAAAATTGTAATTAACACATTGCGAAGCGGCGCCACGCATGAGTTTTCCAAAAATGGTTACTCTAGACCTAAATTGCTAACGTCACATGCCTACACTGTACAACCGGGTGAAACGATTCGTTTAACGTCGTCCTACGGTGGCCCTGTTCAAGTACACTTTAATACCAATAATCAACCTGTGGAGCTGACATTCCAAGGCGTGGCCCGTCATCCCGTTTGGCGAAGTAGTGCAGATAACGAGAGTTTTGTGACTCAACTGAATGCAGGGCAATTTGACTGGGCGGAGTTGATAACCCCGGGTTTCGAAGTACATTCAAAAACAGACAAAATGATGGAATCAATCGGCGCGGAGGACTGGGCGCAACCTGCCGATATGGCACTAGCAACCGAGCGCTACGTGCATAACTTGCCCCATGCATTGGCGGGATTTCAAGGACCGGGAATTGATAAGATCGCCGATATCCATCAATACGCTGAAACCAAAGGTTGGCAGATCGAAACGATTGATATCGTGAAACACATGAATGCGGATCAAGCGACGTGTGGTTACGGTTGTTCTGGAAACCCATATGATGCGTATTGGTCTTTCCACCCATTGGGGCATGGAGATTTGCACGAACTTGGTCATGGATTAGAAAAAGGGCGTTTCAGATTTGCTGGGTGGGAAGGACACTCGACAACGAATTATTACTCCTACTACAGTAAGTCACGCTACCTCGCTGAGACGGGTAGGGAATCAACCTGCCAGAATTTGGATTTTGCTGGTCAATATCAGCTGTTGCAGCAAAGTCGTTTGAACCCAGACCCTAACGCTTTTATGGCGACACAAAATCAGACTGGCTGGAGCTGGGGCGCACGAGTTTTTATCCAAATTATGATGCAAGCAGAGAACCAAGGTGTGGTTAACAATGGTTGGCATTTGCTTGGTCGGTTGCATATCTTGGAACGAGAGTTCAATCGCCTAAAAAGTGATGATGAACTCTGGTTGACAAACCGAGCTAATATCGGCTTTGCGAGCTACAGTCGTGATGAAGCAAATGCAATCAGCAATAACGATTGGCTGCTAATTGCATTTAGTACGATAACCAGCCGCGATATGCGCCAGTACTTGGATATGTGGGGATTCAGCTTCTCGGACAAAGCGAAGCAAGAAGTGATCGCGAAGAGCCTACAGTCGATGCCTCTGAGCTACTTTGCAACAAGTGGGACAGGCTATTGCCGAGATGAGTTCGCGAAGACAGAGATTCCTGTTGATGGGACAACTGTTTGGCCGCTATAAGCAGCAAACAAAAAGAGGAGGCAATGCCTCCTCTTCTACGTTTTCTAGGGTCAACTTAATATAATCAAAATAGTACCTGCCAACGTCATCAAGATATTGGCGATAGCATATGTGCCTGCATAACCTAAGGCTGGAATCGTCGATTTAGCGTAGTCATTCACAATGTCCATCGCCGGAGCGCAAGTGCGCGCACCAATGATGGCACCAAACAACAAGGCTCGGTTCATCTTAAGTAAGTAGGCGCCAACTAGGTAAGCACAAACAACAGGCAGTACGCTGACCAAAAACGCTAGCCCGATGACCTGAACGCCCACTTGTGATAGATGCTCAAACATTTTTCCACCGGCACTTAAGCCAATGCCGACCATGAATATCATCAAACCTAAGTCTTTGACCATGTTGAGCGCCCCTTGAGGGACATAGCCGAACGTAGGGTGATTCGCACGTAAGAACCCTAAGGTAATGCCAGAGAGTAAAAGACCAACCGCATTACCCAAGCCAAATGACACATGCCCGAAGGTCATTGTGATCAAGCCGAACATGATGCCAAGAATAAAAAAGCTACAAAAAGCGAGCAGATCCGCCATTTGGCTATGAATTGAGATGAAACCGATTTTCTCTGCAAGACCATGAACGCGGCTTTTCTCGCCACTGACTTGCAGTACATCACCTTTGGCTAGAACAATGTCCAAGTCCATCGGCATTTCAATTTGAGCGCGAACTACACGGTTCAAGAAACAGCCGTATTCAGACAGGTTGAGGTCAGAAAGACGCTTTCCTGCAATCGCATCACTTTTGACGACGATTTCTTCTTCGACAATGCGTAGATCGAGCAGGTTACGGTCAAATACTTCTTTGCCGTTTCTAAAGCTTGGGTCAAGGCGAGCGTGGCTATCAGGGAAGCCGACTAACGCTATTTCGTCACCTTCTTGCAAGATGGCGTCACCATCAGGGTGGGCGAGAATCCCATTACGACGGATTCGTTCAATATAACAACCGGTTTGTCGATAAATACCCAGCTCTCGAAGGTTTTTGCCATCAATCCAATCGATCAGCTCCTGGCCGACTCGGTAAGCGCGGATGATAGGTAAGTAGACCTTTCTTTGCCCTGTGCTACCAAGACCACGTTCTTGAGCAATTTGCTGGGCAGAATCCGATAAGTTTTGTTTTTGTAACTTGGGTAACAGCTTTGCAAACATGATCATGCTGATCAGTCCAATCAGGTAAGCCATCGCGTAGCCCACAGAAAGATTCTCAAGCACCAACGAGAAGTCCATGTTGCGCGGAACCGTTGCTAGACCTGAAGTTAATGCATCCTGGGCGCCAACTAAAACAGGAGTCGAGGTGAGTGCGCCTGCCATCATACCGGCTGATAATCCGAACCCTAAGCCGAGGTAATGGCTGCCAAAGTAAGTGATGCACACAGCTGTCGACAACACCACCATACTCAATATGAAATAGTGTTTACCATCGCGGAAGAAAATACCAAAGAAGTTTGGCCCTGCTTCTATACCAACACAGTAAATAAACAGCATGAAACCAATGGTTAATGCGTCTGCGTTGAAGGTGAAACCAAGGTGTCCCATGACCAACGCGGTAACCAATACGCCGATTGAATTACCAAGTTGAAGGTTTCCGAAACGAATTTTGCCAATCGCGAGACCGATGGCGAGAACCACAAAAATGAGGAGGATAGGGTTTTGCTCGAGCAATTGTACGACGTCGATGTTCACTGGGCAGGTCTTGTATTTTGCCGGGGTAAGTTAAGTGTGTGAATTGTATCTCAATGCTGTGAAATGGATAGTGAAATTTTTTATATTTTACTCTGAGTTTACATAACAAGAACGAATGCCAAATATCGGTCAAGCGGAGCGAACGATAGGCATTAAAAAAGCCGCGTTAAGCGGCTTTCTTGAAACAGTGGATTACTCGTCGTCGAATAAACCTAGGTGCTCTTTTGCGTATGCTTCGAAGTCATCACAACCACCGATGTGGTCTTGGTCGATAAAGATTTGAGGTACAGTCTCTACCGGTTTGCCTACTGTCTTCTCTAGGTCAGCTTTTGAGATGCCTTCCGCATGAATGTCTACATAGCGGTAGTTGAAGTCATCGCGCTTTGCTTTAAGCGTTTCAGCGTGCTCTTTCGCACGAACACAGTATGGGCAAGCTGGGCGACCAAAGATAACTACGAACATATTCTTTCTCCTATTTTTTGTTAAAGCAACTATGCCCGATCCAGAGTCGGAAATAAAGAAGCAATTACCTGTTGTTTCGATAGATGAAACCTATTGACGAAAATTTGATCGGTACTAGTGAGGTAGCGGTATAAAAAGCGAATTTGGTCGATAAAACACTATTATTAACAAGGTTATTTTATACAAGTTGCACCAGTTCAATTTTATTTCACCTAGACAAAGGCATGCTAGAAAGAGTTTAGGCTTGCTTAAGGGGAGTCCTGTTTATGTTTCAGTTTATGACCTCCACAAGAATCATATTTGGTGAAGGAGCGCTTCAATCCTCGCTGTCTGTACTCAACCAGTTTGGGTATAGCGTTTTATTGGTGTCCGGAAAAACGACTGACCGTGCCTCAGTGCTTATCAATTATCTCAAATCACAAAACATGCGTTATCAGCATGTTGCAATATCTGGTGAACCCAATATCACCATGGTTGAAGAAACGGCGTTAGTCGGACGCAAGTTCAAGCCAGATATGGTGGTGGCGATAGGTGGTGGTAGCGTACTTGATATGGGTAAAGCGCTTGCTGCTGTGATACCCAATCAAGGGGATGTGTATGACTATGTTGAGGTGGTAGGGCGAAATGTCCCTCTTAAATCGAAACCTTTACCCTTTATTGCCATTCCAACGACTGCAAGTACGGGATCGGAAGTGACTAAAAATGCTGTGCTGCGCTCAGGACAGGATCAAGTGAAAGTCAGCCTTCGTAGCCCAGATATGCTCGCTGACGTTGCGATCGTTGACCCAACGTTAACCTATGGCACCGATCTTTATACTTCGGGTAGAGGGGCGATGGATACCTTTACTCATTTAATGGAAGCATACGTGTGTGGTGATCCTAATCCATTAACGGACATGATTTGCGAAGAGGGACTCCGACGGTTAAGCCGCTCGTTACTTGCAGGTTGTATTGACGATGATTATCGAGCCCGCTCTGATTTGTCTTTTGCGGCGATGCTAGGAGGCATGGCCATTACCAATGCGAAATTAGGTGCGGCTCATGGACTTGCGTCTGCACTAGGGGGGAAGTTGGAAGCACCGCACAGCGTTATTACGGCTAGACTTGCTCCTCACGTTATGGCTGAGAACATCAAGGTAGCGCAACAGCAGGGAAGAAACGATTTGTTAAGCCGCTATACCCATATGGCGAAGCTGTTAACTGGGAAAGAAGACGCAAGTCGAGAAGAAGCGATCACTTGGGTAAGTTGGGCGCTCGCTAAGCTAAACTTGCCGCAACTGAGTCAGTTTGGGGTGTGCGCAACGTCGTTTGAAACGGTCGCGGAAGATGCGCTTAAATCTGTGGCGATTCGTGGCAACCCAATACCACTGACGAAAGAGAGGCTCACTTACATTCTTGAGCAAGTGTGCGAATGTCGGGGTGATTGTGAGCAAGCTCAGCCTGTTGGTGAGCTGTCGAAAACGGAACTGATCCACAGTAGTGGTTATGTGGAGCCAAACAAAACGTCAAACTTACAACAAGAGTAATAAAAAAGGAGCCTAAGGCTCTAATGCCGATCAGTTA
>NZ_JWLV01000015.1 GCF_000808535.1 Vibrio sinaloensis
GCGTTATCGATAGATGCGAAATCTTTCGCTTCACCGCCGTATACTTTAGCAAGAGTAGTACAGATTGCAGCTGTAAGAGTTGTTTTACCGTGGTCAACGTGGCCGATAGTACCAACGTTTACGTGCGGTTTCGTACGTTCAAATTTTTCTTTAGACATGGGTTGTCCCTCTAGGTACGGATTTAGGTGGCTTTGATGACCACGCAACCAAAAGTATTGGTGTTAATCTTACTTTCAATGACTAAACGTAGTTTAGTAAAAAGAAAGTATCAAAAGGAAATGCTTGCTTGAGAGCTGGTGCTGATAGGCAGACTCGAACTGCCGACCTCATCCTTACCAAGGATGCGCTCTACCACCTGAGCTATATCAGCACTCAAATTGAGTGGAGCGGGCAGCGGGAATCGAACCCGCATCATCAGCTTGGAAGGCTGAGGTAATAGCCATTATACGATGCCCGCAACACGTAACTCTGTGAGCTATTCCCTAAAGAATATGGTGGAGGGGGACGGATTCGAACCATCGAAGGCAGTGCCAGCAGATTTACAGTCTGATCCCTTTGGCCACTCGGGAACCCCTCCAAATTTTTATTCCATTCCTCTCGTTCTCTAAAAAGAGATAAGCGGAGAAATGGTGCCGACTACCGGAATCGAACTGGTGACCTACTGATTACAAGTCAGTTGCTCTACCTACTGAGCTAAGTCGGCATAAGTGGTGCGCATTCTATTGAAGGAATTCCAACCTTGCAATAGCAAAATCAAAAAAAATCACGATTTTAATCAGTTTCCGCTCTTTTGCTGAAAAAACACACAGATTGAGCGCAAAATGCAACTTAATCGTCCCCTTCTCATTTGCTTTCGGCGCTTGTTGTTGTATTTTCGCTGCTCTTATCGTGATATTTGGGTTAGGAAGACTATGACACCTTATCTCTCTTTTAATCGTCAGCAATGGGCAGAATTGCGCAATTCTGTGCCAATGACGCTATCCGAAGAGGATTTGATCGAACTGCAAGGTGTTAACGAAAGCCTCACAATGGAAGAGGCCGTTGAAATTTATCTGCCTCTCGCGCGTCTTCTGAATCTTTACATTTCTGCCAGACAAAGCCGTAATACTGTCCTTAATAACTTTCTTAGTAATCAGGAATCGACCCCGCCGTTTATTATTGGGATCGCAGGAAGCGTCGCAGTGGGTAAAAGTACCACAGCGCGATTACTCAAAGCCTTGCTCTCTCGTTGGGAGAAACACCCTAAAGTGGAGTTGGTGACGACCGATGGCTTCCTTTATCCAAAGAAGGTTTTGAATGAGCGCGGCATTATGCACCGTAAAGGGTTTCCAGAGTCTTATGATATTAAACGCCTTGTCGAGTTTGTCTCCGATGTCAAAGCCGCAAAGCCCAATCTCGAAGTGCCCGTTTATTCGCATATTACCTACGACATCACTGATGAGGTGAAAGTTGTCGACCGCCCTGATGTCTTGATTATTGAAGGTCTTAACGTTTTGCAAAGTGGCATGGACTACCCTCATGATCCGCACCGCGTGTTTGTTTCTGACTTCCTCGACTTTTCAATTTACGTCGACGCTGACTCTGATGTCATTGAAAACTGGTACGTGGAACGTTTTCTTAAGTTTCGTCAGGGTGCGTTTACCAAACCGGGCTCCTATTTTAGCCACTACACCAAACTCAACAAAGTGGAAGCCATCGATAAAGCTCACGACATTTGGCAAACGATCAATGGCATCAACCTGACGCAGAATATTCTCCCTACCAAAGGGCGCGCCCAACTTATTTTGAAGAAAGGCCAAGATCACCACATAGAAGAAGTGTTGCTAAGGAAGTAGCGAGAAGAGAGAATCTGCTAAGGGTTGGCTTGAGATGCCAACCCTTTTTTATGGCGTCAGAACATCTCAACGCCATTGACAACTATTTTTTAGCTCCGGTTACTTTGGCTCCGGCCCGTATGAGTTATCGCCCGCCTGCCCTTTTAGCAACCCGCACTCAACGAAAATCCAGATTCCGCACACAAGCGAGATTGTGTAGGCGATCATTTGCTCTGTTGAAGGAGAAGCCATTGGCTCTCCATCCATCGGCGCCATTAAACGCCCAACAATCAGTGGCACGTTCATCAATAACCACCAGTTAGATTTTCCGCGATCGTGCCAGCGTTTCGCTGTAATGGCTAAATCGGGAAGTAAAGCTGCGATGAGAAATATCGGCAAAACTAGGTGAGAAATGGCAGGAAAGAGAACATTCATTCCTATTCCGAAGCCAAATATCGCAATGTAGTAAACCAAATTCCATGTCCAGTAGACTTTTCGACCTACGCGACCTTGGAAAGAAAACAATAACTCTTTAATTGACATCCCATTACCTAAAAAATAAAAACTAATTAATGACCTTCTGGAAGCAATCTTTGTCCATATCTCGAATGTTGACGGTTAGGCTTCGGACATGGCTGGCTTGCTCTTGCAAAACGGTCATTAACTGACGAGATAGGTCTCTCTTCTGTTCAGCGGTTCGGCCATCCAGTAATTCAAAACTGATATGGATAAAATCGACGCTGTCAGCTTCCTCCCCAATCAACCAATTGTGGCAGCGCAACGCTCGTGATTTTACCGAGCCAACATCAAATAACCCGCTTTGTAAGGCGACTTGGTGCAAATCTTCCAGCAGGCCTTGCACATTAACACGCTCATCGACTGAGTTGGAGTATTCCATTACTAGGTTTGGCATTGTTATCCTCAAATGTAAGAGAGTTTCATCATTACGAACTATACTCCTTCCACTATTAACAATTTCTAAGCAGGTTTTGCAGCCAAAGGACACTATTCTGCATAACGGATCACTCTAGTCAGCGCAAGATAGGTCAATTATGTGCAGTGACAGCTCCAACCATTGAATGAGATCCGGTTAAGACATGATACTAGTCATGATCTGGCGAATTTATTCTGTTATATTCCTACGAAGATTTTTTACATTAATTGAATTTTTACATAAGAGATAAGGGAGATATTCCTATGCGTCGTCCTGTAGTGATGGGTAACTGGAAACTGAATGGCAGCAAAGCAATGGTGAAAGAGCTGCTAACTGGTCTTAACGCTGAGCTTGAAGGCGTTGAAGGTGTTGACGTAGCCGTAGCGCCACCAGCACTTTACATCGACCTTGCAGAGCGTGTAATCGCTGAAGGCGGTAACAAGATCATCCTAGGTGCACAAAACACTGACCTAAACAACAGCGGTGCATTCACTGGCGATATGTCTCCAGAGATGCTAAAAGATTTTGGTGCTTCTCACATCATCATCGGTCACTCTGAGCGTCGTGAATACCACAACGAATCTGATGAGTTCATCGCGAAGAAATTCAACTTCCTAAAAGAAAACGGTCTTAAGCCAGTATTCTGTATCGGTGAATCTGAAGCGCAAAACGAAGCGGGCGAAACTGAAGCAGTATGTGCACGCCAAATCAACGCAGTGATCGACACTTACGGTGTTGAGGCACTGAACGGCGCAATCATCGCTTACGAACCAATCTGGGCTATCGGTACTGGTAAAGCAGCAACAGCTGAAGATGCACAACGCATCCACGCTTCTATCCGTGCTCTAATCGCAGCGAAAGATGAAGCAGTTGCAGCACAAGTAATCATTCAATACGGCGGCTCTGTTAAGCCAGAAAACGCTGAAGCTTACTTCTCACAACCAGACATCGACGGTGCTCTAGTTGGTGGTGCTTCTCTAGACGCTAAGAGCTTCGCAGCAATCGCTAAAGCAGCTGCAGCGGCAAAAGCGTAATTTATTCTTAACGAATAACGATTTTTAAGGTCAGCTTCGGCTGGCCTTTTTTGTGCCTGAGAATTGGTCGTATCGCTATAGATCAAGTATGCTACGTTTTTCCTCCAAGCAAACAGTAGCTCTCAATGCAGGATAAGCACGGCCTGTTGACCGGCCCCATCCCTACCGTTTTACGTCAAATGACCGTACCGATGACGTTCGGGCTTATCGCGATCTTGATGTTTAACCTTGTCGATACGTTTTTTATCTCGCTATTGGGCACTGAAGCGCTGGCTGCCATCAGTTATACCTTTCCCGTTACCTTTGCGGTTAACTGCATAACGATGGGAATAGGTATGGGCTTATCCACCAATATCGGTCGCTTACTTGGCCAAGGACAGTCCCAAGACGCCGCCCGTTTTTCTTCCCATGGATTGTTGCTTGCGGTTGTCCTCGTCGCCCTAGCCTGCACTCTCGGACTACTGACGATTGAGCCTCTGTTTCTTCGCTTGGGCGCCAAAGCAGAACTTATTCCCCTCATCGAACAATACATGTTTATTTGGTACCTAACGATCCCACTGCTGGTCATTCCCATGGCGGGCAATAGCGCCATTCGTGCGACAGGGGATACCAAAACTCCGGCAAAAATCATGATGCTGGCAGGTTGTATTAACGGGGTGCTCGACCCATTGCTCATTTTCGGTATTGGCCCGTTTCCGGAGTTGGGTATTCAGGGGGCTGCAATCGCAAGTGCGCTGAGTTGGTTGGGGGCTTTATGCGGTTCGCTCTACGTTCTTATCAAACGAGAGAAATTGCTCGGACTGCCGAATGTGACACAAATTAGCCACGATTGGCGTTTGATTCTTAAGATCGGTACCCCTGCTGCGTTATCCAACGCGATGACCCCGATCTCAGGCGCCATTCTTATGATGATGCTCTCGAGTCATGGGACCGCCGCCGTTGCAGCTTATGGTGCAGCTCAAAGAGTTGAATCGATCCTAATCTTAGTTTTGATGGCACTAACCTCCGCTTTGACTCCCTTTGTGGCTCAAAACATGGGCGCTAATAATCCTCATCGAAGCTTTGCGGGAATTTTTCTCAGTATGCGATTTTCGATGGTACTCCAACTGGGTATTTTCATTATGATGGTGCCATTGAGCATTCCGTTAGCCGCCCTATTCTCTCAAGAGCAAGCGGTAAAGGATTTACTGTGGCACTACCTACTTGTGGTGCCATTCAGCTATGGTTTTCAAGGTGTCATCATGATGTTGGTTTCAGGACTGAATGCATTGCACCAACCATTGAAGGCATTTCAGTGGAGCTTTATGCGTTTGTTCATTTTTATGCTACCGTGCGCTTGGTTGGGGAGCCTGTTGTATGACATCGAAGGGTTATTTATCGGGATTGCACTCGGCAATATCATTGGCGGACTGTTAGGGTATCTATACGCGCTGAAGCTACGCAAACAATACTTGGCTTACGAAACAAAAACACCGGCCTAAGCCGGTGTCATTATTTATTCTTCGATGACGTCTTCATCAAGTTCTAAGTCGATATCCAATGGCTCTTGAGAAAGAATCACGCCCGTATTGTCAGCATAGAGGTAATCTTCAGGCAAGAAGGTTACACCGCCAAAGTTAACCGGCACATCCACTTCACCTATACCTTGCGACGTCGCCCCAACGGGAATGGAAGCCAATGCATGAATACCAATGCTCAAGTCTTCTAACTCATCGACCTCTCGAACGCATCCATAGGCGACAATGCCTTCCCAATCATTCTCTTCTGCAAGCGTTGCAAGCTCTGCATCAATCAAAGCCCGACGCAGCGAACCGCCACCATCGATCAACAGTACACGACCTAAACCATCTTGCTCTAGGATCTCACGAATCAAACCGTTATCTTCAAAACATTTGACGGTTGTAATTTGTCCAGCAAAAGAGGCACAACCACCAAAATTACTAAACATAGGCTCTACAACATCGACCTGTTCTAGGTAAATGTCACATAGGGCAGAGGTATTGTATTCCATCGTGTTCCTTCCCATCGCGTTCGTCATCTCCATCGAGTATATAGGGACATTAAGTCATTGCAATGACACGCATCACTTAACTCACCAGTGTTTGTGCAATTACAACTCCGGCAAAAAGCAAGTTAGTGACCAACGAGCACTTAACGATCACAGGCATCATTGGTGCAATTTGCGCGGGTTGCTCTGCTCGCCACACGGCTTTTCCGTGCTTATAAACAATCAGAGCGCTAATCAGGAAAGGAAAACTAAACCAGATCGGGCTCGGCTGAAGCACTAAATAGGCGATAAACGACACTAAGGCTCCGACAAGCAACAGAGAATGGTATTGCTTCGCTTTGTGTTGACCTAATCGAACCGCGACCGTGCGCTTTCCACACTCTTCATCATTTTCAATATCACGCATATTGTTGATATTCAAAACCGCAACGGCGAGCAAGCCACACCCTATGGCTGGCAATGTCAGCAGCGGTGCAATCACTCCCGTGTGCAAGAAAAACGTGCCGGCAACACCCAACAAGCCAAAAAAGATAAAGACTGACACATCACCAAGACCCACATAGCCATATGGCTTATTGCCCACGGTATAGGCGATCGCCGCGACAATCGCGAGTACTCCCAAACCAATGAACGCGAGAATACTTTGCAGGCTATCCAATGCATATAGCACCAATGCCATACCGGACACCATCGTCAATACAATATTGATAATGATCGCTGATTTCATGGCGCTTTGGCTCACCTCGCCCGATTGAATAGCTCGCATCGGCCCTAACCGTTTTTCGTTGTCGGTGCCCTTTACTGCATCGCCATAATCATTGGCCAAGTTGGATAATATTTGTAGCAAGGTGGCGGTTATAAATGCCAGCAAAGCAACCGGGAAAGAAAATTGATGCGTGGAGTACGCCAATACGCTACCCGTCAAGATAGAAACCAGTGCCAGTGGCAAAGTCTTTGGGCGCGCGGCGTCAAGCCAGATACGTATAGACTGATTCATGAGTTTTAGTTTAGTCACATAAAGCGTAGTAAAGATTGTGGCACATCAAGCACCAAGCAGAAAAACAAAAAAGGCCACCGAAGTGACCTTTTACTGAAACTTAACCAAAGTCTATTTATTTTACACGGCCAACGTATTCGCCAGTACGAGTATCCACTTTGATTACTTCACCGATAGCGATGAACAGTGGTACGCGAACCACAGCGCCAGTTGAAAGCGTTGCTGGCTTGCCACCAGTGCCTTGAGTATCGCCTTTTAGACCTGGGTCAGTATCTGTCACTTCAAGCTCAACGAAGTTTGGTGGTGTCACAACGATTGGGTTGCCATTCCAAAGAGTAAGCATACACGTGTTGTTTTCTACCAACCATTTCGCGTTTTCGCCAACCGCTTTTACGTCTGCAGCGATTTGCTCAAACGTTTCGTTGTTCATAAAGTGGTAGAATTCGCCGTCGTTATATAGATAATCTAGGTCGATATCCATTACGTCTGCAACTTCACAAGTTTCACCAGACTTAAAGGTTTTCTCTAGCACTTTACCAGAAAGAAGTTTACGAATTTTCACGCGGTTGAACGCTTGGCCTTTACCTGGCTTAACGTATTCGTTTTCCAGGATAACGCAAGGCTCGTTATCAAGCATGAGTTTTAGACCGCCTTTAAATTCATTGGTGCTAACAGTAGCCATTTTTTCCTCTTTACATTCTTAGAGCTAAATTCAATGCCGCATATCATAACCCGAAAAGCCGTTTCTGTTGAGCAAAACTGGCTTCAACAGCTAGCGAATGGGATCTCTGATCCTGCCAAATTGCTCGAAAAGCTGGAAATCGATCCTGCTAAATGGCAAGACGGATTTGCAGCGAGAAAGCTATTTGCGCAGCGTGTGCCGCAAAGTTTTGTCGATAGAATGGAGAAAGGCAATCCTTATGACCCGCTTTTGCGTCAGGTTTTACCACTTTCACAAGAATTTGAAGTGCACGAGGGCTATTCCAACGATCCTTTACAAGAGCAAGGTAATGAGACACCTGGGTTACTGCATAAGTACCGCAACCGAGCGCTAATGATTGTGAAGGGTGGATGTGCCATTAACTGCCGTTACTGTTTTCGTCGTCATTTCCCCTATCAAGAGAACAAAGGCAACAAGTTAGTTTGGCAGCAAAGTCTTGATTACATTCGCCAACAATCAGAGCTCAATGAAGTCATTTTATCGGGCGGGGATCCATTAATGGCGAAAGATGAAGAGCTGCAGTGGCTCATCAATCGCATCGCTGATATTCCACATATCAAACGCATCAGGGTCCACTCGCGTTTACCCGTTGTCATTCCGGCACGAATCACGCCGGATTTACTCGCGATACTCAGTGGCAGTCGCTTACAAGTGATCATGGTAACGCACATTAACCACGCCCAAGAGATCAATCATGAACTGAAACGCGCGATGCATGATCTCAAGCAAGCGGGGGTCACCCTGCTAAACCAAGGAGTGATGCTCAAAGGCGTCAATGATTGCGTTGAGGCACAAGTGGCGCTCAGTGAAACTCTTTTTGACGCCGGAATTCTTCCTTACTACATGCACGTTCTCGACAAAGTTCAAGGGGCTGCGCACTTCTATATTTCGGATCAGCAAGCCAAATCCATCATGTCAGGTCTGCTTGAGCGCGTCTCAGGATACTTAGTGCCCAAACTCACTCGCGAGATAGGTGGCCGCAAGAGTAAAACCCCTCTGGACTTGCACTTAGAGTAATCTAGACGACAAAAATAATTCGTTCGATAGACAACGCTATCCTGTGCATACTCCGACGCTTTGGAGGTCAAAATGCAACCATCTATCGAACAATTTCTCGATCTTGGGCCATTCACATGGCCTGCTCTACTTTGCTGCGCCGTCAACGGCATTCTGGTCGGTGTCGAGCGCCAGACTCGTGGCAAACCCGTTGGAATTCGCACCTCGATACTGATCATATCGGGGACTTACTTATTTATGTCAATGGCTGTCTCCTTGTCACCCAATACGCTAGACCAAGCGCGCGTGCTCGGACAAATCATTACTGGGGTTGGCTTTCTTGGTGCAGGGGTCATGATGACGCTCGATGGCAAGATTCATGGCGTCACGTCGGCAGCCGTCATTTGGGTGCTTGCTGCGCTTGGAATGATGATTGGTTTGGGGTACTTGCAGCAATCGGTTGTTATTACTCTGCTGGTACTGAGCGTACTGCTTGGGGTCGACAGAGCCGAAAACAGGGTCAAAGCACTGCGCCGTGGTGTACACCAAAAATTCCATAGCCGGAAAATCTCGCGTCCAAAACCATGATCGTTGCGGCGAATTAGCAACCTGACGATGGTTACTGCGCCGCAATTTGACAAAAAACAAAGAAGCCGCCGATAACGCAAACTCTGTGCCAGATAAGCATAGAACTTCACATTTCCACCTACCACTTTTGGATAGCATGAACCCTACTTCTGTTACCTTGTAGGGTTTGATTATGTTTTACGTACATATGCTCCTGCTTCTGACGGTGATATTTATCGGTATCCGCCATGGAGGCATTGCTTTTGGTCTACTCGGGGGCCTAGGCGTTTCGGTTCTCGCGTTTGTATTTGGGGTCGCTCCAGGTTCACCACCAATTAGTGTCATGCTGATTATTTTGGCCGTGGTTGCCGCGTCCGCTACGTTGGAAGCGACAGGGGGTCTTAAGCTGCTCGTGAAATTTGCCGAGCGTTTACTGCGTAAGCATCCAAGTCAAATCGTCTTTCTTGGACCGCTCTGTACTTACTCCCTTACCGTATTGGTTGGCACTGGTCACTCGGTTTACCCACTTCTGCCCGTGATTTACGATGTCGCCTACAAAAAAGGCATCCGCCCAGAGCGCCCTATGGCGATGGCAACCGTTGCCTCTCAAATGGGGATTACGGCGAGTCCTATTGCGGCAGCTGCGGCCGTGGTCATGGCGACAGCCGCCGATAACCACTTAGACATCAGCTTGGTCAACGTTTTGCTCGTTACTATACCAGCAACGTTAATCGGCGTATTGGTTGGCTGCTTATGGAGCCTGAAACGTGGTAAAGAGCTCGACCAAGATCCAGCATTTATTGAGCGTTGCCAAGACCCTGAATTCAAGGCACAACTGATTGATGCTTCCAGTGAAGAAGATGAGAGCCCAGCACACGAAGGCGTGGCAAAAAAAGGATTGGCGATTTTCTTAGCGGGTATCGCTACCGTCATCTTTGTTGCCATGTTTGGTAAAGATCTCGGATTGCTACCAGCTGGAGTGAAAATGTCGGTGGCTATTCAGTTCTTGATGTTGTCTGTTGGTGCTCTGATTCTACTCACCACGAAAGTTGAGCCGAAGAAGATCGTTCACAGTAATGTCTTCATCGCGGGTATGACCGCCGTCATTATCATCTTTGGTATCGCATGGATGAGTGACACCATCATCGGCTTCCACAAACCGTACCTGATTAGCCTAGTCAGTGACATTGTTGCTGCCCACCCATGGACCTTTGCGATTGCGATGTTTGTGGTTTCAGTCTTCTTGAAGAGCCAAGCTGCAGTGCTCACCATCATGCTACCACTTGGCTTCGCGATGGGGATTCCTGCGCCAGTGCTGATTGGTGTACTCCCGGCTTGTTACGCCTACTTCTTCTTCCCATTCTACCCAAGTGACTTAGCGGCGATAACCTTTGACCGCTCTGGTACAACACAGATTGGCAAATATGTACTTAACCACAGTTTCTTACTGCCTGGTTTCATTGGTGTGGTCACGGCAACGACTGTGGGTTACGTGCTTTCAACCATGCTAGTTAACTAACCTGATCCTATAAACAAAAAGCCAGTTGGTTTCCCAACTGGCTTTTTTATCTGTACTTAAGCGTAAAACTTAGAACAGCTCTTCTGCAACCTTGAATAGGTCTTCACGAACTGGACGCTTCATGTTCTCGATAGCGTCAATGATGTCATGGTGAACCAACTGCTCTTTTTGGATACCGACACAACGACCGCCGTGACCATCCATCAATAGATGAACGGCATAGTTACCCATACGAGAAGCAAGGACACGGTCGAACGCAGTCGGACGACCGCCACGTTGAATGTGGCCAAGAACTGTCGCACGAGTTTCACGACCTGTTGCCGCTTCAATCTCTTTTGCTAGTTCATTTGCATCCATCATAAGCTCTGTCAGCGCAATAATGGCGTGCTTCTTACCTTTCGCAATACCGTCTTGGATATTGCTGATCAGCTTCTCTTTATCTAGACCAGTTTCCGGTGTGATGATGTACTCACAACCACCTGCAATCGCAGACATAAGAGTTAAATCGCCACAGTGGCGACCCATGATCTCAACAATCGAAATACGTTGGTGAGAAGATGAGGTATCACGTAGACGGTCAATCGCATCAATAACTGTGTTTAACGCAGTTAGGTAACCGATGGTGTAATCTGTACCTGCGATATCGTTATCGATAGTGCCAGGAAGACCGATACATGGGTAACCCATTTCAGTCAGTTTCTTCGCACCCATGTAAGAGCCGTCACCACCGACAACCACTAACGCTTCAATGCCGTGCTTCTGTAGGTTTTCGATCGCTTTCTGGCGCACTTCCACTTCTTTGAATTCTGGGAAACGCGCAGAACCTAGAAAAGTACCGCCCTTGTTGATCACGTCAGAAACGCTTGAACGATCCAGTTTCTGGATACGGTCTTCATATAGGCCTAGGTAGCCATCAAACACGCCGTATACTTCTAACCCTTCAGACAGTGCAGTACGTACTACGCCACGAACAGCTGCGTTCATACCAGGTGCGTCACCGCCACTTGTTAAGACACCGATCTTCTTAATCATGCTCACCCTCGATTTTTGGGAATCTTATTTCAATTTTTACGTCAGCAGCTTACATTAAGCGTCTGACTTAATTCCTTAACTGTGCAATATGTTACCTTTCCTAACTAGGAATACTACTTTTATTTGCACGAAATTATGTAACTTTTCTACTTATGTAAGAGTATTACAGCTTTGCAATTTCACTTACTTGATACACATCAGGATCACAGTTAAAAGTGAACCCGCTGAAAAGATAGTCAATAAGTGATGCTTTGTCGCGCTAACCTCAATTACCAATCTTGAGATTTCTGCACTCTTTCCGCTCCAAGGACCACAGAATAAGGGTCTTGATGGATCAGTACATCCGACTCAGGAAACAGTTCAAGAAGTTTATCTTCTACTTCGTCAGAGATTCGATGCGCTTCAATTAGTGCGAGCTGATCTTCTAGCTCTAAGTGCAACTGGATAAAACGTGTCGGGCCAGACATTCGGGTACGCAGCTGGTGAACTCCTAATACCCCCGGGACAGAGAGGCACACGCTGCGAATGTCGTTGAGCTCGCTGTCTGGTAGCTTGCGGTCCAAAAGGGTTTGCGTCGCTTCACGAACCATTTTAAATGCGCTAAAGAGAATGTAGATGCCAATTCCCACAGCGAACACAGCATCCGCCTGCTTAATACCAAACCAACTCAACCCGAGCGCCAACATGATCGCAGCGTTCATATAAAGATCGGACTCATAGTGAAGCGAGTCAGCCGCAATGGCTTGGCTGCCTGTTTTCTTCACCACATGCTTTTGAAAACGCACTAGCGCAAATGTCACCGCAATGGCGAACAGGCTAACGTAAACACCATACTCGGGGGATTGAAGATCATGAGGTCTAAAGAATCGGTCGATACCATTAAGAATCAGAAAGACCGCCGATCCAGAAATAAACATTGCTTGAGCCAATGCCGCCAACGACTCCGCTTTACCGTGTCCAAAGGCATGCTCTCTGTCTGCGGGCTGAAGAGAGTATCGAACCACGACTAAATTCACCAACGAGGCAGCAATATCCAGCATCGAATCGATCAGCGATGCCAGTAAGCTCACCGACCCCGTCACCCACCAAGCACCAACCTTAACAATCAACAATAAGGTTGCCACTATGGTCGCCGTCCAAGCCGCCATGGTCACTAGGCGCGCATATTCCTGTTTCATAAACAATTGATCAATAAACAAACATACTCTTAGTATAACGCCTCACATGTTGAATAAAAATGGCATAAAAAAAGCGACCATCTGGCCGCTTATTCACACAAATATCATTACTTGTCTGCGAAACGCTTTTGCATTTTCTCTGCGCATTTGCCCATTCGCTCTTGCTGCAGTTCAGTAAACTTCGCTTTCTGTTCCGGCGTTAAAATACTAAGCATTTGATGCTGCTTCTCTAGCATTTTCACTTTGCGCTCGGTCTGCTTCTCAACCATCGCCTTCGCAAGTTCATCCGCAGCAGCTTGGTCGAAATTATCAGCCAGAACTAACTGCTGTACTTTTGCGTGGTGAGCTTGCATCTCTGCCTGACGCTCAGAAAAATTGCCTTTAAAGTTGGCTTTCATCTCTTGCTTGCCCGCTTCGCGCATCTCTTTCAGTTGTTCTTTTTGTGCATCAGTAAGATCTAGCTGGCGCATCATACCGCGGTCAAAACCACCGCCGCATTCACCGTGACCACCTTTCTTATGATCTTTGCCACCAAACGCGAAGGCACTTGCAGTACCTAGAGTCAGAGGAAGAACAACTGCCGCTACTACTAATTTTTTTGCCATTTTCATAATCGTACCTTTCACTGTATTTGTTGGATTAAGCTGCCTTTCTCTGCAGCGCTTGAGTGTAGAATACGACATGCTACGTAAAGCAACGTTTAGCGAGCGTAAAGAAGCGTAAAGAGCTCAATTTGCACTCAATCTCCTGCTCATTTCGCAGTAAACTTAGCGTATCCCCAGATAAAGAGATTTCCCAATGCCAAACATCCTACTCATTGACGATGACATCGAACTGACGAGCTTGTTAAACGAAGTGCTGACCTTCGAAGGGTTTGACGTAACCGAAGCCAACAATGGTGAAGAAGGGTTGGAAAAGCTTGATGACAGCATTGATCTCATTTTGCTTGATGTGATGATGCCTAAGCTCAATGGCATGGAAACGCTGAAACGACTCAGGGAAAACTGGGACACCCCGGTATTGATGCTGACAGCCAAAGGGGAAGAGATCGATCGTGTCATTGGACTGGAACTTGGCGCTGATGACTACCTACCCAAACCATTCAGTGATCGAGAACTGTTGGCAAGAATGCGAGCAATTTTGCGTAGAACTCAGTCGAATGCCAATACCAAATCAGATAAACGCACCGACTGCATCGAATATCAAGACATCCAAATTTTCCCCGGTAGACAAGAGGCTTACTGCCAAGAGCAGCTGATAGAGCTAACCACCACAGAGTTTGCGCTGCTCAGCCACTTTGTCCAACACCCAGGAGAAACGCTCACCAAAGAAGTACTCAGTTTGGATGTGTTGGGGAAACGCCTTGCTGCCTTTGACCGTGCCATCGACATGCACGTCTCTAACTTACGTAAAAAATTACCTGAACGAAGTGACGGCAAATCGAGAATAAAAACGCTGCGAGGCCGTGGCTACTTACTGGTTGAGGAAGATTGATGCGTTTACCCAAAATCACCAGCTTGTATGGTCGTATTTTTGCTATTTTCTGGTTCACCATGCTTCTTGTCTTGGTGGCTGTCTTATCGCTTCCTCACCTTGATCCGCGTAAAGCCCGTGATATTCCTGCCGACCATTACAACCGCTTGGTAGACATCACGCGCAGTATTGAAAAACGATACGCACAAGATGACAACGTAGCCAGGGTGCTCTTTAACCTAGAAGGACCTAATCGTTCGCCTAAAGATCCGCGTCCTCGCTTTTTCGTGACCGACCAAGACGGCAACATACTGACAACTCAAGACCGAAAAAACTTTCGTTACCGCGCACTGCAAAACTTCATCACTAGTATCGACGTGCCTGGTCAGCCGCAGCAAAAACTGTACGGCCACTATATGGTTGCCGGTCCGCTGCCCGTCACTTTGGCGAAACAAGACTTACTGCTCTACATCGGCGTGAAGTGGAATGAGCCACCGCCATTTTTACTGCGCATGTTTGATAAGCCTTTCCAACTGCTGTTTGCCGTTATGCTAGTCAGTACACCGTTACTGCTTTGGTTGGCGTGGGCATTGAGCCAGCCAGCACGCAAGTTGGAGCGAGCCGCCCAACGGGTAGCAAAAGGTGAGTTCATTGTCGATCCAGAACTGGAAAAAGGCACCAGTGAGTTTCGCCAAGCAGGCACGAGCTTTAACCAAATGGTCGAAGCGGTGAATCAAATGATTTCGGGCCAGCAACGCCTGCTGTCTGACATTTCACATGAACTGCGTTCACCACTAACTCGGCTAAGGATGGCCAGCGCGCTTGCAACCAGAAAACAAGGAGAGAGCCCAGAGCTGGCACGAATTGATACCGAAGCTCAGCGGCTTGAGCAGATGATTGGTGAGCTATTGGAACTGTCGCGCATGCAAGCAGATAGCCACCTAACACGAGAAAAGCAGCCGTTGAGCAGTCTATGGGAAGCCATCTTGGCGGATGCCCAGTTTGAAGCGGAGCAAATGGGGAAAAGCCTCACCTTCACTCCAATCCCTGACCGAATCATCTCTGGGACACCTAAGCTATTGATGAGTGCCCTCGACAACATTGTCCGTAATGCTATCTATTACGGTCAGGATCGTATCGACATCAAATTTACCGAGTCCGAGCAGCAGATCACCATTACCGTGGATGACAATGGCGAGGGGGTACCTGACCATGAACTGGAAGCGATTTTCAGACCGTTTTACCGCGTCTCCACCGCTCGAGATAGACACAGCGGCGGCACAGGACTTGGTCTTACAATAACCGAAAGTGCCATTCGCCAGCATAGCGGCCACATCGTTGCGACACGCAGTCCACTGGGCGGACTTCGCGTGGAAATCACTCTCCCTTTAATCATCGGTGAATAACCCTACAAACACCTAGTTGATAATGGATCTCATTATCATTTATAGTAAATCCTTCAATTATGGAGGATTTACTATGTCTCACACCTTTCCAGAACTGCCTTATGCTTACGATGCACTAGAACCCTATATTGATGCAAAAACCATGGAAGTGCATTACAGCAAGCATCACCGCACTTACTTTGATAAGTTTACCGCAGCAATCAAAGGCAGCGAACTCGAGTCCACAAGCCTTAGCGAGATTTTCGCGACAATCTCCAATCACTCACCTGCGATTCGCAATAATGGTGGGGGTTACTACAACCATATACTTTATTGGAACTGCATGAAACCAAATGGTGGCGGCGTACCAAACGGTCAGTTGCTTGATGCGATCATCGCTCAGTTTGGTAGCTTTGCTCAATTTCAGCAACTGTTCACTGAGGCGGCGATTAATACTTTCGGCTCTGGTTTTGCATGGTTGATCGTCAAAGAGGGCGAACTTCATGTCACCTCAACCACCAATCAAGATAACCCACTTATGGATGTTGCCGATATTCAGGGTGAACCTATCCTTGCTTTAGATGTATGGGAGCACGCCTACTACATCAGTTATCAAAACCGCCGCCCAGAGTACATTGATGCGTGGTGGAATGTGGTGAACTGGGATGCGGTGAGCGAAAACTATTCTGCCGCCCTTGCTCAAGGTAAATAAGCGAGAAAACACGAATACTCACAATGTCAGGCTTGGCGGTCATTCGTTGTGACCTTATACTTTCTGACCTAAATTCCATAGTGCAAGAATAACAACATGTTTGATATCGCCCTTTATGAGCCAGAGATCGCCCCAAATACGGGCAACATTATCCGCTTATGTGCCAATTGTGGTGCTAACCTTCACCTGATCGAGCCATTAGGTTTTGATTTAGAGGAGAAGAAGGTGCGCCGTGCAGGATTGGATTACCACGATCTCGCGAGAGTCACTCGCCATAAAGACTATCAAGCCTTTGTCGAGTACCTTGAAAAAGAGCGTGGAGACTATCGAATCTTTGCTTGTACTACGAAAACAACGGGTCATCACGTCGATGCAAACTTTCAAAAAGGTGACGTATTGTTGTTTGGCCCAGAGACGCGTGGTTTACCTGCAGAGCTCATTGAAAGCATGCCAATGGAACAGCGTATTCGTATTCCGATGATGCCAGACGCTCGGAGCTTAAACCTCTCCAACGCAGTCGCAATTATTGCGTTTGAAGCATGGCGACAAATGGGCTTTGAAGGCGCTCAATAGAGTCATCAAAGACAAAAAACGGACTCCTTGGAGTCCGTTTTTATATCGGATGAATTCGCGGGTTATGGACGAGCTACAAAA
The DNA here is from genome assembly GCF_000808535.1 of Vibrio sinaloensis. Classification (GTDB taxonomy): domain Bacteria; phylum Pseudomonadota; class Gammaproteobacteria; order Enterobacterales; family Vibrionaceae; genus Vibrio; species Vibrio sinaloensis_D. The sequence continues at coordinate 17,025 of NZ_JWLV01000015.1, forward strand.
CCCACCGCTTCATACGCTTTCTTCAACGTTTCTGCAGCGCGAGCAGATGCTTTCTCTGCACCCTGCTTCATCACTTGATCCATGTACGCACGGTCGGCACGAATACGGTGGTATTCAGCTTGAATCGGCTCAAGCATCGCAACCAGAGCTTCACCAACGTCTTTCTTAAATGGACCGTACATTTCAACGCCTTGGTACTTCGCTTCAATTTCTTCAAAGCTCATACCTGTCGCCGCAGAGTACAGACCCATTAGGTTCGAAATACCCGCTTTGTTGTCCCAATCGTGGGCAATACGCGGTGGCGTTTCAGTGTCGGTTTGCGCCTTGTTGATCTTCTTAAGAATCGACTTCGGCTCTTCCAAAAGCGTAATCACGTTCTTACGGTTATCATCCGACTTAGACATCTTCTTCGTCGCATCCTGCAAGCTCATGACACGCGCATTCACGGTTGGAATGTACGGCTCTGGCACTTGGAAGATTGGCTGCTCAGGCGAGTAGATGTTGTTAAAACGGTTCGCAACATCACGTGCTAGCTCTAAGTGCTGCTTCTGGTCACTGCCAACTGGAACTTGGTGTGCGCCATAAAGCAAGATATCCGCAGCCATGAGTACAGGATAATCAAACAGACCAACGTTTACATCACCAAACTGGCTAGAGCTGTCTTTCGAGTAACGTGCTGACTTATCTTTAAACTGAGTCATGCGGCTCAGCTCACCCATTTGGGTGTAACAGTTAAGAAGCCAACCAAGTTGAGCATGCTCTGGTACATGTGACTGAACAAATAGCGTGCTCTTTTTCGGATCAACACCAACGGCGAGACAGATTGCTAATGCGTCGAGGGTCGCTTCATGCAGCGCTTTCGGGTCTTGGCGAACCGTAATTGCGTGAAGGTCTACCACACAGTATTGGCAATCGTAATCGTCTTGCATTTGCTGCCATTGACGTAGAGCACCCAAGTAGTTACCGATACTTAGTTCACCTGATGGTTGAACACCACTCAATACAATGGGTTTGCTCATGGGAATAGTTCCTTTGACTTCTTAATCTAAATAAATGAAAAACCGTGTCGATTCAGGGTCTACCACCCAGTGACACGGTTTACTCAGTGTACTCATTGATGAGTATTTTGGAAGATCTTTTGTCGCCGTTACGCGGAAACAGCGACCGCTTCGACCAATTCTGCGATGGTGTCGGCGACAAAATCTGGATTCGATGCCGCAATAGGCTCACCGTGGTTATAACCGTACGTCAAACCAAATGAGTGGCAGCCCGCATTTTTCGCCGCTTTGATGTCGTTACTAGAGTCGCCCACCATCAGCATCTCTTGCGGCTGACAATTGTGTTTCTCAAGTAACCAGTTCAACGCCATTGGATTTGGCTTCTTCTCAGGGAAAGTATCTCCACCAATCACATCGACAAAGTACTTGTCTATGCCATGCTTGGCTAATACTTCAGGGACAAACTTCGATGGCTTGTTGGTTACAAGCGCCATAGTGAAGCCCGCTTTGTGCAGCTCGGCTAAGGTCTCTTTTACTGCTGGGTAGAGGTGGCTCAGTTTGTGACCGCTCTTTTCGTAGTAATCATCAAATAACACTCGAGCCTTAGCCAATAGCTCAGAAGACAAATCTGGTGATACCGTTAGGCTACGACTTAACGAACGACCAATGAGTACGTCTGCACCATTGCCGACGTAGTCACGGACTTGCGCTTCCGTTACTGCTGGGTAACCCAGTGCTTGTACCGCTTGGTCTGCCGCGACAGCCAGATCTGGAACGCTATCAAGCAGCGTTCCGTCCAAATCAAATGCGATTAATTTTATGTTGCTCATTGAATTAGTTAACCTTTGCTAGCTCAGCGCGCATCTGGTCAATCACTTCTTTGTAGTCTGGCTGGTTGAAGATTGCAGAGCCTGCAACAAACATATCTGCGCCCGCTTCCGCGATCTCTTTGATGTTTTCTACTTTCACACCACCATCGATTTCAAGGCGAATATCACGACCCGATTCGTCAATCATCTTACGAACGGCACGCAGCTTATCGAGTGTTTTAGGAATGAAAGATTGGCCGCCAAAACCTGGGTTCACCGACATCAACAAAATCATGTCGACTTTATCGATAATGTACTCAAGATGAGAAAGTGGTGTTGCTGGGTTTAGAACCACACCTGCTTTACAGCCGTGCTCTTTGATCAACTGAAGCGTGCGGTCAACATGCTCAGACGCTTCGATATGGAAGGTGATCATTGACGCGCCTGCTTTCGCGAAATCAGGGATAATGCGGTCAACTGGCTTCACCATAAGATGCACATCGATAGGTGCGGTAATCCCATAATCACGCAGTGCCTGACAAATCGGGGCACCAAAAGTCAAGTTAGGTACGTAGTGGTTATCCATTACGTCAAAGTGAACCACATCAGCACCAGCTGCGAGCACTTTCTCTACGTCTTCACCAAGACGAGCCATATCCGCAGACAAAATCGATGGAGCGATAAGGAAATCTTTCATACCTGACCTCTAGTAGTAATTGGCATCATTGCACACTGAAGAAACTTTGCGCGCAATTCTACCTAAGCTAAAGGTCAGAAGATAGGGAAGCGTAATGAAATGTGATTATTTGCCTGAAACAGGGCGGAATAAAGCAAGAAGCTCGTCAACCTTGTTACGCCCCGCACCATTGCGACTGATGGTACGTTTCACTTTAACCACATTCAGCTCCGCACCATGATAGAGGCGTCGGGTTAGCGTTGTATCGTGGTTGGAAATCAGAACAGGAATACTACGCTCTGTGGCTGCGCGCTCCGCGACATCTGCCAATGCGGCTTGATCATCAAGGGTAAAACCATTGCCTGCGTAAGAGGTAAAGTTTGCAGTTGTCGAAAGGGGGGCATACGGTGGATCGCAATAGACCACGCTGCCTTTGCGCGCTCGTTTGAAGGTGTCATGATAGCCTTCGCATACGAACGTCGCTTTCTTAGCTTTCTCAGCAAAAAATTCGAGTTCAGCTTCTGGGAAATAAGGCTTTTTATAAGAACCGAATGGGACATTAAAGCCGCCTTTTTTGTTGTAACGGCACAAGCCATTAAAACCAAAACGGTTCATGTACAAGAAGGCGAGCGAGCGATACATCACGTCATCTGTCGCGTTAAACTGCTCACGAATATGCAGATACGCCTCTTTTCGGTTGTTCTCTGGACAAAACCAACGCTTGGCTTCAGAGATATACGTCTGCGGGTCGTCTTTGAGCAGGTTGTATAAGTTGATCAAATCTGGATTGATATCCGCCAGCAGATATTGTTCATAGTCCGTGTTTAGGAATACAGAACCAGCACCAACGAACGGCTCCACCAGCTTACGAGCCTCTGGCAAGTGACGCTGGATATCTTCGACAAGTCCGTATTTTCCACCCGCCCATTTCAGGAAGGCACGTTGCTTCTTCATCTACTGCTCTATCTATCAACCAAAATCGAGGCTGCGGAATGTAACATATTTTGCGTCGAATCTCAGACTATTTTCCGCGTTCAATCTCTCTATGAACCTGACTCAGTGATTTTGCCCAAGGTTCAAGCTGTTGTAACTCATCGGAGAGTTCTGCCACGCCGTCTCGAGCGACTTGGATGGTCGGGAAGTTATCGTAGGTGACAATGAACCATTCCACATCATTGCGGACAGTTGGATAGATATAAACGTTCTGTTTGAGTTGATAGGTGTCGAGGAATGCTTGTACATCAGCTAAATCAGTCACTGCTGCCAATTGCAAGGTGTAGCTGCGTGGTGAAAATGCTTTCAGCTCCTCTTTGGTAAAAGAAAAGTTCACGACGGGTTGCGGTGCGACTTCTGGCTCAGATCCACTTTCAGGCTCTGGTGTTTCATCTTCCGGAATCGACGCCTCAACCACTTGGTCAATCGCGGAAGTATCCACCGTTTCTGGTTTATCATCGAGCAGGGCATCAACCACTTCTGAGGTAATCACCACGCGTTGATGCCCATCATCACTGCTGCCGACACTTGTCACTTCGCTTGTCACGGCTGGCGGCAAAGATTGCGAGTCATCTTCGGCGCTTGCCAGCATAGGGTCAACCACAGGATCTGGGGTAATGATTGCTGAGTTAGATTCGGTTGATTCTGCGCTAGAAGTGGCATCGGGCAGCGTCGGTATCACGGTTTGTTCAACAGACTGCGTGATCTGCTGCATCTTATCGTTTGGTGAAGGCTGAGACATCATCCACCAGTAGCCAGCCCCAACAAGTAGCAGAAGAGTCACCACCACTAAGGCGATATTGATGGGCGAGCCGATAATCGAACGGATAATGATCCTTTTTTCCACTTTGTGATCCCCTAATGCCATTATTTCGCCAGGACGGCGAGCCACTGTACGATACGCATTGCGTACTCGCTTCTCCATGTCATCTTCGACATATCTAACCACCAATTGCTCAAAAAATCGATCCGCTTCCGACTCGGAAAGGGCATCGATTTCGAGATCAATGGGTTTGTGTTCTTGCCCATAACTTAGACGCGTGAGCAATGCATCCAGTGTGTTTGACTGCGCAAACAACAAGACATTAACGGTCCAAAGTGGGTTTTGCTGAGATTCCAGAACCAACATCCATAGCTCTGAAATGAACGACTCACTGAGCAAATGCGCATCATCAATGGTGATAACAATGTCACATGCTTCCCCTTCCATCATTCTGACGAAAGATTCCACCAAAGAGTCTGAGGGATTAAAAAGCGGCTCCGACACCAACTGCGACAATACCGTCATACGACGTTGTTCATCATCTTGATTCGGAAAACACAGCAGCAAGGCTTGATTCTTCTCTAATGCCCACGCTTCAAGATAACGCTGAGCGAGCCAAGTTTTACCCGCGCCGTTATCACCAGCGATCGTCACTAAGTTAGAACCAAAGTTAGTCAACAACTGCAGTCTCTCAAGCAATTCGACTTGAGAGTCTAACTCCAACACATGCGAGTCATGCGCCATGTTCATCCGCCACCCTAAAGATAATACTCAAAGATACCAACTCAGCGGCTTATACAACGAATTGTTGAGCTGTTTTCTGGGCTGGTATCACACCAAGGTAAGATTAAATATCGCGGCCAAAATCAATTGCTTGCTTGATAATGGCTTCAGGTACACCTTTTACAACGTCTGCTGTACCAATGCTTGTTGGTAACACCAATCGAAGCTCACCCGCCAACACTTTTTTATCGCGCATCATATGACGCATAAAATCGTCAAACGTCATTTGCTCTGGAGTGTGTACAGGAAGTTTTGCTTTTTTAAGTATAGAGACAATTCGCTCAACTTGCGCTTCAGAGATAAGCCCATGAAGCTGGGCCGTTTTTGCCGCCATGACAGTGCCAGATGAGACCGCCTCGCCATGAAGCCAGTTGCCGTACCCAAGTTCCGCCTCAATCGCGTGGCCAAAGGTATGCCCTAAGTTCAGCAATGCACGAATGCCTGACTCTTTTTCGTCTTGAGCCACAACCTCTGCCTTAATCTCACAACAGCGTGCGATTGCGTAAGTCAGTGCGGTTTCATCGAGAGCGTACAGCTTGTCTAGGTTTTCTTCTAACCAAACAAAAAAGTCCTGATCGTAGATAATGCCGTACTTGATGACTTCAGCGATACCCGCCGCAAACTCACGTTCAGGGAGTGTTTTCAAACAATCGGTGTCGATCACCACCGCTTTAGGTTGGTAAAAAGCACCAATCATGTTTTTACCTAGTGGGTGGTTGACTGCAGTTTTTCCGCCAACCGAGGAGTCCACTTGTGACAGAAGCGTGGTTGGGATCTGAATAAAATCAACGCCACGCTGGTAACAAGCGGCTGAAAATCCGACTAAATCGCCAATCACACCGCCACCTAACGCAATCACCACCACATCACGAGCGAAGTTCCCTTCTAGCAAGTAACTCATTACGGTATTGAAGGTCTCTAGTGATTTGTATTGCTCACCGTCTGGCAGTTCCAATAGCGAGGATTCACAACCAAGTTGGTCAAGTAAAGAGAGGATTTTGTCGGCATAAAGTGGCGCTACAGTGACATTAGAAATCACTACCACTTTTTGTTTCTGCGCTAAGAAAGAAAGGTGGGCCGGATTATTAAACAATCCGGCACCAATTGAGATTGGATAGCTACGTTCGCCTAAGCTGACCGTAATCCGTTCCATGGGTATTCTCCAATTGCTAAAAGTCTTAACGTTCTTCTAGCATTTTTACGATCTGGTTGGCTACCACTTTTGCACTTTGATCGTCTGTACGTACTGTGTAATCCGCAATTTCTTCGTAAAGTGGGTTACGTTCACCTGCTAGGGCTTCCAACACTTCACGTGGATTATCAGTTTGTAATAATGGGCGCTTCTTGTCGCGGTTAGTGCGAGCAAGCTGTTTTTCAATCGTTGTTTCTAGGTAAACCACGATCCCGCGAGCAGAAAGACGATTGCGGTTTTCTTTGCTCTTGATTGAACCACCACCTGTCGCAAGAACAATGCCTTGCTCTTCGGTAAGGTCGTTAATCACTTTTTCCTCGCGATCACGGAAGCCTTCTTCACCTTCTACGTCAAATACCCAAGCGATATCTGCGCCTGTACGTTCTTCAATAACGGTATCAGAATCAACAAACTCCATATGAAGTTGTTGAGCTAGGTGTCTACCGATTGTGCTTTTGCCGGCACCCATTGGGCCAACAAGGAAAATATTGCGTTTCTCAGCCATGTTTAGCAGTAATTTACAACGTTAATTCAATGACATCGCCACAAGAAATGCCAGTCTATAACTAGCGATGAAGATGCTTGTGGCACCGATTCCTCACAGATAATTCGTGATAAGACCCGAAATTATCTAGATATGGTGCCACTAATGCAAATTTATTTTTTCAAAGTCACCATTTCTTACTGAATCACGACTTTCGGCGTAACAAAAATAAGCAGCTCACTTTTGCCCATTTGTTGATAAGAACGTCTAAACAACGCCCCCAAAAGCGGTAAATCACCAAGCAGAGGCACCTTATCCACCGTATCGGTAACACTGTGCTGGAAAATGCCCCCTAGTACGACCGTCTCGCCATTCTCTACCAACACTTGGGTACCAATGCGCTGGGTATTGATCGCCACCGCTTCACCCGTTCCGGTTTTGACTACGTCACCAGGCCTATCTTGAGTAACATTTAAATCCAGAACCAGACGGTTGTCAGGGGTGATCTGCGGCGTAACTTTTAAACTGAGCACCGCTTTCTTAAATGTCACCGTAGTCGCACCACTTGACGAAGACTCCAAATAGGGAATTTCTGTACCCTGTTCAATGTAGGCAGGCTTTTTGTTTGTGGTAATCAGGCGCGGACTTGAGATCACTTCGGCTTTTGACTCACGTTGCAAGGCTGAGAGCTCCAAGTCTAACAACAGATCTGAGCCTAATTTTGCCACTTGAAACGCTATCGATGACGCAGTCGCTGACGTGGCACCTAGGTTTACATTTAAGAAGTCATCCACTGGCAAGTTGTCCCCTTCAAGCAACCCTGCTTGGAACAGGTTACTCTCAATAGAGCCGCCCACCGTGTTGTTTCCGTTCGTAGAAGTAAAGCCCCAACGGACACCTAGCTCATCTAAGTTACCTTCGTTGACACTGACAATGCGCGCTTCGATTTGAACCTGTTTTACAGGAATGTCGAGGGTGTCGATAATGTCGCGAATAACGTCAATATTCTCTTTCAAATCACGAATCAAAAGCGCATTAGTGCGTTCATCCACAGTTAAAGAGCCGCGCTCAGAGAGCATACTGGCGGCTCCCTGCCCGCCGATCATTTCTGCAATTTCCGAAGCTTTGGCAAATTTAATTTTGATTATCTCTGAGCTCAAATCACCCAACTCTTCTTCTAGGCGTGACTTTTCCAGCATCTGCTGTTCACGCAAATCTAGCTCAGCCTTAGGTGCAACCAGAACCACATTGCCGTCAATACGCTTATCTAAGCCTTTCACCTGAAGGATAATATCCAGCACTTGTTGCCAAGGCACACCATCAAGACGAAGCGTTAAATTGCCTTGAACCGAATCTGATACGACTAAGTTAAAGTCGTTGTAGTCCGCGATAAGCTGAAGCACGTTACGAACTGGGATATCTTGAAAATTAATCGATATTTTTTTGCCACTTTTTTCAAGAATACTTTTCTCTTGAGGTTTTGTTTCTACCTTGGGCTGAGTGACGACCACTTCGAGATAGTTACCCGTCAAATGGTAATCGTAGCCATAATCACCATCGACACTGGTCAGCAAAATGACACGCTCTTCTTTACGGAACACCTCTATCGACGACACATTGGTAGCGAAGTCTTTCACATCCAATACGTAAAGCTTGTCGTCGGAAACGCTCGTGTCCATCAGTTCAATACTCAGACCTTCTTGCGCTTTATGAATATCGACAGCGATGTGAGGCGTGGCCAGTTCGACCACTATTTTGCCGTTTTGCTGCGAATCAACCCGAAAGTCTATCGAATTTAATTGATTCATAGCCTGCTGAGCATAACTGGTCGGCAATAGCACCAGCGCACAAATAACCATAGCGCCCTGAAGGAGGTAACTTAATGGGTTTCTTAATCCTTTCATCTCTAACCGTAATTCCTACTTGAGCGCCAACTTTACGCTACGTTTATTCCAACAACCTAATCCATCTGGAAGGGTCTCATTTATTTTTAGATAGTCATCTGCCACGTGTGTGACTTTGCCATTGTTCAATCCGATGTATTGCCCAGAGCTCACTTTCACTACATTGCCTTCAGGAGTTTGAACCAAGGCCGAGACTCTCCCTCCACTGCCCATGACACCTTTAAGGCGCAGTTTGCTGAGCGGGAAACGTTCAAGCTGTCCGGTTTTTCTCCGCTGTGCAGGTTGCCAACAGTCTGCCTTCGCTAGAGGCTGATTGAGGACAAGCGCCGCTTGAGGCAATACAAAAGGCTCGCGCTGGTTATGTGATTGATAGGCGGAGATTTGAAAATCGAACACGGGCTTTAAGTCCACCACATCTTGTCTTGCTTTACGTTCAACTTGCGCGACAAACTCGTCGAGAGACTCCTCATTCGCTTGGCAGCCAAGCAGAAACAGAGATAAGCCTAATAACGCCAACTTATTTTTCATCTTCTACCTCCGGCTTAAATTGATAGGTGTAAGCTCGAACGCGAAAATGCAGCGTGCTGCTCTCCTGACTAACGCGCTGCCAATCAATATCGTCAAAATTGATGATGCGCGGCAGCTCGGCAATCGCTTGACTGAAGTCTCCGATGCTGTGGTAGTGGCCAGTAAGTTCTATGTTGAGAGGCAAGCGATAAAGGAACTCTTGATTCTGTTTTTGCCCCCAATCAATTCGCGTAAATGTGAGCGAATTTTTTAACCCTTCTTCGTTAACCGATGCCAACATGGAAGCGAGTTCTTTTTGGACTGGCAACTGACGTGATAGATAATCGTAACGCTCCGACAGCTCATCTAACTGAGCTTGGAGCTTGGGCAGAGTAGCGACTTTATTGGCTTTGATGGTCGCCGTGGATTTTAAGGTCACCTCTTGTTGACGAAGTTGTTCGATCTGCTCCATTTGCGGTTGCAGATAAAACCAATAGCCTGCCGCCTGAATCAAACCCGCGATTAGGAGTATGACAACCAGTTGAGGGAGCAAGGGCCATTCTGCCAACTCTTCTATGTCTAACTCGTTGTAACTAGCCATTGCTGCTTACCTCTACATTCTGTTTATTTGGTGCACTAGCAACAAAGGAGAAGGAGACATTAAAGCTTTGAAATTTCTTATTGAACCGCGGGGTGTCATGCACGATGGAGTGCATCTCTACGTTTCGAATGTGGGTGGAGCTCTCTAAGTTATCGAGCATGGTTGCCAAACGAGAAGTGGTATCGCTGATCCCTGATACACGCACCTGCAAGCCATTCATTTTCACCTTGTCGACATAGACACCTTCAGGGATGAGTTGCGGCAATGTATTCATAAAGTCAGTGGTTTTATTACGCTGATTTTGTAGCTTCTCGACCACTGCAAGTCGCGTTAACAACGCCTTATGCTCCTGCTCTACTTCTTTTAAGGCATCAATCTGCTTATCAAGTTGGGAAATGTAGGCGTTGAGGTAATTCAAGCGAGACTGCTGTGCTTGGGTTTGGCGTTGAAGGTAGCTTGCCGCCCCCCACTGAGCGGCTACGGCAACAAGGACGCCAATTAAAAGCAAGCCAACGAATCGGTGTTTGTGACGGTCGCGTAGTTGATCACGCCATGGAATTAAATTGACACTATGCAGCATGATCTTGCTCCAACCAATCCAGGCCTCTTAACGCCAAACCTGCAGCTGTTGCGTACGCATGGCCTGTCGAATAACTGGCGGATTTCTTGTTGTTTTGCCGCTCAAATAGCGCCAACGGGTTGAACAGCTCACACTCGGTGTTCAGCCGCCTAGCGATTTCTTCTGCCAACATCGGCGTGACGGCGCCTCCGCCCGCAAGCCAGATTCCTTGCACCGAAACACCATGAACCGAAGTGAGCATTTGAATGTTGCGCTGCAACTTATCGACCAGAGCAAAAATAAAACGCTCTGTACTCCCGTGGACTAGGTGCTCCAATTGATGATCGTTTTCAATCAGTTGCGTCCCTAAAGCAATCTCTTTGCAAAAAGGCGCCTTATCTTGCAAGTCCATACACACCGAGGTTTGGCTCAAGCCAACGTCCACCAGCAACCAATCAAACTTGTGCTGCATTCTTGATGCCATTTGCCAAATATGGACCAGGCTGTGCGTTTGCACATCGAGTAATACGGGTTGATAGCCAGCTTTTGTCGCGGCCTGAACTCGGCTTTCAGCGACATCACGTTTGGTGGCATACACTTGATAGCTGGCCAAAGCTTGTGATGCACTCGCTCGGTTCACTTCAACGAAGTCAAGATTGAGCTCTTCGATAGGAAATGGCGACTGATGAGCAAACGCTTGGAAAATCGCGTACTCTCTTTCCTGCGCGTCTAATGCGCTATCTATCTGTAAAACCTTACTTATTACAGCATTGTCTGGTATTGCCAACGCAACTTTGCGACTAAATAGCGGTAGGGACTTCCTTAGTTCTTTGAGTTTCTTTACAATTTTCTGATAATTTAACATGTGGTTATCAGTGAAAATGTCGGCTTCGATTGGCAACTCTTGGTAACTCACGAGTGTAAACGTGCCTTTTGAGGGCTTGAGAGCTACCGCTTTTATACTGTGGTGGCCAATATCAACGCCGATGACTAGAGATTTACCCATGCTTTGCTCCATGCTGTTGCTTAGCTCTATGTTCGTAAATTGATGGTTTCTTACCGCACACTAACCAGACGAGCTAAGGTTTTAGCTTAAAGTACAATGGTTTGCATATAGTGAACCTAATTAATCAGGGATTCTCCGGTGAAGTTCATAAAGCGATTGTTCATTTTTTCACTGGTTTGCATGATTCTTGGAGTCGGTACAATTTTCGGCTTCTATTTCTATGTCAAACCAGAGCTACCCGATGTAGCGACTTTAAAAGACGTAAAGCTGCAAACACCCATGCAGGTGTTCAGTCAAGACGGCAAACTGATCTCTCAGTTTGGTGAAAAACGTCGCATACCAGTTAGCTATGACGAGATTCCTCAACACCTAATCGAAGCCCTAATCGCGACTGAAGATAGCCGCTTTTATGATCACCCAGGGATCGACCCAATTGGCATCACGCGTGCAGCGGTTGTCGTTGCAATGTCGGGGTCGGCAAAGCAAGGGGCAAGTACCATAACCCAGCAGCTTGCGCGAAACTTCTTCCTCTCCAATGAGAAGAAGATCATGCGTAAGATTAAAGAAATCTTTATCGCCATCCATATTGAACAGTTGCTGAGCAAGCAAGAGATCATGGAGCTTTACGTCAACAAGATCTTCTTGGGTTACCGTTCGTACGGCTTTGGCGCCGCTGCACAAACGTATTTTGGTAAAGATCTTAAAGATTTAACGCTGAGTGAAATTGCCACTCTGGCTGGCATGCCAAAAGCACCGTCAACCATGAACCCTATTTATTCTGTTGATCGCGCTACCAACCGTCGTAACGTGGTTTTACTGCGTATGCTCGATGAGAAGTACATTACTCAAGAAGAGTACGACCAAGCTCGCGCTGAAGAGATTGTTTCCCGTTATCACGGCGCAGAAATCGAGCTGAGTGCCCCTTACGTGGCTGAACTCGCTCGCGCATGGATGGTAGCTCGCTACGGTGAAGAAGAAGCGTATACGTCTGGGATGAACATCTACACCACAGTAGATTCCAAGCTCCAAGCTGCGGCGAACAAAGCCGCAATCAATAACCTGATTGACTATGACATGCGTCATGGCTACCGCGGCGCTGAAAAAGTGTTGTGGAAACCGGAGCAACCTGCTTTTGATGAAGACGAGATCAACAAAACTCTACGTAGTGTGCCAAGCTATGGTGACATCACTCCTGCGGTAGTCACTAAGGTGAATGGTAAGCAAGCAACCGTTGTGATTAAGAATGAAGGTAGTCAAACGCTTAACTGGGATGGCATTAAATGGGCGCGTAAGTTTCTAACCGATGATCGCCAAGGAGCAGCACCAAAATCCGCAGCCGACGTTTTGGCCGTTGGCGAACAGATTTGGGTGCGCCAAGTCGCAGCTGTGGACGAAAGCGAGCAACCAACCTCAACGTGGGAACTAAGCCAAGTACCAAATGCGAATACCGCGTTTACAGCAATGAACCCAGAAAATGGTGCCGTGCTTGCATTGGTCGGGGGCTTCAACTTTATCCATAACAAGTTCAACCGCGCAACTCAGTCGGTACGTCAAGTAGGCTCAAGTATCAAACCTTTCATCTATTCGGCAGCGATTGATAAAGGATTAACATTGGCAACCTTGATTAACGATGCGCCAATCAACCAGTGGGATCAAAGCCAAGGTACCGCTTGGCGCCCTAAGAACTCGCCTCCGACTTACGTTGGTCCAACACGCCTGCGCATCGGCCTTGCTCAGTCAAAGAACGTAATGGCGGTTCGTGTACTGCGTGAAGTAGGATTGGATGAAACTCGCCAATACTTGACGCGTTTTGGCTTCGATATCGATCAGGTGCCACGCTCAGAAACGATCGCTCTCGGAGCGGGTAGCTTAACACCGATGAAAATGGCGCAAGGTTATTCAGTATTTGCCAATGGCGGCTACTACGTTGAACCTTTCTACATCAGCCGTGTAGAAGGCCCATTTGGCGATTTAGAGTTTGAAGCGACACCAAAAACCATCTGTCGCGATAATTGCGACGCCGAAGAGACTCTCACTGAGCAAAACGAGTTTCAAGAGCAAGATGTTGCCCTCGAAAATACGCCGCTTGACGAAAACACTGAACCTCAGTACGCACCTCAAGTCATCTCGGAGCAGACCGCATTCCTAGTACGAGAGATGATGTACAGTAATGTTTGGGGTGGTGGTAATTGGCGCGAAGGAACTGGCTGGAATGGTACAGGCTGGCGAGCTCAGAAGCTGGAACGTCGTGATATCGGCGGTAAAACCGGTACCACCAACGATTCCAAAGATGCTTGGTACAATGGTTACGGTCCGGGCATGGTTGCTGTAGCCTGGGTCGGGTTTGATGATCACAACCGAAAACTGGGGCGCACGACACCCAACAGTAACCTTGGCAAAGACCAAGCGTCTGGAGCAGAAGCAGGCGCAAAAACAGCGCAACCTGCTTGGGTAGATTTCATGCACGATGCACTAGAGGGTGTGCCTCAGGTCGACAAATCTATCCCACCAAACATTGTTCGCGTGCGTATTGATCGCGACACAGGCCTGCTGACCAACAAGTTTGATGGCAGCGCGATGTTTGAATACTTTTTGGAAGGCACTGAACCAACAGAGTATGTGACAAACCAAATCACAGACAGTATTTATACGTCAGACGATGGCAGTGAAGAGCTCTTCTAAGTGATGAACCAAAGAGGCTGATGTAACCCATCAGCCTCTTTTTTATTGCCTTAATACTGTCATACGGCGCAACCTAAGGTGACCAGCCGCAATCTAAATCTCCGCGACACACAGACTAATTAGACTCAATACTCGCCAGTTGCTCTTTGATTGCGTTCGCTAGTTGCTCAAAACGAGTTCGAAGCGGTGAGCCCGGTCGATACACCAGAACAATACTGCGTGACGGTACAGGATTTATGGCACGAACGTAGCAAACTCCATCCTTTTGTTTCTCTTTCGGCAAAGAGAGCTCGGGCAATAACGTAATCCCCGCTCCCGCTGCAACCATATTGCGTAAGGTCTCTAGGCTCGTCGCTTTAAAGCGCTCATCATCTTTTGCCCCAGCAGCGAAACAGAACCCCAAAGCCTGATCACGCAAGCAGTGACCATCTCCGAGCGCTAACACCGTGCGCCCATTGAGCTCAAGCATATCGACCTCATCCAATGCCGCCCATTCATGATCGCAAGGCACCGCAACACTCATTGCCTCATTGAAGACTTCGATTTCTTTAAAGGGCGCTGTTTCTGCGACAGAGGCCAGCACAAGGCAATCCAGTTTTCCATCTTCTAGCTGCCTAACCAACTGATGCGTCTGCGCTTCATGAAGAAAAAGTTCAAGCTGTGGAAACTGCTCTTTCATCATAGGGACAATTCTTGGCAACAAATAAGGTCCAACCGTCGGAATAAAACCGATGTGCATAGGACCCACCATTTCACCCGCTTGCCCACTGGCCATATCTTTAAACGTTTTCACTTCCGACAAAATACGTTTAGCTTGGTCGACCAATTGCAACCCTGCATCGGTAAATAGGACACGGCGACTGCTCCGTTCTAACAGTGCGGTCCCCAACTCATCTTCGAGTTTTCGAATTTGACCACTCAACGTTGGCTGACTCACAAAACACGCTTCAGCTGCCTTGCGGAAGTGTTTGTGTTCAGCTAAAGCTACTAAGTACTCAAAGTCGCGAATATTCATTGTTGGTTGCCCCCACAAAGTAGATAGAAAGAATCTATCAAAACCATAGCATTAAACGATTAGAGCTATCAAAGAATTTCTTTAATAATAACCCCATCAAAACAGAGCACAGTGAACACACTGATAAGACTCACTGAAAATTTTATATAAATCATCAAGGAAACTCATATGTTCGTATCGAAAGAAGGTCAAAGCGTTCCACAAGTTACTTTCCCAACCCGTCAAGGTGACGCATGGGTTAACGTGACAACAGACGATCTGTTCAAAGACAAAACCGTTATTGTGTTTAGTTTACCCGGTGCTTTTACACCAACGTGTTCTTCAAGCCACCTGCCGCGTTACAACGAGTTGTTCCCTGTATTTAAGGAGCACGGCGTGGATGAAATCTTATGTCTGTCGGTCAATGACACCTTCGTGATGAATGCATGGAAAGCCGATCAAGAAGCCGAAAACATCACTTTCATTCCTGACGGCAACGGCGATTTTACCGAGGGTATGGGCATGCTAGTCGACAAAAATGATTTGGGCTTTGGTAAACGCTCATGGCGCTACAGCATGCTCGTGAAAAATGGCGTGGTTGAAAAAATGTTTATCGAGCCAAACGAGCCGGGCGACCCGTTCAAAGTATCAGATGCCGATACCATGCTGAACTACATCGCTCCAGATTACAAAACGCAAGAGTCTATTACGGTATTTACTAAGCCAGGTTGTCCTTTCTGTATGAAAGCGAAACAAAATCTGATTGACCACGGTCTTCAATATGAAGAAGTGATTCTTGGCAAAGATGCAACCACAGTGAGCTTGCGTGCTGTAACAGGTCGCTCAACCGTTCCTCAAGTCTTCATCGGTGGTAAACACATCGGTGGTAGTGAAGAACTAGAAGCGTTCCTAGGCTAACTCAATGCCCTCAGTCTCCCGATGCTAACCTGGCTCGGGGGACACCCTACTCACTTCCTTGAGTCTTGATACTTGGTTGTCTTAAACCAGTCCAACAACGTATCAGGATTGACCCCAATTACCTTCCCAAGCCCCACACTGGCTTGGCTAGAAAAGCGAGAACCGTTATGAAACAGTTAAACGTTGATGTTGCCATTATTGGTGGTGGTACAGCAGGTCTTGGTGCATACCGCGCGGCCAAAGCACACACGGACAGTGTTGTGATGATTGAAGGTGGTCCATATGGCACCACATGTGCTCGCGTGGGTTGCATGCCTTCAAAGCTGCTTATCGCAGCAGCGGAAAGCGTTCACCAAATCGAAAAGGCTCCAGGATTTGGCGTTTACCCGCAAGGTGATATCACCATCAACGGACGAGAAGTAATGGATCGTGTGAAACGCGAACGTGACCGCTTCGTTGGCTTTGTGCTTGAAGGCGTTGATGAAATACCCGCTCAGGATAAGATCCAAGGCTACGCGACTTTCCTCGATGACAATACGCTCATGGTGGATGACCACACTCAGGTTAACGCTAAGCGAATCGTAATTGCGACGGGTTCTCGCCCCGCATATCCAGCCGTGTGGAACGAACTGGGTGATCGACTCGTGATCAATGATGATGTGTTTGACTGGGATGACCTACCTGAATCAGTGGCGGTATTTGGCCCAGGTGTTATTGGCCTTGAGCTTGGTCAAGCGCTGCACCGCTTGGGAGTCAACGTGAAGTTGTTTGGCTTGGGAGGTCAAGTAGGCCCGCTCACAGACCCAGAGGTTATGGCGTACGCCGATCAAGCGTTCAAACAAGAGTTCTACTTAGATGCGGACGTGAAAGTCGAGAGCATGAAACGTATTGAAAGCGAAGACAAAGTTGAAATTCAGTTTATCAATCACGATGGTGAACTTGAGAGTTTTATCGTCGATTACGTCTTGGCTGCCACTGGACGTAGACCGAATATCGATAAGCTAGCGATTGAAAACACCAACATTGAGTTAGATGAACGCGGTGTGCCGACCGCTGATCACTACACCCTTCAAACGTCAGTAGAAAGCATTTTTATTGCAGGTGACGCAAGTAACCAAATTCCATTGCTTCACGAAGCCGCAGATCAAGGTCGTATCGCGGGCGACAATGCAGGTCGTTTTCCAGATATTCGAGCGGGACTGCGTCGCTCTCCGATTTCAGCGGTCTTCTCTGATCCACAAATTGCGATGGTCGGTGAAACCTATAAGCAGTTAACAACACGTGTAGGCAATTGTGGCTGTTTTGCGACGGGTGAAGTTTCTTTTGAGAACCAAGGCCGCTCGCGAGTCATGCTACGCAACAAAGGTATCTTGCATGTCTATGGCGAACAAGGTACTGGACGTTTCCTTGGCGCAGAAATGATAGGACCCAATGCCGAGCATCTCGCTCACTTGCTTGCTTGGGCACATCAAAACCGAATGACGGTGTCTGAAATGTTGGATATGCCTTTCTATCACCCTGTTATCGAAGAAGGCGTTCGAACAGCCTTACGCGATCTCAACGCGAAACTGCATCTTGGCCCAGAGATGATCAAACACTGCCTAGATTGTGGTCCTGGTTGTTAATCCGACTAAAAAGAAAAAACGAGCCAAGTGGCTCGTTTTTGTCTTTAGCGTAAGAAGAAATTATTTTTCTGCGGCAATCACTGAGATCTCAACCAATAAAGCCTCACGCGCCATATCACCCGTCACACAAGCTCGCGCTGGTGCATGCCCCTCTGGTACCCACGCATCCCAAACAGCATTCATCGCTTTGAAATCTTGCATGTCTTTGAGGTAAATGGTCGCCGACAACATGTGTTCTTTATCGCTGCCCGCTTCAATCAATAGTTGCTCGACTTTATCGAGCATAGTCTGCGTTTGCTCGGTAATACCTTGTGTTGCATCAGCGCACACCTGACCACATAGATAGATGGTGCCATTGTGCTTCACAATTCGGCTCATACGTTGTTTCGTGTGTTGGCGCTCGATCATTTTTCTCACTTTCTCATTCATTTACGATATTCTAGTAACACGCTATGTTACCTAAATTCGTATCCTCATGACATGCCCTTACTGCAAAGATAACTGGTTCTGGCAAAAGATTGGCCGCTGTAAACGCTGCATGGATCAACTTACCGTGCTATCTGTTTTATGCTGGATCGTCTGGTGGTTTTTGTTCAAAGACAACCCAAAAAGTATTGAGTCCATCGCGCTACTTATGGCGGGCTTTGCATTCAATGCACTTCTCGCCCTTCACCTATGGATGCGCTTTGTGATCATTCCTTGGCAGGAGCGCAATAAAAACAAACGGTAGACGAATTTGAGATCGGATAAAAAAAGCCCCAAGGACAATCTGTCCTTGGGGCTCTCTTAGATTCGTCTAAGAAAAAGCAGTGGTACTTTAATAGACCCAGCTTTTTATAAAAGGTTCCCAAATTGATCGATCTTTTTTGATCTTTCTTCAAAAACCTTCCAATTCATACTCTTATGCCACATTGGCACGAGCAATGGATTTCTCGACTAAGTTAACTTCTAATGCGACTTCATCACACGCATGTTGACGTGGACACTGCTCGCAATCTTTGAGCACTTTTTCCGGCAATAGTGACTTCGAGGTCGGTAGGAAGTTTTGCTTCATAAAGAATTCTGGCGTACGAGTCAGCACAAAGACTTTTTTGATCGCCATCTGGCGGGCTTTTTCTACCAAATACTGCACAATCGCACTGCCTTGTCCCTGACCTTGCCAGCCCGCTTCGACACCCAGTGAACGTACTTCGGCTAAGCCTGAATCGTACACGTATAAAGAGGCACAACCTGTCACTTCACCGTGATGCTCCGCAACCGCAAATGAACCAATGTCGCGCACCAACTCATTACGAGAGCGTGGCAAGTTTTCTCCCATGTTCGCCCAATGCGTCACCATACCTTCAAGCGCTTCAATGTCGGTTAAACGTGCAGGGCGTACTTTGACTGTCGAAGTGTCACGTTGAGTTAAACGCGATTCCGCTTGCTCAACCGCATGTGCGACTTGTTTTGGAGAGACCCCTCCCAATGCACTGCGCTTCTCGAGACAAGATTCAATGGTTAAGATGTCGTACACATCCTCTTCAATCACCTCTGAAAACTCTTTCAGTTCAGCGATGGAGAGCTCTTCTAGTGCGCAGCCTTTAGCAATCGCTCCGACAACCGCAACCCCAACAATATGGTGCGCCTCACGGAATGGAATTCCTTTCGCTACAAGGTAGTCAGCCAGTTCAGTCGCGTTCGCGTAACCTTGTTTCGCCGCCTCTAGCGTACGCTCACCATTGACTTTAATACCGTCAAAACAGAGCGCAGCCATTTCCATACAGTCATTCCATGTATCGAGTGCGTCAAATAAGCCCTCTTTGTCTTCCTGCATATCTTTGTTGTATGCGAGCGGCAGCGCCTTCACTGTCATCATCATTCCAGCTAGGGCTCCGTAGACGCGACCGGTCTTACCACGAATCAGCTCAAGGGCATCTGGGTTTTTCTTCTGTGGCATCAATGACGAACCAGACGTGACGGTATCAGCCAGTTCGATGAAGTTCGACTCACCCGAATTGTAGAAAATCATATCTTCAGCAAGACGCGAAAGGTGCAGCATGGAGATCGACGCAATCGACATCAGTTCCATCACATGATCACGGTCCGAAACTGAATCAAGCGAGTTACGTGTTGCACGGCGGAAGCCTAAACTATGTGCAAGCTCTTCACGATCCATTGGGTATGCGGTACCAGCCAATGCGCCAGAACCAAGTGGGCAAGTGTCAAGACGATGAATGGCATCATTTAGACGAGAGTAATCACGCTCAAACATCTCAACATAAGCCAAACACCAATGCGCAAACGTGACCGGTTGAGCACGTTGCAAGTGCGTATAGCCAGGGAGCACTGTGTCTTGGTGTACTTTCGCCACGGATACCATTTGCGATTGCAAACGATCAAGCGCCATAAGCAATTGCTGACCTTGCTGACGACACCAGAGCTTGAGATCGGTCGCCACTTGATCATTACGCGAACGCCCTGTGTGGAGCTTTTTACCTAAATCACCCACTTTGCTGATCAGTTGCTGTTCAACCCAAGAGTGAATATCTTCCGCATCTGAACGAAGGATCTGATTCGGATCTTCCATCACTTCAAGCTTGAGTTCATTCAAAGCTAACTCAAGCTTCTGCTGCTCTTCTTCTGTTAAGACGTTAACGGAAAGCAAAGCCTTGGACCAAGCAATAGAGCCGACAATATCTTGCTCAGCTAGTCGGTAATCAAAGCGCAATGAGTCATTAAAATCTTTAAATCTCGTATCTGCCGCTTGGGTAAATCTTCCGCCCCATAATGCCATCGCGTTTCTCCTGATTACCAGTGCTCACTATTTGTGCTAGTAGCTGTATTGCTAAAAAAGACTCTGAATTATCTTCAGTATTTTATGATGGTTCAAAGTTACGGCAAATCAAACTAAAAATAAAGTATTAATTCATTATTTTTACATATTTATTCATGACAGCTTAATTAATATCCAAAGAAAGAAAAAGCCCACTTGGCGTCCAAGTGGGCTTGTATCAATCAGTGGGAAGCGTTACTTCTGATTTTTCAGAGCTCTGATACGGCTCGAGAGCGAGTAGAGGCGGATGAAGCCTTCTGCGTGACTTTGGTCATACACTTCATCTTCACCAAAGGTAGCAAACTCTTCACAGTACAAGCTGTTGTCAGAACGCTTCTGAGTCACGGTTGCTTGGCCTTTGTATAGCTTCACAACCACTTCACCGTTCACATCTTGCGCCAACTCTTCTGACGCCGCTAGGATAGATTTACACAGTGGCGTGAACCAACGACCATCATAAACAAGATGAGAAGCTTTGACGCCCAACTCTTCACGGAACTCAAAGGACGTTTTATCCAAAACAAGCTGTTCAACGGCACGTAGGGCTTCCATCATGATGGTGCCTCCTGGCGTTTCGTAACAGCCGCGAGACTTCATCCCCACTAAACGGTTTTCAACGATATCAATACGACCAATACCGTGTTTCGCCCCTTTCTCGTTTAAGTAAACCAGTGCGTTGTATGGCGTCATCTGCTCACCATCAACTCCAACGACTTCACCTTTTTCTACTTTTAGCGATACGTACTCAGCTTCGTTGGGAGCTTGTTCTGGATCCACAGTCCAAGCCCAGCAATCTTCGTTTGGTGCATTCCATGTATCTTCTAGTACGCCACCTTCTGTAGAGATATGCCATGCGTTTGCGTCACGTGAATAAATTTTCGTTAACGATGCAGTACAAGGAATATTACGTTCAGCCAAATAGTCGAGACACTCTTCACGGCTCACTAGGTCCCATTCACGCCAAGGTGCGATAACGTGTAGGTCTGGTGCAAGTGCCGCAAAAGCACCTTCGAAGCGGACTTGGTCGTTACCTTTACCCGTACAGCCATGACATAGGGCATCAGCGCCCACTTTGCGTGCAACTTCAACCTGAGCTTTAGCGATGATTGGACGAGCCATTGAGGTACCAAGTAGGTATTTCCCTTCGTAGTAGGCGCCTGTTTTCAGTGTTGGATAAATGTAGTCCGCGACCATCTCTTCTTTTAGGTCAGCGATGTAACATTCAGAGGCGCCAGAGGCTTTCGCTTTTTCTTCAATGCCAGCAAGCTCTTCTTCGCCCTGACCAACATCGGCAACAAAGGCTACTACTTCACAATCGTAGTTCTCTTTCAGCCAAGGGATGATGACCGATGTATCCAGACCGCCAGAGTATGCGACAACAACTTTATTAACTTGAACTTTGCTCATTTTCTTTTCTCCAAATCCCGGCGCTGCGCTTGGCGGTCAGTGCTACGGGTTACTTCCTAGTTATTCTGTTTGCCTTACCGCATTTGCGTTAAGGCTAATTCATTCTCGTTACTGCTTTGGCAGAAACTGAGTTCCAATACTTTGGCCTGCAAACAGCTCGACCAATTTTTCAGGGTAGCGCCAAGTGGCAACTTCAATTGGGCGACCTAAGTCATTGGCGGCTTCTAGTGCAGCGTTTACCTTAACGATCATCCCGTCAGTAATGACGTGCCCCTGAATCAAGCTTTGCGCTTCTTGCGCGTTTAAACTCTTAATCAAGTGGCCTTTACCGTCGAGCACACCGCTCACATCCGATAGCAACACCAATTCTGCATCCAACGCACCAGCCACCGCGACAGCCGCTTGGTCAGCATTCACATTCATCATTTGCCCCTGCGCCGTCAGGCCAATTGAGCTGATGATCGGCAATGCCCCTGTTTCTAAAACGGCTTGCAGTACTGATGAGTCGCCCGGTGTCGCTTTGCCCACCGCCCCCAACTCAGGGTCCAACTCTTCTACTTTGCACAAGCCGCCATCTGCGAGGCTTAAGCCTACTGCGTTCAACCCATCTTTGATCGCCTGACCCTGTAGCATTTTATTTGCGGTACCGGCCAAAGCGCCTGCGATAACTGGGATCTGCTCGTACGGTGTCACGCGCAGCCCCTCTTTCTTCACGGTCTTTAGTTGCAGTTGAGCCATTAGATCGTCCACCAGATAACCTCCTCCGTGGACGATCACAATTCGTCGCTGAGCCTGCTTTTGATAATTGGCTATCGCACCAAATACCTGGCTAAGAGTCTCAGTACAAGACAGTGCAGCACCGCCTAATTTGATCACTAATGGAGTTTGTTTGTTATCTGTCATTACTCGTCCCTTTACCTACTTGCTTAAGCTTTACGCCTAAATAAGGGCAGTTAACTCTGGAAATCCGTAGTGGATGTTTAAACATTGCATCGCTTGACTCGATGCGCCTTTGAGTAAGTTGTCTATCGCTGAAACAACGATGACGTGCTCACCCTGAACCTTCCAGCCGATATCGCAGAAAGGTGAATTCTCTACATTTTGGATTGAGGGCAGTGTCGATTCGAGAAGACGTACTGCAGGTTTACCCTCGTATGCTTTTGCAAATGCAGTCGCAACCTGTTGTTCCGTTGCGCCACTGGCCAACTTCATTGTTACCGTGGCCAAAATGCCGCGCTTAAAATTGCCCAAATGTGGCGTAAAAATTACGTCGCGACCCAAGTGGCTTGCGATTTCTGGCTGATGGCGATGATTGAACACGCCGTAGGGCTGTAAACTCACTTCGCAAAAGCTGTTGGTTAATGTCGCCTTTCTTCCTGCACCTGAAACACCACTCGTGGCGTTAATAATTGGCCATTGCACCGTATCAAGCAGTTGTGCTTCGATAAGTGGTTTGATAGCCAGTTGAGATGCCGTCGGGTAACAACCAGGAACGGCAACGAGCTGTGCTTGTTTAATCTCTTGCGCGTTCCACTCTGCCAATCCGTACGATGCCTTATCAAGCAGGTGCTCATACTGATGTTCAAAGCCATAGAACTCGCTGTAGAAGCCCTCTCTTTTCACGCGAAACGCACCCGAGAGGTCAAAAACCTGACATCCTTGCTCTAAAAACTGGAAAGCCAAATCGTGGCTCACTTCATGTGCGGTCGCTAAGAACACCACATCACAAGCCTTCGCTGCAGCAGTCACATCTTTTAGCGGCTGCACAGGCTCACTGATTACGCCAGCCAATTTAGGATGCAACTGTGAAATGCTCTTACCAGCGTCCACACTATTGGCGGACACATATAAACCTGATAGCGTAAGTCGAGGGTGTTTGTGCACCATGAGCGCCAACTCTGCACCGGTGTAACCGCTTGCGCCAATGATTGTGGTTTTCAGCATTTCGACATCCATTTTTTCAAAAAACACCACTCAGAAGAGTGACTACAAATTTACAAAAACATCGCTTTTATCGGTTTTTTATTCATTAAAAGTGATTTATTATGTGTTTTACCTTCTAAATTGATTTATGTCAACAGGGAAAGCAAACTAAATATGCAATTGCCGAGTTTCAAAGAGGTCTATCAGGGCCTAATTTCTACCTCTTCTATTAGCTCGACCGACCCGAGTTGGGATGAAGGTAATGCGCAAGTCATTGAGAAACTTGCAGGATGGTTGAAAGACGTTGGATTCCAAGTCGAACTGACGGAAGTGGAATCAGGGAAGTACAACCTCATCGCTAAAAAAGGCGCAGGTGAGGGAGGGCTGCTACTCGCCGGTCACAGTGATACCGTCCCCTTTGACGAAGGACGATGGAACTTTGACCCGCACGCGTTGACCGAAGCAAACAATCGCTTTTACGGGCTAGGCACCGCCGATATGAAAGGCTACTTCGCTTTTATTATTGAGGCAGTCAAAAAAGTCGATTGGAGCAAACAGACAAAGCCGCTGTACATCTTAGCTACCTGCGATGAAGAGACGACGATGCTCGGTGCACGCCACTTTACTGACAATGCTCCGTTTAAACCGGATTACTGCATTATTGGTGAGCCCACCAGCTTAGTGCCGATTCGCGGCCATAAAGGCCATGTTGCTAATGCCGTGCGCGTGACTGGTAAATCCGGCCATTCATCTGACCCCGCTTTGGGAGTGAACGCTATTGAGATCATGCATGAAGTCCTGTTTGCATTAATGCAGCTGCGAGACAAGCTGATCAAGGAATATCATCACCCAGGCTTTGCCATTCCAAGCCCAACGCTCAACTTGGGCCATATTCACGGTGGGGATAGCGCCAACCGCATCTGTGGCTGTTGCGAACTGCATTATGATGTCCGCCCTTTACCTGGAATCAGTTTGGATGGCTTAGACGATATGCTGCGCGGCGCACTCAAAGAGGTCGAAGCCAAATGGCCAGGGCGAATTGATATCACCCCTCTGCATGAGCCTATCCCTGGTTACGAATGTCAGCACGACCATCCCTTCATTGGTGGTGTCGAAGAGATCTGTGGTATAAGCTCAGAAACCGTCAACTACTGCACCGAGGCGCCTTTCTTGCAGCAGCTTTGCCCGACACTCGTCCTCGGACCGGGGTCCATTGATCAAGCGCACCAGCCAGATGAATTCTTGGCATTCGAATTTATTGACCCGACCATCGATGTCCTATCCAAAGCCATGTACCGTTATTGCTTTGACTAAATCCAAATGACAACTGGGCTAGCTTGAGTGTAGCTAGCCCTTTTTGTAATAAAATTTCAGCATACTTCACATCAATCTGTTGCTTACTTGGGTTACATTCCTTTTCATAATATTTGCAAACTTTGCATGCGATAATTGACTCCGCACGACATTTTTCGCTAGATTGTTTGCTTAACAAAAGAACATTGGATGTAATTTTTTTACAAGGCAGGATGACAATGAACGAGAAATACTCTGCTCTGCGAAGCAATGTGAGCATGCTAGGACACTTGCTCGGTAACACCATCAAGGATGCACATGGTGAGGAACTTCTAGAGAAAGTAGAAACGATTCGTAAACTTTCCAAGTCCGCCCTAGCTGGTAATCAGGCTGATAGAGACAGCTTGATCGAGGAAATCAAAAACCTTCCAAATGAGCAGCTGACCCCTGTTGCCCATGCATTCAACCAATTCCTCAATCTGACCAACATGGCAGAGCAGTACCACACTATCTCTCGTCATTGTGATGCACACGTTTGTGAACCAGACGCCCTCAATACGCTTTTTTCTAAGTTGAGCCAAAACGACATCAGCAAGTTAGACACCGCTCAAGCGGTTCGTGAACTGAATATTGAACTTGTCCTGACCGCTCACCCAACAGAGATCACGCGTCGCACCATGATCAACAAGCTTGTTAAGATCAATGAGTGTCTATCCAAGCTTGAGCTCGGTGACCTATCAGTCAAAGAGCGAGCAAAAACAGAACGTCGCCTTGAGCAATTAATCGCTCAGAGCTGGCATTCCGATACCATTCGTAAGCAGCGCCCAACGCCTCTTGATGAAGCAAAATGGGGCTTTGCCGTTGTCGAAAACTCTCTGTGGGAAGCAGTACCAGATTTCTTGCGTGAGATGGATGGTCGTCTAAAAGATTATCTTGGTGAAGGGCTGCCTATTGATGCTCGCCCTGTACACTTCTCCTCTTGGATGGGCGGTGACCGCGACGGTAACCCATTCGTCACTCATACCGTCACTCGTGAAGTGATGCTTCTCTCTCGCTGGAAAGCGGCCGATCTTTACCTCAACGATGTCAATGAGCTTGTTAGCGAACTGTCGATGACCAAATGTAACGACACCATTCGCGCACTTGCCGGAGAAGACGAGCACGAACCTTACCGTGCGGTTCTAAAAGAGTTACG
Source organism: Vibrio sinaloensis (assembly GCF_000808535.1). Taxonomy (GTDB): domain Bacteria; phylum Pseudomonadota; class Gammaproteobacteria; order Enterobacterales; family Vibrionaceae; genus Vibrio; species Vibrio sinaloensis_D. The sequence goes on from NZ_JWLV01000015.1 coordinate 43,152, forward strand.
TAACCTGCTCAACGAAACCAAAGAGATTCTAGATGCGAAAGTCCACGGCCAAAAACTGGCGGTTAAGGCTCCTCTGCAGCGTATCGAACAACTTTGGGAGCCACTATACGCGTGTTACCAATCGCTGCATGAATGTGGCATGGGTATCATCGCTGATGGCTCGCTGCTAGATACTCTTCGTCGCATTAAAGCGTTTGGAGTTCACCTCGTTCGCCTAGATATTCGCCAAGAAAGCACTCGCCACTCAGATGTGCTGTCTGAGCTGACTCGCTACTTGGGCATTGGTGATTACGATCAGTGGAGCGAACAAGATAAGATTGCCTTTTTGACCAACGAATTGGCCTCGAAACGCCCGCTTCTTCCCCGTGATTGGGAACCATCAGAGGCAGTCAAAGAAGTCCTGGATACCTGTAAGATTGTCGCCGCTCAGCCGCGTGAAGCTTTCGGTGCTTACGTCATCTCAATGGCACGCACAGCCTCTGACGTACTGGCCGTTCACCTGCTGCTTCAAGAGTCCGGTTGCCCATACCGTATGGACGTTTGTCCATTGTTTGAAACTCTAGACGATTTGAACAATGCGGAATCTGTAATCAAGCAACTGATGGGGATTGACCTCTACCGCGGATTTATCCAAAACCACCAGATGGTAATGATTGGCTACTCTGATTCAGCAAAAGACGCGGGTGTAATGTCGGCAGGCTGGGCTCAGTACCACGCGATGGATTCATTAGTGAAAGTGGCTGAAGAAGAAGGCGTGGAGCTTACTCTCTTCCACGGTCGTGGCGGTACAATTGGCCGCGGTGGTGCGCCTGCTCATGCTGCGTTGCTATCTCAGCCACCGAAGAGCCTAAAAGGCGGTCTTCGTGTTACTGAGCAAGGTGAAATGATCCGCTTTAAGCTGGGCCTACCCGATGTTGCGGTAAACAGTTTCAACCTGTACGCCAGCGCTATCTTGGAAGCGAACCTGCTACCGCCACCAGAGCCAAAACAAGAATGGCGTGATCTGATGGACGTACTGTCTGAAGTCAGCTGTGAAGCATACCGCAGCGTTGTACGTGGCGAGCCAGACTTCGTTCCATACTTCCGTCAAGCAACCCCAGAGCTCGAGTTAGGCAAACTACCGCTTGGCTCTCGCCCGGCAAAACGTAACCCTAAAGGCGGCGTAGAAAGCCTGCGAGCGATTCCGTGGATCTTCTCGTGGAGTCAAAACCGTCTGGTACTTCCTGCATGGTTGGGCGCGGGTGAAGCTATTCAGTACTCGGTCGACAAAGGTCACCAAGCGCTGCTTGAGGAGATGTGTCGCGAGTGGCCGTTCTTCTCAACTCGTCTAGGCATGTTAGAGATGGTGTACACCAAGTGTAACATCGAGATCTCTCGCTACTACGATGAGCGTCTCGTCGATCCTAAACTTCAGCCTCTGGGTGATCGTCTACGCGACCAGCTTAAGAAAGACATCAAAGCTGTGCTCAACGTAGAGAACAACGAAAACTTGATGCAAAGCGATCCGTGGGGACAAGAGTCGATTCGCCTACGTAATATCTACGTTGAGCCTTTGAACATGCTTCAAGCAGAGCTTCTGTACCGCACTCGTCAGAGTGAAGAAGCATCGACAGAAGAGCTTGAAGAAGCGCTAATGGTGACCATTGCGGGTATTGCTGCTGGCATGCGTAACACTGGTTAGTGTCCATTTCCACTCTATGCAAAGGGTTAGCTGAAAGGCTAGCCCTTTTTTATTCTTCGCTATTGGTTAATAGATAAACAGCAAAAACACTAATAAAAGAGGACTTTTATAACCAATAAAAAGAATTATAAACCGAATTTTTCAATTATTGAGAAAATTATCAGTTTTTTGGTATATTTTGTCCTTCTATTCTACTTTATGCTTATTATTTAGATATACTACTCGTCCTCTGTATGTATATAACAATTCTTAACATACAGTTTCTTCGACTCCTTCGTGATTCGATCTAGGTGATAAACGGCTTTTTTAAGGTGACATGGCCAACATATGTTGGCGCTGCTTAAAGATTACCTCATACGGTATTCCACTGATTATTAAGTGCCATAGAAGCACAACAGTAGCTAAGCAGTCGTATTTGAGTTTATTGACCATTTGGATTGAAGACATGTCATTACCACACGTTATTCTGACAGTACTGAGCACACGCGATGCTACTGGCTACGATATCACCAAAGAATTTTCAGCAACCATCGGCTACTTCTGGAAAGCTAGCCACCAGCAAGTCTATCGTGAGCTTAACAAAATGGCTCAAAACGAGCTTGTAACTTGCGTATTAGAACCTCAAGAGGGCAAACCTGATCGCAAGGTTTACTCCATCACAGACGCGGGTCGCACAGCGCTTGGTGAATGGTTCGACCAACCAACTGCGCACCCAACAGTGCGTGATGAGTTCTCAGCAAAACTCATGGCGTGCGCCGTTCAACCATCGGCACCATACCGAGTTCAGCTAGCAGAGCTGGTTGAGGAGTCTCGCAAACTCGTTGCGCATTACCAAGAAATTGAAAGTGCGTACTACTCAACACCATCTACTTTGGACAAGCAGCAACGTCTTGAGCGCTTAACATTGCGCCGCAATCTTCTGGTTCGCCAAGCTTGGATTGAGTGGGCAGACGAAGTACTCAGCGAGCTTGCAGAGCTAGGCTAATTACCGCGCTATCCCATACAAGCCGAATCCATGGATTCGGCTTTTTAGTGCCTGCCATTTTGAGTTCCGTCGTAACTTTATAAAAGCAAAAGGAATTGTGTGCGAAACCACGTCACTATATGCCCTTCTATGTGACTAAAGGACATTTCCCCTGATGACGAGACCAACCTCCAAGCTCATTGCGAACCTATTTCTTTGTCTGATACTCAGTGGATGCGTTAACCAAGCGCTGCTGGATGCGCAGCCAGCATTGGTCACAGCGCAAAGCACGAATCTCACCCCGCAGTCCCCTGATAAGGTTGAGATGTATTTTGTGGGTTTTGCTGCGGACTCTTCCCAGAACGTATTCATGAAAGAAGTCAGTTATGTCCAGCAGCTATTTGATCAACGGTTTGAAACCGAAGGGCGCTCGCTACTATTGGTCAACAATCGCCAGACTCAAAATGATTACCCGATGGCGACATCAGACAACTTGTCCGCAACCCTCACCGCTATTGGCCAGCAAATGGATGTCGACAACGATATTCTGTTTCTTTACCTCTCTGGGCATGGTGAATTTCGCTTTGGCTTGAATGTGAGTTTTGGGCCAAATCACAACGAAACCATTTCGCCTAAAGAGCTCAAGACGATGCTAGACAACTCAGGGATAAAATGGCGAGTGGTCGTGGTTTCAGCCTGCTTCTCTGGCAACTTCGTGAGTCAGCTTGCCGATTTAAACACCCTAGTCATTAGCGCCTCCGATCCTAACCACCCGTCGTTTGGATGCACCAATACCGCAGAATTCACCTTCTTTGGTGAAGCCTTCTTCAAAAATAATCTGACAAGAACACACTCATTTTTCCAGGCTTTTCTCACGGCAAAAGAAGAAGTCACACTGAGAGAAACCAAGCTCGGTTTCGATAACTCGAACCCAATGTACCAAAGTGCTAAACCAATCGATGACCAGCTGTCTTTAATGAACCTATGAAACAAAAAAAGCCAGCTAGATAACTAGCTGGCTTCTTAGATGATCGTTTTCCAAGGGCTATATCCCGTCGCCACCAATAAAGCTTTGGGATTTACCATTGAATTGTTGGTCCATATCCAATGACGGCTTATCGGTTTTCGGTCTACCGACAATCTTGGCAGGCACGCCTGCCACGGTCGTATGAGCAGGCACGGGTTGCAATACTACGGAGCAAGAACCAATCTTAGCACCCTCACCGACCTCGATGTTGCCGAGAATTTTCGCCCCAGCACCAATCATCACGCCTTCGCGAATTTTCGGGTGACGATCCCCGCACTCTTTACCTGTACCGCCAAGTGTCACATCTTGAAGGATGGAGACATCATTCTCCACTACAGCGGTTTCACCAATCACAATACCCGTTGCGTGGTCTAACATGATGCCACGGCCAATGCGGGCCGCTGGGTGAATATCCACCTGACAAGCCACAGAGATTTGGTTTTGAAGATACGTCGCAAGAGCGACTCGACCTTGCTTCCAAAGCCAGTTAGCAACGCGATACCCTTGCAGCGCGTGATACCCTTTTAAATAGAGTAACGGCATTGAGTACATTGCGACCGCTGGATCTCGATTTACCGTCGCGCAAATGTCACAAGCTGCGGCTTCGGTAATCTTTGGATCGGCATTAAACGCCTCTTCAACGACTTCACGTACCGCCATAGCCGGCATTGAAGCAGTATTGAGCTTGTTGGCAAGAATGTAGCTCAACGCCGACGCTAAGCTGTCGTGTTTAATGATCGTGGCATGATAAAAGCTCGCAAGCATAGGCTCTTGCTCCGAGAGCTCTCTTGCTTCACGAACAATCGCTTGCCAGACGTTCTTTTTTTCGCAATGTTTCATGTGCTTTCCTAGTATCCAATCCTTGTTGCTAGATACGATCTTTCCTCTAGTGGCTGGGTAGCCTTATGCCTCTGCCTTCTTATCGCGAGCAAGAAGATCCTTCGCAGCGAGTCGCGCATCCTTTCCTTGATACAATACTTGATAGATTTGATCAACAATTGGCATCTCAACGCCCATGCGTTCAGCCAACAAGAACACTTCTTTGGTATTGCGATAGCCTTCAACCACCTGACCAATTTCCGTCTGTGCCGTATCCACATCCTTGCCTTGACCTAAAGCCAAACCAAAGCGGCGGTTACGCGATTGGTTGTCTGTACAAGTCAGTACCAGATCGCCCAGACCCGCCATGCCCATAAACGTTTCCGCTTGTGCACCAAGAGCAGCGCCCAAGCGGCTCATTTCCGCGAGACCACGGGTAATTAATGCGGTACGTGCGTTCGCGCCAAAACCAATGCCATCTGACATACCCGCGCCAATTGCAATCACGTTCTTCACCGCGCCGCCCAACTGCATGCCAGTAAAGTCACTGTTTGCGTACACTCGGAATGTTTTACTGCAATGAATCTTTTCTTGAAGATCGGCAACAAACTCGGCATCTGGCGAAGCTACTGAGATAGCCGTTGGCATCCCCATCGCTAACTCTTTCGCAAACGTCGGGCCAGACAACACTGCCAGTGAGTAGCCTTCCCCTAGCGCGTCGTAAGCCACATCTTTTAACAAACGACCCGTTTCTGGCTCCAACCCTTTCGTTGCCCAGCAGATGCGCGTATCTTCGCGCAGGAAAGGCTTCACGCTGTTCAATACAATACCAAACACATGGCTCGGTACGACAACCAAAAGGTCACGGCTAGACTGAACCGCTTTTTCTAGATCAGACTCAACGATTAAACTCTCTGGAAAATCAATACCAGGTAGAAACTCATGGTTAGCGCGATCGGCTTCCAAACGCGCCATGTGTTCTGGCTCGTGCCCCCAGATTACGATGTTCGCACCGTTGCGAGCCAACGAGATCGCGAGCGAGGTGCCGTATGACCCCGCTCCAAGAACCACCATTGAAATCTCTTTACCGTAGGCATTGTTGGTATTTTTATCTGTCATTGTTCCGCCTGATTGTCGTGTAAGTGACTAGAATCCAGTTGTCATCGCCTTGATGAGTAAGACGCTGAAAACTCCACTCTACTTAAAGAAAAAATGCACAGCGCATCAACATGAAGATACTCTGTGCATTTGATTCCCGCTCTGTAAAAACAGAGTCAGTCAATTAAGCTTCCGCTTGGCCTTCCGCCTGAGCTTGTTGCTGTAGGTAGTTCATAAACAGTGCATCAAAGTTAACTGGTGCAAGGTTTAGTTGTGGGAACGTACCTTTAACAACTAGGCTAGAAATCGTTTCACGAGCGTATGGGAATAGAATGTTTGGACAGAACGCACCTAGACAGTGAGCGAGTTGACCCGCTTCCATTTTCTCTGCTGTGAAAATACCGCCTTGCTGAACTTCACATAGGAACGCTGTCTCTTCTGCATTTTTCACAGTAACAGTCAAACGAAGCACAACTTCGTAAACACCTTCACCCAGCTCACGACTTTGCGTGTCTAGATCCAGCTTCACATCTGGGTTCCACTCTTTTTGGAACATGTCTGGTGAATTTGGCGCTTCGAAAGAAACGTCTTTTAGGAAGATACGTTGAATTGCGAAGTTTTGAGCTTCTTGTTGCGGTGCTGCTTCAGCCATTATAAAAATCCTTTAATCTTGAATTACGAGTCTGTTTCGAGACTAACTGAGAGTGCTTACGCTGACTAGGTTTCCACGCTATTTCGTGGGAGTCTTCACATCTCTCAGCGATAAACGCTGACTTTTCAATCAACGCTCCAAGCATTCGTTGTGTAAATTACTTCTTACCTTTAACCAAAGGTAGGTTTGCTTCATTCCAAGCAATAAGACCATTCTTAAGCAAGTTCACTTTTTCAAAGCCTGCTTTCGCTAGAAGGTTAGCGCTCTCTTGCGCCGTTTGACCTGTCTTGCATACTACGATGATTGGGTCACCTTTGCGGTTTTCAAGGCTACCAAAGTTACCTGCTTTAATATCAGACGGCAAAATGTGAACTGCATCGGTAATATGACCTTTGCGGAACTCATCTTTCGCACGAATATCAACCACCACACCATTCTCACGGTTCATCAGGGTGGTCACTTCGTTGGCAGTGATTTCTTTGTAGGCTGCTGTCGCAGACTTAACGATGTTCATGATAAGGGCGACCAAAAGACCTACCCATACCAGAGATAGAATCATGTTCTCTTGAAAAAATGCGATGTACTCTTGCATGTCCTGTGCTCTTCGATGATAGAGCTGCTACTTCAAATATGAAGGCGATAGCAGCTCTAGACTAAAATTCAGATTGGGAGTATAGCGAGGTTAAGGTGCCTAAGCGAGCCAAATGCACGCACAATCCCCATCTGTTGCGTATTTCGTCACGCTCTTGGGAATGGGAAAGCGGTTACCTGATCAATGTGATCACAGCCGATCGCCAGCATAATCAGGCGATCAACGCCCAGTGCGACGCCCGCGCACTCTGGAAGCCCCGATTCCAAAGCAGCGATCAGGTGATGATCAATCGGTTGAGGATCTAGCCTCATCTCAACGCGCTTAGCGTTGTCTTGCTCAAAACGTTTCAACTGCTCTTTGGGGTTATCCAGCTCATGGAAGCCGTTTGCCAGTTCAATCCCTTTAAAGTAGACCTCAAAACGATCGGCGACCCTTGGATCCTGTCGATTTATTTTCGCCAAAGCGGCTTGGGAGGCTGGGAAATCATAAACAAATGCCGGAGTCTTTTGGCCTATCTTAGCTTCGACACCGATGCTAAATAGCAATTGCAGCAGGGTATCGCGATCGTCTTCAGGCTCTGCAATATCACTCAACCCCAGCTTTGCCGCCAGCGCTTTGAGTTCCTGCATCGAACCTTCTAACGGGCACACACCAAGTACGTCCATGAAAGCTTGCTGGTAAGTCATTCGCTCAGCAGCGCCGCACTTCAATACCCGTTGCAGTAGGTGGTCCATCTCATCCATTAACTGGTGATGATCAAAGCCAACTCGGTACCACTCGAGCATAGTGAATTCAGGGTTGTGGTAACGGCCATTCTCTTCATTACGAAATGCTTTATTGATCTGATAAATACAACCACTACCCGCCGCCAAGAGGCGCTTCATATGGAACTCTGGGCTCGTCATAAAATAGAGCTTACTGCCGTCGGCGTAACCTGGACCAACAAACTCCGTTTGGAACGTGTGTAAGTGAACATCGGTCACCGTCGCATGGCTCATTGCGGGTGTGTCAACTTCCAATACATCACGCTCTAGGAAAAACTGACGGATCTGGTTCAACAAATGCGCACGCTGACGCAATTGTTCTACCGAAGCGGTGGGCTGCCAATTTTGGTTCATAGGAACTCTCTTTAGATGTTTGATGGCGGCAAAGTATCAATTTTGTTCTTCTTTGCCTAGTGAGCGCCATTTTACCGACTTAGATGCTTCAAAGCAGCATTAAAATGGGCAAATATGAAGCAAGCATTTCGCGTATTACAGCTCAAAAAACATCCGTCGCAACACGAACTATCCATGCCTGTAATGTCACGCAACAGCCGTTTAACAAAGTTCCTCGCAAGCCAAAAAGTCATAAAATCCTTTGCCGTGATTGCAGTCACATAACCTGCAAAATTTATGCTCTTACATGCATTAGTGGAGCAAAAACCTAATTACATCAATTTTTCTGAAAAAAAGCTCTTCTACACTAACCCTACCACTTTTGGGGAGTAACCCCATTTTATTATAACAAGCGGATATTTCCGCAATTTCACACTGGAGGATAACTGTGCAAACTATCACCACAGATATCGCAGTGATCGGCGCAGGCGGCGCTGGTCTTCGCACTGCTATTGCAGCAGCTGAAGCAAACCCTGACTTAGAAGTTGCTCTGATTTCTAAAGTGTACCCGATGCGTTCTCACACGGTCGCTGCAGAAGGTGGCTCAGCCGCAGTTATCAAGGATGAAGACAGCTTAGACAACCATTTCAACGATACCGTTGGCGGTGGTGACTGGCTTTGTGAACAGGATGTCGTTGAGTACTTCGTAAAGAATGCAACTCGTGAAATGATTCAAATGGAACAGTGGGGCTGTCCATGGAGCCGTAAAGAAAACGGCGAAGTGAACGTTCGCCGTTTCGGTGGCATGAAAGTAGAACGTACTTGGTTCGCTGCCGACAAAACTGGCTTCCACATGCTTCATACCCTATTCCAGACGTCGATGAAGTACGACAACATCAAACGTTTTGATGAGTATTTTGTTGTGGATCTGCTTGTTGATGAAGGTGAGGTTCAAGGCCTGATCGCGATTCACATGTCAGAAGGTGAATTAGTGACCATCAAAGCAAAATCCGTTGTATTGGCAACAGGTGGCGCAGGTCGCGTTTACCACTGTAACACCAACGGCGGCATCGTAACGGGCGACGGCATGGCGATGGCTTACCGCCACGGCGTTCCTCTACGTGATATGGAATTCGTTCAATACCACCCAACGGGTCTTCCTGGCACAGGTATCCTGATGACTGAAGGTTGTCGTGGTGAAGGCGGTATCATCGTTAACAAAGATGGCTATCGTTACCTACAAGACTACGGCATGGGCCCTGAGACTCCAGTGGGTCAACCTAAAAACAAATACATGGAACTTGGTCCTCGAGACAAAGTTTCGCAAGCGTTCTGGCATGAACAGCAAAAAGGCAACACCATCAAACACCCTCTTGGTGATGTCGTACACCTAGACCTTCGCCACCTAGGTGAAGAGTATCTGCAAGAGCGTCTCCCGTTTATCTGTGAACTAGCGAAAGCTTACGTGAACGTTGACCCTGCAAAAGAGCCAATTCCAATTCGTCCAACGGTTCACTACACCATGGGTGGTATTGAAACCAACGGCGAATGTGAAACTCGCATCAAAGGTCTGTTCGCGGTTGGTGAATGTGCGTCTGTTGGTCTTCACGGTGCAAACCGTCTAGGTTCTAACTCGCTGGCTGAGTTCGTGGTATTCGGTCGCGTTGCGGGTGAGCAGGCAGTGAAACGTGCAGCAGAGTTTAAAGGCTGGAACGAAGAGTCAATTGCAGCTCAGGTGAAAGCAGTTGAAGAGCGCATTGCCGCACTGATGAACCAAGAAGGTGATGAAAACTGGGCAACCATCCGCACTGAAATGGGTCACACCATGGAAGCAGGTTGTGGTATCTACCGCCAAGAAGATCTAATGCAAGCAACGATTGAAAAAATCACTGAGCTGAAAGAGCGTTACAAGCGCATTAGCATCAAAGACAAAGGCAAGGTGTTCAACACAGACCTTCTTTACGCTATCGAAGTCGGTTACGGCCTAGAGGTGGCAGAAGCGATGGTTCACTCTGCAATCTTGCGTAAAGAGTCACGTGGTGCGCACCAGCGTCTAGACGATGGTTGTACAGAGCGTGATGACGTGAACTTCCTGAAACACTCTCTCGCATTCTTCAAAGAAGACTCTGCACCAAGTATCGACTACAGCAATGTGACGATTACTAAGTCACAACCAAAAGCACGTCTATACGGTGAAGCAGCAGAGAAAGCCGCTGCAGAAGAAGCAGCGCAAGCGGCAGAGAAGCAGGCAGAGGAGCAAGCATAATGTCAGCAAATCGCATCCAAAAAGTAGAAGTTCTGCGTTATGACCCAGAGAAAGACGCAGAACCGCATTTTCAAACCTTTGAAGTGCCATTTGATGAAACCATGTCAACGCTTGATGCGCTTGGCTACATCAAAGACAACCTAGACAAAGACCTGTCTTACCGCTGGTCTTGTCGTATGGCGATCTGTGGTTCCTGCGGCATTATGGTCAACGGCGTGCCTAAACTTGCGTGTAAGAGCTTCCTACGTGATTACCCAAATGGTGTGAAGATCGAGCCACTAGCAAACTTCCCAATTGAGAAAGATTTGATCGTTGATATGACGCCATTCATCGAGCGCCTAGAAGCCATCAAACCTTACATCATTGGTAACGACCGCAAACCAGAAGACGGCACGAACCTACAAACACCAGAGCAAATGGCGAAGTACAAGCAGTTTGCTGGCTGTATCAACTGTGGTCTGTGCTACGCAGCCTGTCCTCAGTTTGGTTTGAACCCTGAGTTCATCGGCCCTGCAGCCCTCACTCTGGCACACCGTTACAACCTAGACAGCCGTGACAACGGTAAAGATGAGCGCATGGCGTTAATCAATGGCGAGAATGGCGCTTGGGGTTGTACCTTCGTCGGTTACTGTTCTGAAGTGTGTCCGAAAAACGTAGACCCAGCAGCAGCGGTAAACCAAGGCAAAGTAGAGTCTTCAATGGACTTCGTTATCTCCATGTTCAAGCCTGATGGCACTCCAACAAAAACAGCAGAGGAGGCGTAAGATGAGTAACCGTAAACCTTACGTTCGTGAAGTAAAACGTACATGGTGGAAAGATCATCCGTTTTACCGCTTCTACATGCTGCGTGAAGCAACCGTACTGCCTTTGGTGCTATTTACTTTGTTCCTGACATTTGGTCTTGGCGCACTCGTAAAAGGCCCAGAAGCATGGCAAACCTGGCTCGGCTTTATGGCTAACCCTGTGGTAGTAGCGATTAACATCGTGGCTCTGTTAGGTAGCCTCCTGCACGCACAAACCTTCTTCAGCATGATGCCTCAGGTAATGCCGATTCGTTTGAAAGGTAAGCCTGTCGATAAGAAGATCATTGTTCTGACTCAATGGGCTGCTGTCGCTTTCATCTCACTTGTCGTCTTGGTCATCGTGTAAGGAGCTTTAACAATGAAACCAAATTTTTCAGTAGATAGAGCACCAAAGCGTTCTGATGAGCCAATCTGGTGGGGCCTATTTGGCGCAGGTGGTACTTGGTTTGCGATGATTACACCTGTTACGATTTTAGTGCTGGGTATTTTGGTACCTTTAGGCGTCATCAATGCTGATGCACTAAGTTATGAGCGTGTGTCTGAGTTTGCCACCAGCATCATTGGTGCACTGTTCATTATCGGTACACTCGCACTGCCAATGTGGCATGCCATGCACCGTGTACACCACGGTATGCACGACCTTAAGTTCCATACTGGTGTCGTTGGCAAAGTGGCGTGTTACGCGTTTGCAGGTTTAATTTCTGCCCTAGCGGTAATCTTTATCTTTATGATTTAAGAGACAAGCTAAAATCAAAAAGAGGCTGATAGATACTATCAGCCTCTTTTTTCATACCTTCTCGAGCTTTAGGTTACCCATGTACCTATTGCTGGGTCACCTTCTTCGTTTGGTCCATAAGCCCCAAGGCGCCAAAGCCAGTGATTACGTCCAAGTTGGTTTTTAAGCCTGTTTCATCACTACCACCGATGTAGTTTTGCGGCATCTGAACTTGGAAGTTCTGCAAATTACTGTACAACGAGTTCGCCACATCGCGATTTAGCTCCGCTAGGTACACTTCACGGTTAGCGCCCAATGCGGCGTACTTCGCTTTTAGAACTTCTGCTTCAGCCCGACCTTTTTCAAGTATCGCTTTGGCTTCAAATTCTGCCGATAGCGCATTCGCTTTTTGGATGGCTAGGTTGGCTTCTGCTATCGCGAGCTCTTTCTCTTTTTCGACTTCAGCAAGACGTTTGGTTTTTTCAACTTCAACGATCTCACGCTCTGCAATTTGCCTCGCTACTTCAACCTCTTTCTGCTGAGCAATGATCGCCAGTTCCTTCTGACGCTGAGCGTCTTGTACTTCACGAGTTCGCTGGATCTCTTTTCGCAACTGCTCAGTTTCAGCTTGAGCTTTCGACGTCTCTTGCTCCTGAATTGCACGGATACGGTCGGCAACCAAACGCTTTTTGTCCGCTAATAGCTGATCAAGCTGCTTCTCTGGCTGAGGATCGCCAATGGTTACCTGAGTCACTTGGATACCGTACTGCTGCAGAGGGTTGTCTTGACGAATCGGTTGACCACTTGAGTCCACAACTGGCACGGTTTTCCAGACCAGCTGATTGGTGCGTTGCAACTGATTAGCATTCGATTGATCAACCCCTACTGGAGCAAGATCCAACTGTTCGACTTCAACCTGACGACGCTCTGTGGTGTAGATGCCATCACGCAGTTGATCGCCAAGCTTAGATTTAAACTGGTTCAGCCCACCCTGAAAGAACTCTTCACCAGTGTATTGAGTTGCGGTAATCACCGTCACGTTACGCGCATTTTTCACCAGCAAGGCATCAATTAAGTTGCTGTTGTTGCGAAACTCTCGGTGCATTTTCTTCACTGCTTCTGGATCATTACTCAATTTGAAGCGAAATGTCACCGGGATTTGACCAATATAAGTATCGGCAAAACGCACTTGCACGGGATCAAGACGTTGATAAAAGTCTTCCCCTTTGCTGTTGCCGAATGAAACCGTAATCACCTGATCATACTGAGTGATTTTGGAAAGAAACGGCATTCTGAAGTGAATTCCAGGCTCGGTGAATACATCCAGTTCACCGGTGATGTTGTTTTGATGCACGTAACTGTAACCCGCGTCAGTCATCAAAACAGAGCTATTAATCGTTAAACCCAATGCGAGCAGCGGCACACCAAATACCGCGGCTTTTATTCCTCGGTGTAGCATCTGGCGACGCTGTTCGACTTTCGTTGTCTGTCCTAAGCCAATATCGTTCATTCTAATTCTCCTATACGTTGAATGAGTTCTCTTAAAACCAAACAAAAACAGAATGTTATAGAGACTCGCTTCAACGGCGTTAAATGTAACAAAACATTTAACTTAGGAATAATCGAAAGATTCACATTAATTACATGTTTTTTCCGAAATATACACAAATCTTATTTATGAGCCACAGATACAAAAACGCCGACCTTAAGGTCGGCGCTTTCAATACTTCACTGATTAAAGAATAAAGCGGCTTAGATCTTCATCTTCAATGGTATCGCCCAGTTTAGCTTTCACGTAGTCAGCATCGATGGTTAGCTTAGAGCCTGATTTATCTGTCGCTTCAAACGAGATCTCATCCATCAAGCGTTCCATTACAGTGTGCAAGCGACGAGCGCCAATGTTTTCCGTGGTTTCGTTAACCGTCCACGCCGCTTCAGCGATTTGCGTGATGCCGTCTTCAGTAAACTCGATATCAACATCTTCGGTCTTCATTAGCGCAACGTATTGCTCTGTTAGAGACGCTTTTGGCTCCGTCAAAATACGTTTGAAGTCATTGCTTGAAAGTGCTTCAAGTTCAACACGAATAGGCAGACGACCTTGCAGCTCAGGAATCAAATCTGATGGTTTCGCCACTTGGAATGCACCTGAAGCCACAAACAGAATGTGGTCTGTTTTAACCATGCCGTGCTTGGTTGACACTGTACTACCTTCGATTAGAGGCAGTAAGTCACGCTGTACACCTTCACGAGAAACGTCAGGGCCTGAGCTTTCACCGCGCTTACAGATCTTGTCGATTTCATCAATGAAGACGATGCCGTTGTTCTCAACGTTAAAGATTGCCTGTTCTTTTAGCTCTTCCTGGTTGACCAGTTTTGCCGCTTCTTCTTCCGTCAAAGCTTTGAATGCATCTTTGATTTTCAGCTTGCGCTTCTTCTTGGTGTCACCCGCGAGGTTTTGGAACATGCCTTGAAGCTGATTCGTCATCTCTTCCATGCCCGGAGGTGCCATGATTTCCACACCCATTTGCGGCGCAGCCACATCAATTTCAATCTCTTTGTCGTCTAGCTTGCCTTCACGCAGCTTCTTACGGAAGATTTGACGAGTGTTTGATGAGCTTTCATCTTGCTGCTCATTCTGGCCCCAAGCATCACGCGCTGGCGGCAGTAGCGCGTCAAGAATGCGCTCTTCGGCTTGTTCTTCAGCACGGAATTTTACTTTTTCCATCGCTTGCTGGTGCGTCATTTTGATTGCTACGTCTGTCAGATCGCGGATGATGGTTTCCACTTCCTTACCTACGTAGCCAACTTCGGTAAACTTCGTCGCTTCAACTTTAATGAATGGCGCATTGGCCAGTTTCGCCAGACGACGAGCGATTTCTGTTTTACCTACACCAGTTGGACCAATCATTAGGATGTTCTTCGGTGTCACTTCAACACGCAAGCTCTCTTCAAGCTGCATACGACGCCAGCGGTTACGCAGCGCAATCGCAACTGAGCGTTTCGCGTTTTCTTGACCAATGATATGGCGGTTTAGTTCATGAACAATTTCGCGAGGAGTCATTTCAGACATAATCAGTTTCCTTAAATTTGTTTGCCACTATCTTTGGTTATTCAGCGATTTTCTCAGCTGGAATTTCTAGTTCTTCAATAGTGTGGTGATGGTTAGTGAATACACAGATATCACCGGCAATTTTCAGTGATTTCTCTGCGATTTCACGCGCATCTAATTCAGTGTTCTCAAGCAGTGCCGTTGCCGCGGCTTGAGCAAAGTTGCCCCCTGAACCAATCGCAATCAGATCGTTTTCAGGCTGAACGACATCACCGTTACCCGTAATGATAAGTGATGCTGTTTCGTCAGCCACTGCTAGCAGAGCTTCTAACTTACGAAGTGCGCGATCGCTACGCCAATCTTTTGCCAGCTCCACTGCTGCTTTGGTCAAATGACCTTGATGCATCTGCAGCTTACTTTCAAACTTTTCAAACAGCGTGAAAGCATCAGCCGTGCCACCAGCAAAGCCCGCTAGAACTTTGTTGTTATAGAGGCGACGCACTTTGCGCGCATTGCCCTTCATTACTGTGTTACCTAGAGATACTTGTCCATCACCAGCGATGACGACTTTGTTATTACGACGTACAGATACAATGGTAGTCACGAGTAGGGCCTCATAGTTGTTTTAATCTCAGTGTTAAAGATTATATGAGGCTACCCAAAGAGGATTTCAAGGGAACAACCTTGAGATAGAAATGAAAAACGAACCCCGAGAGGTTCGTTTTTTGTGTTTTACTGTGCTTCTTTCCAAATCGCGCAAGGCTCGATCTTAGCGCGTTGAAGTTTATGCTTATCTCGCTCTGCATCACGCTTAAATTTGTAAGGCCCCAGTACCACGCGATACCAACTGCTGCCCTCTTTTTTGCGGATTTTGCTATTGATACCCTGAAATGCGATATCCAGTTTGCGAGCTTCCGCTTGCTGAGCGTTTTTGTACGCACCACACTGCATGATGTAAGGGATTTCGGAAACCACTTGCTCCTTCGCCTGCACTTCCACTTCGCGGTTTGGCAAGCTTTCAACGTAATCCCATTTCTCTTCAGGGGGAGGAGGTAGCGTCGCTTTTGGTTTCGGCTTTGGCTTAGGTTTTGTTTCGACAACAGGTGCTGGCGGTTCAGGGTCTGTGCTTAGGGTATACAAGCCATAACCAAAGACAGACACCAATAGAATGGCGATAAGTCCACTACGCCAGGGTTTTCGACGAGGAGCCGCTTGTTTGCGTGTAGGTTTACGCCCACTGCTGCCTCGGCCACGTTTTACATAATCTTTGTTTGCCACTGTTGTACATCAATCATAGGTGAGCCACTGCCGATATGGTAATGCAGATTGCCAAACGATGACAGAGGGGAAATGGAAGCGGCGCAGCAAAATACGCCGCTTTTGGGTGTCGTTACAGTACTCTTGGTGGCGCCGCGCTCTCTCTAACCACAAGATTCGTCTCGAGCAGCCTTGAACCAGCACGTACATCATGCCCTCGAAGCAGCTCAAGCATCATCAGCATGGCTTGGCGCCCAATCTCATACCTTGGCTGAGAAATCGTGGTTAGCGGCGGATCGCAATACTGGGCGAACTGAATGTCATCGAAGCCAACGACAGACAAATCTTGTGGGACCCGTAGCCCTAACTTCTTCGCTTCTTGGATCGCGCCAATGGCCATCGCATCATTGTGACAGAATACCGCGGTAGGCGGCTCTTTGAGCGCAAGTAGTTGACGAACCGCCTTCGCACCCGCTTCAAAGGTAAAGTCTCCATTAGTGCAGTAGTTGGCATTCATGGTGATGCCCGCACGACGCAGCGCTTGTTGATAACCTTGATGGCGGAACTGACACAAAACCGCGGATTCTGGACCGGAAATTTGTGCGACACGTTTGTGCCCCATTTGCGTCAAATAGTTCACCGCCTCAAACGCCGATGTTAAGTTGTCGATATGAACTGTAGGAAGCTCTAGCTCAGGTGCAAATTCACATGCCATCACCATCGGAGGCAGGTTTTTTTGCTCTGGCTTACTGACATCAAAAGGAAGGTCGGTACCAAGTAGCAACATGCCATCTGCCTGCTTGGTAAAGACGAGATTCACAAATGAGCTTTCACGTTTTTTCTGTTGGCCGCTGTCGCCAAGTAAAACGATGTAGCCATGTTCCATTGCTGCGTCTTCGATTCCACGGATGATTTCTGTGTAATAGGGATCACAGATGTCTGGAATGATAGCAATGATGGTTTTGGACTCATTGCGACGCAAATTACGCGCTAAAGAGTTCGGTGAGTATCCAGCTTCTAGCACTGCATCTTCTACTCGTTTCCTGGTGGCAGAAGACACTTTTTCGGGATTCATCAACGCACGAGAAACCGTCGCTGTCGAAACGCCTGCTAGCTGGGCAACATCCTTCATTGTCGCCATAAAAATTTTACCCTCTTCAATTTCCAACATTGGTAGCGCGGTGCCACCTAAACCTTGTTGAGTCACATCCTCTCGTTCTGATTGTCGGGAGTGACGATGATGAGCTAAAGCTCATTCTTATGGTTCATTTGCACGAAGCAAACGATTAACTTGCCGCGATATCGTGGGCATAGTCAAGTAATACTTGGTCTAGTTTATTCATTTCGTCATTCAAAGTTACGGGAGATTTAACAAAACGAGCAGCTCAAACAAGATCTCAATCACAAATAAATGAAAAACATGCAAATCATTAATCTTGCAGCAACTAATTAATCCAACATTGATAACGCAAACGAATGAATCCCCCAAAAGGACTAGCTGAGATCTTGCGGTTCAATATCCAAAGTCCAACGCACTTTTTTCGCGCTAGGCAGCATTTGAATGACAGGCTTGGCGCTCGACAGTAATTTTTGCATCGTAGAGCGTTGCTGGGTTTGCAGTAGTAAGTGCCAACGGTATTTGCCAGCACGCTTGGCCAAGGGGGCGGGCGTCGGTCCTAACACTTGGCAACCATCATCAAACAGCGGATGAGCCTCTAAGGTGTGACGGACTTGACGCAAAAACTCTTCGACCAATGGGCTTTGATTGGCCTCAGCTCGAAACAAGGTAAGGAATGTATACGGCGGTAGCATCGCCAGTTTGCGCTCTTGAAGCGCGGTCTCTGCAAAATGACGATAGCTCTTGGTTAGTAGCGCCTGCAATAAACTATGTTCAGGGTGGTGGGTTTGCAGCACAACTTCCCCAGGTTTACTCGCGCGCCCTGCACGGCCAGCAACTTGAATGAATAGCTGAGCTAAACGTTCAGAAGCGCGAAAATCACTGCTGTAGAGGGAGCCGTCAACATCCAACAGCCCGACTAACGTGACATCTGGGAAGTGATGCCCTTTGGCAAGCATCTGGGTTCCAATAAGGATCTGATACTCACCATTTCGGATCGCAGAGAGCGCGGACTCAAGGCTCCCTTTTCTGCGAGTGCTGTCTCTGTCAATTCGTATCGCTTTGTAATCTGGAAATAGCTGCGCGAGTTGTGCTTCTAATTGCTCAGTTCCGACACCGACCGTCACCAAGTGCGTCGAGCCACATCCTTGGCACTGGTGAATAATGGGTTGCTGAGATCCGCAGTGGTGGCAACGAATCTCATTACTGTACTGGTGGTAGGTATAGTAGGCATCGCAACGTTTACATTCTGCAATCCAACCGCATTCGTGGCACATAAGAGCCGGAGAGAAGCCACGTCGGTTAAGAAACAGCATCACTTGATTGCCAGCCTGTAAGTGCTTACGCATCTCAGCAATCAAAGGCGCAGAGAGACCACTCTCTAAGTACAATCCTTTGATATCTAGTACTTTGTTGGTGGTTGGCGTCGCATTACCCGCACGCTTAGAGAGGATCAAATGGTGATACTTGCCTTGCAGTGCGTTGTGGAGCGTTTCCAGCGCAGGGGTCGCAGAGCCAAGCACAATGGGAATCTGCTCTTTGTTCGCTCTCATAACCGCAACATCCCGAGCATGGTAGCGGAGACTGTCTTGCTGTTTATACGAAGCGTCATGCTCTTCATCAACGATGATAATGCCCAAGTTGTGAAACGGCGTGAGCAATGCTGACCGAGTACCAATAACAATCCCCGCCGCGTTGTCTCGAGCCGACAGCCACGCGTTCAATCTTTCGCTATCATTCAATCCTGAGTGAATCACTTCAACAGGAACCGTGAAACGCTTTTTGAATCGATTGATGGTTTGAGGAGTAAGGCCAATTTCCGGAACCAGGACTAACGCCTGCTTTCCTTTCTCAAGTACAGGTTTTATCAAGTTCAGATACACTTCGGTTTTACCTGACCCCGTCACTCCTTCCAGCAAAAAGCAACCAAAGCCATCTGTACTATTGACGGTCGCAATCGCCACCGCTTGTTCAGTGTTGAGCTTCGGCTTCTCAACAGGCGCTTCAACATCTTGGCTCCAATCTCGAATAACGGGTTTGCGCTCAATCGATTCTATCCACCCTTTCTCACTTAACGTTTTTAGAACGCTAGAACTGATGTCTTGATCAATAAACGCCTGGTGAGGAACAGGTCCAAGCTCGAGCATGTGCATCACTTTCGCCTGTTGTACTGCTCGACCGAACCCCTGCATGAATTGGTCACGCCCCAGCGACGTCAGTTGCCACTCCACCAACGCGGCAAAATCGGCAGGCTTGCCCTTTCTTAAGGCACTCGGCATAGCATTAAGTAAGGTATCGCCCAGCGGGTACTGATAGAACTGGCTACACCAATACAACAAAGAGTAAAGCGTATCTGGCCATACAGGTTGGCTATCAAGTACTTGTTTGATCGGTTTGAGCTTATCAACCCCAAATTCCGACTCATTCACCAACGCGGTAACCACACCAACCAGAGTTTGTCGACCAAACGGCACCGACACTCGCCCGCCAATAATCGGAAACGCATGCGAAGGGATCTGATAATCAAACTGTTTGTCCAGTGGAACCGGTAACGCCACTCGCGCAATCGTTGGTCGCATAATAGCCATTAAAGAAGTGTAAAGTGAGACCAAACCAGTGTAAGGGAAAAGGTCCAAAGTAGAAAGAGACGGGATTTGTTGACCAAAACTTGGCTCGAGTGAATACCAACAAGCGCCTTTGCCATATTCGGCTAAAAAAGTAGCACTTTTCTCTGTAAACGGGTTGATTCAGGGAGATGGATTCATTACTATAGCGCGCCTTAGAGATATGGCTCGCCAATGGCAGCGGTATCCAAGCTATTTTTTAACTACGTGTGGTGTCCGGCTAAGATTCGGATAGCGACACGGCCTATATTAGAGGTTCTCCCATGAAAGCTGGTATCCACCCAGAGTACAAAGCTGTTAAAGCAACATGTTCTTGTGGCAACTCTTTTGAGTTCAACTCAACTCTAGCTAAAGAGTCAATCCACCTAGACGTATGTGACAAATGTCACCCATTCTACACTGGTAAGCAACGTATCGTTGATACAGGCGGCCGTGTTGATCGCTTCAACAAGCGTTTCGGTGCTCTATCAAGCAAGAAGTAATCACTTCTTAACCGAATCTAAAAAGGACGCTCTGGCGTCCTTTTTTGTTTTTCACGTTCAGAAAAGTCTCTATTAACGCAGTGTATTGCTTCATCAATATTGAGAATTTCTAGCGACATCTCTATTCATCTGGTCTAATCTCCAGTGAATTGACACCTTTTGGCGTTACAGGTCGCATTCTGACCTTTGCAGCTTGACTTAGTTACTCTAGAATGGATTCCCCCTTTCCAAACATTAATAACGAGTACCTACACCTATGTCATCTGACAATCACCAAGAACTATCCCCTGAAGAACAATTCCGTCAACAGGCGTTGGATTACCATGCTTACCCAACAGCCGGTAAGATCTCTGTTGAACTAACCAAACCTGCGGAGACCGCAACTGACCTCGCGTTAGCATACAGCCCAGGTGTAGCGGAGCCCGTTCGTGAGATCGCGCAAAACCCAGACAATGTTTACAAATATACGTCTAAAGGCAACATGGTTGCGGTTATTTCCAACGGTACTGCGATTCTTGGTCTAGGTAATTTAGGTCCGCTGGCCTCAAAACCAGTTATGGAAGGCAAATCACTGCTATTTAAGCGCTTCGCTGGTTTGGACTCGATTGATATTGAAGTCAAACACCGCACTATCGAAGAGTTCGTTGACACTGTCGCTAACATTGCTGACACCTTTGGTGGTATTAACCTAGAAGACATCAAAGCGCCGGATTGCTTCGAAATTGAAAAGCAACTAATTGAACGTTGTGATGTTCCAGTTTTCCACGACGACCAACACGGTACGGCAATTGTCACCGCAGCAGGTATGCTTAACGCGATCGAGCTACAAGGTAAAAAGCTAGAAGAGGCGACGATCGTTTGTTTGGGCGCTGGTGCTGCCGCTGTGGCTTGTATGGAGCTACTGATCAAATGTGGCGCGATGCGTGAAAAGATTTATATGCTTGACCGTAAGGGGGTCATTCATACTCGTCGTGACGACCTAAATGAGTACAAGCAGCTATTCGCCAACAATACCGATAAACGCACGCTTGAAGATGTGATCGAAGGCGCGGACCTGTTCTTAGGTGTATCTGGTCCTAACCTACTTCCGGCTGAGGCTCTAAAGCTGATGGCCGACAAACCTGTTGTGTTTGCTTGTTCTAACCCTGATCCAGAGATCAAACCGGAACTGGCGCATGAAGTGCGTGATGACCTCATCATGGGTACAGGCCGCTCTGACTATCCAAACCAAGTGAACAACGTTCTTTGCTTCCCATTCATCTTCCGTGGAGCGTTGGATGTTCGTGCTAGTGAAATCAATGATGAAATGAAGCTGGCAGCGGTTGATGCGATTCGTCAACTGGCGAAAGAAGAAGTGCCAGCAGAAGTCCTTAAAGCTGCGGGCGTAGACCACTTAGAGTTTGGACCAAGCTACATCATTCCAAAACCAATGGATGCTCGCCTACTACCTCGCGTTGCTAAAGCTGTGGCACAAGCGGCCGTAGACTCTGGCGTTGCACGTATCGATATGCCTGAAGGCTACATGGAAGCGTAATCGTCACGCCTCTGAAAACCAAAAGCCGCTAACCTAAAGTCAGCGGCTTTTTAGTATCTGAAACAAATCGACGACAGCAAATTAAGAGGTGCGTTTGTTACCTATTGTGAGCCAATCAAGGCTTGCTTTTATTCTTCGTCAAACGCTTCGTACTCGATCCCCATTTCTTCCATCAGTTTTTTCACTTCTGCTGGGATATCATCTGGGCGGTCTTTTCTTAAATCTTCATCCGTTGGTAGTGGCTGACCGGTATAGGCATGTAAAAATGCTTCACACAATAACTCACTGTTTGTTGCATGGCGTAGGTTATTAATCTGACGACGAGTACGCTCATCCGTTAATACCTTCAATACTTTCAATGGAATAGAAACCGTGATCTTCTTTACTTGTTCGCTTTTCTTTCCATGCTCAGCGTATGGGCTTATGTATTCGCCATTCCAGTCTGCCATTGCGCACCTTAATTCATTTTTATGTTTAGTTGAGTAAAGCGCAATTTTAGCGGTATTTATAGCCACAAGCAAAGACATATAGACGTCTAGAAGTGTTGACGTCTCTAGAAATGAGAAGTAAAGTGGTGAGATATGGAGATGGAATAACATATATCTAACATCCATCAGGTATATCGTATTCCCTACAAGTTGTCACCACTGTTCGAAAGGAAACACTTATGAGCGCCCATAAGCCAGCCACCATTGCCGTACGTACTGGTATTGAATCAGACACTCAACACCACGCTGTTGTTCCCCCTATTTACCTCTCGACAAACTATGGCTTTCCAGCCTTTGGTGAAGTTCCTCAGTATGACTATACCCGCTCAGGCAACCCAAACCGCGGCTTGCTTGAAACCGCATTGTTTGAGTTAGAGTCAGGCAAAGGCGCGGTAGTGACAAATTGTGGCACCTCTGCGCTCAACTTATGGGTGTCTGCATTTTTGGGCCCAGATGACCTCATCATCGCGCCTCATGACTGCTACGGTGGCACATACCGTTTATTCAACACGCGCTCACAGAAAGGTGACTTCCAAGTGCAGTTTGTTGATCAATCGGACGAGCAAGCGCTCAATGCCGCCATTGCGCTAAAGCCGAAACTCATCCTGATTGAAACCCCTTCCAACCCTTTAGTGCGCGTAGTCGATATCGCAAAGGTATGCGCCAAAGCAAAACAGGTTGGTGCACTCGTCGGTGTCGACAATACCTTTTTAACACCAGTGTTCCAAAAGCCTCTCGAATTAGGCGCAGACTTCGTTATTCACTCAACCACCAAGTACATTAATGGCCACTCAGATGTCATTGGTGGCGTGGTCGTTACTAAAACCGAGCAACATGCAGAGGAGCTTGCTTGGTGGGGCAACTGTATCGGTGCGACAGGTACTCCATTTGACAGTTATATGACCCTACGCGGCATACGCACCTTAGGGGCTCGCATGAAGGTGCATGAAGAAAGTTCGGCGCAAATCCTTGAGTACCTCAAAAACCAAGACCTTGTTGGAGCCATTTATCATCCGAGTCTTCCGGATCATCCAGGACACGAAATAGCGAAACGACAGCAGTCTGGCTTTGGCTCTATGCTCAGCTTTGAGTTTGCAGGAAGCTTTGAGCAGCTCAAACACTTCGTTGGCCAGCTCGAACTCTTCTCACTAGCCGAGTCTTTGGGTGGCGTAGAGAGTTTGATCTGCCACCCAGCTTCGATGACACACAGAGCGATGGGTGAAGAGGCGCTTGCAGAAGCGGGAGTCACTCATCAGTTGCTCCGCTTGTCAGTCGGTTTGGAAGATGCCAGTGACCTGATTGCAGACTTAGACCGCGCCTTTAATCAAACCAAGGAGGCATGCTAATGACTGCTTCTCGTCAGCTGCACAAATTTGGCGGCAGTAGCCTCGCCGATCCCGAATGTTACCGCCGCGTAGTGACCATCTTAAAAGAGTACTCTAACAGCGAAGACCTGATTGTCGTCTCTGCAGCAGGAAAAACCACCAACCGACTGATCGAGTTTATTGAATCCCTCAACAAAGATGGTCGACTAGCGCATGAAGTGCTACAAAACCTCCGCCAATTCCAAACTTCCTTGATTGAAGAGCTGATCGCATCCGACGAACAAGACGCCTTGTTGGCAATACTTCATGATGAGTTTTCAACATTAGGCGAACTGACCGCGCCACTCACTGACGCGGAGAAAGCGGCGGTACTTGGCCACGGTGAAGTATGGTCATCACGCCTCCTAGCGGCACTCCTTAACCAAAGCGACCTAAACGCCGTTGCACAAGATGCTCGCGCCTTCTTACGAGCAGAGATCGGGACTCAGCCAGAAGTCGACCGAGGTGCGTCATACCCGCTATTAAAGGAAGTGTTGGCACAGCATGCTCATCACCGAGTGGTGATTACCGGCTTTATGGCGCAAGATAACCACGGCCAAACCGCGCTGCTTGGTAGAAACGGCTCCGATTACTCCGCAACCGTCATTGGGGCACTGGCTGAAGTCAGCCGCGTGACAATCTGGAGTGATGTTGCAGGGGTATACAGCGCGGATCCACGTATCGTGAGTGATGCATGTTTACTGCCACTACTCAGACTGGATGAAGCCAGTGAACTCGCTCGTCTCGCTGCCCCTGTCTTGCATAGCAGAACGCTACAACCCGTCGCTCAAAGCGCAATGGATCTGCATCTTCGCTGTAGCTACGAGCCAGAGTGGGGGTCGACTCGCATAGAGCGTGTATTAGCCTCTGGTCGAGGAGCAAAGATCATTTCCTCACTCAGTGAAGTGCTGCTTATCCAACTCAATTTTTCTGCGGGCCATGATTTTTCTCGACTCGAAAAAGAAGTCCTCGCAGGCCTGAAACGCGCTCAGCTTGAGCCATTGACATACGAGGTTCAACACGATCAGCATACTCTGCGCCTTGCTTACACCGCAGAAATTGCCGGCGGTGCACTAAAACACCTGCAAGATGCCGCAATCGAAGCGGAAATTAAACTAAAGGAAGGCTACTCATTGGTCGCAGCAGTAGGTGCAGGAGTGACCAAAAACGCCAACCACTGTTATGGTTTTTATCAAAAGCTGAAATCCTCGCCTGTTGAATTTGTTTCTGAATCTCAATCTGGCTTGAGCTTAGTCGCCGTTTTACGCAAAACCGACACGACTCCGCTAGTAAAAGCTATTCACAGCCAGTTGTTCCAAGCTCAAAAACGCGTTGGCATCGCCCTGTGTGGCAAAGGGAATATAGGTTCAAGCTGGCTAACCCTATTTGCTGAACAAAAAACCGAACTGGAAAAGCGCCGCGGTATGAACTTTGAGTTAGTTGCTGTCATCGACAGCCAAACATATTGGTTTGACCCGCAAGGCATTGATGCCGCTTCAGTGAGTGCCCGCTTTGACGATGAAGCCACCGAGTACCAACCTGGAGAGTGGATTACCAAGCTTGGCGCGATTCAAGGTTACGATGATGTCGTCGTCTTGGATGTCACCGCAAGCAAAGAGCTAGCAAGCCAATATTTGAAAATTGCAGAGCAAGGTATGCATCTAATATCGGCGAACAAAGTCGCGGGTTCGGCTTCAAGCAAATATTATCATAAAGTCCAAGATGCCTTCGCAAAGATAAATCGCCATTGGCTATACAACGCAACTGTCGGTGCAGGACTTCCTATCAACCACACAGTGCGTGATTTGCGAGAAAGTGGGGATGATATCCAAGCACTGTCAGGAATCTTCTCTGGAACGCTCTCATGGCTTTTCCAGCAGTATGATGGTTCGGTACCTTTTGCCGAGTTAGTTGATTTAGCCTGGCAACAAGGCCTTACCGAGCCCGATCCACGCAACGACCTTGATGGTTCGGATGTTATGCGTAAACTGGTTATCCTTGCCCGTGAAGCAGGGTTAGCCATAGAGCCAGAAGCCGTCAAGGTCGAAAGTCTAGTCCCTGAAGAGTTGGCAGCGCTCTCGCTCGATGACTTTCTAGACAAGAGTCAATTGCTCAGTGAACTACTTGCGGAACGACTCAAGAAAGCACAGCGTGAAGATAAAGTGCTTCGTTACGTTGCCCGTCTCGAGAAAAATGGCCAAGCGAGCGTCGGCGTAGAAGCATTAAGCAAAGAACATGCACTGGCTAATCTACTGCCATGTGACAACATTTTCGCGATTGAGAGCAAATGGTACAAAGACAACCCACTCGTTATCCGTGGACCAGGTGCAGGAAGAGAAGTGACCTCTGGCGCGATTCAATCGGATCTCAATCTACTCTCTAGCTTCCTTTAAACCTACCTAGGGCTGTCTTTTGCAGCCCTTTTTTATCCTGACTTGCAAACTCTGTCTAAAATCATAGACAGAGAACTCCAGTAAAGTGAACTTCAATATCA
The DNA here is from genome assembly GCF_000808535.1 of Vibrio sinaloensis. Classification (GTDB taxonomy): domain Bacteria; phylum Pseudomonadota; class Gammaproteobacteria; order Enterobacterales; family Vibrionaceae; genus Vibrio; species Vibrio sinaloensis_D. The sequence continues at coordinate 69,275 of NZ_JWLV01000015.1, forward strand.
CTCATGATCAACTTGAATAAAATTCATAATTAGATTATTGACATTAAATGGTATTCAAGACATCCTGTAGACATATAGACGTCTAAACGTCAATTTAAAGATTTGGATTTGAGCGGGCAGAGTTGCCACAGGGAGAGTAAGATGGGATACACACACGCAGGTCATATTGACGCCTTAAACCAGAATATCGCTGAACTTTCTGACAACATCAATGTGTCATTTGAATTTTTTCCGCCAAGTAGCGAGAAAATGGAAGAGACGCTTTGGAACTCTGTGCACCGCCTAAAAACACTAAAGCCGAAGTTTGTTTCTGTGACCTATGGAGCTAACTCAGGCGAACGTGACCGTACCCATTCAATCATCAAAGAAATCAAAGCTGAAACTGGCTTGGTCGCAGCACCACACTTGACCTGTATTGATGCGAACCGTGAAGAACTCATTCAAATCGCTGATGACTATTGGAACAACGGTATTCAAAGTATTGTTGCACTGCGTGGCGATATTCCTCCAGGTGGTGGTAAGCCTGAGATGTACGCATCCGATCTTGTGACATTATTAAAAGAGCGTCATGACTTTGATATCTCGGTTGCCGCTTTCCCAGAAGTCCACCCTGAGGCGAAAAGTGCGCAAGCTGATCTTCTGAACCTAAAACGCAAAGTCGACGCTGGTGCAAACCGTGCCATCACCCAGTTCTTTTTTGATGTAGAGAGCTATTTACGATTTCGTGACCGCTGTGTCGCAGCCGGAATCGACGTAGAAATAGTGCCGGGCATCCTGCCAGTATCAAACTTCAAGCAAGCCTCACGCTTTGCTGCACAGAATAACGTAAAAGTACCAAGTTGGATGGCCAAACAGTTTGAAGGTCTGGATGATGATCCGACAACTCGCCAGCTAGTTGGTGCTAGCCAAGCGATTGATATGATCCGAGTGCTCAGTCGCGAAGGTGTGAAAGATTTCCATTTCTATACGCTTAATCGTGCGGAAATGACATACGCTCTGTGTCATACACTAGGTGTTCGACCTTCCGCTTCATAATCGATAAAACGTAAAAAGGTTGGCATTCGCCAACCTTTTTTCAATTCTGTCACAGATAAGTGTTCAACTTACTCGACTTCATCCATTTTACCTAGAAGGTTACGGATGCGATCTTGCCATGCAGCATGTTCTTGTTGCATCTGTTGAGCCTTTTGCTCCAATTCTTCGCGGCTAGAACGTAGCTCATTCGCCTCAAGAGCAAGCTTTTCTTTCTCTTCTTTCAGCTCTTCAACTTCCATCTGTAGCAAAGAAATAGTGTCGACTGCTGTTTGGATTTTCGCTTCTAGTTGTTCTAGTACTTCAAAAGACATCTTAGCCTACCTTTAGTTATTCGTTTATGTGAAGGGCTCTCCACTCAATACCTTCATTCTACTCAGCCCGAGAATGATAAACACGCCCTATATTCGATATTTTGTGCCATTCGGTCAAAAAAACAGCACAGCTTGACAATCCCCTGACTGAAAGAGATTCAAAGTGCGAACCCGAGGAATTTCGACGCTGCTTTGATCGAGTTCAATTCAAATTACACGAAATAGCAAACGTTTTCCTGTCATTGTGTTAGAATCCTGCCGATTTTCTCATTCCCCCTTACTTTGGAGCTATCATGAAACGCGATTTAGCAATGGCATTTTCTCGAGTAACAGAAGGCGCTGCTTTGGCTGGCTATAAATGGCTAGGCCGAGGCGATAAAAACGCAGCAGACGGCGCGGCTGTTGAAGTTATGCGTACCCTGCTTAATAAAACCGAGATTAGCGGTGAGATTGTTATTGGTGAGGGTGAAATCGATGATGCGCCAATGCTTTATATCGGAGAAAATGTCGGTATCGGGGGCGATGAGGTTGATATTGCAGTCGACCCTATAGAAGGGACGCGTATGACCGCAATGGGTCAGTCTAACGCGTTAGCCGTTCTTGCTGCAGGAGAAAAAGGAAGCTTCTTGAAAGCCCCAGATATGTATATGGAGAAACTCGTTGTTGGTCCTGGCGCAAAAGGCTGTATCGATCTCCATAAGCCATTAAAAGAGAACCTAGAGAATATCGCTCAGGCACTGAACAAGACACTCGATACCTTGGTCGTCATAACGCTCGCAAAGCCACGTCATGATGATGTCATTGCTGAAATGCAATCAATGGGTGTCAGAGTCTTCGCCGTGCCTGATGGCGACGTAGCAGCATCGATCCTGACTTGTATGCCAGACAGTGAAGTTGATGCGATGTACTGTGTAGGTGGCGCTCCAGAAGGCGTAGTCTCCGCCGCTGTCATTCGTGCATTGGACGGTGATATGAATGGACGACTACTCCCACGACATGAAGTAAAAGGGAATAGCGAAGAAAACCGCATCTACGGTGCTGCAGAGCTAAAACGTTGTGAAGAGATGGGTGTTGAAGCGAATGTAGTCTTAAAGATGGAAGACATGGCACGCAGTGATAATGTTGTGTTTTCAGCCACGGGCATCACTAAAGGGGACCTATTAGAAGGTATTACACGCCAAGGCAATATCGCAACGACAGAAACTCTGTTGATTCGCGGTCGTTGCCGCACGATTCGCCGTATCAAATCAATTCACTACCTTGAACGCAAAGACCCAGAAGTCAGAGATATTATTCTTTAACTCTCATAGAGCATTATGAGTTAGGGCCAGCCAGTGCTGGCCTTTTTTGTATACAGAGCAAATTGGGGAATTGAAAGAATACGCCTACAATTTAACCTCTTGGTTTCCCTTCCAGAGCCCTCAACAAAGTAATGAAAACCTCCGCCTAAACTTTTCTAATGATTAGCATATGAGCATGAAACAAAGCTTATTGGTATAAGTTCAGCTGTAGGAAAGTCACAGGCCAAAGACGTTTTTAGACTGGCGGTTCAGAATGGCTAGGCTTACATCCAATTAGAGCTCTCTTACACGCGAAGGCAAGTAACGTTTAACAAAGCTCGCTATTTCTTGTTCTTACGGAGCTTGTTCATAAACAATAGCAGGCTATTTGGATAATACGGCTGAGAGTCATTGGTCAGCACAGAAGTTTTCTTGACCCAGAAACGACGAAAACCTAGTCGCAAGACTAGGCTTTCAAATAAGTAGCAAAGTGATTGAATTGATACTTGATTCCATGGGTGAACGCTCGGGCTCGATGGTTCGATATTCCGGTCCGTGAAAAAGTACGCAGTATTTTCGGAAATCTGAAACGTAAAAAAGCCCTAGTCTTTCGACTAGGGCTTAGTATAAATGGCGGAGTGGACGGGACTC
>NZ_JWLV01000016.1 GCF_000808535.1 Vibrio sinaloensis
TCAGGGAAGACTCATCTCAGGGCTCGCTTCCCGCTTAGATGCTTTCAGCGGTTATCGATTCCGAACTTAGCTACCGGGCAATGCGTCTGGCGACACAACCCGAACACCAGAGGTTCGTCCACTCCGGTCCTCTCGTACTAGGAGCAGCCCCCTTCAATCTTCCAACGCCCACGGCAGATAGGGACCGAACTGTCTCACGACGTTCTAAACCCAGCTCGCGTACCACTTTAAATGGCGAACAGCCATACCCTTGGGACCGACTTCAGCCCCAGGATGTGATGAGCCGACATCGAGGTGCCAAACACCGCCGTCGATATGAACTCTTGGGCGGTATCAGCCTGTTATCCCCGGAGTACCTTTTATCCGTTGAGCGATGGCCCTTCCATTCAGAACCACCGGATCACTATGACCTGCTTTCGCACCTGCTCGAATTGTCATTCTCGCAGTCAAGCGGGCTTATGCCATTGCACTAACCTCACGATGTCCAACCGTGATTAGCCCACCTTCGTGCTCCTCCGTTACTCTTTGGGAGGAGACCGCCCCAGTCAAACTACCCACCAGGCACTGTCCGCAACCCCGATAAGGGGTCAACGTTAGAACATCAACACTACAAGGGTGGTATTTCAAGGACGGCTCCACCGATACTGGCGTACCGGGTTCAAAGCCTCCCACCTATCCTACACATGTAGGGTCAATGTTCAGTGCCAAGCTGTAGTAAAGGTTCACGGGGTCTTTCCGTCTAGCCGCGGGTACACTGCATCTTCACAGCGATTTCAATTTCACTGAGTCTCGGGTGGAGACAGCGTGGCCATCATTACGCCATTCGTGCAGGTCGGAACTTACCCGACAAGGAATTTCGCTACCTTAGGACCGTTATAGTTACGGCCGCCGTTTACCGGGGCTTCGATCAAGAGCTTCGTGCAAGCACTAACCCCATCAATTAACCTTCCGGCACCGGGCAGGCGTCACACCGTATACGTCATCTTACGATTTTGCACAGTGCTGTGTTTTTAATAAACAGTTGCAGCCACCTGGTATCTGCGACTCTCAATAGCTCCATCCGCGAGGGACTTCACCGTCAAGAGCGTACCTTCTCCCGAAGTTACGGTACCATTTTGCCTAGTTCCTTCACCCGAGTTCTCTCAAGCGCCTTGGTATTCTCTACCCGACCACCTGTGTCGGTTTGGGGTACGATTCCTTACAATCTGAAGCTTAGAGGCTTTTCCTGGAAGCATGGCATCAATGACTTCACACCCGTAGGTGCTCGACGTCGTGTCTCAGCCTTAAAGAGAGCCGGATTTACCTAACTCTCAAGCCTACGCACTTGAACCTGGACAACCGTCGCCAGGCCCACCTAGCCTTCTCCGTCCCCCCATCGCAATTGTAAGAAGTACGGGAATATTAACCCGTTTCCCATCGACTACGCCTTTCGGCCTCGCCTTAGGGGTCGACTTACCCTGCCCCGATTAACGTTGGACAGGAACCCTTGGTCTTCCGGCGAGGAGGTTTTTCACCCCCTTTATCGTTACTCATGTCAGCATTCGCACTTCTGATACCTCCAGCATGCTTTACAACACACCTTCAACGGCTTACAGAACGCTCCCCTACCCAATGACTAAAAGTCATTGCCGCAGCTTCGGTTTATAGCTTAGCCCCGTTACATCTTCCGCGCAGGCCGACTCGACTAGTGAGCTATTACGCTTTCTTTAAATGATGGCTGCTTCTAAGCCAACATCCTAGCTGTCTAAGCCTTCCCACATCGTTTCCCACTTAGCTATAATTTGGGACCTTAGCTGGCGGTCTGGGTTGTTTCCCTCTCCACGACGGACGTTAGCACCCGCCGTGTGTCTCCCGGATAGTACTTACTGGTATTCGGAGTTTGCAAAGGGTTGGTAAGTCGGGATGACCCCCTAGCCTTAACAGTGCTCTACCCCCAGTAGTATTCGTCCGAGGCTCTACCTAAATAGATTTCGGGGAGAACCAGCTATCTCCAGGTTTGATTGGCCTTTCACCCCTAGCCACAAGTCATCCGCTAATTTTTCAACATTAGTCGGTTCGGTCCTCCAGTTGATGTTACTCAACCTTCAACCTGCCCATGGCTAGATCACCTGGTTTCGGGTCTATATCCAGCAACTCGACGCCCAGTTAAGACTCGATTTCTCTACGGCTCCCCTAGATGGTTAACCTTGCTACTGAATATAAGTCGCTGACCCATTATACAAAAGGTACGCAGTCACAGGACAAGCCTGCTCCTACTGCTTGTACGTACACGGTTTCAGGTTCTATTTCACTCCCCTCACAGGGGTTCTTTTCGCCTTTCCCTCACGGTACTGGTTCACTATCGGTCAGTCAGTAGTATTTAGCCTTGGAGGATGGTCCCCCCATATTCAGACAGGATATCACGTGTCCCGCCCTACTCGATTTCACTGAACACACATCGTCAACTACGGGACTATCACCCTGTATCGTCGGACTTTCCAGACCGTTCGTCTAACGTGTGTAAAGCTTAAGGGCTAGTCCAATTTCGCTCGCCGCTACTTTCGGAATCTCGGTTGATTTCTTTTCCTCGGGGTACTTAGATGTTTCAGTTCCCCCGGTTCGCCTCGTTATGCTATGTATTCACATAACGATACTTACTTATGTAAGTGGGTTTCCCCATTCGGAAATCCCAGACTCAAATGGTTTTTACTACCTAATCTGGGCTTATCGCAAGTTAATACGTCCTTCATCGCCTCTGACTGCCAAGGCATCCACCGTGTACGCTTAGTCACTTAACCATACAACCCCAAAGGGTCTTTGTTAGTAACCAAAGTTGTCTGCATTTTTATACATGTGCAGACACGATTTTGCCGGACTCAAATTCCAAGAACACTTGAATGTGTTGTATTGGTGTTTGTCATAAAGACAAACATTGAGAACTTTACAA
>NZ_JWLV01000017.1 GCF_000808535.1 Vibrio sinaloensis
CGAAAGATCAACAGACCCTAGTTATCGCAAATATGACTACACTTTAGTCAGTGACTTAAGACCTTATTGGCAAGCCTATGTCGTTGCGTGAAACCAAAATCACCAACCCTTGTGTGCGAAATTGTTGTCTCGATGACGATGATGTTTGCCTTGGCTGTTTTCGTACCCTAAAGGAAATCTTGGGTTGGAATCAGATGACTCAGGCTCAACAAAAGCACACCCTGTCTTTATGTCGACAACGACGTCAAAAATCACGCCCTTTCTCTTAGCCTACTGTGACGATGTCGCCGCCAACAAAAAAGCAAAATAACGCTTTACCTAAAGTTAACTTGAGGTTTTATCCTGTTGTTAAATCAACAAGGAGTGAGAATTATGCAGAACAATTATGTAAAAGAGTTGGCGATCAAGAGCTATCAAGAAGAAGCGCAAAAAGAGTTCTATCGAACATCCTCGGAGTCCTTTCATACCCCAAGTTTTATGATTGGAATTATAGTTAGCTCGATACTGATGGGTTGGTATTAATCTGATTTGCGTAGTTTCTCTACATCCCTGACTTTCTTGGGGTGTTGCACTCAATAGACACTTCTATTAATCTGGAAATATACGATTATTTGGAGTGACTATGGAACTCGACGCTGTCGCGAAAGCATTAAAAGAGCTGGGCCACCCAACGCGGCTATCTATCTATAAAACCGTCGTCAAAGCAGGCCATCAAGGTGTTGCGGTTGGTGCAGTGCAAGAAAAAATGGCCATTCCAGGCTCTACCCTTTCCCATCATATCTCGAGTTTGGCGTCAGCGGGTTTAATCAGCCAGCGTCGCGAAGGTCGTACCCTTTATTGCGTTGCAGAGTATCAATGCCTTGAGGGTGTGATTGGCTTTTTGCGCGCCGAGTGCTGCGCCGATGCAAAAGGAAAGTAACCCCTTTTAGACAACGGTGGAAACAGGCAAGTATTTGATACTTTGTGGCACTGAGTGTGATTAGTTTAACAAGCTACCCAGTAACGCCTCGCTGTTCAGCGAGGCGTTTTTGTGATTTATTGGACACTCACACAACAGAGGACGTTGACCATGGTTACAGCACTTTACGCTTCAATATTGGCTGGTTTGATGATTTGGCTTTCGATTGAAGTCATCAAACAGCGTCGCAAAGCACAAATAAAATATGCCGATGGCGGTGTGGATGCGTTGCAAGTCGCACGCAGTGCTCATGGCAATGCGGTTGATTATGTTCCCATTACCTTAATACTGATGGCTATGGTCGAATACAATGGGGCGTCTGTTTGGCTCATTCATCTATTTGGCACGCTCTTCATTATCGGGCGCATCCTTCACGCGAAAAGTATTCTTGCCGACAAATTGAAAGGACGCATCACTGGTATGAAGCTCACCTTTCTTGTCATTGTCGGCTTAATCATACTTAACTTAGTCTACTTGCCATATGAGCGAATTATCTAAGTAACCAGCGATAAAGCGGTGTTTTTGATAAGCCAACCACCAAAATGAGCGTTGTGATGAGCGTCCCGAACAGCACTAAGCCATCTTTGGCAAGGTCGGTAATCTCATAGTATCGTGCAACGTTCATCATCAAGATTATGACAGGTAAGTGCGCTACATAGATGGGCAGTACGAACTTTGACAGCGACGTGATACGTCCATCTTTCCCAAGCTCAGGCTTTGCCAATAACCAAAGAAAACAGCCTGTTCCCCACAAAGCTGTACCAAAAAGAAAATCGTTGGCGTTGAACGGTTGATCAAACTGATAGAGCCACGCTGCCTCACCAAAATGAATCATCATGCCGACAAATGCCAAAAAGGCGGCGTGTCTTGCGCTAACGGATATGCTGTGTTGACGGATGGCAAAACCAATGGCGAACAACAATGAACTAAAGAATGGGCCGTTACGAGTAAAGAACGGGGTCCATAGTTCGGTCAGGTTTTGATAGCTACCGCCGAGCACGCCATATACGTAAAGGATTGCGCCGATCGGCAATAACCACGTCGTTTTGTTTAACTTGGCGAGTACACCTGCGATAAGCGCGGCAAACATAAGAGCAGGAATAAACCACAGGTGAACCAATCCCCCTTCCAAAACAGAATTGAATGGCGTTGCCGCTAAAAATTGCCAATACCCTTCACGCTCTGCTAGATAGCCTTGCTCTGCGACTAGCTGAAGGTTGAACGGCATCAGCAAACAAATGATGCTCCAAACAACAAAAATCCTCAGTAATGGGGCGAGGTACTGTTTCAACGTCGAGATAGGGTCTACGATTAACTTAGGTTGAATCAAGTAGCCAGAAATTAGAAAGAAAAGGGGTACCGCAAATCGAGTGGTTTGGTTGAAGATGAAGCCCAGCCAAGGTGTGCCGTCAAACTGCCAATAAGTGAGAAACATTTGGCAGTGCATTGCAACGATCGCGAGTATAGCGACGACGCGGCCAAACTCGATACTGATGATTTTATCGTTATTCATAAGTGACTTTTTATGGAAACAGAGTGGCGAAAGATAACAACTCTTTTGCCGAAAAATCATGATTTGGATGAGGTTTTATGTGGATGCAAACAGCACTTCTTAGCGGATTTGAGAGGCGTATCCCTTTTTTGTAACCGACCTCATTATCAATAAAATATTGTTGTTAATCATTGTGATAAGTGGCGTGAATGCTTTTGTTGAAGGTATTCATTAATTGGTGGGGTTGACATAGGAAAAGGCAACTTGGAGAGCAAGATGGTAAACGGAATTAAGATCAGTACAAAAATCATCATCGCGTTTTTGGCATGTTTTATCTGCTTTGGTATCTCGGCGTATGTCAGCTATCAAGGCATGCAAAATGCCAGTTCAAGTTTTAAAACCTTTAGCAAATTATCGAAAGAAACGACACTCATTGGCCAAGTCCAAGCGAATATGTTGCAAACGCGCCTAGGGGTGAATGAGTTTCTTGCAACCCACGATGATAAGTACATGCAGGCATTTAACAAACGCTTGGATCGGACCAATACTCTGCTTTTTGACTTGGAAGCGTATCTGCATGATGAAGAGAGCTTGCGCCATTTAGCAAAAATTAAAGTCGAAGTGGCGGATTACGCCCGTAACTTCGATCTGTTGCAGAGGGAAGTCCATGAGTTTGATGTTTCTTTGAATGGCACGATGCGTGAGCAAGAAAAAGTGGCTCTCATTGTCATCGAGTCGTTGCTGGAAGACGCGCACAACAGCGGTGATGCTGATATTGAGTATTACTCGGCGATATTGATGGAGACCTTCTTGTTCGCCAAAATTTCCGTATCAAACTTCCTTCAAGATCCGCAAAAAACACCGTTAGAGACTCCTCGTCGTTTTCTTAATCAGCAGCTCCCTGAAGCGGAGGCCGCGCTCAAAAAATACTTAGTGACCGACAAGCAGCAATCGTTATTGTCTACTTATCAGGACGAGCGAGAAAAATACAACCAAGATTTTGAGCATGTCGTGATGCTTAAGGAGCAAGAGCAAGTCTTGAGTCGAGCATTGATTCAACTCGGAGAAGATATTTCGCAAGAGCTTGAAGAAATCAAATACACCGCGATCGCTCAGCAAGATAAGCTCATCCCTCAATTGCAAGAGCGAAAAGAGCAGACAGTGACAGCGATTTTCCTCGCATCTGCCGCTGCCATTATGATTGGGGTGGCGTTTGCTGTGTGGGTCCGTCACTCCATTTTGCAAGGCATTGCACGGGTGAAGGTGGTGTCTCAGCACTTATCCAATGGCAACTTGGCGATTAAGATAGAAAGCAATAGCAAAGATGAGCTCGGCGAATTGCTCAATGATATGCAAGTGACGATCCTCTCGTTGCGAGACATCATCAGCGAAGTGGCGACGTCTAGCAGTCGCGCGGGTGTTATGTCAGAGGAGTTATCCCAAATCACCAGTACCACGAGTGAGTCTTCTCAGGCATTGAAGCAGGAGATGGATTCAATCGCGACCGCAGTGGAGCAACTGTCCGCAAGTACGCTAGAAATATCAACCAGCGCACAGGGCGCCGCAAACTTTACCCAGCAAGCCACATTTAATGCCGAAGAGAGTTTGAGTGTCGTCGGGCAAACCTTGCAAGATATTCGAGTCATAGAGAACGAAATGACAGCAAGTGTTGAGCAGATTCAAGGGCTCTATCAGGAGTCAATCAATATTGGCTCGATTCTCGAAACGATTCGAGGCGTTGCTGAGCAAACCAACCTGCTTGCATTAAATGCTGCTATTGAAGCCGCGAGAGCAGGAGATCAGGGAAGAGGTTTCGCCGTTGTTGCAGATGAAGTTCGAACGCTGGCGCAGCGCACACAAGAAGCGACCCATCAAATTGAAACTTTGATTACCAACTTGCAAGCGGGTGCAGAATCCGCGACAAATTCGATTACGGGCAGCCACAATCGAGTACTTGAAACGTCTCAGCGTGCGATTTCAGCGACCGACAAGCTCCAAGCGATCAAAGACTCCATTTTTGAGCTTAACGAGCTGAACTTACAAATTGCGGCGGCGGTTGAGGAGCAGAGCTTGGTGGCGAACAATGTCAGTGGCAGTGTGCAAGAAACCAATGAAATATCCACTCAGAACAGCCAATCAGTGGGGGAAGTGTCGGTGGCCGCCAACGAGCTAACGGAAGTGGCGCAGAATCTCGATCTGCAAGTGAAACGCTTCACGCTAAACTGAGTTGGGTGTATTCAGGCTATTTGGTTTTCGCTGTTGGAAAAAAAGTACGAGTGTGCTAAAAAGAGCAAGTGGTTGTGTAAGAGTGTTCTATGAGTAAAGGCAAAGTTACCCGAGAAAATATTTTGACCAAGGCGTTTGAACTGGCAAGTGAGAATGGTTTAGAGAGTCTAACGATTGGTGAATTGGCCAAGCAGTGCGGGATGTCGAAAAGCGGTCTGTTTGCTCATTTTAACTCTAAAGACAACTTGCAGATTTCGGTTTTAGAGCATGCAAATCATATCTTTACTCAGAGAGTGATTGCACCGGCGAGAGAGCATAACGCCATATCGATCGAGCAGAAATTAAAGATGCTGCTTGATAACTGGCTAGGCTGGAATCACTCTTTTCAAGGCAGTTGCATGTTTCTCGATGCATGGAAAGAAACGGGGTGCGAGACACCTCCGACTCAACAAGTCCTGAAAAAAACCATCGCGACGTGGGTTGAGTACTTGCGTATTCAGGTGGCGAAAGGGGTGGAGAATGGTGAATTTGATTCGCAATTGGATCCTAAACAAGCCACCTTTGAACTGTATGGGTTGTATTTAAGCGCTCACCTTTTCTACTCATTGCACGGAGAAGAGGCGAGTTATCAGCATTTCTGGCAAGGCGTTAACCGTCTGATTGAAAGCTGGAAATAGAACAAAGTAAGCTGAGTATTTCTACTTGGCTTATTATTTAACTAAAAATAGCACGGTCGTTCGCTTTTGCGAGAGGTAAGGACTGGCAACGAAAGGAAAACAAAATGAGTGAGAAGATTTACTTTAACACCTCGCAGAAGTTCAGCGTCAAAAAGAGCCTAGTCAACTTGACCACCCGTCTGCATCATACGTTGGCGCCAAGTCATGCAAAAAATACCGCGCGCAAATTGCTGCTTACTCCTGCTCGCACGCAGCCAAAAAACGCAGAGCCAACGGGCTTAGTTAAAGGCGAAGTCAGCTCAAAAGAAGGTGTGCTCAAGACGTATCAGCTTGGCTCTGGGCCTGTGTGGGTGTTGACTCATGGTTGGTCAGGCAGTGCGAGCCAGTTCTACCCATTAATGGAGCACATCGCCAGTCGAGGCTATACCGCATTGGCTTATGATCACCCGGGCCATGGGCAAAGTGGTGGTGTTTATGGTCATATCCCCGCTTTTGTTCACGGCTTGGAAGCGATACTGGATAGCGTTGACGAAGTTGCTGGGTTAGTCGGCCATAGTATGGGTACCGCTTCGTCGATTGAATGCCATCACCAGAAGTTGGCAGATAAGCCATTTTTGCTGATCGCACCTGTCCTCGACTATCTGGATAACCTATTTGGCAGCGTCGCTCGCTCTGGCTATTCAATGCGCTTGTTCAATGCGGTGGTTTCTGAGGTGGAAGAGGAATATCGCTATCCGATTCAATCAGTCGATCCTTACAACAAACTCAAACTTCGCTCTGCATCGACTATTATTGTTCATGATGAAGGCGATAAGTTTACCAAGTTCTCGGTCTCTCAACGCGCCGCTGAAGAGATGCCAAATGTCACATTAGTTGCAACCCAAGGTCAGGGCCACGGCAGAGTGATGAAGTGTGCAGAAGTGATGCAGAGTTTTGATAAATTGAACGGTATTTAATCAACAGAATTGATGGGAACTTATCAAGTGTATTCATTAACTTAACATTGTTAACCATGATTTTGATGTGGTTAACAAATTCGCAATAAAAAATATTTCCGAGCAGGGTTGTGTGGGATCATTTGCTATGCCACAAGGCCCTCATAAGGAAATATAATAATGAATAGAAATGATAGTGTCCCTTTACCTAGCAATACCCGAGAATGGTTTTTTAACCGCAACAGCATGATTATTTTGGCGAATATCGCGTTGTTTGCGGTCATGTATTTTTCCCTCCCGTTTGATCCCCAAGTGGTACTTGGGATCTGCATGCTGACGTTTGTGGCCATTTTGTGGTTGACCGAAGCCTTGCATGTCACCGTCACCGCTATCCTAGTTCCCATCATGGCGGTATTGTTTGGTGTGTTTGATACCCAAACTGCACTGAACAACTTTGCCAACTCGATCATCTTTTTGTTCCTTGGCGGTTTTGCTCTCGCTGCGGCTATGCATCGCCAAGGGCTCGACAAGGTGATTGCTGACAAAGTACTCATTCTTGCCAAGGGTAAGATGAGCGTCGCGGTATTTATGCTGTTTGGTGTCACCGCTGCGCTTTCGATGTGGATCAGCAACACTGCAACCACGGCGATGATGCTGCCACTGGTATTAGGCGTATTAAGCAAAGTGAATTCAGAAAGCGGCCACAAGACCTATGTGTTCGTGCTGCTTGGTATTGCTTACAGCGCCAGTATTGGTGGTATAGCAACTATCGTTGGTAGCCCACCAAATGCCATTGCTGCTGCTGAAGTCGGCTTAACATTTACCGAATGGATGAGCTTTGGTGTGCCGACAACATTAGTGCTCTTGCCTGTTTCGATTGCGGTGCTGTTCTTCGTACTCAAGCCAGATTTAAATGGCCAGTTTGAACTAAACCGAGAAGCGGTCAACTGGGATAAGGGCAAAGTGGTGACCTTAGCGATCTTCGCTGCGACCGTATGTTTATGGATTTTTAGTAAGCCAATTAATGCTATGTTGGGCGGCTACGCCAAGTTTGATACCGTTGTGGCGTTAGGCGCGATCGTAGCGGTGAATTTTGCACGCGTTGTGCACTGGAAAGACATTGAAAAAACCGCTGACTGGGGTGTGTTACTGTTGTTCGGTGGCGGTATCTGTTTGAGCAACGTATTAAAAGCGACAGGAACCAGTGTATTTTTGGCGAATGGCTTAAGTGAAATGATTGCTCACTTAGGCATCTTCTTTATTATCGCGGTCATCGCTGTATTTGTCGTCTTCTTGACCGAGTTTGCTAGTAATACTGCCAGCGCAGCATTGCTGATTCCGGTATTCGCAAGTGTCGCTGAAGCTTTCGGCATGTCGCCTGTGGTCCTATCGGTATTGATCGCTGTTGCGGCGTCGTGTGCCTTTATGCTGCCCGTTGCCACACCTCCTAACGCGATTGTGTTTGGCTCTGGTCACATTAAGCAAAGTGAGATGATGCGAGTCGGGATCATTTTGAACCTCGCGTGTATTGGCGCACTAACCTTCATCGCGTTGAGTTTGTGGACTTAACAACACGCAATAAAAACCAAAGCGAGGCAAATGGCCTCGCTTTTTTACGATTAGATTCGTACGATGGCTCAATGCAGTTGTCGCAACGACAAAGATAACGGGTTAAGGAAAGCCAATGAAATGGAGTGTAGGGATACTGGTCGCGGTTTGGAGCAGTTTGCTGTTTGCTGAAGTGGTAAAAGAGGAGCCGGCTGAGTCGTTCATTAAGGTCAACATGACGCTAGAGCTTGATGGTGTTGAACGGTCGATTGATCAAACGCGTGAATCGCTGGACCAAATTGGAGTGGCGCTCGGCCAAATAGCTCAAAGTGACAACCTTAACGCGGATCAGCAGCGAATGCTGGGCGATACGATTGAAAATCTAAATCACTTGGTGCACTTATCGAAAGCGTCGGTAGAGTCATTGCCTCAAGCATTTGAGCGATCTAAACAGACGATCTCTGATGAAAGTAAGGTATTTATGGATGACCTGCGCTTTAAGGTATTGCTTGTTGTCGCGGCGATCGGATTGGTGGTTGTATTAGTGATTGCTGCGATAGGCTGGTTTATTCTGCGGCCGATGCAGTCGTCATTGGTTGCGGTGACTCAGAACATCGCTTCGATGGCGGGGGCAATCAAAACCACTGCGGATGCGCTAGACTCCATCTCCAACCAACAAGGAGAGATTGCAAAGCGGTTAGAGCGTCATGTTGATTCCGCCGACAAGTCTTGATGATGGTTCGAGCGCGCCAAAAACAAAAAAGCTGACGTATTAACGTCAGCTTTTAGGTTGCAAGGGATTACTCGCTTTCTCGATTAAACGCCCAAGCGTACATCAATTCCAACGCGATGGTGGCGCCTGCAAGCGCTGTAACGTCGCTGTGATCGTACGGTGGTGAGACTTCGACAACGTCCATACCCACAATGTTAATTCCGGCAAGAGCACGCAGTATTTTAAGTACCTTGTCCGAGTTAAGGCCGCCGCAAACAGGAGTGCCAGTGCCCGGCGCAAACGCTGGGTCCAGACAATCAATATCGAAGGTGACGTAAACAGGTTTGTCACCAATGATGTCTCGGATGCGTGCCACGATATCTTCAGCGCTTAGCTCGTTCGCTTCCATCGCATTGATCACGTTGAATCCGTGTTCGTCGCGTTTGTACTCTGTACGAATACCAATTTGCACTGAATGTTTTGGTGAAATCAGCCCTTCATTTGGTGCATGGTAAAACATAGTGCCATGATCGTAACTGCTGCCATTGGCATAAGTATCGGTATGAGCGTCAAAGTGAATCAACGCCATTTCTCCATGATGTTTCGCGTAGGCGCGCAAAATAGGCAGGGTGATGAAATGGTCACCGCCTAACGCCAGCATGGTTTTACCGCTTTTCAGGATTTCACTGGTGGCCGCTTCTAAGCGGTAAGTGAAATCTTCGGCATCACCACAATCAAACACCAAATCGCCTGCATCAATGACTTTTGCTCGGTCGAATACGTTGAAGTCCCATGGAAATTTCTTTCCTTCCCACGCCAAGTTAACCGAAGCGCGGCGGATCGCATCTGGCCCCATACGCGCGCCAGGGCGACCTGATGTTGCCATGTCGAGTGGCACGCCAAGTACCACGAGATCAGCGTCTGATGAGACAGGGTTGCGCAGATATGGTCTGCGCATAAAACTCATGGAGTTTGAGTAGAGTGAATAATCAGTCTTGGTAAACAAATCATTCATTTAGAAATCCTCTAAGTAGGTGTAACCAGACAGGCCACCCTCTAATTCTTCAAGTATGGTTTGCTGTTCGCTTGCGTCAACACGTTCTGCCACCAGTTCGCGGTAGTTGCTGCGAATATTATCTACATCAATGTGCACGTAACGCATCATGTCTTCTACCGTGTCGCCTTCATCGATGCGTTCGATGATCGCTTCTCCGCTCTCATTGACGGTCACCACAGCACTATGGGTATCACCAAATAGGTTGTGCATGTCACCAAGAATCTCTTGATAAGCACCGACCAAGAAAAAGCCCATTAAGTACGGCTTGTCTTTCGTCCAAGCGGGTACTGGCAATGTGGTCTCGATACCTTGGCCTTCAACGTATTGCTCAATTGCACCGTCGGAGTCACAGGTGATGTCGAGCATCACAGCGCGGCGATCTTCCACATTTTCCAACCCTGACAGTGGCAACACAGGGAAGACCTGATCAATGCCCCATGCGTCTGGAAGCGATTGGAACAACGAGAAGTTAACGAAAAACTTGTCGGCTAAACGCTCGCTCAGCTCATCCAAAATTGGACGATGGAAACGGTTTTTTGCGCTGAGTTGTCCACTCAGCTCGTAGTAAATACGCAGCGACAGTTGTTCTGCCCACGCTCGTTGGTACAAGTTCAACAATCCCATTGCGAACTGAGAATGCACCTCAGCTAAGTCGCTTTGCGTGTCGTTGTAAATTTCAATCAGTGCGCGTGCATTACTGTCATTTTGTAACGTTTCCCAGTTCGACCACATGTTTTGTAGCAAAATTGGGTCATGGGCGTCAGGTGCACTCACACTTTCAGGATGGTACGCCTCTGTACCGATAACGTTTGTGATCAGTACAGCATGATGAGCAGTCAAAGAACGGCCAGACTCAGAAATAATGACTGGTTCTGGTTGCTCATACTGCTGACACACATCGCCCACGGTACTGACGATATTGCGAGCGTACTCAATCAAGCCGTAGTTCATTGAGTTTGATGACTGGCTACGAGTGCCGTCATAATCAACCGCAAGACCGCCGCCGATATCAAAGAACTGGATGTCGGCGCCCATGCCACGTAGTTCGCAGTAGAATCGTGCAGACTCATTCACACCATTGCGAATATCGCGAATGTTGGCCATTTGAGAGCCTAGGTGGAAATGCACTAACTGCAATGCATCGAGCTGGTCTTCTTCTCTTAAACGGTCAATAACAGTCAGAACTTGAGACGCGGCCAAACCAAATTTGGATTTTTCACCACCGCTGGATTGCCATTTCCCTGCACCTTGTGACGCAAGGCGAATACGAATCCCCATACGCGGTTTCACGCCTAGGCTTTTCGCTTCTTTAAGCACAAGATCAAGCTCGGATAGCTTCTCAAGCACGATAAAGACCTTATGACCAAGCTTTTCACCAATCAGCGCCAAGCGAACATATTCACGGTCTTTGTAACCGTTACACACGATGACGGAGCTCGCTTTTTGTGCGAGAGCCAATACCGCGAGAAGCTCAGGTTTGCTGCCTGCTTCCAGTCCTAGCTGTTTGGTTTCTAATTGTGCTTGGCTTTCCAAAATCTCATCGACGACTTCTTTCTGTTGGTTCACTTTAATTGGGTAAACCAGCAAGTAGTTATTCGTGTATTGATACTCGTCGATCGCTTGGTTAAACGCATCACAAATGCCATGCACGCGTTGGTGCAAGATCTGAGGGAATCGAACCAGTACAGGCAAGTTAAGTTGCTGCTCTTCCAGCTTTGAAACGATATTACTGAGCGGAATCTGGTGCGATTGGTCGCAACGAGGCGATACATACACTTCGCCCTGATTATCAATGCCATAGAAGCCTTGGCTCCAGTAATGTACGTTGTAGTCCGCGCGAACACGATCGAGTTTGGAAATATTTTCCACGTCTAGTCTCTCAAAGAATAAGGAGAGTGAAACATGAATCAGAAGAACCTGAAGTCATACCTAACACGGCAGGAGTCATGGGACGCTTTTGGCCGGGTTGAGCGCATTAACGGACAAAAAGCCGTCAGAGTCTAACAAATTAATTTTGTCGAAAAGATAGCCAAGCTTATATAGATAAAAATTATGATTGAATCGGCATAAATCAGAGGTGGGAATGCGGCTATCAATCTTTATTTGCGTTAGTTGAACCGCTAAAATGGACGCAAATTGATTACCTTTGGAAGAACCATGGCAAAACTGACACTTCAAGAGCAGATGCTAAAAGCAGGCTTAGTGAACGAGAAAAAACTCAAAAAAGCGAAGAAAGGCTCGAAGAAATCTCGTGTCCAAGCGCGCGAAGTTAAAGCAGCTGTTGAAGAAAACAAACGCTTACAGCAAGAGCGTGATAAGGCGCTGAGTGAAGAGCAGAAAGAGCTGCGTCTATCCAAAGAGATCAAAGCGCAAATTAAACAGCTTATCGAAATGAACACCATTGAACAGAAAGAGGGTGAGATCAAATACAACTTTACCGATGGAACACTTGTGAAAGCGCTTTACGTTGAGCCATTGACGCGTGATCAGCTAGCGAAGGGCATTCTATCGATTGCGCGTACAGACGATACCTATGTCGTTATCCCTAGCAGCGTAGCGAAGAAGATTGCTCTGCGCGATGAGAGTGTGATCATCGAGCAAAACGCCCCAGCGGAGGATATTCCTGCGGAAGATGACCCGTACGCAGATTTCGTCGTGCCAGATGACCTGATGTGGTAATAGCAGAAAGATAGGTTTATACAGCGCTCTGCATTGGCAGGGCGTTTTTTTTGCCTAAACATGGATAAAGTGGAGCGAGGGATATGAGCTAGAGGTTGGTAGAATGCAAAGCATAAAAAAACCAGCCACTTGGCTGGTTTTTGAAATCTTAGAAAATTGACGCTTGAGTCAATCTAAAATTATAGTACTTCAACGTTAGCAGCTTGAGGACCTTTTTGGCCTTGCTCAACTTCGAAAGCAACCTTTTGGCCTTCAGCTAGAGTTTTGAAGCCTTCGCCAGTGATAGCGCGGAAGTGTACGAATACGTCAGCACCGCCGTTTTCTTGAGTGATGAAACCGAAGCCTTTCTCTTCGTTAAACCATTTTACTGTGCCAGTAGTTTTGTTAGACATGATGTGTCCCTTGTATAAGTTTAATTAAATGTTTGGTGCGCTGAAAAATTGAACTATTAAATGTAACTATGAAGCTAAGGGAAAATCTAACTGTACTGCAGCAGAATGCGAACATTCTGAATGATTTACTTTTACTTGAGTTTCACTAATAACCCTGAATAACAGAGCGACGCAATAGTATGTCAGCGCCTCAGAGGAGTAAAGGCTTATTTTCCAGATTGACCATATTCGTGATCGAATTCGGTAATAAGCCCCTTCCTCTATAAGTACGTCATCAATAAGAAAAAGTGAGCTATCACGCTAACTTTTTAAAGATGATAGACGTATTAATACCACCAAAAGCAAAATTATTGCTCATGAGGTATTCGACCTCTAATTCGCGGCCTGCACCTGTAATATAGTCCAAATGACCGCATTGTTCATCCAATGTTTCGAGATTTAATGTTGGGCTAAACCAACCTGTGTGCATCATCTCTAGGCTCAGCCATGCTTCGATTGCGCCGCAAGCTCCCAACGTATGGCCAAAATAACTCTTCAAAGAGCTGATTGGTACTTTACCTAGTGCATTAGCGGTGGCATTGCTTTCTGCAATGTCGCCACGATCGGTTGCCGTGCCGTGGGCAGAGACATAATCAATTTTTTCAGGTTCGATGCCCGCATCTTGTAGCGCCATTTCCATACAGATTTGCATGGTTTCCATTTGAGGCTGTGTCACGTGGGCGGCATCGCAATTGCTGGCAAATCCGACGATTTCAGCGTAAATCTTTGCCCCGCGCGCCACGGCATGCTCATATTCCTCGAGCACTAAGGTTCCTGCGCCTTCACCAATCACGAGACCATCTCGACCTGCGTCGTACGGACGTGGGGTCGACTTTGGAGATTCGTTTTTCAGGCTGGTAGCAAACAGCGTATCGAAAACGGCAGATTCTGTTGGGCAGAGTTCTTCGCCACCGCCGGCAACCATCACCGTTTGATAACCGTGTTTGATCGCTTCATACGCGTATCCAATGGCTTGGCTACCAGAGGTACACGCGCTGCTGGTCGGAATCACTCGGCCTTTTAGACCAAAGAACAAGCCAACATTCACCGCGGTCGTGTGCGGCATCATTTGTACGTAGGTCGTTGCGGTGATTGCTTTGGTGGTTTTCTCATTGAGCATGACACCAAAAGCGCCGATCGCATCGGTACTGCCCGTTGATGAGCCGTAAGCAATACCCGTTTGGCCATTGGTTAGCACGTCGTGACCGATTAACCCTGCTTGGTTCAGCGCGTTTTCTGTCGCGACGGTTGCGAGTTTAGAAACGCGCCCCATTCCACGGACTTGTTTTCTTTTGTAGTGTTTAGGAAGCTCAAAGTGGTCAATGGGGGCAGCCAATTTGGTGTTTAAACCTTCGTACTGCTCATAAGAGGGCATGTATTGAGTGGCATTTTCGCATGCGCGCAGCTTTGGCTCGATGCTGTCCCAATCATTACCGAAGGCCGTGACGCCCGACATGCCTGTCACTACTACGCGACGACTCATACTAAGCCTCCATTTACAGAGATGACTTGGCGCGTCACATAACTAGCAATGTCAGACATCAAGTAGCTCACAAGGCCTGCGACTTCTTCCGGCTCGCCCATTCGACGAAGCGGGATTTGCGGCATTGCGTGTTCTTTGACATGCTCATCGACCATTCCCGTGTCAATGAGACCGGGTGCGACGCAGTTGACGGTGATTTTGCGTTTAGCCAACTCTAGGGCGAGGGATTTGGTCGCACCGATGACACCGGCTTTCGCGGCGCTGTAGTTGGTTTGACCACGATTGCCCATAAGACCAGACACGGACGCAAGCGTCACGATTCGTCCGCCTTTGCGTTTTTGCACCATTGGCATTACGCATGGGTGTAAAACGTTGTAGAAGCTATCCAAGTTGGTGTGGATCACGCCATCCCACTCTTCTTCTGTCATCGCTGGGAAGGCGGTATCACGGGTAATGCCTGCGTTGTTAACCACACCGTAGTATGCGCCATTTTCTGCGATGTCTGCTTCTAGCTTTTCGCGGCACTCTTCACGGTTGCTGATATCAAACTGAATAAGACGACCGCTACCGCCATTTTCAATAATGGTATCTAAGGTCTGCTGCGCACCTTTCTGGTCGCCCATATAATGAACTGCAATAGTAAACCCATCCTTTGCAAGTTGGATGGCAATTGCCTTGCCGATACCTTTACTGGCACCGGTGACTAAGACATTTCGGGTCATAATTGACTCCTAGTTTTCATTTCTTCTAATTTTTCTTGGGATGGAACATAAACGTTAAGCTGACAACTGGCGACAACTTGGCTGTCGATTTCTATACGAGCGGAGAATACCGCCATGCCGTTGTCTTCCATCAATTGCTCAGCGTACATGTCCAAACGTGAACCTGCTTGAAACGTGTCACAGTGAGAGGTGTAGCGACGGCTGCCGAGTAAAAAACCGATCGGCGGTTGCTCGCCTTTCTTCATGGCGTGATATCCAGACCATGCGGCGATAGACTGCGCCATAAACTCGATACCAACATAAGCTGGAACCGTCTTTGACTGAGTATCAAAGAAGGGATTTTTCGGTCCAATGTCAACTTGGCAATGAATGGAGTCTTGCTGAATATCGATAGCCTGATCAATCAAGATCATGGGCTCATCATGTGGGAGTAGTTGCGAGATACAAGGATAGCTAGTCATGGGTGTAACCGAATATGAGACTAATATTGTTACCGCCAAAAGCAAAAGAGTTACTTAAGATGGCTTTGCCTTCGAGTTTAGCCAAACTTTCGACCAATGAAACGTCGATATCGGTGGCTTTGTCTTGGCAGTGCTGTTTTGGCAGTGGTAGATCGTATTTTAAAAGGTGCCATGCGATGGCGGCTTCCGTTGCACTTGCGGCGCCTAGAGTATGGCCTGTCAGCGGCTTGGTGGAACTCACCGGTACCGATTGGCCAAATAGGCGATAGATGGCTTTGCTTTCCATGCTGTCATTGAGCGGAGTCGCTGTGCCGTGAGCGTTGATGTAACCAATGTCATTGGGCGTAAGTCCTGAGTCTTTTAGGGCTTTGCTCATGGCTTGTTCTGCGCCATTGCCTTCTGGGTGCGGCGCAGAAATATGGTGAGCATCAGAGCTGTCACCGACGCCAAGTAAGGCGATGTCTGTAGGTTGGCGACTTAGCAATATAAAGGCCGCCGACTCTCCGATATTAATGCCGTTACGCTGCGCATCAAATGGACGACAAAGTTGGTCTGACAGCGCTTCTAGACCATTAAAACCGTTTAAGGTGAGTTTGCAGACGGTATCGACACCACCGACGATAACAGCATCGACAATGCCGCTCTCAAGCAGTTGTTTTGCGCTGATGAAGACGCGGCCACTCGACGAACACGCCGTAGAGATCGAGTAGCATGGGCCTTCTAAACCAAAGTAGCGCGCAACAAAATCACTGCTGTTGCCCAGCTCTTGTTGGCTATAGTGGAAATGGTCTGGGAACTTGCCATGTTGCCCTTTATGCGCGATTGCCCTTTCACCGTCTGAGATGCCTGATGTACTTGTGCCCACCACCACGGCAACTCTTTGCTTGCCGTATTTCTCAATTGCGCGTTTGACACTTGGCTCAATCTGCATAAGCGCAGAGAGGGCGAGACGGTTATTTCGAGTGTTGTATGTGCACAGCGACTCTGGAAGGGGCGGAAGCGACTCTGCCACTCGTCCTACGTAGGTTGAGCGTTGAGTATTCAGGATGTCGTCATCTCGCACCATATTGGACGCTCTTTCGCCCAATAGACACTGGTGAATGTGCTGGTGCTCACTTCCCATCGCGGAGTGGAAGCCACAGTCTTGAATATAAACAGGTGAGGAAGCGCGTGTTGTCATGCTAACTATCTATGGTGTAAATGGCGTTTTGCGGTATTGCAGCGTTTTAATGATGATGGTGTAGTCGTCAGATAACTGATGGAATCGGATGTCTCCATCAAGCCGTTCGTCACTGCCATATTGAATATCAATGACTTTTTCACCTTGGCTATTGAAGATGCTTCTTGAATTGCCCTTATCAATAAGCTGCCACCTTACCTCATTTAGAGGGCCTTCCCAAGCAGAACCCGGCCAGAGCGTGATCATCAGGTTAAAAAGCACCTGTTCAGGCTGAGGCAGTACGCCTTGTAATCCTGCAAGCACATCGGTGGTGATCATCTCGGATTGATAATTTAACGACAAAATTCTGGTGCCCCAAGATGAAAATCCGGCTAACACTAGCTTGTCTTGATCAACTTGAAGTTGAACGGGCAATTGTTCGCTGCGCGCAGAAGTGGATGTGGTCCAAGTGGCGCTGATTAACTGACTCGCGCTTAAGGTGTAGCCCAGTTGTTCTGGGGTCGGCAAGGTCACCGCAATCTCATCACTGATTTGGACTTTTGGCGTCACTTCTTTTGGCGCAGATGCGCAGGCGGTAAGCACCAAGGCGATGGCGAAACTGCTGGCCAACTGTTGAAACGATCGAACGCTCATTGTGTCTCATCCTTTAGGTTGATGGCTAGTGGTGAGAGTAGCCAAGCGACAAAAATACCACTCAGCACGGTAATCCCAAAGCTATGAATCGCATGGGTGTCACTCAATGCCAATAATCCAAACGAGAGCAGGGTGGTAATGGCTGATAAGGTAATGGCGAGCAAGGTGCTGTGGCTGCGTGATTTCTCGGCAAAAAACAAGGTGTAATCAATGCCGATACCGATGATTAAAATTAGCGCCAGTAGGTTGAATAAGTTCAGTGTCGAGCCCAGAGCCGATGCTGCCGCGAGCCCTGCAATACAGGCGATCAACGAAGGCAATACAATTCTGATGGCATGTTGAAGGCCGTAGCGTTTGATAAGCAGTGCGCTAATAATGATGATTGCGAGGGCAAGTAACTCCATCACATGGGTTCGATACTTGGCAAACAACAAGGAGATCTCTTGCGCCTTATTGAGATAACTGATGTTGTTATTCTCTTGCGCCCAACTCATCACAAGCTCGGGATTACTGAGCTCGGTTAAGACAATCACACTGGCGACGCTGTCATCGAATTGGCCAATGTAGAGGAAGCGGATTGGCTCCGAGACAGGATTTGCCAAATACGCCTGGAGCGAGATAGGCGAAAATTCCGCTGCAAAATCAGGCGTCTCGACTAGCCCCAAACTTGCGGCTAAGGTCTTCGCTTGAGTCTTATACAACTGCGCGATCAAGGTGAAATCTTGCTGCTGCAACAGCTCGGAGCTGAGAAATTGGTTCAAACTTTGATACTGCTTTATGACGCCTTGTTGTTGCCACTTGTCGAGTTGAGGCGTAATCGCTTCGAGTTTTTGCATCAAAGATTCATCATCATGCGCCGTTACCACAAGCATCTGCTGAGAAGACTTTAATCCACTCACTTCGCTTATTTGCTGCTCTTGTTGCTTTAATGAGTCAGGCATGGCTTGAAGTTGGCGAATATCATCGTCGTAGCGAAGTTGGCTTAACGGATAGGCCGTGGCCACGAGACAAACAATCGGTAGCGCAATGCGATAGGTCGGTTTAGACCACAGGTTGAGCCACCACCGCCAAAGGGACTCTCCGGGCAATGGACGTGAAGGGCTGGTTTTTTTCGCCAGAATTGGGTACCAAGCGACGACGGTAATGTAGGCGGCGATCAATCCAATGGATGAGAACAGCGCAAGTTGCTGTAAGCCAGGGAACGGTGCAATCAGCATCCCCAAATAGCCAATCAAGCTGGTTGCCAGACCCATGGTGATGGCGGCAAAAATGTGGGTGAGACCTTTGCGACTGTCCCACTGCTTGCCCTCCGCTAAGCGCTCAGTGAGGTAGTGAAACGCGTAGTCAATCGACACCCCAATCAAACTTGCACCAAACACAAGACTAAACAAGTGAACGCGTCCAAACAGCCAGGTTGTGACGGCCAGCGCGGCAAGCAGACCAATAGAAATTGACAATAGTGCCAAAGCCAAGGGGGTGACGCTGCGAAAGACAACGACAAACAAGCCAATGACGCCTAGCAGTGAGAATAGGCCGATGGTGCTGATCTCTGATTTGGCACTTTCTGTGCCAAACTCGGCGTAAAACAATACCCCCGTGTGGTGGATGGTTGCTTGGAAAGTCTCTTCGATTTGCTGTTCAATCTGTTTGATGTCAGCAACGCCCTGCTGCGCCGCCAAACTGTATGGGGAATCCGTCAGCGAAGCGGTGACCAGCACATACTCTTGACCCTGAAAATTGGTCGTTAGGAAGCCATTTTTTAATGTGAAGGCACTATTTTGCGCAGACACTTGGGCTAAATAATCACGAAACAGAAGAAAAGGGTCATTTTTCAGCTCTTGTCCTGTCACGCCAGAGAAAGGGTTGTAGATGGACTGAACCACAAGCTGTACTTGCTCTTGAGGCGTGTTGGTCAGTCGTTGCCTTTGTTCAGGGGTTAACTGCTGGTAACGGTGTTCAAAGTAGTACGATGCCCACTGTTTTTGTTGTTCTGTGCTGATCTTGCCTGTCACTTGATCAAATAGCTGCGTGCCTTGTAAAGCCGTTGTGAGTTCGGTGGCTGCGGAGAATACAGAGTCCTCTTCCGGCGCCGTCAGTAGGAAGACAATTTTATCGCTCATGCTGTTGGAAACGGTTTCGAACGCTTGTTCAGCCACAGGGTTTTGTTGGTTTTTGGGCAACAGCTTAAGAATATTGGTTTCTATGGGCGCGTGCTCTGAGTAGAGCCATTGCTTGCCAAGCATAGCGACGAAAAGGGCAACCAATACCAACCAAACCAACGCGATAGCACGCTGGTTCAGTGTTAGATTAGAAATTAAATTGCGCTTGTTCAGCATCGGTCAGACCTTGTGGCTCTGAGGTTTGGTTCGAAAAGAAGATGTCCGTTTTGTCGCCGCGCAGCTCTTGCAACTCTAAATGCTCGATGTCGTCGAGCCCTGTCAGTGTAATTTGCTTAAATACGGCGTTCAGTGGCGCCTTACTTGGGGTGAGCGCAATCGTCCAGTTGCCAGTCTCCACTTTGAAATCGATGGTGAACTGCTCCTCAAGCGCGGCGGTATCGCCATGAAAGACGGCTAAGAACACGTGGCTAAAGTAGAACGCCATCGGGTTATCTTTTGCGGTAATGGTCTGGGGCGCTTGGCCAGCAAAGGTTTGGCGTAACTTATCTTCGGTCAACACTAAGCTGACGGGAAAGGGGCTCGCTTGTTGCCACAGCAATCCACGAGATTTGCTCAATGTAAACTGACCTTGCGAGCTTAGCGGTTGGTCAAACATCTCTAGGTGGCGTGACTGAACAAAATCGCCACGTACCGTTTCATTTTTCGCTAGCTGCTGTTGCAGTGAGTCTAGGTCTGTCACCTGCGCGGTAACGAACGGCGAGCAGATGAGTAGCGCAGCGGATAAGCACTTCTTAATCAATGTCATGCGAGCTTCCCATGTTGATGCCACTGGTTGACCTTATCGATAAACACTTTAGGAGAAGCAAAGCACATCTCTTGCTCTTTGATAGAGACCGCAACTTGGGTGGTGTGAGCCTTGCACATCCTTTGGTTGGTTTGGGCATCATAGATGATGTAATCGACACGCAGGCGGTTTTCCCACTCGGTCAATTTTGCATGGACACGTATTTGATGATTGAAAGGGATCGCTTTCACATACTTCACGCGCGTGTCGATGATAGGCCACATGTAGCCTGATTCGTTCATCTTGAGGTAGCCGTAATCAATCTTGTCCATTAACACTCGGCGAGCTTCTTCAAAAAAGCGGAAGAAGTTACCGTGATAAATGACGCCCATAGGATCGGCATCTTGGAAGGAGGTGATCAGTGTCACCTCCGATTCCAACGCAAATTGAATCTCTGGATTCATTAAGCCTCCGCGTAAAGTGGCCAATGACGCTGTTGAATACGACCGATAAAGTGACGTAAATCGTGCTCGAGAGGGCGATCCTCCGCGACAAATTCAAACTCACTCAATACGGCATCACGAATCATCTTGAGGTTGTCACTCATATGATGTTCATCCAGTTCGTTATGACGACGACGGATTTCGATTGCCTGAACGCTTGCCAGTAGGGATGCCGCTGCGACTTGCTCCGTCAGCTCCAAAACACGCAAACAATCACGGGCTGCGATGGTGCCCATGCTGACTTTGTCTTGGTTATGACACTCAGTTGAACGAGAAAACACGCTAGCAGGCATGGTGTGTTTCAGCGCTTCTGCTGTCCAAGCGGAAATACCAATCTGAACCGCTTTAAAGCCGTGATTGATAGGTTTACGTTCGCCTTCAGCGCCAGTCAAGTTGAAAGGTAAGCCATTGTTAAATTTGTAGTCCATCAGCTGCGCCATTTGACGGTCAAGAAGATCCGCCAAGTTAGCGATACCGGTTTTCAGTGTGTCCATCGCCATCGCGATATGGCCGCCGTAGAAATGCCCCCCGTGCAGTACACGTTCGTTATCGCCATCGATGATTGGGTTGTCGTTCGCACTGTTTAGCTCGTTTTCAATCATTGAACGTAACCAAGGCAGTGAGTCTTGTACGACACCAATAACGTGTGGTGCACAGCGCAGCGAGTAGCGATCTTGCAGGCGATCGCTGTTGCGTGGTGGGCGCTCTGCGTTGAGGTCATCGCGCAACCAAGCCGCAACTTGCTGTTGACCAGGGTGAGGTTTCACAGCAAAAAGCGCTTCATCAAAGTGGAAGTCGTTGCCATGCATGCCCACAGAAACCATCGCGGTGATCTTGGTACACAATTGAGCAAGGTATTCCGCGCGTTTGTATGCCAAACAAGCAAGAGCTGTCATCACAGATGTGCCATTCATCAGTGCCAAGCCTTCTTTCGGCTTTAGTTGAATAGGGTTGATGCCAAGCTCGGCATACACTTCCGCCGTTGGGCGTACTTCACCTTTGTACAGCACGTCGCGTTCGCCGATGAGTGCGGCTGCTAAGTAGGAAAGTGGTGTTAAGTCGCCACTAGCACCCACAGAACCTTCTTGAGGGATACGCGGCGCAATGTCTTGATTGATCAAGGTAACGATTTGATTGAGCAAATCGTGAGTGACTCCCGAGACACCCTGAGATAAAGAGCAAAGGCGAGTCGCAAGTACGGCTCTTGCTTGTTCATGGGTCAGAATGTCACCCAAGCCACAGCCATGGAAGCGGGTTAAATGTAACGGCAACTCATCAACCAGCTCTGGTGGAATCGCAACGGTGCAGGAGTCGCCATAGCCCGTCGTCACGCCGTAGATAACGCCTTCTTCTTTAAGCAAGCGCTCAAGAAAAGCGACACCACGATCAATTTTCGCGGTAAATTCAGCGGAGTTATTAAGTTTTGCGTTCGAGCCTTGCGCGATGGCTACAACGTCTTCGATCGTTAATGATTGCGCGCCGAAAGTAATGGCGTTATTGGTTTGCGTTGTCATCTTGCTGATTACTTAGAGTCCAGAAATTGAAAAAATTATACCACTGCAAAGGTGCTTGCAGGGTGTAGTGTTCGAGTCGGTTTGCGTAGTTCTGAACAACCTGTTCTAAAGCGTGTTGGCGCTCCTTGCGCGGCAGAACGATCTTGTCGCTGAAATGCTCGAAATAGACGTTAAAATGCGGTGTCTTGCTGGTGTCATCCCTTAGCCCGAAGAGTAAGTACACTGGCGCTTTAAGCACAGAAGCCAGCATAAAAGGACCTTGCGGGAAGGGGGCACGCTTACCAAGAAAGTCGGCCCATACCGAACGGCTTTCTTTGCTGGTGGAGGTTCTGTCACCGACGATGACCACCCACTCACCTTGTTCGATTTTTTGCTGCAGCAAAATGGCCGTATCTGGCCCCATCGAACTGACTTGAATTAAGTTGAGTTCTGAATTTGGGTTGACCGCTTTCATGACCGTATTGAAGCGTTCGGCATGCTCTGTAAACACCAGCGCATTGATTTTGACATGCTTATGGCGTCGGCCGAGTGCACGGCATAGCTCGATGTTGCCAAGGTGAGAGCCCAAGATGAGTACACCTTGCTTATTGTCGACCATGTCTTGAAATTGGTCTTGACCGTGAATGGTTAGGTTATCGACGTTAAAGTCGCCTTTCCATGCCGCCAGTTTATCTAACATGGTATGGCCAAAAGAGAGCAAGTGTTGGTAGCTATCTAGGTTTGATGGCAGTTCAATCTTTTGTTGTTTGGCGTAGCTTTTAAGTTGCTGCAGATAGATCTCGGATGCTTGTTTTGCGTCTTTGCCTGTGTAGTGGTAGTAACGCATGACCAGCTTCAAAATGAGGTTAAATGCGCCCCGACCCAACAGGCTATAGACTGCCAACATCAGCTTAATGCCAATGATGGTGCCTTGCTCCTGACGTTTAGACCAGTGAGCGTTTGAATTACTGCGTTTCTTTCTTGCGATGAGCTTCGGAATGCGCGGCAACATGCCAAAGAATAAGCGTGTATGCATCCAACTGATTTTAACGTTGTCCCATAAGGCATCGAAGTGAGAAATGCCGCCCTCAGGGTAGATAACGCGAGTTTCCACAAAATCGATTTCGACACCTTCCCAGTACATCCGCACCAGAATTTCGATGTCAAAGTCCATACGTGTACCAATGCGGTACTGGTTGAGCACCTTGATGGTGGCGTCGACAGGGTAAGCCCTGAAACCACACATGCTGTCCTTGATGGCAAAAGAGAGAGTTTCAATCCAAACCCAAATATGAGTCGCGTATCGACCATATAAACGAGATTTAGGCACACTGTCATCGTAAACCGGTTGACCTGAAATAAGGTGAGTCGGGTTTGCCTGTGAGGCTTCAATCAGTTTAGGCAGAGCGTCCACATCGTGTTGGCCGTCTGCATCGATTTGGATGACATGGCTGTAGCCAAGCTCGTGGGCTCGGCGGATACCCGCCATGACGGCGCCACCTTTGCCTTGGTTTTCTGCCAAGCTAAGTAGTGTGACACCTTGGCAATCAGAGAGGTCGTTTAGCGCTTGTTTGGTTTGGTGATTGCTGCCGTCATCTACAATGATAAAAGGGATGTCAAAAGGGGTCAGAGACGACACCACGGCTGCGATGGTACTGCCGTGGTTGTAGCAAGGAATCAGGAAGCAGGGTTGGTAACTACTCACTTTTTTCACCCAATTTCATCTTGCCAGAAGAGTGAACAATGGTTTGTTCATCTCGTGTCGAAGCGTACTTAAAGGCAAGTTTTTGTTTCGCGCTATCCCATGTTAACTCGAGTGTCACTAACATGTTGGGACGAATGGGCTCTTGGAATTTGATCACTTCCATGCCTTTAAATACCCTTGGCGCATTGAGTGTTTCAATGGCGTAATGCAGCGCCCAATCAATCTGAGTCACGCCTGGGAGCAGGGGAAAATGAGTGAAATGCCCCTGAAAATCTAACAGATCAGCATCCACCTTAAGCTCGAGAGTCGCTTGGTGCTCTTTGATATCCGTGCGGATGATGGTTGGTTTTCTTTTTTCCATATAACGGTCAAACTTGCTTATTGGAATTGTTTTTCAATCTCGGCAACCTGTCGTTTGCCTTGGCTGTTTAATGGTATCTCTTTTACCAAGCGAAACTTTCTTGGAATTGCAATGGGTTCGAGCCAATCACGCAGTGCTTTACGCAATGCCAGCCAAAACTTACCCTTGCCCAGTCGCTCGATTTCCATTTCGCCAGATGCGGTCAAGACGATGACGGCATACAAAGAGAGGCGATTTCCTTCCGTCATAGTAATGACAGCGCTTTCACTGATCCAGTTCAGCTGATCTAAACGTTTTTCAACTTCGACTAATGAAATTCGTTTTTCTTCGACTTTAACGACTCGATCGGTGCGACCCAGTAATTCGAACGTCATACTATCATGAAAGCGACATTCATCGGCGGTTTGATACCAGTTGTCCCCGTCGATGTGTGGTGACTTAAGTCGTAGGCAGCGTTCACTGTTTAGTTCAGCTGTAACGCCGGGAAAAAGCTGCCATGGCGTCGAAGCGGACAGCTGCTGACGGTGAGCGATGCCCCCTGTTTCTGTGCTGCCAAACACCTCAATCGGACGTTGGTTGAACAAAGCTAAGCAATGCTCAGCAGCGGTCGTTGGCAAGGGGCCACCTGATGAAAACACCACACGTATCTCGGCGCTCTGGTGCTCTTGAGTCAGGCGCTTTAACAGGGCGGGGCTGCTGATTAATGTGGTATTTGGACTCGCGTGATGAACAACTTGTTCCGGAAACTCTAAGTTGCGCGTCGCAAAAGGGCGTCCTGCGCACAGTGGCCATAGTACGCGAAACAGTAATCCATAGATATGCTGATGAGAAACCGTGCTTTCGATGTTTGACGCCGCCAGCTTTTCACCCCACAAAGAGTCGAGTATCGCTACTTCGGTTTCCAGTTGATGCAGGGTCTTCGAGATCGCTTTTGGTTGACCGCTTGAGCCAGAGGTAAACAGCACCAAGGCGATTTCTTCGCTAGCTAGGGTTGTTTTTTCTAGCTCGACATCAGTGGGTGCAGGCTCGATTTGGCTTGTCTCAATCCCAGACTCAAGGGCAATCACATCATCGTGTAATAAGAGATCAAAATGCTCGCTGAGTTCGCGTACTGCTTCTGGCTGGTAGTTTCCTGGTAACACGAGAGATTTGTTCGCCAGACACGCGGCAAAAAAGCCAACGGCGAATAGATAGCTGTCTTCGAAGCACAGAGCGATGCGTTGAGCACGGTTGGCTTTCATTCTTGCGCTGTTGTACGCAACATCACTGGTGAACGTCTGCCAAGAGATCGCGCTGTTAGCCGTGAAAGCCACTTTACTACGGCCGCTTCTATCGGTGGTAAAAAGATCGCTAATGGAGGTAAATGATGTGGCGTTTAAGCTCATTAACTATGGATTCCTACGAACAAACTGGCGAACGATCCACTCGACGACAAACAGGCTGCCTGCAAGTAGGTAGCTGATCAATCCGTTGTACAGCGTCCAAATCTCCAGTGGCTGAAAACAGGTGTAAAGTGCGATGAGTGCATTGAATGCGAAAAAGACGCACCATATCTTTGTCACGCTGCGTGTATAGCGCACCCCACTTTCTGGTAAATCTGGCTCTTGGAGTCGAGCCAAGCGCTCAATCAGCGTTTGAGGCTGTCTTAAACTGCCAGCAAACAAAACAAGCATACACACGTTGACCACAACAGGGTAAAACGTTAGCCAGCCGTGCTGCCTGAACACAATGCCCAAGCCGACCAAAATGATCCCAGTTACGGCGCTGATCTGTGCGATTTGCTTGAGTTCTTTGACTTTGCTTCGTTGAGCGGTCAGTACCCGCAAAAGTAAGGCGGAGATAAGTATTATCCCCACCAGAGAGAGCCCGAATTTATCGATGCCGAAGTAAACGGCGAATGGATAAGCGAGTAAGACAACTGCAGACAGAGCTGTCAGCAATTGGCGCATTATGCTTCCTTAAGAAGCTCTGCGACTGCGTTTACAACGTCATCAACGGTGCGTACGGTGCTAAATTCTGCAGGCTTAATTTTTTTGCCAGTTACATTTTGCAGGTGTACGACAAGATCAACAGCATCGATGCTATCTAAATCCAGATCTTGGTAAAGGTGCGCTTCTGGAACAATATCAGCAGAATCAATCTCAAATAATTCTTCAAGTGCTTCTTTAACTTGGTTAAATACTTGTTCTTTGTTTAAATCTGTCATGAGAAAGTACCTAAGAATTACTCGCTAACTTGCGAAGAGATGTATTTTGCTAAATTGCTTACGGAAGCAAAGTGTTCACGCGTATTCGAGTCATCCGCGTCGATCACAATATTGTATTGCTTTTTGATAGCTAAACCCAGTTCTAGCGCATCAATCGAATCCAGACCTAAGCCATCACCAAACAGCGGCGCTTCAGTCTCTATATCTTCTACGGTGAGATCTTCAAGATTCAATGCATCAATAATAAGTTGTTTA
This sequence comes from Vibrio sinaloensis, assembly GCF_000808535.1. Lineage (GTDB taxonomy): Bacteria > Pseudomonadota > Gammaproteobacteria > Enterobacterales > Vibrionaceae > Vibrio > Vibrio sinaloensis_D. The sequence goes on from NZ_JWLV01000017.1 coordinate 26,622, forward strand.
ATTTCGTTGTGTAATGTTTCCACTGGGACCTGCTTGTAACTATTGGTTTTCTGGGAAGAGAGCTTCGCTTAAATGTTGCTGCAAACGTCGTGCAGCAATATTAGGGGACGTAGTTTGCTCTATAAATGGCTTAACCTCAACTTTATCCTTAACTTCGACAAGGAAAAAAGGTTTAGTTGGGGGAACTTGATACCACTTTTTCTCTTTTGTGAGAAAACTAGGAGTTACCGTAATATGTACTAGACGTAGGTCCGTTTCTGTTCTAACAGCAATTTGGGCAGAACCGCGTTGTAATTTGGATGCTTTACCTGGCGTAGTGCGTGTGCCTTCGGGAAATACCAACAAAACGTTGCCTCGATCAAAACGCTCAGAACACATCGTGAGCAAATCATCAGGTGTTTCGTTAGGGATATAGCCCGCCGCTTTGACAATGTGCTTCATAAAAGGATTGGACCAGATGGCCGATTTTACTAGGCAGTCGCAACGTTCGAGTTGAGAAGCGATTAGAACGTAGTCTATTAAACTGGGGTGATTGGCAACGATGAGGCAGTTGCGGTCAGCCTTGAGTTTTTCAGCGCCCACGATTTTGTAGTCGATAGCGCCCGTAAATTTCATCAGACGGCAAAAAAGGTCAAAACTACGCTGAATGGCCCCTTGAACTCGGTACTCTCGCTCAATTTGGTTTTTACTTGTTAGGCGGATGTAGGGATTGGCTAAAAAACTGAGCCCTAATCCACCTAAACCAAAGACCGAAAAACAAAAACCAGTAGCGACGACTCGCCAATATTGATTCAGTTTGTTCATTATCGCTGCCACACCCAAGATTGAGTCCGCGAGTGGGTCTGCCATGATGATTCATCAGAAACATAGTGCCGGATAAAGTCCAGAGCCTGCGGAAATTGTGGCTTAAAGTCTGAACCTGATTGACCTGCCACACGAATCTCATCGCCAGCAGAGAGGATTAAACCTAACGCGTAGCCTCGGTATTCAAACTCTTCATATTGATTGTAAACCTCTGGCAGGGGTTCATCGAAATCAACCAACATCACCTTATGCTCTGGATTGCTCTTCAAATACACCCAAGCTTCTAACAGGGCACTTTGAAAGGTATTGTCGCCAGCGGCAATGGAGGTAAGAGGAATCGGCTTTTTGGTTGCAATCGTCGCAAGGCCGGCCGCTGTGTTGTGCACTGACTGCGAAAACGCCATGGGTGAGGCTTCTTCTCCCGCCACCACGTCTTGAATGAGTTGAGCGCTTCGTGTGAGTTCTCCATGACGGCTAGCAAAGACAAGGTAGTCCACTTTGTGTTGCTCTAGCAGTTCGATACTGGTTTGCACTGCGAGTTTACTCAAGCTGCTCATGCGTCGTCGCATCATTGGCGGAATTGCGTTAACTGGCGCTTTACCATCTTCGGGCCATGCGAGTGTTTTTGACCACTGCTGCCAATCGCTGGGCTGAGAAATGCCATCGGAATGGGCAAGCCATGCATCGATGTTAAATGAAAGAATTATGTTTGAATCGGGCATAAGATATTGAATTGTTGTTGTTGCAGCGAAATACTAGTACTGAACTACACATAAATTAAAGGAAACATTACTATGTCACCATTAAAATGGCTAAGCGCTTCGTTGTTGGCACTATTACTTGTTGGCTGCGGCCGTGTACAACCTGTATTGAACGTCGAGGATACTCCAGTTGGGTATAATCTTCAAAGTAAACAAGTTAAGTTGGCAATTATGCAAGCGGCATCCAATCGAGGTTGGGTCATCGAAGAAATCAGCCCAAGTGAGCTTAATGCCAAATTAACGGTACGTAGCCATTTCGCTGAAGCAAAAATTACATATAACGACAAGTTTTACTCCATTACTTATCTCAACTCAGTAAATTTAAAAGCGAGCGATGGCAAAATTCACCGCAACTACAACCGTTGGGTGAATAACTTAAACGTTGATATTAAACGTCAACTGTCTGTTATCGCTGCGGCGCAGTAATTTTTACTCTTACTATTAATTAGGAATTAGGTTTTTTCCGTGTTACATAAAAATAATGACCCGTTTAACGCTCTAGAAGCGAAAACAGAAGCTCAAAAACTCTCTTTTGCACCTATCGTATTTCATACGGCACGTACATTGCGTGATTTGGGTGTATTAGCTGTGTTAGATAAAGCTGGAAAAGAGGGCTTGAGTGCACCTGAAATTGCAGAGCAAACAGGGGTGTCTGAATATGGCGTCAAAGTCTTGTTAGACATGGCGATTAGCGCGCATATTGTGATGTGGGAAAAACCTAATTATTCACTTGCGAATCTAGGCTTCTTTTTGCTCCACGATGGCATGACCCAAGCGAACATGGATTTCACTGCGGATGTTTGTTACGCCGCGATGATGCACCTCACAGAATCGATCACGGAGGGAAAACCTGCCGGTTTGAAAGAGTTAGGTGACTGGGAAACCATCTACCAAGGGTTATCTACTTTGCCTGAGAAAGCAAAAGAGAGCTGGTTCAAATTTGACCATTTTTACTCGGATCGCTCTTTTCCGATTCTGCTAGAAGAAGTGTTCAAATCAGAGCCAAAAACGATCGTCGATATTGGTGGCAACACCGGCAAATGGGCGATGCAGTGTTGTGGTCATAATCCGGATGTTGAGATTACGATTGTTGATTTGCCGCAGCAACTTGAAATGGCCATGCAAAACGCGAAGGAGAAAGGCTACGCGGATCGTGTCCACCCATACCCTGCCAACATGCTGGATAAGTCTCAATCGCTTCCGGAACATGCCGATGTCTGGTGGATGAGTCAGTTCCTTGATTGTTTTTCACCGATGGAGATTCTGAGTATTCTGAAACGCGTGAAGCAACAGTTACGCGCGGGTGATGCGGTCTACATCTTGGAGCTGTTCTGGGACGCACAAAAGTATGACGCCGCATCATACAGTTTGAATGCGACATCGCTTTACTTTACGTGTTTGGCGAACGGAAACAGCCGTTTCTATCGCAGCGACGATTTCTTAGAAATTATCGAAGCCGCGGGATTAGTGATTGAGGAGCGAACCGATAACATCGGCCTAGGTCACACCTTACTTAAACTTAAAGCGCAATAGTACGCAGAAAGAACAGTCATCATTATGAAAACAGAATCTACTCAAGTTGTTGTCGTTGGTGCGGGCCCTTCTGGCTCGACGGTCTCTGCGCTATTGCAAGCACAGGGTGTGGATGTGATCGTGATAGAAAAGGCAGAGTTTCCGAGGTTTTCTATCGGCGAGAGCCTGTTGCCGGCGTGTATGGAAGTTGTAGAGCAAGCTGGGATGACGCAGGCCGTGGCGGAACACGGTTTTCAGTTTAAAGATGGGGCAGCGTTTCGTCGCAATGGCGTATACACCCAGTTCAACTTTACCGATAAGTTCACACCAGGCCCGGGGACAACTTATCAAGTACAACGTGGCCATTTTGATAAAGTCTTGGCTGACAGCGCGGCGCAGCAAGGTGTTGAAATTCGTTACCAGCATGAGTTGATCGATTTAGCTTTTGTCGGTGAGCGCTCTTTGCTAACAGTGAAAGACGCACACGGTGAAATCTACCAAATTGATGCAGCTTACGTGTTAGATGCCAGCGGTTTTGGTCGAGTGTTGCCTAGAATGCTGGATCTGGAAGAGCCGTCTTGCTTGCCTCCGCGAAAAGCGATTTTCACGCATATTGTCGACAACATTGATGGTCAATCGATCCACTACGATCGCGACAAGATTCTGATTTCGGTCCATCCGACTAACCATGATGTGTGGTACTGGTTGATCCCTTTTTCCAATGGCGTGTGCTCACTGGGCGTGGTGGGAGAGCCTGACTTCTTTGCTGATTACTCAGGCGACAAACTGGATGTGCTAAAGCAGATTGTGAATCAAGAGCCGGGCCTTGAGCAACTGCTCGCAAACGCAGAGTACCCGAACCCCGCAGGAGAGCTTGGCGGTTACTCTGCTAACGTAAAACACCTAGCCACAGCTCATTACGCACTGCTTGGCAATGCGGGCGAGTTTTTGGACCCTGTGTTTTCATCTGGAGTCACGATTGCCATGAAATCTGCTCAATTTGCGGCACAATGCGTGGTTAAGCAGCTTGAAGGAGAGCTTGTGGATTGGCAGAAAGAGTATGCCGAGCCATTGATGGTCGGCGTGAACACTTTCCGAACCTATGTAGAAGGCTGGTACAAAGGTACTCTACAAGACGTCATCTTCCATCAAGATCCGAATCCTCGTATTAAAGCGATGATCAGCTCTATATTGGCCGGTTACGCATGGGATACAACAAACCCATATGTTAAAAACAGTCAGCAACGATTGAACACTCTGGCTGAGGTGATTCGAGCAGAAAAAACTCACGCCTAGTTTGATGTTTCTCAAAGGGAAAAGTTGGCTAAATCGTCGCTCTCTGTTCATACTTTAAGAAAGTTGACGAGGAGTGTGAGCGATGAAAAACGAACTTGATCCGACCAAAGTGTTGCAGGCTTACGAAACGGTCATGGCAAAAGGAACGCCTACTGAGTACGGAAAAATGTATGAAGGGGTTGAAGCGTTTGCTGACTACGATGGGTACAACGTCTATATGCGTGGGAATGGGGTAGAGCTCAAAGTCGGCTTCCACAACACCTATCACCTAGACTATGACCAAGAACATCTGCGTGACAGCTTTTTAAAGAAAGTGGCATCCTTAGCAAAATAATAAAACAGAGCCCCTGGCAAACGCGAGGGGCTCTATTTTTTAATTAATCTTCTTCAGCCATTACCGAATCTTCAGAGAAGTCATCGGTAGCCTCTGGCTTGTTGCGACCATTTAACGTATGGAAGCGTTTACGGCCACGGGCAAGCTGGACGTATTTTAGCCAAACTCTTTCAAGTTTTGTCTTCGCTTTACCTGGGTTTTCCAGTACTTTAACGAAGTGTTTCTCTTCCGAGTTGTCCGGAACAATTTCACCAGATTCTAGACCTAGCATGGTGTCGCCATAAAGCGTTAGAATTTCTTCTTCTGCAAGCGTAAAATCACCAGACTTCGCGAAGCCTCTTGGAAACTTAGTGTTGTCGTAAAAACGTTTTTTGCCGTGACGAAATTGTGTGTCAGACATTATAGTAGCCTCTATAACCTACATTGATGAAATACCCAGAGCGGTACAAAGCGAAAGTTAGGCGTAAATTTAACAAAAGAAAAACAAAACCTTTTTATCGTGACTATTGAACAGTTTTATGAAACTTAGGTAACAATTTGTTTAATGTGAACTACGTAATTTTTCAGTTTTTGCTATTGTGAAAGATTACACCTAGAGGAAATTAGATGGACGTAAAAGTCTTTAGAACGTTTTTGGAATTAGCCAACGTTCGCCACTTCGGCCGTGCCGCTGAGAACCTTTACATCACTCAAGCTGCGGTAAGTGCCCGAATCAAGCAGCTTGAAAGCTACTTTGATACGCAATTGTTTATTCGCGATCGAAACAACATCAAACTGACCTCTGCCGGAGAGCGTTTAATTGGCTACGCTGAGGTCATGGTAAGCACGCTGCAGCAAGCCAAGCTCGAACTCTCGCTTGAAAGTGGAAAAGCCCTGCAGTTGACTCTGGGTGGGACGCCAAACGTATGGGATGCTTACTTACAAAACTGTCTAAGCCTTGTCACTGATGAGTTTGAAGGTTATGGCTTTATGGCCGAGATTATGGGCCGTGAAGCGTTAAATCGCAGCTTGCAAGAGCGCACCCTCGACATGGCGTTTGCGTTTGACCAAATCAAAGCCGATGAACTCAACTGCAAAAAAGTGGCGGATGTGGTGTTGGTTCTTGTGTCTACAGAAGAGCAAGACCTAGAGCACGTGTTCGAAGATAAGTACGTTTACGTTGACTGGGGGACGAAATTTGCCTCAGAGCACGCTGAGCGTCACCCAAAAATTCCAGCCCCTTATTTGCGCACATCTACTGCGCGTATTGCGTTGGACTTCATTTTGGAGAAAGGCGGTAGCGCTTACCTTCCTGCGTCGATGGTTGAGCCATTTTTGACCAACGAACAGCTTTATAAAGTGAAAGGCGTCGAAGATTGGTGTCGCCCGATTTATCTTAGCTATCGTAAGGCAAGTACTTCGATTGAAGCGATCGAACAAGTTGAAGAGTTAGTCAAACATATCGATCCTGTCACTGCCTATACATTGCAGCAAATGGCGGATTTTCCAGTGGAAGAATAAAAAGAGCCTCTCAAACGAGAGGCTCTTTTTTTATAGGTTCATTAAACTCTCTATCGACTCTTCAATGCTTAAATGGTGGAACGAATGAACATTCTGACCATCGGTCGCATCAATCAGTATTCGGTTGATATTGGATGCGCCATGCTCATCAATAATGCCTAGTGTTTGTTCGACGTTATCACACGTCATTACCACATTGTCACCAAGGACAAGGGTGCAAGAGTGCAGGTTCATAGCCAACTTCCTTATTATTTATCATCTGCATTTTTTAATTTAGAAGAGTTTCAACAGATCGCAAATTCATTGAGTTCCGAAAATGGCTAGTATTGTGCCGAGGGTGATTTAGACTGGAGGCATCATAACGATTCAGGACGAGAGTATGAGCGGTTTAGCTACCTTATCGACGTTAGAATGTCAGCGAGCTCGTATGGCTCGAGATGCGCGATTTGATGGTCGATTTTATGTTGCGGTAAAAAGTACTGGGATATTTTGCCGACCGATATGCCCTGCCAATCTCCCCAAGGAAGAAAACGTCGAGTATTTCATCGACAAAGCGCAAGCACTGCAAGCAGGCTATCGACCTTGTTTGCGATGTAAGCCAGATAGCGCTCCGAGCTCCTGGGCATGGAAAGGGGTCGAAACCACTCTCTATCGAGCGTTGCAGCTTATCGAACAAGGAGAGTTGCAGAGTCGCAGCTTGGCGCAACTTGCGACACGCTTGGGTATCAGTGATCGCTATTTGCGTCAGCTATTTCAAACCCATTTGGGGATGGCGCCAAAGCAGTATGCGCAGTACCAACAACTCATGTTTGCTAAACACTTGCTTCACTCAAGCTCAATGAGCGTCACAGATATTGCCTTTGCGAGTGGTTTTAATAGTGTGAGACGTTTTAACGATGCGTTTAAACAAATATTGAAGCTAACCCCGAGCCAAGTACGCAAACAAAAACAGGAAAACATGGACACAAACTACATTGATCTCGCCTACCAAGGGCCCTTAGATTGGCCAAGGATGCTTGATTTCTACCGCTTGCGAGCAATCGAAGGGTTAGAGAAGGTTGACGACACAAGCTACGAACGCGCATTCTTGCTGGACGGCTGCGCGGGCTGGTTTCGCATTTCCCAACACAAAGTGGGGGTGATGCGAGTCGAGTTCACCCTTGAGGACACCAAGCTGGTAAAAAAACTGGTTAATCAGCTAAGGCGCATGTTTGATTTGGACAGTGATGTGTTGAGTATTGAAAACCAGCTTCATCAACTCGATGCCAATTTCGTTCAGCACTCTGGCATTCGTATTCCGGGGGTATGGAACTGCTGGGAAGCGGGGGTTCGAGCCATTCTTGGTCAACAAGTGTCGATAAAAGCGGCGATCGGGCAGCTTAATTTATTGGCTCAGACATTGCAGCCTGAAGGGGTGACTCACTTCCCTACCGCGCAAGACATTGCTGGTGCTGATTTGAGTTTTTTACGTATGCCACAAAGTCGAAAAGAGACCTTAGCGCGCTTTGCCCAAATCATGAGTCAAACACCGGATATCGCTCTGGAAGAGTGGCTAAAAATCAAAGGTATTGGCCCTTGGACGGTCAACTATGCTCGTCTACGCGGCGCATCTGAGCCAAACTGTTTTTTGGAGGGAGATTTGGTGGTCAAAAAGGCGCTGGTCCATTTTCCCTCGATCACTAAAGAGATGGTCTCACCTTGGGGCAGCTACGCCACTTTTCACTGCTGGAGTCACGCATGAGCACTTACTACACTGTTTTTACCACGCCACTAGGAGAGATGACGCTGCAAGCGGACGCTGACGGTTTACTTGGCGCGTGGTTTGAAACTCAGACAACACAACCAAAAGAACTCGGACAATACACAGAATCTGATTCTATACTTAATAATGCAATCAAACAGTTACAAGAATACTTTTGCGGTGAAAGAACCGAGTTCAATTTGCCTTTGTCTGCCCGAGGTACGCAATTCCAGCAACAGGTTTGGCATGCCTTAACCACCATCCCTTACGGAGAGACGTGGAGCTATCAAGAGTTGGCAAATGCGATAGGCAATCCGAAAGCGGTGAGAGCTGTCGGCTTAGCCAATGGTAAGAACCCGATCTCTGTGATTGTTCCGTGCCACCGAGTGATTGGTAAAAATGGTAAGTTGACAGGGTATGCCGGTGGCGTCGAGCGAAAGGCGCAACTGTTGAAGCTAGAACAAAAGGAGTAGTCAATGGCAACCGAGCGTTTTGGAATCATCTTGTCCGTTGTTGGCATCAGTGCGTTGATGCTGCTTGTTGGCTGCTCGGAAGAAAAAGCGGTACGCATGCTCAATAAGCAGACCTATGAGTTTACGGGCACTTTTGAAAACCAATACAACCAAGATTTGCTGAAGTTTTCGGACGCTCAAGTCACGTTTGTTCGTGAAGGTGAACTCAACTTGACCAAGCCCTTTGAAGTGAAAGGAAACGATCTGACCATCACGATGCGAAATAGCTCGAAAGAGAAACGAGAAGACATCGTGATGAGGATTCACGGCCAGAACGAGTTGCTTACATGTAGCACATGTGCCAAGTATCAACTGGCTAGTGTCTGGCAAAAGCGCGATTTCACGCCTTTGCCAGTGGAATCTAATTAAGTAAACAGGTGGGTGTTGAGCATCATATGGACGAGGATACTTGCGGTGTATCCAAGAGCGATGACGGGCATCCATTTTAGGTGACCAAAGAAGGTGTATTTGCCATGAGCCGCGCCCATCAACGCTACGCCTGCAGCAGAACCAATCGACAGCAAACTGCCTCCTACTCCGGCAGTGAGTGTGACTAACAGCCAGTTCCCCATCGACATTGTCGGCTCCATGGTAAGCACAGCAAACATGACTGGAATGTTATCTACAATCGCGGACAAGATGCCCACCATCACATTCGCCCACACAGGATCCCATTGGGTGTACATGACTTCTGAAATCAAGCCTAAATAACCCAACAGGCTCAAGCCTCCTACACACATAACCACGCCGTAGAAAAACAGTAATGTATCCCACTCGGCATGGGAGACTCGTCTAAATACATCAAACGGGACAACAGACCCAAGGCGTTTTAACGCATGGTCATCACGGTTAGCAATGGCCATGGCCGCTTTTTTATGCAGCGATGCTTTAAGTGTTCTGCGTAGGAAAAACCCAAAGAACTGCAAGTAAGCAAGCCCCATCATCATGCCAATGACAGGCGGGAAGTGCAGCACCGCATGGAAGGCGACGGCCGTCGAAATCGTGAGGATAAACAAGGCGACAATTCTGCGCGCTCCGCGTTTAAGTTCAACATGCTGGTGGACCACATTCGGCTTAGTGTCCGGAACAAAGAATGACATGATCAAAGCAGGGAGCAGGTAATTGACCACTGAGGGCAAAAAGAGCGGCATAAACTCTGCAAAGGAGACATGACCCGCTTGCCAAACCATCAGCGTTGTAATATCCCCAAACGGGCTAAACGCGCCTCCGGCATTGGCGGCGATAACAATGTTGATGCAGGCAAGATTGATAAATCGAGTGTTGTCTCCAGCAACTTTCATCACCACAGCGCACATCAGTAATGCAGTCGTCAGGTTATCGGCAATTGGAGAGATAAAGAATGAGAGAATACCCGTCAACCAAAACAGCGCGCGAAAGTTGAACCCTTTGCCGACCATCCAAGCCTGAAGTGCATCAAACAGTCGCCGCTCTTCCATCGCGCTTATGTATGTCATGGCAACCAGCAAAAACAGCAGTAATTCCGCGTATTCGAGCAAGTTGTGTTCTAAGGCGGCTTTAGCAACCTCTATTTGATCATACTGAGAATAGACGTAGCCAATCATTGCCCAGATGATGCCCGCTGCAAGAAGAACGGGCTTTGATTTTCGCAATTGCAAATACTCTTCGAGCATGACCAAGGTGTACGCAATAGCAAAAATGAGCAACGCGGCATAGCCGATGGTAGATTGGGTTAGGGGCAAAATCTCACCTGAAGCGTTGGCAGCAAAGGCGGTGAGGGGGGATAGCGTTAAAGCAATAAAGACTGACCACTGCAGTTTCATACTTCCACTCCTTTGAAAGATGATTGTTGTTATACCCAAGTAACCTCACGTCTGCGCGCATTTAGAAGTCACTTGGGTATAAGCAATGGCCTCATAGTCTAATGGGCTTTTGCCTATTGGTTTGTGAGATAGGTTTGATCTGTTTGAATTTGCATCATTTTTTAACGATTGGTGAAGAATTTATGAACTCGAGTGATATGCAATGTTGATTTATGTGGTTGGAAAAATCTGCCATTTACGCTCATTATCACAAAATATAATAGCAAGTTAAAAGATATTAATAGTTCGTTTCACTATTTGATAAGGATCATCCTAACGCCATACGATTTAATTCAAGATCCTATGCGTTCTGTTCCACATAAACTAATGCATAGGTGATTTATGTCTGATTCAAATCAAAAGGAGCGCAAAGTCACGTGGGGTTGCTACGTTGCTTTGGCGTTCGCCGTTGTCTTTTTTTCCGGGCTGATGAAGTCCAATGACTGGTATGGTGTGCTTGACTTTACCACGCTGAATGGCTCTTTCGGTAAGGTCGCTTACGACGTCACAGAAACCGCTGAAGGCGTAGAAGCAGCAACCACATCCCTGCGCGGTAAAGGTGGCAGTGGCGCGCGCGATGGTTTTATTTTCGCATTGACTCTGATCCCAACCGTTATGTTCGCATTGGGTGTGATCAATGTGCTTGAGCACTACGGTGCGCTGGATGCCGCGCGCAAACTTCTGACGCCTCTTCTTCGCCCGCTGATGGGTATTCCTGGCAGCTCCGGTCTTGCGTTGATTGCTTCTTTGCAAAGTACCGATGCAGGTGCCGCCATGACCCGTCAGCTCAAAGACGAAGGTAGGCTGACTAAGCGCGAAACCGACGTATTCACCATGTTCCAGTTCACCGCTGGCGCGACCATTGTTAACTTTTTCTCGTCGGGTGCGGTGCTGTTTACCCTAACGCTGGCTGATGGCTCTTTGGCTGTGACTTCTTCGATTGGTTTGGCGGTTGCCATCATGTTTGTCTTCAAATTTGTCGGGGCGAACTTATTCCGTATTTACCTCAACATCACGGAAGGCAAAGAAGACAAGCAAGATAAGCGTGATGCGCAAAACCTAAAAGAGGAGACAGCATAATGAGCGAAGTAAAAGCAAGAAAGCCAATGGTGACGGACATCTTCGTTGAAGGCGCAAAGAAAGGTTGGGTAATTGCAACGACCTCTACCGTACCGAATGTCTTGATGGCGTTTGTGATCATCAAAGCGCTACAGATTACGGGCGCGCTCGACATGATGGGCACAGTATTTGCGCCGATTATGGCTGTTTTTGGTTTGCCGGGTGAGGCGGCGGCTGTTTTGATTGGTGCATGGATGTCGATGGGCGGCGCGGTAGGCGTTGTGATCACGCTGTTTGACCAAGGTATCTTAAATGGCGCGCATATCGCTATCTTAGCACCTGCTATCTACCTAATGGGCTCTCAAGTTCAGTACATGGGACGCATCATGGGCCCGATCGGCACTGAAGGTCGCTACATTCCTGTGATGATCGCGATTTCAGTATTGAACGCTTTTGGCGCCATGCTAGTCATGAACTTGTTTGTATAGGGCTGAATGATGACGTTTTCACTGAATGACTACCTCGAAGAGCTCCGTCCGCTGATTGATGTCGACTGTGGTACCTACACGGTCGAGGGGATCGAATGTATCGCCACTCAATTTGAGCGTAAGTTTCAACAATTGCAAGGTTGGCACGTCAAACGCGTCGATTGTGGTAAAGCTGGCGTTGGTTTAGAAATTCGCAACAAGCCAGAGGCATCCGATATTGATGTTATGCTGATTGGCCATATGGATACGGTCTTTCCTGTCGGGACTGCAGAATTGCGCCCAATGACAACCGATTCTGATAAAGCCTACGGTCCCGGCGTGTCTGACATGAAGTCTGGTTTGCTCAATATCGTTTATGCGATGCGCAATTTGGATCGCAGTGTCTTAGATTCGCTCTCAATCTGTATCTGCATGAACCCAGACGAAGAGACCGGCTCTCTTGACTCTGTCGATTGGATTCAGGCCACCGCCAAACAAGCAAAACACGTTCTGGTGGCAGAGGCAGCGCGTGCGGATGGTGGCTTGGTCAAGGCTCGCAAAGGCATGGCTCGTTACAAAATCACCTTTGATGGGGTCGCCGCACATGCAGGTAATGAGCCGGAGAAGGGCCACAGTGCAATTACCGAAATGGCCAATTGGATCCTAGCCATCAACGCGATGACCAACTTTGACTCTGGCACAACGCTGAACGTGGGGATTGTGTCGGGTGGTGCGGGAGCCAATATTGTCCCTGAACACGCAGAGGCTATTGTTGATGTCCGTTTCTGGAACAACGGTGAATACGATGATGTCGATACCGAGTTAACGGCTCTATCTCAGCAAGCGTTTGATGCAGGTGTGCGCATTACGTTAGAGCGCGAAGCGTACAAACCTTCTATGGTGCCAAGCGAGCAAACCGAAGCGTTAATGGCACTAGTCGAACAGGCAGCCGATGAGCTTGATATTGACATCAACTGGAAAGAAGTCGGTGGCGGCTCAGACGCGAACAACACCGCGATTCTAGGCGTACCTACATTGGATGGCTTAGGGCCAATCGGTGCGGGTTTCCACAGTGACCAAGAGTACTTGTTACTTGAGTCGATTGAACCGCGTATTCGATTGTTGATGCGAGTTATCGAGAAAATTGCTCAGTAACCAATGCCTTCATTTTAAAACTAAGCCCCAAACTTTTGGGGCTTTTTCTTATTCACTGACAAAGTAAGACTTAAGTTTCTCTCTTAGCCACAAATTCGCTGGGCTGTGCCTCATGCGATTATGCGTTAACAGTCGGTACTTAACTGGGATGCTGGTAAATGGGGCGTCGAGTACTTGTAGATCGAGTCGGTCTGCAAACTGATTCGCGATGCTTCTGACCATAGCAGCAAGGCAATTGGTGTTGGCGATCATCGTCATTTGCGATACCAGAGAATCACACTCTGCCGCGACTTTCCGTTCGCCTATGGACTCTTCGGTAAAATAGTCAGCCAGATAGGCATCTTCGCGTCTGAGTTTGAGCGTGACGTGCTTTTCGTCGTAGAACTGCTCAAGTGTCAGGGAGCCCTTAACTCTTGGGTGATCTTTGCGAGCAATAATGCAGATTTCGTCGGTACAGAAAAATTCTGAGAAGAAGGAGGGCGCGGAGTAGTTAGCAAAGTCGATGGCAAGATCGGCTTTCTGTTGGTTGAGGTTATGGATGAGCTTTTCTTCGCTAGACAGTGTCGGATGCAGTTCAATTTCAACATTGCCTAGAGTCTGATCCGCTTCAATTTTTGGTAGCAACATCAGCATCATAGGCTCGCTGGTGTACACCACAAAGCGGCGAGAATTGTCGGTACTGAAGCGTTCGATCCCTTCGATGGCATTGTGAATTTGGTTGAGCGCTGGCTCGATTTGGCGCGCTAATTCATGGGCTTGGTGGGTTGGCGCGATCCCTCGGCCGGAGCGAATAAAGAGTTGAACCCCCAACTGTTGCTGAAGCCGCTTTAAAACGCCGCTTACGCCGGGTTGCGTTAGTCCCATTACGTCGGCGGCAACGGTGATTGAACGATGCTGATAGACGTTAAGAAAGACTTTAAACAGATTCAGATCGATGGAGGCGTCATTCATACTTCTTCCTAATACATAACATTTCGCGATGTTTTGTATAAATTCTCATGTATATATCCTGATGTGTCAAATGAGTACATTAGTCCTGTACCCAATAAAGAGACACTACGAGGCTCCCTATGACACACCGTTTTGCACCTTCAGCCATTTCACTTGCACTTATGGTTTCATTCTCAGCATCGGCAGATTATGCCAGCCTAGAGACTTACCAAGGAAAGCCTGCGACCACGCACACTCAACAAGCGAATGCGACACTCGCTAAATCGCTACCTTGGCAAGATGTCAGTGCATTTGAGCGCACGCAAAAAGGATTGATTGCGGAGTTTGGAACCCATGAAGCCGGCGAGCTAAAAAATCGCTTTGAATACATGGCTGACATGAGCGTCAACGAGCTGCCAGCGTCGGTTAACCCTTCAATTTGGCGTCAAGGGATGCTGAATTACGCAGCAGGCGGTTTATACCAAGTGACTGATGGTGTGTACCAGATTCGTGGCGCAGACCTGTCGAATATGACCATCTACCGTACTGACAATGGCTACGTGATTCACGACCCACTGCTTTCAAAGCAAGCGGCGGCGGCGTCTTGGGAGTTTGCGAAAATGCACTTACCTAAGATCAACGGTGAACATAAGATTACGGGCATGATTTATTCGCACATGCACGCCGATCACTTTGGTGGCTCACGCGGGATTTTTGAGTCTGGTGACTTTGTCGAAGGGGCTCCAATCTACGCACCAAACGACTTTATTAAAGAGCTGGCCGATGAAAACGTCATTGCAGGAGCTGCGATGGGACGCCGTGCCAACTACCAGTACGGCACAACACTCGACAACAACACGCAAGGCATTGTTGATAACGCGCTAGGTCTGGGTACCTCTCGTGGTGAAGTTACCTTAGTGGCTCCGACGCAAGAAATTGAAGAGCGAGAGAAAGTCATTACCATTGATGGCTTGGAGTTCCACGCGATTAACATGCCTGGCGCGGAAGCTCCAGCTGAGATTGTGCTTTACATTCCAGAGTATCGCTCATTGAATACCGCAGAGCTCACCTACGATGGCATGCACAACATCTACACCTTCCGCGGAGCGAAAGTGCGCGATGCCCTGGTGTGGACGAAATACCTAACTGAACTCAAGCTGCGTTACGTTGATAGTGGTTTGGTTGATAACATTCATGCTGCGCACTCTGCGCCGGTTTGGAATGACGCCAACACCAAGACCAATGAAATTGCGGACTACATGACGCTGCAACGCGACAACTATGGCTTTATTCATAACCAAGCGATGCGCTTAGCCAATCATGGTGTGACCATTCATGATGTGGGTCGTGAGATAGAGAAGATCATTCCACAATCACAAAAAGAGACATGGCACACCAATGGTTACCATGGTTCATACAGTCATAATGCTCGCGCGGTTGTGAACCTGTACTTGGGCTACCACGACATGAACCCAGTGAACACGAATCCACTGCAAACCAAAGAAAAGTCGTGTGTTTATGTGAAAGCCGCAGGCGCAGAAACACTGTTCAAAGCGGGTAAAACGCACTTTGACAATGGCGAATACCAAGAGGCATCACAACTGTTTAATGACCTTGTGCAGTGTGACCCAAGCAACATCAACTATCGTTTTGCGTTGGCGGATAGCTTTGAACAGCAAGGCTACCAATCGGAAACCATGGCTTGGCGTAACTCTTACTTACAAGGTGCGGTAGAGCTGCGTACTGGCGAAATTCAGCCTTCGATTAAATTGGCGTCGGCAGATGTTATCGCAAACACCCCGACTGGCATGTTCCTCGACTTCTTGGCGGTGAGATTGAATGCAGAAAAAGCAGAGCAAGCGGGTCTCGACTTTAGCTTCGGTATTCATCACCCTGACTTGAACGAGTCTTACTTTGGTGAAGTATCGAACTCAAATATGGCGAACATTGAAGTGGAAAGCCTACCAAAAACAGACGTCACGTTGGAGATCACCAAAACTGATATGACGGCGATGGTGCTAGGTCAAACGACCTTAGAGAGCTTGGTTAAATCAGGCAAAGCGAAGTTAACGGGGGAGGCTAATTTAGTTACCCAACTTGCGGCAACGCTAGATGACTTTGATGGTATGTTTGAAATATTGCCAATGCCAACGAAATAATTAAGGCGCTTATTCGATGCCCTTCAGTGTGACACGCTGAGGGGCATTTTTCTTTTTTTTACAAACCATTACGCTCGCTACTTTGACAACAAACTTATCCCTGCTGTATGGTTCGACTCGCCCAAATACGTAGGAATCATCATGAAGTTAAAACAGGTAAGTATTATTGTTGGTGGTCTGGCTCTATCTTGCGCCTCTCATGCCAGTAACAAAGAGAGTTGGGAAACGTTCAGTGATGTGGGCGCCTATGGATTGGTGGGGATTGCCGCCGCTGTACCCCTTTATAAAGGCGATTGGGAAGGCTTTAAGCAGGCAGGTTTTAGTATCGGTACGGCTTCTGGGATCGGTTTGATCGGCAAGAACACCATTGATGCCGAGCGACCTGACGGTAGCGATAATAAGAGTTTCCCGTCCAATCATACGGCGAACGCCTTTGCTTCGGCGACCACCTTGCACTTGCGCTATGGGTGGGAAGTGGGCTTACCTGCTTACGGCATTGCCACTTTGGTGGGCGTTGGTCGAGTACAAGCGGATAGACATTATTGGCGAGATGTCGCCGCGGGTGCTGCGCTGGGAATGGTGTCAGGATGGATCTTTACCGAGTCCTACGACAGTTCGGTTCAAATCCTTCCTTGGGTTACTAGCAATGGCGCAGGCGTCAACGTTGCCTTTGCTTGGTAGTTCACTCAGAGACCGAGCGTCACTTCCATCCTTGTTGCCATTTGCTGCTGTCTTTGAGCTCTCTCCAGTTTATTTCGTACTCGTTTTTCGACATGACCGCTTCTAAGACGCAGCGACTAACGCTGCCGTCTTCGTCGAACTCAACCTCGGAAATTAAAAAGTGTTTCTCTTTTCGTTGTGGCTTTACTGCTGTCCACTTGCTGTGATGGAGCTTGGCGGGATTGATACGATGCATAGTGACCTGACCTAATGAAATTTAACGGGTTTTACGAACGAGCCATCATTTAGTTCAGATAGAAAAAAACCAGCGACGTGTGTCGCTGGTTTTTTTGTTTTCGTGGGAAGTGAGCGGGTTACGCTTCTTGGCGTTTTAGATGCACTTCTTCTTCCTCGACACCGGCCATTGGATCGTTGAAACGCTCTTCGTTCAACGCACCTTCTGACTTAGCAACAATTACAGTTACTGCGCTATCACCGGTAATGTTTACCGCGGTACGAATCATATCCAATAGGCGGTCAACACCCATGATAAGCGCGATACCTTCCAGCGGCAGACCCACTTGGTTCAACACCATGGCCAACATCACTAGACCAACACCAGGAACACCCGCTGTACCGATAGACGCCAATGTTGCTGTTAGGATAACCATCAGGTAGTCACCCATAGTGAGGTCAATGTTGAACGCTTGAGCAATGAAGGCTGTCGCCACACCTTGCATGATAGCCGTACCATCCATATTCACTGTCGCCCCTAGTGGCACGGTAAATGACGATACGCGGTTGTCTACGCCCATACGGTTCTTCGCTGTTTCCATCGTCACTGGAATCGTA
Organism: Vibrio sinaloensis; assembly: GCF_000808535.1. Classification (GTDB taxonomy): domain Bacteria; phylum Pseudomonadota; class Gammaproteobacteria; order Enterobacterales; family Vibrionaceae; genus Vibrio; species Vibrio sinaloensis_D. The sequence goes on from NZ_JWLV01000017.1 coordinate 44,205, forward strand.
GCGTTAGATGATGCGGTCGAAAACGCGAACATAATCGCATCTTCCATCTTCTTCAAGAAGGTGATTGGGCTAAGACCAGTGAAGCCTTTTAGCATCACGCTGTAGGTCACGAGACCATGAAGAACCAAGGTTCCTGCCAGTACCAAGAAGTACTCAGCTAGGTTGACGATGGCGCTAAGACCAAGGCCGGTAAACAGCTTCGCCATTAGGAAGAACACGCCAAATGGGGCGAGGTTCATCAAAATCGCAACCAACTTCATGATGACTTCGTTTAAGTCAGAGAAGAACGCGGCGATACGTTCACCAGGTTTACCCGCGGCACTGATTGCGATACCAAACAAGACCGCAAACACGATAACTTGAAGGGTTTTGCCTTCAGCCATCGCGCTGATTGGGTTGGTTGGGAACATATCGATGATGACTTGACCCAGCGACGGTGCTTCCGCCGATTTGAATGAGCTTGCTGCAGTTAGATCAGCCCCTGCGCCTGGTTGGAACAGATTGCCCATGGTCAGTGCTAGCGTGATAGCAACAGCCGTTGTTGTGACGTAAAACGCGAGAGTTTTACCGCCCATTCGACCAAGTGTAGAAAGATCTTTTAGAGAGCTTGTACCGCAGACTAGTGAAACAAACACCAGTGGTACGACAAGCATTTTTAAGCTGGCAACAAATATTTGCCCACCAACTTCAAACAGTCCATTGACGATGTATGTGTCGACAAATCCGTTGTCGGCAAAGAGGGTGCGAATTGCAAATCCTGTCAAGATACCCGCGACCATACCCAGAATTACTCGAGCTGTCAGCGACATCGGTTTCTTGGTATTCATAGTGAACACTCCTTATAGTTATGCACCTTGAGATCACTTCAAGGCGAGCAGGAGGTTATCAGGCGAGTCGATAATTCAGAAATCAAAAAAGCGTTATCGATTTATAGATGTGATCTAGATCACTGCTATTTTGTGGTATTTAACAGTTTGATAACGGTATTGTTTAATTAATTATTCTGCTTTCTATCATATTTAACATGTAAAATGCTGCTCATTAATACTTTGTTACTTCTCATTACTTGAGAAAGTGAGTGCATATAACGATGTCATTCGACCCAAAGTGCATATATAGTCAGGCGTTATGCAATTGGCTTTGGCATTTTTTATTAATAGGTTTCCCCGTATAACAGTGCTCAAGGTTTACGGTTTTATCTTGTGCGCTTGAATCCCCAACTTGATCATGGCGTTTTTATCGACTTGCTCTGCATAGTTTGCGAGTGATTGAAAATCCTTACTCGACCATGAAGACTTGGTTCGGATAGCACTCGGCAGTTTATCAAACGCGTCTTCTTCGTCTGCCGCGATGAAGCTGACTGAGAGCCACTGCTCTATGGGCTGGTTATTGTCAAAGGTCTCACTCAACTGCAGGCGGTGAGAAGCCGTTGGATAATTGGGCATCAAGGACAAGGACAAATGGTAGTCACGATAGATAAGTGCCCACTTGTTTGGCAGGCGTTTGCTGCTGTCCCACCAAATGCCGTCGAGCTGTTGGATTTTCTCCTTGGTGACCGATTTCGTTACCGCGTTGAGCTCGGATAACGCCGTTTCTAGTGCGTAGTCCATGGCCGCTGAAAACTGCTTGGTGTTTAGCGTTGGGGCCGCGATTAATATCTGTTTCGCGAGATGGGCGCCAAGCATGTTGGAGTACAAATCTTCCGATGAGAAAGCCGAAGCGAGCTCATCAAAACCGCCGACAGAAACCATACCAAACCATTGCGCAATTTCGTGCCATTGCGCTAAGCGAAAGGCGGTTAATGCGGCGGCCTCGGCACTGTAGGTGATTTTCTGCTCTTTACTCAGTGGCTGCGTTTGCGGGTGCCAAGTTACGCGGCGAAGTCTCAATTCTGCAGGTAAGTCGATGCGATGAGACGTACCCAAATAGCCTTGGTTGAGCTGAAAAATGTAGTAAGTGTAGTCAGCTGTATCACGAACATGCGCCGTGTCGATAAAACCGCCCTGCTTGGTAAACACAAGCCCGTTGGTTTCATCCGCTAGCCCGAGCAAACTGCCGGAGATAGAAGCGCTGCCATCATTGTAGTGATGGTCGCCGACACTGCCTTTATCGACGACATTCTCTAGGGAGAAGAAAGGCACTGGCACGCTACCAAGTTGAGCTTTAAGATCCACACCGAATGCGCAGCACGGTCGAACACCGACAGGCGCGTTAAGCTCGTTTGCGTGAACGTTAAGCCCCATGACCGCAATCACGGCAAGGAGGATAATTTTTAATCTTCCCACGTCTAAAATGCCTCATTGACTTGAAAATAAAATCCGCTGCTCTCTTTGCCAACACCTAAATCAACACGGACGTTAATTTTGGCTTTGAACGCAAATCGATAGCCGACGCCAATAGACGGCAACCAGCGATCTTCAAACAGGGCTTGATAGCTTGGCGCCACATTCCCAGCCCCCAACCAAGCAACCATACCGTGTCGGCCAGTCAGTGTTCGGCGCAGCTCGATTTGCGTCGATAACTGATGCTTGTCGCGATATTGGCCTTGGTAATAGCCACGCATACGTTTGTCGTCGCCAAGCTGGGCATAGTCAAACCAAGGGGCGTCGCCAAAAATGGATTGTGAATAGACTTCCATCGCCAACACGGTGTTGGCGTCGAATTGAGCGTAGTGCCTTGCATTGATGGTGAGGTGATCGTAGCTTTGCTCGCTGCCAACGACGCCACGGTTAGCTATCCATTCAATATCGATAAACTGTCCGCGACTTGGGTTTGGTTCAAAGTCTCGGCTGTCAAACTCCATCCCCAGCACAACCCCGCTGCTGGTGGCGTCTTTAAGGCCGGGTACCAGTGGTTTGTTGTCCACCTCTTCCATATGACGATAAGAGTGCCATTTGAAACCTGCCTTGACGTAAACATGGTCTGCGACTTCTAAAGCCAACTTTGGGTTAATCAGTAACTTTTGACCTTGATACGGGGTTTTGTTGGCATTGTCCTGCGCTGATTGCTTGCCGATTCCCCAATAATAACCGGGCTCGTGACTGATCCAGGCTTCACCAAGCAGTCGCAGCGAGTCTTGTTGCAAGTATGTTCGATTGTTAATGCCCAGCCCGTATGAACCAGACGTAGAGCCGTATGACGTCACAGTTAACGTTGAATAGGGAACACCGGTTTGCCAATCCATGGGGCGATAAAGTCCGACGGCGGCCACGCCAATACCCAGCCCTTGCTCAGGGTTGACGAATGGACCGGGCAGTACGCCCCAATCGATAAGCTTAGTGTGATCGACCGTTTCACTAGAGCCTAGCTGAGTAAGCAGCGTGTCTATCCAATCGTTGTCTTCCTCGTTCGCTAGGCTGGCTGGTACAAACAGTAGCGCCGCAATTGCAAGGGTAAGTTTTGCTTTCATATCGCCTCCTAGAATCGGCGATCCAGTGAGAGGAACACACTTTGCCGTTCACCAAAGCCCGCTTCACCCAAAACGTACCAGTTGGGAGACAGTTGATATTGAAAGCCTGCCAATGTGTTCCAAGGAGAGGTTAAATGCTGTTTGACTTCGAATTGGCCTTGTAGACCGCTGAAGTTGCCACCGAGATCTGCGATCGAGCCGGTTAAGTATTGTTCGACATTTTGGTACATGCCGCCCACCCAAACGCGCAGTGGAACGCCCGTGTTGTGGAAGTCGTAACCGATACGAGGAGAGACCACTATGGCGTCAATGGTGCCATCGACAACCGTCAAAGTGGTTTGGGTATAACTTGCATCAACCAGTGAAAACCAGTTGTCCACTCCACCCGCAAGGACCATCCCAGCGCCAAAGGTATAGCCGTCGAGATCCAATCGGAAGTCATTAATCTTGGTATTGAGCAAAGGCTTCTCGGTGTTTTTTATTCCCACCGAGACGTTCACATCCGTTTCAGAATAGCCGTCTAACTTCCCCGCCAATGCATACAGGTTAAGGAATGGGAATAGCCAGACATCCGCTCGGAGAGTGACGACGTTGGTGACCTGTTTTCCGGGCTCGGCTTCCATTTGGATATCTGCGTACTTGTCGATCAGCTTGTCGAGCAGGGGGCGACCCACCTTTAAATTGTTTAAGCCGATGGAGTCAACGTTGATGCCTTGTTGCATCCCCATGTAACTGAGATTGAAACCAATAGGCTTTGGTAGCTCATAGCCTAGAGCCTGTGCTTGCTCCTTCCAAATAGGAAGTGAAATCGAGTCAGCGAAAGCGTAAGAAGAGAATAGGCTGCAAGCAGTAAGAAGAAAGAAGCTGCGTTTCATAGTGTCGTCAATGCGTGTAACGAGGACTCTGCGGGTCAGACCCGTGCTTATACGTGAGCCGTTACGAAGTAATCAAGCCGCCAAAACCGTGTTTGGACGATCCTAGGTGAGCCAGCAAGGCGCCGACTCGATAAAAAGTGAGCGCATCATACTCCTCAAATCAAAAAAGTAAACTTTAAAGTATACTTTTAGTTGTTCTCGCTTATAATCCGCGCTCTTTGAGCTGAAGATGGAAGAATCTGCCCATGAAATTGTCCGATAGAAAGCGACTCGCGTTGATTGAAAGTGCGCAGGCGGAATTTATCGAGTTTGGCTATGCTGCCGCGAACATGGATCGTGTTTGCGAACGCGCTCAAACGTCGAAACGAACCCTTTATCGGCATTTTTCGAGCAAGGAAGTGCTGTTCTTTGCCGCGGTCAAATCGGCGCTCACGGCCCGTGATGACGCGTTGGCGCTAATCTACACCCCGTCGATTTCTGTGGAGCAACAACTTGCCGACTATCTCTTACAAAAGCTGGACTTCCTCTACCATGATTTTGGTATGCCATTGGCAAAGATGGTGATAGGCGAATTTATTCGAGCGCCAGAATTGTCGGAAAAGTATCTTCATCAACTGCAAAACCACGACGATAAGCTCGAGCAGTGGTTTGCCGATGCCATCGAAGATCGCAAACTCAAAATGCAAGATCCTGCCCAGATGAGCAGTATGCTAATGTGCCTATTGAACGGGAATTTCATGTGGCCTCAGTTGGTCGCGAACCAAGAGATTCCGTCTCGTGAACGTAGAAAACAGATCATTGCGGATATTGTACAGCTGTTTCTCGATGGTTATCGCTGTCATTAACTCCGCCAAGATAAGGAAAAAGTGATGATTAAAACTACAACTTCAGTCGTGGAAGGAAAGCCTGTACAAGATTATTTGGGTGTGGTTGTTGGCGAAGCCATCTTGGGCGCGAACATTTTTAAAGACATGTTTGGTGCCATTCGTGATGTGGTTGGCGGACGTTCAGGTGCGTATGAGCGGGAAATGGGCCGCGCACGTGAAATTGCGTTCCAAGAAATGGAAGAGCAAGCTCGCTCAATGGGCGCGGACGGCATTGTCGGTATCGATATCGATTATGAAGTGATTGGCAGTGGCGGCAGTATGATGATGGTCAGTGTCAGTGGTACTGCGGTGAAATTTAAGGTCTAATACCGCAATTAATGTGAAGCTAGGAATAGAACTATGAAAATTTGGGTTGATGCGGATGCGTGTCCTGTTGTGGTAAGAGATATTCTATTTCGAGCTTCTGAGCGAACTGGTGTGGAGGTGACCTTGGTGGCGAATCAGTTCATCCGCACACCAGCCTCACCAAAAGTAACCATGCTGCAAGTTCAGGCTGGCTTTGACGTCGCCGACAACGAAATTGTGAAGCGGTGTGAGCCGGGTGATTTGGTGATCACCAGTGATATCCCACTGGCGGATGAAGTCATCACCAAAGGTGGCCACGCGTTAAGTTCTCGTGGCGAGATGTTCACCAAAGAGAACATCAAATCACGGCTCAACATCCGAGACTTTATGGAAACTATGCGCAGCAGTGGCATTCAAACTGGTGGCCCAGCGCCGTTAAGCCAAGCGGATCGCCAGCAATTTGCCAATCACTTGGATAAATGGTTAGTGCAGTGGCAAAGAGCCCAAAAGTAACGAAGATAATAACGAAAGGACGCACAGCGTCCTTTTTCTTTATCACTCTATTTATCGAGTATCGGTAGCGTGTACAGCCATATTGAACTTGGATCTAACCCTCAGTTTCATTAAATTCAGTTAACAAAAATGTAACGTTTGGCCTTTTGGAACTCAAAGTACTACTTCTTGAGACTGGAAAATTCGCCAGTTTCACTCCTGATTTTTAACGCTTAGATTGAAAATGCTTGCTGAGTTTTTGCTCAGTGATGCGGCCGATACTGGAATCCAGTATTTCAACAAATCAATCAAGAGTTATTAAGATGGAACTTAGAAAAATAACAGTTGCAGTGATTGGTGCACTTTGCACTGCGCCCGTATTTGCTGTCAGTGAACCGACGCCTCAAATTGTCGATAGAGCCGTTCATTTTGATCATGACCACGAAGTTCAGCACGGTATTGAGGATCATAAACCTCAATATTCTCCGCAAAAGAGCCTGCCTCTGAAACCAAAACCTGAACCGACCATCGAGGACGTGTCTCCCTTTAATGCGTTGAGCGCAGGAACCTCAGCGTTGCAAGGACCAGAGGTTTCATCGGCGTTGCCTTGCGATGTGAACGCTTTTAATACCAGTAACAGCTCAACACTCATTACGCAAATTACAGGACAAGGCGCTCAATGTGTAAATGAGTTGTTTTCAGCGTCTAGCGACATCCAACGCGTCGCATTCAGTTCGAGCAATATGTACCAAGTAGCGAAGCATACCTCTTCATTATCTCGATCGTATCGAGGTGGTGGCAGCGACGATCTCGAAGCGTTATTTTTATATCTGCGAGCAGGCTACTATGCCGAGTTTTATGACAACAGCATCAACTTCGCCTCTTGGGTTCAGCCCGCGGTAAAAGAAGCGGTTGATTCATTCGTGAACAGCGGCAGCTTTTACGAAAACAGCGATCCACACGGCAAAGTGCTTGGCGAAGTGATAACCACGATGGATAGCGCCGGTCTTCAGCATGATTACTTGGGCGTTGTCACTGAGTGGTTAAACCGCTGGGACAGAAGCTATGCGCAAAACTGGTATATGCGCAATGCCGTCAACGGAGTCTTTACGGTCTTGTTTGGCGGTCAGTGGAATGATCAGTTTGTCAGTCAGATTGGATCTCAAACGGGTTTGGTTGAGGCACTGTCGCAATTTGCATTGAATCGAAACTCAATTGGCCAAGCCGATGAATTTATGACGGCGAATGCGGGGCGAGAGTTAGGGCGTTTAACTCAATACAAAAATACCAGCATCGCCCCGTCTGTCGTGGGTAAACTGCGTCAAATATTTGATCAATACCAAATGTATGGTTACGGCGATAGTGTTTGGCTCGCGACCGCGGATTCCTCTTCTTACTATGTCGACTGTTCAGAGTTTGGGATTTGTAACTTTGATCAAGAGCTGAAGTCATTAGTGTTATCGCAAACCTACGTGTGTAGCGACACGATACGTATTCTTTCGCAAAACATGACGCCAGAGCAGCATCGAGCCGCGTGTAGCAAGATGGGGTACGAAGAAGGCTATTTCCATCAACGACTTGAAACGGGTCGTGTTCCTGTACCTGACGATCACAATATTCAATTGCAAGTGAACATTTTTGATAGCGATGACGACTACGGCAAATACGCTGGGCCAATCTTCGACATCGATACCAACAATGGCGGGATGTACTTAGAAGGCGAGCCCGGCACACCCGGCAACATTCCTAACTTTATTGCCTATGAGGCGTCTTACGCCAACGCGGATCATTTTGTCTGGAACTTAGAGCATGAATATGTCCACTACCTCGACGGACGATTTGATTTGTATGGAGGGTTTAATCATCCGACAGAGAAGGTCGTTTGGTGGGCTGAGGGCGTCGCAGAGTATGTTGCGAACGAAGATAACAACCCGAGAGCCCTCGAAACCATCATGGATGGTTCGACCTACACCCTAGCGGAAATATTTGAAACCACGTATGACGGGTTCGATGTTGATCGCATCTATCGTTGGGGCTATCTCGCGGTGCGATTTATGTTCGAGCGCCATATGAACGAAGTGAATGCAATGTTGGCGGACACTCGTCAAGGAAACTGGTCGGCATACAAAGCGACCATCACTCAATGGGCGAACCTGTATCAAAGTGAGTTTGAGCAGTGGCAACAGCAGTTGGTCAACGGTGGGGGCGGTGCACTGACGCCTCCTACCGCGGCAATCTCTATGGTTAGCGAGGGGAAAGTGAATGAAACCATTACATTCGGCAGCTCACGTAGCACGGACTCAGACGGTCAAATTGTCCACTACTTCTGGGAATTTGGTGACGGCGCGACAAGTACCGAGGCCAATCCGACGCACCAATTCAGCCGTGCGGGTACCTACACGGTACGTTTGACCATCACAGATAATGACGGTTTGACGGCGAGTACCTACGCGAGCATCACTATTACCGAGGATCAGGCTGGCGGTAACAACCAACTGCCACAAGATTGTGCCGTTCGTCCTAAAGTGGGTGGTGGGCAGCTAACGGCTGGAGAACCTGTCTGTTTGGCAAGTCAATCAACTATTTGGCTAGCCATTCCAGCGGTGAACGAGTATCGCTCAATGTCTATTACCTCTGCCAATGGAACGGGTGATCTGAAGTTGGAATACAGCAACTTTAGCTGGCCAAATAGCTACGGCTCGAATTTGCACGGCTGGTCGGCGAACCCGGGCAACAGTGAATGCATTACGATTGTTGGCCAAGCAAACTACTGGGGCTATTTAAAAGTTTCCGGTGAGTTCGACAATGCCGCCCTGGTCGTTGATTTTGATAGCGAAGGCTGTCGTCACTGATTGCTTTACCTCCTTACGGATAGCCCAGCTTCTGTTGGGCTTTTTTTATTAGCCAGAAGGGGGCGTTTAAGCAAGTCACATATTTGAATTTACAATGTAAAGCGGTGGTTGGCGGGCTTTATAAAGCAATCGCTTACGTCCCTTACAAAATTCAACTTTATAAATGTCTCTCGCTTACATGGCCTTACAGTGTAAGGGGGGATTTATTGATACTATTATCCGCGTTGATACTTTGCCTCACCGAGAATTGCTGAGACATGAAAACAGTTGATGTTCCAATAGGAGCGAGATAGCTGGAGAAATGTGGATTTGATTCAGGTAGCGCGATTATTGTTCAAAATGTAATTTACCGTTGGTAACTTCTCTTTGTGGGCAAGGATGCCCCAAGGTTTTATGGAACTTGGAATCCGTTTGAGTGTTTAGCTCAATGGCCGATTGACTATTCTGTCAGTCAATCGGCCATGATTTTTCTCTTCTTTCTTTACTCTACTGTTAACGCAACATAGTTGGTCACAAACGGCTGAATGGTTATTTCGTTCGCCACGTAGTAGCTGTCACCCGTTCCTTTTGATTTCATCTTGAAATAGTACGTACCTGAAGCAATAGAGATATCTTTGTTGTAATTGGTGTTAAATGTGATCGGTTTTTCGACTAGCCAGCCCTCTTTTGTCACTTCAAAGATAAAGCCCTCACAGCCGATAGAGCCGATACGCGGATGAACACAGCTCTCTAAGACAAGCTCTGTTTTTGATTTTGGGTTCTTTTCGGTTCTCGTGAGCTCAATGTTGCCGTAGTTTTTCTTCAAGCGTGTTGCTTGTGTGGTGTACATGCTCTCTTTCTCGACACTGTAGCTCTTACCGTTTTTGACGACGGTACCGTTACTGCTGCTGACGGAGCCCAAGACTCCGTTAATTGCGCCATTGACGCCGTCGCTGACGGCATCATTGATATCGTTACTTGAACAGCCTGCGAGTGTCAGTGTGGTTGCAAATGCCAACGCGAAATGTTTCATGAAATTATCCTTATTTGATAGGCGTTTACCAACAAGCAGAAACAGTGAAATCACCATTTAGCTCGGTCGGTTGACTTACTTTTACTATTATTTTTAGGAATGTTTTGATGGGTATTTATAAAATAGAGCGCGATTAAAATCTCACCGGATAGCAAGAAGTTTGAGATTGATTCTGATTATTAGATTCTGTCTCAGTTATAAGAGTGGTTATCATTAGGATACGAGTCTGCATACGTTTAAACGGACCAAATGCACAATGGGCATTTGGTCCGGTGCTGTTAGATGGCGAGTGTGGCCTGTTTAAGCCAGCGTTTCTCATCCTCGTTCAGGTCAACGCTAAGCTGTTGCCAGCAGCGTTTATGGTATTGATTGAGCCACGCGATTTCGCTGCGTTCGAGCATGGATTTATCAATCATGTTTGTCGCGATTGGGGCAAGGGTTATGGTCTCGAATCCATAGAAGCTGCCAAATTCATTCTGTTCGATCTCAACTACCTTCATGATGTTTTCTATGCGAACGCCGTGCTCGCCTTCACGGTAAACGCCGGGTTCGTTGGTGATGACCATGCCGGGTTTTAAAGGGACTTCTGCGGGATTTTGCGAGAAGTTTTGCGGACCTTCGTGCACGTTTAAGCACATGCCGACACCGTGGCCAGTTCCACATTTGTAATCAATTCCGTGTTGCCAGAGTACGCCGCGAGCCATGATATCGAGGTTCGCGCCTGTTGAGCCTTGTAAAAATCGAGTCTGCGTTAAGCGGATCACTGCTTTAAGAACCAAGGTATAGTCGTGCTTTTCATGGCGGCTAGGTGAGCCAAAATGGAATGTTCGGGTGATGTCTGTGGTCCCGCCGAGGTACTGGCCGCCAGAATCGACCAACAAGAAACTCGACTCGTCTATGGGATAGCTGCTCTCACTGTCGGCAGCATAGTGCATTTTAGCGCCGTGCTCGGCAAAGCCAGCAATGGTGCGAAAACTCTCGCCCACATAGTCGTCTATCTGTTTCCTGTACCCCATTAACGCTTGCTCAGCGTTGAGTTCGGTGACTTGGCCGCTTGGCACTTGCTCATCGAGCCATTTCATAAACTTCACCATGGCGACGCCATCTTTGCGTAGCGCCTCTTCCATACTTTCTAGCTCTGTAGGATTCTTCTGCGCTTTCATGTCTGTCACGGGGCAAGGCGTGTCGATTAGAGTGAGCTCGGGTTTGAGTTGGCGCACGGTCAAGCTATCGCAATACTTGGCACTGTATAGCAGAGTAGTCCCGGCGGAGAGCAAGTTCAGCGCGGTACTCAGATGGTCGTAATCATGTAAATGGATTCGATGCTGAGTCAGCGCGGCAACGACCTCAGGGCTTAGCTTGTCGCTATCAATAAATAGACGACTGCTGGTCTGTTCAATGAGCAAATAGCTCTCTGAAATTGGGCAGTATGAGGTGTCTGCGCCGCGAATGTTAAGTGTCCACATAACATCATCAAGGGTCGATACCAGCAGTGCATTGGCGTCTTGCTCTGTTAAATAGCGACGCAAGTGAGCTATCTTCTCGCTGGTCGTTTGGCCAGCAACGTCAAGCGGATGAGTAAACAAACGTGCCTTGGGGCGACTTGGTCTATCATCCCAGATTGGGCTAATAAGATCGTGCTCAACGACCAACCGGATCGACTTCTTGGCAAAGGCTTGGGTGAGTTGAGTGTAAAACAGCTGGCTGATGCTGCGTCCATCGACACCGACTACGGCATGCTCCGGTAGCGTTTGGGCTAACCACTGGGCAATGGTGGGGGTCTCTGGTAGACGCGCTTTGAATAGGTCGAGTCCTGAACCTTCTAGCTGCTCGACCGCTTGTATGTAGTAGCGGCCATCGGTCCATAAACCGCCGCCGTTTGCCGTGACAACCACATCACCCGCAGAGCCAGTGAACCCAGAAATCCACTGGCGAGCGAGCCAATAGTCCGCGGAATATTCACTGGAGTGAGGGTCGTTATTGGTGACGATATAAGCGTCCAATTGATGGGCTTTCATGCCATCGCGAAGCGCCGTCAAGCGCTCGGAAACTGAGGTTATGGTCATAGTGGCTGATTTCCTAGCAGGGTATGTGTACAGAAAATATGGTGGTCTGCGTGACCACTTCGGGTGGGATTTTGCTCGCCGCATTGCTCAGTGGCACTTGGACAGCGAGTTCGAAATACGCAGCCACTGGGCGGGTTGATCGGCGAGGGCAGATCCCCCGGTAGAAGTTGAATATCTCGATTGCGAGCCAATGTTGGATGGGCGATGGGCACCGCCGAGAGGAGCGCTTGCGTATAAGGGTGCTGGGCGTTATCGAATACGTTGTCATAACGACCGACTTCCATCGGTTTGCCTAAGTACATCACCATGACGCGGTCACTGATATGACGCACAACACTTAGGTCATGGGCGATCATCACCAAGGTTAGTCCCATCTCTTGCTTCAGGTCATCCAGCAAATTGATCACTTGCGCCTGAATCGAGACATCCAATGCACTCACGGGTTCATCACACACCACCAAGTCAGGTTTGAGAATCAAGGCACGAGCAATGCCTACGCGTTGGCACTGTCCGCCCGAGAACTCATGGGGATAGCGGTTTCGTTGGCTCGCGAGCAAGCCGACTTTGTCCATCATGGCGATCACGCGAGATTCGATTTCCTTGCGACTAAGATGCGGCTCGTGAGTGAGTAACGGCTCAGCAATGCACTCAGAAATGGTCAGCCTCGGGTTGAGGCAAGCAGAGGGATCTTGGAAGACCATTTGGAACTCTCGACGCCGCAGTGCCAGTTCCTGTTTGCTCAAGCCGAGCATATTTTCGCCCTTCCAGTACTGTTCGCCTCCCGTGGGTTCAATCAATCTGAGCAGCGCTCGGGCGAGTGTCGATTTTCCGCAACCAGACTCTCCCACAATGCCTAGGGTTTCACCTCGATAGACGTCGAGATCAATGCCATCAACGGCTTTCACTACCTTACGCTTGCTGGGCAAGATATGCTTATTCAATTGAAAGTGGACTTGTAAGTCACGTGCCGAGAGTAATATTTCTTTGTTTTCCATGGTTATCTCCTACGCACTACGAACAATAGGCGTGACGACATTGCTAGGATTGACATGACAAGCCAAGCCTTGAGACGCGGTGATGGATTTAAAGGCTGGCATCACTGAGCTGCATTGCGTTTGATACTGGCTACAGCGTTCTTTAAAAGGACAGCCTTTGTTGTGGAGCAGTGCGCTAGGCGGGTTGCCTGGAATGGTCGGTAAGCGATCCATATCTTCAGTGATGGATGGAATCGCTTTGAGTAAGCCTTGGGTATATGGATGAGCGGGCGCGTCAAAGATAGACTCGGTATCGGATTCTTCCATCTTTCTGCCGCCATACATCACGAGTACGCGATCGCACATTTCTGCAACCACACCCATGTCGTGAGTGATGAGCAAAATCGCGGTGTTGAACTCCGCTTGCAGCTCGCGTAGTAAACCCAAGATTTGCGCTTGTACCGTTACGTCGAGCGCCGTGGTGGGCTCATCGGCGATCAGCAGCTCCGGTTTACACAGTAAAGCCATGGCGATCATGACCCGTTGCCTCATGCCACCGGACATCTCGTGCGGGTATTGGCCCATGCGCGTCGCGGCAGAGGGAATGCGAACGGCATCTAACATGGCAATGGCTTCTGTTTGTGCATCGTGGCGACTCATGCCTTTGTGGATCATCAACACTTCCGCAAGCTGTTTGCCAATTTTCATAAACGGATTGAGCGAGGTCATCGGATCTTGGAAAATCATGCCGATTCGCTCTGCTCGAATATGATTGAGTTGTTTTTTACTCATGCTGAGTAAATTGTCACCGTGGAAATTGGCTTGGCCAGTGACGATGCCGTTGTCCGCGGTTAACCCCATAAGTGCAAACACCGATTGGCTTTTGCCAGAACCCGACTCGCCAACGATACCTAGGGTTTCCCCTTTATTGACCGAATAAGACAGATCGCTGACGGCTTGAACCATGCCATCGGGGGTTTTGAATCGAACGTTCATGTTCTCAATAGATAAAATACTCATCATGGCTCCTTAGCGATCTTTTGGATCAAGTGCATCACGCAGACCGTCACCAATAAAGTTAAAGCAGAACAAGGTGGCGACCAGAAACAGCGAAGGGAACAGCAGTTGCCACAGAGCGACATCAATGGTTTTTGACCCTTCGGAGATAAGGATTCCCCAACTGGTATCCGGTGGCTGAACCCCTAAGCCAAGAAAACTTAAGAAGGATTCGAACATGATAAATCCGGGCACCATCAACGAGGAGTAGACCATCACGATGCCCAACACGTTAGGCAGCACATGACGACGAACAATGGTAAATCGAGACACGCCGATCGAGTGGGCCGCTTCAATAAACTCGCGTTTTTTTATACTGAAGGTCACACCGCGAACCACTCTGGCGATACCAAGCCACGAGACCATGCCAATCACAACAAAGATCAAATAGATGTTGTTGCCAAACAAGGTCACAAACAGAATGACTAAGAACATAAAAGGGACGGAGTCGAGAACTTCAATAATGCGCATCATGGCACTGTCGACCAAGCCGCCCATATAGCCTGAAAGTGCGCCCCATGCAGTACCAATCAACACGGCGACGAGGGCACCCATAAAGCCAACCATGATCGAAAGTCGCCCGCCTTGCATGGTGCGGGCAAAGAGATCTTGACCAAGATCATCGGTCCCAAAGTAGTGACCAGAACTGATGGAGGGTTTGCCCAGCGCGTACGGGTCGACCACCACATTCCAATCAATTTCATCATGGCCAAATGCGGCCAAATGCGGGCCAAAGGTAATGCACAATACGATAAAAAACAGCACGTAGACGGAGGTCATGGCCGCTCGGTTTTGACGAAATCGAGTCCAAGCGTCTTGCCATAAACTGCGCCCTTCGACGGCTTCGATATTAGAGCTCATTTGATCCGCCAGCTCCTTGGCATCTATGCGTTTGGTTAACATTCGTCACCTCCTATATACGAATGCGCGGGTCAATAACGGTGTAGAGAATATCCACCACGAGATTAAAAAAGATGGTCAAGGCGGCGACAATCAGGGTAATGCCCATCACTAACCCATAGTCCCGGTTGAGTGCGCCAGAGACAAAGTGCTGGCCCATACCACCTGTACTGAAGAAAATATCGATGATGACTGAGCCAGTGATCACGGCAACAAAACTCGGGCCAAGCATCGCAATAATGGGGATCAGTGACGGACGTAGCGCGTGGTGAAACAAAATATAAGGGGTCGATAACCCTTTTGCTTTTGCCGTGCGAATATAGGGCTGGTTGAGTGTCTCAATCATGGCGCCACGCATAACCCTAGCAATGCTGGCCACAGAGCCAATCGCCAAGCTCAAGACAGGAAGAATAAGAAACGACACTTCGCCGCCCTCCCAACCACCTGCTGGTAACAGCCCTAAGTGAATCGAGAATATTGTCACTAGCACTGGCGCCAGTACAAAGGCTGGAATCACCACGCCAGTCATAGAAAGTGACATAAGTAGGTAGTCCAACTTTCCGTTGCGATTGAGCGCGGCAATCGTACCGAGCACCATGCCCAGCGGGACAGAAATACAAAACGAAATCACACCGAGTACCGCCGATACGGGCCATGATTGAGCCACCAATTGGGTTACGGTGAAATCTTGATAAACGAAGCTTGGCCCTAAGTCGCCGCGAACAAAGTTACCGATGTATATGAAAAACTGAACAATAAACGGCTCATTGAGGTGGAACTTGGCTTCAATATTTGCGCGTACCACGTCGGGCATCGGTCTTTCCATATCGAATGGGCCACCGGGCGCGATGTGCATCAACCAAAAAGAGACCAAAGCGATAAAGAGCAGTGTGGGGATGGCAATCAACAAGTGGCGAAGAATATACAGCAACATGACGTATCCTTTCCTTGAAAAAAGCCCGAAACCTACAGGGACAAAGATGAAGATGTAGGTTCGGGCAAACAGTCCCGATTAGTGGGCCTTCACGTAAACATTCTTGCGGTAGTAAGAGGATTCTGGGTTAGTACGCTCGTAGCCACCGACATACTCTTTGATTAAGTACTGATCGTTTCCACTGCGGTACATCGGGATGATCGCCATGTCTTCAATCAAGAGCTTTTCAGCGGCAATGTACTCTGCGGATGGATCGCTCAGGCTTTTAGATTCGGCCATTAAGCGGTCATACTCTGGGTTGTTGTAGTTGGAGTCGTTGTACTCACCTGTCGAGACGAAGATGTCGAGCCAAGTCGATGCCTCATTGTAGTCGGCTGTCCATCCACCACGGCTAATGTGGCCTGGGTCTTTCAGAGCGTAGAAGACTTTAGGCTCAAGCTGAATGATCTCGACTTGCACGCCCAGTACGCTTTTCCACATACCTGCCATCGCGGTCGCCATCTTCACATCTTTAGAGAAAGTCGGGATGGTGAAGGTTAGCTTGAGTGGGTTAGTGTCATTAAAGCCCGCGTCTTTAATCAGTGCTTTCGCTTTGGCATTACGTTCGGCTTGAGTCCAATTGGCAAACTCGGGGGTATGCGACTTAAAGCCATCGGTTTGTGGTGGAACCAGCGTGAACATAGGAATGCCACCGTTTTTGACAATCGCTTTGGTGATGATGTTGCGATCGATGGCGTACGAAAGCGCCTGACGAACACGAAGATCCTGAGTTGGTCCTTTCTCTGTATTCAGATAGTAGAAGGTCGACCCGAGTGATGCGCTGGTATCAGCCACTTGCTCAGGAAACTTTTTCAGTAGTTTGGATTTTTGAGCAGCAGGAATGGCCAGCGCTTGGTCGATTTCTCCGGCCAGATAGCGATTTAAAGCCACATTGGCATCACCAATTGGCAACCACGTGATCTTATCGAGGACAACGTTGTCGGCATCCCAATATTGGTCGTTTTTCACCATGACCATTTTCTCATTTACTTTCCACTGTGAAACGGTAAACGCGCCATTGGTGACAATATTCTCTGGTTGTGTCCATGCGCTGCCGTGCTTCTCAATCGCTTGTCGAGGCACTGGAGCAAGTACTGGATGGCTAAGAAGTTTGATGAAGAAAGGCACGGGCTTTTCTAGCGTTACTTCGAAGGTGTAATCATCTACGGCTTTAACGCCCAATGTATCGGCGGCGGCTTCACCTTTCATGATTTTGTTGGAATTTTTAATCCCTGGAATGGCGGCAAACCAAGCGTAGGGAGAGGCGGTTTCTGGATCAATTAGGCGCTGCCAACTGTAGACGAAGTCATGGGCAGTGAGTGGATCTCCGTTTGACCATCGAGATTCACGCAGCTTAAAGGTGTATACGGTATTGTTTTCATTGGCGTACCAACTCTCAGCGATGCCCGGAATGGTTTTGCCTTGCTTATCTTGAACAGTCAGCCCTTCAAACAGGTCACGACCAAGATTAAATGCAGGCTCCGCCGCCTGTTTCGCCGGATCGATGGAGGTCACTTCTGCGCCATTGTTTAGAGTGATCTCCTGTTTGTCCGCGAGCTGCGTTCCAGCAGGATAAGGTTTGGCTAGGGCACTTCCTGTTATTAGAGCGGTTGCGATCGCACTCAGTGCGAGTAGTTTTTTAGCTTTCATAGCTTCCTCGTTATGTCCTTATCGGAGTGGCCCCTTAGGTGGTAGTTGAGTGGGTGGCAGCGTGCTCAAACGGCATGAACGACTGGCACAAATAACTAAGGGGATAACAGGAATGTATATTGTATAAAACCATGCAACAAACATTAGTTAACATCTTTGTAACAAGGTGGCAGAAACAGAGACTGCTGGTCTTAGAAAGTGAATCTGAATAAAAAATGAGCAAAAAAATCTTTTTGCTCATTTAGGTGTGATCAGATTATTGGCGGCGAAATCGAGCGGAGACTTCTTTGAGTAATTCTCCAGTAATTTCTGGCAGCGTGTCGGCAAAAAATATCTGTTGACCGGGAATACTGCGCAGCATCACGTTAGTCAACTCGCCCGTCTCATTTGCGCAGTTGGCTGCGTGCATTTCACTGATCTTTTGATCGATCTCCTGCTCAAGTTTTAGCCTCTGTTCGGCGGTGAGGCGAACCCGAGCCTGACACACTTGAGAGACGGTATCGTCTGCCATAGAAATCTGTTCGAATCGTCGTTTAAACAATGTATCGAGCTCTGTGCCTTCTTCCATAATAAAGCGGCGACCCGAACGGTAGAAGATTTTATCTCCGTGGTTCTCCATGTAGCCGAGGATTTCAGCAATGCTGAGGTAAAAGCGTAAGCTGGTATCCGACAGTTGGTACTCTTGCGCGATCTCTTTTGGAGACCGATTGCAGGAGGTCACTAAGTAGATGAAATCCAACAGGTAAGGATATTCGACAAATAGCGCGTTTTGTTCATCGGACAAAAATTGCTCGTTGTCTCTTTGGATTTGAATGGCGAGTGTCGACAACTCCACCAAGTTGGTGTTGAGGTGCGTGGTGTACATCAGTATTTTGTCGAGACCCAATGCAGGGTTGTGTAAGTGCCGCTTGATTGTTGACAGCGGCACGCCAGTTTTATCGGAAAGAGCGCTGTAGCAAAGCCCTTCATCACGAATCTTTTGCCGAATGGCTGCAAGCAAAAACTCTGGACCAATGTGCATAGTGGGTACTCACTTCTTTATGTTGGAGTTGTCTGGTCGCGCTTAGCTTTGACGCTCTAGTAGCAGGTCACGAATGGCTGCGCCCGCTTCGAGGATGTGTTTTTTCAGCATGTATTTTGCCCCTTCAATATCACGATTTTGACACATCTCAAGGAGCGCTTTGTGCTCTTTATCAGCCTTAGCAGTGCCCTCGGTAAACAGCAGTTGCATACGAATATAGCGGTCGCATTTGGTGTTCAAGTTGTAAATAACATCCATGGTTTCAGGCATGTTGGCAGGAGCATAGAGGGCTTTATGCAGTTCGTAGTTGTAATTGCTCCACTCTTCAACTTCATCGCCACGATTGACCAAATCATCGAACTTAGCGCGAATCTCATTGGCACGCGCCAGATCCTCATCGGACATGTTTTGAATCGCGCGCTCGAGGATGTGGCATTCGACAACGGCTCTTAGCTCAAACAGCTCGTCGATCTTGTCTGGCGAAAGCTCAGTCACGGTTGCCCCTTTATGGGCTTCGAAGCTGACGAGTCCTTGTGCTTCCAGCTGCATTAAGGCTTCACGAACGGGAATTCGGCTGACATTGAACTCTTTGGCCAAGGCATCTTGGCGCAGAGGCTGGCCAGTTTTTAACTCACCTTTGAGAATTTTGCTGCGAATGGCTTCTTCAACTAACTGCGTTCGAGTTTTAAAAACGGGTTTTTGCGACATCCCAGTCTCCGGTATATCTAAATCACAATAAATTGTATTCAATATACCATTGGTGATTGGGATTGCGACTTTCCGCTTTTAACTCGCCCCGTTTTTGGGGGGTAGGTCAATTGTTCATCTTACCTATGTGAGTTAGTGACTTTCAGCGATGGCAATAATGCGCTTAATCAGTCTCTCCTCGGTGAGCGACTTATTGCGGTAGAAACGAAATATCTCCGAGTTGATGGCTTGTTGGGCGACAGGGTTGACGGCCATGGAGTCGATCATGCTTGGCACCGCTTTGTTTTGTGCCACTCCCTTTTTAAAGGCTTTATAGGCTTTGATTTGGCAAGGGTTAAAGTCGGTGAGTGCAATGTCGGTTCGTACCGGAATGGACCCCTTGCGTAGGTTAAATTGCGCCTGAAATTCTGGGTCTGCCAACACATTGGCCACATGGTTGGCTTGGTCTTTAGGAAACGATTTGCTCACCATAAAGATCAAGCTGTCCATGTTATAAAGGAAAACGTCGTCACTTTCGGGGGCGGGGTAGCAGCCTATCTGGTTCGGCACCTCTACGCCTTTCGCAACCAGGTCACCAAGAATCCAATCACCTCCGAGTTGGAACAAGGCTTGGTTGCTTGCGAGTGCTTTCGTCGCGGTGTCCCATCTTGTGTTGGGCAAGGTGTTATCAATCAGTAAACTTAGGCGACGGAACTGGGCTAATGCTGCGCGTAAAGTGTCACTATTGATGCTGTCTGGATCGAGGTCGACCATTGCTCGCGTATAGAAATCCACCCCGCCCGTGGCAATCACCAGATTTTCAAATAACTGGGCAATTTGCCAAGGCTGCTCGCCGACAGCGAGTGGGTTGATGCCTTGGGCTTTGGCTTGTTCCATCACCGTAAACATCGCTTGCCAAGTGGTCGGCACCGGTTGGTTGAGCTCAGACAATAGCTGGTGGTTCACCCACAACCAGTTGAGTCGATGCAGAGTTAACGGCAGGGCAACATAACCATTGGCAGATTGGTTGATCTGCTGTGAAAGGGGGTAGAGGGTGGCATCCCATTGATGGGCTTTAGCCACGGCGTTCATATCATGGAGTATGCCAATTGCATCCCATGCTCGAATGCTTGGGCCCTCAATTTGTGCAAAACTGGGTGGATTTCCTGCCAGCGCTCGTGCTTGTAATACCGTCATCGCACTGTCACCGCCACCGCCCAAGACGGGCTTCGGTGCCAGTTGAATATCGTGTTTTTCTAGATGTTGGGTTAACACGTCCATCGCGTGTTGTTCCCCTTTGGATGTCCACCAATGAAGGAATTCAACCTCTGCTGCGCGAGGGGCGGTGAGCCCAACGGCGGTCAGTGACAGGGTCGAAAGATAAATCGCCAATTTGTTCATAGTGAGTCTCTTGGGAAAGATAGCGTGGCGCGCAACCCGCCAAATGAAGAGTGGCTAAGAGCAAGAGAGCCACCGTGCGCTTTCGCAATGCTTTGGGAAATAGTCAGTCCTAACCCAGAGCCTTCTTGTGTTTTATTGGCTCGGTAATAGGGTTGGCACAGTTTATCGAGGATCGCCTCATCGACGCCTTCACCATGATCATCAATGACAATGTTCACGGCATCGGCACTATCGAAAAGCTGAATATTGACTTTATCGCCATATTTCAACGCATTATCGACGAGGTTTTGAATGCAGCGCTTAATCGCAAGGGGTTTTCCGGCCACCGCAGACTCGATAGAACCTTGAATTTGAATGCGCTCGGTTTCCGGCGTCACTGTGGTGGCGATGTGCTCAATTAACTGATTGAAGTCTATGGGTTCAATCTCTTCGTGGATGTCCGTCTCTTTGATGCATTGCAAAGCCCCTTTGACCATCAAGTCGAGGTCATTCGCGAGTCGGGTAAAGCGTTCTCTGTCTGTGTCATCGTCAAGCATTTCTGCGCGCAGTTTGAGGCAAGCAATGGGCGTTTTTAAGTCATGGGAGATCGCGCCAAACAGCATTTCGCGATCCTTAATGTGGCTATCGATGCGCCGATTCATTTTGTTGAAGGCTCGGATGGCGGCTTTGAGCTCGTTGCTGCCGCGCTCTTCGACCTGAGGAATATCGAGTCTGCTCGACATTAAGGTAGCGGCTTTGGCGAGTTCACGAATAGGTTGAATCTCTTTGCGAACGACAAACCATGTACAAATCAGCAGCAGTAGCGCAGACAAGAGTAAGGTGATCCACTCACGAATATCAAAGTAATGGGTCTCAAGATTAACGTACGGGGCAGGCAACACCGCAGCAAGGTAGAACCATTCGTTTTCATCGACTTCGACCTGCATCACCAATATTGGAGGATTAAGCGCCCCAAACGAGAGTGAGTAATGCGCCCAAAGTAACGGCAGTTCATCAATCGGCAGTTCGTTATTAAACACTCTTAAATTGTCGCGTTGGGTAAACTCCACCGAGATGTTGGGGATATCTTGCAGCTCGGATGAAAGTACCTGTTTGACTTCGCTTAGAACCAAGGTTTTGCGTTCGCTGTCGGGCAAAGGCGGGGTTTCGATATGGTGATTATTGAGTGAGACAAAAAAACGCGTGCCGCCCATATTGCGTAGTTGATTGAGCACAAGGTGTCGGTATTCAGAGGGCAAGGTTTGGAAAAAGGAGATGGTCGATGAAGCACTGAGTGCCAAACTTTTCACCGTGTTGGTTAAGCCTTGTTTGTCTCGTTCGTTGGCGTGTTGATACCAAATCATACCCGACAGAAGTTGAGCAAGAATGATCACTAAAAGCAGGAAAATACTGGTGCGAAATACCAGTGAACGAGTCCAGGTTTTAATTCTCATAGTGGACGTCCGTTGTCAGCATGTAACCTTTGTTGCGCACGGTTAATATCAAGGAACGATCTTTGTCTTCCAAGTGGTGGCGAAGGCGGCTGATTTGGACGTCAATACCACGCTCAAAGGGGTCGGCATCTCTGCCCCAAATTTCACGGGCGATATCATCACGGGATAGGATTGATTTAGCGTTGTTGACGAACAAGCCGAGTAAGGAGAGATCGGCGCCACTCAGTTGTTTGACTTGATGGTCTTCAAGGCGGGTTAGTTGGCGAGTAACGGTATCGAGGGACCAGTCATCAAAGCGGACTTTTCTGGCTAACTGAGTTTGAGGATTAAGTTGGCTGCGGCGTAAGATGGTTTTGATTCTTGCCAGCAGTTCTCTTGGGCTAAACGATTTGGTGATGTAATCATCGGCGCCCATTTCGAGTCCAGCGACGCGGTCTGCTTCTTCGGTGACGGCGGTGAGCATAATGATCGGGATTTGGGAATCTCGGCGCAGCTTCTGGCACAAGGTAAATCCGTCGTCACCCGGCATCATAATATCGAGAATAATAAGATCTGGAGTATGTTTTTTGAGTTGTTGCCACATCTCGCGTCCATTGCCCGCACCCATGACTTCAAACCCAGCGCGACCCAGATAATCAGACAATGCTTCTCTAAGATCCAAGTTGTCGTCAACGACGAGTATCTGCTTGTTTTCCATCACCTTACGTCCCTGCTGCGAGTTTTCAATATGATGCTATTTTCGACCGAGATTCTCAATCGAACTGGGTCTAAATTCTGGGTTACAAAGGAACGATTTTGTAAGTCATCACTTACAAACCCGTGTTGTTTTGTAACCTTAAAGGCGCGACAACGGGTTAAGATCTTTCAGACTTCGCAACGCCGAACGTCTTGTATTACTCAAAGCTGGTCACTGTGCAGATGAGCATCTTTAGCTGGTTTGGGTGGCACTCTTTGAAGGCTCTCAATACGGCTCGATTGGGAAAGTTTGATGTGTGGTTATGAGAAGTGATTTAAATGGATATTCATGGTGTGCTCGCACTGTCTTAATCTTACCGACCCCCTAATTTGGTAAGAGTGCCAACCTCGTCCGAGGTTGGCTTTTTCATCCCTGTTGGGTGCAACGAACGGAAAGCGGCTTGGGATGATGAGACGTCACGTAATTGATTTGTTTGGAATACAGACAAGCTAAAAAATGCCACCATCGCCTGAAGAGTCTGAACCAAAATCGATCACGCCTGCATTGTCGAGTGAGGTATTGGTTGGGTGACTCGAATTCACCGCGTGGATCTTGGCGTACTCAAGGTAGGCTTCAAAATTGGGTAGGGCAACTTGCTTAAACAGCGCCATGCTGACTTCTCTTAGAAACTCCGCTTGTTCACCAAATTCGCTCTCGAGATCCAGCCAATCATAAAAGCTTTGCTGGGTGATCATGGCGTATGCACAGCGACAATACTTGCTGTCTTGCTCTTTACCTAATTGGGAGAGTACCCAGTCGATTTCTCCTGGATCATAAAAGGCTTTATTACCAAACTTGACCGCCAGTCGAGGTGCAACCTCTAGAGCGATGGATTTGATCAAACGCTTTTGGGGTGATGGAAACATCGTTGCTCCTAATTTGTGCTGCGTGAATAAAACAATCTATTCACCTAATCAATGCGATAGTGCAGTGTTACAAATTGAGAAGCAAGATGTCTTAAGTTATTGATAATTATATTTTCAAAGCCAGCCGAGCTGTGCTGGCTTTGTACAAAGTTTACTTGCCGTCCACACTGCAACGAACATTGAGGGGGTTGTCTTGCTGTAAGCTGCATGGCAGAAGCGCGTCTGGTACGGATTGATAGGCAACAGGGCGGAGCCAACGCTTGATCGCTTCTGCGCCAACCGAGGTACTGGCGGGCATGGTAGAGGCAGGGTAAGGGCCTCCGTGTACCATCGCGTAGCTGACCTCCACACCCGTTGGCCAACCGTTAAAGACAATGCGCCCCGCGACTTCTTCTAGCTCAGGTAACAGGCGCTTGGCGAGCGGATAATCGTCGGCGTCTGCGTGGATCGTTGCGGTCAAACTTCCTGCAAGGCTTTGACTCAAACTGATCATCTCTTCGCTCTCTTTGCACACGACGACGATCGATTGAGGGCCAAAGATCTCTTCTTGCCACTGCGGATTCGTGCGCCAAATCTCGCTGGTGGTTTCAAACAAGATTGAGGGTACGCCAGATTCTGGAGAAGACTGAGTCTGCGTTAACCCAGATTGCTGAGCGCGCCGTTGACTTTGGGTCAAATAGTTAGACTTAATGCCGGATGTGAGCATGGTTTGCCCTGTTTGAGCCTTAATGCCCTCGCGCATTGCCTGTAGGAATCGTTCACTGGCGTCGCTTTGGGTAATAAAGACAACTGCGGGTTTGGTACAAAACTGGCCGCAGCCCATATTCATCGACATGAGGCACTCTTCCGCCAATGACTCTGCTTGGTTGTCCATACGTTGAGGCAAAATAAAAACAGGGTTAGACGCGCCGAGTTCACCGAAGAAAGGAATGGGTTCTGGGCGTTGCTGGGCAAGGTCAAACAGCGCACGCCCACCATGGATAGAGCCAGTAAAGCCAACCGCTTTGATACTCGGATGAGTAACCACAGCTTGCCCCAATTCATGACTGGTCCCCTGAAGCAGCGTGAAGATCGCCTGCGGGAGCTGCTCTTGCTCAAGCGCTTTGGCAATACATTGGGCAACAATCTCGCTGGTTCCCGGGTGAGCCGGATGGCCTTTGACAATCACAGGGCAGCCCGCTGCGAGAGCAGAGGCGGTATCTCCCCCAGCTGTCGAAAAAGCGAGAGGAAAGTTTGACGCGCCAAACACGGCTACAGGCCCCAATGCGATATTGTGGCGACGAATGTCAGGCTTGGGCAATGGTTGACGATCAGGATTGGCACTGTCAAAAATCGCTTCTTGCCATAAGCCACCCACAGCGACGTCGGCAAATAAACGCAACTGCGCGGTCGTGCGGCTTAGCTCACCATTAAGTCGGGCGTTGGGCAGGGCAGATTCTAATTCGGCTCTGGCGACAATGGCGTCACGGGCGCCTTCCAAAGCGTCGGCGATGGCGTGCAAGAGTGAACTTCTCTGTTCTGGGGTGGTTTGGCGAAAAGCTTTTGCCACTTCACTTGCGGCCATAGCAGCAAGATCCACCTCTTTTGCGCCATGCTCTGGAAATTCGCCAGACAGTGGTCGCTCGGTGGCAGGGTTTAGGGCATGAAAGGTATGCATATCAGATCCTTAGAGCTATTTTAATTCAAAACCAAATGCGTACGGGTCTTCATCATCGACCCAAATTGTGTTGTGTCCGGTGACTTGCGCCCAGCCCTCGATGCTCGGCAGAATCGCGGCTCGACCGTCCACTTCTGTGATTCCTTCGATCCGACCCGTGAATAGGCTGCCAATAATGCTTTCGTGGACGAAGTCTTCACCTTGCTTGAGTTTTCCTTTCGCGTGCCACTGAGCCATGCGCGCGCTGGTTCCGGTCCCACAAGGCGAGCGATCGAGCGCTTTTTCACCATAAAAGACGGCATTTCTGGCCGTTGATTCTGGTTTGGTTGGCGCGCCCGTCCAAAGTACATGGGAGACGCCACACACCGTCGGATCATTGGGATGGACGCATTCCACCGCTTTGGAGACAGCATCACGAACTTTCGGGCTGAGCATTAAAATTTCATCTGACGAGTAGTGTTCTAATCCGCGATAGTTCTCTTGAGGATCGACAATGACGTAGTAGTTGCCGCCATAGGATACATCGACGGTGATTTCCCCAAGCCCTTCCACCTCAACGGTGACATCTTGATGGGCAAGGTAAGCAGGCACATTAAAGATCTTAACTGAGGTGATCTTCTCGCCTCGACGCTGGTAATGCACTTCAATTTGCCCAGCCGGAACATCCAAAATCAAGCGACCTTCTTCTCGTGGGCGAATTAGTTTGTGTTCCAACGCTGATGTGACGGTGCCTATGGTTCCATGGCCACACATCGGCAAGCACCCACTGGTTTCAATAAACAGGATCGAAGCATCGGCATTGTCGCTGCAGGGAGGGAGAACCACAGATCCTGACATCATGGCGTGGCCACGGGGCTCAAACATCAACGCCTGACGGATCCAATCGTAGTGCTCAAGAAAGAACTGGCGCTTTTCACTCATGGTTTCACCGCGCAATGGCGGTACGCCTCCAGCAACTAATCGAACTGGGTTTCCACAGGTATGAGCATCGATACAGAAGAAGGTCCCTTGTCTCATTTTTCGCTCCTTGAATAGGAAATTGGTTGAACTGTTGGAGTTGGATGTTATCGTGATGTTAAGTATATTTTATACAATTTTGTTTTGGAAACGTGATAAGGAGCAGAAATAAATGGTCAGTGAACAATCAACTTCTGGTCAAAATGTGGCCGTGATTGGCGGCGGTATTATTGGGTTATGCTGTGCTCTAAAGCTTCAATTACATGGCGATAAGGTGACGATATTTGATAAATCTGGTGCGGGGGAAGGGTGCTCGAAAGGCAACGCAGGGCACTTTGCTACCGAGCAGATTTTTCCATTGGCGACTCCCGCTTTGTTTCCTCAATTACCGAAGATGTTGTTGTCACCGTCGAGCCCAGTGTCGATTCGTTTCCAAGACTTACCGCAAACCTTAGGTTGGATGGTGCGCTTCTTACTAAAAGCGAGAAAAGCACCAACACAACATGCCACGCAGGCACTTACTAAGCTCAACGAACACGCAATGTCGAGCTGGTTTTCCTTGCTTGAATCGGTCGGTCTTCGCCATCTGATTATGATGCAAGGGTCGCTACTGACGTTCGAAAGTGATGCCCTGTTCAAAGCCTATGGCGCAACATTGAAAGGGTTTGATGAACAGGGGGTGGCGTACCAACTGTGGGGGACGAAAGCGATTCGAAAACAGGTACCCAACTTATCCCATCGGGTAAAGCATGGTGTGTTTTTCCCAGACACGGGTCATACCCTAAACCCTTATAAAATCTGCCTTGAGCTAAAAATGGCGTTCGAAAATCTCGGTGGTCGGTTTGTGCATCATCAGGTTGATGATGTGCATGCGGGGGATACGCTGTCAGTGGTCGGTGATAATCAGATGCAGCCATTTGATCGGGTTATCGTTGCCACCGGTGCGGAGTCTGCGAAGCTGGTAAAACGCATGACAGGTAAAAAAATCCCTCTCCAAGCGGAGCGAGGTTATCACCTTATGTTACCAACATTAACTGACGGTTTGCCGTTTCCGGTTAGCTCTGCCGATCGGAAATTTATTATGACGCCAATGGAAGGTGGGCTTAGGTTAGCTGGCACCGTCGAGTACGCAGCATTGCAATCGCCGCCCAATATGAAACGCTCAATGATGTTAAAAAAACTGGCCCAAGGGTTGCTTTCGGGCGTGTCTGAGAGCACCGAAATGGGTGAGCAATGGATGGGAAATCGCCCCTCGTTACCAGATTCTCTCCCGGTGATTGATAGCCTCTATGACGGCAAAATTCTTTTCGCGTTTGGCCATCAACATTTAGGTCTCACGCAAGCGGCGGTGACAGCAGATCTCATCGCTCAATTAAGACATCAGAAAAAAACCGCGCTGGATCTCACCCCATTTCGTTTATCGCGTTTTGGCTAAAAATTTTTAAAATTAAATATTGTATAAAATATACCAGTGCATTATGTTAATAAAAAGTTAATCAAAGTTGATGCCTAGCAGCAGTATTCAGGCGTCTGAAAATTTCAGGGAATGCCCTGTTGAGACAACAAAAAGGAGCACCAAACATGTCAAGAAAGACATTTACACCATTGGCACTTTTGATTTCTGGAATGCTGCTAGGGACATCAAGCGTTGCGAACGCTGAAGAGAAGTTAACGGTAGTCTCTTGGGGTGGGGCATTTACTCACAGCCAAGTCGAGGCTTACCACAAGCCATTCATTGCCAAAACAGGCGTTGAGCTGATCTCAGAAGACTTCAGCGGTGGTCTTGCCGAGATTAAAGCACAAGTAGAAGCCAACAAGGTTCGCTGGGATCTGGTCTCGTTAGATAAACCCGATATCGTCCGAGGCTGCGCGGAAGGGTTACTTGAACCGGTAGACCCAAGCATTCTGCCCGCAGGGGATGATGGCACGCCAGCCGACAAAGACTTTATTCCTGGCGCTATCCATGAATGTGCGGTGAATACCATTGTGGTTTCAACGGTTCTCACCATCAACGAAGAGGCATTTGCAGGCAAAGCCGCACCGAACAAATTAGTCGACCTGTTCAACATCACTCAATATCCAGGTCGCCGAGCTTTACAAAAGATGCCGCAGGGGAATTTAGAGTGGGCGTTAATTGCTGATGGGGTTGCGCCAGCAGAAGTGTATGACGTGTTAGAAACACCAGAAGGTCGCGCTCGTGCCTTTGCCAAACTCGATACCATCAAACCTCATGTGGTTTGGTGGACAACTGGCGCACAGCCACCACAAATGCTCGCAGACAAAGAAGTGGTGATGGCATCCGCGTTTAACGGTCGCATTCATAGTGCGACTCAAGAAGAAGGCCAGCCGTTCAAAATCATTTGGGATCATCAACTGGGCTACATGAATGGTTGGGCGATTCCGAAAGGCAGTCCAAATACCAAGTTAGCCTTAGAGTTCATTAAATTCTCTTCCGGCACACAGCCTCTTGCGGATCAGGCGAAATATGTCGCTTATGGGCCAACCCGTAAATCGTCGTCGGCACAAATCAGTCAAGAGATCTTGGCGAGTCTGCCAACCGCACCAAACAATTTTAAGACCGCTTTTCTTATCGATGACGAGTGGTGGTCAGATTACGCCGACGAGTTGAACGAAGAGTTCAATACTTGGCTTTTGAATTAATTTGAGGTCAACGAGGCGGTCTTTTCCGCCTCTCAACAAGGAAACAATAATGCTTAATCTCGATGCAAAGCAAATCGTCCAGTCGCTTTCGATGCAAGGTTTGATTGAATCGATGCGCCAAACGTATCAGCAGCACGCGACGATTCCTCAGCGCCGTGTTATGCCCTTGAAAGAGGGAGAGTATGATGCCTTTGCGTTGCTGCCGGCATGGAATGACTCTTTGATCACGGTAAAAGCGTTCACCTACTTTCCCAATAACTGCTTGCAAGGGCGAGACAGTTTAGCGTCGAAGATCCTCGCTTTTGATCGCTCGCATGGGGAGCCGCTAGCGCTACTCGATGGCAAGGTACTCACATACTGGCGCACCGCAGCGGCTTCGGCGCTTGCGGCTGACTATCTGGCAAGGAAGGATGCAGAGACGTTGCTCATTTGCGGGACTGGCAACCTTGCGCCTTACATGGCGTGGGCATACGCAGCCATTCGGCCGATAAAAAGGGTGCTGGTGTGGGGCAGAGACTGCCAAAAAGCGCAGGCCGCCGTTGATAAGATTTTGTCTGGCAGTGAATATCAGTCGTTAGCTGAATCCAGCCGTTACCATGTTGAAGCGGTGTCAGGAGTCGATGAACACCTCGCTGAGGTCGATGCGATCACCTGTGTCACAGGAGCGGCGCAGCCACTGTTTGATGGCACAAAGGTGCTGCCGGGTACGCATATCGATCTGATTGGTAACCATGACAAAGATAAACGTGAGTGCGATAGCGCAAGCATTCAACGTTCCAGTGTGTTTGTTGATAGCCGAGTTAATGTGTTAGCCGAAGCGGGAGAGTTGCTAATTCCGATTGCTAATGATGAGTTTGCAGCAGAGGCGATAAACGCTGAGCTAACAGACCTGTGCGCTGGCAAGCACATCGGCAGAACCGATGATTCTGAAATCACCTTGTACAAATCGGTCGGTAGCGCACTTGCGGATCTTGCGGCGGTAAGGTTCATTCTCGATCAACAAGATACACAATCGTTTATGGGGTAGACCCAACGTCGGATAGTCGTATTCGTGCGACTGTTAAAATTGCATACAATATACAAATGGAAGGTAAAAATGAAAGTAGATTGGAAAGGTGTGTACCCAGCGGTCAGCACTCAATTTCGCGCGGATCAAACCATCGACTTAGATGCGACTCAAACCGTCATTGATAATCAAATTAACGATGGCGTGAATGGCATCATCTGTCTAGGCACGGTGGGCGAAAACTGCGCGCTGTACCCAGAAGAGAAGCGTCAGGTCTTAAAGGCGGCGCACGAGGTTGTTGCAGGCCGTGTGCCCTTGATTGCGGGCACCGCTGAATCAATCACAACAGCTTCTGTGCAATATATGCAGGATGCGCAAAAAATCGGTATTGATGGTTGCATGGTGATGCCTGCGATGGTTTATCGCACATCAGACAGTGAGACGGTGGACTACTACCGAACGCTCGCAGAAGCGACCCCAGAAATGCCGATCATGATTTACAACAACCCAGTCTCTTACGGGGTCGATGTCAGCCTAGATATGATGGAGCAATTGGTGAGTTGCGAGAGCATTGTCGCGGTAAAAGAGTCAACGACCGACACGCGCCGCATTACTGAGTTGTACAATCGTTTTGATGATCGTTTCACCGTATTTAGTGGCGTCGACGACATTGCGCTAGAGTCATTAATGCTTGGTGCCACTGGCTGGATTTCCGGTCTGACCAACGCTTTCCCTGCGGAATCGGTGGCAATCTACAAGCTGGCGAGTCAAGGTCGCTACGCGGAAGCGTTAGAGATTTATCGCTGGTTCCTACCTTTGCTGCGTTTGGATACGATTCCGACGCTGGTCCAGTGTATTAAGCTGGCAGAACAAGTGTGTGGCCGCGGCAGTGAGCAAGTGCGTGCCCCTCGCCAAAACCTCAAAGGGGAAGAGCGTGCCCGGGTGATCGCCATGGTGGAGCATGCGATGGCAACTCGCCCAGATCTTTCTAAGTACAACCTATAAACCGTTAATTCAGAGAGAAAGGCAGGGGGAGACTCTGCCTTCAATCCCTTTACGTAAACGGCTTATTAGGGCGTTAAGCTGTTTACCTAGCTGGATTGGGTGATTGATTTGTCGAAAAGGAACAACCATGACAATGCATAAAGAGTACGTCAGCTTTCAGCACGTTCAGAAAACCTACGATGGTGAAAACTTGGTGGTAAAGGATTTTAACTTAGACATCAAACCCGGCGAGTTTGTCACCATGCTTGGGCCGTCTGGCTCTGGAAAAACCACCTGTTTGATGATGTTGGCAGGTTTCGAAACCGCTACGGGCGGCGAAATCTACATTGATGGCACGCCGGTCAATAATCTTGCACCGCATAAACGAGACATTGGTATGGTGTTTCAAAACTATGCGTTGTTCCCACACATGACGATTGCAGAAAACCTCGCCTTTCCGCTCAAGGTCAGAAAATTGCCTTCGGAAGAGGTCTCGCGCAAAGTCGATGCCGCTTTGAAAATGGTAGAGCTTGAGCATGTGGCGAACCGCTACCCAAAGCAGCTTTCAGGTGGTCAGCAGCAGCGTGTTGCGTTGGCGCGAGCATTGGTGTTTGAGCCAAAACTGGTGTTAATGGATGAGCCTTTAGGGGCACTCGACAAGCAGCTTCGAGAGCAAATGCAACTTGAGATCAAGCACTTGCATGAGAAGTTAGGCATTACCATTTTGTACGTGACCCATGATCAGGATGAAGCCTTGACCATGTCTGATCGCATTGCGGTGTTTAATCACGGCGCGGTTCAGCAGTTGGCGTCGCCGACGGATCTGTACGAATCACCCAGCAATGCCTTTGTGGCGCAGTTTATTGGCGAAAACAACCAACTCTTCGGTACGGTTGAGGCGCTTGATTGTAACCATTGCTTAGTTCAGGTTGGACCGCAGCAACTGTCGGCGAAAGCGGTAAGTGTGAGTGATGTTGGCGAGCCGACATTGTTGTCGATACGTCCTGAGAAAATCAGTATTACGCCGGAACTGGATGGGTGTGATAACCAAGTAACGGGCACTTTGAAAGAGCTGATTTATCACGGCGATCACCATCGTCTGGTCGTCAGTGTTTCGGGTGTGGGCGATCTGGTGGTTAAGGTCACCAACGGTCATCGCCATTCGCAAGCGTTTAAGCTCGGAGGGGTCTTTGCGATCGGCTGGAACCGCCAAGATTGTCATGCGCTTGATTGTCCGAAAGAGTCCTTTGAGCAGGAGGAAGTGGCATGAGCTGTGAACTGAGTGGACTTGCTTCGGTCATTTCCTTGCAAAGAAAGCTGGCTAAACCTAAGCCAGATCTTAAATCTCAATTGAAGCGTGCTGAACGACAGAAACAGATTCGATCCCTTTTGCTTATTCTTCCTTTGGTCTGTTTTATTTGCGTCACCTTTGCTTTTCCAATCGTTGAGATGCTGTATCGCAGTGTCGACAATCAAGCGGTACCGAGTGGTTTTCCTCAAACGGCAAAAGTGATCAAACAGTGGGACTATCAAGGTTTGCCAAGCGTGGCGATCCAGCAGCAATTTATGCAAGAGCTGAAGGCGCGCTATCAAGATAAAACACTGCCTAAACTGGCTAATCGATTGAATATCGAAGTGTCGGGAATGCGCAGTTTAATGATGAAAACGGGGCGAAAACTGGCGAAGTTAGAGCGCCTTCCTGTCAGCGCGGAGGAGATACAACAACTCGATAAACGTTGGGCTAAGCCGCACTATTGGTCGGCATTGAAGACCTTAAGCTCTCCTTACACCTTGAGTTATTACCTTGCCGCGCTCGATATGCGTTATGACGACCAAGGTAACATCAGCGCTCAGCCAGAGACGCGCCAAGTCTACGTCGACCTATTTAGCAAGACGTTTGGAATGTCACTCACTATTACTTTGATCTGCTTAGTGATGGCGTATCCGGTGGCTTATCTGCTTGCCAATTTGCCAGACAAGCAGGCGAACTTGTTGCTGATTGTGGTGCTGCTCCCTTTTTGGACCTCGCTATTGGTGAGAACGACATCTTGGATTGTGCTACTGCAAAACCAAGGAGTGATCAATGATGTGTTGATTTGGTCTGGGGTGACTTCCGAACGGCTGGCGATGGTACACAATACCTTTGGCACCATTGTCGCCATGGTTCATATCCTGCTGCCGTTTATGATATTGCCTCTCTACAGTGTCATGAAGGGCATCAGCCCCAGTTACTTTCGCGCCGCTAGGTCATTAGGTGCGACGCCAGCGACCGCTTTCATTAAGGTTTACATGCCGCTCACTCTACCAGGCATTGGCGCGGGGGCGCTGCTGACGTTCATTCTTTCCATCGGTTTTTACATTACGCCTGCGCTGGTTGGAGGACGAAGTGGGCAAATGATTTCAAACATGATCGCGTATCACATGCAGACGTCACTGAACTGGGGGATGGCAGCTGCGCTAGGTGGATTACTTCTGGCTGTGGTGCTGGTGCTGTTTTACCTCTTTAATCGTGTCGTTGGTATTAACAATATTAAGGTAGGAGGTTAATTATGGCACTGCCGAGCTACTGTAGTGGCCGCGAGCGCGTTGCGTATTATGGCTACTTAGGGTTTTGTACTTTGGTGTTTTTGTTTCTGATTGCGCCAATCTTAATCATTATTCCGCTCTCATTTAACGCCACCCCCTATTTTACCTTTACCGAAGGAATGTTGAGTTTGGATCCTGAGGCGTATTCGATTCGTTGGTACGTGGATATGTTTTCTAACCAGCAGTGGATCAACGCCCTGAAAAACAGCACCCTGATTGCGATTTGCGCCACTATTGTAGCCACAGCGTTGGGTACGTTGGCGGCGATGGGGCTCGCGGCGAACAATGTCCCATTTCGCAATACCATTATGGCGTTTTTGATTTCACCGATGATTGTTCCTGTGATCATTTCTGCCGCTGCAATGTACTTTTTCTACACGCGGTTAGACCTTTCCCAAACCTTTGTAGGCATTGTGCTGGCTCATGCTGCGTTAGGGACGCCCTTTGTGGTGATTACTGTAACGGCGACCTTGAGTGGCTTCGATCATAGTTTAGTTAGAGCAGCGTACAGCCTAGGAGCCAATCCCATTTACGCGTTTCGCCACGTGACTTTTCCTCTTATCCGTCCGGGAATGATCTCAGGTGGCTTGTTTGCGTTCGGGACATCGTTTGATGAAGTGGTGGTGGCGCTGTTTATTACCGGCGTCGAGCAGAGAACGGTCCCAAGACAGATGTGGTCCGGGATCCGAGAACAGATCAGTCCGACCATTTTGGCCGTCGCGAGCTTGTTGATTTTGATGTCGGTACTGTTGCTCGTCACCCTAGAAATGTTGCGTAGACGCAATGCGCGCATAAGGGGGATTAGCGAGTCGTAACTTCTGTGATTGTTGGGCAAAAGCGGTAAGGTCACCATCCAGGTATTGTAGGCTTCAACTCCCGTCCTTACCTTTTCCATCGCGCTTCGACTCTTCTTCGAAGCGCTTTTTTGTTTTTGGCTACCAGGGCAATCGCTCTCCGTCATAGGCGATAAAGCTGCCACTGTCGCTCGCCTTGAGTGAGTGCAAAATAGTTATCAACTGAGTCGCCACATAATTTGGCGTGAAGAGTTTTCCCTCAGGCACGTTGGTTTGGAACGGCTTAGACAATTGGGTATCGGTGGTGCCAGGGTGAAGCGCAACCACCACGCTTTTGGGCATTAAGCGCCCCCATTCAATGGCGATGGATTTGAGAGTCATGTTGAGGGCTGCTTTGGAACTTCGGTAACTGTACCAACCGCCGAGTTGATTGTCGGTAATGCTGCCGACCTTGGCCGAGACGGTGGCAAGGCAGGGGTGAGCGCTTTTTCTCAACAAAGGCTGGAAATGTTTGGCAATTAGCAGAGTAGGCAAACAGTTGACCGCCATACTTTTGAGGAAGAAATCTGGGTTTATTGAGGCAAGGTTCTTTTCTGGTTTTTGGTACTGTGTATGCAGCATTCCCACGCAGTTGATGATCCAATCCAATTGCTCAAACTGCTGGGCGAGTTGCTTAATGCTGGCTTCGTCCTCGACATCAAGTGGATACCAGCGAACTGGGCTCTGCTGATGCTCTGGCTGGTTACGGTGATAGGTAGCAGCGACGTCAACTTGCGGGTAGTGGCTAGCAAGGTGGTTGACGATGGCCTGACCGATACCGCCGCTTCCTCCGATTACGAGTACTTTCATTACAGCTCCTCCAAACGTTGAAGATTACGTTCTGCGGTCTCTAAAATGGCATGTTGTGCTTCATCGCTCATCTTGTCCCAATTGCGGTATATCATGCCGATGCGAGGAAGAGTGCCAATTCGATCTCGATGTCTGACCATAAAATGCCAGTAGAGGCTGTTAAGTGGGCACGACGTTGGGCCACTTTTTTGGTTTACTTTGTAGCGGCACGATTTGCAGTAGTCACTCATTCGATTGATGTAAGCACCACTGGCTGCGTAGGGTTTGGTTCCTACGATCCCGCCATCGGCGTACAGTGCCATGCCTCGCGTGTTGGGCATCTCAACCCACTCGATGGCATCTATGTAAATACCCAAATACCACTCATCGACTTCATCAGGGTTGATCCCCGCCAGCAGTGTGAAGTTGCCAGTCACCATAAGGCGCTGGATGTGATGAGCGTAGGCATGCTCCAGAGATTGGCCAACCACTTGGTTAAGGCAGTTCATCCCACTCTTGCCTGTCCAGAAGTAATTTGGCAGTGGGCGTTTTGCATCAAAATGATTTCGCGTTTTGTATTGGGGCATGTTTGCCCAGTAGACCGCGCGAATGTATTCCCGCCAACCGATAATTTGACGCACAAACCCCTCAATCTGCGACAATGAAATGTCGCCGTTGGCCTTTTCGAAATAGGTGATGGCACTAGTGACAACTTCAAGAGGGGAAATCAACTTACTGTTAAGGGCGAAAGAGAGTCGACTGTGATACAAGCTCCAACTTGCTGGGTGACGGTCTGTCATGGCATCTTGGAAAAAACCAAATCGCGGCAAGCAGTGCTGGCAGAAATGCGCCAATAAATTAAGAGCTTGGCTACGATTGATAGGCCAAATCAGTGGGTTGGAGACATCACCTATGTTTTTCACCTTGTGGCGTTCAAGTCTTGCCAGAATATCGCTGACATCTGTGGCAAACATCAGTGGGTTCGGGATCGCCTCTAGGTCGTCCTCTTTAAACGCGTTGCGATTGTTGGCATCTAAATTCCATTTTCCCCCAACCGGTTTGTCGCCTTCCATGAGTAGATTGAAGCGTCGGCGCATTTTGCGGTAAAAGTGCTCCATCAAGATGTGTTTACCGGCCGGAAAAGCCTCGGCAATTTCCTCAAACGGGAACAGGAAGTGCTCGCTATCCACCATAGTGCTCGTCACCCCTTCAATAGCGAGCGCCTCTAGCTGCTTGAGCAAACGGTATTCATCGGGGCGTTGATACTCAAGGTGAGTGGCTTGATGTTGCTCGACAAGGCTTGCAAGCAAGTGAGGCAAGTCTTGATGTTGTTCACTCTGATCTAAGTCGAGATAGAGCACCTGATGGCCGAGTTGCTTAAGCTCGTCGGCAAAACTGGTCATGGCCGCAAAGAAGGCGCAGTGCTTTTGAATGTGGTGAGTGGTGTAACTCGCTTCCTGATGGAGTTCAGCGATAACATACAACACGCTGTCGTCTTGGTGCTGAAACCAAGAGTGCTTGATATTGAGTTGGTCACCTAAGATGAGGCGGATGGTGGTCATGTTCATTCATTTGCTTAACAGAGTTTAATACCCTTACGCAGCGGTGCTCTATTGGGATCAGGCAATGACGTGCTTTGACGGAAAGTTTGTCCTATTTTATCGCCTGTTGGAACTGGTTGCGAAACTGGGTTGGTGTCATCTCTTTCACCGTTTTGAACTGGCGATTAAAGTTTGAAAGGTTTTGAAAGCCTGTGTTTTCGGCCACCAACGCAATAGGTAACGATGTACTTGCTAGCAGCTCACAGGCTTTGCCGATGCGAAACTGTTTGATGTGATCCGAAAAGCTCACCCCATAGTGCTTTTCAAACAGACGATACGCAGAGCTTTCACTCATGTGCAGGCTTTTACTTAAATCGGAGATGCGTATCGCTTTGGCGTAGTTTTCCTCAATATAGTGTGTGGCTAATTGCACTTTTTGCCGCGCTTCGCGGTTGCCAGATAACTGGCTAATTCGATAAGGAGAGGCGGAAAGTTTCTCTGACTGCCCATCACCGGCAAGTAACAGCAACACTTCTATCACCCGAACCGCCTGAAAGGCTCGATTTAGGTTTTCGATTCCAGTCAACAGGTCAGACACCTGCTGCGAAACGGTAGGGCTGAATTTGAGGCCATAGGCAGAGTCTTCGAGTAAGCGTTTGATGTTTCGAGCTTCTGGAATTGTGGCTTGCAGTTTTTCTATCCAGTGATGTTTGAGCCAGACAATGACGGAGTGATGCGGTTTTTCATCGGAGCCATTGAGCTGACCTGTGATCATATGAGGTAGCCCCGGACCATAAAGCAATAGGGTGTTGTGGCCAATGGAGCCGACCGAATCTCCGGCAAAATAGTTCCCGTTAAAGACGTTATCTGGGTCTTGATAAAGCACCAGTTCGTATTCGGTGTGATAGTGCCATGAGCAGGCAAATTCTTCTTTTTTGATTCGGCAATGATACTCGCGCACGATCCAATCGTTGCTCGGTGTGTCCATCACATTTTCAATATACGGCTTCATCGCTCAGCTCCTAATCTGACCAACCAAGATTAGGGTAACTGTTGCTTTTCTGTCAAAGGAGTTTGGTAAGTTGAAGGATTAGTATTAGAGGTAGCTCGAATACTATCAATGGGCCTGCATATCTTTGATTAAACTGTAGCCTCACTAACTCACACACTTAACTCAAAGGAGCCCCACATATGTTGAAAGATAAAACAGCATTGTTGTTTATCATCACCGCGTTCGTTACTGGTTTATGCGGGGCCTTTTTTTATCCGCTATCGAGTTTGTTCATTGTCGAAGAATTGGGTGCATCGCCGATGATGCTGAGCCTTTATATGGTGATGGCGGTTGTCAGTGCGGTGGTAGTGTCGCAGCTGATCGCAAGACAATCAGATAAGAACTGGAAGCGCAAAACGATTTTGCTGGTGGCGCTGACTTGCTATCTCATCACTGTATCGAGCTTTATCGTGGTGCGGGATTATTGGCTCGCCATCACCATCGCGACTGTGTTTGGTAGCGTCAGTGGCGCCGCATTTGGGCAGCTGTTTGCTTTGGGGCGCGAGTACGGCGATCGCTATGTCGAAGACAGCACCACCTTCCTGTCAACCATGCGTGCTGGTATTGCCATTGCGTGGGTGTTCGGTCCTCCATTAGCATTTATGCTTAAAGCGAGCTTTGGCTACAATGCGTCGTTTGGTGTTTCGGCGACGATTGTCAGTGTCTCCATTTTGGTGATTGCTAAGTACTTGCCCAATGGCGTTGTTAAACAAGATTCAGAAGAAGAACCACAAGCGGTCACTAAAGCTCCTCAAACGGCCAATCATTTGATTGCTGTCTATTGCTTGGTGGTGGTGTTTGCCTTCGCAGCGAACAACCTTTACATCACCAGTATGCCGCTTTACTTATCGCAAGAATTAATGGTGGATCCAAGTTGGCTAGGGATTCTATTTGGCGCGGGAGCACTGTGTGAAATTCCAATTATGCTTGGCGCAGGTAGGCTAGCAGAGCGGGTAGGGACCATCAAACTGTTGATGATGGGCATTGCAAGTGGCATCGCGTTCTATTTCGTGATGCTGATGAGTACCAGCTTCGCCGCCATGCTTGCTGCGCAACTGCTGAATGGCTTCTTTATCGGTGTGTGCGCCACGCTTGGAATGGTGGTGCTTCAAGATATGATGAAAGATCGCTTGGGCACGGCATCAACCTTGTTCTCAAATATGCTTAACGTCAGCATGCTGGTGGCGAGCCTTTCCGTCGGTGTGGTTGGAGAGCTGTTTAACTACTACAGCACCTTGTATGTCTCGTTCGCAGGTTCCATTGCAGCACTGATTTTATTGGCACTGTTTGCGGCGATAGAAACGAAGCATCGTCAGTCACAAAGCAACGTCGTCGCTGCTTAAACCGAGTTCCTTACGACAGTAAGCTTTGGCCAAAGTGTTAACCAGTTTTTACTCGTGACTCTTTGGTCAAAGCTGCTGATGTCTCGCTTGGGGTTATGCGTGATATGCAGAGCGAACAAAGATTCGTAACCAAACGCGCTGATGCATTCGACCATTCCATCCGCGTTAATTTTGGCAGCGACAGCGGTCTCTTTCTCTGGCCAGTAACTCATGGCATCAACCACATCCAAATAGGGCTTATCTCCATTTCGCTCGTGCATGCGGGCTTGATTTCGCACTTGCCAAGTAAGCTCTGGCATCTGTTCGCTGAGTTGCGCTTCAATCGCCAGATCTTGCGCCGCATCTAGGTTTTCAGAGTCGAAATAGATCACATCGATATCATTCAACGGCGTTGAGTTTGTGTGGTGATGAAGCGTGTCCCAGACAAGATTTCGCACGAATCCAGCGGCGATGTAACCTTGAGGTAAGTTGAAGCTAGAGACTAAGCGTAGAATCGCCATGCGTTGCGAGTCTTGTTCAATAAGGCGTTGTAATTGGATGTTCAAGGTCGTCACTGCCGCAGTTGGTTAGCGAGAAAATGCCAAGCACGCAGGAGAGTCCGCGCACTTGGCTCTGGTTTACGCCAGTTTGAGATCGAACTGTTGGCGGTATAGCACCATGTCTTCAATCGTTAGCACTGGCATATTGTGCAGCTTACCAAAGGCGACGATTTCTGGCGTTTTCGCCATGCTACCATCTGGGTTGGTCACTTCACAAAGCACACCAGCAGGCTGTAACCCTGCCATCTGCATTAGATCGATGGTACCTTCTGTATGTCCACGACGTGTCAGTACGCCACCTTTGCGTGCACGAAGCGGAAATACGTGGCCCGGGCGAGCCAGATCAGACGGCTTCGCAGTTGGATTTGCCGCCGTTTTAATCGTTGTCACGCGATCTTGCGCGGAGACACCTGTGGTTACGCCTACTTTCGCTTCAATTGATACGGTAAATGCGGTTTGGTTGGCGCTGTTGTTGTTCTCAACCATTGGCGTGAGCTCTAGACGATCCGCTTGCTCTTCTGGCAAACATAGGCAAACGATGCCGCTGCATTCGCGAATCATTAACGCCATTTGAGCGGTGGTCAGAGATTCCACCGAATAAATAATATCGCCTTCGTTTTCGCGATCTTCATCATCGAGTAACAACACACCACGACCTTCTTTTAAGGCGATAAGTGCATTTTCAACGCGGGTAATTGGGTCACCGAATTCGGCGAGTAAAGAGGACTGATTCATGGTTAACTCCTAAAATATCACCAGAATCAGGGCATATATGAGCACTAGAGTCCTAAAACTCCAGCCAAAACGAAAGGCATCACCAAAGATGACTTCGGTGATGTATTTTCATTCTCTCTCATCCGGACTGTAACCGTCGGCTCTGGCTTCTCACCAGATCTGCTGACCTCGACGAATCGAGCGCTCGCGGGCTTGTTGTTTCATCATTAATAGTGAAGAACAACTTACCGCCGGTGGGGAATTTCGCCCCGCCCTGAGAATAAATTAAACGTTTGCTTATTGTAAGCGTTGAGCATTGTATCGATTCTGTTAGAAAGTTCAATCGTCACTGGAAATGGGATGGTCGCTCTGAACTATTCAGGTTTAGCACTGCGCCTCGCGAATCGTGATAGCGTGCAAGTTGAGCTTTTTAACTTGCACCAAAAAAATTTCAGCACACCCTAAGGCATCACTTGCCGCTGAATGAGATTGATATCTCGGCAAGCGATAGTGCTGTCTAAGGTCGTCGAGCTGGTAGCTGGCATGTTGCTCTGTTTTTCCGGAATAACTGTAGCGTTTCTCTAGTTTCAGTGTATCGAGGTAGTAACATGGGAGTTGTTCGAGCTGGAAGTAGTCGTGAAAATAGGCGTCTAAAAACTGCTTCTCGATATGGCTGCAATGTGCAAGGATCACCTTACCTTTAATCCGATCTAGAACCCGCGCCATAGCTTCGTGGATATTGACTCCCAAGGCCAATTGAGCAGGTGTGAGTTCATTGATTTGTGCCGAAACCGCTTTGACATGTTCACCGTGTGTAACGAGCAGCTCTTCACTACTAGATAGATCAATTCCGTGGACATCGAGATCAATCATGCCGATAGACAGTATTTTGTCTTCGCGGGATAGACCTGTCGTCTCGATATCGATAGCGACGTAGCGAGCGTCTGAAAGCGTGGTGTCGATATTACACAACGGCGTCGAGATAAAGTCGGAAAGTTCGTCTGGCCAATGCTCTTCTGGCACCGTGGATTGCCGAACTTGCTCTAAATCTCGAGTCTTTTTTCTGTTAAACCATCGTGTCCACATTTTTACCTACCTTGCACAAATTTAAGTTTGGCTGAATCTTGCAGCTCGCTGATGATTTTAAATGCCTCTTTTAGGTGCTTTCGCTCAAAACTACTGAACTCTTGCGGATCGATGTGATTGTCGGGCGTTTTGCCTGCATTAATGGCATTAAGTTGATGACGAAATCTCACTTGAGAAATAAAACGAAAGGCACCGATGATATTGTCACAACCATCTTGAGATAAGGTTCCGGCGCTAACGGCAAAACGAAAACGTTCCTCTGTACCCGTAAGTGAGCCACCTCCTGCTAGGCTGAAGATCCTCGCCAGATCGATGATGAGATTAAGCGCATATTTCTTGATGTTTAAGGTGTTGGAATTGGTGCCACTTTTCTCTAGAACCAAGTTGTTGAAGATGCCTAACGGCGGTTGAGTATCGATAGCATCATTAACGAGTGCTGGTATGAAATTGGAACTTGAATGTATGCACTGGTGCATAAAGTGCTGGATTTGCTCTACAAAGTCACTGTTTCCATGTATTGCTCTGACTTCCAGAAAAACACTGATACTCAATAATTTATTGTACTCTGGGCTCGATACCCACTTTTGATAATAGTGTTTCCAGCGGCTAACGGGCTGACACCATTTTGGTGATGCGGCCATATACTTTCCGTCACACAGAGGGTAGCCGCATGCCGCTAAGCCATTGCATACTCGCATCGCGAGATGTGTGAAATACATCATGTCGTCATCCGTCGCTTCATCTGAAAGAACAATGGCGCTGTCTTGATCTGACAGCATATGGACTTCGTTTCTGGCATGCGATCCTGCAACTAACCAAGCGTAGTCACATGGAGGGGGACCAAGTAAATCCTCGGTTAACTGGATGATTCGTCGAGTAAACGC
This sequence comes from Vibrio sinaloensis, assembly GCF_000808535.1. GTDB lineage: Bacteria > Pseudomonadota > Gammaproteobacteria > Enterobacterales > Vibrionaceae > Vibrio > Vibrio sinaloensis_D. The sequence goes on from NZ_JWLV01000017.1 coordinate 86,411, forward strand.
ATCCATAATCATCGACATTACTTGGCCTTGGATCTCGGCACTGATGCCACTTTCAACCAACGCATGGAAAATGGTCTCTTTCTCTCCCTTTAACGCGGCAAGCGCTGTCACGGAGTTGGCGTATTTAATTTTCTCGATGAGAAACAGGGATTGCGTCTTGTGATTGTGTACGAGGTGTGTGGTTGTCAACAAACCTGCGACTGCCCCATGTTTAATCACAGGTAAGCAACGGACGTTGTATTGCAGCATCAGTGAAATGGCTTGAATCACTTTGTCATCATGTTTGACAAGAATCGGCTTACGATTCATCACCTGCTTGATTGCGGTGTCGGAGGAGATGTCGTCGGCAATGACATTTCGGGTCATATCTCTGTCTGTGACCATGCCAACGATGTCACTATTATGCATCACGACGGCACATGAGCTGCGTTGTGGACCACACATTTGTTGTGCGACGTGGCGAATGGAGTCTTCATGATCGACGATGGCCACGTTTTCGCTGGCAATCTCTTCCACTTGGCGGAAAAACAGTCCTTTTTCTTCTTTCTGGCTCACGTAGTCGACGGCAGAGCTTAAGCGGATATTCGCTTGGCTGGCAAAGTAGTTAGCAAATTCAGGGTGTTCTATGCAGGTACTTTGTACCACTTGATGAGGAATAAGATAAAGTAAGCTGTCTTCTATGGCGGTCGCTTGATAGCCATCTTCCGCCTTTTCAAGAGGTTTTAGAAACGTGAAACCAAACTGGTCTTCTTCACCTAAGCGTGCTCGAAGCGCTCCCGATTGAGTTCGCTGCTCAATCGCGCCGGTACGAATAATGTAGAGAAACCGATGCTCACAGTGCGAACTGAACTCAATACTCTCCCCTTGTGTGAGGTACTTAACGACGACAGCGTTGGCAAGAGGTTCGACGAGGTGAGTAGGAAGCTTATCAAATGGGTCGATATGCGATAAAAAGTCAGTGATGTTAGGTGTGACCGAGGTAGCCATAAAGCCTCCACAATAAAACGCCGTTTCAAAATGCCAATTGGGTTGAAAAAAAAGCAGCGCATGCGCCGCTTTCGATATCGTCGATTACACTTCTGGGTAGTGTTGGTAACCCAGTTGTTCAGAAACGTTCTTGCCTGCTTTATGCAGTAAGCTCACGTAGTACGACAAGCGTTTTTCATCAAAGCGAATCGTTGGGAATGAAATCGATAGTCCGGCAATCACAACACCAAAACGATCGTAAATCGGAGCGGCAATACAGCGTAGGCCCGGCTCTTGTTCTTCATTGTCTTCAGCATAGTGTTGCTGTTTGACCACACTCAGTTCTGCCAACAGTTGCTCTGTGTTTTCAAGGGTTTTATCCGTGTGTTTGATGAACTCGACCTCTTTAAGAGTATCGCGGATGAACGCTTCTTCACGTTCCGCAAGTAACACTTTACCAATAGCGGTACTGTACAGTGGGTTGCGACGACCAATACGTGATTGCATTCTTAGGTTGTAGCCAGAATCAATTTTATGGATATAGATGATCGCATTCTCGTCAAGCGCGCCTAAGTGCAGTGCTTCATTCGTCTGTTCGGAGATGATTCGCATCTCTTTGTCGGCTAGTGCGATTAAGTCAACATATTCAAGAGATTTAGCCCCTAACTCGAACAGTTTGAGTGTTAGGGAGTATTTGTCCGCTTCACCTTCCTGAGAGACATAGCCCAGAGTTTTCATCGTTTGTAAGAAGCGATAAGTCGTTGCTTTCGACATCATCAAACGTTGTGAAAGTTCAGATACGCCAATTTCCTTTTGCTCACCGAGTGCTTGCAAAATACTGAATACTTTTAATACGGAAGAGACCGCTTCGGGTTGAGTATTTTTTTCCATTGTTCTGCCTTGGTTCTAACCTTTTGGTCGTCATTATACGCCTCGTAATTTGTTCTACCAGTATTTTTAAAAAGCCTTTTCAAAAATTTGAAACCGCTCAATTGTGATTTTTAGAAAAACAAGATCGTCATCAATATTTTTGAAACGCTTTTTCAAAAATAATTGATTGTGTTTTTCAAATGCTGATATGTTTGCTTCACACACAGTGACTCACAAACGGTTAGTCGCTACATTTTACAGCTGAGGATACAAGCATGATTCTTGATTCATTTAATTTAAAAGGCAAAGTTGCCATCGTGACAGGTTGTGATACAGGGCTAGGTCAAGGCATGGCGTTGGGCCTTGCGAATGCCGGGTGTGACATTGTTGGTGTGAACATTACTGAGCCAACAGAAACGATTCAAAAGATCGAAGAGACTGGGCGTAAGTTTGTTGATATCCGTGCGAACTTAATGAAGCTAGACGACATTCCGTCAATTGTTGATCGTGCTGTTACTGAACTTGGCCGCATCGATATTTTGGTCAACAATGCTGGAATCATCCGTCGCAACGACGCGATTGAGTTTTCAGAGCAAGATTGGGATGACGTAATGAACATCAACGTTAAGTCTGTGTTCTTTATGTCTCAAGCTGTCGCGAAGCAGTTTATTGCACAAGGTGAAGGCGGCAAAATCATCAATATCGCTTCTATGCTCTCTTTCCAAGGTGGTATTCGCGTACCTTCATACACTGCGTCTAAAAGTGGTGTTATGGGCGTGACTCGGCTCATGGCGAACGAGTGGGCGAAAGAGAACATCAACGTGAATGCTATTGCACCAGGCTATATGGCGACTAACAATACTGCGGCCCTTCGCGCTGACGAGTCTCGCAATAAAGAGATTGTTGATCGTATTCCTGCAGCACGTTGGGGTACTCCAGAAGACTTAGCTGGTCCGTGTGTATTCTTAGCCTCAAGTGCTTCAGATTACATCAACGGCTATACCATTGCTGTTGATGGTGGCTGGTTATCACGCTAATTCATCGACGAGCATGAAGTGACAACGGATATGGATTCAATAACGCTGGCTCAAGCATTAGGGTTTGTGAGTTTTGCCCTTGGCATCTCCACTTTCTATCAAAAAAATGATCGAAAGCTGAAAATCATGATGTTGTTATTTAATCTAAATCACCTTGTACATTTCTTGCTATTAGGTTCGATTGTCTCAGCGTTGAGTGCGTTGCTCTCTGCGTTGAGAACGGCGACAGCTATTTACATTTCTTCGAAGGCTGTCGCTGCTTTTTATATAACACTGGGTTTGGTTCTCGGTGTCTGTTTTTCTGAAACGTATTGGGATTTGTGGTCGATAGCAGGAATGGTGGTAGGCACCTATTCTGTATTTATGTTGAAGGGTATTCCCATGCGAATCGGCTTTTTAATCGGCGCAACGTGTTGGCTTATTAACAATATCCACGTGGGATCGTTAGGCGGCATGCTGCTAGAGGCTACCGTCATTACGATGAATATAATGACGATCCTTCGTCTTGTTAGAGAACAGAACCAAACCGCAGCAACACATTGATAGGAAACAAGGTAACGCCATGTTTGTACACAACCAAGATATCCAATTAGAAAACCTAGGAGAGGGTATTTCACGTAAAGTTTTAGCGCATAGCGACAATATGATGGCTGTGGAAGTACACTTTGAAAAAGGTGCGATTGGCTCAATGCATAGCCATCCTCATGAGCAACTCACTTACGTTCTTTCAGGTGAGTTTGAGTTCACTATTGGTGACAAAACGGCCATCGTTAAAGCGGGCGATACCATGTACAAAGAGCCGAATGTTGAGCATGGCTGTGTCTGCCTAGAGGCAGGCGTTCTGATTGATAATTTCACGCCAATGCGCAAAGACTTTGTTTAAAATTTAACTTTGAATCGCAGATTTCTGCGGGAGAACACTATGAAAATTGCTCTAATGATGGAAAACAGCCAAGCACCAAAAAATGCGATGGTTGCCGCTGAACTGAACCAAGTTGCGGGTGGACTAGGTCATGACGTATTTAATGTCGGTATGAGGGATGAAAATGATCACCACCTAACGTACATCCATCTTGGTATTATGGCGAGCATTTTACTGAACTCAAAATCCGTTGATTTTGTTGTAACGGGTTGTGGTACTGGCCAAGGCGCGATGATGTCAAGCAACCTCCACCCAGGGGTTGTATGTGGTTATTGCTTAGAGCCGTCAGACGCTTTCTTGTTCAACCAGATCAACAACGGCAACGCGATCTCTTTAGCGTTTGCTAAAGGTTTTGGCTGGGCTGGAGAGCTTAATGTTCGCTACATCTTTGAGAAAGCGTTCACCGGTGAGCGAGGTCAAGGTTATCCAGTAGAGCGCGCTGCACCACAGCAAGCGAACGCTGCTATCCTAAATGATGTCAAAGCGGCGGTAGCGAAAGACGTGATTGAATCTCTACGAGCTATTGACCAAGAGTTGGTGAAAACAGCAGTGGGTGGTGCTCAGTTCCAAGAGTGTTTCTTCTCTAACTGCCAAGTGCCAGAAATGGCAGAGTACGTGAAGTCTTTGATCGACTAGAAACGCACTCACTACTCATTAATCGGGAATAAGTAAAGCTAGCACTCTGTGCTGGCTTTTTTTTGTTTGCCTCATTCTTGGCGCAAAATGGATTGTTAGATCTTGTTCACATTAAAATGAACCGTTGTTTTAAAAAAATATTTTAAGTGGTTTGTTTGTGGGATAATAACCCTATTAAGTGAATTGGAGACTGACTATGAACCCAATAAAACGTGTTGCAGTAATTGGCGAATGCATGGTTGAGCTGAAAAAAATCGATGGCTCAGTTCAACAAAGTTTTGGTGGTGATACGCTAAATACCGCAGTGTATCTTTCTCGACTCACCCATGCCCATGGAGTGAACACTTCTTATGTGACTGGGTTAGGAAAAGATCCTTTCAGTAAAGAAATGATAGAGGCTTGGCAAGAAGAGCACATCAATACTGAGTTGGTGTACCGCTCTGAAACGAAACTTCCGGGTATTTACGCGATTGAGACTGATGAGAGTGGAGAGCGAAGCTTTTACTACTGGCGAAATGATTCTGCAGCAAAATACTGGCTGCGAGAACGCGCACTGCTTTCTTTTGCCAAAGATCTTTGTGCTCATCAAATGGTATATCTAAGTGGTATCAGCTTAGCCATCTTAGCGCCAGATTGCCGTCAGTCTTTGATCAACTTGCTGGCTTTATGTCGCAGAGATGGGGTAAAGATTGTGTTCGACAACAACTTTAGGCCAGCACTATGGGAAAGCAAAGAGCAGGCTCGTGCCCTATACAAAGAAATTCTGTCGATCACGGACATCGCGTTTTTGACTTTCGAAGATGAGCAAGCGCTCTATGGCGATGAGCAAGAACTTGAAGCGATAGAGCGAACACAAGCACTCGGTGTGGAAGAAATTGTCATTAAACGAGGTGGGGAGGCGTGTTATATCGTCACCTCTGAAGGGTGGAATACCGTGGCACCACAAGAGGTAGAACAGATTATTGATACCACCGCTGCCGGGGATTCCTTTAGCGCAGGCTACTTAGCTAAACGTATTTTAGGAGGAACAAGCACCGAAGCGGCCGAAGCCGGCCATGCGGTCGCGGGTACGGTCATTCAACATCGTGGTGCTATCATTGCCAATAAGCTAATGCCAACAATTTAATAAACGGAAATACAAATGAAAACACTTAATCAACAGTTATCAGAAATTAAAGTTGTTCCTGTCATCGCGATTAAAGATGCGTCGAAGGCTGTGAAACTCGCTCAGGTCTTGATCGAAAATGGCTTGCCTTGTGCGGAAGTGACCTTTCGAACCGAACAGGCGGCATTGGCAATGAAAGCCATGCGTGAAGCGTACCCAGATATGCTGATTGGCGCTGGAACCGTTCTAAATACACAACACGTTGACCAAGCGATCGAGGCTGGCGTTGATTTCGTTGTGAGCCCAGGTTTCAACCCTGAAACGGTCAAGTATTGCCAACAGCGCAATGTTGCTATTGTACCGGGAGTCAACAATCCGAGTTTAGTCGAACAAGCCATGGCGATGGGGCTCGATACATTGAAGTTTTTCCCAGCAGAGCCTTCTGGTGGTGTCGCAATGCTCAAGGCACTAACGGCAGTTTACCCAGTTAAGTTTATGCCGACGGGTGGCGTTAGCCCGAGCAATGTAAACGACTACCTAGCCATTAACAGCGTACTGGCTTGTGGTGGTACTTGGATGGTGCCCAATGATTTGATTGACAACGAAAAATGGGATGAGCTGGCAACGCTTGTCTCTGAAGTCGCTGGTGTTATCAACCCACAATAATACAATTTGTGCTTCGCCACTTTGATTTGCGCCTCGTTGATACGAGGCGCTTTTTATTGCCTTAAGCGTGGCTGGTCTTTGGACGATGAATGGAACCATTAAGCCCAAAACCTGACAGAATGATGAGTGTTGCAATAGCAAGGTAAACCCATCTGTCTGAAATTGTTGGAAAAAGCCCAATCATGCCAATACAGAGCCCTAATACAATACATAACTTGCCCAAGTATTGTCCGTGCCTTGCGTCCACTTGAGCTTGCTCTTTCTCAGCTAACGGCGTATTGAGCCGTGTCAGCAATAGCTGGCTTCGTTGTGACGGTTGATAAAACCGCGCTGTCAAACAGAAGAAACCACCAGTAAACACAATATGAGCTGCCAACGTACTGACGATATGTAAATCCACTTGCTCTCGAGGGGTCAGTGCTGCCCAGCCTAGCAATGTTGCCAGTTGATTAACATCGAAGAGAAAGAACATACCTGCCGAGACGATAAGACCAAATAGAATGGTTGCCCATCCCGACCAGTCTGGGGTTCTCAGAAAAATAAGCGCGAGAAGTGACGGGATGGTCAGCGGCATTTGAATGAAAGCGCTAAACAGCATCATCAGCTCAAACAGGCTATAGCGTTCGACCAAACTAAACAGAATTGCCGTTATCGCAGCGATCATCCCACTTGCAATCGTCGCACTCTTACTCATTCGAAGTTGGTCTATTTCACTGGCTTGTGGATTGATTATGGTTTGATAGACGTTGCGCACCACAATCCCTGCGTTTCGATTGAGTGCAGCCGTCATTGGTGCAACCGTTGCTGCTAACATCGCCACCAGCACAAGGCCAAGTAGCCCTTTTGGCATGTATTCAGTGATGAAATACAGGTAAGCGCCATTGTTGGCGGAGTGACCAAGACTTGGAAAAGCGTCATGTAGGTTAATGTTGAGCGCAGCGACGACCCACGACGGCGCAAACCAGAGCACAGGAGCTATCACAAACAAAACGGCGGCAAGAAGGGCCGATTTGGTGGCTTGCGATTCGTTGACAGTGGCAAGAAAGCGGTAGCTGCTGATACTGTTGTTGGTACTGAATGATTGCTGGAGGAGCATCGCACATGCCCAAGCAACGAAGATTTGCCAATACGTAATGTCTTGACCTACCCAATTGGCCCATGATGCTTGCTCAGGTATACCTCCATTTATGTGTAGTTCCTTTAACGCGTATATGCCAACAATCACAGTAATCGCAACAAGCAATATCAGTTGAACGACATTAGTGGCGGATACCGCCCAAGTTCCGCCAGACAGAGCAATGAATGTGACTACTATTGAGATCACGACGATGGTCAGTTGAACGTTAATCATGAAGGTCGCTGCTAAGAATGAGGCCAGCCCGTTTAACCATATGGAGCATGCAATTAACGTGATTGGGAAACTTAGCCAAGTAAAAGCTTGTTCTGAGGTGTTACCAAACCTCAGGCGTATCACTTCCATTGCTGTCTCGACTCTCAGCCGACGGTAACGTTTGGCGAAATAAGCGGCGGCAACAAAGAACCCAAGTGCGTTTCCCCAAAAAACAAACAGGATGCTTATCCCATCTTCATAGGCTTTTGCTGCGGCGCCAGTGAATGTCCACGCCGAAAACTGTGTCATAAAGGCGGTCGCACCGGCCATCCACCAAACCATGGAGCCGCCCCCTTGAATAAAGCTACTCGACGAGGTTGCAAACTTTCTAAACAGATATGCGGCAAAGCCAATAAAGGCGAAATAACCGACGATAATTACCCAATCTAGCTGCGTCACATTTTTTTCCTTTCAATTTTAAAACGCTGTTTTAAAGATCACAATTTGAACAGGTGTCTCTTCAGATTTGTGTTTCTCTCTATATATTAAAACTAAGTTTACTATAAAACAAAACGGTGTTTTAAAATGAAAATAAAACTGTTAACCCTATCCATCCTATTCGCGGTGACTTCAACTGCGGCATCTGCTGCCTCTATCAACTTACGACATGAATTCATGCCAGATCGTGATGGTGACAAGCATCGTGACAGAATTACGGTGTCTCACCGTTTTGAAAATGGCATTGGTTTTTCCGTTGAGGCTAAGTGGCGCCACGATGACGATCAGTTTATGTCGGGAATGAAGAGTGGTGGCCATGAAGTCGGTGTTAGCTACAACTATCAATTGACAGAAAACTGGACGCTTCAACCTTCTTATGCAGCGGATGCATCAAGCTCATCAACTACGCATAAATACAACCTACGCGCGATAACAAAGTTGACCGATAACTGGGGCGCTAATGTGCGTTATCGATATGGCGATCAGCGACGTGTTAATGGTGACAATTCAAGCTATCACCAGTGGAACGTGGTCACGGACTATCGCTTAAGCTGGGGTAAGGTCGGCGTTGATCTTGAATACAAAGATTTGGAGTCGGGAGCGGGTGGTTGGAAAGACAAAGATCGCGACCATTTAGTGAACTTCTTTGCCGAATATAGCCAGCTGTCGAGTGGGTGGGTTCCGTTCGTTGAAGTCGGAGCATTGACCTTTGATAAAGACAATGACGGTTATAAAGACGACTACGCAATGCGTTATCGTTTTGGCGTGAAATACAGCTTTTAAGGAGTCGGCAAAATGAAAAAACATACGCTTGCACTTTGCCTCGCAGCGGCTCTGATCCCACAGGCTTATGCTGAGACACTATCTTCTGACAACTTGGTATGGAAGGCCGTCACTTTTGGACAATCAACTGATTTAAACTTTGGTTCAACCATTTTGCCTGAAAAAGTTGGGCTGAATCAGGTGACGGTCAATGGGAAAGAAGTGAAGGAAGGGCCACTAGAACAGCGTTTCACGATTGAAAGTCGAGGTGGAAAACTGGCCAATTCACATGAAGGGTTAACCTTCTATTACACGGAGATTCCAACGAGCTACAACTTCACGCTGTCTGCGGATATTGAACTGATTCAGCTTGGCCCAGAAACCGGCGCGACACCGAATCGTCAGGAAGGCGCGGGCATTATGGTCCGCGATATTGTTGGCGCTGAGCGATTGGTACCGCAACCCGAAGGGCATGAAGAGTTTCCTTCTGCATCGAACATGGTGATGAACCTATTGCGTTCTCACTCACGCACCAATGATGGCATGGTGAACATCAACGCATCGTTTCGAGAAGGTGTTTATCAACCTTGGGGAACGGCGGGTAACCGTTTGAGCCGCGTGGATTACAGGGAAGGTGTGAGTTACGGAGAGACCGAACGCTACTCTATGAGCTTGACACGCACTAATGAAGGATTTGAAGTTGCTTACCGTAATGGCGAGGAACATCTCAAACATCATGTCGCTGGCGCCAATGCGAATATTGTTGAGATGCAAGATGCTGAGAGTCAATACGTCGGTTTCTTTGCTTCCAGAAACGCGAAAGTTAATGTGGAAAACGTTGAGTTGGCATTGTCACCAGCGAAGACGGTCAACGCGCCTAAGTTCCAAGCCAAGCAAGATGAGGTGGTGTTCCAAGTCGCGTCGCCAAGCGTGTCGGTTGTTGATGATTACACCTTGCAAGCTCGATCCAATTACAGTGGCGTATATCAAGTTCACCATCAGGGATTCTTACTTGATGAAGCAAAAGTGAATGCCGGTGATCTGTACCGTCATGCGATACTGTTGAAAGACGCATCACAAGTCTTTGATATTACGTTTACACCGATTGAAGGTCCGAGCGTTAAACCGGTTAAAGAGTCGATTGTGGTTGAGCGTGTCGAGATTTCGAATCCAAACGCCATGTATGTGTCACCTACAGGGACTTCAGCTGGTACAGGCAGTTCCACTCAGCCGTTAGACTTAGAAAGCGCGATACAGATGTTGCCACCTGGTGGTGTAATAAAGCTGCTTTCTGGTGATTATGATGCGACGACCATTCCAATTTCTGCCAGTGGTAGTGCGGATGCAGTGAAAACGTTGACCAAAGCTGGCGACAATGTTCGTTTTGTCGGCAATCTGATTCATGAAGCCAACTATTGGAAATACGAAGACATCGAAGTTTCAGGGGCGCTTTTTGTTGTTCATGGTAGTCACAACACGTTCGAAAGAATGACCACGCATGGCGCGCCAGACACAGGGTTCCAAATTACGTCACCAGAGCGTATTGGTCGAGCACTTTGGGCAAGCTACAACACAGTTATCGACAGCGAAAGTTACAACAACATGGATCCTTCGCAAATTAACGCGGACGGCTTTGCCGCTAAGATGCGTGTTGGAGACGGAAACACCTTCATCCGCTGTGTTGCTCACCACAATATTGATGATGGATGGGATTTGTTCAACAAAGTTGAAGATGGTCCAAATGGTGCCGTGACCATTATCGACTCCATTGCTTTCAGTAATGGACGTACGCTCGATGTGGCCAATAAAGGTGGGACGATCGGTAACGGCTTTAAACTAGGCGGTGAGGGACTTCCAGTGCCGCATGTAATCAAAAACAGCTTGTCATTTAACAATAACATGGATGGCTTCACGGACAACTTTAACCCCGGAACGGTGACGGTGAGCAACAACATTGCCATCGACAATAAGCGGTTTAATTTCTTGTTCCGTCAAAGCCCTTACTCACAAGAGGTCAAACAGGGAGTCTTTAGCAACAACAAATCGCTTCGCTTCCACGTTGACAGTCGTTACGACGATGTCGTCAATAGCAGTGAAGCCTCAAACAATCGCTTTATCTCTGATGGAGTGACTGTGGATGTGCAAGGCAAACCCGTCGATATGACGCAATTCAAACGCTTGAAACAGGCATCGATTATCGATCTTGAACAACCAGTGCCGGGTATGCTTGAAGCGAAAGCCGTTAAAGCGTTGATAGACAGCTCGTTGAACTGATTGATCAATCACCGTGATACTAAGAAGGCTCCCAGTGGGGGCCTTCTGTTTTTTTGCTAGTTGTCAGCTTGCCGTTGCCACTCACAGAGTGCTCAGAACAGAAAACGCCTATTGGTTGAGGCAGGTAAAGAACTGACAACAACACTACGTCTATAATTGACAAGATCAACTTAGGTGACTTTTATCACAATACTAGGCCTAAAATGAAAAATGAACCGTTGTTTCGATTTTTGTCACAGTAACGTTTGTTTTTTGAAATTATAATTTTCTTAAATTAAAACAGCGTTTCGAGGTTTCTGATATGGAATACGATTATCTTGTAATAGCGGGCTACTTTGCGCTTATGGTCGCAATCAGTTTGCTATTTAAAAAAATGGCGAGTAACAGTACCAGTGACTACTTCCGAGGGGGCGGTAAAATGCTCTGGTGGATGGTCGGTGCAACGGCGTTTATGACGCAATTCTCTGCCTGGACATTCACTGGTGCTGCGGGCAAAGCATTTAACGATGGCTTCGCCGTACTGGCGGTATTTGTTGGTAACATGGTTGCCTACGTGTTTGCGATTTTTTACTTCGCTCGCCGCTTTCGCCAGATGCGAGTTGATACGCCAACTGAGGGTGTTAAGCGCCGCTTTGGCTCAGTCAATGAACAGTTCTTTACGTGGGTTATTATTCCACTGAGCGTTATCAACGCGGGCGTTTGGCTAAATGGTCTTGGTGTCTTTGCATCGGCTGTGTTCGATGCCGACATTATTACGACCATCTATGTGACAGGTGCGGCAGTACTTGTGATTTCGCTGCTTAGCGGAGCATGGGGTGTGGTCGCATCAGACTTCATTCAAACCTTGGTGGTTGCCGTCATCTCTATCGCATGTGCAGGCGTTGCATTGTACTTTGTGGGTGGCCCTAGCGAAATCATCAATGAGTTCCCTGGTGGTTTCATCATGGGACCGGATATGAACTATCCGCTATTGCTTGTATGTACCTTTATCTTCTTTGTTGTTAAGCAGCTTCAAAGTATTAACAACATGCAGGAGTCTTACCGATTCCTCAATGCAAAAGACTCAAATAACGCAACTAAAGCCGCAGCGATGGCTCTAGTGATGATGGTCTTTGGTGCGATTATTTGGTTCATTCCACCTTGGGCGTCAGCGATTATGTACCCTGATGCCGCGGCAGCTTACCCAGAACTGGGCGCTAAAGCGAGCGATGCGGTGTACCTTGTGTTTGCCCGTGAAACAATGCCAATCGGTACTGTTGGCCTACTCATGGCTGGCCTATTTGCTGCAACAATGTCATCAATGGACTCTGCGCTAAACCGTAACTCTGGTATTTTTGTTCGCAGCTTCTACTCTAATATTGTGCGTAAAGGTCAAGCGAGTGACAAAGAACTCCTTCGCGCAGGTCAGATTGCGTGTCTAGTGAACGGTATTCTTGTTATCTTGATGGCTCAATTCTTCAACTCACTGAAGCACCTAAGCCTATTTGATTTGATGATGCAGGTTGCAACCTTGCTTCAATCTCCAATCTTGGTTCCACTGTTCTTAGGTATCATTATTCGTAAAACACCTAAGTGGGCACCATGGGCAACGGTTGTGTTCGGTATGGGCGTATCTTGGTCTGTCGTTAACATCTTCACTCCACAATTCGTCGCAGGCTGGTTTGGCATCGAAGAGTTGACAGGACGTGAGGTGGGTGAACTTCGCACTATGATTACTATCGTGGCACACCTAATCTTTACCGCGGGCTTCTTCTGCTTAACAACCTTGTTCTACAAGCCGGAGAACGACCCATATTTGGAGAAAACAGCAGAGTTCTTCAAAGATGTTGATACAGAGTGTGTTTCTGAAGAAGGCCAAGACATCGTTGACCGTATGCAGCGAGCTAAACTTGGAACTCTAGTAACGTATATGGCGGCAGGACTGACCTTAATGGTGCTTATCCCGAACCCGCTATGGGGACGACTACTCTTCTTAGCGTGCGCCGCGGTTATCTTTGCTGTCGGATACGGGCTCAAGAAAAGTGCACAACTTGATGACTCTTCCCAAACGGTCGTCGCTTCTTCCAACTAATTGACATTAACCTGAGAGGCTGGCGTGATAGGCCGCCTCTCTTCAGGAGATTTTTTATGGCCAAAGGTAATCAAATTACTCTAGAGTTTGAGTCGTTTTTAGATAGTGATACTCAGGTAAAGGTCACGCGTTTAACTCCTAAAGGAATAACGTGCCATCGTAATTACTTTTATCAAAAATGCTTTACCAAGGATGGAAGAAAGCTCCTATTTGCTGGTGATTTTGACGGAAATCGAAACTACTACCTACTGGATTTGGATACTCAGAAAGCGACACAGTTGACCGAAGGTTCAGGTGATAATACGTTCGGTGGATTTATCTCTGAAGATGATAAGTCATTTTTCTATGTTAAAAATGAACTTCATTTAATGAAGGTCGATCTTGAAACGCTCAAGGAAAACGTCATCTACACCGTGGATGAAGAATGGAAAGGCTACGGCACTTGGGTCGCAAACTCTGAGTGCACAAAATTAGTGGGGATCGAAATTCTCAAATCGTGTTGGAAACCGCTCACCGATTGGCAAAAATTCCATGATTTTTACCATACTCAGCCGACTTGTCGCTTAATAAAGGTTGATATTGAAACCGGTGAGCTAGAAGTGGTGCATCAAGAAGACGCTTGGTTAGGGCATCCCATTTATCGACCATTTGACGATTCAACCATCGGGTTCTGTCATGAAGGTCCGCACGATCTTGTTGACGCACGTATGTGGCTGGTCAATGAGGATGGCTCTCATGTTCGTAAGATCAAGGAACATGAAACAGGCGAGTCTTGCACACACGAGTTTTGGATTCCGGATGGCAGCGCTATGGCTTATGTTTCCTACTTTAAAGGTCAAACCGAACGAGTCATTTACAAAGCAAATCCAGATACGTTAGAGAACGAAGAAGTGATGGTGATGCCGCCATGTTCACACTTAATGAGTAACTTTGACGGTTCTTTGATGGTGGGTGATGGTTGTGATGCACCCGTCGATGTCGCAGACAGTGATAGTTACGATATTGAAAACGACCCATTCTTGTACGTCCTAAACACCAAGAACAAAACATTCGCGAAACTGGCGAAACATAACTCTTCTTGGGAAGTGCTAGACGGGGATCGCCAAATTACTCATCCTCATCCATCATTTACACCAAATGATGACGGTGTACTGTTCACTAGTGATTTCGAGGGCGTACCGTCTATTTACATCGCTGAGGTTCCAGACGAGTACAAACAGTAGTCTTAGAAATCTACTTTTTCACACCTTTCTCTAAGCCAGTCGTTCGACTGGCTTATTTTCTTTCTGAAGTTTCGTAAGTCGCGTAAGGGATTGTAACGATTAACCGCATCGATGAGAGGCAAACGTTATTATCAGTTTCGTGTTGTTGCTGAAAACGCCTAAGACAAGCTACTTGCCTTTGGATGTTTGTTGGTTTTTCACTCACTTGGTTCGATATCTAAACAATGTAATCGATAACAAATCTGATCTGACCACTTTCTGTAGATAAGTGTAGATAATACAACGCTTTATATTATTGCTATGACTAATGCGTCATTTTTGATGCGCCAATGTTGGTTATTTTTTGACATTTCGACATACAAAAAATAACATCTAATTAACATTGTGCGTATTCACATCCGATTTCCGCATAGTGTCGCACAACAAAAACTACAACAATGCCATTCGAAAAAGAACGTACCCTAGGAGGGTCAAGGATGAATAAAAAGCACTGCTCTCTGCTGACAATCTCCATATTGTTTGCGTGTAACGCTCATTCCGCAGGTTTCCAAGTCGCAGAACACTCGGCATCGGGCCTCGGTCGCGCGTTTTCTGGTGAAGGCGCGGTCGCCGACAATGCGAGTGTATTAGCACGTAACCCCGCTGCCATGACACTTTTTGAAAACACCACCTTTTCTGGTGCGCTGTCGATCGTTGATCCTGAGGTGAATGTTTACGACGTCGATAACAAAGAGCAGTCTGATGATGTTGCTCCTCTTCAAGTTGTTCCAGCGAGTTACTACATTAGCCCAATCAACGATAGCTGGGCTTGGGGTATAGGTCTATTCACAAACTACGGTGTCGCCACGGATTATCCAGATGATATCTCTGCTGGTGATATGGCTGGCCATACTTCTCTTTTGTCCGTTAACTTAAATCCAAATATTGCTTACCGCATTAACGAATCGTTTAGTGTCGGTGCTGGTGTCAATTTGGTTTATGCAGAGGCGGAGCTTACAAGGCATAAGGGTGAAACCGCTGATTTTGTTGGTGGTCAGTACTCTGACCGTCTTATTGGTATGACTGGTGAGACTTTTGGTTATGGTTGGAATGTTGGCGCACTTTATGAGTTGAATGAAAACCATCGATTTGCCTTTGGCTACCGCTCTGCCGTTAAACTCGATTTCGATGATGGTGAGTTCAGCAGCTATGACTCAGGTATTGCGACGGAATCAAAAGTGACAGGTCGTTTAAAAATTGACCTGCCTGCAATTATGGAACTTTCTGCTTTCCATCAGCTGAACGAGCAATGGGCGGTTCACTATGGTTGGCAGCGTACGGACTGGAGTACGTTCGAGGAGCTAAAAGCAACTAGCCCAGACTGTGACGATGGAGTCCCTGGACAGTGTTTCTACAAGCCTGAAAAATATGAAGATAATGACCGACTATCTTTGGGTGCGACTTACCAGCTAAACGCTGATTGGACGTTGAGAGCTGGTTTCGCGTTTGATGAGCAAGCAGGTAAGGCGACCCTAAGTATCCCAGACAGTGACCGACGTTGGTACAGCGCAGGTGTGACTTATATGTGGAGTGATAACTTGTCTCTAGATGCTGGTTTTGCATTAGTTGTAAGTTCGAAAGGCTCTTTCACTGAAGAGAATGCTCTAGATCAAGAGAGAACCTTTGAAGCTGAAGGCACCGCTTATATTTCTGCAATGCAGCTTAACTACACGTTTAAATAAGATCTCTGGAGACAAAAGATGAAACATACCCTGAAATTATCTCTACTTTGCTCCGCTATCTTAATGGCGGGTTGTGGTGACAACACCCAAAGTTCTGGCACCGAGAATCAAAAGTTAGAAGCCTACTTAGAAACCTCCTTAGCACGTTCAACTACACAAAAGATGGCTTTGAAAGGGGCGAATGCATCAGTACCCCTTAATAACAATTTGTTGTTTGATTCTGTTGATGGAACACTAAAAATTCCGACTGGAGGCGACGACAGTATTTCCAACCCTCGTGCCGCACTGAATTATGCTGACGGTTTTTCTACCACTATGCCTATCTACATTTCGTTTGAAGGAGCTGGTTTTGGAGAAACGGCTGGTGTTGTTCCTACAGGTGTCACCCTACTGAAACTGTCTAAGAAACTTACCGATACAAGTACAACACCTTTAATCCCTACTCCTGTTGCGACGACGGACTATGTTGTATACAAGCAAGGAAGCACACTAGCGATTGCTCCGACTGTACCGTTTGATGAGAAGTCTGAATATTTGCTTATCATCACCGATGACGTGACAGATGTGAATGGTGATCCCGTTGGTACCTCTCAAAGCTATGCGGGTTTAAAGACCAATACAGTGACTTATACATCAGGGGATCTAGCGAGCGCGCAGTCTCTTATCAAAGGTCAGGAAGCATTGGCAAATGCAGTGGGTGTTGATACGACAAAAATTGTTTACTCTTCTTGGTTTACAACAACATCTGTTGGGGACGTTGTTGAGGCTACAGCGGGTGTGTTGGCTTCCGTTGCTCCAACGAATGCGCTTAATGCTTTGTGGAAAGGGTCTGCGAACCCAAATGCCGTAGATTTAAGTGATGCCTACTCATTGTCATTCGATACAGCAAATACAACGGGTTTTCTTGCTGCACTGCAAAATGACGCCAATGTTAAGAAGTATCTAAGCAAAGAGGGTGAAACGGATGCCGCAGCGTTTATCGGTGCGGTGCAGGCGGTTTACGCGGCTGGAAGCGTAAATTTCGATGAAGTAAATGTGACTAAAGGTACTTTGAAACTACCGCATTTCCTTGAAACCAATCCCTCTACTTTTGCGACGACACCGTTTGAATCAGCAACGCCGAGTTTAGCAATTTTGAACCATGCTCTGATTGATGATAAGACCAAAGATAGCGTAATTGCTCAGTTGGTATCTAAGAGCATTGACCCACAAAATCTATCGGTTACCGCATTAATGGGCGTTGACCTTACTGATCCTGTAGAGGGCGGCGCACTGGATAAAGAGCGCATTGTTACCCAATATTCTCCGATCCCTAAGGTTAAATCGTTGGAATCAGTCGATGTGTTGTTGTTTACTCCAACTACGGGTACGCCGGATGGTGTTGTTGTCTATCAACATGGTATTACGACGGTCAAAGAGAACGCTTATGCGTTTGCCGCTAACTTGACGGCGCAAAACTTGGCTGTCATCGCAATTGATCATCCTATTCATGGCTCGCGTGCGTTAGCTGGTGGAGCGATCTCGACTACGGATAATGCACTTTACTATCTTAACTTGTCAGCGCTGCCAGTTGCGCGAGACAACATTCGCCAGAGTGTACTTGATGTGATTGGTTTGCGTATGGCCCTTTCTTTGCCAGGCAATGATTTCTCTGGAACACCACTAGACGGTGTGACTTTGTCCAACGACTCAATCAAGTTCTTAGGGCATTCGTTGGGTGGCATTACAGGCTTAACATCCGTTGCCACTGCACAGAAAGTCGGTGCATTTGGCTTTAAGTCTGCAGCATACCCAAATGCGGGTGGACATATTGCTGAACTGCTTTTTGCATCAAAAGAGTTCGGTCCAGAAATTAAACACAATCTAGCGAAAGAGTTGGATGCAAACTACAAAACTCAAGTTGCGGATGTTTGTAAAGCTAACAGCTTAAGTGACAAGGATTGCTACAACGGATTCGTACTCCAACAACCAGAGCTTGCGAAAGAGCTAGAGTCCAAACTGGTTCCATTTAAGGTTGCCGCACAGACTCTCGTTGATACGGTCGATCCTCATTCGATGATAAATGCTAGTGGTTATTTTGATACAAGCGACTCTTACCCAACTTTGTTGCTCCAAGTAGATAAAGATGGAACTGTACCAAATAATGGGCTTGCTGATGATGGATTAACACCACTGTCGTATACCGCGAGTTTTGTTGGGACTCAAGGGTTGGGTAGTAGTCTCGGCCTTACAGAGTTGACTGAAGCGACGCGTACAACTACAGGTTCGCGATTGTTTGCCAAATTCAGTGATGCAGGAACACATAGTACATTTATCGTCCCTAAATCTGATTTAACAGATGTTGCCCAAATACAGGCGATGAGAAGTCTGGTCAGTGATTTCTTAGCTAACGATGGGAGTACTAGCGGCGTTGCTAGTGGTGTTCTAGAATAACCAACTTCCCAAATAATAAAGCCGACCACAAGGTCGGCTTTGTTCGTTTTGGCGCTCTGTAATCGCTCTGGTGTGATTTAGTCTCGAATGCCCCAACCAGCAAAGTTTGGGTCACTTTCGAGTTCGGCCAAAATGCCAGTTTCTTTCAAATCAGGCTTATCATAAGTTAGGTAGGCAGAGAAACTACCATCGTTATACTTTCTACCGTAATAAGAGTACTGCATTACAGTAATCTTATTGGCTTCGACGGTTTCCCCAAAGCTCTGACTATCATCCAGAAATTGTTCACCATCATTGAAATAGCGTCCGGCTTGAGAATAACAACGCATGTTCTTGGCAACGTAATATCCCGGTTTGATATCTGAGAAAACATAGTAATTTTCATTTTGCTTGGGCATAAACTCCAATTCAATTGGGGTTTCGCTATATTCGCCACCACTGATCATTTCATAAAGAGAGACGACCACTTTTCTACATGGGTGATGCCCGCCGTTGTTCTGTACATCGGAGCCTATCAGCAGAGCTCCGTTACCATTGGCAGGAGTTAAGGAGATTGAAGCGCAGCCGCCCAAAATTGGCAGCATTACTGCTAGAGTAAGTAGTTTAGTTTGCATTGTGACTTAATTGTTATCAGCTATAAAATCTAATGTTATCATTTGTTTGGGTGATATCTTTGCAATTAACGTCATGAATCTGTATATGTGAGAGCTCATTCATAAAATTAGTTGTATATGGAGATAACCGTGGAGCAATACCAAGCGTTTTTGTTTGATATGGATGGCACTTTAGTTAATTCGGAGCCATTAAAAGGGTTGGCGTTAGCAAAAGCGTGCGCGGACTATGGCGCAGAGGTCGATTTCAATATTTACAAGCAAGTGATGGGTGAAAGTTGGCCTGTGGTCACAGGACATTTCTTTCAACATGCGGGTATTTCGCCTGATTTAGCTGAATTTAATACGCATTTTCGAGCTCATTATGAGGCATTGCTTTCCAGTGAACTGGAGCTTAATCATGGAGCTTTGACTTATCTTCAATATCTCAAAGAGCAAGGAAAAACATGCGCGGTTGTTAGCTCTGCGGCCACTTGGATGGTCGACAACATCTTACGCGCGCTAGATCTTGATGAACTCTTTGATGTAGTGATTACTCAAGAGCATGTTTCCAAGCACAAGCCTGACCCTGAAGCTTATCTATTGGCACTTTCCCAATTGGATTTACCTACAGAGGCGGCGGTGATTTTCGAAGATTCTCACGCAGGAATCAGCGCGGGTGTTTCGGCAGGCTGTGATGTGGTTGCAATTCATCATAGCTTTAATGGCAACAATGATTTAAGCCAGTCAATTAAACAAATCAGTAGCTATCAGGAGCTGTTAGTTTAATAGATTTGATGTGCCTAGGGAGAGCTGCATGTTTGAAAATAAAGGACTCACTAGCCAAGGCTATATTGATAATCCATACAGCGTTGAACACATCCAGCCGGATTTTTCTTCGGTAGTGGAGCAAATGCTGCGACGTTTGAAAGAGACCTTTCCAGACCAGTTGCATAGCGTTTATCTCTATGGCAGTGTGCCAAGGGGGAAGGCTGTGTTTGGCCAGTCAGATTTGGATGTCTCTGTAGTTTTCTATCAACCGCTTTCTTCAAATGACCATAAGCAGCTGCAACGTATTGCCGATGAGCTAACCTCGCAATATTCCGCTATTAGCAAGCTGGACTTTGACCCTGGGCACCTACAAGAAGTGCTGGCGGAAGAGGAAGAGTACCGTTGGCAGTTTTGGCTCAAACATTGCTGTTGCTGCTTATGGGGACAAGACCTATCGACTGGATTTCGTCTTCATAAACCGAGCTTACGGATCGCTTGGCAGCTCAATGAGGATCTTCCGCAGGTGCTCGAATCTGAACTCGAGTCTATTCAAACTCAAGATGAAAAAGCCAACGCGAAAGTGTTGGGCAAAAAACTGCTGCGCAGTGCCTATTTACTTGTCGCAGAGCAAGACAATAGCTGGTTGAGTGATTTGGACTCCATCACCAAGGTTTTGCGCCAATACTACCCTGATGATGTCACATCCATAGAACTTTGTTTGCGTTTAGCGCAAGGGGAGTGTGGAAATGTGCATCGTATCAATGAGTTAATCTCGGGCTTTGGCTATAAAGTAGTAAAACAAATAGAAAAAGCGAAAGCGTGAGACAATCACATGGAGGTGAGCGTTGAAGAGTATTGTATTAATTGATTTTGATGGGGTGATTAGGCAGTGGCCCGGTAACGAAGTTTCTCAGGCAGAAGCGGTACTAGGGATTTCTCAGGGCGCATTGTATTCGTGTGCGTTTTCTACCGAACTGTTGAATTTAGCGGTATGCGGTGAGATTTCTCATCAGCAATGGTGTGACAGAGTCACTGAGCAACTGGCGCGCCACTGGGGTGAGGAGGCTGCGGCACAGTTGGTGAAAATATGGAATCAAGCGGAGTGGTTTATTGATACGCCGTTAATAGAAGGGATTCGTCAACATACCCCTGAGAGTAAACTCGTATTGGTGACTAATGGTACGTCTCAGTTAGAAGCAGATCTCGCCTCTGTCTCACTGCAAGATAGCTTCGATCTTGTTGTTAGTTCCTCACATATTGGTGTCGCTAAGCCCGATCGACTGTTTTTTGAGATTGCTCTGCAACTGGCCGGAGGCAATCCCGTCAATGCGGTGTTTATTGATGACAGTGAGGCTAACGTGGCTGCCGCCAAAGCGATGGGGATCGACAGTCACGTCTACAATAACAGCGACGATGCGTTAGCCTTTGTACGCGAGCACTTTTAATTGTTATTAACCATATGAAAAAGCCGACGATAACGTCGGCTTTTGCTTTTAGTGCGTAGCTTGAGGCTCTACTGTCTCTACCTTGACCGCTGCCACTTTGAACTCCGGTATTTTCGCATGGGGATCGGTTGCGGTGGTGGTTAATCGGTTCACAGGCGATTCAACAAAATGGAATGGAATAAACACCACACCTTGCTGAATTCGCTTGGTCACAAAGGCATCAATCTCAATTGAACCGCGTCGAGTGGAGACTCGCAAGCGTTGACCATTGCTAATGCCTAGCGCTTCTGCATCTTGGACGCTGATCATAGCTCTTGGACCGGCTAAGTTATCCAAACCTTTGGTTTTGCGCGTCATGGTTCCGGTATGGAATTGCTCAAGCACACGCCCAGTCGTCAGGACTAAAGGAAAATCCTCGTCCGGAAGTTCGGCCGCATAGCGGAATGGCACCCCAACCATTTGTCCTTTGCCACGAGTAAATTGGGTTTGGTGCATAATCCTCGTGCCGTTTGGGTTGTTTTTGTTGCTTGGCCACTGCACGCCATCTGGGGTGATCGCCTCCCAACGAAGCCCTGCATATTGTGGTGTCATGCGAGCGATTTCGCTGGTGATGTCTGACACTTCTTTGTAGTGCCAATCCCCACCCATGGCGTTAGCGATTTGTTGAATGATCCACCAATCTTCTTTGGCTTCTCCTGGTGCTTTCACTGCTGGATTGACGCGTTGTACTCGCCGCTCGGTATTGGTGAAGTGACCTGATTTTTCGGCAAACGAGCAAGATGGCAACACAACATCGGCATATTGAGCGGTTTCAGTTAAGAAGATGTCTTGCACCACCAAGAAGTCGAGCGTCTCCAATCCTTCAATAACGTGAGCTTGATTCGGGTCACTCAGTACAGGGTTTTCACCCATGATATAAAGGCCGCGCACATCTCGATTGCAGGCACCATCGATGATTTCGGTTAGCGTCAAACCTGGCTCAGAAGGAAGGTTTGGCGCGTCCCATTCAATAGTGAACTTCTGACGAATCATTGGGTTGTAGACTTTCTGATAGCCTGGGTAATTGTTGGGTAGTGCGCCCATATCACAAGCACCTTGCACGTTGGATTGACCACGCAGCGGGTTGATACCGCCACCCTCAATGCCGATGTTGCCGCAAAGAAGCTGTAAGTTAGCAATCGAGCGAACATTGTCGTGTCCGGTTGTATGCTGGGTGATGCCCATGGAGTAGTAAACCGCAGTGCGCTCGGCTGTGCCGATCATACGTGCCATAGCAAAGATGTCGTCGCCACTGACCCCCGTGACCAACTCCACTTTGTCTAACGCATAGGCAGGAGACATTACTTCTTGGAGTAGGGTGTCAAAGCCGTCCACGCGCTCCTCAATATACTCTTGGTCGTACCAACCATTTTTGATGATTTGCTGCATGATACCGTTAAGCAGCATCACGTCAGTCCCCGGTCGATGAGCAAGATAGAGCTCGGCGTGATCCGCCATATCAATGCGCTTAGGGTCCGCCACAATCAAGCGTGCGCCGTGGTGGCGAATCGCCTGCTTGATGTGAGAAGCGATGATAGGGTGAGCCGAGGTGGTATCTGAGCCGATAATAAAAATCACATCCGAGTGCTTGATGCTCGGGATGTCATTGGTCATGGCACCACTACCCAGAGACGCTTCAAGACCAGTAACGCTGGAGGCATGACATAAGCGTGCGCAGTGGTCGATATTGTTGGTGCCAAGCTCACGGCGAATAAACTTCTGGAAAGCGTAGTTGTCTTCGTTAGTGGTTTTAGCGGATGAGAACCCCGCGAGTGCGTTGCCGCCAAAGTCTTGTTTGATGACGGTGAACTTCTTAGCAATAAGCGCAATGGCGTCATCCCAACTTGCGGGTTGTAGCCAGCCATCTTTACGAATCAGAGGCGTGGTTAAACGAGCATCATCACTGATAAAATCAAAGCCGAAACGCCCTTTCACACAAAGCATGCCTTCATTGACCGGGGACTGCGCCCCAGTAACACGCATGATTTGGTTGTTTGCCTCATCAACATGCATGGTCAATTTACAGCCTACACCACAATAGGTACAAATGGTGTCGACCTTTTTCAATACTTCCTCACGTCCTTGAGCGCGGTCACGGCTGTCTACCATGGCACCCGTTGGGCACGCTTGAACGCAGGCACCACATTGAACGCAGTTGGAATCGCCCATCAGCAAGCGCCCATTTTTGCTTGAACCAAAGTGCGGTCTGTCATCAGGGCGCAGTGCAGGGCGGCCATGTTGGTCATGGACAAAGTTGAGAATGCCATGCACCGCTTGTTCACTACAGGCTTGAATGCATTGACCGCAACTAATACAGCGGTTGGCATCGAATTCAATGAACTCAGAACTGCGGTCAACGCTGAACTTATGGCGCGGATCTTTCGCTCTTACATTGAGCCAATCGTGATGACTTTTCACTTCAAGGCCAAGTTCAAAGTGCTGCTCTGCACCATATTCAGTTGAGTAGTCTCGCAGATCGCAACTGGTGTTGGCTTGGCAACCACATTCAAGGCAGCGCGCCGCTTCTTTGATGGCCTCTTCGTTGTCAAAGCCGAGCTCGACTTCATCAAAACTCTGTTCGCGCTGAGCTGGGGTGAGCTCTGGCATGATTGAGCGAGCCACTTTTTGGAAGTTCTCGAAGTGGATTGGATCCACTTGCGCCAGTTTTTGTTCTTTACGCGAGTTGAAGGCTGGCGCTGGCATATCGGCCATGTCGCCATTGAGGAACAGGTCGATCGCTTTGGCGGCGATTCGGCCGTCTCCAACCGCTTCAACAGCCGTCGCTGGGCCGCGGCGAAAATCACCAATACTGAAAATATTGCCTGTACCTGTGTGCATGGTTTGTGGATCAGACTCGGACGTGTTCCATCGAGTTAATGGAATCGATAAATCGTCACCTTCTAGAAAGCTTAAATCAGGCTTTTGTGAGACAGCGGCAATCACGGTATCAAATGCTTGAGTGAAGAACTCTCCGGTTGGCTCTGGTCTGCGGCGACCTGACGCATCGGGCTCGCCCAGCGCCATTCGTTCTAAGCGAACTTCTTTCACGTGGCCGTTTTCATCTGCAATGTTTTCAGCCGGGTTGGTTAGAAACAGAAACTTAACGCCTTCGTGCTCAGCCTCTTCAATTTCGTAGTCTTCGGCTGGCATCTCTTCGCGCGTCCGGCGATAGATAATTGTGGTGTCTGCCCCTGCGCGGCGAGCGGTTCTCGCGCAGTCAATCGCAGTATTACCGCCACCAATCACCGCCACTTTTTCACCTGTGGTGTAGGTTTGATCGGTGACAAAGTCTTTTAGGTAATCGACCCCAAGGTAGCAGCCAGCAAGTTCACTGCCTGGGTATTTCATCTCGACAGCTAACGAAGCGCCAACCGCAAGACAGACCGCATCATAGTCATCACTCAACTGGCTCAGCGATAGGTTTTCGCCAAGCTTTTGCTCGGTTTTTATCTGCATACCATTGCGGCACATCAGCTCGATTTCTTTATCGAGGATCGCTTTTGGTAGTCGATATTCAGGAATGCCATAACGTAGCCAGCCACCTGCTTTTGGCATCGACTCAAATACGGTTACGTCATAGCCTTCGTTGGAAAGATAATAGCCCGCCGTTAAGCCTCCTGGACCACTGCCGACAATGGCGATAGAGAGGTTTTTATCGGCTTTCTTTGCTGGCGTGTAGGCTTCTTGTGCTGCTAGGTCGGCATCTGCGGCGTGGCGTTTCAATTGACGAATGGCGATTGACTCATCCACCAAGGATCGGCGACATTCACTTTCACAAAAGGCAGGGCAAACGCGGCCAATCGATAGTGGCATCGGCAGAGTGCGTTTAATCACTTCAATCGCTTTTTTATGATCGTTTTGTGCGATGAAGTAAAGGTACGATTGGATGTCTACCCCAGCTGGGCAGGCAGTTTTGCACGGCGCTTCGCAGTCAGCATAGTGATCTTGCATGATGCGGTTGAGCGCTTGACGGCGATGCTCGCTTAACTGGTCTGATTGCGTTTTAACATTCAGACCGCGGTAGACTTCGAGTTCGCAGGCGCGCTGAGTGCCGCCGCTTTCTACCTCTACCACACACAGGTCGCAAGGCACTTTCTGATTAGATTTATTTAGCCCGCATAAAGAAGGGATCTCTACCCCACATACTTTGGCTGCTTCTAGAAGGGTTGAACCCTCTTCCACAATTCGATATTTGCCGTCGATTATGATTTCTATCATAAGACCCCCGCAGCGTAATTCACAAAGCCTTACATTCTATAAGGATAATGCCTAGCAAGGAAAGTTCGTGTGACAAAAAACTCAATTATTGCATTTTTATCATTTTGACCACTGGTGTTGTATTTGTTTTCAGCGCTCTGCTTCCGTGCTAGTTGACCAATATGCGCCCTCAAACAAGCCCATTAGTTGATTCTTATCAAGTCATCTCTCATACACCTCTTTGGAGGTATATGCCCTTATCACGTGTCGTGAAAATATCCTTATCATAATTGTGGTTGCTATGCTTAACGTGCTCGTTGAGCAAAGTGATCTGCTGGGGTAAGGAAGTAAGCCATGACGGATGCAAAATCAAAAACATCGCAAAGCCGACGTCGGTTTTTACGAGATGCGGCAAGAACGGCAGCGGGCGTTGGTGCAGCTGCGACGGTACTTGGGCTTCAGTCGATGCAAAGCCAAGCGAGAGATGGTTCTGGCGTGCCGATCAGGCCACCGGGTGCTCTGCCAAAAGGCGAGTTTGAAAAAGCGTGCATTCGCTGTGGATTATGCGTACAAGCCTGTCCCTACGATACCCTAAAGCTTGCCACACTCCTCTCATCGGTCGAGTCAGGCACGCCGTATTTTAATGCGCGGGAAATCCCGTGTGAGATGTGTGAAGACATTCCATGTGTCCCCGTTTGTCCGACTGGTGCGCTAGACCCCAACTTAACCAATATTGACGATGCTCGCATGGGCACCGCGGTGCTCATCGACCATGAAAGCTGTTTGAACTGGCAGGGGCTGCGCTGCGATGTGTGTTACCGAGTTTGCCCCTTGATTGATGAAGCAATCACGCTTGAACATATCCGTAATGAACGAACCGGTTATCACGCCAAACTGATTCCCACTGTTCACTCAGATAAATGCACCGGCTGTGGTAAATGTGAAGAAGCGTGTGTCACTGAAGTGGCGGCGATTAAAATTATCCCGACAGAATTGGCCAAAGGCAAAATGGGCGCTCACTACCAACTTGGTTGGGAAGAGATCAAAAAGCCACTAGAGAACAGTGCGCCTGAAGTGCCGACCGAAGCGCTGGAAACCTTGGGAGGGAAGTTGTAATGGCTAAGAACCTCGCTAAAGATGCCGGAAAAGATGCAATAAAAACCTTAGGCTGGTGGCAAGCGCACCGTTTTTTATTGCTTAGACGAGTCTGTCAGTTAACGATCGTCGCTTTGTTTATGGCAGGACCAACGCTAGGAGTACTAAAAGGCAATCTCTCTTCGAGTAACTTGTTTGATGTGATTCCAATGAGTGATCCTCTGATTGTGTTACAAACCCTAGCCGCAGGGCACTTACCAGAAATGACGGCGCTAGTGGGCGTAGTCATTGTGGTGGTTTTCTATGCGCTAATCAGCCCAAGAGCATTTTGCGGCTGGGTTTGCCCGATGAACATGGTCACCGATCTGGCGGCGTTTTTGCGTCGTAAACTCAATATCAAAACCAGCTACCGTTGGTCGCCCCAGCTGCGCTACTGGTTGATTCCCGTATTGCTGATCGGTAGTGCCGTCTCGGGCAGTGTTTTATGGGCTTGGATTGATCCTGTTGCCGCGCTACATCGCGGGCTGGTGTTTGGATTTGGGGCGAGCTGGGTGCTGGTTGGCTTGGTGTTTGTGCTCGATTTGCTGTTGGTTGAACACGGCTGGTGTGGCCATTTATGTCCACTGGGGGCGACTTACGGGGTGATAGGGCGCAAGAGCTTGCTACGAGTGGCTGCTGTTCGCCGTGAAGATTGCACTAAATGTATGGATTGCTATTACGTTTGCCCCGAACCAGAAGTGCTGCGCCAACCGCTGAAAGAAGGTGATAAACGCGTCTTAGACCAGAACTGCATCAGTTGCGGGCGGTGTATTGATGTGTGTGCTGAGCGCGTGTTTGAGTTTCAAAATCGAATTACAGTAAAGCAGATTGAATAACCACAATCCCTTTTTGGCCGGCCTTGATCAAATAGATTGAAGCCGTGTTGCAACTGGTCGCGTTTTATTTGCTATGTGGCGAAAAACTGCTCTATAATCGCCGCATCATTTCTTAAGGAGTTTACGCCAATATGAACAACTAACACCTGTTATCCACCTTTACATCATATTTTGGATTTCACAGGGTTAGTCGGCGTAGCTTCGTCTTAGCTTATTAATAGCATCAACACGTTATGTACCTTTATAGGTGCGCGTCCATGTTGGCTCGTAGAGCACAAATTGGATCGAACTCATTGCAGCCGCTACGCCTAATCCTGTTTTACAGGAGGCAAATATGCCAGTTATACAAGCGCACAAAATCAGTTATCAGTTCAACAATGGCGATGTGCTGTTCGAAAATATCTCATGCACTCTGTCAGCAAGGCGAGTGGGTTTAGTCGGAAGAAATGGGATTGGTAAATCCTACTTTGCAGACATGCTCGCTCAAAAACGCACGCCGACCTCGGGAAGTGTCGTTACTTCGGCCAGTGTCGCGTGCTACAGCCAATTGCCGTCTCAGCTACTTGAAAGCTCGATCAGTATTGCCGAGTTTCTTGGTTACCAAGAGAGGCTTCACGCAATTGAACGCATTGAGAAGGGCGATTGCGATCCTAAATGGTTCGAGATTGTCGGTGAAAATTGGCAGCTTAAACAGGCGTTAAATGATGAGTTAGATGCCCTTGGCTTACCACCTAACCCCAATTTTTCTTGCAAGAGTTTGAGTGGTGGTCAACTGGCCAGATTGCAGCTGTGGAAGCTGTTTCAGTCAGACGTCGAACTGCTCATTTTGGATGAGCCGTCTAACCACCTTGATCAATTGGCAAAGCGGTGGTTGATCGAGCAGATGAATCAATTCCAAGGCCATCTTGTGTTGGTCAGCCACGATCGACAGTTGCTACGGCAAATGGACCAGATTTGGGAGCTGAGCCAACTGGGTTTAACCCAATATGGCGGCAATTTCGATGCGTATGAGGAGCAAAAACAGCGAGAGCGTAATGCACTCGAGCGCCAACTGGATGCGGTAAGAGGAGAGCAGCATCGACTGGAGGTTCAAGCGCAGAAAAATCGCGAAAAAGCGCAGCAGCGAGAGTCTCAAGGGAACAAAATACGCAAATCAGGGAGCCAATCCAAGTTGATTCTCGATGGCATGAAGAACAGCGCGGAAAACTCGGTGTCGAATCGGCACAAAAACGAGAACAGTCGCCGAACCAAGCTTGAGCAAAAACAGCGGGCGCTCAGTGAACGCTATGAAAACGTTAAGCAGCAAAGGCTATACCTTGAACAAGGGGCATCTGGGCGCGGTAATGTATTCAACATGGTGGCGGCGGTGCTTCCTTTTGGAGTGGGTACCCCTTTTAATCTCGCGCTGGAGGCGGGCAGCAAGTTGCATCTTTCAGGTGGGAATGGTTCGGGGAAATCTACGCTACTCAAAGTGTTGTCGGGGGAGATGGGCTTAAAAAGCGGAGAGCTGCATGTCAATCGTGCAGTTTGTTATCTTGACCAGCATTTTGGCTTGCTGAGTTTGGAGCGTTCACTACTCGGTAACATGACGCACCACTGTGAAGGGATGCTAGAAAGTGACGCGCGAACATTGCTTGCCGGGATTGGCTTTCGTACGGACAGCGTGTTTCGGTTGGTGAGTGAGCTCAGTGGCGGTGAGAAGATGAAATTGGCGATGCTGATCGTTAGTCATCAGCCTCAATCACCTATTTTACTACTCGATGAGCCAGACAATCACTTAGACCTCGACTCGAAGCAGATGCTGGCTGATGCGTTAAAACGCTACCAAGGTACCTTTATTCTTGTCAGCCATGATGAGGATTTTGTTCGCGAGAGTGGGGTTGAACGCACTTTTACTCTTACGACTTAAGCGTAGGGTTGCTCATCAAGTGTTTGATTTTATGTAATTAAGGTTTATAAAATGCATCACCAAGCGAATGATAGACCAAAGAAAAGGATGTTATGAAGTTATCGGAGCTGCAAAACCACATAAAAGAGTTCGATTACGCCCCTGAACAATCCGAGCACTACTTCTTAAAACTGATTGAAGAGGTAGGGGAGTTGTCGGAAGCGATTCGTAGTGGCACTGGCGGGCAACCAAGCTTTGAAGAACTTAAAGGCTCGGTAGCAGAAGAGTTATACGATGTTCTGTACTATGTCTGCGCGCTTGCCAATATTCACGGTGTGGATCTGGAGGCTACCCACACCATGAAAGAAGTGCTTAATAAAGAGAAGTACAATCGTTGAACCAAGAATTAAGCCCCAGCCCTACTGATGCCCGTTTGTGCGGGCTTTTCTGTCATTCAAACTAATACTAGAGATTCAACGGAGAATGAGTCATGGAAGAAAGATATGAAGACTATTTTCAGTCTTACATCAGCACTTTATCAGCGTCTCAACTGGCGGAGATTGACGGCGTAGAAACCACCTATTTTTGTGATGATGAGTACAACACCAATGAGTGTGCCAGACTTGTTTCAATTGGCAAAAAGCGCGCGACGTGCAGCGTGAAAGAAGCCTATAAAATTGAAGGAGAGCCGCTGCCTAAAGTTGGTCAACACCAAATTGTATTGGATTGGGAAAAGAACCCAGTCTGTATTGTCAAAATCACCGATGTGGATTTTTGTCTGTTTGGGCAGGTCAGTCGCGAGTTCGCTGAGTCGGAAGGCGAAGGGGATGGCACTTACGAGTGGTGGTACAAAGCACACAATGACTTTTTCACTAAAGATTGCGCGTCTGCGTATGGCATTGAGTTTAATGACTCGACAGAACTTGTCCTTGTGACTTTTGAGCTGGTTTATAAGTAACGCGGCTTCTGACTGAAACGCAGGAAAAGCGAAAGTCGCCAGGTTTTGCTGGCGACTTTATTGATCACTACAAGGTGATCTTTTTCACCATCCCCGCTTCTGCGTGGCCGGGAATGTTGCAGGCAAACTCAACATTGTTATCGCCGTGGAAGTGCCATAAAAGCTGTTTAGCTTTGCCCGGTTTTACAGTGACAGTGCTGCCAGAATCGTGCGCGTGGCTGCCCATGTTCTTCATCATTTCACGGTGTTTCAGTTGCTCTTGTGCTGAACCAATGGAAAACTCATGGTCAATTTTTCCAGCGTTCATCACCACAAATTGCACCACGTCATTTGGCTCGATCTTCACTTCTTTTTTGAAGTTGATTTTCATGTCATCAGTCAAAATAACGTGCACGACCTTGTCTGGTTTTGCGCCCTTGGCAGGCATTCCAACCTCAGACATACCTTCCATATTCATCATGTTCGAGTGATCCATTTTACTATGATCCATCTTCATCTCACCGTGGCCCATATTCGCATGGTCCATTTTTGAGTGATCCATTGCATCGGCAAGTACGCCTGTGCTGAACATGGTAATCGCTAGGGTAATCAGTGTTTTTTTCATGGTGTGTTCCTCTTTTAATCGGGTATTGCGTATGTCGAGCAGCTCATTAGCTCGACATACGATTGCTTGGTGTTAGTTAACTTCGTGTTGTTTCCAGAGTTTGAACAGAGCCGGTAAGACCAACAGCGTGAGTAGAAGCGCGGAGGCCATACCTCCTATCATTGGTGCGGCGATTCGCTGCATCACTTCTGAGCCTGTGCCGTCTCCGTACATGATTGGGATGAGACCAATGATGACAGTCAACACCGTCATCATCACAGGGCGAACGCGTAGCCCCGCGCCTTCGCGAATGGCATCGGTAAGGTCTTTCGCAGTGAGCGCTTTTTGCTCTTCTTCTGCGTGGAGTTTTTTGTAGTGCCACGCTTGGTTGAGATAAACCAGCATGATCACGCCAATCTCGACCGCGACACCGGCAAGGGCGATAAAGCCAACCCCAACCGCAATGGAGAAGTTGTAGCCGAGGTAGTGCATCAGCCATAAGCCTCCCACCATCGCGAGCGGCAGTGTAAGCATGATGATCATCACTTCTCCGACGCGGCGGAAG
Source organism: Vibrio sinaloensis (assembly GCF_000808535.1). Lineage (GTDB taxonomy): Bacteria > Pseudomonadota > Gammaproteobacteria > Enterobacterales > Vibrionaceae > Vibrio > Vibrio sinaloensis_D. Next base: position 117,931 of record NZ_JWLV01000017.1, read on the forward strand.
CTGAAGTAAAGCAGCAGCATGATGATGGCAATAGTGATAGGCACCACGACACTCAACCGCTCTTTGGCGCGCTCCATGTATTCGTATTGACCCGACCAAGTGAGCGAGTAGCCCGCAGGAAGTTGCAATTGGTCAGCGACAGTTTGCTGCGCTTCAACCACGTAAGAGCCCAAGTCGCGGCCATCAATGTCGACAAATACCCAACCATTCGGGCGTGCATTCTCGGTTTTGATCATCGGTGGGCCATCTTCGTAACGAATGTCAGCCACATCGGCGAGAGCGATGCGTGCACCGTTCGGAGTCACCAGTGGCAAGTTTTGCAGTTTCACTACCGAGTCTCGGTAATCTTGTGGATAGCGGACGTTAATTGGATAACGCTCCAGTCCTTCAACGGTCTCACCCACGTTCATTCCGCCCACCGCTGTAGAGATGACTTGCTGGACATCTTTGATACTTAAGCCGTAGCGAGCCGCGGAGCGACGTTTAATGTCAATGGTGACATAGCGTCCACCCGCAACGCGTTCCGCATAGACAGATGCCGTACCTGAAATCTGGTTCAAAATGGGCTCTAACTCTGAGCCAATTTGTTCGATTACCTTGAGGTCAGGTCCCGCAATCTTGATACCGATTGGTGTTTTAATACCGGTGGCTAACATGTCGATGCGAGTTTTGATTGGCATGACCCATGCGTTGGTCAATCCTGGGAACTGCACCAACTGATCAAACTCTTTGCGCAGCGACTCCGTGGTCACACCGTCTCGCCACTCTTCTCTCGGTTTGAGCTGAATGACGGTTTCGATCATGGTTAATGGGGCAGGGTCGGTTGCCGTTTCGGCGCGGCCAATTTTGCCCCAAACGGTTTCCACCTCAGGAACGGTTTTGATGAGCTTGTTGGTCTGCTGCAGTAGCTCACGTGCTTTACCAATGGAGATGCCGGGGTAAGTGGTCGGCATGTACATCAAGTCACCTTCGTCCAATGGCGGAATGAACTCGCTACCCAGTTTGCTGGTTGGATAGTAAGCCGATGCCATTAACGCCACCGCTAACAGGATCATTGTCTTAGGGAAGCGCAGACTCAGGTTCAGCAGAGGTCGGTATAGCGCGACCAACCCTTTGTTCACCGGGTTCTTATGCTCCGGGAGTACGTTGCCACGGATAAAGTAACCCATCAGAACCGGCACCAAGGTGATAGCGAGGCCTGCCGCCGCGGCCATTGCATACGTCTTGGTAAAAGCAAGTGGCGAGAACATCTTGCCTTCTTGACCTTCCAGTGCGAACACTGGCACGAAACTTAACGTGATGATAAGCAGTGAGAAAAATAGGGGAGCCCCCACTTCTTCCGCCGCTTTGCCGATCACTTGCCAGCGGTTTTTGTCCGTTAGCGGGGTACGTTCTATGTGTTTGTGAACGTTTTCAATCATCACAATTGCGCCATCGACCATCGCGCCTATGGCAATTGCAATGCCGCCCAAAGACATGATGTTGGCGTTAATACCTTGCCAGTGCATGACAATAAAGGCCGACAGGATCCCAACAGGCAAACTAAGGGCGATCACCAGTGATGAACGAATGTGGAACAAGAACAGCGCACAGACAACCGCCACAACGATGAACTCTTCCGCCAGTTTCTTCCATAGGTTTTCTACTGCGGCATCAATCAAGGTTGAACGATCGTAGGTGGCGACGATCTCCACGCCGTCTGGCAGGCTGCGTTGAAGTTCTGCCAGTTTTGTTTTGACATTGTGGATCACCTCGCTGGCGTTTTCGCCAAATCGCATCACAATCACGCCACCCACCGCTTCGCCTTCACCGTTGAACTCGGAAATGCCACGACGCATCTGTGGGCCAAGATTGATGTCTGCAATGTCCCCAAGCAAGAGTGGTGTGCCTTTGCTGGTCACTTTGAGCGGCAAAGATTCGATGTCTTCGATGCTGCTGAGGTAACCAGTCGTGCGTACCATGTGCTCAGCTTCTGCAACTTCAATGACGGACGCGCCCGTTTCTTGGTTGCCGTTTTGAATCGCCATGTTGACCTGTTGCAGCGTCAAATCGTAAGCGCGCAACTTAGCGGGATCGATTTGTACTTGGTACTGTTTGACCATGCCGCCGACAGTTGCCACTTCTGAAACGCCGGCTACGGTCTGCAACTCGTACTTTAAGAACCAGTCTTGCAGGCTGCGCAGCTGGGCAAGGTCATGCTGCCCGGTTTTATCTTGTAGGACGTAGCTGTAGACCCAGCCCACACCTGTTGCATCAGGGCCGAGTGTTGGTTTCGCGCTTGGCGGTAGCTTAGGTGCGACTTGACTCAAGTATTCGAGTACTCGAGAGCGAGCCCAATACATGTCTGTATCATCGTTGAATATGATATAGACGTAGGAGTCGCCAAAGAACGAGTAGCCACGTACCGTCTCTGCTCCCGGAACCGCGAGCATTGCGGTGGTGAGCGGGTAGGTGACTTGGTCTTCAACCACTTGCGGCGCTTGACCCGGATAGCTTGTTTTGATGATAACTTGCACATCCGACAAATCGGGAATCGCGTCCACTGGGGTATTTTTTACACTGTAAAGTCCACCCAATACGATCGCGAATGTCGCAAGTAACACTAAGAATCGATTGCTAATCGACCAACGAATGATTGCACTGATCATGGTTAGCCCTCTACCGCTTCAAGTTTCTTCAACTGATAGTCAGAGCCTTGTTTTTCAACTAGAAAGCGAACCGTTTGTCCTTCTTCAAATCCAGATAAGTTCACCTCTTCACCGACCGAAAAGTTCATTTCCCCCGCTTCCCAGTTCCACTCGGCGACCGGCAAGTGTTTGAGTGTGATCATGCCAAAATCCGCCATCAACATGGTGATGTCACCCGTCACCCATACTTCTGCGGCAATGATGCTGTTGTCTGCTTTGATATCGACAATCTCATACTGACCGGAATTGGTTTTCTTCATCTCAAACTCAATCGCTTGCCCTTTGTTGAGATCGCTCATGTCTACGTTTTCTGCCAGATTGAAGTTCATCACCATCCCTGGCCAGTTCCACTCTGGGACAGGCTGGTGGTTGAGGGTTAACATGCGGTGCCCTGCCATGACATCTGTGATTTCGCCTTTGGCCCACACGGTTTCAGCGGGGGGCTCTATGCCGTTGATGCGCGATAAGTCGGCCGACTGGCTCGATTCTGAGTCGAGCATAAAGTGGGCAGAAGTGACGATACGATCGTTTTGAGTCAGCCCTTGCAACACTTCAATTCTGTCGCCTGCTTCACGACCTACTTCGATACGTGCGGAGCGGTATTTGCCTTCTCCTTCAGCAAGCACGACTCGAGTCATGCCCCCTGAGCGAATCACCGCCGATTTCGCGACCGTCAGTACAGATTCGTCGCTAACAGGTTGCAGCGCAATGTTGGCAAACATGTTGGGTTTGAGCTCACCGTTTGGATTGGGGAACTTGAGGCGTACGCGCAATGTGCGAGTGTTTGGATCGAGAATGGGATAAACATAATCGACCACGCCTTGCCACTCATTGCCCGGAATCGCATCGAGTGTCATGGTTGCTTGGCTGCCCGCTTTCATCCAATGGGTTTGACGCTCGAACACCTCTGCGTCGACCCAGACATTATCGAGTGGGCCTGCGCTAATCACAGCTTGAGCAGGGGAAAGGTAACCACCTTCACGGATGTTTAGGCTGGCAATCACGCCGTCCGCGGGAGCTTTTATCTCAATGGTTTGTGAGGCTTTGCCACTGCGCTTAATGGCTTGAATTTGGCTGCGATCGACGCCAAGCGTAACTAAACGTTCAGTCGCTCCTTTCACTAAGCCACTGCGTCCGGTTCGGTAGGCGTTGAGCAGTTCTTCTTGGGCTTTTACCAGCTCTGGCGAGTACAAGCTAAACAGCACATCGCCTTTGGCTACTTTTTCCCCTACTGCGTTAATATTGAGTTTCTCAACCCAGCCAGCAACACGGACGTTGGTTTGCCATAGATGACTTTCGTCAAAGGCAATGTAACCGACAGTCTCAATGCGTGGGCTCAATGGCTCACGAAGTACGGATTCCGTTTTTACCCCCAAATTGTTTTCAACTTCAGGAGAGATTTTTACCGTGCCGGGTTTGTCATTGTCACCCGCTAAGTCTTCCGCATAGACTGGAATCAAATCCATGCCCATGGGAGATTTACCTGGCTTGTCACGCTTGTAATTGGGATCCATAGGCGCAACCCAGTAGAGCGGTTCGTTACTGTCGGCTGCGTTTGCCGATGTCATCGCCGTCATATCATGATTGGCGGAAATGAAATGCTGATTGGCTACAAAGCCGAGTGCGCCGCCAACCAGCAAGGCAAGAGTTGCCACTTGTAATGTTTTCATTGGGTTACCTTCTATTTGCTGAGTTGAGGTTGAGAAACTTGGTATTCGAAACCACCCAGCAAGGCTGCAAGATTGCTGTTGGTGATATTGAGATCGGCGATCAACCGCTCTTGTTCGACTCGAAGAGCGAGTTCGTCGGTGGTGGCTGAAATCACATCATTGAACTGCGCGGTGTTGTTTTGATAACCCCTTTCGACGGCCTTGATGCGCGCGTTCGCTTGAGGGAGAAGCGTGTCGGTATAGCGGTCGAGACGTTGCTGAAGGTTCTCGCGATCAACAAGCAGTGCATTCACTTGTGCATTCATTTGCGAAAGAAGTGAATCTTTTTGAGACTGCGCCGCCCCAACTTGATGCTGAGCCGCCGCGAGATTTCGGTCTTGGCGGTTGCCCGTAAACAGCGGAATGTCCATCGTCAAATAGGCACTGACTAGATCGGAAGCCGGTTCGCCCATCATATTGTTCGCTTGGCGGTGCGCGTACATGACTTCAACACCAAACTGGGGCGTATAGGCTTGTTCAGCGATGTCGACTTGGGTTTGGTTTGCCGCAATGTTGATGTCTGCCATTTTGACCATTGGATGCTGGTTTAAGCGGCGGTAGTGGTCGACGGAATTGGGCTCCACAATGCGCTCAAGTTTATGCCAATCGAGCTGATTGTCAGCTTGGATATTTTGCGCCGAGCGAATCCACTCAGATCCTAGCCATTCTGAGAGTTGCGAGATAATGCGGCGCTGCATTTGGCCATTGGCTTGGAGTTTTTCATCCAGTTTGGCGATCTGCAGTTGGGCATTGAGTAGATCTTGCGCTTCGCTTTTACCAATGGCGTAGTTGGTCTGAATGAAACGCTCCATCTCACGCATCAATCCTTTGTTTTGTTCAAGAATGCGTTGCGCCGACTGCTGGTAGCCAAGTTCAACCCAAAGCTGAGTGATACGGTTGACGACATCGATCTCCCGATTTTGAACTTGAGCCGCGATACCGTCGGCTTGTGTATTGGCTTTCTTTTGTTGCAGCTCTAAGGTTGAGCCGCGTTCAAATTGCTGCATCAACCCAACTGACACATTGGTCATTGGGTCTTCATCAAATTTGAAACTGTCGACAGGCAAGCCCCCAAAGCCCATTTTCAGTTTTGGGTCCATGAGCGTTGAGGCAGCCACGCCGGTTTCGCGCATGGCTTGTGACTGAGCATAAAACTGATAACGAGTCGCGTCATTGCTCAGAGCTGAGTGAATTAATTCAGGGAGTGTCGGTGGCACCAAATGCTGTTGCGTTACGGGTTGTGTTGCCGCCAAAGCATTGGACGCCCATAGTGCAGAGCTGACAGAGAGCGCTGCTATCGTCGCAATATTTTTCACAGTGTAATCCGTTGTTATGTGCAAAGCGCACGAGTAAACGACTTCTCAGTCAAGGCTGAGAAGAGGACAAAAAACGAACGGATTTACGCTATTGGGGGGCGATAGAGCGAAGCTTGGCGATAGATTGCGTGGCCATGGGCTTCTGGGTGGATCAGGGCGAGATAAGAGGTGAGGTGAGTGAGTTGGTCCTGTGGCGAAAACAATGCAAACACAGTCACGCAAACCGATCCACAGCAGTTGTGGGCCTTATCGCTACCCGAATCACATGATAGCTGCGCGGGTTGATTGGAATGCGTTTGATTGGTTTGGTGATGGCTCATCTCAGATGAAGAGGTCATCGCGCAATGCGTGGCCGCTTCGGTTTCAACGTAACTGCTTGACAGCATTTGAAACGTCATCAGTGGTGCGCTGGATGCAAAGCTCGACATCAGCATTGCGAGAATACTGAATAGAGAAATCCAAATTTTGCGAGTCAGAGAAACGCTCATATCGCACCATTAAGTCAAAAAGATTTACTGAGTATAGAGCTTACCCTAGGGTTAAGGTCAAGGGCTTAGTGTTGCTCTTCTAAATCTAATATTGCTTGCTTGACGATGTCTGGGACGAGCGCTTTGCTGTTGTTTTTAAAGTCAAACATCACACAGGTTGCTTTCCCCACGGTGCTGATTTGCTCTAGCTTTTGGCTAACAATTTGATACTCCATGGTAAAACGGTCATCTTGCAGATCCACAACGCGCGAACCAATCAGCAAGGTATCTGGGTAAGTGATGGGCAGCTTATAACGACAACTGGTTTCCCCAAGCACAGGACCAATGTGACTGTCGGCGATATTGACCAAAAGCTTGATTTTATCAAAGTACTCCAAGCGAGCGGTTTCAAAATAGCGGAAATAAACCACGTTATTCACGTGTTGGAGGGCATCCATTTCACCCCAAGCAACTGGTACTTTCGTTATAACAGGAAAGTCTTTGAGTAAATCGTCCATTATTCACCTAATCAGAATCACAACATTGAGTTTTTATTCTAATTGGTTTTAGAAGCAGAGAAGCAAAAATGTTATCAAATTGTGATCTAATGATGCGCGGTGTGTGATCACACGTCCTCTCAATGAAGTGTGGCATGGGCTGCAATTTAATAGAAGGGGGACGGTAAAAGAGACGATTGGTCATTGCGCCAACGTTTTCGCTGGCTTACCATTGTCAGCGGAACGTTATCTAACTGGTTAAATAAATTAGATATTTTCCCATCAAGGATGCAAGTTTATGCAATCTTCACTTTTAAGGATGTAAAGTGTCATGAAGAACATTTCGTTCAAGAATAAAATCGTAGTACTCATCATATCTATTATTTTTACTACGATTCTCACATCATTTATCAGCGTAAATTATTTCATTAGCCACTATATACAACGTACTGATACACAAAGCATTACTCACAGTATTGACCTCATTCAGCAGAAGCTAGAAAAGGATCTGCAAAGCAAGCTTAATCTCGCAACTAGCCTAAACTTTAGCATGATGGATATTAGTGAAACGAAAGAGAGTTCAGGCTTTTATCGTATCGTTAAAATTGTCAATGGTTATGCATTTGATGACAGTGGTAACATGAGTGATGAGGCCGCTGAGCAGTTTATCGCACAAGCGGAATCACACGGAGAAGAAATCAAGATCAGCCCCGTTACCATGATGGACGGCTTACCCGTGATTACTTTTTCAATCAAACGCTTGGATGATTCGGTCGACTTTTTTGTGCTTAACTTGACCGATCTTGGCAAGGTGATCGATGTCTACACGTATCAAGGCAGCTATGCGGAATTGACCGCAGGTAACATCAAAATCTTTTCAAACACTCAGGCGGGTAACTTTACGCCAGTAAACCGCTCGATTGAATTGGGTGAGCAAACTTGGCAACTGACCGGTTACATTGACAATGACAGCATCGCAGCCAACACCGCGTCGCTGAGTTGGAATGTGACTATTGCGCTAGCGGTAATCGGCGTCGTGATTGTTGTGTTGAGTGTGTTGCTGCTGCAGTACTCGTTCAAACCGCTAATGCGCCTGAAAGAACTGGTTGCGGATTTGGCGCAAGGAAATGGCGATTTGACTCGCCGTCTTAGCGTAGAAAAGCAAGATGAAATTGGCGAGATTTCCAGTTCGATTAACCAGTTTATCGAGAAGTTGCAGACCATGTTTATTGAGGTGTCGGACTCTTCGAAAGGTATTGATTCTGCGGTGCGTGATATTAGCCAGCAGTCATCGTCGAATTTGCATACGTTAAATCAGCACACGCAAGAGACAGAGCAAGTCATCACGGCAGTGGAAGAGATGAGCGCCAGCGCGGTCTCTATCGCCCAAAGTGCAGAAAACGCGGCCCAATTGACTGAGCAAGCAAACCGTTACTCTGAGCAATCGAAGCAAACTGTTGCCAACGCCGTTGAGAGCGTGAGCAACTTAGTTGAGCAAGTGACCTCGATGTCGTCGACCATCAGCACCATGGATGAAGACACCAAGCAAATCAGTACGGTACTGCAAGTGATTGGTGAAATTGCTGAGCAAACCAACTTACTCGCACTGAACGCTGCGATTGAAGCGGCGCGTGCTGGTGAGCAAGGTCGAGGTTTCGCAGTCGTTGCCGATGAGGTTCGCGCATTGGCCGGACGCACTCAGCAGAGCACGTCTCAGATTAATGAGATGCTGCAAAAGCTTAAAGAGACGACCAACAGTGTGGTTAATGAGATGGACGTGACGCGTCAAAGTTGTGAAGCCACCGCAGAGCATACCGAACAAGTTATGCTATCGCTCAATGAAGTGACAGACTCGGTGACCGAAATTAATGAAGTGAATATTCACGTTTCCACTTCCGCTCAGCAGCAGCGTCAAGTGACCGATGAAGTTAGCCGCAATATGGTGGCGATTCAAGACATTATTCACACGCTTAATGGCAATGCATCACAAGCCGCTGCGGTCAGTGATGAATTGAGCGGCACATCGCGCAATCTCAGCAGCGTCGTCGCCCAGTTTAAAGTGCAATAACAACAAAGCCCGCAGATTGCGGGCTTTTTTATATAACTATTTGGACATTGGGCTTGGGTTAAGGTGTTACCACGCCAAACCACATATCAAATTGGTCAAACACAGACATGAGTTTGTTGAACTCAACTTGATCAGACACTTTGAAATGACCCGCTTTGATTTCCTCTTCAAGAGTAGATTGCTTCGTCATCATGTTTTCGAATGCCTGACGTGACAGAGTAATGGTTAAGTCGGCCGCTTCAAATTGCTTGTCAGAGTAGGACTTTAATACCGAGTTACTCAAATCCATGGCGTATTGACCATCGCCTTTGACATCGATATTCACTTTGATATCTAACCCTTTCGCCGCGTCCGGTTTTACTGTGACGCCGAGATAGTTCATAAACTGATCAAACGGCATGTTTTTAGCAATCGCTGCGGTGTTCGGCGTTGCGACAGGTTTGATTCCTTCACGTAGCTCTTTAGCGCCGCCTAGGTAGTAATTGCGCCATGGGCCAGACTCGGCTTGGTACCCGAGCTGCTCCATTGCGTCCGCTTCAAGGTAACGAGCGTCCATATTGTCTGGGTTAGCAAAGGTTACGTTGTTGAGTAGCGTCACTGCCCAACGGTATTCGCCTTTCGCTATCGCGGCTTCTGCCAGTTCGATCACTTTCTCTTCGCCACCAATGGCTTCGACGTATTTGGCGCCTTGCTCTGTTGGTGTCAGCGGATTTAGGTTAGCTGGGTTACCGTCCCACCATGCGCCAAAGTAGAAGTCATAGGTCGCACGTGCGTTGTGTGACACCGTGCCGTAGTAGCCGCGGTTGTACCACTCTTTACCGAGTGAATCTGGCAACTGAATAGAAGCGGAAATCTCGTTCGGAGTGTAGCCTTTATTGGCGAGACGCAGAGTTTGGTCGTGTACAAACTTATACATATCGCGCGTTTTTTCTAGCTGATTTTGAATGTTCTCTTTGCCAAAGGTTGGCCAGTGGTGAGACGCAATCATGGTATCGGCTTTGTCACCATAGGCATGCAGAACGTCGTCGATGTACTCCGCCCAAGAGGAAGCATCACGGGTTTTGGCACCGCGCAGTGTCGAGATATTGTGCACAGTGTGCGTCATCACTTCCGCTGCCATCATGGTCTTGTACTGAGGGAAATAGAACATGAACTCCGACGGCGCTTCTGACTCTTGGGCCATGACTACCTCAAGTTTTACGCCGTCAACTTCCATCTCTTGACCGGTAATGTTGGCAATATGGGTCGGTTTGACAATACCCGGCGCACCAGACGATGTGGTTTTACCTAAGCCGCCATCGACTTGACCTTTGCGACTGGCCTCTAGCAAGTTGCCGTACATGTAGGAAGCGCGGCGCGACATGGTATTGCCTGCCATTAGGTTTTCAGCAATCGAGTGATCGAAGAAGCCTTCAGGAGCAAGAATATCGACTTTACCTGCATCGATGTCTGCTTGGCTGGTGACGCCTAAGATGCCACCAAAATGGTCAACGTGTGAGTGGGTAAAGACAACGCCAGTTACCGGAAGGGCTTCCACGTTGTCGCGCAGCAGTTTCAAGCCCGCCGCCGCGGTTTCGGGAGAGATCAAAGGATCGACTACTACCCAGCCCTTGTCGCCACGAATAAAGGACATGACGGAAAGATCAAAGCCGCGCACTTGGTAAACGCCTTCTTTGACTTTAAACAGACCATCAATGTTGTTCAGTTTGGCTTGGCGCAGCAGTGACGGGTTAATGGTGTCGGTGTTTGTGTCTTGGTCGATAAAGTCATACTTAGAGAAATCCCAAATGACGTTGCCATCGGCGTCTTTGATGGTTTTCTCTGGCCAGGTAGCAATGAAGCCACGAGAGGCATTATCAAAGTCACTTTGGTTGGCGAAGTTTAGGTATTGTTTGAGTTGTTCATTTTTCGCGATAGTGAAGTTTGATGCTTCCTTCGGCGCACTCGTGGTTGGTGCGGCGAAGCTAAGAGTTGGCGCAAGGGTAGCGATAATTGCCAATGACACGATAGATTTTTGAAGTTTCATAATTTATCTCTCTCTTTTTGGGCGAGCTGACCAGCGCTCGTCGATGGAGAGATAGTAGAACTGGCGGATTAATCAATCGATAGACCAAAGCTAAAAAGTGGATTAAGTTTTATTTAATCCACTAAGGGGTTTCGAAACTGAGCTGTGACGTTGAGTAAGGTCTCTTTGAGCCACTGATGACCGCTGTCTTGTCGCTGTGACTCGTGCCACGTCATATAGACGGGAAGGGTATTGAGCTCAAAGGGAAGGGGAAGAATCTGCATTTGGTTGGCAGGCGCTAATAGATTGGCGTGCCATTGGCTAGTCACACAGAGCCAGTCGGTTTGCGCTGCCATCATAACGGCGTTGCAGATAGAATCCGTTTTATAGACGATATTGCGTTGCGGCTGAGTATCAATACTCAGTGAATCGACGATATCTTGGTTTAATCTCTGCGTACCCCACAACAAGTGCCGCTCGGTAAAAAATTGCTGGTGGCTTATTTCTTGGCGGATTCTCGGGTGATCATGTCGGCAAATCACGACAAGTGGGAGCTCAAACAAAAGCTCGTTATGATACCCATGCTCATCCAGTGGTGTGGTGGCGAGTATGATGTCGACGCGACGCATGCGCAAATCCGCTTGACGATTAGATTCATCGGTATGCTCAATGTCGGCACTCAGCTTTACGTTTGGTGCATGCTGGTCACGATAATCAATCAAAGGCGGGACAATCATCAAGTCGAGATCTTTGTGGCTTGATAGGCGAAACGTTCGGTTGCTCAGTGACGGATTAAATTGCTGCCTCGATTTAGCGCCGTTTAACAGTAGATTAAGTGGCTCTTGAATTTCCTCATGCAACTCTACGGCAAAGTTGGTCGGGGCAATGCCACGCCCTTTGCGGATCAGCAACGGATCTTGATATTGCTCTCTAAGCCGATTCAATGCTTGGCTGACCGCTGGAGCCGTAATCCCAAGGCTGTCTGCTGCTTCATTAACACTGCGTGTTTTCATTACTACATCGAAGGTTTTGAGTAGATTGAGATCCATCTTGTTTCCTAACATCGGTCTATTACGACTCATCATAACTGGCTTAAGAGCCCGAAGAAATAATTACTCTTAGAGTCTTGACCTGTCTACAGCTTTACAGTTTATCCTCGAGCTATTATCAATTGAGGGTTATATTGTGGAATACAAACTATTTAGACCAGAACAAACGCAGCAGATTATTGAATTGTTTACGCGTACATTTAGTGACTCGGAAGGTGAGGCAGAAGGCAAGGCGATTGGTCGCCTCGTCGCAGACCTTTTAGCGACGACAAGTTGTGAAGACAGATATGTGGTGGTTGCCGAAAAGGAAAATGCGATCCTTGCGAGCATTCTGCTAACGCGTCTGAGCTATGATTCACCAGAGCAAGCATTTTTAGTCGCGCCAGTGGCGGTGGCAACTGAAGTGCAAGGTAAAGGCGTTGGTCAGGCGATTCTCAATTATGGGTTGCAGCTTCTGCGTCAAGAAGGTGTGTCACTGGCTTTTACTTACGGCGACCCGAATTACTACGCTAAGGTAGGGTTTGAAGCTGTGTTAGAAAGCGATTATGCGGCTCCGTTACCACTGAGCTATCCGCATGGTTGGTTAGCTCAATCCTTAACAGAGCAACCACTTTCTGCGATTCAGGGTTCAAGTCAGTGCGTGGCAGCATTTAACAAGCCTGAGTTTTGGTAGGCTTTTGGAGAACATCGAATGGGTAGTGAACATCCTTCATTGCAACAACTCGGCTGGAAGCCCTATTTCCAGCAGCAGTTAGACCTTACTGAGTTGGAGACGCAATCAATCGGTCGTGTCATTGAACAGCACCGAAGCCAAGTGATTGTGATGACCGATTCTGGACGTGTAACGTTAACATTGACAGCTAAGTCAGACAGAGTGTGCGTCGGCGATTGGGTCACGTTTGATGATCAACATCGACTCAGCCGAGTTCTCGAACGTCGCTCGCTGTTTCAGCGTAAAGCGGCGGGTAGCAAACTCGATACCCAGTTGATTGCCGCCAATATTGATAGTGTTTTTATCGTCTGCTCGCTCAATGATGACTTCAACTTAAACCGCATCGAGCGTTATTTGGCGTTAGCTAAAGAGGCAGAAGTTGAACCGATCGTCGTGCTGACTAAAGCGGATCAGTGTGAAGAGGTGAGTGAGAAACAGAGCAAAGTACAAAAGCTAGATCCTTTGTTGTTGGTTCACGCGATTAACGCATTGGCTCCAGAGCATCTCAACGAGCTGTCCGGTTATTGCGCAACAGGGAAAACCATCGCCCTGCTTGGATCTTCTGGTGTGGGTAAGTCGACGCTGGTCAATGGATTGATGGGTAAAGAAACCATGGCGACCGGAGCAATTCGAGAAGATGACAGCAAAGGACGACACACCACGACCTATCGTTCACTTCAATGGCTGCCACATGGCGGATTGTTGATGGACACACCGGGGATGCGCGAATTACAACTGAGTGCTTGTGAACAAGGGATCAGCGAAGCGTTTAGTGAGATTACTGAGCTTGCCGAGCAGTGTAAGTTTTCAGATTGTAGCCATACCTCAGAGCCGGGTTGCGCGATCTTACGTGCGCTAGAGGAAGGGAAACTGGAACAACGCCGTTTAGACAGCTATCTAAAGTTGATGCGCGAGCAAGCCTTCAACAGTGCAACACTGGCGGAAAAACGCGCCAAGGATAAAGCGTTTGGCAAAATGGTTAATACGGTCCAGCAACAATCTCGCTCATTCAAACAAGGGCGATAAAGGCTAGTTCAATGTATAAAATCTCTCAGCTAGGTGAGAAACTGGGGCTATCGAGGACGACTCTTCTCTATTACGAAAAGCTTGGTTTGATTAAAGGTAAGCGGTTGGACAACGGCTATCGACTTTATAGCGATAAAGATCTGCAGCGACTTCGGTTGATTCAGAAGCTACAAGCGGGTGGCTTGACGCTAAAAGAGTGCCAAGCATGTCTTGAGGAAAAGATTGAGCGCGAGATGTTGCTAAAGCGTTTGCACCAGCTAGATCAAGAAATCGCAGAAAAACAAAAGTCTCGCGAACTGCTCGCGGCATTGGTAGGCGAAGCGCCGATGACCGAATGGCATGAAAACCTTGATGATGTTGCGCCCGATGCCCATGTGGAGTGGTTAAAGAATCAGGGTTTTGATGACAAGCAAATTCAACGTTTACGCTGGCTATCGAAAGACATGAATCAGCACGATCAGTATATGGATGACTTTATGCGTGTTTTTGAGCCCTTGTCTCGCTGGGGGCCGGGAAGTGATGAAGATACCGCTAGAGCGGCCTCTCTGCTGCCTGCTTCTCACTTGGAGTTGTTGGAGATTGGTTGCGGTAAAGGACTCTCAACAGAGTGGTTAGCGAAGCATCTCACTTGTCATGTTATCGCGGTTGACAACGAACCTTCGGTACTGGAGGCACTGACGACACGCGCAATCGACAAAGGGTTTAACGACACTATCACGACGGTGTGCGCCAATATGGCATCACTTCCGTTTCAAGGGCAAAGTTTCGATGCGATTTGGGCTGAGGGATGTGCTTATCTTATGGGGTTCGAGCAAGCACTGGCAGCATGGCGACCACTACTAAAAAGCGAAGGGAGTCTCGTGATAAGTGATGCTGTGTGGTCCACAAAACAGCCAGACGCCATGGTTAAAGAGTTTTGGCAGCGAGAGTATCCTCAAATGGTGAGTGCCGAGCAGAGAATGGCAGAAGCAAAATTCGCGGGGTACGACGTCGTGGATACGTTTGCGCTCAGTGAGCAAGCATGGGATAACTATTACCACCCACTCGCGAAACGCGTGGCCGAGTTAAGGGAGTCATTGACAGATTCTTCGGTGTTGAACGACTTAGAGCATGAAATCCTAGTATCTAAAGCGCGCAAAGGGCAGGTTGACTATCAAATGTTTATTCTAAAACCGCGCTCTGTTTAGGCGACTCCTCCACATTTGGATGCTGAAAGGCTTGGTAACGTGGTAACTGAGCCTTTAGGTTTTCAAAGGTTTTACGAGTGCTCTCTTTCGCGAGCTTATTAATCAGCCAATTGGGCAGTGCGCCCCCAGGATCGGCAAAGGCTGTGTATTCAATTAGGGTGGTGCCAGAGGTGAGCTTCTGCAGTTGCCACTGAGCGTTTACCGATTCAATACGAATGTAGCCTTCTTGGAGCGGGAAAGTTGCCGGTGGCGCGTCAGTTATGGTTAAAGTAAATCCGAGCTCATCTTGCGTGTATCGGGAGTACGTGACCATGTCACGGTCTTTGGCTGGCCAAGGCGCAGAGAACTGGGTGTAGACAATGTTTTCTGTTGGCGACAGTTGATTCAATACGCGGCTTGAGCTGACGTTATCGACCCACTTCGGGACGTTTTCCGAGTCTTCCAACAGCGTTAAAAACGCCCCATAGCTGGTCGGCGTGAACATCTGCGTTTTAATCTCGACTAAGCCATCGGTATGTTCACGTGAATAAACGCTAATGCCTTCACTATCGCCCTCAAACTGCCAATAAAGGTTGCTACTTGCCAGCGAGTGAGCGCTTACGAGAAGCGCAATAAGGGCGAGAGAGCATAATGGTTTATTCATAAGACTGGACCTGAAACCCGAATTAAATCTGATGCTTATATGAATTTAGAACAGTATAGGTGGATTTGCACGAGAGGTTAATGCTTAACGCGACCACGCAATGACTTTGTTTGCGATTTGATGCTTTTGCCTTTAAGGCGGCGTTCTTTGGATGCTCGGGTCGGCTTGGTCTCACGGCGTTTTTTCTGAACCACCATCGCTGAGCGGATAAGCTCTGCGAGTCGCTCTAAGGCGTCTTCGCGGTTTTGCTCTTGCGTGCGATATTGCTGCGCTTTGATCGTAATGACGCCTTCTTTCGAAATTCTGGAATCTCGCAGCGCCAGGATCTTTTCTTTGTAGATATCTGGAAGCGTTGAATGAGGCACGCTAAATTGTAGGTGGATCGCGGAAGATACCTTATTGACGTTCTGCCCGCCCGCTCCTTGAGCTCGAATCGCCGTCAGTTGGATCTCCCAAGCTTGCAGGGTAACGGTGTTTGAGATTTTTAGCATAAGTCAGGGCGTCAACAAATAAGTATAGGGGGCTATTGTACCTTAAAGGTTAGTTCTATTGGGAGCATGGTGTTCTGGCATATTGATTTTCAATGGGCTCAAAGTCATTAACTAGGTTCCCGAAATACCGAAACTGAGACACGGATTAATCTTTGTTCAATTGCTCGGAAAACTGGCTTTGCTTCGACTAACTTAAAGGGGGAGTCGATAATAGCAAGGAGACGGTTATGCAAATGAATCCAGTTGGTTGGTTTGAAATTTATGTGGATGATATGGAACGAGCGAAAGCCTTTTACGGTGAAATGCTTGGTGTATCGTTTGAACAGCTCACTGATGAAGCGAAAGTGGGCGTCGAGATGTGGGGCTTTCCATCAAATATGGAGCAGTATGGGGCATCTGGCGCATTAGCTAAGATGAAGGGCGTATCTGCTGGTGGCAACAGTACCATGGTGTACTTTTCTTGTCAGGATTGTGCGGTTGAAGAATCGCGTGTTGAGGGCGCTGGCGGTAAGGTGGTCGCGCAAAAATTTTCGATTGGTGAGCACGGGTTTATCTCGGTTGTCTCAGACTCTGAAGGAAACACAATCGGTCTCCACTCCATGAGCTAGATTTTACGCCCCAGTTGACGCTGGGGCGTTTTCATTATTTCAATGTCGCGGCGGTTTGTTCGCCCATTGCGATTAGCGTGTCTAAGATGCGTTCGCCATCCGCACGTAATCCGTTGTGTTCATACTCATTGGTGATCCATGCTTTCGCATTGGGTATTGTCGCAAGCGTCTCACGGCTAATATCCATTTCGACAAACATGTCATCGGCATACACTGCGCAGCTGACAGGGACCTTGTTGTTCGCCAGTACATCAGCGTTGTAAAGTGGCGTCCAGTCTTGTTTTTCTGCCAATAGTTCTGCTGCTTGTTTGAGCGGTTTTAGGTTCTCATATTGATCGAACATCCAAGGGAAGACCATTTCACCGGTAAACAGGAAGGGCTTGCCAGATTGGTAGTTAAACTCGTCGCGAGTCTGTCTTACGCGGTGCGCACTCCAGTTAGACGCAAAGCCTTGACAGTAGATCGACTCATGCAAAATGGCGTAAATCGGATTGGTGTGGAAACTTTGTTCCATCAACATGCTGTTTAGAAACTCATAACGCAGTTGGGCTTTGCCGTTGATTTCCACAAAGGCGTTTTCCAATAGGTAGTAAGTGGGTAAGAAGGTGTCACTCATACCGAAGTTGATGCCAATTTGCTGGAACTGCTCAACAGTAAAGCGTTGGCCATTAGGCAAGAACTCATCGTTTTCAAGCAAATGTTCCGCGATGCGTTGGCACATCTGTTGTGCTTGCGGGAATTGCTGGAAGAAAGCTTGGTTTTTGTCCATTGTCCGTTTAAACGTTGCTTGGTAGACATCGTCAGGATGGCGAGAGATAGAAGGCACTCCACCTGTAATGTAGCTGCGCGACAAACTCTCAGGAAACAGCGATAAATAGGTCAGTGAACAGAACCCGCCGAAGCTTTGACCGAGAATGGCCCATTTCTCTACGCCTAGTTTCTCTCGAATGAATTCTGCGTCACGCACAATATTGTCCGCACGGAAATGTGCCAAATAGTCAGCTTGCTCTTGTGGTGATAGAGGGGCTAATGTCTGATGGCTGATGACGGTGCTGTTGCCCGTGCCACGCTGATCAAGCAACAAAACACGGTATTGTTGTAATGCGCGTTTGACCCAGCCATTGCAGCCGTTTTGGCGCGGAGACGGAAAGCCAGGGCCGCCTTGGAAATAGACTAGGAAGGGCTTTGCGTTATCACCATCGGCAACCAATGAAAGTTCGCGAGCAAACACTTCGATCGATCCTTGGTCTGGGTTGGCATAGTTGAGTGGCACTTGAAAATAGTGAGGAGTGTATTTGACTCCAGCATCGATAAACGGTTGAGCATTCATATTGTATTTGTACATCCGTGACGTGAGTGATGCGGTATCTTAGCGCTTTGTTGGAGTGATACCAACGTCTGTGTGAGTTTGTGTGTGCTTGGTTAGCGACAGTCGAATTGTCAGTGATCGATATCCTATTTTGCCTTATCCTCAGAGGCCAAGCCTAGGCTTGAATACGACTCATAGACAACGAAAAGAATGAAATTATGAACTATTTTGAATCCCCATTTTCAGGCAAGCCTTTGTCTGAGCAAGTGACCAATCCCAATATCTTAGTAGGGCGACATAGCTACTATTCTGGTTATTATCATGGTCATGGCTTTGATGATTGCGCACGTTACCTCAACCCTGATCGAGACGATGTTGATAAGCTGATTATTGGGAATTTCTGCTCCATTGGCTCAGGTTCGGTCTTTATGATGGCGGGTAACCAAGGCCACAGAAGCGACTGGATAAGTACCTTTCCCTTCTTCTATCAAGACGATGAGAATTTTGCCGCTGCAAGTGATGGTTTTGTGCGTGCTGGCAATACCGTTATTGGCAATGATGTCTGGATTGGTTCAGAGGCGATGATTATGGCTGGGGTGACAATTGGCGATGGTGCCATCATTGCCAGTCGAGCGGTCGTAACCAAAGATGTTGCACCCTACGAGGTAGTCGGGTCTAATCCTGCCAAGCATATCAAGTTTCGATTTTCGCCAGAGCAGATCGAGATACTACTTGAAATGCAGTGGTGGTATTGGTCAGACGAACAACTCAAAGGGGCGATGCGTCACTTATGCTCCGCAGATATTTGTGCGCTGCACGATTATTGGCGACATACCGTTGTACAAGGTTGACTCTTAAGTGAGATAGCCAAGATATTGAATCATCATTAGTATTCAATACCTTGAATGTTCGCTATGGTGAGAAATACGTGCAACAGAATGGATAATCCACGATATGTCTAAGCCGTCTTTAATTGAACCCTATCTCGAAAACGCCCATTTTTCTGACTGTTTCTCGGTGACTTTACCGAATCAGCAGCAATCTGCGTTTGAGGTTTATAAAGCGCTGATGAAAAGCTCCCCTCGTTGGGTAAATCGCCTGATGGAACTGCGAAACTTTATTGTCTCGAAGTTGGGTTTAAAGAACCTTGGCAGCATGAATGAGCTAAGTACTGATTTAGATGAAACGGCATGTAAGCCCGGCGACCGCATAGGAATTTTTACCCTAGTGTCGCTCACGCCCAATGAGGTGCTGGCGGAAGATTGCGATACGCATTTAAACGTTCGACTATCTTTTTTGCTGGTTCCAAACGGAGAGTGGGTCACCTTGTATGTAACAACGGTCGTGCACATAAAAAACTGGCTAGGTCGGGTCTATATGCTGCCAGTGGCGCCGATGCATAAGATTATTGTGCCTTCAAGCCTCAAGGCGTTAGAGCGTCAATACCTATAGCGGCCCCAGTCTTGTTCGATTTTTTCGAATAAGAGCCTCCAATCCCTTAGCTCATCATTTTGCCTCAGCCCGATACACTCATTCCTATAGTGAGAAGGAGAAGAATGATGAGCAAGTTAAGAGAAGTCACCCAAATAATCCGTTCGCACGCTACTTCAGATGGCGATGGGGTAAAAATCTCCCGTGTGGCGGGTTTCAATAACAAACACTTTTCTCCATTTCTAATGGTGGACGAGCTCAAGTCTGATCAGCGTTCAGACTATGTGGGTGGTTTTCCTCCTCATCCTCATCGAGGTATCGAGACTCTAACGTATATGATGAAGGGTCATTTTCAGCATCGCGATCACATGGGGAATGTCGGTGAGCTGAGATCAGGTGGCGCCCAATGGATGGCCGCGGGGCGAGGCGTGATTCACAGCGAAATGCCGATTATGGAAGAGGGCGATCTGCACGGATTCCAGATTTGGATAAACCAACCGGCTCGAGACAAGATGAAGCCTGCTCAGTATTTCGATTTCCAACCTGAAATGATTACCGAGAGAGAATCTTCTGAGACGGGATTACACCGTGTGCTCGCAGGGGCTCTCCATGCCGATGGTGAAATATTAAAAGGGCCGCTAGACAAAACGGGTGTTTCGTTGAGTGTGGCCGATTGGCGAGCAAGTGACAATCAAGCGTCACAGATTCAAACGCCAGAGCACTTCAATATGATGATTTATGTTTACCAAGGCGCGCTTGAGGTGTCAGGAAACTCAGTCTCAAGTGGGCAATTAGCCATCCTTTCGCAAGGCGATTTAGTTGAGCTTAAATCAACGCAAAGTAGTGGGGCACTACTGTTTTGTGGCGAACCTATCGATGAGCCGGTGGTCCATTATGGCCCGTTTGTGATGAACAGCATGGCTGAAATTGAACAGACCATTCGCGACTACAACGACGGGCTATTTGAAACCTATTAATGCCATTTTTATGCAATTGTTGCTTCAATCCACTGCTGCAGCTTTTTCGCACCGCCGCCCACACGGGCGGCTTTTTTGTGATGGTTTAACGCAAAAAAGGAAGCCGAAGCTTCCTTTTGCGTGTGATAGGCATTGATGTAAGGATTATGCAGAGAGCTCTTGAGGTGGCTCTTCATCACCAATAAACCCGCCTGTTTGATGGTTCCACAGCTGAGCGTAAATGCCACCGCTTTGCACCAACTCTTGGTGAGTGCCTTGCTCGACGACTTCGCCCTTATCAAGCACGATCAGGCGATCCATCGCTGCGATGGTAGACAAACGGTGTGCAATCGCAATAACGGTTTTTCCTTCCATCAGTTCATTCAAGCTCTCTTGGATGGCCGCTTCGACTTCCGAATCGAGCGCTGAAGTCGCTTCGTCAAGAATCAGCAATGGCGCATCTTTGAGTAACACGCGAGAGATTGCAATACGTTGACGTTGTCCGCCAGACAATTTCACGCCTCGCTCACCCACTTGAGCATCGTAACCGGTGTTGCCAAACGGGTCGCTCAGGGTTTCGATAAACTCATGAGCGTGCGCTTGCTTGGTGGCTCGCAGTAGATCGTCTTCCGTGGCATCTGGGTTGCCGTAGAGAATATTATCGCGAATCGAGCGGTGCAGCAGTGAGGTATCTTGAGTCACCATACCAATTTTCGCGCGCAGCGAATCTTGAGTAACGTCAGAAATCACTTGGCCATCAATCTTGATCTTGCCGCTTTCTACATCATGGAAACGCAGCAGTAAGTTCACTAAGGTCGATTTACCTGCACCAGAGCGTCCCACCAAGCCGACTTTTTCTCCCGGCTTAATGTTCAAGTTTAGGTTGCTAATCACCCCCTTGGTTTTATCCCCGTAGTGAAAACTAACGTTATCGAACTCGATGCCACCTTGTTCGACAGTCAGAGGTTTCGCGTTGTCCTTGTCTTGAATATCAATGGGTTTTGAAAGCGTCTTCATGCCATCAACCACGGTACCCATGTTTTCAAACAGCGCGCCGACTTCCCACATGATCCACATCGACATACCATTAATACGTAGCGCCAATGCAATCGCGATGGCTATTGAACCCACGCTGATCGAGCCATCCATCCATAGATAAATTGACAGTGCGCCGACGGAAAAGACCAATAAATAGTTGGTGATTTCTACCGCAACGTCAAAACCGGTGACTAAGCGCATTTGCTTGTACACCGTATCAAGGAAGCCTCGCATGCCTTTTTCGGCGTACTCGGTTTCGCGTTTGCTGTGGGAAAATAACTTAACCGTCGCGATGTTGGTGTAACTGTCCACAATTCGACCTGTCATGGTCGAACGCGCATCTGCTTGTTCCGAAGCGACCTTTTTCAACTTCGGCACAAAATAGATTTGGATCGCGACATAACAGCCAAGCCAAATCATCATCGGGATCATCAGACGAATATCAGCTTGCGCCAACAATACGATCATTGCGGTGAAGTAAACCGAGACATAGACAAAAACGTCCATGGTTTTCATCACGGTTTCTCTTACTGCTAGCGAGGTTTGCATCACTTTGGTTGCGACACGTCCGGCAAAATCATCTTGGTAGAAATTGATGCTCTGCTTTAACAAGTATCGGTGTGCTAACCAACGAATCGACATTGGGTAGTTACCAAGCAGGGTTTGGTGCGCCAAGAGTGAGTAACTGGTGACCAAAACTGGCATCACAACCAAAAGTAGAATGGCGTAAAAAATGAGCTCACTTTTGTTGTCTTGCCAAAATGTCTCTGGGTTGCTGGTTGATAGCCAATCTACAAGGTTACCCATGGCACCGAACAGTGACACTTCCACAATAGCAACAATCATAGCCATGAAAGACATGATGATCAGTGGAATTTCATATCCACGTGTGTAGTAACGGCAAAAGGCAAAAATACCCGTAGGGGGTTGCCCGGGTTCTTCATCGGGAAAAGGTTTGGTAAACCCTTCAAATTTCTTAAACATACATGTTTCCTAAACGCACAAATGACACTGAATGTGTCGATACGACGAGTGTGTTCGTCCATTAATGAGGAAGGCTTATCAATGGTATACGTTTCGTAATTAAAATGTAACTAGTGGAATATTCTTAATTTTGCATAATATCCAACCCAATAGAGCAAACCGTCTTTGTGGCAATAAATTTCCCTTCAATAATTTACATTAGCAGTAAATTTTGCTGAATTGAGCGTATTTACCCCCTTAACTTCAGTGATTTTTGATTTAACAATATGTCTACAATTGGCTTCATTGAGTGAGGAAAAATGAGTTTGTCACGATGTTGAAACAGCAAACCCGACTAAAAAAACAATCAGAAGTGGTTCAAAACGCTAATTGCGTAGTGATGGTGCCACCAAAAGAATTTGCGTTTAACGCGGAAACGGCGAAGGACAACGAATTCCAGCATCAGGTGAATGATACCAATGAACATATTCGTCATATGGCGATGCAAGAGTTCAACCACATGGTTGACCAGCTTCGTCATGCTGGTGTTCAGGTGGTGGTGTTTGATTACCCAACTGGTGATGTTGAAACGCCAGACGCGGTTTTCCCGAACAACTGGTTCAGCACAACACCAAGTGGAGAGCTGTTTACGTTCCCGATGGCCTGCCATAATCGCCAGCAAGAAGTCAAACCGGATGCGCTTCGAGAAACACTTGAACTGGCGGGACGCCAAGTAAGCAGTGTTGACTCTTTGACCTCTTATCTGGAGATTGACGCGCACTTGGAAAGTACCGGTGTGATGGTGATGGACCACCCAAACAAGACGATTTATGCAGCCCTTTCCCAGCGCTGCGATCGTGAAGTGCTAGAAGATTACGCAGAGCGAATTGGATATAGCCGTGTGGTCTCTTTCCAGACAGCGCTGCCTTCTGGCAAGCCGATTTATCACACCAATGTGATGATGGCGATCGGTGAGAACTTCTGTGTCATTTGCGATGAAGTGATCCCGGAGTTTGAACGTCGATTCGTGATCAAGTCATTGGCTAAAGACAAGCAAGTAATCTCCATCTCGATGGAGCAGATGAATCAATTCTGTGGAAATATACTGCAACTAGAGACCATCAATGGTGAGAAAGTGATCGCAATGTCGCAGTCAGCGTACGATGCGTTTTCGCCGGCGCAGCGCGTCCAACTCTCTACCCACGGCCGTTTGATGCCATTTAACGTCCAGACGATTGAAAACATCGGCGGGGGTAGCGTGCGTTGCATGTTGGGTGAAGTGTTCTTGCCAAGCC
>NZ_JWLV01000018.1 GCF_000808535.1 Vibrio sinaloensis
AATGTTCAGTATTCATTGAGCCGACAAAATCTTAAATTGAAGAGTTTGATCATGGCTCAGATTGAACGCTGGCGGCAGGCCTAACACATGCAAGTCGAGCGGAAACGAGTTATCTGAACCTTCGGGGAACGATAACGGCGTCGAGCGGCGGACGGGTGAGTAATGCCTGGGAAATTGCCCTGATGTGGGGGATAACCATTGGAAACGATGGCTAATACCGCATAATAGCTTCGGCTCAAAGAGGGGGACCTTCGGGCCTCTCGCGTCAGGATATGCCCAGGTGGGATTAGCTAGTTGGTGAGGTAAGGGCTCACCAAGGCGACGATCCCTAGCTGGTCTGAGAGGATGATCAGCCACACTGGAACTGAGACACGGTCCAGACTCCTACGGGAGGCAGCAGTGGGGAATATTGCACAATGGGCGCAAGCCTGATGCAGCCATGCCGCGTGTATGAAGAAGGCCTTCGGGTTGTAAAGTACTTTCAGCAGTGAGGAAGGCGGGTACGTTAATAGCGTGCTCGTTTGACGTTAGCTGCAGAAGAAGCACCGGCTAACTCCGTGCCAGCAGCCGCGGTAATACGGAGGGTGCGAGCGTTAATCGGAATTACTGGGCGTAAAGCGCATGCAGGTGGTTTGTTAAGTCAGATGTGAAAGCCCGGGGCTCAACCTCGGAATTGCATTTGAAACTGGCAGACTAGAGTACTGTAGAGGGGGGTAGAATTTCAGGTGTAGCGGTGAAATGCGTAGAGATCTGAAGGAATACCGGTGGCGAAGGCGGCCCCCTGGACAGATACTGACACTCAGATGCGAAAGCGTGGGGAGCAAACAGGATTAGATACCCTGGTAGTCCACGCCGTAAACGATGTCTACTTGGAGGTTGTGGCCTTGAGCCGTGGCTTTCGGAGCTAACGCGTTAAGTAGACCGCCTGGGGAGTACGGTCGCAAGATTAAAACTCAAATGAATTGACGGGGGCCCGCACAAGCGGTGGAGCATGTGGTTTAATTCGATGCAACGCGAAGAACCTTACCTACTCTTGACATCCTCAGAAGCTTGTAGAGATACGAGTGTGCCTTCGGGAACTGAGAGACAGGTGCTGCATGGCTGTCGTCAGCTCGTGTTGTGAAATGTTGGGTTAAGTCCCGCAACGAGCGCAACCCTTATCCTTGTTTGCCAGCACTTCGGGTGGGAACTCCAGGGAGACTGCCGGTGATAAACCGGAGGAAGGTGGGGACGACGTCAAGTCATCATGGCCCTTACGAGTAGGGCTACACACGTGCTACAATGGCGCATACAGAGGGCAGCCAACTTGCGAGAGTGAGCGAATCCCAAAAAGTGCGTCGTAGTCCGGATTGGAGTCTGCAACTCGACTCCATGAAGTCGGAATCGCTAGTAATCGTGGATCAGAATGCCACGGTGAATACGTTCCCGGGCCTTGTACACACCGCCCGTCACACCATGGGAGTGGGCTGCAAAAGAAGTGGGTAGTTTAACCTTCGGGGGGACGCTCACCACTTTGTGGTTCATGACTGGGGTGAAGTCGTAACAAGGTAGCGCTAGGGGAACCTGGCGCTGGATCACCTCCTTATACGATGATTATTGCGATGAGTGTTCACACAGATTGAT
>NZ_JWLV01000019.1 GCF_000808535.1 Vibrio sinaloensis
CCGTACAAAGGCACCAGTTGGATTGCCGGAAAGCGAATCCAATTTCACATTCTTGACGCCAGTTGGCAGGTTTCGATCAACACTTCTGCCATTCAAGCCCGCCTCTCTTTAACCGCCCCACCAGACAGCAAGCCACTGTCAATGTGCACGCCAACAGGCTATTCAGGTTGGACGTATACTGCGAAACACAATGCCCTGAGTGTGACAGGAGAGCTCACTATCAACGGATTGCCAATTAAGCTTGATGGTGCCTTAGCGGGTTATGATTTTTCGGCGGGTTATATGCGCCGAGAAACGAGTTGGCGCTGGGCTAGCATCAGCACACAAATTGCTGGCGCTACGCTGGGCCTAAACCTCGCGGCGGGTGTTAACGAAACCGGCAGCTGCGAAAACGCTATGTGGGTCAACGGTCAACGACACTTACTCGGTCCAGTCCACTTTGAGTTTCAACGAACGTCTCCTCACGGTGATTGGCGACTATTTTCAGAATCAGGAGAAGTCGATCTGCTATTTACGCCGAAAAACAAACGCAGTGAGAAGCTAAACCTTTGGCTGCTCAAAAGTAACTTTCGTCAGTTCATCGGTCACTTTTCAGGCACACTTACAGATAACAGTGGTCAAGTTCATACACTCGATAACGTGTTGGGGCTAACGGAAGACCATTTTGCGCGTTGGTAGGAGGAAGTAAAAATGACAGTCGATAGTTTAGTCAATCACCCAGAATGGCTGTTGATCGTTCTCGCACCTATATTTGTTCTTTGTATGCTTGCAGAATATTGGCTGGGGCAACGCAGGCAAAAACTGCCAGAAAACTCACGCTATTCATTACCAGAAACACTATGTAACTTTACGTTGGCAGGAATGCACCAAATAGCCGATCTGCTTACCGGATTAGTTATCGCCAATCTATATCTTTGGTTATTTGATTGGCGCTTGTTTGATATTTCGATGACGGCGCTTAGCTTCCTCGCACTAATGATATTGCAAGATTTTTGCTACTACTGGTTTCATCGAGCAAGCCATCGAGTTCGCTGGATGTGGGCAGCCCATGTCGCCCACCATAGCTCTGAGAACATGAACTTCAGTACCGCATTTCGCCAAAGTTTGATGTACCCGCTCGCGGGAATGTGGCTGTTTTGGGTGCCGCTTGTAATCATCGGTTTCGAGCCAAAGTGGGTCATCTTCGTTGTATTACTCAACCTTGGATTGCAGTTTTTCGTCCATACCCAGTGGATTAGAACCTTGGGGCCGCTTGAGTTCATCTTTAACACGCCTTCTCACCATCGTGTTCATCACGGTACCAACCCACAATACATCGACAAGAACTACGCTGGTGTATTGATCATCTGGGACAAACTGTTTGGCACCTTTGAGCCTGAAGTCGAACCAGTACGCTATGGTATTACCAAACCGATCCACAGTTTTAACCCAATTACCGTCACCTTTCATGAATGGCGAGAGATGTGGTCTGCCGCATTTGGCAAACCACTCCCTGTTAAGCAAAGACTCAGCGTACTGTTTTCGCCTCCCAAGGACTAAATGATCAGGTTCGGGGCCCCGAATATTTCACCAACAGATAGGCGCTGGTAGAAACCAAAGACAGCATCACCCAGATATCACTCAGCAGTGGCTTTCAGACTAAATCAAATTTCAACCGAGAGTTTTCGCGCGTCAGCGGCATGTCACCGAGTCAATATCGCAAGGAACATCGCGCGGTAAAAACGGATGCAACAAATAACGGTTAACAGAACGTTTTTATTTAGTTTTAAATCAGTTAAGCTAGCGGCGATGTATTTTGAGGATGGGTTATTGCCAGTTCAACGCCAGTTTTGTATTACCTTTTTAGCCGTATTTGCGCTGTTTTTTACCTGCGTAGCGGTGAGTGTGCAAGCTGAGGAACATCATTGGCCGCTTAACCCTCATGCTGGTAACCTGCTAAGTGTGATTGCGCCAATACATAACTTGGAGTGTACTCAGCACGAACCTACTAGCGCCAGCAACCATCAATGTTGCGCGTCTATTTGCTTGCTTAAAATGCCTTGCGCCCACTGCATTAGTACCCATTCTTTACCACTTTCATCACTCGCCCTTATTGGCCAAGATGATAATCAAAAAGCGATAACACGAATTCAAACATTGTTTCGCCCTCCTATTATTACGTCCTAAATTTCGCAAACACCCTGCGGCCTGATGCTGCAGCACTATTTGATTCACTTAATTTAGGATTATGCAATGAAGACGTTATTTGCACTATTTTCTACGCTATTGCTCGCGCTAAATGTACACGCGGCACAATTTGAAGAAGGGACACACTACACGGTTTTATCCGGAGAGAAGGCTTCCAAGCCGAAAGTCACTGAGTATTTTTCGTTCTACTGCCCCCACTGTTACAAGTTTGAACCTGTGATTGAAAACCTAAAAGCCTCACTGCCAGATGGTGCCACATTTGAAAAAGTGCACGTCGCTTTTATGGGAGGCAACATGGCCGTTCCAATGGCAAAGTCATACGCGACCATGGTGGCATTGAATGCAGAGAAGACGATGGTGCCAGCGATGTTTAAGCAAATTCATGACCTGCGCAGCGCACCAAAAGATGAAGCGCAGTTGCGCCAAGTCTTTATCGACAACGGTATCGATGGCGCAAAGTTTGACTCTGCGTACAACAGCTTTGTCGTAAGCTCTATGCAGAGAAGCTTTGATAAGCAATTTAAGCAGAGCACCTTAACCGGCGTTCCTGGCGTTGTGGTAAACGACAAATACATCGTCAAAGCGGACCAAATCCGTTCTTTTGAAGAGTACAACCAACTGGTTAACTACTTACTGACCCTGTAGCAACCAAACCAATCAACAAGGCCAGCATCACGCTGGCCTTTTTAATCTAGCAATTGCCCTTTTTCGCTTGCCCAGGCGGACAGAAACGATCACCACTTGTCGAAGACTCTTTATTTTTAAGTCTGACTTCCACATCTCTGTACTCGCCTTCCACGCTAGTGATCTGGCAGCCAGCAAGCAGTGCAACAAAGCACAACGCAAAACAGGTTTTCTTCATCTTTTTACTCCTTACGTTTAGGTCACTGACTTTATGTTTGCCACGCTTTAGAATGTCATTGAGTCGTTAATTCGTGTCTTGACTCGGTTAAGACGGGAAGAAAGATAAACATTACAAGGAGTCATCACATTGGCTTTAGAGAAATTTGCCGACATCTATCAACGCGCCGCCAAGCGAAAAGGCGGCGTCAAACAGCTTGAATCCATACTTGCGACGCCATTAAGCAAGGAAGCAATTGCGTCAATCCCTAATGACCGCTGGCTGTCTGCGTTTAGTATGAAGGTCTTTCAAAGTGGCATATCGTGGAAAGTGGTACGTAACAAATGGCCTCAGTTTGAAGAGGTGTTTTTTGGTTTCAAAATAGAACCCTTGCTGATGATGTCAGACGAGCAGTGGGACGACAAAGCAGCCGATACCCGAATTATCCGCCACCATACCAAAGTCAAATCGATACGCGCCAACGCGCAAATGATCTATGAAGCTTCACTGAAACATGGCAGCTTTGGTCAGATGGTCGCCAACTGGCCAGATGATGACATCACCGGTCTATGGTCCTACTTAAAAAAACAGGGACAGCGACTGGGCGGAAACACAGGGCCTTACAGTCTTAGGCAATTGGGCGTGGATACCTTTATCTTGTCTAAGGATGTTGAGGCATACCTACGCAGTTACCAAGTGATTGAAGGCGGCAGAGACACCAAACGCTCACTAGACTCTGTCAACAAAGCCTTTGCTCATTGGCAGAAAGAGAGTGGCCGCAGTCTGACTCATATTAGCCAAGTGATCGCCTTCAGCGGTGGAGACAATCGCGTCCAGAGTCCGATTGAGTAGCCCAACTCCCGGTCATTCAGCTTACTTCAAATTACAACCAACAATTTCTTCAATTGAGCATAGCTGTAAGCTGAACCGTTACCCACATATTGAGTGATTGATTCGCGCTTTATGAGTTTGAATTCCTATAAAAATAAGCTTTGAACGTTAAAGCATTCACAGCAATTATGAATTCATATCACCTATACTAAAAAGCAAAGCGACTCAACTCATCGCTGAGTGAACTCCGTCACTATCAGGCAAAGGATAAGCGTCATGGCAGACATAGATACCTCTCAATTAGTCGTTCCGGATTCTGTACTCAATAGCTGGCAAGAAATTGTTGATTTGGTTGCCAAGATGACGCAATGCCCTGCCGCGCTAGTCATGCGTATTCACAAAAATGACATTGAGGTATTTTCTAGCAGTCGAAGCGCAAACAACCCTTACGCACCCAATGCCAAAGACTCACTTGGCCATGGTCTATATTGTGAAACCGTGATTAGCGAGCGGCGTATGCTGAACGTACCCAATGCGCTCAACGACCCAGAATGGGATAGTAATCCAGACATCAAGCTGGGTATGATTTGTTACTGCGGACTGCCTGTGTTTTGGCCTGATGACACCCCTTTTGGCACCATCTGCATGCTCGACAGCCAAGAGCGCTACTTTGATGAAGATGCGATGTCGCTGCTTGGTCGCTTTCAAACAGCCATCGAAGGCCAGCTAGAAACTCTTTACCGTAAAGAAGAGCTTGCCCTACTCAATCAGGAGTTAGAAAACAAAGTCGCAGAAAGAACCAAGACACTTGCCGATCTCAGCAGCCGCTTACTCAAAGAAATTGAGCAGCGCACTGCG
The DNA here is from genome assembly GCF_000808535.1 of Vibrio sinaloensis. GTDB lineage: Bacteria > Pseudomonadota > Gammaproteobacteria > Enterobacterales > Vibrionaceae > Vibrio > Vibrio sinaloensis_D. The sequence continues at coordinate 4,718 of NZ_JWLV01000019.1, forward strand.
GCGGAAAGCCACTTGGATTTTCATCTTCACTACGACCCGCTCACTAAACTCCCCAATCGAATCACACTGGCTGACGATCTCGCCAAACAGATGGCCTCTCTAGAAGACGATGAACAAATTACCCTGATTTATTTCAGTTTGAGAAACTTTAAGTTTGTAAACGCAAGCTATGGCTACATGTTTGGTGATCAGATTTTGTCGTCACTGAGCCAGCGGATCTGCCACAAGCTGCCCAAAAAGTGGAAACTGGCCAGAATTGTTGGCTCAGATTTTGTTCTCGCCGCCCAGCACCTGCGTACGCCAGAGCTGCAAGAAAAAGCCATAGAACGAATTACCAATGCGTGCACTCAGCCTTTTAATGTCAACGGTATGAGTATCAATTTGCAATGTAACTTGGGTATTGCCGTCTTCCCAATGGATGCAACAGACTCATTTAGCCTTATTCAGCGAGCCTGCTCAGCAATGAGTGAAGGTAAAAACGAAGGTTTGCAGGTTGCTTACTTTAATGCGGCAGCACAAAAAGCCGCCGAAGAGCGCTTACTACTAGAATCACACCTTTCTAAAGCGCTGGAGAACAACGAACTCGAGGTTCATTTCCAGCCAATCATTTGCCTCAAACAAGGGGGAAAGATCATTGGTGCTGAAGCGCTATTACGATGGAACAATCCAATACTGGGGCAAGTGTCGCCAGACCGTTTTATCCCTCTCGCGGAAAGCAACGGCCAAATAATAGAAATCGGCTACTTTGTTTTGCATCAAGCGCTGAAGCAAGCTGCAGAGTGGCATCGCGCATCCCCACACTCGTTTAAAATGGCGATCAACATCTCACCAATCCAATTCCAAGAGCAGCACTTCGTCCAACACTTACAAGACATTATTGATCTTTACCAACTGCCCGCGAAGTGCATTGAACTAGAACTAACGGAAGGTATTCTGTTGCAAGATGAAGAGTATGCGCAAAATGTCCTTGCTCAGTTGCGACAATTCGGCGTCAGCATTTCTCTTGATGACTTTGGTACCGGATACTCTTCACTCAGTTATCTGCAAAAATACGCGTTTGATACGTTAAAAATTGATCGCAGCTTTATTAATCAGTTAGAGCACAATCAACACAACCGTGAGCTGACAAGAGCCATTATCGCCATGGCACACAAGCTCAATATGATGGTGATAGCCGAAGGAGTTGAAGAGCGCTATCAGGAAGACTTTATTCGAACCGAAGAATGCAACTACGCTCAAGGATTTTTGTATGGTAAAGCGGTTCCGGCTGATGAGTTCACGCAACAAATGACAAATGGGCTTTAGTTGAATCAAGCGCATTGGCACTCGCCAACAATAGACACTTATCACCCCATCGGCTTGGTGGGGTAATTAACCTAGCTTGCTCAGTACTTTTTCACACAGCGTCTTCAACGAGATAAGTTCTTCAAGCTCTAAGTTAATTTTGCACTTCATCGCATTCGGAACGGCTTTTGCGGTTTGTTTGAGCGTTTGCCCAGATGAGGTGAGGTTTAGCACTCTTACCCTTTCGTCCGTCTCGCTTCGCCCTCTTAGCACGTAGCCTTTGCTTTCCAAACGCTTTAACAAGGGAGTCAATGTTCCAGAATCAAGGTGCAAGCGCGAACCAACATCTTTGACACTTGCGCCATCTTGCTCCCACAGCACCATCATCACCAGGTACTGAGAGTAAGTCAGATCCAATTCATCAAGCAGAGGACGATAAGCTCGAATCACCGCATTTGCCGCACTGTAAAGTGGAAAACAGATCTGATTATCAAGCAGCAGTTTCTCATCATCACTCAAACTTGGTTGCGTTTGGCATTCACTCATAATGTCACCTAAAACATAAATTGCGCACAATATAGTTGCATTCTACATGGATTTCGATATAAAATTGCAAGCAATTAAATTGCACACAACTTAAATCAATAAGGAAACTCTCCATGACTACCCTATACAAAACTCAAGCCACAGCATTCGCAGGTCGTAATGGCCAAGTAAAAACAGATGATGGACTTCTCGACTTAGCGCTTTCTTATCCTAAAGAGATGGGGGGCAGTGGCGCGGCGACCAACCCAGAACAGTTATTTGCTGCGGGCTACTCTGCGTGTTTCTCTAACGCCATTCTACATGTCGCTCGTGAAACGAAAGTTGCGCTAAAAAACGCACCAGTCACTGCTGAAGTGGGTATTGGTCCTAATGAAACAGGGGGCTTTGCTTTAACGGTGAGTTTAGCGGCAGAGCTGGATTTACCTCAAGAGCAAGCACTTGAACTGACAAAAGTCGCCCACCAAGTTTGTCCTTACTCAAACGCGGTTCGTGGTAACATTGACGTTAAAGTCACGGTGAACGGCCAAGCAATTTAATCAGCCGACAAATTCATCCACTGCCATATAAAACAAGCCGATCATGTGATCGGCTTGTTTCGTTTCTCTTTCGCGCTTTATGCGTATTCTTTACGCAGTTTCTTCGCAGCTGACACCATGTTGGCTAACGAGGCTTCCGTCTCTTCCCAGTTTCGGGTTTTCAGACCACAATCTGGATTCACCCAAAGCCTCTGTGCAGGAATCTTCTCCGCCGCTGTCGTCAACAATCCTTCTATCCACTCTTGCGTTGGTACATTTGGCGAATGGATATCATAAACGCCAGGGCCGATTTCATTTGGGTAGTTGAACTCTTCAAATGCTTTAAGCAGCTCCATGTTTGAGCGAGAGGTTTCAATGGTAATCACATCAGCATCTAACGCGGCCACTGAATCAATGATTTCATTGAACTCCGAGTAACACATGTGCGTATGGATTTGTGTTTCCGGCTTAGCGCTCGATGCAGAGATCTTAAATGCGTCTACCGCCCACTCCAAATACGCTTTGTGATCGCGCTTTTTCAGCGGTAAACCTTCACGAATCGCAGGCTCATCGATCTGTATGATGTTAATGCCCGCATCTTGCAAATCAGAGACTTCATCACGTAGCGCCAGCGCAAGTTGTTCGGCGATCTGTTTGCGAGAAATGTCTTCTCTTGGGAAAGTCCAACATAAGATGGTCACCGGGCCAGTCAACATGCCTTTCATCTGCTTGGAGGTAAGGGATTGTGCGTAGGTCGACCACTCTACGGTAATCGGTTTTTCACGTTCAATGTCCGCCACCACGATAGCCGGTTTCACGCAGCGAGAACCATAGCTTTGAACCCAACCGAACTTAGTGGTTTGGAAGCCAGCCAAATTCTCGGCAAAGTATTCAACCATATCGTTACGCTCTGCTTCACCGTGCACGAGGACATCGAGGTCAAGGGCCTCTTGGCGTTTAACGGCGTCTTCGATGTGCCCTTTTAGTGCCACTTCATACTCTTGCTGCGACAATTGACCCGAGCGAAACGCACTGCGTTGGACTCGAATTTCACTGGTCTGTGGGAATGAACCAATGGTCGTTGTTGGGAACAAAGGCAGCCCTAAAACTTCACTCTGATGCGCTGCTCGTTCTGGGTAAGGGGCCGTTCGCTCAGTCAGTTGTTTAGTAATTCCGTTTAGGCGAGCCTGTACCTGAGGTTTGTTTACGTGAGTCGCTGTTTTACGCGCTTGAATTGGGGCGCTATAAGTATCGCAAGCCAGAATCGCCTCTTGATCGCCATCAAGCGCTTTGCCAAGTAGCGCAACTTCCGTCACTTTTTGCTTAGCGAAGGCAAACCAACTGCGCACTTCCTCAGAAAGTTCTGTTTCAAGCGATAGATCAACAGGGCTATGTAGCAGAGAACAAGAGCTCGCCACCCATAGTTTATCACCCAGTTTATCTTTAACCGGTTGTAGCAATGCAAGCTGAGCGCTTAAGTCTGCGCGCCACACGTTACGCCCATTGATCACACCCGCAGACAACACCCAATCTTTAGGTAATTTATTTGCCACCAGCTGCAACTGTTCTGGGGATGCCGACAGGTCGATGTGTAAGCCGTCAACGTTGAGCTCAACAATTTTGTCTAACGTATCAAGAACAGAATCGAAATAGGTTGTCAGTAGCACTTTTACGTCTGTTCGAATCACTTGATACGCCAGCTTAAACGCGTCGAGCCATGGTTTTTCAAGCTCAAGAGATAAAATAGGCTCATCAATTTGGACCCACTCTACGCCTAAGTTGGCCAACTTTGACAAGATCGCTTGGTAAGCGGTTAACAGACGTGGCAACAAGCTCAAGCGATCAAAGCCCTCTTCCACCTCTTTACCCAAATAAAGGTAACTCAGCGGCCCTAGTAGGACAGGTTTAACTTTGTGACCAGCTTGAATCGCCTCATTCACCTCTTCAAACAGCTGAGGCCAACTCACCTCAAAGGTATCTTCTTGGCTGAACTCAGGCACAATGTAGTGGTAATTGGTATTGAACCACTTGGTCATATCAGACGCCGCACTGCCGCTGCAACCGCAGCTCACCTGAGATTGTCCGCGGCCAACCTTAAACAAGGTATCTAAATCAGGAAAACCAGAACGGTGGCGTTTAGGCACGTGACCTAACAATAACGTGGTGGTGAGAACATGGTCATACCAAGCGAAATCGCCTGCCGTCACGTAGTCTAAGCCAGCTTGTTGCTGAGTTTGCCAGTTGCTAACGCGCAGATCTGAACCGACCGATTTCAATTGAGCTTGGTCAATCTCGCCTCGCCAATATTTCTCTAGGGCAAATTTTAGCTCTCGTTTTTCACCAATACGGGGATAGCCAAGGATGTGAGTCGTTGTTGTCATAATCGTCGTCCTGTCATTCTTTTCATTCACAATGTTTATATTTTTCAGCACACCAAAGGCGTCTGGATGGCTAAAATATTGCGCTAAACCCTAGACGAAGCAATCTCCAAATATTCAACTTGTTTATTAGTTTTGTTCATGATGACTCGACAACATTGAAGCGAAGTGAATAAAACCAAATATTTTAGACGTCTAGATGTTTACACTTCTTTCTAAACGACGTATGTTAAAAACACTCATGCGGAATAACTCAGTTTGAAAGGAACTCATGGTAGAGCTCAAGCATTTAAAAACGTTAACCACATTGCGTGATACAGGATCATTGACCGCCACAGCCACCGCTTTGCACCTAACTCAATCGGCCCTATCACACCAATTGAAGGATCTAGAGGCTCGGATTGGAGGCGCTTTGTTTCTGCGTAAAACTCGGCCAGTAAAATTCACCTCCGAGGGTGAGATTTTGCTTAGGCTCGCGGACGATGTGCTTCCCCGTTTGGCCAAAGCAGAGAACGAGTTAGCCAGCCTGAAAGAAGATGTGAACGGACGATTGCACATGGCGATCGAGTGCCATTCGTGTTTTCAATGGCTGATGCCCGCATTAAGGGAGTATCAAGTCGCTTGGCCAAGTGTTACGTTAGACTTTTCATCCGGTTTTGGGTTCGAGCCTTTGCCAGCACTGATTGGAGGAGAGCTGGACCTAGTGATTACATCAGACATTGCCCCACGCTCAGAAGTCCACTACGAGCCATTGTTTGATTTTGAAATGCGACTTGTGACGGCAACCACACACCCTCTGGCAAGCCGTGCGCGCATTGAACCTCAGGACTTAGCCGATCAAACCATGCTCTCTTACCCAGTTCAGAAAAGTCGTCTCGATGTGGTCAAGCATTTCCTTCAGCCAGCCGGCATTGAGCCCGCTCGTTGGAAGCAGTCTGACAATACGCTTATGCTGATCCAGATGGTCTCGGCTGGCCTTGGGGTTGCAGCACTGCCCAACTGGGCCATCAGCGAGTTCTCTCGTCAAGGATTGATTACGAGTATCCCGCTTGGTGAAGGACTATGGCGAAGATTATTTGCCGCAACGCGACATGCTGATAAGGATAAGCGTTACTTGCAAGCCTTTTTCAATACCGCTCGCCAGCAATCAAAAAGTCATTTGGAAGGGATAAAAACCGTATAAAAAAGGAGGCAGTTGCCTCCTTTTAACTATCAAGTGGTCGATTATCTGGAATAAGACTTAAATTGGTTGGTGAGCGGATCATATTGGTAGCCCAACACATCCAATTTTCCCACCACGGACTCAACGTCCATTTCGTACATACTGACTAACTCATCAAAGCTACCGCATTCCAACCGAAGCTTTTCATTAACGATACCTAGCAGAATGACGCTATCAAAGCGGCTCACATTGCTCAGATCCATAGCCACGCTCCTTTCTTAGTACGCCTACTAACAAGCCTAGCCACAATTGAGCAAATTTAAAGTGAGCCCAGTCTAAAGTGCAAACAATGCTTGGTTGGATGTCACCGCCAGCAGCATCACCGCAAGTGCAAATCCTAGTTGCGGCTTGCTGATTTCGCGTGATAGCAACATGTGCCAGCACCATACAACAACCGCAGCAATCATGAGTGCAAAGCCAATCAACAAGGGTTGCAGCACACTCATCAGCACCTGCTCATCCAAAGATACCGCTTTAAGTGCAATAGCCAGTGTCATTAGCATCGCAGAAATGACACCCGACACGGGAAGAATTCGGTGAAACGCCTGAAGTCGAGTTCGTGCGACGGTCAGCAACAGATGCGCAAACAATGCACCAAGCAGCGCGATCTGGACAAAAACATTAATGCCCCCTGCGAGACTCGCTTGCTCTGCGATCATGATAGCGACATAAGAGAGCGCCAAACCATTCGCTAGATACATCACCCAAAGAGGGCCCTGATCGCGGGTCTTTTTGGTTTGTACTTGGGAGTAGAAATAGGCGATGGCAAATACCACCATCATTGCTTCTATCTTCAACGAAGCAACGGCAAGCCACATCACAGCGAGGGCTGGGAGTACTTTGTGAATTCGTCCACGTTGACCGGGACAAATTTCACCTTTGATTAAGATTAACGTCAAAATAAGCTGTGCGCCCAAAAGCATCGGAGCCGACACGGCCAAAAGTTGCTGCACCATGATGTCATGTTCTGTTTGAAAGTGATGGGTGCGGATAATAGCAAACTTACCGCTTGGGTGTTAGCGTGGCAGTTAACGTAAGCTCGCAAAGTAGTTTAAGACATCTTGCGTCGTAACGATCCCGAGATACTCACCCAGCTCGTTTTCAACAATCCAAGGCAATTTGATCCCGCTTCGAATCAGATCGGAGATCTCTATCAACTTCATCTGATAGGAGATCTTGTGTACCTCTGGCTGCATCACTTGGTTTAACCGCTTTTTCGCTATGGTCATGTCTTTGGTCGTTTCGAGCTTGGTCCCTAACGTAGGCGTAATGTGGAAGTTGAGCTCCTTGCGACCGACAATACCCAAGCAAGTCTGTCCATCAATGATTGGCACAACTTGAATGTTGTAACGACCAGACTCAAATATCGCCAACGCCTGATCCAAGGTATCTCTTGGCGCCAAAGTAGGAATGTGAGTTTGGGTAATGCTAAGAATACCCACTTTACGCATACTCGACGTGCGGCTAAGAAAGTCTTCCAACTTGTCGTAATAGCCCCAAGCCTTCTCTAACTCATTGAGAGGCAGCGGTTTAGAAAAGAAGTAGCCTTGAATAAAATCCACCCCTAGTCCACACAACACCTCTAATTCATGCCGCGTTTCCACACCTTCTGCCACCACTTTAACGCCGAGTGTATGCGCCAGCTCTGTGATCATCTTGACGATGAAATACTGATGCGAGCCCATTTTAATATCGGTGACAAATTCTCGATCAATCTTAAGCAAATCAAAGTTCGAATCACTTAAATAACTGAATGAGCTGTAGCCCGTGCCGAAGTCATCAATCGCGATGCTCACCCCTTTACGGCGAATGCTGCGAATCAATGCAGATTGTCGAGATTCACTATCGAAGTAAGCACTTTCGGTAAGCTCGATGGTGACAAGTTCCGGCGTTTTTGCGTACTGATAAATCAATGATTCGGCGCTCTGCAGCACTTCGTCCACGTCTAGCTTGGTGTTGAGTGAACGGTTGATTGTCACGCCTAGCTTGGCGCCAAAACGTTCTTGTATTGCTGTCAGCTCTTCGAGCGCCTTTTTCCCCGCGCACCAATCCAAATCAGCCACGAGATCGAGGTCTTCTGCGATGGTCACCATCTCTTGCGTGTTGAGCATCTGCCCATTTGGCCCTTTAAATCGACTTAGCGCTTCGAACTTCACAATGTCCCACGTTCTTACGTCGACAATCGGCTGGTAATACACCTCAACACTTTGCGATTTAATCAGCTTGGCCGCCCATTCTTCAAGCTCTTTTCGTCTCAATACCTCTTTGTGAATCGCACCATGATAAAACGTAATCTGCCCTTGGCTGTTATTGCTTTGCTCCAATAAGGCTTGCACCGCATGACTAACCAACAGTTTGGGATTGTAAGTATCGTGACCGAGCACTGAAACGCCAACTTTCCCTTTTAAGATCGCGCGGTGGATTGCTTTGCCTGCTGACTGATTCAGGGTTGAGAAAAAACGGCGAATGGTTTGGTGAATGATCCGCACTTGGCCAGGAGAATCCGTTTTCGGGCACTCTAAACACGCCACAAAATGGTTGTTACCAATATACCCCACTTGCTGCGCGATGCGATTACGTGACAGGTGTTCCGAAAGCGTCGATTTGAGTTCAAAATCGTCCTTCTGCTCAAAACGAGGGACAAATGCCACCACCATACTGATCGCCTCGGAGCTATCGTTTATCCAACGCTTCGCCACCATGTGGGTAAATTGCGATTCGGTAGGAAGTTGAGTTAACAGCTCGACGCCACCGAGCTCAATGTCTGCGACGCGATATAGATTTTTCGACAAATCCAGATAGTAGCCAAGGTAAAACAGCTGACCAGCAAACGTCACTCTTTGTAGAGTCAGATCTTGGGGTATGGTTTTGCCATCGACCTGCTTGATGAGGACAACACCTGACCAGTACCCTTTGCTGTCTACATCAGACCAAATCGATTGGTAGAACTCTTCACTATGCTTATCTGAGTTGAGTGTATCAACAGACTTCATCAACAACTCTCTGGCGCTGTAACCAGTGTGATCGAGAAAATAGGTGTTGCAGGCAAGCATCGACTTGTTGCTATTGAGTAAGACAACGCCATGATGCGGGTTTTCAAACAACTGCTGGAAGAACTCATTGAATAGTGCAGTAGAGACGGAAAAATAGAGCAAAGGAGTAATGTGCCCTTTTACCGTCAAAGTACTCTCAGCACTAAAAGAGAAATTGACGTAGCAACACTGGTCACCATCGAGCGTCATACAACAGGCATAATTTAACGTCCGCTGACAACGACATGCTTCTTTTATGAGGTCAATAAATTTGGTTTGATCGCTGTAATCCAAGCAAGCCAGTATTACGTTTCCTGACACATTGGGCAAACGTGAATGCAAAAGCAAACCAAGCGCTTGTCTGTCAACATCGAGTTTGTGATGTTTAATGTCCCAAGTCCAAGCAATAGAAGTGAGCGGCGCCCCTATTTCACGACTCAAGTCAGATTCCGTTACCTTTGGCCCACTAAGCATTATCCATTGCTCACCTAAAATTAGCTCCCTCTATCCTTAACTTTAGGACAAGAGTCTTAGTTACACCTAAGCATTAGAATAACAATTGATAAATTTAACTTTAATCTTCTACACAGAAACTCAATACCGTCGCCACTTCCACTAACCCTTTGAACACCCCAAGCTCGTCAGTCAGTATCCAAGGCAAAGGCGTGCCTTGCGTAACGAGTCGATGAACCTCTTTTACTGGCGTATGCCAATCGAGTACCGTTCCTCCGGGAGCCATCATTCGGTTGACACTCTTATGCCAATAATTTTTCTCTTTGCTGGTTTCGAGATCCGTGCCCATCGTTGGTGTCATATGTAAATGCATGGTTGATCGCGACAGCACACCGACACATTTTTTATTGTCAACGACAGCCAAGTAATCGCCATGAGACACATTAAAATATTGATGCGCGAGGGATAACGGATCTCCTGGGTCAAGGTGATGGCTATTTTTACTGACCAGCTTCATGAGAGTTTGTTCTGGTGCACTTGGTGCGGTTTTCGGCCACTGGCAATAATGCTCGTGGGCGACGATTTGCTCCGTGCTTTCTGGTTTTGCAAACAAGTAACCTTGAATGTAGTCCACCCCAAGTTCAGTCAGCAAAGCCAGCTCACTTTCTGTCTCTACCCCTTCGGCAACCACATCAAGATTGAGCTGATGCGCCAGATGCACAAGCGTATGGACAATATGATACTCCCGCGTCCCTTTTTCTAACCCGGAGATAAACTGACGATCAATCTTGAGTACATCAAAGAAACTCTTGGTTAAGTAATGGAACGAAGCACATCCAGAGCCGAAATCATCAACAGCAATTTTTACCCCTGCATCGCGAAGCGTTTGAATCAGTTGCTGGCTGTTGTCTGAATTGTCCAAAAAAGCGCTTTCGGTGAATTCTATGTTTAGGCAATCTGGGGATAAGCCCGCATCATCCAGCGCGAGTGCGGTATGCTTCAACACATCCGCAATGCCAACATCGGTATTCAATGAGCGATTGACTGACAACTGCAAGGTGTCGCCAAGCCGCTTTTGTAGGGCTTTGAATTGTTCAAATGCCATCCCACAGACCAAATTATCTAGCTCGAAAATTTTGCCCATATCTTCAGCGACTTGAATATAATCTTGGGTAGTCGCAGGCTCCGACTCCAAAGGAGGGAAACGGCACAGCGCTTCAAATTTCTCTACGCACTGCTGCTTTACGCTGACTATGGGTTGGAAGTAGACCTCTACATTTTTGTTCAGCATCGATTTTTGCACATGCGCTTCAAGGCGTTTCTTGCGCTCAATTTGCAAATGGATCGAGCGATCATAAAACGCGATGCGTCTATTTTCTCCTGAATGAAGTTCGAGAATCGCTTGGCAAGCATGGGACACAAGCCGATTGGGCGTCTCAGCATCCACACCATAGATCGACACGCCCAACAGCCCAGTCTTTAAGACCTCATGAATATCCTTAGTAGCATGCTTAAAACAATGGAAAAAGGTCGTTAATGTCTTGGCGATGTCTCGTACCCGTTGCTCTGGGTGTTCAACCACCACAGGCAAACAGGCTAGAAAGCGTCCGCTGTCCATATACCCTGAAAACAACGCACTGGTTTTCTCTTTTAGATAAGCGGCAAAACGTTTTTTTTGCTCATTGGTGCCCTTTGAAGCAAAGCGCGGCTGAATGGCGAGAACCAGTAAGGTATTGTCTCGGTCCGTCGCTTTACATCGCTTGGTCAGCTGGGCGAGAAAATGATCCGACGTCGGTAATTGCGTCAGGATATCAACCCCGCCAGACTGGGTATCTTCTAATCGATCGAGATCAGACGATAGATCTGTACTCAAGCCGATATAATAGTCTTCCCCACTCCCCAAGCCAATTTTCTGGATCGTTAGGCTCTGGGGAAACACCTTACCTTGTGCATGGCGTGAAAGCAGTACCCCACTCCAATACCCCTTTGAACCTAATGATTCCCATAGTGCCCGATAATGCTCGTCATCATGACTCGAAGAGTTAAAGATGTTGGTTTTTAGTCCGACAAGTTCGTTGCGAAGATACCCCGTCATCTTTTCAAAATAGTGATTACAGGCAAGGATGCGCGTATCCGAGTCAGTCACTACCACACCGTGATGCTGATTTTCAAAAATGCCGTAAAATATCTCTGATGCTTCTTGCGCATTCGAAATCACCAAACAAGGCGAGATCGTGCCTTTCAGGTGATGTTCATCCGCTTTGTACATGTAGATTTCAACGAATGTAAACAGTGATGTGGGTGTAACAAGGCAGCAATGGAGGTAACAATCCTCGCCAGTCGTCAACGCGGTTTGAAACGCGCGCTTCACTCTATTTCTTTGACCTGGCGGGACTAAGCGAATCAAACGTGTCGCCGAGAAGGTTGAATACACCTCGCCAAACATCAAGGTTTGCCCTTCGTTATCGCAATAGAAGGCTTGTGTTTTAAGGTTCATCGCCCAGTCGTAAACAACGTATTTGCTTTTTCTGCCCTGCTGCTGAGGCACAGTTGCATGCGACTCATTCATGACATCATCCATCCCAATACCCAACCAGTTTTATATTTCTATAAGTAAATCTATCGCATTTAGCTCAATGTTGACGTTAATCCGCTAACAAATTGGGCAAATATCCTTTGACCTTCACCAATTAGTTTAGCCAGCGGATAAACCACACAAACCACTTAAAATCCCCCAATAATCTAAGGATATGTAAGGCTAGATAGATGGGCGCCAAGCCGCTATAATTCGCGCTCCCTGGATCCGAGAGCAAAATATGTACAGCGAAAACACCCCTATTCACGAGCAAAAGAAATATTGGGCAGAGTGCTTTGGCACCGCACCTTTTCTTCCAACGAGCCGAAAAGAAATGGACGCTCTTGGATGGGATAGCTGTGACATTATTATCGTAACTGGCGATGCCTACGTTGATCATCCAAGTTTTGGTATGGCAATCATAGGTCGATTACTTGAAGCACAAGGCTTTCGAGTCGGCATCATTGCTCAACCAGAATGGAACAACAAAGATGCCTTCATGGCGCTAGGCAAACCGAACCTTTTCTTTGGTATTACCGCCGGCAACATGGACTCCATGATTAACCGCTACACCGCAGACAAAAAACTGCGTCATGATGATGCCTACACGCCAAACAATGAAGGGGGCAAACGCCCTGATCGTGCAACTTTAGTTTACTCACAACGTTGTCGTGAAGCATACAAAGGCGTACCCATTGTTTTAGGCGGTATCGAGGCGAGCTTACGTCGACTCGCGCACTACGATTATTGGTCAGATAAAGTACGCCGCTCAGTGTTGTTTGATGCAAAAGCAGATATTCTGCTGTTTGGTAATGCTGAACGCGCGCTGGTAGAAGTCGCGCATCGGTTGGCCGATGGTGAGGAGATTTCAACACTAACCAATATCCGAGGTACAGCAGTAAACCTCGCTGCCGCGCCAGAAGGCTACAACGTGATTGATTCATCACGAATCGAGAAACCGCGCAAAGAAGCCTTTATTCCGCCGAACCCATACGTGGTCGAAGAGCAGTGTGATACCAAAGCCAAAGCGCAAGAAACCGAAGCGAAGCCAATCACTATTCGCCCATCTCGTCACGACGCGGCGACCACAGCGGTTCGCATTCCGCCGTTTGAAAAGCTCAATAACGACCGAATTCTTTATGCTCACGCGAGCAGAATCATGCACCTAGAGACAAACCCATACTCAGGCCGCGCATTGATTCAGCGCCATGGCGACCGCGAATTGTGGGTCAACCAAGCGCCAATCCCTCTCACCACCGAAGAGATGGACTACGTGTTTGGCTTACCTTATGCGCGTGTTCCACACCCAATGTATGGCAAAGCAAAAATCCCAGCGTATGACATGATCAAAACGTCGGTGAACATCATGCGTGGCTGCTTCGGTGGCTGTTCTTTCTGTTCGATCACCGAGCACGAAGGACGTATTATCCAAAACCGTTCGCAAGAATCGATCCTCAACGAACTGGAAGAAATCCGCGACAAAGTGCCCGGCTTTACAGGCACAATTTCTGATCTCGGCGGCCCAACTGCTAACATGTATCGTTTGGGCTGTAGCGATCCAAAAGCAGAAGCGAACTGTCGTCGTCCGTCATGTGTATTCCCGGGGATCTGTAATAAGCTCAATACCGACCACAAACACACCATCGACCTTTACCGCGCCGCTCGAAAAGTGAAAGGCGTGAAAAAAGTGATGATTGCATCAGGCGTACGTTACGACCTTGCCATAGAATCACCAGAATACGTAAAAGAGCTTGTGACTCATCACGTGGGCGGCTACTTGAAAATTGCACCAGAGCATACGGAAAAAGGCCCGCTGGATCTGATGATGAAACCTGGTATGGGCACTTACGACCGCTTTAAAGAGATGTTTGAGAAGTACAGCGAAGAAGCGGGTAAAAAGCAGTATTTAATCCCTTACTTTATCTCGGCACACCCAGGTACCGAAGACGAAGACATGCTCAACCTTGCGCTGTGGTTGAAGAAAAACAACTTTGAGTGCGACCAAGTACAAAACTTCTACCCATCACCGATGTGTAATGCGACGTCGATGTACTACTCAGAGACCAACCCGCTTAAACGCGTGAAATACAAAAAACGCGAAGACGTGCCAGTGGCAAAAGGTGAGCGACAACGTCGACTCCACAAAGCGCTGCTGCGTTACCATGATCCAGCAAACTGGCCAATGATTCGTGAAGCATTGATCAACATGGGCAAAAAGCATCTAATCGGCGACAAGCCTGGTTGTTTGATCCCAGCAGAAGATCTTGATGCGAAAACGCCAGCGCAGCGCAGAAAATCAGGACGTCATGGCTCCCAGCGATTTGCAACCAAGCACACCAAAAGCCAACCTGGTTTTGAGAAAATGCATGGTGATAACCGTGGTGGAAACAAAGGCGGTAAGCCGGGTAACCGCAATGGTAAACCAGGTAGTAAACCGTCAGGCAGTCGACCAAACGCTGGGCCTAACGCCAAACCGCAAAACGGCCGCGGAGGTAAACCAACTGGCGCCAACAAAGCCAGCAACAGTGGAAAACCGAGCGGCAATCGAAAACCTAAACACCGCTAAACATTGAGAAATCGCAGCTTCGGCTGCGATTTTTTCATCGGCTCAATGAGTATTAGAGTTATCGCGCCTTCTGAACACTTTGAGGAGGTGTTCATCTTGCCATTGAGATATTTTCGCCCGTTTTAGCTCTTTCTTCGTCATCTCGAGGCTTTTCACTAGCTGTTCGTGCTTTATACCTAGCGCCTTACTTTCGATCAGTGACTGTGACATTTCATTTTGCATCAAAGTGATGCCTTTCAGGGCGATCTTGATCTCTTTTGGCGCACGATCAGGGATTTTGTCTAGCACACTGCGGCACTTTTTTAAGCGGCTTAATGCACTAGATACGTCAGAAAATGTTTGATTGGTGTATTTTTGAAGGGACTCAGCCTGCTGCTCAAGCTCAGGGAGAACCCAATCCGTCAACGACTTCGTGAGTCGCAATAACGCTTCATTCGCTTCTTTTTCAGCCGCCTTCATCGCCATATTCACTAGACCACAGATTATTACCGTGCTCACAAGAGCAGGCAGAGTGAAGCCTAGCAGTAAGATCTGAATCCCGGCAACAGCAGCGCATAAAGCCATCAAGTTTCGTTGATAGAAAGTCACGGAAACCACACATTTAATGACAATTCAGTTAATAGCTTAGTTTAGATTCGTCAGCGTTGTGAACGAGAAATAATAAAAAAGGCTTAACCCATAGGTTAAGCCTTACTCAATAAGACGTGGCTGCTTAATTAAGCGTTCTGTGCTTCAAACTCTTGCATGAAGTCTACAAGCGCTTGTACGCCTGCTAATGGCATCGCGTTGTAGATTGACGCTCGCATTCCACCAACAGCACGATGTCCTTTCAAAGAGACCAAGCCTCGTTGCTTAGCTTGCTCTAGGAACAACTCGTCAAGTTCTGGTTTCGCCAATTGGAATGGCACATTCATGCGTGAGCGGTTGTCTGGATGCACTTCATTGCGGTAGAAGTCGGACTGGTCAATCGCATTGTAAAGCAGTGTCGCTTTCTCCTGGTTGATTTGCTCCATCGCTTCAACCCCACCATTGGCTTTCAGCCACTTAAACACTAAGCCCGACAAATACCACGCGAAGGTCGGAGGCGTGTTGAACATCGAATCTTTCTCAGCCAAGGTTTTGTAATTGATAAAGCTTGGCAGCAAGTCGTTCGCAAGATCGAGAAGGTCATCACGAACAATCGCGATACAAAGACCCGCTGGACCGATGTTTTTCTGCGCACCCGCATAAATAACGCCGTACTTAGATACATCAATGCGACGAGACAAGATGTTTGACGACATGTCCGCTACGATTGGTTTGTCTGTATCAGGAAGCTCACTGATCTCGATACCATCAATGGTTTCATTTGGACAGAAGTGAACGTAAGCCGCTTCAGGATCAATAACCCACTCGCAAACGTCACGTACCGCAGTTTTGCCTGCTTTGGTTACTTTTGCGTCAAACACATCAACGTCGCAGTACTTACGCGCTTCTTGAACCGCACTTTCTGCCCAGTAACCCGCATCGATGTACGTTGCTTTTTTGGCCGAGCCAAGCAAATTGAGTGGCACTGCAGCAAACTGGGCACGAGCACCACCCTGACAGAATAGAACTTTGTAGTTATCAGGAATATTAAGTAGATCGCGCAGATCTTGCTCCGAATCTTCAGCAACTTTAATAAACTCTTTACTACGGTGGCTGATTTCCATTACCGAAGTACCCAGTTCATTCCAGTTGATAAATTCAGCTTGCGCTTGTTCCATCACGGCTTTAGGCAATCCGGCAGGGCCTGCACTAAAGTTATATACATTATCCATTCTGAGTTTCCTTGCTCATGCTTCAATTGAGAACTAACAGGATTAATACCACGTTTTTTCAGCGATAAAAAGCAAGAAAAGAGGTCTTTAGACCTCTTTTCTTAATAAACATTGAAAAAGAATACTTATGGCTGCATCGCACCTGAAATCAGCAGCGCCATAAGGGGAATTTCTTGGCCACTCTTAAACAATAAATTGCCTTCTTTTAGCTCTGCGTTGATTTGATAACCTTTGTCCGTTTGCTCGACAAACTCCATCACGATCGCTTCATCAACACCTTGCTTAATAAATGGGTATTGCTCAACCAATTCATTGGAGAAAAAGGTATCCAATTGACCAGTCAGTGCTGGAAGGATCATCGCAGGGTTTTGGGTGATGTTGTCTGTACCCTCAGGCAAGGTGATTTTCCACTGGCTTTCAAACTCGCCATTGTCTCCTAGCGTTAAGGCCATTTTGTTCATCGACAAGTAGAAACCTTTTTCGACCAAAGTTTCAACGTAAGGAATTGCGCTTTGTACATCTTCTTCCGTTAACACTGGGTTACTTTGATAAAGATTCAACAAATGTTCAAACGACTCGCTGTCGAGGTTACCCAGTTCAACATCAACCAATAACTTGTCTACCGTTCCTTCTGTGGTCACCAGGTCTTCTACCGAAAAGACATGCTGACTACTGACACGCTGGGTCGTTTCTTCTACTAGTGAAGAAAACTCGTACTGTGCGTTTTTCATGCCAAACATAGTCACTTGGTCAGTGCTTGAGATAGAAACATCACCAAAGCGCATCATTTGCTCACCAAGCCATAAGCCATTTGACATACGACCTTGACCACTACCTTTCAGTGCAGACAGCAGTAATTTCTCACCACTATTAAAATCCACTTCGACTGAAGGTACGTTGAGATCATAGGTTATCTCCCCGAGGACAGTCGCATGACCTTGAAGGACAGAACGAGAAATAGACACCATCGCGCCGTCAACATCGTCAGTGGCTTGATGCCAAGCGTCAAAAGTAAGGGTAAAGTCGGTATTGCCGTTTAACTGTGTCACCGTATCAAGAGTCACGGGTAGTTCATCGACATCATCCAGTACTGAATGCGCTTTTAGGCTCAGTAAACCGTGAGAAACATGACTATTCACCACAAACTGGTTAGGTAAGCCATCTGCGGCTAGCATCTCTGCCATTTCTGGGTCGGTGACCACGTACCGCGTTTGCACTTCAGAAGAGAGATAACCACGGTCATACTTGACGATTTCTGCCGTTACACTTCCCGAATTCAGTTGGTTTATACCATCAGTCACCACATTCTGGCCGATTTGACCAACCGCAAGTGGCCAACACAAAGCAAGAGCAATCGCGCCACCAATAGCGCCATATTTTTTAAGCTGGTTCATGTCATCATCTTTAACAATAAATTTGATTTAGTGTACACCAAAAAACATTGAGATAAATCAGAGTATTGGCTTTCTTCCAAAATGAGCAAGCATTCTAATACTCAGCTCTCAAACAAATTCGCGCGAGCCTGATACAGTAGCCAATGTGTTTGTCGAATGAGAACCCATACGTGAATCAATTTGCCGTTTTGTGTCTTGATAATAATCCCGTCAGTGTCGAACAACTGCGTCGTGAGTTGAGCCCTTTTTCATCTCGATTCGATCTACATACCGAAGACTCAATTGACGATGCAAACGCTGCATTGGATTACTGCTTGGAGCAAAAGCAGACCGTCGCATTAGTTATCGCCAGCCACAACGAAAGTTTCAATGGTGCTGATTTTTTAATCCAGCTAGACAAAATGAGCCACACTCAGCAAGCTCGTAAAATCCTGATCAGTTGCGGTCAAGACATTCAAGCCATTTTGTCTGCTGTCAACGATGGACGCCTAGATCACTGTTTAACTAAACCGCTACAAGACAACCTCGTCCATAAAACCGTCCAAAAAGAACTCACGACCTTCATTCTCGAGAATGACTCGGAAAACCTGCTCCATTACAGCCAAATACTCGACCACCAGCGCCTGCTTAGAGCCCACATCGACAATAAAATGCGCTCGTATCGAGAAGGGTTTATTAGTGAACACCATCGACTCTCCGATCAAGAGCTCGCCCAACAAGTCACCGACGCCCTACTCGCCTTTTTCGCAGACAAAGATGAAACCAAAGCCTGCCGCACATATTCCACCGATCACCTACTAACCCGAGAAGGGGAAGAAAATAGCTTTTTGTGGTTCATTACCAAAGGTGAAGTTGCGCTTTACAAGAAAGACGACACGGGCGTACAACGAGAAGTCGTTAGGCATACACAAGGTAACATTGTTGGAGGGATGTCCTTTGTGACAGGAGAGCCCTCTTTTTCAACGGCGATTACGCTTAAACCGACCGAGGTGATCAAGCTTAAGCGGGAAGTGTTTGCCGAGGTAATGCACTCAAACACCGAATTATTGCCGCTATTCACTAACTTACTACTACGTCACTTTAATCGTCGCTTGCAGCGAAGCATCACGACAAAACTTGAATTGCAGAAAACGCTAGAGTCACTCGAACAGGCACAAAAACAACTGGTTGAGAGAGAAAAAATGGCCATGCTTGGCCAGTTGATTGCAGGTGTCGCACACGAGCTCAACAACCCAGTCGCCGCCATCTTACGTGGGACAGAAACGTTAACCGATAAAATACAGGTCTTGGTCGATGCACCTAAACTCGATAGTAATAGCAAAAACATCGAAATATTGACGCACGCACTTTCGGCAAAACCGCGATCAACCGCAGACGAACGTGCGTTAGTCAACACGGTCAACGAGCAAATCAACAACCGGAGAGTAGCCAAAAAACTGGTCAAGTTAAACTTACACCAGTATCAACCTTGGCTCGATCGCGCCCGAAACTCAGACCCAACCCTGCTCGGCGATCTAGAGCAACTTGAACACTATTACCTTGCAGGGTCGACGCTAAGATCAATCAACGTCTGTGCGCTACGAATTGCCGATATGGTCAAAAGCCTTAAAGGGTACGCGCGTTCTGATGATGAACGATTCCACCGAGCGGATATCCACGAGGGTATCGAAGACACCTTGGTGATATTCGAAAGCAAACTCAAACTTCATAAGGTAGAAAAAGCATTTTGCTCGACAAACTCAGTGTACTGTTTGCCCATCGCCCTTCAGCAGGTGTGGACCAACTTAATTTCTAACGCCATTGATGCGTTCCCAGCAAAAGGAAAACTGCGCATCACGACTGAACTGGTGACAAAAGACAGACGCCAATGGTTTGTGGCGAGCTTCGAAGATAATGGACACGGTATCCCTGTTGAACTTCAGCAGCAGATTTTTGAATTGAATTTCACGACTAAAAAAGAAGGCAACTTCGGTTTAGGGATTGGATTGTCCGTTTGCCAACAAATCGTTCGACAACACGGCGGCTTCATCAGCGTGGAGTCAGAACAACACCAATACACAAAAATGTCGGTTTGGCTGCCCTTTAGCCAAGACTAACCAATAACGAGGAACTTAACATGAGTAAATACCTTATCTTATGCGTCGACGATGAAAGAGAAGTTCTCGATAGCGTTGTCCAAGATTTGGATGAATTCGAAGAGCATTTTTCGTTAGAGGCAGCCGAATCTGTGCAAGAAGCCAAACAGATCATTGAAGATGCTGAATGCGACGGCATAAAATTGGCGCTCATCCTTTGCGACCATATCATGCCCGAGCAAACTGGGATCAGTTTTCTTATTGAGCTAAACGAGCAAGCATCCACTCAAGCGACCCGAAAACTGCTCCTCACCGGCCAAGCAGGACTCGAAGATACTGTCGAAGCCATTAACCACTCTAGCCTTCACTTTTACATTGCTAAACCTTGGCGTGGCGATGAGTTACGTAATGTCATCAAAGAACAATTGACCCAATACATGATTGAGAATGAGCCTGAACTCATGTCCTGGGCATCGGTACTGAACACTGAAAAAATATTTGAGGAAATGGCGAAAAATCGCCTCAATTATGGTGAGTAGTTAAACGATTTTGGCACATAGCTTGCTAGATTCTTATTATCACGACAAAACAATGACATTTTTATAGTGGCAACCGCTTGGATGCATTATGATGTCGATTTATCGTCATAGCGAGTCGTCGCTTAAGACCAAGGAAATTAACAAGATAAAGGTTTATCGTCCTTATGCGTAAAACAATCTTAGCCGCAGCTTTAGTGCTAGCATCTGGTCAATCTTTCGCTCAAATTGATCCAAACAGCCCAACCGTAATGAGCAACTTTAGCTACGACTACGTTGAAGCTCGAATTGGCGCAAGCCCAGTGACTTTTGGTGCTGCAATGAGCAAAACTGTTCACCCAAATGCCCACCTTGTCGGTCGTATTGACTCTGAATTCGAAGGTGATTTTGACGCAGGCGCGGGTTTTGGCTTCCACGCACCTATCAATAACTGGGCTGATTTCACTGGTGAGATGTTGTTCCGTTTGGTGGACAATGATGACACACGCGGCACCGACACAGGTCTTGAACTGAATCTTGGTGTTCGCCAATGGCTTGGTCCGCAACTCGAAGTGGGCGGCAAAGTTGGTTACACCTCTATCGATAGTGAAGAAGATTGGATTGGTTCTGCATACGCACGCTTCCACTCAACAGAGCTGTTTTCGATCGGTGGTGAAGCGCGCATCAATGACACGTACGGTGATCAATTGATGTTTACCACGCGTTTCAAATTCTAATCCGTTTAGAATCTTAAACAAAAAACCGAGGCACTTGCCTCGGTTTTTTCATTCTGATTGCCGCAATAATAACAAGTTGATAAACAAACCTTTATGGGCAGCTTGCCAATAGCTGGCGTTTGCGTGGCTCCTGGATTAATTTCCAGTGAATACCATCGATAGCACCAGCAAATTTCCAAAGTAGCTTAACGTCTACATCGCTTCCGTAGGCTTGCTTAACTTTAGCAAATACCGCCGGAGCACCTAGTTCCATAAACGTATCAACATCATCGATGCCTGCTTTTTTTACCATACGCTCTAAAGTGAGCTGCATGTTTGGCAAGTCTCGCAGTCTACGATTTGCCGCTGAACGTTTAAACTGTCGCTCAGACACCGAGTAATCGATAGATTGCTTAACAAGGTCATCCAAACGATCGCTGTCCGATTCAAACAGTTCCGTAATATCATAATAGTTTACGGTCGCCGTTGTCTGTTTCTTAACATGGCGATATTTCTCGCAACCAAGCTGAGAAAACTCTTTATCTAAATGGTCCCCACCACGGATAAAGATCTTGTTTGCGCTAAGTAAAGCGAACATGGCGTCTTCCCTGAACAATCCTGTTCCACCAAACATCGAACGCTTTTGAAACATGCCAAACTTGTTTACATATTGAATAAAATGTTGCTCTGTCATATCCATTGATCCTTCAAATATCGAAACCCCGATTATTTACGATCACCAGATAGCAGCAGTTATAAGCGAAAAATCTGTCGGTTGAACTATGAAATTTATAATGTTGTTCGTCCAACCACAGCAAGTACCCAAATGATAGTTAACGAAACGAAATAAGTCTGTGCATACGTCACATCGATTAAACTTAATGACGAATTTTATGAGAGATCAATCACGCCTAAGTCCCCACCATGCAGAAGTGCGAGCAATTTCGCTCGTGAAATATGTCGTTGCGAAAAATATCAATATTAGAAAGCAATTGTTTGCTTAAATACAGAGAGAAACGTTACACTGTAAACGTTGAATTTACTTTCTAATACTGTATGAATCACCTAGCATTTTACTGGCTCCCACAAAATAAAGACCTATTAGTCAAAGGTATTGAGACTGAGTTTTCTCAACTTATTGAGCATTCTATCGCTAATAAGAAAATATCACTTCCTCCAATTCCTGACGTAGTCTTAAAGATTCAGCGTTTGTGCACCCAAGATACAACCACGGTAGCAGATGTCGCAGACTCACTGTTGGAAGATCCTGGGCTCGCCGCTATTGTTATTCGCGTGGCAAATTCGGTGATATTTAACCGCCGAAACATCACATGTACCGACTTGGTTACTGCGGTATCTCGGTTGGGCATTCTTCGAGTACGAGATATCGTGACTGCACAAGCGATTGAGCAGTTGAAACACTCTGTCAATTTAAGCGGCTCTTGCAACAAAATCTTAGTTCAAAGTGCGGCGAATTCTCGCGAATTGGCGGCAACGATGGTCCTCGTGGCAAAAGGATTCCGTGAAAGTGGCTCACAGGCATACAAGCACCTAGAAGCGGACAAAGCGCTACTTACTGGTTTGCTCGCTGACATCGGTCTTTTCTGTATCGTCAACGAGTACCACTACTATTTGGAAAATGGCAACTACCTCGACGAAGAAATTGCTTTCCAGATCTTCGACAATCAATGTTCCAAAGCGAGCAAGCTTGTTTTAGAAAGCTGGGGATTTGATGATGACTTCTTAGAGGTTGCTTCGAATCAAGCGATTAAACCATCGGAGGAAGCGGTCAGCTATCTCGCGTTGGCGAGAATCGCGAATCATATCTTAATGTTCCGCCGTCAAGACGAAAACATAGATGAACATTCGGTAGAATTTGACGTTACAGGTGCAGATATACTGTACAAACTCAGTAATTTAAGTGATATTGAGTTCAATGCGCAAATTGATGAGTTAATCAGCGCGAGTGGATTGTAATGTACAGGAAGTATCATGTTTTCAGGGATGTTGTTTATCTTTACCCCGCTTGTTGTCGGGTATTTCATTTCGATACCAAGCCAGTCACTGCTCAATAAGATCAATAAAACCACCTCAAACCTTATCTACGTCATACTTGCGCTGATGGGTTTGAGCTTGGCTGCGCTCGACAACCTCGGGCAAAATCTGCAAATTATTTTAAAGTTCACTGCGGTGTTCTTCACTTGCCTAAGCTTAGCCAACCTAGCGGTATTGCCCTTAGTCGATAAGTTTTTACCCATCCAGACAGACGCGAGCAATAGTAAGCTTCCTTTGTCTAGTATGGCGTTGGAATCCGTTAAACTCATCCTTGTAGTCGGCGGCGGTTTAATTGTCGGACTGGCACTGCCTTATGAACTTAATTGGGTCGATACGGCGAGCGAATGGATTCTCTTCTTGTTGCTGTTCTTCATTGGCATTCAACTGCGCAATAGCGGTTTAACATTACGCCAAATACTCCTCAACAAACATGGGATGGTGATTGCATTACTCATTATAGTGAGTTCGATGCTTGGAGGAATCATCGCCGCGCAAATCCTCGAAATTGACCTGTTCAAAGCGCTCGCGATGTCTTCTGGATTTGGCTGGTATTCATTAGCAGGCATCTTGATGGGTGATGCATTTGGTCCGATTTACGGTGGCGCGTCATTTATGATTGAGCTGCTGCGAGAGTTGATCGCATTGGTACTGATTCCTTTATTCATTCGCACACGACCATGCACTGCAATAGGATACGCGGGGGCAACAGCTATGGACTTTACTTTGCCGGTCATACAAACCACAGGTGGCGTTCGATGTGTGCCTATTGCTATCGTTAGTGGGTTTATTCTCAGTCTGCTTGTCCCAGTTATGATGCTGTTCTTTGTCTCTCTTGCAAGCTAGATCTCAGGATTCATCATCAAAATTCACTATATTAACCACGACGCTCAATGTTAATTTAGAAAGCCCTAATTTAAAGTCACCCGTAGAATTGAATTACAATCTGCGGAGCCTATAAGAACGATTATTCAAAAGGAATCAATATGAAACGCCTGATTGTTGCACTCGCTCTAAGTGCCTCATCGTCCCTCGCTGTTGCAGCCGACAATGCTTGTCTATCAAAAAAATACGATGCTTATATCGATGCATCACTGCATTGGTATGAAGATTTGTCAAAACTCACTGCTGAGCAATACCCGGATTTAGCCGAAGTTTCTGAGTGGTTTCTGAATGGTCGTGTTAACCACTTTGAGCTTAATCGTGCCGCCGTCCACTACTACCTTGACAATGACGCAACGAAAGTTGCAACAGCCCAACCAGTCGAAGGTTGGTTGCAGTTGGAACAAAAAGACATCAAAGTGCTTGCGTCGCGTAGTGATGAGCTAGGGCAACTAGCCAAAACCACTTTTGCAGACCGCCAAGCTAAGCCACACGAGAAGAACTACGAATTGCGTTCAGCCTTTGCCGACCTTTTAAGTCACCCTACAAAAATCGACTCCGCATTGCAGCGCTATAATGCAGCGATCAAAGAGTTAGAGTCGATTAACTGTCAATAACGTATTGCCGATTTTTCGCTCAAATCGCCACCAATTTAACGGACTTAAAACTAAGATTAGCGAATTTAAAACGGGACTTTGTGCCCGTTTTCGTTTAGATTGTCCCGCTTGCAAGAAAAAAGATTAGAGCAATGTAGCTGTATGGTATCTGAACATAAAACGGCTGATGTGAGCTTCGAAAGTTTACTTCGAATTTTCACAGTACCTGAAGGGCCAGACTCAACGCTAACCCAAATTGACGAAGAGCTATCACGCAACTTAAATAAGTTTTTGCGTGAGCATATCGTTGCTGAAGAAAAACCGCTTTGGGAGATTGAGAAAGATTTCTCTAACGCGACGATTCCTGAGCAACCGGAGTTCGTTTCGGACCATACACAACACCTGCTCGACACACTCGTCTCTCACTCCGTCCATACCTCGGCACCAAGCTTCATTGGTCATATGACATCCGCATTACCCTATTTTCTAATGCCATTGTCTAAAATCATGATCGCACTTAACCAAAACTTGGTGAAAATTGAGACATCAAAAGCGTTTACTCCGCTAGAGCGTCAAGTTCTTGGGATGCTGCATCGCCTTATCTATCACCGCGAAGACTCTTTCTACAGCCAGTGGATGCACAGCGCAAATCATTCCCTTGGCGCTTTCTGCTCGGGTGGTACCATCGCCAACATCACCGCGCTTTGGGTCGCTCGCAATAATGCACTGCGAGCACAAGGTGAATTCAAAGGTGTTGAAAAAGAAGGCTTATTCAAAGCGATGAAGCACTACGGCTATGAAGGATTAGCGGTATTGGTTTCAGAGCGCGGCCACTACTCATTGAAAAAAGCCGCAGATGTTTTAGGCATCGGTCAAGAGGGGTTAGTTGCTGTCAAAACAGACAACAACAACCGCATTGACCCTGTTGCCTTGCAAGAGAAAATCGCCGAGTTAAAGCAAAGCAACATCAAACCATTCGCTGTGATTGGGGTAGCTGGCACGACGGAAACAGGCAATATCGATCCTTTGCGTGACATCGCCAATATTTGTTCACAAGAAGACTGCCATTTCCACGTCGACGCTGCCTGGGGTGGCGCGACTTTAATGTCAAACAACTACCGTCAATTGCTCGATGGGGTGGAACTGGCTGACTCAGTGACTATTGATGCGCATAAGCAGCTCTACATCCCAATGGGTGCGGGAATGGTGCTATTTAAAAACCCTGACGCCATGAAGTCTATTGAACACCACGCTCAATATATTCTGCGTAAGGGCTCGAAAGACCTTGGTAGCCACACACTGGAAGGATCGCGTTCCGGTATGGCGATGCTGGTTTACGCAGCCATGCACATTATCAGCCGTCCTGGGTATGAATTGTTGATCGATCAGAGTATCGAGAAAGCCAAGTACTTTGCTTCATTGATCAAACAGCAGCCTGACTTTGAACTCGTTTCAGAACCAGAACTCTGTTTACTTACCTATCGCTACATCCCAACTCATGTGCGTCACGCGTTAGAAAAAGCAGACTCCACCCAAAAAGCAGAACTCAATGAGCTTCTCAACGAGTTAACGAAATACATTCAAAAGCGTCAGCGTGAAACGGGTAAGTCCTTCGTATCAAGGACTCGTTTAAATCCTAGTCAGTGGGAGCGTTTGAATACCATCGTATTCCGAGTGGTGTTAGCCAACCCGTTAACCAGCCGAGACATTCTTAGCTCTGTTTTGGTCGAGCAACGTGAGATCGCAAAAACAGCACCGAATTTAATGGCTAGAATCGAATCAGTCGTCGATTCAATCAGCAACAAGTGAAAGTTTCTTTCTAAGATCTTGTAATTCGAGCAACAATACTGGCCAAATAAGCAATGAAATGTGCGGGTTAGATTTCATTTGTGTAGTTTTGACAAAATTTAGTTTGAGGCTTGTCATATTATCACCACTTCGAGCCGATAATTGTTACTGTAAACCTATGGCTTAGGTTTATACTGGCCCTATGGCGCTAGATAGTGAGTACCTATTAGGGAACAGTTTGTTTCCTCTCGAATATTTCGATTGGTATGTCTAGCGAGTTGTTCTCTTACCCTCGTGAACACTATGAACACATTAGAAAAAATTCAGAAAAACCTAGAGAATTTCAGTAAGTCAGAACGCAAAGTAGCGGAAGTTATTATGGCGTCTCCACAAACTGCGATTCACTCTAGTATTGCTACGCTGGCAAAGATGGCTGATGTAAGTGAGCCAACGGTTAACCGCTTCTGTCGACGCTTGGATACCAAAGGTTTTCCAGACTTTAAACTGCATTTGGCCCAAAGTTTGGCGAACGGTACGCCATACGTAAATCGTAACGTTGAAGAAGACGATGGACCAGACGCCTACACGCACAAGATTTTTGAATCTACCATGGCATGTCTGGATGTTGCGAAAAATAGCCTTGATTCGATGCAAATCAATCGTGCTGTAGATCTGCTAACCCAAGCGAAACGAATTTCGTTTTTCGGTTTGGGTGCATCGTCTGCAGTGGCGAAAGACGCGCAAAACAAGTTCATTCGCTTCAATATTCCAATCACTTGTTTTGAAGACATCGTAATGCAGCGCATGAGTTGTATTAACTGTACTGACAATGATGTGGTTGTGTTGATTTCTCATACAGGTCGTACCAAAAGTCTGGTTGAGATTGCCAACCTTGCTCGCGAAAATGGTGCAACGGTGATTGCGATTACCGCGAAAGATTCACCACTTGATAAAGCAAGTTCATTGTCGATTTCTCTTGATGTCCCAGAAGACACAGACGTGTACATGCCAATGGCAAGTCGAGTTGTTCAGATGACCGTAATTGACGTCCTTGCAACAGGCTTTACATTGCGCAGAGGCACAGGCTTTAGAGAGAACCTTAAGCGTGTTAAAGACGCATTAAAAGATTCTCGTTACGACAAGCTATCTCAGTTTTAAAAAAGGAGCCTTAGGCTCTAATGCCGTTCACTTA
>NZ_JWLV01000020.1 GCF_000808535.1 Vibrio sinaloensis
ACTAGAACATTGAATGTGTAAGAACGCAAACAGCTTTCCGAATTAAAGAATTTGCTTGGCGACCATAGCGATTTGGACCCACCTGATTCCATGCCGAACTCAGAAGTGAAACGAATTAGCGCCGATGGTAGTGTGGGGCTTCCCCATGTGAGAGTAGGACATCGCCAGGCTTTAAATTTATTTTCACTTTTTAAAAAGTGAAGACAAAAAGGTATCGTTACCCGTAATACGTGTAACAACATCATCAGTGTACTAATCTGACGATGACAATTTGTGGAGAGATGGCTGAGTGGTTGAAAGCACCGGTCTTGAAAACCGGCATACGTTAATAGCGTATCTAGGGTTCAAATCCCTATCTCTCCGCCACATTGAAAAGCCTCGCTAGAAATAGCGAGGCTTTTTTCATTTCATCTCTGTATAAATTAGCCTTTCTGTCATCAGTGAGTGCTCAGTAGTATTGCTTGTAGATGGCGTCTGTTTCTCCACTCTCTTTCATTTCCTTTAATATCTTTTCAATCTGGAATGCTTTGGAATCTGTACTGAGCGTTACGGGAAAGTTGGTGGGACTCAACTCTTGGCTAGGATCAAAGTGGGGATTTGGGGCTTCCGAATAGTGCTCAGATTGACGAGAAAAGCCAAGGTAGATAGGCTCCACACCACCGCAGCAGTTAGGGTGGATCTTGATATCGCTACTCTTGTTCGTCCTCAGATAGTAGAGCAATGAAGCGCGGTTATAGATATAAAAGTCGCCTCGTTTTTTCCTCAATAGATTGACTGCTTTGTCGATAGTCATTTCTGGTACAGCATAGATGCGAATGTTCTCGAGATCTCGGACAAAGTCTGGAGAGCCCAGAGATTGAAGGATTGTTGCGCCTTCTAACTCTTCCAAATGATTTATATCAGCAAAGTCAGAGCGTGATATGCCTATTTCCCCTCCGGGAAATCCGTTTTCAATGTAGTAGGTGTACAGGGCTCTATACTCGTTGTAGTTAAAGCCTGGATAGAAGTCTATTTCACCATCTTCGAGCTGTTTCAGGATACGTTTCTTGGGTCCACGAATAATTTTTAATTCACAACCTAGATGATCCGCCATGGCTTGGTAGAAGTGTTGATAAAGACCACTGTTGTCAGGGGAAGCGGAAATCAGGGGGAGCCTTTCATTCGTGCGATAACCCATTTTTAAGATGCAGGTGTCGGCAGACCATGAACTGCTAGCGTACATGAGTAATGACCACCATATCCAAGCCTTCCATTGCATGCTGTACTCCTTCAAAATTATGTTGAGGGAACACATACAGTTTAGCCAACGTTGAGGGATATGGATCGTGTAGCTCTAGTTTGAAAACTGGGAGGGGGGATTGGTCCCAGTTAACCCAAGTTAGATGGCCACTCTTGGAAAGGGACAGGGCGACTATAAAGGAACCCTTGTGCTTGATGGCAGTTTAACTGTGCAAGCATCTTAGCCTGTTCTGTTGTCTCGACCCCTTCTGCGACAATGTCGACTTTCATTCCGCGCGTCATGTTGATGACAGCGGCAACAATTGAAGTATCGAGATCGTTGGGAGTTAACTTGTTGATGAAAGTTCTGTCTATTTTGAGGCAATCAAAGGGTAATTTATGCAGGTAGGCAAGAGAACTGTAGCCTGTACCGAAGTCATCTATCGCGATTTGCACACCTAGCTCTCTAATTGCCTGCATGTTTTGAATCGTCACTGGATCGTTGTCGACGATGCGAGACTCGGTGATTTCTAAGGTTAAGTTGCTCGGATTTAAATCTGAGATAGTCAGCACTTTTTGCAATGTCTCGATGAAGTCCGGTTGTGACAGTTGGTTCACCGAAAGGTTAACGTGTAGGTGGAACTCCGTATCCCACTTGCCTTCTTTTATGCCTTTTACGGCATCGTTACACGCCTGCATCAGAATTTGCTCACCTATTTGACCGATTAACCCGCTTTCTTCCGCGATTGGAATAAAGTCGAGTGGGGAAACGAGGCCTGAGCTCGGAGACTGCCAGCGAGCGAGTGCTTCTGCGCCTAGTACTTTGCCACTGCGGATATCAACAATTGGCTGGTAGAAAGGAATAAACTCTTTGTTCTCAATAGCCTCTCTAATTTTTGATAGCATCAGAGTCCGTTTACGTGACACATCGGCCATCTCTGGGCTGTAGTAACTGATTCGAGTGAGCTCTTGTTTCGCATTGCTCAGAGCAATACTGCCGTTTCTTAGCCATAGAGTCATATTTTGGTCTGGACCTTGAGTAACGATCCCTACTGAGATGCTCACCAAAATACTCTCGTACTCCATAACAAACGGAGAAGCAAAAGCCTGCAATACTCGATTCGCCGTTAAGCTATTTTGTTCTTTGTCTTGAGGACCAGGGATGTAGATCGCGAACTCATCACCGCCAATTCGAGATAAATAGCACTCATTGGAGAATACAGACCTCAAACGCTCAGAGATGATGACGAGAAGTTGATCCCCTTTGTAGTGGCCTAAGCTGTCATTGATGTCTCTAAACTTATTTATCCCAATAAGCATGAGTGTGCCATCGAGCTTATCAAGGGTGTCACAGGTATCGATCAAACCTTCACGACTGTAGAGTTTTGTCAGTGAATCGTAGAGCAATTGCGTGCGTAGGGCTCGAAAAGAGGCTTTGAGGTTGTTGGCCATTTCATTGAAAGCAAACACCAACATACTGGTTTCGTAGATGCTTCCAGGTTTTGGCATGTGACTATCCCAGTCCCCCTTCGCTAGATGTTTAGCTGCATCAGCGGTAGAGGTAATGGGTGCGACGATGCGATTGAAGGCGATTAAGCCAATGAAGATGCCAATTAAGCTGGCCACAATCCCCAAAATCCAACTGTGTCTTTGGCTCTCGGGAAGTTTACCGAGCAGGTCTGACTCAGAGATCGCCATGCCTATTTGCCAGTTCAAACCGTACTGATCAAC
Organism: Vibrio sinaloensis; assembly: GCF_000808535.1. Classification (GTDB taxonomy): domain Bacteria; phylum Pseudomonadota; class Gammaproteobacteria; order Enterobacterales; family Vibrionaceae; genus Vibrio; species Vibrio sinaloensis_D. The sequence continues at coordinate 2,950 of NZ_JWLV01000020.1, forward strand.
ATAAGGGGTGAGATGATTGAAGTAACGTTCACCATTAATATCGACAGTAAAGTGCTGGGTTTCTTGTTTCTCATACAGGCCCAATGACTCTGCATACTCTGCGCTTGAGTTGACGACAGGGTTCGCACTCTCTACTGCTAATAAACGGTCACCTTTTTTGCTATAGGGGGTACCCCAAGAGACAACACTGCCACCTGTGGAGTGAGCGACCAAGCGCTTCTTGTCATCGACAATAAAAACGACGGCATTGGTGTTTTGTTGAAGTTGGTTTAAGAAAGTATTGAAGGTATCAATTTTTACGTCTGTGACGACGACTCCTTGAAACTCATCGTCATGAAATACGGGGGTGAGCGCGGAGAGCGTAATTTCTTGACGCTCATCAGCGTTGGCATAAATCGACGACCACATAGGCACTTGGCGATCCGCTACAGGAGCGTACCAAGGGCGCACTCTAGGGTCATAGCCATGAATGACCGAACGCACATCTTCACTGATTACCTGACCGCGATATATCACCAGCTTTTGCTCTGTGCGGTCATCTTGAATCATTAGGGTGTAGCCTTTGTTCGCCTCTTTGCGAAAGCCAGTATATTCGGCATTCTCGCCGCCGAATCCAATCACATCGAGGTGAGGGATCGATTGATACAGATCTCTAAAGCTTGAAAGAAGAAAATGTTCAATCTGAGTCGTATTTCCGGGGGTGTAGAGTTGGTTGTAGCCAATACTATGACTGAGAGCGAGGCTCGCTTCGAAAGGTTTGGTTAAGAACTTATTGAGCTCTAGTGTCACATTGTCAGTTAACGAAGAGAGCTGCTTATCACTGATGTCAACCACCATCTCTTCATAGCTCTTTTTCTGAACAGCGATAATCACCCCAATTGTAATAATAAAAATCATTACGAATGGGAGGACAACGGCAGTTCGGAGCGTAATCTGTGTGGTCGTTGACATACTATTAATTCTATTAATGCAATATACTGGATTCTATATTCTTTAAATACAACGAGCGAGCCATTTTTGGTGAAAAAGAGACCACTGTGTTTTTAGAAGCGAGAACTTACGAGCGCTTTTTACGCCTCTTATTTGCATTACTGAGTATATCTTTCTTTAGTAAAGCTCTTTGAGTTTCCTAGTGAGTGTGTTGCGTCCCCACCCCAAAACTTTTGCGGCATCTTGCTTATGACCGTTCGTATGTTCGAGTGCTACTTCCAAAAGTATACGTTCAAATTCAGGAAGTGCGTAAGAAAGTAACTCGGTATCTCCTTGGGTGAGCGACTTTTTTGCCCACGTCGCGAGCTGTTTTTGCCAAGTCGTGTCGCTATCAAAACCTAAATGAGGCTTCTCTTCAATCAATTCTGCAGGTAAGTCATTTGGTAAGACTTCACTACCACTTGCCATAACGGTTAGCCAACGGCAGATGTTTTCTAGCTGACGTACGTTGCCTGGCCACTCGAGGTTATTGAGGCGCTCTACCGTTGAAGGATGCAGCGTTTTTACATCGACGCCCAATTCTTCCGCGGCAAGAGCCAGAAAGTGTAAAGTGAGTTTTTCGATGTCTTGTCTGCGCTCTCGTAGAGCTGGGATTTGAATTCGAATGACGTTCAAACGGTGAAAAAGGTCTTCACGAAAATCCCCTTGATGCACCAGTTTTTCCAAGTTTTGGTGAGTCGCTGCCACAATTCTCACGTCGACTTTGATGGGAGAGTGCCCCCCCACTCGATAAAACTGACCATCAGCGAGCACACGCAGCAGTCGGGTTTGAATATCGAGTGGCATATCGCCAATTTCATCGAGAAACAGTGTTCCGCCATTGGCTTGTTCAAATCGCCCTTGTCTCACGGTATTCGCACCAGTGAACGCGCCTTTCTCATGACCGAATAACTCCGACTCGATCAAATCTTTGGGAATTGCGGCCATATTGAGTGCAATAAAGGGCTTGCTCGCTCGAGGGCTGTGTCGATGCAGTGCATGTGCGACGAGTTCTTTACCCGTCCCCGACTCGCCATTTATTAATACAGAAATTGAAGAGCGAGAGAGGCGTCCAATCGCGCGAAATACCTCCTGCATGGCCGGTGCTTCACCTATGATTTCTGGCGCACTGTAATCGCCTGTGTCGGCATTGGCTTGTTCTCGGCGTTGTTCGTGGCTGTGTGTAATCGCTCGTTCAACCAGGGTCAGTGTTTCATCAACATCGAATGGCTTTGGTAGATATTCAAATGCCCCTTTTTGGTAGGCATTCACAGCTGCATCCAAATCAGAGTGAGCAGTCATAATGATGACTGGTAAATCGGGTGATCGCTCATGGACTTGGCGTAATAACTCTATACCATCGATGCCAGGCATACGGATATCCGATACCAAAACATCGGGGCTTTCGCGCTCTAACGCCAGCAGAACGCTTTCGGCATCGGAAAAAGTATCGCATTTAATGCCTGCTGAAGAGAGGGTTTTCTCCATTACCCAGCGGATGGAACTGTCATCGTCGACCACCCAAACGTATCCTTTACTCATATTCTGGTTTCCTCACAGCAATGCAAATAGTGTGTAATATTAAATTGGCAGGTAAATTGTAAATATGGTTCTGCCTGGCCAGCTTTCGACATCAATCTTGCCTTGATGCTGATCGATCAGGTTTTGAGAAATCGATAGCCCTAAGCCTGTCCCGCCTTCTCTACCGCTGACCATCGGGTAGAAAAGGGTGTCTTGTAAATCGGCTGGAATGCCGGGGCCGTTATCCATGATCTCTATGCGAGCGGCGAGCTTGCAGCGCTGACCATGAATGTTGGCTTGATGCACTGTTCTGGTGCGGATGACGATCTTACCGTTTTCTTGGCCTTGTAGGATTTGCCCCGCGTTGCTAACGATATTGAGTAGTGCTTGCTCTATTTGATCGGCATCCATTAAGAACTCCGGTAGGCTCGGGTCGTAGTCGCGTTCGATGACGATCGATTGACCAATCTCAAGCTCGACCAGTTGGCGAACTTTTTCCAAGATTAAATGCAGATTTTCGTGCTGCTTTTTCCCTGGCTTTTGTGGCCCCAGTAGTCGGTCGACCAAATTTCTAAGGCGATCGGCTTGCTCAATAATGATTTGAGTGTATTCGGTTAATGATTGATCGGGCAGCATACGCTCCAGCAGCTGAGCCGCTCCTCTCAGACCACCAAGCGGGTTTTTGATTTCATGGGCTAAGCCTCTGACCAGCAGTTTGGCCGCTTGTTGCTGCGCATGTTGGTTGAGCTCTTGAGATAGACGTCGTTGTTGACCGATTTTGCGCATTTCCACTAACAGCATCAGTTCTCTGTGCCAGGAAATTGGGCTCACCGTGACCTCAAGCATTAAGGGTTTGCCATCGACGACAAAAGTGACGTCGCTATCGGTGATACTTTGTCCGCTTTGCAGTGGCTGAGAAAGTAACGCGAGGTCCATCGAGGCGTGTTGGATGAGCTTGGACAAAGGTTGTTCGACAATGCGTTTTGCACTTTGTGAAAACAATTGCTCCGCTGAAGGATTGGCATATTTGACTTGCAGTGTTTCATTCATCACTAAAATCGCGGTGACTTGGTGATTTAAAACAATCGTATCGAGCTCGCTACTCACAAAAAACCTCTCATCCATGAACTTAAAATGTGCATTGCACCATTGTGGTGCGACGATTCTTTCAAGTATGGCGCATGATTAGGCGTAGCAGAAGAAAAAAGTCACCAATTTACTGAGCTTTGACTGGAGAGACTGCTTTTTGCTGGCTACTGCGTAGTAGATGCACCGTTATAGGACTTGATGATGCAATAAGCTTGCCGTCTCTATAGGCTTGAATAACAAAGGTATGAGTTCCACGATCGATGTTTCTTAGTTCCCATAGAGGGCGAGTCGTAGGAGCGTGATAATTGGCACCATCCATCTGGAGTTGGAGGGTCTCATCAACAGAGAGTTTACGATTAAGTTCGGCTCGTATGGTGATCATACCGGCATTGCTACGTAAGGCTTGATCATGCTCAGGGGCGGTTATCGTGATTTCAAGGGAGGACAAGGCTGTTGGTTGGTTATCTTTTTTGTCTGACTTAGGATCAACTTTTGTTTCAGCTTCAAAAGCAGGGGGCGGGGACGGCTGATGATAGTCAGGCATTTGGATTGCTTTGACGTTTTTACCACTCGGAGTGTCACTGAAATGAATCACGCCATTGTTGTCTGTCCACGTATAGACAGTTTGAGCGAAAGCTAAGCTGGATATGGTGAGCAGTATGCTTAGAAGAGTGATCACTTTGTGCATCTTGTTCTCCGGATGGATTATCGTGGACAGCATGATACTAAAGGGTCTCGGTCAGGTGACAAATATGAAAAAGGCCCGCCTGCGAGGCGAGCCTTGAATTTGTGCAACAAAGCGTTTTGTTGCTTACGTAACCTGATTAAACAGAGTAGTAAAGTTCGAACTCTAGTGGGTGAGTTGTCATGTTCACTTTCTCTACATCTTGAGACTTAAGGTCGATGTAAGAGTCGATGAAGTCGTCCGAGAAAACACCACCAGCGGTTAGGAACTCACGGTCAGCGTCTAGACACTCTAGCGCTTCTTTTAGTGAGTAAGCCACTGTTGGGATTTCTGCTGCTTCTTCTGCAGGTAGGTCGTAAAGGTCTTTATCCATCGCTTCGCCTGGGTGGATCTTGTTCTTAATACCGTCAAGACCAGCCATTAACATTGCTGCGAAACATAGGTATGGGTTCGCTGATGGGTCACCGAAACGTAGCTCGATACGACGTGCTTTAGGGCTTGGTACCACAGGGATACGGATAGAAGCAGAACGGTTACGTGCAGAGTATGCAAGCATAACAGGCGCTTCGAAGCCAGGTACAAGACGCTTGTACGAGTTCGTTGATGCGTTAGCAAATGCGTTGATTGCTTTAGCGTGTTTGATAACACCACCGATGTAGTAAAGTGCCATTTCAGATAGGCCGCCGTACTTGTCACCCGCGAATAGGTTAACACCGTCTTTCGCTAGAGATTGGTGAACGTGCATGCCGCTACCGTTGTCGCCAACGAGTGGCTTAGGCATGAATGTCGCTGTTTTGCCGAACGCGTGAGCAACGTTATGAACAACGTACTTGTAAACCTGAATTTCATCAGCTTTAGCTGTTAGCGTGTTGAAGCGAGTAGCGATTTCGTTCTGACCCGCAGTTGCAACTTCGTGGTGGTGCGCTTCTACAACTTGGCCCATCTCTTCAAGGATTAGACACATTGCAGAGCGGATGTCTTGAGAAGAATCCACTGGTGCTACTGGGAAGTAACCACCTTTAACGCCTGGGCGGTGACCTTTGTTACCACCTTCGTAGTCAGAACCTGTGTTCCAAGCTGCTTCTACGTCGTCAATTTTGAAGAAAGAACCTGACATGTCAGTTGCGAACTTAACATCGTCAAATAGGAAGAACTCTGGCTCTGGACCAACAAGAACAGTATCAGCGATGCCAGTTGCACGTAGGTAGTCTTCAGCACGTTTAGCAATAGAACGTGGGTCACGATCGTAGCCTTGCATTGTTGCAGGCTCAAGAATGTCACAACGGATGTTTAGCGTTGCGTCTTCTGTGAATGGATCAAGAACAGCAGATGCTGCGTCAGGCATCATTACCATGTCAGATTCGTTGATACCCTTCCAGCCAGCAACTGAAGAACCATCGAACATCTTACCTTCTTCAAAGAAGTCTGCGTCCACTTGGTGAGCAGGGATAGATACGTGCTGCTCTTTACCTTTTGTATCTGTAAAACGTAGGTCAACAAACTTAACTTCGTTTTCTTGGATCAGCGATAGAACGTTTTCTACTGACATCTTGGATAACCTCCAGTGTTATTAAAGCGGTTTAGCTCGATTGGTTTCATAATCCAGCATTGATTAACTTCGTTTCAATCGTATTAATCGATGCTGAATTTAATAAAGCTAAAACCGTGCCAAAAAAATTAATCCATTAATTTCAATAAATTAGCGGGCTTGATTAAACTTGGTGCAGAAAAGTTGCACCAAAATGATCTTGTTTTGCACTAAAGTGGTGCGTTTGTATCTGTGTTGCACCAAGAGTAAACAAAATCGTACTCCATTCAGCCTAGTTTTACCCCTTATGTCAATGAGGTTTTCGCTTATCGGACAAGGAACTTGGGTGTGGTCATCAAATATCTGCTGAAAAGAAGCGGAACAGATCACATATTTCTGGGTTTTTCGCTAAAATCTGGTACATTATGGCCGTTTTTTTAATCAAATAAGTTCGCGGAGATTCTCGGCGGGCTTCTTATATCGAGTGAATCAAATCCATGGCTACTCCACAGATTGATAAATTAAGAAATATCGCGATCATCGCGCACGTTGACCACGGTAAAACTACACTGGTTGATAAACTACTACAGCAATCAGGTACTTTAGAGTCTCGCGGCGAAGCAGAAGAGCGCGTCATGGACTCGAATGACATCGAAAAAGAGCGTGGCATTACCATTCTTGCTAAGAACACAGCAATCAACTGGAATGACTACCGTATCAACATCGTAGATACTCCGGGACACGCGGACTTCGGTGGTGAAGTAGAACGTATCATGTCGATGGTAGATTCAGTACTACTTATCGTTGACGCAGTAGATGGCCCAATGCCACAAACGCGTTTCGTAACACAGAAAGCTTTTGCTCACGGTCTTAAGCCTATCGTTGTTATCAACAAGATTGACCGCCCAGGCGCGCGTCCTGATTGGGTTATGGATCAAGTCTTCGATCTATTCGATAACCTAGGTGCAACTGACGACCAGCTAGACTTTAAAGTGGTTTATGCTTCTGCACTAAACGGTTGGGCTTCTCTAGAAGAAGGCGAAACTGGCGAGAACATGGAACCTCTATTCCAAACTATCGTTGACGTTGTTGATGCGCCAAATGTTGACCTTGAAGGTCCACTGCAGATGCAAGTTTCTCAGCTAGACTACAGTTCTTACGTTGGTGTTATCGGTGTTGCGCGTGTAACTCGTGGCTCTGTTAAGCCAAACCAACAAGTAACAGTTATCGGTGCTGACGGTAAGACTCGCAACGGTAAAGTAGGCACGGTAATGGGTTACCTTGGCCTAGAACGTCACGAAGTTGAGCAAGCAAACGCGGGTGACATCATCGCAATCACTGGTCTTGGTGAGCTGAAAATCTCTGACACTATCTGTGCACAAAACGCAGTAGAAGCGCTTCCTGCATTGTCTGTAGATGAGCCAACAGTAACCATGACGTTCCAAGTAAACACGTCTCCATTCGCGGGTAAAGAAGGTAAGTTCGTAACGTCACGTAACATCCTTGAGCGTCTTGAGAAGGAACTGGTACACAACGTTGCACTACGTGTTGAGCAAACTGATGATCCAGACAAATTCCGCGTATCAGGCCGTGGTGAACTTCACCTATCTATCCTGATCGAAAACATGCGTCGTGAAGGCTTCGAGCTAGCAGTATCTCGTCCAGAAGTTATCATCAAAGAAGAAGATGGTCAGCTAATGGAACCGTTTGAAACGGTAACTATCGACGTGATGGAAGAGCACCAAGGTGGCATCATGGAGAACATCGGCCTACGTAAAGGTGAGCTGACTGACATGTCTCCAGATGGTAAAGGCCGTGTACGTATGGACTTCATCATGCCATCTCGTGGTCTGATTGGTTTCCAAACTGAATTCATGACGCTAACGTCAGGTTCTGGTCTTCTTTACCATACATTTGATCACTACGGTCCACACAAAGGCGGCGAGATCGGCCAGCGTATCAACGGTGTACTTATCTCTAACGGTATGGGTAAGGCGCTTACAAACGCACTATTCAACCTACAAGAGCGTGGCCGTATGTTCATTGGTCACGGTGTTGAAGTATACGAAGGCATGGTTGTTGGTATCCACAGCCGTGACAACGACCTAACTGTAAACGTACTGAAAGGTAAGCAGCTAACCAACGTTCGTGCATCAGGTACGGATGACGCGCAGGTTCTTACTCCGCCAATCGTGATGACGCTTGAGCAAGCTCTAGAGTTCATCGATGACGACGAACTAGTAGAAGTAACGCCGGAAAGCATTCGTATCCGTAAGAAGTTCCTAACAGAATCGGATCGTAAGCGTGCGTCTCGCGCTGCAAAATAATCTGCGTTAACAGATTAGAATCATTAAAGCCCCGAGCATTGCTTGGGGTTTTTTGTATTTGAAGGAATAACACTATGAAGCCAATTGTCATTACTGGTGGTCCAGGGGCAGGCAAAACCACCTTGCTCAACGCGCTTGGAGAATTAGGCTACGCGACGTTTGCTGAAGGTTCACGCACCTTGATTGAACAGCAAAGCCAACTCGATGAGGGGATTCTGCCTTGGACGAACTTGCCTGAGTTCGCCAACTTGTGCCTTGAGCTAATAGGAAATCAGAAGCGAGAAGCAGAGAACCACAAGGTCGCGTTCGTTGACCGCGCTATCCCAGATATTGTGGCGTATCTTCAGGTGGGGGGCTGTAAGGTCGAGCCAAGGTTTATCACTGAGAGTAGGGGATACCACCCTCAGGTACTTGCTTGTCGACCAGAAGTCTCTATCTATGTTCAAGATGAAGTGCGCCCACACAGTTTCGAAGAAGCGCTGCAAATTCATCAAACCCTAGTCGAGACTTATGCAGAGCTTGGCTATCACGTGGTGGAAGTACCTTGGGGAAGTGTGGCGGAGCGAGTGGACTTTGTTCGAATAACGTTGGGGCTTGAGAGGGAAAGCTAAAACCTCCCCACAAGGAGGAGGTGAGTCTGTTTACTTTTGGTTGAGCTTTTGCAAGAACTTGTCCGATTCCGCTATCGCGGCATTCATTTGTTTGATTGCGAACTGAATGTCTTGCTCGAGATTCGAAAACTCGCCTTGTAGGGAGCCAATCGCACTCGCATTGAGGTTATGTTTCAAATAGAGCGTATTGTCGCGCAGAGTATTTAGGACTGGCGTCATTTTCTGCTCAGCACGCTTCATCGCTTTCAGCATGGTGGCATATGACGATTTGGTGTCACGTAGCTTCTGTTCGCTCGCACGACGCAGTTTTGAGCTGGTATAGAGTTCTAACTCATCTTGCCACTCGGCAAAGAGAGCGTCGGACACATCTTCAATCGCCGCAATACGTGAACGTACATCTTCTGCTGCTTTTTCGCTGTCTTGGTATTTGTCGTTAATCTGGTTATAGACGCTTTCTAACTCGCCACCATCAAAGTTGGTGAGTGCTGAGAGCGCGTCCAGTGCACTCGTGAACTCTTGCTGTGCTTCTTGTTGTGATTTTTTGGCTTCTTCAACGCGATCCACCATAATGTCACGTTTGTGGTAGCCTACTTGTTCCATGGCTGAGTAGTAGGCGGACTGGCAGCCTGTTAGAGTAAAAATGGATAGTACCAAAGCCAGTATGTACGGCATGATTGTGTCCTTTCTTTTAGAATTACGATGTTAGGATGGCTGAGACGGTCAGGAGATACAAGTTGAAATTAGAGCAAACTCTTAAGCAAAGTCTGATTTTTGGGCAATATTTGATCGCCCGAATGGCGCATGATCGCGTCAACGTCAATGCGGGCTACCTTGCGTATATTACTTTATTGTCGATCGTACCCATGTTGACGGTGTTGTTGTCTGTTCTGTCATCGTTCTCCATTTTTGAAAACGCGGGTGACGCGATTCAAGACTTTGTGATTACCCACTTCGTCCCTGCGGCGGGTGATGCAGTGAAAGGAGCATTGCTCGAGTTTGTTTCAAATACTGGCAAGATGAGTGCGGTCGGTGGTGGCTTTCTGTTTGTGGCTGCGTTGATGTTGATCTCTAACATTGATAAGAATTTGAATTACATTTGGCGAGTCAGACGCAAGCGCAGAGCGGTGTTCTCGTTCTCGATGTATTGGATGGTACTGACTTTGGGGCCGATTCTGGTTGGAGCCAGTATTGCTGCGACCTCATACGTGACTTCGCTGAAAATTATAGAAAGTGAAGCGGTATCGGGTGTGTATAACTTATTGTTGCGCTGGTTACCGTTTTTGCTCTCCCTGTTTGCCTTTGTTGGCCTCTATCTTTTGGTTCCCAACAAAAAAGTACACATTTCTCATGCTTTAATTGGTGCTGTTGTTGCGGCCATTTTGTTTGAAGCGAGTAAGAAAGGATTTGCGGCTTACATTACCCAGTTCCCTTCGTATCAATTGATTTATGGCGCGTTAGCCGCTATCCCAATCTTGTTTGTTTGGGTCTATTTGTGCTGGCTGATTGTGCTTGTTGGCGCCGAAGTGACGGCGGCGCTCGGGGAGAAAGAGCACTGGAGCAAGCCGCAAGAAATGGTACACTCGCCTGAAAACTTAACGCAATCAACATCTAAGAAAGGAAACCACAGTGATAGCCCTGATCCAGAGAGTGAGTGAAGCCGCCGTTCGTGTCGACGGTGAAGTCGTTGGCGAAATTGAGCACGGCCTTTTGGTGCTATTGGGCGTTGAAAAAGATGACGACGAAGCAAAAGCGAAGCGTCTCATGGAGCGAGTCACTACCTACCGTGTGTTTGGTGATGACGAAGGCAAAATGAACCTCAATGTCAAACAAGTTGAGGGCAAGGTCTTAGTGGTGTCGCAGTTTACGTTGCCCGCTGATACCAAGAAGGGAACACGCGCAGGGTTTTCTCGTGGTGCTCACCCTGCAGACGCTGAGCGCTTGTACGAATACTTTGCCGATCGCTGTGCAGAGGTATTACCCACAGAGCGAGGCCAGTTTGCCGCAGATATGAAAGTGTCGCTGGTGAATGACGGACCCGTGACATTCTGGCTACAAGTTTAGCCACACTATAATGAAAGACAAAGGCTAGAAGGGAAGAGCGGCGCTCTTTCATAAAAAAGGACTTTTATGTTTAAGCTGATTACGCCAAAAACGGAAAACCAACTGAATAAGTACTATCACTTTCGTTGGCAAATGCTGCGTGAGCCTTGGCGCATGCCGCTTGGTTCAGAGCGAGATGAGTACGATCCAATGAGTCACCACCGCATGATTGTCGATGGCCGTGGGCGACCTATGGCGATTGGGCGTTTATACATCACCCCTGATAGCGAAGGTCAGATTCGCTATATGGCGGTAAAAGGTGCTCGCCGAAGCAAAGGGATGGGGTCGCTCGTGCTCGTTGCTCTTGAATCCTTGGCTCGCCAAGAAGGGGCAAAGCGCTTGGTGTGTAATGCTCGTGAAGATGCGATCGCCTTCTATGAGAAAAACGGCTTTGAGAGGCGAGGTGAGCTGACGGATGAGCGTGGCCCTGTTCGCCATCTACAGATGGTTAAACCCCTTGATCCAATGGCCAATGTCCTTCGCAAGCCGGAGTGGTGCACGGAGCTGCAAGAGCGTTGGGAAAATCAAATTCCCATCAGTGACAAAATGGGCATCAAGATTAACCAATACACGGGTTATCAGTTTGAGTGTAGTGCCCAATTAAACCCCAACCTAAACCCACACAATACGATGTTTGCTGGCTCGGCCTTTACGCTGGCGACCTTAACCGGATGGGGCATGACATGGTTATTGATGAAAGAGCGTAATCTTACCGGAGATATCGTGCTGGCAGACAGCCAGATCCGCTATCGTCATCCAGTGACCCAGAATCCAGTTGCATCGACATCTCTTGACGGCATCAGTGGAGATTTAGACCGACTCGCGTCTGGCCGCAAAGCGCGGATTGTCATTCATGTGACTATCTACAGCGGTGATGACGCCGCCGTTGAGTTCATTGGCACCTACATGCTGCTACCCAACTACAAGGCGATTTTGCCGGAAGAGTCAGACGCCTCTTCTTGATGTTGCACGCCATCAGCATGGGCTGGTGGCGCGACCTCTACCTCTTGGCAGGTTTGTTCAATTACATTGGTTAAACTGAAAATATCCGACCACAACCGCTGACATGGGGTTTGAGTGCGAAAGAGTAGCGTCGCAAATTCCGGCTTTAGCATATCAATATGCCCTGTCAGTTCGGCTTCTTCTCCTTTGGAAGAAAGGCTCAGCCGCCCTCGGTCGGCCTGAATCGAAATCGTCTCTAATGGCCATTCCTGTTCGAAACTGGTTCCACCGTCGGCGCTCTTTGCTTTGAGCGTGGTTTGATGCAGTTGCAGTTTGGCATCGCCGGACAGGCTATGAGCAAACATGGCGTAATCACCAGATAAACCGGATAGATCAAGCTCAACTTCTGCCATCCCTTGCAGGTGAAATGGCAGCTGTGCATCAAACAGTGGTAAGTCGGCAGGTACGCCATCGGCATGCAGGGTTAGCCTCCACGGAGCGCTGATGCTGCTACGATCCCACTGGCCATTGGCTTCGATGTAGCCAGCCTGAAGCGGGAAGAAGGCGCGCTCCAGATTCAGGTTCCCTTGCTCAGCTTGCATCTCCACAACCAACTGAGTGCTCAATAGGTTATCTAGGCTGGCGTTACTAGCGCTTAGCTCAATCTTGCCGTTCAGTAACCCCGTTTGCTGGGGATTGATGAACTCAAGGTCACGCCCTTCGATACTCAGTCCTGATACCTGCCAATAGGGGCGTTTTTCCACTTGAATAAATTGACTGTTACGCACGTCGAGCTCTTTGATGGTCAGAGAGTTGAGCGATAAAGCCAGCGCCTTTAACTCGCTGCTCATTTGAGGCAGGTCTTCAAGCCACTTCACGCCAGAGGCTCTGAGTTCATCAAGCGCAATGCGTTCTTGGGATAGTTTGCCTTTAAATTGCAGCCAGCCTTGTTTGAAGTCGGCGTTAAACAGCTCAACGTTAATGTCATTTTGCCCAAATCCAAGCTCGGCCGTTGGGTTAATAAACCTTAACTCTTGGTGAGTGAGCAGTTCGGCATCAAACGAGAAGTAGCCATTTTCCTGCTGCCAAAGCGACTGATTGAGATAAAGATTCTCGATTGAGGCATCCAACTGTTCAAAATGCCAACCTTGGTAGTTAACGTTGCTTCGCAGTATATCAAGGCTGTTGATGTGGTAGACCGGAAACTCTAGAGAGTTCAATGTGTTGATCAGTTTTGTGGCCGGGGCAACGCTGTCGAGATTGAGATCAAAAATCGTCACATTGATGAGTGACCAGCCTTGTTGAAATTGCTCTGCTTGACCAGAGAACTCAGCACCATGCCATTTGAATGATGCGCCATAGAGAGTGCTGTTCTGAGGTTTGTATTGAGCATCAACCAAGACGTCGTTCAGGGCTTCGCCACGAACATAAAGCTGTTTTGCTGAAAATTGAATATCGCCAAAGGGCAGGGCCTGATTGTTTTGCTTCCATTCAGGATTCTCGACCTGCAAATTGACCTCTCTCGCTGACCATTGGTCCGAAGTAAGATCGACATGCTGAAGCGCCACTTGGCGAAGGGTAATGCCGTCCAGCATCGAAGCGTAATTGTGGCTAAGGTCGAGTGTTGCGCCTTCAACGAGTAATGAATCGAAAGCGAGCTTGCCATTTTGCCAGAACGACTGACTGAGCCATACGGTCAGCTTTGGAATGCGTGCTTGTTGTTGTTCTCGTTCGACAACTACATCTTGTAGAGAAAGCTGGAGTGGTGGTGTGTAGGTAACTTGCTGGGTATTTACTCGGTAGGGGGTGAGTTGCTCCAACAAATAGCTAACCACTTGCGGCGCGTGGCGTGTCTGCAGTATGGCAAACAACGATAGCAACGAAAGGCAAATTAGGCTTATCAGGATGATGGTGGTCAGTATCAGCGGTTTCTTCACAGCACGTATTCCCTCGCTTTAGTGCTGTTAGCTTGAAACATTTTTGACCATCAGGCAACAAAAAGCCCCTCAAAAGAGGGGCTTAGATTACGATTTGATGTCGATATCACTAATCAAGCTGAGGGCCAGCTGCGACTAATGATTTACCTTCATCGTTGTCGGTGTACTTATCAAAGTTATTGATAAAGCGGCTCGCAAGATCTTTTGCCTTACTTTCCCATTGAAGTGGGTCAGTGTAAGTATCGCGAGGGTCGAGAATGGTTGGATCCACATCGTGTAGCGCGGTTGGCACTTCTAGGTTGAAGATCGGAATGTGCTTCGTTTCCGCTTCTTCGATAGAGCCATCTAGGATTGCGTCAATGATGCCGCGCGTATCTTGGATAGAGATACGTTTACCGCTGCCGTTCCAGCCCGTGTTGACAAGGTACGCTTCTGCGCCTGCCGCTTCCATACGCTTAACCAATACTTCAGCGTATTTGGTTGGGTGCAGTGTCAGGAATGCCGCGCCAAAACATGCTGAGAACGTTGGTGTTGGCTCTGTAATACCACGCTCAGTGCCCGCCAGTTTTGCGGTAAAGCCTGATAGGAAGTGGTACTTAGTTTGTTCCGGAGTCAGTTTCGATACTGGTGGAAGTACACCAAACGCATCTGCTGATAGGAAGATAACCTTGTTAGCATGGCCTGCTTTAGACACCGGCTTCACAATGTTCTCAATGTGCTCGATTGGGTAAGAGACACGCGTGTTCTCTGTTTTAGAACCGTCATCAAAGTCAATAGAACCATCATTACGTACGGTGACGTTTTCTAGCAGCGCATCACGGCGAATCGCGTTGTAGATGTCCGGCTCAGCTTCTTTCGAGAGCTTGATTGTCTTCGCATAACAACCGCCTTCGAAGTTGAAGATACCGTCGTCGTCCCAGCCGTGCTCATCGTCGCCGATTAACTCACGTTTAGGGTCTGTCGATAGGGTTGTTTTACCCGTACCAGAAAGGCCAAAGAAGATCGCCACATCGCCGTTTTCTTTGCACTTGTTCGCACTACAGTGCATTGACGCGATCCCTTTAAGTGGCAGGAAGTAGTTCATCATGGCGAACATACCTTTCTTCATCTCGCCGCCATACCAAGTACCGCCGATTAACTGCATGCGCTCAGTTAAGTTAAACACGGTGAAGTTTTCAGAGTTCAGACCGTGCTCTTTCCACTTCTGGTTGGTGCATTTCGCGCCATTCATGACCACGAAGTCAGGTTCAAACGTTGCAAGCTCTTCTTCTGAAGGACGGATGAACATGTTTTTCACGAAGTGCGCTTGCCATGCCACCTCGGTGATAACACGAATGCTCAAACGAGTATCAGGGTTTGCACCACAGTAACCGTCAATGACAAACACGCGCTTACCAGAAAGCTGGTTGGTCACGAGCTCTTTAAGATCATTCCATACCGCTTGATCGATTGGCTTGTTGTCATTTTTAACGGCGTCAGAGGTCCACCACATATGCTCTTCTGTGGTTGCGTCTTTGACGATGTACTTATCTTTCGGTGAGCGGCCAGTAAAAATACCGGTATCAACTGCAACAGCGCCTAATTCGGTAACTACACCTTTTTCGTAGCCTTCCAGATCAGCACGAGTCTCTTCTTCGAACAACATTTCGTAGCTTGGGTTACGAACAACCTCTTTTACGTTTTGCAGCCCATGTTTAGTAAGATCAATTGTTGCAGCCTTTGTATGTTCCATAACGGTCATAGGTGCTCCTTATCGGAATATTTGTAGGGATTTTGTAAGAATTTTTGTAATTTTTATCTGCTCACCATGCTAGCAATGGGCTTGCGAGAAAACAGGGATATAGCTCAAAAAATATCCATGATTTTCGTGGGGTTTTAAGCGACTCATCACATATTGGCTGGGATAGTTTATCGTGTGCGCAAAGCATTGCGCTAGGGCAAAAGAATTAATAATTGATTAAAATTAACCAGTTGTTTTATTACAGTTCAGGCTAGGTGTAGCGGGCTTTTGATCACAAAAAGGCCTGCGTGGTGCAGGCCTTTTGATAGGAAAATTACGTGCTTGATAAGCTATGAAAATTAATGCAGGGTTTTATTGCCCGAATTTGCTTCAATAAATAGCTCAGAGACCTCTGCTTCGTCATACGTATATGTCGTGCCGCAGTAATCACAATGTAAAGAAATTGAACCAAGCTCGGCTAAAATGTCGTTCACTTCTGCTCGATCGATCGTCACGATCGCGGCACCGCTGCGTTCACGTGAACAGCCACAGTGGAATTCAACAGGTTGTGGTTCAAATAGACGAACTTTCTCCTGGTTGTATAAACGATATAGCAGCTCATTGGCTTCAAGCGTGAACAACTCTTCGTTTTTGACGGTGTCCGTCAACTGCTCGAGGTGCTCAAAGTCCTCTGGTGAACCTGTACCGTCTGGCATTACCTGAATAAGCATACCTGCAGCGTGCTTCTTGCCGTCGATCTCGCCATTGCGGATCCAAATGCGCGTTTTAAGCTGCTCAGAGTTGGCGAAGTAACCTTCTAGGATTTCTGCCAGATTGTCGCCTTCTAGCGCAACAATACCTTGGTATCGCTCACCTTTTTTCGGCTCAATCGTAATGACAAGATAACCTTTACCCATCATGTCATGGATTGACGCGTCTTCAGCGATGTCACCTTCCCAGCGTGCAACGCCACGGATCTTTTGGTCGTG
The DNA here is from genome assembly GCF_000808535.1 of Vibrio sinaloensis. Lineage (GTDB taxonomy): Bacteria > Pseudomonadota > Gammaproteobacteria > Enterobacterales > Vibrionaceae > Vibrio > Vibrio sinaloensis_D. The sequence goes on from NZ_JWLV01000020.1 coordinate 19,368, forward strand.
ATCACCGTTGATAACCGCCAGTGATACCGGTCCATCACCTTGAAGTTGCATGGTAATGGAACCTTCGAACTTTAGTGTTGCCGTAAGAAGGGTCGTTGAAACGAGTAGCTCACCAAGCAGCTTTTGCAGTGCAGCTGGGTATTCCTTGCTAGAAATAATACGTTGGTATGCTTCATCCAATTGTACCAACTCACCACGTACAGAGAGATCTTCGAAAAGGTAGCGGTTTAATACGTTGTTTGACATGGAGTGGTTTCCTCGTACGTATGGTACTTACTGATGTTTAAACTTGATGATGTCGCGACGCTGTTTCTTATCGGGGCGACGATCAGGGCTAGGATTGTGAGCATGAAGTTTTCGCTGCATGGCGTTTTCTTCACGCTTATTTACGCTTTCGGCGGTTTCACTGTATAGGGTTTGAGCTTCTGGGGCGCCACGGCGTTGATCAGAAATCTTTTCTATTACAACGGTTTTCTCTTCGTGACCTTGACGAAGGGTAATGATGGCACCGAGTTCAACAGCCTTACTCGGCTTGCTTCGTTGGCCATTATAGTGAACTTTGCCGCCATCGACCATATTTCGAGCAATGGAGCGAGTCTTATAAAAGCGCGCGGCCCAAAGCCATTTATCGAGTCTGACTGCTTCTGTTTGGGAACCCATTGGGAATAGTGACCTCTAAGGATGGTGGATGTGGATGCCAATATGTTGAAGTAACAATGGTGACATGCCGCCCATTTTTCAAGCGAGAGTTGCAAAAATGTCTTTTGCAAGGCTGTACAAATAGAGTAAACGGTTTAGCTTGTTTCATATTTTGGTACAATGATTGGCTGCCCTTTTGATTATCGGGCGCCATTTTTACTCAGCGCAAACGAGAAGGATATTCAGTGAAGCAACAAGGCGTAAGCGCACTTTATAAGTTGGGCGAGTCAGTAAAAGAAGTTCAAGTGCAGCAGCGTATTAGCTTTACCTTAATGACGTTGTTGCTCGCGTTGAGTGCGTGGATTTTAGGACAACTGATTTGGCAACCTTTAGTGTCTGATAGCGTGACTAAATGGCAACCTGTCCTCGCCTCGTCTGGGAAGCCTACCGCCTCACAAACCGTCAACTTGTCAGAGCTGCAGAATAGTCACTTATTCGGTGAATATCAGGAGCAACGTCAAGTTGTTACACAACCAAAAGTCGAAGATGCTCCGAAAAGCCGTTTGAATGTGGTATTGGTGGGCGTGGTTCAGAGTACAAACTCTAATAAGAGCCTCGCGGTGATCGCCAATCGAGGCAAGCAAGCCACCTACGGGATTGGCGAAGTTATAGAAGGCACGCGAGCGAAATTATACCAAGTACAGGTTGACCGTGTGATTATCGACAATGCTGGTCGCAACGAGACGGTCATGTTGGAAGGCTTGAAGTACACCAAACCCCAGCCGACACCAGACACTTCACCTGTTCGTCAACCTGCTCAAGTCTCAGAGCAAAAACTCGAGCAGATACGCCAAGAAATCCAACAGGACGCGAAGCAAATCTTCCAATATGTCCGAATGTCACAGGTGAAGCGAGATGGCGACGTCTTGGGCTACCGACTGACACCGGGTAAAGATAAAGCGCTGTTTGACTCTGTCGGTTTAAAACCGGGTGATGTCGCGACACAAATAAATGGATTGGATTTAAAAGACTCAGCGGCGATGGGAGAGATTTTCCAAACCATCTCTGACATGACTGAGTTGACTCTCACGGTTGAGCGAGATGGCCAACCCTACGAGATATACATTGAATTATAAAACAGCGTTGGCTTTGTTCATCGCATGAGGAGTAACGAGTGAACCATTGGCTCAAGAAAAGCGCATGGCTTTTAGCAGGAAGCTTACTGACCGCACCTAGCTTAGTCACGGCGAACGAAAACACGTTCAGTGCCAGCTTCAAAGGCACAGACATTCAAGAATTCATCAATATTGTTGGCCGTAACCTAGATAAAACCATCATTGTTGACCCTTCCGTTCGCGGCAAAGTTGACGTGCGTAGTTACGATATGTTGACGGAAGAGCAATACTACAGCTTCTTCCTCAATGTATTGGAAGTGTATGGTTATGCCGTGGTTGAAATGGACAACGGCGTTGTTAAGGTCGTTAAGTCGAAAGACGCCAAAACTTCTGCGATTCCAGTGGTGGGCGACGGCTCGGTAAAAGGCGATGAAGTCGTGACGCGAGTGGTCGCGGTGCGCAACGTTTCTGTCCGTGAGCTTTCTCCTCTATTACGCCAGTTAAACGACAATGCCGGTGCGGGTAACGTCGTGCACTACGATCCGGCAAACATCATCTTGATTACTGGCCGTGCTGCGGTTGTGAACCGTTTGGCTGACATCATCAAGCGTGTCGACCAAGCGGGTGACAAAGAGATCGAAGTGGTTGATCTTGATAACGCATCAGCCGCTGAAATGGTGCGAATCGTTGAAGCACTTAATAAAACCAATGACAGCAAAAACACCCCTGCTTTTCTACAGCCTAAACTTGTGGCTGACGACCGAACAAACTCAATCCTCATCTCTGGTGACCCTCAAGTGCGCCAGCGTTTACGTAAGTTGATCAAGCAGCTTGATGTAGAAATGGCATCGAAAGGCAACAATCGCGTTGTGTATCTAAAATATGCCAAAGCAGAAGAATTGGTTGATGTGCTAAAAGGCGTGTCAGACAACCTTCAAGCTGAAAAGTCCGCGGGAAGCAAGAGCAGTTCAAGTGCCAAGCGTGGTGAAGTGATGATCGCAGCGCACCCAGATACCAATGCGTTAGTACTGACTGCGCCGCCAGATATCATGAATGCACTTCAAGATGTGATTTCTCAGCTAGATATTCGCCGAGCTCAGGTATTGATTGAGGCACTTATTGTTGAGATGGCAGAAGGTGACGGTATTAATCTTGGCGTGCAATGGGGTTCGTTAGAGACGGGTGCCATGATTCAGTATGGCAACGCAGGCGCACCGATTGGCAAAGTGATGGTCGGTCTAGAAGAAGCTAAGGACACTGAGACCACGAAAGCGGTTTACAACTCTGATGGTGATTTCCTTCGAAATGAGACCACGACAGAAAAAGGTGATTACTCGACATTAGCTGCGGCCTTGGCTGGCGTAAACGGCGCAGCGGTGAGCTTAGTGATGGGTGACTGGACGGCGTTGATCAGTGCCGTGTCGACTGATTCAAACTCAAACATCCTGTCCTCTCCAAGCATTACTGTTATGGATAATGGTGAAGCGTCGTTCATTGTTGGTGAGGAAGTACCTGTACTTACAGGCTCTACCGCCGGCTCAAGCAATGACAACCCATTCCAAACGGTTGATCGTAAGGAAGTGGGCATCAAGCTTAAAGTGGTTCCACAAATCAATGAAGGTAACTCTGTTCAGCTTAACATTGAGCAAGAAGTTTCTAACGTCTTGAGCCCTAATGGTGCAGTGGATGTTCGTTTTGCTAAACGTCAGTTGAACACGTCGGTGATGGTGAATGACGGCCAAATGATTGTGCTGGGTGGATTGATTGACGAGCGAGCGTTAGAAAGTGAATCAAAAGTGCCGTTGCTTGGCGATATCCCTGTGCTAGGGCATTTGTTTAAGTCGACCAGCACTCAGGTTGAAAAGAAAAACCTCATGGTATTTATCAAGCCAACCATCATTCGCGATGGCATGACGGCCGATGGTATTACCCAGCGTAAGTACAACTTCATCCGAGCGGAACAGCTCTATAAAGCCGACCAAGGTTTGAAATTGATGGATGATGGTCATATTCCAGTACTGCCGAAATATGGGGATGACATTCGCCACCCTGCCGAAATCCAAGCATTCGTTGATCAAATGGAAACCAACTAATGACTATGGAAGCGGTAACCACGGTGCGTCGTTTGCCTTTCAGCTTCGCTAATCGTTTTAAATTGGTTCTAGAGCCAAGCGAGCGCGGGGCAGTACTCTATTACATTGCGCCTCTCGCAGTGCCAGCGCTGCTTGAAGTGCAGCGCGTGGCTGGGCAAAACATCACCCTAGAAGAGCTCACGAAAGAGGCGTTCGAACACAAGCTCACGCAGGCGTATCAGCGTGACTCGTCGGAAGCTCGCCAGTTAATGGAAGACATTGGTGCCGACAATGACGATTTCTTCTCGCTTGCAGAAGACCTTCCTCAAGATGAAGACTTGCTCGAGTCAGAAGACGATGCGCCAATCATCAAGTTGATCAACGCGATGTTGGGTGAGGCCATCAAAGAAGGCGCCTCTGATATTCATATTGAGACGTTTGAAAAGAGCCTAGCGATTCGATTCCGTGTTGATGGCGTGCTTCGTGACGTCTTGTCTCCAAGCCGTAAGCTGTCGCCCCTATTGGTTTCTCGTGTGAAGGTCATGGCTAAACTGGATATTGCAGAAAAACGCGTGCCACAAGACGGCCGTATTTCGCTGCGTATCGGTGGCCGAGCGGTGGATGTGCGTGTTTCAACCATGCCTTCATCCCATGGTGAACGCGTGGTAATGCGTCTGCTAGATAAAAACGCGACCCGCTTAGATTTACACAGCTTGGGCATGACAGAGCGCAACCATGATCACTTCCGGACCATGATTGCGCGACCGCACGGCATCATTTTGGTGACCGGTCCAACTGGCTCGGGTAAGTCGACAACCTTGTACGCAGGCTTACAAGAGCTCAACAGCAACGAGCGAAATATCCTGACTGTCGAAGATCCGATTGAATTTGATATCGATGGAATTGGTCAAACGCAGGTCAACCCGAAGGTCGATATGACCTTTGCTCGCGGTTTGCGTGCTATTTTGCGTCAAGACCCAGATGTGGTGATGGTCGGAGAGATTCGTGACTTAGAAACGGCGCAAATCGCAGTCCAAGCCTCGTTGACAGGTCACTTAGTGATGTCGACGCTGCACACCAATACTGCGGTAGGTGCCATTACACGTCTTCGTGATATGGGCATTGAACCCTTCCTGATTTCTTCTTCATTACTTGGCGTGCTGGCTCAGCGACTAGTCAGAACGTTGTGCTCGGACTGTAAAGAGCCTTATGAAGCAGACAAAGAGACTAAAAAGCTGTTTGGCCTGAAGAAGAAAGAGGACCTGACTCTCTATCGCCCATGTGGTTGTGAGACGTGTAACTACAAAGGTTATCGCGGACGTACCGGCATCCATGAACTCTTGGTGGTGAACGAGCAAGTCCAAGAATTGATTCATGGCGAAGCGGGTGAACAAGCGATTGAAAAAGCGATTCGTGAGGACGTGCCGAGTATTCGTGAAGACGGTTTATCCAAAGTACGCAATGGGATCACCTCTCTTGAAGAAGTGATGCGAGTGACTAAGGAAGGGTAATGGCAGCATTTGAGTATAAGGCTCTCAATGCCAAAGGTAAGACTCAGAAAGGCGTGATCGAAGGCGATAACGCCCGTCAGGTCCGTGCTCGTCTTAAAGAGCAAGGGCTGGTGCCGGTTGAGGTGAACGAAACTCGTCAGAAAGCCAAGAAGCAGAGTAGCCAACCGAGCCTGAGTTTTAAGCGTGGTATCAGTACGCCGGATTTAGCGCTGATCACTCGTCAACTTGCGACCCTAGTTCAATCCGGTATGCCGCTGGAAGAGTGCTTGAAGGCGGTTTCTGAGCAATCCGAGAAGCCACGTATTCGCACCATGTTGCTCGCGGTACGCTCAAAAGTGGTGGAAGGTTATACCTTAGCCGACAGCTTAGCGGACTACCCGCATATCTTTGACGAGCTGTTTCGTTCGATGGTTCAAGCGGGCGAAAAATCAGGTCACCTTGATGGCGTACTGGAGCGTCTAGCTGACTATGCGGAAAATCGTCAGAAGCTGCGCTCAAAGTTGCAGCAAGCGATGATTTATCCGGTAGTGCTGGTGGTGTTTGCTGTTGGTATCGTGGCGTTCTTGCTTGCGGCAGTGGTGCCAAAAATCGTCGGTCAGTTTGTGCAAATGGGCCAAGAGTTGCCTCAATCAACGCAGTTTTTGTTGGCGTCCAGTGATTTTATTCAGCATTGGGGCTTGCAACTGCTGCTTGCGATTATCGTCTTGGTTTACGCGATCAAGATGATGCTGCGCTCGCCAAACGTGCGATTGAATTGGGATCGCCGTGTCGTCCGTTTGCCTCTGATTGGTAAAATATCACGCGGGCTCAACACCTCTCGATTTGCGCGAACGCTCTCTATTTGTACCTCGAGCGCAATCCCGATTCTGGATGGGATGAAAGTGGCGGTGGATGTTATGTCCAACCATTTTGTTAAACAGCAAGTGATGTTGGCGCGAGATAATGTCCGTGAAGGGGCAAGTTTGCGCAAAGCTCTCGATCAGACCAAGTTGTTCCCACCGATGATGCTGCATATGATTGCCAGTGGTGAGCAAAGTGGTGAACTGGAAGGGATGCTGACCCGTGCAGCGGACAACCAAGACGCTAACTTCGAGTCGACCATCAATATTGCTTTAGGAATTTTCACCCCTGCGTTGATTGCTTTGATGGCGGGGTTAGTACTGTTCATTGTGATGGCGACCTTGATGCCAATCCTAGAAATGAACAACTTAATGAGTGGATAACGTAGAGGACACTCGTGTACCTCAGATTTTGGTTTGGAGAAAATAATGAAAAATAGAACTAAGAAACAGTCTGGCTTTACCTTACTGGAAGTCATGGTTGTTGTTGTTATCTTAGGCATTCTGGCGAGCTTTGTTGTGCCTAACTTGTTGGGCAACAAAGAGAAAGCCGATCAACAAAAAGCGATCACGGATATCGTGGCATTGGAAAATGCGCTAGACATGTACAAGCTTGATAACAGCGTGTACCCGAACACCGACCAAGGGTTGGATGCACTAGTCACCAAACCATCTAGCCCAGAGCCACGCAACTATCGCGATGGTGGTTACATCAAGCGCCTACCGACAGACCCTTGGGGTAACGACTACCAATACCTAAGCCCGGGTGACAAAGGGTCAGTGGACATCTTCACGCTAGGTGCTGATGGTCAAGAAGGCGGTGAAGGTGCCAATGCTGATATTGGTAACTGGAACATTCAAGACTTCCAGTAACCACTAATCTTTGCAAAGGGGGCAGCCAACTGCTCCCGATTCTTATGCTCAGCCGTAAAGGGTTTACCCTCATTGAGATCTTATTAGTACTTGTGCTGCTTTCAGTTGCATCGGTCGCTGTCATCTCAACATTACCGCAGAAAAGCTCAGACGAAGCGAAAAGTCAGGCGCTCTCCCTTTATCATCGCTTACAACTTCTCAATGAGGAGGCGATTTTGAGTGGCCGAGATTACGGTGTGCGCTTTGACGAAAAACGCTCGAGTTACCTTTTAATGGCACTTGAGAGCGAAGGTTGGAAAAAACTCGACGATGAACAGATTCCGGAACAAGCACAACTACCAGATTCACTGGCGATGCTCCTTGAGTTAGGTGGAAACAGTTGGAAAGACGAAGATCGACTTTTCAAGCCAGGTAGCCTGTTTGATGAGGAGATGTTTGCCGATGTTGAAGAAGAGAAAAAGCTCAAGCCGCCGCAAGTGTTTATTATGTCGAGCGGAGAAGTGACCCCATTTTCTATTGCCATTTATCCTCAAGAGCGAAGTGTCGAAAAGGATGCATGGCGAGTAGTGGCAAAAGAAAATGGCCAAATCATTGTTCTAGCCCCGGGAGAGAGCGATGAAGAAGATCAATAAAGGTTTCACCTTATTAGAGGTGTTGGTTGCACTGGCGATTTTCGCCACCGCTGCCATCGCTACGATTCGTTCAGTGAGTCAGCACATTAATACGCTCAGCTACCTAGAGGAAAAAACCTTCGCTTCAATGGTGGTGGATAATCAAATGGCGAAAGTGATCTTGTCGGGTCGCAAACCCACCAAGAAACAAGGAAGCGAAGAGTTGGCTGGTCGAGAGTGGTTCTGGACAATCGAGCCTGTTTCGACAACTGGTGATTTACTGCAGGCTTTTGATGTCAGTGTGTCAGACAAAAAAGGTGGCGCCTCCATCGTGACGGTAAGAAGCTATGTCGCCAAATAAGCGTTTCCAGCGCCGCCAGCAAGGCTTTACCCTTATTGAGGTTTTGGTTGCGATAGCTATTTTCGCCAGCTTGAGTGTCGGTGCGTATCAAGTGCTAAACCAAGTTCAGCGCAGTAATGAGCTCTCTTTGGAGCGCAGTGAGCGGCTAAAAACCTTGCAGCGCGCCTTGGTCTTTATGAACAATGACTTTCGCCAAATGGCTCTCAGACAAACACGCACCCAAGGTGAGGTGCCGTCATCACAGCTTGTTCACTGGCAAGATTATCTGCTCGACTCAGACACCAAAGGGGTGATGTTTGCCCGTAGTGGCTGGCATAACCCACAGCAGCAGTTTCCTCGTGGAGAGGTAACCAAAGTGGGGTATCGAATCAAAGATGAACAACTTGAGCGTGTGTGGTGGCGATACCCTGACACACCAGCAGGGCAAGCGCCTGTGGTGATGCCATTGATTGATAAGGTCGAGAGTTTTGATTTGCGCTTTTTTGATGGTCAAAACTGGCAACAAACGTGGGAAAAGAAAAACGCTCTGCCTCAAGCCATCACGGTCATTTTGGAGCTTAAGGATTACGGGCGCATTGAGCGAATTTATCTCACCAATGGTGGAGAGTTGACGCCGACCGGAGGTACCGATGAGTCGAGTTAAGCCTCAGCGCGGTGTTGCCTTGATCGTGGTGTTACTCCTTCTGGCGGTTATGGTCAGTATTGCCGCGAGTATGGCCGATCGCCTATTTGGTCAGTTTAAGCGAGCTACCAATCAAATTAATTACCAGCAAGCCTACTGGTACAGCATTGGTGTCGAAGCCTTGGCTAAGGTCGGTATTGAGCAGAGCTACAAAGATGCGGACACCATCAACCTGTCACAGCCTTGGGCGCTTGAAGAGCAGACTTACCCACTTGATTACGGCACCCTAAAGGGGCGATTGGTGGATCAGCAGGCTTGTTTTAATCTCAACGCCTTAGTGGATGCGAAGCAAGATGCTGGCTCAGATAAAGTGCCGTATCTAGTCGAGAGCCTACAGAACCTGATGGAACAGTTAGACGTTGAGAATTACCAAGCAGAAGCGGTTGCCCAGTCCGTATGGGAATTTGTTGACCGAAATACCACGGTTAACTCCGTTTCTGGCGTGGAAGACAGCTACTACGAGTCAATGACGCCTGCCTACTTAGCGGCTAACGGCTTACTGGCAGACAGTTCTGAATTGCGCGCAATCCACCAAGTCTCTGGCGAGGTGATGAAGACCTTAGCGCCTTACGTTTGCGCCATACCCACGACGGAGTTTCGATTGAACGTCAATACCGTTCGCCCAGAGCAAGCAGAACTCCTGAGTGCGTTATTCCAGCCCCACATCAGTGTCGACCAAGCCAAGCAGGTATTGGAAGATCGACCGTTTGACGGCTGGGCAAGCGTCGAAGACTTTTTGAATGAAGGTGCGTTTGCAAGTATCAAACAAGAAACATTGAAACCCATCAAAGGTTACCTATCGGTTGATAGTAAATATTTTGAAATGGATGCAGAAATACTAGTAGGGGATTCGCGAGTGCGGATTCGTAGCCTGCTATTTAGTGATAATCGAGAAACTGCCACGGTAATTAGCCGTCGCTTTGGAGGTATCGGTGAGCGAGTTTCTGATCGTTCGACTGAGCAATAATACCAACGCCGCCATTCAATGGTTGGTTTGGGCTGAGCAGCAAAAGGAAGTGATCGCGAGCGGAGAGCTGGCGAGTTGGGAGCATCTCTCTGATCTGACCGATTATGCTGACAACCGTCGCACCATTGTGCTGCTATCGACGGCGAGCATTGTTTTGACTGAGGTTGAAATTCCCGCGGGTGGCAGCCGCCAATTTGAAGCCATGCTGCCATTTATTGTTGAAGATGAATTGGCTCAAGATGTAGAGCAGCTTCACTTTACCATTTTGGGCAAACAGGCTGGTCACGCTCAAGTGTGTGCGGTTGAAAAAAGTTGGTTGAAGCAGATTCTTCATGGGTTGGCTGAGGCAGGCTGTCAAGTCCAAAAGGTGATGCCTGACGTGCTGGCGCTACCAACGCAAGAGGGCATCAGCGCGGTTGAGTTAGACGACATGTGGCTACTGAAAAAAGGGCCGCATCAAGGCCTTGCTATTCACTCAGATTGGCTAGGCATGGTGGCGCAATCGGACTGGGTTAAACAGCAAGATGACTACTTGCCGTTAACCGCGTACTCAACGTTGCCTGAGCTTACCTTAGCTGACGGGCAAGAGTGGCACAATGGTGAGCCAACGCTCGTGATGCAGATGCTGGCGCAAGAAGCGGTTGGCAGCAAAATTACGTTGCTGACAGGTGAGTTTAAGGCAAAGTCTTCGCTAGTCCGTTATTGGAAGGTGTGGCAAAAGGTGGCGGTCGCGGCTGTGGTTCTTATGGCGGTGGTGATGGTCGACAACCTGCTGCAGATTCAACGCTATGAAGCGCAAGCTGCCGCTTATCGCGCCGAGAGTGAACGCATTTTTCGCCAGTCTTTACCGGGAAAAAACAAGATTCCAACGGTGAGTTATCTCAAACGAGAAATGGATCGCGAAGCCAAGCGATTGTCTGGCGGGAGTGTCGATGAATCCATCTTAACTTGGATGACGGGTTTCCCGGCACTACTAAAACAAGTACCTGGTTTGACGTTAACGAGCTTTAAGTTTGACGGTGCTCGTAAAGAAGTTCGAATTCAAGCACAAAGCAAAGACTTCCAAACGTTTGAAAAAGCGCGGGAGTTGTTTGCAAGTAAATATCAGGTGGAGCAAGGTCAGTTGAATCGTTCAGGCACATTGGTGAACGGTTCTTACGTACTGAAGCCATTATAAGGAGCGCACATGAACGCATTATTAGCCCCGCTCCAAACTTGGTGGAGCAAAATAACCCCACGCGAGCAGCGTTTAGTGATGATCTGCTCGGCGTTTATCGCATTGGGTAGCCTTTATTGGGGCGTGATTCAGCCCGTGTCTGAACGCGCAGAGGCTGCGCAAATGCGTATCCAAAGTGAAAAGCAGTTGCTGTCTTGGGTAAAAGAGAAAGCAGATGAGATCAGCCAGTTGCGCAGCCAGACGGGTAAAGTCGTTTCTGGTCAGCCTCTCAATCAAGCCGTATCTTCGTCCGCTCGTCGCTACAAGGTGGAACTGGTTCGAGTCCAGCCTCGTGGTGAACAGTTGCAAGTGTGGATTGCGCCGATGCCTTTTAACCAGTTTGTTGAATGGATTACGGCCTTGCAGGAAGATCACGGTATTTTGGTTAGCTTCCTTGATATCGACAAAGGCGATCGCGAAGGGATGGTGGAAGTGAAGCGTTTACAGTTGACCAAGGGGTAATGTGTGAAAAAAGTAATCTTACTCACTTTGTTACTGGTTGTGATTTTTGTCACCAGTGCGGTTGTACACCTTCCAGCGCAGTTGGTTGTGAAATACGCACCACTCCCGAGCGCTTTGCAGTTAAATGGCGTTGAAGGAACGCTATGGAATGGCCGCGCGCAGAGCGTGAGCTGGCAACGAGATAACTTTGGTCAAGTTCAGTGGCAGTTCCAACCAAGCAAGTTATTCTCAGGGAAAGCGGAAGCACAAATCCGTTTTGGTCGTGGCAGCGATATGCAGCTGACGGGTAGAGGTGTTGTTGGTTACCGTTTGTCGGGCGCCTATGCAGAGAACCTCATTGCCTCTTTGCCTGTTGAGCAGGTGCTAGCATTCGCACCTCGTTTGCCGATTCCGCTCGAGTTAACTGGGCAAGTTGAGCTTAGTGTGAAACACCTGACTTACGCAGCGCCGTATTGCCAAACAGCAGAAGGCAGTGTGGTGTGGAACACGGACACAATTGGCACGCCAGTGGAAGATCTGCAAGTCGGCCCGATTGTGGCGAATTTCACCTGCAGTGATAGCACCGTTACCATCAAAGGGGACCAACGCAGTTCTCAGGTTGAAAGTGCCGCCGAAGTGGTTGTTCAGCCAAATCACAATTACCAAAGCAGCGCTTGGTTTAAGCCGGGAGAAGAGTTCCCAGCGGCGTTTCGTGAGCAGTTAAGTTGGTTACCTACGCCCGACGGGCAGGGGAGATATCGCTTCAACTATAATGGACGCTTAAGACTCTAAATCTCATCAACAACAAAGGCCGCGTGAACAGCGGCCTTTTCTTATGCTCTCGAAAAGCGTATCAGGTCAGAGCGTGACATGAGCACCTGAAAAACTATTTCATAACAGGAAAGCTGATTTGTACTTTTAACCCACCGCCGCTGCGGTTGTTTACAATGACGGAGCCGTTGTGCTGGCTAACGATGCGCTTCACTATCGCTAAACCTAAGCCCGTCCCTTCACTTCCGCGTGCCGTGTCGCCTCGTGTAAAGGGTTCAAACAGTTTACCGATCTGGCTTTGTTCAATACCGGGCCCGTTATCTTCTACGCAGACCCAAACCAGTTTGCTGTCGGCAGTAATACCTGTGCTCACCTTGACCCATCCGTTGCCATAACGCAGAGCGTTCACCACCAAGTTGCTTACCGCGCGCTTAATAGCAATCGGGCTTCCGAGGGTTTCTTTCATCGGCTGGTAGAGCTGCGTTTCTATTTGCACTTCATAACCGCCTTCCGATGAGGCGACATCATCTGCAATGTCGTTCAAATCGACCTCAATAAACGACTGTTTGTTTACAGGTTTAAGGTAGTCCATAAATTGACTGATGATTTCATTACATTCTTCGGTATCGCCAATGATGCCCTCGGCCAGATAACTGTCTTCTGGCGACATCATTTCTGTTGCGAGGCGAATGCGAGTTAGCGGCGTTCGAAGGTCATGGCTGATCCCCGCCATCAGCAGTGCGCGATCTTCTTCGAGCGCTTGAATGCCTTTCGACATTTGGTTAAAGGCTCGAGTCACCGAACGAATTTCTGACGCGCCTTTTTCAGGAATCGGAGGGGGTATTTCTCCTCGGCCGACGCCTTTCGCTGCCCGTTCAAGCGCGATAAGAGGGCGATTTTGCAATCGGATAAACAGCCAGCCTCCGGCAATGATCAGCAATGCCATAATTAAGCTATTGCGAAACAGCGGCGTAAAGTCTTCCTCTTGCAGTTCTGATAAAGGAATGCGCAACAAGGAGCCGGGAAGGGAGTCTATTTTCATCCACAAGACGTAGCTTTCCGAGCCCAGCATCATGCGTACATCGGTAGGAGAGCCAAGTTCGTTGCTCATCTCTTCACTCATGAGATCGATACTTACCGCGTGGTAATACTCATCGGCGATGGCGCTATCTTCCGCGTGAATGGTGACACCTAGTTGCTCTAATACTCGACGGCGTAGAGGTGCATCCAGCGCCAGTTCATCCTCAAGATTGGCAGAGTCATCAAGCATTAAGTTGATTTCGTGGCTGAGGATTTTATTGAACTGCTGCAAGCTCGGCATGAGGGCGTAGTTAAACACCGCATAGTAGGAATAAATTTGGCTAGCGATCAGCAGTGTAAGGAAAATGACGATAGATTGAGTAAATGAGCTGCGAATACGCATATCAACAACCTTGCTAGTAGGAAAACAAAAAGTGCGAGACAATGTCTCGCACTTTAGCAGAATTCAAATTAGGCTTCTTTGCCATCGGGGACAAAAACGTAACCTAGCCCCCAAACGGTTTGAATATAACGCGGCTTGCTTGGGTCGACCTCAAGCATACGACGTAGGCGCGAGATTTGGACGTCGATGGAGCGCTCCATCGCAGAGTATTCTCGGCCGCGCGCCATGTTCATCAATTTATCTCGAGACATTGGCTCACGCGCATTGGTGACCAGTGCTTTGAGTACTGCAAACTCACCGGAAGTCAGTGGCATCGCTTCTTCTCCGCGGAACATTTCACGTGTCCCTAGGTTTAAACGAAAATCGCCAAACTCGACCACCGACTCTTCACTGCTTGGTGCGCCTGGCAGCTCTGTCGTTTGGCGACGCAAAACCGCTTTAATGCGCGCCAGCAACTCGCGAGGGTTAAATGGTTTTGGCAGGTAATCATCGGCACCCACTTCAAGACCGACGATACGATCCACTTCGTCCCCTTTGGCTGTAAGCATCAGGATTGGCAGCATGTTATTTGCATTGCGCAGGCGGCGACAAATCGATAAGCCATCTTCACCCGGAAGCATCAAATCGAGCACCATAAGGTGAAAGTTTTCACGGGTCAGTAGTCGGTCCATCTGCTCGCTATTGGCAACGCTGCGTACCTGGAATCCCTGCTCAGACAAGTAACGCTCTAGCAGTGCACGCAGGCGTGCATCGTCATCAACGACTAAAATCTTGTAATTTTCTTGCATGTAGTGATTCCACCTATCAAATACGCTTAGCGCTCAGGACCGGGCTCAGTTGCCCTTTTTTAACCGTCAAAATGTAACACTGTTCTGACTAAAGTGGCGCAAAGAATTGTTAACGTTTATTTCCTTTTTAGCTAATGTATACGTCATATTCAATTCAATATCGTCAGAAACATGAAAACAAACCTAATTACGCGTGAAGGCTTTGATCGACTTAAGAAAGAACTCGATTTTCTGTGGAAAGAAGAACGCCCAGAGGTGACGAAGAAAGTGACGTGGGCCGCCAGCCTAGGCGATCGCAGTGAGAACGCAGATTACCAGTACAACAAGAAGCGTCTGCGTGAAATCGACCGTCGTGTTCGATATTTACGTAAGCGTTTGGAACAAGTCAAAGTGGTGGATTATTCGCCTCAGCAAGAAGGCAAAGTCTTCTTTGGCGCTTGGGTGGAGATTGAAAACGAAGATGGCGATGTAAAGTCGTTTCGAATCGTTGGCCCTGATGAAATCTATGGCGATGCGAAAGGCTATATTTCTATCGACTCGCCAATGGCGCGTGCGTTGCTTAAAAAAGAAGTAGACGACGAGTTTAGCGTTAAAACGCCAGACGGCTTCAAAGATTGGTTTGTCAATCGTATCGACTACAAGGCGTCACTTTAGATTTTGCCTGCCTGCCCCCATATAGACCCGAAACATAAAGAAAGAGATTCAACGGATGAGCCAAGCTATCTGTCATATGATTGCTCAAGAACTGAATGTTCGTACTGAGCAAGTTACTGCTGCTGTTAACTTGATTGATGATGGCAACACAGTCCCATTTATTGCTCGTTACCGTAAAGAGGTGACGGGTGGGTTGGATGATACCCAACTGCGTAATCTAGATAGCCGTTTATCTTACCTGCGTGAACTGGATGACCGTCGTCAGACGATTCTCAAGTCGATTCAAGAACAGGGTAAATTGAGTGCGGAACTTGAAGCGGAAATCAATCAAGCGGACAGCAAAACTCGCCTTGAAGATTTATACCTGCCTTACAAGCCTAAACGCCGTACTAAAGGCCAAATCGCGATTGAAGCGGGTCTAGAGCCTTTGGCGGATAAGCTATGGAATGAACCGCAAACCGACCCAGATAGTGAAGCTGAGCGCTACATCTCTGCTGACAAAGGCGTGGCAGATGCCAAAGCGGCGCTCGACGGTGCCCGCGCGATCATCATGGAGCGTATTGCAGAAGACGCCAACCTGCTAGAAAAAATTCGCCATCACCTTAATCGCAATGCTGAGCTGGTGGCTCGTGTGGTTGAAGGCAAGGAGCGTGAAGGCGAGAAGTTTAAAGACTATTTTGAGCACAACGAAGCCTTGAGCAAAGTCCCTTCGCACCGCGCTTTAGCCATGCTACGCGGCCGTAACGAAGGCTTCCTTACTTTGTCGATGAATGCGGATCCTGAGCAAGAAGAGGGCGTTCGCCAATCGTACTGCGAAACCATCATCGCGGATCATTACGGCATTTCATTGAGTAGTGCGCCGGCGGATGGCTGGCGTAAACAGGTCATTAGTTGGGCATGGCGCATCAAGGTTTCAATGCATATGGAAACCGAGTTGATGGGCGCTATGAAAGAGCGCGCTGAAATTGAAGCGATTGAAGTGTTTGCTACCAACTTAAAAGACTTGTTGATGGCAGCGCCTGCTGGCCCGCGTGCAACTCTGGGTCTTGACCCTGGTTTGCGTACTGGGTCGAAGATTGCGGTGGTGGACTCGACAGGTAAAGTTCTTGCCACTGAAACCATCTACCCACATCCACCGCAAAATCAGTATGACAAATCTGCCCAAGTGGTCGCCGCTATGGTTAAGCAATTTAATGTTGATCTGATTGCGATTGGTAATGGTACCGCTTCGCGTGAAACAGACAGTTTTGTGGCTGATCTTATTAAGCGCAATAATCTCAAAGTGCAGAAGATCATGGTCAGCGAAGCGGGCGCATCGGTTTACTCTGCGTCTGAGCTTGCTGCGAAAGAGTTCCCAAATCTAGACGTGTCATTGCGCGGCGCAGTATCGATTGCTCGTCGTCTCCAAGACCCTCTAGCAGAGCTGGTTAAAATTGACCCGAAATCAATCGGTGTCGGCCAATACCAACATGATGTTAGCCAATCAATGCTGGCAAAACGTCTTGATGCGGTGGTTGAAGATTGTGTAAACGCGGTGGGTGTGGATGTGAACACCGCCTCTCCAGCACTACTGACTCGCGTGGCGGGGCTCTCTAGCACTATCGCGCAAAACATCGTGGATTACCGCGATGAGCATGGCCGTTTTGAAGCACGCACCACATTGAAGAAGGTCGCTCGTCTTGGGCCTAAAGCGTTTGAGCAGTGTGCGGGCTTCTTAAGAATTATGGATGGCAAAAATCCGCTTGATGCCTCTTCGGTTCACCCAGAAGCGTACCCTGTGGTGAAAGCGATCGCAGAGAAAAACAGTAAAGATGTGAAATCTCTGATTGGCGATACTCAATTCTTACGCGGTTTACATGCGGTTGATTACACAGATGATAGCTTTGGTTTACCAACGGTAACGGACATCATCAAAGAGCTCGACAAGCCAGGTCGAGATCCGCGTCCTGAGTTTAAAACTGCGACCTTTGCTGAAGGGGTGAACTCTATATCCGATTTGGAGCCGGGGATGGTGCTGGAAGGGGTGGTGTCCAATGTGGCGAATTTCGGTGCATTCGTGGATATTGGCGTCCATCAAGATGGCTTAGTGCATATTTCGGCACTGACCGACAAGTACGTTGCTGACCCTCGTGAAGTGGTTAAAGCGGGCGACATTGTTAAAGTGAAAGTGATGGAAGTGGACGTGCAGCGTAAGCGCATTGGTCTTTCGATGCGTTTAACGGATGAGCCGGGGCAAGACAATCGAGCGCAACGTTCATCGGCGCCTCG
Source organism: Vibrio sinaloensis (assembly GCF_000808535.1). Lineage (GTDB taxonomy): Bacteria > Pseudomonadota > Gammaproteobacteria > Enterobacterales > Vibrionaceae > Vibrio > Vibrio sinaloensis_D. The sequence continues at coordinate 36,599 of NZ_JWLV01000020.1, forward strand.
TGGTCAGCAGCGCCAAACGCACAACAAGTCTGGCGGTCAACGTCGCCGTGATGAGTCAAGTGGCAACAGCGCAATGGGGGGCGCATTTGCAGCGGCCTTTGCTAAGGCGAAGCGCTAACCGATAAGCTCAGATTTAAAAACAAATCCCCGTCCTTTCAGGAGCGGGGATTTTTTTCGGTATTTCCTAACTGATGTAGGTACTACAACACCGCTATGACATCAGAAGGCGTATTGGGAGCAACGGCGTGACCATAGTGAAACTTAATCACGGTTCGTCGTTTTTCCATTTTGCCCTCTGTTATCGCCGCATCGATGATGCGTTTGGGTAACCGAAAGCGCATTGCGTAGCCTTTGCCTTGAGTTTCACTGTAGCTATTCAGGGCAAGCAGTTGAAAGATTCGCTCGAGTGTATCTTGCGGGGCTTCCTGAATCGCAACACCCACCTCATCTTGCTCTCCCGCATCGTAGCCTGGATGCTCCGCAGGATCCCAAGAAGATTGTTTGCGCCGCTTATCGTCTGCTTTGACTTGTCGCTCTGCATTACTTTTAGCCAATGCAATCGTCGCTGGGACAGGTTCGCGCACTTTATTGTCGCGTGCTGTCTGCTCCGTTTGAACATTCACCGATGGGGCGATTAGCGGCACACTTACGTTAGTAGGTGATACGAGCATCGCTTTACCTCCTCACGCCCAGCCCGTACTGATAACGCGTTGTGGCGCTATTTTCTTGGCTTGCTTATTTATCGACCAATGGAGTCAAAAATTTAGCGTATCGAGTGTAATAAATTGTTATTTCTCACTGATGAAGCGACTAACTTGCTGACAAAACTCATGAAGTTCTGTCATGAAGGGGGCGTGAGATGACGCGCCAAACATATAACTCTCACTCAGAGGCATGATTTTATCGACATCGCTCGCCACTTTAGCAGGTACCAGGCCATCCAATCGTCCGTACAGACGTAAGGTCGGGATTTCGATACTAGAGAGCAGATCGCGATAATCGATGTCTGCCAGCAAGTTTAAGCCCGCGAGCAATGACTTAGGGTTGGGCGTTGGTCGTGATAATACCGCTTTTTTTAGGGCTTTCACGTCCTGACGTGCTGAGGGGCTCCCCATCGCTTGAAGTGCCATAAACCGCTCAATCGTCAGTTGAAAATCTTCGACCAATTGCTCTGTGAATGCTGACAATACGTTGGGTTGAATGCCTCGCCACGGACGTTCTGCGGCAAATTTTGGAGAGCTAGCAACGGTAATCAGCTTGGTAACTCGCTCTGGGTGATGCGCGGTGATGTGTGTTGCGAGCAAACCACCCAGTGACCAGCCCAACCAAACGGCTTGCTGCGGGGCGTCGGTAAGGACCAGTTCAGCCATCTGTTCAATGGAATCAAAATGGTGCTGGTGGCTATGACCAAAACCAGGCAGGTCGACGACATGGACGCGATAGCACTGGCTGAGCTCTTCCACGGCCTGATGCCAAACTGCGCCGTTCATCCCCCAACCGTGGAGTAACACCAAATCTTGGCCTTCGCCAGAACTTTGCCAATGCAGAGACGTTGTTGTGCTCTCAGTCTGTACCACTTTTCTCATCCTTTTGCTGTGCTCAATCGGGCCACAATAGCACGACGTATTGCCGACAAATCGTGCAGAAAGGCTATGTTATCGCATTGGAGAAAGAAGTACATAACAGACCTGTTGCCTGTGCAATGTGAGGTGTGTGGCCTCAGGGTTGTCGGTGAGCAAAAGCTCTCTTGGTTGTGCGAGCATTGTTTGGCGTACTTTGCGCCTCAACCTCGGTGTCAGCGGTGCGGGTTGCCAACGGTGTCTGACGTTCTTGAGTGTGGTCGCTGTTTAACATCACCGCCACTTTGGTCAAAACTGTACTGCGTGGGTGACTATCAAGCGCCCTTGTCTCGCTATGTTCATCAACTTAAATACGAGCGTCAGTTTTGGGTGGCGGAAAAACTAGCAGAACTGTTCGTTCCAACAGTGAGTGACCCTGCACCTCTTATTACGTCGGTGCCCTTACATTGGCGACGTCATGGTCATCGTGGTTTCAATCAAAGTGAGTTATTGGCGATGGCGATTGCTCGTCAACTGAAGGTGTTGTATTCCCCTCTCTTTAAGCGAGTCCGCGCGACATCCCCTCAGCAGGGGAAAAATCGTCAGCAGCGTATGGCGAACTTGCATCAAGTTTTTACACTCAAAGGTGGGGGGGCAGCAAAACGTGTTGCGATTGTTGATGATGTTCTCACCACAGGCAGTACGGTGCATCATTTATGCAAATTACTGCTTGATGCGGGCGTCGAAAGCGTTGATATTTACACGATATGCCGTACTCCTGAACCAGCAGATAAGAGCGACTAGACGAGTTTTCGTCGTCAAGGGCTAGATCTTGGCAAAATCAGGAGTAGAATGGTGACCAAATATCCTACAAATTTACTCAGGTATTCGTCGTGTCAAATCCTATTACAATTACAGAAAATGCACAGTCGCATTTTGCTAATCTTCTGAGCCAACAGCCAGAAGGTACTAACATTCGTGTATTCGTTGTGAACCCAGGAACTCAAAACGCAGAGTGTGGCGTTTCTTACTGCCCACCGGAAGCGGTTGAGTCAACGGATACTGAGCTGACATACGAGCACTTTTCTGCGTTCGTTGATGAACTTAGCCTGCCGTTTCTTGAAGACGCTGAAATCGACTTTGTGACAGACAAAATGGGCTCTCAGCTGACGTTGAAAGCACCGAATGCCAAGATGCGTAAAGTGTCTGACGACGCACCTTTGGTAGAGCGCGTTGAGTATGTGATTCAAACTCAAGTGAACCCTCAGCTTGCAGGTCACGGTGGCCACGTTAACTTGGTGGAAATCACTGAAGAAGGCATTGCTATCGTCGCGTTTGGTGGTGGTTGTAACGGCTGTTCAATGGTTGATGTGACACTAAAAGAAGGCATCGAAAAAGAGCTCCTTCAACAGTTTGAAGGTGAGCTAACGGCTGTCCGTGATGCAACAGAGCACGATCGTGGTGAGCACTCTTACTACTAATATCGTGTGGTGCATGAGCGTTCATGTTTAACCATATGCAATACAAAGGGTTGACGGAAAAGTCAGCCCTTTTTTTGATTTCAAACGAGAGCAATTTCTCATATATTAATAGCTTCATCTTATGCTAAGGAGCGCGTTCATGGCGAAACGGAACCCACCAGAAATTCTGGCTAAACAAGCCGTTGCACAATCACGATTGTTTACCATTGAGGCGATGGATTTGCGTTTTAGTAACGGTGAAGAACGCACTTATGAGCGTATGAAGCCCAGTGGTCGCAATGCCGTCATGATGGTGCCTGTGACAGAGCAGGGTGATTTACTCTTGGTGCGAGAGTATGCTGCGGGAACCGAGCGTTACGAGTTGGGGTTCCCTAAAGGTCTGATTGACCCAGGAGAAACGCCGTTTGACGCGGCTGATCGAGAGCTTAAAGAAGAGATCGGTTTTGGCGCACGTAAGCTGACGCCACTGAAAGATGTGGTCTTAGCACCGTCTTATTTCTCCAGCAAAATGACCCTGTTTATTGCAGAGGATCTATACTCAGAACAGTTAGAGGGTGATGAGCCAGAGCCGCTAGAGATCATTCGTTGGCCTCTTGCGCAAGCCGAAGAGCTCCTCACTCATCTCGATTTTTGCGAAGCGCGCAGTATTACCGCGTTGCTACTCGCTCTGCGTACCTTAAAACCATAAATAAAGCAGAGTGATAAGGATGGATTATGCCAATGACAGAAGACCTTTCCCATCATTTGCCTGCAGTGATTGAAGTCGCCCGTTCAGCCGGGCAGCTTATTCTCGATATCTATGAGAAAAAAGAGTATCAAGAGTACACAAAAAGTGATGAGACCCCCGTTACCAGTGCTGACATCGCGGCACACAAACTGATTGTTGAGAAACTGTCAGAACTGACGCCTGATATTCCTGTGTTATCGGAAGAGGCGGCGGATATTAGTTTGGAGCAGCGCTCACAATGGAGTCGCTATTGGTTGGTGGACCCGCTGGATGGCACTCAAGAGTTCATTGCACGCAGTGGGGACTTTGCGACCATTATTGCCTTGGTTGAAGACAACAAACCTGTGATGGGTGTGGTGTACGGCCCCGTTTCTGGGGTCACGTATTATGCCTATCAAGGAAAAGGGGCTTGGAAAATCCCTGACATGAGTGAGAGTGTGAGCATCAATACGCATCAGCATGATGGACAGGCGCACCCTATTGCCATTGCGATTAGCCGTCGTCAGGACATTAATCGCATTACAAACCGTATGAGCAGTGCGTGGAATTACGACCTGGTTCCTTTGGGCTCGGCGGCGCTAAAAGCGTGTTTGGTTGCGGAAGGAGCGGTGGATTGCTACCTTCGTTTGGGCCCCACTGGGGAGTGGGACACCGCGGCGACGCAGTGCATTGTGGAAGAAGCCGGAGGTCGAATCCTCAGTACACAACTTGCGCCACTCTCATACAACGAGCGTGAGTCACTGGAAAACCCAAACTTTATCGTCTTGGGTGATGAAACCTTACCTTGGGACGAGATTCTTAAGGTCAAAGATTAGCGGCTAGCGCGAAAGCAAAAGGAGACACTTGTTAAGAGTGGCTCCTTTTTTGTTTCTTCGTATCTGGTATCGCTTTCTTGCTACGCTTTGGAGTACACGTCCCTATCACCTAACCAGCGGTCAATAATCGCTGCAGCGTTGTCGGGGTAATGATCGTGTATATGGCGAGCGATACGTTGCACTTCAGGGATTAAGCGTTGATCGCGCACTAAGTCTGCAATCTTAAAATCCGCCATGCCCGTTTGTTTGGTGCCTAATAACTCACCTGGGCCTCGAATCTCTAAATCACGCTGTGCAATCACAAAGCCATCGTTACTTTCACGTAGCACGGCTAGGCGCTTTTGCGCGGTTTTCGATAGGGGTGAATGGTAGAGCAGCACACAATGGCTGGCAACGCTGCCTCGACCTACACGACCACGCAGCTGGTGCAACTGCGCCAAACCCAAGCGCTCGGGGTTTTCGATGATCATCAAGCTAGAGTTAGGCACATCAACGCCAACTTCAATGACCGTTGTGGCAACCAGCAGGTGCAGTTTGTTGTCTTTGAAATCCTGCATCACAGCTTGTTTCTCTGCCGGCTTCATGCGGCCGTGGACCAAGCCAATCTTCACGTCTGGCAATTTACGTTGTAGCTCCTCGGCGGTATCAGCAGCAGCTTGAGCCTCTAACACCTCAGATTCATCAATTAATGTGCACACCCAATACGCTTGCTTACCCTCGTTGAGGCAGGCATTTCTGACTCGCTCAACAATATCGTCTCGTTTTGTATCGGGAATGGCGACGGTTTGAATTGGCGTCCTGCCTGGTGGGAGCTCGTCAATGACTGAGGTTTCTAGATCCGCATAAGCGGTCATCGCCAAGGTGCGCGGGATCGGTGTCGCTGTCATGATCAACTGGTGTGGGTAGGTCCCTTGTTTTTCGCCTTTTTCACGCAGTTCAAGACGTTGATGAACACCAAATCGGTGTTGTTCATCAATGATGACTAACGCGAGATGATCAAAAGCAACATGTTCTTGAAAGAGCGCGTGAGTGCCGACCACCATTTGCGCTTCGCCGCTGGCAATGCGAGCTAACTCGGCCTCTTTGGCTTTGCCTTTTAGTTTGCCCGCCAGCCAGCCAACCTTGATGCCCATGGGTTCAAACCAGTTAGCAAAGTTGATTGCGTGCTGCTCTGCGAGAAGCTCAGTTGGCGCCATAAGAGCGACTTGATAGCCGTGCTCAAGAGCGCGCACTGCAGCTAAAGCAGCGACTAAGGTTTTACCTGAGCCAACGTCGCCTTGCACCAAGCGCATCATCGGGTGGGGCTTAGCCAAATCTTGTTCTATCTCGCCCACGACTCGTGCTTGAGCATTGGTTGGCGTGAACGGCAATTGGTTGAGCAGTTGCTGTTTGAGTTTATGTGACTCACCCAGAGGTAGCGCTGCGTCTTGTTGGCCCTTACTGCGAACCGACAGCATCGAGAGATTTTGTGCCAGTAGCTCTTCCATGATCAGGCGAATTTGCGCTGGATTCTTCCCTTCATCAAATTGGTCTAAATCCATGTTGGGTGGTGGGCGATGAATGGTATGTAGCGCCTGCCCGAGTGTGATTTGGTGATCGTATAACCCTGCAGGAAGCAGCTCTTGCACGGCTGATTTATCCAGTAGTGCCAAAGCTTGCTCTGTCAGATTACGCAGAGTGATCTGGCGTAATCCTTCTGTGGTTGGGTAGACCGGCGTCAGTGTTTCCTCAACGTCGGTTTTCTGATTTGGGGCGTAAAACTTGTAGTCTGGATGGACAATCTCTAAACCAAAGCCACCGCGTTTGACTTCTCCATAAGCATGAACAGTTTTGCCTTCTGCGAAATTGTTCTTCATTGCAGCGGTAAAGTTGAAAAAGCGCAGCGTAATCGTGCCGTTGCCATCGCTCAGTTTCACTGTCAGCATTTTTCGCTTACCGAACAGCGTATCGACGGCCATTACTTTGCCTTGGACCGCCGCCCATAGGCCCGCATGCAGTTTGGCGATTGGGTAGATTCGAGTCCGGTCTTCGTAGCGCAGTGGAAGATGGAAAAGCAAGTCTTGGACGGAGTGAAGCCCAACTTTTGCCAGTTTCTCAGCCACTTTTGCTCCCACACCGGTGAGAGAAGTTAATGGAATCGCAGATAGCAGTTGGGACATAGCAAGGCTCGGTCAGTCATTCAATCTAATCTAGATAGTTAACCACCGAGCTGTGTTTTTGTACAGGGATTTTTGGCTGGTTACTTCTTCTGCATTTCAGCCCACCAAGACTCATCGGCGACGATTTGGCCTTGGTCATCGAGCGGTGGGTAGGCCAGGCCTTTGCGTTTGGCGACTTTCGCCAGAACAGGATGACCGCGTTCAAATAGGGTTCGATGGATGACTTCTTCAGGAATGGCGCTGACTTCGTTGTCGTACATACCTGCGGCTTCACGTTGGCGCTGCGCTTCATACAGGATGACCGCGCTTGCCACAGAGACGTTGAGTGATTGAACCATGCCAATCATAGGGATGATGATATCTTGATCGGCCAGTTGTTTCGCTTGCTCGGATGCGCCCGTCTTTTCGCTGCCTAAAATGATCGCGGTCGGTTTGGTGTAATCAATCTCGCGAAAATCGACTGCGGTTTCGGACAAGTTGGTCACAAGGACTTGCATGCCTTGTGCTTTCAGCTCATTGATGGCGTCTTCGATAGAGTCATGGGTTTCAACGTCGACCCAATTGCGCGCGCCTGCTGAAGTATGGCTGAGTGTGCGCATTTCATTTGGCCAGACCGCATGGACTTTATGAACTCCCGTAGCATCGGCAGTGCGAATAACGGCAGAAACATTGTTTGGCTTATGCACTTCTTCCAAGCAGAGTGTGAGGTCTGCTTGGCGAGCTTTAAGGACTTCTTGGATTCGGTTGTAGCGTTCTAAATTCATAACAATTACTTACTTACAAAAATGTCCCTGAAACCAGTGGCTTCAAGGACATTTAGATTCAACGAGTGAGTTGATTAATTCTTACGACGGCGAACCTTGAGTGTCTGCGGCATAGCTTTAATCTTGCGCATGATGCCAGCAAGGTGAACACGATCTTTGGTGGTCAGCAGTACCGTCACGGTATAGAGTCGGCCGTCTCGCTCTTCGGTCGACAAACCATGAATGTTGGACCCTGTCTTGGAGATAACATTGGTTAGCTCTGCCAGTGCACCTTGACGATTTTGCACATCGACTCTTAATTCAGTAATGAACTCTTGGTCGTATTCGGCAGACCATTCTACCGCCATGTACTTGTCAGGCTCTTTTTGGTAGCCGCGCACGTTAGGACAGGTTTCACGGTGAACCACTAAGCCGCGACCTGGAGAGACATGGGCAATGATGTGGTCATCTGGAATTGGGTGACAACAGTTAGCGAAAGTGAGGAGTAAACCTTCTGCTCCACGGATCGGCAGTTTTTTCTTCGAGTTGTCATCGGGTCCTGCGACCTCGGTGAGTTCATCTGCATCACCGAGTAGGCGGCGTGCAATGACAATACTCATCAATTCGCCTAAGCCAATATCGGCCAGCAAATCATCAATCGATGCGACTTTCAGATCGCTGAGGACGTGAGCGATGTTCTCTTCGCTAATGTCTGAAAGCGACAATTCACCCAGTGCGTGGTTGAGCAGACGACGACCCAGTGTGATGGACTCTTCGCGGCGCATGGTTTTCAGTACTTGACGAATTTTGGTACGAGCACGCGATGTCACGACATAGTTGAGCCATGCTGCGTTCGGACGAGCGCCCGGCGCGCTAATGATCTCGATGGTCTGACCGTTTTTCAGTGCTTTGCTCAAAGGGTAAGGGTTGCGGTCAACGCGCGCGCCCACACAGGTGTTACCCACATCGGTATGCACGGCGTAAGCAAAATCAACGGCGGTTGCACCGACGGGCAGTTCTACAATTCGACCTTTTGGCGTGAAGACGTAAATCTCATCAGGGAAGAGATCGGATTTTACGTTTTCGATGAACTCAAAGGAGTTGCCTGCACTTTGTTGAAGCTCGAGTAGGCTCTGCATCCAACGCTGCGCTTTGACCTGAGCCGTTGTACCAGAGCGATCGCCGTTGCCTTTATATGACCAGTGCGCAGCGACACCTTTGTCCGCCATTTGGTCCATGTCTTCGGTACGGATTTGTACTTCAACAGGCACGCCATGAGGGCCAACCATTGAGGTGTGCAGAGATTGGTAGCCGTTAGCCTTAGGCACGGCGATGTAATCTTTCATGCGACCTGGACGCGGCTTGTACAAACTGTGTACTTGACCTAACACTCGGTAACAGGTGTCTGCGCTTTCTACGACGACCCGGAACGCGTAAATATCCATAATGGTATGGAAGCGTTGCTCTTTGGTCTTCATCTTGTTGTAGATGGAGAACAAGTTCTTTTCGCGACCAAACACGCGAGCCTTGAGACCAACTTCTTCTAGTCGACCTTCAATCTCAGTGTGAATGCGCTGAATCATCTCTTTTCGGTTACCACGAGCCGCCTTAACCACCTCTTTGAGGACGCGATAGCGATTAGGGTAGAGGGCTTCAAAGCCAAGCTCTTCTAGCTCAGTTTTGATGTTGTGAATACCGAGGCGGTGAGCCAAAGGAGAGTAAATTTCGAGAGTTTCGCGGGCGATTCGACGCTTTTTGTCTGGACGAAGTGCACCTAACGTACGCATGTTGTGTGTACGGTCTGCAAGCTTAATGAGGATAACGCGGATGTCTTGCACCATGGCAAGGACCATCTTACGAAAGTTCTCGGCTTGAGCCTCTTTGCGATCACGAAATTTAAGCTTATCCAGCTTAGATACACCATCCACTAGTTCAGCAACGGTATTGCCAAATTGCGCTTCCAACTCTTCTTTGGTGACTTCGGTGTCTTCAATCACATCGTGGAGAAGTGCCGCTTGGAGAGTCTCAATATCAAGGCGCATTTCAGCCAAAATACGAGCAACAGCAACGGGGTGGATAATGTACGGTTCACCGCTAGAGCGGGTTTGCCCTTCATGGGCGTCTTTCGCTACCACATAAGATTGACGCAGAGCCTCAATTTGAGGCTCTGTTAGGTATTCTTGGGCAACGTCTTTGAGGCTATCGAATAGATACAAACTTTAGGCCCGAAAAGATAGTTGTAGTGAAGAGAGTCAGATTAGCGGTTGTGAGCGATGCTGCTTACTGCTGCTAATTCTGCTGCTTCTTGCTCTTGCTGTTCCTGACGCTCACGAGCATCTAGGATCTCTTTAGTGATAAGGCTTTCTTCGATTTCGCGTAGAGCGATAACCGTTGGCTTATCGTTCTCTTCTGGCACTAGTGAATCTTTACCGCCAGTTTGCATTTGACGAGCGCGGCGAGCCGCAATGAGAACTAGGTCGAAACGGTTGCCAACTTTTTCAACAGCGTCTTGAACAGTTACGCGTGCCATGAGGACTCCAAATAGTTAACTAAAATTTTGTATGACGAGAAATTATACAGGCTGACGGTTCCTAGTGTCTAGACTTATGTATCTAGCCAAGCTAGGAAAGATCATCAAAAGATCCTCAGATCGTTTGTCGGTTCAGCCTGCAAAAATAGAAATTACTCTGCTAACAGAGCGTCAAGCATGCCTTTATATTTAGCAGCTTGCTTGTCTTGCTTCAATCTTTCTGCACGGATGATGGCTTTGAAGTCCATAAGGGCATTGTCAAAATCATCATTAACGATCACGTAGTCGTACTCGTTGTAGTGTGAAATTTCTGATTTGGCTTCAGCCATGCGTTTGGCAATGACGGCCTCGCTATCTTGGCCTCGAGCATTCAAACGACGCTCAAGTTCACCATTTGATGGTGGCAAAATAAATAGGCTTTTCGCTTGTGGCATTTGCTCACGGATTTGGCGTGCGCCTTGCCAGTCGATGTCTAGGAATACGTCGATGCCTTTATCTAGGTTCTCTTCAATCCAAATACGTGATGTACCGTAGTAGTTACCGAATACTTCGGCATACTCAAGGAAGGCGCCTTGCTCAATCAGCTCTTCAAAGTGTTCTTTCTGCACGAAATGGTAATGAACACCATCTTGCTCCCCAGGGCGCATGCCGCGAGTCGTATGCGATACAGACACCTTCATTGCGTAAGTAGGGTTGGTTTCTAGCATTGCTGAAATCAAGCTCGATTTTCCCGCGCCGCTTGGTGCAGATACGATATAAAGAGTGCCTTTGCCCATAGGTACAATTCCACGTTTGGTTTGATGTTATCGATGAGAAAGTATCGACGTATTTTAAAGATAGCACTGACCGTACTTGATCGCCGAGATGGTGAAAATTAGGTCAGAAAAATGGAGGCGAAGAGTAGCACAAATCGTCAATTTAGAACAACTACAACCCATCTTAGTGTGAACATCAGAACGGGGCTTGTGCTTCGGTGAGTGACTTACGGGAATTATTGATCGATAGCAAACGTTTGCTTGGTTTTGTGATTTCTATCAGAAAGGCGTTGAGTTTTTACTCGGGATTCGTACAATTCGCGCAAACGATTAAATGCTGTATATGTCTAGTGAATTGGATTAGACGTTTCTACCACCGAGCCTATCTTGGTGACTACAGTTTTTGTCTTGATGGTGGCAAGTCTATCCGCTCATTCAGCATTTGATACCGATAACGTCTATTCAATCATTTAAGGTTTCCTTGTGAGTCTCGATACTGCCATCAAAGCCCAAAACAATCCGGGTATTCTTGAGTCCATCTTTAAGATTTCAGCGCGTAAAACCACGGTCAGCACCGAGCTGTATGCGGGTTTTATTACTTTCCTCGCCATGAGCTACATTCTGGCCGTGAACCCTGCGATTCTAGGTGGGATTCCAGGCATGGATAAAGGCGCAGTTTTTACGGCGACAGCATTGGCTGCTGCCGCTGCGACACTCATAATGGGAATTTGGGGTAACTACCCAGTGATGCTTGCGCCAGGCATGAGCATGAATGGCTTTTTCAAAGGCATGTTGCTGAGCGGCTCTGTGGCTTTGGTATGGAATGAAGCCCTGTTTGGTATCTTTTTGTCAGGCGTGCTGTATTTGCTGCTTTCTCTGACCAATATTCGTAAGTCGTTGATTGAATCCATTCCTGAAGATCTGAAAAACGCGATTACGGTGTCGTTGGGGCTCTTTATTGCTTTCTTGGGTTTAAAAAACGCTGGCATCATCGTTGACAACAAGTTTGTTCTGGTGGGGATGGGCGATATTGCTAACCCTCAAGTGATCATTGCTTATATCAGTATATTTATCGCCCTTGGCTGCATGATCCGCGATATTAAGTTAGCGACTTTTATCTCTTTCGTGTCTGCCATTGTGCTGACGGTGATCGCTGATATGGTGATGGGCACGAATAATGCGCCACTGCCTGAGCAAATCATTACCGCGCCACCAAGTATGTCTGGCAGCTTTGGTGCGATTTTCGACCTGTCTGGGTTAACTACAGAGAAGATGTTTGATTTACTGTTTATTGTGGTGATCTTCCTGATTGTCGACTTCTTTGATGGTATGAGTACCATCGTTGGTGTTGGCCGGGATGCGGGCATCATCGACAAAGATGGCAAGGTGCCCAATGCACGTTCGGCACTGGTCGCCGATGCCGGCGGTACTGTGATTGGTTCAGTCTTGGGTACGACATCCATTACCGCTTTTTCTGAGTCAGGCATCGCCTCTTCCCAAGGTGCCAAAACAGGTCTGGCTGCGGTAGTGGTTGCAGGCTTGTTCCTCGTATCGCTATTCCTATATCCGCTGTTCTCTATCTTCTCAGCTGCGATGGTTGCGCCAGCGATGGTTGTGGTCGGTATCTACATGATTGGCCGTCTTGGTCAAATTCAATGGGAGAAGAAAGAGTCACGCATTGCGGCCTTCTTTACCATTATGTTTACCGTATTGAGCTTTTCACCAGCGAACGGCATGGCGATGGGCTTTATTAGCTACGCGTTCTCAATGGTAGTGGCGGGTAAAGGCAAAGAAGTACACCCTGTCATCTATGTTTTAGGTGCTGTGTTCTTAAGTTATCTGATTCTGCTTTAATCGCAGTTCGACTTATTGCTAATGGCTCTACATCGGTAGGGCCATTTTTTATTTCTTACGCCGTGTTACACTGAGGCCACTATCATATGGCAATGGAATCAAGGATATGCCATCTCATTTACCTCAGGGTTTTAGCCGCCCATTTCTTAAGATTTTTCATGCGTTAGAAGCGTTGCTCTTGGTCGCCATCACGTTAGCCACCCTGTTTGCGATGGTGGAAGAGTTCATCCATGTCTTTGAACAGAAGAGGGTGCTACTGACGGATATTCTATTGATGTTTATCTACTTAGAAGTACTCGCCATGGTGCAGCAGTTTGTGATGAACGGAAAAATCCCCGTGCGTTACCCCATCTATATTGCGATGATGGCCATTGCTCGTTACATCACTCTAGGTATGAAAGAGATGGATGCGATGTTGGTGGTTTGGCTGTCAGTAGCGGCATTTATTCTTGCCGCAGCCACGCTACTGATTCGTGTTGGTCACCATTACTGGCCATATGTTGATAGAAATACGCTGGAAAAAGATGAATAACCGGCGGAGTGATAAAGGTTAAAAAGAAAGGGGCGATAGATATCGCCCCTTTTTACGTCTCTTGAGATGTCACCGACAGTGACTATTCAATATTTTGGATCTGCTCACGCATTTGCTCAATCAGAACTTTCAGCTCAACACCAGATGCGGTGATGTCTGTGCTGATTGACTTAGAAGCCAGTGTGTTTGACTCGCGGTTAAACTCTTGCATCATAAAGTCTAAACGGCGACCGACCGCGCCACCTTTCTTCAAGATATTAGTGGTTTCTTTGACATGAGAGTCTAGGCGATCAAGCTCTTCAGCAACGTCTGATTTTTGTGCTAGTAGAATCAGTTCTTGTTCAACGCGTGAAGAGTCTAATTCAACTTTTGCGTCTTCAAGCTTAGTGAACAGACGCTCACGTTGCCATTCTAGAATCTCAGGCATGCGCGCACGCACTTTCACCACTTCTTCTGTGATGGCATCTAAGCGCTGAACGATAAGCGCTTTCATGTTTTCGCCTTCACGGCCACGCGCTTCGATAAACTCGCTAAGCGCAGCATCAAAAGCGGCCAGCAAATCTTTATTGACGGCGTCCATGTCTTGCTCTGGTGTTTCCATCACACCTGGCCAGTTCATGATTTGGAATGGGTTAAGACGGCTCTCATCACCAGACAATGCCATTACCTGATTTGCCGCGCTGATGACTTGTTTCGCCAAGTCTTCGTTGATGGTCAATTCGCCTTTTGCTGCTGGGTTGGCTTCAAAACGGAGCGCACATTCAACCTTACCGCGAGCAAGGCGCTTGCGAAAACGCTCACGCAATACTGGCTCTAGGCCGCGGAATTGCTCTGGCAAGCGGAAGTAGGTTTCCAGGTAGCGTTGGTTAACACTACGAATTTCCCATACGGCGCTGCCCCAATCGCCTTTTGCTTCTTTACGAGCATAAGCCGTCATACTGTAGATCATCGAATTTTCCTGTTTAATCATCTTTGAAAATAACGCGAGGCAATAGTAGCACAGATCTGAGACGGATAGCTTTGAAGAGCAAACTTCGCTATAATCCTGCTCCAACCAAAAACGTCTCCCCCTTCATATAAGGTAGATGCCAATGCGTCCAAACGATCGCAAGGCGGATCAAGTTCGCCCAATCAAAATTACTCGTAACTACACAGCTTATGCAGAAGGTTCTGTATTGGTCGAATTCGGCAATACAAAAGTACTTTGTAATGCGACCGTTGAAGAGAACGTTCCGCGCTGGCTAAAAGGTCAGGGTAAGGGCTGGGTAACCGCTGAATACGGCATGCTTCCACGCTCTACACATTCGCGTATGCGTCGTGAAGCGGCAAGCGGCAAGCAAGGTGGTCGTACGATGGAAATCCAACGTCTGATTGCTCGTAGCTTACGCGCGGTAGTTGACCTAGAAGCGATGGGCGAAATCATGGTGACGGTAGACTGTGATGTAATCCAAGCGGATGGCGGTACGCGTACTGCGTCTATCTCTGGTGCGAGCGTTGCGATGGCAGATGCATTCCAACACTTAGTAGAGAAAGGCAAGCTAAAAGCGAACCCAATGAAAGGCCATGTAGCTGCCGTTTCTGTGGGCATTCTAGGCGAAGACATTCTTTGTGACCTTGAGTACACAGAAGATTCAGCAGCCGATACCGACATGAACGTAGTGATGACTGAAGATGGTCGCATGATTGAAGTTCAAGGTACGGCAGAGGGCGAACCGTTCACCCACGCTGAGCTGATGAAGTTGCTGGAGTCGGCGACCAAAGGTATTACCGAGATCGTCGCGGCGCAGAAGGCGGCGTTAGAAAATTAATTTTTAGATAGCTCCCAATTGGGGGCTATTTTTTTATTTTCGTCATAGATAGCATTGCAGCGTTGTTAACTGCACGCTTTCCACCTAATCACATAGGTTCCCTATGCTCATAGGGCTGAAAGCGCTTGTTGCCTAGCTGCCAAGCCATCTATTTAGAAAATGTTTCTTTATGTTATGAACCGTCTAGAAAACTAGACCTTTTATTTAGAGAGAAAGTAATGAAAGCATACCAGCGTGAATTTATTGAGTTTGCACTAGAGAAAGAAGTCCTAAAATTTGGCGAGTTTACCTTAAAGTCTGGCCGTAAGAGTCCGTACTTCTTTAACGCTGGTCTTTTCAATACGGGTCGTGACTTAGCGCGTCTAGGTCGCTTCTACGCAGCAGCGCTAGCGGATTCTGGCATTGAGTTTGATGTGCTATTTGGCCCTGCGTACAAAGGCATCCCAATTGCGACGACGACAGCGGTTGCACTAGCGGATCACCACGATGTAGATACGCCATATTGCTTTAACCGTAAAGAAGCGAAAGATCACGGTGAAGGTGGCAACCTAGTGGGTAGCGCACTGGAAGGTCGTATCATGCTGGTGGATGACGTGATTACTGCGGGTACGGCAATCCGTGAGTCAATGGAAATCATCCAAGCAAATGGTGCAGACCTAGCGGGTGTTTTGGTTGCGATTGACCGCCAAGAGAAAGGCAAAGGTGAGCTGTCTGCAATCCAAGAAGTTGAGCGTGACTTTGGCTGTGCAATTATCTCAATTGTTAGCCTAACTGACTTAGTGACCTTCCTAGAAGAGAAAGGCACTGACGCAGAGCACCTAGAGGCAGTCAAAGCCTACCGCGCTGAGTACGGCATCTAAGTTGTTGAACCACTGGTAAGACTAAAAAGGCATCCTGTTGGATGCCTTTTTTGTTTTAACTAAGAGTTAATAGTTGTGTATGGGCTAGTCGATACACTTTATCCACGCTGATTGCGTCGATGGACTTCTTTTGCTCTGGTGGCGTGACAGTCCACGAGTGTTCATGGCTATAGAACCATTCCTGCATTGTTTTGTAGGGTGAGTTTTTCTCATTACTCCATCCCCAAACTGTGATAACCGGAGTTCCAACCATCTGGAAAATATGTCCGGGGCCACAATCATTGGTCACAGATAAGCAAGACGTCTTCGCGATGTTTATCAATTCTGGGACGCTCGGGCAAACATAGATATTTACGTCTTTCCTATTCATTTTTTTAGGGATATCCTTCTCTAGTACCGCCTCGTCGGGCCCGAGAATGATATTCACGCGATGGATGGTATCCGATGTTTTGGTTAGCTTGTCTGCAAGTTCCAAGTAATTGTTTATTGGCCACTTCTTGAAGTCACCTGCACCTCCACAAGGCAGTAAGGTAAGCGCGTCTAATCGACCATCTTCATTACTTTCTGTCAGTGTGCCAATGACTTCCGGTATAAAATTTGTGCCATGTACATTGTTTAAAAGTGATAGATGAGAGTTGGCAATGTACTGCAAGCCTTTAGAGATTTTAAAATGCTTGTCATAAAAAAAACGATGGTAGCTCTTGTCGCTGTGACCATAGGTTTTCTTGGTTTTACACAGCGCCATCGCTAAGTGCACTTTTTCTGAGCCGGAGTACAAGTTATAAATGTGGGTGTAATTATGCTTGTTTAACTGGCTGACAATCTTTGGCAGATTAAATGATTTATAGTTAACAAATTCATCGACAACACCCAGTGACGCAAAGTGTTTGCTGTTTTCCACTTTTGTCCATATTGATACCTTGGCATCAGGATAGACGGTTTTTAAACACGTGAGAAAAGGAATTTGCGTCATTACGTTTCCGAAGTGACGACGACTCGGAACAAATACGGCAATATTAGTCATACACTGTAATAGATAGCTTAAGTTAAGTTTTTATAGCGAACACCTTTTTCCAAAGATGCGTCCTGCATGGTTTTAAATCGTTTGTGTACCCACATCCATTGATCGAGTCCTCTTAAGATGACTTTCTCGATGGCTTGGTTCATCACAATTGCTGCACCTTCCGCATCCTTGCGCGGAAACGCAGCGCTAAACTCATCATCAACTTGAAGAGTATAGCTTGCTCCTTTTCTAAAGCTTGATGCTGTCACGACCGCGCATTTACTGGCATCTATGAGTACGCCAGTGCCAGATGTGGTACACGCATCTTCTACTGCAAAGAAAGGGACGAAAACGGAGTTACGACGGCCATAATCATGATCGGGCAAATACCACAAGCGGTCGCCTCTGCGTAATATTTTCAGCATACCTTTTACGTTCTTACGGTCTACCATTTTATTACCGCAACGTGTTCTTCCCCAGGTTTGGATAAAATCATACGCGGGGTTGTCATGTGGTCGATAAACGCCATATCCGGGTGCAAAGGTAGCGAATGCTCGGGCGGTTATTTCCAAATTAAGCGCATGTGTGCAAACAACTAAGACCCCTTTTTTGTTCTGATCCAACTCTATGATTGGTTCAATGTTTTGAAATTTGATAAGACGCTTGAAACGCCATTCAGGCCAAAACCATGCAATACCCGTCTCTATTAATGCCATGCCGGTATTTTTAAGGTTCTCTTCGGCCAGTTGCTCTCGCTCGGACTTATCCATTTCTGGAAATGCCAGCTCTAAGTTACGTCTAACAATGGCAACACGTTTTTTCGCAAACCTTGGTGCCAGTGAGCCAATACCACGACCGATGGCTAACAAGAGTCGGTATGGAAGCACAGTGACGACGAACGCGAGTAGGCCAAAGCTAAGCCAAACCCCCCAAAACTTAGGCAATAAAAAGTGTTTAGAGAATTGAGGTGAATAGGTCGTATTATCTTGATTCATAGTGGTTACTTAATCTGCGCACTAAGTAGTGCCCAATATTCTTCGAAATTAGCCGTCGGCTGATATTTAAAGTCAGAGCGAACAAAGCGATTCAAACTGCCCTCGACCTGACCTAGCAATTGAGCCGCCAAGATTTTTTCATCGACAGGGAAAGATTTACCTTCGCGTAGTTTTCTTTCACGAAGGATCTGACGCAATGACGTTTCGATACGCTCGTAGAGTTGGTTAATGCGCTCACGTAGTCGTTCGTTTTCAAACATCAGTGCGTGACCAGAGAGAATTCGACTTAAACCAGGGTTGCGCTCTGAGAAGGCTAAAATCAGCTGGAGTACAAGGCGAATGCGGGTTAGCGTGTCTTTTTCTTCATCTAAAATACGGTTGATACGCGACATTAAAGACTCTTCGATAAATTCGATGAGACCTTCAAACATGCGTGCTTTGCTAGGAAAGTGGCGATACAACGCAGCTTCAGAGACTCCCACCTGCTTGGCGAGTTTTGCCGTTGTGATGCGAGACGCGCCTTCATTGGACTCCAGCATCTCTGCAAGTGCCTGTAAAATTTCTTCTCGGCGGTTGGTTTTTCTTGTGCCTGCCATGAATACTTTCCTTTTTTACCCGTACTGAATAACGACTATAGGCTCGCCTAAACGAGCCTAAAGTCAAACAACCTTTGTGAAATGCTTTATTTTTTTGCTTATAGCTTGCCAGCGATGGTCATCATAATTTGACGAGCAATGAGCTGTTTGCTGGCAAGAGTAAGTGATTGCTCACCATCTTTCCAGTATACGGTGATTGCGTTATCGTTGCTATTAAAGCCTTGGCCTTCAAGCGAGACATCGTTAGCACAAATCATATCCAAATTCTTCTTGGCGAGTTTTGTGCGTGCGTAATGAGCGACGTCTTGTGTTTCTGCTGCAAAACCAACCGTAAACGGGCGAGATACTTCGAGCGCAGCTACCGACGCAATAATGTCTGGGTTTTTCACCATAGTGACGGTCATTTTGTCACTGTCATCGGTTTTTTTGATTTTCTGCTCAGCGATACTGTCAGGTCGATAATCAGCAACCGCTGCGCAGCCAATAAAGATATCGTGCTTGGTCGCTTGCGTCATTGCTGCCGTATGCATAGCTAGGGCGCTGTCTACGTTAATACGCTCAACGCCAAATGGGGTAGGTAAAGCAACGGGCCCTGCGATCAGGGTGACATTGGCGCCAAGTTGTTGCGCAGCCTGTGCTAGAGCAAAGCCCATTTTCCCTGAGCTATGATTGGAAATGTAGCGTACAGGATCAATCGCCTCTCGAGTTGGTCCGGCGGTAATCACAACAGATTTGCCCTCTAAAGGCTTGTCTGAGAAAAACTGCTCACAATGCTCAACCAGCTGCATGGGTTCTAACATGCGACCTGGACCGACATCACCACACGCTTGTTCACCCGCCGCTGGGCCCCAAATTGCCATACCACGACGTTGTAAGGTCGCGATGTTTTCTTGAGTTGCGATGTTTAAGTACATCTGTTGATTCATGGCCGGAGAGACAGCAATCGGTGCGTCGGTCGCTAAAACCAGTGTCGTTAGCAGGTCATTCCCCATGCCAGCAGACATACGAGCGATGAGATCCGCCGTTGCAGGTGCCAGCAAGACTAAGTCAGCCCATTTGGCGAGCTCAATGTGACCCATCGATGCTTCAGCCGCAGGGTCGAGTAAGCTGTCTGAGACGGGACGCCCAGAGACCGCCTGCATGGTCAGCGGAGTAATAAACTCTTTGGCTGCCTTGGTCATAACGACTTGTACTTCGGCTCCGCGCTCGATAAGACGACGAGTGAGCTCTGCACATTTATACGCCGCGATTCCGCCGCTGATGCCCAGTAGGATCTTTTTTCCCGCTAATGTTTGCATGAGGATCTCCGTAAATTTTGCTGCGCGATAAGATAACACGCCTCATGTTTATGTGCCTAGTGAGTGATTGGTGCACAATGTGGTACTGGTCACCAATACTACGACTTAGTGAGTAGTGACCGAAGGTGGGGAGTTTATATTGCCTCGCATTGACGATTATTGATCAGGATCTGTGGATGGTTTTACGAAACTCTGTAGCTCTGTTTTGTTATTGCCGAGCCAGTTATGCGATCCCTACCTTCTGAATCTATGCCGCGAGAGAAGTTGATTTCTCATGGCCCCCACGCTTTGACCGATGCGGAGTTACTCGCCATTTTTCTGCGAACAGGCACTAAAGGAATGAATGTTATTGAGCTATCGGACTTTTTGCTCAAAGATTTTGGCTCGCTACGTAAGTTGTTTGGCGCAAGCAAAGAGGAGTTTTGCCAACACAAGGGGTTGGGCACGGCGAAGTACGTTCAGTTACAGGCGGTGTTAGAGTTAACGCAGCGCTATCTATCTGAAACTTTGCAGAGAGGCGATGCATTAACCAGCCCTGAGCAAACCAAACTTTACTTATCAGGGCTGCTTAGAGATAAGCAAAGGGAAGAGTTTTATGTTCTCTATTTAGACAATCAGCATCGCGTTATTGTTGGAGAGTCGCTATTTCAAGGGACAATCGACGCAGCATCAGTTTATCCAAGAGAGGTGGTCAAACGCGCATTGGAGCACAATGCCGCAGCTTTGATTCTAGCCCACAATCACCCGTCAGGCGTTGCGGAGCCTAGCCAGAGCGACCGACGTATTACCCGGCGAATCAGTGACGCTTTGGCGCTGGTGGACGTTCGAATCCTGGACCATTTTGTCGTTGGTGATGGGGAGATTGTTTCCTTCGCAGAACGTGGTTGGATTTAAATCACATTTTTAGTTGTGAGTTCGCTGAATTCTGCTACAATCGCCCGACATTTTTTAGCACATAAATCAGCTCTGCCTAAAAAAGATCACGAAAACCTGTAAAAAGGATCTGTTCGGGTCTTGAGCAATGCTACTCAAGTTAGTATAATGCGCGACCTTTGATAGCCTTGTATGGGTTTCCATAGCGGTATAAGACCTCGACATTCTTCTTAGAGAACTAGAGAGGTTCGGCCACCAAGGTTGATATCGAGCTGAAACGATTTTGGAGAAGACATTCATGTCACGAGTATGCCAAGTAACTGGTAAGCGTCCAGTAACGGGTAACAACCGTTCACACGCACGCAATGCTACTAAGCGTCGTTTTCTGCCGAACCTACAAACTCATCGTTTCTGGGTAGAGAGCGAAAAACGTTTTGTTAAACTACGTCTATCTGCTAAAGGTATGCGTATCATCGACAAGAAAGGCATCGATGCTGTTCTTGTTGATATCCGTGCAAACGGCGTAAACGTTTAAGAGGAAATAGACAATGGCAAAGAAAGGCGTACGTGAGAAAATCCGTCTAGTATCTTCTGCAGGTACTGGTCACTTCTACACGACTGATAAGAACAAGCGTAACATGCCAGGCAAATTTGAGATCAAAAAGTTTGATCCAGTAGTTCGCCAGCACGTTATGTACAAAGAAGCGAAAATCAAGTAATTGATGCTTTTTTGAACTTCCCTCGGGAAGCGTGAATAGAAACCCAACCATAGCAATGTGGTTGGGTTTTTTATTATCTGCTGTTTGCTGATGGTAAGGAAAGCCGGCATCTCGCCTGATCCCCTCTTTTCTGCTATTTTTGAGTCAATTAACAGCAGAGAGCAAAAATAAAATGCGAGTTTCCCCTTCACGGCGCAGACGCTGGAACAATATTCTTATTCTGGGCATCATTGCATTTATTGGTTTGCTCAACTTACCTACGTTGATTAAAACCTACCTTATCGATGAGCCAGTGGTCGTAAGTTCACACCCTTATTTACTTAACCCTTCAGCAGACTTGCAAGCCTTACACTTTTCCAATTGGTCACTAGAGAAAAGCCAAGGTGAATGGAGAAGCTCTGTAGTTAGTGCTATCCCCCCGCAGGAGCTAGCGCAGCGTTGGCAAGGGTTGATTGGCACAGAAATTAGCCAAGATAACTTCGACAGTTTGAAGCCTCAGTTGAGTCAACCTCAATCCATTGAAGTGTGGTATGTCGATCAGGAAGAACCACAAAGGATCACGTATTATCAGACACCACAGTTTTGGCTGCTCAAAAGCTGGCAAGATAAGTGGATAGCCATTTCCGTTGATACTCGTTACCTTATGCCTGAGTAAAAGAGAACCCACTAGGAACTACAATGCCTGAATTACCAGAAGTCGAAGTGAGCCGAATGGGGATATCCCCACATCTTGTTGGAGAGACAATAGCAAAGCTGACTTTTCGCACACCTAAGCTTCGTTGGGACATCCCTCAAGAGTTGAAACAGCTAGAAGGTCAGCAGATCCGTAGCATTACCCGTCGAGCGAAATACCTTCTTATTGAAACGAATGCAGGATCAGCGATCGTTCACTTGGGCATGTCTGGCTCACTGCGAGTGCTGGATGCAGAGATCAAGCCGGGTAAACATGATCATGTGGATCTAAAGCTCACCAATGGAAAGGTACTGCGTTATAACGATCCAAGACGTTTTGGGGCATGGCTTTGGACGGAAGATGGTCATCACACTGTTCTTGAAAATGCAGGTCCTGAGCCGTTAACCGATGAGTTTAACGCAGACTACATTGCGTCAAAGGCGGTCAATAAGAAAGTGTCGGTAAAACAGTTCATTATGGACAATAAAGTGGTGGTTGGCGTGGGTAACATCTATGCCAATGAATCACTATTTAGTGCCAGAATCCATCCCACCAAGCCTGCTGGCAAGTTAACGAATAAGCAGTGGGCTTTGCTTGTGGTGGAGATAAAACAGGTTCTGGATACTGCCATTAAGCAAGGCGGGACCACACTTAAGGATTTTGCTCAAGCGGATGGTAAGCCCGGTTACTTCGCCCAAGAACTGCAAGTATACGGTAAGAAAGGGGAACCTTGCCCGGTTTGTGGTGGTCCAATCGAAGAGCTAAAAATAGGACAGCGGAATACCTTCTTTTGTCAGCAATGCCAGAAAAAGTAGAATAGAATCCGTTGCTTTTCGTAACGTTTTTAACGCCATTCAGACAAGGTTCATTTACTTTCGCCTATCCTAGGCTTGGGCGAATAGTGTAGAATATAGCCCCTTTTTGTGGTGAGTTGTGAGCAGTCACTGACACAACTCATCTATAGTGAAATTCGTACATAAGGTACCCTCCATGACAGAGCTTTCATCTGCGGTAACTTGCCCACATTGTGGACCATCAACAGAGAGTCAATCTGATGTCTTACTCTCTGTCCTTGTTCCTTATTTTAATGAAGAGGAAGTATTACCGGCTTTTCATGAAAGGCTAATGCCCGTATTGGATAGCATCGATGGATTGTGTGAGGTCATCTACATTGATGATGGCAGTAGTGACAAGAGTCAGAGCATTGTGGCTGGTTTTGAAAGCGAGAACAGCAACATCATCAGCCTGAATCTGAGTCGCAACTTTGGTAAAGAAGCCGCCATGAGTGCGGGTCTAGAGTATAGCCGTGGCCAGGTTGTCACTATCTTGGACGCGGATTTGCAAGATCCACCAGAATTGTTGCCAGAAATGCTTGAGAAATGGCGTGAAGGCTATGACGTTGTGAACATGCAGCGTAAAGAGCGTCATGGCGAGACTTGGTTTAAGCAAAAATCGGCGGCATGGTTCTATCGCGTCATGAATTCAGTATCGCAGATGGATGTCCCAGAGAACGTTGGTGATTTCCGTTTGCTAAGCCGCCGTGTTGTGGAACACATTAACCAGCTGCCAGAGCGTAATCGCTATATGAAAGGGCTGTTTTCATGGCCTGGTTTCAATACGATAACATTGCAATTTGAGCGAGACCCTCGCCTGGTGGGGGAAACCAAGTGGAATTACCTTAAGCTGATTGGTTTGGCGATTGACGGGATTTCATCTTTCTCTATTCGCCCATTGCGCCTTGCAACGCTGCTTGGTGCATTGATGGCGGTCGTGGCCTTCTTATACGGCTTTATCATTATTTGTAAAACCATTTTCTTGGGCGAACCCGTTGTCGGTTACCCATCAATGATGGTTGTTCAGCTTGGTTTAGGCGGTATTCAATTACTCTGTATTGGTCTAATGGGTGAGTACATTGGGCGAATTTTCATTGAAACCAAACGCCGACCACTTTACATCGTTCAATCGAACATTGAGAAAAAAGCGCAAGCATCACTGCAGAAAGATCAACCTGAGGAAAAATAACAGTGAATATTAAGATCACCGCCAAGCACCTATGGGGCTTATTGGCTGTCGCGTTACTTTTACGTCTGATTTCTTTGGGGCTTTATCCATTAATGGATACAACCGAAGCGCGTTATGGCGAAATGGCGCGACTTATGGTGGAAACAGGTAACTGGCTGACACCTCAGTTTGATTATGGTGTCCCTTTCTGGGGCAAACCGCCACTGTTCACTTGGATGAGTGCGACTGGCGTTGAGTTATTCGGCTTAAGTGAGTTCTCTTTGCGCGCACCACACTGGCTTGCCGCTGTTTTTGTTATCGCTTTAATCGGTTACATGGCTAAGCGTGAAGGCTTTAACTGGCTAGTTGCGTCTATTGTACTTGCGACGTGTGGTATTTTCTCAATTGCTGCTGGCGCGGTCATGACTGACATGGCATTAACGCTTGGTATGACGATGGCAATGGTCGGTTTTTACTACTGCTGGTTAGAAAAAGAGAAGGGCGGTATTAAGGATCATTGGGCCTATTTTGCCTTTGTTGGTCTAGCGATTGGTCTGCTTGCAAAAGGCCCTGTTGTGATTGTTATCATGGGCTTAGCCGTATTCCCATGGCTAGTTTTACAGCACGGTTTTATTGGTGCGTTTGTCCAACTATGGCAACGTTTCCCTATCGTTAAGGGCGTATTACTGATGCTCGCGATCGCGATGCCTTGGTACATTTTGGCTGAACGTGCAACACCAGGCTTCATTGATTATTTCATTGTGGGTGAGCACTTTAAGCGCTTTGTTGTCAGTGGTTGGGAGGGTGACCTGTACGGTAGTGCCCATGATGAGCCACGAGGCATGATCTGGTTATTCTGGCTGCAAAGTGCGGCGCCTTGGTCAATCGCGCTGCCGATTCTGGCGTGGTTCCGTCGTGCTCGCATTAAAGAGACCAATCAATCGAACAAAGGGCTGTTCTCGTTCGCGATTTTTTGGCTAATCTCGCCACTGCTGATGTTTACAATGTCAGGTAACATTCTTCCTGCATACGTGCTTCCTGGTATCCCTGCATTGGGGCTTCTTGCTGCGATCATGGTGATGGAAAAAGATTGGAAGTGGTTCAGTGTGGTGTCTCTGATTCTGCCTATAGTGCTATTCATTGCACTTATCCTGCTCAATACAGGGATGGAAAATAACAAGAGCGATCGTGCTTTCTATCAGGCGCAGACTGAGCAGCTAGATACCTACTATGCTCTGAGTCGTCCTTTCTCTGGACAATATTACAGCTTTGGTAAGGCTATTAAAGCTGAGAAACCAACAGAGATAGAAGCAACCGACTTTTACCTTATTGGTCGTGATAATCACGTTGGTGCCTTCATTAATTACCCTGGGTTTGATTGTCAGGTTGAGCTCGCACCAGTGAAATCACGCCGCAAAATGTACCGTTGTAGTACAGTGACAAATGAAACTAATTAAGTTTGCTTTTGTTGGAGGTATCGGCTTTGTTGTCGATACCTCTATTTTCACCTTATGCCTCCATGCGTTTGAATGGCCTTTGATGACGTCTCGCTTTATCGCATTCTTCTGCGCAGCGACGTCGACTTGGTTAGGTAATCGCTATCTGACTTTCTCTGCAACTTCGCAGCATGGTTCTAAACGTAAGCAATGGTTGAAGTTTATGACTTCAGCCTGTATTTCCGCTATTCCCAACTTCATTACCTTTAAGCTGTCATTAGAATTTTTCGGCAGCGAAGGGATATGGGCTTATGTTGCATTAGTGCTGGGTATTTTAGTGGGGATGATCAGTAACTATTTACTCAGCGATAAGTGGGTATTTAAGGCCAAATCTTAATTGAGTCTGCCTATGCGTAGACTCAATCAATTCTACTGGGACATTATGGTATCTTTTCAGCATAACTACCGATCTCTGATCCGCATTATTCTTTGGGTGAATTTAGCTGCGATTGCTTTGCTGGCTTTATCTCGTGGCTTATTTTTCACGTTGGCCGTAGAGCCTGAACGGTTAGCGGGCTTAAGTGCGGATGTTGGCCGTGCGTTTTGGGTCGGTGCTCGTTTTGATGCCAAGGTTGTCTTTATCGGCTTTGCACCTGCATTGCTTGCTGGTTTGCTGCTGGCTAAAACTCGTCTATTTACTTGGTGGCAGAAAATTACGCCTTGGTATGCCGCTCTGATCTTCTTCCTGCTGTGTAGCTTCTCGATTGGTAATTATTACTACTATGTCACTTACGGCAGTTACATCGATGTATTTGTCTTTGGATTGTTTGACGATGACACTAAAGCCGTACTCGACAATGCATGGCAAGACTACCCAATACTACGTTCATTCTTTACAGCAGTTTTAGCGGCTGTGCTTGGCTTTTTATTTACTAAAAAGTTAATCCAGCGCTCAGAATCTTGGCAATGGTCTCCGCGCCATTGGGCATTGACGACAGTGTCAGTGGTGCTAACCATAGTGGTGTATGTGATTGTCGCTCGCGGCTCTATTGGTAGTTTGCCGCTTAAACGCTATCACGCCAACGTTTCTCAGTATAAGCCGCTGAATGTGATTACACCGAACGCGTTTATGGCCTTAAGCTGGGCTAACGGCGATTATAAGAAACAAGCTAAGTTTGAGCCAATTTCACAACAAGCGGTGACGGAGCAGATGATTAAGGTGCTTGGTCAGCCAACGCCTGAATATCACACCGATAAAAATGATTACCTAGCCGATAACCCTCCTCATGTAGTGATGGCGTTAATGGAAGGCATGGGTACCAATGTACTGATCGAAGATGACCCAAAGCACAACGATCTATTGGGCAGCTTGCGTCAAGCCTTTGATGAAGACTTTGTTTTTGAACGCTTTATGGCAGGGACTACAGCGACTATCGACAGTATAGTAATGATGCTGCTTCACAGTGATGTGCCGACTATTAGCCATACCGGCGCGCAAAAAATTGCGCTGCCAAGCTCTGCGGTATTGCCGTATAAACGTGCTGGATATGATGTGGTGTTTGTTTACGGTGGTAACAGCATGTGGCGCAATTTGGCGAATTATCTGCCACTGCAAGGCTTCGATACTGTATATGATGAGAACAGTATTAAGACCGCGTTCCCTGAAGCGAAAGAGCATGCCGATACTTGGGGCGTGGCGGATGAGTTCACCTTTAAGTTTGCTCGTAAGTTGTTGGATGAAGCGACCAAACCGACGCTGATTTACATTATGACGGTGACCAACCACTCACCATATCGCCCGCCTAGTGACTATCAGCCTAAGGTGACTCGCATCAGTGAGCGTTTATTGGATGTGGTCGGCAGTGTTGCAGGTCAAGAGACTAAGTTATTGCAGGTGTATCAGTATGCCAATGATTCATTGGGCCAATTTATTGCGGGCATCAAACAGTCTAACTTGGCTGACCACACGCTAATCGCCGCTTCCGGAGATCACCGAGTTCGCTCTATTTCAACCAAGAACCTCAACGAGTTTGCGGTCAGCTTTGCTGTACCATTCTATTTGTATGTGCCCGATGTGATTCTTGAGCACAGTCAGTTCCAGTATCAACCAGAGAGAATAGGCTCGCATCGAGACATCTTTCCAACCTTGTACCATTTCAGCTTGTCAGATCAGAATTACATTAGCTTAGGTGGTGAGAACTTGTTGTCAGTAGATGGAGTCAGTAACCGAGGTTATAACAAGGTACGCAGCATTAACCAATGGGGTGCGTATGACAATGACAGTTCAGCGAGGTTGTACGCTTGGGACAACGGGGTAATGACGCAGACAGAGCCAACGAATAACCCTGAGCCTAACTGGGCTAAAGAGTACCATAAGCTGCAGAATTACTATTTACGCTCTCAAATCGTAGGTGAGCAGTAGCTAACGTCCTAAGTTGAATAAAAAATAGTGAGGTTAACCTCACTATTTTTTTATGCGTGTTTTTTATCTTTCAGTGCTTCTGCCACGGCGACAGGAACGAGGTCGGTGACGTTTCCACCGTGCAGTGCAACTTCTCTGACAATGGTCGATGATAGGAAAGCGTATTCATCGGAGGGAGTTAAGAAGATACTTTCTAAGCTTGGAAGCAGTTTCTTGTACATACTGGTTAAGCCAAATTCGTACTCGAAGTCGACCGTGGTTCTTAAGCCTCGGATCAGTATGTTGGCATTCACTTCTTTTGCGAAGTCCACCATCAGGCCACTAAACCCTTCTACGGTGACGTTACTGAGGTGTTGAGTCACCTCTTTGGCGAGAGCAACGCGCTCTTCTAACGTAAACATGGTGTTCTTGCTTGGACTTGCGGCAACAGCAATAACAACTTCACCAAACATTGCGGATGCTCGCTCGATGATATCAAGGTGCCCGTTGGTAATGGGATCAAATGTTCCAGGATAGATGACTTTCTTAAACGCCATGGTTGCTGACCTTCTGGTAAATTTTTTGATACTGGATGGCAGTGTGCTCAATATCGAACTGGGCTAATTTTTGCTTGCCACCTAAGTGTAAGGTGTCGCGTAGCGATGAACTCTCAGCGATCTGAATGATACTGTGAGCAAGTGCGTTTGCGTCACCAGGCTCGACTAATAGCCCGGAGTGATTGTGTTCGATGATGTCTGGGATTCCGCCCGCATTAGAGCCAATCACCACAAGCTTGGCATTGATGGCTTCTAAAATAACAGAGCCTAGCCCTTCAGAGTATGACGGGTGAATCAATAAATCGGCAGCGGCAAACCAGTTGCCCATATTGGTCTGTTTACCTTCAAAGCTGATATTGGCCAACCCTTTGGCTTGCTGTTCTAATGCTTCACGTTCCTTGCCGTCACCTAAAATCGCGATATGAATATCAGGATGAGTGCTGGCTATCAGTTTTGCGGCTTCAATGGTGACGTCATGACCTTTATGAGCCAGCAAGTTGGCTGCTTGAATCACTAAGAACTTGCCCTTGAATTGTTTTTTGATTAGCTGCACATCGGCGTCATTAAACGGGTAACTGACAGGGGAGCTTGGAATAATTTCCGTCTCTTGGTCTGGGTGTCTCAGGAGCACTTGCTTGTTGATTTTACGACTCAGTCCAACGACTGTTGACGCATTCTCATAGGCGATTTTAGATAACCACTTATCTTTCAGTGGGTTGTCAATTCTGCGAGTAACGATGTATGGGATGTGATGCATTTTCGACTGAATTAAAGCCCAGTAAATCGCTCGACCTTCATGCACGTGGATAAGCTGGCACGCTGACGTGACGTCTTTGCTATGACTTTTAAGAAAGTGGCTGCTTGGCACTAGCTTGCAATCGAGTTGCGCTACTTCTGTATAAAGAGGGCTTTTAGGATTAGCTACCACGGTGAGCTGGTAGCCCATGGTGAGTTGCTGCTTTATTAACTCCAGCGTTTGTCTTTCTCCACCACTAAAGCCAGAGGCTAGATTCACATGACATATATTCATGATTGCTTGTCACTTTTCTGTTTGGTGTAATCGCGGATCCACAGGTCTGCGTAACGAGTGAAGGTGGTATTGGCGCTTAAAATAGCCAGTAATAGTCCGTGTCGACCATCTAAAAAGCCACGCTTAAGTATGTACATTTTGAAAAAGCGGAAAAACCCATGCAGTATCGCACTGGTTATTCCCACCTTCTTTTTACCCTCACGTTGGTCTGCCCAAGACTTCATATACAGTGCGGTTTTATTTGTGTATTGGCTTAGGGAGTCAAACGTGTAGTGGAGTAAATCACCATTTAGATGTTTGCGTGTAAAGTCATCCGGCACTTCGACACTTTCATGGACTAAGGCTGAGTTATATTGCACTTCGTTGCGTCGGTATAAGCGCACAATGGTGTCTGGATACCAACCTGAGTGGCGAATAAACTTGCCTAACGCATGACTTAGGCGGTTAAGCGTATAAACCGTTTTGTGTGGATTTTGCTTGAGGACATCGAGGATCGAGGCTTTTAGCTCATCGCTGACTCGCTCATCCGCATCTAGCGGGAGCACCCAGTCCGTGGTTAAGTAGGATTGCGCCAGTTGACGCTGCTTGCCAAAGCCTTGCCAGTCAGTATTGGTGTAAAACTTATCGGTAAACTGGCGCGCAATGGTTTCAGTGTCATCACTGCTACCAGAATCGAGTACGACAATTTCATCGACCCACTCTTTGACGGTCTCTAAGCATGAGGCTAAGTGTTTAGATTCATTTTTGACGATCATTAAAACGCCAATCGTAGCTTTGCTCATGACTGTTTACCTTTCAGTAGTGGTTCAAGTTTAGCCGTCACCATCTCTAACGAGATTGACGCCATGATGTGCTCGCCTTTCACTCGGGTACTCCAAGGCAGTTGTTCTGCTGGCTTACCTTGCTGTTGTTCAACAAAAGTCTCGTAGACACTCACCACAGATTGAATGCTGTGATAAGGCCCTGTGCGCTTAGGATTGCTGTGGCCATATAATCCAACCACAGGGGTTCCTTGGGTCGTTGCTATGTGGGCTGGGCCTGAATCAGGCGCCACAACGGCATGAGACTGTTTTAATACTGCAGCCAATTGCTTCAATGATGTTTGACCAATTAGGTTGAGTGGTGCACTACTGCATAGCGCTTCAATGCTCTGACCTAAGCGGATTTCTCTTTCTGCCGGAGAGCCACAAAGGACGACTTGATAGCCTTGTGCATCCAACCAATCGGCTAGCTCTGCGTATCGCTCGGTTAGCCAATTGCGTTCATCTTTACTGGCCGCGGGGCTAATAGCGACCGTTGGCTTTCCAGCTAAATGTTGCGTCGCGAACCCGATATCTTGCTCGGAGATGGGTAAATGCCAAGTTGGCTCTGAGCGAGGCACACCGAGGTATTCGATGAATGAATAGAAGCTATCGAGCACGTGTTGTGAGGTGGTATCGGTGATCTTTTTATTGGTAAATAACCACTGTGCTTCTTTGGCGCGTTTGAAACTAAAACCTACTTTATAGGTTGCTTTTATTCCTAGCGTTAGCAAGCTAGCCCGGAGTGCTAACTGCATATGCACGAGGGCATCAAATTTACGCTGGTTGAGCTGAGACCAAACCGATTGCATTCCTTTTAGGCCCGCTTTTTTATCAAACACAATCAGTTCGATGTTTTCTAGCCCATCAAGAAGTTGCGCTTCTACTTTACCCACAATCCACGTAATTTTTGTTTGTGGCCATTGTCGTTGCACAGCTTGAATTGCTGCTACTGCGTGACAGGTATCCCCAATCGCGGATAATCGCAGAAAACATAGAGATGCTGGTGGAGAGGTAAACAGAGGCATAAAAGGAGCTCAAGTGTTTTAAGTGGTTAGAATTATGCAGACAACGCCAAGAAATGTAAAATAGCCCAATTAATGAAATTGATAAGGTAAGCAATGAATCCACAACTTAATGGCAAGCCTGGCGCTACGGGGCTAACACGCATAGTTAATGCAACAGGGTATTCGATTCAAGGGCTAAAAGCGGCATTTAAGCATGAAGCTGCGATTCGTCAGGAAGTGGCATTGCTAGCGATTGCCATTGTTGCTTTGATTTGGCTTTCGCTGCCGGTGATTGAGACGATATTAATGCTTGCGAGTGTTGTGTTGATATTGGTTGTCGAATTAATCAATTCAGCCATAGAGGCGGTAGTTGACCGAGTGGGCACTGAAAGGCATGAGCTAAGTGGCAGAGCAAAAGATATTGGCTCAGCAGCGGTATTGGTTGCGCTGAGCTTAGCTGCGTTTACTTGGGGCTACATCCTATATCATCACTTTGTTAGTTAGGTCAGCGATAGGGTAAGTTGTGATTAGAGAATATCAAACGAAGAACCAAGTTGTTTGGTTTGACGAACAGTTACTCCGTGAAGACCCGAGCCAAGCGTTTGATGTCGACTTTTGGCAGCAAAATGATGCCATAATTGGCAGCGCGGAAGGACGGGGGACGACCTGGTTTATTCAAACTCAAACCATGCAGGCGGCGCTTCGTCATTATCGACGCGGTGGTCTGTTTGGTAAGTTGGTTTCAGACAGTTATTGGTTTACAGGTTGGCAAGAGACGCGCAGCTACGCCGAATTTCAGCTGTTAAAGACATTAGCCGACGCTGGGGTTCATGTGCCTAAGCCTATTGCGGCTAGAGCAATTACGTCTGGGTTAACTTACAGAGCTGATTTGATCAGTGAAAAGATTGCTCATGCGGAAGACCTCGTTGGTATTTTGCAGCGCCGAGAGATGTCCGCTGAGGAGTACTATCGTGTGGGTGTTGAGATCGCCAAAATGCATCACGCGCAAGTGAACCATACAGACCTCAATATCCATAACCTGTTGCTTGACCGAGATGGCCAAGTTTGGATCATCGATTTTGATAAATGTTACCATCAAGACGGAACTGACTGGCAACAAAACAATCTAGATAGATTGCTGCGTTCATTTGTAAAAGAAAAAAACAAACGCTCGATTCATTGGCAGGAAGCTCATTTTAGCCCTCTATTGGAAGGCTACCAGCAGTATAAATAAACAACAAAATGTTGTTATCAGTAATCACTACCGTTACTAGGATAAAGAATGCCTTTTAAACAAAAACTTCATGCTCATGGTTGGCTGATTTTATTTAACGCCTTGTTCGCGATTGGTATTGCAAGTCGCTACTTTGCGTTTTTGCCAGAATTCCCAAGCGATGCTTTAGGCATTAGTTTTATTGTTGCAGGTACCGTTAGCCAAATGACGCTGCTGGCTGCGCTGATAGGCTTAATCAGTTTGCCGGCTCTGTTTTTACCTAAGAGAGCAAGAAACATCACCCAAGCTTTGGTTGCTTCGCTTGGTATTGCCGTTCTTTTCATTGATACCATCGTTTATGCGCAATATCGTTTTCATATCAACGCGGTGGTGCTTGAGCTGGTATTGTCTGGTCAAGTAGTGAGCTTCCCATTGGTCACTTGGGTGACTGTGATCGGCTCTGTAATGGCTCTTCTAGTGGGTCAGTGGTGGCTGATCCGGTGGTTGGAAAGTGGTGCTTCAATTCGCAATATGAAGTTAGGCCGAAAGTTTGCTCTACTAACATTTTTGGCGACCTTTATGACAAATGGCATTCATATTTGGGCGGTGGCACATGCGTACCAACCAGTCACAATGGTTAAGCGCTATCTTCCGGTGTTTTACCCTGCGACAGCGAATAGCTTCATGGAAAAGCGAGGCTGGTTAGACAAGGAGGCGATCGAGCAGCAAAAAGCGATGCGTTTGAAACCAAAAAGCGACCTGAGTTATCCGCTTAGCCCTATGGAGTTTAAGGAGATCGAACCGGTCAATATTGTGTTGATTACCATCGATTCTTGGAGGGCCGATACCTTCAACGCAGATAACACGCCATATATGTGGGAGTATGCTCAAAACGGTGCGATTTTCCAAGATCACCTAGCAACAGGCAATGCGACACGTACCGGTATCTTTGGCCTGTTTTATGGTCTGCCGGGTACTTATTGGCATGGTTTTGTGGCTAACCACCGTTCACCGGTGTTAATTGATAGGCTGCAGCAGCTAGATTATCAATTGGGACTGTTCTCTGCCGCGAAGCTCACCAGTCCAGAATTCCATCAGACTGTGTTTGCCAATGTTCCTAATCTGCGAGTGACATCAGAGGGTAATTCGCCTTCAGCCCGCGATAAACGGTTAACAGATGACTGGATGGAGTGGTATGACAAACGCGATAAGTCTAAGCCTGCGTTTTCATTCCTATTCTATGATGCGCCACATGGCTATGACTTCCCAAGGGACTTTGAGCCTAAGTATGAGCCAATGATTCCTCGTGTTGATTACCTTGAATTAAACAACAACAGTGATCAGCAAAAGTTCTTTAATCGCTACAAAACGTCAGTTCGCTACGTCGATACTCAAGCTAAGCGAGTGCTTGATAAGTTAAAAGAGTCAGGTGATTTAGAGAATACTCTGGTGATCATTACCGGTGATCACAGCCAAGAAATGAACGACAACAAACAAAACTTCTGGGGGCACAACGGTAACTTTACCCGTGCTCAAATCCAAGTACCATTTGCGATGTTTGGCCCAGGTGTCGAGAAGAATCAATTGGCTGAAAATACGACTTATACAACCTCACATGAAGATTTGGCGCCGACGTTAATGCAGCATTACCTCGGTTCAGTCAGTGATGTAGATAGCTACTCAACTGGCGTGGATTTGTTTGGTAGTCAGGTGCACCGCGATTGGATCATGAGTTCCAGTTACAGCGCCTATGCGATTATCTACGACGATACAATTATTGAAGTAAACGGAGCAGGCCAGTCACAAATTCTTGATAGCACTTATCGCCCGAAAAAAGGTGAGAGTATGAACTATCAATATGTGCAGGAAGCTTTGGAAAAAATCAGTCGATTTAGAAAGTAAGTTAATGCAAAAGAGCCTCTCATCGAGAGGCTCTTTTTTATGGCTGTAGGCTGAGAATTTGTTCAGCAATTTGGTCTGTTGCTAGTAAACCTGGGTGGTCGTCATCAAAGTAAAGAGGGATAGAGTCTCTTACGGCATAGCAAAGATTTTCATCACAGAACAAGTCTTTGACTTCGATGACATGCAAGTCCTTCAGTGAGGCTAGCGTTGCCATGAAGTCTAGGAAGCGTTGGTTTCTCTGTTGGTAGTAGTCAATATTCATAGATACTATGTTATCTAATGGCTGCCCTTTCAAATAGCTGCGGTCAACAAAGCTTTTAATGCTTTTACCCATTTCAGGTACAGGCATCATGAGGTAGACCTGCTTACCGTTCGAAGTCAGTATATCGATCATTTCTCTAAGAGACTTCAATATCTCTGCTCGCCTTGCGTCAGAATATCTATTTGGCAGTTCAGGGTACGTTTCTTCATTTTGACCGTAAAGGTGGTCCGAATATCGATAAGCGATGACGACATCTTTAATCTTAGGATTGGCGATGACATGTTCTACCACTTCTGTCGTCCATATCGCACAAGGGCTGAACTCTGCAGGTTGGCTGTATGAAGGTGGACAAGCAGAAAATGTGTATTGAGCCAAACCGTCATTTTCTTCGGATAGCTTTTTGGCAAGAGAGTACGCAATCTCTGAACCGTGACTGTCTCCAATGAGAGCCCAGCTTGGGTCATCGTTAAATAGACGGCATGCATCCTCAGGCTGGTTGTTATTGTATCTACTAATGTGGCATTTGCTTCGAGTAGGGTGCATCTGCACTTTTTTGTCTAGCTGAGCGTAGATACTGGTTAACTCATTGCCCAAACTGCTTCGAGATGGAAACCCATCGTGTTCTGCGATGAACTTAGTGACTGCCACAAGGGCTAGGATCATCCATAGAGGCTTGCATTTGAGCAATAGGTGCTTAACGGACTTAATATCGCGTCTGAAGCGAAGTTGTTCTATGGTGTGATAGCTAATTGCACCGAGGATAAAGCTGAGCGCGATACCAATCAGGATCCAAGTCGGCGTATGGAGATTGAGCTTATAAAAAAGGACAACAACCGGCCAATGCCAAAGATAAATTGAGTAAGAGTAAAGTCCGGTTCTTTGGATGATTGGCACTGTGAGCAATTTGCTGTTTTGATTACTCCATAAAATGATTAGAGCACCTAAAGTTGGCATTAATGTCAGTGCGCTCGGCCAAGCGCTGTTGTGGTCAATAATAAATGCAGAAACGAGCACCAATATCCAGCCAGGAATAGAAGAAGAGACTCTTTTAGGCTTGTAGAATACAGCCCAAGAGCCTAACAGCATCTCCCATGCTCTAGCCGTTAGTAAAAAGTAACCATCTGTATTTCCCACGTAAGCCAGATAACAGCAGTAACCTAAACTCAGCACTAAGAGTATGTTAATTGCTAAGGGTAAGTATTGTCTTGAGCTGATTTTAGCAATAGCAAGAATAATGACTGGGTATAGAAGGTAAAATTGCCACTCAATGGAAAGAGACCAAGTATGGAGTAACCATTTCTCTTTGGACGCGGCAGCAAAATACCCGGCTTCATCTAAGTAGGTGCTATTGGACGTAAATACGGCACTGTATCGAATGTGTTTTGCGAGGGTTTCAAACTCATCTCCCGCAAAATAGAACCAGCCAACTATCAGTAGTGAAACACATAGCAGTGCTAATGGCGGAACGATTCGATTGAGTCGAGCAACATAGAACTCAATGATGCCTTTAGGCTTATCCTGCCGACCCAGCAAAATTGTTGTCATCAGGAAGCCTGATATAACGAAGAAGACGTCTACCCCGATAAACCCACCAGGTAGCCAAGCTGCATTGAAATGATAAATGACAACCGAGAGTACAGCCAAGGCTCTTAATGCATTGATATCTTGTCTAAAATTCATAGCTTCTCTATGGGGGTATTAGCGAGATGGTATTTCTGACATTTTGTCCGATACCTGTATTTGAGGTATATTTGAGTCGGCCAGATAGATAGCGTTTTCGCTTAGAATAATTAAATTGGGGCACATTATAGATGAAAATTGCGCTTGTTCATATGAGACACGCTGAGACGGGGGGAACGGAGTTGTTCCTAAATCAGTTGTCGAGATACCTCGCGGAGAAAGGTGAAGAGGTGACAATCATCTGCCGTACTCACGTTGCCCCTTCCCACCCTAATATTAAGTTCGTTAAGCTCAATAGCTTCACTATTGGTAAGGCGCATCGTATTTGGAAGTTTGCCAAAGACGTCGAAAAGCACATAGCACAGAACCAGTATGATTTCGTCTATGGCTTAGGAAAAACGTGGACTCATGACATGCTGCGTATTGGTGGCGGTACACATGTACATTTTGTGGAGTCGATGAAAAAGGGCAAGCTAAAGCTCAAAGATAGAGCCGCGATTGCTATAGAGCGAAAAGCCATGGCGAAGGGGGCGTATAAGCACGTTGTCGCTAACTCCCACAAAAGTGCTGAGGAAATACATGAAGCTTATCAAGTGCCTAAAGAGAAGATTTCCGTAATTCACAACTTCGTTGATACAACTCGCTTTGATAAAGAGCGAGTGATAGAGCGTTCTAAACAGCTAGAGAAAGACATTGGCTTAGACCGAAGCAAACCGGTTTACTTATTTTTGGGCTCTGGCTACGAGCGTAAAGGATTAAAAAAGGCGATTAAAGCCCTTTCTATGCTTGAGTTTAAAGCGACGTTATTGATTGTTGGCCGTGAAAATCACGAAGCCGATTATAAGTCTTATGCTGACGAGCTAGGAGTATTGGCGCAGTGTAAGTTTTTAGGCGTGCAATCCGAAGCGGAGCTTTTCTTCGCTATGGCAGATTGCTATGTGTTGCCGACCTTGTATGAACCTTTCGGTTTTACAGCTATCGAGGCGCTATCTTGTGGTATTCCTGTGATCACAACCGAAAACTGTGGTGCCAAAGAAGTATTAAGGCCAGAAATCTCTACGGTGGTTAGTTCAGAGGTCAATCCGAGTGACATCGCACAAGCGATGAAACACTGGGTAAATGTGGAAGATAAAGTCGAACTCACACGTCAATGTCGTAGCCTAGCCTTAACTTTGGATG
Organism: Vibrio sinaloensis; assembly: GCF_000808535.1. Taxonomy (GTDB): domain Bacteria; phylum Pseudomonadota; class Gammaproteobacteria; order Enterobacterales; family Vibrionaceae; genus Vibrio; species Vibrio sinaloensis_D. Next base: position 74,047 of record NZ_JWLV01000020.1, read on the forward strand.
TCGAAGCGGTGATGGAGCAAAACTACCAACAGATTTTGGATGTCTACAATGCGAACTAGTGGTGATCAGCAGAGCTATGACTTTTCCGATTGGGAAGTGATCGGGAAAGGTACTGAACGTGTGTGCTATAAGCATCCGGATGATCCGCGTCGCTGTGTCAAGCTCAGTCCTAAATCTAACAGCAAGCAGACACACCGAGAGATTCGTTATCTTAACTTTCTAAAAAAAAGAGGGGTTCCATTCACCTTTATTCCTGAATTTTACCAGGTGGTAGAAACGAAAGATTTTATCGGTATGGAAGTTGAACTGGTATCAAACAGAGATGCTACTCGCGCGTTAAACTTAGAGCACTACTTGATGGCTCATCATAGCCCAGTAGATATCGAAGCATTTAAACAAGCTCTAGAAGAGCTCAAAGCCTACTTGCTTGAGTTTAATGTTATCCCTTGCGATCTCCTGCTGAGCAACATGCTGGTGGTTGAAGAAGATGAAGGAATAAGAGTGAGGCTTATCGACGGTTATGGCGCTGCCGAGTTTATTCCTTTTTCGAACTACATACCGGTGGTAGGCAGAAGAAAGATACAAAGAAAGTGGGATAAATTTATCAATAATATTATCGAGCCATGTATTGCTCGGATAAAAGAAGAGGCTAGCAAATGCTAGCCTCTTCTTTTTATGTCTCTTTTTTTCGTTGTAGGGTATAGAGTCCACCTAAGACAATGGTGTGGGCGTAAAGACCAAGACCTTTGTGGTTGAAAGATTCGAAAAAATTGATTATTAGCCAAAATAGTAAGAAGTAGACTAGAAGGCTAATTGCTAATTTTTCTCCACTATTTACTATGTTGTTTATAAGGTGTTTGTAAAAATAAATATAGAATAGTAATCCTATCAACCCATAAGCGACTAGAATTTCAAAATACGAGCTATGTAAATGTCCAAACCTCACTAGATCTGTACCTTTAAATATTTGAGCTTCTCTAATTACATAAGATATAGAGTTAAAGTCAGTGCCTAGGATAGGATGCTCTATAAACCATTTACTTGCTTCTATCCATGACAATAGTCTAAAGGTAACACTCAGAATAGGAATGCCAGTTAAATCTCCAGAGAGAACAGCATCTATAACATAAGATTCTTTTAGTAACCTTTCTTTAATTGATGGGACTTGAAAGAATATTATAATGAATGCACTGAGAGTTAGGTAAAAAAGGGCAATTTTTTTGTAATTGGATTTTTTGTATGTTATCAGAGGTGTTAAAAATGCAATAACTACAAAAGCCAGCCAGACTTGTCTTGCTTGAGTGGCATAAATTGAAAATAAGCAAAATAGGATGATGGTGCACGCTAATGCCCAGTATGCTTTTGGGGTTTGCGATGTTATATCATTAGATATGTCTTTTATTATGTATAGAGTCAGGAGTGCAACTACAGTTGCAAGCATTGCCGTGAACTGGGCATTATGCATACCATAATCAATCCTTTCGCCTAATAATCCTAGATGAATACTTCCATTAAGATAATTGTCATAGAGAGCAGTTAATACAAAACTTACTATTAAGCTAGAATATAGTAAGAGCCTTCTTTCTTTTGTATTGTTTATCCATAGTGCGAATAATACAAACATGAATATTGATGATAAGGGGTTTAGATTAGGTCGTGACTTCGCGATATCAGGGACGACGATTAATGAGTTAATCCAACTTGTAACCTGAATTAAAATTGCAACTAATATTATCCAAAATATCTTCTTATCAAAACTCTTAAAGTTGAAATATAGATATGGCAAACTACCAAAAATTATGATGTTTTTAAGTATGTCACTAATACCAAGCCTAGGCAGCGCGGTCAAAGTATATAAAATACAGACAGCAAACATAAACAAACTGTAGCGCTGGGAGTTTACAAAACTATCCATCTTGCTCTTGTTAATTACGGTCATTTTCGGAACTCAATGTTGAGGTTTTTTATTAAATCGTTGGCTTGTTTATCATTGTGGCTTAGATTTACATTGTGCTTGTTTAAACCAATGTCTTGATGGTCTTCAAGGTGACAGAAGCGAGATGCGAAGTTTCTGTCATCCATAATTTTAACTCGTTTAATTCCCATAGAGTAGCAAATAAGGTTAATCCAAATATCATCGGCATTTGGACAAAGCTCTAAGAACTGCTGCTTATTTTTAGCTTCATTGGGTAATAGCCCCACGGGGAACAAGGTACCAGCACCAGTTGTTAAAAAGGTGTTTTCGCTATTGCTTTCAAATGAACACTCTTTCGACCACGATTTATAAGGTTGCAGCTCTCCTTGAACAACGTTCATTTCGTGGGAGCGAATGCCGACAATGGCGTTAGGCACTAGAGCGTGCTCTTTTAGCAATAACTCTATTAGATCATATGGATATAGGAGGTCATCATCGACGGTGATGATATTGGCCTCTGGTAGCAGTTCCACAGTGGGTATCAGCTTCTTATAAGAACGATAGTTGGGGCAGAACCTAACTTCGAGCCCTCTTTTCTGCTGACGCTTAAGTATTTCAGGGATGCTACTTTGAGTAAATTCTTCTTCGTCTAACCAGAGGATTATACGGTTGGCTTGAATGCTTTGTTCCCCTAATGATTCAATGACTAAATGAACATCATGAATTCTTTTGGAGTAAGTAGTTAAGCTAACAACTAACTCTGGAGTCGTGCCGTCACTCTTTTCTTGTGTCAACGGGTGATTACTGTGCAGCGTTTTGTTTTGCAGATATTGTGAACGCACTGCAGTGGCAATGGTCCTATCGACTTTTCGCATTTGGCGCTGAGCTTCATTTTTTTTGCGTAGGGACTTTTTAAAGCTATTGAATATTTTCATAAGTAATATGCTTAAGAGTATCTTGAATTGGGCTCGTAGCTGTGAACGCAGACTTATCAATAGTACGCGGGTTGCTTATCAGATTCAAAATTGATGGCGCAAGTTGCTGTTTTTCGTTTACGACTTCCACTGCTTGCTTGGCCGACAACGTCTCGACAATATGTTGGAAGTTATAATAACTTGGCCCAGTAATTGTGGGAATACCAAGAGCGATGGGTTCAAGTACATTGTGACCACCGACTTTTTTGCCCACGAAGCTGCCTCCCATAAAGCAAATATCTGCTGAAGCGAGTAAAGTCATCATTTCACCCATTGTATCAGCGAGATAAACTTCTATCTTACCCGTTGGTAAAGGCGTTAGGCTTCGTCGAGATGTCGTGAAGTTATTCTCAAGACATAGCTCATAGACCGAATCAAATCGCTCGGGATGACGAGGGACTAAGATAAGTAGCGCATTTGGGTAGCTTTCTATTATTTCTTGATGAGCTAAGAGCGCTAATTCATCTTCGCCTTTGTGTGTGCTTGCCGCTATCCAAACGGGTCTGTTGTAACCCAGCGTATCACGGAGTTGTTGTCCAGATTCTAAATCTTGCTCAGAAGCTTGAATATCTTGCTTGATTGATCCTGTGATATGCAGTTTGCTTGCGTTAACACCTAATGAGGCAAATCGATTTGCGTCCGCTTCTGTTTGGCACAACACTTTTGATAAATTGTTGCTTATTTGATTGAACAGTGGCCTTATTCGGGCGTAGTTTTGTCTCGATTTTTCAGACAGGCGGGCGTTGACTATAGTGATAGGGACACCTGCTTTCGCCACCGCATGGAGAGTATTTGGCCAGAGTTCAGTTTCAATAATCAGCAGTTGAGAAGGCTTAATTGCTTTGATAAACCCGTTAACAGCAAAATCAAAGTCTAAGGGCATGTAGCGGTGATCAACTAGCTCTCCAAGCTTTGCGATTTGTTCTGCTCCAGTACTGGTGGTCGTTGTGACTATGATTGGCTGTTCTGGCTGTTGTTTTTTAAGTGCTTTTATCAGGGGCGTGGCGGCAAGGGATTCTCCTACCGAGACAGCATGAATCCAGATAGGGCTCTTTTTGTTATTGAGAGCAGGAGTGATACCGAAATGCTCTTTCCATCTAGAACCAAATTTGGGCTTGTTTGGCCTACTTCGGTACAGGCTAAAGAGCAAAAAGGGCGCTACGATGACTAAAAGTAGAGTGTAGAGCGCTCTCAGTATCATAGTTTATTCCGTAACAGTTGCGTGACTTGTTCTGGGTCGAGTTCTTTCAAGCATTTAAGGTGACCGAGTGGACATTCGCGCTTAAAACAAGGACGGCACGCAATATCGGTACTTACAATATCCACTTTTTGTGCAAGCGGTGGTGTATATTTAGGTGATGTTGAGCCGTATATTCCGACGACGTGACAGCCGACAGCGGCAGCGACATGCATTAAGCCAGAATCATTACTGACGACACTTTGACATGCACCAAGTAGGTCAACCGCCTCAATTAATGAAGTTTTTCCCGCGAGATCAAAACACGAATCCTGCTGAGCAGCAGATAAGCTTTCTTTGATGGCTAAAGTGGTCGGTTGATCTTTTGCTGAGCCGAACAACCATACCTGATAGCCTTGATCTATCATACTCGCAGCGACTGCAGCATAGTGCTCAGTCGGCCATTGCTTAGCAGGGCCAAATTCAGCTCCAGGACAAAGACCTAAAATAGGTTTGGTTTTATCCATGCCAAACTTCAAAATGGCGTCTGATTGCGCTTGCTTGTCAATGGTTAAGCACGGTTTTGGTAGTGACTCCATTCCACCAAGTGATGATGAGTCCTTCATCGCTGATTTTGGATGCGCCAAAGCCACGTAGCGTTCGACCATGTATTGAAACGACTTCTTGTTTGGACGTAAGTCGTTCAAAAGCCCATAACGCATCTCGCCTTTCCACCCAGTACGTGCTGGGATGTTTGCAAACCAAGGGATCAGAGCTGATTTTACGGAATTAGGTAGCACGAATGCTTTCGTGTATCGCTGGTCGATTAGTGACTTGCCTAGGTTACGTCGCCCTGAAAAGTTGAATTCACCGTGGCCAAAAGGCATTTCAATCGCTTGATTCACTTCAGGCATTCGCTCAAGGATTGGCTTACACCAACCTGGAGCAATAACATCAATGATTGAGTCAGGATATTGCTGTTTTAGGGTAGTGTATAGCGTTTGTGACATCACCATATCACCGACCCAAGAAGGGCCAATAATGAGTATTTTTTCCACTTGTAATCTCTGATTATACTTAGCTGGCAAACTAGCGTAATTCTCTATACATGTTACGGCCATCTGGTTGAGATCTCAGTAGGCGCAGTATCCACATATATTGATTTGGCTGTTTCTCTACAAAGTACTCGATGGCTTTATTCATACCTCGAGCATCGTCTGAGTCAGTTTCTTGAAGCTCTAAAGCTGGTAGAAACTCAATGGTGTATTTGCCTGTTAATGGATCCAGTGAGGCAAAAGTTGGTATCACTTTGGACTTGGACAGTTTAGCCAGTTTTGTGAGCCCCGGCAGCGTTGCTTTGGTCGTCGCAAAAAAATCAACAAACTCACTGATATCAGGGCCGTGGTCTTGGTCTGGAAGATAGTACCCCAAATAACCTTCTTTAATGGACTTAATAAAAGGTTTAATTCCACCAGAGCGTTCATATACACGGCCACCGTATTGCACACGTTGTCGGTGCATGAGCCAGTCACTTACAGGGTTCTTCTGTTTCTTTGCCATGGCCGATACTGGCAGTCCTTTCGAAGCAAGCAGTACGGCTGGAATGTCAATCGCCCAAGAGTGAGGAATCAATAGAATGACGTTTTCGTCTTGATCAGTGTAGTCAGTTAGGTAGTGCTCATTAATTAATGTGCACTGCTTCTGTAGCCACGTTGGGGAGCGTAGAGTCAGTAGTCCAAAGCGCATCATAAATACGCCTGCGGTAAGCAGTGTCTGGTAGACCAACTGTTCTCTCTCTTGCTCAGTTTTCTCAGGGAAGCAGAGAGTTAAGTTGACGCGGATGTTATGCACTGCTCCTTTACGCTTATTAACTAAGCGAGAAGCGACCTGGTGCGCGATCCATTTGTGTACTTTTACTGGAAGCAAAGAAAGCGGAAGAGAGAGCAACACTCCCAGCCAAGTTCCCCAGTATTTAGGAGCAAGGAAACCCCACTCAAAGGTGGGGTTATAGGCTTTCGGATCAAAATCGTTACGTGGTTTACTCACAATACGTTGCTACTATTTGTTGATGATTGCCATGTACTCGGCGACACCTTGAGCAACAGGTTTGAAAGTATGGTTGCAGCCTGCAGCTCGAAGTTTGGTTAAATCAGCTTGAGTGTATTCTTGATAGGCACCTTTCAGATGCTCAGGGAATGGAATAGTTTCCACCTCGCCTTTGCCATGATAAGCGATAACCGCTTTCGCAACTTCTTCAAAGGATTCTGCGTTACCTGTACCTAGGTTGAAAATACCAGAGACGCCGTTTTGCAAGAACCATAGGTTTACCTCAGCAACGTCACCCACGTAAACAAAATCACGTTTGAATTGTTCACTGCCTGCAAACAACTTTGGATTCTCACCCGCGTTCATTTGGTTGTTCAGATGAAATGCTACGGAAGCCATTGAGCCTTTATGTTGCTCACGAGGCCCGTAAACGTTGAAGTAGCGGAAACCTGTGATTTGAGAAAGCGTCTCGCCATGCTCTTCAGCATCTTGCCAGATTCGACGAACATAGTTGTCAAATTGCTGCTTAGAGTAGCCGTATACATTGAGTGCCCCTTCATATTCTTTTTCTTCAATGAAGGTATCTGTCTCACCATAGGTCGCAGCTGAAGAAGCGTATAGGAAAGGAATTTCACGCTCTAAACAGTAGTGAAGCAGCTCTTTGGAGTACTCATAGTTGTTGAGCATCATGTACTTGCCGTCCCACTCCGTCGTAGCAGAGCAAGCACCTTCGTGGAAAATTGCCTCGATAGGGCCAAAGCTCTCGCCTGACATGATTTGTACTAAAAAGTCATCACGATCCATGTAATCTGCGATGTCTAGATCAACAAGGTTCTGAAATTTCTTACCATTTTTTAAGTGATCAACAACTAAAATGTCGTTTATACCTTGTTCATTCAGTGCCTTGATGATGTTGCTGCCAATCATGCCAGCGCCGCCAGTTACGATGATCATAGATAACCTTATTTGAGATAAATGGGACCGGGTGAGTATAACATGCTCAACAGCCAAGGGGCTAGAAGGCTAAGGTCAAAGTATCATTCGATGCGAATGGCAAGTTGAGGTATAATTTGTTCGATTTAAGAAGAGTAAAACTATCAAGTTATTATACATACAACACGTTAAGTAGCACTTTGGAAAGCTTGAACCAAGGGCGGTAGCGTGCAAAATTGTCGCAATTTTTGTGTTAAACGGGGTCTCGATAGATAGTGTTGTAGTGACACATCCTTAACATTGGAGCATAAGTCAGGTGAGTGTCAATGTCGATTATGATCGGGTTGTTAAATGTCGAAGGTATAGAAAAAGCTGGAAGAGGTTGGTGCATAGCTTAGTTTTTTCATATAGCTATGACTTGCATTCAATAGGTCTTGGTGAAGTTGTATTTTTTGACACCACCAGATTAAAGAGTAGGCATGACTATGAACTTATGGCTGATAATTTTTCTGGGCAATTATATAAAAATGTGAAAGGTTCTGGTTCTATATCTATAAGATACAGCCTAGACATTAAGTCGGTTTTTAAAAAAACACTACTTATATTTAATCTATATAATAAATATAAGTATAATATATACGATGCAGTTCAAATCTCTCAACTTATAATGTTGAATAATCTGATAGGCACATTACCCACTCAGTTAAAAAAAGCTATTACATTTTGTGATGCGCATCCAGAAGATAACTTAATTGCTCAATCATTAAAATCGAGGTCAATCAATACCTATACTTTGCAACATGGTTATTATGTTTTAAATGATGAAAGCATAAATAGCGAAGTTTACCTTAATTTTGTTTCTGATTATATGTTGTGTTGGGGGGAGTCTTCAGTCGATAATATAACGCTGATGGGGCTGGAACGTAATAAGCTAATTAAATTTGGCTGTTTTAAGAAAAACAATAATTTGAATGTGAGTTTAAAGAAAAATAGAGTAACACTGTTCCTAAATGGTACCCATAGTTCAGAAGATAACTATCAACTTGTCTCTCTATATAGTCAAATAAAAAATCAGGATAAAGATATCGAGGTTAAGATAAGAAGACACCCTGACGATAATAATAACTACGGCCTTGAAGAAGACGCCTTTGATAAATTGTCTTTGATAGAATCGATGAGTCTTACCTGTTACTCAGTTATTCTTAGTAGTGGGACTTTTGTAGATTTGTATCTAAATAACATTCCATTTTCAATTTTAAAAACAGAAAAAATGCCAAATGAATTCAAGACCCTAAGGCAATGTGGGTCAGTAACAGAGATTTTGTCACACATTAATCAAAGAATCTTTGTAAGTGTTGAAGATGCTAGATTGATTGAGAAAAAAACTGATTGGGGAGTTCTGAAGTGAATAATGTTTATATTTGGGGGTGGTATAGTGATTATGATCTAAGTTCATTTGATGAGCTAGTAAAAGAATCATGCACAATTAATAATATCTCAATATCTAAGTTTGGTAGGCTTCTATTACGTATCCCTTATATTAGGGGGTATTATATGGATCTTATAAAGAAAAAGTTTAACAACCTATCAGACAACGATAATACTTTGTTTCTAAGTGATGATATTCTGTATTATGATGATTTGTTAAAGAGTTTGGTTGAATCTAACTGTAAGATTATAATTCTAATAAGAAATAAAATAAATGCCAACCATAAAGTAAATCTAATTTTAGCTAGGCAAGCTACAGATAAAATATACACCTTCGATGAAGGAGATGCAGATAAATACAACATTGAGTTTATCGAGCAATATCTACCTGTAACTTACTCTAATATTAAAAATGAAAATAAAAATAGCAAGGATAAAATTGCTTACTTTATTGGCTTGGATAAAGGACGAAAGGATAGTTTAGAGGAACTATCGATAAACCTTAAAAAAGAGGGAGTTATATGTAACTTTACTCTTGTTAGAAAAAGCTTGGTTCGTCGTTTTTTTGGCAAAAGTGATGGGATTTCTTATCAAGAAAATATAGAAAATGTCTTTGAGAGTGATTTCTTAGTGGAAATAAATTCGAAGGGGCAAGATGGACTAACTTTAAGAGCTTTGGAATCTGTTTTTTATAAGAAGAAATTGATTACAAATAATAGGAATATTTGTAACTTTGATTTCTATAATCCACAAAATATTTATGTATTAAATGATGACTTTAAAGTCCCAAAGAGCTTTATTTTGAGTGAATATGACGAAAGTGCTCATCTTGATTTGGACCGACATCTTGCTTCAAAAGTGTACTTACGTCTAATGGCATAGCTACAAAAATGACTAATAACCAGAAGCTATGCCGTTGGTAGAAGCATGAAAATCATTATATTTCAATAAATTAAGATATGTATTTTGAATTTAATTAAGACATCCATACTTTCATTTGTCGCTACCGCTATTAAAATTTTAGCCGGTTTGATCATCAATAAGGCTGTTTCCATTTTCATTGGTCCCGCTGGTTTGGCTGCGATAGGTCAATTTCAAAATGCCTTAGGTATTATTCAGACGTTTGCAAAGGGTGGGATAAATTCAGGTGTTACGAAGTATACGGCTGAATACAATGATGATATGGATAGTCGTCGTGCTTTATGGAGTACTTCATTAAAGCTAACTCTCATCTGCACGGCACCAATAAGTATAGTTCTTATATTTTTTGCGTCCTATTTTTCTGAGTATGTTTTTAAAACAAATAGTTATTCTTACGTATTTGTGGTTTTTGGTTTTACATTAGTACTGTTCTCAATTAATCAACTTCTTCTTTCTATATTGAATGGATTAAAGGAAATTAGAACATTTATATCTATAAATATAATTCAGAGTGTCTATAGTTTAATATTTACAACATTGTTAATTGTGTACTTTAAGTTAGATGGTGCTTTGGTTGCCATGGTAACAAACCAATCAATCATATTTCTTATTGTTTTATGGAAGTTGAGAGAACATAAAACAATAATAGTTGATAATTTCAATAGCCACTTTGATACTGAACAATCTAAAAAGCTATTAAGCTACTCATTAATGGCTTTAATTTCCGCCTTTACTGTACCTGTTTCTTTGATGATTGTCCGTGACTACATAGGAGAAAATGTATCATGGGATGCAGCGGGTTACTGGCAGGCGATGACATATATATCGACGATGTACCTAATGGTCATAACTACAGCTCTTTCAACGTACTATTTACCGCGGCTTTCGGAGATTAAGGAAAAAAATGAGCTGAGAGTAGAGCTAAAGAAAGGTTACTTGGTGCTACTACCTATTGTCATTGTCTTATCAGGTTTAGTCTATGTACTGAAGGACTTTGTTATATGGGCATTGTTTACTGAGGACTTCAAAGCGATGAGAGAACTCTTTCGGTGGCAATTGATAGGGGATGTTTTTAAAATTTCATCTTGGTTAGTCGCCTACCTAATGCTGGCCAAAGCACTGACAAAAATGTTCATCATTACAGAAATTGTCTTCGCTTTCAGCTTTGCATTACTCTCTTTGTTGCTTGTAGACAAGTTCGGGGTTGTGGGTGCGACATATGCTTACGCTCTTAACTACTTTATGTACTTGATTTGTATGACTATCCTTATGAGGAAACATGTTTTTGATTGAGGTTTTATAACGGCTGATGGTTTTAGCTTTGTTACCCAAAGTTGACTACTAGATGTACTAATTAATAGCAAGTAGTATTAGTGATTGGGCAGAAGTAAAACGTGTTTGGAACATAACTACTTGATTTGTTTTACGGTGAAGAATGAGTTTAATAAAAACGCTAGAGTTCAATGTACTTGGTGATGACCGGGGTAGTCTTATCTCCCTTGAGCAGAATAAGAATATTCCTTTTGATATCAAACGTATTTACTATATTTTTGACACACAACAAGATGTAAGTCGTGGTTTTCATGCACATAGAAACCTCCAACAAGTCGCTGTATGTGTAAAAGGGTCTTGCCGTTTTACCTTGGATGATGGCCAAACTAGAGAGTCAATATTGATGGACTCTCCAAATGTTGGATTGTATATAGATAACCATAAATGGCGCGAAATGCATGATTTTTCTGAAGATTGCGTGCTAATTGTGTTAGCTAGTGATTATTATGAAGAGGCGGATTACATTCGCGATTATGATGAGTTTTTAAAGGAAGTGGTGAAAAATGCGTGATATTGAAGAAATCGCTAAAAACTATGATTCAATGCATGATGACTGGAGAGATCTAGAAGAAGCTGTTCGCTTCAAGGAGTTCTCGAACCTTACTTCACTTTGTTCAGATAAACATCGTTCAGTAATCGAGTTTGGATTGGGTGATGGCGTTTTCACCTCGATGCTTTGCGAGCATTTTGAGCGAGTGACAGCAGTTGATGCCGCACAAACAACGATAGATATTCTTGCTGATCGACTATCGTATGAAAACGTTACGTTTGCTCAAAGCTATATTGAAGAGTTTGAGTCTGATGACAAGTTTGATGTGATTGTCATGAGCCATATTTTGGAGCACTTAACTGACCCCGTATTGGCATTAAAGAAGGTTAAGAGCTTGATGCATAAGGATACAATCTTATACATCTCAGTTCCTAACGCTAACTCTCTACATCGATTAGCTGCGGTCAAAATGGGTCTGTTGGAGACGCCTGATACACTAAATGAACGTGATGTTGAACTTGGACATCAGATAGTTTTCTATCCTAGTAATTTTAAAGAAACAGTATCAGATGCTGGGTTGAAGATAAGTAAGTTTGGTGGTGTTATGATTAAGCCTTTAGCAAATAGTCAAATATCTAATGACTGGAATAGAAAAATGATCGATGGATTTATTGCTTTAGGGGATGATTTACCAGAGTTATGCGGTGACATATTTATAGTGGCGAAGTTATCTAATGACTGAGGTATATAAGGGAAAATGTGTATCGTTAAAGCCTGTAGAAATAAATGATGCAGAGTTTATTGTTGCACTCAGAACCCAAGAAAACAATGCAGAGTTTATTAATAAAACGTCTAGCTCTTTAAATGATCAAATAGCTTGGATGAAAAATGAATCTCAAGACTCTTCAAGTTACTACTTTATTATTTTAAATAGTTGTTCAGAGCCGATTGGAACTATATCACTATACAATGTAAAAGATGAATGTGGTGAGTTCGGCCGTTGGATATGTAATGGTAGTGCGCTAGAAAGTTTAGAGTCTGCTTTATTAATTCATCAATTTGCCTTTGATACGTTAGAGTTATCAGAAGTTTACACTAGAACCTTGGCTGATAACCAGAAGGTCGTCAGCTTTCATAGAAAGTTTGGTGCTAGTGTGCCAAAGAACCCTGCTTTTGAGCCGGAGTATAATAAAGATATTTACCGCGGAGTCGTGAGTATCGATATGTTTCCTAGCATTAAATCTCGTTGTCTTAAAATGATCGAGGTGTTTCTATGAAAATTCACCACTTTGGTTACCTAACTACATCAATCGAAGATAGTGTTAAAGAATTTAGTTCTTTAGGGTATGTAGAATTCGATAAGTTGTATTTTGACGAGATTCGAGGAATTAACATTCAATTTATTCGTTCTACATCAGGTGAATTGATTGAGTTGATTGAGTCTGCTTCTGAAAAATCAATTGTCAAAGGAATGTTGTCGAAGAGCAAAAATAGCATTTATCATATTTGTTATTTTACAGATGATATTCAAGACAAGATAGCCACACTATCAGAGCAAGGGTTTGTTTTAATTTCGCCCCCTCAGCCTGCGATTGCGTTAGGAAACTGCAATGTGGCTTTCCTTTTATCTAAACACGCTGGAATGGTAGAGTTATATGAAAGTTGTCACACTGAGTAACTTCTCTTCGGGTTTCTTGGCTCGATTTATTTCAGGTAAGATTGACTGTGAAATAGTTGATTCTGAGTATAATCAATACATGCAGTTGATTAGTATACCAACGAGCTCTCTATACAAACAAGGGCATGATGTTGCGTTGCTAATTTTAGACTACAGTACACTATTGCAATCGATGTCCTTAGATGAAGTTCAAGGTTTGTTACTGGATTTAGTTGAGAGCTATGCTGAGAATAGTCAGGGTGTTGGTACTTTACTAGTTAGTAATGCGTTTATTCCTCGAGGAATCACAAGTACAAATAGTGATGGTATTTATTACCAAAGTAAAATAGCCCAGAGAACGATTAACGATCATATTGAGCATATCGTTTCTAAAAATAGTAATGTTCATATTTTTGATTTGTTGTCTATTTACGAAGAGTATGGTTACTACTCTCTTACAGATAATAGCATTCAAATATTTAGCGATAATCCATTTTCTAAGCACGGTCTTGAGTTGATTTCTGATGAAATTTCAGATTGTATTGGCTCCTTATTATCAAGTAGAAAAAAGTGTCTTGTTTTAGATTTTGACAACACGCTATGGGGAGGAATTGCTGGAGAAGATGCATTAGGTGTAAATGTTGGTTCAGATAGGCTTGGTGAACAATTCCTTCAATTCCAATTAGAGATAAAAAAACTAAAAGACAAAGGTGTTTTGCTAGCAGCATGTTCAAAAAATAATTTGGAAGATGCCAAGCTAATATTTGATAAGCACCCAAATATGGTTTTGGAATGGGATGACTTTATCGTGCATAAAGTTAACTGGGAGCGTAAAGATATCAATGTGTTGGAAATTGCCAATGAGTTAAACATTGGTGACGATAGTTTGGTTTTTATTGATGATTCTCCCTCAGAGCGTCAATTAGTTAAGGAAGGAACCAAAGCCATTGTTCCCGAGTTTCCGAAAGATATGGATTTGCTTAGATTCATATCTCTGATTGATAGAAAATACTTTTCATCAAGCTTATTAACTTCTGAAGATAAAGTTAAACATCGTCAGTATCTGGAGAATATCCAAAGAACTGAAGAGAAGAAAAAATTTAGGGACTTGGACTCTTTTATTAATGGTCTTGATATGAAGCTGCATATCAAGATTAATGATGAAGATGACCTAGAACGAGCATTCCAGCTAGCGCAGAAAACAAACCAATTTAACTTCACGACTAAGCGCTATAGCAAAAATGATCTTCTCAATTTTATCAAGAGTAAAACTGCAGATGTTGTAACTTGTCGAGTTGAAGATAAATTTGGTGATTATGGTGTAACAGCTCTTATGGTGGTTTTTAGAGAAGGAAACTCCTACCACATCGATAATTTTTTAATGAGTTGTAGAGTCCTAGGTAAAAAAGTTGAGAATGTACTGTTTAATTGGTTTGTGACTAATATCTATGATGGTGAAAAACTAACCTTAACATACAGGCCTACACTTAAAAATCAGCAGTTAGAGAAAAAATACTTAGAACTAGGATTTGATATTACTTCAGAATCTGAATTGGAAACTACTTATTCTTTCAAAGGGATTGAAGATCTTAACTTATCTATAGAGGTGAATTTTGAATAAATTAATTGAAGTTATGACACGAGTTTTAGGTGTTGATGTAGACATTGATTCTTCTATGGAAACTATAGATGAATGGGATTCTTTTAATCATGTGATGCTTATGATAGAGCTTAAGTCAGAATTTAACCTCGATGTTAGCCAAGAAGATTTTTCTCGATTAACCTCTGTTAAGGACATCATGAATATTCTGAGCGATAAGGTATGATTCCGTTTTTAGATTTAAAAGAAATTAATCAACAGTACCATCAAGATTTAAAAGACGCATGTTCACGAGTCATTGATTCCGGTTGGTACATCATGGGTAATGAACTGGATAAATTTGAGCAAGAATTTGCTGAGTATTGCGGTTCTAAGTACTGTATTGGTGTTGCGAACGGTTTAGATGCACTTATCTTAACTTTAAGGGCTTGGAAAGAGTTAGGTAAATTGGAGGATGGCGATGAAGTTATTGTTCCATCAAATACCTATATTGCTTCAATTCTAGCTATTTCAGAGAATAATTTAACACCTGTACTTGTCGAGCCAAATGCTAAGACCTTCAATTTAGCAGCGGAAGGCATCAAGAGTGCGATTACTGAGCGTACAAAAGCAATTCTTCCTGTGCACTTGTATGGCCAAATATCTCCGATGGATGAGATTGTGAGCATCGCTAATGAACACAATTTATTAATCTTGGAGGATTGTGCTCAATCACACGGTGCACTTCTTGATGGAAAGAAAGCAGGTACTTGGGGTGATGCTGGTGCGTTCAGCTTCTATCCTGGGAAAAACTTGGGCGCTTTGGGTGATGCCGGTGCGATTACAACAGATAATGAAGAGTTGTTTGAAGTACTCACTGCTTTACGAAACTATGGCTCACACGAAAAGTACAAGAATAAGTATAAAGGTGTGAATAGTCGTCTTGATGAGATTCAAGCTGCGATGCTACGTGTTAAGTTAAAGCACTTGGATCGAGAGACAAAAGCAAGGCAAGCAGTGGCGCAACAATATTTGGAGGGGATTAGCAACCCTCTAATTGAGTTACCACTTGTAAGCTATGCGGAAGGTCATGTTTGGCATTTGTTTGTAATTAAGACCAAATATCGTGAAAAATTACAAAAGTACCTAAGTGATAATGGTATTCAAACCTTAATTCATTACCCTATAGCGCCGCATAAGCAACTTGCTTATTCTGAGTGGAACGAGCTACATCTTCCTATTAGTGAAGAGTTACATAAGGATGTATTGAGTTTGCCTATTAGTTCGGTACTAGAGACTGGGGATGTAAGGATTTGCGTCGAGTTAATCAATAAGTTTTCTAATTGATATGAAGATTTTAGACTTTCCAAATTTAGCTATTGCTGAAACTGATCTAGAGTCGAAAATTAATATAGCTGAGTTATATGCTAAACTGGTTGTAAAATACCCAATTTATGAAGCCATTGATTTTGAAAATAGGCTGATTGAAGACTTTTCACATGTTCTGGTTAATTTTAATAAGAGGGAAACAAATAGGAATATATGTCATGTTATAACGACGCCTTACCTAACTGGCGGACATACAAGGTTATGCGAAAAGTTATCAATGATGGAGAATGAAGATTCTTCATTGCTGGTTACAGGAACTTATGAAGAAGAAGTAATTCACCGGTTATCTTCATTTTTCTCCAAAATTAAATGCATAAACGAAAAGTCATTGATATTGTCAATTATAAAAATGATGGATTTTATGTCTGCCTATTCAAAATTGGTTTTACACATACATCCTGATGATATTAAAACTGTTATAGCAGTAGGACTTTTGAGAAAAGTAAACCCAGAAATTAAAGTCTTATTCGTTAATCATGCAGACCATTTATTTTCTTATGGTCGATCAGTTATAGATATTATGTTAGATATATCCTATCGAGGATACTGTATCGATTCTAGCTTAGAAAATAAAAAATATGTTAATAGCTTTCTAGGGATTCCTGTTGAAGTTAATAAAAGACCTGTATTCAATGATAATATTAAAAATATAATCATTGCAGGCTCGTCTTATAAAATGAAGCCAAACAAAAGAACTTCAATTCAGCGTGAGATTAATAAACTTTTTAGTCTAAATAAAGAATATAATTTAAACGTTATAGGTGCAAAGGCTACAGATTACTGGTGGTGGCCTTTAAAAATTAAATTTCCAAGTCGAATAAAAATAAGCAAATCCCTTCCATATAATAAATATATGGATATGGTTAAAAAGTGTGATACTTGTATTGATACTTCCCCAATTGGGGGAGGAACAGCATTTGTTGAAATGTACTTAAACTCCTTGAGGCCTGTTGCTATATACGCTGACGCTTGTGGTTATACGCCACTTGATGCTGTAAGGAAAAATACATTACTCGAGTCCATAAATAGTCATCAATCTTCGTCTAGTAGCTTGTTTAACGCAGTTTTACGTGTACATAAGAGCTCTTTTGTAAAAGAACGGTACCTTAGTGCATTGAATATGAAGTGTCATAGTATTGACCCATCATTAGTGACTTCTCGAAATGATATGAATTTGTTTATTAAACAGGGAAAATTTGACTACAATTTCTCCGATTTTGGAAAGTTGATGTCAATTAAATCACTTAGTGGTGTAGTCAAATTAAAGTTCATCATTCAGAACTATTCATTTGTCAAATTGCCCTTTAAGTTAGGTATAAAACTTAGCAAAGCATTTATTAATAAGTAGGTAAATAGTGAAAATCTTAATCACAGGCGGTGCAGGCTTTATCGGCTCGGCAGTTGTTCGCCACATCATTGAAAATACAGCAGACACTGTTATCAACCTTGATAAACTTACTTATGCTGGCAATCTCGAGTCGTTAACGGCTGTAGAGAATAGTGAACGCTATGTCTTTGAGCACGTTGATATCTGCAATCGAGCTGAGCTGGATAGAGTTTTTCATGAGCACAAGCCTGAAGCAGTGATGCACTTAGCTGCTGAATCGCATGTCGACCGCTCTATTGACGGTCCTGCTGCATTTATTGAGACTAATATTGTTGGAACATACACCTTACTAGAAGCGACTCGTCATTATTGGAATGAGTTACCTCAAGAGAAGCAGCAGGCTTTTCGTTTTCATCATATCTCTACAGATGAAGTTTATGGTGACTTAGAAGGTACAGATGATCTGTTCACAGAAACGACATCTTATGAGCCATCTAGTCCATACTCTGCTTCTAAAGCGTCATCAGATCACTTAGTGCGTGCTTGGTTACGTACCTATGGCTTACCAACGATCGTCACGAACTGTTCTAATAACTATGGTCCATATCATTTCCCTGAAAAGCTAATACCATTGATGATTTTGAATGCCTTAGATGGTAAAGCCTTGCCAGTGTATGGTGATGGTATGCAGATCCGCGATTGGCTATTTGTAGAAGATCACGCGCGTGCACTTTACAAAGTTGTCACTGAAGGTGAGGTCGGTGAAACGTATAATATTGGCGGCCATAATGAAAAAGCTAATATTGAAGTCGTTAAGACCATTTGTTCATTGCTAGAAGAGTTGGTGCCAACTAAACCAGAAGGCGTTGACCAATATCTAGATTTGATTACTTACGTAACCGATCGCCCTGGCCATGACGTTCGTTATGCGATTGATGCGTCCAAAATTGAACGTGAATTAGGCTGGAAACCAGAAGAAACGTTTGAGTCGGGTATCCGAAAAACGGTTGAGTGGTATTTAAACAACAAACAGTGGTGGTCACGTGTTCTAGATGGTTCATATGCCGGTGAGCGTTTAGGGATCTCAAATACGGAGAAATCATAATGAAGGGCATCGTTTTAGCTGGAGGCTCAGGCACTCGTTTGTACCCACTTACAAGGGGGGTATCAAAGCAGCTGTTACCAATATACGACAAGCCAATGGTTTTCTATCCTATTTCAACACTGATGCTGGCTGGGATTAAAGATATCTTAATCATCACCACTCCAGAAGATAATGCGGGCTTTAAACGTTTACTGGGAGACGGCTCAGATTTTGGTATCAACCTCGAATACGCGATTCAACCAAGCCCTGATGGCTTAGCCCAAGCTTTTCTTATTGGCGAAGAGTTTATCGGTGAGGATTCGGTATGCTTGGTGCTTGGTGATAACATATTTTATGGCCAATCATTTAGCCAGCAACTGACCCGTGCGTGCGAGCTCACTTCTCAAGGATTGGCGACTGTATTTGGCTATCAAGTAAAAGACCCAGAACGTTTTGGTGTTGTTGAGTTTGATGACCAGATGAAAGCGATTTCTATCGAAGAAAAACCGCTTACGCCGAAATCAAACTACGCAGTCACTGGTTTGTACTTTTATGATAATCGCGTAGTTGATATGGCTAAACAAGTTAAGCCTTCAGCTCGCGGAGAGTTAGAGATCACCACGTTAAATGAAATGTACCTCAATGATGGAACTCTTAATGTGGAGCTTCTTGGAAGAGGGTTTGCTTGGCTAGATACGGGTACTCATGAAAGTTTGCATGAGGCCTCTTCATTTGTTCAAACAATTGAAAATGTTCAAGGTTTGAAAGTGGCTTGTCTGGAAGAAATCGCGTGGCGCAACGGCTGGCTTTCATCAGAGCAGATTTTAGATATCGCGAAACCTATGATGAAAAATGAATACGGACAGTACTTAGCGCGCTTAGTGGCTAATTAACGAGGTTGTGGCGATGAAAATCTTAGTTACAGGCAGTAAAGGCCAATTAGGGCAGAGCTTAGTTCGACTGCTTGAGGCACGTAACGATGTAGAGTTTATAGCGCTAGATCGCGATAAGTTAGATATTACTAATAAGCAAGAGGTCGACAGTGTTGTTGTCGCTTTTTCGCCTGATGTTGTCATTAATGCAGCAGCATATACGGCTGTAGATAAAGCAGAAAGTGAAACCCAACTAGCTGCCGCGATCAATCGTGATGGACCGTCGTTTCTAGCAGAAGCAGCACAAAAGGTAGGGGCGGCACTGCTGCATATTTCTACCGACTACGTTTTTGATGGAAAAAACGCTGAGCCTTATTCGGAGCAAGATCAAACGGCTCCTCAGAGTGTATATGGTCAAACCAAACTCGAAGGTGAGCTGGCGGTTGCTAGTGCTTGCGAGCGGCATATCATTTTGCGCACTGCGTGGGTGTTTAGTGAGTATGGCAATAATTTTGTAAAGACCATGCTGAGATTGGCTGAAACGCACGACAACCTCAATATTGTTGGTGATCAGCTGGGTGGCCCAACATATGCGCTGGACATCGCCAAAGCGCTGGTGTTGATAAGCGACCAGATCACGACTGGTAGAGATGTGGAATATGGCACCTACCATTTCTCTGGACTGCCTCATGTGAGTTGGTATGAATTTGCGCGTGCGATTTTTTCTGCTGCAGAAAAACAAACGTTAATTGCAAAGCAACCAGTCTTGAAATCAATCACGACAGCAGAGTATCCCACTGCGGCAACGCGCCCTGCGAACTCTAAGCTAAATGTCCAAAAGATCTTTAATCATTTTGAAATTGAAGCGAGCGATTGGCAACGAGCTTTAAACGATTTATCAGCCTACCAAAACAACGGTTAATTCATGAAAGTAATAGATACAGCCATTCCTGACGTAAAAATCATCGAGCCTACCGTGTTTGGTGATGAGCGTGGTTTCTTTATGGAGACGTGGAATCAACAGCGTTTTGAGGAGCTTGTGACTAAGCGTAAAACTCCTTTTGTGCAAGATAATCATTCGAAATCAAGGCAAGGTATCCTCCGCGGTTTGCATTATCAGACTGAGAATACTCAAGGGAAACTCGTGCGAGTTATTTCCGGAGAGGTCTTTGATGTCGCCGTTGATATTCGAAAAGGCTCAGAGACCTTTGGCCAGTGGGTGGGCGTGTATTTATCCGCTGAGAATAGACGTCAGTTATGGGTTCCAGAAGGCTTTGCTCATGGGTTTTATGTAACCAGTGAAGAAGCTGAATTTGTTTACAAGTGTACTGACTACTATAACCCTAAAGCCGAACACTCAATCATTTGGAATGATCCAAATATCGGCATTGAATGGCCAATCACAATCGAGCCTAGCCTTAGTGAAAAGGACTCAACCGCCCCACTCATGTCTGACCAGGTACTGCTGTAATGAAGAAAATTGCAGTGGTAGGTACCGTCGGGATCCCCGCGTGTTACGGTGGGTTTGAATCATTAGTTGAAAACTTAACTCAATATCGTTCTGATCATATCGAGTACCAGGTCTTCTGTTCCAGTAAATCCTATGAAGAGCAATTAGCATCTCACAATGGTGCTGAGCTGATCTATTTGCCGTTAAATGCAAACGGTGTCCAAAGTATACCTTATGACATCCTATCGCTGATTAAGTGCTGGAAAACCAAACCCGATACCGTCTTAATCTTGGGCGTTTCAGGCTGTTGTTTTTTGCCGATTTTTAAATTGTTCTCTAAAGCCAAAGTGATCACCAATATCGATGGGCTGGAATGGAAACGGGACAAATGGGGTAAGTGGGCACGAAAGTTCTTGAAGTTGTCGGAGTCTATTGCGGTTAAGTATTCTGATGTCGTTGTCACTGACAATAAAGCGATTGGTGACTACGTGACTTCAGAGTACGCTAAACCCAATCTCACGATTGCGTATGGTGGAGATCATGCCCTACGTCCATCGATGGATAACCAAGTACCAGTTTGTGATGACTTTGCGTTTGGTTTGTGTCGAATAGAGCCAGAAAACAACGTTCATCTTATTCTTGAAGCCTTTTCTAAAGTTGAAAAAAGGCTCAAGTTTGTTGGTAATTGGCAAGCTAGTGCGTTCGGTCGAGAGCTTAAAAGTAAATATGCTCAATATGACAATATAGAGCTGATAGAGCCGATTTATGATTTAGATGAGTTATATAAACTGAGAAAAAGCTGCTCTTTGTATTTACACGGCCATTCGGCAGGTGGAACCAACCCATCTTTAGTTGAAATGATGCATTTTGGAGTGCCAATATTCGCATTTGACTGCAGCTTTAACCGCTATAGTACAGATAATAAAGCTGATTATTTCGCAGACAGTTCTATTCTAGTGAGCATGTTACAAAACTTGGACTCAAATAGATTAAGCGAAAATGGCAAACTGATGGAAACGATAGCGAATAAACGTTATACATGGAAAGAAATCACTCGGCTTTATGAACAAGCCTACTAGATAAAAAATAGGGGGTATTCCCCTATTTTTTTTGTGAAATTTTTCCTATCTTGGCTAATAGATAGCTATAGATGGCAAAACATACCAAAAATAGATAAAACATAATAAACTCAGATACGCCATAAATTTCGCTAATAATACCAACGGCAGTGAATGTTGAAGCCAAGCTGCAAATCGCAAGTAATGTGCTGGTTGAACTTAACCCGAGCCTTTGGAATAAATGGTGTAAGTGTTCTCTGTCTGGCTTAAATGGAGAATCCCCGCGTCGAATACGTCGAATCATAATAGCTGTCATATCCATTAGCGGTACAGCGATAAGCCATAGGGCGGTTACAGGTCTTAGTGGTGGGTTGGTGCCATTTTGGCTTGAGAGTAATAGAAACCAAATCACCGTAAAGCCAATCAGCATGCTGCCAGCATCACCCATAAATACTTTGCGTCTGACGCCAAAGAAGCCCAAGTTAAGCATAATATAGGGCAGCATAATCACGATCATGACCATACAAAGGTAGGCAATATTCATTTGCCCATCATAGGCCAACATAATCCCAAGGCCGCCAAATGTTACTATCGATAAGCCTCCTAACAACCCATCAATACCATCCACCATGTTGAATGCGTTAATCGCACCGATTACCGCGAGAATGGTCACTATGTATCCAAACCAACCTAGTGTGATGATCTCGCCTGTACCAAACATATCCCCGATAGTAGCGAGTTCAATATTGCCGAGCATCATCATTGCAACGGATAGAACCGCTTGAACAGCAAAGCGAATCTTAAAGTTAATATCAAACCGGTCATCCAATGCGCCAACCGTGACGAGAACAATGATACACCCACCATACAGCGTCGCATGCGGGATAATGCTTGGATTATTGAACAGAAAGTAGAGCAAAGAGATGCAAATGCTAATGCCACCAACTAAAGGAATGCTACCAGTGTGCAGTTTGCGTTCATTGGGTTTGTCTACCAACCCTATGCTTCTTGCTGCCTTTCTCATGACGAAAATGGTAGTTAGGGAAAAGAAAAACAGAAAAGAGAGATCGATAAAAGGTATCAGCATATCCAAGGCTATAAACAGGTGGGATAGGCCAACATTCTAAAGGATAAGCTACAGAAGATAAAGAAACGCCATGGAAGTCTATCGGTCGAGATTCGCGTGCAAATATTTAGAGTTACTACTCAAAAGTAACCAAATTTGTCGGTGCGTAAAGTTAGTATAGATGGCAGAGTATTATTCTAAAATTTGGCAAGCTTATTGTTATTTTTGAAAGTAAAAATGGAAGTTTATGTGACTCATATTGCAAGATGCACTTAAACGGTCACGAATACCATATCTCATTGCAATGACACTGCTAGTCGCCTTTTAATTAGTATAGATAATTCTGTATACTATCGCGAAATTAGGATTCTACTTACAACTTGGATGTTCTGTTATCTGCTTTTAGGAGTCAAACCTAAGGGCGGTAGCGTGTCTAAATTCTTGCAATAAGTTCGAATATTGTAAGCCTCTTTTTGAATCTCAACCAGATATGTAGATAAATCTATTGTTTACATAGGGCTTAAACTTGCGTTGAACAATGGGTGGTTTACGTACATTGAAGAGTATTTATAACCCTATTCCTCTATTCTTTTTATATGAGTTGTTATGACTAAGAAAAAAATCCTTACGGTTTTTGGTACGCGTCCAGAAGCCATCAAAATGGCACCTCTTGTTCGTGCACTTGCAAAAGACGAACGATTCGAAGCAAAGTGCTGTGTGACAGCTCAACACCGTGAAATGCTTGACCAAGTACTTGATCTGTTTGAGATAACGCCAGATTATGATTTGAACTTGATGAAGGCAGGACAATCACTTAATGACGTTACCGCACGTATCTTGTTGGAGCTCAAACCTGTGCTACAAGAGTTTAAGCCGGATGTGGTTCTTGTTCATGGTGATACAGCCACTACTTTTGCCGCGAGCCTTGCTGCTTATTACGAGCAAATTGAAGTTGGTCATGTAGAAGCTGGATTACGCACTGGCAACATCTATTCGCCTTGGCCTGAAGAGGCAAACCGCAAGTTAACTGGTGCGCTTGCAAAGTATCATTTTGCGCCAACTGAAACTTCTCAAAATAACCTAATAAAAGAAAACATCAACCCAGCGGAGATTTGTATCACCGGCAACACAGTGATTGATGCGTTACTTATGGTGAAAGACAAGATCTACAATGATGCCGTATTGAACGCTCAGCTCGCGGCACAGTTCCCAATGCTGGAAGAAGATAAAAAGTTGATTTTGGTCACCGGACATCGCCGTGAAAGCTTTGGTGGTGGGTTCGAGCGCATTTGTGAGGCGCTGGCACGCACAGCAAAAGAGAACCCTGATGCGCAAATCCTATACCCAGTTCACTTGAACCCAAACGTAAAGGAGCCAGTAAATCGCATTTTATCCAACGTAGATAACGTGCATCTTATCGAGCCTCAGCAATACCTTCCGTTTATCTACTTGATGAGTCGCGCGTACATTATTTTAACCGATTCGGGCGGCATTCAGGAGGAAGCTCCATCACTAGGAAAGCCAGTACTTGTAATGCGAAATTCTACTGAGCGACCTGAAGCAGTCGAAGCGGGCACTGTAAAGCTTGTCGGGACAGATGTAACGAAAATTACAGAGAGTCTTGATTTGTTACTAGACGATCAAGATGAATATAAAAAAATGAGTTTTTCCCATAACCCATATGGTGATGGGAAAGCAAGTCAACGTATTATTAACGCTATTTTAAATAATGACTAATATAAAAAAAAAGGTATTGACGGACATTCTAAGAGCTATGGCTAGTAATGCTCTTAGTATATTCGCTTCTGCATTTATAATATTAGTCTTACCAAAGTTTATTGGCTTAGAAGAATATAGCTACTGGCAGTTATACATCTTTTATTCATCTTATGTCGGTTTCTTGCATTTAGGTTGGAGTGATGGCTTTTATTTGAATAATGGAGGAAAGAATTTTGACTCGATAAATAAGGAGAGAACTTCCTCTAATTATTATTCGTTCATACTATTCCAGATTTTCTTAGCTGTAAGCATAATTATCATATCTACAACGTTAAGTGATAATTATGCTCAAGTTACTTTTTACATTGCAGTTTGTTTACTGTTAACTAATATTAGAAGTTATAGTCAATTTCTATTACAAGCGACAAGCAGGATAAAAGAATACTCAAGTATCATTATTATTGAAAAAGTAACTTTAGTAATTGGTGTAACGATAGTATTGTTGTTTTATGATGTTAAGTTTGAAATGATTATCTTAGTTGATCTTCTTTCTCGACTTGTCGCTTTGACTATTTCTTCTTATAGATGTAAAAGTATACTTTTTTATGAAAATGTAAACTGCGCAACTTTAATACTTGGGTTTGAAGACACAAAAAAGTTTATATACTCAGGATTTAAGTTAATGTTTTCATTCATTTGTAGTTTACTTATATTTGGTGTAGTCAGGTATATGATTGAAGCCAAATGGGGAATTTTGGCTTTCGGGGAAGTCTCACTAACATTAAGCTTAGCTACATTATTTGTAGTATTCATAAACTCTATCAGTATAGTATTATTCCCGGCTTTAAGAAACATCAACGAAAAACTAAGGAAAGAAGTATATATAAAAATAAGGTTTTACCTTTTTATGTTTTTGCTGATTCTTTGTAATTTATATTTTCCATTATATAGCATAATGTCACTTTGGTTACCTAATTTCAATAACGCGCTGCAATATCTTCCTTTAGTTTTTCCAATAATGCTATTTGAAACTAAAACATCAATATTGACAAACTCTTACATGAAAGCTTTAAGAAAGGAGTCAGATTTACTTAAAGTAAACATATTCACTTTGATTTTATCAATTGTATTTAGTTCGATGATATATATATATAGTGATAGTTTAGAAAACTGTTTGATACTATTAGTTATTGTGTCATTTACTAAATATGTGGTCTCAGATTATCTTTTGTCAAAGAATATGAAAGCTATAGAGTATAAATATTGGATTTTTGATTTTTTATTTGTAGTTACATTTATGACATTAGCTAATAGTAATTATGAATATGTATATACAATGTTAACATTGCCACTTCTCCCATTATTAATATATAAGATTATCAAGTAAATATGAAAAAAGTATTATTTGTAGCTACGATTGATCAGCATATTAGACATTTTCATATACCATATCTCCGGTGGTTCAAAAGTAAAAACTTTCAAGTGTCTGTGGCCTCAAATGGAAATGAAAATGTTCCATATGTTGATGTTAAATATGAAGTTTCTTTTGAAAGAAGTCCATGGTCATATAATAATTTTATAGCTTTCTTGAAATTGAAGAAATTATTGAAAGAAAATAAATACGAAATTATTCACACGCATACACCGGTTGCGAGTATATTAGTCAGATTAGCTAACTTTATGACCGGGAAAAGGTCCAAAATAATATACACAGCTCATGGATTTCATTTTTATAAAGGAGCAAAAATTTTCAACTGGTTAATCTATTATCCAGTTGAAAAATTATTATCATTTCAAACAGATACCCTTATTACAATTAATGACGAAGATTACAATGCCACTATTCGTAATAAATTTGGTTGTAAAAACGTCTATTTAGTTGATGGTGTTGGTATAAACTTAGATAAATATAGATGTCCAACTGATAAAGAAAAATTAAGACTGCGTGAAATGAATAATTTAAGTGAAAATGAATTCGTTTTGATATATGTGGGAGAGCTTAGTAAAAGAAAGAATCAAAAGTTATTGTTGGAATCGATAGCAAAATTAACGACTCGAATTGATAACTTAAAACTATTATTAGTAGGTAAAGGTAATGAAGAAACTAATTTGCGTAAACAATGTACATTATTGAATTTAGATAATATTGTAGAATTTTTAGGTTATCGAAATGATGTTAGTGATCTCATGAAATTATCTGACCTTTCAGTTTCTACTGCTTTACAAGAAGGGTTGCCAGTCAATATTATGGAGTCGCTATCCAGTGGGTTACCTTGTGTCGTTACAAATTGCCGTGGGAATCGTGATATCATAAATGATGGTGTTAATGGCTTTGTCGTTGAAGATTATGATTCGGAATTATTTTCAGATAGAGTTTTTAAAATTTACAATGACAAATCTACTTATAAGAAAATGAAGTTTAACGCAATAAAATCAGTTGAAAAATACTCAGATAAAGAAGTGTTAAAAGTGATGGGTAATATTTATTCTGAGTGTTTAGGTAACAAAAGTGAATAGATCAAAAATATTAGCAATATTAATTCTAGTATGCTTGATCTGTAATGTTAACTACCTAGACTCTTTAGCAGGATGGCTTATATTCATATCACAAATTATGATAATAGGTGGTGTTTTCATATGTTACAATAAGATACGTGATATATTTAGTCCTATAGTCATAACTTATGTTGGTATGTTAATACCTTTTTCTATAAAAGGTATGTATATACTAGAGGTTGATAAGTTTCCAAAAGACGATCTTGTTCTACCATTATTTTACTATTTGATTTTTATATTTTTCTTCACATTAGCATTGATAATTAAAAATAAAAAAATAATACTGATTACTTATAAAAATCTATCTAATAGAGTTGTTGTTAGTTCTACTTTAATTATCAGATCATTTGTTTTGGTAACTATTGGTATTGCGGTTTATGCTACTAAAATGGGAACGCTTAATCCAGTAGAGTTAATATCTAATGTACTAGCTAATCGTATTGATATGCAAAACTCCGGTGGCTTATATGTTCAAACATTCGTATTATTAATTTTGCAAACCTCCTTGTTTATAAATGCGGTTATGTATTTTAAAACAAAAAATAGGCTCTTACTACTTTCTACTTTTATTATATTGGTTATTAACTTTCTTGTGACATTTACGTTGGGAGGAAGAGGAATGATTATAGTGCCAATATTAATGTTATTTTTTTATAAATACAAAATTACCGGTCGTTCAGATTGGATAAGAATAATATCATTTGTATTTGTATTTATAATATTTTCTGGTTGGTATGGAATGTACCGAGATGGAGTGACATCCGTTAATAATACTATCGTTATTTCTGATGTACTGGGTAATATATTAGATAGGTATGTACAGTTTGATAATTTTATTCGTGTCGTAAAAAATCCAGTAGATTACTATATCGGTCAGTCATTTGTAGATTTTCTTTCATCTCCAATTCCGAGAAGCATTTTCCCAGATAAGCCATACAATTTTAATTCACAGATGACACAGATATATCACCCAGCACAAGCTGAAAGATTTCTCGTGACTGATTTTACTATGTTAAGTGAGTTACTTTTGAATTTTGGTATTGTAGGTATAGTTGTAGGGTCATTTTTATTTGGAAGACTGATATCCTACTTAAACTTTGCTTATAACTACTTTAATACAAACGATTTTTTCTTATTTTGGTATCCTTTCTTTATGTTGAAACCTATGAGTTATTTATATGGCGGCTTGATTAATTCTACAGTTAATATGATGGTTATATTAGAAGTACCCATACTTGTAATGTTATGGTTAGTTTATTCAACAAAAAAAAGTGGTTATGAAAAAATATAAAGTATTATATCTTATATTAAATGGCTCACCATATGGCGGTTCTGAAAAGCATGTGGTTGATATTGTTAATAATATATATGATAAAGGTATAGATGCAAAATTAATTTATTCTGACGGAAACTCTCTTATCGAGGGTATAAAGGATAAAGGTATTGCTACTCCCATGGGACGTGGTTTTATTGACTTTTTCAAAATACTAAAAATAGTTAGAGACGAGAAGCCAGATATAATACATGCTCATGCAGCTAGAGCGCTAATCTTCGCTCGCATACTTAAGCTTCTTTTAAAAAAATTTACCGGTCAAAAAATTAAATTGGTTTCTACCTCGCATGGACTTTGGGTGCCTTCCGGTAAAAAAAAATTACAGTTACACCGATTACTCCACGTGTTTAAGGGGCAAGATGATTTGACTTTGGCTGTTTCTAATTATTCTAGGTCTGAGTTAATTGATCAAGGCTATAATAAAGATAGAGTTAAATGTATTTATAATGGGATTGACTTTAGTAACTTCAATTCGTCCAGAAATATTAAACGTAAAGTTAAAAACGTCATATTCGTAGGGCGCTTGACTGAACAGAAAGGCGTATCTCACCTAATGGACCTGATTGATAGGGAGTCATTAAACGAGGATGAAGTTAAGTTTGAGATATACGGTTCAGGGCATTTGGATGCATATATAGATGATTACATAAGAGCCAAAAAATTAACTAATGTTAATGTTAAAGGTCATACTGATAGTATTAACGATGTGTTCTTAAAGGCGGATGTATTAATCGCACCATCTATGGATGAAGGACTTCCTTATACATTAGTTGAAGCTATTAACTGTGGACTTCCTGTTGTTAGTACTGTGGTTGGAGGCATTCCTGAAATTGTGGAAAATGGGAAAAATGGATTTTTAGTCAAGCCTGGTGATAGAGATGATTTTTACCGAGCATTTTCTAAAATTAAGAAAGAAAATATAGAGAGTATGTCTAGAGAGTCAATTCGAATTTCACAAAAATTTTCACTTAGCACGATGGTTGATAGTATTGTATACGAATATGAAGAGTGCTTGAAATGAAGAAAAATATAGTTGTGTTTATGTATAACTTTCCACCTATTGGTGCTGGAAGAGGTATAGCATGGAATAAATTTTGTTCTCATTTATCTAATGAATATAATGTTAATTTAATAACTATTGAACCAAGCGAAAATGATCCAATATATAACGAATCAAAGCTTGATGATATAAAGGATGACTTTGCGATTCATAGAACATCGCCTGGTTTTTTGTACAGAAAAATGTATCCATCAAAAGTAAAACTTGATGAAAGTTCAGATACTATTGACTATGAAAAAAAAGTTTTGAACAAAAGTTTTGTCAAAAAAATATACAAATCGGTTGTTCGCTCTTGTATATTCCCAGATAGAATGATTTTTTGGAATAAAAGTGCGGAAAATAAATTTCTAGAAATAAATCGTGTTGATAAAGTTGATCTTATAGTAACAGTAGGCTTTCCGTTTTCAACGCATCTACTTGGATATAAATTAAAAAGAAAGTTTGGCATGAAATGGATCATGGATTATGGAGATCCATGGTCATTCAATCCGTCGTCTGAAACGGTTCCGCACTTTCGCCGTTGGTTAGATCGTATTGTTGAATCAAAGATTATTAGATCTAGTGATCATATAACGGTTACTACAGATACAACCAAACAAGCTTTTGAATCTAAATTTAAAAAATTACCGGATGTTAGTGTGGTAAAGCAGGGTGTTGATTACGAGATGTTTCGCGCCAATCGAGATGCTGAAAATAAAAAATCAGAGACTTTGAATTTATTCTATTCTGGCATCTTTTACAAAGATATTCGTAATCCCGAGAATTTTTTTCATGCAATATCAAAAGTACAAAATATTCCTGTCAAAGTTAATATAATAATTGCGGGGCACATGGAAGATTATGTTCTTAATATGGTTAAATCGATATCATTCCCTGATTGTATAAATGTTCAATTTATTGGAAATATAAGGTTCGATCAAGTGGTTAATTATCAAAGTAATTCTGATGGTTTGCTTTTTTTTGGTAATAAAGGTGCTCTCCAGGTTCCGGGTAAGATTTATGAATATTTAGCGTCTAGAACCCCCATATTTTCAGTGTCATATCAATATGACGCAGTTTCAGACATGATTGAATTTTATGAGCGTGGAGAAACTTCGCTCAATAGTGAAAACTGTATAAAAGACAGCTTCGAACGTTTTGTTATTAACCTGAATGACAAAATTGATTATTATAGCAATGAAGAAATTGAAGAATTTGATTGGGCTTATATTTCCAATGAAATGAATAATATAGTAAATGCTGTTGTTGGAGATAAATAATGTGTAAGTTAGTAATTACTAATGGTTGGTCAGATCTTAATTCTGGTGATAGTGCGATAGTAATGAGTGTAATTCAACGATTTTATATGGAATATGGAGATAAACTTTCCGTAACTGTTCTATCAGAACTTAACGAGGTCAATGAGTTTTATAGTGATAGTATTGATAAAATTATAGAGGTTTTTCCTAGTATATCTATAAAACTTATACCCTCTCCATTCAAAAAAACTTATAATGATAGTTTTTTTGATAAAATGTCAGAAATTGCTAGTTTTTTTAAAAATTTGTCACTAATACCTTTTAGCCGTTCCTCAAAGAATGATTATATTAGGGAAATACGTTTGGCTGATGTGGTTGTTTCTAAAGGTGGACACTTTATACATGATCGAAGAGGGCTTCATAGTGTTGTTCATCTTATAAAGTGTTTATATCCAATAATTATCTCCAAACATCTTGGTGTGAAATATTCACTATTAGCTCAGTCCTATGGGCCTTTTTATCAAGATACACTTCTTTCGAAGTTTAACACCGCATTAGTCAGAACGGTATTGAATAATTCTGAAGGTTTATCTGTGCGTGAGTCTGTATCTATAGGCGCATTAGAGTTAATTGGTGTTGATAAAAGTAAGACTTATTCTACAAGTGATTATGCATTTTTGATGAATGATATCACTTTGAAAAATTGTAGAGAATTTGATTATGACAATTTCTTTGTCGTTACTTTAAGGCAACATGATTTTAAAAATGAAAATGGCGAACAAGCATACCTAGAATCAATGCGGAATTTATGTATAAGTATTTATGAAAAATATTCTCTTTCCCCATTGATTGTACCTCACGTAAAAGGGCCAAATAGTTTTGAAAATGATATAATAATAACTAAGAAATTTGAGTCACTACTTGAAGGAAAGTATAAAAATATTTTTAAGTTTGAATACGAACATATGCATGCAATTGAGTTTATGCAGTTGTATTCTAAAGCAAAAATATTGATTGGTACTCGTTTCCATTCTGTCATATTTGCACTTTGTTCTTCTGTTCCTTCTTTCGCTATCTCGTATTCTGGTTATAAAGCTAACATCATGAAGCAATTTTCTATGGATGATTTCATGATGAACATTGATGATGTTAATCACGAAAACTTAGATGCTCTAGAAAAAAGGATATTTACCTTAATCGATAATAACGATTTTTTCCGTGGAAAAATTAAAAATAGAATGGAACACGTTCGTAGGGAGATAATTGAAGACCCTGCTTTTAGCAATTTGAAAAAATAGGTGTTTTTGTGCTAGGTATTACAGGTGGAAGTGGCTTTGTTGGAACGTCTCTTATCAAGTTAATTCAAGAAAGGAATATTTCATATAGATCTTTTGTCAGAAAACCGTGTCCGAACAAGTCTAGTTATACAGTTGGTGATATCTCTGCTGATACAAACTGGCATGAGGGCTTATCGAAAATCTCAGTTTTGATACATTTAGCTTCGGTGGCTCATGGTAACGCTCAATCGGTATTAGATTACGAAAAAGTTAACTTTTTGGGGACATTAAATTTAGCTATACAAGCTGCTGAGGCCGGAGTTAAACGATTTATATTTATTAGTTCTATTGGAGTTTTGGGTAATTCATCTTTCAATGAAAAATTTACCGAAGAAAGTATACCAAATCCCAATAATCATTATACGAAGTCAAAGTTCGAGGCGGAAAAGGCATTGCTTGAATTGTCGCTATCAACTAATATGGAGGTCGTTATTATTCGTCCCCCATTAGTATATGGAAAAAAAGCTCCCGGTAATTTTGGTTTGCTACAAAAACTTGTCGGCTACTTTCCTATATTACCTTTTGGTTCAATTAATAATAAGAGAAACGTTATATCTGTTGATAATTTAGTTGATTTCATACTTGTTTGTGCATATCACCCTAAAGCTTCAAATAAGACTTTTTTAATCGCTGAATCTGAACCTTTGTCTATTAAAGATATTACGAATAATATAGCAGAGGCAAAAAATAAAAAAATAATTCAGTTACCCGTTCCAAAATGGCTTATGATTTATGTTGGCAAGTTATTAGGGCAATCTTCTCTGGTTGAACAAATTATTGGAAACTTAGAAATTGATTCCACATTAGCAAATACGACTTTAAATTGGAAACAAAAATATACAATGAGGGAGTCTTTGTTGGTGGACGAAAAGGTGAATAAATGACTCGTGTAATAGACTTTATAGCATCACTCTTTGGGTTGCTTTTCTTATGGCCAATATTACTCATTGTTACTATCATTGGTCTATTTGATACTGGCTCTCCTATTTTTGTGCAAGAGCGTGTTGGCCGTAATAAAAAACCATTCAAACTTATCAAGTTTCGTACCATGTCGGTTGAGACAAAATCGGTTGCTAGTCATTTAGCGAGTGATGCCTCCATCACAAAGCTGGGTGGATTTTTGCGTAAAACTAAAATTGACGAGCTACCGCAATTAATAAATGTTGTGAAAGGCGAAATGAGTCTAGTTGGTCCTCGCCCTAATTTGTTTAACCAAGAAGAGTTGATTCGAGAGCGTGATGCACAAGGCGTGTACGATGTTTTACCGGGAGTAACTGGGTTAGCTCAAGTGCAGAACATTGATATGTCTACACCAGAACTTCTGGCTAAGACAGATAAAAAAATGATAGATACGCTGACATTAAAGGATTATTTCAAGTATATCTTGATGACAGCGACTGGTAGTGGCTCAGGTGATGCCGTAAACTCAAAAGACAAATAAAGAATAATGAGTAACGTTAGTGTTGCTTCACGCTCAGGGAAAATTATGGCTAGGCTTGAATACATTTGGAATTTGCCGCGTTTCAGCAAGCGGCTGATCAGCATACTCATTGATAGTATCTTTATCGTTACTTCATTCTATATCGCTTACTGGACTCGGCTAGGAACAATCACGGCCGCTCAAGACCAGTTAACCTATTATGTGTTAGCTGGTACGACGATTGTTTCGATCATTGCTTTCACTCGTTTAGGGCTTTACAGAGCGGTACTACGCTACCTAACGTTCCATGCCTTAGCTGTAGTTGGCGTGTGTAGTGTTATATCAGCGTTGTCAGTTGCTGTGTTCTCGTTTTATCTAGATGCCTCAATTCCTCGCTCTGTTCCGATTATTTATGGTGCTTTTCTTTGTTTACTTTGTGGTGGCGCTCGAATGATCATTCGATCTTTGGTTGCCCAGGCGAATAACAAGAGCAAGAAGAAAGTACTGATATATGGAGCTGGATCAGCAGGTCGTCAGCTCGCATTAGCGTTGCGCTCATCAGAGTCTCACCACGTTGTTGGCTTTATTGATCAGGATAAAACCATTGTGGGTACGATGATTATGGGGCTCAATGTTTACGATGCCCTCATAACAGAGAATATTGTGGAAAAGTATAATGTGGGGCAAGTTTTACTCGCGATTCCAAGTGCTTCAAGAGCCAAGCGCAAGCAAATACTCGGTTCTTTGATGCATTTATCTGCAGAGGTATTAACCATTCCGAATATGGAAGATATCGTTGAAGGGCGAGCTAAAATTGATGAGCTTAAAGATGTCGAAGTAGAAGACCTTCTTGGCCGAGATCCTGTATCACCGCAACAGTCGTTGATGGAAGCAAACATCAAAGGTAAAGTTGTAATGGTGACAGGTGCTGGAGGATCGATAGGTTCTGAGCTTTGCCGACAAATTATTAGGCAGAAACCTAAAGCCCTTGTTCTGTTTGAGTTGTCTGAGTTTGGCTTGTACAAAATAGACAGAGAGCTAAATAACCTAGTTGAAAGGGAAGGCCTATCTTTACAGGTGATTCCATTGCTTGGTTCTGTTCAACGAATCAATCGCTTAGCGACAACCATGAAAAGCTTCAATGTACAAACCGTTTACCACGCTGCAGCCTATAAACATGTCCCACTCGTTGAGTACAATGTGGTTGAAGGGGTCCGTAATAATGTTTTCGGTACTTACTATGCGGCGAAAGCTGCGATCGAAGCGAAGGTTGAGTCGTTTGTGTTGATTTCAACCGATAAAGCGGTGCGTCCAACGAATGTTATGGGTGCAACTAAGCGTGTATCAGAGCTTGGCCTTCAGGCTTTAGCCATGCAACAAAACGCGTTAGAGAATGGTACTCGCTTTTGTATGGTGCGTTTCGGTAATGTGTTGGGTTCATCTGGTTCGGTGATACCTTTGTTCAAAAAGCAAATTGCTGCGGGTGGCCCAGTTACTGTTACACATGAGGATATTATTCGCTACTTTATGACCATTCCTGAAGCCGCGCAATTGGTGATTCAAGCGGGAGCCATGGGCAAAGGCGGTGATGTCTTTGTCCTTGATATGGGAGAGCCAGTGCGGATCGCTGATCTTGCGCGAAATCTCATTCAGCTCTCTGGTTTGGAGGTCAAAGACAGTGACAACCCGTATGGTGATATTGCTATAGAGTTTTCTGGCCTAAGACCTGGTGAAAAGCTGTATGAAGAGCTGCTTATCGGTGATAACGTACAAGAAACCGCACACCCTAGAATTATGACCGCGCAAGAAACCTATCTGCCGATTGATGACTATTTAGAGCTATTAGAAAAGCTCGACCACGCTTGTCACAATTTCAATCATGAAGAAATTAGGCGTTTACTCCTTGAGGCACCGACGGGCTTTAACCCATCGGATGAAATAGGGGATTTGGTCTGGAAGCAGTTAAGTGAAAATCAATCAGGTCAAATGGTGGAGCTCAATGCAGAGTTGAAAGCATTGGTTCATTAAGTTGATTAGAGCGAGCCGAAAGGGCTCGCTTTCTTGTATCAGGGCTGAGCTCTCAAAGAAATCTCCCCGCCAATAAAACTTTCAAGCCCATTATCCGTTTCTAATAGCACGGCACCTTGCTCGTTGATACCACGGCAAATACCAGTGATTTCACGGGGGCCCATAATGAGTTTGATTGGGCGGTCTAAGAAATTGTCTAGGCGATTCCAGCGGGTTACGAAACCCTGCATCCCCTTGAGTTCATAGTCAGTGAGGGCTTGGTGTAGCGTGTTGATCAGCGTTATCGCGAGCTCGTTTCGGTCAAGTGTTCCCGTGTTCGCAACATCCTTGAGGCTAGCCCAAGGTTGGGTGATGCCTGCGGTTTTCTCAGGCATCTTCAGGTTCATGCCCATACCGATCACCAAGTTAGCTGCCGCCCCCGCTTGGCCCGACATTTCTACCAAAATGCCAGCTAGCTTCTTGTCTTGGTAATAGAGGTCATTCGGCCATTTGAGTTTTACTCCCTCTAGGCCAAGTTCTTCCAGCGCCTCGACTATCGCCACTCCGACAACCAAACTAAGCCCCATAGCCGCCGCCATTCCGGCATCTAGCCGCCAGTACATCGACATATACAAGTTAGCACCAAAAGGGGATACCCACTCGCGGCCACGACGTCCTCTCCCTTTAGCTTGGTACTCTGCAAGGCAAACCGCTCCTGACTGCAAGCTGTCTGCCCTATCTAAGAGATACTGATTGGTAGAGTCAATGACGGGAATAAGCTCGACCAAATCCCCAAACTGCGCTTGAAGTGTTTGTTCATCTAACAGTTGCATGGGCTCAGCAAGTTGATAGCCTTTTCCCTGCACTCGATAAACGTCTACGCCCCACGCCTGAATGCCTTTAATGTGTTTACTGATTGCTGCGCGAGAGACGCCAAGCATAGTGCCGAGCTCTTCCCCTGAATGGAATCCACCTTGAGCAAGTGCGCGCAATATGGCCAGTTTGATGGAGTGTTCTTTCATGTCAGGCCTCTATGATCTTGTGTAAGTACGTTTCGCTGGTGTGATCCATAAAGCGAACTTCATGCTCTAGTTCGACGTCAAATTTGGCTGACACGCAGGCGCGTACCTTCTCTGCAAGGTTGACGACGTCGGTGGCGCTTGCTGAACCTCGGTTGACTAACACAAGTGCTTGGTTGGGGTGGACTTGTGCTCCGCCGACCTTGGTGCCTTTTAAGTGGCATTGATCTATCAACCAACCAGCCGCGAGTTTCATACCGCTTTCTGCCGGATAGGCGATGAGATTAGGGAATCGAAGTTTAAGCGCTGAGTATTGCTCATGCGATATGATAGGGTTTTTGAAGAAGCTACCTGCGTTCCCCGTTATAGCTGGGTCAGGCAGCTTTTCCATCCTTACCTGACAAACGGTCGAGTAAATCTGTTGAGCTGTAACAGCCTCTGCATCAAATTGTTGCAACGGGCCATAGCTGATATTTGGCTGCCAATCTTTAGCGAGTTTGAGGCCAACAGCAATAATGACCGCTTTTTGATAAAGCTGATGCTTGAAAATTGAGTCTCGATAGCCAAATTGACATTGCTCAGCCGTCATTCGATGTACCTTAAATGTCTCTAAGCAAAGAATATCGACATATTCACAGATGTCTTTCAGCTCAACGCCATAGGCGCCAATATTTTGGATAGGAGCACTGCCCGCGCATCCTGGAATCAGTGCTAGGTTTTCTAACCCATTGTAGCCTTGCTCGACCGACCATTCGACCAGTGCTGGCCAGTCTTCGCCGGCGCTTACGTGCAAGTGCCAGTGATGCTCGCTTTCGTTGACCTTTTTGCCCATCAAGCGGTTCACCACCACAACACCATGAAACGGCTGAGTGAAAAGCATATTGCTGCCTTTCCCAAGCATTAGTTTCGGTAGGTCTTGCCATTCAGGTGTCTGATACGCCTCGATGATATCCTCGATAGAGTGGGCTTCGACCAAATAGTCGCAGGTCTGAGAGATAGAAAAAGTATGGTACGCCGAGAGGTCGGCTTGAGTCTGAATTTGCATCACTATTATCGAGTCAACTAAACTGCGCACATTCTACCTTAAAAACGGATTAGGCGATAATGAGCAGCTTAACCATCGATGTGTTAGACCCGATAAAACTGCCACTTGTGGCGAGGCTATACAAGCAGTATTACCCTTCTGGCAAAGCAAAGAAAGATGAACTGACAATAGTGGGATATTGGGAGCAGCAACTTGCTGCTGTTGTTCGCTTTCGTTCCATTGAGCAGTATCGCTTACTGACGGGGATGCTGGTGGTGCCGGACCAAAGAGAGAAAGGGCTTGGTCATCAACTGATGGCTTATTGTCAAGATAAGGTGCTCACAGACCTTGATTACTGCTTTGCTTACCAGCATCTGGAATCATTCTACGCGCAGCATGGGTTTGTTATGGTCGAGGAAAGTGCATTACCCAATGCGCTTAGACAGCTCTTTATTCGTTACTCAACCAGTGGCAAAAAATTGGTGGCGATGCATTATCAAACGTCATGAATAAGGCTTTGATGTTTATCAATGCAGGCTAATTTGCCAAAGGGTGTTTCATGATGCTGTGAGCTAAGGACAATTCTTACTCAGTCAAGATACAATCTGGGGCGGCAAATCTAGGTATTTTCTACCATATTTTGCTAATATCGCTCTCCACTTTAAGTAAAGGTATTACATCCAACATGATGACCAATAGGAATATATTCGAAAAACTGCCCACTCTGGCGCAAGATCCGGCTCAGTTTGAGACGCTCTACGCGGCGAGAGACTTTAGAACTCGTCTTATTGAGGCGATTCAAAAGGCAAGTAAGCGAATCTACCTTGTCGCGCTCTATCTTGAGGATGACGAAGCTGGCCGAGAAATCTTAACGGAGCTTTATGAAGCGAAACAGCGCAACCCAGGCTTGGATATTGCGGTGTGTGTCGACTGGCACCGAGCTCAGCGTGGGTTGATTGGTGCGGCGCCTGGTGAAACCAATGCCTCTATGTACAAAGCGTTCGCCGATAAGTACCCGCACAAAGTGCCTGTTTATGGTGTCCCTGTTCGTGGTAGAGAAGTGTTTGGCGTGCTTCATCTAAAAGGGTTTATCATCGATGACCAAGTTATCTACAGCGGCGCCAGCTTAAATAACATTTACTTAAACTACAAAGAACGTTACCGCTTCGATCGTTACCACGTGCTAGGTAATAAAGCGCTGGCTGACAGCATGGTCGATTTAGTGCAGAAAGAGATGATCGCGCACCCAGCGGTTAATGATCTTGCTTGTCCTACCAAGCCAGAGACGAAAGAGATCAAAGCGCAAATTCGTCAGCTTCGTGGTTCTTTAGCGAAGGCGAGCTACCAATTTACACCTGAGTCGGTCTCTGCCGATCAGGTCGCAGTGACCCCTATCGTGGGTGTTGGGAAAAAGCGCAATAAACTCAATCAAGGCATTAACCAATTGCTCGCCTTGGCAAAGGATGAGATCTTCATTTGTACGCCATACTTTAACTTTCCGCGCAGTGTCGCCAAAGAAGTCAAAAAAGCGATTAAGCGCGGAGTGAAGGTGACGATTGTCGTCGGTGATAAAACCGCTAATGACTTTTATATTGCCCCTGACCAAGAGTTTAAAACCATCGGTGGTTTGCCGTACTTGTACGAGCGTAACTTGCGTCAGTTTGCAAAAGCGAACGAGGCCAATATTGCGAGCCGCAAACTCTCTATCCATCTTTGGAAACACGATGAAAACAGCTACCACTTGAAAGGCATTTGGGTTGATAAGCGCTATATGCTGATTACCGGTAATAACCTGAACCCGCGTGCGTGGAAGCTAGATCTAGAAAACGCGATTCTAATTCAAGATAACTACCATCATTTAACCGAACAGTTTGAGCAAGAAGTGACGAATATTCTTCAACATACGCATTTGATTTGCACGTATAAGCAGTTGGAGAAGTTTGAGAATTACCCAGAACCAGTACAAAAGCTGATGCGTAAGATTACGCGTGTAAAAGCCGACCGAGTGTTAAAGCAGATTTTGTAGAAGAGATAAAAGCATAAAACTAGATAGAGAAAGGGCAGCGTGTTAGCGCTAATGCCGATCAGTTAAAC
>NZ_JWLV01000021.1 GCF_000808535.1 Vibrio sinaloensis
GCTAAGATCTTCGACTAATTCTTTACGAATAGCTGAAGTCTTCGGAAAAATCTTTGAATAAGATTTGACGAACCAGTAGCAAAAAGGGCATCATTTGATGCCCTTTTTCTGCACTAAATATAATGTTTGCCGATTTCTTGTCCAAGCAAGCATTAAGCAGGATTTTTTGGTCGTGATGTTATGTCTCGATCAATGAAAAGAGTACGTCAATCGATTACGATTGTCGTTTCATGGATTTGCCCTGCAACAGCGGGGTTGTTTTCGTCTATATTAAGACTTGTGACAGGTTGGTTTTATGAAAGCTAATAATGCTGAAACTCCTGATAGCTCAAATGGCGCAGATATCTTCAAGTGGATTGTCACTTTTGCTCTGCTAGCTGCCGCTGTTGTGGGTAATTACCTGTATGGTGAAATGTCTGTAGTGGTTCGCGCTGCAGGCGTTGTTGTACTTATTGCTGCGGCACTAGGTGTTGCTGCTACAACAACTAAAGGTAAAGCTGCGATCGATTTTGCTAAAGAATCTCGTATGGAAGTTCGCAAAGTGGTTTGGCCAACGCGTCAAGAAACTATGCAAACAACTTTGATCGTTTTAGCTGTAAGTATTGTAATGGCTCTAGCGCTATGGGGCATTGACGGCATTATGGTTCGTCTTGTCGCTTTAGCGACTGGGGTATAGAGGGTTTTTATACATGAGTGAAGCTCCAAAAAAACGCTGGTATGTGGTTCAAGCCTTCTCTGGATTTGAAGGTCGTGTAGCTCAATCTCTTCGCGAGCATATCAAAATGCATAGCATGGAAGAGCTATTTGGTGAAGTTTTAGTCCCTACTGAAGAAGTAGTGGAAATGCGCGCAGGTCAACGTCGTAAATCTGAGCGTAAATTCTTCCCAGGTTACGTCCTAGTTCAGATGATCATGAACGATGAATCATGGCACCTAGTACGCAGTGTGCCGCGTGTCATGGGCTTCATTGGTGGTACCTCTGACCGTCCAGCTCCTATCACTGATAAAGAAGCTGACGCTATTCTTAACCGTCTTGAGAAAGCGAGTGAAGCTCCTCGTCCACGTACTATGTACGAAGCGGGTGAAGTGGTACGTGTTACAGATGGTCCATTTGCTGACTTCAACGGTACTGTTGAAGAAGTGGATTACGAGAAGAGCCGCCTGAAAGTGTCTGTGTCGATCTTTGGTCGTGCAACACCAGTTGAGCTTGAATTTGGTCAGGTTGAAAAACTTGATTAAATAACGACCTTTTTAGGGTTGTATAAGGCGCGAATTATGACTATAATTTCGCGCCTTTTTACTTCTGATGAAGTAAAAAGAATTTTACGTAAACGGGGAGCTGATCAGTCGATTGGCGTTTGAACCCAAAACTTAGGAATTATCATGGCTAAGAAAGTTGAAGCTTACATCAAGCTACAAGTTGCAGCTGGTATGGCGAACCCAAGTCCACCAGTTGGTCCTGCACTAGGTCAACACGGTGTTAACATCATGGAATTCTGTAAAGCGTTCAACGCGAAAACAGAATCTATCGAGAAAGGTCTACCTACTCCAGTTGT
This sequence comes from Vibrio sinaloensis, assembly GCF_000808535.1. Lineage (GTDB taxonomy): Bacteria > Pseudomonadota > Gammaproteobacteria > Enterobacterales > Vibrionaceae > Vibrio > Vibrio sinaloensis_D. The sequence continues at coordinate 1,556 of NZ_JWLV01000021.1, forward strand.
TATCACAGTATACAACGACCGTTCTTTCACGTTCGTAACTAAGACTCCACCTGCTGCTGTTCTTCTTAAGAAAGCTGCTGGCGTTAAGTCTGGTTCAGGCCGTCCAAACACTGAAAAAGTGGGTACTGTAACTGACGCTCAAATCCAAGAAATCGCAGAAACTAAAGCTGCTGATATGACTGGTGCTGACATCGAAGCAATGAAGCGTTCAATCGCTGGTACTGCTCGTTCAATGGGCCTAGTGGTAGAGGGTTAATAAGATGGCTAAACTAACTAAGCGCATGCGCGTAATCCGCGAAAAAGTTGACGTAACTAAAGAATACGAAATCAACGAAGCTGTAGCTCTTCTTCAAGAACTAGCGACTGCTAAATTCGTTGAGTCTGTAGACGTTGCTGTTAACCTAGGCATCGATGCTCGTAAATCTGACCAGAACGTACGTGGTGCAACTGTACTACCTCACGGTACTGGCCGCGAAATCCGCGTTGCAGTGTTCACTCAAGGTGCAAACGCTGAAGCAGCTAAAGAAGCTGGCGCAGACATCGTTGGTATGGAAGATCTTGCTGAGCAAGTGAAGAAAGGCGAAATGAACTTCGACGTAGTTGTTGCTTCTCCAGATGCAATGCGCGTTGTAGGTCAACTAGGTACTATCCTAGGTCCTCGCGGTCTAATGCCAAACCCTAAAGTTGGTACTGTAACTCCTAACGTTGCTGAAGCGGTTAAGAACGCTAAAGCTGGTCAGGTTCGTTACCGTAACGACAAAAACGGCATCATCCACACTACTATCGGTAAAGCAAACTTCTCTGCTGAGCAGATCAAAGAGAACCTAGAAGCTCTTCTAGTTGCTCTGAAGAAAGCTAAGCCATCTTCAGCGAAAGGTACTTTCCTGAAGAAAGTAAGCATCTCTACTACAATGGGTGCTGGTGTTGCTGTTGATCAGGGTAGCCTGAACACTCAAGCAAGCTAATAAATTTGCTTAGGCGCAAAATTAGTGTATAATTCTGCGCCTAATATTTGTGGTTGGGGCTGAACTTTGGTTCATTAAATTCTTTTTGAATTTAGTCTGAATTATGACCCAGTCTCCGTCCAAGACCGTAGGTGTTTGAATTTGTTTTACAAGTTTAAACTTAATATTTCCTACGTAGATGGTGCCCGAACTGACAGAAAGCTCTATGTAAATAGTTAACTTTCTTCTGGGAAGCACCTAAATAACTCTCACTGTCGTGATGATAGTGAGCGGTGTAACGACAACCAGGAGTAAATCCAAGATGGCTTTAAACCTTCAAGACAAAAAAGCAATTGTTGCTGAAGTCAACGAAGCTGCCAGTGGTGCACTTTCTGCAGTTGTAGCTGATTCTCGTGGCGTAGAAGTAGGCGCTATGACTTCACTACGTAAACAAGCTCGTGAAGCTGGTGTTTACGTACGTGTTGTTCGTAACACGCTTATGCGTCGTGCGGTTGCAGGTACAGACTACGAATGTCTAACTGAGACATTTACTGGTCCTACTCTAATCGCATTCTCTAACGAGCACCCAGGTGCTGCAGCGCGTCTTTTCAAAGACTTCGCTAAAGAGAACAAAGACTTCGAGATCAAAGCTGCTGCATTTGAAGGCGCGCTAACTGACGCTGAAGTACTAGCGACACTACCAACTTACGACGAAGCTATCGCACGCCTAATGATGTGCATGAAAGAAGCTTCTGCAGGCAAGCTGGTACGTACTATCGCTGCACTACGCGACCAAAAAGAAGAAGCTGCTGCTTAAGCCTTGCTTTTCACTGGTTGCTATTTAAACTTATTGTTGATTTAAAAGAGAATTGTTATGTCTATCACTAACGAGCAAATCCTAGACGCAGTTGCAGAAATGTCTGTAATGCAAGTTGTTGAACTAATCGAAGCAATGGAAGAGAAATTCGGTGTTTCTGCTGCTGCTGCTGTTGTAGCTGGCGGCGCTGCTGCAGGCGAAGCTGCTGCTGAGCAAACTGAATTCGACGTAATCCTAGAATCTGCTGGCGGTAACAAAGTTGCTGTAATCAAAGCAGTACGTGGCGCAACTGGCCTAGGTCTTAAAGAAGCTAAAGCTCTAGTAGACGGTGCTCCAGCACCTCTTAAAGAAGGCATCGAGAAAGACGAAGCTGAAGCTCTTAAAGCTCAGCTAGAAGAAGCTGGCGCAACTGTTGTTGTTAAGTAATTATTACTTAAGCTTCTTAGCCTAACGGCTATGGCTGGTGGTTTTATAACCACCGGCCTTTTTGCGCTGTAGGGGTTAGGTGATTTTTCCGCTGTTTAGGCGCCTACCTCCAAGCAAAAAACATTTCATTATCTCTTAACGAAATGTCACTACAGTTAAACAGTTGTTCAGTCACTGTCTCATAACGATTGGAGACAGTTTGGGTCACTTATCAGCGAGCTGAGGAACCCCATGGTTTACTCTTATACCGAGAAAAAGCGCATCCGTAAGGACTTTGGTACTCGTCCACAAGTTTTGGACATTCCATACCTGCTATCGATCCAGCTCGATTCGTTCGAAAAATTCATCGAACAGGATCCTGAAGGTCAATACGGTCTTGAAGCTGCTTTCCGTTCTGTATTTCCAATTCAGAGCTACAACGGCAATTCCGAGCTGCAATACGTTAGCTACCGTCTTGGTGAGCCAGTTTTTGATGTTAAAGAATGTCAAATCCGCGGCGTAACTTATTCAAAACCTCTACGCGTTAAACTACGCCTAGTTATCTTTGATAAAGACGCGCCAGCAGGTACTGTAAAAGATATTAAAGAACAAGAAGTCTACATGGGCGAAATTCCGCTTATGACAGACAATGGTACCTTCGTAATCAATGGTACCGAGAGGGTTATCGTATCCCAGCTGCACAGAAGCCCTGGCGTATTCTTCGACAGCGATAAGGGTAAGACCCACTCATCAGGTAAAGTTCTTTATAACGCACGTGTTATTCCTTACCGTGGTTCATGGCTTGATTTCGAGTTTGATCCTAAGGATAACCTATACGTACGTATCGACCGCCGTCGTAAGCTACCAGCATCTATCATTCTTCGCGCACTAGGTAAGACGACAGAAGAGATCCTGGACATCTTCTTTGAGAAGGTGAACTTCGAAGTTAAAGATCAAACTCTACTTATGGAGCTTGTTCCTGATCGTCTACGTGGTGAAACTGCGTCATTCGATATCGAAGCAAACGGCAAAGTTTACGTTGAAACTGGTCGTCGTGTAACTGCACGCCACATCCGTCAGCTTGAAAAAGATGGCGTTGATCATATCGAAGTACCTGTTGAGTACATCGTAGGCAAAGTTGCATCGAAAGATTACATCAACGAAGCGACTGGCGAGATCATTGTTGGTGCAAACCAAGAGATCAGTCTTGAAGCACTAGCGAACCTTTCGCAAGCTGGCCATAAAGCACTAGAAGTTCTATTTACGAACGATCTAGACCACGGTCCATTCATGTCAGAAACGCTACGTATCGACAGCACTGTTGATCGTATTTCTGCACTGGTAGAAATCTACCGCATGATGCGCCCTGGCGAGCCACCAACGAAAGAAGCTGCTGAAGCACTATTCGAAAGCCTATTCTTCTCTGAAGAGCGTTATGATCTATCGACTGTTGGTCGTATGAAGTTCAACAGCTCTATCGAACGTGAAGATGCCCAAGAGCAAGGCACACTTGACGAGCAAGATATCGTTGAAGTGATGAAGAAGCTTATCGCTATCCGTAACGGCATCGGTGAAGTGGACGATATCGACCACCTAGGTAACCGTCGTATCCGTAGCGTTGGCGAAATGGCAGAAAACCAATTCCGCGTAGGTCTAGTACGTGTTGAGCGTGCTGTTAAAGAGCGTCTAAGCCTTGGTGACCTTGATGCAATCATGCCTCAAGATCTTATCAACGCTAAGCCTATCTCTGCTGCGGTTAAAGAATTCTTTGGCTCTTCACAGCTGTCTCAGTTCATGGACCAAAACAACCCGTTATCAGAAGTTACGCACAAGCGTCGTATCTCTGCATTGGGTCCTGGCGGTCTAACTCGTGAACGTGCTGGCTTCGAAGTACGTGACGTACACGTAACACACTACGGTCGTCTATGTCCTATCGAAACGCCTGAAGGTCCAAACATCGGTCTGATCAACTCTCTATCTGCGTTTGCGCGTTGTAACGAGTACGGTTTCCTAGAGACTCCATACCGTCGCGTAGTAGATGGCGTAGTAACAGACGAAGTAGATTACCTATCTGCTATTCAAGAAGGTCAGTACGTTATCGCTCAGGCGAACACGGTTCTGACTGAAGAAGGCACATTTGCTGAAGAGCTAATCACTGCTCGTCAGAAAGGTGAATCTGGCCTACACCCACGCGAACATGTTGACTACATGGACGTTGCAACTAACCAGGTTGTATCTATCGCTGCATCGCTTATCCCGTTCCTAGAACACGATGATGCGAACCGTGCATTGATGGGTGCGAACATGCAACGTCAGGCTGTTCCAACACTTAAGGCTGACAAGCCTCTCGTTGGTACTGGTATCGAGCGTAACATCGCCGTTGACTCTGGTGTTACAGCGGTAGCGAAACGTGGTGGTGTAATCCAGTCTGTAGATGCTTCTCGTATCGTTGTTAAAGTTAACGAAGACGAGCTGATCCCTGGTGAAGCGGGTATCGATATCTACAACCTAACTAAATACACTCGTTCTAACCAAAACACGTGTATCAACCAGCGTCCATGTGTGATGCCGGGTGAACCAGTAGCACGTGGCGACGTTCTTGCTGATGGTCCTTCAACAGACCTTGGTGAGCTAGCGCTTGGTCAGAACATGCGTATCGCATTCATGCCTTGGAATGGTTACAACTTCGAAGACTCGATCTTAGTATCTGAGCGCGTAGTTCAAGAAGACCGTTTCACTACGATCCACATCCAAGAGCTATCTTGTGTGGCGCGTGATACTAAGCTTGGTGCTGAAGAAATCACAGCTGACATTCCAAACGTAGGTGAGTCTGCTCTGTCTAAACTAGACGAGTCAGGTATCGTTTACATCGGTGCGGAAGTGAAAGGCGGTGACATCCTTGTAGGTAAAGTAACGCCTAAAGGTGAAACTCAGCTAACGCCTGAAGAGAAGCTACTACGTGCTATCTTCGGTGAGAAAGCGTCAGACGTTAAAGATACGTCTCTACGCGTACCAAACTCTGTATCAGGTACGATCATCGACGTTCAAGTATTTACTCGTGACGGTGTTGAAAAAGACAAACGTGCACTTGAAATTGAACAGATGCAGCTTAAAGAAGCGAAGAAAGACCTTACTGAAGAATTCCAGATTCTTGAGGGGGGCCTTCTAAACCGTGTTAAAGCTGTACTCATCGACGGTGGTTACACTGAAGCGAAACTAGACGCTATTGATCGTAAGAAGTGGCTAGAGCTAACGCTTGAAGACGATGCACAACAATCACAGCTTGAGCAACTTGCTGAGCAGTGGGATGAGCTAAAAGCTGACTTCGATAAGAAGTTTGAAACTAAGCGTCGTAAGATCACACAAGGTGATGATCTAGCACCTGGCGTATTGAAGATCGTTAAGGTTTACCTAGCGGTTAAACGTCGTATCCAGCCTGGTGATAAGATGGCGGGTCGTCACGGTAACAAGGGTGTAATCTCTAAGATCAACCCTGTTGAAGACATGCCTTACGATGAGAAAGGTCAGCCGGTTGACATCGTACTAAACCCACTGGGTGTACCATCGCGTATGAACATCGGTCAGATCCTAGAAGTACACTTAGGTCTGGCAGCGAAAGGTATCGGTGACAAGATCAACCAGATGGTGAAAGAGCAGCAAGAGCTTGCTAAGTTCCGTGACTTCCTACAGAAGGTTTACGATCTTGGTGAAACTCGTCAGAAAGTAGACGTAGCGTCTCTATCTGATGATGAAGTTCGTACGCTGATCAAGAACCTACGTGGTGGTCTACCGATCGCGACTCCAGTATTTGACGGTGCTTCTGAGCAATCAATCAAAGAGCTTCTGAAACTGGGTGATCTTCCAGAATCAGGTCAGCTTAAGCTGTTTGATGGTCGCACTGGTGACGAGTTTGAGCGTCCAGTAACTGTTGGTTACATGTACATGCTGAAACTGAACCACCTTGTTGATGACAAGATGCACGCTCGTTCAACTGGTTCGTACAGCCTAGTAACTCAGCAGCCACTTGGTGGTAAAGCTCAGTTCGGTGGTCAGCGTTTCGGTGAGATGGAAGTATGGGCACTAGAAGCATACGGTGCTGCTTACACGCTTCAAGAAATGCTAACGGTTAAGTCGGATGACGTTAACGGCCGTACTAAGATGTACAAGAACATCGTAGATGGTAACCACAGCATGGAACCTGGCATGCCTGAATCGTTCAACGTATTGTTGAAAGAGATTCGCTCGCTAGGTATCAACATCGAGCTAGAAGACGAAGAGTAATCCCTTCTTTCTAAATAGAAAAAGAGATTATTTGGTAGAAGGTGCTCACTTTTGCGGGTGAGCTCCTTTTAACTCCTTACAGGAGCTGATTGTGAAAGACTTATTAAACTTTCTAAAAGCGCAGCATAAGACCGAAGAATTTGATGCAATCAAAATCGGTCTATCTTCACCAGACATGATCCGTTCATGGTCTTTCGGTGAAGTTAAAAAACCTGAAACGATCAACTATCGTACGTTCAAGCCTGAGCGTGATGGTCTGTTCTGTGCGCGTATCTTTGGTCCAGTAAAAGACTACGAATGTCTTTGTGGCAAATACAAGCGTCTGAAACACCGTGGCGTTATCTGTGAGAAGTGTGGCGTTGAAGTTACACAAACTAAAGTTCGTCGTGACCGCATGGGCCACATCGAGCTTGCATCACCAGTTGCTCACATCTGGTTCCTAAAATCACTACCGTCTCGTATCGGTCTACTAATGGATATCCCTCTACGTGATATCGAACGTGTTCTTTACTTCGAAATGTACGTAGTAACTGAACCAGGTATGACGGATCTAGAAAAATCTCAGATGCTTACTGAAGAAGAGTATCTGGATCGTCTAGAAGAGTGGGGTGATGAATTCACGGCTAAGATGGGTGCGGAAGCGATCAAAGACCTACTTGCGTCTATGGATCTTCCAGCTGAAATCGAAGAAATGCGTGAAGAGCTTCAGTCTACTAACTCAGAGACTAAGCGTAAGAAGATCACTAAGCGTCTGAAGCTAGTTGAAGCGTTCGTTCAATCTGGTAACAACCCAGAGTGGATGATCCTAACTGTGCTTCCGGTACTTCCGCCAGATCTACGTCCTCTAGTTCCACTAGACGGCGGTCGCTTCGCGACTTCTGATCTGAACGACCTATACCGTCGCGTAATCAACCGTAACAACCGTTTGAAGCGTCTTCTAGAGCTAGCGGCTCCGGACATCATCGTACGTAACGAAAAACGTATGCTGCAAGAGTCTGTTGATGCACTTCTAGATAACGGTCGTCGCGGTCGTGCGATCACAGGTTCGAACAAACGTCCTCTGAAATCTCTTGCTGATATGATCAAGGGTAAGCAAGGTCGTTTCCGTCAGAACCTTCTAGGTAAGCGTGTAGACTACTCTGGCCGTTCTGTAATCACAGTAGGTCCATACCTTCGTCTACACCAGTGTGGTCTTCCTAAGAAGATGGCACTTGAGCTATTCAAACCATTTATCTACAGCAAGCTAGAGACTCGTGGTCTTGCGACGACAATCAAAGCGGCTAAGAAGATGGTAGAGCGTGAAGAAGCGGTTGTTTGGGATATCCTAGACGAAGTAATCCGTGAACACCCAGTACTATTGAACCGTGCACCTACACTTCACCGTCTAGGTATTCAGGCGTTCGAACCAGTACTGATCGAAGGTAAAGCGATCCAGCTACACCCACTAGTGTGTGCGGCATACAACGCCGACTTCGATGGTGACCAAATGGCGGTTCACGTGCCTCTAACTCTAGAAGCACAGCTTGAAGCTCGTACACTGATGATGTCGACAAACAACATTCTGTCGCCAGCGTCAGGTGATCCGATCATCGTACCTTCTCAGGACGTTGTATTGGGTCTTTACTACATGACTCGTGACAAGATCAACGTGAAAGGCGAAGGTATGTACCTTGCTAGCCCAGCTGAGGCTGAGAAGGCATACCGTACTAAGACTGCTGAGCTACACGCTCGCGTTAAAGTTCGTATCACTGAGACTGTTAAAGACGAAGATGGCAACAGCACTACAGAGACTAAGCTAGTTGATACAACTATCGGTCGTGCAATGCTATGGCAAATCGTGCCAGCTGGTCTTCCGTACAGCATCGTTAACCAAAAGCTAGGTAAGAAGCAAATCTCTAACCTACTTAACGAGGCGTACCGTAAGTTAGGTCTTAAGGACACAGTAATCTTCGCTGACCAAATCATGTACACAGGTTTCGCTTACGCGGCACTTTCTGGTGTCTCTGTTGGTATCGACGACATGGTTGTACCTGCAGCTAAGTACACTGAGATCGAAGAAGCGGAAGCAGAAGTTCGCGAAATTCAAGAGCAGTACCAATCTGGTCTTGTAACTGCGGGTGAGCGCTACAACAAAGTGATCGATATTTGGGCATCGACCAACGATCGCGTAGCGAAAGCGATGATGGAGAACCTATCTTCTGAAACTGTTGTTAACCGCGACGGTGATGAAGAGCAGCAAGAGTCATTCAACAGCATCTACATGATGGCTGACTCGGGTGCTCGTGGTTCTGCAGCTCAGATTCGTCAGCTAGCAGGTATGCGTGGTCTGATGGCGCGTCCAGATGGTTCAATCATCGAAACGCCGATCACTGCGAACTTTAAAGAAGGTCTAAACGTCCTTCAGTACTTTATCTCAACGCACGGTGCTCGTAAGGGTCTTGCGGATACGGCACTGAAAACAGCGAACTCGGGTTACCTGACTCGTCGTCTAGTAGACGTTGCTCAAGACGTTGTAGTTACAGAGCACGACTGTGGCACTCACGAAGGCGTTCACATGATGCCTCACATCGAGGGTGGTGATGTTAAGGTTGCTCTTACTGAACTTGCTCTTGGTCGTGTAGTTGCTGAAGACGTTCTTAAGCCAGGTACTGAAGATGTTCTGATCCCACGTAATACTCTAATTGATGAGAAGTGGTGTCAGATCATGGAAGAGAACTCTGTAGACAGCATGAAAGTGCGCTCAGTTGTAACATGTGACACTGACTTCGGTTGTTGTGCACAGTGTTACGGCCGTGACCTAGCACGTGGTCACCTAGTGAACCAAGGTGAAGCAGTCGGTGTTATCGCTGCTCAGTCTATCGGTGAACCAGGTACACAGCTAACGATGCGTACGTTCCACATCGGTGGTGCAGCATCTACTGCAGCAGCAGAGAACAGCATCCAAGCTAAGAACACAGGTACTGTTAAACTTCACAACGCGAAGTTTGTAACGAACAAAGACGGTAAGCTTGTTATCACTTCTCGTGCATCTGAACTAACCATCATTGATGAGTTCGGCCGTACGAAAGAGAAACACAAACTGCCTTACGGTTCTCTACTGACTAAAGGCGACAACGACGCAGTTGAAGCTGGTGAAACAGTAGCTAACTGGGAAGCGCACACTATGCCAATCATCACTGAAGTGGCAGGTCGCATCCAGTTCGTAGACATGATCGATGGCGTAACAGTTTCTCGCCAAACAGATGACCTAACAGGTCTATCTTCAAGCGAAGTCACTGACGCAGCAGCTCGTCCATCTGCAGGTAAAGATATGCGTCCAGCTATCAAACTTGTTGATGCAGCAGGCAACGACGTAATGATTCCTGGTACTGAAATGCCAGCTCACTACTTCCTACCTGGTAAAGCGATCGTGAACATCGAAGACGGCGCAGAAGTAGGTGTGGGTGATACACTTGCACGTATTCCTCAGAAGTCTGGCGGTAACAAAGATATCACCGGTGGTCTTCCACGCGTTGCGGACCTATTCGAAGCACGTAAGCCAAAAGAGCCTGCGATTCTTGCTGAGAAGACGGGTACTGTTAGCTTCGGTAAAGAGACCAAAGGTAAGCGTCGTCTAGTTATCACTCAAGAGAGTGGTGAAGCGTACGAAGAGATGATTCCTAAGCATCGTCAGCTTAACGTTTTCGAAGGTGAAAAAGTTGAGTGTGGTGATGTAATTGCAGATGGTCCAGAGTCTCCACATGACATTCTACGTCTACGTGGTGTACACGCTGTGACTGAATACATCGCGAACGAAGTTCAAGAAGTATACCGTCTGCAAGGCGTTAAGATTAACGATAAGCACATTGAGACTATCGTTCGTCAGATGCTACGTAAGTGTACAATCACATTTGCTGGTGATTCTGAGTTCCTAGCAGGTGAGCAGGTTGAATACGCGAACGTTAAAGTTGCTAACCGTCAACTAGAAGCAGAAGGCAAAGAGCCAGCACGCTTCGAACGTGAACTACTAGGTATCACGAAGGCGTCTCTAGCGACTGAATCGTTCATCTCTGCAGCATCGTTCCAGGAGACAACTCGCGTACTAACAGAAGCCGCGGTTTCTGGTAAGCGTGATGAGCTACGTGGTCTGAAAGAAAACGTAATTGTTGGTCGTCTAATCCCAGCAGGTACAGGTTTCGCATACCACCAAGAGCGTCAAGCTAAGCGTGTAGAAGAGCAAGAAGGTCCTTCAGCTGAACAAGCGACAGACAACCTTGCAGCACTGCTTAACGCAGGTTTCTCATCTGACGAGTAATCGCAGATAAAGAAATGACAAAAGGCACCTTCGGGTGCCTTTTTTGTGTCTATATCATGGGACTTTTGTTGCTGATAGCAGTGCCTGGAGGAAAGCATGGGGTCAACGTGTTTACGTTAACCCGTCGTGATGGCAAGTTATTTTCCTGGTTATGCGCCCGGTGGGATGGCTAAGCTGTCAGCGATCAACTGAATTAAGCTGTCTTCTACCTCAAAACGCATTTCTAACACTTCACCAACTGAGGACATGTCGGCTTCGAAGTCAGGCAGTTCATCTTCTGCGCTGACATTAACGTACTTGTCGTTGAATTCCAAAAGTGGGTCGGTAGTGAGTACAATCTTGGCGTAGGCGGCATCAATCTCGTTGTTTGTCTTAAAGCCGGTAGCTTGCCACTTTTCCATCACCATGTCGTAAATTTTGAAATGGCCTTCGGAGATGTAGTCGACAACGTGATCGCAAAAAGAGCTAATTTGCTTAGGAGAAGGGAGTTCAGCCACGTTACTGTGCCCATTGACGGGCTGGAGAGAACCGAGTTTACAGTATTCAACAATCAGTGATTGTCGAGTTTCTAGCCAATGGTCAATGACTTCACTTGAGCCACCCCACTGTTCTTGTGTTCTTTTTAGTTTATTTAGCATGACCATGCCCTCATGATCGGATCACACTCCGGTGATCATTACGCTTTGTAGTAACAAAGCTGTTCTAGAGATACAACCTCTTGTCCTTACTAGAATTTATAGCCAGAAAATTGCCTTACTACAAACTCTGGTATGAATTTAGATTGCCAGTAAAATGGTTTGACTGCAAGTGAAGAGGATGGACAATGTTAAATAAAGGTGACATCAACCCTATGCATAACTGTTACTGGTGTGTTGTGTCTGGGAGTGACATTTGGTTGTTAGACGGAAGATTACCCAAAGGCAGCAGCCATGAATTAGATCTACCTCTAGAGCTTGCCACTGAAGTGGGCGTCTATAAAGGGATACCAGTGATGTGGCTTAATGAAGCGGATTTGAGCTGCGACTATGTGCTAACGTCACTGCGAGATTGTTTGCATTTTCCTGAGCCCTTGTTTTTGCTGATGAGCAAAGCCATTCAATATGGCCATATGAACCAATCAATGCGCTTTTGTCCCCAATGTGGAGGCCGTAATCACCTCAATCACAATCAACTGGCCATGCAATGTGGTGATTGTCGGACATTGCATTATCCAAGAATTTTTCCATGCATCATCGTTGCTGTCCGTAAAGACAGCCAACTGCTGCTTGCCCAACATCCAAGGCATCGTAATGGTATGTATACCGTCATTGCGGGCTTCTTGGAGGTAGGAGAAACCCTAGAGCAATGTGTTGCCCGCGAAGTCAAAGAAGAAACCGGTATTGAGGTGACCAACATTCGCTACGTTGGCAGTCAGCCATGGGCGTTTCCATCCAGTATGATGATGGGATTTCTTGCCGATTATCAATCTGGCACGTTAAAGCCGGATTATAGTGAGCTGAGTGACGCTCGTTGGTTCCACCCTAACGATATGCCGCCAGTCGCCCCCAAAGGGACGATTGCTCGTGAACTTATTGAAACGACATGCCAGCTAATAAATGACTTAGAGTCTTGAAAAATAGGCAAAAAAAACCCTCCGAGAAGGAGGGGGTAAGTAAGATGTCGTTATGAGATGCCAAGCACTGAGTGCTCGGTTTATAATTGTAGTTTTCGCTAGCAAACAAATTTTTAACACCCTTACTGAATGGGTGCAAATTAAGCACTGATTTTATAGTTAATAACTTGATCTAGGTTGCAAAGCACACAGCTTTTGCGAGCCAAACAGTGTTAGAATAACGGCCACAAAAAGTGAGTCTAAAGAATCGGATATACGGAATGACAGAATTAAAAAATGATCGTTACCTGCGCGCTCTGCTCAAGCAGCCAGTCGATTACACACCAGTATGGATGATGCGCCAAGCAGGTCGATACCTTCCAGAATATAAAGCAACGCGTGCTGAAGCCGGTGATTTTATGTCACTGTGTAAAAACGCTGAGCTCGCGTCAGAGGTAACTCTTCAGCCACTGCGTCGTTTTCCTTTGGATGCTGCGATTCTATTCTCTGATATTCTAACTATCCCAGATGCAATGGGCCTTGAACTTCGTTTCGCTGCCGGTGAAGGTCCAGTATTCGACAAGCCAATTACCTGCAAAGCGGACGTAGAAAAGATCGGTATTCCCGATCCTGAAGGTGAACTGAAGTACGTAATGAACGCTGTGCGTCAGATCCGTAAAGATCTGAACGGTGGTGTCCCATTGATCGGTTTCTCTGGCAGCCCATGGACGCTCGCGACTTACATGGTTGAAGGTGGTAGCTCTAAGGCCTTCACTAAGATCAAAAAGATGATGTACGCTGAGCCACAAACGCTACATCTGTTGCTTGATAAGTTAGCAGATAGCGTGATTGAGTACTTAAACGCGCAGATCAAAGCGGGTGCGCAATCTGTGATGGTATTTGATACTTGGGGTGGCGTGCTGACTCCTCGTGACTACAACCTATTCTCGCTGCAATACATGCACAAGATTGTCGACGGTCTAATCCGTGAAAACGACGGTCGTCGTGTTCCTGTTACCCTATTCACTAAGAATGGTGGCATGTGGCTGGAGCAGATTGCAGCAACGGGCTGTGATGCGGTAGGTCTAGACTGGACTATCAACATTGCAGACGCAAAAGCGCGTATCGGCGATAAAGTGGCTCTACAAGGTAATATGGACCCATCAATGCTTTACGCTTCACCAGAGCGTATCCGTGAAGAAGTCGCGGGTATTCTAGAAGGCTTTGGTGATGCAGGTACTGGTCACGTGTTCAACCTAGGTCACGGTATCCATTTGGATGTGCCGCCAGAAAACGCAGGCGTATTTGTTGAAGCCGTACATGAGCTATCTAAGCCGTACCACAAATAACTAAGTAACTGATTGAAAGCGCCTGATATGACCAGGCGCTTTTTTGTTATGGGTTACACTAACCGCTATACTGCACAAGAGAAATGGAAGAGGGTACGGAATAATAATGAAAACACGCGACAAAATAGTGTTGGCAGCGTTAGAACTATTTAATCAACACGGTGAACGTAACATCACCACGAATCACATTGCTGCGCATATCGACATCAGTCCGGGAAACCTTTATTACCACTTCCGCAACAAGCAAGAGATCGTCCGCGAGATTTTTGCACTTTATTCGAATGAGCTTCTAGAGCGCTTCACCCCAATCCAAGCTCAGCAGGAAAGTCTAGTGATGCTCAAGCATTATCTGGATTCTATTTTTACTTTGATGTGGAAATACCGATTCTTTTACGCCAACTTGCCAGAGATTCTGCAGCGAGACGAACAGTTGCATGAGGAATACATTCAGGTACAGGAAAAGTTACAAACCAATCTAGTTAACATTATGCGAGTCTTTGTCGGGTTGGAGCTGCTGAATGTCGAAGAGAACGAAATGAAGCCTCTCGTCACGACACTGCATCTGATTGCGTGCAGCTGGCTAGGCTATCAAGCCGCGATGTCACCAAAGACTCAAATCACGGAGCAAGTCATCCACCAAGGTATGTTGCAAATGATCGCCGTGGTGAAGCCCAAAGCGACCGAACAAGGTCTTGAGCAACTACAGCTGCTAGAAGATGGAGTGAAAGCAATCCACGCATAAGTGCTTGTCTCGCATCGAATCTTACCTAAGATATAACCAATTCAAATTGTCCTCAGTTTTCGAACCCATTAAAGTGTAGTCAGATACTTTGATGGGTTTATTCTATGCACTACGATGTTTTTAATGGCGATGCGGATGGCATCATCGCTCTGTTGCAACTGCGCTTGGCTCAGCCCATGGAATCCACGTTAGTGACGGGAGTTAAGCGAGATGTTCAACTGCTAAAGACGTTGTCGGTATCTGCCGGTGATACTCTTACCGTTCTTGATATCTCTATGGCTCAGAACCATGCTGAACTTCGTCAGGCGTTGGCTAGCGGCGCTCGAGTGTTTTACGCGGATCACCATAAAGCAGGAGAGATTCCTGACCATCCGAATCTAGAGGCGCATATTGACCTAGACGCAAACACTTGTACCGCACTGATAGTCGATGAGCTGTTAAACGGCCGCTTCCATACTTGGGCGATTACCGCTGCATATGGTGACAATCTGGTAGCTAAAGCGGAACAACTGGCTGACAAGGCGGGTTTGAGCGTATTGGAGAAAGCGCAACTCAAAGAGCTAGGAACCCTGATCAACTACAATGGATATGGCGCGAATGTTGGCGATCTTCATTATGCTCCGGATGATCTTTTTAAAGCGCTGTTAGCTTACGATACCCCCTTTGCGTTACTTGCTGACAAATCATCGCCATTCTACGTACTTCAGTCAGCGTATCAGCAGGATATGGACCTAGCGTTAACGACCAAAGCGCAATATCAAAGTGAGGTGTTAGGTGTGTTCGCACTGCCTAATTGTGCCGCCTCAAGAAGAATCAGTGGTGTGTATGGCAATCTCTTAGCCAACCAGTCTCCCGATCGTGCGCATGCCGTATTGACCCAAAACAGTGATGGAACGTATACCGTCTCATTGAGAGCACCATTGAATAACAAGCAAGGTGCCGGAGATATTTGTTCTCAGTTCGTCACTGGCGGTGGTCGCGCAGCCGCCGGCGGTGTGAACGCTTTACCTAAAGAGCAGCTTGAGCACTTTATTGAGATTGTTGAGGCTTACTATCGTGGCCAGTCCATTTAAGCAAATTAGCGGGTTAACCACGATTTAGGGTTTTGGGTTTTGCTGTTTCGGCGAATCTCAAAGTAGAGTGATGGTCTTGATTGTCCGCCAGTATCTCCCACGAGGGCGATGGTTTCTCCCGCAGTGACCTTGTCGCCTTCTTTCTTTAGCAGGCTTTGATTAAAGCCGTATAGCGTCATATCGCCTTTGCCGTGGTCAAGCAAAACAACCAAGCCATAGCCACGTAGATAATCCGCAAAGACCACTGTGCCTGAATAGACGGCTTTCACTGACTGACCGTAGTTGGCGTTGATGACCATACCTTTCCAGTTAAGCTGGCCAGTTTGTTTTGTCCCGTAATTATGTAGCACTCTACCTTTGACCGGCCAAGGCAGTTTGCCTTTTTGGCGAGCTAAACCGTCCATAGGCACCGCATTTCGCTTCGCGGCTTTGGCGATTTCTGCTTTTAGGCGAGTTTCATTGCGCTGAAGTTCTGACAGGTACACTTTGTCGTTTGAAATGCTCTTCTTAATTTTCGAGACCGTTCCTTTGCGCTGCGATTGTGTTTTTGTTAATTGATCGCTTTTTTGGGTTTGTTGCGTTAGGAGTGCCGTTATCTCTTGTTGCTCAAGTTTGAGTTGCTGATGGCTGAGTTCAAGTTGCTCGACCGTTTGCTCTAGCTCATGAATTGTCTCAGCGCGTTGTTTGGCTAAGTGTTGAAAATACTGACTTATCCTATCTTCTTCGACACCATGATTGAGTATGTTAGAAGAGGATTTAGCGCGTTGGGTGATGTAATAGGTCTGGACTAACTCTGCAAGCTTGTCGCTTTGCGCTTTCTTCTGCGCTTCTAAGCGCGAGATGTTCTCTTGCAGGGACTCGATGTTCTGATTGGTTTGGTCGAGTGATGCCTTCGTCTTTTTGATATCACTGCGTAAACGCGCAATTGTGGTTTCCTGATTGCGGAGTGACTTTTGTAGGTCGTCGAGCTTTTTTTGTTGGCTACTTAAGGATTGTTTTTGGCGCGATATTTCACCACTCACGCCCTTCAATTCTGCGTCTGAGGCCGCATAACTGATAGAGGTTGAACTCAGGGAGAGGATGAACCCAAGCGCGCACAACGTGAAATACGCAGAAACAGTCCTTGGTCGAATCACTATCTATATCCTATCTGAGCCATATCTTTGAGAGAAAAACAGTATACCCAAACCTTTTGTGGGGAAGAAAGGAGAATGTGAAAAGTTGCACGTCGGCTATCTCGTTATTGTTTGAATTGACTATGTTCTAATTCAAGCGCACTAAATCGGTGGGCACAAAAAACCCGAGCAAAGCTCGGGTTTGTATTCGTCATTCTAGAAGGTTTACTTCACAAGAACCGTACCAGTCATTTCAGCTGGGATCTCTAGACCTGTTAGCGCTAGCATTGTTGGTGCTAGGTCAGACAGTTTACCGCCTTCTTTGAACTCAACGTCTTTGTCACCAACGTAGATTAGCGGCACTGGTAGGTTAGTGTGCGCAGTGTGAGTGCCACCTGTTTCTGGGTCTACCATCATTTCTGCGTTACCGTGGTCAGCAGTGATCAGCATTTGACCGCCGACTTCTTCGATAGCTGCTGTTACTTTAGCTACACACTCGTCCATTGCTTCAATTGCTTGAACGGCTGCTTCGTAAACGCCAGTGTGGCCAACCATATCTGGGTTCGGGTAGTTACAGATGATGGTGTCATACTTACCAGACTTGATAGCCGCAACCATCTTCTCAGTCAGTTCAGCTGAGCTCATCTCTGGCTGTAGGTCGTAAGTTGCTACTTTTGGTGAAGCAACAAGTTGACGCTCTTCGCCTTCGAACTCGTTCTCAACACCGCCGTTGAAGAAGAAAGTTACGTGCGCGTATTTCTCAGTTTCAGAGATACGTAGCTGAGTTTTACCTTGCTTAGATAGCCACTCACCGTAAGTGTTGTCTAGAGACGCTGGTGGGAATGCGATCGCTAGTGGGATATCTGCTGCGTATTGCGTTAGCATCACAAAGTTGATTGCAGGGAATACAGCGCGCTCAAAGCCATCAAACGCAGGTACGAAAGTACGAGTGATTTGGCGAGCACGGTCAGCGCGGTAGTTCATGAAGATTACTGCATCGCCGTCTGCGATTACTGCATCTTCTTGACCTTCTGCTTTGATTGCTGTCGCTTTAACGAACTCATCATTTTCGTCACGAGCGTAAGCCGCTTCAAGGCCTGCTACAGCTGAATCGAACGTGAATTCTGCTTTCGCTTGAGTTAGAAGATCGTAAGCAACTTGTACGCGATCCCAGTTGTTGTCACGGTCCATAGCGTAGTAACGACCAACTAGAGAAGCCACACGGCCTTTGCCTAGTTTAGCGAATAGCTCGTCAAAGCGTTTTAGTGAGTTTTCTGCGCTGCGTGGTGGCGTGTCACGGCCGTCTAGGAAGCAGTGTAGGTAAATCTTCTCTGCGCCACGTGCTGCTGCCATTTCTACGGCTGCGTAGATGTGATCTTCGTGAGAGTGTACGCCACCTGGAGACATCAGACCCATGATGTGGACTGCTTTGTCCGCTTTAACCGCTGAATCAATCGCTTCTACGATAGCTGGAGTTTCAGCAAACTCACCGTCAGTAATAGATTTAGTGATGCGAGTTAGGTCTTGGTATACCACGCGGCCTGCGCCGATGTTAGTGTGGCCAACTTCTGAGTTACCCATTTGACCGTCAGGTAGGCCAACATCCATGCCAGAAGCAGAGATTAGAGTGTTTGGTTTATTAGCAAACAGGCTGTCTAGGAAAGGAGTTTTCGCGTTTGCGATTGCGTTGCTTGCTGTATCTTCACGGTGACCGTAACCGTCAAGAATAACTAGAGCCATAGGCTTCTTAGCTGTCATAGTGATGACCTCGTCAAATTTCAAAGTAACTTTGGAAACTAAATTAGCGTAATTTTACTACACTTTTTAACCAAAACTGTAGGTTAAGATCAAATATTGTTTGTGAAATATTGTTGTTATCTTTCACCCTATAATTTGTATGTATACGTTTGCCCAGTGCGTTTTACTCTTTTTCAAGTATGATTCTCCCTCAATGGTAGAGAAAGAAAAGCAGATATCACCGATTTCTGTAATAGGTTATTGAACCAAAATTCCGGTGCCGATAACGGCTACGATTGCCCCAATCCATGCAAAGCGATTGGGGCGTTTACCTGAGTAAATCCAAAGTATAGGCAATAACATGATCGGAGTTGTAGAGGACAGTAACGCCACCATGCCGACATTACCTTCTTGCAGTGCATAGAGAATTAGTGTCATGCCGACAGCCATGGCAAGAAAACCGTTGATGGCGGTAATTGAAAATATCTTGATGTTCATAGGTTGAGTGGCTCGAGCGAGTTTTGCGCCACTTAAGAAAAACAGACAATGGGCGGCAAAAGCGGTCATCATTCTCATGGCTGAGGCAGCAACAGGATCAATGTCTGTTTGCATGATGGGTTTGGCAATGATGCCACCGAGTGCTTGGCAAAGTGCCGCGACTAATCCTAGGCCAACGCCAATCCAAACTTTACCTTTGATTGCTTCCAATTGGTTGTCGGTTTGCCCTTTTCGACCAAAGAAAATCGCAGTGATTACGCCAGTGAACACAAGCAGAGAGCCCAGTAGCTCCATATTGGTCATGGTTTCACTAAACAGGAAGTAACCCAAAATCGCTGAAAAAACGGCGTGACAAGAGAAAAGAAGACCAGCTTGTCTTGGTCCCATGCGGTTCAGGCAAGCAAAGAGCGCAGTGTCGCCAATGAATATACCAATGACACCTGACAGCATCATCGCCGAAATTGCCGATGTTTCGACGGTTGACCATCCGCCGGTAACCATCGCCATCGTCCCCAAAATGAGCGATGTGCAGCCCATTCGCCATCGGCTGTAGGCAAAGGTGCCTAAATGTTGTGCGGGAGTGACCGAAAGTAAGCTGGCGACAGCCCATAAAAATGCTGCCGCCAAGGCCAGCCATTCAAAGCCCATTGACACGATATCCTTGTGACTAGGTAAAGGGAATGGCTGACAATATGCATCAAATTATCGTTAAAACAAAGCGTTTACACTTTGAAGCGTCCAACCTCCATACGCATGGTTTCAGCGGAGTCACGCATTTGATTGGCGCTATCGCTACTTTGAACCGCTTGTGAAGCCAACATATCCGACGCGTCTTTGATGCCTTGCGTGTTACGGCTAATGTCTTCACTTACTGCGCGTTGCTCTTCCGCCGCACTGGCGATTTGTAGCGCCATGTCATTGATTTCATTGATGGCGGAGGTGATGGTGTTCAAACTCTGTGAGGCTTTTTCGGCGTATTCAACACTGGTGTCGGCAAGCGAAGTACTTGCCTGCATACTATTTACGGCCAGTTTAGTGTTGTTTTGCAGCGTCTCAATCATGTTGCGGATCTCTTCCGTTGAGCCGTGCGTACGTTGACTCAGTACTCGGACTTCATCCGCGACCACGGCGAAGCCACGGCCTTGCTCACCTGCACGAGCTGCCTCAATCGCGGCATTGAGTGCAAGTAAGTTGGTTTGCTCGGCGATTTCTTGAATGGTGGAGAGTATCTGGTTGATGCTTTGAGTATTGTTTTCCAATTCTGAAATAATGCCTGATGCAGAAGAGACTTGTTCAGCCAAATCAACAATCGCACCGCGGTTTTTCTCAATCACGAGCTGGCCATCTTCACATGCTGATGCTGACCCTTGAGAGGCCGTTGCGGTCATTTCTGCATGGCTGGCCACTTCCGCTGCGGTAGCGGACATTTCGTGGATTGCCGTTGCAATTTGGTTGACATCATTTTGCTGAGTTTCAACTTGTTGAGAGGCTTGTTGTGACAGTTGGTTCGCTTGTGCTGCTTGACTGGCTAACTGCTCACTGTGAGTGATGATGTTGGCGATCATGGCCTGCATTTGACTTAGGAACTGGTTGACGTGGGTCGCGAGCTCACCGATTTCATCCATACGACGAATTTCGATGCGTTGCGTTAAGTCTCCCTCACCTTCTGCGAGATCAGATAGGGCTGCTGATAATGTTTGCAGCGGTTTAAGCAAGCGAGTGACCACATAAGTACTGACCGTCGCGATCACTAGGTAAAGTAGAATCGATGCAATGGCCGTAAATTGAATCTGCTCTGATACCGAGGCAAAAGCCAGCTCTTTGTCGACGACAATACCAAGTGACCAATCGGTGGAAGGAATATTGGCGACGAAAATCAGTTTGTCACCTTGCTCTGGCCAAGTGATGGTAGAGATGTAGGCGGTGTCGATCAATTGGCTAATCTTTTGAGCGCTAAGAGACGGGTTGAGCTGAGTGAGTGGCTTCTGGCTGAGTTTCTCATCTTGGTAAGCAACGATGTTATTGTTACCGTCGACTAAAAAGGTAAAGCCGTCGTTATCCAATGAAACATTGAGTACTTCGTCAATGATGTTAGTGACCGTCAGATCCGCGGCTAGCACGCCCTCTTTTGCGCCACGGAATGCTTTGGCAAAGCTGATGACGATGCTGCCATCAAAATCTTGGTAAGGCTCTGTGATGATTAAACCACTGCTCGCCATGGCATCTTGATACCAAGGGCGCGTACGAGGGTCGTAATCGGCTGGCCAATCTTCGGTTTTATCGCCATAGGCAATGGAGCCATCTTCAAAGCCAGCATAAACAGATAGAAAGTTACCCGCACGCTTGGTCACGAGCATCTCTCGGTCTGCATCGCTTGCTTCAAGAATGTTCTTTTCATTCGCAAGCATCATGTCGCTGCGAATCTCAAGCCAGTCTGAGACATAACGTGCAGTCGCATGGCTGATATTAGCCATTTCGCTGTTCAACGCGGACGTTGTTTCCTGCTTGAGTTGGCTGACGGATATCCAAGCCTGAACCCCACTGACAACCGCAATGATGATTGCAATGGCGATTTGAATTTTAAGTTTTATTGTGTATTTCATTGCCTTTCCTTCATAAATTAGACAACAAACTGAAAGTAAAAAACCTTTGCTTTCTAGAAGATTCACCTACGGAGTTCGCCCAGAGAGTGGCAAAAGTAAAATATTTAGTGGGCTGATTAGATTATCACTCTGATGGTATAGAAAGTGGCCAGTTATATGTTTGATCTATATTGTTATTCAGAGAGTGGAATATCGACGTTTCTAAACCTTTTATTGGAAGTGTGACTTCCTACCCAAAACACAGAGTAGGAAGTCTGAAGTGGGATTAGGTGATAATCAGTGCGGCGGCGTAAACAATTAGCAAGCCAATGACACCGATGATGACTCCTGTTTTCGCCATATCTTTGCTTTCAATCAGCCCCGTAGAGTAAGCCAAAGAGTTTGGTGGAGTAGAAACGGGTAAAATCATACCGAGTGAAGCCGAGAAGGCGACCACGACAAGCAAACCTTGTAGTCCGCCGACAGCAGATAGGCTCTCCATTGAGGCTCCGATTGCTGCTGCGATGGGCATCAATAAGTTGGCTGTCGCCGTGTTTGACATAAAGTTTGCCATCAACCAGCAGACAATCGACATGGTAATCACAACCGCGACAGGGGAAAGAGCCTCATAATCAATCGCGTGAGCGAGGGCGGCGGCTAATCCTGTCTTGTCTAGGCCAATACCAATCGCGATCCCGCCGGCAACCAGCCAAAGTACATCCCAGTTTATCTGCTTTAACTCTGGCTTACCCATGATGCCCGTTAATGTGAATACTGCTAATGGAATGATCGAGACAACATAGGTGTTCATACCGTGCAGTTTAGTTGTCATCCAAAGCAAAATGGTGGCAGCAAAAGTGATGTATACAACGATAGCGCGCCAGTTTTTTTGGAACTGTCCGTCGAGCTTCAGTGTCATCGTCGCTTGAGAAGAAGGGAATAATTTCTGCAACAAGAACCATGCGATAGTCAATTGAACAACCACAAATGGAAGCCCCATCATCATCCAGCTCAGAAAGTCGATGCTATTCTCTCCCGTCAAATATTGCAGTGCGATTGCATTGGGAGGGGTACCGATAGGGGTCGCAATACCACCAGTATTAGCAGCAATCGGTATGCAAAGCACTAAGGCTTTAATCCCAAGATCACCTTTGGGCGCAGAGGCAACAATAGGGCCCAACAATGCGAGCATCATGACCGTGGTCGCTGTGTTCGACATAAACATGGAAAACACAGCCGTGATCAGCATTAAGCCAAGCATGATAAACCTAGGCTGGTGGCCGAAAGGCTTGAGAAGCACGCGAGCGAGGTTGTTATCGAGTTCATACTTGGATGCCGCTATCGCCAGCGCAAAACCACCCATAAAAAGAATAATAATGGGTGACGAGAAGGCGCTAAAAATATCGGTGTATTGCATCAACTCACCGAGATCATGCCCCGCAGGAGGCGTTCGGAACCAATGTAGCCCCTTGTCTGAAATCATGATCAGCTCTAGCGCGATGATCAATATCGAAGTCGCAAAAACGGGCACCGGCTCAAGGACCCAAAGCAGTGCAGCGAGCAGAAAGATCGCCAGCAGTCGGTGCTGAATGAACGTCAGATCGTCGATCGGAATTGCATCGATGGGCATAAACAGGACCCCAATAGGTAAGCTAAAACAAATCAGTAGCTTCACCAAGATCCCATGATCGATTTTGGGCATAGAATGATTCACCTTGTAACAGAGTTTTGATGACAAGGATAATTAATAATCGAATTAGGGTCTTAGACTGAGGTTGAAGTTTTGCAAGCTGGTTAAAAATGTTGCATTTGAATTGTTTTCGGTCAAAAAAAGCCCCGAGTAATCGAGGCTTAGTGTATGAAAATGGTGTTTTAATTACTTATCATGCTTTAAATGCGCGTAAGGTGTGCCCATTACTGTCGTTTGACCATTTTGCATTGTTTCATCAAACGTAATTGCGTCTTTCGCGAATAGGTTAATCACGGTAGAACCAAGTTTGAATCGGCCCATTTCCTCACCTTTCTTCAAGATAACCGCTTTATCACCTTCCGCAGGGTAATTCCATTTGTAAACGCTGTTGCCGCGAGGTGGTGTCACTGTACCTGCCCAAACTTGTTCAATGCTACCAACGATTGTCGCTCCAACAAGCACTTGTGCCATTGGGCCAAATTCAGTATCGAAAATACACACAACACGCTCATTACGAGCAAACAAGTTAGGAACGTTTTCTGCTGTCAGTGGGTTCACAGAGAATAGGTCACCTGGAACGTAAATCATTTGGCGAAGCGTTCCATCGCATGGCATGTGTACGCGGTGGTAGTCGCGAGGAGATAAGTACAACGTCGCAAATTCACCATCAGCAAATTCTGCCGCCAGGTTTGCATCGCCACCTAAGAGTTCCTGCGCGGTATAGTCATGGCCTTTTGCTTGAATAAGCTTACCGTCAGTAATTGGGCCAAACTGACTGACACAGGCATCGGCTGGGTGAGTCACTACATTTTCACCTTCAGCGATAGGGCGCATGCCATCTTTGAGCTCGCGCACGAAGAATTCGTTGAATGTCTTGAAGTGCTTAGGATCGGAATGCAGTGCTTCATCCATATTCACGTTGTACTGTTTGATAAACCAGCGAATGATAGCAGTAGTTAGACCGCCAGCTTTAGCGGAAGCAAGTTTACCGACTAAGCGGGTTAGACCGTGCTGGGGGATCCAGTATTGCAGTCCAACTTTAATCTTATCCATTGTCGTCTTTTCCAATGTTAACTAGATGTTGTTTACTTTTGGGCGCGGAATGTTACTCAAAAACGCATCAAAAGTCAGTATAAAGCGTGGTTCAATTGTGCAATAAGGCGTTACAAGTCTGCTTTTTTGTTACGCGAATACTGACGGTTTGCTTTGTTTTCAACCATGCTTTCCAAAATTCGGTGGTAGTTTTCAAAGCGAATTTCACTGATGTCACCTCGTTCAACCGCCTCAACTAAGATACAGCCAGGGTCATCGAGATGTTTGCAGTCTCGGAACTTGCAGCCGCCAAGGTAGGGTTGAAATTCCACAAACGCTTTGGTGACTTCTTCGGCTTCCAAATGCCACAAACCGAACTCTCGTACTCCTGGTGAATCAATCAAATCACCGCCTGTAGGAATGTGGTAGAGGCGTGACGCGGTGGTGGTGTGTTGGCCAAGACCTGAGTTCTCAGAAATCTCACCTTCCTCAACATTAAATTGAGGCATAAGCGCATTGACCAAGCTCGATTTACCGACGCCAGATTGGCCAACGAAGATATTGATACGGTCACTTAACTCGGCTTCTAGCGCAGCGATACCTTCGCCAGTTTGCTTACTGACAAACAGGACTTTATAGCCGATACGCTCATATTCAGCGAGCCACGTTTTGTACTGCTCGAGTTGTTCGGTTTCCAATAAGTCTATTTTGTTGAGCACGATCAGCGGCGCTATCTGCAAGGTTTCCGCCGCGACTAAGTAACGATCAATGATGTTCAAAGATAGTTCGGGAAGCACAGAAGAGACGATAATCATTTGATCAACGTTGGCTGCGACAGGTTTTAAACCGTCATAGTAGTCAGGTCGAGTTAGGACTGAAGTGCGAGTTTCAACCGCCTCGACCACGCCTGAAATGCCATCCATTGACTCCAAACCCGCTCGCCAGATCACCTTATCGCCAGATACGAGAGACTCTATGCCGCGGCGCAGGTTGCAACGGTGAACGTCGCCACTTTCCAAGTCTTCGATGTCCGCGTGTTGGCCAAAACGAGTAATCACCAAGCCTTTTTGAGTACCGCCGAGCATGGATTCATCCCATTGCACGGATTCTTCATTTTTCAGCTTGCGTTTTTGGTTGCTGCGTACGCGTCTTACTTGACCTTTGGTGAGCTTTTTTTTCTTTGCCACAATCGTCTACTTAACTCATTTATCGTCTTACATGGATCCTCGATGATAGCTATCTTGAGGATCGGAATTTGGGTATAGTACCTTTTTTATCAGAAAACCAATAGGCACCGATTTATGTCCTTTAGCGATCAAAACTTAATTTGGATGGATCTGGAGATGACCGGACTGGACCCGGAAACCCACAAAATTATCGAAATCGCGACCATTGTAACTGACAGTGAGCTAAATATTTTAGCTGAAGGACCAGTACTTGCCATTCACCAGCCAGAGTCCGAGCTCGAAAAGATGGATGAGTGGTGTACAACCACTCATACGGGCAGCGGCTTGGTTGCTCGAGTACGAGCTAGCCAAGTTACTGAGCAAGACGCGATTCGCCAAACCATTGAGTTTCTTGAGAAGTGGGTGCCGAAAGGGAAATCACCGATTTGCGGCAATAGCATCGGCCAAGATCGTCGCTTTTTGTACAAGCACATGCCTGAGTTAGAAGAGTACTTCCACTACCGATATGTCGATGTGAGTACTTTGAAAGAGCTGACTCGCCGCTGGAAGCCGGAAGTACTAGACGGTTTTTCAAAGTCAGGCAGTCATTTGGCGTTGGATGACATCCGAGAATCTATTGCAGAGCTAAAATACTACCGTCAAACGATTTTTAACATTTGATAGCCAAGCCGTTTCGTGACTCTAGAGGGGCTTGGCGTCAATTTTGAGCGATTAATATTCAGTTCTGTGTGCTTTTTCATCAAACGGAAAAAAAACAACTTTTTTTTGCATGAAGGACTTGCATCACAAAAAAATGCTCTTATAATTCGCAGCCCTGAACGACGGAAACGTTGTTGATGCGACACTAGCTCAGTTGGTAGAGCGCAACCTTGCCAAGGTTGAGGTCACGAGTTCGAACCTCGTGTGTCGCTCCAAATTGATAGGCTTTCATCATGCCTCAAATGGTGAATACGGACGCGGGGTGGAGCAGCTTGGTAGCTCGTCGGGCTCATAACCCGAAGGTCGTCGGTTCAAATCCGGCCCCCGCAACCAATTTCTCTTCAAGAGAATATGCGACACTAGCTCAGTTGGTAGAGCGCAACCTTGCCAAGGTTGAGGTCACGAGTTCGAACCTCGTGTGTCGCTCCAATTTTAAAGTTGTCATCGTACTTAACGGTGAATACGGACGCGGGATGGAGCAGCTTGGTAGCTCGTCGGGCTCATAACCCGAAGGTCGTCGGTTCAAATCCGGCTCCCGCAACCAAATTTCATCAATAGCATTAGCTGTTGATATGCGACACTAGCTCAGTTGGTAGAGCGCAACCTTGCCAAGGTTGAGGTCACGAGTTCGAACCTCGTGTGTCGCTCCAAATTGATAGGCTTTCATCATGCCTCAAATGGTGTATACGGACGCGGGGTGGAGCAGCTTGGTAGCTCGTCGGGCTCATAACCCGAAGGTCGTCGGTTCAAATCCGGCCCCCGCAACCAATTCTCTTTCGAGAATATGCGACACTAGCTCAGTTGGTAGAGCGCAACCTTGCCAAGGTTGAGGTCACGAGTTCGAACCTCGTGTGTCGCTCCAATTTGATAGCTCTCATTGTGCTTAACAATGAAATACGGACGCGGGATGGAGCAGCCTGGTAGCTCGTCGGGCTCATAACCCGAAGGTCGTCGGTTCAAATCCGGCTCCCGCAACCAATTCTCTTTCGAGAATATGCGACACTAGCTCAGTTGGTAGAGCGCAACCTTGCCAAGGTTGAGGTCACGAGTTCGAACCTCGTGTGTCGCTCCAATTTATAGTCCTCATCGTACTCAACGATGACAAGAAGCGACACTAGCTCAGTTGGTAGAGCGCAACCTTGCCAAGGTTGAGGTCACGAGTTCGAACCTCGTGTGTCGCTCCAATTTACAGTCCTCATCGTACTTAACGGTGATAAAGATGCAACACCCGCTCAGTTTGATTG
The DNA here is from genome assembly GCF_000808535.1 of Vibrio sinaloensis. Classification (GTDB taxonomy): domain Bacteria; phylum Pseudomonadota; class Gammaproteobacteria; order Enterobacterales; family Vibrionaceae; genus Vibrio; species Vibrio sinaloensis_D. Next base: position 28,836 of record NZ_JWLV01000021.1, read on the forward strand.
AGCGCAACCTTACCAAGGTTGAGGTCACGCCTTTTTGTTTATGAATAGGGAACCTCGTGTGTCGCTCCAATTTATAGTTCTCATCGTACTTAACGATGACAAAAAGCGACACTAGCTCAGTTGGTAGAGCGCAACCTTGCCAAGGTTGAGGTCACGAGTTCGAACCTCGTGTGTCGCTCCAAATTTTAGAGTGCTTGGCTTACACGAGGAACCTCGTGACTGAATCCAGCCGAGACGCTCCAAATCTCCTTCAAATGACGCAATCATTTGAAACGGTCATTGAGACCACCGCTCTTTATCTAATGCTGAGAAGCATCAACCAAAACATAATCGAGTCCTCCTGAAGTCAGGTGGGCGTTTTTATGTCTCTAATTTCTATCCAGCACGGGATGTGCTCAAGTAAAAAATCATGGTGAGCCTAGGTGAACTAGGGGTTTCGACATCCATTAACAGACTTATCCACAATTTAAACGATGTGGATAACTTGGTGGGTAACCTGAATTTACGCTATGTATAACCGCTTTTTTATAGGATCTTTCTTTTACTGAAACTTTCTTTCCAATGACGCAGTTTAATCTAAGTTGTTGTTTTTGCTATATTTTGATGGATTTTTACCACCGTTAATTGAGGTGGTAGATGATCATTAAGTGACTGTTTTTTGATCCTAGTCATTTGTTGGTATTGTGATTAACTTTTCCATCTGTAAGAAAACAAGCAATCCTCTCGTCTTTTTTCCACATTTCCATTTTTAGAGCTAAATCAAATTGCGCATAGGGCACATAGGCAAGTTTTATGCATCTCTAGGCAGTCCTTTCTCTACAATACGTATCAACCGTTGCAGCTTCGTATCAGTGCCAGCGATCGATTCTCGGCCTAGTTGCTGCTCAATCGCCCAATCAATATGGACGTCAAGAACGTCGTGTATGCCTGCTCGAGCTCTGAGAGCGTCAATAATGCGTGGAGAGAAAGGGGCATTTCCCATGGCGATAGATAAGTTTCTCATCCACTGAATATGACCAATACGCCTGATCGCTGAACCTTCCATGTTTTTTAGAAACGTGGCTTCATCCCACAAAAATAATTGGACGAGGTCTGCGTTAGTGAGTGTACTGCGTCTGTGAAAATCGCTTTGTTCCGTGATGTCTGAGAATCGATTCCATGGGCAAACAAGTTGGCAATCATCGCAGCCATAGATACGGTTCCCCATTGGCTTACGAAACTCTTCTGGTATTACACCGTCAAATTCAATCGTCAGATAGGAAATACAGCGACGGGCATCAACAACGCCTTCCGAAATGATGGCTGAGGTCGGACAGGAAGTGATACATGCTTTGCACTTCCCGCATGCCTCTTCGCTAGGCGTATCAATTGGAAGAGGCAGGTCAATTAGCAGCTCACCCAAGAAAAACCACGAACCGCACTCTTTATCTAAGATAAGTGAGTGTTTACCAGTCCAGCCTAAGCCTGCTTTCTGGGCGAGTGGACGCTCTAGAATTGGCGCAGAGTCGACAAAAGGACGATAGCCAAACTGGCCAACTTCTTCTTCAATGCGTTGACCTAACTTCTTGAGTTGATTGCGAACCAATTTGTGGTAGTCGCGACCCAACGCGTATCGACTGATATATGCTTGGGTGGTATCTGACAGATTTGAGGCAAACTGAGCTTCTGGAGGTAGGTAGTTCATGCGAGCACTGATGACGCGAATGGTCCCAGGTAACAGCTCGTTAGGTCTTGCTCTCATCATACCGTGGCGTGCCATCCAGTCCATTTCCCCGTGATAACTAGCATCGAGCCATTTCTGAAGCTCGGCTTCGTGCTCGCTTAAATCAACGTCACAGATACCAACTTTTTGAAAACCGAGCTCTTGAGCCCAAATTTTGATCTTGTCGGCGAGCTCTTGATAGTTCATGCTGATCGCTCTGGTTAAATGGGGGCGGGATCTTAACGGATCTTAAACTCTGGATCTAGCCAATGATCCTAACTATTACAGCAAGATTTTGCTTATTTTTGGCTTTTACTTACACAACAACGCTTGTCTCTTAAAACCAACCCAGTTTACTATTCTTGTTCTTTTAAGTTTTACACAGACACGACGTAGAGAATGATCTTCATGAGCACCAAACAATTTGCCCTTAAAGATGAACAAGCGACGATTTTGCTAGGAACAGCTTTAGCGAAACTTTGTTCACAGCAAACCACTATCTACTTGCATGGGGATTTGGGCGCGGGGAAAACGACATTTAGCCGTGGCTTCGTACGTGCTCTTGGTCACGACGGCAATGTGAAGAGTCCAACTTACACGCTAGTGGAGCCGTATCAACTCGACGCTTGGCAGGTGTACCACTTTGATCTCTACCGTTTGGCGGATCCTGAAGAGCTTGAGTTTATGGGGATTCGTGATTACTTCACGCCTGATGCAATTTGTTTGGTTGAATGGCCTGAAAAAGGTCAAGGCTTGCTGCCATCGGCAGATTTGGACATTGAATTACGTTATAACGGTGAACAGCGTGTCGCCGAGCTGACCGCCAATAACACATATGGGTCTCAATTACTTCAACAGTTGGAGTTATGTTAATCAGTAAACTGTTACGAGCTGCATTCTTCCCTTTTCTCATAGCTCTTACTCTATTTTCTGCCAATGTTTTCGCCAACGCGCTCGAAGGGGTGCGCGTTTGGCCGTCGCCAGATGAAACTCGTGTTGTTATCGATCTGAAGTCTGAAGCTGAGTACAGCTATTTCACGCTCAGCAGTCCAGAGCGATTAGTGGTAGATTTGAAGCAAACGACGTTAGGTACCAAGTTGCCTATCAATGTGTCGGATAGCCCAGTTCTTAAAAAAATTCGTAAAAGTTCACCCCCGGCAAAAGGCACCTATCGATTGGTGTTTGAGCTAAAAAAGAAAACCACTCCGCAAATATTCAAACTAGCGCCAACACCTGGTGGACAATATGGTCACCGTTTGGTGATTGATATCCCGCATAGTGCATCGGACACGACACCTAAAGCCAGCGATACCTCTTCGAAACCAAACGCTGTCAGTCGAGATGCTTCTCAACTTGCCGGCAGTGCGGATATTGTCGTGGCGATCGATGCTGGTCATGGTGGTGAAGACCCTGGTTCAATTGGTCCAACACGAAAGTATGAAAAGCACGCAACGTTAGCGATTTCGAAAAAGATTGCCGATCAAATTAACGCGGTACCGGGTATGAAAGCGGTACTGACACGTCGTAGTGACTACTACGTGAATTTGAATAAACGCTCTGAAATCGCGCGTAAAAACAAAGCGCACTTGTTGGTGTCTATTCACGCCGACGCATTTCATTCGCCGAAACCTCGTGGTGGTTCTGTCTTTGTTTTGAATACGCGCCGCGCCAACTCAGAAATCGCACGTTGGGTAGAAAACCATGAAGAGCAGTCACAGCTTCTGGGCGGTGCTGGAGAAGTGTTGGCGAAAAACAATAGCGACAGAAACGTCAGTCAAACTCTGCTTGATTTGCAGTTTAGTCATTCCCAGAAAGAGGGTTACAAGGTCGCGACGAAGATTTTACGAGAGATGTCGCGAGTTGGTGTGCATTTACACAAGAAAGAGCCAGTTAATGCGAGTCTAGCGGTACTCAAGTCACCAGATATACCTTCGGTACTGGTTGAAACTGGGTTTATCTCCAACCCGACAGAAGAGAAGCTGCTATTCCAGCGCAGTCATCAAGACAAGCTAGCACGCTCTCTATCTAAGGCGATCGTGCAATATTTTGAAGCCAATCCTCCAGAAGGCACTCTATTTGCAAATCGTGGCAAAGCGATTAAACACAAGGTTTCACGAGGTGAGTCGCTCTCTCTGATTGCGAAGAAATACGGCTCTTCAACTAAGGCGATAATGCAAGCGAATAAGCTTAAGAGCAGTAATATTGCGATAGGTCAAATTCTCACAATCCCTGGTTCGTCAGGCGCAATACCTGTGCCTGTGGTGACTAACCCTGTTGAGACAAAAACGATCACTCACGTGGTTCAACGCGGTGAATATTTAGGAAAAATCGCCGCTCGATACAAAGTGGCGGTGGCTGATATTAAGCGTGAAAACAAGCTGAAATCAGATACGTTGAAGTTGGGTCAGAAACTCAAAATTACCGTAAGCATGAAAGATCAGCCATTGCGTAAGCACAAGGTTCAGCGTGGTGAATTCTTAGGCAAAATAGCGAGTAAGTATGGGGTGAGTGTTAAAAGTCTTCGAGAGGCGAATAACCTGCGCAGTGATGAGCTTGCGATTGGCCAAGTTTTAATTATTCCCAACAACTGATGGTGATGGGCTATGACAATTAAAATTCTTCCAGCACGTTTGGCAAACCAAATTGCCGCGGGTGAAGTGGTTGAGAGACCGGCTTCCGTTGTTAAAGAGCTGGTTGAAAATAGCCTTGACTCAGGTGCCACTAGAATCGATATCGATATCGAAAAAGGTGGAGCCAAGCTGATCCGAGTCCGTGATAATGGCAAAGGTATCGTCAAAGATGAACTCGGTTTGGCGTTAAGCCGCCATGCTACCTCCAAAATACACACCTTAGATGATCTTGAAGCCATCATCAGTTTAGGCTTTCGCGGTGAAGCACTGGCCAGTATCAGCTCTGTTGCGCGTTTGACCATGACCTCTCGCCCAGCTACCCAAGAGCAAGCTTGGTCTGCCTATACCGAGGGCAGGGAAATGGCTGTGAAGCTTCAACCTACCGCACATCCGATTGGTACGACTGTCGAGGTTCTTGATCTTTTCTTTAATACCCCAGCTCGTCGTAAATTTCTTCGCACAGAGAAGACCGAGTTTTCTCATATTGATGAGCTGATCAAACGAATCGCCCTTAGCCGTTTTGATGTGACGATCAATCTTCGTCACAACGGTAAGATGGTTAAGCAATATCGAGCGGCGAAAACCGAAGTACAAGCTGAGAAGCGCATTGCCACGGTTTGCGGGAGTGCGTTTGTCCGTAACATGCTTAAGATTGAACTTGAGCATCAAGGGCTTAAGTTACACGGATGGATCACAACTCCAGAGGGCGCCCGTCAACAAAGTGATTTGCAGTATTGTTACGTCAATGGCCGGATGATGCGTGACAAATTGATCAATCACGCCATTAGGCAGAGCTACGAAACCAGCCTCAAACCAGAGCAGTTTGCTACTTACGTTCTGTTTATTGAGCTTGACCCGCATCAGGTAGATGTCAATGTCCACCCAGCAAAACATGAAGTTCGCTTCCATCAAGCTCGTTTGGTGCATGATTTTATCTATCAAGCGCTCAGTGATGCACTCGCCCAAAGTGCGCATATTGATAAACCGGAGATCACGGCGTCTGCTTTCCATACACAAGAGCCGTCAAATGACTTTGATAAAGGGCTAAATAGTGATTCGACTCATCAGTCAGTCAGTGAGCGTGTTTATGACGCTGTAGAAAAGATTCCCTCATATCCCGGAAGGACTGATTACAACGAGCGCCGCTCTGAAGTTCGCGAGGCTTCTGTCCGCAGTGAGTGGATCGAATCAAAACCTCAGCCTAACAAAGCAAAGACCTCTGAGCGATATGCTGAACCAGCCCCGAGTAAGCAAGAAGTACGAGCCTACCAAGAGTTACTCAAAACGCCAGATCTAGAGCCTATTTCTGCGCCTGTCGGACAGGATCGGAACGCTGAAGAAAATGAACCTTCGCCAGCTGCGGTCGTCGAATCATTAGGTAAAGCGATTTGTATGGCATCAGGGCGTTATGTCGCGATGGGCAACAAGCAAGGGGTACACTTAGTTAGCCTAGCGAAAGCGGAATGGTTACGTGTGAATGGCCAATTGTCGACGCGCAATGGTTCATTGAAAAGTCAGCCATTGCTTGTCCCACTGTCATTAAAACTCGATCCTGAGCAGATTCAGGTAGCCGAGAGGCTTGAAAATTTATTGCTGACATTTGGCATTGAGCTAAAGAAGCGCAACCATCAAGCAATGATGGTCATGGGTGTACCACAGCCGCTGCGCCAACAAAACTTACAACAATTGCTACCAGATCTGTTATCTTACGCGGCTTCGTCTTTGGCGGAGCAAGCCAATCTCGAGCCTTCTCGATTGGCAAATTGGTTAAGTAGCCATATCACTCAAGTGAAAAGCGACTACACTTTGTCGGAAGCGATTCAAATCATTGCTGATATCGAACAGCTCTGGCAGGGGAACCTTCCGTTAAACGATCAAACGTTTGTAAAACCGGTCGATTTCTCTGCGACCATTGCAGCATTAGAATTATGAAAAATAAACAACTACCTTTGGCTCTATTTTTGATGGGACCAACGGCATCTGGAAAGACAGAGTTGGCGATCCGCTTGCGCCAAAAATATCCCGTAGAAATTATTTCGGTCGACTCCGCGTTGATTTACAAAGGAATGGATATAGGCACCGCCAAGCCTGACGAGCGTGAGCAAATGCTGGCACCGCATCGTCTGATCGACATACTTGATCCAAGCGAGGCTTATTCAGCTGCAGACTTTCGTCGCGATGCCTTAAATGAAATGAACAAGATTGTAGAACAAGGCAAGATCCCACTTCTTGTTGGTGGAACCATGCTTTACTACAAAGCGTTGTTGGAAGGTTTGTCACCACTTCCAGCTGCAAACCCTGAGATTCGTCAGCAAATTGAACAAGAAGCGTTGACTCTTGGTTGGGACGTGCTGCACGATCAACTGAAAGAAATTGATCCTGTATCAGCTGAGCGAATCCACCCAAACGATCCACAAAGATTGTCACGGGCATTGGAAGTTTATCGAATTTCAGGTAAAACTCTTACTGAACTGACTAAAACAAAAGGCGATTCGTTGCCATTTAGGGTTAAGCAGTTTGCTATAGCTCCCAAGGAAAGGGCTGAGCTCCATCGCCGAATTGAGCTTCGATTTGAGAAAATGATGGAAGCGGGGTTCGAGGATGAGATGCGAGCATTATATGCTCGTGACGATCTTCACCCTGATCTACCGTCTATTCGATGTGTCGGCTACAGGCAGATGTGGGACTATTTGGATGGGAATTGTACGCTTGATGACGCTATTTTTAAGGGCGTTTGTGCAACCCGCCAGTTGGCCAAGCGACAAATTACCTGGTTACGCAGCTGGGATAATTTAACTTGGTTAGATAGTGAGAACATTGACGAAGCATTGGAAACTGTTTCAAATGCAATAGCATCTGACGGTTTTAGCTGTGTATAATGTGATCGCTTTTGCGTGAATGTACCCTGTAAAGGATCTGTTACTTGAAATTTCGACTCAAAGTCGTCATAACAGGTAATGACAGGGCGTTTTTTTATACGTTTAGCTCAGATTCAAAAGCCGCATCCTTTATGCAGCGCACCACTAGCTAAATAACTAAAACAAAATTACAAAATAAGGAAAATAAAATGGCTAAGGGGCAATCTCTACAAGACCCATTCTTAAATGCATTACGTCGTGAACGTATTCCAGTGTCTATCTACCTTGTAAACGGAATTAAACTACAAGGTCAGATCGAGTCTTTCGACCAATTTGTTATCTTGCTGAAAAACACAGTAAACCAAATGGTATACAAGCACGCAATTTCTACTGTGGTACCTGCTCGTCCAGTGAGCCACCACAGCGGTGACCGTCCACAAGGCGGTGAGCGTCAGCAAGAGAAGTCAGAAGATTAATATCCTGACTGCTAATTCGAGCATTATTTTAAGGAGTTGATTGCTTGTTTGACCGTTATGAAGCCGGTGAGCGAGCCGTACTTGTTCATATCAACTTTACGCAAGAAGGGGAGTGGGAAGATCTCAGCGAGTTTGAAATGCTGGTCTCTTCAGCTGGAGTTTCTTCGTTACAAGTCGTAACCGGAAGCCGCCAGTCACCACACCCTAAATACTATGTCGGAGAGGGTAAAGCTCAGGAAATTGCACAAGCTGTGCAGTTAGCTGGCGCTGATATTGTGATTTTTAATCACGCCCTCTCTCCTGCCCAAGAACGTAACCTAGAAGCGTTGTGTAAATGTCGAGTGTTAGACCGCACTGGTCTGATTTTAGATATTTTTGCTCAGCGTGCCCGAACTCACGAAGGTAAGCTACAGGTCGAATTGGCCCAGCTTCGCCATATCTCTACTCGACTGATTCGTGGTTGGACTCACCTAGAGAGACAAAAAGGTGGTATCGGTTTACGGGGGCCAGGTGAAACTCAGCTAGAAACTGACCGACGTTTATTGCGTGTACGTATCAAAACGATATTACGCCGTTTAGAAAAAGTCGCTAAGCAGCGTGAACAAGGTCGCCGTGCTAGAAGTCGAGCGGAAATCCCAACCGTCTCCCTAGTTGGTTATACCAACGCAGGGAAATCAACACTGTTCAACCGAATTACCGAAGCGGGTGTTTACGCTGCGGATCAATTGTTTGCTACTTTGGACCCAACTTTACGTAAGATCGAGTTATCAGATGTTGGTCCTGCTATTTTGGCGGACACGGTAGGGTTTATTCGTCACCTACCACACGATCTGGTAGCGGCGTTCAAAGCAACGCTACAAGAAACGCAAGAAGCTGACATTTTGTTACATGTTGTCGATGCCAGTGATGAGCGTTTTCGTGAGAATATTCAGGCTGTTCATGATGTTCTTGAAGAAATTGAAGCGAATGAAATCCCCGCTTTGATCGTCATGAACAAGATCGATAACCTCGATGGTCAGAACCCAAGAATTGAGCGTGACGACGAAGGCGTTGTGCAAACGGTTTGGGTTTCAGCAATGGAAGGTAAAGGCATTGAGCTTTTATTTGAGGCATTAACCGAGCGGTTAGCCAGTCAAATGGTTCAGTACCAAATGCGAATTCCGCCACAACATCAAGGCAGACTTCGTAGTACATTCTTCCAGATGAAGTGTATTCAACATGAAGAATATGACCAAGACGGTAACTTGTTGATTGATGTTCGAATGCAGCAAGTAGATTGGTCTAGACTTGAAAAAAGAGAAGAGGCAGTTTTACGTGACTTTATAGTTACTTAAATGACTGCTACAGTATAACGTCATATCAAATGATGGAGCTTTCTAATGGCGTGGAATGAGCCTGGTAATAACAACGGCAACAACGGCCGCGATAATGACCCATGGGGTAACAACAATCGTGGCAACAAAGGTGGCCGTGATCAAGGACCGCCAGACTTGGACGAAGTATTTAATAAACTGAGTCAGAAACTGGGTGGAAAGTTTGGTGGAAAAGGCGGCAACGGCCCTTCTATTGGCGGTGGTGGTAGCGTTCTAGGTCTAGGCGTTATTGCAGCAATCGCAATAGCAATTTGGGTCTTTGCTGGTTTTTACACTATCGGTGAAGCTGAACGTGGCGTAGTTTTGCGCCTCGGTAAATACGACCGTGTGGTCGATCCAGGTCTAAACTGGCGTCCTCGCTTCATTGATGAAGTGACACCGGTTAACGTTCAGGCGATTCGCTCACTACGTTCATCAGGTCTAATGCTGACTAAAGATGAAAACGTAGTGACGGTTGCGATGGATGTTCAGTACCGTGTTGCGGATCCATACAAGTATCTATTCCGCGTAACAAACGCAGATGACAGCTTACGTCAAGCTACCGACTCTGCGCTCCGTGCTGTAATCGGTGACTCGCTGATGGATAGCATCCTGACAACGGGTCGTCAGCAAATTCGTCAAAGCACTCAGGAAACTCTAAATGAGATCGTAGATAGCTACGATATGGGTGTTGTCATTGTCGATGTCAACTTCCAATCAGCGCGTCCGCCTGAGCAAGTTAAAGACGCTTTCGATGATGCTATTGCGGCTCGTGAGGATGAAGAGCGTTTTGAGCGTGAAGCAGAAGCATACCGAAACGATATTCTTCCAAAAGCGACAGGTCGAGCTGAGCGTTTGAAGAAAGAGGCATTGGGTTACTCTGAGCGCGTTGTTAACGAAGCTCTTGGTCAAGTAGCACAGTTTGAGAAGCTACTTCCTGAATACCAAGCTGCACCTGAAGTTACTCGTAACCGTCTATACCTAGACACGATGGAAGAAGTTTACAGCAACACCTCTAAGGTTCTGATTGATTCTGAATCTAGCGGCAATCTGCTTTACTTACCTATCGACAAGTTAGCGGGTGAAGGTAACACTCCAACCAAACGTAGCACGAAGTCGTCTTCAGCTTATGACCAGATTGAGCTAGAAACTCAGTCAACTGAAACCACTTCAGACTCGCAATCTCGTTCAACTGGTTCACGTCAAGGGAGATATTAAGAATGCGTAAGTTAATGATCCCTGTATTGGTCGTTACTATTGTTCTACTGCTAATGTCAGTATTTGTCATTCAAGAAGGCGAGCGTGGATTGGTAATTCGATTTGGTCGTGTTCTTGATGACAACGGTGTGTCTAAGATTTACGAACCAGGTCTGCATTTCAAGATGCCGCTGTTCGACAGAGTGAAAACATTGGACGCGCGTATCCAAACAATGGATGGCCGTTCTGACCGTTTCGTGACATCTGAGAAAAAAGACGTACTGATCGATACTTACGTCAAATGGCGTATCTCTGATTTCGGTCGCTACTACCTAACAACAGGTGGTGGTAATGCCTTGACAGCAGAAGCGTTACTTGAACGTAAAGTAACAGACGTGCTGCGTTCTGAAATCGGTGCACGTGAGATTAAGCAGATTGTTTCCGGTCCGCGCAACAAAGACGTTTTGCCTGATAGCGACAGTGAAGAAGTAACAACCGAAGCGGCTCTTGAAGCGTTAGAGGTTGACGGTGAACGTGACCAAATTATGGAGAACGTTTTGGTCGGTACAACGGACAGTGCAATGAAAGATTTGGGTGTCGAGATTGTTGATTTCCGTATGAAGAAAATCAACCTACCTGATGAAATCAGTGAGTCTATCTATCGTCGTATGAGAGCTGAGCGTGAGTCTGTTGCTCGTCGCCACCGTTCTCAAGGTCGTGAAAAAGCAGAAGTTATCCGTGCGCAAGCCGATCTAGAAGTGGCAACTGTTCTAGCAGAAGCGGACAAGACTGCGCGTGTAACACGAGGGGAAGCGGATGCGAAATCTGCGAAAATCTACTCGGATGCTTACAACAAAGACCCAGAGTTCTTCAGCTTTATGCGTTCTCTAAAAGCATACGAGAAATCGTTCAGCAACAAGAGTGACATTCTTGTATTGGATCCGAAGAGTGACTTCTTCCAGTACATGAATAACGCTGCTGGTGCAGAAGCTAAGTAATTGAAATTAAGATAGGTTAAAGGCTCCCATGTGGAGCCTTTATTTTTTGTTCTGAGGTAGTTATGTCGAATTCACTTTGGTTTGCGTTAGGTTTGGTGCTTATCGTCGAAGGGTTAGGTCCCTTGATTGCTCCAAACGGTTGGCGCAATATGGTGGCAGAGCTCAGTCGCCAGCCTGATAATCAATTACGCCGTATAGGCGGCTGCCTAGTGGTTGCTGGTGCAGTAATCGCGTATGTATTCGGCTAGAGGCGATCAGTAGTGAGGAGGTGGCGTCTCTTCAGATTGGTCTGCAAGGTTGGATGAATCCATGTTTTTGACTTTGCCGACAACATACTTCATCTGATCTTGCATTTTGGTGATCAAAAGCTGCTGCTGACTCAATGCTTCGTTGAGCTCTTCGATTGTCTGCTCTTGAAACGCGAGTTGACACTCAAGGTCATTCACGCGATTTTCCAACTGTTCAACTCGCTTATCTGTCATTTCTAGTAATCCACATTCCAAGCTTGGGCTATACCAGCCGAGGTTGCCGAAATGATACGGCTTTGGCTGTCAAAGGCTGCATCATACACCACTGCGCGTGGAGGGCGAGTATCTTTTAATGGTTCTACGTCATAGCGGTCGATGCGTTTGCCAGTGAGGCTGTTCCAAACCATTAAACGACCCGACGGAGTGCCTGTCGCGAGATATTGGCCGTCATCAGAAAAGCGGGCGGTGGAAAAGATCAATTGTCTTGAGAAGCTGCTCAGCTCTGACAGGGCTTTACCTGTTGTTAAGTCCCACACTATGGCTTGATTCCCTCCGTCTGAGGTAAAGGCATATTTACCATCTCTTTGCAGCGCGACGCGGTTTACGCGTTGTTCATGTTCAAACGTATGCAATATCTGTCCGGTATTGGTGTCCCATAGGTAAGCCTTATAGTCATTTCCTCCAGATAGCGCAAAACGACCATTAGGTGAAAGGGAGACTGAATTGACTTTTTCATTGTGAGCAAGGAACTCTAATCGTCGTCCGGTGACTAAGTTGACGTAGATGGCTTTACCATTGGATAAACCAAGTAGTACTTGGTCACCATTACTTGCGATATCAACATCTCGAATTAGGCCATCTGAAATTGACCAAAGCCCCTCAGCCTGAGTCCATGCAAGATCCCAAACGGCAAAGTTGATTTGAGTGGCGGTGATCGCGAAGCGGCCATTGTCGGAAATGCGGATTCGGGAAACGGTGCTTGCTTGAGGGTCTTGTTCGCCTAATGAAGCCAATTGTTGGTTTTCAAAAAGATCCCATAAAACGAGTTGGTGCTCTTTTGAGTAAAGCAGGGCAAAGCGAGCATCACGACTCAATGCGAAGCTGGTGGTGCCTTTAAGTTCGATATCCCAACGTTGAACATCTTGGTTGGAGAAAAAGCAGCCATTTAACGTTGTGATGACAATCGTAATAAGTAGAGTGTTAAAAATTATTCGCATCAAGTCCAATTATCCACTTGGTTTACGTTTATTTCAGACGCATATTGGTTATATTGGTACAACATGCGAATGCACACCAGTCTTTCTTAAAGATTTGTGCACAAAGACAAAAGTCTCAATTGGAGAGTTCAATGAAATCAATTTTTAAAGTGTCACTGCTTGCTGCAACTGTTGCGCTAGCTGTTGGCTGCCAAAAAGAAGAAGAGCCAAAGACAGAAGCTGCTCCAGCAGTAGAGCAAGTTCAAGCAGAAGCAGGTAAAGCGGTTCACTTTAAAACCGAAGATGACAAAGCTGCTTACGCCATCGGTGTCTCTTTTGCTAACTACTTAAGCACTAGCCTAGACAAGCCAAGCGAGATTGGTATTACGCTCAACAAAGAGTTGGTTCTTAAAGGCATTGAACATGTCTTTGAAGGCAAAGCAGAGCTAAACGAAGAAGAGACGCGTGCTGCGCTAGAATCTCTAGATAAGCGTGTTGCTGAAACGATGCAAAAGCAGGCCGCTGAGAAAGCAGAAGCGGCTAAAAAAGCGGGTGATGATTACCGCGCTGAATTTGAAAAACAAGACGGTGTTGTGAAGACAGACACGGGTTTGCTTTACCAAGTATTGACCGCAGCGGAAGGTGAACAACCGAAAGATACCGATACGGTACAAGTTCACTACAAAGGTACATTGATTGACGGTACTCAGTTTGACAGCTCTTACGACCGCGGCGAGCCAGCTACGTTCCCATTAAACCGAGTGATTCCAGGCTGGACTGAAGGTGTTCAACTAATGCCAGTTGGCTCTAAGTTTAAGTTCGTCATTCCACCAGAACTCGCTTACGGCCAGCAAGATACACCAACAATTCCTGCAAACTCAACGTTGGTATTTGAAGTTGAGCTTCTGAAAATCGATAACGGTGAAGAAGCGGTTCAATAACGTTTTCTAACGTTCTCATTCTAAAGGCCTGGCATATGTCAGGCCTTTTTCTTTCTTTTGTGTGGCGAACAGCACTCATTTATTTGTCCTAAATCACTAGATAGTCTCTTAGCTAGGTGTGCTCTTCAAAATTTCTGATAAACTTACACCAATTTGTTGATTTTTCGCTCGAAGGCTTAAAAAGTGACAACTACAGAAACAGTAAATACGGATATGTTGCTCGAAATGGAATCTGTCAATGTGATGCCATTTAGTGAGCACGATAAAATTATTCTTCGATCGTATGAAGCGGTGGTCGATGGTATCGCGAGTCTGATTGGTCCATTTTGTGAAATTGTTCTTCACTCATTAGAAGACCTCAATACCTCCGCGATTAAGATTGCCAATGGTGAAAATACAGGTCGTCAGGTGGGCTCGCCAATCACTGATCTTGCGCTAAAAATGTTGCGAGACATAGAAGGTTCTGAGCGTAACTTTTCGCGTTCTTATTTCACACGTGCTAAAGGTGGTGTGTTGATGAAGTCGATCACGGTGGCGATTCGCAATGGCGAAAACCGAGTGATTGGTTTGCTTTGTATCAACGTCAACCTAGATGCGCCATTTTCTCAAGTGCTTCAATCGTTCATGCCAACCGAGGAAGCGAAACAAGCCGCCTCATCGGTTAACTTCGCAAGTGATGTTGAGGAGTTGGTGGATCAAACAGTTGAGAGAACCATTGAAGAGATCAACGCCGATAAATCAGTATCGAATAACACGAAAAATCGTCAGATCGTGATGGAGCTGTATGACAAAGGCATCTTTGATATTAAGGATGCCATCAACCGTGTTGCCGACCGCTTGAACATCTCCAAGCATACGGTGTATCTCTATATTCGTCAGCGTAAGACTGAGGATGAAGAGAGGTGAGTTCTTTGACTTACACGCTTGTTGTTAACGGTTCTGTTTATGGCAGCCAATCAGCGCGCACTGCTTATCAGTTTGCTAAAGCGTTAATTGATCAGGGACACACCTTAGTCAGTGTATTTTTCTATCAAGATGGTGTGACAAATGGCACTGCTTTAGCCGTTCCAGCTAATGATGAATTTGATCTCACCAAAGCTTGGCTTACGTTGTCTCAGACGCATCAAGTAAGATTAGAAACCTGTGTCGCTGCGGCATTGCGTCGTGGTGTGATCAGTGAAGATGAAGCGCAGCAGCATGGTCTAGCGCAAAGCAACCTTGCAAAAGGGTTTGTTCAAGCTGGATTAGGCAGTTTGGCAGAGGCGATGTTAACTCAAGATAGAGTGGTGCAATTTTGAGCCAGTTAACTTACCTATTTCGCAGCGCTCCCCATGGTAGTTCGGCCGGAAGAGAGGGGATTGACGCTTTGCTTGCAGCTTCAGCTTATTGTGAAGACATCAGCGTGATCTTTATGGGTGATGGTGTTTATCAGCTTCTGCAAGGCCAGGCGCCGGCTGATATCTTAAGTAAAGACTACGCGCCGATGTTAAAGCTGTTTGATCTGTATGATATTGAACAAGTGTACGTCTGCGCTGATTCTCTCGCTAAGCGAGGCTTATCTCACGCAGATCTGATGATTGATGCGAAACCGCTATCTTTGACCTCTCTCAAAAGTCAGTTACAACTTGCTGGCAAGCTACTCTCATTTTAAGGGCGCGTTATGCTGCATATTATTAAATCGGTTCAAGCTTTGAATGATGCCGTCAACGCTTGTAGCAAAGACGATGAACTGTTGCTGATTGAAGATGCGGTCTACGCAGCCAACCCTCAGCATCAGGCTTATCCGTTGTTAGATGGGCATTGTTGCTCAGTTCTAAAGCCAGATCTCGATGCCCGAGCAATGATAAATCGCGTCAGTGCGCAACTCGAAATTGTTGACTACAACGGCTTTGTGTCAATGACGGTCAAACACCCGCAATCCCTCACTTGGAATTGACCGCTCGAACGTCATCTTCACTTTACGGATAAAAAGTCCAATTGAACAAAAAAAGATCCGTATATTTCTTGACACACATCCCACTGCTGCATAGAATTTTGCGTCCCTAATTGCCATTGGTGATTAGGGATAGATTTTTCACAAAGCTTACTTTCAAGTAAATCAGGAGCTAGTTAATGGCAACTATTAACCAGTTGGTACGTAAGCCTCGTGCAAAGCAAGTTGTTAAAAGCAACGTGCCTGCACTAGAAGCGTGTCCACAAAAACGTGGTGTATGTACTCGTGTTTACACTACTACACCTAAAAAACCTAACTCGGCACTACGTAAAGTATGTCGTGTACGTCTAACAAACGGTTTCGAAGTAACTTCGTACATCGGTGGTGAAGGTCACAACCTTCAAGAGCACTCAGTTGTTCTAATCCGTGGCGGTCGTGTTAAAGACCTTCCGGGTGTACGTTACCACACAGTACGCGGTGCACTAGACTGTGCTGGCGTAAATGACCGTAAGCAAGGTCGTTCTAAGTACGGTGTGAAGCGTCCTAAGTCTTAATGGTATCCGTTAAGTAAGGCCAAACACTAAATTATTTTTAATTTTTTGAAAAAACTGAAAAGTTTTGGATAAAACCTGAAGAAGACAACGGAGAAAATCCATGCCACGTCGTCGCGTCATTGGTCAGCGTAAGATCCTTCCAGATCCAAAGTTCAAATCTGAACTGCTGGCAAAATTCGTTAACATCCTAATGGTTGACGGTAAGAAATCTACTGCAGAGAAAATCGTTTACACTGCACTAGATGCTATGGCTGAGAAATCTGGTAAAGATCACTTAGCTGTATTTGAAGAAGCTCTTGAAAATGTTCGCCCAGCGGTAGAGGTTAAATCTCGCCGTGTAGGTGGTTCAACTTACCAAGTTCCTGTAGAAGTTCGTCCGGTTCGCCGTAACGCACTTGCTATGCGTTGGTTGGTTGAAGCTGCGCGCAAGCGTGGTGAAAAATCTATGGCTCAACGCCTAGCTGCTGAAATGCTAGACGCGTCTGAGAACAAAGGTACTGCGGTTAAGAAACGTGAAGACGTTCACCGCATGGCTGACGCAAACAAAGCGTTCGCACATTACCGTTGGTAATACCTTTCTGTGCCGCAGGAATCCCTGCGGCGCTGCTCTAGTTCCTATGCGCAAGCCTAGGAACTATTGCTATATCTAGGGGTAGGGAAAATTGCGTTGAGCAGTCCTAAAATTATCTAGAAATAGCAATAGTCCCTAATTCAAGAGGATTCAATCGTGGCTCGTAAAACACCTATTGAGCGCTACCGCAATATTGGTATCGTCGCTCACGTAGACGCAGGTAAGACAACCACAAGTGAACGTATTCTGTTCTACACTGGTCTTTCTCATAAAATCGGTGAAGTTCACGATGGCGCTGCTACCATGGACTGGATGGAGCAGGAGCAAGAGCGTGGTATCACAATCACCTCAGCTGCAACTACAACTTTCTGGCGTGGTATGGAAGCGCAATTCCAAGACCACCGCATCAATATCATCGACACCCCTGGACACGTAGATTTCACTATCGAAGTAGAGCGCTCATTGCGCGTACTTGATGGTGCGGTTGTTGTGTTCTGTGGTTCATCGGGTGTTGAACCTCAATCTGAAACTGTATGGCGTCAAGCTGACAAATATCATGTTCCACGTATGGTATTCGTCAACAAGATGGACCGTGCAGGTGCCGACTTCCTACGTGTTGTTGATCAAATCAAAAACCGTCTTGGTGCGAACCCTGTTCCTATTCAACTTAACGTTGGTGCGGAAGAGGACTTCAAAGGTGTTATCGACCTGATCAAGATGAAGATGATCAACTGGAATGAAGAAGACCA
Organism: Vibrio sinaloensis; assembly: GCF_000808535.1. Lineage (GTDB taxonomy): Bacteria > Pseudomonadota > Gammaproteobacteria > Enterobacterales > Vibrionaceae > Vibrio > Vibrio sinaloensis_D. The sequence continues at coordinate 46,241 of NZ_JWLV01000021.1, forward strand.
AGGTACAACCTTTACTTATGAAGATATCCCAGCAGATATGATGGAGCTTGCTGAAGAGTGGCGCAACAACCTAGTTGAGTCAGCAGCAGAAGCAACAGAAGAGCTGATGGATAAGTACCTGGAAGAAGGCGAACTGACGGAAGCAGAGATTAAACAAGCTCTACGTACTCGTACACTAAACAACGAAATCGTACTGGCTACTTGTGGTAGTGCGTTCAAAAACAAAGGTGTTCAAGCAGTACTAGATGCAGTTGTTGAATACTTGCCTTCACCAGTAGATGTTCCAGCGATCAAAGGTGTTGACGACAACGACAACGAAGTTGAGCGTCACGCAGACGATAACGAACCGTTTGCAGCGCTGGCATTTAAGATCGCCACTGACCCATTCGTGGGCACGCTAACCTTTATGCGTGTTTACTCGGGTGTGGTTAACTCTGGCGATGCAGTTTACAACTCTGTTAAGCAGAAAAAAGAGCGTTTTGGTCGTATCGTACAGATGCACTCGAACAAGCGTGATGAAATTAAGGAAGTTCGCGCGGGCGATATTGCCGCAGCAATCGGCCTTAAAGACGTAACAACAGGTGATACGCTTTGTGATGCTAACCACAAGGTTATTCTAGAGCGTATGGAATTCCCTGATCCGGTTATTCAGATCGCCGTTGAACCTCGCTCTGTTGCTGATCAAGAGAAGATGGGTATCGCACTAGGTAAACTAGCAGCTGAAGATCCATCTTTCCGTGTCGAAACGGACGACGAAACAGGTCAGACTCTGATCTCTGGTATGGGTGAGCTTCACCTAGATATCATCGTTGACCGCATGAAGCGCGAATTCAGCGTCGACTGTAACGTAGGTAAACCACAGGTTGCTTACCGTGAAACTATCCGTGGCAGCGCGGAAGTGGAAGGTAAATTTGTTCGTCAATCTGGTGGTCGTGGTCAGTACGGTCACGTATGGATCAAACTGGAGCCTTCTGAACCTGGCGAAGGTTTTGTCTTTGTTGACGAAATTGTGGGTGGTGTGGTTCCTAAGGAATACATCAGCTCGGTATCGAAAGGTATCGAAGAGCAAATGAACAGTGGTGTTCTAGCGGGTTACCCGGTTCTAGATATTAAAGCAACGCTGTTTGATGGTTCTTACCACGATGTTGACTCTAACGAGATGGCGTTTAAAATCGCCGGCTCGATGGCATTCAAGAAAGGTGCACTTGAAGCACAGCCTGTGCTTCTAGAACCTATGATGAATGTTGAAGTAACTACGCCTGAAGATTGGATGGGCGATGTTGTTGGTGACCTTAACCGTCGCCGCGGCATGATCGAAGGTATGGATGAAGGTGTGGCCGGTATTAAGATCGTCCGCGCACAAGTACCTCTATCTGAGATGTTTGGTTACGCAACTGATCTACGCTCTGCTACTCAAGGCCGTGCGTCTTACTCTATGGAGTTTAACGAGTACGCTGAAGTACCGAAAAACTTCGCAGAGAAAATCATTGCGGACCGTGGTTACTAATAAAACGTCTTGATCGAGAAAAAAGTCGAGCTTTTTTTTAAGATCAATACGTCCAAATATTGCGCTGACCGACGTTGGCGCATAAAATAGCAAATTCTGGCGCGTCGTGATCAATAACGTTCGCGGCGAATCATAACTAGGAAGGAACACGATCGTGTCTAAAGAAAAATTTGAACGTACTAAACCGCACGTTAACGTTGGTACTATCGGCCACGTTGACCACGGTAAAACAACTCTAACTGCTGCAATCTGTACTACTCTAGCTAAAGTGTACGGCGGTGAAGCGAAAGACTTCGCATCTATCGATAACGC
>NZ_JWLV01000022.1 GCF_000808535.1 Vibrio sinaloensis
GAATTGACTGTGCTGAATCTTTCGATTCAATGGTCACTTCGTTTCATTGAAACCTAATTTGAAGCCGAAGCTTCTAATTGGATTATCATCAACGAGTGCCCACACAGATTGATAGGTTTATATTGTTAAAGAGCTTTCTTCTTTGTGACTCACATCACTTCGGAAGAGGCGGCCATTCTAGCGAGATAAAGTTTAGTGTCAACCACTTTTTTCAAACTTTTTTCAAGCGTTTCCGCTTGGCTAATTGACCTTGCTAACTGGGCTCTCGTTTCTTTCGAAGCGTTCCCGTGTCAGCGAGGGGGCATTATAGAGATCGCCATCACATTGGCAAGCCCTTTTTGCAGTTTTTTTTGATTTTTTTATTGTTTGGGTATTTTCTATTCAAAACGACCTATTTTTAGTACTTTTCTGAGCCTATAAACGCTATATATCAAGATAAAAAGGATAAATCATGAGCTCACTACGCAGTTACAAAGGTATTTCCCCTCAAATTGGTGAGCGCGTCTATATAGATAGTAGCTCTGTTTTGGTTGGTGATATCAAAATAGGCAACGACTCAAGCATCTGGCCATTGGTGGCTGCACGAGGTGATGTAAACCATATTCAAATAGGCGATCGCACTAATGTTCAAGATGGTAGTGTTTTACATGTCACCCATAAGAATAAAGAGAACCCTAACGGATACCCTCTGGTTATTGGAAATGATGTCACGATCGGCCATAAGGTGATGCTGCATGGCTGTACCATTAAAGATCGCGTTTTAGTCGGTATGGGCGCGATTGTATTAGACGCTGCCATTATAGAAGAAGAGGTAATGATTGGTGCGGGCAGTCTGGTCCCCCCAGGAAAGCGACTCGAAAGCGGTTACCTTTATGTAGGAAGTCCGGTCAAGCAAGCTCGCCCCCTCAACGATAAGGAACGAGCTTTCTTACAGAAGTCTGCGGATAACTATGTGCAGAATAAAGAAGATTACCTACATGAGGTTAAAGAGATTAACTAACGACCTCTATATTACCTTCTGAGTTGAATTCTTCCTCTTCAATCAGTTCTTCAGCAAGCTCTTCAAGATCGAATCGATATTGTGAAAAGACTTCCAGAGCTTGCTGTTCGTTCTCGATGTCCTGTCCCGACAGCTGTTTCAGTTCACTGATACTCACTAGGCATTGAATCAGAGCACCTGATTGCTGCGCTGGAAAGAGAACCGCTTGTTTGTCTTCATCCCATGTTTGCATGTCTGGGAATAAGATCGATTGATTCATTACAATCCCTCTAGGTTCTTTCTCAACTCACGTAAAATTTGTTTGGTACCTGGTCTTAAACCACGCCAAAGCATAAAGCTTTCTGCCGCTTGACCGACCAGCATTCCCAATCCATCAAAGACTTGCACCACCCCATGCTCATGTGCCCACTGATTGAAGGTCGTTTTACCAGCGCCATACATCATGTCATACACCACCGCCTGTTCCGTAAAGATAGCTGCGGATATCTCTGGTAGTTCACCGCTCAAGCTAGAAGAGGTGGAGTTGATGATCACGTCAAACGCTTGGTTGACGTCACTCATCTCACAAGCGCTAATCGTTCCATACGGAGCAAACATCTCGGCAAGCAGTTGCGCTTTAGCAAAGGTTCGGTTGGTAACAACAAGCTCAGCGGGCTGCTGATCTAATAGTGGCTTAATGACGCCACGTGCGGCACCACCAGCACCAATAAGTAAAATACGCGCTCCTTTTAAAGGCACTTGATATTGAAGCAAGTCCTGTACTAACCCTTCACCATCGGTGTTATCACCAATAATCTCACCATCATCGAGCTTCTTCAGCGTATTCACCGCTCCAGCCAATTGAGCACGTTCTGTCAGTCGAGTAGCAAAGCGATAAGCATCTTCCTTAAATGGAACCGTGACATTACAGCCTTTGCCACCTTGAGCAAAAAACTCAGACGCCGCTTGTTGAAACGCATCCTTATTTGGGCTTTCTGCGGTATAGGTCAATGACTGATTGGTTTGACGAGCAAATAGGGTATGAATAAAAGGCGATTTACTTTGAGAGATGGGATTACCAAAAACGGCATAGCGATCTATTTGCTGAGTCATTTCCTTTACCTGCAGAACTAAAAAAGGGCCAATGCGAAACATTGACCCTATCACTATCTATATAAGGAAGAAAGCCTTACCACTCTCTCGGCTTGAGGTAGTGGTCGTATAACTCGGCTTCTGGCGAGCCCGGCTCCACTTGGTACGAGTACTCCCAGCGAGCAAGTGGTGGCATCGACATCAAGATAGATTCTGTTCGACCTCCACTCTGCAGGCCAAACAGAGTGCCACGGTCAAACACTAGGTTGAATTCGACGTAACGACCTCTGCGATATAGTTGGAACTGACGTTCACGCTCGCCGTATTCTGTTTCTTTGCGGCGCTCTACAATCGGCAGGTAGGCATCTGTATAACCTTGACCAACCGCTTTGATGTACTCAAAGCACTTATCAAACTCCCAATGATTAAGATCATCAAAGAACAAGCCACCGACGCCTCTGGTTTCATCACGGTGTGGCAGGTAAAAGTATTTATCACACCAAGCTTTATGCTCTGGGTAAACTTCACTGCCAAATGGCGCACACACCTCTTTCGCAGTGTTGTGCCAATATTGCGCGTCTTCTTCAAAAGGATAAAACGGTGTTAGGTCAAAGCCCCCACCAAACCACCAAATTGGCTCTTCGCCCTCTTTTTCGGCGATAAAGAAACGAACGTTAGCGTGAGAAGTTGGGACATAAGGGTTGTTCGGGTGCATAACTAAAGACACCCCCATCGCTTCAAAGCGTCGACCAGCTAGCTCAGGTCGGTGAGCCGTTGCAGAAGCTGGCATTTCTTTGCCTTCAACGTGAGAAAAGTTCACGCCGCCTTGCTCAAACACTGCGCCTTCTTTCATCACGCGAGTTCGACCACCACCACCTAGCTTCTCACCAGGTTCACGATGCCATGCATCTTCAACAAATTCTGCCTGACCGTCTGCTGCTTCTAACTTCTGACAGATCGAGTCTTGCAGTTCCATTAAGAATTGCTTTACCGCTTGTTTATCAATTGCCGACATCTTTCTTCCTTTGCAAGGTTAGCCTTGTCTTAATACTTGTGACGTTTTCGCATCACGAATCTCACTTGGCTTTTCTCTTCCACCCGTTTCACCTTCCAAAACAGCCACCAGCTTATCGCCTAGCTGCTGATAGACTTGTTCTGTGGTCATACAAGGCGGCTCACCAGTTAGATTCGCGCTGGTAGAGGTTAGCGGCTTTCCAAACGCATTACACATCTTTTGTACCAAAGGATGATCCGTTACACGCACTGCAATGGAATCGAATTGGCCAGAAACCCAGTTAGACACTTTATCGCTGCAAGGCATTATCCAAGTGACTGGACCTGGCCAAGTTTGATGGACTTGCTCAAGCTGCTGCGCAGTTAATTGTGACTCATCAATGTAGGGCAGCAGCTGCTCATAGCTTGCAGCAATCAAAATCAACCCTTTTTCGACAGGGCGCTGCTTGAGCTCTAATAATTTTTGAATAGCTTCTGGGTTATCCGGATCACACCCGACACCAAATACGCCCTCTGTAGGGTAGGCAATCACTTCACCATCATTTAAAGCGTTGAGCGCTCGATCAAAATTATCCACGAATACTTCCTGTTCAATCTTTGTTTTTGATAAGTGTACAAACAATCACAACCAGTGACTAAAGCTATTTATTTATAAATTGTATCAATCTGATTTCAATGCCAACGCAAACGTTTGCTTAAGAGTAAAATCCCCGTATAATGCGCACAAATTGAATGCTCACCTATTACGCGCAGCTTTAAGGAGTTCGAGATGAAAGTCGGTATCATCATGGGTTCAAAATCAGATTGGCCAACAATGAAACTAGCGGCAGAAATGCTAGACAGATTCGGAGTTGAGTACGAAACAAAAGTCGTCTCTGCACACCGCACTCCTCAACTTCTCGCTGATTACGCGACTAGCGCGAAAGAACGTGGTCTTAAAGTGATCATTGCCGGCGCTGGCGGCGCTGCTCACTTACCTGGCATGGCTGCGGCGTTTACGTCTTTGCCTGTACTTGGTGTTCCTGTTCAATCACGAGCGTTAAGTGGCTTAGATTCTCTCTATTCTATTGTTCAAATGCCAAAAGGGATTGCGGTAGGCACGCTAGCCATCGGTGAAGCTGGCGCAGCAAACGCAGGTATACTAGCGGCACAAATCCTTGGTACGCATGACGAAGAAGTGATGGCTAAGGTTGAAGCGTTCCGCAGTGAACAGACTGAAACTGTATTAGCTAACCCAAATCCAGCAGAGGACTAATACTATGCATGTGTTAGTGCTAGGTGCCGGTCAACTGGCTCGTATGATGTCATTGGCAGGCGCGCCTCTTAACATCGAGATCTCTGCGTACGATGTGGGGAGCAAAAATATCGTTCATCCGCTAACCCAAATGGTGACTGGCCATGGTTTAGAGAATGCGATTGCGCAAGCTGACGTCATCACTGCTGAGTTTGAACATATCCCTCATGACATTCTTGCGGTGTGCGAGCAAAGTGGCAAGTTCTTACCATCAACACAGGCTATTAAAGCTGGTGGTGACCGCCGCATCGAGAAGCAATTACTCGATGATGCAGGCGTACGTAATGCTAAATACTACGTCATCAACTCCCGTGAGGACTTTGATACTGCTATCCAACACGTAGGTATTCCTATGGTGCTTAAAAGCGCTTTGGGCGGATACGATGGAAAGGGCCAGTGGCGCCTAAGAGATGCAGATCAAGCAGATGCCATCTGGGCTGAAATGGCGGAATGCATTGCCGCGACAGAAACCCAAGCGATTGTCGCTGAAGAGTTTGTCCCGTTTAATCGTGAAGTCTCTCTGGTTGGTGCCCGTGGCAAAGATGGCAACGTGGCGGTTTACCCTCTAGCGGAGAACGTTCATACCAATGGTGTCCTGACACTGTCTACTGCTATTGCAGATACTGAGCTACAAGAACAAGCGAAGAACATGTTCACTGCGGTTGCCAACAGCCTCGACTACGTCGGCGTGTTAGCCCTCGAGTTCTTTGATGTAGATGGCACTTTACTGGTTAATGAAATCGCACCACGCGTTCATAACTCTGGTCACTGGACTCAACAAGGCGCGGAAACGTGTCAGTTTGAGAACCACCTGCGCGCCGTTTGTGGCTTGCCACTGGGGTCAACCAAGCTGATCCGATCCACATCGATGATCAACATTTTGGGTGAAGATACGTTACCAGAAGCTGTGATCGCGATGGATGGTTGCCATGTGCATTGGTACGGAAAAGAGAAACGCGAAGGCCGTAAAATGGGCCACATCAATGTGTGTGGAGATTACAATGGCGAACTGCAACGCAAATTATGTGCGCTCGCCGATGTCCTAGACAAGAAGGCTTTTCCAGCCGTACATGATTTCGCTGAGAACTTCACTGAGTAATCTTAATAAACAGTAAACAAAAACGGCGCTCTAGGCGCCGTTTTGCTATTTGTTTTCTTGGGTGTGATGACATTTACGATTAGCACACTGTAATCGGTCTCCACTGGCCAGCTTTTTCTCAATCAGTAATGGAAATCCACACTTCTCGCACTGCCCAGCTACTGGAGGCAGGTTAACCGCAAACTTGCATTTAGGGTAGTTATCACAGGCATAGAATAACTTACCAAAGCGTGTTTTGCGCTCAACTAGATGGCCTTTGTGACATTCCGGACAAGTTAAATGCGGTGACTTTGGCTCTTCTTCAGGTTGATCCAGAGACTCAATATGATGGCACTGCGGATAGTGGCTACAACCAATAAACATACCGTAACGCCCTTGGCGAAGGACCAACTCGTTGCCACATTCTGGGCAAGGTACACCAAGCTCTTTGATGATATGCCCATCATTTTGGTGTAATGGCTTAATGTAATCGCAGGTTGGATACAAGGTACAGCCAAGAAATGGGCCATGCTTACCATGGCGAAGCTGAAGTTCGCCATCGCGCTGCTCGGATTGGCATTTCGGGCACGCTTGATGCTCTAATGCGTGTTCATGAGCTGAAAACAGCTGCTGATCTATTTTACTGCTTTTGGTCACTTGGAAAGCTCGTTAATGTAGAACACCTTGTTCTTTGGTGTATAACAGCTCTTCCATAAGCGTATAAGCGTTTTCATTGCCTGGTACATTGAACAGCACCATCAATACAATCCACTTGAGATCATCCAGCTCAAACTCATCCGTCTCGAGGCCCATAATGCGGTCAATCACCATTTCACGCGTTTCTGTTGTCAACACGTTCACTTGTTCAAGGAAAGTAATGAAACCGCGGCACTCTAGACTCAAACGCTCACACTCTTTGGCGGTGTAAATACGTGTCGAAGTCGATGTACTGCACACAGAAATTGCTGAGTGGGCCTCGCTTTGCTGCAGAGCGGCTAACTCTTCCAGCCAGACAAGGGCTTTATAGATGTCATTTTGATGAAAGCCTGCACGAAGCAACTCTTCTTCAAGCTCATCTTGATTGACTTGTAACTCTGCATCGCTATGGATGTAAGTCTCGAACAGATACATTAGGATATCCATCATCATAGCTCGCCCCTCCCCTTTCGAATATAGCCACCGGAAACTGCAACAACATGCCCTGAGAGCTCAAGCTCTAAGAGCTGCATCATGACTTCTTGAACAGGTATATTGGTCCTGCTTGCAAGAATATCAACTGGTGTAGCCCTACTTCCTACGTTAGCTAACAGCTGAGGAAATGGCAATTCTTCTTTGCTATCTTCTAGAGGAAAAATTTCCTGCTGAACTGCACCGATACCTTGATCAGACCAGCGAACCAGTGTCTCGATTTCAGCGACAATATCTTCGACATTCTGAACCAAGCAAGCACCTTGCTTTATCAATAGGTTACAGCCACGCCCTTGGGTGTGGTGAATAGAGCTTGGAATCGCAAATACGTCTCTACCTTGCTCCGCGGCATAACGCGCGGTAATCAAAGAACCGCTTTTTTCTGCCGCCTCAATCACCAGCACTCCTGCCGATAAGCCACTAATAATTCTATTTCTGCGAGGAAAATGATCCGCTTTCGGTTTTGCCAGTGGGTGAAATTCGGAAATCAATGCTCCACTTTGGCATATTCTTTCAGCCAACTGACGATGGCGAGCAGGATATACTGAGTCCAACCCACTCCCCAGTACCGCTACTGTTTTCCCTCCTCCCTGCAACGCACCATCATGCGCATAGCCATCAACTCCCAAAGCGAGACCACTGGTAATAACCAGCCCATGTTCAACAAGCGATTGAGCAAAACGGCGGGCACAGTTCAAGCCATCGATACTGGCATTGCGACTGCCAACCATAGCCAATTGAGGGTGAGATAAACAAGAAACATCACCTTCAACAAATAGTATTGCTGGAGCGGTGCCTGTTTGTTTCAATAATGGAGGGTAGGCTGAGTCTCGCAACGTCAATATCGCCCGCTGCGAGCAAGCATCTAGCCAATTGAAGCAATCGACAATGTCTTTCTCAGCGCGATGCTTTAAGTACTCAATTTGCTGCGTACTAAAACCTACCGATTGAAGCTCTGAAGTGCTTAATTGAGCAATACTTTCAGGGCTCTCGATTGCTGTTAGCTTAGCAAATGTTTTGGGGCCAACGCGCGGGGTAAAATAGAGAGCTAGCCAAGCCGCTAAAGCCTCTCGATTCATTATTCCAAAGCGTCTAGCGGTGACCGAAGTAACGTTTGCTGACTGATAGGCTGAGCGCTTTGTGTTACCAATGCCAAACTAAAATGTTCGTACGGACGAATCACCATTAAATGGCCAATGAAAGTATCTGGCAGGTGTTTGCCATCCTCAATCTTCGCCCCCGGAGAATAGAGTTCAAACATGGAGCCTTGGCGCAACTGGTCTATGTCACCTCGGTCGATAACCACAACTTGGTTTTGCCCCACATAATGACTGCCCTCCAGCGAGCCTAACAAGTTCGCCACACTCTGCGCAGGAGAAGGCGCTGGGTAAAAGGTCGTAGATAGCGAATCAGTAACACCTTCAATCACTGGTAGTGCAATGTCATCTGCCAGAATCTCTTGGTTCTGGACACTAATTTCCAAACCACTAAAGCCTTGCCCTTGCGAGGTCAACGTCGCCTTAGCGATCTGTTTAAGCGCCGTCATTTTGTGCGTGTCGCGCTGGTATTCATCAAGCGGTCGGTAGATCACCCAGTCTGAGTGATTGTGCTCCCCCGTGATGTAAATGAGTTTGTGGTTCGTTAAATATTGATCGCCATCGCTCGAGCCAAGCACGCGAGCGCTTGTCGATAACTCTTCCTCTGTCAGTAGGCGATCTGACTCTAAATAAGGCAAAACTAAGGATTCATTGATGGTAGGCAGCGCCTTTTTATCCAAAACACGGACTTTAGGGCTCAGTTTCACCATCGGCTTCAAGCTCAGTACTGGCTGCCCATTGCGCCAAACTAAACTGAGTTTATCGCCTGGGTAAATAAGGTGGGGGTTATCGATCTCTGGGTTGACCTGCCACAATCGTGGCCACAACCAAGGGCTATCTAAATAGAGCGCCGAAATATCCCATAAGGTATCCCCTTTCACCACGGTATAGGTCGTAGGCGCACCCTTTTTTACGGTGAGGACTTCTTCCTGTGCAGAAACGAAATGTGAGGTACAAAAAGACAACAATGCTACAAGCGAAAACCCGAACCGTACTGACATAACCGTTCATCCCTGAGAGTAAAATTTGGTGGTGATTAGAATCGCGAGAACTGCCTATAAACGCGTCAAAAACGCAATGATGCTGTCATTTGGTCTACAAAATGTCTAGAATTGAGCCAACAAGGATTATCCTGATTCGGCACAGTTCAACATTTCGAGTGTATATGTCTGTATTACAAGTATTAACATTCCCAGATGATCGCCTTCGCACCGTCGCAAAGCCGGTTGAAGCCGTGACTCCTGAGATTCAAAAATTCGTTGATGACATGATTGAAACCATGTACGACGAAGAAGGTATTGGCTTGGCAGCAACCCAAGTTGATTTCCACCAACGCATTGTTGTTATCGATATTTCTGAGACTCGTGACGAGCCAATGGTTCTGATCAACCCAGAAATCATCGAGAAACGCGGTGAAGATGGCATCGAAGAAGGCTGTCTATCTGTACCTGGAGCAAGAGCACTCGTACCACGTGCGGCAGAAGTAACAGTAAAAGCGCTTAACCGTGATGGCGAAGAGTACACTTTTGAAGCTGATGACCTATTAGCAATCTGTGTACAGCACGAACTTGATCACCTAGAAGGCAAACTGTTTGTAGACTACCTTTCGCCTTTAAAACGCAAGCGTATTCAAGACAAGCTAGCTAAGATCAAGCGCTTCAACGAGAAGAACGCTAAAGCTTAACCGCCATAAATAGAAGGAAGGTACCTTGAGCAAACCTTTGAAGATTGTTTTTGCTGGTACTCCGGATTTCGCCGCCCGTCACTTGGCGGCGTTGTTGTCTTCGGAGCATGAAGTTATTGCTGTTTACACACAGCCAGATCGCCCAGCAGGTCGCGGTAAAAAGCTTACTGCCAGCCCAGTGAAGAACATTGCCCTAGAGCACAACATTCCGGTTTATCAACCTGAAAACTTTAAGTCTGATGAAGCCAAACAAGAGCTTGCAGATCTCAACGCTGACATCATGGTTGTTGTGGCTTATGGCCTACTGCTTCCTCAAGCAGTACTGGATACACCAAAGCTAGGTTGTATTAACGTTCATGGTTCAATCTTGCCTCGCTGGCGTGGCGCTGCTCCGATTCAACGTTCTATTTGGGCGGGTGATAACGAGACTGGCGTAACCATCATGCAAATGGACATCGGCCTTGATACTGGTGACATGCTAAAAATCGCGACCTTGCCAATTGAAGCAACTGACACCAGTGCCACTATGTATGAAAAGCTCGCGGAGCTTGGTCCTGATGCGCTAGTTGAATGCTTGGCCGATATTGCCCAAGGCAAAGCAGTGCCTGAAAAGCAAGATGATGAGCTAGCAAACTACGCGAAGAAACTGAGTAAAGAAGAAGCGCGTATTAACTGGGCTGACGATGCTGCGCATATTGAACGCTGCGTACGCGCTTTCAATCCATGGCCAATGAGCTACTTTGAAGCGGCTGAAAACAGCATCAAAGTCTGGCAAAGCCGAGTTGATGAGCAAACGTCAGATAAACCAACAGGCACCATCCTGCAAGCGGATAAAACAGGTATCTACGTTGCCACTGGCAATGGCGTACTAGTACTAGAACAACTGCAAGTACCAGGTAAAAAAGCCATGTCAGTTCAAGACATTTTGAACTCACGTGCTAGCTGGTTTGAAGTCGGCACTCAGCTGGTTTAAACACATTCTCCCTGACGGGAAACGTACATTTTGAGGGTGGAGACACCCTCCCTTAATTTAAGGTATTCATCATGAATGTTCGCGCTGCTGCAGCCAACGTCCTATTCCAAGTGGTCGATAAAGGCCAATCTCTTTCACACGCACTACCTGCGGCGCAAAAAACCATCAGACCAAGAGACCACGCTCTCTTACAAGAGATCTGTTATGGCGCACTGCGTTACTTGCCACGTTTGGAATCCATCGCCAATGAGCTCATGGATAATCCACTGAAAGGGAAAAAACGCGTATTCCACCATCTAATTCTGGTTGGTATTTACCAACTTAGCTTTATGCGTATTCCCGCTCATGCGGCAGTAGCAGAAACGGTGGAAGGCACCAAGACGTTGAAAGGCCCAAGCCTGCGCGGCCTAATCAATGCCGTATTACGTAGCTACTTACGTGATCAAGAAGCATTAGATGAAAAAGCCGTTAGTCACAATGCCGGCAAATATGGTCACCCGAACTGGCTATTGAATATGCTGCGTGAAAGCTACCCAGAGCAATGGGAGCAATTGGTCGAAGCAAACAACAGCAAGGCCCCAATGTGGCTACGCGTGAATCGTCAGCACCACACGCGCGATGAATATCTTGAACTGCTGAAAGATGCAAACATTGAATTCAGCATTCACCCAGAAGCAGAAGATGCCATAAAATTGGCCTCGCCTTGTGACGTAACCCTTCTTCCAGGCTTTGACCGCGGTTGGGTATCAGTCCAAGACGCTGCCGCTCAGCTGTCTGTGAACTATCTACAGCCACAAAATGGCGAGCTGATCCTTGATTGCTGTGCGGCGCCAGGTGGCAAAACCGCCCACATCCTTGAGCACACAGAAGATACCGAAGTGGTTGCGATTGATTGTGATGCTAAGCGTCTTGATCGCGTCTATGACAACTTAGAACGTCTACAACTGCGCGCGGATGTGATTTGTGGCGATGCTCGCTACCCTCAAGAGTGGTGGAGCGGCGAAAAATTTGACCGCATTCTCCTTGATGCTCCTTGTTCGGCGACTGGTGTTATCCGTCGTCACCCTGATATTAAGTGGCTACGCCGAGCAAACGACATTGATGCGCTTGCTGAGCTGCAAAGTGAAATCATGGATGCAATGTGGGGGCAACTGAAAGCCGGTGGCACTATGGTTTACGCAACCTGCTCAATTACGCCAAAAGAGAATGTCCTTCAAGTGAAAGCATTCTTAGAACGCACAAGTGATGCGACACTAGTCGGCTCTGACATCAACAATCCAGGACGCCAAATCTTACCTGGCGAAGAGGATATGGATGGTTTCTACTACGCAGTGCTAGTGAAACAAGCATAATTAATTTGAGCGGCTAATGACTTTGTCTTAGCCGCTATTTCATTGCAACGAGTAAATACTTAAGCTGTATTCAACCAGCTAAGCGAATAAAGAGAAAAGCTATGAAAATCATCATTCTTGGCGCAGGTCAGGTCGGCGGTACTTTGGCTGAAAACCTGGTAGGTGAAAACAACGACATTACCATCGTTGACCGAGATAATGACCGGCTGCGTGAACTGCAAGACAAGTATGACTTACGTGTCGTCCACGGTCATGCAAGCCACCCAGACTCTCTGCGTGAAGCAGGGGCCCAAGATGCCGATATGCTGGTTGCGGTCACCAATACCGATGAAACCAACATGGCCGCGTGTCAGGTCGCGTTTTCTCTCTTTAACACGCCAAACCGAATTGCTCGCATTCGATCTCCACAATACCTTGCTGAAAAAGAAGCACTCTTCCAATCAGGCGCCGTTCCAGTCGATCACCTGATTGCGCCAGAAGAGTTGGTGACAAGCTACATTGAGCGTTTGATCCAATATCCAGGTGCACTGCAAGTGGTGAGCTTTGCTGAGCAAAAAGTCAGCTTAGTTGCCGTAAAAGCTTACTATGGGGGTCCACTGGTTGGTAATGCTCTTTCCACTCTACGCGAGCACATGCCACACATCGATACTCGTGTTGCGGCTATCTTCCGTCAAGGCCGTCCAATACGCCCACAAGGCACCACCATTATCGAAGCCGATGACGAAGTCTTCTTCGTGGCGGCAAGCAACCACATTCGCTCAGTGATGAGTGAATTGCAACGCCTAGAAAAACCGTACCGCCGCATCATGATTGTCGGCGGGGGTAACATCGGCGCAAGCTTGGCGAGGCGCCTTGAACAGACTTACAGCGTAAAACTGATTGAGCGCAGCTATCAACGTGCTGAAAAACTCTCTGAAGAGTTAGAGAATACCATCGTTTTCTGTGGTGACGCCGCAGACCAAGAACTGCTGAGCGAAGAGAACGTCGACCAAGTGGACGTGTTCATCGCCCTCACCAACGAAGATGAAACCAACATCATGTCTGCCATGCTTGCCAAACGCATGGGGGCAAAAAAAGTGATGGTACTGATCCAACGCGGCGCCTATGTTGATCTCGTCCAAGGTGGCGCGATTGATGTAGCCATCTCCCCACAACAAGCCACCATCTCTGCGCTTCTCACTCACGTGCGCCGTGCTGACATTGTCAATGTATCCTCGTTGCGCCGTGGCGCGGCCGAAGCCATCGAAGCCGTTGCCCATGGCGATGAAACCACTTCGAAAGTGGTGGGACGTGCGATTGGTGACATCAAACTACCGCCGGGCACCACCATTGGTGCGATTGTCCGCGGTGAAGAAGTTCTGATCGCCCATGACCGAACCGTAATTGAACAAGATGACCACGTGGTGATGTTCTTAGTTGATAAGAAATATGTACCAGACGTGGAAGCGCTATTCCAACCGAGCCCATTCTTCCTTTAGGATTGGCACCATGGTCAATTTCCGCCCTGTATTGTTCGTGATAGGGCTAGTGCTTTCGAAACTAGCTCTGTTCATGTACGTGCCAACACTGGTGGCATTTTTTAGTGGTACTCCGGGATTCTTGGAGTTTGGTCAATCGGTACTGATCACCCATCTGGCCGCCTTTACCTGCCTCAGTTTAGGCAGAACCAAAAACTTTAAGCTCAGCGTGCGCGACATGTTCCTAATTACCAGCTTGGTTTGGACCATCGCTAGCGCTTTCGCCGCGTTGCCATTTGTATTTATCAACCACATTAGCTTTACCGACGCGTACTTTGAAACCATGTCTGGCATCACCACCACAGGTTCAACAGTGCTGAGTGGCCTAGATAACATGGCACCCAGTATTTTGCTGTGGCGCTCAATCTTGCAGTGGTTAGGTGGGATTGGCTTCATCGTGATGGCGGTAGCGGTATTACCGATGCTCAACGTCGGCGGGATGAAACTGTTCCACACTGAGTCTTCGGATTGGTCTGATAAAAGCAGTCCTCGAGCGAAAACCGTCGCCAAGAACATTATGTCCGTCTATGTGGTACTGACAGGGCTTTGCCTGATTGGCTTTATGCTGACAGGGATGAATTTGTTTGAAGCCATCAACCATTCATTTACCACGTTATCAACGGGTGGCTACTCAACCTCCGATGGTTCAATGAACCACTTTTCGAATGGCGCTCATTGGGTCGCAACCTTGTTTATGTTCTTGGGTGGCTTGCCGTTCTTGTTGTTCGTATCTGCGATCCGTAAACGACGCTTCGACGAACTGTTAGAAGATGCACAAGTGCGTGGTTTTACCTATCTGTTCCTTGGCAGCAGCTTAGTGATTGCCGCATGGTTGGTGATTCGAGATGGCTACACCGTCCTTGATGCGCTGCGTGTTTCTATGTTCAACATTGTATCAGTCGTCACAACAACAGGATTCGGCTTAGAAGACTTTACCGCTTGGGGTGCTCTGCCAACCACACTCTTTGCCTTTTTGATGATGGCGGGCGCTTGTTCGGGTTCAACCTCGGGCGGAATAAAAATCTTCCGTTTTCAGATTGCTCTGACTCTGTTAAACAAACAGATGATGAAGTTGATTCATCCTTCAGGTGTCTTCGTCCAGCGCTACAACCGCCGCCCAGTGAATGATGATATTGTCCGCTCAATCGTCGCGTTTGGGTTGATGTTTTTCATCACCATCATTGTCGTTGCTGGCTGCTTGAGTGCAATGGGCCTTGACCCAATCACCAGCATTTCTGGCGCGATTACCGCCGTGGCCAATGTCGGTCCTGGGATGGGCAGCATTATAGGCCCAACGGGCAACTTTGCTCCTCTACCAGACGCGGCTAAATGGATACTGAGCTTAGGAATGCTGATGGGGAGGCTTGAAATTCTTACCTTACTGGTGCTGTTCTTCCCGGCATTTTGGCGCCGCTAATCTAAATAGGTTTTACGTAAAAATAGATCGCAAAGAAGTGGCAAGCGCAACCCGCGAGTACAAACCCGTGCCAAATCGCGTGGTTGTACGGGATGCGTTTCGCCACATAGAAAATAACCCCCAGCGAATAAATTAAACCGCCGACAGCCAAAAGGGTCAGCCCACCTACTTCCAAGTTCAGCGCCAATTGATAAATCACGATCAATGATAACCACCCCATCAGCAGGTAGGTCACCAAAGATAGTTTCTTAAAGCGATAAACAAAGGCAAGCTTCATAATGATGCCGATCAGCGCTATCGACCAAATCACAATCATCAAACCGATCGCAAGTGGCGTTCTTAAGCTGACCAGTAAAAAAGGCGTGTAACTGCCAGCAATTAATAAGTAAATCGCGCAATGATCAAAGGTTTTTAACGCTCGTTTGGCGCGCTGATAAGGAATGGCATGGTACAGCGTCGAAGCGAGGAACAGCACGATCATACTACTGCCGTAAATGCTCATGCTGGTAATGGTCAGTGCGTCGGCATTGTGATCAATCGCTTTGACCAACAATAGAATCAGACCAACAATGCCCAGCACCATGCCTAGTGCATGCGTAATCGTATTGGCGATCTCTTCTTTGACGCTATATTGAGATGACTCGCTGACGGACATAGCAGTGCCTACTCCAGAATTTGAATAATTGCTCCAGAGTATGGCACATTCAGCTTACACTTGTAAGCCTAAAATAAGAAAGCTAGGTTAAGAGTGGTTATCTAAGTACTCAAGGACCAGTTCACCGGCTTTTTCAGCGGAGGTGTGCAATGGGATTTTCAGCTCTCGCTTTAACTGGCCAACCCCCAACAGACTCGCGAGCATTCCTTTCGCCCCCTCGCGATGGCGATCGATTTCAAACCACATCTGAAGCGATTCTTCACTGCGATACGCGACCACTTCTAATTCACGCCAGCGACCATGAAATGGTCCCGTAGTTGGAACAAATTCAAACTCCTGAACAAAGGGCATCGCAAACCCATCGACTTGCTCACATTCAACTTGGCGGATACGTAGACCTTGCTCTTCCAACGCGGTAAAGATGCCATCTAAAAGCGGGTCAGGACGTACTGTTAAGATGTCTTTATCGCTAGGGTCTTTGGCCATCGCAATGTCGAGACCAGTCTCTAACCATACTTTGGAGTCGCCAATCGTTACTGGTGTATTCCATGGCACCTCTAATTCGACATCAAACGTCCGTTCCTCGCCAGGTTGCAGAGTAAAAGCGTACGGCAGTTTCCAGTCAGCGAGTTGATAACTGGCTGGGACACGGCGCATTCGTCCTGCCGTGTGCTTGTTCTTATCATGATCCGCAGGCACTTCTTTGATATAGCGACAAAACAGTTTGAGCTCTATGTTGTCGATTTCTTGCGCCGTCGCGCCACCATAAACATGGATCACCACATTCGCCTTTTGGCCAGGATAAAGGACCTCTTGCTGCAACACAGAATCAACTTTCGCTGAACCGATTCCAAAACTCGCCAGTGTCTTTTTAAAAAACGACATGCGCTCCTCCTTGGCAATCTTCGCTTTAACTATGCTTAAAGTAACATACTAATCTGCCACGATGTATCAGGGATGCAACACCTCTCACAGAAACTTTCTCCTACGACTAAGGCCGTAGTGAATAGCTGTCGATCAATAAAAGTCTTGGTGCTAATCTAACCAATGATATGCACGCATATCAGCATTCCTGTCCCGCAGTTTGGATTGGCGAAAGCCAGAGAGCCACCCTTCAGTAATGAAGCTCAACTCAAAGCGGGCCAGGCCATTACATTGGCAATGGAATTGCCTGACAGTTAGGTCAAGAAATGCGCCCAACAACCGTCAGGTTCTCGCACACTAACCGTAGTGCGATGCGTCGTCGCAGTGGCTTTGTGGCTGCTCCAACGGCAAAGAAATCAGCTCCTGGTATGACTTTAGTGGAAAAGAGTGTCTTCATGAGCTCAACACCCACCAAAATCGTTAAAGCAGCTTAATAAAAAGCGCGGCTTCGGCTGCGCTTTTTTCTTAACTCAAATACGCCAATCTGATACCTTAATCAGCAAATCATTATAATTATTGTGGAGAAAGAAGATGAAATGTCATCGCATTGAGGAGCTGCTTGAGCTACTAGAGCCAGAATGGCAAAAAGACCAAGAGCTCAACTTATTGCAAATGATCGTAAAACTGGCTCAAGAAGCGGGCTACGAAGGTAAGCTGGAAGAGTTGACCGATGATGTCCTCATCTACCATCTCAAAATGCGCAACAGCGCCAAAGATGAAATGATTCCAGGTCTAAAAAAAGACCAAGAAGATGACTTTAAAACCGCGATTCTTCGCGCTCGCGGCATCATCAAATAAAACAAACAGATTCGGTTAAGGCGGCCACTTGGTCGCCTTTTTTATACCCAAACCATCACAACACCACTAACTGTTAGGACATTTATTTATAAAACTGTACTGACCTTTGTTGTTAAAGGTTGATAACCTTAAAGAAATAAAAATGTTATTGCGTATATAATCGCCGCCCATAAGTATTTACTAAAATAGCAATGTCTACAGAGTGTGAGCTCAATAAATCACACCGTTCAAGCCTAAGAAGGAAGCTTCATGAGTCAGGATAAGATCGATGTAAAAGATGTGACTCCTAAAACCTTTAACCCTAAGACCCATAAAACTAAGGGCGATAGGTTTAACCCAAGTAATCGTATTTACGTGCGAGAAAGTAAAGGCACATTCCAAAAGCTACGCCGCTATGGGGGATGGTTTTTACTGGTGCTTTTCGCCTCCATTCCATGGTTTTCGTACGGCGATCGCCAGGCAATCTTGCTCGACATTGGTAACCAACAGTTCAACTTTATTGGCACAACCCTTTACCCTCAAGATCTCACCCTACTCGCGCTGCTATTTATGATTGCCGCGTTCGGCTTATTCTTTATTACCACCTTTTTGGGCCGTGTGTGGTGTGGTTATCTTTGCCCGCAAACCGTTTGGACTTTTATGTACATCTGGTTTGAAGAAAAACTCGAAGGCAGCGCGAATAAACGACGCAAACAAGATTCCAATAAGCTCACCTCGAATCTACTGATGCGTAAAGTGGCCAAACATGCTGCTTGGATTGCCATTGCTATCGCCACAGGCCTGACATTCGTCGGCTATTTTGTTCCCGTGAAAGAGCTGGTAGTGGGCTTTTTTACCTTTGATGCCGATTTCTGGCCCGTGTTTTGGGTACTGTTCTTCGCGGGTTGTACCTATGCCAACGCAGGTTGGATGCGCTCTATCGTGTGTGTCCATATGTGTCCTTACGCGCGATTCCAATCGGCCATGTTTGATAAAGATACCTTTATCGTTGGCTACGACAGCCAGCGAGGAGAGAACCGAGGGCCTCGTTCTCGCAAAGCGGATCCGAAAGCGCTGGGTTTGGGTGATTGTATCGACTGTGACTTGTGTGTTCAGGTATGTCCAACCGGTATCGACATCCGTGACGGCCTGCAATATGAGTGTATCAACTGTGGTGCCTGTATCGATGCGTGTGACAAAACTATGGAGCGTATGGGCTATGACAAAGGCCTCATTAGCTACACGACTGAACATAGATTGTCGGGCAAACACACCAAAGTACTGCGCCCTAAACTGCTAGGCTATGGCGCCGTCCTGCTTGTTATGATTGGGTTGTTCTTCGCTCAAATTGCGGCCGTCGAACCTGCGGGCTTAAGTGTGCTTCGCGATCGAAACCAGCTCTTCCGCGTCAACAGTGCCGGTGAAGTCGAAAACACCTACACGCTAAAAGTAATCAATAAAACTCAACAGCAGCAGGTTTACAATCTAGATGTAGAAGGGCTGGGCAATGTCTCTTGGTATGGCAAACAAACCGTTCAAGTTGCACCAGGTGAAGTACTGAGCTTACCAATGAGCCTAGGCGTCAACCCAGAGAATCTAGACTCTTCGGTTTCCAAGATTCAGTTTATACTGTCTGACAGCGAAGACTTTACGATAGCCGTCGAGAGCCGATTCATTAAGAAGCTCTAGACCTTCATTACTCTATGGAAAAAGGCTCAGCAATGAGCCTTTTTTATTTATGACTCAACACGCTTTTAACTTTGATGCTCTGACGCCAGACTTTATGTGGTACGCACTGGAAAGCATTGGCATTCGCGCTGAATCCGGTTTCTTGGCCCTCAACAGCTACGAAAACCGCGTCTACCAATTTACTGATGAAGAGCGCCAACGCTACGTGGTTAAGTTTTACCGCCCAGAACGCTGGAGCCAAGCTCAGATTCAAGAAGAGCACGACTTTACCCTCGAGTTGATCGAATCCGAGATTCCAGTCGCACCTCCTGTCATCATCAACGGTCAGTCACTCCATCAATACCAAGGCTATCTGTTTGCTTTGTTTGAGAGCGTCGGCGGACGTCAGTTTGAAGTGGATAATTTGGAACAACTCGAAGGGGTTGGTCGCTTCCTAGGACGTATTCACAAGGTTGGCGCAAAACAGACATTTGAGCACCGCCCCTCCATCAGCTTGGACGAATACCTTTATCAGCCTCGCACCTTGCTGCAAAACTCTCAGTTTATTCCAATGCACCTAGAGAATGCGTTTTTTAACGATCTAGACCTACTGATCAAAACGCTTGAACAGCATTGGACAACGCCAAGTTCCCAGATTCGTCTCCACGGCGATTGCCACCCTGGTAACATCTTATGGCGTGATGGGCCTATGTTTGTCGACTTGGATGACGCTCGCAATGGACCCGCGATTCAAGATCTATGGATGTTGCTCAACGGAGAGCGTGCCGATAAGCTGATGCAACTGGACATTCTCTTGGAAGCCTACCAAGAATTTAGTGACTTTGATTCGAATCAATTGAAACTAATCGAACCATTACGCGGTCTACGTATGGTGCACTATATGGCATGGTTAGCAAAAAGATGGCAGGATCCTGCTTTCCCGCTCGCCTTCCCATGGTTTGATGATCCAAAATATTGGGAAAGCCAAGTGTTGGCATTCAAAGAACAAATCTCAGCACTGAATGAGCCACCATTATCACTGATGCCGCAGTGGTAAAAAGCCAAACAACGACAAACATGGAGTCAATAATGAAAAAGCTGTTTGCACTATTTGCAACCTTGATGCTGAGCCTTACTGCTCACGCAGCGCAATTTAAAGAAGGCGAGCATTTTAAGGTTCTTGAGCTAGAAGCATCTAAAAAGCCAACTGTGACCGAATTTTTCTCTTTCTACTGCCCTCACTGTAATACCTTTGAACCTATCATTCAGCAGTTGAAAGCGCAGTTGCCTGACAACGCAAAGTTCCAAAAGAACCACGTTTCGTTTATGGGTGGAAACATGGGCGAGTCCATGAGCAAGGCATACGCAACTATGCTGGTGCTGAAAGTAGAAGACAAAATGACACCTGTGCTGTTTAACCGCATTCATAACATGCGCAAAGCCCCTAAAAATGACGAAGAGTTACGCCAGATTTTCCTAGATGAAGGTGTGGATGCGAAAAAATTTGACGCGGCATTTAACGGTTTTGCGGTGGACTCAATGGTTCGTCGCTTCGACAAACAGTTTAAAGATAGCGGTTTATCAGGTGTACCCGCTGTCGTGGTGAATAACAAGTACTTGGTTCAAGCACAAAGCATCAAAACGATCGATGAATACTTTGAACTGGTTAACTACTTGCTGACACAAAAATAAACACACTAAAAAGGGAGCGTTTCGCTCCCTTTTCTATGATTGCTTGTGATAAATCTCTTTCAGTAACTCATCTTTCTCTTGCCATACATTACCCAGCCACTGCTGGAACTGACGCTTAAACGGCTTATCTTTAAAGTAATCACCTCGAACTTGCTGATCGACAGGCAAGACATTTATCCGAACCACCACTTTCGTCATTCGCCCCATCAACATGTCTCGAAAAGGTTTATGGGTGTTTTCTGGGTAGGCGAGAGTCACATCAATAATATTCTCAAACTGATCCCCCATTGCCGCTAGCGTATAGGCGATGCCACCCGTTTTGGGTTGAAGTAGGTAATCGTAACCGGCTTTACTCTTGCGCTGCTTTTCCGGTGTAAAGCGCGTGCCTTCCACATAGTTCACCACCGTTGTGGGAGAGTATTTGAACTTTTCACATGAACGGCGCGTCGTTTCTAAGTCTTTACCCCGCATTTCCGGATGACGAATCAAGTATTCTCGCGAGTAACGACGCATAAACGGCATATCGAGCGCCCAGCAAGCCATCCCAATAAAAGGCACATACAGGAGCTGCTGTTTAAGGAAAAACTTCGGCATTGGAATACGATCTTTAAACACGCAGCAAAGCACCACAATATCGGTCCAACTTAAATGGTTGCTAATCAGCAAGTACCAACCGTGCTTTTTCAGCTCCTCTCCACCTTCTATATCCCATTCAACTCGATTGAACATGGCCAAGATGACTGCATTAATGGATGCCCAAAGCCACATTGTCTTGTTCGCCATTTCAGTCGCTTTGGCTTTTAACAGGGCGGTGGGTAATACAATCTTAAACACAGCGATGATACAAATGATTAAAGAGCAGACAGCGGAGTTTAAAGCAACCAACACAACGTTTAGGATAAGAGTCAGATAGGCCAACATAGCGATTAATTGTGAGCTCCGTATGAAAGTTTAATGAGGTTCATATATGAACAATAAAACAGCGTGTAATTATACTGGTCCTCAAGCACATTGGAATCGCTGCGACTATGGTCAGATTAGTTAGGTTACTCAGGCCATACAACCAACGTTAGATCTAGGAAGAAAATCTATGAAAACAACATTATCAGTGCTTACTCTCTCGCTCTTTGCCAGCCCAGCTTTCGCCCAACTCTCGGATAGCGCGGGCTTTAGTGGAGAGCTGAGCTTTAATGTCGGATACACCTCTTCCACATCCAACTTTAATACGTCTGGTGATAAAACCATCGATAGCCTTGGTCATCAGCCATCAAGTGACAATGGCTTTATTGCCGCCCCCCTTGGCAATTTAGCCTATACCTTTGGCGTGCCACTTAATCAGCAATTTTACGTGGGTACGTCCCGTGAAGATTTGGCCGTAGGTACGCTAGCACTCGAAGTGGGCTACAAGCATAAGCTCGGTTCAGGTACCGTTGTCGACATCTCATACCTACCGACAATTATGTCTGGCAAGACATGGGAAGACCCTTATCTCGTCGGAGAAAAGCGCAGTACAACAGAAGAAACTGGTCATGCCTACCGACTCAAACTCAGCAATCTGTTTGGCAGCGGCTTGAGTATCGATACTGCTTATGCCAATAAAGACGTGGAAGACGAAGCGTCGGGCACGTCTCAACTTAATAGCGCTGAAGCAAATCGCCTCAGACGTGATGCCCAATCCTACTACATCAAAGGCAGTTACCGATTCCCTCTAAGCCGAACCGCTTTTATCCAACCCTCGATGACGTTTATCAAAACCGACGCCAAGGGAGAGGCGAATTCTCTTAACTCTGTCGGCGGCGAAATTTCCTACTTCAAGATCATGAATCGTCATCAGCTCGCTCTCACGGCAGGCTACACCACTCGTTCTTATGACGAAGAAAATCCGCTGTATAACAAAACACGCGAGGATGGCGAGTGGAGCTTATTCGCCGCCTATGAGTACAAGCAGTTTATGGGATGGCAAAACTGGTCCTTGATTGGTCTTGCGGGTTACGGCTCTAACCAAGCCAATATAAACTTCTACGATACCCAAGAGTCATTGGTTTCCGCTGGTATAAACTACCGCTTTTAACGCAAAGCTCTCTTACTCTCAGACGATCAAGGCTCGCATTTCGCGAGCCTTTCTATACAGCTTGAGCGGTTAACTGTTTGAGTAGCCTATCCATCGAACGATAACCTAACGCTTCCGCCAAATGATTACGTTCAATGCGCTCTGCCCCCTCCAAATCAGCAATGGTGCGTGCCACCTTGATAATTCGATGATAAGCACGAATAGACAGGCCCAATCGGTGTAATGCGCTTTCCAGAAACTGGGCATCTTCTTTACGTAGTGGGCAATATCGCTCAATTTCACGACTGCCTAGCAAAGCATTCACTTTGTTTGATCGACTCAGCATTCTCTCGCGCGCCTCAATAACTCGCTGCTTCACCACTTGAGTTGTTTCACCGCGATCCCCTCCTTCCGCCAAGGTTCCTTTGGGCAAAGCGGGAATCTCTAGCGACATATCAAACCGGTCTAATAACGGCCCAGATAGGCGACTCAAATAACGCAAAATCACTTGAGGGTTCACCCGAGATTGATTGCCTTCATAGTAACCTGTCGGACTTGGGTTGAGTGCGCCGACCAATTGAAAGCGAGCAGGAAAGCGCGTTTTCCCTTGAGCTCGAGAAATAATGATTTCCCCTGATTCCAGAGGCTCACGCAAAGAATCCAACACTTTCCGCTCAAACTCGGGCATTTCATCAAGAAACAGCAAACCATTGTGCGCCAAAGAGATCTCTCCGGGTCTCGGTACTGACCCACCGCCCACCAATGCCGCGGTCGAGCTAGAGTGGTGTGGCGACCGAAATGGGCGCTGTTTCCAGTTGTAGGCGTTGATTTCTTGCTGCGTTAAAGAGGCAACAGAGGCCGTTTCCATCGCCTCCTCGTCGGTCATTTCGGGCAACAAATCACAAAGGCGAGAGGCAAGCATGGTTTTCCCTGTCCCCGGCGGACCAAGAAATAAGAGGTTGTGATTGCCTGCAGCAGCGATCTCTAGTGCACGCTTCCCTTGTTGCTGGCCAATAATATCTTGCAAATCGCGCTCTAGCGCGGGAGACGACATCTTGTGTGGAGATTGGTGGAGCTGCAGTTCATTTTGGCCACACAACGCCGCGCAAACCTCCAGTAAAGTGCTGGCTGACTTATGTAGTTCTTCTCCAACTAACGCCGCTTGGTCGCCATTGCTCTGCGGAACTACCAAACAACGTTGCGCTTGATTCGCCGCCAATGCCGCAGGTAACACACCTTTTACGCGCCGCAACTCTCCCGATAACGCCAATTCACCAATAAACTCCTTATCGGCCAAATGGGTTAAGGGAATCTGCTCTGAAGCGGCAAGGATGCCCAGCGCGATCGGCAGATCAAAGCGGCCTCCCTCTTTAGGTAAATCTGCTGGGGCTAAATTGACCGTAATCCGCTTGGCTGGAAACTCAAAACGAGAGTTAATAATCGCGCTACGCACCCGATCGCGGGATTCTTTGACGGTTGTTTCCGGTAGACCAACCAAGGTAAACCCTGGCATTCCATTACTGATGTGGACTTCAACTGTGACGCTGGGCGCTTCAACACCAACAGACGCTCGGCTATGAATGATGGCTAACCCCATAATTGACTCACATTCCAATCCATTATTTATCTCCCTGATAGTTCGCTGAATTTGTCATCAAGGTTGTTATATAGCCTGCCCAGTTGCTGAAAGAATGTGAAAAAAGTATGAGTTTTTGCTTGTCATTTAACGGAATTGTATGTTACCACTAGTGACGCAAACAATTTCGTACCAGTATTGAGTACCAAAAGACTTAAAAGAACTATGAATTTAAACGCCCGCTTCAACGCACTGATTCTCCTGATTATCGTGGTCATTATTGATTCCACGCGGGGGCTAGTGGGCGACAAATAACCACAGCATTTTAAAAACCCCCGCACTGAAAAGTCCGGGGGTTTTTTTACAACTTACGCCAGACAATTAAAATAGAGTTCATCTTGGTCAACGTCGTTCTTGACCCTGATGACAGGAAGAATGGGAGCGCACATGAAGTGCAATGCAACACAACATCGCTCAAGCGGTAAACAAGGAGGCTTACGATGACAGGTGCCGAATTAGTCGTAGCCGCATTAAAACAACAAGGGATCAAAACCGTATTTGGTTATCCTGGTGGTGCCATAATGCCAATCTATGACGCCCTTTATGATGGTGGCGTCGAACACATTCTTTGCCGCCATGAACAAGGCGCTGCAATGGCTGCCATAGGAATGGCGCGAGCAACGCAAGATGTTGCCGTGTGTATGGCCACTTCTGGACCCGGCGCTACCAACCTAGTAACAGGTCTAGCCGATGCCTTTATGGACTCCATCCCCCTTGTGGCGATAACAGGTCAGGTTGCCAGCTCCCACATCGGTACCGATGCATTCCAAGAAATGGATGTGATCGGTATGTCACTCTCCTGTACCAAACACAGTTATCTTGTCACTGACATCCATGAGCTAGCACCAACCCTTGCTGAAGCGTTTGAAGTGGCAAAAACGGGGCGACCCGGTCCAGTCATTGTCGATATCGCAAAAGATGTTCAGTTAGGTCAAGCACCTGTCACTCTTCTTCCTCTTTTCACACCACCTGCAATGCCAGTTGCAAGCAACGACGATATAGCCAAAGCGCAAGCCTTATTATCGCAAAGTTCACGTCCTGTCATGTATGTTGGTGGCGGTGTTCAGCTTGGTCATGCGACTGACGCAGTGCGCGAGTTCTTGCGTTTAAATCCAATGCCATCGGTCAGTACGCTAAAAGGCTTAGGTACTATTGAACGTCACGATCCGCACTATCTCGGCATGCTAGGCATGCACGGCACTAAAGCGGCGAACTTAGTGGTACAAGAGTGTGACCTATTGATTGCTGTGGGTGCCCGTTTCGATGACCGAGTTACGGGTAAGCTCGATACCTTTGCGCCAAACGCTAAAGTCATCCATATCGATATCGATGCCGCAGAGATCCACAAGTTGCGCCAAGCCAATGCACCAGTACGTGGAGAGATCCCTACCGTGCTTCCTCAACTTGAATTGACGCAAGACATCACCCCTTGGGTGAAGCACAGTGAAAGTCTGCGTAGTGACTTTAAATGGAACTACAATCACCCAGGCGAACTTATCTACGCCCCAGGCCTGCTGAATCAGCTGTCTGACATGATGCCTGACAGTTCGATCGTCTCAACCGACGTGGGTCAACACCAAATGTGGGCAGCGCAGCACATTCAACCACGCGAACCACAAAACTTCATCACTTCAGCAGGCCTTGGCACCATGGGCTTTGGCCTTCCTGCTGCAATGGGTGCGGCAGTGGCGCGTCCTGATGACCAATCTATCCTTATTACAGGTGATGGGTCGTTTATGATGAACGTGCAGGAACTTGGGACACTTAAGCGTCGTCAAATCCCAGTGAAAATCGTTCTCCTCAATAACCAACGCCTAGGCATGGTTCGTCAATGGCAATCACTGTTCTTTGATGGACGCCACAGTGAAACGATTTTGGATGACAACCCAGATTTCGTCATGCTAGCAAAAGCTTTTGATATTCCTGGAAAAACCATCACCAAGAAAGAAGAAGTTGAGCCAGCACTGAAAGAAATGCTAGAAAGTAAGACGTCATACTTACTTCATGTTTTAATCGATGAAGAAGAAAACGTATGGCCACTTGTACCGCCAGGTGCATCAAACAATGACATGCTGGAGAACACCTAACATGGAAAGATACTTAATCGACATCAAAGCTGACGATAAACCGGTACTGTTAGAGCGTGTTCTACGCGTCGTGCGTCACCGCGGATTTGTGGTGAAACAAGTGGCTGGCACTCAAAATCACGAAAGCAAGGTTGCCAGCGTTGAAATCATTGTCGACAGCGATCGCCCTATCTCATTCTTAACCAATCAAATTGAGAAGCTTTGGGATGTGCGCACTGTTGAAGTCACGCAAATCGCTCGTGACGAACTCCCAAATAACAATCTACAACAAAAAATCTGTGCATAAGGAAGGCAATAAATGGCTACAAAAACAGCAGACTACATTTGGTTTAATGGTGAAATGGTTCCTTGGGCGGAGGCAAATGTACACGTTTTGACTCACGCGATGCACTATGGAACGTCAGTATTCGAAGGTGTACGTTGCTACAACACACCCAAAGGCCCAATTGTCTTCCGCCATCTAGAGCACGCAAAGCGCCTTAAAGATTCCGCAAAAATCTATCGCTTCCCAATCCCGTACACGGTTGAGGAGATCATGGAAGCAACGCGTGAAACGTTGCGTCAAAACAAACTTGAAAGCGCCTACATTCGTCCACTGGGCTTTGTTGGTAATGTCGGTCTAGGTGTATGCCCGCCAGTCGGCACTGAAATGGATCTGATCATTGCGGCTTTCCCTTGGGGTTCCTACCTAGGTGAAGAAGCACTAGAGAAAGGCGTGGACGCGATGATCTCTAGCTGGAACCGCGCAGCGCCAAACACCATTCCTACCGCTGCAAAAGCGGGGGGTAACTACCTATCATCACTACTTGTCGGCGGTGAAGCCCGTCGTCACGGTTACGATGAGGGTATTGCGCTAAGCGTTGATGGTTACCTATCTGAAGGTGCGGGCGAAAACATCTTTGTGATTAAAGATGGTGTTATCACCACACCACCAGCAACCAGTGCAATCCTGCCGGGTATCACTCGCGATTCCATCATGACAATCGCTCGTGATCGCGGTTATGAAGTTCGTGAAGCAAACATTGCGCGTGAAGCACTTTACCTAGCAGATGAAGTCTTTATGACCGGTACAGCAGCAGAGGTCGTTCCTGTTGCCACTATCGATAAGATTGAAGTCGGCACAGGCAAACGCGGCCCAATCACCAAAGAGCTCCAAGAAGCTTACTTCGGCCTATTCAATGGCACTACAGAAGACAAATGGGGTTGGCTCGATTACGTGTACCCACAAGACGCAGAAAAAGCTTAAAAAGCACCGGCAAATATAGGAAGTAACACAATGCCAAAATACAGATCAGCAACCACAACACATGGACGCAATATGGCCGGTGCGCGCGCTTTATGGCGTGCGACAGGTGTCAAAGACGAAGATTTCGGTAAGCCAATCATCGCCGTGGTGAACTCATTCACCCAGTTTGTACCAGGCCACGTTCACCTAAAAGACATGGGCCAATTGGTTGCAGGTGAAATCGAAAAAGCTGGCGGTATCGCCAAAGAATTTAACACCATCGCCGTTGATGATGGTATCGCGATGGGCCACGGCGGCATGCTGTACTCACTGCCCTCACGTGAGCTTATCGCAGATTCGGTAGAGTACATGGTCAACGCGCACTGCGCCGATGCCATGGTATGTATCTCTAACTGTGACAAAATCACTCCGGGAATGCTGATGGCGTCAATGCGCCTAAACATCCCAGTAATCTTTGTCTCTGGCGGTCCGATGGAAGCGGGTAAAACCAAGCTTTCTGACCAAATCATCAAGCTCGACCTTGTTGATGCGATGATCCAAGGCGCTGACCCGAAAGTCTCAGACGAGCAGAGTGAGCAAATTGAGCGTAGTGCTTGTCCGACTTGTGGTTCATGTTCAGGCATGTTCACGGCAAACTCGATGAACTGTCTAACTGAAGCGCTAGGTCTTTCTCAGCCAGGTAATGGCTCAATGCTAGCAACGCACGCAGACCGTGAGCAGCTGTTCATCAATGCAGGTAAACGCATTGTTGAACTCACTAAACGTTACTACGAGCAAGACGATGAATCTGCATTGCCACGCAACATCGCAACGTTTGATGCGTTTGAAAATGCGATGGCACTCGATATCGCGATGGGTGGCTCTACCAACACTATCCTTCACCTACTTGCAGCAGCGCAAGAAGGTGACGTCGATTTCGATATGGAAGATATCGATCGCCTATCTCGCCAAGTTCCTCACCTATGTAAAGTGGCGCCATCAACCCAGAAATATCACATGGAAGACGTACACCGCGCAGGTGGTGTCATGGCGATTCTTGGTGAACTGGACCGTGCAGGCCTACTTCATAATCAAGCTCGCACGGTACTTGGCTTGTCCATGAAAGAGCAACTTGCGAAATACGACATCATCCAAACGGAAGACGAAGACGTATTGAAGTTCTTCCGCGCAGGCCCTGCTGGTATTCGTACCACTAAAGCGTTTTCACAAGATTGTCGCTGGGACCGTCTTGATGATGACCGCGCTGAAGGTTGTATCCGTTCCATCGATAACGCGTTCTCACAAGAAGGTGGCCTAGCGGTACTTTCAGGCAATATCGCCCTTGATGGCTGTATCGTTAAGACAGCAGGTGTTGATGAAAGCATCCACAAATTCACCGGCCCTGCGGTGGTATTTGAAAGCCAAGAAGATGCGGTTGAAGGCATCTTAGGCGGCAAAGTCAAAGCCGGTGATGTCGTGGTGATTCGTTATGAAGGCCCTAAAGGTGGTCCGGGCATGCAAGAGATGCTCTACCCAACCACTTACCTAAAATCGATGGGTCTTGGTAAAGAGTGTGCACTGCTGACTGATGGCCGTTTCTCGGGTGGTACATCAGGTCTGTCTATCGGTCACGCTTCTCCTGAAGCAGCAAACGGCGGCGCAATTGGTCTGGTAAAACAAGGCGATATTATCGCGATTGATATTCCTAACCGTTCAATCTCTCTAGAAGTATCTGAACAAGAGCTTGCAGAGCGCCGTGCAAAACAAGACGAGTTAGGCTGGAAACCAGTTGACCGTCAACGTGAAGTTTCATTTGCACTAAAAGCGTACGCAAGTATGGCGACCAGTGCAGACAAAGGCGCTGTACGAGATAAATCTAAGCTAGAGGACTAGCTTATGACTCTGACAAACCAAACTGGCGCAGATTATCTGCGCCAGATATTAAGAGCTCCAGTCTACGAAGTGGCAACGGTAACGCCACTTCAAGAGATGCCTCGCTTAGCCGCTCGCATTGGCAACAATGTACAAATCAAACGTGAAGACCGCCAACCGGTGCACTCGTTCAAGCTGCGCGGTGCGTACAACATGGTGGCGAGCCTCACGGATGAGCAAAAAGCAGCAGGCGTAATTGCAGCATCCGCAGGTAATCACGCTCAAGGTATGGCGCTGTCTGGCACCAAGCTGGGTATAAAAACCACCATTGTGATGCCAAAAACCACCCCAGACATCAAAGTCGAAGCGGTGCGCGGTTTTGGTGGTAGCGTGGTGCTGCATGGCAGCAACTTTGATGAAGCCAAAGCCGAAGCAGAGCGCTTATCTGCTGAGCATGGCTACACTTTTGTACCCCCATTCGATCACCCACTTGTGATTGCAGGTCAAGGGACGATTGGTATGGAGATGCTGCAGCAAAATGGTCACCTCGATTACATCTTCGTGCCTGTCGGTGGCGGTGGTCTTGCTGCAGGTGTTGCGGTACTGGTGAAACAGCTGATGCCTGAAATCAAAGTGATTGCGGTTGAGCCTGAAGATTCTGCTTGTCTAAAAGCAGCACTCGATGCGGGCGAACCTGTGGTGCTTGACCAAGTCAGCATGTTTGCCGACGGTGTTGCGGTAAAACGCATCGGTGAAGAGACGTTCCGTTTATGCCAGCAATTCATCGATGGTCATATTTCGGTATCCAGTGATGAAATCTGTGCGGCCGTCAAAGACATCTTCGAAGATACTCGTGCGATTGCTGAACCTTCTGGCGCGTTAGCTTTGGCGGGATTGAAAAAGTTTGCCGAGCAAAACGAGCTTAAGGGTAAGAATCTAGGTACGGTTTTATCAGGGGCCAATACCAACTTCCACGGTCTACGCTATGTTTCTGAGCGTTGTGAACTGGGTGAAAAACGTGAAGGCTTGCTGGCAGTGACGATTCCTGAACGTCAGGGCGCTTTCTTCGAGTTCTGCAATCTCATTGGCGGCCGAGCGGTAACGGAATTTAACTACCGTTACAACGATGACGCGTTAGCCAATATTTTCGTCGGTGTCCGCCTGCAAGGTGGCCAAGATGAGCTAAACCACATCATTCACGATCTACGAGATGGAGGCTACCCAGTGGTTGACCTCTCCGATGACGAAATGGCAAAACTGCACGTACGCTACATGATTGGTGGTAAGCCTTCCAAGCCTCTCAAAGAACGTTTGTACAGCTTTGAGTTCCCAGAGTACCCAGGAGCGCTACTGAAGTTCTTGAGCACGCTCGGGACACTCTGGAACATTAGCTTGTTCAACTATCGCAATCACGGCGCGGATTATGGTCGTGTCCTATGTGGTTTTGAGCTTGATGAATCAGACTTATCACGCTTCTCAGCACATCTGCGCGAACTTGGTTACCAGTGCAAGGACGAAACCGACAACCCGTCATACAAGTTCTTCCTTTCTTAACAATCTTAGAGCCAGTCAATCGACTGGCTTTAATTTTTATTGCAGCATTGCCACAGAATGCGTGATACGCATAGATATAATGCTAAAGTTTCATTTTAGTCATACCCAAATTAGGTCTACACTCATAACCAGTTTTTAAATTGCTGCTCTATTTGTGGAGATCACTATGTTTAACGCACTGATTCTAAACCAAGAAGAAAAACGTACTATCGCAACCATCGAACAGATCGATGAAGCGCAACTGCCGGAAGGCGAAGTACTGATCGATGTGGACTACTCATCACTAAACTACAAAGACGGTTTAGCAATCACAGGTAAGGGAAAAATCATCCGTAACTTCCCTATGGTACCAGGCATCGATCTCGCGGGTACAGTAGTAAGCTCCGTCGATGACCGTTACCAAGCAGGCGACAAAGTTGTGCTTACTGGTTGGGGGGTGGGTGAGAACCACTGGGGCGGCATGGCACAGCGTGCACGCCTAAAAGCAGATTGGCTAGTGCCACTACCAAAAGGTATCGACAGCAAAAAAGCCATGATGGTCGGTACAGCGGGCTTCACTGCGATGCTGTGTGTTCAAGCCGTCATTGATGGTGGCGTGAAACCAGAAGACGGTGAAGTCCTAGTCACTGGCGCAAGTGGTGGTGTTGGCTCAGTAGCGGTGACACTTCTATCAACACTAGGCTACAAAGTGGCAGCAGTGACAGGCCGCATTGAACAGAACGGTCCACTACTTGAAAAACTTGGTGCGAGCCGCATCATTGAGCGTGGCGAGTTTGAAGAGCCAGCGCGCCCACTCGAAAAACAAGTTTGGGCAGGTGCGGTTGATACCGTTGGTAGCAAAGTGCTCGCGAAAGTGCTCGCTCAAATGGATTACAACAGCGTAGTTGCAGCGTGTGGTCTGGCTGGTGGTTTTGACCTACCAACAACAGTAATGCCATTTATCCTACGTAACGTACGCCTACAGGGTGTGGATTCCGTCATGTGTCCAACAGATAAGCGAATCGCGGCATGGGAAAAACTGGTTGAGCTACTTCCAGAGAGCTACTTTGAGCAAGCATGTACCGAGGTTGAATTAGCCGAAGCCCCAAAATACGCAGAAGACATCACGAACGGCCAAGTGACGGGTCGTGTGGTGATTAAGCTGTAATAAACGCTACAAAGAAAAGAGCCAGCACCTGTAATGCTGGCTCTTTTACAATTAGTCCAATCCAATGTCGTCAATGCGTTTAGCAATCAAGCGACTGCACTCTTCCTTAACAATTCCTCGCAGCCACTCTTGAGCCGGAGAATGCTCGCAGCGCGGATGCCAAATCATTGAGTAGTCAAACGGCGTAAACTGAAATGGTAACGGCTTAATGACTAAGTCGTAACGCTCTGCGACTAGATACGCTAAGTCAGCGGGTACGGTAATAATGATGGGCATGGTATCAACGATCGCCAGCGCCGCTTCCAAATGGTAGGCACGCAGTACCATCTTACGCTTTGGCTGATCGACCAGTGCCCCCTCAATCAACGCTTTCACTCCATCACTGATTGCGATCATCGCGTGCGGATAAGTCAGATAATCCGCCAAGCTCATTTCTGCGTCCGCTAAAGGATGCTGTTTAGAGAGCAAACAAAGCACCCCAACTCGGCCTAAGATCTCGCTACGCAAA
This sequence comes from Vibrio sinaloensis, assembly GCF_000808535.1. Taxonomy (GTDB): domain Bacteria; phylum Pseudomonadota; class Gammaproteobacteria; order Enterobacterales; family Vibrionaceae; genus Vibrio; species Vibrio sinaloensis_D. Next base: position 32,481 of record NZ_JWLV01000022.1, read on the forward strand.
GGCTCAACAGGACCAATCGGGCGGCAAATGGCTAAATCGGCATTCTCGTAAGTAAGCTGGTCTGCCAATCGGTCATGCTGCAAGGGTAAAAAGTTAAACGAGACATTTGGCGCTTCTTGATAAATACGCGGTAAGGCAAACGGCAATATGGTTTGCATCGCGTAATCGGTCGTGGCGATAGTAAAGGTCTGCTCGCAGCTTTGCGGATCGAACTCCAACGGCGACAGCAATTGACGCAATGACTCGAGTGGCTCTCCCAAAGACCGATCAATTTCCAGCGCTTTTTCGGTCGGAATCAAATGCTGCCCTTGGCGGGTAAAGAGTGGGTCTCCTAACATGTCACGCAACCGCCCAAGCACTCGACTCATCGCCGATTGGCTTAGATTTAAACGGTTTGCCGCTTTGCTTACACTGCATTCTTCGATTAAAACGCGCAGTGCCACCAGCAAATTCAGATCACGACGATAGATGTCTTCTAGTTCCACGTTCTGCCAAGGTCATTAAAATGTGATGCGCTATTGTACCTTTTTCAGGCAAAAAAAATCCCGCTTTTCAGCGGGGAAGCCCAAGAAAACTGGGGATAGTGTCGGAATGTAGTTGAGTGTAGTGGCAAGTGCGGACAATAGTTGGAAGTCTATTGACCGTTCTCATGCTCTTCAGATGCACTCGGCCAGCGGTGCATCTCGAGCCAAAACCCTACGACCGTCGCGCCCATACCAAGTAACGGCATAAATGACGACGATTCAGATGGTGAACGTAAAACAAGAGCGCAAAAGGAAATAAAACACAGCACTGAATAGATTGTTAGCCGATCTAAAGCTGTCATAATATCTGCTCTCCGTTTCAAATGTTACCAACTTGTTAACTAAGTTAAAACAAAATGATCACTTTGCCAAGGGGTTATTGAATATTTTTTCTTCAGCAGTATCATCTAGGCCCAACTGAGGTAAAACAGATATGACCATGACATTCAATCCAGAACAGGCAAATAAAACACTAGAGGCAGAAGGATTACGTTGCCCAGAGCCAGTAATGATGGTCAGGAAGACAATTCGAACTATGCAAGATGGGGAAATTTTGTTGGTCAAAGCAGACGACCCATCAACCACTCGAGATATCCCGAGTTTCTGTCGCTTTATGGATCATCAATTAATTGGTTCTCAGACAGAGGCGTTACCCTACCTGTATCTTATCAAGAAAGGGCTTAGCTAGACTAACCGCCGGATCGCACTTCATCGATTCACCACACAATTAGTCAGTTTTTCATTTTTCCTCCCTTCTAAGCTAGCAGCATTAAGGGAGGAAATTTTATGCAACGTAATCATTCCATTGATGCCATTCGCGGCACTTTGCTGCTGATCATGTCCGTAAACCACTTTATTTGGCTTACTGTGGGGTGGACAGAGATTCAATACTTTACTCTTCAACCGCTCGGGCAAGTCGGGGCTGCGGAAGGCTTTATTCTCATTTCAGGCCTGATGGTTGGGCTAATATACTCGGCCTATGATCGCCAAGTGATCCGCCAAAAACTGTTCCGCAGAGCTAAGCAACTCTACTTCTATCACATGGCAGCGATTGTCGGTTTACTGATCATCGCATCGCTACAAATTGCGCTGGAACCCTCGATTCAAGCCTTTTACAACAAGATATTTCCAGGCCTGATGGAGAACAAACTGCTTGCGGTTGCGGCAAGTGCCACCTTGATTCACAAGCCGGCGTACTTCGATATTTTGCCCATGTACATTGTTTTCCTGCTACTTGCTCCATTTGTCCTGAGCCAGTTGCAAAACGGTCGCACGGCCCAAGTGCTGATCGTCAGTATTTTGCTCTGGCTGTCGAGTCGAGTGATAAATCTGTCTGAGTGGCTCACTCCATATTTCCCCGACAGCGAACTCAATACTGGCTACTTCAGTTTACTGGCTTGGCAGTTGATATTTGTTATTGGCATCACCTTGGGATACTACGCAAAGCACCAGCCGATAAACTGGTTTAAATATCGCTCTATCACGGTTGCCGTAGCTATCATCGCGACGATCATTTTCTTTCTCAATCGCAACGTATTGGCCGAGTATGGCATCCACTATGGAACGCTGTATGAACTTGCAGATAAGCCGCTCATCGGATGGCTAAGAGCCTTTAACTTGTTGCTGTTGGTCTACTTATTTTCTTGGCTGTTGCACTGCAAACCCAATGCGCTCGCCTTTAAGCCACTGGCCCTTCTTGGCCGCTATTCCCTACACGTTTTTACTTGGCACTACGTGGTGATTTTTGCTTTAGCACCGTTTGCATTAGGTCACTTTAACTTCCAGCCAAATTTCAACCTCTGCTTAGGTGCTGTCGCATTGTTGCTCTTTATTCCGCCACTCATAAAACAGCGACAACAACAGCTCAATACTTTGAATCTGACAAGGAGTTCCTAAATGAAAAGAAAACTGATTGCCCTATTGGTGACTTTTATTGCCTTAATCGGGTGTAACGAGAGCGAAGAAGTCACTAGAGAAGCGAGTAAAAAGCATGATCTGAAAGTAATAATCACAGGCATCACCGAAGAGGGCGGAAATTTCTATATTGGGTGCGTGATCAACACAGCAAGTGCGTTGATCTCAAGCTTGCACGGTAAGCGAGTTTCAACGGCTTCAACAATACGTAAAATAAAACAAAACTGGCGCATAACGCTAGTTGTAACAGCCCCTTAGAGCAGAGCAACAGCCTTACCGACAGTTTACGTTTCACTTCAAAAATTGGACAAAAAAAGCAGCCCGACGGCTGCTTTCAATTATTCATCATATTCTAAGGTGCGGACTTCCGATTGGAGCTTATTAAGCTGTTTTCTCATCGCTCTCATCTCCTCATGCATAGGAATAATGTGTGCGACGCGAATCCACGCCTCTACCGTCAACCCAGTTAAAATAAATGTCCCGGCGACAATGGGTAACCACATGTCGGTGAGCACCATTGCTAGTAAGCATAAGGCGAGACCAAAGGTGAACAAATAACTCTGACTTTTTGGGGTCATCCCCATGTAACGTGTAAGCATAAACTTGCCCTCTCGCTATCATCCACAGGATTAAATTAGCATGACAATTGTGACACTAATATGTCAGCGATCACGACTTCCACCGAATCTGTTCAATGCGTCACGAAACTTGCTTTGTTATTGAAATACAAAGGCCCTAATCGAAATTAGGGCCTTGAAGGTTGGAGTATCTTGCCCCTAGCTACGAGGCTTTAAGTCAAGCACATGCAGTAAGCGCTCAGGTGTACCTTCCCAAATCATTGGGCGCCCTTTCGGGTTATCCGCATTCCACCAGCCAGTAAAGCGGGTCGTATTGTATTGGTAGAAATTTGGCCCAGACAACACAGGAACCGTGACCTGATTTTCAGCAATGGTCTTTTGAATTGAGTGAGCGATGGATCTCTGCTCTTTGATGTCAGCCGTTTTGTAGAAACTGTCTAACAAGTTATCTAACTTCTCACTCTTCCAGTGATGCATGGCAAATCGAGGCATTCCTTCCGATGCTTGCAAGCGTGAGTGATAGCCACTGTCCCAATATTTGTGTGGCGTCGGTCCATGGAAGTAGTTGGTGTACGCAATGTCGTAATCAGCCCCTAGCATACTCTTATTGTAGATAGAGAAATCAGGCGTACGTGCTTTGACCTTAATCCCAACACTGACGAGCTGCTCGGCGGCCAACATGACCGTGTTATTGAAGTCGGTCCACCCTTGCGGAGACTGAATGCTCAATTCAAATTTTTCACCCGACGGAGACTCAACAAAGCCATCATTGTCGATATCTTTATAACCTGACTTGGCAAGTAACGCCTTGGCCTTCTCAGGCGAGTAAGTCATAAATGGCTTGTACTGGTTATGCACTTTTTCATCTGACCAAGCTTCAAACGCGTAGCCCAAACCAGAAGCAAAGTCATTCAAGACCGCATTCCCGTAGTTGGCGATATCAATCAATGTCTGGCGGTCGATCGCCATAGAGAAAGCACGACGGAAATTAATATCGTTCAGCACCGCATGTTTGACTTTATCTTTCGATGCATAGTTAAACATAAATGCTTGGGTCCCTGCGGGTGGGTACCAATAACCATGGTGATTTGACGCTTTCATGTAGGTTTGGTCAATATCAGGAACAAAAGATCCAGCCCAGTCGATGCGCGAGTTCATCAATTCAGCGAGCACTTGGTCATTATGATTCATTTGCGGGACGCGTAAGCAGTCGACATCTAGGTTTGCTTGATCCCAATAGTGCGCATTACGACACTGGAGAAATAGTGTTGAAGTGAATTGAGGCAACTCAGTAAATGGTCCAGTACCAATAGGATTTGGGTTCATAAATGCGGCAGGATCATCAACGGACTTCCATTGATGCTCAGGGACAACAGGTACTTGAGCGATCTCATAACCGATATTGGTATTCACCTTGTCTAAATTGAAACGCACCTGATATGGCCCCAATTTCTCAACCGACTTAATTTTGCTGTTGATACCACGGTCATCGATATTCGGATTTTTACGCACAAGGTCAAAGGTAAACAACACATCATCGGCATCGAAGGTTTCTCCGTCTGACCATTTCACTCCTTCACGAAGGTCAAAAGTGATACTCAGTAGATCATCACTCATCGTGTACCCCGTCGCAAGGCGGTACTCTGGGACATTACCTTTTAGTTCATTGAAGATAACCAAAGGCTCAAAAATAAAGTCTCGAGCCGTATGCAAACGAGAAACCGCATAAGGGTTGAAGTTTCGAATCAAAGAAGGGTTGTGATTGGGAATGATCGTCAACTTCGACATGTTGTCTAAGTTCGCATCGGCCACAGAATGGGCGGAAAATACTAATGATGACGTAATCAGAGTAGATAAAAGTTTTGTTTTCATGACAATACCTTACGAGTAGAGATGCATAAAAACTAACCGGACTATCGCTCTGCTTCAATATGAGTAATTTTTGATAGAAAACAGAAAGTTGCAAAAATAACACAAGCCAGAACTATTTAATTATTAAGCAACCACAATTCTATCAAGATTGCGGATGCTTTGCGTGTCATATCATCAAATGACGCCGTGTTTGAAGGAAAATTACCACATCTTCCAGTGGCATCAACCGCATACCAATCAACGAAAATGCGACCAGATTAAAACTCTCTCTGGTCGCCATTGTTGAGAATACCGACGCTTAAGAGAAAACCGCAGCGGCAACAGCCAAAGCAACAAACAGCAATGCGGTCACTTTTCGGATCAAGCCAAGCGGCATCTTATCAGCGGACAATTTGCCAATCAGCACAACCGGAACATTGGCAAGCAGCATACCAATCGTGGTACCTAGAATGACCCAAGTTAAGGCATCGGAGTACTGCGCACCTAAGATAGAGGTAGCGATCTGCGTTTTATCGCCAATTTCCGCAATGAAAAAGGCAATAAAACTGGCAACAAAAGGACCGCGATTGGAGATCTCTTCATCGTCATCCAGTTTGTCTGGAATCAGCACCCAGCCTGCCATGGCTAAAAAGCTGACAACGACCACCCACTTTAAGACTTCTGGAGAAAGGTAATCCGCCACTACAACCCCAAGCCATGCCGCTAACGCGTGGTTGGCAATAGTGGCAAAAAAGATCGCTGCAATAATGGGAATGGGTTTACGGTATCGACTGGCCAGTAGCAAGGATAGCAATTGGGTCTTATCACCAATTTCTGCTAAGGCTACGGTAGTAATTGAAATAGCTAAAACGCTCACGACATGCTCATTGGGGCAGGGATTATAGTTTTTTAACCATAGACAAACCTCGCGCCCCACCCCGGTTCACGATGTTTATCTAAGGTCTTGCTAAGCTCATGTGAATGAGCCTCGAACGCCATGGTGATTTTGCACCAATTATGTTGACGGACGAACCTGATAAACGTGGTATCTATCAAGTAAGCTACTCCCCAAAGATGGCTGCATTTTAGTCATCTCATTGCAACATCTCAAGCAATAAACTGGTGAAAAACTCCCTTTTAGGAAAATTTGGACGAATAAGCCATTAAAAATCTACTAAAGGAGAATTTCGACTAGGAATTAATCAAGATTAGCGCTACTCCCATGCCAATTATCTGGGTATACTTGATTGTTATTTTTTGTCTATTTTAGACACAACTATTACTCAAAGAATCGCGCGAATTACTATGCAAAAATACGATATCAAAACCTTCCAGGGAATGATCCTCGCGCTGCAGGATTACTGGGCACAAAACGGTTGTACCATTGTTCAACCTCTAGATATGGAAGTAGGTGCTGGCACCTCTCACCCAATGACATGTCTACGTGCACTTGGCCCAGAGCCAATGTCGACAGCTTACGTTCAACCTTCACGTCGCCCGACCGATGGTCGCTATGGTGAAAACCCGAACCGTCTGCAGCACTATTATCAGTTCCAAGTAGCTCTAAAACCTTCTCCAGATAACATTCAGGAGTTGTACCTAGGCTCGCTTGAAGTTCTTGGTATCGACCCGCTAGTTCACGATATTCGTTTCGTAGAAGATAACTGGGAAAACCCAACGCTAGGCGCATGGGGTCTTGGTTGGGAAGTATGGCTAAACGGTATGGAAGTGACTCAGTTTACTTACTTCCAGCAAGTTGGTGGCCTTGAGTGTAAACCAGTTACTGGCGAGATCACTTACGGTATCGAACGTCTAGCTATGTACATCCAAGAAGTAGACTCAGTTTACGACCTAGTATGGAACGTCGCGCCAGACGGTTCTAACGTAACTTACGGTGACATCTTCCACCAAAATGAAGTTGAGCAATCAACGTACAACTTTGAACACGCTGACGTTGATTTCCTATTCAGCTTCTTCGACCAGTGTGAAAAAGAATCAAAAGAACTATTAGAGCTAGAGAAGCCTCTACCTCTACCAGCTTACGAGCGCATCCTAAAAGCGGCACACGCTTTCAACTTGTTAGACGCACGTAAAGCTATCTCTGTTACAGAGCGCCAACGTTACATCCTTCGTATCCGCAACCTGACTAAGTCTGTTGCAGAAGCATACTACGCATCACGTGAAGCGCTTGGCTTCCCAATGTGCAAGAAGGACGAGGAGAAGTAATCATGGCAAAAGAATTTCTAATTGAACTGGGTACTGAAGAGCTACCACCAACGCAACTTCGCACTCTAGCGGAAGCGTTCGCAGCAAACTTCGAAGCTGAGCTAAAAGGCGCAGACCTAGCACACGAAGGCGTGAAATGGTACGCCGCTCCTCGTCGTCTAGCACTTAAGGTTTCTGCGCTAGCTGAAGGCCAAGCTGACAAAGTCGTTGAGAAGCGCGGTCCTGCAGTTTCTGTCGCATTTGATGCTGACGGCAATGCAACCAAAGCGGCTCAAGGCTGGGCGCGTGGTAACGGCATCACAGTTGAGCAAGCTGACCGTCTAGTCACAGACAAGGGCGAATGGCTTCTTTTCAAACAAGAAGTAAAAGGCCAAGCAACGTCTGAAATCGTTGTTGAGCTGGCAGCAAAAGCACTGGGCAACCTACCTATCGCTAAGCCAATGCGCTGGGGTAACAAAACCACTCAGTTTATCCGTCCGGTTAAAACGCTAACCATGCTAATGGGCTCTGACCTTATCGAAGGTGAGATCCTAGGCGTAGCATCAGACCGCACTATCCGTGGTCACCGCTTCATGGGTGAGCAAGAGTTCACTATCGATTCTGCAGAACAATACCCAGCGATCCTAGAAGAGCGCGGTAAAGTCATGGCAGATTACGAAGCGCGTAAAGCGATCATCCTTGCTGATTCGCAAAAAGCAGCAGCAGCGGTTGGTGGTACAGCGGATCTAGAAGATGACCTAGTTGAAGAAGTAACTTCTCTGGTTGAGTGGCCAGTTGTGCTAACAGCGAAGTTTGAGGAAGAGTTCCTAAAAGTACCTTCTGAAGCTTTGGTTTACACCATGAAAGGTGACCAAAAGTACTTCCCTGTTTACGATGACAACAAGAAGCTACTACCTAACTTCATCTTCGTTTCAAACATCGAATCAAAAGAGCCTCGCTACGTAATCGAAGGTAACGAGAAGGTTGTACGTCCACGTCTAGCGGATGCAGAATTCTTCTTCAACACTGACCGTAAGCGTCCTCTAATCGATCGTCTACCTGAGCTAGAGCAAGCTATCTTCCAGAAGCAGCTTGGTACTATCAAAGACAAGACTGACCGTATTACTGAGCTTGCTGGCTACATCGCTGAGCAAATCGATGCTGACGTTGAAAAATCTAAGCGTGCTGGTCTGCTAGCCAAGTGTGACCTAATGACCTCTATGGTATTCGAATTTACCGATACTCAAGGTGTCATGGGCATGCACTATGCGACTCACGATGGTGAAGACGAGCAAGTTGCACTAGCGCTTTACGAGCAGTACATGCCTCGTTTCGCTGGTGATGACCTACCAAGCACAGGTATCTCATCTGCTGTAGCAATGGCAGACAAGCTAGATACTATCGTTGGTATCTTCGGTATTGGCCAAGCTCCAAAAGGCAGCGACCCATTCGCACTTCGTCGTGCGTCACTAGGTGTACTACGTATCATCGTAGAAAACGGCTACAACCTAGACCTAACAGACCTTATCGCGAAAGCTCAGTCTCTATTTGGCGACAAGCTAACAAACGCGAACGTTGCAGACGACGTTATTGAATTCATGCTTGGTCGTTTCAATGCATGGTACAAAGACCAAGGCTTCAGCGTGGATATCATCCAAGCGGTACTGGCTAACCGTCCAACTAAACCTGCAGACTTCGACCAGCGTGTGAAAGCGGTATCTCACTTCCGTGAACTAGAAGCCGCTGAAGCACTGGCTGCTGCGAACAAACGTGTAGGTAACATCCTAGCGAAATTCGACGGTGAACTCGCTGCTGAGATCGACCTTGCTCTTCTACAAGAAGACGCAGAGAAAGCTCTAGCAGAAAGCGTTGAAGTGATGACAGAAGCGCTAGAGCCAGCATTCGCGACAGGTAACTACCAAGAAGCACTAAGCAAGCTAGCGGGTCTACGTGAGCCTGTTGATGCCTTCTTCGATAACGTAATGGTAATGGCAGACGACGAAGCTCTGAAAAAGAACCGTCTAACGCTACTTAACAACCTACGTAACCTGTTCCTACAGATCGCAGATATCTCTCTACTACAAAAGTAAGCCTTCGATTAAACCTCAGAAGACCTTACTTAAAGTAAGACCTTTAAAGCCCAACTCCACGGAGTTGGGCTTTATTTTTCCGCTTATTCTAGCCTGCCCCAATTTAGTGCTTTTCGTCTTATGACCATTAAGGTATGTTCAAGGATTACTCGATTGATCAGCCACGCACTGATCTCTGATAACAAAAAGCAATGACAATAATGAATTAGGTAAAATCTGCGATGCAATTCTCTAAGTTTGGTGAAAAATTTAATCAGTACTCAGGTATCACACAATTAATGGATGATCTCAATGATGGTCTTCGCACCCCTGGTGCCATCATGCTCGGAGGCGGTAACCCTGCCGCGATTCCAGCCATGCTCGATTACTTTCATCAAACCAGTGAAGAGATGCTCGCCAGTGGTGAACTCGTGGCCGCCATGGCGAACTACGATGGTCCTCAGGGCAAAAACACGTTCGTAAAAGCGCTAGCAAAGCTGTTAAAAGACACCTATGGTTGGAATATCAGTGAGAAGAACATCAGCCTGACCAATGGCAGTCAAAGTGGCTTTTTCTACCTATTTAACCTGCTTGCGGGTAAGCAAACAGATGGGTCGCACAAGAAAATTTTATTGCCGCTTGCCCCTGAATACATCGGCTATGGCGACGCTGGCATTGATGAAGATATCTTCGTCTCTTACCATCCAGAAATTGAGCTACTTGATAATGGCTTGTTTAAATACCACGTTGATTTTGAACAGCTTAAAGTCGATGACTCAGTTGCCGCGATTTGTGCCTCTCGCCCAACCAACCCGACAGGTAATGTACTCACTGATGAAGAAATCCATAAACTGGATAAGCTGGCACGTGAAAACAACATTCCACTGATCATCGATAACGCCTACGGCTTACCGTTCCCAAATATTATTTTTGAAGACGTAGAACCCTTCTGGAATGAGAACACCATCCTGTGTATGAGCCTGTCCAAACTCGGTCTACCAGGCGTTCGCTGTGGGATTGTGATTGCGAGTGAAGAGATAACCCAAGCGATGACCAACATGAATGGCATCATCAGCCTAGCGCCAGGCAGCTTAGGCCCTGCGATGGCCAACCGTATGATCGAAAAAGGCGATCTTCTTGAGCTGAGTTCCAATGTGATTAAGCCGTTTTACCAACAAAAGTCTCAACGTGCGGTTCAATTGCTGCAAGAAGCCATTACCGATAAGCGCTTTCGTATTCATAAACCCGAAGGTGCTATCTTCCTTTGGCTATGGTTTGATGAGCTGCCTATCACCACAATGGAACTCTACAAACGCCTTAAATCCCGTGGTGTATTGATTGTCCCAGGTGAGTACTTCTTTATCGGTCAAGAAGATGATTGGGAGCATACGCATCAGTGCTTGCGCATGAACTATGTTCAGGATGACGAGATGATGCAGAAAGGCATCAAGATTATCTCTGAAGAGGTCGAAGAGGCGTACCAACAAGGATAATACCTCGCAGCGACCTGAATAATGAATACTTGCCAAGTCGCTTACGTAAGATACAAAAAAGAGCACCTAGATGGTGCTCTTTCACTCGTTACTCGCAATTATTTGCTTTCAATAAGCTTGCTGCCGTTAATCGCAATTTTACGTGGCTGCATCGCTTCTGGGATTTCGCGTTCTAGGTCAATATGCAGTAGACCATTTTCCATAGTTGCCCCCACGACTTTCACGTAGTCTGCCAGCTGGAATTTTCGCTCAAAATCGCGCTCTGCAATACCTTGATAAACGTATTGTTTCTCTTCTTCTGCTTTACGCTCACCTTTAACAATTAGCATGTTCTCTTTCTGAGTCAGATCTAACTGCTCTTCTGCAAAACCCGCCACGGCCATGGTAATGCGGTAGTGGTTTTCGTCTTGCTGCTCGATATTGTATGGAGGGTAACCGCCAGAAGAATTCTTTGATGTATTCGCTTCCATCATATTCAAAAGACGATCGAAACCAATTGCGTTGCGGTAAAGTGGAGTGAAATCTACAGTTCTCATAATGCTATCCTCATAATAAGCAATAGTCTTAGCCGTGAGTTTGCGTAGATCGATGCTCTGTTCGATCCTTGCCAGCTAAGGGATTTATCTTCTACTCCTCGGGCTCAATCAGCACTGGGACGTAGTAATAAATCAGTTCAATTGTGTGCCTCTAAAGTCATCCTCTCTTGAGCGATACCTTATCAGCGAGTCCAGAGGTCTATTTCTTCTCTCTTGAGCAAGACAGCTTTCCTCTTCACTAATAGATATGTGGATACCACAAATCAGTTTCAAGGGATCGGATTAAAAAATTTTCTATACGCTTCTAGAGATCCCCAACTAGGTCGTTCCTCTCTCTTGAGGATAACGCTCCAGCCAATTGAAAAATAATGAAAACATCGGAAATAAAAAAGACCACCATTTCTGGCAGTCCTTTAAAAATTTAGTTTTTTGAGACGAAGCTATTTGGCTTTAGTTCAAGGAAGAGGCGCGGAGCATACGAAGGTATGTGAGCACCTCTGACACAGAAATTAAGCTAAAGAGCGAAGTATCAAAGATACTAAACGTCCAGGTTAGCTACTTTCAATGCATTCTCTTCGATGAAGTTACGACGCGGCTCAACTTGGTCACCCATTAGTGTCGTGAACAACTGGTCAGCACCAACTGCATCTTCGATCGTTACTTGCATCATACGGCGCGTTTCTGGGTCCATTGTGGTTTCCCAAAGCTGATCTGGGTTCATCTCACCTAGACCTTTGTAGCGCTGTAGGCTTAGACCACGACGCGACTCTTTGATTAGCCACTCTAGTGCATCAACAAAGCTTGCAACAGGCTGAGTACGCTCACCACGTTTAATGTATGCGCCCTCTTCAATCAGACCGTCTAGTGCTTCCGATAGGCTTGCTAGCTTGCCGTACTCTTTCGAATTAACTAGGTCAATGCTTAGTACATGCTCATGCGTCACGCCGTGAGTGCGTACCACAATCTTAGGTAGGCTTAGACCTAGCTCTGCGTGCTGCTCAACTTCTGCGTTGTATTGGCTTGCGCCCACTTCTTTCGCGTTTAGCTGCTCGACAAGTTGCCTAGTCCAAGCTTCTACTGCCGCGGCGTCATGACACTGTTCAGCAGTTAAACGCGGCGTGTAGATGAACTCATGAACGAGCGCGCGTGGGTAACGACGGCTCATGCGATCCACCAGCTTGATGCCAGCGTTGTATTGCTGAACCAGTTTCTCTAGTGCTTCACCCGCCAGTGCTGGTGCTTCTGCGTTTACGTGCAGAGATGCGTTATCAAGCGCCAATGCCACTTGGTATTGGTTCATTGCATCTTCATCTTTAATGTACTGCTCTTGCTTACCTTTCTTCACTTTGTAAAGCGGTGGCTGAGCAATGTACACGTAGCCACGCTCGATAAGCTCTGGCATTTGACGGTAGAAGAAGGTCAATAGTAGCGTACGGATGTGCGAACCATCGACGTCGGCATCGGTCATGATGATGATGTTGTGGTAACGCAGTTTGTCTGGGTTGTACTCGTCACGACCGATACCACAACCAAGAGCCGTAATCAGCGTTGCTACTTCTTGAGAAGAAAGCATCTTGTCGAAACGCGCTTTCTCTACGTTAAGGATTTTACCTTTCAGAGGAAGAATCGCTTGGTTCTTACGGTTACGGCCTTGTTTTGCGGAGCCGCCTGCCGAGTCACCCTCCACTATGTACAGTTCAGAGAGCGCTGGATCTTTTTCCTGACAGTCCGCCAGTTTGCCTGGTAGACCGGCTAAGTCTAGTGCGCCTTTACGACGAGTCATCTCACGTGCTTTACGCGCCGCATCACGAGCACGAGCTGCGTCGATGATCTTGGTACAAACGATTTTTGCTTCTGTTGGATGCTCCACAAGGAATTCTGACAGTTTCTCGCCCATTGCAGACTCAACCGCAGATTTCACTTCAGAAGAAACCAGCTTGTCTTTGGTTTGGCTTGAGAACTTAGGATCTGGCACTTTCACCGAGATAACCGCCGTTAGACCTTCACGCGCATCATCACCAGAAGTCGCGGTTTTCGCTTTCTTCGAGAAGCCTTCTTTGTCCATGAACGAGTTCAAGGTACGCGTTAGCGCAGCACGGAAACCCGCAAGGTGGGTACCACCATCACGCTGAGGAATGTTGTTAGTGAAACAGAAGATGTTCTCTTGGTAACCGTCATTCCACTGCATCGCCACTTCAACTGCAATGCCATCTTCACGCTCTGCGTTGAAGTGGAAGACTTTCTCGATAATTGGAGTCTTGTTGGTGTTCAAGTGATCGACAAAGGCTTGAATACCACCTTCGTACATGAAGTGATCTTGTTTGTCTTCTTCGCGCTCGTCACGTAGCTTGATCGATACGCCAGAGTTTAGGAAAGATAGCTCACGCAGACGTTTTGCGAGAATGTCGTAATGGAATTCAGTGTTAGAGAAAGTCTCTTCACTCGGCCAGAAACGGATTTCTGTACCCGTTTTATCAGTCTCACCAATCACAGCCAGTGGTGCTTGAGGCTCACCATGATGATAAGTTTGAGTGTGAATTTGCCCGCCGCGATGGATAGTTAGCGTTACTTGCTTAGACAGTGCGTTTACCACCGAAACACCAACACCGTGCAGACCACCCGATACCTTGTATGAGTTGTCGTCAAACTTACCACCCGCGTGAAGTACCGTCATGATAACTTCCGCCGCTGAGACTTTTTCTTCTGGGTGCATCTCGGTAGGGATACCACGACCATCGTCGCGAACCGATACCGAGTTATCTTCATGAATTGTAACCACGATGTCCTGACAGTGACCCGCTAACGCTTCATCAATTGAGTTATCCACCACCTCAAAAACCATGTGGTGCAGACCGGTACCATCATCCGTGTCGCCGATGTACATACCAGGACGCTTACGTACCGCGTCCAGACCTTTTAGTACTTTAATACTCGATGAATCGTAATTTTCAGACATGAGTTATCTTCCACTATATATTTTGCTCTATTGTGCCATGTTCCACATGGAACATCTTACCATTTTCATCTGCCATGTCGGCAATCTGGCTTTGCGTAATAGAGCTTACAAAAACTTGTGCCCCCGTCTCTTTTAAGCAGTCCGCAAGACGCTCCCGACGTTGGCTATCTAATTCCGATGCAAAGTCATCTATAAGGTAAACACACTGTTTGCCTGTCATTTCAGTCAAGTGTTGGCCTTGCGCCACTCGTAAGGCACATACCATCAACTTCAGTTGGCCACGAGATAACACATCCTCAACAGGCGTGCCATTTACCTTAATTTTTAAATCTGCCTTATTTGGGCCACTAAAGGTGTAACCTAGGGCCTGATCCCGTTCAAAATTCTTCTCAAGAATTTGCTGATATGGGGTATCTTTGTCCCAGCCTCGGTAATACTTCAACTGGATATCAAACTCCGGCAGGAAAGTTTGACAGATTTCTTCAGCCTTTGACTTCATTTGCTCAACATACACTGAGCGCCACTGACTGATATTTTCAGCCAACCGAGCCATCTCTTGATCCCAATAACTGAGCTCTCGATAACTGGTTGCTGTTTTCAATAAGGCATTGCGCTGCTTGTTCAAGCGCTTAAATCGCCCCCACGCATCATAGAATGCCGACTCGGTATGAAATACCCCCCAATCGATAAATGCGCGGCGATGTTTCGGCCCATCCGTCAGCAAATCGAACCCTTCAGGGTGTATTAATTGCAGGGGTAAAACCTGCGCCAACTGAGCGAGCTTTTGCCCAGATTGACCGCCTATTTTAACCTCTGTTGAGCCATCACGCTGCTTATTAATGCCAATTGGTAGCTCAAATTGATCCGAGTTCAAAAAACGCCCATGAACAAACAGTTCATTACAGTCATTTTGAATAATTCTACCGGTCAAAGAGCTCTTGAAAGAACGGCCATGACCCAACAAATAGATCGCCTCTAAGACGCTGGTTTTGCCACTGCCATTGGGGCCAATAAGAAAGTTAAAGCCTGCTGACAGGTTAATGTCACAGGCTTCAATGTTTCTAAACTGCTTAATGATGAGACGTGTAAGCGGCATGCTAAAGTCGAATTGGCATCACCACGTACATGGCACTGTCGTCTTCTGCATTTTCAATCAGAGCACTGGCATTGGCATCCGACATCGAGACCCGTACTTTTTCGCAGCGTAACGTGTTGAGCACATCCAATACGTAGCTGACGTTGAAGCCAATTTCGATCGGCTCACCATCAAAGCTCACATCCAACATCTCTTCCGCTTCTTCCTGCTCTGGGTTGTTGGCGGTAATGCGCATTTCAGTATCGGCTAGATTAACGCGAACCCCACGGAATTTTTCGTTGGAAAGAATCGCAGCTCGAGAAAACGCGGAACGCAATTCATCGCAACCCGCTTCCAACGTCTTGGTTGTATTTTGCGGCATTACGCGGCGATAATCTGGGAAACGGCCATCCACTAGCTTAGAGGTAAACACATAATTATTTACTTCTGCACGTACGTTCGAGCTACCGATCTGCAGCACAACTGGCTGTTCAGGAGCATCAAGTAGCTTGACCAGCTCTAATACACCTTTACGCGGCACTATGATCTGTTGCTGAGCAAAGTCAGCGCCCAGTGCCGTTTGCGAAACGGCCATTCGGTGACCATCAGTCGCCACACTGCGCAGCGTTGAACCTTCAATTTCAAACAACATACCATTGAGGTAGTAGCGCACATCTTGGTTGGCCATTGAGAACTGAGTTTTCTCAATCAGACCGCGAAGCTCTGCTTGGGTCAATGAGATTTCAACTTCGCTTTGCCAATCTTCGATATTCGGAAAGTCATTGGCTGGTAGCGTCGCCAGGGAGAAGCGGCTACGACCAGAGCGAACTTGAACGCGATCACCTTCTAAGACAAAGGTAATCACCGAGTCATCGGGTAAACCACGACAAATATCAAGGAACTTACGCGACGGGACAGTAATGCTCCCCGCCTCAAAATCGCCTTCTAACGTCACTCGGCTGATCAGTTCCACTTCTAAGTCGGTTGCTGTCATTGACAGTACATTGTCTTCGACTTTGAGTAGCAGGTTACCAAGAATAGGCAGAGTTGGACGACCACCTAAAGCCCCTGAGACTTGCTGGAGAGGCTTCAGTAAATGGCTACGCTCAATGGAAAATTTCATAGGACGCTCTTATCAGAATTCTTCTAGCTTTATAAAAGAGATTAGTTCAGGTGCAATGGCCTCGAACATTCAAGGCCATAGAATACTGCGAATTACGAAGAAAGGGTACGAATCAAGTTCGAGTAATCTTCTTTGATGTCATGGCTCTCTTCGCGAAGCTGCTCAATCTTACGACAAGCATGTAAAACTGTCGTGTGGTCACGACCACCAAACGCATCACCGATTTCAGGTAAGCTGTGGTTGGTGAGCTCTTTGGCCAATGCCATCGCAAGCTGACGCGGACGAGCCACCGAACGTGAACGGCGTTTGGACAAGAGGTCCGCCACTTTAATCTTGTAGTATTCCGCGACCGTCTTTTGAATGTTATCAATGGTCACTAGCTTCTCTTGTAGAGCAAGCAAGTCACGCAGTGCTTCACGAACAAAGTCGATGGTAATAGGACGACCAGTAAAGTTAGCGTTGGCGATAACGCGGTTCAATGCCCCTTCCAACTCACGAACATTAGAGCGCAGGCGCTTAGCAATGAAGAATGCCACTTCATCTGCAAGGTGGATTTGGTGGTCTTCCGCTTTTTTCATCAAGATCGCAACGCGCGTTTCAAGCTCAGGTGGCTCGATCGCAACCGTCAGACCCCAACCAAACCGGGATTTTAAACGATCTTCTACACCGTTGATCTCTTTCGGGTAACGGTCAGACGTGAGGATGATCTGTTGATTGCCTTCCAATAACGCATTGAAGGTATGGAAAAACTCTTCTTGCGAGCGCTCTTTGTTGGCGAAAAATTGAATATCATCGATAAGTAGAGCGTCAACACTGCGATAGTAACGTTTGAACTCTTCGATCGCGTTATTCTGTAGCGCTTTTACCATGTCTTGCACGAAACGCTCAGAATGCATGTAAACCACTTTAGCATTCGGTTTGTTGTCCACAATGGCGTTACCGACCGCGTGCAACAAGTGTGTTTTACCTAGGCCAGTACCACCGTATAAGAACAGCGGGTTGTATGCTGAACCAGGGTTATCCGACACCTGACGCGCTGCCGCTAAACCGAGCTGGTTCGATTTACCTTCAACGAAGTTAGTAAACTTGTGTTTTGGGTTGACGTTTGAACGATGATTAATGTCGGCAATGGCTTGCGCGTCGTCATCCCAGGTTTTATGAACCGGTTTACGAGCTTGCAATTGTGCCGGTGCCGACGATTCTGCAGCAACATCGGCTGGCGTGCGTTTCGGTGCCGGCTTAGGTGCAGAAACAGGTCTGCTGCCCACTTCAAAGCGTAGGCTCGGAATGTCATTGCCACAATACTCTTGCAGCAGTCGATTAATGCTGTTGAGGTACTTATCACGAACCCAATCGAGGACAAAGCGGTTTGGGGCAAACAAGGTGAGCGTATTGTCATTGAGCTCCGCTTGTAGCGGACGAACCCACATGCTGAATTCAGTTGCTGGTAGCTCTTCTTGAAGCTGTTGCAGACATTGCAACCAAAGCGAAGATGACACGGTGCCCCCACTCGAAGTAATTGATTGGAAAAGATTGGCAATTTTACCTGTTGATAACCAAGATCGCTAGCAATAGATCGACGATCCAGTGAATAAGATCCAAGTTATTCACAATATTTTCGACATTATTCGGCGGATCCCCACACACTGCCCCATTTTTACTCACACATTGATCCACATAAGGGCAATTTCCGCCCGATCCTGACTCTGGTGATAACTCTGTGCATGAAATATCGATCGCCACCTTCACAGGATCGAAAAATAATCCTCTGAGCCGTAAGATTTAGACCAAAATATCAACCTTATTACTCTACTATCTAGGATATTGCTCTTAGTTATTTATCTAATTAACTAAAGTAACAGTAATATTTCTCCCCATAATTATATGGAGTTGTACTATGAAAATCTGGTTTAAGGCTGCAGTTGCAGCAATCGCTCTGTCTGCTGCGACTGTGCAGGCTGCTACGGAAGTCAAAGTCGGCATGTCTGGCCGTTACTTCCCATTCACTTTCGTTAAGCAAGATCAGCTACAAGGCTTCGAAGTGGACCTATGGGACGAGATTGGTAAACGTAACGATTACAAAGTGGAATACGTAACCGCAAATTTCTCTGGTTTGTTCGGTCTACTAGAAACAGGCCGCATCGATACAATTTCTAACCAAATTACAATGACAGACGCGCGTAAAGCAAAATACCTATTTGCTGACCCATACGTGGTGGATGGTGCACAAATTACGGTTCGCAAAGGCAACGACGAGATCAAAGGTGTTCAAGATCTTGCGGGCAAGACGGTGGCAGTAAACCTAGGTTCAAACTTTGAGCAACTGCTACGTGACTACGACAAAGATGGCAAAATCAACATCAAAACCTACGACACAGGTATTGAACACGATGTCGCACTGGGTCGTGCAGATGCCTTCGTGATGGATCGCCTTTCAGCGCTAGAGCTAATCAAAAAGACAGGTCTTCCTCTTCAACTTGCAGGCGAACCGTTTGAAACGATTCAAAATGCTTGGCCATTTGTAAACAATGAAAATGGTAAAAAACTGCAAGCAGAAGTTAACCAAGCACTTGCAGCAATGCGCGCAGACGGTACTCTAGCGCAAATTTCTGAAAAGTGGTTTGGTGCAGACATCACTAAATAATGTGACCACTCCGCTACTTTTGTTGAAGTAGGCTTTTCTAACCCACTGCTTTCCTCCCTTTGCAGTGGGTTTTGCTTTTCTATGTCGTTATACACTGGGACACGTTATGGGATTCGATTTTAACTACATGCTGGAGTTGATGCCGATACTGCTTAAGTATCTGGGAACAACTATGGAGATGGCCGTTTGGGGTCTGATCTTCTCTTTAATACTGTCAGTGATTCTCGCCAATATCCGCGTATTCAAGGTTCCAGTACTCGATCAACTGAGCCAGCTGTATATCAGCTTCTTCCGTGGCACGCCTCTGTTAGTACAGCTGTTTTTGCTTTACTACGGCTTACCACAGATTTTCCCATGGATGGTCGGGCTAGATGCTTTCAGTGCCGCTGTCATCGGTTTGACCTTGCACTTCGCCGCCTACATGGCAGAAAGTATTCGCGCTGCCATTATTGGTATTGATCGTAGCCAGATGGAAGCGAGCCTCTCAGTCGGCATGACGACGACACAAGCGATGCGTCGCGTCATTTTGCCGCAAGCGACTCGTGTGGCCTTGCCTTCACTGATGAACTACTTCATCGATATGATCAAATCAACGTCACTGGCCTTTACGCTAGGCGTTGCAGAGATTATGGCCAAAGCACAAATGGAGGCATCATCAAGCTTCCGTTTCTTTGAAGCGTTTCTTGCGGTTGCACTTATTTACTGGGGTGTGGTGGTTATCCTTACTCGTGTTCAAATCTGGGCAGAAGCTAAACTCAATAAGGCGTACGTACGATGATCAAACTGAGTAATATTCAAAAACGCTTCGGGGATACTGAAGTGCTAAAAGGGATTGACCTTGAGATAAAACAAGGTGAGATCATCGTCATTATTGGCTCTAGCGGAACAGGCAAGTCGACATTACTTCGCACAGTAAATTTCTTAGAGAATGCCGACAAAGGGGTCATCACGATTGATGACGTCAGCGTCGATAGTGAAAATCACACCAAAGCCGAAGTTCTCGCTTTGCGTCGTAAGACAGGCTTTGTGTTCCAAAACTATGCGCTTTTCGCCCACATGACCGCAAGACAAAACATCGCTGAAGGGCTGATGACTGTGCGTGGTTGGAAAAAAACAGACGCACTTCAACGCGCGCAAGAGATTCTTGATGATATTGGCTTAGGCGACAAGGGTGACAGTTATCCAGCAGCGCTGTCTGGTGGTCAACAGCAGCGTGTGGGTATCGGACGCGCTATGGCGCTGCAACCAGAACTGCTGCTTTTCGATGAGCCAACATCGGCACTTGATCCTGAATGGGTGGGTGAAGTTCTTAATTTAATGAAGGACTTAGCTACAAAACATCAGACCATGCTGGTGGTCACTCATGAGATGCAATTTGCTAGAGAGGTCGCCGATCGGGTGATCTTTATGGCAGAAGGGCACATTGTTGAGCAAGGTTCTCCACAGGATATCTTTGGAAATCCACAAGATCCTCGCTTACAAAAATTCCTTCGACAAGTTGGTGCAGAGTAAAGATCACAAAAGAGGATCGTTTGATCCTTGAGATTTTGCTCACACTACGTATAATCGCTCGGCCGGAATTTAGCGCTTGCACAAAGATTGACACTTTGTGTGACTGTGATTACAATTCCGCCTCTTTGTTGAGAGGCGTCGGTTTGTCCTCTTTATATATAGAGAAGACCTCGTATACCCACGCCGGGTTAACATTGACCTAAAACTACTGATCAGTAAAGGTAATAACCATGTCTAAACGCACTTTTCAACCTTCAGTTCTAAAGCGCAAGCGTACTCACGGTTTCCGTGCACGTATGGCTACTAAGAACGGTCGTGCAACAATCAACGCACGTCGTGCTAAAGGCCGTAAGCGTCTTTCTAAGTAATCTTCGATTATTTTGAATACGTACGCGTTCAATCGGGAGTTACGCTTGTTAACTCCCGAGCATTATCAAAATGTCTTTCAGCAAGCTCATCGAGCTGGCTCACCTCATTTCACTATCATTGCTCGCAAAAATTCCTTATCTCACCCAAGACTAGGTTTAGCCGTTCCGAAGAAACAGATTAAAACTGCTGTTGGTCGTAATCGCTTCAAGCGTCTCGCTCGCGAAAGCTTTCGTAACAAACAACATCAGCTTCCTAACAAAGATTTTGTTGTTATTGCCAAGAAAAGCGCGCAAGATTTAAGCAACGATGAAATGTTTAAACTGTTTGATAAATTATGGCAGCGTCTGTCTCGCCCCTCTCGCGGTTAGCGATCGGCCTCGTCCGACTCTATCAAGGCTTTATTAGTCCACTTCTTGGACCGCGTTGTCGTTTTACTCCAACCTGCTCTACTTATGCCATTGAAGCGTTGAAAGCTCACGGTTTTGTAAAAGGGTGTTGGTTATCAAGCAAACGTCTATTAAAATGCAACCCTTTAAATAAAAAGGGTTGGACATACGACCCCGTTCCACCAGTCCAAAAACAAGACAGAGACAATTAACGATGGATTCTCAACGTAATATCCTGTTAATCGCGCTAGCACTGGTTTCTTTCCTATTGTTCCAACAATGGCAAGTTGCAAAGAACCCAACGCCTCAGCCGGTTGAGCAGGCTCAATCAAGCAGTACTCTACCTGCCCCATCTTTTGCTGACGAGCTCGATCCAGCTCCTGGTCAGCAAGCTTCTGCTAAAACGATTACCGTGACCACTGATGCATTGACTCTGTCGATTGATACAGTTGGTGGTGATGTCATTCACGCAGATCTAAACCAATACTCGGCTGAGATGGATTCTGCTGATGCATTCGTTTTACTTAAAAACGAGCCTGGTCACCAGTTCATCGCTCAAAGTGGCCTTGTGGGCCCTCAAGGTATCGACCTAAGCAGTACTAACCGTCCTGCATACGCAGTCAGCGCGGATAGCTTCACTCTAGCAGATGGCCAAGACGAACTTCGCGTTCCAATGACATACGCAGCAAACGGCTTAGAGTACACCAAGACATTCATCCTTAAGCGTGGCAGCTACGCGATCGACGTTGAATACAACGTTGTGAACAACTCTGGCAACAACGCGACATTCGGTATGTACGCTCACCTACGTCAAAACCTTCTTGACGCTGGTGGCAGCATCACAATGCCAACTTACCGTGGTGGCGCATACTCAACAGAAGATACGCGCTACAAGAAATACAGCTTCGAAGATATGCAAGATCGTAACTTGTCTCTAAACCTGCCAGATGGTCAAGGTTGGGCGGCAATGATCCAGCACTACTTCGCATCAGCATGGATTCCACGCAACGAGCCAGGCACTAACCTATACACTCGCGTGATTGGCAATCTTGGCGATATCGGCGTTCGTATGCCGAACAAAACCATCGCAACCGGTGACAGCGCTCAAATGACGGCAACGCTTTGGGTCGGTCCAAAACTTCAAGACCAGATGGCTGAAGTTGCACCAAACCTAGACCTTGTTGTCGATTACGGCTGGCTATGGTTCATTGCGAAACCTCTGCACTCACTGCTTTCGTTTATTCAAAGCTTTGTTGGCAACTGGGGTGTGGCAATCATCTGTTTGACGTTCATCGTACGTGGTGCCATGTACCCACTTACGAAAGCGCAATACACATCTATGGCGAAAATGCGCATGCTGCAACCTAAACTGCAAGCAATGCGTGAGCGTATTGGCGATGACCGTCAGCGCATGAGCCAAGAAATGATGGAACTGTACAAGAAAGAGAAAGTGAACCCGCTAGGTGGCTGTCTTCCTCTTATCCTACAGATGCCTATCTTCATCGCACTATACTGGGCATTGATGGAGTCGGTTGAGCTACGTCACTCGCCATTCTTCGGTTGGATTCATGACCTTTCAGCGCAAGACCCGTACTACATCTTGCCACTGCTGATGGGTGCATCGATGTTCCTAATCCAAAAGATGAGCCCGACGACCGTGACGGATCCAATGCAGCAGAAGATCATGACCTTTATGCCGGTTATGTTTACTTTCTTCTTCCTGTTCTTCCCATCAGGTCTGGTTCTATACTGGCTAGTATCGAACATCGTAACGCTTATCCAACAAACGCTTATTTACAAAGCATTGGAGAAAAAAGGCTTACACTCTAAGTAACCTTTAATGCGAAATTATTATCAAAGGCGGCCAAAAGGTCGCCTTTTTTATTTGAGCTGATTACAATTCATCACATTACTTATTTGCCATGCAATGGCACCGAGATTCTACAGGCACAACTATGACTACAGATACCATTGTCGCCCAAGCAACCGCCCCTGGTCGTGGCGGCGTCGGCATTATTCGAGTATCCGGCCCACTGGCAGAGAAAGTCGCTCAAGAAGTAACAGGGAAAACACTGCGTCCACGCTATGCAGAATACTTACCCTTTACCTCGCAAGATGGCTCCCAGCTTGACCAAGGTATCGCATTGTACTTCCCGAACCCGCATTCATTCACTGGTGAAGATGTCCTTGAACTGCAAGGTCATGGCGGCCCTGTCGTGATGGACATGCTAATTAAACGCATCCTACAAATACCGGGGATTCGTACCGCAAGACCGGGAGAGTTTTCAGAGCGCGCGTTTTTAAATGACAAACTCGATCTCGCTCAAGCAGAAGCTATTGCTGACTTGATCGATGCAAGTTCGGAAGAAGCGGCTAAATCCGCCCTACAATCACTGCAAGGTGCGTTCTCGCAACGTATTCACACTCTGGTCGAATCCCTGATCCACCTTCGCATCTATGTCGAAGCGGCTATTGACTTCCCAGAAGAAGAAATCGACTTTCTGGCTGATGGAAAAGTAGCAGGTGATCTGCAAGCCATCATTGATAACCTGAGTGCGGTGCGCCAAGAGGCGAACCAAGGTGCGATTATGCGTGAAGGCATGAAGGTGGTTATCGCAGGTCGTCCGAATGCGGGCAAATCAAGCCTGCTCAATGCACTATCAGGCAAAGAGTCGGCCATTGTGACCGACATAGCAGGAACCACACGTGACGTGCTGCGTGAACATATCCATATTGACGGAATGCCACTGCATATTATCGATACCGCAGGTCTGCGTGACGCCTCTGATGAAGTCGAGAAAATCGGCATTGAACGCGCCTGGGACGAAATCGCTCAAGCGGACCGCGTACTCTTTATGGTTGATGGCACAACCACAGATGCCACCGATCCAAAAGAAATTTGGCCAGACTTCGTTGATCGCCTGCCAGATAACATTGGTATGACAGTGATCCGCAACAAAGCCGATCAAACCGGTGAAGATCTTGGCATTTGTCATGTCAACGATCCAACCCTTATCCGCCTGTCAGCGAAGACGGGTGAAGGTGTCGAGTCACTACGCAGCCATTTAAAAGAGTGCATGGGCTTTGCTGGAGGTAATGAAGGCGGCTTTATGGCTCGTCGCAGACACCTAGAGGCACTGGAACGCGCAGCCGAACACCTAGACATTGGTCAACAGCAGCTTGAGGGCTATATGGCTGGGGAGATTTTGGCAGAAGAGTTGCGTATCGCTCAGCAACATTTGAGTGAAATCACCGGCGAGTTCAGCTCAGACGACCTACTGGGCCGCATCTTCTCTTCTTTCTGTATTGGTAAATAATCATCGACAGTGCGACCTAGAGGTCGCACTTCTTTTAGTAAAGGACGAACAATGATTCACATTATAACAGGCAGCACTTTAGGCGGAGCTGAATATGTGGGTGACCACCTAAGCGATCTTCTGATTGAGAAAGGGTTTGAAACCACAATCCACAACCAACCAGACATTAACGATATTGAAAACAAAGGGACATGGCTTGTTATCACATCAACGCATGGTGCGGGCGAATATCCAGATAACATTCAGCCTTTCATTGCAGCATTACAAAATACGCCACCTAAAATGAGTGAGGTTAAGTATGCCGTTATCGCGATTGGTGACTCGAGCTACGACACCTTCTGTGCCGCTGGAAAACATGCCCATGACCTTCTGGAAGATATTGGTGCAGCCCCCATTACTGACTGCTTAACCATCGATGTACTCAGCCACTCAGTTCCCGAAGATGCCGCTGAAACTTGGTTACTAGAACATATTGAACGCTTCTAATCCCCAATTCAGAGTCGTTTTTCGGCTCTGATTTCCTCTCTGTGAATAACTTCTCCCACCACTTTTCAGTTTACTTGGTCAAAAAGCAACCATCCGGCCTGTGGATAAACTAGATCAAATCCAGTGACTTTCCTATAGTTATCCCAATAACAACTCGGATCCTTTTTTACCCCTGTGTATAACCATTAATTTTGATCTCAGGAAATCCTCGATCTGATCAAGGGCTGATCACAGATTACGATCCATAAAAGATCCATGATCTTGTTGATCATTTTTGAGTTATCCACAGAGATCGTCGATCCTAATAATAGATCTAATAAAAGATCATATATATAGATCTTATATATATAAGTCTTTCAAGCCTTTAAATGAAAAGTCTCAAAAGCGTTTCCACACTCTGTGAAAGAAGGTAGAATAACGCTCTTTTATCTTTCTATAGCTTGATTGAATACCTGAGGTCAGTTCATGCTCTATCACGAAAACTTTGACGTCATTGTCGTTGGTGGCGGTCACGCAGGAACGGAAGCCGCATTAGCATCTGCACGGACAGGTCAAAAGACCCTTTTGCTTACTCACAATATCGATACTTTGGGCCAAATGTCATGTAACCCAGCAATCGGTGGTATTGGTAAAGGTCACCTAGTCAAAGAAGTCGATGCAATGGGTGGATTAATGGCTCAGGCTATCGATCATGCGGGTATTCAATTTCGAACGCTCAATGCCTCTAAAGGCCCAGCTGTACGAGCGACTCGAGCGCAAGCAGACCGTGCTCTGTACAAAGCGTATGTTCGTGAAGCCCTTGAAAATGCTGACAACTTAACGCTTTTCCAACAGTCAGTGGATGACCTAATTGTGGAAAATGACACCGCTGTAGGTGTTGTAACCCAAATGGGGCTTAAGTTTCGAGCAAAAGCCGTGGTCCTTACCGTCGGCACCTTTTTAGGTGGCAAGATCCATATAGGTATGGAGAGCTCTTCAGGTGGTCGAGCTGGGGATCCACCTTCGATCGCGCTAGCTGATCGTCTCCGTGAGCTCCCATTCCGTGTTGATCGTCTTAAAACAGGGACACCTCCAAGGATCGATGCTCGAAGTGTCGATTTCTCAGAGTTGGAAGTACAACACGGTGATAATCCAACACCAGTATTTTCATTCATGGGACAACGCACTCAGCATCCTCGTCAAATCCCATGTTTCATCACGCATACTAACGAAAGTACTCATGAAGTGATCCGCAACAACCTTGATCGCAGTCCAATGTACGCTGGGGTGATTGAAGGGATTGGTCCTCGTTACTGTCCTTCGATCGAAGACAAAGTGATGCGTTTTGCTGACAAAAACAGCCACCAGATTTTCATTGAACCAGAAGGTTTAACGACTCACGAACTCTATCCAAATGGTATTTCCACCAGCTTACCATTTGATGTTCAGGTTCAGATAGTGCGTTCGATGAAAGGGTTTGAAAACGCGCATATTGTTCGTCCTGGTTATGCGATTGAATACGATTTCTTTGACCCACGTGATTTGAAACAGACTTACGAAACCAAATTTATTAGCGGTCTGTTTTTTGCTGGCCAAATTAACGGCACAACGGGTTACGAAGAAGCGGCTGCACAGGGCTTGATGGCGGGCTTGAACGCAAGCTTACACAGCCAAGGTAAAGAAGGCTGGAGCCCACGTCGCGATCAAGCCTACATGGGCGTGCTAATTGATGATTTGTCTACCATGGGTACCAAAGAACCGTACCGCATGTTCACCTCTCGCGCTGAATACCGCCTCTTGTTGCGTGAAGATAACGCAGATTTGCGTTTGACAGAAAAAGCTCGCGAGCTAGGTTTGATTGATGATGCGCGTTGGGCACGTTTCAACGAAAAAATCGACAACATGGAAAAAGAGCGTCAACGTCTGAAAGAAACGTGGATGAATCCTAAATCAGAAGGTATCGATGCCCTTAATGCGATTCTAAAATCGCCAATGTCTCGTGAAGCAAGTGGCGAAGATCTTCTGCGCCGTCCTGAGATGACTTATTCGCAGCTCACGGCTCTGGATCGTTTTGCTCCTGCACTTGAGGATCAACAAGCCGCTGAGCAAGTTGAAATCCAAGTGAAATACGAAGGTTACATTCAGCGACAGCAAGATGAGATCGAAAAATCTCTGCGTCATGAGAACACGAAACTACCTGTCGATATGGATTACTCCAAAGTTAGTGGTCTCTCCAATGAAGTAGTCGCAAAACTGACGGAAGCGAAACCTGAAAGTATCGGTATTGCTTCTCGTATTTCTGGTATTACACCAGCTGCGATTTCCATTTTGCTGGTTCACTTGAAAAAGCAAGGCATTTTAAAAAAAGGTGAGGTCGCGTAATGAGCCAACTTCGTAATAAGCTTGATGAACTCATCGCGCAAACTGACTTAGAAGTGTCTGAACTGCAACGTAACCAACTGGTTGGTTACGTTGAAATGCTCAATAAGTGGAACAAAGCGTACAACTTGACTTCGGTTCGTGATCCCGAAGAAATGCTAGTGAAACATATTCTTGATAGCATTATTGTTAGTACTCACTTACAAGGTGAGCGCTTTATTGATGTAGGCACAGGTCCTGGACTTCCGGGAATTCCTCTGGCCATTATGTGTCCAGATAAACACTTTCACTTACTCGACAGCCTTGGCAAGCGTATCCGTTTTATCAAACAAGCACTCCATGAGCTGAAGATCGAAAATGTGATGCCGATTCAAAGTCGCGTCGAAGAGTTTCAACCAGAAGAAAAATTTGATGCCGTACTGAGCCGTGCATTCGCATCTATGGTAGATATGGTAAGTTGGTGTCACCACCTTCCAAAAGCCGAGACAGGGCTATTTTTGGCACTGAAGGGGCAATTACCACAGGGTGAGATTGATGAACTTCCTGAGTGGTGTTGTGTGACCGACATCAAAGCTTTGAATGTTCCTCAATTGGAAGGTGAGCGTCATCTAGTAATCTTATCGCGCAAGGAATAATAGCGAGGTCCATTGTGGGTAAAATCGTAGCGATCGCCAACCAGAAAGGTGGAGTTGGTAAAACAACAACCTGTATCAACTTAGCGGCCTCTATGGCTGCGACTAAGCGTAAAGTCTTGGTGATTGATCTTGATCCACAAGGGAACGCAACCATGGCCAGTGGCGTTGACAAGTATCAAGTTGATGCGACTGCCTATGAACTTCTCGTCGAAGATGTACCGTTTTCTGAAGTGGTCTGTACGAACACATCAGGAAACTATGATTTGATTGCCGCGAACGGAGATGTGACGGCGGCTGAAATCAAGCTAATGGAAGTCTTCGCTCGAGAGGTACGCCTGAAGCACGCTCTTGCGTCAGTTCGCGATAACTATGATTTCATCTTTATCGATTGTCCTCCCTCTCTAAACCTTCTTACAATCAATGCCATGGCCGCAGCGGATTCGGTCTTGGTTCCTATGCAGTGTGAGTACTTTGCATTAGAAGGTTTAACGGCGTTAATGGACACAATCAGTAAACTTGCGGCCGTGGTGAATGAGAACCTAAAGATTGAAGGGTTGCTGCGCACCATGTATGACCCTCGCAATCGGCTCTCGAATGAAGTGTCCGATCAACTGAAGAAGCACTTTGGCAACAAGGTGTACCGCACTGTTATTCCTCGTAATGTTCGTTTGGCTGAAGCGCCAAGCCATGGCAAACCAGCCATGTACTACGACAAATACTCTGCAGGCGCAAAAGCCTATCTCGCGCTTGCTGGCGAAATGCTTCGCCGTGAAGAAGTACCTGCATAAACCAACCAAAGGAACTCCGTCTCATGTCTAAACGTGGTTTGGGTAAAGGGCTTGATGCTCTGCTTTCGACTAGTTCGCTAGCGCGTGAAAAACAGCAAAATGCGCTCCAGAGTCAACAGCTCTCATCTGAAGGTGAATTGACCGACTTAAGCATCAACAGTCTTAAGCCTGGCGTTTATCAACCACGCAAAGATATGTCACCTGAGGCACTAGAGGAGTTGGCAGCGTCGATTGAATCCCAAGGCATTATCCAGCCGATTGTCGTTCGTCAGGTTGAACACGACAAATTTGAGATTATCGCGGGTGAACGGCGCTGGCGTGCGGCGCGGAA
Source organism: Vibrio sinaloensis (assembly GCF_000808535.1). Classification (GTDB taxonomy): domain Bacteria; phylum Pseudomonadota; class Gammaproteobacteria; order Enterobacterales; family Vibrionaceae; genus Vibrio; species Vibrio sinaloensis_D. The sequence continues at coordinate 61,631 of NZ_JWLV01000022.1, forward strand.
AGCGGGTCTAAAACAAGTGCCTTGTGTGATCAAAAATGTGGAAGATCGCGCGGCGATCGCGATGGCATTGATCGAAAACATTCAACGCGAAGATCTCAACGTGATTGAAGAGGCGGTAGCGCTTGAGCGTTTGCAAACAGAGTTTTCACTGACTCATCAGCAGGTCGCAGATGTAATTGGTAAGTCTCGAGCGGCTGTCAGCAACATATTACGTCTTAACCAGTTAGAAAATGACGTAAAAGGTTTGGTTTCAGACAATTTGCTCGATATGGGGCATGCTCGAGCACTGCTAGCTCTTGAGGGCGAACAACAAATCGAAGTTGCCCAGCAAGTGGCCAAGAAGCAATTAACGGTTCGTCAAACGGAACAACTTGTAAAAAAATGTCTGCAACCGGTGGTTGAAGATAAAAATGCTCCTCAAGATGTGGAGATACAAGAATTGTCACAAAAATTGAGTGCAATGCTCGGGGGTAAAGTTGCTATTGTCCGAAACCCTAGCGGAAAGTCGAAAGTGACGATTAGTCTTGATGAGCCTCACAAATTAGAGCAACTGATTGCCAAGCTAGAGAGCTAAATGAGATAATTGATCTCAATCAATTATGTAAAAAACTATTTTTTGTGCGAAAGTTGTCGGTTTGTAAACAAAAATGTAACTTTTTGCGGGCTTTTAATTGCATTAAGGCACACTGACCGTATAATTTTTGCCAATTTCCCAGCACAGAGTGAAGTCGTGCAAAGTGGATATTATTAGAGGTACGAATACATGGTGGCTGCGTTAGCTAGACCAGGACGAGAGCTTGCTAAGCGATTGTTGTTGATCGAAATGGGCGCGGTTACGTTAGTGGCAGCAGGAATGGCGATTGCTGTAAATACTGAATGGGGAGTTTCAGCGCTAATTGGTGGTGGCATTTTTGTTATCGCTAATGCTGTATTTGCCTTGTGTGCTTTTCTCTTTGTAGGGGCTCGTGCTGCCAAAATGGTCGCTGCGTCTTTCTACACAGGGGAAGCACTAAAGATTCTCATCACAGTGGCACTCTTTTCCGTTGCTTACATGTATATGCAGGTGGAACTCGTTCCCCTGAAACTAACCTATTTGCTGGTACTTGGGATTAACATCTTTGCGCCAGCGCTATTCATTAACAACAAAAAATAGGATGAGTTATGGCTGCGCCAGGTGAAGCGCTAACAGCTTCCGGTTACATCACTCACCACCTTACTCACCTTTCAACTTACAAGTTGGGGTTAGTGGCGGAAGAGACGAGTTTCTGGAACATACACATCGATAGCCTGTTGTTTTCTTGGATCACTGGTTTAATGTTCTTAGGAGTGTTTTACAAAGTAGCTAAGAAGTCGACAGTAGGTGTGCCGGGTAAGCTTCAATGTTTTGTTGAAATGATCGTAGAATTTGTCGCGGAAAACGTCAAAGATACGTTCCATGGACGCAACCCATTGATTGCCCCTCTCGCACTGACTATCTTTTGTTGGGTATTTTTAATGAACTTGATGGACCTTGTGCCTATCGATTTCTTACCTTACCCAGCAGAGCATTGGCTAGGTATTCCTTATCTTAAGATAGTACCTTCTGCTGATGCGAACATCACCATGGGAATGGCAATAGGCGTATTCGCTCTGATGATTTTCTACAGCATCAAAGTGAAAGGTCTAGGTGGGTTTGCCAAAGAACTAGCATTACATCCATTTAATCACTGGACGATGATTCCGTTTAACCTACTGATTGAAGTGGTATCGCTACTAGCGAAACCTCTATCACTTGGTATGCGTCTATTCGGTAACATGTTCGCAGGTGAGGTTGTATTCATTCTTTGTGCGGCAATGCTACCATGGTTCCTTCAATGGATGGGTTCACTTCCGTGGGCGATTTTCCATATTCTGGTAATCACGATTCAGGCCTTCGTGTTTATGATGCTAACGATTGTTTATATGTCAATGGCACACGAAGACAGCGATCACTAATTTTTTAAACTCTTATTAGTCAAAAGTATATTTGGAGATAGTAATGGAAACTGTATTGAGCTTTTCAGCAATCGCAGTAGCAATCATCGTTGGTCTATGTGCAGTAGGTACTGCAATCGGCTTCGCAGTACTAGGTGGTAAATTCCTAGAAGGTGCTGCACGTCAACCAGAAATGGCACCAATGCTACAAGTTAAGATGTTCATCATCGCGGGTCTACTGGATGCGGTTCCAATGATCGGTATCGTAATCGCTCTACTATTTACTTTCGCAAACCCATTCGTTGGTCAACTAGCTGGTTAATCTTTGCTTTTCAAAGGCAAGCATCGGTTTGTCATTGATTAACACTAAGTCCAATAAAGAGGGGTAGCTGTTGTGAATATGAACGCAACTCTGCTAGGTCAAGCAATCTCGTTCGCAATGTTTGTGTGGTTCTGCATGAAATATGTATGGCCGCCAATCATGAACGCTATTGAAGAACGTCAGAAAAAAATCGCTGATGGCCTTCAAGCGGCAGAACGAGCTGAGAAAGACTTGAATCTAGCTCAAGCTAATGCTTCTTCTCAAATGAAAGAAGCGAAGCGCACAGCAACTGAGGTCATTGAGCAAGCGAACAAGCGTAAGACTCAAATTCTAGACGAAGCTCGCGAGGAAGCTCAGGCAGAACGCCAGAAAATCCTTGCTCAAGCGGAAGCTGAAATTGAAGCTGAACGCAACCGTGCGCGCGATGAACTGCGCAAACAAGTTGCAACTCTGGCTTTAGCTGGTGCTGAGAAAATCCTTGAGCGTTCAATCGATAAAGATGCGCACAAAGATCTTCTCGACAACATTACTGCAAAACTTTAAGTCTGGGGGCGCACATGGCTGATATGACTACTATCGCACGCCCCTATGCTAAAGCAGCATTCGACTTTGCTGTTGAAAAAGACCAACTAGACCAATGGGGTCAAATGTTGTCTTTTGCAGCGGAAGTTGCCAATAACGAACAAATTCATGAGCTGTTAACCAGCTCAATGTCTGCAGACAAACTTGCAGAAGTATTTGTTGCGGTATGTGGCGAACAAGTTGATGAGTTTGGTCAAAACCTGATTAAGGTGATGGCTGAGAATGGTCGATTACAGGCCCTTCCTGATGTATGCGCTGAGTTCTTGTTACTTAAGCAAGAACACGAGAAAGAAATCACCGTTGAAGTGACTTCAGCAACAGAGCTTTCTGACCAGCAAAAAGCAGACATCAGCAGCAAACTTGAAACGCGTCTTGAACGCAAAGTCCAGCTGAATTGCAGCGTAGATGAGGCCCTACTTGGTGGGGTTATTATTAGAGCCGGAGACTTAGTCATCGATAACTCAGCACGTGGCCGTTTAAGCCGCCTGAGCGATGCATTGCAGTCTTAATGGGGATTGGAGCATGCAACTTAATTCCACGGAAATTAGCGATCTAATCAAACAACGTATCGAATCTTTCGAAGTTGTTAGTGAAGCTCGCAACGAAGGTACTATCGTATCGGTAAGCGACGGTATCATTCGCATTCACGGCCTAGCGGACGTGATGCAAGGTGAAATGATTGAATTACCGGGTGGCCGTTATGCACTAGCACTTAACCTTGAGCGTGACTCGGTTGGTGCGGTTGTAATGGGCCCATATGCTGACCTTAAGGAAGGCATGAAAGTTACAGGTACTGGTCGTATTCTTGAAGTACCAGTTGGTCCTGAATTGCTTGGTCGTGTTGTAAACACGCTAGGTGAGCCAATTGATGGTAAAGGCCCAATCGAAGCGAAACTGTCTTCGCCTGTAGAAGTGATTGCACCAGGTGTAATCGACCGTAAATCGGTTGATCAACCTGTTCAAACGGGTTACAAATCTGTTGACTCAATGATCCCAATCGGTCGTGGTCAGCGTGAGCTTGTAATCGGTGACCGTCAGACTGGTAAAACAGCAATGGCGATCGATGCAATCATCAACCAGAAAAACTCTGGTATTTTCTCAATCTACGTAGCTATCGGTCAGAAAGCATCGACTATCGCTAACGTAGTTCGCAAACTAGAAGAGCACGGCGCGCTAGCAAACACTATCGTTGTTGTTGCATCTGCTTCTGAATCTGCAGCGCTACAATACCTAGCGCCATACGCAGGTTGTGCGATGGGTGAATACTTCCGTGATCGCGGCGAAGACGCACTGATTGTTTATGATGATCTATCTAAGCAAGCGGTAGCTTACCGTCAGATCTCTCTACTACTAAAACGCCCACCAGGTCGTGAAGCATTCCCAGGTGACGTTTTCTACCTCCACTCACGTCTACTAGAGCGTGCAGCTCGTGTAAGCGAAGAATACGTAGAAAAGTTCACTAACGGTGAAGTGAAAGGTAAGACAGGTTCTTTAACTGCACTACCTATCATTGAAACTCAAGCTGGTGACGTTTCAGCATTCGTACCGACAAACGTAATCTCGATTACTGACGGTCAGATCTTCCTACAGACTGAGCTATTCAACGCGGGTGTTCGCCCAGCGGTTGACCCAGGTATCTCAGTATCTCGTGTTGGTGGTTCTGCACAGACGAAAATCATCAAGAAGCTATCAGGCGGTATCCGTACAGCACTAGCTCAGTACCGTGAACTTGCGGCATTCGCACAGTTCTCATCTGACCTTGATGAAGCGACAAAGAAACAGCTAGACCACGGTCAGAAAGTTACAGAACTAATGAAGCAGAAGCAGTACGCTCCTATGTCTGTATTTGACCAAGCGCTAGTAATCTTTGCGGCAGAGCGCGGCTACCTAGCAGATGTTGAACTAAGCAAACTGCTAGATTTCGAAGCGGCTCTACTATCGTTCGCTCGCGGTCAATACGCTGAATTTGCAGCTGAGATCGACAAGACGGGTGCATACAACGATGAAGTTGAAGCGCAGCTTAAGAAGCTGACTGACGACTTCGTAGCAACCCAAACTTGGTAATAGGTCGGTGGCAGTAATGCCACCAACTAATGGAGAGTAACGATGGCCGGCGCAAAAGAGATACGTAATAAAATCGGTAGTGTTAAAAGCACTCAGAAGATTACGAAAGCAATGGAAATGGTAGCAGCTTCAAAAATGCGTCGTTCTCAAGATGCAATGGAAGCTTCTCGTCCATACGCTGAAACAATACGTAAAGTGATCGGTCACGTAGCTAACGCGAGTCTAGAGTATCGTCATCCATACCTAGAAGAGCGTGAAGCTAAGCGTGTTGGTTACATCATCGTTTCTACAGACCGTGGCCTATGTGGCGGCTTGAACATTAACGTGTTCAAAAAAGCAGTCACAGACATGCAAAGCTGGAAAGAGAAAGGCGCTGAAATTGAACTGGCATTGATTGGTTCTAAAGCAACTGGCTTCTTTAACAACAGCGGTGCAAAAGTAGCGGCACAGGTTTCTGGTCTAGGTGATAAGCCTAGCCTTGAAGACCTAATCGGTTCTGTAAGCGTAATGCTGAAGAAATACGATGAAGGTGAGTTGGACCGTTTATATGTCGTGAGCAACAAGTTTGTGAACACTATGGTTCAACAACCAACGATCGATCAATTACTACCTTTGCCTAAATCGGACAGCGAAGAGATGCAGCGTACCCACCAGTGGGACTACATCTACGAGCCAGAACCAAAAGCGCTACTAGACACGCTTCTAGTGCGTTATGTGGAATCTCAAGTATACCAAGGTGTGGTTGAGAACCTTGCTTGTGAGCAAGCGGCTCGAATGATTGCAATGAAAGCTGCAACTGATAATGCGAGCAACTTGATTGATGATTTAGAACTTGTGTACAACAAAGCCCGTCAGGCTGCGATCACACAAGAGCTATCTGAAATCGTTTCAGGTGCGGCAGCGGTTTAAGCTTAGGTAAAACGAAACAGTTTAGAGGATTAACGATGGCTACAGGTAAGATCGTACAGATCATCGGTGCAGTAGTCGACGTAGAGTTCCCACAGAGTGAAGTACCAAGTGTATATGACGCTCTGAACGTAACAGAATCAAAAGAGCGTCTAGTTCTTGAGGTTCAACAACAGCTAGGCGGTGGCGTAGTTCGTTGTATCGTAATGGGTAGCTCTGATGGTTTACGTCGTGGAGTTGAAGTAGTAAATACAGGCGCTCCAATTTCAGTACCAGTAGGTACTAAGACCCTAGGTCGTATCATGAACGTTCTAGGTGACGCAATTGACGAGTGTGGTGAAATCGGTGCGGAAGAGACTTACTCTATCCACCGTGAAGCACCAAGCTACGAAGAGCAATCAAACGAGATCGCTCTACTAGAGACTGGCGTTAAAGTAATCGACCTAGTTTGTCCATTCGCTAAGGGTGGTAAAATCGGTCTATTCGGTGGTGCTGGTGTAGGTAAGACCGTTAACATGATGGAACTTATCAACAACATCGCACTTCAGCACTCTGGTCTATCAGTATTTGCTGGTGTAGGTGAGCGTACTCGTGAAGGTAACGATTTCTACTTTGAGATGCAGGAAGCGGGCGTTGTAAACGTTGAAAATCCTGAAGAGTCTAAGGTAGCGATGGTTTACGGTCAGATGAACGAGCCACCAGGTAACCGTCTACGTGTTGCACTGACTGGTCTAACAATGGCAGAGAAGTTCCGTGACGAAGGTCGTGACGTTCTACTGTTCGTTGATAACATCTACCGTTACACACTTGCAGGTACAGAGGTATCAGCACTGCTAGGTCGTATGCCTTCAGCGGTAGGTTACCAGCCAACTCTTGCAGAAGAGATGGGTGTACTGCAGGAGCGTATCACGTCAACGAAATCAGGTTCTATCACGTCTGTACAGGCGGTATACGTACCTGCGGATGACTTGACTGACCCGTCGCCAGCAACAACGTTCGCGCACTTGGATGCAACGGTTGTACTTAACCGTAACATCGCTGCAATGGGTCTATACCCTGCGATCGACCCACTAGATTCAACATCTCGTATGCTTGACCCTCTAGTTGTTGGTCAAGAGCACTACGACATTGCTCGTGGCGTTCAGCAGACACTTCAGCGCTACAAAGAGCTGAAAGATATCATTGCGATTCTAGGTATGGACGAGCTATCTGAAGAAGATAAGCAAGTTGTATCTCGTGCACGTAAGATTGAGCGTTTCCTAACTCAGCCTTACCACGTAGCGGAAGTATTTACTGGCGACCCAGGTGTTTACGTACCTCTAAAAGAGACTCTACGTGGCTTTAAAGGTCTACTAGCTGGTGATTACGATGACATTCCAGAGCAAGCGTTCATGTACTGCGGTGCAATTGAAGATGCTATCGAGAATGCGAAGAAGCTATAAGGCTAACTAGGAGGCGATATGGCAGCAATAACCTTTCACCTAGACGTAGTAAGCGCTGAGAAGAAAATCTTCTCTGGTCGTGTTGAAACGTTTCAGGTGACCGGTAGCGAAGGTGAACTTGGTATTTTCCATGGGCACACTCCGCTGCTAACCGCTATCACGCCTGGAATGGTGCGACTTGTTAAGCAGCACGGCCACGAGGAATTTATTTATGTTTCTGGTGGTATGGTAGAAGTTCAACCTGGTACAGCGACTGTACTGGCTGATACAGCTATCCGTGGTGAAGAACTGGACGCAGCTAAGGCTGAAGAAGCTAAGCGTTGTGCTCAAGAAGCAATTCAAAACCAGCACGGTGATATGGACTTCGCTCAAGCGGCTAGTGAACTGGCTAAAGCCATTGCTCAGCTACGAGTAATCGAGCTGACGAAACAGCGTCGTTAAGCAACGGTGTTGTTTTAAAAGTGATAAAGGCGGTCAATTGACCGCCTTTTTGCTTATTTTTTATTAGAAATTTTTCCTGATCAATTAACTAATTAACGATTAGTGTCTAAAATACCTCTCAATTTTAATACAACGTCATACAGGTCCATTCATGAAATTTAGCGCGGTGATTCTCGCAGCGGGTAAAGGTACTCGCATGTACTCTAACAAGCCTAAGGTGCTCCACACGTTGGCAGGCAAACCTATGGTCAAACATGTGATTGATACTTGTAATAACCTCGGAGCGCAGAATATTCATTTGGTTTATGGACACGGCGGTGATCAAATGCAAACAGAGCTCGCGCAAGAGAATGTGAACTGGGTACTTCAGGCGGATCAATTGGGTACAGGTCATGCAGTGGATCAAGCTTCTCCTCAGTTTGAAGATGATGAAAAGATCTTAGTGCTTTATGGTGATGTACCACTGATCTCGGAAGAAACGATCGAAGGTTTGCTGGATGCGCAGCCTACAGGTGGTATTGCACTGCTGACTGTCGTCCTTGATAACCCAATGGGCTATGGTCGTATCGTTCGTCGCAATGGTCCTGTTGTTGCTATCGTCGAGCAAAAAGATGCAACCGATGAACAGAAGTTGATCAAAGAAATCAATACTGGCGTCATGGTAGCAACTGGCGGCGATCTTAAGCGTTGGTTATCGGGTCTTAATAATGAAAATGCACAGGGTGAATACTACCTAACGGATGTCATTGCGACTGCACACGACGAGGGTCGAGCGGTAGAGGCGGTACACCCTGTTAACCCAATCGAAGTGGAAGGTGTGAACGACCGAGCTCAGTTGGCACGTCTTGAGCGCGCATTTCAGTCAATGCAGGCAAAAAAACTGCTTGAGCAGGGGGTAATGTTGCGCGACCCAGCACGTTTTGATCTACGTGGTGAGCTTCAATGTGGTATGGATTGTGAAATTGATGCCAACGTTATCATCGAAGGTAACGTATCTCTGGGTGACAATGTCGTAATCGGCACGGGTTGTGTTTTGAAAGATTGTGAAATCGACGACAACACGGTTATTCGCCCATACAGTGTAATCGAAGGTGCTACTGTTGGCGAAGAATGTACAGTGGGGCCATTCACTCGCCTGCGTCCTGGCGCGGAGATGCGTAACGACTCTCACGTCGGTAACTTCGTTGAAGTGAAGAATGCACGCATTGGTGAAGGCTCGAAAGCTAATCACTTAACTTACTTAGGTGATGCAGAGATCGGCCAGCGTACGAATATCGGTGCAGGTACTATTACGTGCAACTACGATGGTGCAAACAAGTTTAAGACTGTGATCGGTAACGATGTGTTTATTGGCTCTGACAGCCAGCTTGTTGCGCCAGTGACTATTGCTGATGGCGCAACGATTGGGGCAGGCACGACGCTGACCAAAGATGTCGCTGAGGGTGAACTGGTCATTACTCGTGCGAAAGAGCGTAAGATTACCGGTTGGCAGCGTCCTGTAAAAAAGAAGTAAGCACTAACAAGCTTTAAGTCATTTTTTCTAAGCCGCTCTTTATGAGCGGCTTTATTATGAGGGTTAATGGCTGGGAATAGCGATACGTTTTTCTAGCCAGCGAACAGCCTGAGAAACCAGCAAGATTAAGACTAAATATTCCAGAACTAAGAAGGTGTATATTTCTAGAGGTAAGTACTCATTAACTACTAGTTCATTGGCACGTCGAGTCAAGTCACTTAAACCAATCACACTGACTAATGAACTCATTTTAAGAATATAGACAAACTGGTTACCAAGCGGCGGTAAGATCTGCCTAAACGCTTGGGGTAGAATCACCAAGCGCATTTTCTGCCAATAACTCAGCCCCAACGACTCCGCTGCTTCATGCTGACCACGACTTATCGCTTGGATCCCTCCTCGAAAGACCTCGGCCATAAAAGCACTTTCGGCGACGGTTAGAGCAATAACCCCCGCCCAGAAGTGATCCAAAGACACATCCAGCAACGTCGGCATTCCATAATAGACCCACAGCAATAGTACTAAGACGGGTATCGAGCGAATGATCTCCACATAGAGGCGATTTATCCCCTTTAGGATAGGTGAGTTGGAAAGTGCAGGGAGTGCGACGAGCAAACCGATAGTCATGGCAAACAACATGCTAAGAAGAGAAACTTGAATCGTGTCGTTGAACCCAGCAATCAGAAAGCGGATGTTAGTGAGTCCTTGCTCGGTTGAAGGATCCAGCACATACCAACCCCACTGATAATCCGAGCAACCAGTCAGTAAAAATGGGAAAAACAGCCACAGAGTTCGATTATTCAATCTTCATTTCCTAACTTGACTAATAAATGCCGCTTGTTACTGCTATGTTATCAAGAGTGTTTTTATAAATCTCGAATCAAAATAAATATATAAGGAAATAGAATGAGAAAGCTAATTTTTGCTGTTGGTCTTTGGTTACTCGCGCTTACTCAGTTGGCTTATGCGGATAGCCGATTACACGAAATACTAGAGAATGGTGTGTTACGTGTTGGCACCACTGGAGACTGGAATCCAATGACAATGAAAGATCCCGCGACGAACAGTTACCGTGGGTTCGATATTGATGTGACCACAGAGTTAGCAAAAGATTTGGGTGTTGAGGTGGAGTTTGTCGCTACCGATTGGAAAACGCTCGTGAATGGGATTACTGCGAACAAATATGACATCACCGGCAGTGCATCGTTAAATATGTCTCGAGCGAAGGTGGCGGGTTATAGCCAACCATATTTCTACCTCGCGTTTGTACCAGTGGTGCAAAAGAAAGATTTGGCGAAATTCTCTGACTGGGCTGATTTCGATAAGCCGGATGTAAAAGTGGCTGCAACGCTTGGTACTGTACAAGAAAAAATGGTCAAAGACTTCTTCCCATCTGCGCAACACATTGTGATTGAAGCGCCTGCTCGTGATTTCCAAGAACTGCTTGCCCGTCGAGCTGATGTTTCCGTTACCTCAAATGTAGAAGCCGCAACGCTGGTGGAAAAGTTTAAGCAGTTGGCTATTGTGCCGGTGAAAGAACCACGCAAACCAACGCCAATTGCCATGTTGTTACCGCAAGATGACCAAGTATGGATCAACTACATTAACCACTGGGTTGAACTGAAAAAAACGCAAGGCTTCTTCAAGCAAACCGCCAAAAATTGGGGCTTAAAGAGTATGTAACGTCTCTAATTGAGATAGAGAGCCGCACAACAGCGGCTCTTACGATTAAAAATTAGAGTTCCTCTTCACTCACGACGCGAGCATTATCAGGCGTTGTGAAGTGCTGAGAGAGTTCTCGATTTGACAGGATATAACCCACCCATAGTCCACCCATACAGATGATGATTGCAACGCCTGTGACCATCTGAGCTTGGCTTGCCATCGCGGCAACAAGTGCACTTGAAAGGCTGCTCACGGTAATTTGTAGGCTGTTTTGTAGACCAGCAGCCGTCGCTGGGCTTTGTTTCGCACTTGCTAATGCACGGTTTACCACGATTGGGTACAGCGCACCATTCGCTACCGCAATCAAGCAGAAAGGCGCTAGGATTGGCCAGATTGATGTTAGTTGCCACTGTGAAGCGAGGAAAATAAGCAGAGCAGCAACGCTGAACAGACCTATCAGTTGGCGCAGCACTTTCTCATCGCCAAACTTGCGTACGCCCACCTTACCCAAGTAACCACCTAGCATGAAGGCGATGGTTTGTGGGATAAAACTCAAACCAATGTCCTTCGCTTCGTAGCCCAGTTGCGCCATGATTTCTGGCATTCCGGTCAGGTAAGCAAAGAACGCCGCAGAGGCGGTGGCGAACATCAACACGTTACCAAGGTACGTTTTAGAGCCGAGTAGCGCCTTAATGTCTGACGATATGCTGGTTTGCTTTGATTCTACTTCTTCATTGTTTTGTGCCATCGTCGCTATAACTAGCATGATGCCCATTAGCGTGAGCGCAATAAAAATACTGCTCCAGCCAAAATTATCGGCGAGAAGCACGCCTAATTGTGGGGCCAATGCGGGGGACAACGCGACTAATGGCATGATGGTAGCAAAAATTTGTTGGCTACTGCTCGAGTAACGCTTAATGACCATCGCTTGCCAGATAACAGCTGGCGCGCACACACCGATCGCTTGGACAAAGCGCAATGTGAGAAGTTGCCACACTTGGTCACTGTAAGCCAAGCCAAATGAAGCAACGGTGAATAGTGTTAGACCCGCCGCCAGAGTATTTCTATGACCAAATTTATCCGAAGCTAGACCCCATAAGAGTTGGCCAAGTGCCATACCCACTAAGAATACAGTAAGAGATAGGGCGATTTGCTCTGGCCCTGTAGCAAAATCTATCTCCATCGCTTTAAATGCAGGCAAATACATATCAGTAGCAATGAAGCCGAGCATAGATAAAAGAGCTAAGTAAAAAAGTTGTAATTTTGAAATATTCATCATTTTTCCATTCAAAATAATTGATAGATAGTTATCAGCCGGCGCCAACCTTTTTATTAACTTGAGTAGTCTATTCTTCACTTTTAATAAAATAAAACGCTAAAATTTGCAGTTATCAATCAAAAAAATTGAAAGGTGGTTATGAGTGCTTTTTCCCAATCGTCCCTAGAGCTGGTGGACACCGTTGCGCGGCTAGAGAGTTTTACCGCTGCCGCTGAGGTATTACATAAAGTACCTTCTGCCATCAGTTATAGCATTCGGCAAATAGAACAAGAGTTGGATGTGGTTTTGTTTAAGCGACTGCCTAGAAAGGTAGAGCTGACTCCTGCGGGAGAGCTTTTCCTTACTCAAGCTAGAACGATGCTTAGGCAGATGGAAGAGGTAAAAGCCCAGACTCGACGGGTAGCTCAAGGGTGGAAGAAAACACTTAAGTTGACGCTGGATAATGTGGTTAAGCTGGAGCGGCTCAAGCCTCTTATTGAAGATTTCTATCAAACGTTTCCCAATGCGGAGCTGCAGATCAATATGGAAGTGTTTAATGGCTCGTGGGAGGCTATTTCACAGGGGCGTGCCGATATTGTCGTTGGCGCGACATCGGCCATTCCAGTCGGTGGAGACTTTGAAGTCAAAGCCATGGGTCTCTTGGATTGGACGTTTGTTATGTCATCAAGCCATGCCTGTGTTAAACAGCAGCACCTAACAGAAGAGTTTGTCAGCCAATTCCCTGCAATTTGTTTAGATGATACCTCGAGTGTGCTACCAAAGCGTCACACCGTTCATTATCCAAAGCAGCGTCGATTGTTATTGCCGAACTGGTATAGCGCTATTGAATGCTTAAAGCATGGTGTCGGGGTGGGTTATATGCCGCGCCATATCGCGCAGCCGTTGATCACTGAAGGCGTTTTGGTCGAGAAAATTCTTCCTGAAGATAAGCCGCTGAGCCACTGTTGTTTAGTTTGGCGCAAAGATGAAAACCACAAGATGATTCAATGGATGGTCGATTATTTGGGTTCGAGTGATCAGCTTTATCAAGATTGGTTGCAAGCGTAATGAAAAGCGCCAGTGTGGACTGGCGCTTTGATTACAAAAATATAGCTTGGCTTACTAAGGGCGCTCAAACACGGTCGCGATACCCTGACCTAAACCGATACACATGGTTGCCAGACCGTATTTCGCGTCTTTGGCTTCCATTAGGTTGATTAACGTCGTTGAGATACGTGAGCCAGAACAACCAAGCGGGTGACCCAATGCAATCGCACCACCGTTAAGGTTGACCTTCTCATCCATCACATCAAGCAGACCTAAGTCTTTAGCACATGGTAGAGACTGCGCAGCAAATGCTTCGTTTAGCTCAACCACATCCATGTCTTCAATGGAAAGACCAGCACGCTTGAGCGCTTTTTGCGTCGCAGGTACAGGACCGTAACCCATGATAGAAGGATCACAGCCGGCAATTGCCATACCTTTAATGCGTGCGCGAATCTTCAAACCAAGTTCATTGGCTTTCTCTTCGCTCATGATCAACATCGCTGATGCACCATCAGACAGCGCCGATGATGTACCGGCTGTTACTGTGCCGTTTGCTGGATCGAAAACAGGACGAAGTTGAGATAGACCTTCAACGGATGTTTCAGGGCGAATGACTTCATCGTAATCCAGAGTGAACAGCGTGCCGTCAGCCGCATGACCTTCAATTGGTAGGATTTCGTTTTTAAAACGCCCCTCTACAGTCGCTGCATGTGCACGAGCATGAGAACGTGCCGCAAACTCATCTTGCTGTTCGCGGCTGATACCATGTAGCTTACCAAGCATTTCTGCGGTTAAGCCCATCATACCTGCGGCTTTGGCGACCGTTTTTGACATACCTGGGTGGAAGTCGACACCGTGGTTCATTGGAACGTGTCCCATGTGCTCAACGCCACCAATTAGGCAGATCTCAGCATCACCCGTCATGATGGCACGTGTACCATCGTGAAGCGCTTGCATTGAGGAACCACACAAGCGGTTAACCGTCACGGCGCCAATCTCAATTGGTAGACCAGCAAGTAGCGCCGCATTACGTGCCACGTTAAAGCCTTGTTCTAGGGTTTGTTGTACACAGCCCCAGTAGATATCTTCAATTTCACTTGGGTTTACTTGTGGGTTACGTGCAAGAATACCTTTCATTAGGCGCGCAGATAGATCTTCTGCTCGTGTATGACGGAAAGCACCACCTTTAGAGCGACCCATTGGCGTACGTAGACAATCGACTACGACAACATTTCTTGTTTGATTAGTCATTTTAGAATCCCTCCTTAGATAGAACCTTGCTGTTGTGCACCGTAAAAGCTTTCACCTTTCGCCGCCATATCAATCAGCATCTGTGGTACTTGGTACATAGCACCAAGCTCTGAGTATTGTTTTGCCATTGCAACAAACTCAGCGATACCTACGCTATCTAGGTAGCGGAATACACCGCCGCGGAATGGAGGGAAACCAAGACCGTAAACCAGTGCCATATCCGCTTCTTGTGGAGTGGCAATGATGTCTTCTTGTAGACACAGTACCACTTCGTTGATCATCGGAATCATCATACGTTGAATGATGGTCTGATCGTCAAAGTCCTGCTTATCGGCACAAACGTCAGCGAGCACCGGCAAGATCTCTTCAGAGAAGGTTTTCTTCGGCTTACCTTTTCTATCTATGGTGTAGCTGTAGAAGCCACTGCCATTCTTCTGACCGTATTTGCTTGCTTCGAACAGTGCATCGATCGCGTCACGACCTTGTTTACCCATACGCTCTGGGAAACCTTGCGCCATAACGGCTTGTGCGTGGTGAGCAGTATCAATACCAACGACATCGAGCAAGTATGCAGGTCCCATCGGCCAGCCAAACTTACGTTCCATGATTTTGTCGATTTTCGTAAAGTCCGCGCCATCGCGAAGTAGCATGCTGAAGCCGCCAAAGTATGGGAACAACACGCGGTTTACAAAGAACCCAGGGCAGTCATTAACGACAATGGGTGACTTGCCCATTTTCGCTGCGTACGCAACAACGCGATTTATGGTTTCATCAGAGGTATGTTCACCACGGATGATCTCAACAAGAGGCATGCGGTGCACTGGGTTGAAGAAGTGCATGCCACAGAAGTTTTCTGGGCGTTTTAGCGATTTCGCTAATAGATTGATTGGAATCGTCGAGGTGTTTGAGGTGATAACCGTGTCTTCACTGACATGTGATTCGACTTCACTCAGCACTGCTGCTTTTACTTTCGGGTTTTCTACTACGGCTTCAACAATTACGTCTGATTCTTCGATGCCTGCGTAATGTAGGCTCGGTGTAATAGACGCTAAAATACCAGCCATCTTAAAGCCATCAATGCGACCACGAGATAAGCGTTTATTCAGCAGCTTAGATGCTTCAGTCATGCCTAAGTCGAGTGAAGGTTGCGCGATGTCTTTCATTAACACCGGTACGCCTTTGAGTGCAGATTGGTAGGCGATACCGCCGCCCATAATGCCCGCACCAAGCACAGCCGCACGTTGCGTGTCTTTACTCGCTGACTTCGCTGATTTTTTAGCAAGCCCTTTGATGTATTGGTCGTTGAGGAACAAGCCAACCAGTGATTTTGCTTCTTCAGACTTAGCCAGTTTTACGAAGTGCTTACGTTCAATGTCGAGTGCTTCGTTACGAGCGAAACGAGCGCTTTCTTCAATAGTAATAACGGCTGTCATTGGAGCGGGGTAGTGAGGACCCGCTTTTTGTGCCACCAGGCCCTTCGCCATGGTGAAGCTCATCATTGATTCGAGCTTACTTAGCGTAAGTGGTGATGTCTTTTGCTTACGACGAGCTTGCCAGTCCAACTTCTCGTTAATTGCGGAGGTTAGTGTCTTGAGTGCTGACTCGTAAAGTGCGTCGCTATCAACAACCGCATCCAGAAGACCAATCTTTAATGCCTCATCCGCACGACACGCTTTGCCTTGTGTGATCACTTCCATTGCGCTGTCGGCGCCAATAACACGTGGCAGACGCACACAACCACCAAAGCCCGGCATGATACCCAGTTTTGTTTCTGGTAGACCGATGCTGGTGGTCTCATCACCAATTCGGATGTCAGTTGCAAGCACGCACTCACAACCGCCACCTAACGTGTGGCCTTTTAGTACCGAGATAGTCGGAACGGGTAAGTCTTCTAGCTTGTTAAAGATGCTGTTAGCAAATTGCAGCCACTGATCGAGCTCAGCGTCTGTCTTAGCGAAAAGACCTAAGAATTCGGTGATATCTGCGCCAACAATGAACGCGTCTTTATCTGAGGTGAGCATCAAGCCCTTCAGTCCTTGGTGCGCTTTTAGTGCATCAAGGGCTTTGTCGAGTGACTCTAGTGTTGCTAGGTCGAGTTTGTTAACGGATTTTGGAGAGCAGAAGTTAAGTTCTGCAATGCCATCTTGTATTTCCTTTACCTGTAGGGTTTCGGCTTGGTAAATCATTGTCTATCTCCATGACATACAATCTTGGATTGTGTGTTCACCTGTCACATAAGGCTGGTAACAGGCAAGCAGGAAAGCTGTTATATTTTTAATCTGGTTTGACCAGTGAGGTTAGTTTGGATCGGTCTCTGGTTAAATTCAATACATTTTTTAAACAAGTGTTTAACATTGTGCGCTGGTGCAGATCAAGGGCGACGAGTAAAGAGTGGTCGTGATAGACTCAAATGATCTGAGAAAACCTAGCGTTATTATGAACGACACACCTTATTTAATACCTTCTGAGCCTTGTCAGTATGAAGAGGAAATAAAGAAAAGCGTCTTTATTACCTACTTAGCTCACACGCCAAATATTGATGCAGCGAAAGCTTTTGTCGAAAAAATAAAAAACAAACATTCAGACGCTCGCCATAATTGTTGGGGATTCGTTGCCGGGCGACCAGAAGATTCCATGCAGTGGGGCTTCAGTGATGATGGGGAACCCTCAGGAACGGCAGGTAAACCGATTCTTGCTCAGTTGTCTGGCTCCGGGGTTGGTGAGATTACAGCGGTAGTCACTCGTTACTCTGGTGGTATTAAGCTCGGTACAGGTGGCTTGGTCAAAGCTTATGGCGGCGGCGTGCAACAAGCGCTCAAGCTGCTTCAAACAATTGAGAAAAAAATAACCGCACAATTGCAACTAGAGTTAGACTATGGGTTTATGCCTATTGCTCAGTCCCTCATCGGCCAATTTGAAGGCCATGAAATATCGGCAGAGTATAGTGACCAAGTGCGAATGGTGGTTGAAATTGAGCGCAGACATGTCGCAGATTTCACCCAGAGCGTAATCAATAAAAGTGGTGCAAAAGCACATGTTACCCCTCTGAAGGGACAATAAATACTAGGAAGTTGGAAGCTCTGCTTCATTCATTAATCACACATGCAATTTCGTTCAATTATTCGCATTGTCGGGCTACTGCTCGCCCTTTTTAGTGTCTCCATGCTTGCGCCCGCTTTGGTTGCGCTTATTTATCGTGATGGCGCGGGGGTTGCGTTTGTTACTACTTTTTTCGTACTGCTATTTTGTGGTGCAGTATGTTGGTTCCCCAATCGTCGCTTTAAGCACGAATTAAAAGCTCGAGATGGCTTTTTGATCGTCGTCCTGTTTTGGACTGTACTTGGTAGTGCCGGCTCTATTCCCTTTTTACTTTCAGACAACCCAAATATTTCGGTAACCGATGCGTTCTTTGAATCCTTTTCTGCCTTAACAACCACTGGTGCTACAGTGATTGTTGGTTTGGATGATTTGCCAAAAGCGATCTTGTTCTATCGCCAGTTTCTGCAATGGTTTGGTGGTATGGGCATCATCGTTCTTGCCGTTGCCATCCTTCCAGTCTTAGGTATCGGTGGTATGCAGCTTTACCGCGCAGAAATCCCTGGTCCGGTAAAAGACTCCAAGATGACTCCTAGGATTGCTGAGACAGCAAAAGCGCTTTGGTATATCTATCTGAGTTTGACTCTGGCCTGCGCTGGTGCGTTTTGGCTAGCGGGCATGACCCCGTTCGATGCGATTAGTCATAGTTTCTCTACTATCGCAATTGGTGGCTTCTCCACACACGATGCGAGTATGGGCTACTTTGATAGCTACGCCATTAACATGATTACCGTTGTCTTCTTGTTGATCTCGGCATGTAACTATTCTTTGCACTTCGCCGCGTTTGCATCTGGTGGTGTACATCCTAAATACTATTGGAAAGATCCAGAGTTTCGCGCCTTTCTATTCATTCAAGCGATCTTGTTTGTTGTATGTTTTTTAGTGCTGTTGAATCACCACTCTTATGACTCGGTGTACGACGCGTTTGACCAAGCGCTATTCCAAACTGTTTCCATATCAACTACAGCGGGTTTTACCACAACAGGTTTCTCTGATTGGCCATTGTTCTTACCAGTGTTGCTATTGTTCTCTTCTTTTATCGGTGGTTGTGCTGGCTCGACAGGTGGTGGCATGAAAGTGATCCGTATTCTGCTACTGACCTTACAAGGTGCTCGTGAGCTGAAGCGTTTGGTTCACCCGCGTGCGGTTTATACCATCAAAGTGGGTGGTACCGCCTTGTCACAGCGTGTTGTTGATGCGGTTTGGGGATTCTTCTCTGCTTATGCGCTAGTGTTCGTGGTTTGTATGCTAGCGTTAATCGCGACGGGTATTGATGAACTGAGCGCTTTCTCTGCGGTCGCAGCGACATTGAACAATTTAGGCCCTGGTTTAGGTGAGGTGGCGCTTCATTTTGGTGATATTAATGACAAAGCAAAGTGGGTGTTGATCGTATCCATGCTGTTTGGTCGTCTAGAAGTGTTCACTCTTCTTATACTACTCACGCCTACGTTTTGGCGGAGTTAAGGAACAATTTTGGCTAAAGCACTATTTTTATACTCTTCTCGTGAAGGGCAGACAAAAAAAATTCTTAATTATATAGAAGAACAACTCACAGACTTCGAGTGTGAGCTGGTGGACCTACATACTGTCCCAACAGTCGACTTCAGTCATTACGACAGGATCTTGATTGGGGCCTCTATTCGTTATGGTCATCTTAATAAGAAACTGTATAGCTTTATCGATCAAAACTTAGAGCAGTTGAAACAACATAAAGTAGCCTTCTTTTGCGTCAACTTAACTGCTCGTAAAGAAGAGCAGGGAAAAGATACGCCTGAAGGCAGTGCGTATATTCGTACATTCTTGAAAAAATCACCCTGGCATCCTGAGCTTATCGGTGTGTTTGCTGGTGCTCTCTATTATCCTCGCTATGGTCTATTCGATAAAATGATGATTAAGCTGATCATGACCCTGACTGGTGGAGAGACAGATACAACAAAAGAAGTGGAGTACACCAACTGGGAAAAAGTTGCCTTGTTTAGCCAAAAGTTTGTAGATTTGTAATCATAAGGTGTGTTTTTAGCTGTTTTGGCTTAATTATTGACCGAACAGTTAAAAAGTTAGAAAAAAAGGCAAAAAGGGGTTGCCAAGATAATTCCGATCCCTATAATGCCACCTCGCTGACACGGCAACGCTTCAAAAGAAACGTTAAGCCAGCTAGCAAGGTCAATTAGCCAAGCGGAAACGCTTGATAAAAAGTTTGAAAAAAGTGGTTGACACTAAACTTTATCTCGCTAAAATGGCCGTCCGATTTGAGCGAAGCTCAAGCGGAAAGCTCTTTAACAATATAAACCTATCAATCTGTGTGGGCACTCGTTGATGATAATCCAATTAGATACTTCGGTATCAAATTAGGTTTCAATGAAACGAAGTGACCATTGAATCGAAAGATTCAGCACAGTCAATTCAAACATTACTTATGTAATGTT
>NZ_JWLV01000023.1 GCF_000808535.1 Vibrio sinaloensis
AGGAGCAATACCTAGGCAACTTCAGAACTTTTACTCAATAAGCGAGAGTTTAATATTAGAGCCAAGACGGGAAAGATCCTTCCCTAGAGTAGTGAAGAAAAAACCAAGCCGATACCCTAGAAAAAACAATGCCGCTCACCTTAAGTGAACGGCATTAGCGTGTTAGCGCTGCCCTTTCTTTTATTTAGTTATGATTGTGTAATCATGAGACAGCATTACTTTTTGATGGAGTAAATCATCAGCGGGTGCCAATAGCAAATCAACAAAATTGTTTGCTGGTTGATAGTCTCTAGTATTTCCTAGAACTCGAAATGCAGTTGATAACTCAGAATTGCTGGTTTCACTAATCAGAAGCGAAGTTGTCAGGGCAGTATTTTGGTCTGGATAGCTGACGTTTGGAATCCTAGGAAGGACTAAGTCTCCTTGGGTATGGACCGTATAGTTGGCGTTACCTTCAGTAAACGTGAGTTTTAGTGCTGTGGTATCAAGTGAAGTTATATCTGACAAATTGAGTTGGCAGCTAGAGTTTGAGCAATCCAAGCTGACACTTGAAGGTGATGGGTCTAGGTTACTAAGGTTTATATTGACATAACCATTGTCGATAGTTTTTGTGTGCTGAACATCCCAACCGTTTAGACTTCCATTATATTGTGTTGCATATGAATAATCAGCTTTCTCAGGAGCCCTAGTTGTAAAAGAGGTGTTGCTAGTATTCCAATTGAACCAATCAAAAGTGTTATTTTGGTATGTGGATTTCAGGTGTAGAGCGGAAAACACGGCGTTAGCTGTATTCATAAAGTCTATAGTAGTTGTATCCTGAATGCCTTCTAGAAAAACAGTATTAGGATTTACTGGAGACGACGAATTAATTAATGATCCTTTATCTACATAAGCATATTCAAGGATATTTAGATTAGTGTCGTAACCCGATACAAGAATGTACTCGTTTGACGCGAGCACATTAATATCATTTTTTAATGTGCTGCTTTGTGTTGGAGACTTGCCTCCAAGATATGTTTCTACAGAGGTTGATGTTACGTGTTGCCCTTCATAGCCAATGTTCACTTTTTTTAGATTGTTGTCAGCTAGCAATGCACCTTTGGTAATGCATGACTGCTGTCCTTGAGGGTAATTGATTTTGATTAGGGCGTCAGAAATAGACCCTTTATCTAAAATAAGAATGTTATCTTGATTTCCTACGCGATCAACTACTGCGATATAACCGCCATCAGGAATATCATTCTTGGTAAACTTAAGAGTGCCTTCTATTGGATCTATATCATCTTTGTTTAGATTGCTTTCCGTATAGCGGCTCCCATCAGCATTGAAGATATAAATACGTTCTAAAGAGCGCTCTCCTAGAGGAGCTTTTACTGCAAATATGTACTGCCAGCTATTCTGGTCTGACGAACTATCATCGACATTAAAAATTGTTGCTTGAGAGTTGCGACAAATAGCATTCATATTTGTCATCGTATCTTCTCTCATTTCTACAAACTGCCAAGTATAAGTGGTAGGTGCTGTGCCACCACCGTTGCCACCACCACTGCTTCCACCGCTTCCGCCGCCACAGCCTACCATTAGGGCAGGTAAGGTCAGTAATAGAGCACTCTTTGCTGCTTTCATCGTCAATTTTTTGTCCTAAGTCATTCTAGTCTGCTAACTTTCTAGCAATAAATGTGCCTTGAACGCTCGGTCTTTGGGCATTGTAGAATCTCATCACACTTCACTTAGCCTCTAGAGCTAAAAAGGGCTGATGTTCTCACATCAGCCCTTAAACTAGCTCACAATATCGCTATTCAACGCTACTAGGTCTTTGGCCCCATTGCGATCTCGCATCAGTCTTATCAAATAAGTAGTACTGCTTGCGAAGCATTTGGCCACCATCACGAGTGATCGGTTCCCAAGCAATTTGTGCTCGACTCGTGCTCGGCTTGATGGTCATGATGTCCATCGGAATTGAGACGTAGAAGCCTTTGTTGTAACTGCCTTCACCATATTCTTCTGCCGTTAAATCGGTAAAGGTGGCGTACGCACCAACAATAACTCCTGACTTAAACTGTTTCGAAAAGTCGATGCGAGCTCCCATATCGCCACCAAGGAATTTACCCGCACTCACTTTCAACAAGATGCTGTCTAAGAATTGCCACTGCGGCATATAGTAGCCAGTCACGTGACCAGTTGTACCTTGGCTCAATACATAGGCTTGGCATTGCGGGATAGGGGCGTTACATGCGGCTTCATCGTAAAAGAAGTAGTCTTCGCTAAAAGTACTAAACCAGGAATCAGGATCTCGCTGGCTTACTAAGTTAGCATCCGCACCGATTGCCCAATTGGCGTTGAGTGGTCGATAGAGTACTTCACCACCTACACCGGCAAACATGGATTCCAAGTAGCCGCCATATATTTGGGTGTAAACCGACTTGGTTGGTTGCTCAAACCAAGTGAGTTGCAATCTGTTCAAACGGATTGGGTTGTCGTGCACATAGGCTCGGAACATAGTACGCACACGAGGCGTAGCATAGTTGCGCACGTGCGGTGAGTACTCAACGTAGTTAAACTTGTCGTAGTTGTCGGTTAAGTTGAAATAAACAGAGCCAGCTAACTCAAGATTATCCGCAAGCCAAAAGTTAGACTTCGCGTTAAGGCCGATGCTGTACAAGTAAAAATCTTCCGGTGCACCAATGCTTTGTTTGAGCACAGGATCGATGCCGTAATCCCATCGTTGTTTGGTTGAAGCGAGTGTATCTGTTGTGGTTTCCTCAGTAGGTTCAGACGTTGAAAAGCTATCTTCAACGTTTGCATCGATTGCCATATGATTGGCTGCTTCGAGGTACTGCCTACGATCGATGGTTGTCTCCGTCAGTGTCATTCCATCTTGGGTCTCGACGACTTTAAATGTTTTAATTGAGTCATCGCTGTTGTTAGACAAAATGGCTGCAGTGCGATCCAACGCTTCGTTTCTGTCGCGGTACTTTCTTTGTTCACCTTTTACGGTAAGCGTATCACCCTCTTTCGTTAGAGTATTTTGCTTGTATCCCGCGTTGCGCTCGATTTGCTTAGCAACGATCTGCCAATCAGTGTCTGCTTCTGTTGGTCTGAGTTGAGCCTGTGGTTTTGGCTCATCACGCCAAATGGCTTTCATTTCATTGAAGTTGGTGTCGATGTTAAAGCCCAGTGTCAAAGTATCCCCACGTTGATAGCTCAGTTTCGCATCTGCCCAATCGGTCAAGCGGTAGTTCACCCCAAAGTTCCAAGGAGTATGCTGAGGCATGGACTTACCGCCACGGGTGACAGGGAAATCTTGGCTATAGTCGTTGCTGTCGTACTCAACCTTTATACGCAAAGGCTGGTGAGGGGTCTGGTATTCAATGCCACCAAACACGGAAGCTGGACCTTTAAACCAACGCTCAAAATCCACACTGCCGCCAGTGCCTTTAAAGTCAGTTGGTCGAGTGCAATACTTGTCACTGAATCTACAAAATGGATTCGTTACATTACCACTTTGGCCCAAATAACCCCAGCCCAAACCAAGAGTGAAATCAAGATTGCCAAAGCGTTTAGTTGCCGCAAGGTATTCCGCGTCAAATAAGCCGGTTCCGCCAAAATCACGTACTCCTATAGAGGTCTCTGGCAGCCAATAACTTTCCTCAAGTAAGCGAATTTTAAAATCAATACCTTTGTCGGTATACGAGTTATCGCCGCTGTATTCAGGATCATTACTGAAATACAGATCGGGAACTCGGGTGTAGCGAATCGTGGTTTCAAGCCAACTCATTAATTGTAGAGACACCATATAATGATGATAATCATCATTGAAGCTCGCCCCCATATTGAATTCGCCTTCAGCTGCCATCCGAGCGGTTGGCGTTTGTATAAGGCCTGTGCCGCCGAAGTCAGTTTGCGAGACTTTCCAAGTCGCATCACTTGCAAAAGTCGGTACAGAAAGAAGAGTCAGCGTGGAGAGGATTAAAGTGGGTTTGTTGTTTTTCATTTTGCACTTCTTCTCATTGTGATTAGCTGAACAATTTGCTGTTCAAGTTGCTGTACTTCTTTGTTGCTAGAGTTGAAACCAATAAAAATAACACTGCCTGGAGTGAGTGATGTATTTTGACTGTTCCAATAAGCATATCCGCTACGCACAAAGTTCCCATCAGGGTAAATAACCCACGCGTAACTCGGATGAGCTTTTTTGAGTAGATTGAGTCGGCTAAGGTAACCAGAGAGCGATAATGACTCGTCAAACTCTACGTCTTGCGGTGTATACAAAGCGCCTTCAAATGAGATCGTCCGAGTGCGCTCTGGAGTAATCAACTCGTAATTGCCTTGAAGCATCGGGTTGTCGGCAGCATCGGTCCGTATTTGGTCAAAGTCGAGGTCAATCTTCTCTCGATAAGCGACGTCCCAGCTTTGAATCTGTAGTTTGAGTACCCCTGCTGCTTCTGCTGAAATGAGCTGTCTATCGGCTAGAGCTTTCAGTTGTTCAAGTACGTCTTGCTTCTCCACATCAGCTTGAAACTGTTTGTTTAAATTAAACAATTGATTGGCAAGAGGGTAAACAGTCGGTTGTGTTGCCCCTTGCAGAGCAATGACATCAGTAAACACTTGCTCAATGCGAACGGGGTGAGGGTACTCTAGGGCTAGCTGATCAGCAGGAAGAGATATGCTTAACTCTGTGGCATAAACTGGAGCCGGAATAAGTAAACAGCCAAGTAACATTCTGCCTAGTATAGATTTGACACGCTTGTCTAATAATCGATTCATAGTAATTACTCAACGTAAGGCTTTAATACTTCAAACTCAACTTCTAAAAGGTGAGGGATTAACTGTTGATGACTTTTTACTACGCTACCTCGCTCATCAATCCAGTAATTGTTTTCCATCACTTGTTGACTGTGATTGAAGGTAACAACTTCTTTAATATGACGGGTTTGTTTTTCCCACAATAGGGACTTCGTCACCCCTGTACCAACAGGGTAGCTTTCTACCTGAGCACGCTGAGAAAAATGGTAATTCGGTTGCCAATCATATTCTGCTTGCCAAGCTATTGTGTCGCTTGTCGGTACAGCAAGCTGGGTAGAAGAGGATAGTCCAACGAGATTGGCACCAGGAAGGCGATTGGTTTTGACAATACGGCCGTTTTCTGTGGTGATCATTGCTTTGTCGCTAGAAAACCATTTTAGCTGAGTATTACCCGTCACAGGGTTTGTTTCTGCGTAGGCAAGCACCATAAAGAGCTGCGGCCCTTGATTAATGCGCACGTACATGCTGGCATAAGGCAGACCTGCGACATATTCTTGATCATGGGTGAAATCGTCAAAGCCAAACAGAGCTTCATCAAGTGTTGAATTAACATCTTGAAAGCGTTGGGAGCACCCAGACAAGAAAAAAACAAATAGGATTAGGAGTGCACTACGAAAGTAAGTCATTTGTTCATCCTGACAATGACAGAGGTGATTACAGAAAACTAAAAAAACACCCTTAGCGATGCTAAGGGTGTTTGCCAGTTAGTACTACGGATTAGTTAGTACCGTCAGTACCGTCAGTACCGTCGTTGTCAGATGAAGCTACAGCAACAACGCCAACGGCTACAGCAGCTGCAACAGTTACCGCTGCCGTAGTTGCCGCAGCACCGCCTGCAACGCCAGCTGCCGCAGCACCACCAGCAGCACCACCGCTTGCACCACCAGCAGTTGCTACACCAGCTTCACCAGCAGCAAATGCATTTGTTGCTGCACCTAGTGCAACTAACATTGCTAGAGCAATATTCTTCATAAAATTATCCTTGTAAATTTACAGTTTTAACATCGATGTTGGAGGAATTTTAATCACTCCGTTGCTTATTCTATGCGACATCAGGCAAAGTGTAAAATAGTTAACAACTTGTTTTACATACCAGCAGGCTATCGCAGCTATGTTTAGCTATCACTCTTATAAGCATAGTTGTAGTAACCGTAGCCATAAGAGCTAGAGGCCTTTTTCTCGACAGCGTTCAAGATCACGCCTTTCACTTCGATACCCGCTTTTTCAAATCGGTCGCGTGCAACATCGATCTCTTTGACCGTATTTTGGCCAAATCGCGCCACCATTAATGTTGTGCCAGCCAGTGCACCAACAATACTCGGGTCAGTCACTGCAAGTACTGGTGGGGTATCGACAATAACTAGGTCATACTCACTGCTCGCCCAATCTAATAGCTC
Organism: Vibrio sinaloensis; assembly: GCF_000808535.1. Lineage (GTDB taxonomy): Bacteria > Pseudomonadota > Gammaproteobacteria > Enterobacterales > Vibrionaceae > Vibrio > Vibrio sinaloensis_D. The sequence continues at coordinate 6,201 of NZ_JWLV01000023.1, forward strand.
TTTGAAACGTCGGTGCATTAGCAGTTCGGACGGGTTCGGCGGAACTTGCCCGCGAGCAATGATATCCAGATTTTCTATGGAAGTAGTTTTTATTGATTGTGCTGTATCGATTTTGCCACTCAGTAGATCCGACAAACCATTGTCCCACTTTAAACCAAAAGGTTTCTGTAGGTAGCCTTTACGCATATCCGCATCAATCAATAGTACGCGTTGACCGGTTTTAGCCGCGACTGCGGCAAAGTTAGTTGATACAAAAGACTTACCAATACCAGGTGCGGGACCGGAAATCATCAATACATTATTGTCTGCTTCCATCATGGCAAAGTGCAAACTAGTACGCAGACCGCGTAGGGCTTCTACAGAAAGATCGGCAGGGTTAGCTTCGGCGAGCAGTGCCATTTGACCGTCTCGGTGTTTCTTCTTCACCTTACTAAAGAGGCTCTCTTGCATCTCTGAACGTGGCACACTTGCATACACCGATAGGCCAATCTGTTCAATTTCATCCGGGTTCTCAACGCCACGATGAAACGCAGCTTTTACTAATACAAAGGCAACGCTCAACATACCGCCCAATAGAGTAGCAAGTACTGCAATCAATGGCTTCTTAGGTTTAACTGGGACCATGTAAGTTTGAGCTGAATCGAGGATGCGTACGTTCCCCACAGTACCAGCTTTGATAATGCTCAGCTCTTGAACCTTGTTGAGTAGTTGGATGTAGATCTGTTGGTTGACTTCCACATCACGCGTCATACGAAGAATTTCGCGCTGAGTCTTAGGTAGTTTTTGTACTTGTTGATTGAGGCGCTCTTTTTCATTAAGTAGTGTTTGACGTTTGTCTAGCAGTGAACGGTACGCTGGGTGATCTTTGGTAAAGCGCTGGCTAATGTCGCTTTCTTTAAAGGTCAACTCATTTAACTGCGCTTCAAGTTCCACCATCACTTTCAGTGTCGATTGCGCTTCAAGACCTAAATCTACCGACTCGTTCTCTTGGCGATATTGATTGAGGATATCTTCTGAAGAGGTTAAGTTCGTTTTTATTTCCGGCAAATGTTGTTTTAAAAACGTTAAGCTTTTTTCTGCTTCAGCAGAGTTACGCTCAACATTTTGCAAGAAATAGGTTTGGCTAATATGGTTCAGAATGTCGCTGATTAATGTGCGGTCTTCACCTTCAAAGCTAATATTTAAAATACCCGTTTGCTTACCGCGCTCGCTAATAGAAAGGTTGCGCTTTAACCATTCAATCGCTTCTAAACGAGAACGCTTAGCAATACCAAATTCAAATCCAGTACTTGATTGAAGATCCGTAACAAACAGAGTGTAGTCTTCGTTTTGTGCGAGTTTACCTGCTGTACCTTCAAGAACCACGCGCTCATCTTCACGCACCAGTTGATACTGTTTTTTATCTGCATCAAGAACGATGAGCTTGTGCTCCATCCCCAGTGCGTAGTCAGGTAGTTCATAGCGGCTAATGGTGATCCGATTGAGGTCACCACTTAGACGAGCAATGCCTTTACCCACAAGCGGTAGGTATGATGGTGAGGCAACGGTCGTAAGATTAAACTTGTCAACCGTATCACCCAGGATCATGCGGGATTTAATAATTTCAATTTCGGTAGTCGCGGAAGATTCTTGTGAAAAGAGTTCCCCCATATCGCCGACCATAGCAGAAATACCACCAGAGCTCTTTTGCTCGATCTGAATCAAAGCATCCGCTTTGTAAATTGGAGTTGAAAGCAGAGCAATGGCTACCCCAGCTACGGCAAAAATGGCTGTCACAACGATAATTAGCCACTTCGCGTCCAATAAAATTCCAAGCAATTTCCCTAGATCGATTTCGTCAGAGGAATTATCGGTTGTTTGTCGAGATTGTTGTGTTGTCATAATGTATTAAGGTTCTTTAATTCCTGGCAACGTGGAGTTAGAGCTTTTTAGCCCATGCCTCTGCAGATTTTTCAATAAGTTGGTAAGCGTGTTCAAAGGCTTCTCGACTTTGACGGAAAGGGTCGGGTATGTCCTGTTGTCCAATCCATTGGCCGAATAGCATGGTTTTTCCTCGAGCTTCTGGTGCAATTGAGGTCAACGCTTCCATATGTCCTTTCTCCATAACCAAAATTAGGTCGTATTGCGCGCACAGCGAAGAGGTAAGTTGTTGAGCTTGGTGCCCAGTTAAGTCAACATCATTTTCTGCGGCAAGCTCCGTTGCCATATTGTCAGCAGACTTACCGACAAGCCCACTCTTTTCGGCGGCGATACCGGCAGAAGCAATGTGTTTTTCAGGAAGTAACTTTTGTAAAACTCGCTCACCAGTTGGAGAGCGACAAATGTTGCCTACACAGACGACGAGAATTTTATTAAACATATCTTCATTTCCCAGCAAGAGTTTAGCTTGCCGGGAGCTCCATTTAATTCAACTGGATATTACGGCCAAGTCTTGATACGTAATGCACCTTCGGTAAGCTCGTTAAAGCCAGTGATTGTTGGCATTAATTGACTGATCACGCGATTCCAACGGGTAAGTGGCGCAGCGGTAACGTAGACAATATCGTAAGGCTTAAGATCAAACTCTGTACCAATCACTAGTGCGGACGCATCTTTGATATTCAGTTGGAAAATATCAGCAAGGTGTTCGGATTTGTCACCTGCTGTGCGAATTACAAATACGCCTGTTGCATCCGCTGATAGCTCATTAATACCACCCACATTGCTGAGCGCCTCAGTGAGGCTCATGCCGGCGCGATCCATTTTCAGCAGTTTAGGGTCATTCACTTCACCCATAACAAACACTTTTTGATTGTCGTCACGAGGTACGTGGATGATGTCGCCAGATTGCAATAAGCGATTTTGCTTTAGGTCACCACGCTGCATGAGAGCATAAAGTGAAAGAGATTCTTCTACCCCGTTACGCGTAAGCGTGACATTGCGCCAATCGGCATCTTCTGCGAGTCCACCAGCGTGATTGATAGCATCCAATAGCGTAAGGGGAATGTTAGTAATCGCTTGCTGGCCTGGCTGAGATATTGCGCCAGTAATGTAAGTTTTTTGCGAGCGAAATGAGGCTACACTTACATCAACTTGCGGGCTCTCCAGATACTTGGCCAAACGTTCTGCAATATCAGTTCTTATTTCACGAACGGTTTTGCCTTTAACTTCTACAGTGCCTATGTACGGGTAGAAAATTGTGCCATCAGCATGAACCCAGTTACCTGATTCAGAAGCACTGCGATATGAGCCGGCAGGAATCGTAAGTTCTGGGTGATCCCACACGGTAACATTCAAGATATCGCCAGGGCCAACTCGATACTCGTAGTTGGCGATCATTTGATCTAATTCAGGGTTGGCTTGGGATACAAAGCTGCGCTCTTTAGGCAGCGTGCTAACGGTCTGAGCAGTAAGTGGATAGAGGTTAACTTGTTCAGAAACCGTGGATTCTTGATTTGTTTCTGTTTCGACGATGTTTTTATTGTCTGTCGAGAGATGTGAGCCTGGAGTTGTACATCCTGCCAATAACGCTGGGATTACCATCGCAAGCAAAAGCTTTTTTTTAAATTCCATGTTTGCTAAGTCATTAAATTAATTATGTATTACAACCTTCATGTCGTAATAGAAGAGTTTAAATAAAAAGCACATGCCAAACTTCAATATTCTGTAAACAATTGTTGTCTAGAAGTGTTTGCGGCGATTGTACTATGCATACGGTTAATCACCTAATTATCCATACAATCAGCGCTGCTGCAATTATGAACGCATAAATAGTGGGAGAAAGGTTCCGGATTTGAGTGGGCACGCATAGAGAGGTATCAGTATGAAGGTCTACTTTGGTGAGAGCAGCCCCTTCTCTTCGAACTTTTGTCTCATTATTAAGACGAGCGGTGAAGTGACTAGGCGATTGGCTGTTATCGACTATTATTATTGTATCTTGTTGATAGAAGAATCAACACCAAGGAGGCAGTATGAGCTCACCACTAGTAAACCAAACTCTCCCCCCGTTTGATGAGTTAGTTGAGTTGGCGCAGCAAAACCCAGAAGCGTTTCGCCAATTTAAGCAGGATATGTGTGAAGAGTTGATTTTGTCTGCGTCCGACGCAATGCAGGATCGGCTTTGGGCCCAGCAAAGCCATATCGATAGGGTTGTGAACCATTGCAAAAATCCTAATCAGGCCAACGTTCTTCTTATGAGAGAACTTGTTTCCCAAATGATCAAATTCCAAGATGTGATTGAGCAAGACGGCTACGATGAACCTAAATCAGATGCCGAAGTTATTCCATTTGATTCTTGGCGATAAGCCTAATTCGCTTTGCAGTTGATGGATAGGATTAGGCGTTTAGCTTTGCCAGCAACGCCTTCACTTCGCAGATTGCTACGCTAGTTTGCTCTTCCTTTGCACCGTTCTTACTTCTTTCTTATCTGAGCTTGATCACAAAAAATCTCTCCTGTGCCCTTGGGTTTACTAAAACCGTCCCACATATAGTTACCACAAGGCTTTCAAAGCCGCTTATCAAATCAAACATAGACATTTCAGGAGAGACGACCGATGAACATTCGTCCATTACACGACCGAGTTATCGTAGAACGTCAAGAAGTTGAATCTAAATCAGCAGGTGGCATTGTTTTGACTGGTTCAGCTGCAGAAAAATCAACTCGCGGCGTAGTTCTAGCTGTAGGCAAAGGCCGCATTCTAGAAAACGGCACAGTGCTGCCATTGGACGTTAAAGTTGGCGACATGGTTATCTTCGCTGAAGGCTACGGCACTAAGACTGAAAAAATCGATGGTAAAGAAGTGCTAGTGATGTCTGAAAACGACATCATGGCGATCGTTGAGTAATAGCAATCATTGAGTAATTTTTTGCTCAGATTCAACTGCTAATCAAAACTAAGAATTTAGAAAAGGAAACTAAAGATGGCTGCTAAAGACGTTAAATTTGGTAACGACGCACGTATTAAAATGCTAGAAGGCGTAAACGTTCTAGCGGACGCAGTAAAAGTAACGCTAGGCCCTAAAGGCCGTAACGTTGTTCTAGACAAATCATTCGGCGCACCAACGATCACTAAAGATGGTGTGTCTGTCGCGCGTGAAATCGAGCTTGAAGACAAGTTCCAAAACATGGGCGCGCAAATGGTTAAAGAAGTCGCGTCTCAGGCAAATGACGCGGCGGGTGACGGTACAACAACGGCAACCGTACTAGCGCAAGCTATCGTTAACGAAGGCCTTAAAGCCGTCGCTGCGGGTATGAACCCAATGGATCTTAAGCGCGGCATCGATAAAGCAGTAGTTGCCGCGGTTGAAGAGCTAAAAGCACTTTCAGTTCCATGTGCAGATACAAAAGCAATTGCTCAAGTTGGTACTATCTCTGCGAACTCTGACGCGACAGTCGGTAATATCATTGCTGAAGCGATGGAAAAAGTAGGTCGTGATGGCGTTATTACTGTTGAAGAAGGTCAGGCTCTACAAGATGAACTAGACGTAGTGGAAGGTATGCAGTTTGATCGCGGTTACCTATCCCCTTACTTCATCAACAACCAAGAAGCAGGTTCTGTTGACCTAGAAAGCCCATTCATCCTTCTTATCGATAAGAAAGTGTCGAACATCCGTGAGCTTCTGCCAACGTTAGAAGCAGTAGCGAAAGCATCTCGCCCACTTCTAATCATTGCTGAAGATGTAGAAGGCGAGGCACTGGCAACTTTAGTTGTGAACAACATGCGTGGCATCGTGAAAGTAGCCGCTGTTAAAGCGCCTGGTTTTGGTGATCGTCGTAAAGCAATGCTACAAGACATCGCTATTCTAACTGGCGGTACAGTGATTTCTGAAGAAGTTGGTCTTGAGCTAGAGAAGGTTGTCCTAGAAGACCTAGGTCAAGCGAAGCGCGTGACTATCACTAAAGAAAACTCAACCATCATCGATGGCGCGGGTGAAGAAGCAATGATCCAAGGTCGTGTTGCTCAAATCCGTCAGCAAATCGAAGAAGCAACGTCAGATTACGACAAAGAGAAACTACAAGAGCGCGTAGCTAAACTAGCTGGCGGTGTTGCAGTAATCAAAGTTGGCGCAGCAACTGAAGTTGAAATGAAAGAGAAGAAAGACCGCGTCGAAGATGCACTTCACGCAACTCGCGCAGCGGTTGAAGAGGGTGTGGTTGCTGGTGGTGGTGTCGCACTTATTCGCGCAGCATCTAAAGTGGCTAACCTTGAAGGTGACAACGAAGAGCAAAATGTGGGTATCCGTGTAGCACTACGTGCAATGGAAGCGCCAATCCGTCAAATCACTAAGAACGCAGGTGATGAAGAGTCTGTTGTTGCTAACAACGTTCGCGCAGGTGAAGGTAACTACGGTTACAACGCGGCAACTGGCGAATACGGTGACATGATCGAGATGGGTATCCTAGATCCAACTAAAGTAACTCGCAGCGCTCTTCAATTTGCAGCATCAGTAGCGGGTCTAATGATCACAACTGAAGCGATGGTGACTGACCTACCAGCGAAAGACGCGCCTGCAATGCCTGATATGGGTGGTATGGGCGGTATGGGTGGCATGGGCGGTATGATGTAATCATCCCCTCGCTATTCATAGTGAAATTGAAAACGGAGACTTCGGTCTCCGTTTTTGTATTTAGTCTGTGTCTCAAATGTAATATTGGTTTAAGTTAAGTTTTTTGTAACTTGATGATATTATGCGCATCTCGTCAGTTTCCTTTAAGTCGTTAAAGGGTGTTTGGGTAGGAATCAGACTTTACATTTTAAGTAGAGCCGTACAATACCTATTAGTTTTTTATTAAGAGGTAAGCGATGAAAATTGCTGTCGCAGGGACAGGTTATGTCGGTTTGTCCAATGCAATGTTACTAGCGCAAAACCATCAAGTGGTGGCTTTAGATGTTGTAGAGAAGAAAGTTGAGTTATTGAACAACAAAGTGTCACCAATTGTAGATGCAGAGATAGAGGACTTTCTTACCAATCGGTCGCTAAACTTTGTCGCGACCACGGATAAGCAACTCGCCTATCAAGATGCTCGTTTTGTGGTGATTGCGACACCGACTGATTACGATCCGGTGACAAACTACTTCAATACTTCGTCAGTGGAATCTGTGATAAAAGATGTCATGTTAATCAACCCTGATGCAGTGATGATCATTAAGTCCACCGTTCCAGTTGGTTATACCGAACGTGTTAAACAAGAATTAGGCTGTGACAATCTGATTTTCTCTCCGGAATTTCTTCGCGAAGGTAAGGCACTTTACGACAACTTACATCCATCACGTATTATCGTAGGTGAGCAAAGTGAGCGTGCACAAGAGTTTGCTAACTTGTTGGTTGAAGGGGCACAGAAGCAGGATATTGAAGTTCTGCTGACTAACTCCACTGAAGCAGAAGCGGTTAAGCTGTTCTCCAATACTTATCTTGCTATGCGAGTTGCTTACTTTAATGAGCTAGACTCGTATGCTGAAGCGCATGGCTTGGACAGTCGTCAAATCATCCAAGGGGTTGGCTTAGACCCGCGTATTGGCAATCACTACAATAACCCTTCATTTGGCTATGGTGGCTACTGCTTGCCAAAAGACACTAAGCAGCTACTTGCAAATTACCAAGAAGTTCCAAACAACATTATTGGTGCGATCGTTGAAGCAAACCGAACGCGCAAAGACTTTGTCGCAGACGCTATTCTTAAACGCAACCCTGAAGTGGTGGGTATCTATCGCTTAATTATGAAAGCTGGTTCGGACAACTTCAGAGCCTCATCCATCCAAGGCATTATGAAGCGACTGAAAGCGAAAGGGATTACCGTTGTGGTTTATGAACCTGTGCTGGAAGAAGACGAGTTTTTCCACTCCAAGGTCATTCGCGACTTGGAAGCGTTTAAAGCGCAGTCGGATGTTATTGTTTCCAATCGCATGGCTGAAGAGTTGGTCGACGTGGCAGACAAAGTATACACCCGCGATTTGTTTGGTTCTGACTAGCTAAAACCCCTTAACAAATAAAGCTCCAAATGGAGCTTTATTTGTTTTTGAGATGCTGATGAACATATTGCCTTATATACGGAACTACTTCCTCCTCAAACCACGGGTTTCTTTTTAGCCACAGCGTGTTTCTCGGTGACGGATGAGGTAAAGGCAGGTAATGAGGTGCCCATCGGTGCCAGTCTTTAACCGTTTCTGTCAGTGTATTCGGTTTGTCATCTAGGTAGTAATTCTGCGCATATTGCCCGATGAGTAGCGTCATGCCGACGTTTGGTAACTGCTTTAGAATTGCACTATGCCAAGTTGGAGCGCACTCTTTTCTTGGGGGAAGGTCGCCGCTTTTTCCTTTCCCTGGGTAGCAAAGCCCCATCGGCATAATCGCAATTTGTTTCTTGTTGTAAAACTGGGCTTTGTCCAACTGTAACCACTCCCTTAGTCTATCACCGCTGGGGTCATTCCAAGGAATGGAGGTTTGATGTACTTTCAGCCCTGGTGCCTGACCTATAATGAGCAGCTTTGCTGATGGGCTTGCTTGAATAACGGGGTTACAGCCATGCTCTAAGTGAGGCTTGCAGATATCGCATTGTCTAACTTGATATAAAAGTTGTTCTAGTTTGCTCATGCTGGGCCGCTTAATAACCTTTGTCTATATCTACTTGGTTTAGTAGCGCAAACCCATCTCGCCATCTTTGGAAGTTCTCAGCAAAGATATCAACGACCTGCTCAGGAAAACTTAAGGCAGCTATGTGCGGGGTAATGGTGATGTCGCGGCGAGCCCAGAAAGGGTGTTCATTAGGTAGGGGCTCCGTATCGAACACATCTAAGTAAGCGTGAGCAAGCCATTGGTTATCTAATGCGTCCGATAGTGCCGATTCGTCAACTGCACTCCCTCGCCCAACATTAAACAGCAAGGTTTGGCTGCAGTAGCTTAGACTTTCTCGATTGAAAATATGATGGGTTTCTGGCGTGTTCGGCAGGGTGTTAACAATGACATCGGCGTTTTTGAACGCCGTGGCCAACTCTTGGATATGGTAGGTGGTATCAAATGGACTGTTTTTAGCGGGAATTCCGCTGCGATTTACCCCTGAGACATGTATGCCGAACGCTTTTGCGGTAGTGGCTAAATAGCTGCCAATCGAGCCTGTGCCAAGAACCACCATTTTTAAATGATTCAATGATTGATAAGGCATAGGGTGCCAAGTCGATGCTTCTTGTTGCTTGGCGTAGTGCTTAAAGTGGCGCTGATGCTGAATAAGATAACCGAGTACGTATTCCGATATTTGCTGGCCGAAGATGCCTTTCACATTGGTTAATTCACCACTAAACTCATCTAAAGACGGAAGCAGTGCATCAACGCCAGCGAATATGGATTGAATCCACTCAACATTGGGAAACTGCTCAATCTGCGATGAGGCGAGGGGAGGAGAGGCCAATAGTATATTCGCCTCTTCGCGAGAGGTGCTGATCTCTAAGTCTGGCAAATTGGCTTGTTCGAGTAACGCTTGGTACTTCGAGTCATCTTCCGTCAGAAGATACACTTTATAAGTGAAATTGTTCATCGGCTTGCTTTTTTCCCTGCTGGTTATCAAGTACACTTTCGCTGTTTATTTCAACAGACCCTAAGAGTCGCTATGCTACAGAATCCTCTTCAACTTCGCCTTGAGAAGTTTGAACCCTGGAAACAGATTACCTTTATGGCGTGTCTATGTGAACGCATGTATCCAAACTATGCCATGTTTTGCCAAACGACAGAGTTTGCGGAAGCGAGAATTTACCGCGATATCCTAGATAGCATCTGGGAGCAACTAACGGTGAAAACCGCTAAAGTGAATTTTGAGCGCCAGCTTGAAAAGTTAGAAGAGATCATTCCTAGCTCTGAGGATTTTGATTTTTACGGTGTTTACCCAGCCATTGATGCGTGTGTAGGTTTGTCGACGCTAATTCATGGCTTGCTGGATCGCGATTACTTGTATGAAAACATGCAAAAACTCAGTCAACAATCGGTGATGACGGTAGCACAGCTAGAAGAAGCTCAAACGGGCGAAGAAATTACCAACGAGAATCAAAAAGATAATGAAGCTGTTTGTGCTGAGTGGGACGTACAGTGGGCCATCTTCCGTCCGTTGAAGGATGCGCAAGAGCGTGATATTGAGTTGATCAAAGACCTGCGCGCTGAGCTCAAAGATGAAGGCGTGAGTAATATCGGGATTGCGGTGTAGGGAGCTCTCTTGCTCTGTTAATGTTTGATAGCAAAAGGGTTGATGCATGACATCAACCCTTTTGTTTTAGTTGTCTTCTTTCTTCGAGTTTTGGTCGTCCGACTCGTCATCATCGTCGTCACGATTCTCGATTACGCCGTGGCGCTCTTTCCACTTTTCCCAACGCTCAAAAGCCAGCTCTTGCATATCTGTGGTGCGATCGGCTTCGTCGACAATTTCTTCTCCGACTAAGTGCTCGAAAATATCTTCTAGAGTCAATATACCTTGAACCGTGCCATATTCATCGACAATCATCGCCAACTGCAAACGGTTCGCCATCATCTGTTCGAACGCTTTCGGTAGCACAATCGTATTCAGTAGCACATGCACTGGACGCATCACCGAACCAAGTTGTTTTTCACCACAGCCGCTTTGTTGTAGCTTGAACAGCTCCAAACGGTGTACAAAGCCAATGATGTTGTCTGTTGACTGACTGTAAACCAAAGGTCGTGAGAATGGAGTATCGCGATACTCGCTCAAGAACTGGTTGATACTCATCTCTGCGTCTACTCGGAAAACGACAGGGCGAGGAGTCATCACTTGTGTCACAGGGACATCTTGGATGCCCAATAGATTGTTTAAGATTTTGGTTTCACCCTCTGCAAACTCACCGCTCTCCTTGGCTAGAATTGCCATCGCAGACAGCTCGTCGCGCATTTTTGGTGCTTCATGACCGCTAGCCAAGCGTTTGGTGATTTGTTCCGAGAACCAGACAAATGGAGTCAGCGCCCATACCATCCAACGCAATGTGGTCGCGGCTGTAGGCGCGAGTTGACGCCAGTAAGTTGCACCTATGGTTTTTGGCACGATTTCAGACAGGAGTAGGACCGCAAACGTGAGGACCGCAGAGAAAACCCCTAACCACTGGCTACCAAATACGGCTGCTGCCTGCGCACCTGCAATCGCTGCACCAATGGTATGAGCAATAGTATTCAGAGTTAAGATTGAGGCCAGTGGTCGGTCGATGTCGGTTTTGAGCTTGGTTAAAGCCTCTGCCGCAGGGTGCCCTTGCTGGCGCAATTGAGCAATATAGCTAGGTGAAATACTTAGAAGCACCGCCTCTAACACAGAGCAAACAAACGATACGCCAATGGCAACAGAGACGTATAGAGCTAGCAGAAACATAACTTTCCTATGAAGATTAATGTATGACCGACACTTCTCAGCGAGTCGGGCTTGGTATTCTTGTTATACCCGAAAACGGTGCCAGTATCACGACCGAAATTGGTATTCAAGCCAACGGGATTTTCACGCTTTACAAGCCTGGTCTGATTGGTTTTTATCCGCTCTAATGCCTGTAAAATCAAGCTTCTCAGGCTTTGAGTAAGCTATAAATAAGGTCGAAATTGGTTAAAAACAAGGGATCAATTCGCTCTGGCTGGTAACAAATTGTGAGTTAATACTCAGATTATGGTTAAAAGTACGTCATGAGAGCGAAAGATCGCTTACAAACCTTTGCCAGATGGGGCATTTATGCTTTAGAGTGAGTTGAATTCGATAACATATGAGAAGGGAAACCTAATGAACAAGACCCAATTAATCGACTTTATCGCAGAGAAAGCAGACCTATCTAAAGCGCAAGCTAAAGCTGCTCTTGAAGCAACTCTTGATGGTGTGACTGATGCACTTAAAGAGGGTGACCAAGTTCAACTAATTGGTTTTGGTACATTCAAAGTTAACCACCGTGCAGCTCGTACTGGTCGTAACCCAAAGACTGGTGAAGAGATCCAAATCGCTGCAGCAAACGTTCCTGCGTTTGTATCAGGTAAAGCGCTGAAAGACGCTGTAAAATAATTAATACAACGACTCCAGAGTTTTTTGCTGGAATTGTTTAAAATACGCCAAGGTAGCCTCTATCTTGGCGTATATTTTTATTATGAAGAAAATTTTATTGTCAGCACTGGTTGGCGTTCTTGTGACTGGTTGTTCATCCGGTCCGTCAACGGCAAACCTTGAACAGTTCTCTGAATATACTGGTGGGCGCTCTATGGGCGACGCCACTAGCCTATATTGGTACACAGAGCGGCTTTCCAATCCATTTACCGCAGCAGATTATGTTACGGCAGGCGATTACGGTTGGTATAAAACCAGTTACCGTTGGTCAGAAGCGCAGTTGCGCGAACTGGTGCGTGAAGGTGAGCAACGTAACGATAACCAAGAGTTGGTGTCGTACCGAATTCATGTGCGTTTTAACAAAAATGGTGAGGCGGTTTATCAGCAGTATCGATTAGATGGACGAGTATTGCCCGTCAGTCGTGATAAGTTGGCTTGGCTGAAACAAGAAGCGCTTGATATCGCAACCATTAGTAAGCAGCAGGAAAAAGATGGCCTTGAGCTTATCCAAGGGTATTGGGATGGCAGTACTTTTGAAACCTGTTCAGAGAATAACTACTCAACGATCGAGTTCAACCAGACTTTGCCTAGCTTCGTTGTTGATCGTTTGTCTTCAGTCGACAACTACATTGCACTTTTAGGATCAACTCGCGGAAACAAAGTGACGGTCAAAGAGCTCTTGATGCTGGCAGAAGATAGCCAAGATTGCATTGAGCGTCCGAATTTAATCGAAGAATAAACCGACTATCGAGATCAAAAAGGCGCTCATAAAGAGCGCCTTTTACCTAATGTGCCAACTGAAATTGCTGTCTACTTCTCTTGCTCACGTGCAATCGCACGGTAGCCGATGTCGTTGCGGTGGAACATACCATTCCAACTAACCTGCTTAGCTAGTGCGTAAGCGCGCTCCTGAGCTTCTGAGACGCTGTTTCCTAGTGCTGTTGCACACAATACTCGACCGCCATTGGTGACAACTTCACCCGCTGCGTTATTTGCAGTACCCGCGTGGAAAATCTTTTCACCTTCTGCTTCTGCCGCTGGTAGAGAGATAACATCACCTTTGGCGTAGTCCGCAGGATAACCGCCAGCAGCGAGGACAACACCGATAGACGCGCGAGGATCCCATTTAGACTCTGCTTCATCGAGTTTCTCATCGATAGCCATCAGGCATAGTTCAACAAGGTCAGACTCCATGCGCATCATGATCGGCTGCGTTTCTGGGTCACCGAAGCGGCAGTTGTACTCGATAACTTTCGGCGTGCCGTCTTTGTCAATCATAAGACCTGCGTATAGGAAGCCTGTGTATGGTGCGCCTTCTGCGTCCATGCCACGTACCGTTGGGTAGATAACTTCTTCAAGGATACGCTCGTGGATTTCAGGCGTTACCACAGGAGCAGGAGAGTATGCCCCCATGCCGCCAGTGTTAGGGCCAGTATCTTTATCGCCTACGCGTTTGTGGTCTTGGCTGGTGGCCATTGGTAGAACGCTTTTGCCATCGACCATTACGATGAAGCTCGCTTCTTCACCTTCAAGGAATTCTTCGATTACCACGCGGCTGCCCGCTTCGCCAAATGCGTTGCCTGCTAGCATGTCTTTGATTGCGTCTTCTGCTTCTTCAAGGGTCATCGCAACGATAACGCCTTTACCTGCAGCAAGGCCGTCAGCTTTCACTACGATTGGAGCGCCTTGTTCACGAACGTAAGCTAGAGCTGGCTCAATCTCAGTGAAGTTTGCGTAAGCACCTGTTGGGATCTTGTGGCGCGCAAGGAAGTCTTTGGTGAATGCTTTTGAGCCTTCTAGCTGCGCAGCAGCTTCTGTTGGACCAAAGATTGGAAGGCCTGCTTCGCGGAAAGCATCTACCACACCGATAACTAGCGGCGCTTCAGGGCCAACAATCGTTAGCTCGATTTTCTTCTCTTGAGCGAAAGCAACCAGCTCAGAGATGGCTTCAACGCCGATGTTTACATTCTCAAGCTTTGGCTCAAGCGCTGTGCCTGCATTACCAGGGGCAACGAATACTGTCTCAACATTTGGGTTTTGTGCTGCTTTCCAACCAAGTGCGTGCTCACGGCCGCCGGCACCGATAATCAATACATTCATGTTTTAAAATCCTTATAGCTGCTTCAGAGCCTTTATTTCTGTGTCAAACATGCTCACTTATAGTCATAAGCTCCGCATGCTTTCCTTGAACTAAAATCACTGACTTGCTCTACGTATTTCAAATATTGGAATATTTAAAAAACAAAATTATAAGTTTTGCTCAAAGTAGTTGGTGATGTGGCTAGGCAGCAATTGAGCCCATCCCCGGGAGCATAGCTCGCTATGTGACCGGGGTGGGCGAAAGCAGCTAACGACGCCACAGTGCCAAATACGAAGAGGATATTAGTGGCGGAAGTGACGCATGCCCGTAAAGATCATCGCCATGCCGTGTTCATCTGCTGCTGCGATAACTTCGTCATCACGCATAGAGCCGCCTGGTTGAATCACACACTTGATGCCCGCTTCTGCAGCCGCGTCGATACCGTCGCGGAATGGGAAGAATGCATCTGATGCCATCACACAACCTTCGACTTGTAGACCTTCGTCTGCAGCTTTGATGCCTGCGATTTTCGCAGAGTAAACGCGGCTCATTTGGCCTGCGCCCACACCGATAGTCATGTCGCCTTTCGAGTAAACGATCGCGTTTGATTTCACGTATTTCGCTACTTTCCAGCAGAACAGCGCATCTTTCAGCTCTTCTTCTGTTGGCTGGCGCTTAGAAACCACTTTTAGGTCGTCTAGGCTTACCATGCCTTGGTCACGGTCTTGAACCAGTAGACCACCATTCACGCGCTTCACGTCAAAGCCAGTTGTCTTAGTTGTCCACTCGCCACACTCGAGTAGACGCACGTTCTTCTTAGCTGCTACTACTTCAACTGCTTCAGCTGATACAGAAGGGGCGATGATCACTTCAACGAATTGGCGCTCAACGATTGCAGATGCTGTTGCTGCGTCTAACTCTTGGTTGAACGCGATGATGCCGCCAAATGCTGACGTTGGGTCAGTTTGGTATGCGCGGTCGTAAGCTTCGAGGATGTCTTTACCCAGTGCCACACCACATGGGTTTGCGTGCTTAACGATGACACACGCTGGCTCGTCGAACTCTTTCACACACTCAAGGGCTGCGTCAGTGTCAGCGATGTTGTTGTAAGAAAGAGCTTTACCTTGGATTTGGCGAGCAGTAGATACTGATGCTTCTTCAGGGTTTGATTCAACGTAGAAAGCGGCTGCTTGGTGGCTGTTCTCACCGTAGCGCATGTCCTGCTTTTTCTCGAATTGCTGGTTGAAAGTACGTGGGAATTTAGACTCTTCGTCACCCTCTTTGTTCTCACCGTATGATGGAACCATAGTGCCGAAGTAGTTCGCAATCATGCCATCGTAAGAGGCTGTGTGCTCAAATGCTGCGATAGCAAGGTCGAAGCGAGTGTCTAGAGTCAGAGACTTGTCGTTTGCGTCCATTTCAGCGATAACGCGGTCGTAGTCGTGAGCGTTCACAACGATAGTCACATCTTTGTGGTTCTTCGCTGCTGAACGAACCATAGTTGGGCCGCCGATGTCGATGTTCTCTACCGCGTCCGCTAGCGTGCAGCCTTCTTTAGCAACGGTTTCTGCGAATGGGTAAAGGTTTACTACAACCATGTCGATTGGGTTGATGCCGTGCTTTTCCATTACGTCGTCATCTTGACCACGGCGACCTAGAACACCACCATGAACTTTAGGATGTAGAGTTTTAACGCGGCCGTCCATCATTTCAGGGAAGCCAGTGTAGTCAGAGACTTCCGTTACAGAGATGCCTTTTTCTGCCAGTAGGCGAGCCGTACCACCAGTAGATAGAATATCGACACCGCGTTCAGCGAGTGCCTGAGCGAATTCTACAATGCCAGTTTTGTCTGATACGCTGATAAGTGCGCGGCGAATAGGACGAGCGTTACTCATGCTTCTATTTCCTCAAAGTCACAGTAAGATAAAGATGTTTGCCAAAAATGAACTTGTTTTTACTTTGCTCGTTGAATTAGCAGTAAAATATTGGCCAGTTTTGGTAAAGACCTTTGTTAGCACTATTGCTATTGGAACAGTCTCTGAGATTGATGGCGCGTATTCTAACCAATTTATTACAAAAAAGCTCGCGCAATCGTTTGGCATCGCAAAAATAATTGCAAATAACTCGCTCTTTGGCTTTAAACGTAACGAAAACGTTAATTAGGACAATTATGTTTCAGATTGGTGAATTGGCGAAACGCTGCGGTGTGACTGCAGATACGCTTCGGTTTTATGAGAAAAATCAGCTAATAAACCCCGCAGGCCGCAGTGAGTCGGGCTATCGCTTGTACAATGAGGAAAACCAGCGGCAAGTCAGCTTCATCTTGAAAGCAAAAGATTTAGGGTTGAGTTTGGATGAAATTAAAGAGCTTTTAGAGATAAAACTCGAGGCAACCGAGCACAGTTGCGCGGAGGTAAAAGCGATCACTACGGCCAAATTGAGGCTGATTGATGAGAAGATCCGTGAATTGACCAGAATTCGTAGTGCGTTGCGGAAGATAAATGATGCTTGCTGCGGCCACGTAGATGATGATGCGAGTCATTGTTCGATACTTGGTGCGTTGGCGGACGATGAGCGACACAGCGAATCGTGCTGTGATGAGGTGGCTCAAGTTAAGAAGCGATAAGGATTTTGGTTTTATTGCTGTCCGAGTCGATTTTCATATCGGGCAGGTTGGCATAATAGATCGTGACCTGATTGCGGCCAGTATGCTTGGAGTAGTACATGGCTTTGTCTGCTTGAACCAACAAGGTTTTGACATCAGAAAGCGTGTCGTCAGCTTCGGCAATACCAATACTGACGGTAGGATAAATCAGTTTGCCATCTACCTCACAAGGCGTCATTTCGATCGATTCACGAATACGTTCAGCAATATCATAGGCTTGAATTGCGCCAATCTTGCTGAGCATGATGCCAAACTCTTCTCCTCCTAATCGGCCAATAGCATCGCTAGAACGAATCTGCTGTTGGCAGATGCGTGCGACGTGAGCGATCACCTCATCTCCCGACAAGTGACCCACTTGATCATTGATCTCTTTAAAATGGTCGATGTCGATCATCAAGTAACTGACGTGCTCTTTAGCTTGTCTGGCTGCCATAAAGGCTTGATCGAGCTCTAACATGAAAGCTCGGCGGTTGAGAACCTTAGTCAGTTCATCCGTTTCAGAGAGACGCTTTAAAGTTTGCTCACGCTGATGAGCATCGGTGATATCTCGTTCTTGCCACAAAACATATTGCCTACCTGCAAGCGTGCAAAGCGGCTTGATTGTCGCTTCAAACCAGGCTTCACCATGCAGTTGATCCAACTCTTCAATTGAGAGCTGTTGGCAGTCGAGAGGCGAAATGGCGTATTGAATGACGCTTGGTTTCTGAGATTTAAGGACACTGTTGAGTGCTTGCAGTAATTCTTCTGCTTTAGGCTTGCTTAGAGTTGTGCTCAGAGAGCTTGTCTTTGACGTATCTAGGCGAGTTGCGTGGAACGTACCACCAAACCCTTCGACAAATTGACCATATTGATCGAGTACAAATAGCTGTTCGGGGAGCTCATTCAGCAATAGCTGAAGCCATTCTTCCCGTTGCATATCAATCATGTAGTTCAATCCAGATCACCAAAGAATTGACCATTATATAAGGGTGGTTGTTGTGATCAATCTCAATAGATCACACTTTGATTATAATTTAGTCAATAAGTACTACGTTCGGTACGAGCTACAAAATTTCGGACTAACAGAAAAGAAAAAGCCGAATCGGTAAGATTCGGCTTTTCCAAAGTCAGAAATAATGCACTAACGAATTAGTTCATGCCGTATTTCTTAAGTTTCTTGCGAAGAGTACCGCGGTTGATACCCATCATCGTTGCTGCGCGAGTTTGGTTACCGCGAGTGTACTGCATGATAGTATCTAGTAGTGGCTGTTCAACTTCAGCTAGAACTAATTCGTATAGCTCTGTTACTTCTTGGCCGTTTAGTTGTGCCAAGTAGTTTTTAAGAGATGCTTTAACAGAGTCACGTAAAGGCTTTTGAGTAATCTGGTCTTGTGACGTTACTGTAGTTACTGTTAATGCTTCTGAAGTCAGATTTTGTTCGAACATATTCGGTCTAGCTCTTCTCTTAATTATGATGCAACGTTAAACCCGTCATACCTGCAGCAATCGCCGCAAATATTTAGGCTAAATCAAAATAACCTTCTAATGCTTCAAGTTGCAGCTCTGCTACATCGATGGCATTGAAGGTACGGCGAAACTCACTTGCTTGTTCATGTTCTTTTAGGTACCAACCCACGTGCTTACGCGCGATACGTGGACCTAAATACTCTCCATAAAACTCATGGAGCGCATTCACATGACCAAGCAGGATGTCTTTCACTTCCGCAAGGGGAAGATCAGGCATCGTGGTGCCGTTTTCCAAAAAGTGTTGGATTTCCTGAAAAATCCACGGACGACCTTGGGCAGGGCGTCCAATCATCAAAGCGTCTGCCCCAGTGTACTCTAGGACAAATTTTGCTTTCTCTGGGCTATCGATATCACCGTTAGCAATAACCGGAATAGAGATCGCTTGTTTGACCGCTTTAATGCTGTCGTATTCGGCCTCGCCTTTGTACATACATGCTTTGGTACGTCCGTGAAGGGCGAGAGCTTGTATGCCGCAGTCTTCGGCTAATTTAGCGATTTGGACACAGTTTTTGTTGTCTGTATCCCAGCCAGTACGGGTTTTTAATGTCACAGGAACATCGACTGCATTCACCACAGCTTTCAGGATATCTTCGATGATATCTGGATACTGTAGTAGCGCAGAGCCGGCTAGCTTTTTATTCACTTTTTTGGCTGGACAGCCCATGTTGATATCGATGATTTGCGCACCGTTTTCAACACTAAACTGAGCAGCGTCGGCCATAAGCTGTGGGTCAGCACCCGCAATCTGTACAGAGCGAATGCCCGATTCGCCTTCATGTACCATGCGCTGCTTTGATTTTGAGGTTTTCCATAGTTTCGGATTAGACGACATCATTTCACTGACGGCCATACCCGCACCATAGCGGAGACACAACTCTCGGAATGGTCTATCCGTCACACCTGCCATAGGGGCAACGATGAGATTGTTCTTAAGTTGGTAATTTCCGATTTTCAAAATATCAAACAGCTTAGGACCAGTAAGGGCGCGCATTTTACGCATTTTTTAGCGCCGTGAAAAGACTAATATTTGAGCATTTACAAATTGTTTTCGCAAAATGCCCAAAAATCAGTCAATTAACTCGCAAAGTCTTGTCTAGCCTTGCTTGCGACCAGAGATGCGACACCATTCACTCTGCTCTTTGATAGGATCAATGTGAAGCTCGTCACGGTAATAGTTAGCAACATCTTCCGCTTGCGTATCCAAAACACCGGACATTGCCAGCTCACCATTTGGCTTCACCAATGACTTAATAATTGGCGAAAGATCGCGCAGAGGACCTGCTAGGATGTTCGCTACCACAACGTCGGCGATCAGGCCTTCAGGTTGATCTTGAGGAAGGAACACTTCCAGTTGGTCAGCAACGCCATTACGCTCTGCATTGTCTTTAGAGGCGAGCAATGCTTGAGGATCAATATCGATCCCGATGACTTTCTCAGCACCAAGCTTGATCGCAGCGATCGCGAGAATGCCCGATCCGCAGCCAAAGTCGATGACGGTTTTACCCGTTAAATCTAAGCCTTCTAGCCATTCAAGACAGAGAGCCGTAGTCGGGTGAGTACCAGTACCAAAGGCCAAACCTGGGTCTAACATTACGTTGACCGCGTCAGGCTCAGGGATGTCACGCCAGCTTGGGCAAATCCATAGACGCTCACCAAATTTCATTGGGTGGAAGTTATCCATCCACTCACGTTCCCAGTCTTTATCTTCAAGTTGCTCAACTTTGTAAGCAAAGCCTTCAGGAAGTAAACCGCTGAGCTTAGTTTGCTCAATGATGAAGTTGGTGTCAGCCTCTGCATCATAAAGTGCAAGGATATCAGTATCACCCCACAAGCGTGTCTCACCCGGTAGAGGCTCGAATACAGGAGTATCGTGAGCATCTAGAAAGGTAACAGAAAGGGCGCCCGTTTCTTCCATTAACATATCGCCGATCTGTTCAGCGTTATCATTGGTCGCGTTGAGTTTGAT
Organism: Vibrio sinaloensis; assembly: GCF_000808535.1. GTDB lineage: Bacteria > Pseudomonadota > Gammaproteobacteria > Enterobacterales > Vibrionaceae > Vibrio > Vibrio sinaloensis_D. The sequence continues at coordinate 26,457 of NZ_JWLV01000023.1, forward strand.
TTGAATCCAAGGCATGAGTATCAGCTCTTTACTTGATTGATGTGATTTGGCGCAGAGTGTAGCAGAAATTGGCCATTTTTATAGGTTATTAAATGCCCTAAACAAAAATGCCCACCGAAGTGAGCATTTGTTTAAGTGAGAGAATCTAGGTTTATTGCAGACCCAGTTTTTTCTCTAGGTAATGAATGTTCGCACCGCCGTGCTGGAAGTTCTCGTCATTCATAATCATTTCTTGCAGAGGAACGTTAGTCTTGATGCCTTCAACGATCATCTCGCCCAGTGCGTTTTTCATACGTGCAATTGCAACATCACGGTTCTCACCGAATGTGATCAGCTTACCGATCATTGAATCGTAGTGAGGTGGGACTGTGTAGCCCGTGTAGATGTGCGATTCCCAACGCACGCCCATGCCGCCTGGCGCATGGAAGCGTTCAATCTTACCCGGAGACGGTAGGAAGCGCTCTGGATCTTCCGCGTTGATACGACACTCAATCGCATGGCCGCGAATCTTGATGTCATCTTGCGTAAATGACAGAGGTTGACCCGCTGCAACACGCAACTGCTCTTTGATTAGGTCGACGCCTGTTACCATTTCAGTTACTGGGTGCTCAACCTGAATACGAGTGTTCATTTCGATGAAGTAGAATTCACCGTTCTCGTATAGGAACTCGAATGTACCTGCGCCGCGGTAACCGATTTCTAGACACGCACGAGTACAACGTTCACCGATGTACTTACGCATTTCTTCAGTAATACCTGGAGCTGGCGCTTCTTCGACAACTTTTTGATGACGACGCTGCATAGAACAGTCACGTTCACCTAGGTGGATAGCACCACCTTGACCGTCAGCAATCACTTGAACTTCAACGTGACGAGGGTTTTCTAGGAATTTTTCCATGTAAACCATGTCATTGTTGAACGCTGCTTTCGCTTCTGCACGCGTCATAGCGATAGCTTCAACCAGTTCAGCTTCGCTACGAACCACACGCATACCACGACCGCCGCCGCCACCAGAGGCTTTGATGATCACTGGGTAGCCGATGCGTTTCGCGTGCGCTTTGTTCTTCACTTCATCATTATCAAGCGGGCCGTCAGAGCCAGGTACGCAAGGAACGCCAGCTTTCTTCATTGCCGTGATCGCAGACACTTTGTCACCCATCATGCGGATGGTGTCGGCTTTAGGTCCCACAAAGATAAAGCCGCTGCGCTCTACTTGCTCAGCGAAATCTGCGTTTTCAGATAAGAAACCGTAACCTGGGTGAATCGCCACAGCGCCTGTCACTTCTGCTGCAGAAATGATGCGAGGGATGTTTAGGTAGCTGTCGATACCGCGAGCAGGACCGATACATACGGTCTCGTCTGCCAATAGGACGTGTTTTAGGTCGCGGTCTGCTGTTGAGTGAACAGCAACCGTTTTGATGCCTAATTCTTTACATGCGCGAAGAATTCGAAGTGCGATTTCACCTCGGTTCGCGATGACTAATTTATCTAGCATAAGAGAGAGCCTCTATTATTCGATAACAACAAGTGGTTGGTCGAATTCAACTGGTTGGCCGTCATCAACTAAGATAGCTGTTACTACGCCAGACTTGTCAGCTTCGATTTGGTTCATCATCTTCATCGCTTCAACGATACATAGTGTGTCGCCAGCGTTAACAGATTGACCCACTTCAATGAATGCTTTTGAGTCTGGGCTTGGAGAACGGTAGAAAGTACCTACCATTGGAGAAAGAACTTGATGACCCGCTGGTGTCGCTGGCGCTGCTGCTTCTGGAGCTGCGGCAGGAGCCGGTGCTGCCGCTGGAGCAGGAGCTGCTACAGGTGCTGGCGCTGCTGCGTAATGAATTGGCGCTGCAGGTGCTGCGCTGCCGCTACGACTGATGCGTACCGACTCTTCACCTTCAGAGATTTCTAGCTCAGCAATGCCAGACTCTTCTACTAACTCGATAAGCTTCTTGATTTTACGGATATCCATCTTTTCTTTCTCTTTTATCTTGTGAATAAGACAGCTCAATAGAGCTGCAGAGTGATTCTGTGACGTTAATAGCCAGTGACTTTAACGTTTGTTGGGTTAGCTTGCCTGCAACTTATTAATGGCTGCCGACAATGCGAATTCATAGCCTTGAGCCCCTAAACCACAAATCACCCCTTCTGCTTTATCAGACAGATAAGAGTGATGACGGAAAGGTTCTCGGGCATGTACATTGGATAAATGCACTTCGATAAATGGGATGGCAACGCCCAGTAGAGCATCACGTAGCGCGACACTGGTGTGCGTAAACGCTGCTGGATTGATAATAATAAAATCCACGTTGCCATACGCTGCGTGGATTTTTTCAATCAGTTCGTACTCGCGATTTGACTGTAGATGTTCCAGTTCTACATTGGCAAGTTGTGCTTGTTCGGTCAGGGAATCAATGATCTGCGAAAGCGTTTGAGAACCGTAGTGAGCGGGTTCACGTAGCCCTAGCAGGTTGAGATTTGGACCGTTTAAGACAAGAATGCGTGATTTTGCTGTCATTATGTCGCTATCTTCCTAGTACATGAGTCGAACTTAGATATTCCCATATTATCGTCGATTCAGCATGGTTTCTTTGTAAGAAATTCGGCCGGATCTTTGAAATAGACCCAGATTATAGCTAATTCAGCGCATTTAGCAGCAATTTACTGGTCTAATCAGCCAGAGGTGCGGGGCGATTTTGCAACCAAGGTAACAAAATTGGTCATTTTCGAGCCATTTCCTTGGGCGATTTTGTGCTCCAACAAACAAAAAAGTCGCCACATAAGCGGCGACTTTGGGTTTTGGTAGGTGTTTTAAACAGGTTTGGCTTATACCAGCTCTGCTTTCTCTGCGATGAGTTTATCAACCACGCTTGGATCGGCGAGCGTTGAGGTATCTCCTAGGTTACTGGTATCGCCCGTCGCAATCTTACGCAGAATACGACGCATGATTTTACCTGAACGCGTCTTCGGTAGAGAGTCCGTCCAGTGCAGCACGTCTGGTGTTGCGATTGGGCCAATCTCTTTACGTACCCAGTTTTTCACTTCTGCGTGCAGTTCTGCGCTTGGGAATTCACCATCATTAAGCGTGATGTAAGCGTAGATAGCCTGACCTTTGATATCGTGTGGGATACCGACAATCGCTGCTTCGGCAATCTTATCGTGTGCAACCAGTGCTGATTCGATTTCAGCAGTACCCATGCGGTGGCCCGATACGTTTAGAACGTCATCAACACGACCTGTGATCCAGTAGTAACCATCTTCATCACGACGAGCGCCATCACTGGTGAAGTACATGCCTTTAAAGGTAGAGAAGTAAGTTTGTTCAAAGCGGTCATGGTCACCATAAACCGTACGCATCTGACCTGGCCATGAATCTAGAATCACTAGGTTGCCGTCTGTTGCGCCTTCAATGATGTTACCCATGTTATCAACAAGCGCTGGCTGAACACCGAAGAATGGACGTGTTGCCGAACCTGGTTTTAGATCCGTCGCACCAGGAAGTGGGGCGATTAGGATGCCGCCAGTTTCGGTTTGCCACCAAGTGTCAACGATTGGAGAGTTTTCATTACCGATGGTCTTGTAGTACCACTCCCACGCTTCTGGGTTAATCGGTTCGCCCACTGAGCCCATGATACGTAGGCTGCTACGAGAGGTGCCTTCCACCGCTTCGTTACCTTTCGCCATCAGTGCGCGGATGGCAGTTGGCGCTGTGTAAAGGATATTGACTTGGTGCTTGTCGACCACTTGGCTCATACGGTTGGTGCTTGGGTAGTTTGGTACACCTTCAAATAGAATGGTCTTCGCGCCGTTTGCCAATGGACCGTAGATTAGGTAAGTGTGACCAGTAATCCAACCCACATCCGCGGTACACCAGAAGGTTTCCCCTGGTTGGTAGTCAAAGACGTATTTGAACGTCATTGCTGCATACACTAGGTAGCCGCCTGTGGTGTGAAGTACGCCTTTTGGTTTGCCTGTTGAGCCTGACGTGTAAAGGATAAATAGCGGGTCTTCGGCTTTCATCTCTTCTGGTGGGCAGTCTGAAGAGACGTTTGCTGTCGCTTCATGCCACCAAACGTCGCGGTGTTCGTGCCAGTCGATGTCACCACCGGTACGCTTCATTACGATCACTTTTTCGATGGTCTTCACTTCTGGGTTAGTCAGTGCTTCGTCAACGTTTTTCTTCAGCGGTACAGCGCGACCACCACGAACGCCTTCGTCTGCGGTGATGACGACTTTCGCATCTGAATCGATGATACGACCTGACAGGGCTTCCGGAGAGAAACCACCAAATACCACAGTGTGGACTGCGCCGATTCGAGTACAAGCAAGCATGGCAACGGCAGCTTCAGTCACCATTGGCATGTAAAGGCACACCACGTCTCCTTTGCGAACGCCTTGCTCTTTAAGTGCGTTAGCAAACTGACACACTTCTTTGTGCAGTTCTTTGAAAGTGAGTGTGCTGTCATCATTTGGATCGTCACCTTCCCAAATGATGGCAACGTCATCACCACGCTCGGCTAGGTGGCGGTCAATACAGTTAGCAGAAACATTGAGTGTGCCATCTTCAAACCAGCGGATATCAACGTGGCCTGTGTCGAAAGAGGTATTCTTTACTTTGGTGAAAGGCTTCATCCAATCGACGATTTTTCCGTGCTCGCTCCAGAAGCCGACAGGATCAGTGACCGATTGTTGGTACATGGCTTGGTAAGTATCGTTATCCGCGTGGGTATTTTTTTTGATGTTTTCTTTTACCGGATAGATATGGGCTTCACTCATTGCTTTTCTCCTTGTGCTTAATTCATTTGAATCGAGCAAGTGTCCGTTTTAAACGATAAGGTCACTCGACCCTGACGTTGTAAATTCCCTATGGCTATAACTTTCAATCACAGGCTGAGATTCGACAATTAGACTTTAGGATGAGAGAGAGACTTATGCTTAAAAATTAAGGAATTAAAACGCAAATTGAGAACTCGGTCGTATGATAATTTATCTGACGTAAGGCAAATTTAGGCTAGGAAGATCACCTTTTGTTAAGCGGACAAAGACCAAGGCTGCGGAAATGGCGTCTTGCAGAGCGTCATGTTTATCCTGCATTGGTAAGTCCAGGTGCTTGCAAATGGCATCCAGACTCAAGTCAAAATACGCATTGGGTAAATGGCGTTCGAGTTTGTCGTGATAAATCTGGCTCACTTCAATCAGCGGGTTGGGGAGGGGAAACCCAAGGTGGCGGCGACAGGCTAAATCGAGAATTTTTTTATCATAACGGATGTGATAGCCCACTAAAGGGCGATTGCCAACAAACTCGAGTAATTTAATCAGAGCCTGTTTTTCATCGAGCCCATCGACCAAATCTTGATGGCGCATTTGATGAATCTTGATTGAGCTAGAGTCCAACGATTGAGGCGCTCGTAGCCGCACTTCAAAGGGGCGGCTGGTTATGATGCGGTTATCAATAATCTTGGTGGCCGCAATGGTCACTAGCTCAGCTCGATTGGGATCCAAGCTGGTGGTTTCGCAGTCTAACGAGACATACTCGCCTTTTTGTAGCGTGCCAAACAGCGGTCGATAGGGCGAGCCTTTCAACTTGAGATACCAATAACGACGCTGAAGCCAGTTCATCGCGGTCTCCCTTAATCCCGTATCTGATAATGATAGCCAAGAAACTGTTTGAATTTCTTAACCACGTGAAAACTATGACGCAGCAGATCGCGCTCGGTGCGTTCAAGTTGTGTTAAATCGATTCGATTACTGCTGTGTTGATTGGCCAGCTGCTGACCAAGACGTAATTTAAAAAATAACTTGAGCGCTTCGTTAAGGTTATCGGCGGTATCATGTTCGAGAATCCGCTTGGTGCGCAATGCTTCAATACGATCAAAGGTATTGCTCTCTTCGATGCCGTATTCGAGAGCCAACGTACGCACGCCGTGGACGATAGGAAAAATGCCGCCACTTTTTAAATCGACCCCTTGCTTGTCCTTTTTTACGTTGCCAAACAGAGTGAGGGGCAAAGAGAATTGCAGCGCTGGTCGGCAGAAGTCTTGCAGTGCCAACATATTGTTAAGCATCAATTCTCGAAGGTGGTGTCTTACTGGGGCAAGCAGCTCTTTGTTCCCCGCGACGGCGTGGGCATCGGTAAAGATCGCCAGATCCATCACCTGCTCAGATGAGGTGGGTTTGGACCACTTGGTGAGCACTTTTTTCCAATCCGTTTGGCTCTTGACCCATTTAGGGTTGTTGACCATGACGTTGCCGGGGCAGAGTGGGTAGCCTAGCTGTTGCAGTGTGTGCGTCAGTTGATCCATCACCTTTTCACACTGGTGCCAATGCAAACCATCTTTGATGATTAGAGCGTTGTCTTGATCGGTTTTTAGGATTTGTTCTCCACGCCCTTCTGAGCCTAGAACGACCAAACAACAGTGGTCGTGAAGGGCAGGAGGAACAATCAGTTCAAAGGCTTTTTCGATGATTTGCTCATTGACCGCAGAGATAAGCTCCATGATAAATCGGGTGCGGATACCGTTGCTTAATAGGCTATCGACCAATTGACGCTGGCGGTTTGAAGCCATCGCCAGCTCTTCTACGCTGGATGAGCGAGCAATACTCAACGTCAGGACATGGGAGTGGGTTGAAAACGCACTTAAGATTTGCGTCATGTCCAACATGCCCACCGCTTCTTTTCCGTCAGCGACCATGACTCGCTTCATGCGATTACGCGTCATTTTGATCATGGCGTTGAAGAGAAAGTCACCGTCGTCGATGTGTACCACAGGGAAAGTGGCAATGCGCCCAACGGGGGTATCTAACGGATGATCATCGAGCATCACCGCATGCAGCATGTTAGTGCGTGTGACGATGCCATAAGGCAGATTGTGTGGGTCATCCAATAAGCGAATGTCGTCGTCATGCAGTCTGACCAATGCGGAGTCCAAACCGTTCTCTTTTAAGGTTTTGGTGACTTCATTCAATGGTTGTTCTGGCTGCAAAATCATTGGTGGGTGATAAATGCCACGGTCGACTTTGGTCAGAATAAACTCGGCTAAATTCTGTTGCTGCTGCGCCGCTTCAATCAGCTCTTGCCGTTTGGCTAGGTTGGTATCGAAGTAGGCGGCAAACTGGCCGTTTTCATTATAGAGCTCAAGAAAAACCGACTTAGGTAACAAGTAGACGAGGGTATCTTCAAGGGCGACATAATGATGTTTGGCTTGCCCCTCAAATAAGGCGCGCACATCAAATAAATCGTCATTCGCGTAGTGAGCAAAGATCTCTTGGCCATCCTCGCTGCGCTCTTCAACCGCCCCCTTGATCAAGATATAGAGATGCTGGCTGTCACTGTTGGCCTTTAAAATGACCTCTTTTTCGCGAAAGTAAGCCACATCTAATGAGGCGCGCAGTGAGGTTTGTTGTTTCTCATCTAAGCGATCAAACGGTGGGGATTGCATGTTAAATTTGTCTGGCATGAGCGACCTACAAGTGTGCAAGAGACCATAGAGTAAGTGTGCCTGATCTGGTTGGATTCGCCAGACGACTTTGGTCGAATTGGGTTAAACGCTGTTTTTCAGGGCTAGCCAGTTGGACAATAAGGGAAAAGGTAATAGGAATAATCTTCCCTTTTAACTGGGGTAACAACGTGGATAATAGGGTTTCTGTTCTTTAGCAATCCGAGGTAACGATGCTGACCCCTACCCCCTACGGCTGGATATCCCAGTATTTTGTTGGTTTTTTCTTTGCGTATGGTGTCTATTTGCCGTTTTGGGCCTTGTGGTTTGAAGAGCAGGGCGTCTCTCCGACCGATATTGGTCTTTTGGTTGGTATTGGTTTTGCGACCCGCTGTGTTGCTAACTTAGTGTTGACGCCGCGACTTCATAAAGTCGAGCATTTAATGCCAGCATTACGTTGGTTAAGTTTTGCCTCGTTACTCTTTATTGCATTCCATTTCTTCACCGGCGGTAGCTTCTGGATGATGGCGCTGGCGACGGTGCTATTTAATCTCTGCTGTGGTCCGGTTGTCCCGCTGTCCGATGCGATGGCGAATTACTACTCTCGCTTGAAGATGCTTGATTATGGTCGCACTCGCTTGTGGGGCTCGATTGCGTTTATTGCAGGCTCGACCGTGGTGGGCTTTTTAGTGGCTCAATATGGCAGCGATATGATTCTGTTTACCGCATTGGCGGGGATAGTGTCGGCGCTTATCTTCTCGATGCGCAGCATCAATCCAATGCCAGTAACGGAAGTCGAAGAACACACCGAAAGACCCAAGTTGATGGACTTGCTTCGTGAAGGGCCAGTAGTCAAGTTTCTTGTCTTGGTCGCATTGATTCAAGGCAGTCACGCGGCATATTACAGTTTCAGTTCCATTTATTGGAAAGAAGCGGGGTACTCGGAAGATATTATCGGCTACTTGTGGAGCCTAGGTGTGGTCTCTGAAGTAGCAATCTTCGCGCTGAGTAAGCGTTTGTTCTCTGGGTGGACACTGCGTGCGTTGTTTGTGGTGGCCGCTATTGGCGTTATTGTGCGCTGGGGCTTAACGGCATCAACGACGATGCTGTTGGCGTTGGTGTTGATCCAGCTGTTGCATGGCGTGACGTTTGCGATTGGCCACATTGCCGCCATCCAATACATCCAAGATTCAGAACCACGCAAAATGGTGGCGCTCCAGGCGCTGTACAACGCGATTCCTTTGGGCGCCTTTATTGCGTTAATGACGACGCTAAGTGGTTGGGGTTACGAGCACTGGGGGGCGAATGTCTTCTGGGCGATGGCTGCAATGGGTGTACTGGCGTTGTTTATTCGTGTTGAACCTAAGGTGAAATCGCCACGCAAGGTTATGGAGCCTGAACCACAGAATTAACCCTGTCTGATTGAGTTCAGTAGATATCCTTAGTTAAATGAAAGCTCTCCATGATGGAGGGCTTTTTTATTGATGATAAAAAGAGAATCGACGATTCGATAAGGATATCTGATGCAAGGTTGGTTGGTGATCTTAGTGTCGCTGCTGTATCTAGGGCTATTGTTTCTCATTGCCTGGTACGGTGACAAGCAGACGAAGTGGTTGGCAAAATGGCGACCATGGATTTATAGCTTGTCGATTGCGGTTTATTGTACTTCTTGGACCTTCTATGGCACGGTCGGGCAAGCGAGTAATAACCCTTGGTCTTTTCTGCCCATTTATATCGCCCCGATTATTGTGTTTACCCTTGGGTGGCGAATACTTGCGCGTTTGATCATTACCGCAAAACGCGAACACATTACCTCAATCGCCGACTTTATTGCTGCCCGCTATGGTAAGTCGCAAGGGTTAGCGGTGGTCGTCACCTTAATTGCGGTCGCGGGTATCTTGCCGTACATTGCCCTTCAACTACGCGGCATTACCATGGGGCTCGAGATCATCGCGCCTGATCTCGCGGACAATGTTTCCGGGCAAGGGTTTGATGTCTCTTGGTTTGTTGTCGCCGCATTAGCCATCTTCACTATGCTGTTTGGTACTCGTCATATCGATAACACCGAGCATCATCGCGGCATGATGATGGCCATCGCATTTGAATCTTTGCTTAAGTTAGTCGCTTTCTTAGTGGTGGGCTGCTTTATTCTCTATCTTGCGCTCAATCGCAGTGACATAGAACTGCTCGACATCGCCTCGCAAACCTATCAATCCCCTAACATCCCAACCTTGGTAATTCACACCTTGCTGACCATGATGGCGATCGTCTGTTTGCCGCGTCAGTTTCATACCATGGTGGTGGAGAATGAACGAGCGCAAGACCTGCACACGGCGCGTTGGTTGTTTCCTGCTTATTTGGTGTTGATGGGGCTGTTTGTTCTTCCTATTGCTTGGGTGGGGCAGAGTATGCTTTCTGGCGTCAGTGCCGACACTTATGTGATCAGTTTACCGATGGCTGTGGGGGCTCAAGATATTGCCTTACTCGCCTTCTTGGGCGGGACATCAGCGGCGAGTGGTATGGTGATCGTATCAACCATTGCGCTGGCGATTATGGTGTCGAACGATTTGGTGATGCCTCTGTTACTGCGCAGAATGCGATTGTCGCAGCGCAATCATCGTCATTTTTCAGGGCTACTGCTGATTATTCGACGCGGTCTTATTTTACTTCTCTTGCTTGGGGCATGGGGCTTTTATCAAGCTTTGGGCAATATTCACTCTTTGTCGGCGATTGGTTTTCTCTCTTTTGCTGCTATTACCCAGTTTGCTCCAGCCATCCTCGGTGGGATGTATTGGCGTCAGGGCAACCGAAAAGGCGCCTATGTTGGGCTTGGATTAGGGTTTACCATCTGGTTGATTACCCTGATGAGCCAAACCGACATGCTAGCCGGGGATGCCAGCAGCAACTTCTTATTGTGGGTCGTGACACCACCCGATCTATTAGAAAACGCCGGAATAAAAAGTTCCGATTGGGGCATTGTGCTCAGTGTGACCATCAACGCGATCAGCTATGTGTTGGTCTCTTTGGTTACTCGCTCAAGTTTGAGTGAGCGACTACAGTCTGCCTCCTTTGTCGGTACGCCGTTGCCGGAAAGTGAAAACATGAGTCTCTACCAAAGCCGAGTTACGGTCGGCGAATTGGAGATGCTCGCGTCTCGCTTTGTGGGCAGGCAGCGGGTGCGCAATGCCTTCAAACAATATTGGATGCAGCAGCATGAAACCATGTTGCCGAATCAACAAGCGCCTTCCACCCTCATTCGCCATACAGAGCGAGTGTTGGCAGGGGTATTTGGTGCCTCGTCAGCGAAGTTGGTACTTACGTCCGCTTTGCAAGGGCGCAATATGCAGTTGGAAGAAGTCGCAACCATTGTCGATGAAGCTTCTGAGCTGTATGACTTTAGTCGCGGGTTACTGCAAGGGGCGATTGAACACATTGGTCAAGGCATTGCGGTGGTTGATAAGCAGCTCAGGCTGGTGGCTTGGAACCAGCGTTATTTGGAGCTGTTTACCTTTCCGACGGGATTGATTCAGGTTGGTCGGCCGATTGCGGATGTGATTCGACACAATGCACAACAAGGACTCTGTGGCCCGGGCGATCCGGAAGAGCATGTACGCCGCCGTGTGTATCACTTGGAGCAAGGCACGCGTCATACCTCATCACGTATCCGTCCTGACGGGCGAGTGATTGAAGTGCAAGGTAATCCGATGCCGGGTGGTGGGTTCGTAATGAGCTTTACCGATATCACCGTATTTAGAGATGCAGAGCAGGCCCTAAAAGAAGCCAACGAATCCTTGGAGGAGCGTGTACACAAGCGGACTCAAGAACTGGAAAACCTCAATAAACAGCTTGTTGCTGCAACGCAACGTTCAGAGTTAGAGTCTCAATCGAAGTCTCGCTTTTTGGCTGCGGTGAGTCACGACTTAATGCAGCCGCTCAATGCTGCGCGTTTATTTGCATCGTCTTTGTCGGAAGTCGCGCAAGAAGAAGAGACCAAGAAACTCTCGCAACACATAGAGAGTGCGTTAGGCGCGGCGGAAGATTTGATTGGTGACTTGCTGGATATTTCACGTCTTGAGTCTGGGAAGCTAGATGTCAACGTGCATGCCTTTGCGATCAATGATGTGCTGGCTAACCTCAATGCGGAATTTAGTGCGCTCGCTAAGCAGCAGGGGATTGATTTCGAAATGGTTCCGAGCCAGTTGATCGTTCAGTCAGACCCAAAACTGCTGCGTCGCGTGGTGCAAAACTTCTTAACCAATGCGTTTCGGTATAATCCAAAGGGTAAGGTGGTGCTTGGCGTACGTCGCGTCGATGGCCAAGCTCGGATTGAGGTTTGGGACAACGGCACGGGCATTGAGGAAGAGAAGCAGCAAGAGATCTTTGAAGAGTTTACGCGCGGTAGCCAAGTGCGATCTGATCAAGGTCTGGGCTTAGGTTTAGCGATATCTAAGGGTATCGCGCATGTTCTCGGCCATCAGATTTCAATGCGCTCATGGCCGGGGCAAGGCAGTGTTTTTTCGATTACCTTAAAACGAGGGTTGGAGGCGCTCGTCCAACCGCAAGTGCAACCTGCGGCCCCCGTTTCTGACTTAAGTCACTTGAAAGTGCTGTGTGTGGATAATGAAACGGACATCCTGGTTGGGATGGAGAATCTGCTCGCGCGTTGGGGCTGTGACGTACGCACTGCAACGGATATTGTAACGAGTTTGAAATCCATCGAAGACAGTTGGCTTCCTGATGTGATTTTGTCGGACTATCGACTCGATAACGGTCGAACAGGCCTTGAGGTATTGCAGCAGTGCCGATTGCGTCTGGGAGACAGCTTTGAAGGTGTAATCATCAGTGCTGACCGTACCAACGACATGATGGATGGCATTAAGTCGAATGGGTTTGCCTTTATACCCAAACCAGTGAAACCGCTAAAACTAAGAGCAATATTGAATCGAGTCTAAGGCAGTTGGCTAGAAGAAAAAAGGGTTGGCATTTGTGCCAACCCTTCAATATTTCTTGATGAACATTATTCAGTAAATAACGTCTCGTATTTCACAAAGGCGGTTTGAGTTTCGCCATAGTAGAGCGTGCCTTCGGCTTGAATCGCGACGCGGAGCCAACTTTCCGCTGAGGCAGGTTTGGGTAACGTAATGTACCAGTTTTGACCTGCTTGATCGGCTGAAACCATATCGATAGGTTGACCTGTTTGATCTTGGCTGTCGACCAATGAGAGTTTGATGCCCTCGAGTGGAAATTGAGACTTCAATGAGAGCTGTAGCTCAGATGGGGTGAGCTTTTCTGAACGAAACTGCACTTTAAATTCACCATTTTCCATTCCGCAAAGACCGCTGGTATATCGGCAGTTGGATTTGGCAATCAACTTATAGCTTTGCCCTTCTTTGGCTGCGTGAGGTTTCTCACTGACCGCCATATCAGCACCGAAATAGGCGATGATCGATAGAATTGGGGCGACTAATAGAGCGACTATAAAGTGCTTATTTTTGAACATCTTGGCTTCCTTGCTACAACAGACTTCGAATACGGTAACGCAAAATTTGGAATAAAAAAGCCCCAATAGGGGCTTTTGTGGTTTAGGTATTGTTATTAGTGGTCAACAGCGTCGCCAGCACCTGCAGGTACACGTACGTGTTCCACCAAGTCTTTCACTTCTTGTGGTGTTTCAGCAGTGACTTTCGACACACCGAATGCAACGATGAAGTTAAATAGAGCACCAATTGCACCGAATGCGTTTGGCTCGATGCCTAGGAACCAGTTGCTACCCCAGCTTTCTAGGTATTTCCAATCAGCAATGAATAGGATGCCTTTGTGTTGGAATACGTAGAATAGCGTGATACTGATACCTGCAATCATACCTGCGATTGCGCCTTCTTTGTTGATGCCTTTGCTGAAGATACCCATCATTAGTGCCGGGAAGATGGACGATGCAGCAAGACCGAAGGCTAACGCTACCGTACCGGCGGCAAAGCCTGGCGGATTGAGGCCGAGATAACCAGCCACCGCAATCGCCACTGCCATGGAGATTCGACTGGCGAGTAGCTCTTTCTTCTCGGATATATTTGGATTTATTACGCCTTTGATTAAGTCATGGGATATCGCGGACGAGATAGCCAATAAGAGACCAGCCGCCGTTGATAGTGCTGCCGCTAGACCACCTGCAGCAACCAAAGCGATTACCCAGTTCGGTAGCTTAGCAATCTCAGGGTTAGCCAGTACCATGATGTCACGGTCAACTTTTAACTCGTTAGTCGCTGCGCTAGACGTGTACTGGATGTTGCCATCACCGTTCTTATCGTCGAAACCAAGTAGACCTGTTTTCTCCCAGTTCTTGAACCAGTCTGGACGCTCATCGTAAGCAAGGTGCTGACCTGGCGCTGGATTCACTGTATCCATTAGGTTTAGACGAGCCATTGCAGATACTGCTGGAGCCGTTGTGTATAGGATAGCGATAAAGACTAGAGCCCAACCCGCAGATGTACGTGCGTCGCGTACCTTAGGTACCGTGAAGAAACGGATAATTACGTGTGGTAGACCTGCTGTACCGATCATTAGTGACATGGTGTAAACGAACATGTTCAGCGTGTCGCCACGGACTTGCGTGGTGTATTCACTAAAGCCGAGTTCGGTCACCACTTGGTCGAGCCTATCGAGTAGATAAACATCGGTGCCCTGTATGGTACTACCCAAGCCAAGTTGAGGCAGTGGGTTACCCGTCAGTTGCAGAGAGATAAAGATTGCAGGGATAGTGTAAGCTAAAATGAGTACGCAATATTGAGCAATCTGCGTGTAGGTAATGCCCTTCATGCCGCCCATTACTGCGTACATGAATACGATACACATACCGATCAGAAGACCCGTTGAGTAATCCACTTCTAGGAAACGACCGAATGCAACACCTACACCTTTCATCTGACCGATAACGTACGTGACCGATGCGATGATAAGACACACAACCGCAACGATACGTGCCGCGTTTGAGTAGAAACGCTCACCTACGAACTCTGGTACAGTAAACTTGCCGAACTTACGTAGGTAAGGCGCAAGTAGTAGTGCGAGAAGTACGTAACCGCCTGTCCAACCCATTAGGAATACAGAGCCGCCGTAACCCATAAAGGCAATCAGACCTGCCATTGAGATAAACGATGCTGCAGACATCCAGTCAGCTGCGGTTGCCATGCCGTTAGCGATAGGGTTTACACCACCGCCTGCAACATAGAACTCTTTAGTTGAACCAGCACGTGCCCAAATCGCAATACCGATGTAGAGGATAAAGGTCGCACCAACAACGAGGTAAGTGATAGTTTTCAAATCCATCTGAGTTACTCCTTACTCATCTACGCCGAATTCACGGTCAATTTGGCGCATTTTCCACGCGTAGTAGAAAATAATACCTAGGAAGGTATAGATAGAGCCTTGCTGAGCAAACCAGAAGCCTAGCTTGTAACCACCTAGTTGAAATTGATTAAGTACGTCGACAAATAAGATGCCGCAGCCAAAAGAAACGACAAACCAAACCACCATTAGGTTGATCATCAGTTTTACGTTTTTGTCCCAATAGGCTTTGGCTTTATCCTGACTTTCAAACGCCATTGCCGCCTCCTTACGATTGGTTTTGTTGTTAAGAAAATGTTTCAATATCTACATTAGCAAGGGTGGGGCAAGAACTCTTTTCAACTTTAGTCGGGGCGTATAAAACAAAAAGTGCCTAAAAATTAGGCGCTTAAATAGATCTGGTAAGAAACTGTGATGTTAATGTTGTGTTAAATTAGCCAAAAGTCTAATGTTTGCTGGTCTATTCAGCGGAAATTTATCCACCGACATAGAAATCTTTAATTCCCATCAGCAGATTATTCACGGCTACCGCGGCTAAAATAAGCCCCATCACCCGACTAATAATCGCAGCGCCGACATTGCCAATCCATTTCTGGATATGAGTCGCACCCAGCAGCAAAAGCAACGTAATTAGTAGCACCGCAATCATCACGGCTGCGGTTAATCCTTGGTCGATCAGCGAATAGCGATGGTTGTCAGTAAGCATCACGATCGCCATCATCGCCCCCGGTGATGCAATCGACGGAATGGCGAGAGGGTACACAGCCAGATCAGCCAGATCGGAATGACTGATTTCCTCACTGAGTTTTGTCTCTTGTTCAGGTTTGGACTCACCAAAAATCATGGTCAGTGCAAATAGCAACAGTACCAGCCCTCCCGCTGCTTGGAAGGCGGGTAAAGGGATTTGCATGGCTTCAAGTAAAAGCTGACCCACTACAAGGAAAAACAACAGCACCCCAGTGGCGATGCCCACCGCTTTTAACGCAACAAGTCTGCGCTGCTTAGCGGTTAAGTGATGAGTTTGTGATAGGTAGACAGGGACGGAGCCGACCGGATCAATCACGGCCCACAAAACGACGAATTGAGTGATTAAGACACTTAGCAAGAGATGTACTCCCAGAGTTAGTGAACAGAGGGGTAAATCAGATTGTTGCCTGACTCGGAGAGTTTAGCAAAGTTTATTATTAAAAAGTGTCAGGTTGGCGTCAGTTAAGCTTCAGATTCAAGCTGCTGAAGTAGAATGACAGCTTGAGTTCGGTTTTTTACCCCTAACTTCCTAAATATCGCCGTCATATGGGCTTTTATTGTCGCTTCTGAAACATTTAATTCATACGCAATCTGCTTATTGAGTAGGCCATCAGATAGCATTCCGAGGACTTTGTATTGCTGAGGCGTTAAGGTGGCAATTTTCTGAGCCAAATCGTTGCATGCCGCATTGTTGGTGATCGAACCTTCAGGGAAGAAGGGTTCACCATTGAGTACTTGATTCAGTGCGCTAACGAGCTCACGCATGTCACTTGATTTTGGAATAAAGCCAAACGCGCCATGGCTTTTCACTTGGGTGACGACCGACGGCTCTTCACTGGCAGACACCACCACAATAGGCAGATCTGGATACTCGGCTCTCAGATGAATTAAGCCAGACATGCCATTCGCACCAGGCATCTTGAGATCAAGCAGCAGAAGATCAGGATCCTCTTCACGAGCGAGTACGGCAAGTAGGGCGTCTAAGGAATCCGCTTCGAGCAAGTTCGCGCCGCTGACCGCCATATGCACAGATTGAAACAGGGCATTGCGAAATAGCGGGTGATCGTCAGCGATGATGATGTTGTAGGTCGAATCCATGACGTTAAGCACTTATAACAATTTGGTTAACAGAATTATTGTCACCTTTAGCAATGTGGACAATGTTTATGCACTAAAAGTCTGAACTGTATCGGGTTTTATTAGAAAAATTGCATATAGATGAGCGAATTGCGTTTTGGAACTATAGCCGCGTCAACGTTCGTGGCAGGTTATAAGGCATTTGGCTTATGGGTAGCCTAAAGCTCATCTAGCGATAGTTAGGCTGAAAAGAGATGGGATGAGTCGTCGCGCCTTGAGTCTTCAAGGCGCGATATAAATGGCGCTTATAGGTTATGGGTGACCAAATGCGCTAAGAAAGGTTCGGCTTGCATAAAGCCGGTGACGCGTGCATTGCTGATCGCATTTCCGTTTGCGTCCCAGAAATCGATAGTGGGTAGGCCTAACACCTTCAGTTCTTTAAGCAGCTCAATATCTTGCGGTGTGTTCTTAGTGACATCTGCTTGGAGGAGAACAAAACCTTGCAACTTGTTTTCGACATCTGGCTGGTGGAAGGTGTATTTCTCAAACTCTTTACAGGCGACACACCAATCAGCGTAGAAGTCGAGCATCACCGGTTTGCCCGCTTGTTTGGCGAGCGCGAGTTGCTGATTCAATTCCGCGACATTGTTGATGCGCTGAAACTCAATGGTTGACAGCACTTGCTGCTCGCTGTGATTGCCAAACCAATAATTGAGCGTTGGTTGGGCGGACGCAAACAAGCCCAAAACGGCAATAATACCGACTGTACTCTGCTTCCAGCCGCCAAACTCTAAACTGTTCTTAATATGGTAAAGCCAACCGAATGCCGCGATACCCAGTGCTGACCACAAGCCTGTTGCCCATGCTTCCGGCAAGATGCGCTCAAGCAAGAAGATTGGCGCAGCAAGTAACACGAACCCAAATAGCGTCTTCACGCGATCCATCCAGTTACCTGCTTTTGGTAGCAGTTTATTACCAAACACGGCAACCAGCATCAGTGGAATGCCCATCCCAAGCGCAAGTGCGTAGAGCGCCACACCACCGGTGAGCAAATCGCCGCTTTGAGCTACGTAAAGAAGTGCGCCCGACAGTGGGGCGGTGGTGCAAGGTGAACAAACTAGTCCAGAAATCGCCCCCATAGCAAAGACGCCCCAAGAGCTTCCGCCTTGCTGCTTGTTGCTGAGGTTGTTGAGCCAAGTTTGTGCACTACTTGGCAGCTGAATGGTGTATAAGCCAAACATCGACAGCGCCAGCGCGACAAACAAAACACTCAAACCAATCAAGACATAAGGGTGCTGCATGGCGGCTTGGAACTGCAAGCCAGCAGAGGCAACGACCAAACCGAGTAGGGTGTAGGTCAACGCCATCCCTTGCACATAAATAAAGGCCAAACCTAATGCGCGTCGGTGGCTAAGCTTGCCGCTGCCTAACACGATGCTGGTTAAAATAGGGTACATAGGCAAGACACAAGGCGTAAAAGCCAAACCCACACCAAGGGCAAGAAACAGCAGTGGTGTCCACCAACTGTCGCTAAGTTGGGCTGCTAGACTTGTTTCCTTAGATTGTGGTGCGCTTTCTTTGCTTGGAGTATTGATGGCGTCGGCTTTAGTCCCACTTTGCGCTGGGATGACATTAGACGCCGAGTCAAACTCAAAGCTGGTGACATCAATCACCCGTGTCTCTGGTGGGTAACAAAACCCCGCTTTTGCGCAGCCTTGATATTGGACAATCAGACGCGCCCCAGATTGGTAATCGGCTAGGTTAATTTCAGCAAAAAGTGGTGTGGTGTAAATGTTTACATCACCGAAAAATTCATCTTTGTAGGGATCCCCATCACGCATCTCAACCTGGGCGACATTGACATTCTCTCCTGTGACGGAAATACGATGCTGATACAGGTAGTAGTCGGGTTTTACCTGCCAATCGAGGAAGACACGATTACCCTGTTGGTAGAAATTAAACGGAAAGGCTTCATCGACAGGAACAAACGTATTGCTGTTGTTTGCAAAACTCGGACTGGAGTTGGAATTGCCAAAGAGCGCCAATGCAGGTGCAGAAACGACCGTAAAACAGAGAATAAGCAGTGATAAGGCAAAGCGCATAAATTCGTCACTTGAGTAAAATTTGGTTTATTTTAACTCAATAAGACAGGGAAGGGCGGCAATTAGTTTCATCGATAAGAAAATTACTATCAGCGATGATGTTGGGCTAGGTTTTCGCCTAGCCCGAAATCTTATGCGACGCCAAGTCGAGTGCGAACCACGCGCTCACATGCGTCGATGTTGTCGGTGTCTTTCGGGATCACCAATACCGTGTCGTTACCGCCAACGGTACCTAGGATCTCGGTATGCGGATCAATATCGACTAAGCGAGCCACTAACTGGGCGCTGCCTGGGTGTGTCTTTACCACAACCATGGCTTGGTTGTGGGTAATGAACTCTATTTGCGAAGATATCGAAGATTCGACGCGCACAGGGGCGGTCTCTACCGTAATGCAGTAGACTTTTTTGCCACACGCATTTTGCACTTTAACCACACCCAACTGTGACAACAAGCGTGACACAGTCGATTGGCTGATGCCTTCGAAACCAATGTTAATTAAGGCTTCACGCAGTTCGTTTTGAGTGGCAAAACTCTGTTGTTGTAGCAAGCGCTTACAAGCCGCTGTCAGGGTTTTATCTTCGGTATAATCGATGTTCATAGGGTTTAGAGTTTCACTCATGGGAACTCCTCAGGTGACGTACGGATAAATCGTCCATGTAAACTTAGGCACTCCATTCTCCCTTCTGTGCCCAACGCTTGAGCGGTCACTCTATCGTGGTGACTTAGTTGAATATGGAGCCAGTTTACCACCAAAGATAGTGCGGCTTTGTGAATGGGATCGCCAAATAAAAAACTAAGTAAAATCTTGATTTTTGGTGATTTGTTCTGAATGGATTGGATATTTATCCTATTGGTTGAATAAATATCCAACGAATCAAAGGGCTACAGATGGTAGCCCTTGAAAAGTGAGCTTAACGTGCTTCGGCCATGATTTCGCGTGAGAATACTTTTTCACAGTAGTGACATTTCAGGTGCACGTTTTCCTGTTTTTGTTGAACTTTAAAGCGGCTTTCTACCGGTTCACCATGAGAAATACAGTTGCTGTTCGGGCAGACAAACACACTTTCAATGCTCTCTGGTAGCGTTAAGTTCAGCTTGCTGACCACCTTGTACTCTTCGATTTGATTAACCGTCGCTTTTGGTGCGTAGAGTGCCAGTTGACTTGCTTGCTCTTTGGTTAAGTAGGTGTTCTCAATCTTGATCAGATCTTTTGCGCCCAGCGCTGAAGATGGCAAGTTAAGACCAATCGTTATGCGCTGATTCGCTTTGTGCATTTTGAACAGCTTTAGCACTTTGATACCAACGTGCGCAGGAATATGGTCAATCACAGAGCCGTTGCGGATTGCTTCTACTTGTAGTTGAGTTTCTTTCACCATGATGTCTCTCCAGCTGATTAAATGTTTTCGTTAAGAACTAGGGCAAGTAATGCTTCGCGGGCGTAGACGCCATTTTCTGCTTGTTCGAAGTAGTAAGCATGCTTGGTTTTATCGACATCGACAGTGATCTCGTCAACACGTGGTAGAGGGTGAAGCACTTTTAGATTGTCGCGCGCTCCTTCAAGAGTGGCGGCGGTTAAGATGAACGCAGACTTCATGTGCGCGTACTCAGACTCATCAAAACGCTCTTTTTGTACGCGAGTCATGTATAAAACATCCAGCTCTGGCACCACTTCTTCAATGTTGTTGTGCATGCTGAACTTGATGCCTGCTTCCTCAAGCTCTTCACAGATGTAATCAGGCATAGCTAACGCTTCTGGTGCGATAAAGAAGAAGCGCACATTGTCGAATTTCGCTAGCGCTTGAGTAAGAGAGTGTACGGTGCGGCCGTATTTCAAATCACCGACAAAAGCGACGTTGAGGTTGTCTAAAGTGCCTTGCGTTTCATGGATAGAGAACAGGTCGAGCAGCGTTTGAGTCGGGTGTTGGTTTGCTCCGTCACCGCCGTTAACAATCGGCACGCCATTAGAAAACTCAGAAGCAAGACGCGCTGCCCCTTCTTGTGGGTGACGCATCACAAACGCATCCACATACGATGAGATAACTTGAACCGAGTCCGCCAATGTCTCGCCTTTTTTCGCTAGAGACGTGTTACCACCGTTGTCAAAACCGATTACGCTGCCACCCAAACGCTCAACTGCCGTTTCAAACGATAGGCGAGTACGCGTTGAAGGCTCAAAGAAGCAGCTGGCTACTACTTTGTTTTTCAGCAATTCAGGGTTGGGTTCTGCCTTTAATCTTGCTGCGGTATCGACGATAAGCTCTAGCTCTTTGCGGCTGAGCTCTGGGATGGAGATGATGTGCTTTTTAAACAATGAATGCGCCATAACAGTGTGTCCTTGTCTCAAATCAAACGTAAATTACAGACAAAAAAAAGCCCCCTAAAATAGGAGGCTTTAAAATAGAATCAATGGAGAAAATGAAACAGACAACGATCCCGATTCTGGGCGCGTTTGGTAACAACAATTTGTTGTCAGTGGCTGTGTCATTTTTGCTACTCCTTAGACAAATTGCGGAGGATTATACGCACAAAAAAACGCCTTGCAAGCGTTTGCGAAAAGTATCCAGAAATTGGATTTTTATGCGAATTTCGCATATTTTCGCTTCGTTTTCTCAGTCATTGTGAGAACTTGCTTGAAGGCGTTTGGGTCGCTATTTTGTTTCAATCTGTGTGAAAAAAAATGCGGACTTTATTCATGGAGTGATAACTCTAATCCTGCCGTCCGCATTTCCCTGCAGATTAGTCGCCTAGAGTAGCAACCATTACAGCTTTGATGGTGTGCATGCGGTTTTCTGCTTCGTCGAATACGATAGAGTGTTTAGACTCAACCACTTCGTCTGTTACTTCCACACCGTCTTTCAGTTGTGGGTATTCCGCCGCAAGCTGTTTACCAACTGTTGTGTCTTCACCGTGGAATGCTGGTAGGCAGTGCATGAATTTCACATGTGGGTTGCCTGTTGCTTTTAGCATGTCCATGTTGACTTGGTAAGGCATCATTAGGTTGATACGCTCAGCCCATGCTTCTTTCGCTTCGCCCATCGATACCCATACGTCAGTGTATAGGTAGTCACAGCCTTGAACGCCTTCTTGAACGTCTTCAGTTAGAGTGATCTTCGCACCTGTTTCTTCTGCGATTTCGCGACATGTTGCTACTAGCTCTTCTTCTGGCCAGAATGCTTTTGGTGCTACTAGGCGAATGTCCATGCCCATTTTCGCTGCGCCAACCATTAGAGAGTTACCCATGTTGTTGCGCGCATCACCTAGGTAAGCAAACTTCATTTCGTGTAGCTGTTTACCACGGCCGTGTTCCATCATAGTTAGGAAGTCAGCTAGGATTTGAGTTGGGTGGAATTCGTCTGTTAGGCCGTTCCATACTGGCACGCCAGCGTAAGCGCCTAGCTCTTCAACGATTTCTTGACCGAAACCACGGTACTCGATGCCGTCATACATGCGGCCAAGAACGCGTGCTGTATCTTTCATTGACTCTTTGTGACCGATTTGAGAGCCAGATGGGCCTAAGTAAGAAACTTGAGCGCCTTGGTCAAATGCTGCAACTTCAAATGCACAACGTGTACGAGTTGATGTTTTCTCGAAGATTAGGGCAATGTTTTTGCCTTTTAGACGAGGTTGCTCATAGCCGTTGTATTTCGCTTTTTTCAGCTCCGCTGATAGATCCAAGAAGTGTTGGATTTCACGTGGAGTAAAGTCTAGTAGTTTTAGGAAGTTACGGTTGCGTAGGTTGAAAGCCATGATGTTTTCCTTCTTAGGGTTTAGCGCTCTCTTATTGCAGGGAAAGAGGTAAGAAAACGCAGAAATTAATAGTGTTTGTTGCTTTAAGTTTTGCCACAGTGGGGAGCGAGGCATGAGTGTCATGATTCAACGAGGGTCGACCTCTCGATGTCTCGCTCCAGCTATGGGGTAATAATTCGTTTAGCCTTTCGTGATATTGGTACCCGCGGTGCCTTGAAGGATGCGTAAACCATCTTCCAAAGAGCCGATACCGACCACTTTTCCGCCTTGCTTGATGAACTCGCACGAGGCTTCGATTTTTGGTCCCATGGATCCTGCATCAAACTCGTATTTCGCTAGTTCAGTTGGCGTTGTGCCGCGCAGTGCGTGCTGTGTTGGTTTACCCCAATCTAGGTAAACAGCATCAGCGTCAGTCAGGATAAGCAGTGCATCGGCATCAAGTTGTTTCGCGAGGAACGCTGCAGACATGTCTTTATCGATTACCGCTTCAACACCCACCAGTTTGCCGTTTTCGCGCTTCACTGGGATGCCGCCACCGCCAGTACAAATCACCAAGTGGCCTTGTTCAATAAGCGCTGTGATCGCTTCGTGCTCGATGATGCCTGTTGGTTGTGGGCTAGGAACCACGCGGCGGAAGTGCTTGCCGTCTGGCTTGATGGTCCAGTGGTATTTCTCAGCCAGTTCACGTGCTTCGGCTTCTTCGTAAATTGGGCCAATTGGCTTAGTTGGGTCCGCAAATGCTGGGTCGTTTGGATCCACGGTCATTTGCGTTAGCATGCAAGTTGCGTTGACGTTCGGCATTTGGTTTTTGAACTCTTGCATTAGCATGTAACCGATCATGCCTTGCGTTTCGCTGCCTAGTACATCAAGTGGGTAAGGGGCGACTTTTTTGTATTCCAAACCTTGCAGTGCCAATAAGCCAACTTGTGGGCCGTTACCATGAACAAGTACGACGTTGTACTCTTGTGCGATTTCAGAAATGGTCTTAACCGCGATTTCGATATTGTGGCGTTGTACTTCTGCTTCTAATGGCTCACCGCGACGAAGTAGAGCGTTACCACCTAGTGCTACAACAACTGTTTGTTTTGTCATGTTGAAAATCTCTCTGCAGGGGGCGAGAGCCAGAACTCTCGCCTTTTAATCACTTACTTAGATGCCGTCACGTTCGATTGGGCAGCTCATGCAGCGAGCGCCGCCGCGACCACGACCTAGCTCATCACCTGGGATAGGTAGAACTGTGATGCCTGCTTTGTCGTATTTTTCGTTGGTGTAAGTGTTGCCTTCGTAGCCAATAACAACGCCTGGTTTCACGGTTAGAACGTTGTTTGCATCGTTCCACTGTTCGCGTTCTGCGTGGAAGTTGTCACCACCTGTTGTGATTAGGTTCAGCTTGTCTACGCCCAGCGCTTTCTCGATAGCGGTAACGAAGTAGCCTTCTTCTTTCACGTTGACAGCGCCAGACTCATCGCCAGTTAGGCTCCAGCATTTCACATCTTTGCGAACCACTTCTGGGTAAACCGAGAAGGTGTCTTCGTTCATGTGTGTCATTACTGTGTCTAGGTGCATGCAAGAGCGGTGTTTTGGTAGCTCCATTGCGATGATTTGTTTCGCTTGACCATGTTTGAATAGGCTAGATGCCAAGTGCTCAACACCTTGAGCCGTTGTACGCTCAGACATACCGATAAGAACAGTGCCACGACCGATAACAAGAACGTCACCGCCTTCGATGGTTGAGTTGTCGTAGTTAATGCTCTCTTCATCGCCGAAGTACTTAATGAAGTCTTGGCCAGCGAATGTTGGGTGCCAGCGGTAGATTGCGCGAACATGGTTTGTTTCACGTTGACGAGCTGGTTTCGCCATTGGGTTGATTGATACGCCGCCGTAAACCCAGCAAGACGTATCGCGAGTGAATAGGTGGTTTGGTAGAGGTTCAATAATGAAGTCTGTTGGCGCATGTAGGCCTTGCATCATTGAGGAAGACTTCATTGGCATCTCTGCGTAAGAAAGGCCACCCGTTAGAATTTTTGCTAGCTCTAGGTTTGGAAGATCACCTAGGTAGCAACGAACGTCATTGGCGAATGTTTTACCCAAACGGTAGTCTGATACTTGGCGGTTTAGTAACCATTCTTTCGCTTCTGGCACGGCTAGCGTATCCGCTAGTAGGTCAGTAAGAAGAAGAACTTCAACACCTTGATCGCGTAGAGTTTGAGTAAATACGTCATGTTCTTTACCTGCACGCTCTACTGCCAACACGTCATCAAATAGCAGATCGTGACAGTTAGATGGTGTTAGGTGAGTCAGAGCTCGTCTAGGGCGGTGAACAAGAACGCGACGTAATTGACCGATTTCAGAACCTACGTAAAACTTACTCATGATCGTATCTCTCTTATTTTTAATTAGCTTTTAAATAAAGCTAATATTTAATTTGTAGGGAAAAGAAGAGTGAATTTATTTATTCACTTATTTGTTCTGGAATTAATATTACGCCTCTCTGGGGAGGAATCTTAGAGATCGCTCACAATTCATTTTTTATGCTCAAAGCCCCGTATTTAAAGGGTTTTAACAATATCTATGCACTTGTTATTTCGCTGTGAACACCCTAATCACGCATTATTTGGGGAAGTTTATGCATGAAATATTCACCAAGGTTTGTTGTTAGGTGTAGAAAGGGAAATGTATTCAAAAATAATTGCGTGATAAAAAAGTGAATAGGTTAGAAATATGCACTCAAACTTTCTAGATAAGTGTTTTTTAGGTCGAAATTAATCCTCTGGTAACAAATGTTTTGTTGGTAACTTATACATAGATCACAAAACTCAGTTTGCTAGTTCCTAGAAATTTTCTGTTTGAAATAAATAAAACTGTGCCATGAAGATAAAATATCTAATATAAAAACGTTCTGTTATTTACTCTTTTTATTTGTTATCGCTATAACCTTGATGACAACGCTATTTAGCGTGGCTTAGCTGCCAGATGAAGGGTGAGTGTTAGGTGGTTGATTCGTAAAGGGAGAGGCGTGAAAAACGCTGGGTTTGCGTCATTGAAGATGCGTTCGACTTTGCGGGCAACGGTGATTAGGCCAAATAAAAAAGCCGCACAAGGCGGCTTTTGAGTAAGGCTCGTTGTTCTGTGAGCCTGGGCAAGGAAAAGTCAGTGTTAGATGATTGCACCGACACTGAGTACTGCGATGCAGAACAGAGCTAGAATCGCAAGCAGTGGCGCTACCCATTTGACGTAACGGACGTAAGGAACTCGGGCAATCGCAAGGCCACCCATAACCACTGCCGACGTTGGAGTCACTAGGTTCACCAGGCCTGAAGCAGATTGGTACGCCGTTACAACTAGGTCGCGACCTACGCCTGCAAAGTCAGCCAATGGCGCCATAATTGGCATGGTCAATACCGCCAGACCTGAGCTTGAAGGCACTAGGAATGACAACAGTACTTCAAGGAAGAACATTACGTTGATGAACACAACAGACGATAGACCTGTCACCATTTGCTCAGCTGAGAACAGAATCGTGTCAGTGATCATACCGCGGTCCATGACCACTACGATACCACGTGCGATACCAATGATTAGCGCAACACCCAGTAGGTCACGAGCGCCGTCAATAAAGCTGTTGGTAAACTCTTCTTCGCTCATGCGAGCAACCAGACCAATGATGATGGTTGATGCTAGGAACATCGCTGAGATCTCAGCCATCCACCAACCTGCAACCGATACACCGTAGATCATGACTGCGAACGAGGCACCAAAGATACTTAGAATAAGCTTGCGAGTTCCGGTGAATTCTAAGCGCTCGCCAGTTTGGTTACCTAGGAAGTGAGCTTTGTTTTCTTCGTATTTATCGTAAACCACAGACGTTGTTGGGTCGTTGCGAACCATACGAGCATAACGCATCACGTAAGCGACACAGATAACCCAACCGATAAGCAGAGCGATTACACGTAGCACGATACCATCTGTAAATGGAATGCCCGCTGCGTTTGCCGCGATAACGGTGGCGAATGGGTTGATTGTCGAACCTAGAGTACCAATACCCGCGCCAAGTAAAACAGTAGCTGCAGCAACTAGAGGGTCAAAGCGCGCCGCCATCATGACTGGAACAAGTAGGGTATAGAAAGGCAATGATTCTTCTGCCATACCATAGACGGTACCGCCGGCCGCAAACAGTGCCATCAAGATAGGTATCATCAACTCTTCACGACCTTTTAAGCGATCGGTCACGCGTTCGATACCAGCATCAATGGCCCCTGTTTTGGTTACAAGTCCAAGGAAGCCACCGATGATCAAAATGAATAGTGAAACGTCAATCGCCGCAGCTTCGTAGCTATTGTGGTCATAGAAACCATCAATCGGTGCAAGAAGTACGTCAATCACGCCTTGAGGGTTACCGTCTACCGGCTGATAGGTGCCAGTAACAGGGACTTCTCGACCTAAGTCTTCATTCATTACGCGATCATATTGACCTGCTGGCACTATCCATGTCAGTAGAGCAACCAGTGCAATCAGTACGAAAAGAATTGTATAGGCGGAAGGGAATTTAAAGTTGGCAAAGAAGCCACCTTTTTTTTCTTCAGTAGGTACAGTTTGGGTTGTCATGGTGATCTCCTTACTTTTATTTATGTGTCCACAAATAAAAGTGAATCAGCGACTATTAGATTTAAAAAATAAATAACTTAGGGAATAAGTTATTGGTAAATTTGTTTTTATTTAATTAGGAACTTATTAGCTCTTGTGGGTTATTTTAAAATGTCATTCACTCTGTAACTTTGGTGATCTTCACAAAAATATTCAGTAAAAAATAGGTGGTGTGATGAGTGTTTTTTTTATGTGGTTAATTGGTTAGAAAGAAGGGATTTCTATGCCAAAGGATTGATGTAAACCCTTTTGTCAGGGGCGGTAAACCAGTAAAAAAAAGATAGGTGGGAATTTTATTCAAAGCGGCGGATTTAAATGCACAAAGAACTTTCGAGAACTTTTTTGATTAATATCAAACTTGATTTGTGACCTAGGTTTTTTTACTAAGGATGAAATAAAAAAAGAGGAGCCGAAGCTCCTCTATCAGTCATTGGTGAGTCTAAATAAATAGACTGCCGAACGTAAAGCCTAGCGCAACGGCAGAGGCAATCGTCACTACTCCCGGAATAAAGAACGGGTGGTTAAAGACGTAGCTACCAATGCGTGTTGAGCCTGTGTCGTCCATTTCAACCGCGGCAAGCAGCGTTGGGTAAGTGGGCAGTACAAACAGCGCACTCACTGCTGCAAAAGAAGCAACGGCTGTCAGCGGGGCAACACCGATTGCGAGTGCTGCTGGCATGAGCGCGACAGTGGTTGCACCTTGTGAGTAAAGCAGCATGGATGCAAAGAATAGAACCAACGCAAGCATCCAAGGGTAGTCTGCCAATAGCGCGCCAGCGACTTCTTTAATGCCGTCAACGTGCGCATTAACGAATGTTGAGCCTAGCCATGCCACACCAAGAACACACACACAAGCCGTCATACCAGAGCGGAATGTTGCAGCCGATGGAATTTTTGCCGCGTCAATTTTAGTGATCATCACGATTGCAGCTGCCGCCGCCAACATTACCGTCATGATGGCTTCGTTGCGTCCTAGTGCAGGGTCCACAATCAGACCTACAGACTTAGAAATGGCGGCTGCGTAGCAAACAACAAAGCCAATTGCCGCAAGGAAGATGTAGGTGGCTGTCTTCGCCGTTGGCAAGATCTCACGCTTTGTTTCCGTCGATAGCTTGATGAGTCCTTTTTCTAGACGATCTTGATAAATCGGATCATCTTTCAACTCACTGCCCATAAAGTTCGCTACAAACGCACCAATCATACAAGCGACAAAAGTGGTTGGAATACAAACCGCAAGCAGCGTTAGGTAGTCAACACCCATTGGCGCAAGCATCGCGGCAAACGCAACTACCGCTGCCGAGATTGGCGAAGCCGTAATCGCGATTTGTGATGCGACAACCGCGATAGAAAGCGGGCGAGACGGACGTACGCCTTGGCCTTTCGCAACTTCAGCGATCACTGGCAAGGTTGAAAACGCAGTGTGACCAGTACCTGCCATTAGTGTCATTAGGAAAGTGACAATCGGCGCGTAAAAGGTGATGCGCTCGGGGTGCTTACGCAAAAAGTTTTCTGCCACTTGTACTAACCAGTCCATACCACCAGCAACCTGCATCGCTGCGATTGCGGTAATCACTGACATGATAATTAAGATGACATCGATCGGAATAAACGCCTGGCTAGTAGGAACACCCAAGACCAGTGATAGGGCTATCACACCCGCACCACCCGCTAAACCAATACCGATACCACCAATTCTTGCTCCCAAATAGATGAAGAGCAGAACGACGATGAGTTCGACTGCTACCATATTGTTACCTCATAAAGTGTATTTTGATTTTAATTATCTAAACACTCTGCTCTGCGGTTGAATGTTTAAATAATGAGGCTCGCAAAAACCATGCAATGAGTGGGGTTAACCGTATGCAAGCCTAAAAAAGGCCCCGTTTGGGGCCTTATCGATTCGCTTATTCGTAGCGTTTTGCTTTATAGGTTGGGTGCATAAAGTTCTCGACGGAAAGAATGTCGTCCAACTCTTCTGCGGTGAGTAGTCCACGCTCCAATACCACTTCGCGCACGCTCTTACCGGTTTCCGCACAAATCTTACCGACGATGTCACCTTCGTGGTGGCCAATGTATGGGTTTAGGTAAGTGACGATACCGATAGAGTTATAAACGTAGGCTTCACACACTTCTTTGTTGACTGTGATGCCATCGATGCACTTATCACGTAGGTTCACACAAGCGTTTTTCAAGATGGTGATTGATTCAAACATGCTTTGAGCAATCACTGGCTCCATCACGTTAAGTTGAAGCTGGCCGCCTTCTGCTGCGAACGAGATCGTGTTGTCGTTGCCAAGCACTTTGAAACACACTTGGTTAACCACTTCTGGCACTACTGGGTTTACTTTTGCTGGCATGATTGAAGAGCCCGCTTGAAGTTCAGGCAGGTTCAGCTCGTTGAGACCCGCGCGAGGACCAGAAGAAAGCAGACGTAGGTCGTTACAGATCTTAGACAGCTTAACCGCTAGACGTTTTAGCGCGCCGTGCGTCATTACGTAAGCGCCACAGTCAGAGGTCGCTTCGATAAGATCTTCAGCAGGCACCACTTCAAGGCCAGTCACTTCCGCTAGGTGTTTCACTGCTGCCGCTTGGTAGCCTTGTGCTGCGTTCAAGCCAGTACCGATAGCGGTTGCACCTAGGTTGATTTCCAGTAGCAGTTTTGAAGTGTAATCCAACGCACGAATCTCTTCGTTTAGGGTTACCGCCCATGCGTGGAACTCTTGACCCACTGTCATCGGTACCGCGTCTTGAAGCTGAGTACGACCCATCTTCAATACGTCTTTAAATTCTTGTGCTTTAAGTTCGAAGGCACCTTTTAGGTACTCAATCGCTTCCATTAGCTGGTGAACACTGTTGTAAACCGCAATACGGAACCCCGTTGGGTATGCACAGTTAGTGGATTGGCTCTTGTTGACGTGGTCATTTGGGTTAATGAACTCGTATTGGCCTTTCTCTTTGCCCATCAGTTCAAGAGCAACGTTGGCGATCACTTCGTTGGTGTTCATATTGACAGAAGTGCCCGCACCACCTTGGAAAACATCTGAAGGGAACTGATCCATGCACTTGCCTGTTTCAAGAATCAAGTCACACGCTTCAAGAATGTAGTTCGCAACGTCTTTTGGGATCACGCCTAGCTCTTTGTTGGCAAGAGCGGCTGCTTTCTTCGTCATCACCATACCGCGTACAAACTCAGGTACGTCAGAAATGGTCATGTTAGAAATATTGAAGTTCTCGATAGCACGTAGAGTATGAATGCCGTAGTAGGCATCAGCCGGTACGTGACGCTCACCTAGTAGGTCTTCTTCGATACGGGTAGCAGGGGCTGCTGTTTTTGGAGCATCGGTTAGGGTAGCCATCACAGGATCCTTAGATAATTATTCTGATAATAAAGTGAATTACTAGCCAATCTGTAGTTTAAGAATCCATTCGTCAGAGTTTTAGGCTGTTAAATCCGTCCTGACTTATGTGGCACATAATACTGTACCTAGCGCATAAAAATAGTAACTGGATCACCTTTTTCGCTTTTGTTTAGTTAAAGTTTTGCAAGATATGAACAGGGTATGAATAGCCCTTTAGGGGTAGGCGTCTATTGAGGGATTTATCACGCTTTTTTACAGCTTCAATTTGAGCTCACACATCAGAGCACGTACACTGACATCAACAAAGGAGGGCGTGTGTTTCCTATCTTATTATTACTGTTTATCTTCGTACCTATTATTGAAATAGGCCTGTTTATACAAGTTGGTGGTTTCCTAGGTTTATGGCCAACCATCGCTTTGGTGCTGATCACTGCGTTTGTTGGCGCATCGCTAGTCCGTAGCCAAGGTTTGCAAACCTTAATGTCGGTACAAAACCGCCTTAATCAAGGTGAATTGCCAGCACAGCAAATCTTTGAAGGAGTCATGCTTGCCGTTGCGGGTGTGCTTTTACTCACACCTGGCTTTATGACAGACGCATTGGGCATGTTGGTGCTTCTGCCAGCCCCACGAGCAGCTATTGCGAAGTACCTGATGAGCAAAATGGTGGTAAAAACGGTCGGTGGTCAGGGCTTCCATGGCAGTTTCAATGGCGACCAGTTTGGGCAAAATCCATTTGAAAATGACCCGTTCAATCGCGACCCGTTCCAATCCCAAAAAGGAGATACCTTTGAAGGAGAATATGAACGTAAAGATGACGATGAGCAAAATCGATTGAAATAAAAGGTTTAAGTATCGAATCGAGGCGCTGCTTAGCGCCTTTTTTTGTTTGGTATTAACATCATTAACCACATTGTGTTTACATTTTCTGTGATCTTAGATTTATTACTCTAAATTTGAAGCGTTGATTTTATCAATAGCCGACAAATCTGTTGAAACGTCAATCACCTTCTATTTATGTCAATTATGGGTGAGATCTTTGTCTCACTAAGAGTGAATGTAATTTTACTTTCATACAATGAAACATGATATTTGCCACAATTCGTCAACAAATGGACGTAGACAAAAATATAACGAATGGTGGTGGAACAAATGAACAACACACTTTCTCCAAAACTTCTTACCCTCTGTATCGCCTCTGCACTCTCTGGAACGGCGAGCGCAGAGATTGTTCTTTCTCAATATGTCGAAGGCGGTAGCTTTAATAAAGCTGTAGAAATCGCCAATACCGGCACTGAAGCGGTCACACTAACAGGCTATGAGTTGGTTAAGTCTTCTAACGGCGGCGGCACTTGGGGTAGTAATCTAGACCTGAGCGAGGTAACGATTGAAGCTAACCAGGTTTACGTGGTTGCTCACTCAGACGCGAGTGATGCGATTAAAGCAGTTGCTGGAAATTTAAACACTGGCGTCTCTAACTTTAACGGTGACGATCCTATTGCACTACTTAAAGATGGTGCTGTGCATGATGTTATCGGGGTAATGGGCGATGTAGATTTTGGCAAAGATACTACGCTGGTGCGAAATAGTGACGCTTTGACCCCTTCCGCTACGTATCAAGCGGGTCAATGGACCTCTTTCCCGAAAGATAACATTGATGGGTTAGGCCAGCTAAATTCCGTTGAGCCACCGGCGCCTTTCGAATGTAAAGTCGATGGCGCTGACCCAACCTTTACTTCGATTCAAGATATTCAGGGTGAAGGTGATACATCCCCATTTATTAATGGCTATCCGTTTAAGACTGAGGAAGACTACTATGTAACGGGCGTGGTGAGCGCAGTGACGACCGGTTTAACCAAAGGCTTCTATCTACAAGCGCTAGACAACGACGACAACCCTAAGACATCAGAAGGCTTGTTTATTCATACTGATTTTGCTGATACCGAGCTTAAAGCGGGTGATGTGGTTTGTGTGAAAGGCAAAGTACAAGAGTATTACAGCAATACTCAACTTGCGTCTGATGCACAAAGCTATACTAAGACCGGAACATCAACGGCTTCTTTAGTGACGCCATTGGTGTTAGAAGAAGGTGAATCTCTACGTGACGCACTAGAGCGTTATGAAGGTATGCAGGTTGAGTTGACTGCAGCGAGTGATTTGTTTGTTACCCGCAACTTCTCTTACGACTACGATTCACGCCGTAACAATATGCTACTTTCTCATGAAGGGCCGTTGTTCAAGCCAACTCAAGTACATGCGGCAGATAGTGACGAAGCGAAAGCGCTCGCAGCCAAGAATGCACAGAACCGGATTTTCCTAGAGTCTGACGGTAAAGCAGCAAGCGGTCAAATTCCATACTACCCGGATTTTGCTAAGGACGTCGATCAAGACGGCTCCTCTGAGCACCATATCCGTCTAGGTTCTCGTGTTGAAGGTCTGCACGGTGTGATCAACTATAGCTACAACGAATACCGTATCATCGCGACTAACGATGTCACCAACACGAATTTCGTTACGACAGGTGAAGGGTTTGATGTTGCGCGTAAAGCGATGCCAAGCATCAAAGAATCTGACTTACGCGTCGCGAGCTTCAACGTACTAAACTACTTCACGAGCCACAGTTCAATTGGCGGTCCTCTAAACGTATCATGTTCTGACCAGGCTGATGCGGATGCATCTCGCGGTTGTAACCGAGGTGCGAAAGAGCTCGACGAGTTCTTGATTCAAAAAGCTAAGATTGTCAATGCCATGGTTAAGATGGACGCGGACATCATTGGCTTGATGGAAGTCGAAAACAACGGTTTTGGTGATGGCAGTGCGATTCAAGACCTTGTGGATGCTCTGAATGCAGAAATGGACGATACTAGCGATCACTACAGCTTCGTGGAGTTAGACGACAAAGATAAGGTGCAAGGTGAGTTCTTTGGCACCGATGCAATTATGGTTGCGATTCTTTACCGCGCGAACGAAGTGACGCCGAATGGTGACGCAAAAGTGATCGTTACACCAGAGCAACATATTGCTAAGGACACTATCACTCGTAAAGATGGCGCGGAAGGTAACCCTGCCTATGACAAGTATCAGCGTCATAGCTTGCTACAAACATTTAAAGTAAAAGAGTCTGGTGACGATCTATCCATTGTTGTTAACCACTTCAAATCAAAAGGTTCGGAGTGTATCGAAGAGTGGATTGCTGGCGTCGAAGACAGTGAACCTGCGGATCTGCAAGGTAACTGTAACAACTTCCGTGTATCAGCTGCTCGTGCGGTAGGCGAAGCTATTAAAGATGTTAAGGGTGACGTGCTTGTCATGGGTGACCTGAATGCTTACGGCATGGAAGATCCACTATTGACCCTAACAGATTACTCGGCGACCACGAATAACTATGGTCGAGAGATCTACACGGCGGCCTACACGAGTATCGGTGGAGGCGAGGTCACTCCAAAAGCGACTAAGATTGAAGAGGGGTATGGCTACATTAACCTCAACACGTTATTGCATGGAGCAGACACGTTCTCGTACACGTATTCTGGTGAGCTTGGTAATTTAGATCATGCCCTAGCAAACAGCAGCTTGGCACAGAAAGTCGTTGCTATTGAAGATTGGCATATCAACGCGCTAGAAAGTAACTTGTTTGAATATAGCAGTAAGTACACAGGTGATATGCCGAAGTACAAAGACGTGTATTCTGCTTCAGATCACGATCCAGTGCTGATTGCGATTGATTTCCCAGATACTGACATCGACTTACCTGAAGAAGGTGAAAACCTAACGGTTGAAGTTCGTCTTCCTGTTAATGCAGTTGTTGGGGATATCGTTACGGTTACGTTAGGAGCGCCAGCTCAACAGGAGTCTGCTCGCACTGCTAACGGCGGTAGCTACACAGCAAGCGTTACGTTAGAGCAAGCACATATTGATGCTCGTAGTGTCAAGGTTGAGTTTGATGATGTTCCTGAGGAAGGTTCATATGAACTGGTTGAGAAAGTCACTGACTCAACGGGAACCAATGTGAAGTATGAGGCGACTCGTACTGTTGAAGTGGCGAAAGCTTCAACAGCTGACGACAACGAAGATTCAGATGGTGGTTCTACAGGTTTCGGCTTGCTGGTTGCTCTATCGGGTCTGCTAGCTTGGCGTCGCCGCAAGTAACATGTGCAAATGAGAAAGAGCCAACAAACGTTGGCTCTTTTTTTATAGGTATTGGTCTTCTTCTAGGCATCGTTGCTGGTCAAAGTGATCATAGCGACCTTTAGGTCCCTTAAAGTGAATGTTCACCACCATGCCTTTATCTACGAAGTAGCGCAGGTTATCGCAGGAGACCTCACGACCAATCTTCTTGATAATGGTCGTTTTCCAGTGGTGTCTCGGCGGCAGTGTTTGCACTAAAGAGATAACGCCAGACTCATCGACAGTCAAATCATCAATACCTGCCAGCGCAGTGCGAGCTTCTTCAATGGTTTGTTTATCTGCTGTTGGTGTTGGAACATCTGACGTTGATTGACAACCAACCAGTGCGAGCGAAGCCACTAGGCTTGCGACGATTGCATTAAATTTCATTATATTTCTCTGTAACTATTTGTTGTGTATCTGCTTTTATTAGCGGCTCAATCATATGATAGATTTGCGGTGTGCATCTAATGCTTATTTGTATTTGTTTTAATTATCGTTATCTGTAGCAAGTTTAAGAACATATTGCCCGAGCGATTATTACTTGCCTTTCTATCTTCTTATTGCACAATACCGCTCCTAACTTCGAAATACTTAGTGCTTGTTTCTGCCATGCTGTTAATTATCGATAACTACGACTCGTTTACTTACAACCTCTATCAGTACTTCTGTGAGTTGGGGGCTGATGTGCAAGTGGTACGTAATGATGAAATCGATATTGCCGGTATTGAAGCGTTAGCGCCTTCGCACTTGGTTATCTCGCCTGGGCCGTGTACCCCTAATGAGGCGGGTATCTCGTTGCAAGCGATAGAACATTTCGCGGGGCAATTACCCATTCTGGGAGTTTGCTTAGGGCATCAAGCCATCGCGCAAGTTTTTGGTGGCGAAGTGGTGCGCGCTCGGCAAGTGATGCACGGTAAAACCTCGCCTGTTAGACACAATGGACGAAGTGTATTTACTGGTTTGAACAATCCACTCACCGTGACCCGATACCACTCGTTGGTGGTGAAAAATGGCACTCTTCCCGACTGTTTTGAGTTAACTGCTTGGACTGAGTTTGAAGATGGTGCTATGGATGAAATTATGGGCTATCAACATAAGACCTTACCGATAGATGCGGTCCAGTTTCATCCAGAATCGATCAAAACGGAGCAGGGGCATGAGCTGCTCGCCAACTTTCTGAAGCGATAAACCCTGACTGGGATCACCTTTCTTAACATTTCTTTCATAATTCAAGCGGCGAATATTCTGTGAAAAACTATTCGCAGCCTATGTCATTGCTACCTTTCAGCCCTTGCTATGCCTATGCTTAATCAGAGCTTATCTTTGTTATAAGAATATATTGCTTCATAAAACGAGTGGCATCGTGCATAAATACTCACACATGATGGGAATTCGGCTTTTTCAGTGTGGATAAAAAGCATAAATCACTATTGAAAAGGTTAATTGTTTGTAAATACAATGCCGTAATTGCTTAAAAGCAAAACAATATCTTATTTCATTGAATAGAAGTAAGGACACCATATTCGCTATGCATGCGGTATCGAGAGGGAATGTGCAATGACTGTAGAAAATAATGTAGAACGCGGTTTGTTTGATGAGGTAATGGTACCTTGTTATAACCCAATGGAAATGATTCCAGTAAAAGGCGAGGGTGCTCGCGTTTGGGATCAGCAAGGTAAAGAGTACATCGACTTTGCTGGTGGTATCGCCGTGAGCTGTCTAGGTCATTGTCACCCAGCAATGGTGAATGCATTAACAGAGCAAGGCCAAAAGCTGTGGCACCTCAGCAACGTGATGACTAACGAGCCAGCGCTGCGTCTAGCGAAAAAGCTGACCGAAGTGAGCTTTGCAGAAAAAGTATTCTTTGCTAACTCGGGCGCTGAAGCGAACGAAGCTGCTCTTAAGTTGGCGCGTCGTTACGCTGCTGATAAGTTTGGTCCAGAGAAATCTGAAATCATCGCATTTAAACAAGGTTTCCACGGTCGTACCTTCTTTACGGTCACTGTTGGCGGTCAAGCGGCCTACTCTGATGGCTTTGGTCCTAAGCCAGGTGACGTGACGCACCTACCTTACAACGATGTTGAAGCGCTGCGTGAACATATCTCAGATCGCACGTGTGCCATCATGATGGAACCGCTTCAAGGTGAAGGCGGCATCATCTCTCCAACAGACGAATTTGTTCAAACTGTTCGTGAACTGTGTGACAAACACAATGCACTACTGATTTTTGATGAAGTTCAAACCGGTAATGGTCGTACTGGTCATTTCTATGCTTACCAAGGTTTAGGTGTTACGCCGGATATCCTAAGTACCGCGAAATCTTTAGGCGGCGGTTTCCCAATTGGCGCGATGCTAACGACTACAGAGCTGTCTAAGCACCTAAAAGTGGGGACTCACGGTTCAACTTATGGTGGTAACCCATTGGCGTGTGCTGTGGCAGAAGCGGTTGTTGATGTAGTGAGCGCACCAGAAACGCTTGCTGGCGTTGCTGAGCGTGAAGCGCTGTTCCGTGATGGCTTGGCTAAGTTAAATGATAAATACCAAGTTTTTGCCGAGGTTCGTGGTAAAGGGTTATTACTCGGTGCTGCACTTAATGATGAGTGGCAGGGCCGTGCTCGCGATGTTTTGGTCGCAGCAGGTAAAGAAGGATTAATGGTACTAGTTGCGGGTGCAAACGTAGTGCGTTTCACGCCGTCACTTGTCATTAGTAAAGAAGAAATCGAAGAAGGATTAGCACGCCTGGATAAAGCATTAGCGTCGCTAACACAATAATTAAAACATCTAACTGAGCTAAGTCATCATGCTTAGCTCGACTACCGAGACCACCAGTTGTTCTTCAAAATAGCTGGTGGTGTTGGTATGAGCATCAGGAGGGAGTATCGATGCTAGTTGTTCGCCCTATCGCAATGTCGGATTACGACGCACTACACACTTGCGCCGTCGAATCGGGTCACGGATTTACATCTCTACCAGTTAACGAAGAATTGTTAACCAACCGAATTACTCATTCAGAGTACAGTTTTACCAAGCCAGATGTTACAGAGCCCGGTGATGAAGGTTACCTAATGGTCGGTTTTGATAGCGAAACTGGCGAAGTAGCGGGTTGTACCGGAATTGAAGCTTCAATTGGCTGGGATGTGCCATTTTACTCTTACCATATCAGTACGATTGTTCACTCATCAGCAAAGCTGGGCGTTAACAATGTCGTTAAATTGCTGACATTTGGTAACAACTACACCGGATGTAGTGAGATTTGTACGCTGTTCCTAAGACCAACATTCCGTGGTGGTTTGAATGGTCGTCTTATGTCGAAGTGTCGCTTCTTAATGATGGCTGAGCACCCACATCGCTTCTCTAAAACGGTGTTCGCTGAGATGCGTGGTGTGTCTGATGCAGAAGGTAATTCGCCTTTCTGGCAGTGGCTGCAAGAGCATTTCTTCTCGATTGATTTCACCATGGCTGATTACCTAACAGGTATCGGTAAGAAAGGCTTTATTGCCGACCTTATGCCTAAGCTGCCCATCTACATCAACCTGCTAAGCAAAGAAGCACAAGCGGTAATTGGTGAAGTGCACGAGAATACACGCCCAGCGCTGCGCTTACTTGAAAAGGAAGGTTTCACTTGCCGTAACTACGTCGATATTTTCGATGGTGGTCCAACGGTTGAATGTGATGTGCGCAATATTGAATCGGTACGTCATTCATTCCGAGCCAAAGTGACCATCGCGGAGCATTCGAGCGCGAACGATTACTTAATTTCTAATACGTCTTTTGAAAATTTCCGCGCGACAGCGGCAAAAGCGGCCTATGACCGAGATACCGAATCTGTGATTCTCTCTCATGAGGTAGCGGATGCACTCAAAGTAAGCGAAGGCGAATTCGTTCGAATGTTGGCTCAGTAAGCCTGAATGTATAAAGAATCTGAAGGAAGAAGTTATGACACATTGGATTGCAGGTGAATGGGTTGCGGGACAAGGCGAGCCGATGAGTTCGCAAAGCCCGTACAACAACGAAGTGATTTGGCAAGGCGACAGTGCGACGCCTGAACAAGTTGAACAAGCGGTATCGGCGGCACGCAGTGCGTTTGTCGGTTGGAAGAAAATGAGCTTTGCAGAGCGCGAGGCGATTGTTTTGGCCTTTGCCGAAAAAGTGAAAGAGAACAGCGAGCAGATTGCGGAAATCATTGCCAAAGAAACGGGCAAGCCAATCTGGGAAACGCGTACAGAAGCGGCAGCAATGGCCGGTAAAATTGCTATTTCGATTCGTGCATACCATGATCGCACCGGTGAAGCGCAGCGCGAAGC
The DNA here is from genome assembly GCF_000808535.1 of Vibrio sinaloensis. Lineage (GTDB taxonomy): Bacteria > Pseudomonadota > Gammaproteobacteria > Enterobacterales > Vibrionaceae > Vibrio > Vibrio sinaloensis_D. The sequence goes on from NZ_JWLV01000023.1 coordinate 65,385, forward strand.
AGCAGGCAACCAGATTGTGCTACGTCATCGCCCACTGGGTGTGATGGCGGTATTTGGTCCGTATAACTTCCCTGGTCATTTGCCAAATGGTCACATCGTGCCAGCCCTTTTGGCCGGTAACACAGTGGTATTCAAACCATCTGAGCAAACGCCACTAACCGGTGAGTTTGCGATGAAACTGTGGGATCAAGTTGGTCTACCAAAGGGCGTGATTAACCTAGTTCAAGGTGCCAAAGAGACGGGAATAGCGCTCGCTGATTCGAAAGGTCTTGATGGCGTGCTATTCACGGGTAGTGCAAACACCGGGCATATTCTGCACAAGCAGTTTGCAGGACAACCTGGCAAGATGCTGGCGCTAGAGATGGGCGGCAACAACCCGATGGTGATTTCTGACAACTACGGCGACCTTGATGCCACGGTTTACACCATCATCCAATCGGCATTCATCAGTGCAGGGCAGCGTTGTACTTGTGCGCGCCGCTTGTATGTGCCTGTAGGTGAGAAAGGTGACCTGCTAGTGAGCAAACTGGTGGAAGCAACCAACAAGATCCGTGTCGACCAGCCATTTGCAGAGCCTGCTCCGTTTATGGGGCCTCAAATTTCAAAAGCTGCCGCTGACTTTATCCTTGCTGCGCAAGAGAATCTGCAAAAGCTTGGCGGTGAGAGTCTAATCGAAGCGAAAGCGGGTGAGGCGGCATTTGTTACTCCGGGTATCATTGATGTCACTGCGATTGCAGAACTGCCAGATGAAGAGTACTTCGGCCCGTTGCTGCAAGTCGTTCGCTACCAAGGTTTGGAAAAAGCGGTGGAGCTAGCTAACGACACACGTTTTGGTTTATCGGCTGGCCTAGTGTCTACCGATGACAGCGAGTGGGAATACTTTGTTGACCATATCCGTGCGGGTATCGTAAACCGCAACCGTCAGCTCACTGGCGCGAGTGGTGATGCACCCTTTGGCGGTCCAGGCGCATCGGGTAATTTACGTCCAAGCGCTTACTATGCCGCAGACTATTGTGCTTACCCAATGGCTTCGATGGAAGGCAGCGAAACATTGCTGCCTGCTACGTTAAGCCCAGGGTTAGATCTATAACCACAATAACCCACTAAGGTTTCCCTTATTGCCTTTCTCAGCCGAAAGGCACTTTAAACGTCACAGGTTGAAGGCTACCTAATCAGATTTTCTGGACACATTTTGGTTAGGTGGCCTCTTTTATATCGAAAAACAATACTAATAAAGCTCTCTTTAACGTAAACAACCCCGATACAAGGAGGCGTTATGACGCCAGATGTTTTGTTCCAACCGTTATGGAATGACTATATTCAACGCTTATGTCCCTCTGCTGAAAAAGTGCATCAACTTCTGCAAGAAGACGAAGCATTGATCAACGACCATATTGCTTTGCGCACCTTCAATGTTGAGCCGTTAGGCATTGCGACGCTGGCTCAACCATTCCTTGATGCTGGTTACACCCCTTGTGGTGACTATGTGTTTGAGAGCAAAAAGTTAGTCGCCAAGCATTTTGAACATCCAGACCCAACGCAACCGAAAGTATTCATCAGTGAACTCAAAGTCGATGAGTGTTCAGCCGAGTTGCAGGCCATCGTGGCTAAACTGGTTGAGCAGGTAGACGCCTCTCAATTGCAAAGCCCAGAGTTTTTGTATGGCGGACGTTTGTGGGATCTTAGCTACGCTGATTTCCAGACGTTGGCAAAAGAGAGTGAATACGCTTCTTGGTTAGCTGCCCATGGTTATGGTGCAAACCACTTTACTGTGAGCGTGAATCAGTTAAATGCGTTTGACGAAGTGGTTGATGTGAACAACCATCTGCGTGATGCAGGCTTTACCATCAATGAGTTTGGTGGTGAGGTGAAAGGATCTCCAGATGTGTTGCTCGAACAGTCATCCACTATGGCAGACAAAGTCCCCGTGCAATTTACTGAAGGCACAGAGATTATCCCGGGTGGTTTCTATGAGTTTGCCAAGCGTTACCCAATGAGCAACGGCGAGCTTTATCCAGGGTTTGTTGCGGCGTCTGCTGATAAGATTTTTGAAAGCACCAATGGGTAAGTTCGAACAGGGATTACCTAGTTTATATTGCTCATAAACAAAAAAGCCACCCAATGGGTGGCTTTTAAAATTCAGCGGTTAATCGAGATTAACGAGTACCGTAAACAACGATTGTCTTTCCGTGAGCAGAGATTAGGTTCTGCTCTTCTAGCATCTTCAAGATACGACCTACTGTCTCACGAGAACAGCCAACGATTTGACCGATTTCTTGACGAGTGATCTTGATTTGCATGCCGTCTGGGTGAGTCATCGCATCTGGTTGCTTCGCTAGGTTTAGTAGCGTTTGCGCGATACGGCCAGTAACGTCTAAGAACGCAAGGTCGCCCACTTTTTGGCTAGTCACTTGAAGGCGGCTTGCCATTTGCGCTGAAAGGCGCATTAGGATATCTGGGTTTACTTGAATTAGCTGACGGAACTTCTTGAATGAAATTTCTGCTACTTCACAAGGAGATTTAGCACGAACCCATGCGGTACGTTCTTGGTCTTCTTCGAATAGACCAAGTTCACCGATAAAGTCACCTTGGTTTAGGTAAGAAAGGATCATTTCCTTACCTTCTTCGTCTTTAATAAGAACCGCAACTGAACCTTTAACGATGTAGTACAACGTCTCAGCTTTCTCGCCCGCGTGAATTAGCGTGCTTTTTGATGGGTACTTATGAATATGACAGTGTGAAAGGAACCACTCTAATGTTGGGTCGGTTTGAGGTTTACCTAGAACCATAATATCTCACTTCCTCTGCAGGGTACGCTTGCCGCTTTCCATGTTTTAGCTAAGCCTTAAATAGGCTTACTAGGATAAGAGCACTTTACAAATGCTGCAAGCCAACTTGTGTTTCGGTTACAAATAGTATCCTTTTTCGAAAACGATTTCTTGATTTTAATCGGGTCCTACTTGGGTTTTGCTACGCAAAACTGTGCACATGATCACGGTATGAAAAGTAATCGTGTTCTAGCCGTGAGTTCTAGCCAATTTTTCCTGTTTCGATGAGTTGCTGAAGGATAGGACGAACGATCAATTCCATCGCAAAACTCATCTTGCCGCCAGGCACGACTAGGGTGTTATGTCGCGACATAAATGAACCATCAATCATTGCCAGTAAGTATGGGAAATCGACATTCTTAATTCCGCGTAAGCGAATGACCACGAAACTCTCATCCAAGCTCGGGATGCCTTTTGCATTTAAAGGATTGGATGTATCGACGGTCGGCACTCGTTGAAAGTTAATGTGGGTGCGCGAAAACTGTGGGGTGATGTAGTTGAGGTAGTCATCCATCGAACGAACAATCGAATCCATCACCGCTTCTCGAGAGTGACCTCGATCGCGTGTGTCTCGAACAAACTTTTGAATCCACTCTAAGTTCACGATTGGAACCATGCCAATCAAGAAGTCCACATGCTGGGCAACGTTAACATCGCCATCGACGACGCCGCCATGCAACCCTTCGTAGAAAAGAACGTCGGAGTTCTCTGGCAAGTCTTGCCAAGGGGTGAAGGTGCCAGGCATTTGATTGTATGGCACTGCCTCGTCAAAGGTGTGCAGGTAGCGGCGAACTTGCCCTGTACCCTCATGGCCATATTTACGAAAGAACTCAGCTAGCGCAGGAAAGTCGTTAGCTTGTGGGCCAAAGTAACTAATATGACGGCCTTGCTCGCGCGCCTTACGGATCTCCACATCCATTTCTGGTCGTGTGAAGCGATGGAAGCTGTCGCCTTCAACCCATGCGGGTTTGACGTTCATCATATTGAACATCTTACGGAAAGCTTCTGAAGTGGTGGTAGTACCGGCGCCAGAAGAACCGGTAACGGCAATAATTGGATGTTTTGCTGACATGACAAACCTTGTCGTTGAATACGTTCCTGTAATCGGAGTTCACTATAGCACGCTTTAGTAAACCGTCATTGTATGCAGTTCTCTAAAATTTGTTTTTGAGTTGAATGTCGACGGTTTCATGTAACTCGGAGAAAACCACGACCGCATCACCTGATTCGAGCTGTTTCTTAATTTGGTCAATCTTGCTTTGCAGTGACACCTCTACCGCTCCGTAGTCGGTTCCTTCCCTAAGGACAAACTCACGAATCAAGTTTTCTAACGTCTCTGGTGCAATGTCTTGCCAAGGAACAATCATAAATACCTCTAGATTTTATGTTCGCAGATGAGGCGCTATTATGCCGGATCGGTGAGACTTTCATAGTAGGCGGGCAGGGCTTCTTCCAGCCAAAACCGCGGTTTGATGGCACTGCCGGTAACAAAGCCGACATGACCGCCTTGATCAAACAGCCGGTAATCGATGTTATCGGGCAGCACATACTTGGGGATCACCGCATCAGTCATAAACGGGTCGTCTTTGGCATGAATGATTTGCGTCGGGACTTTGATCTCTTTCAGGCGGTGGATGCCCGAACAGCGCTGGTAGTAATCTTCGGCATCTTTAAATCCATGCAGCGGCGCGGTGATTAAGTCGTCAAACTCGTACAATCGCGTCACCCGTTTGATGCATTGATAAGTTAGCCCCAACTCGCCCTTGAGTAAGTGGTGCTTTTGCAAGGCGCTCTTTTTCAATGAGGAGAGTAAGTAGTTTTTGTAGAGCTTAGAAAAGCCTTGTTCAATGCGCTCCGAGCAGGCCGAGAGATCCAATGGCGCGGAGACAATTGTCGCGGCATCGAGTAGTGGGTCTTGATTATACTTAGCCAAGTAGTTCGCCAGCATATTTCCGCCAAGAGAAATCCCAACGGCAACCTTCTTTTGAGAAGGAAATAGGCTATCTAGGTATTGCAAAAAGAAACGGGCATCTTCGACTTCACCAGAGTGATAAGCGCGCGCCAACTTGTTGGGCTTACCGCTGCACCCGCGAAAGTGCATCATGACGGAAAGCCAACCTTGTTTGTTAAACGCATCCATCAAGCCATTGGCGTAAGGGCTATAAAAGCATCCTTCCAGTCCGTGGAACAGAACAAAAATCGGTTTGCTTTTGGCCGCTGTAGTTTGGCTATCTTCACCCCAAGCGATATCAAGAAAGTCACCATCGGGGGTATCAAGTGTTTGCCAGATAGGCTCAAACAGCGCTTTTTTTCGAATTAAGCGCGGAGCTAGGGTTTGAAGGTGGGGATTGGAAAGCCCTTTGGCGGCGACAAACTGAGTCATAAACAGTCTCTATAGGTTGGCGATGTTATCAATGGGCTCAGCGAAGGCTGAATAGAGGCGCTCGCCACCAAGTTGGCGGCAATACCGAAGCGTAAGTGGCTCGCCGAGATTCTTTTCCAATTGAACACTGTTAATGCAATCAACCAGATCAGATTGCTGCTGTTTTTCGAGTTGCAGTTCGAATTGGAGCGATTCTCGATAGACAGTGTCTGGCACTTGGCTTTTTAGCTTTCGCCTTAACTCACGGAAATTGAGGAGCAGGGCTTCGGAGCGTCCGAGACACTCCTCAACACGATGCCAATCTTGCTCACCAAAACAGACCTGTTGTTCGTCGAGCCATTTGAGCAGCAGTAATAAATTGACGTTACCTTTAAACTGATTTTGCAGAGCTAAGCACGCCTCTTTTACTTCTCGCACACTGTAGTACTGCAAGCTAAACTGCCACAAGCGCTCAAGTGTTAAAGAAATTTGTGCGTGCTCTGAACTCATTGGCTACTGAACTCCTGCTCCATCTGTTCTAGCTCTTCTTGGAGAGCCATCCATTCCATTTCAACATCTTCAAGCTCGGCTTTGCTGTTGGCTTGAATGGCGAGTACTTGATTAAGTTTAGCTTTATTTTCGGCTTCATAAAGTGAGTTATCGGATAATTGCGTTTCCGCTTCCGCTAACGATTCACCCAACTTATCCATTTTTTCTTCTAACTTTGTCAGGTTTTTGCGAATTGGCGCGGTTTGCTTGCGAAATTCAGCTTCACGGCGTTTTTGGTCTTTTTTTGCCGCCGCGCTGTTCGCACTCGTTTTCTCTGGTTGCTGAGCTTGGGCTTCACGTCGATCCGCTTTTTGTTGCTCTGTTAGCCATTTGTAGTAGTCGTTCAAATCGCCATCAAATGGGGCGACTTGGCGATCATGAACCAGGTAAAGATCATCGGTGGTCGCGCGCAGTAGGTAGCGGTCGTGCGAGACAATCACCATCGCCCCCTCAAAGGTTTGCAGAGCCATGGTTAGCGCTTGACGCATATCCAAATCTAGGTGGTTGGTTGGTTCATCGAGCAGCAGCAAGTTCGGCTTTTGCCACACGATTAACGCCAGCACCAGACGTGCTTTTTCGCCACCGGAAAACGGCGCTACTTTTTCTAGCGCTTTATCGCCTTGGAAGCCAAAACTGCCGAGATAATTACGCAGCTCGAGCTCATTCTTGTCAGGCGCGATCTGCATCATGTGCTGCAACGGTGTTTCTTCTGGGTGAAGCGTTTCTAGTTGATGCTGAGCAAAGTAGCCAATCTTCACGCCTTGTGAATAGGTTAAGTCACCCCCTTGAGGATTGAGTTCTCGAGAAAGCAACTTAATCAGCGTTGATTTACCTGCGCCATTGCGACCAAGTAGACCAATGCGACTGCCAGGTACGAGGTTGAGGCGGATTTTTTCTAAGATAAGATTATCGCCATAGCCTGCTGATACCTCATCCATCATGATGATAGGGTTTGGCAGCGCATCTGGATCGCGAAATTGGAAGCTGAATGGGTTATCGAGCTGCGCAGGCAGAACCTTCTCCATTTTCTCTAAGGCTTTGATTCGGCTCTGTGCTTGGCGAGCTTTAGAGGCTTTGTAGCGGAAGCGGTCGATGTAGCTTTGCATGTGCGACATCTGCTTTTGTTGCTTCTCAAATTGCGCTTGTTGCAAGATAAGCTTCTGAGCACGCTGTTCTTCAAATGATGAGTAGTTTCCGGTGTACTCGTTCAGCAACTGGTTCTCAACGTGAATGACACGACCGACAATAGGATCGAGAAAGTCTCGGTCGTGTGAGATAAGCACGAGTGTACCGGGGTAGTTTTGTAGCCAGCGTTCTAGCCACATCACGGCATCTAAGTCCAAGTGGTTGGTTGGTTCATCAAGAAGCAACAAGTCTGAGCGGCAAAGCAGAGCTTGAGCTAGGTTCAAGCGCATACGCCACCCCCCCGAGAACTGAGTTAAGCTCCAACTCATTTGCTCTTGGCTAAAGCCTAAACCATCCAATAATTCCGCCGCACGAGCGCGGATACTGTAACCACCGATGGTTTCAATTTGGCCGTGAATTTCAGCAACGAGCGTCCCTTTGTCTTGTTGCTCCGCCTGTGCAAGATCGGCTTCTAGCTTTCGATATTCACGATCACCATCGATGACGTACTCAATGGCGCTACGCTCGAGAGCAGGAGTTTCTTGAGCGACCCATGCTAGTTCCCAATGAGCAGGTTTGCTGAAGTTGCCCGCATCAATAGAGAGCTCGTCTTTAATTAATGCAAAAAGCGTCGACTTACCGCAGCCATTTTTTCCGACCAGGCCCACTTTATCGCCGGGATGAATGGTTGCTGAAGCTTGCTCAAGAAGGGGTTTTCCGCCACGTAGTAGCTGTATGCCAGAGAAGGTGATCATAGTTGTTTGCTTTATCTTTGCTCGTATTGCGTCGAATAGTAGGGGGAATAAGATTAAAAGTCGATTATTGCGTTATTTGCGCTAACCACGTATAACAAACTGATAACCTATAAAAACAATAGAATACATTCGAAACACAAGGATTGCTGTCCAAGGAATGCAGAGTTTAGCCACGCAAAAGCCCAAAGTTTTGGTGCTGTATGCCCACCCTGAGTCACAGTCGTCAGTGGCCAACCAAATGATGCTCAAGAAAATTCAATCACTTGAGCATGTCACCGTGCATGATCTTTACGCGCACTATCCCGATTTTTTTATTGATGTCGCTGCGGAGCACCAACGACTTATCGAACATGATGTGATCGTGTTTCATCACCCTCTTTATATGTACTCTTGCCCGGCATTGCTGAAAGAATGGCTAGACCGAGTCCTCGGGAAAGGATTTGCGTTTGGTAGCGGTGAGGCGTTGAAGGGAAAATATTGGCGCAGTGTGATTACGACGGGAGGCCAAGAGGAAGCATTTAGTAAAGGTGGCTACAACCGCTATCCTTTATCAGAGATACTTCAACCTTTTGAGCTCACTGCAGCATTGTGTCAAATGCACTGGATTGAACCTTTAGTACTTTACTGGGCAAGAAATGTCTCCGAAATGGAGCGCTACCAACACGCTGAAGCGTATCGACAATGGTTGAATGACCCATTGTATGTTTACCCAGAAGAATTAGGAGGCGAGCATGGCGCTTGAAAGTGATTTCCTCCAAAGCAGTGTGATCTTCTTGACCGCAGCGGTGGTGGCGGTGCCTCTTGCTCAACGTATGGGGCTTGGCTCGGTATTGGGTTACCTTCTCGCAGGTGTGGCGATCGGCCCTTGGGGGCTAGGCTTGATCAGCGACGTTGAAGCGATTCTACACTTCGCTGAGTTTGGTGTCGTCTTGCTGCTCTTTCTGATCGGTTTGGAGCTGAACCCGAAAAAGCTGTTACAAATGAAAGGACCGATTCTCGGTTTAGGCGGCGCGCAAGTGGTCATTACAACTTGTGTGATATCCAGCGTTGCTTATTTAGCGGGAACCAGTTGGCAAACCAGTTTAGTAATTGGAATGGGACTGGCGCTTTCCTCGACAGCCATTGCTTTGAAAGTGATTGAAGAGCAAGGGTTGGCAGGCAAAGAAGCGGGTCAATCGGGTTTTGCAGTATTGCTATTCCAAGATATCGCCGTGATTCCCATGTTGGCGATTTTGCCCTTACTTGCCGGAAATACGGCAGGCAATGCGTGGGATGCGCTGTGGATGTTTGCTGGCGTAGGCGGGCTGTTGGTTGGTGGTCACTTCTTGCTGCGACCATTGTTCCGTTATGTCGTGATTAGTGGCGTGCGTGAATTGTTTACTGTCGCGGCACTCTTGCTGGTGATAGGCATTGCTCTAATCATGAAGCAGCTTGGTTTATCTATGGCGCTAGGAACCTTTCTTGCTGGTGTGTTACTTGCGGAAAGCGAGTATCGTCACGAGTTAGAAATAGCGATAGAACCGTTTAAAGGTTTGCTGCTTGGACTCTTCTTTATTGCCGTGGGTATGGCGGTCAACTTGGGGTTGCTTGCGTTAGAACCATTTGCTGTCCTTGTGGCGGTATTCAGCTTGGTTGCGGTGAAAGGGGCGATTCTTTATTTCTTAGCGCGTCTTTATGGTAGCCGTGCAAAATCACGCAGTAAAATGGCGGCGATTTTAAGTCAAGGTGGTGAGTTCGCCTTCGTTATCTTTACCGCTGCGAGTGCCGAAGGGTTACTTAACCAAGAGCAGACGGCTTTCTTGCTTGTTGTGGTCAGCTTATCTATGGTCACCACCCCTCTATTACTGATGGCGCAGAACAAATGGTATGCGAGAGGACTGAACGCAGAAACAGAAGCAACATTGGCTAGCGATGTCATCAATAAGCAGCCGCGAGTCATCATTGCGGGCTTTGGTCGTTTTGGTCAAATCATTGGCCGTCTAATGTACGCCAACAAGATCAAAGTGACGGTGCTGGAAAGTGATGCTAGCCAAATTCAGTTGCTGAGAAAGTATGGCTACAAAGTTTACTACGGTGACGCCACTCAGCTCGATTTATTGCGAGCCGCTGGTGCAGACAAAGCCGAAGCCATGGTCATTTGTACCGACTCACCGGATGAGATCATGAAGATCGTAGAACTCTGTCAGACGCATTTTCCTAAGCTACGTTTGCTCGCTCGAGCACGCAGTCGCGTAGAAGCTTATCAGTTGCTGAGTCATGGCGTTGAAAGCTATTCTCGTGAAACCTTCCTCGGTGCACTCGATCTAGGCCGTCAGGCGCTGGTTGAGTTGGGAATGCATCCGTATCAAGCCAAACGAGCGGAAGCCCATTTTAGGAAACTTGATAATGCGATGCTCAAAGAGCTCCTCCCTCAGCATCAAGATGATAAGCAATTGGCCTTAAGAGCCAAAGAAGCCCGTAAAGAACTGGAAGAGATTTTTGGTCGTGAAATGGAAAGCGATCAACAAGCGAAGAACTTCTGGGATTAATCCAATAGAGTTGTAACATGAAAAAAAGATTTATCGCAGGCGCCAACTGCCCGAAGTGTTCAGAACAAGACACATTACGTTGGTGGATAGAAAATAATATTGAACTGGTTGAGTGTGTCGAGTGTGGTCACCAAGATCAAAGAAAACCCGAGTCCATGGAAACGACCAAGCACAGCGGCGAAGAAATGATCGGGATTTTTAAGCCGGATTGATTGAGTTTCTCTGAATCATCCCCATAATAACCCCAGTAGAAAGTTTGCTGACCATAGGGTTAGCTGTGGTCCTTTATCCTCCTTGGAGCCAATATGAAAATCGAAAAGAACGTAGTAGTAAGTCTTGCTTACCAAGTAAAGCTAGAAGACGGTGTTGTTGTTGATCAGTCTACAACTGACGCGCCTCTAGATTACCTACACGGCAACAACAACCTAATCACTGGTCTTGAAACTGCACTAGAAGGTAAGGAAGCGGGCGCGAAGTTCTCTGTTACTGTTTCTCCAGAAGAAGCGTACGGTGAGCACAATGACGCACTAGTACAACGCGTTCCAGCCGATGTTTTCCAAGGCGTTGAGCAAATCGAAGTGGGTATGCGTTTCCTAGCGGATACTGACCAAGGTCCAATCCCTGTTGAAGTTACAGAAGTTGACGGTGATGAAGTTGTGGTTGATGGTAACCACATGCTAGCAGGTCAAACACTGACGTTTGATGTTGAAGTTGTCGCTCTACGCGAAGCAACAGCAGAAGAGATCGAACACGGCCATGTTCATCAAGCTGGTGGTTGTGGTCACGACCACGATCACGAAGGTGGTTGTTGTGGTGGCGAAGGTCATGACCACGGTGACGAGAAAAAAGACGGTTGCTGCGGTGGCGGTAGCTGCGGTTCTCACTAATCCATAGATGATTAGCGAGTAACAAGAGGCGTTTCCTGTAAAACGGGGAGCGCCTTTTTTGTCCCAGTAAGGTGTCGTTAGATTGAAGGAGCCCAACCGATGACAAAGCCTTTCTCAATCGCCGTTCATGGCGGAGCCGGAACCATTCTACGTGAGCAAATGAGCGATGAACTCAAGGCTGCGATCCTCGCAGACCTCGAGCGGTCCGTTCGCGCAGGGCATGAGATTCTTCTTCAATCTGGTGATGCACTTGATGCGGTGGTCGCTGCGGTTAAGGTGCTGGAAGATTCTCCTAACTTTAATGCTGGCAAAGGTTCGGTCCTAACTCATAAAGAAATGGTTGAGATGGATGCCTCCGTCATGCACGGAGCTAAGGCCGAAGCTGGTGCAGTGGCTGGGGTGCGCCATATTAAAAACCCGATTGAGCTTGCTCGTGATGTGATGCAGAAAAGCAACCACGTACTATTGATTGGTGACGGAGCTGAAGAGTTCGCGTTTGAGCAGGGCTACTCATTTACCGAGCAGGATTACTTCTTTACTGATCGCCGTTATGAGCAATTACTTTCGATGAAAGAGAAAGGTCTATTTGCGCTCTCAGAATCTAAATACCCCGATGATAAAAAGTACGGCACGGTCGGCGCCGTGGCTTTGGATCAAAAAGGGAACTTAGCGGCAGCAACCAGCACAGGGGGCGTGACTAATAAGAAATATGGTCGCGTCGGCGACTCTTCGATTATTGGTGCTGGTACCTTTGCAGAGAATCGCAATGTGGCCGTTTCAACCACTGGCATGGGTGAATTCTTCATGCGTAAAATGGTTGCTGGGGACGTCGCTGCTCGAATGCGTTATCTCAAAGAAGATGTACACACCGCCTGTGAAACCATTATCCAAGGGGAACTGAAACAGATGGGCGGAGAAGGTGGCCTGATAGCGGTGGATGCGCAAGGTAATCTGCATTTTTCAATGAACAGTTCTGGGATGTATCGCGCGGGTATCGATAGAAACGGGAAACTGAGCGTAAAAATCTACGCTGATGAGTAACCTCTGGCGGTGGTGTTTCGTCAGGAGAGCACTAACTGATTGATATAAATCGCAGTTGTTTTAAACATGGCTTTGTTTAATCAGTATTACGCATGGATGATTAAAAAATGACTGCAAGAAATGTGATTCAGTGCTAGAATCCATTTTTAACTAGCAACAGATACTGGAAAGATGGGAAATAACGTAGTCGTTCTGGGCACCCAATGGGGTGACGAAGGTAAAGGTAAAATCGTTGACCTTTTAACTGAAGATGCAAAGTATGTGGTTCGCTACCAAGGCGGTCACAATGCTGGTCACACTCTTGTAATTGACGGTGAAAAAACCGTTCTTCACTTAATTCCATCAGGCATCCTACGCGATAACGTAAAATGTGTTATCGGTAACGGCGTTGTACTCTCGCCTGAAGCACTTCTTAAAGAAATGAAGCCTCTAGAAGAGCGCGGCATCCCAGTACGCGAGCGTCTTTTCGTTTCTGAAGCTTGTCCTCTAATTCTTCCTTACCACATCGCTATCGATAACGCGCGTGAACTTGCTCGCGGTAAAAAAGCGATTGGTACAACCGGTCGTGGTATCGGTCCTGCTTACGAAGATAAAGTGGCTCGTCGCGGTCTACGCGTTGGTGATCTTTTCGATAAAGAGATGTTCGCTGAGAAACTAAAAGAAGTCATGGAATTCCATAACTTCCAACTAGAGCACTTCTACAAAGCTGAAACAGTAAGCTACGATGAAGTTCTTGAGCAGTGCATGGGTTACGCAGACCTACTAACCTCAATGGTTATGGACGTAACTGACGAACTAGACGCAGCACGTAAGCGCGGCGACAAGATCATGTTCGAAGGTGCTCAAGGTACGCTACTAGATATCGACCACGGTACTTACCCATACGTAACTTCTTCTAACACGACTGCTGGTGGTGTTGCTGCAGGTTCTGGTTTTGGTCCTCGTCACATCGGTTACATTCTTGGTATTACTAAGGCGTACTGTACTCGCGTTGGTTCAGGTCCATTCCCAACTGAGCTTTACGATGGTCAAGACAAGCAAGACCCAATCGGTAAACACCTAGGTACTGTTGGTCACGAGTTTGGTGCAACAACAGGTCGTCTACGTCGTACAGGTTGGTTTGATGCAGTAGCAATGCGCCGCGCAATCCAAATCAACTCTCTAACGGGTATGTGTCTAACGAAACTAGACGTTCTTGATGGTCTAAAAGAGATCAAGATCTGTACTGGTTACAAGATGAAAGATGGCTCTATCCTAGAAGTTTCGCCAATGGCTGCTGAGTCTTTTGAAGAAGCAACGCCAATCTACGAAACAATGCCAGGTTGGTCTGAAACCACATTCGGTGCGAAGACTCTAGACGCACTGCCTCAAGCGGCTCTAGATTACATCAAGCGTATCGAAGAGCTAACGGGTATCCCAGTTGATATTATTTCTACTGGCCCTGATCGTAATGAAACCATCATTAAGGTTCACCCATACCAAGCTTAATTTCTGATTGCTATCAGTGAATTACAAAACCAGCACTCCGGTGCTGGTTTTTTTATGACCATTTTTCTCTTGATCTATCGGTTGTGAATGGCAACAATTTGCCTGATAGCGGCAATTTTGATTAAAGAGTTAGCACTCATTGCCGATATAACTATCAAGCTTGCCGCATCTATGGCAAAACGGGTGTTATCGTTTTAGCTTCTCGTCGAAGTGAAACCGTAGCACACACGATCGAAGTGAAGAGTGCAGACAATGAAGCTAAGAAAATTAGCGGCTTCGATGGTATTGGCTTTAAGTATCTCGGCAGTTCAGGCGAATGAATTGCCTGAAATTGGTGAGCCGGTACCTATATATACCGAAGCAGAACTGATTAAACTGATAAACAACAATCAACATCTAGAGCGTGTCAAAGCGGATAATTGCCAGTTGGTGGAAGATATCGTTGCGCGTGCTACACGCATTAGCTTACCTTCCTATGAGTTCCTGTATGGAGACATGTTGGCATGGGGCGTGTGTGTCGATCAGGATGTTGAGCTTGGCCTTTATTATATGGAAAATGCGGCTCATCAAGGTTTACCTGCCGCGCTTGAGCAGTTAGGTCGTTACTATTCTAGAGGCACTTTAGTGCAACAAGACAAAGAACGTGCGATCCCCTATCTGCGTGAAGCGGCAGCCATGGGCAACTTAAATGCTCGAATTCACCTTGCTGAATTATTGCTGCGTGATTATGGCAGTCCGTTGGACTACGAAGATGCCTATCGTTGGCTGTATAATTCCGTCACTGCAGATCAGCGTACGCACAAACGCATTTCAATTCTGCGTCAAGGTTTAGAACGTCGCATGCCAGAAAACATTATTGTGAGAGCGAAAAAGCGCGACACCTTCTGGTAACTCTGAACCCTTGAACATTTGGTAGCTGCACTCACCAATGAATTTGAACAAAACGCCCCGCAATGTCGGGGCGTTTTTGTCTCTTTGATAGGCTATACAATCTTCGCGTTGATCCATAGGCTTAGTAGAGGTTGGCTATCTGCCCAGATTTAGTCATTAATTGGGATGCAGCCAGTTCTTGTGCTGTAGGTAACCGTAAGATTTAGATATACTTAAAGAGTCCTCCAATTGATAGCAGGCCTTCCTATGTCAGACAATACCCATAATGACCCTTTTGCAGCTCGTGAATCGGAGAATTATGAAAATCCGATCCCTAGCCGTGAGTACATTCTTGAGTTCTTAAGCCAAGCCGGTGTTCCGATGAATCGCAACGACCTGTTTGAGGCGTTGAAATTGTCTGGTGAAGATCACTATGAAGGTTTGCGTCGTCGTCTTCGCGCAATGGAGCGCGACGGTCAGCTCGTGTTCACGCGTCGTCAATGCTATGCCCTGCCTGAGAAGTTGGAAATGGTAAAAGGCTATGTGATTGGTCACAAAGATGGACACGGTTGGGTCCGTCCAGAAGGCAGTGTTGGCAAAGATAACGACATTGTGCTTCCTCATCACCAGATGAAAAACATTATCCATGGTGACTACGTACTGGTGCAACCGACGGACAACTCTAAGCGAGGACGAAAGGAAGGGCGACTTGTTCGTGTTCTCGAAGAACGAGCAACCCAGATTGTGGGGCGTTTCTTTCTTGAGTATGGCTACTCATACGTTGTCCCTGATGATTCACGTATCAGCCAAGATATCCTAATTCCAAATGATCTCAGAGCGGGTGCTCGTATGGGTAATGTCGTGGTGATTGAGATTACCGATCGCGGCTCCCGTTCTCGCGGCATGATGGGCAAAGTAGTGGAAGTGTTGGGTGAGAACATGGCGCCTGGGATGGAAACGCAGATCGCAATCCGTACTCACCAGATTCCTCATGAGTGGCCAGAAGCTGTTAACAAGCAAATTGAAGGCTTGGGAGAAGAGGTTCCGGAAGAGGCGAAAGTAGGGCGTGTCGATCTTCGCGACTTACCGTTAGTCACTATCGATGGTGAAGATGCTCGTGATTTCGATGATGCTGTTTTCTGTGAGAAGAAGAAAAGTGGTGGGTGGCGTTTGTGGGTAGCTATAGCTGATGTCAGCTATTATGTTCGCCCAGACAGCGCACTCGATAAAGAAGCGATCAATCGCGGCAACTCGGTTTACTTCCCATCTCAAGTTGTACCAATGTTACCAGAGGTGCTTTCCAACGGACTATGTTCACTCAACCCGCAAGTTGATAGGTTATGTATGGTCTGTGAGATGACCATCTCTGACACTGGTAAACTCTCAGGCTACAAGCACTACGAAGCGGTGATGAACTCGCACGCGCGTTTGACCTACAATAAGGTGCACGACATCTTGGAAGGGGATGAAGAACTTAGAATGCGTTATCACAAGCTGGTACCGCATCTTGAAGAACTGCATAGCATGTACAAGGTACTCAAGCATGCACGTGACAATCGCGGTGCGATCGAGTTTGAAACGGTCGAGACTAAGTTTATTTTTAATGCGGAACGCAAGATTGACAGCATCGAGCCTGTGATTCGTAACGATGCACACAAGATCATCGAAGAGTGTATGATTCTGGCCAATATCGCCTCGGCTTCATTGGTTGAGAAAGCGAAGGAGCCAGCACTCTACCGTATTCACGAATCTCCGGGTGAATTACGTTTGCAGGGCTTCCGTGATTTCTTAGGTGAGTTAGGTCTGCATCTAAATGGTGGTTTAGAACCGACACCGACAGACTACGCCGATCTGGTAAGACAGATTGCTGAGCGCCAAGATAAAGAACTGATTCAAACCATGTTGCTACGCTCAATGAAGCAAGCGGTCTATAACGCAGATAACTGTGGACACTTTGGTTTGGCGTTAAAGCGATATGCGCACTTTACTTCGCCAATTCGCCGTTATCCAGACTTGCTGTTACATCGAGCAATCAAATATCTGATTGCCAAGGAAAACGGCACCCTGAAAGACCGCTGGACGCCAACAGGTGGATACCATTACTCGTTTGATGATATGGATTTCTACGGTGAGCAATGTTCGATGACCGAACGCCGCGCAGACGATGCGACTCGTGAAGTCTCGGATTGGCTCAAGTGTGAATACATGCAAGATCATGTTGGTGAAGAGCTAGATGGCGTGATCGCAAACGTCACAGGATTTGGCTTTTTTGTTCGCCTAAGTGACCTTCATATCGATGGATTGGTTCACATCTCCGCACTTGCTAACGACTATTATCAATTTGATCCGATTGGTCAAAGGCTTATCGGTGAAAGTTTTGGCGCGATTTACCGTTTAGGTGATGCGGTTAAAGTCAAAGTGCTTTCAGTCAATTTAGATGATCGTCAAATTGACTTTGAATTGGTCGAAACAAGTCGTAAGCTACGCGGCGAAGGAAAGACGGCTAAGAAGCGCGCGGCCGAGGCAAAACGAAAAGCCAAAGAGAAAAAACGTGCAGCTACCAAAAGTGGCACAGGGCGGAAAGCGAGCCCTGATGTAGAGCCGACGAAACGACCAGAGCGTGCGGAATCTAAATCAGGCAAGAAGCCGAAGGTCACCAAGGCTCGTAAGAAAAAGCCAGGTGCTAAGCCGAAGAAAACTAAGCGCACGAAGAAAGCGGCACAGTAAGAAATTAACCCAACAGGTTTTTAAATGAGTAACGAATTTATTTACGGAATTCACGCCGTCAAAGCGGTACTAGAGCGTGAACCTGAGCGCTTTATTGAAGCGTTTGTGCTGAAAGGTCGTCAAGATGACCGCCTGATGCCGATTTTGAATGAACTCCAAGTGTGTGGAGTGTCGATTCAGCAAATGACGCGCAAGACGCTCGATGACAAAGCACGTGGTGCGAACCACCAAGGCATTATGGCGCGAGTGAAACCGGCCAAGCAGCTTAATGAAAACGACTTAGACGATATACTTGCTAAACATGAATCACCACTATTGTTGGTTCTTGATGGCGTAACAGATCCACATAACCTGGGTGCTTGTTTGCGTAATGCGGATGCTGCTGGTGTTGCTGCGGTAATCGTACCAAAAGATAAGTCAGCGAATATCAATGCCACGGTAAGTAAAGTGGCATGTGGTGCGGCTGAAACGGTACCACTAGTTCGCGTGACTAATCTATCGCGCACCATGCGAGTACTTCAAGAACAGGGCATTTGGTTTGTCGGTACTGCTGGTGAAGCGACTCAGGATATATACCAAGCTAAACTGACAGGCTCTTTGGCTATTGTAATGGGCGCTGAAGGAGATGGTATGCGTCGTCTAACCCGTGAAACCTGTGATGACTTAATCAAGATCCCGATGGCAGGTAGCGTATCTAGCCTTAATGTTTCAGTAGCATCTGGGGTATGTTTATTTGAGGCAGTGCGTCAGCGTTTAGCTTAAGCTATTGGCAACATTCTAAAGAGCAGATTGTTGATTCAGTCTGCTCTTTTTTTTGAACAATGCGCTGCTAAAACCTCCTTGGCATCTTTCTCGTTTATTTTTCAAACAGGGCTTGCATGTGAAACTGTGATCTGTATAATGCGTCGCACTGGTTAAGCCAGTTGTGAACCAATGAGCGCCGAGGAGCCGATTTATCGGGTAATGTAGACTCAGCTTATGTTCGCGGTTAATACAATTAGCTATCTTTTCTTCGGAAAAACTATCCCCAGAGGTGACTCTGGTATGTAGGGATAGTTAATCGAAAATTAACTGACAATGCGTCCTAATCTTGGATGCTACGGTTTCACATAAATCAATCGGCATTCTCTCGTCTTGACGAGTCTGAGTGGCGATATTGTTTGTGTAATTTTTAATATTGGAGCTCTGTCTCATGCAGAACCAACGTATCCGTATCCGCCTAAAAGCTTTCGATTACAAACTAATCGACGCTTCTACAGCGGAAATCGTTGAAACAGCTAAGCGCACTGGCGCACAGGTTCGTGGTCCAATCCCACTACCTACTCGTAAAGAGCGTTTCACAGTTCTTATCTCTCCACACGTTAACAAGAAAGCACGTGACCAGTACGAAATCCGTACTCACAAGCGTCTAATCGACATCGTTGAGCCAACAGACAAAACTGTTGATGCTCTAATGCGTCTAGACCTTGCTGCGGGCGTTGACGTTCAAATTAGCCTAGGTTAAGGGAGATTAGAAGAATGATTGGTCTAATCGGTCGTAAAGTGGGCATGACCCGCGTATTTACTGAAGAAGGCGTTTCTATCCCAGTAACTGTTGTTGAGGTTGAAGCTAACCGTGTTTCTCAAGTGAAAACTCTTGAGACAGATGGCTACGCAGCAATCCAGGTTACTACTGGTGCTAAGAAAGCTAACCGCGTATCAAAGCCAGAAGCAGGTCACTTTGCTAAAGCTGGTGTTGAAGCTGGTCGTGGTCTTTGGGAATTCCGTTTGGAAAACGGTGAAGAGTTCGCAGTTGGCGCTGAGCTAACAGTTGAACTATTCAACGAAACTAAGAAAGTAGACGTTACTGGTACTTCTAAAGGTAAAGGTTTCCAAGGCGCTGTTAAGCGTTGGAACTTCCGCACTCAAGATGCTACTCACGGTAACTCATTGTCTCACCGTGCTCCTGGTTCTATCGGTCAATGTCAGACTCCAGGTCGCGTATTTAAAGGCAAGAAAATGGCAGGTCACATGGGTGCTGAGCGTGTAACGACTCAAAACCTAGAGATCGTACGTGTTGACGCTGAGCGCAACCTGCTTCTTATCAAAGGTGCAGTCCCAGGCGCAACTGGCGGAAACGTGATCGTTAAACCAGCTGTTAAAGCATAACGTCTCAGGAGTAAGTAATGGAACTAATGGTTAAAGGTGCTGATGCACTAACTGTTTCCGAAACTACTTTCGGACGTGAGTTTAACGAAGCTCTTGTACACCAAGTAGTTGTTGCATTTGCAGCAGGTGCTCGTCAAGGTACACGTGCTCAGAAAACACGTTCAGAAGTATCTGGCGGTGGCGCTAAGCCATGGCGTCAAAAAGGTACTGGTCGCGCACGCGCTGGTACAATCCGTAGCCCAATCTGGCGTACAGGTGGTGTTACTTTTGCTGCGAAACCACAAGATCACAGCCAAAAAGTAAACAAAAAAATGTACCGTGGTGCTATGAAGAGCATTCTTTCTGAGCTAGTTCGTCAAGAGCGTCTAATCGTTGTTGATAACTTCTCAGTTGAAGCGCCAAAGACTAAAGAGCTAGTTGCTAAGCTTAAAGAGCTTGAGCTAACTGACGCTCTAATCGTGACTAGCGAAGTAGATGAGAATCTATTCCTAGCTGCTCGTAACCTATACAAAGTTGACGCACGTGACGTTGCTGGTATCGACCCAGTTTCACTAATCGCGTTCGACAAAGTTGTAATGACTGCTGAAGCAGTTAAGCAAGTTGAGGAGATGCTAGCATGATCACTGAAGAGCGTATCCTAAAAGTTCTACGTGCACCGCACATCTCTGAAAAAGCAACTATGGCAGCTGAGAAAGCGAACACTATCGTTTTCAAAGTAGCAAAAGATGCAACTAAGAAAGAGATCAAAGCTGCTGTAGAGAAGCTTTTTGAAGTTGAAGTTAAGTCTGTAAATACTCTTATCACTAAGGGTAAGACCAAACGTCAAGGTCTACGCCAAGGTCGCCGCAGCGACGTTAAGAAAGCGTACGTTACTTTGAAAGAAGGTCAAGATCTTGACTTTGTTGGCGGCGCGGAATAACAGGAGTAGTTGAACAATGGCTATTGTTAAATGTAAGCCGACTTCCCCTGGTCGTCGTCACGTTGTTAAAGTTGTTAACGCTGACCTACACAAGGGCAAGCCATACGCACCTCTTCTAGAGAAAAACTCTAAGAACGGTGGTCGTAACAACAACGGTCGTATCACAGTACGTCACATCGGCGGTGGTCACAAGCACCACTACCGTGTAATTGACTTCAAACGTACTAAAGACGGTATCCCAGCGAAAGTTGAGCGTCTAGAATACGATCCAAACCGTAGCGCTAACATCGCTCTAGTTCTGTACGCAGACGGTGAGCGTCGTTACATCCTAGCACCTAAAGGTGTTCAAGCTGGTGATGCTATCCAGTCTGGTGTTGATGCACCAATCAAAGCTGGTAACGCTCTACCAATGCGTAACATCCCAGTAGGTTCAACTGTACATAACGTTGAACTAAAACCTGGTAAAGGTGGTCAGCTAGCTCGTTCGGCTGGTGCTTATGCTCAAATCGTTGCTCGCGACGGTGCATACGTAACTATCCGTCTACGTTCTGGTGAAATGCGCAAAGTACTTTCTGAAGGCCGTGCAACAATCGGTGAAGTTGGTAACTCTGAGCACATGCTACGTGAACTTGGTAAAGCTGGTGCTAACCGCTGGCGCGGTGTTCGTCCAACCGTTCGCGGTGTGGTAATGAACCCAGTAGACCACCCACACGGTGGTGGTGAAGGTCGTACTTCTGGTGGCCGTCACCCAGTTTCACCATGGGGTCAGCCAACTAAAGGCTTCAAGACTCGTAAGAACAAACGCACTGACAAGTACATCGTACGTCGTCGTAACAAGTAATCTATATAAAGAGGAATCGCCATGCCACGTTCTCTCAAGAAAGGTCCATTTATTGACCTACACTTGCTGAAGAAGGTAGAGAAAGCGGTGGAAAGCGGAGACAAAAAGCCTATTAAGACTTGGTCCCGTCGTTCAATGATCATCCCTACGATGATCGGTTTGACCATCGCTGTCCATAATGGTCGTCAGCACGTACCAGTTTTCGTTACTGAAGAAATGATCGGTCACAAACTGGGTGAATTTGCACCAACTCGTACTTACCGCGGCCACGTCGTGGATAAGAAAGCGAAGAAGCGTTAAGGAGTAGATGATGGAAGCACTAGCTAAACATAACTTTGCTCGCATTTCGCCTCAGAAAGCTCGCTTAGTTGCTGATCAAATTCGTGGTAAATCTGTAGACCAGGCTCTAGAAATTCTAACGTTCAGCAACAAAAAAGCTGCTGAGCTAATCAAGAAAGTTCTTGAGTCAGCTATCGCTAACGCGGAGCACAACGAAGGCGCAGATATTGACGATCTAAATGTCGCAAAAATCTTCGTAGATGAAGGCCCGATCATGAAGCGTATTATGCCTCGTGCTAAAGGTCGTGCGGATCGTATCTTGAAGCGTTCAAGCCACATCACTGTTGTTGTAGCAGATCGCTAAGAGACTAGGAGAGTAAGCAATGGGTCAAAAAGTACATCCTAATGGTATTCGTCTAGGCATCGTTAAGCCTTGGAATGCTACATGGTTTGCTAACACCAAAGATTTCGCTGACAACCTAGACGGCGACTTCAAGGTACGTCAGTTCCTTACAAGTGAACTGAAAAAAGCGTCACTATCACGCATCGTTATCGAGCGTCCAGCTAAGAGCATCCGTGTGACTATTCACACTGCTCGTCCTGGCGTAGTAATCGGTAAGAAAGGTGAAGACGTAGAAAAACTTCGCGCAGCTGTAGCTAAAATCGCAGGTGTACCAGCGCAAATCAACATCGCTGAAGTACGTAAGCCTGAGCTAGATGCACAGCTTGTAGGTGATAGCATCGCGTCTCAGCTAGAGCGTCGTGTTATGTTCCGTCGTGCTATGAAGCGCGCGGTACAAAACGCAATGCGTCTAGGCGCTAAAGGTATCAAAGTAGAAGTAAGCGGTCGTCTAGGCGGCGCTGAAATTGCACGTTCTGAGTGGTACCGTGAAGGCCGTGTGCCTCTACACACTCTTCGTGCTGACATTGATTACGCAACTTCTTCGGCTCACACTCAATACGGTGTGATCGGCATTAAAGTTTGGATCTTCAAAGGTGAGATTCTAGGCGGTATGCCAGCAGCTAACGCTGTAGAGCCTAAAGGCGACAAGCCTAAGAAGCAGCGTAAAGGCCGTAAGTAAGGAGTCGACAGATGCTACAACCTAAACGTACTAAGTTCCGTAAGGTTCAGACAGGTCGTAACCGTGGTCTAGCTAAGGGTACTGATGTAAGCTTCGGCGAATTCGGTCTTAAAGCTGTTGGCCGTGGTCGTCTAACTGCTCGTCAAATCG
This sequence comes from Vibrio sinaloensis, assembly GCF_000808535.1. Taxonomy (GTDB): domain Bacteria; phylum Pseudomonadota; class Gammaproteobacteria; order Enterobacterales; family Vibrionaceae; genus Vibrio; species Vibrio sinaloensis_D. The sequence continues at coordinate 87,964 of NZ_JWLV01000023.1, forward strand.
AAGCGGCACGTCGTGCAATGACACGTCACGTTAAGCGTCAAGGTAAAATCTGGATTCGTGTATTCCCAGACAAGCCTATCACAGAAAAACCACTAGAAGTTCGTCAAGGTAAGGGTAAAGGTAACGTTGAGTACTGGGTAGCCCAAATCCAACCTGGTAAGGTTATGTACGAAATGGGTGGTGTACCTGAAGAATTGGCACGTGAAGCGTTCCGCCTAGCGGCTCGTAAACTGCCATTCAAGACTACATTTGTAACTAAGCAGGTGATGTGATGAAAGCACAAGATCTACGCGAGAAAAGCGTTGAAGAGCTTAACGCTGAGCTATTGAATTTGCTACGCGAACAGTTCAACTTGCGCATGCAAGCTGCAACTGGTCAGCTACAGCAAACTCATACTCTGAAAGCTGTACGCCGTGATATCGCACGTGTGAAAACTGTTTTGACTGAGAAGGCAGGCGCATAATGAGCGAAGTAAAACGTACTCAACAAGGTCGTGTTGTTAGCGACAAGATGGACAAGTCTATCGTAGTTGCTATCGAGCGCATGGTTAAACACCCAATTTACGGTAAATACGTAAAGCGCACGACTAAAGTACACGCACATGACGAGAACAACGAATGTGGCCTAGGCGACAGCGTTGAAATCGCAGAGTGTCGTCCAATGTCTAAGACTAAGTCTTGGACTTTGGTAAAAGTTCTAGAAAAAGCGAAAGGTTAATCTTTAGCTAATTCTATGAAACTAAACGGCTCCAAAAATATTTTTGGGGCCGTTTATTTTTTGACTACCCAATTGAAAAAAAGGGTGGTACAATTCGCGTCCCTTTTAAAGAGGCAGCCCGACCCGTGAGGGTCTAGTTTTTTTATATATTTAGCGGAGCACTAACATGATCCAAATGCAAAGTATGCTGGACGCAGCTGATAACTCAGGCGCTCGCAGCGTAATGTGTATTAAGGTTCTGGGTGGCTCTCACCGCCGTTATGCACATATCGGTGACGTCATCAAAGTTACTGTTAAGGAAGCAATTCCTCGCGGTAAAGTTAAGAAAGGTGACGTTCTGAAGGCGGTGGTAGTTCGCACCCGTAAAGGCGTACGTCGTCCAGACGGTTCTGTCATTCGCTTCGACCGTAATGCTTGCGTATTGTTGAACGACAACACTGAGCAACCAATCGGTACACGTATCTTTGGTCCTGTGACACGCGAACTTCGTGGCGATAAGTTCATGAAGATCGTTTCACTGGCTCCAGAAGTTCTGTAAGGAGCACGTAAGATGGCAGCTAAAATCCGTCGTAATGACGAAGTAATCGTTCTTGCTGGTAAAGATAAAGGCAAGAAAGGTAAAGTAACTAAGGTTCTAGCAACTGGTAAAGTTATCGTTGAAGGTATCAACCTAGTTAAGAAACACCAAAAACCTGTTCCAGCTCTAGGTATCCAAGGCGGTATCGTTGAGCAGGAAGCAGCTATTGACGTTTCTAACGTGGCGCTTTTCAACGCAGCTACTGGTAAAGCTGACCGTATCGGTTTCCGTTTTGAAGATGGCAAGAAAGTTCGTTTCTTCAAGTCTAACGGCGAAACTGTTTCTAACTAATAGAAAGTAATTTGGAGTTCTACTATGGCGAAACTGCATGATTACTACAAGTCGTCTGTAGTCGCTGAACTGACCAAAGAGTTCAGCTACACAAGCGTCATGCAAGTCCCTAGAATCGAGAAAATCACCCTAAACATGGGTGTTGGTGAAGCAATCAACGATAAGAAACTGCTAGAAAACGCAGCTGCTGATATGGCAACGATCTCTGGTCAAAAGCCACTTATCACTAAAGCTCGCAAATCTGTTGCTGGTTTCAAAATCCGTGAAGGCTACCCTATCGGTTGTAAAGTAACCTTGCGTGGCGAACGTATGTGGGATTTTCTTGAGCGTTTGATTAACATCGCTCTTCCACGAGTACGTGACTTCCGTGGTGTTAGCGCTAAGTCTTTTGACGGACGCGGTAACTACAGCATGGGCGTTCGCGAGCAAATCATCTTCCCGGAAATCGACTTTGATAAAGTTGATAAAGTACGCGGTCTAGACATCACTATTACGACGTCTGCTGGTACTGATGAGGAAGGCCGTGCTCTGCTGGCTGCCTTTAACTTCCCATTCCGTAAGTAAGGTGAAGGGTTACTGTTATGGCTAAAAATTCAATGAAAGCACGTGAAGCAAAACGTGCGAAGCTAGTAGCTAAGTTCGCTGAAAAGCGTGCTGCGCTAAAAGCTATCATCAGCGATGTAAACGCATCTGAAGAAGATCGTTGGAACGCAGTTCTTACACTGCAATCTCTTCCACGTGATTCAAGTGCATCACGTCAGCGCAACCGTTGTAACCAAACTGGTCGTCCACACGGTTACCTACGTAAGTTCGGTCTAAGCCGTATCAAAGTTCGCGAAGCTTGCATGAAAGGCGAGATTCCTGGACTTCGTAAGGCTAGCTGGTAATTGCCACTTAATCATTTGGAGTAAATCATATGAGCATGCAAGATCCGATTTCGGATATGCTGACCCGCGTTCGTAACGGTCAGGCAGCAAACAAAGTTGCTGTTAAAATGCCTTCTTCAAAGCTTAAAGTTGCAATCGCTGCACTACTAAAAGCTGAAGGTTACATCGTTGACTTCGCTGTTGAAGGCGAAGCAAAACCTGAGCTAGAAGTTACTCTTAAGTACTTCCAAGCTAAACCAGTAATCGAGCAACTTAAACGTGTTTCTCGTCCAGGTCTACGTGTTTACAAGAAGAAAGATGAACTTCCTTCTGTAATGGGTGGTCTTGGTGTTGCTATCGTTTCAACTTCCAAGGGTCTTATGTCAGACCGTGCTGCACGTAAAGCAGGTCTTGGTGGTGAAATCATCGCTTACGTAGCGTAATAGGAGTAGAAAATGTCTCGTGTTGCTAAAGCACCTGTCGCTATTCCAGCTGGCGTAGAGGTGAAACTAAACGGCCAAGAAATCACTGTAAAAGGTGCTAAAGGCGAACTATCTCGCGTTCTTAACGACGCAGTAGTTGTAGCTCAGGAAGAAAACAATCTTACTTTCGGTCCTAAAGAAGGTGTTGTAAACGCATGGGCACAAGCTGGTACAGCTCGCGCTCTAGTTAACAACATGGTTGTTGGCGTTACTGAAGGCTTTACTAAGAAGCTAACTCTTAAAGGTGTTGGTTACCGTGCTGCTATTAAAGGCAACGCTGTAGGTCTAACACTAGGCTTCTCACACCCAGTTGAGCACGAGTTGCCAGCGGGTATTAAAGCTGAGTGTCCAAGCCAAACTGAAATCGTGATCACTGGTTGTGACAAACAACTTGTTGGTCAGGTTGCGGCTGACATTCGTTCTTACCGTGAGCCTGAGCCTTACAAAGGTAAAGGTGTTCGTTACGCAGATGAAAATGTGCGTACTAAAGAAGCTAAGAAGAAGTAAGGTAACACTATGGATAAGAAAGCATCTCGCATCCGTCGTGCTACACGCGCACGTCGTAAGATTGCAGAACTGGGTGCAACTCGCCTAGTAGTACACCGTACTCCTCGTCACGTGTACGCTCAGGTTATTGCAGCTAACGGCTCTGAGGTTATCGCAGCAGCTTCTACTGTAGAAAAAGCGATCCGTGAGCAAGTTAAGAACACTGGTAACATCGATGCAGCTAAAGCAGTAGGTAAAGCTGTTGCTGAGCGCGCTCTTGAAAAAGGCGTAGAATCAGTTGCATTTGATCGTTCTGGTTTCCAATACCACGGTCGAGTAGCGGCGCTAGCAGAATCTGCTCGCGAAGCTGGTCTGAAATTCTAAGGTAGGGTTGGAAGATGGCTAAAGAACAACAAGTTCAAGCGAATGATTTGCAAGAAAAGCTAATCGCAGTTAACCGTGTATCTAAGACGGTTAAAGGTGGTCGAATCATGAGCTTCACTGCACTAACAGTTGTTGGTGACGGTAACGGTCGTGTAGGTTTCGGTTACGGCAAAGCTCGTGAAGTACCTGCAGCGATTCAAAAAGCAATGGAAAAAGCGCGTCGTAACATGACTACGATCGCTCTAAACGAAGGCACTCTTCACCACCCAGTGAAAGGTCGCCACTCGGGCTCTAAAGTTTACATGCAGCCTGCAGCAGAAGGTACGGGTGTTATCGCAGGTGGTGCGATGCGTGCAGTACTAGAAGTTGCTGGTGTACACAACGTACTATCTAAAGCATATGGTTCTACGAACCCTATCAACATCGTTCGTGCAACGATCGATGCACTAGGTAGCATGAAGTCGCCAGAAATGGTTGCTGCTAAACGTGGTCTAACTGTTGAATCTATTTCGGAGTAAGAACACCATGGCAACTATTAAAGTAACTCAAACTAAAAGCTCAATTGGTCGTCTACCTAAGCACAAAGCGTGTCTTAAAGGTCTAGGCCTTCGTAAAATCAACCACACAGTAGAACTTGAAGATACTCCGTGCGTACGCGGTATGATCAACAAGGTTTACTACATGGTTAAAGTTGAGGAGTAATCAGAATGCGTTTGAATACTCTATCTCCAGCTGCTGGTGCTAAGACTACTGCTAAACGCGTAGGTCGTGGTATCGGTTCTGGCCTAGGTAAAACTGGTGGCCGTGGCCACAAAGGTCAAAAGTCACGTTCTGGCGGTTCAGTTCGTCCAGGTTTTGAAGGCGGTCAGATGCCTCTGAAACAACGTCTACCTAAATTCGGCTTCACTTCTCGTAAGAGCCTAGTGTCTGCTGAAGTTCGTCTAGCGGAGCTAGCGAAAGTAACAGGTGACGTTGTAGATCTAAACAGCCTTAAAGCTGCTAACGTTATCACTAAGAACATCGAATTCGTAAAAGTTGTTCTATCTGGTGAGATCAACAAAGCAGTGACTGTTAAAGGTCTACGTGTGACTAAAGGCGCTAAAGCTGCAATCGAAGCTGCAGGCGGCAAAATCGAGGAATAATCTCGAGGAACGAGGTACAGATGGCTAAGAAACCAGGACAAGATTTTCGTAGTGCTCAGAGCGGCTTAAGTGAACTAAAGTCGCGCTTATTATTCGTAATTGGTGCACTTTTAGTATTCCGAGCCGGCTCATTTGTGCCGATTCCTGGTATTGACGCTGCTGTACTTGCCGATTTGTTCGAACAGCAAAAAGGTACCATCGTTGAAATGTTTAACATGTTCTCCGGTGGTGCTCTAGAGCGTGCATCTATATTAGCGTTGGGCATCATGCCGTATATTTCGGCATCTATTGTTGTCCAACTGCTAACTGTAGTTCATCCAGCGTTAGCTGAACTCAAAAAAGAGGGTGAAGCAGGCCGTCGTAAGATCAGCCAATATACACGCTACGGCACGCTTGTACTTGCAACATTCCAAGCTATTGGTATTGCAACAGGCTTACCAAACATGGTCGATAATCTGGTTGTTATCAACCAAACCATGTTTACGCTAATTGCTACCGTAAGTTTAGTAACCGGCACCATGTTTCTAATGTGGTTAGGTGAACAAATTACAGAGCGTGGAATTGGTAACGGTATTTCGTTGCTAATTTTTGCAGGTATTGTTGCTGGATTGCCTTCGGCAATCGGTCAAACAATCGAGCAAGCGCGTCAAGGTGAATTGCATGTACTTCTTCTGCTGTTGATTGCTGTACTAGCATTCGCAGTTATTTACTTTGTTGTTTTCATGGAACGTGGTCAACGTCGTATCGTTGTTAACTACGCGAAGCGTCAACAAGGTCGCAAAGTATTTGCTGCGCAAAGCACTCACTTGCCACTTAAAATTAATATGGCAGGTGTTATTCCGGCAATCTTCGCATCAAGCATTATCCTGTTCCCAGGAACACTGGCTCAGTGGTTTGGTCAGAACGGTGAGAGCAGCGCGTTCGGTTGGTTAACTGACGTGTCTTTGGCTCTTAGCCCAGGTCAACCTCTGTATGTAATGCTTTATGCAGCAGCGATTATTTTCTTCTGTTTCTTCTACACGGCGTTGGTATTCAACCCGCGTGAAACAGCAGATAACCTGAAGAAGTCTGGTGCATTCGTACCCGGTATCCGCCCAGGTGAGCAGACAGCTAAGTACATTGATAAAGTAATGACACGTCTAACCCTTGCTGGTGCACTGTACATTACCTTTATCTGTCTGATTCCAGAGTTTATGATGGTCGCGTGGAACGTACGTTTCTACTTCGGCGGTACATCACTACTAATCGTAGTCGTTGTAATCATGGACTTTATGGCACAGGTACAGACTCATATGATGTCCCAACAATATGATTCTGTGTTGAAGAAAGCGAATCTGAAAGGTTACGGCCGTTAATCCGGCGGTGGCTTCAGTTTCAATTACGGAGTTTAGCAATGAAAGTTCGTGCTTCCGTTAAAAAAATCTGCCGTAACTGTAAAGTTATCAAGCGTAACGGTGTTGTTCGCGTGATTTGCAGTGAGCCAAAGCACAAGCAGCGCCAAGGCTAATCAGCAGAAATTTTTACTTGAAATATAAGGTAGTGTCGAGTATATTCCTCGGCCTACCTTTTGCGTGCAAAAGAAGTAGTATTCCGCAGCGTATCCATAACGGGCTTTGCTGCGGCTAATTCTTTTTAAGAAACACTAGGAGTGAATAATGGCCCGTATAGCAGGCATTAACATTCCTGATCAAAAACATGCTGTGATTGCACTAACGTCAATCTACGGCATCGGTAAAACTCGCTCTCAAGCTATCCTAGCTGAAGTGGGTATTGCTGAAGATGTTAAGATCAGTGAACTAACTGAAGAGCAGATCGATCAACTGCGTGATGGTGTAGCTAAGTACACTGTAGAAGGTGATCTACGTCGTGAAGTATCTATGAACATCAAGCGTCTTATGGACCTTGGCTGTTACCGTGGTCTTCGTCATCGTCGCAGTCTACCACTACGTGGACAGCGTACTAAAACCAATGCTCGCACCCGTAAGGGTCCGCGTAAGCCGATCAAGAAATAATCGGGAAGGTAGAGTACAATGGCTAAACAACCAACTCGCGCTCGTAAGCGCGTACGCAAGCAAGTTGCAGATGGCGTTGCGCACATCCATGCATCTTTCAATAACACAATCGTAACTATTACTGACCGTCAAGGTAACGCTCTAGCATGGGCTACTGCAGGTGGTTCAGGCTTCCGCGGTTCTCGTAAGTCTACTCCGTTCGCTGCACAGGTTGCTGCTGAGCGTTGTGCTGAAATGGCTAAAGAATACGGCCTAAAGAACTTGGAAGTTATGGTTAAGGGTCCTGGTCCAGGTCGTGAATCTACTGTTCGCGCACTGAACGCAGCTGGTTTCCGCATCACAAACATTGTTGATGCTACACCAATCCCTCATAACGGTTGTCGTCCACCTAAGAAACGTCGCGTATAACGTTTTTTAGATTACTGGAGAAAGATCATGGCAAGATATTTGGGTCCTAAGCTGAAGCTTAGCCGTCGCGAAGGTACTGACTTATTCCTTAAGTCTGGTGTACGCGCGATCGATACCAAGTGTAAAATTGATAACGCACCAGGTGTACACGGCGCTCGTCGCGGTCGTCTATCTGAGTATGGCGTTCAGCTTCGCGAGAAGCAAAAAGTTCGTCGTATGTACGGCGTTCTAGAAAAACAATTCCGTAACTACTACAAAGAAGCAGCTCGCCTTAAAGGCAACACTGGTGAAAACCTACTTCAGCTTCTTGAAGGTCGTCTTGATAACGTAGTTTACCGCATGGGCTTTGGTGCAACTCGCGCAGAAGCACGTCAGCTAGTTAGCCACAAAGCTATCCTAGTTAACGGTAAAGTTGTAAACGTTCCTTCTTTCAAAGTTGCGGCTAACGACGTTGTTGCTATCCGCGAGAAAGCTCAAAAGCAATCTCGTATCAAAGCGGCTCTAGAAGTTGCTGAACAACGCGAAAAACCAACTTGGATTGAAGTAGATGGTGGCAAGATGGAAGGTACGTTCAAGCGTCTGCCTGAGCGTTCAGATCTGTCTGCTGACATCAACGAACAACTGATCGTCGAGCTTTACTCTAAGTAAGGTTTAAACTAAAGAGAGGACACAATGCAGGGTTCTGTAACAGAATTTCTTAAGCCACGTCTTGTTGACATTGAACAAGTTAGCACGACACACGCAAAAGTAACTCTTGAGCCATTAGAGCGTGGTTTTGGCCATACTCTTGGTAATGCACTTCGCCGTATTCTTCTATCTTCTATGCCAGGTTGTGCTGTAACAGAAGTAGAAATTGAAGGCGTACTTCATGAGTACAGCACTAAAGAAGGCGTTCAGGAAGATATTCTTGAAATCCTACTTAACCTTAAAGGTTTGGCTGTGCGCGTTGCCGAAGGCAAAGATGAAGTATTCATTACGCTAAACAAATCAGGCTCGGGCCCTGTGGTTGCAGGTGACATCACCCATGATGGTGATGTAGAGATCGCTAACCCAGAACACGTTATTTGTCACCTAACGGATGACAACGCTGAGATCGCTATGCGTATCAAAGTTGAACGTGGTCGCGGTTACGTTCCAGCTTCAGCTCGTATCCATACTGAAGAAGATGAGCGTCCAATTGGTCGCCTACTGGTTGACGCTACGTACAGCCCAGTAGATAAGATTGCTTACTCTGTAGAAGCAGCTCGTGTAGAGCAGCGTACAGATTTAGACAAGCTTGTTATCGACATGGAAACGAACGGTACTCTTGACCCTGAGGAAGCTATCCGTCGCGCAGCTACTATTCTAGCTGAGCAATTGGATGCGTTCGTAGATCTTCGTGATGTACGTGTACCTGAGGAGAAGGAAGAGAAGCCAGAATTCGATCCGATCCTACTGCGTCCTGTAGACGATCTTGAACTAACAGTTCGCTCTGCTAACTGTCTGAAAGCAGAAGCGATTCACTACATCGGTGATCTTGTACAGCGTACTGAGGTTGAGCTACTTAAAACGCCTAACCTTGGTAAAAAATCTCTTACTGAGATTAAAGACGTACTTGCATCACGTGGTCTGTCTCTGGGTATGCGCCTAGAAAACTGGCCACCAGCGTCTATCGCTGAAGATTAATCGATAATAGTTAGAAGGATTAGGTCATGCGCCATCGTAAGAGTGGTCGTCAACTCAACCGCAACAGCTCACATCGTAAAGCGATGTTCAGCAATATGGCTAGCTCTCTAGTACGTCATGAAGTTATCAAGACTACATTGCCAAAAGCAAAAGAGCTACGTCGCGTAGTTGAGCCTTTGATTACACTAGCTAAGACTGACAGTGTTGCTAACCGTCGTCTAGCGTTTGCACGTACTCGTGACAACGAAGTAGTTGCAAAACTATTTAACGAACTAGGTCCACGTTTTGCTGCTCGTCAGGGCGGTTACACTCGTATCCTAAAAGCTGGTTTCCGTGCTGGTGACAAAGCTCCAATGGCTTACATTGAGCTTGTAGATCGCCCAGCTGCTGAAGAAGCTGCTGAGTAATCAGGTTCGTAAGAACGAAAAAGCCGAGCATCAGCTCGGCTTTTTTGCATTTGGGTGATAATCAACGCTTGGTAAAAAGTGTCGAGAATCGGATTTACTTCCAGATTGCCCCTAGATTGTCGAGTAAGCCAGAGCTTGCCCCCTGACTTTGCAGAGCGCTTAGAATGATTGGCGTAAAGGTAGAGATCAGTGAAGGATCCATCCCTAAAGCTGAAAATGCACTTTTTACTGTTTCGTTGTTTGCAATCATGGCTGTTAGACCACTTGATTGTAGTGAATCAAAACCTGGAACAAGTCCTGCCAGCTCACTTTTCTCTGAGCTACCCAATGAGTTTTGCGCGAGTGCGAGTAAAGAGCCCATACCACCGATAGCTTGTTCCGATGATACGTTAGCGCTGCTCTGGATTGCTGACACTAAATCGGTATCTGCTGCTCCTTGCTTGGACCAAGTTTGCACTGCTCCCATCAATGCGGCACTGGCAAGTTCACTGTAGCCACTGTTGCTTTTCGTTTGGTCTGTCTTTGATGTCGTTTGGCAGCCCATTAGAGCGAGACTTGCCAAAGCGGCTATTGCGATTTTCTTATTCATAACTTCTCCTTATTCAATACAACCGAACGCAGTGGTTCGGTTTGTGGTTCAGTATTATTCAAAAAAAACGGCGACACAATGTGCCGCCGTTATTAGATAAACTAAAAATCCGAATTATAGGATATCTAGTAGCTCAACTTCGAATACTAGAGCCGCGAATGGAGGGATTGCTGCACCAGCGCCACGCTCACCGTATGCTAGATCTTGTGGGATGTATAGTTTCCACTTAGAACCAACAGGCATTAGTTGAAGAGCTTCAACCCAGCCTTTGATTACGCCAGTTACTGGGAACTCAGCAGGTTGACCACGAGAAACAGAGCTGTCGAATACAGTGCCGTCTGTTAGCTCACCGTGGTAGTGTACGCGAACTTGTTTGTCAGACGTTGGAATCTCACCAGTACCTTCAGTAAGGATTTCGTACTGTAGACCTGACTCTAGAACCGTTACTTCTGGGCGCAGAGCGTTGTCTTTTAGGAACGCTTCACCGTCAGCTGCTGCTGCTTTTGCCGCTTCTTGACGAGCTGCTTCAGCGCGTTGATGCAGTTCTTGAAGTGCACCGTTGATCTCGTCAATTTCGATAGCTGGCATGTCACCCACTAGTGCTGTAGCGATACCTGCAGCAATTGCATCAACGTTAAGACCTTCAAGACCAGAACCTGCTAGTTGCTGACCCATCTGTAGACCGATACCGTAGCTTGCTTTTTGCTCTACAGTCTCAAATTTTACTTCAGACATAGTGTCTCTCTTTGTATGGTTTGTGTTAAAGGGGTTAGGATACCAGTTATAGCGGTATGATGAAATGTTCCCCTTGAGATACTCTTCACCCAGAGAGAATGTGCGATTTAGATCGACTTTCACTCAATGCACTGCAAAATTTGACTTGTTGATAACTCAGAAGAGTGAAATTTCCTATACTCATGTGCGCTTGGTTTTTATACTTGGAATGAAGCCCGCTTGGAGATGTGACGCGATGAATCGCAGAAAGAAAAAGAAACAACCCTCTGTGAATTATATTGAGCTAATGAAGCAAAAATGGTCATCGATAGATGGGCAGGCGATGAAAGACAAAGTAGCGGCGAGCTGGGCCCTGTTACCCAAGTTGCACCAACGCGCGCTTATGGTTCTTTTACCAGTCGTATTACTCTTAATTCTGATACCGTTCCCTGAATCTCAGTCTGAAGTTACGCAGGGAGAACCTCAACGAGTTGAGATAGACATCAATACAACGGGTCTGAGTGAGCAGAAGAATGCTCGTCAACAGCAACTTGCTTCTAGCGATTGGAAAGAATACCAAGTGAAAAGTGGCGACACATTGGCTCAGGTTTTTCGGAGTAATAATTTAGCGATGTCTGATCTCAATGCATTGGTGAAAGTGGAAGGTTCGGATAAGCCACTCAGTTACATCAAGCAAGGGCAGCTCGTGCGCTTTAAGTTGACGGAAGAAGGGCAATTAGACATCCTCCAACTGGAGAAAAAAGATCAGTCGGTGATGTTTTTCCGCCTCTCTGATGGAGGCTTTGGACGCAGTAAATAAGGCAATTATGCTCCGTTTGCCGCTGGCCTGAATCTGAGAGACCTCCAAGGGATCAGCGGCACAACGATCATCAATATTCCGACTAGGGTTAACCAATCGGGTACTTCCGAAAACCACACCACACCGAACAAAGTCACAAATACCAATCCTGAGTTTTCTGCTATCGCAATATTGCCCGCCGGCGCTCGCTTGTAGGCTGCAACAGCCAGCCCATTGTAAGAGAGTATTAACCCTGCACTTGCCAATATTAGCAGTAAGGAAGTGTTGCTGATGGGTTGCCAGTAGATCGCACAAAGAATTGCTGACATTGGTAGTGACAGCAATGATGTCCAATATAGTGTCGTGACGACGGTTTGCTCTTTTGGTAATCGCCTCGCGGTGATGTTGAACAACGCCAGCGTCATTGCGGTCCCAAGAGCAAAGAGCGCAGCCCAATGAAATTCCGAGGGGCGCAACACGACCAATACACCGACGAAACCGAATAAGCTTGCGAGAACTTTTCCCAGAGATGGGGTCTCCTTTAGTAACATCACTGAAAGAGGCAGCATCAAAAGAGGCGCGGCGTAGAAAACCGCATTTGCGGTTGCAAGGGGGAGATGAGTTATTGCGATGACCATACACCCACTGCCCATTAGGATTAAATGGGCTCGCAGCAACTGAAGCTTCCAAGAGATAAGTGCTTTTTCTTTTTTGGGTTGGCGATGCCATAAAGGCCATATCAGTAGCAATGAAAATAGTTGACGAATAAAGACATACTGGAAGGTGGGGACGTCACCATCAAGCAGTTTTACGGCGATATCAGACACTGAGGCTGCAAAGTTGCCCAGTACGAGTAACAAGATGGCAAGGTGATGCGCGGACATCTATTCCTTGCTCAATTTCATATCGATATGAGGAATGTCGTCTTCCAAATACATGGGCGACGTTTGAACAAATCCATGCTTCTCGTAAAACTTGGCTAAGTGCTCTTGGGCGCCAATCTCAATAGACTGTTGTGGCCACAGTTGTTGGCAGGCGGAAAGTGCTTGCTGCAACAATTGATGGCCAAGCCCACTTCCTCGCTCATTTTCTTTCGTTGCGACACGACCAATACTCGCGGATGGGTAACTGATTCCGGGAGGGAGCAATCGAGCGCACGCAACTAACTGGTCATTGCGGTAGCCCAATAGATGATGTACACCTCTTTGATGATCTTTGTCGTCTAGTTCAGGGTAAGGGCATGTTTGTTCTACGACAAACACGTCAACGCGTAGCTTGAGTAGTTGATAAAGCTGAGTGGTTGAAAGCTGTTCAAAAGTGAGTTGTTGCCAGGTAATCATAGTTGTCCTTTTCACTAAGTGCTGAATCTTGACGACACTAACGGTCTTGTTCTATTGCGGCATTAATCATTGTTAATTTTGCATACGTTTTTTAATGCGGCTGAGGCTAATGGAGGTAATACCTAAGTATGCAGCCACTTGATAGTCGTTAAGGCGCTCATGCAAGTTTGGAAAGTGCTCACAGAACAGGGTATATCGCTCTTCTGGCGAGTAGAGCAGCATAAATCGTTCTTTGTTTTCCTTATGCATGAGTTGCGTTTCAAGCAATTTGAGATAGATACCGTGCTTTTCCTCTCGCCAATTTCGCAATGTCTCTATCGGTAGTGAAACGAGGGAGCAAGGTGTCAGAGATTCGAGAAGGTAAGGTGAAGGTTGCTGCTTGATTAGGCCCTCGAATCCAATGATCCAGTCGTTTTCCCAGTAAAACTCTTTGCTGAACTCTTTGCCTTTCTCTGTGAGATAGGCGGAGTGGCAAATACCCTCTAGCAAAAAGTAAATCTCCTGAGCCACTTCTCCCTGATGGAGCAGAATGTGGCGTGTCGGCAGTTCTATCCATTTTGCAGACTGGCACAGCTGCTCTGTTTCGTCTGTGTTAAAGCCATGAGAGATGAGTTGCTGTTTAAAAACGTCGTTCATAGAGCTGGGTATCGGTGGTTAACAGTGTCAAAGAGTGTAACTGATTTCACGAAAATACCGAGCAACAAAAAAGCCGCGAACTTGGTCGCGGCTAGAATTGTGATAACTGAGTTACTTCTGCAGGTCGATTTGGTAAACCGCAAAGCCAACATCGTCGGTTGCGACACGCTTCATTGGGTACTGGCCTTTTTCTTCAATGAATTTCGCCGCTTTTTCACTTGGAGATGTTTCGAAACGAATATCCAGCTGCTTGTCTGATTTGATTGGTGCAAATGACCAGTTGTTGTCTGCGCTCGGAGTGAACTGGCCTTTCTCATTGCTCACACGAGTAATGTAAGACGCAATGACTGAGCGGTTTTCGTCTGGAGAATCAAATGCAACAAACTCAGAACCCGTACCTGGGAACTTATTGCTGTATGCACGGTAGTTGTTGGTCGCGATGATGAAGTCCTGCTTCATATCAATCGGCTTACCTTGGTATGTTAGGTTAACAATACGCTCGGCACCGTCATTCACTAGCTTACAATCGCCGTCGTACTTAGCTGGTGTTGTCACATCAATTTGATAGTTCAGACCGTCAATGACATCAAAGTTGTAAGTACGGAAACCATCCCAGTCGATCAGGCTTTGTGGAGCGGTACTGTTAACGTCAATTTGCTTGAACTGACCTGCTGTACATTCCAGCCACTCTTTGACTTCTTTACCCGTCACTTTCATTGCGACTAGCGTGTTCGGGTATAAGTAAAGATCGGCGGCATTACGGAAAGTTAGCTGACCTGATTCAACCTCAGTAAAGTTGGCAGGGTCGTTCTTACGGCCGCCGGCTTTAAATGGTGCGGCGGCAGAAAGGACTGGAATATCCGCAAGATCAGGGTCACCTTGGATAAAGCGCTCGACATAATCTTTTTGCGCTAGGTTGACGATCTGTACCGTTGGGTCATCTTGGACAAGCGCCAAGAAGCTGTACATAACGTCGTTTGCTTTACCAATTGGTTGATTCACGAAATCACGCGTACCTTTGTGGTCTGCTTCAAGCGCTTTCACCATCTCAGCGTCCGCTTCAGCTAAAGATTTCTTCGCTTTCTTGTCGTAGATAGGGCGAGCTTCAGTTTGCCCTTTCACTACCGTCCACTTGCCATCTTTTTCTTTAAGCTCAAGGTCAATAACACCAACGTGGCTACCCCAACGACCTGGCATTACAGCCGCAACGCCGTTAATGGTGCCATTTTGATTGTCTACGCCAGGGATGTTGTCGAACCCTTTTCCTGGGAATACAGCGTGTGAGTGACCAAATGCAATCGCATCAATGCCTTCTACCTGAGATAAGTAATAGGTCGAGTTTTCTGCACCCACTTTATGTGGGTCGGAAGAGACACCAGAGTGAGGGATAGCAACGATAACGTCAGCGCCTTCCGCTTTCATTTGAGGAACGAGCTCTTCAGCCGTCTCTTTGATGTCTTTGGCAAACACTTTGCCTTCTAGATTCTTCTTGTCCCAGACCATGATTTGTGGCGGAACAAAGCCGATGTAACCGACTTTAATTTCGTGTTCTACACCTTCTACATCTTTAAAGCTGTGCGATTTGATGATGTATGGCTTGAAGTAGTGTTTACCGGTTTTCTTGTCAAAAACGTTGGCGCTAACGTAAGGGAAGTCGGCGTCATTGATGGTTTCTGCTAAGAACTCCAAACCATAGTTGAACTCATGGTTACCAATGTTGCCCACATCATAGTTGAGTTGGTTCATGGCTTTGTATACCGGGTGGACTTCGCCCGCTTCAATACCTTTAGAGGCCATGTAGTCACCCATTGGGCTACCTTGGATCAGGTCCCCGTTGTCGACTAAAACACTGTTTTCCACTTCTGCACGGGCTTGTTTAACCAAAGTAGCAGTACGCGTTAAACCAATTTTTTGTGATGGTTTGTCTTTGTAGTAGTCGTAGTCCATGACATTAGTATGAATATCCGTGGTTTCTACGATGCGTAATTTGATTGTTTCTGCCATAGCTGGACCTGCCATGGTCAGCATTCCACCTAAAACAGCAATTGAAAGGGGTTTCACTGCTACTTTCATTTTTAAGCTCCGATAGCGTTAGTTGGGATCGTGCTTAATGTAACAAAATGAAATGAAACAATGATTTCAAACTCTAGTAATTTGTGATGTTACGCGGGCGCTTTATGGCGTTCTGCTGACAATCTCTCAAAATTGCTCAAACAACAACCGATGTCGAATCTCTCCTTATCAGTTATTGATATAAAAAATGAAATTTTAGAATTTCAGGTAATATGTATTGGCGGCCATAATGCCATCATCAATTAGGAAAGGATGTCACGATGGCGAGCAAGGATACAGTTTCTCAATTTCCGCGGAGTAACCGACAGACGTCGCGAACAGAACAAGCAAACCTCAATACGATTGGCCAGAGTGTTCTTGCTCAAGGAGAAGTGGCGTTAGTAGGCTCAGGGCCTGGTGATGTCGAGTTACTGACTCTGAAAGCCATTCGTTTCCTGCAGCAAGCTGATGTCGTTTTATATGACTACCTTGTCTCGGATGAGATCATGGCATTGGTGCCAAGCGATACGATTTTGGTCTGTGTCGGTAAGCGCGCCGGTCATCACAGTGTTCCGCAAGAAAAAACCAACCAGCTGCTCGTCGATTTCGCTAAGCAAGGTCATCGCGTAGTTCGTATTAAAGGTGGCGATCCATTCATCTTTGGTCGTGGAGGAGAAGAGCTTGAAGTGCTTGCTGATGCGGGCATCTCTTTCCAAGTTATCCCAGGTATTACTGCCGCAGCAGGTGCGACCGCTTATGCCGGTATTCCATTGACTCATCGAGACTACGCTCAGTCAGCGATGTTTATTACTGGTCATCTAAAAGCAGAAAGCGATCAGATGGATTGGTCGACCCTTGCACGAGGTAATCAAACCTTGGTGATTTACATGGGGTTAATGAAGTCTGACTACATCGAAAGTCAGCTGATTGAACACGGTCGCTCCCCTGAAACACCCATCGCCATCATTGAACGTGGCACTCAGGCAACCCAAAAAATATTCAAAGGTCAGCTAGCTCAACTGGCTGAACTTGCGA
Organism: Vibrio sinaloensis; assembly: GCF_000808535.1. Classification (GTDB taxonomy): domain Bacteria; phylum Pseudomonadota; class Gammaproteobacteria; order Enterobacterales; family Vibrionaceae; genus Vibrio; species Vibrio sinaloensis_D. The sequence continues at coordinate 104,566 of NZ_JWLV01000023.1, forward strand.
AAGACGCGCAATCACCGTCTCTCATCGTCATTGGTGAAGTGGTGTCTCTGTCAGACAAACTGGCGTGGTTCAATCCGCAGCCTGTCGTACAGCAACGCCAATTCGCATAACTCATTATTTGATTAGTCAGAAGCTCATAGAGAGCCGCAAAGGAAGCACTAACATGGACCAAGAACGTTTAACCCACCTCAAGCAGCTCGAAGCGGAGAGTATTCATATCATCCGTGAAGTGGCGGCTGAATTTGATAACCCGGTGATGATGTACTCAATCGGTAAAGACTCATCGGTGATGCTGCATCTAGCTCGTAAAGCATTTTACCCAGGTAAAATTCCTTTTCCGCTGCTGCATGTCGATACTGACTGGAAATTCAAAGAGATGATTGAGTTCCGTGATCGCACTGCAGAGAAGTATGGCTTCGAGCTTTTGGTACATAAGAACCCAGAAGGTCTGGCGATGGGATGTAGCCCATTTGTACATGGCTCTTCTAAGCATACCGACATTATGAAAACTCAGGGTTTGAAACAGGCTCTGAACAAGTATGGGTTTGATGCGGCATTTGGTGGTGCTCGTCGTGACGAAGAGAAATCTCGCGCAAAAGAGCGTGTCTACTCATTCCGAGACAAGAACCACACTTGGGATCCAAAAAACCAGCGTCCTGAGCTTTGGCGTACATACAACGGTCAAATCAACAAGGGCGAAAGCATCCGCGTCTTCCCATTGTCGAACTGGACTGAGCTAGATATCTGGCAATACATCTACCTAGAGAACATTGAAATTGTTCCTCTGTATTTGGCTGACAAACGTCCGGTCGTTGAGCGTGATGGCATGCTGATCATGGTTGATGATGATCGCATGAAGCTAGAGCCAGGCGAGAAAATTGAAGAGAAGAGTGTACGTTTCCGTACGCTTGGCTGCTACCCGTTGACTGGCGCAATTGAATCTGAAGCCAATACGTTAACGGGCATTATCGAAGAGATGTTGGTAGCGACCTCGAGTGAACGTCAAGGCCGCGCGATCGACCATGATCAGTCTGGATCGATGGAACTGAAAAAACGCCAAGGTTACTTCTAATTAAGGATCTAAGGAAAGAAACATGAATAGCGCAGTAGAAGCTCAATTAGAAGAGCTAGGTATCGAAGGTTACCTGACACAGCATCAATACAAATCACTACTTAGATTCCTGACGTGTGGATCGGTAGATGACGGCAAAAGTACTTTAATTGGTCGCTTGCTCCATGACTCGAAGCAGATTTATGAAGATCAGCTAGCGGCAGTGCACAACGACAGCCAACGTGTCGGCACAACGGGCGAGCGCCCAGACCTAGCGTTACTGGTTGATGGCTTGCAAGCAGAGCGTGAGCAAGGGATCACTATCGATGTCGCTTACCGTTATTTTTCGACTCAAAAGCGCAAGTTCATTATTGCTGACACTCCTGGACATGAGCAGTACACACGCAACATGGCGACAGGTGCGTCAACGTGTGATCTTGCGGTGATCTTAATTGATGCCCGTAAAGGGGTGCTCGATCAAACGCGCCGCCACTCGTTCATTTCGAACCTGCTTGGCTTGAAGCACTTTATTGTCGCCGTGAACAAAATGGATCTTGTCGATTATTCTCAAGAGCGTTTTGAAGAAATTCGCGACGAGTACTTAGCGTTTTCCAAGAACCTTCAGGGCGAAACCGACATTCAGATCATTCCGCTATCTGCTTTAGAAGGGGATAACGTTGTGGAAGCAAGCCCGCGAATGAGTTGGTTTGAAGGCCCGTCACTGCTTGAGCTACTCGAAAACGTCGATGTTGACCAGGATAAGACGTCTGGTGATTTTCGCTTCCCAGTTCAATACGTGAACCGCCCTAATCTCGATTTCCGAGGTTTTGCCGGCACGATTGCTTCAGGTAGCGTAAACGTTGGCGACAGCATTAAAGCGCTGCCATCGGGCAAAACATCAAAAGTGGCACGCATTGTCACCTTTGATGGTGACCTAGAGCAAGCTCAAGCGGGTTTAGCCGTCACCCTGACATTGGAAGATGAGATTGATATCAGCCGTGGTGACTTGATTGTGCTAGAGAAGGCACAAGTCGAGTCAAGCAACCATCTGTTGGCAGACATCGTTTGGATGACTGAGCAGCCGCTGCAGCCGGGTCGCGAGTACGACATTAAGATTGCGGGTAAGAAAACCGTTGGTCGTGTGGAAGGAATTCGCCATCAATACGACATTAATAACCTGTCAACGCATAGCGCCGTAGAACTTCCGCTCAATGGTATTGGTCTGTGTGAACTAACGTTGACAGAGTCTGTGGCGCTTGATGCCTACCAATCATGTGCAGACACAGGTGGTTTCATCGTCATTGACCGTCTTTCTAATGTGACTGTTGGTGCTGGTCTTGTTCGTGAGAGCTTGACTCAAGTAGAAGCGAAAGCGGGTGATATTTCAGCTTTTGAAGTGGAACTCAATGCGCTTGTTCGTAAGCACTTCCCTCATTGGGAAGCAAAAGACATCAGCCAGTTATTGAAGTAGTCACTAGGCTGACAAGGAAGTGTTATGTGGCAACAAGGATTGGTATTGGCATTGTTATTGGGCATTGTTACATGCCTACTAACAACGCGGATTAAGCCTAGCTTCATTTTTGCTGGCGCAGCCTTTATTGCGTTTCTTGCTGGCATGATTGAGGTAGGCGAGGTTGCCACAAACTTTACTAACTCTTCTTTGGTGACTCTTGTGTTGTTGATCTTAGCGTCAGCGGCACTAGAGAAGACTCGCTTGATCAGTTGGGTGAGTCGATCGCTATCAACAGGGCCGTTAGGTACTGTAGTGGCGAAGCTGGGTGTTTCGACTGCTCTGCTTTCTTCTTTTACGAATAACACAGCAGTGGTTGTGTCGCTGATTGGTGCGATTAAGCGTAATCAACAGCATGCGCCTTCAAAACTGTTGATCCCTCTCTCATATGCCGCGATCTTAGGGGGCACCTTGACGTTGATCGGAACGTCAACGAACTTGATCATCAACAGCTTCGTGGAAGATGCAGGGCTGCCTAGTTTAGGGTTTTTCACACCTACTATGATCGGCCTTTCTGTTCTGGTTGGTGGACTCTTGATCTTGGTGCCATTAAGTTACCTGCTTCCCAACCATGATGATCACAATCAAGATGATCTTCCTTACTTTTTGGAAGCTCGCGTAGAGCCAGGATCGCCACTGGTTGGGCGCAGCATTAGTGAGAATAATCTTCGCGCACTCAGAAAACTGTTCCTAGCGGAAGTGATTCGCGATGGTCAAACTATGTCTTCCGTCGACCCTGACTTTGTTCTCCAAGCTCGCGATCGTCTTCTGTTTTGTGGTGATATTGAAAGTGTTGCCACATTGCAAGAAATCCAAGGTTTGACGCTGTTTGGTCAGCATCACTTGAATGGACAAAACTTTGTGGAAGTGGTGGTGAGTTCATCGGCAAGCTTTTGCAATAAGACTCTGAAATCGAGCCATTTCCGAGATCGGTTTGATGCTGTGGTGGTTGCCATTCGTCGAGGCCATGAGCGTCTTCAAGGTGGACTTGGGAACATTACGCTCAATGCGGGTGATACCCTAGTGTTGGTGCCAGGTAAACGATTTGAACAAGAGCGACAAGCGCATCGCAAAGAATTCGTCCTAATGAATGATCTTGATTCGAGCGCACGTCTTGATGCCAACAAGTCTGCGATCGTTTTGATCGGTTTTGCCAGTGTCATAGGGCTTGCGCTTCTTAATGTTGTGCCGTTAATTAAAGGGCTCTCGGTCTTCCTCTCTTTAACTTTGTTTACTGGTATTGTTCAACTTAGTGAGCTGCGCCGCCGCTTTCCTATCGATATTGTGGTGATTGTTGGCTCTGCGCTTTCTATCGCTCAGCTTATGCTTTCGTCTGGATTATCGATGGCATTGGGCCAAATGTTTATTGAAGCATTCAACGGCTGGGGCGTGTTTGGCGCTATCGTTGCGACCTACTTATTGACTCTGATTTTAACCGAACTGGTAACCAACAATGCAGCCGCAGCCTTGGCCTTTCCAATTGGTTACAGCATGGCCATTGGTTATGGGGTTGACCCAATGCCGTTTGTAATGGCGGTGTTGTTTGGCGCAAGCGCGAGTTTTATCTCTCCTTACGGATATCAAACTAACTTATTGGTTTACACCGTAGGGAACTACAAATTGACCGACTATATTCGTGTGGGAATACCGTTATCAATCGTATATTCAGTGCTGGTATTGGCGCTTATTCCCCAGTTTTTCCCGTATTAAAAGGACACAGTTATGACAACGGAAACGCCAACTAAGGATGAAAATATCGTTTGGCATAAGCATGCTATCGATAAGCAGTTTCGTGCTAACTTAAAGCAGCAAAAACCGGCTGTGCTTTGGTTTACAGGTCTTTCAGGTGCAGGAAAATCCACTGTGGCTGGAGCGTTAGAAAACAAGCTAGCAGAACTGGGCTACCACACCTACTTGCTTGATGGTGACAATGTTCGACATGGTTTGTGTAGTGATTTGGGCTTTTCTGAGCAAGATCGCCGAGAAAATATACGTCGCATCGGTGAGCTATCTAAACTCATGGCTGACGCAGGTTTAATCGTTCTCTCTGCTTTTATTTCCCCTCACCGAACGGAGCGTCAACTTGTCCGAGACCTGCTTCCGGAAGGAGAATTTATTGAAGTCTTCGTCAATGCATCTCTTGAGGTATGTGAGCAACGCGACCCTAAGGGGCTGTATAAAAAAGCGCGAGCGGGAGAAATCCCTAATTTTACAGGAATCGACTCTGAATATGAGGCTCCCATCAATCCAGAGATCGATTTATTAGCGGGAGAAAAATCAATTGATGAGCTGGTGGATGACTGTTTGCAAGCTCTAAAGGCGCGCAACATTATTGCATGACCTAATAAAAAAGCTTCCCTTGGGAAGCTTTTTTGATCTCGCTGAGCGGTTACTCGAAGCAAATCTCAATGAAGGCATTACCCCATTGAGATGAAAAAGGCATGATTATGATTGAGCCTTCACATTTATGACGAATCGTATGGCCTTTGCCAGATACGACAACAGGTGTTGCCATATCAAAGTCGAAACCGCTATCAGCTAGAATACGTTTTGCGCCACCTGTTACCATGTTGGTGATTTCACCCACCATATCGGTTACTTCGTCGTTTAGACCATTCGGGCGCTCACCTAGCATGTTTTGCATGATTTCTAATGCAAGACTCTCATCAAAGGTAATAGACATAGAACCGCGGCTTTGCGGACCAACCATCCCTATTAAACCTGATACATCCCCACGTGCGATTTCATCTTTCTTAACACGAGGTTTTTGTGGCTTCAGCTCCAGTGAAGCCATCGTCTTTAGAACGTTCATTAAAGAAGCTAAAAACGGGTTTACAAATTCAGCGCGCATAACTTTCTTCTATATCTTTATTTCGCTTATTCGGATGAGCAGTTTTTACAAACACCGTGAGATTCAATCACATGGTTGGTGATGGTAAATCCATGCTTTTCCGCATTGTTAACTAACAAGGCTACCAAACTATCATCTAGCAGTTCAATAACATTACTGCATTTATCACAGATCAGCATGTGTGAATAATGCGTGTGGGCGTTACAAGAGCCACATTGGATATAGCTGTTGGTTGACTCGACTCGATGAATAAACCCCTGTTCTAACAAAAACTCCAAGGCTCTATAGACCGTTGGCGGCTTTGCTTGAGGTTCAGTCTGTTTCAAATCCTCTAACAGCTCATAAGCGCTTGATGCTTTGGGGCTCGCACAGATTAACTCAAATACGCGCTTACGCTGTGAAGTGAGTCGTACGCCGCGAGCAGCGCATATTTCTTCAATTTGTGTGACTAGCTGTTGATCCAAACTGTTCACCATTCCTCATGGACATTTTTAATAATATACCATTTATTGAGGTTTATCGTTGATCTATGGGTAATTTATGATTGCTTGTTCAGTTAGTTACCCCAATGAACCTTAATGGCTTATGCCGCCTAAGTTACTCTAAGTTGATGGAAAACGAAACAAGATCAGTAAGAGTTAGCGCCGTTTTGCTGTCTTGGTGACAGTATCGTATGTGCTTAGCGGTAGATTCTATTGTTGATAGACAAGGGCGTGGCGAGCAAATGAAACTGGTAGAGTCAGTAATCCTGGGGGTAAACCTTGCTTTGGGTCACCCGTAGACCAAAAGGTGATATTGCTTTCTGAGCTTAGAATGATGATCGATTTTATCTCCACATAATCAAACAATTAAGATGTTGCTATTGGGGCAGGTAGCTTTTGGCCTACTGGTGGTAAAGTGCTGAATGGCGCATGGCACATGCGAAGGCACTTGTATTGAGCCTGTCTGGGTATTGCTGACCGAGTTTCTCTTTTTCCTGAATGTTTGTGATTCTGTGTGTATAATCGCGAATCGATTTTTCACCAAGATGCTCACTTTACTGCGAGACTCACCTTATGAAACCTGACAATACTAGTAAATACGCGGCTAACCGCTTTTCCATTGCACCCATGCTCGATTGGATTGATTAATATTTACTTTCAATAAGTTAGGTTGATTGAGGGGGACTATAGGAGTCCCGACCTTAAGTCGCTCTTAATTCTAAGTTGTTGGGGTATTGATAGCAAAGTTTTGTAAATTCTTTGTTGTATCTCTCGACATCATAGCTAATTTGTACAATTATGGAGTTGTCAATTGTTTAATTGTTGAACTTTTGATAGCATCGCGGCTCTCTAATTGCCGCCCCTGATAAAAGCATGGAGCTATAGGGGGAAGTCATGAAAAATTGGATCTCGTATATGTTTAGTTTCTTCAAAACTGATAAAGCGCCTAAGCTGAAAGCCAAGAAGTTTGAGATTGAGCCGAAAATGGTTAACTCAGACGTGTACCGCATTGATATGAAATCTCTACGTAACAGTAAAGCGGTAAAAAAGCAGCTACGTGCTGCAGAAGCGAGTTTTGAAAGAGAAAAGGCTACAGCCTAAACCATAAGAAACTGTTACCATAAAGGGGTGTCGATATCGACACCCCTTTTTGTATTTCTATGGTTAGGATTAAATGATTAAACCCACAGTATTGATAGTTTTTGTTCTGGGTATCGCAGGTTATAACTTGCTAAGGAATATACACAAAACACATTACATGCTGCAAAGAAGTAGTGGCTACCATACCTTTTTTAGTTCTTCTGCTTCAGGTTTACTATTAGCTTTCTTTGCATCTTTACTCTACTACTGGCTAGTTTCATTAGGCTATAACAGCAATGTAGAAAACTCAGTAGGTAAACTCTTTCTAGAGCGTGCTTTCTTGACTAGCTTTGATACACAAACAGTAGCTATGTTTGAGATTAGCTTTATCACTCTAATTCTTAGTCAAATACTCCCTTGGCTTGCGTATTTACCATTTAACAAGAAAGCTCTTCTAAGAGAAGAGTTCTTCAATGATGCAGAAAGCCCTGAGTTTACAAAGTTGTTTTATCGTTCTTCACTTACTGGTGTACCTGTTCTTTTCACGCTTTCAGACCGAAAAGTGTATATAGGTTACATTTATGAAATACCAACTAAGCCTTTTACAGATATTTATGTGTTGCCACTATTTAGTGGTTATAGGTGTAAAGATGAACTTAGGCTTAAAAAAGTGACACCTTATAAACCTGTTATTGACTCATTGGAAGCTGAGGAGAAAAAGAAAATTAAGCGAGTGCTGCGGCAAAAGGGTTATAAAGAAAGTGATACAAAGGAGTATGTAGATGACTTTCTTGATCAGCGTAATATCTGGGCTGACTTTATAATTGCGTTACCACTGCGTGAAATTGTTCATGCTCATCTTCATGATTTTGCTCATGAGAATATGTTTCATAAGCATGAAGCTAAAGAAGAGTGGAATGAGCTAGGTAATTTTAAGTTTTAATTAGTAAAAGGAGCCTTAAGGCTCCTTTTTACATCCTTTGCCCTGACCAGACTACTTCACCAATGATTTCAAAGTCTGCACTTTGAATATCTTTCTTCGATAGTTCCCACGGTTCGTAAGCTGGATTATCACTCACAACTTTGATTCCTTGTGGCAAAAACTGAATGCGTTTCACCATCAAGCGGCCATCAAAGCGGAAAACGTAGATACCGTCATTTGAGAATCCATCAACACGATTAACCATCACAATGCTCTGGTTCTTGAGCGTTGGGCTCATGCTGTCACCACGGACAGGCATTAGGAAAATATTGTTTGGGTTGAAACCAAGCTCTTGTCTAATGAACTTTTCACTAAACACCATTGCGCTTGATTCTTCTTCTTTTTCAACCAGTGCCCCATGACCCGCACTTACTTCAACTTCATAGAATTTGAGTTCTAGGTAGCCACGGGGAGCAAGTGAGCCATTTTGTGACAGCTCTCTAGCTTTGATGAAAATATCCTCAGGGATGTGGTTTCGGTGTTTCCAGTTGGAAATTGTCTTTGGAGACTTGCCAAGAGCCTTTGCTAAATCAACGTTCTTAGCGGTGTTGGTTAATCGCTTAAGCTCTTTTAGTTGTTCCTCAAAACTTCCCATAAAAATATCTCCGTGTACTTTTGGGGTTGATTTAAGAAATTAGATCCTCAATAATTCCCTTTGTTGAGTTTGGGGATGTTAAGGGGAACTAGAATTTCCTTTAACTCCCTCTAGTGTACTACACGGAGGAAGTATGAATACAAGTTTTGCCCTATTAGCTCGTTTTGAAAGTCCAACCGTTGAGCTAAAACAAATTAGCCAAGAATTTTTTGGCATTACTCCTAAGACAGCGGAGCAGCGAGCGAAAGCCTGTGATTTCCCTGTTCCTACCTTCAAGTTGCGCGATTCTGAGCGCAGCCCCTCTCTAATCAAAGTCGAAGACTTGGCCGCTTATATCGACAAGCGACACAAAGAAGCAAAGCAAGATTGGCTATCAGTTAATGGTTAGGGAGAGCAGACAATGAATACACCCATTCACGCAATCAACATTGATTTTACTCACTCAAGCGAAGCCAAAGCACTGCTTGAGGCTATTGGTTCACGAATCGCACCCGTACCCAATGCAGAAGCCTATTTGGATCAGGTTTGTTGCCAACTCCAAGAGGCCATTGAGCTGCTAGAGAGTTTGGAGGTGTAACTGTGCAGGTATCTGACCCCATTCATTTGCCCTGTCCTGATATGGCGGGAATGGTGAACCCAGACCCTAAAAAGCGACAGCGCTCTATCAGCATTTTGCAAAAGCTCCGCGAGGAACACGGCTTAAACCAAAAGAGAACGAAAGGCTTGAACGTAAACCCGCTTACGTGGCGACGAACTTAAGTAATGAAAAAAGAAGATCTACTGTATGTGGGCGGAGCTGTTCGCCCACTCGATAAAATCTTGAAAACCAATGCCTGCTATGAAGCGGGTTTTTTAGGTTCTGATTTTCAGCAATGGGCTGAGAGTGAGAACCAAAAACTCCGTGTCCATGAACAACTGCATTTTTTGCGCACCAAACACATCCGCGAAGCGGCTCGCGATAGCGAGGAAACAATAGGCTTGTCCAAGGGCGCAAAAGTCGGACACGACAAAAAACGCCAGAAAATCGCTCGAATTGATAAGCGTCTGCGAGTGCTCAAGCATCCTCGCGGCGTTAAAACGGAACTTGATAGCAGGAAAGGGCATGACAGCTTTGAAAGCCTGTACGCGACTACAGGGCGAACGAGTGCGGCTGTCTTACCGCTTGCGCATGAGAAAACAACGTTTACCCCAGAATCATCCCCCGTTTCCTTGCATCTACAAAAACGAGATTGGTCAGGTCAGCATCGAGCGCAGATAGTCACTCAACCGCCAGCGGGAAGCGCTCCGGATGCAAATGTGGGAGAACGCTTCACTGAAAAGCTCACTAAACGAAGTGTGTCGAAAATCTTTGAGTCGGGCGCGTATGTTGCTCAGTGCCATGATGGTTTCACCACGTTCTTAACGCTTACCTTTTCGCGTGAGCAGCGAATGGCGTTATTTGGGGCAATGGCTGAAGCCGAAGGGCGACCTTACACGCCGATTCGATTTGAGCGAGACAAAGGGACGTTGGTTCACGGCAAAGACGGGCAATACACCTTGTTACCCGAGAAACCGTTCAAGGTGATCAAAGTGCTTGAGACTACGATGGGGCGAGAAGTCTCTCGCTTCTTGGATGGCTGCAAGAAAATGTATCAGCGCGGTTGGGAAACTGAGACCGGAAGAAAAATTGAGCCTCACTACAAAGCGAAGCCAACCGAGTTCGGCCCAGACCGAGAGAAAGCGGATTTTCATTACATTTGGGTGGCAGAGTGTCCACCAAGCAAAGATGAAAACGGCGAAATTATCGGTGAGCCAAACCCTCACATTCATTTGGTGATGCGTTGGTCGGTAGATAAATCGGTTTTTGCTGATTGGGCGAAACGACTTGAAGCACTTTGGGGGCAGGGAATGGCGCACCTTGAATGGATTAAGCAACCCAAAGCGGCAAGCTCCTATCTGATTAAAGCGCTCGGTTATGCCGCAAAAGGCGAGAACGCAGACCAAGGCTTGATTCGTGGCAATCGCTATAACATTGCGCGTTGTTCTCGCGCTCCGGCATGGGAAACATTAGCCACGTTCGAAGCTGACAACATTACTGCTGTGATTAAAGAGCTTGGCTACAAGTTAGAGCAATGGAAGAAACCGCTACAGCGTTCACTTTCGCGCATCAACAAGATGAAGGCTCAAACCATTAAAGCGTCCGGCATTGCGAAGAAACAAGATCAGCCTCAAGCGTATTTGGACAAACTGCAAAGTCGCATCATTCGTTTAGAGCGAGCGGCCAAGAAAGTCACTCAAGATATGAAGCAAAAAGAAATGCACGTTTCGAGCATGAATCGTTTTTCTATCACCTTTGATGGCGATAAATCGCGTGAACGATTAGACAGCTTTTTGCATTGGGCATGTGGGGCGCGAGGTTGGTCAATGGAGCTGCTAGGTGCAACGGGCCAATATAGCGAAGTGTTAGAGCGAGAGGTTTACGGCACTCGGCATCATATCGACTTAAGTGATATTCGACAGCAAGCAAGAGAGCAGTATCAAGCTCAATATGAACATTTCTTAGAGAGGCGAGCGTATTGGCAGAGTGTTTTAAAAGAGCCAGTACCTAATGAGCCGACCGAAGAAGAAATTAACTATTGGCAGAGCATTAAATCTGACTACCTAGAAGGCAGGTTAGCCGCTTAGCCAACAATCAAACACGCCAACGATGGGAATCAGGGGCATCTTATTAACTAACGTCGTGAGACAGAGGAAAACTAATGAAATCACTCTCTATTCAAGAATGTCAGCGTGACCTTGCCGCGTTAGATGCGGCAGACCAATTAACGGCCAACGTTGAGAACGAAGTGAAAAAGCTCAAAGAGATGGACATGAGCAAGCTAATGAGCAAAGCCACCAAGATGTTAATGACGGGCTCTTTTTCATTGGAAGCGTTAGGGCTTGCGCCCAACTTCTTCGAGCAAATTGAGCAGTTAACCAAGCTCAACAATGTGGCGCGTAAGAAATACCGCGCTCATGTTACCGCTAACCTCAACCAGTTGGATGGCATTGAAGAAGCGCAAGTGGTGGAGGGTAGCAATGAGTAAGCATCCGAATCCGGTTCGCGGTTATGTGCCTTGTCCGGTGTGCTCAAGTGAAGCAACCGTACATCAAGTAGGTGAAGGGCGTTTGATTGCCGAAGGCGAGCCACCGAAGAACAGTCGCAACCTTGGTTTGAAGTATTACAAGTGTCCAAATTGCGGTAATAGCTCCATGAGCAAAAGCGTTGATAAGTACATCGAAGAACGCTTTTCAACGGAAAGGATCATGGTAGGCCAAAAGCTCGAAGCGCTATATTCAACCGAAGCCAACGCACTAGAAACCGTTGAAAGTGTTGAGCCTGATGCTATCGCTGAGCCCAGTGATAGCAAGGTTGAAAGCACTGAGTTAACCGAAAGCGAAACCGAAGAGAAAGCGCCCGTCTCAAAGTCGTTCTTTTCGTTCAAGCGTGTATTGACCGCACTTGGTGTACTGATTGTCCTACTGTGGGCTTTTCGCTTATTGATGCCAAAACCACAATCTGAGGAGGTCGCCAATGCAGCAACCGAATGAAACCTTGGAGCCATTGACTGAGGGCGATGATTGGGGCGATTTTGGCGGGTTTATCAAGCAGCTTGAAACCGAAGAGTCACCCACTGAACTAACCGAAGAAACCGCACCAGAAACCGAAGGGCTGAACGATGAAGCGCTGCAAGGTTTTATGGGAGTGATGTTCACCTTGTGCGAGCAAGCCACCTGCATTATTTCCGGTGTGGAATTTAGTTTTGATGAGAAAGGCAAAACCGAAGTGATTAATGCGGCGGTGCCTGTGCTCAATAAACACGGCGGCAGCATTATGGCCGTGTTTGGGGATTACATCGAAGAGGCCACGCTGCTGATTGCGGTGCTTGGTCTGATTTATACCTCAAAGCGCACCATCAAAGAGTTAGCGATGCAAAAAGCGGAGGAGGAGAAACGCAATGTCGAAAAAGCCAAAGCCGCTCAACCTGCCTAATCCGGTGAACTCCAACCCGTCACACGATGCAGAGCATGTGATTTATGTGGCGGGAACGGGCGGGGGTAAAACCTCAGCAGTGAAGCATTTGGGGCTTGTGCCGAAAGCCTCTCAAGCGGTGTTCTTTGACCCGTACCGAAATTATGCGGGGACGAAGTTTCAAGGACAGATGTGTCATGGCACTGAATCTCGCGCCGCGTTCGTCAAATCCTTGCTGGTGGCTCGTCGCTCCGGTCAGTCGTTTAAGCTCGCGTACATTCCCAAAGGCGGGGCAACGGCTGACGAATTGGAGTTCTTTAGCGCGGTGGTGTGGGCGATGGGTAACGGCCATGCGCCCAAGCTGCATACCGTTATCGAAGAGTTGGCGAGCTGCGTTGAGACTTCCGGCAAACTCAAGGGCAAAGCGGGGGAGCTGCTTCGCGGTGGTCGTCAGTATGGTTTAGTGATTCACACCGTGTTTCAGCGTGGTCAGGAAGTGCCAAAAACCGTGACCGAACAATCTTCGACTTGGTGGATTGGCGCGGTCAACTCGATGTCCGATGCCAAATGGTTGGCTGACAAAAAAGGCTTAGAGATTGGCGAGATTGCCTCGCTGGTTTCGGCCAAGGTCAACAAGCAGAAAATCAACAAGCCGATTGCTGAATACATGCTCGTGCGTGATGGGATTGGTAACGTTGAAAAACGCGCATTTAACTGCCAAACAGGGGCGAAAACCTCCCTAAATTATCGGTGATGCCCTTCACACTCCAACCTATAGGTTAGCCACTCAACCTATAGGTTGCCTTCCGTTGTCCAACTCGTTTTTTCCTCGCTTAATCAAGGCTCTTTTCAACCTGTGACGAATTGGAAACAACATGAAAGCACAACACAAAAACATGTTAATCACGGCCTTGCTGACCATCATCATCTTGGCGGCGATTAACAACATTGCGGCCATGAAAACTCTGAAAGAAACCATCAACGGCAAAACTGGCTGGTTCTAAGGAGAACGGTAATGGAAGCACTTCAAACACTATTTAACCCGCGTCCAAAAGAGCTCGACCCTGTAGAGGGTGTGGCATGGGGCAACCAAGCTACGCTGCGTTTGGTGTCGGGGCCAACCTACCAAAACCTTGAGCTAGTGACGAACATCTTTAACCCGTCTGATATTGAGCGCGTGCGCATCACTCACAACGGTAAAGAGATTGTTTCGCTCTCTGGTCAAGACATGGTGGATTTACAAGAGCACCGCTCGAACTACACGCAGCAAGGTCGCTACGTGATCTCGTTTAGCGACATGACCATGCGCACCAAGATTGGCGTTCGCCAAGGTGAACTCGTGACGTTGCCAGGCGAAATCTGGTTTGTGTACATCCAACTGAAAGCGAAAAGCGGTGTCGAGGCGCCAAGCATTCGCGCCCGCGCTCATATTACGGAAGCGCAAACGCAGCGCATCTTTATGCCGCGCATCTTCTCGCTGACGTGGTTCGCGTCTGCCTCTGGTCGTACGCCGTTTGATTGGGCCGAGCGCTCGCCGTATCTGAACATTAACCGTGTTCACTTCAAAGACGACACGATTGAGCGTGTTCGCGTCATTCGTGACGACCGCGAAGAAATGAACGTCAACAAAGCGGACAACGCTTTCGACTTGGCGGCGATGGGCCTTGAGCAAAACGATGGTTGGTTCTCGCTCGACTTCATTCGTACTGGTTTTGGTACGGAAGGCAAGCTGAAAACCCAAGCGGTGCGCTCACTGCAATTTGAGCTTGAGAAATCCTCGTCCGGCAGTGTGCCGCTTATCGTGGAAGCCATCGAGCAAGTAGCTGTGGTTAACGCGCAATAGGAGTGGCTATGAGTTGGTTAGATGCAATCAGTGAGGCAGGCGGCGAGCTCGTCGATGCGGTCTCTGATGCGGGCAGCACTTGGATCAAAGGTGTGGCTCAAAACGACATCGACAACAAGCAGACCGCAAGCAACCCAGACGAAGCACGACCGCATCAAGTAGAGGGGCAGACCGCCGATGGTCGCCCTCTGGTTAGCCATCAAGGGGGCATGAATACGACTTACATCGTAATGGGTGTGGGCGCTCTTATTGTTCTCTTGCTTGTTGTGATGCTGATGAAAGGGGGTAAGTAATGCCTTTTCTACTCCCTGTGGTGTTTTTGGGTGGCGGCATTGTTGGCTTTCAGCTCTCTGAGGGCTCAAGCAAGCTTGTAATGATGTTGGTGCTCTTGGTCGTGGGCTACGCGCTTCTTAAGGGGGGCTTATGATTCCGATGCTAGGCGGTGGCCTCACCAATAGCGGCACCATGCCTATTAGTGGCGGTCAGGCTGGCCCCTCTACCGCAACGAGTACCAATAACAGCGGCCAAAGCATTGGCTCTATCAACATGGGAAGCCCTCAAGGGGTGAGCCCTTGGTTGATTGGTGCGGTTGTGGTCATTTTGGCTTTTCTGGTGCTGCGCAAGAAATGATTGTCTGTGTCACTGAGAACCCCGAAGCGCTTGCCCGATTGAAGGTGGCCTTTCGCGCTTGTCCGCAGGACTTTGAGGAGCTGAAAGCCGAAGTCCAGACAGGGCGCGTAAGCCTCTATCAACTAACGGGTGAGGGCTACGACATCACAGTGGCCGGAGAAATCCTCGGTGAGAGCTATTACCTATGGGGCGTGTCCGGTTATGGGGTGATTCAAGGTATTCGAGAGCTTCAAACCTACGTGAAGAATGCGGGGTTAACCAGTATTTCCGCTGAGACCTATTTTCCCGCGTTGGCGCGTTTGGTTCGCCGCTTGAACACCACGGAAAAGCCTCTGACCGACACCACGCACCTAACAATGAGAGTGTAATTATGGGTGGTAAATCCAGCTCTAAGAACATCACCTCGACCAGTAACGTCAGCGGTCAAAATGCCATTTCGGGCAACAACCTCGGAACAGCCATTAGTGGCGTGTCGGATTCGACCATTACGGTCACGGCCACTGACCACGGCGCCATCGAGAAAAGCCTGTTATTTGCCGAAAGCGCAATGAATGGCTCGCTGTCGTTTGCGGGTGATGCCTTAGACGATATGAGCGCGGCGAACTCGGAGAACTTGCAAATGTTGGCAGGGCTCGCGGGTAACCAAGCCGAGCAAAACAAACAAAGCCTAGATTCCATTATGGAGCTGGCGAAATTCAAACAAGACAACGGCCAAAGTGAGACGCGCAAAGAGCAAATCATCATGTTGGTTGTGATTGCCTTGATTCTAGGAGCGGTGGCCATGATGGCACTGAAGAAACGATGAAATTTACGCTGCAAGAAAATCAGCCGTATCCAGTGACCATTTCCGGCTCTTGGCTGTGGCTGCGTTACGCAAGCGCTCCAATTGTGATGGAAACCGTGACGGGTGAGCGCGTGACAATCCCGCAAGGCTCGGTGATTAAAAACAACGAGCTGCTTGGCCGAGTGCTGCTGCATTCGAGCGAATCTCAAACCATTGATGTGGAATTTGGTAAAGGCGATTTCCAACCGCCGTCTGACGGTCAGCGTGTGGTCATTGAGTTAATGCCACCAATGGAGATTGCACCGAATCAGCAAGTGAAAACCAAGGTGCAGCCCAAGAGCAGCGCCATTGATGCGCAAGAGCTGACGATGCCCGCAAGCCTTGAAGAGAATCTGACTCGACAAAAAATCACGATTCGTACCCCAAGCGATAACGCCGAGCAGATTTTGATTAACGGGAGCTATCCGCTACTGGCGGGTGAGCTCATTGAGATTGAATCGACCGCCGCCATCGAACTGACAGGAGCAGAAACCGATCGCGTGTTTATCTTGGAGTGCCATTCATGAACGAACAACTATTAGATCGCATTCGCCAAATCATCGGTGAGGGCAGCTCGGTGAATAAGGTCGAGCGTTTGACTGAGTACGTGTTGTCGTTAGGCCAAGGCTCTACCGGAGATAAGGTGAACATCTATCAACCTCGAACCTTTGATTTGGTGCCTGTTCGATACCCACCAGAAATGTATGAAGGCTCGTACCGCAAAGACTGCTACTCGCTGCGAAAGCGAAACGGCCTAGAAGTGGTGCATTACCGTGATTTGGTACCGGACTACATTCGAGACCCTATTTTCGCTGACCCAGAAGGGCATAAGGACAAAGAGCTCGAGATGGTGATTAACGTCAACATCCGTCAGCAAATTGCTTTAACCGAAGAAGGGTTTGAGAACTTGGATTTGTGGGGCGGTTTGATTTGGGATGTGGGATTTGATGTGGATTCGCAACCAGAGCTATCCGCCATTGTCGCCAGTGTTCCTATCACAACCACGCGAGACCGAGACAATGTGGTGTTGATGACAGGTGGTTACACCAAGGTGGTGCGCCTGCCGCTATCTGGCAATCAGGCCAATATGGGGGACAACACACTAACGGTCGAAAAGCTCAACTTTACCTTTAATAACTTGCGCTTGGCGTGTCAGTTGAATTGGGACCGCGCGGGTTTTCCATTTGAAGAGTACTCGCAAAAAATCATGTGGAAAGAGGAGGCCATTCACCTGACGGAGCCACCTCTGCAAGAAATCTACGCCGAGCCGTTCGGTGTCAGCATTCTTGATATGCACATCGTCGATAAAGTCGTGAATGACGCGGTGCCAATGTAATGCGTGCGCCACTCTTCGTTTTCATACTTCTGCTTGTGGGTGGTGTGGTTTACGTCACCCGCTCACAACGTGGGAGCGATGTTATTGAAACCATCACTCAAGAGGTAACCAACGTGGTCAATACCATTCGTAAGCCTCGCGGCGTTCGAGCGAATAACCCGCTCAACATCGAGAGCAATGTAAATAACAACTGGCTCGGCAAGGTCACGCCATCGGTGGATAGCCGTTTTGAAACCTTCCAAGCGCCGGAATATGGGTTCCGAGCAGGAGCCAAATTGCTGCGTGATACCTATCAAGGGCGCTACGGCCTAGAGAGTATCCGCGAGCTTATCCATAAGTTTGCGCCAAGCCATGAAAACAACTCAGACCATTACGCCGAGTTTGTGGCGAAGCGTGTCGGCGTGAGCCCTGATGCGCCGATTGACCTACGCAGCGACAACACACTGGCGCGTCTGATTCATTCGATGTCGATTATGGAAGTCGGTCGCCATTACACCCTAGAGCAAGCACAGCAAGGGGTACAAATGGCATGACCAAACAAGACGCCAAGAAAATCATCGTGATGGTGATAGGGGCCATCTTGAGTGCCTACGCCATCAAGTTTCTGAAAGGGAATAAATTGCTATGAAAAAGTATCTAGAAAGTCTTATCAAACAGCCGTCCACGTACAAAGGGGCGGCGCTCATTGCGGCGGGTGTGGCTGCGGCGTCAGGGCATCCTGAGCTGTGGACGGTCTCGGTGAGTGAGTCCGGCGCGAGCTACGGTGGTCTCATTGGTACGCTTGTACCGATGGCGCTTGGTCTATGGGAAACCTTACGTAACGAGTTCAAGTAATGGCTGAGTACCAAACCCTAATAATAGCTGCGGTGAGCGCAATCTCTAGTGGTATTGGTGTTGGCGTAGCGATTAAAACCGACCTCAAGTGGATCCGTCGAACGATGGAAAAAATGGAAGAGCGGATTGTTCGCCTAGAAGAACGTCATTAATAACGTCATCGTAAACGTCATTGTCCTCGTCATATGACGTTTAATTGTGTTAGCCCACTCTTAGGAGTGGGCTTTTTTTATTTTAGCTTAATTGAAAAAGATAAAGGGTGAGAAGAGAATAAAGTCAGTCTCTGTTCACAAGCCCTTAAACTGATAGATTTGTTCTCGAGTTAACTTATAAGCCTTTAGCCATAAGCGTTTAGATTTTTGCAAGTGGAATAATTCCCTTTTTGGCAATTTTCATTGTTTTCTTTCTTACTGAGATCGTTGCCACTAAGATCGCGTTGATCTTAAGTAAGGGCATATTTTTATTGATCTAAATCAATACTTTTTAACGGTTCATCCCGTTAAATGCAGCCATAGCTTAGAGCTTATTTAGTGTTATTAGTAACTTAGTTTTTCTACATCTTGTGCTTGTGATGGTTTTTTAACCTTTTTTTGGGGCGTTCTTAGAGATAAAGGGACGTTAAATATCTCAAAAGAGCATTGCTTAATTCTGTCTTAACAACTCAGACAGGGCATATTCAAGAGTATTCGTCCTATAGTATGAATGTGTAGCCTAAAGCATCGTATGGGCTTTTTGAGGAGCAAACAGAGGTATGTGGAAAAATACAGCAATGACAAAGTGTGATGAATATCACATATGCGAAATGGAGGTTAGAGTTTTTTTTAGATAAAAAAACGCAAAAAAAATACAAAATATGTTGCAAAAAAAGAAGTCAATACTACTTCATCGAAATAATGATTGTTTTTTGCTGGTTAAGTTCACAAAAATGGAGGAAAAATACAATAAGGGTAATTAAGTTTCAAAAAAGTGAGACTTTTCTGAGCCTTAATCGTCCGTGAGGGTCTTTGCAGAGATAATTGAGACCCTGTAAAATAACTTGGGTGAACAAAGCGTACTTTCAGGAGTGCGTAAAAAATCCCTCATTCTCAATGAGAAGAGGGATTAGTTTACAAAACGATGGGCTAGCTGTTTTGATTCTCCTCGACCAAAATTTGAATCTGAACGCCAGAAAACCTTCGTCTAAATAACGTCGTTATAATAGTACATGTTGATTGAAAAGTGCTATTTTTACGATACTTGATGTGATCATTGTCACGTAAATTTTGTTTTTTTTCATTGATTACGAGCAAGGTTTCGAGCTAGCCCTTTTTTAAGCCTCAACTTAATAAGGGCAGAAAATGAAAAGCATTAAACACAAACCAGCACCAATGGGTTTTAAATGGGTGTACACACGTTTTCGTCGAGTTCGTAACTCAACGAGAGTTTTGGATGCTCATGAATATGGATGGAAAGCATGGTGTTTTCTAGTCCGTTGCGGTAAAGGAGGGCGCTAGAAATGTCTTTCTTACTACGGAAAATCCATAAACTGATTTGGGAAACTGAAAAAGTGGTTAATTTTTTCTAAGCTATACTTAACAAAAGCACCCTAGTGAGGGTGCTTTTTTATTTTTCGTGTAGCTGTTGAGGGTATAGCTGAGTATAAACTTGCCAAAGCACATTCAAACTTCTATGCCCTGTGACTTGGGCGACTTCCTCAATCGAGTAGCCCTTTTCGAATAAGCGGCTCGCTCCCTCTCTTCGCAAGTCATGGTACCTTAAATCTTCAATACCTAGCTCATTACGTACTCTCTGAAAACCTGCGGTTACGCTTCGCGGGTTGTAAGGAAAGATGCGATCGCTTTTCTTCGGTTGTTTGAGGGCAATATCGAACGACTCCCCAAGCAAAGGAACAAGCATGTGGTTGCCGGTCTTTTTGCGCGGGTCTTTTCTGTCTCTTACCACCACTGTTTTGTTTTCTTGATCGAGGTCTTCCCAACGAATCGAGCATACTTCACCAATACGCATACAAGTAAGGATGCTGAACTCAAGAATGTCGGTAAATGGGATTCGTGTTTTCCCGTTCGGCCTAAAGGATTCCCTTTTCTCCAAACCTTCTTTCAATAATTTCAATTCTTCGGAAGTAGGGCGGCGAGTGCGCTTCTGACTTTTTCCTATTAAGCCCATATCAGTAAGGACGGGAACAGCTTCGTCAAATATCTGAAAATTGGCGGCAATGTTGAAAACGGGTTTGGCTTTCTTCATTACTGAACGAAGGTAAGCAATATCGTGATAGATGGTAGCGCCGCCAGCTCCCGCACCCTTGCGATTTTTGCAGTGTTGGATCAGGTCACTGGTTTTCAGTTCATTGCTCTCAACTTTTGCAATGTCACAATCTCTAAGTAACTTAATCACATAGCGCTTAGTTCTTCCGGTTCTGTTCCACAATTCTGGCTCAGCCATAAAAGAATCGAGGAGTACCGCGAGGGGGACTGATTTGGGTCTGTTCAGTACCCCTTCTGACTCCAGTTCAGCCACTCTGCGCATCCCATATGATTTAGCGAGTGCTTTCTTTTTTAGAGTTTTGCTTTCCCTGTGTATAATGCGCGAATCTTTTTTTACGACTACTGTTACCTTGAACCTAAGTTCACCGCTTTTTAGCTTTCGAGTTTCTATGCTGTAGCTTGCCATTTTGTCCTACTCCTTGAGGGGGACTATAGGGGGACTGGAAGAGGATTTTCCATCAGATTCTAGGTAATTCACTGTATATTTGTACAGTGTTAATTTGAGACTAAATCATGCAAAACACTGATAAAGCCAATAAATACGCCGCGAATCGTTTTTCTATAGCACCCATGCTCGATTGGACAGATCGTCATTGCCGCTACTTCCATCGCTTGCTGACAAACGAGACTCTGCTTTATACAGAGATGGTCACGACAGGCGCGATCATTCATGGTAAAGGTGACTTTTTAGCGTATAACGAAGAAGAACATCCGGTGGCACTGCAGTTAGGTGGCTCGAACCCTCAAGATCTCGCGACTTGCGCTAAACTTGCAGCAGAACGCGGCTACGATGAGATCAACCTTAATGTAGGGTGCCCATCAGACCGTGTGCAAAATGGACGTTTCGGTGCTTGTTTGATGGCGGAGCCTCAGTTGGTGGCGGATTGTGTAGCTGCAATGCGTGATGTGGTGGATATTCCAGTCACGGTGAAAACACGTATCGGTATTGATGACCAAGATTCTTATGAGTTTCTGACAGATTTTGTTTCGATTGTTTCAGAGAAAGGCGGTTGTGACCAGTTTACTATTCATGCGCGTAAGGCTTGGTTGTCTGGGTTAAGTCCGAAAGAAAACCGAGAGATTCCACCGTTGGATTACCCTCGTGCGTATCAACTAAAGAAAGATTTTGCTCATCTAAACATTGCCGTAAACGGTGGGGTAAAGACACTGGGCGATTCTCTGTCTCACTTAGAGCATGTAGATGGTGTGATGGTCGGTCGCGAAGCTTACCAGAACCCGTATCTACTAGCGGAAGTGGATCAGCAGATCTTTGGTTTAGACAAGCCGATCAAAAAACGCTCTCAAGTCGTAAAGGAAATGTATCCGTACATTGAAGCTCAGCTTTCGAAAGGCGCTTATCTTGGGCACATTACTCGTCATATGATTGGTTTGTTCCAAGCGATGCCAGGTGCCCGTCAGTGGCGTCGATACATTAGCGAGAATGCGCACAAACCAGGTGCGGGTATCGAGGTGGTTGAAGCGGCTTTAGCGAAAATTCCGCAAGAGTTGGATGTGTAAAAAATACCAACAGTGTGGTGAAAAATACCAAATCTATTTTATTGAGAAGGCGCTCATCGTGAGCGTCTTTTTATTTTGTATCATAAAATCAGTGTGTTATTTATTTTTTTGAAGTTGGCACATAATCTGAAAGAGTCAGTTCAAACAAAGGAGAAGCGTATGTTTGAACTGATTTTTATTTTGGTATTTACCGCGACACTACTCGTTACGGGAGTCACTATGCTGACGGTATTTGCTGCGGTAGCGTTTTCTATTGTTGTCATGGTTCTGCTTGGAATGTTAGGTGCAGTACTTAAAATATTACCTTGGCTCATCGTGATTGCGATCGGTATATGGTTCTTTAAATCTCATGTAGCGCAGGCTCGTTAATTCTCATCCAGAGATAAATAGTTGCTGGGATGGCGGGTGTGTATGGTAGAATTCGCGCATATCGTATACACCTCCATTGACGATTACTCGTCTTGGGAGGAGCAAGCACCATTACTGGGAGAAACAAGTTCATGGGTTTTAAAACTGCAGCCTTACTCGCTGCTGCTGTCATGTCAGTGCCAGCTGTCGCTGAAGAGTCATCATTGACGACGAAGATTGGTGCTGAAATGTGGTTGTCGGAGACAAAGGTTAATGAAGTAAACCGTGATAGTGACACTTCCCCAAGCTTTTACGCAGCCATAGAGCATAATGTTAAGTACGTACCTGATGCTCGAATTCGTTACTCTAGTGTCGATGCTGATTACATGGCATTCGATAAATTAGACTTAACACTTTACTACCGTATTTTTGAGCATGATTTAATGCACTTTGATGCAGGTGTAACTTTAAGTGACTTGTCTAATACCAAATACATCAATGCAGAAGACGCGACACGAAATACAGAATTCGATGGAATGATTTGGGCGTGGTACGGCTATGCAGAGTTGACTGTTCCAGATACGTCCATTGATATTATTGGTGAAATGAACTTCGGTGATAGCAATGGCATCAAGAGTACTGACTTAATGGCTGGTGCTCAGTACCGAATGGATTTGAATGGCAACCAACTCGCATTGAAAGGCGGTTATCGAGTGATCGATTTAGAGTCTGAAGATTTCCGTGTTGCTGGTGGCTCAGATTTAGGTAAGCCGTTTATTTTTGCCAATGGTTGGTTTGTTGGAGCTGAGTTTAGCTTCTAAAAAAGAAATCATTGAGAAACGCCGCTATTTATATAGCGGCGTTTTTTTATATCTATTGATTATATTGAACGTTATTTGTTCGCACTTTCGACGCTTTCTACCATCCTTACTCTAGGAGTTTTGTGTCCGATAGAGAAAGGAACCTCATGACGATTACTGAGCTAAGGAATCTATACAGGGAAAACAAATTGGTGGAGGCCATCATTGAACCTTCCGCTCAAGAGGGCGCTTGGATTGTGGAGTTTCGTCACGCCCGGGGCGGATTTGTGCTGTTGACCGACTCTCACGGAGAGGAGTGTCAGTACATCGATCTCGATTTAGCGTCTAAATCTGCCATGGCGGTTGGTTTTCAACAAGTAAGAATCGAAGCCAAATAAAGATATAAACGCCTCTCTGCTTTAATCCTTTAATTCCAAAAGTTATAAAACATTCACTTCTATTCTTTCTTGTTATTAAAGAGAGTGGTTAATCTATCATCACGCAATGAATAGGGATGTCGTGACCATGTCTTTAAATAAGAAAGAGTCCTCTACTAACAACGGGCCTTCTCAGCAAGAATTACCTGCCATCGCTGCTCCACTCAATGACCAGCAGCTTGGCTCTCTTCAACAAACCGTATCTGGTCTTTCCTCACAGCAGCTTGCATGGGTAAGCGGGTACTTTTGGGGATTATCGCAGGCTCAGCCTCAAACAACGGGTGCAGCTGCTCCAATTAATCAAGCCGCGGCTGCGGTAGCAGCGAAACCGGCTGGCAAACTGACCATCATTTTTGCTTCTCAAACGGGGAATGCTAAGGGTGTTGCTGAGCAGTTAGAGCAAGAAGCGAAAGCTCAAGGTATTGACGTCGCGCTGTTTGACGCCAGTGATTACAAAGGTAAGAACTTAGCGAAAGAAACACACGTTATTATCGTGGCATCAACCAATGGTGAAGGCGAAGCGCCTGATAATGCCATAGAGCTGCATGAGTTTTTGCAATCCAAGAAAGCACCTAAGCTACCAAATCTGAAATATGGTGTTATTGGTTTAGGTGATTCAAGCTACGAATTTTTCTGTCAAACGGGCAAAGACTTTGACGCGTATTTGGCGAAGCAGGGCGCTAGTGCGTTTATTGAGCGTATTGATTGTGATGTGGACTACGACGCGCCAGCAGCAGAGTGGCGTGCGAAAGCTCTTGAAACCGTCAAAGACGATCTCGCCTCTGGTCAAGAAGCGGATGTGGTTCAACTACCCGTTGGTCAAGCGGCTACGGGGCACTCTCAATACAATAAGCAAAATCCATATACCGCGACCTTGTTAACTAGCCAAAAAATTACAGGCCGTGACTCAGGTAAGGATGTTCGCCACGTAGAAATCGACCTGACGGACTCAGGTCTGACGTACCAACCGGGTGATGCATTAGGGGTTTGGTTTGACAACAGCTCTGAGCTTGCCAATGCCATTCTCGGTAAGGTTGGTTTATCTGGCGTTGAAAGTGTCGAAGTTGACGGCGAAAGCCTCTCTATTCACAGCGCATTGGTGAGTAAGTTTGAAATCACCGCGGCGAACCCACAACTGGTGGCTAAGTTTGCTGAGCTATCGGGTAGCAAGAAGCTAGAAAAGCTGGTGGAAGACAAAGATAAACTGCGTGAGTACGCAAGTAATACTCAGGTAGTGGATGTCCTTTCTGAAAAGAAAACCAAACTCTCCGCGGATGAACTCCTTGGTTTGTTGCGCCGTTTAACTCCTCGCCTTTACTCCATTGCATCGAGCCAAACGGAAGTTGATGAAGAAGTCCATCTGACCGTTGGCTTGGTTGAATACGATAAAGGTGATGAAAAACGCTATGGTGGCGCTTCAAGCTTTTTAGCTCAGCGCTTGGAAGAAGGTGGCGAAGTGAAAGTGTTTGTTGAAAACAACAATAACTTTAAGCTACCGCAAGATGATAACACTCCAGTCATCATGATTGGTCCTGGTACTGGTATTGCTCCTTTCCGCAGCTTTATTCAAGAGCGCGACAATCGTGAAGCGGAAGGCAAGAACTGGTTGTTCTTTGGCGACCGTACCTTTACGCAAGATTTCTTGTATCAAGTTGAGTGGCAAAAGTATCTGAAATCAGGTTTGTTAAATCGCCTAGATGTAGCCTTTAGCCGCGACCAAGCAGAGAAAGTCTATGTTCAACATCGTATCTTAGAAAATGCTGAGCAAGTGTGGCAGTGGCTTCAAGATGGTGCCTATATCTATGTCTGTGGCGATGCTACACGTATGGCGAAAGACGTTCATGAAGCTTTGATTCATGTTGTCGAGCAGCACGGCAAGTTATCACGTGATGATGCAGAAGAATTTATCAATGAATTACGTAAAGCGAAACGTTATCAAAGGGATGTGTACTAATGACTTTTTCTACTGAGAATAATAAGCAAGTTGTATTAGGCGAAGAGTTAGGAAAGTTATCTGATAACGAGCGTCTGAAAACTCAAAGCAACTTTTTGCGCGGAACCATAGAGCAAGATCTGCAAGACAAGATCACTGGTGGTTTTACTGCGGATAACTTCCAGCTCATTCGTTTCCACGGAATGTATCAGCAAGACGATCGCGATATTCGTAACGAGCGCGCTAAGCAAAAGCTAGAGCCTCTGCATAACGTGATGCTTCGTGCACGTATGCCGGGCGGTATTATTAAACCTGAACAGTGGTTGGCGATTGACAAGTTTGCAACCGAACATTCGCTTTACGGCAGTATCCGTCTAACAACGCGTCAAACGTTTCAATTCCATGGTGTGCTTAAGCCAAATATCAAGCTAATGCACCAAACGCTAAACAGCATTGGCATTGACTCAATTGCTACAGCTGGCGATGTAAACCGTAACGTGCTGTGTACGACTAACCCGATTGAGTCCGAGTTGCATAAAGAAGCTTACGAATGGGCGAAGAAAATTAGTGAGCACCTATTACCTAAAACCAAAGCGTATGCGGAAATCTGGCTAGACGGCGAGAAAGTAGAAACCACCGACGATGATGAGCCGATTCTAGGTAAAACTTATCTTCCTCGTAAGTTCAAAACAACGGTGGTGATTCCTCCGCAAAATGATGTGGATGTACATGCGAACGACCTTAATTTTGTCGCGATTGGTGAGAACGGTAAGCTGGTGGGCTTCAATGTCTTAGTGGGTGGCGGATTGGCGATGACTCACGGTGACACATCAACTTACGCTCGTCGTGCTGACGACTTTGGTTTTGTCCCACTAGATAAAACACTCGATGTGGCTGCGGCGGTTGTGACGACTCAACGTGATTGGGGTAACCGTTCAAACCGTAAAAATGCGAAAACTAAGTACACTCTAGACCGTGTTGGTATCGATGTATTTAAGGCGGAAGTAGAGAAGCGTGCAGGCGTGAAGTTTGGCGAGAGTCGCCCATACGAGTTTACCGATCGTGGTGATCGAATTGGTTGGGTCGAAGGCATCGATGGTAAACACCATCTGGCACTATTTATTGAAAACGGCCGTCTACTGGACTTCCCGGGCAAACCACTCAAAACCGGTGTTGCTGAAATTGCCAAAATCCATAAAGGTGATTTCCGTATGACGGCAAACCAGAACTTAATTGTTGCTGGTGTAGCTAAGAGCCAGAAAGCGAAGATAGAGAAGATTGCCCGCGAACACGGTTTAATTGATGACAACGTGAGTGAACAGCGCAAAAACTCAATGGCATGTGTGGCATTCCCAACTTGTCCACTGGCGATGGCTGAAGCTGAACGTTTCCTACCTCAGTTTGTTACTGACGTAGAAGGTATCCTTGAGAAACACGGTTTACCTGAAGAAGAGAACATCATTTTACGTGTCACAGGCTGTCCAAATGGTTGTGGCCGTGCAATGTTGGCTGAGATTGGCCTGGTAGGTAAAGCTCCTGGTCGTTACAACCTTCACTTAGGTGGTAACCGTGCTGGTACACGTATTCCGAAGATGTATAAAGAGAACATCACAGACAAACAGATACTAGAAGAGATTGATCAGCTCGTAGGCCGTTGGGCTAAAGAGCGTGAAGCTGGCGAAGGATTTGGTGATTTTGCTATCCGTGCTGGCATCATTCAAGAAGTCAAAGTATCTAAGAGGGACTTGCATGCTTGATTCTGTCGCTTCCAAACCGAAGTTAGCAGAACTGCTCTCATTAACTAAGACGGAGCAAATACTCCGTCTTGCCGAAATTAATGGAGAGTTAGAGAAGCTAACCGCCCAGCAAAGAGTGGCCTGGGCACTAGAAAATCTTGAAGGTAAGTTTGCGGTGTCTTCAAGTTTTGGTATTCAAGCTGCAGTTATGCTGCACCTTGTTACTCAACAGGCTCCGGATACTCCGGTTATTCTGACTGACACTGGTTACCTTTTCCCTGAAACCTATCGCTTTATCGATCAGTTAAGCGAACAGCTAACCTTGAACCTAAAAGTTTATCGTGCGGCAGAGAGCTCTAACTGGCAAGAAGCTCGCTACGGAAATCTATGGGATCAAGGTATAGAGGGAATCGAAAAGTACAACAAGATAAATAAAGTAGAGCCAATGAGGCGGGCTTTAGATGAGCTAGAAGTCGGGACTTGGTTTTCGGGTCTACGTAGAGAGCAATCTAAATCTAGAGCCAGCTTGCCAATCCTATCGATTCAAAATGGTGTATTTAAATTCCTGCCTGTAATCGACTGGACGAATAAAGATGTTCACTACTACCTAGAGGAGCATGGATTGCCTTACCACCCACTGCGTGATGAAGGTTACCTGTCGGTAGGTGATACGCATACAACCAAGAAGTGGGAGCCAGGAATGAGTGAAGAGGAAACTCGCTTCTTTGGTTTAAAGCGTGAGTGTGGACTTCATGAGGATGATGGCAACGAGCAAGACGGTTCGGGTATCTAGTTTATTCTCTTCTATATATATGAAGAAAGGCCGCAATGCGGCCTTTTCTTTTTGCTAAAAATGGTGATATGTGGATAACTCTGTGGGTATTGTGTTTGCTTTCTAGGGGTAAAGTTGGGTAAATAAGGCTTTGAGCGAAAAATCGGCGTTTAAGCGTTATTTCTGCAATTTTTTCAAAATAACGCTTGCCAATGTGAGCGCGATCTCTATAATGCCTCCTCGTCGACAGGGCAAGAGCTCATAAGGGTTCAAGCTAAGTCGGCACGGTTTACTAGCCAAGTGGTAACGCTTGAAAAAAAGTTTGAAAAAAGTGGTTGACACTAAACTTTATCTCGCTAGAATGGCCGCCTCTTCTGAAGTGATGCGAATCACAAAGAAGAAAGCTCTTTAACAATATAAACCTATCAATCTG
>NZ_JWLV01000024.1 GCF_000808535.1 Vibrio sinaloensis
TAAGTGAACGGCATTAGAGCTTAGTGCTCCTTTTTTAATACCACCAGCAAGTGTCGATACGCCCCCTCGTCCAAGCTATCTCGCCATAACAGCACTCGTCGCCCATCCTGAAACCAAAACCAAACGCACCACTCGTCTAGGGTGAAAATGACTTTACGAATCGTCACTGATTCGCCCTGATATTGAATATGACCTGAAGAGTCTACGTACAGCTCTCCTTTCATCGGGGGAATAAGCAAGGTGTGCTTTCGGCAAATACTTATCAACAAAACTATGAAGATTACTGCAATAAAAAGAGGTATTTCGGAGAAGATAACAATGAGAGAGGCCAATACCGCAAGAGCAATATTGGCCTGAGATGAACGCTGGGATTCTGCTATATAAACTCTAGCGGACTTTGCTGAGGTTATGCGCGACAATCTTATCTACCATCGAAGCATGACCTAAATTCTCGCTGCGCCCGTGTCCCATAATCCAAGTAAATAAATCCGGGTCGTCGCACTCTAGCAGAGAAACAAAGTCACGCTGCTCATTTTCACTCAACGACTCAAAACATTCTTCAAAAAAAGGCATGATTACCACATCGAGCTCTAGCATACCTCGACGACAGCCCCACTTAATGCGCGCTTTTTCTTCCGCGGTGTACATTCTATTTCCTCACCTTTTCGGTTGTTGTAGCCCGAGTTTATCAAGCAAACCCATAGACAACTACCAACTCAGTCACACTCCCGAATACGCCAGAGAAATATCCTGTCTAAAGCTGTCTTTCTCTGCTCTAAAATGAATCCGAAACGAAATGGGCACACTCGGGTAAAGGTTGTTTCATCAGGGCATTAGGCTTTAACATAGTGGCACTGAATTTACAGCAGGTAACTAACATGGATTGGCAAAATACGTTTGCACCTTTCTCACTCTCCTCTTCGGATGAATTGCCAGAATTTGCTCTTACCCACTTAACCTCATGGGGAGCGATCAGCATGATCGGCGATGACAAAAAGTCCTACCTTCAAGGGCAAGTCACCTGTGATGTGGTTACTCTCGAACAAACTCAATCAACCTTTGGCGCACACTGCGACGCAAAAGGTAAAGTGTGGAGCGTATTCCGACTGTTTCACCACAATGGCGGCTATGCGATGGTTCAGCCAAAGTCCGCCATCGATGTCGAACTAACCGAGCTGAAGAAATACGCCATTTTTTCCAAAGTTAATATCGCACAAAGCGATGATGTTCTCTTTGGCGTGATGGGAGAACAGGTCACATCTTGGATAGATTCGCTTTCAAATGAGACAGGCAATGTGCGTCCTATTGATGGCGGAACCGCAGTTAAAGTAGGGCCGCAGCGTTGGTTGCTTATCGTTAGCGACGCAAGCGTGGAGTCACTGCTCGCTAACTGCTCTGCTCAACGAGTTGAAGAGTCACTGTGGACCTATTATGAAATTGAAG
The DNA here is from genome assembly GCF_000808535.1 of Vibrio sinaloensis. Taxonomy (GTDB): domain Bacteria; phylum Pseudomonadota; class Gammaproteobacteria; order Enterobacterales; family Vibrionaceae; genus Vibrio; species Vibrio sinaloensis_D. The sequence goes on from NZ_JWLV01000024.1 coordinate 1,444, forward strand.
CCGCTTTGCCTTTCGTATCAAACGATCAGCAAAATGAACATATTCCTCAAGCTCTTAACCTACAAGCCATTGGCGGAATCAGCTTCACCAAAGGCTGTTATACCGGTCAAGAGACGGTTGCTCGCGCGAAATACCGCGGTATGAATAAACGCGCCATGTTCATCGTCAAAGGGACAACGGCATCCGCAATTGAAGAAGGTGCAGAACTCGAACGAGCTGTTGGAGAGAACTGGCGCAGTGCAGGCACCCTCATGACAACTTATCAGTTCAATGATGGCACAGCGTCCGGATTGATTGTGTTACCAAACAACCTAGAAGCCGACACCAAATTACGTCTAAAATCCCAACCGGATCAGATTTGGACCATCGCCCCGTTACCTTACTCGCTAGATGATGAATAATTATCTCGATACCAAGGTCACACGCTATTTAACTGAGCAGCAAGTGCATTTTCGCTTGCTGCCTCACCGAACTCCAGCGACCACTATCGAAGATGCAGCGCGGCAACGCGGTGTGCGCCCGAGTCAGATGGTTAAGTCGATCTTACTACGGGATATGGGCGATCTCTACGCACTCGCTTGCGCCCCTGGAGATCAATCCGTAGATCCCAAAAAAGTGCGCGCGATCTTAAACTGTCGCAGGATGACATGCGTCGATCTGAAAAGCGTCCCTGAACTGACCGGCTATGAAATCGGCACTGTCACCCCGCTCCTTCTGACAACACCCATGTCGATCATTTTTGATCATCGAATAAGCCTTGAAGATGAAGTGACGATCAGTAGCGGTTCAAATATGGCAGGTATTGCTCTAAAGCGTGACGATCTCATACGCTTGTGCCAGCCGATTTTCGCTGACATTTGTCGATAAAGATTGCAACTTTCTCCCATCCTATACATCTAATTGCAATAAAAAAGTGACTCAATCCGCAATTAAATGACCATGACAGTTAAATTATTATTCATTTAATAAGCATATATAGTCACAAGATGTATTTTAGATTATGCTTATCCTGTTGGTTAAAGTTTAGGTAAGAATGTCATCTAACCTAGAGACGATAAGGCGTAGAGGTCCTATCGACCCTTTTCGTCATCCTTCACCAACGAAAAAAGTGAATCCACTGATTGTTTCAGGACATCCACTTTTTGTGTAATGCATCTGTGACTATTCGCCCGCAATGAGCGGGCTTTTTTTTATAAAATTTTTACAATAAATTAGCACATCCTTAAAAACTTCAACTATTCTTATTTCTGTCATATTGTTCTGGCTTAATGTGCGCTAACTGAAGTCAGATAAGAGTTCAGATAACAGAAGATAATTGAGGTAACAATCACACTAAATTGGATATCTATCCGAATTTTTGCTTACACCAGCACAAATATCCAATTTACCCATTAAAACTGCATATTCCTCCACCACTATCACATATTTATAAGGGGGAAATTCGTATAATTTGCAGTGCTTGCTAAACATAAGGATTTATTTATGAGACTGTTTAAGCGCTATACACCAGGTATGATTGCTAAACACGTAAGTCGGCTGTTTAAGGGAAGAATTTACATATACGGCGTAGGAAAATTTGAGTTTGATAACGGCAAACTCTTACCTCCAGAAAAGGCCGAAAAAAGGCACTTTAAAGCGGTTAAAGAAGTGAACGAAGAGATCATGAAACTTCGCTGTGCCTACGCTTAAAATTTCACACGATAGAATTAAGAAGGGTTGGCGATTGCCAACCCTTTGCTGTTTTAGCTCACTGAACTTGTACTTCGCCTTGCAAGTATCGGTAACTCTCCTTTAAGACCCAGCGCTCGTTTCATGATTTCATCTTTTGCTCCCGGTAACTGGCTCACCAATGTCATACCAATGCCGCGCACCAGTTTTTTCGCCGGATTGCCTCCAGAGAACAGGTCTTTAAAACCTTGCATCGCAGCGATCATTTTCGCCGCTTCAGCCTTTCTCCAGCGCTCGTACCCTCGCAAATTGCGCTTTGACCCTATATCTTCACCTTTCTGCCACAATGAAATCACTTCTTGAGCAAGGCTAGCCGCATCAAGCATTCCAAGGTTTACACCCTGGCCAGCTAAAGGGTGAATCGTATGTGCAGCATCGCCAACAAGCGCTACTCGTTCTACCACAAAATCCCGCGCATAACGCATCTTGAGAGGGAAGGCAAAACGCTCACCGACCACTTCACACAGCCCTAAGCGAGCATCAAACTCGGCCGTCAGTGCTTTATTAAATTCTGAATCAGAAAGTGCAATCAGTTTTTCCGCGCGATTTGGTTCCGTCGACCACACAATTGAGCTCATGTTGCTTTCACCCATCGGTAAGAAAGCCAGTGGACCTTGTGGTGTGAATGTTTGACGAGCAACTCGCTCGTGCGCCTCTGCGGTCCAGACATTTGCCACAATCGCACTGTGCCCGTAATCCCAGTGAGTTAGGGGAATATCTTGTTGCTTGCGCACCCACGAGTTCGCCCCGTCAGCTCCGACAACCAGCTTCGCGGTCAGTGCTTGACCATTATCAAGGGTAAGCCAAGCTTCACTCTCTCCAATTGCCATAGTGCTGCACTTACTAGGCATAAATAGGCTCACGTTAGGCAACTGCTTAACCTGTTCAAGTAACGCTAACTGAATAACACGGTTCTCCACAATGTGGCCAAGGTCTGGTTGAGCAAGTTTTTGCGCATCAAACTCGATACGAGCAAAACTGTCTTGTTCCCAGACTTCCATTGCCGAATAGGGCGAGTAACGACGCGAAAGAATACCAGGCCAAGCACCAAGATTACGCAATATGTTCTCACTAGAGCGGCTTAGCGCGGAGACTCTCACATCCGGCAAGTCTGCGAGCAGCTCATCAGGCTCACGACTTTCGATAACCGCAACGCGTAGCTCGGTCTCTTTAAATGCGGCGGCCAGTGCAAGCCCAACCATGCCACCACCAACGATGGCAATATCTACACTCTGCATCATGTACTTCAAATCCTTATACGAAATAGTTATCTCGCGACTAAACCTAATGTTCTCGACAACAGCGGGGCTTTCAATGGAGGTAAGTTATCCATAGCAGCCAAGCCTAAGTTACGGCCTATACGCAACGTCAAATAATCATTGGAGAACAGGTGTACAAGCGATGAGGTAAGAGAGATGGTCGCCTCTCTATCATCAGCCCGACGCTGTTTGAAACGACTGAGCACTTGGTAGCAACCCGGGTCTTGATAAGCGTTGGCAATCTCTTCTGCCAAGCTGGCAACATCGCGAATACCTAAGTTAAACCCTTGACCAGCAATAGGGTGAAGAGTTTGAGCCGCGTTGCCGACGACCGCAAACCGATGAGAGACGTTCTGCTGGCGATATCGCAGCAACAATGGATAACTCGCTCGCTGCCCCACCCGTTCCAATCGACCTAAACGCCAACCGAACGCACTTTGCAGCTCGTCCAAGAAAGCGGAATCGTCCAACGTCATTACACGCTCTGCGCTATCTGGACGTAGGCACCAAACCAAAGACATTCGCCCTTCGCTCATTGGCAACAACGCTACGGGGCCACTTTCTGTGAATCGTTCATATGCTCGACCTTGGTGAGCTTGCTCCGTCGATACATTAGCAATAACGGCAACTTGTTCGAAATCATGCTCCGTCAATGCCAAGCCAATCTGTTCGCAGCATGTCGACAAAGCACCATCTGCCGCGACCAATAGTTTGGCACTGAGCTGCTCTCCGCTATCAAGAGAGAGATGAACACTGTCAATTTCTCTGTGTACACTCGCCACTGCCGCGGGACAAAACAGTTCAATATGATCATTTTGCAGGGCTTTCTGGTGATAGAGTCGCCCAACATCGGCGAGCTCCACCACATAACCAAGGCTCTCGATGCCGTAATCTCGCGCGTCAATCTCAGTCATACCTGCATGCGTGCGGTCAGAGACATGGATATGCTCGATCGCCGTTGCGACGGGTTTAATGTCATCCCACAAGCCAAGTTGCTGGAGGATGCTAACCGTTCCGCGCGACAAAGCAATCGAGCGCGAGTCAAACCCTGGGTGCGATGAATGATCAACTTGAAATGGCTCAACAACGGCAATAGAGAGTGGCTGTGGCGATAGCTTATTCATTGCAAGAGCGAGCGTCATACCCGCCATCGCCCCACCAGCAATGACTACATCAAACTGCTTCATGCCCATACCTACTTAGTGAATCGTTGGTGCCTTGTTCTCACTTGGCTTTTGGCCAAACTCTGCATGAATGGTAAGCACACACGCTTTGACATGCTCGATAACTTGTTCAAGCAATTGAGCTTGCTCTTCCATGTCATCATCTTCATCGATACCTAGTTTCGAAATTTCTTCGAGATCGGCTAATGCTTCTTTAATGTCCGCGGGCGCTTTTTTGATCTCAGCCCCGACAAGACCTAGCCCCGAGATAAAATGGTTCACCCACTCAGCAAGGCCATCAGCGATATCAAACAAACTGGCACTCGCATCTTCGTCTGGTAGCAACAGCTCTAAATCCATGCCTGAGCCCGTCAACTCTTGAGTCGTCGCATCTAAAGTCGATTCCGCCAACTTCAGTACGTGCATTGGCCACCCCATACCATCGTTGGTGTAATCGAACACAAGCGGTTGCCAACTTTTATCGGTCAAGCTCAAACCGCCACTTAGCATTCCGGTTAACAAACCATGCAATTCGGCAGGATTGACCGCGATACCTGAAGATTGCAGCTCACTAGCCAATGTCAAATAATCTGGAAGATTGCTATCACTCATGAAGAGACCTAAAATTTTGCAAATAAGCGTAATCGTACCACTTACCAATGCGAGCGAAAACGAACGATTCTGCAATTGTGGATAGCTTTTACACAATTTGTCCAATTACTGTGTTATTACTTCGAGTTGCTTGCGAAAAGCTTGAATCTTAACAAGGCTTTTCCTATAGTTTCCCCCTCGGTGACAAACTGCAGAGTCACCCCAAGTAGCGTGCAGAGTTGATATGAGTAATCAAGCAGTTGAAGTAGAAATTTTAGGTCGATTAACCCGTGTAAATTGTCCTTCAGGTCAAGAAGAGTCGTTAATTAAAGCGGCGAAACGTCTTGATGAAAACCTGAAAGATATGGCGGCAAAGACTAAAATTACTAATGAAGTGCAATTGCTGACCTTTGTCGCGTTGAACATCTGTCATGAGCTGGAAAGCCGTGATAGTGTTAAAGCAGAGCAACAAAATGCTCTCACTGAGCGTATGGAACTGCTCAGCGCATCACTCGGTGATGCATTAAGTAAAGTAAAGCCAGGACAGCAATAGCCTTTACCGCCAAAATAAAAATTTACCCTGGAGTGTGCGTTAGGGGATTACGTCCCTGAGCCGATAAGCAATGCCAAAGGGTTAGTACTTGGTTGCTATTGAGCAAGCTCGGCATGTACCGAGAAGCCTACGGTAGCCATTGCTGATCCGCCCTGAACCAGCTGGTTCATGGGTCAAACATCTCCAACGGCACTCTGGGGTATCCTCCTCGATACCTCAAATAGGGGTATATTTGATGACACTTTCTCGCCAAGATTTTCGCCAACACATTCGCACCAAACGTAACCAACTGAGCAGCGACGTTCAACATATCGCAGGGCTTGACCTCGTCACCCAGTTCTCAACAATCCCAGAAGTAAAACGCGCTCAACATATTGCTCTGTATCTCAGTGCAGACGGAGAAATCGAGACCTCGCCATTAATTGAGTGGCTATGGAGCCAAGGCAAGAGAACCTATTTGCCGGTTATTCATCCTTTTTCGAAAGGCCACCTGCTGTTTCTTCATTATGATGCCTCTACCCCCATGGTGTTGAACCGCTACGCCATCGCCGAGCCCAAACTCGATCAAACGCGCATTCTTCCCGCCGCTCAATTGGATCTTATCTGTACCCCCTTGGTGGCGTTCGACAATACTGGTCACCGATTAGGCATGGGCGGTGGTTACTACGATCGCACCTTGGAGCCTTGGTTTAAGTCAAAAACAGGCCCTAAGCCCATCGGCCTTGCTCACGATTGTCAACAAGTGGAACAGCTACCAGTTGAAAGTTGGGATGTGCCTCTACCCAAAATAGTGACACCAAGCCAGATCTGGGATTGGGAATGACGCGCAATTGAAGATATAATCGCGCCGCAATTCACCGTTAATAAACCTCACTTAGGAGATGAGCATGACTCAAGATGAAATGAAAAAAGAAGCAGGTTGGGCCGCACTAAAATATGTCGAAAAAGGCAGCATTGTAGGTGTGGGTACTGGCTCAACGGTCAATCACTTCATCGACGCTCTAGGTACGATCAAAGAAGAGATCAAAGGTGCAGTGTCTAGCTCAGAAGCCTCTACCCAGCGTCTTAAAGAGCTGGAAATCGAAGTTTTCGATTGTAACGAAGTGGCAGGTCTGGATATTTACGTAGACGGTGCTGACGAAATCAACGCAAACCGCGAAATGATTAAAGGCGGCGGTGCAGCCCTAACACGCGAAAAAATCGTGGCGGCAATCTCAGACAAGTTCATCTGTATTGTTGATGACACTAAAGCCGTGGATGTGCTAGGTGAATTCCCACTGCCAGTTGAAGTCATCCCGATGGCTCGCTCGTACGTTGCTCGTGAACTCGTAAAATTGGGTGGCGACCCTGCTTATCGTGAAGGCTGTATCACTGACAACGGCAATGTGATTTTGGATGTGTACGGTATGCAAATCACTAACCCTAAAGAACTTGAAGACAAGATCAATGCACTTCCAGGTGTGGTAACGGTTGGGCTTTTTGCTCACCGTGGTGCTGATGTTGTCATTACAGGCACCCAACAAGGTGCAAAAATCGAAGAGTAACTCTCTTTCTGTTCGTTATTTCCTTACAAACGGTACCGTTCGGTGCCGTTTTTTCATTTCTCTCTATAAAAATTATGCCTTATTCCGTAATTTTCTTACCCAAGCTGTATTTTTTTTGTTAACTTAGTGAGCAGAAGACGCACAAGGAAAACGTTTGCGTCACATTAAAGTGTCTAGAAAACGTTATCAATGACAATGTGCGCCAGTTAAGCCCCGATTTCCCATTTTAAGGATGAAGATAATGGCCAAAGTTTCACTGGAAAAAGAAAAAATAAAGATCCTACTTCTAGAAGGTCTACACCCATCTTCGGTAGAAGTTTTGCAAGCTGCGGGATACTCAAACATTGAATATCACAAAGGTTCACTTCCAGAAGAAGAACTGCTTGAAGCGGTTAAAGACGCGCATTTCATTGGTATTCGCTCCCGTACAAATCTTTCTCAAGAAGTGATCAATGCGGCGGAAAAACTGGTCGCGATTGGCTGTTTCTGTATCGGTACCAACCAAGTAGATTTAGCGGCGGCAGCAGAGCGCGGTATTCCAGTGTTCAACGCACCGTTTTCTAATACTCGTAGTGTTGCTGAGCTCGTGCTTGGCCAAATTCTGTTACTACTGCGCGGTATCCCCGAGAAAAACGCCCTTGCCCACCGCGGTATTTGGAAGAAGAGCGCAGACAACTCGAACGAAGCACGCGGTAAACGCTTGGGTATTATTGGCTACGGTCATATCGGTACTCAGCTCGGTATTATTGCTGAAAACTTGGGCATGCGCGTTTATTTCTACGACATCGAGAACAAGCTCTCGCTAGGTAATGCTACGCAAGTCCATACCATGAGTGAATTGCTGAATAAGTGTGATGTTATCTCACTGCATGTTCCAGAAACGCCTGAAACGAAAAACATGATGGGTGCAGAAGAGTTTGCACGCATGAAACCGGGCTCTATCTTTATTAATGCGGCGCGCGGCACTGTAGTAGATATCGAAGCTCTGTGTCATTCATTGGAAGCGGGTCATCTATCAGGCGCGGCTATCGATGTATTCCCTGTAGAACCTAAAACCAACGCTGACCCATTTGAATCGCCACTGCAGAAGTTTGACAATGTCATCCTAACGCCTCACGTTGGTGGTTCAACGCAAGAAGCACAAGAGAACATCGGTGTTGAAGTGGCTGGCAAGCTAGCGAAGTACTCAGATAATGGCTCTACGCTATCTAGCGTTAACTTCCCTGAAGTATCACTGCCTGAACACCGCGACTGTTCTCGTCTATTGCACATTCACAAGAACCGCCCAGGTATCTTGACTCAAATTAACACCATCTTCGCGGAAGAAGGGATTAACATTGCAGGTCAGTATCTACAAACCGCAGCGGATATTGGTTACGTTGTGATCGATGTAGAAGCAGGTCGTTCAGAAGAAGCACTGGCGAAACTGAAAAACATCGAAGGGACTATTCGCGCTCGAATCCTTCACTAATAACTCAGCGTATAGACAAAAAAACCACCGGATATCGGTGGTTTTTTTATTTTGTTCAGAACGTTAGGCTTTCAAAGCTCGTTCACCACGAGCAATCCCAACCACACCACTTCGTGCCACTTCGATGACTTCCGTCACTTCAGAAATCGCTTGGATAAACGCATCAAGCTTTTCACTCGTTCCGGCAAGCTGAACCGTATACTGAGAAGAAGTCACATCAACGATCTGGCCACGAAAGATATCAGCAGTACGTTTTACTTCAGCACGGGCAAAACCACTCGCTTTCACCTTCACCATCATCAGTTCACGCTCAATGTGCTCTAACTCAGACACTTCTTGAACTTTAAGCACATCGATCAGCTTGTTTAGCTGTTTTTGAATCTGCTCAAGCTTCATTTCATCAGAAATGGTCGTGATATTTAGGCGCGACAGTGTTTCATCATCCGTTGGCGATACGGTCAGAGATTCGATGTTGTATCCACGTTGAGAGAACAAGCCAACAACGCGAGACAGTGCACCAGGTTGGTTTTCCATTAAAAGCGAAATAATGTGTCTCATATTATGTTCTCTCCGTTTTGCTTAGCCACATCTTATCCATACCCTCACCTTTAATTTGCATCGGGTATACATGCTCCGTTTCATCGACATTGATATCAACAAACACCAAACGATCTTTCATATCGAGCGCTTTCTGCAAGCCTTCTTCAAGCTGATCTGGGGTTTCAATACGAATACCCACATGACCGTACGCTTCTGCGATCGCGGCGAAATCCGGAACTGAACTCATGTAAGAGTTAGAGTGACGACCTTGGTAGATAATATCTTGCCATTGTTTCACCATACCAAGGAAACGGTTGTTCAAGTTGATGATTTTAACTGGAATATCGTACTGCATTGCGGTCGATAGTTCCTGAATGTTCATTTGGATACTGCCATCGCCGGTAACCACCACCACTTCTTCATCTGGTTTGGCAAACTTCACGCCCATGCCGGCAGGAAGACCAAACCCCATAGTGCCTAAGCCGCCAGAGTTGATCCAACGGCGTGGTTTGTTAAACGGATAGTAAAGGGCTGCGAACATTTGGTGCTGACCAACATCAGAAGCAACATACGCGTCACCATTGGTCAGTTTGTGTAGCGTCTCAATTACCTGTTGTGGTTTGATGCGCTCTGGTGATGTTTCATACGCCAAACTCTTACGCTCTCGCCAAAGTTCGATATCACTCCACCAGCTTTGCAGTGCATCTGCGTCATTGACCGCGCCTTGCTCTTCCATCAGCTTGACCATGCTCTCAAGCACTTTTTCTGCTGAACCAACAATAGGGAGATCCGCTTTAACGTTCTTTGAGATCGAGGAAGGATCGATATCAATATGCATAACCTTTGCGTTCGGGCAGTATTTTTCTAAGTTGTTGGTCGTACGATCATCAAAACGTACTCCAACACCAAAAATAAGATCGGCGTTATGCATCGCCATGTTTGCCTCATAGGCACCATGCATACCCAGCATTCCTAACGAGTTCTTGTGCGTCCCCGGAAACGCCCCTAATCCCATCAAGGTACTCACAACGGGTAAGTTGAGAGCTTCGGCTAACTTCAGTAAGTGGGCATCTGCTTCTGAGATCACCGCACCACCACCGACATAAAGTACTGGTTTTTTTGCTTCGAGTAGCGCTTTTAAACCTTTCTTGATCTGGCCTTTGTGACCAGTGGTCGTTGGCTTGTACGAACGCATAGAGATGCTTTCTGGGTATTCGTATGGCAACTTGATTTGTGGATTCATGACGTCTTTTGGCAAATCAATGACCACAGGGCCAGGGCGACCCGTTGTTGCAATGTAGAAGGCTTTTTTAACTGTTTCAGGGATGTCTTCGGCTTTTTTGACTAAAAAGCTGTGCTTAACGACAGGACGAGAAACACCGACGATGTCGCACTCTTGGAACGCATCGTTACCGATAAGATTATTCGGTACGTTACCTGAAATAACGATCATTGGGATGGAGTCCATGTAGGCGGTCGCAATACCTGTAATAGTATTGGTAGCACCAGGACCGGAACAGACAAGGACAACACCCGGATTGCCTGTTGCGCGCGCATAACCATCGGCCATGTGCGTAGCGGCTTGTTCATGACGAACCAGAACATGTTTGATTTGGTCGTCTTTCGCATGAAGCGCATCGTAGATATCAAGAACGGAACCGCCAGGGTAACCGAAAATTTGCTCTACACCTTCTTCGATCAGAGATTGCACTACCATCTCTGCACCGGACAACATTGCTGCCATATTTTTCTCCTTAACCAGTTTTCCAATCAATAAGGTCAACGGATTGGTCTGGTTTTACATAGTCTAGGGCTTATTCGTAGCCTAATTCGAAATACTTCCACTTTTTCGGCTATGTCCTGCTCATCAATAACAATGAACAAGGTAACGCAACAAATGTAACGTTTTATTAGCAACGGGTCTAATGCGATATTGCTCTCAATTTAAACAAGATGCTATTTTTTGGAGATTGATAAGGCACTAACGCCATATACGACTCACTAACTGGCACTAAATAAATAATTACAACAAAATTTCAGAGCAAAATATTGCAAGACAACCAAATCCCCAGTTCAAGAATGACGATTTGTTGTTGAGTTCAACACAAACAAAAATCCCCCAATAGCGGTCTAATGCTTTTGGGGGATTTTTAAACAATCAAAAAATTAACTTTCAGAAATTTACTTGTTATCCGTTTTATCGGTGTACATTTCTTCGATTTCGTCTTGATACTTGTCGTTAATCACTTTACGACGCAGTTTTTGGGTCGGAGTCAGTTCACCGTCATCCATCGAGAACGCTTTAGGCAGCAGTTTAAACTTTTTCACCTGCTCAAACTTAGCTAACTCTTTCTGTAAGTCGTTAACGCGCTGCTCTAACATTTCAACGATTTGGTGATGCTTAATCAACTCAACACGGTCATGGTACTTAATATTGAGCTCTTTCGCGTACTCTTCCAAAGAATCAAAACATGGCACGATCAGAGCCGACACAAATTTGCGCGTATCCGCAATAACGGCAATTTGCTCGATAAAGTGGTCTTTACCAATCGTTCCTTCAACCATTTGCGGTGCAATGTATTTGCCGTTCGAGGTTTTCATCAGCTCTTTGATGCGATCGGTAATAAACAAGTTACCATTCTCATCGATATGCCCCGCATCGCCGGTTTTGAGGAAACCATGCTCATCGAACGTTTTCGCGGTCTCTTCTGGCATTTTGTAGTACCCGCGCATCACCATCGGACCACGAACTAAGATTTCGTTGTTCTCTCCGATCTTAACTTGCGCACCTGGCATCGCCATACCAATTGAGTCAGGGTTAAAACACTGATCGTCCCAGCAAGAAATTGTGGCTGTAGTTTCCGTCATGCCGTAGCCGAGCTTGACGTTAATCCCGATCGCATGGAAGAAGCGACCAATGGTCTCATCCAATTTTGCGCCACCACATGGCATAAAGTTGATACGACCACCAAGCAGAGCTCGCAGCTTAGACAACACCAACTTGTCCGCAAGCTTATAGGCTTTTTTAAGTGCGAGTGACGGTTTGCGTCCTTCTTGGTGACAAACAGCCATCTTCGCGCCCATGTTCACAGCCCAGGTAAACATCACTTTACGGATGAACGGCGCTTTAGCCACTTTCTCATGGATAGCAGAGAAGATTTTCTCGTAGAAACGTGGTACCGCACTCATGACTGTAGGACGTACTTCACTCAGCGCATCACGCACTTGCATCGTGTCCTGCAGGTAGCAGTTGGTCGCGCCTTTATAAAGTACGTAGAAGGTCCAAGCACGCTCAAATACATGGGAAAGCGGCAAGAAACAGAGTGACACATCGTCTTCGGTTAGACTCAAGCGTTGATCGTGGCCTTCCAACTGAGCACCAATATTCGCGTAATCTAACATCACCCCTTTCGGCTGCCCCGTGGTACCAGAGGTGTAGATAAGAGTCAGGAGATCATCAAAGTTAGCATCGGACAAACGCTGATCGAGCTCATGACTCTCTTGCTTGTCACCTTTGGCAATGAACTGTTTCCAGTGCAACGCAAACTCATGCTCGCCGATATCGATGCTCTCTGACATTGCAACGATCAGTTCTAGCTGTTCGCACTCTTCGAATATAGAGACCGCGGCATCAAATTGTGGCTGCTCACCGACAAACAGCACTTTCACATCGGCATTTTGTAGAATATAAGCGGACTGCGCAGCTGTGTTGGTGGGGTAGATTGGCACCGTGACTCCGCGCAGTTGCAACGCAGCAAAGTCAGCAATCGTCCATTGAGGCATATTGTTAGAGAAGATCCCTATCTTATCCTGGACTTGAAAGCCTTGAGCCAATAATGCCAGTGAAAGTTCATCCACTTGCTGACCAAACTGCTTCCAGCTGATGCCGTTCCACATATTGCCCACTTTATGTTTAAGAGCAATACGATCACCGCCTTTGGCAATCTGTTCACGAATTCGTTTTACGATATGAAAATCTAAGTTGGCCATCTTTCTTACCTTTAGCTTACACCTGTAAGCTTTTTGAGCGCACAAGTGTACATTTCGCGTTATAAAAGGCAACTGACACGTATCAAAGTTATCAATTAAATAGTAAAAAACCTTGAATGACTTTTGGTCACCCAAGGTTTTATAAGGCTTTGTGGCGATTTACTAGTCGAGTGCGACGACTTCACCACAAATCATCATCAACTGGTCACGTAACCAGATATGACCTTTGTCTTTTTCGCTAGACTCATGCCAACTCAAGAAACCACTGATCTTCGCATTTTCAAATGGGAAATCGAGGATTTGCAGCTGCTCTTTGTTTGCCGCGTTCTCTACCATCCAACGTGGTGCGATAGTCACTAGCTCAGATTGACCAACCACATACAGTACATTGCTCAAGCTGGTGCCCTCGTAATACGCTTGCACATCCATTTCGCGGTAGGCTTGCTCAGAGAAGCTGCGTTGACCGTGAACACGAGACAGTTTGGCATGACGCTCGACACGCAACTCCTCAGCCGTTACCTCAGCTTGAATGCGTGGGTGAGATTTAGCAGCAACAACCACTAGTTCATCTTGGAAAATCTCAGTGCTAGAGAAACCTTGATCATCAAAACGTGCATAATCGATCACGAAGTCTATTTCTTGGTAGCGCATGCGCTCAGCGAGGTGACGGTCAAACTCAGCATCAAGATGAAGCTGTACGTTTGGCGCTTGATCGTGAATCGTCGACATAATCTTCGGTGCAAAACGCATGTCACAAGGGCTGCAAATCGCCAGCTTAAATAGACGAGTTGAAGTTTCTGGTGAAAAAATTGAGCTTGGCAGTTCGTTGCGAATCAACTGTAATGCTTGACGCACTGGACCGAACAATTGGCGAGCGCGTTGCGTTGGTTGAATGCCTCGACCTTGGCGCATAAACAGCTCGTCATTGAACATCACTTTCAATCTCGCAACGGCATTACTTACAGCCGGTTGTGACATGCCAAGATTGTGAGCAGCGCGAGTAATGTTTTGCTCTTGCATTACCGCGTCAAAAACAGTGAGAAGGTTTAAATCTACTCCACGCAGCGTACTTTCCATGCGGTAGCTAGCAATAGCACTCATAGACTCTTTTTTATCAAACATGGGTCAAGCCTCTTAAATTCGTCAGTGTAAATGGTTCTAGAAGTCAGTAGCAGTTAGGAATAGATAACCTGCACTTTGTTATATTTACTTGTTAGATGGGTTCTAACGAATTACTACTATCAACGAATCAATTAAGGACTAGCAACAAGATTGATAATTAATCAGTATTTTTTACTTAAGCTTTAATATTATTAATACAAAACAATAACTTGAGAAAAGAATAAAAAAAAATCAAGCCACGTTTAGAGTGTTTTATCTTCCGTTAATGTTTTTTCACGACATGCTAAACAAGGAAAAGCTCCTATAAACAGCGGTAATAGTTTGAGGGTTAAATACAAAAACAGCATCAATAGATAGATGCTGTTTTTGCCAATTTTGACGAGAGTTACACATTGGTGACATAACTGGGAAAATCAACTTGGTCCCATAGATTTGACGTCAACTCCGTCTGGTTGTCCCACTCTCCCTTCAATATCCAGTCGACAATCGCCGCCGCTACATCTGGGTAGTTAACACTCTCTGCCGGATCTTCATCCAACCACTGGCGAACCGTTGAAGCATCGAGATTTTCCATGCAGGTCGCCATGCCTAAATCTTCCAGTGTCGCCACATTGCTTAGCTGCTCAAACTGACCAATCAGCGGCTTCAACAACAGTTTCTTACCTAAGGTAAGCGCCTCTGAAGGCAACTCAAAACCGCCATTCGCCATAACGCCAGAGCAGCGATGCAAGTGGCGCTGGAACCCCGTTAAGCTAAGGGGCAGAAGTTGGATGTTCTCCAGCTGCTCTGCCTCGAGTACTTCTGGGTGATAACAAATGAAGGTCTGGATAGAAAAGCGCAGCAGTAGATCAGAAATATCACTCAAACTCTCAAAAGGCAGGTATACGAGGACATACTCCTCGCAGCTAACAGGCACCGATTGAGTATGAACAATGGGTGGTAGAATGGGTTGTTCAAAATGATACCAATGCAAACCAATGTGATGGGTGGCTGGGGCAAAGTGTTCAATGATCGTTTTATCGAGCCAACTGGCTCCCTTTAATGGTACTGAGTGACGAAACGCATTCTGGTGACTGATGCTAATCACTGTTTTATTTTGTCTTTTTGCAGCCCAAGCCGACACGGGTTCGAAGTCATTCAAAACTAAATCGTAGTTAGACAGATCAAGCTGTTCGACTTCTCGGCAAAAAGCCAACGCACTGTTCTTTAGTGCCGTTCTAACATAACTCACCTTGCCGTTGTGAGTCACAAAGGTTAGCCCGCGTGCAACTCGATAATCCCCGAACTCCTCCATCGAAAAAAACTTATCTTTTTTACGCCCAGAGAATAGGAAGTCGACATCGATGCCACGTTGCTTGAGAGCATGACACATGGCCCTTGCCCGCGCGATATGTCCGTTCCCCGTTCCTTGTACACCATAAAGTATCTTCATTATTCACCTACACCAACAAAGCAATCGCGAATTGCGCACAGACAAGCCCGAGTATCGAACCCAAGACCACATCAGTCAGAAAATGAACGCCCAATAAGATTCTTGATGCGCCAATACAGCCTGCCCAAACGAGCGCAAACAGCCCCAGCGGCGGGAAACAGTAACTAATTAAACTGGCCATGAGAAACGCGGCAGCTGTATGACCAGAGGGCAAACTGTAACGATCAGAAGGAGTAATAAATGAGGTCACAAGCTCCGATAACTCTTGCGGTCTGCGACGTTTAAAAAGATTCTTGGCCACCCAATAAATCGGCAGCTCCATGGCAAACGCCAATAGACCCGCGAGCAAAAACAGCTGCCCTTTATCACCACCTAACCACCATGCGAGCAGACCAAGTACAATATAAAGATGTCCATCGCCAGTGTGCGAAACCGCTTTGCTCAGGCGAGAAAGTGGTAGTCGAAATCGATGTTGCAAGCAGAAAAGTGAAAATGCCAAATCCAATTTGGCAATGGGCTCAATAGAACGCATAACCTAGCTCCTCTCTTATCACTGCTCTCACAGTACGGAGCCACAGTGACAAATGCGTGAAGCTTTCGCGGAAATACGATGACAGTTCGCTACCTATTTAAGGGTGTTATTGAATCTGGCAAAACAATGGGCAAATTCTATGCTTGGAAAAAAATTGACCATTTTCACTTTTAACGGTTGACGTTACGGTTTGAGTGCGGTACTAATTTGTTAACTTAAATTTGTGGATTATTTAACGCCCGTTTAAAGGAATCGTTAACAATGATGAACCGTTTTTCTATCCTGCTGAGCCTCCTCCTTATCGTGACATAATCGCGCGGGTAGGCTGTGGAAGAAAAACAACCACACAGAATTACACAAAACCCGCATTCAAATGCGGGTTTTTTTATACCTAGTTTTTGCAGCTAAGTAACGGAAGTAAACGATTAACTGGTGCAATGCACACCGAATCACTAAGGAAGCAAACATGAACGATCAAGTCATTATTTTCGACACCACATTACGTGATGGCGAACAAGCGTTGTCAGCAAGCTTGACGGTTAAAGAAAAACTGCAAATTGCCTATGCGCTAGAAAGGCTCGGCGTTGATGTTATTGAAGCGGGTTTTCCTGTCTCTTCACCTGGTGATTTCGAATCGGTGCAAACCATTGCTCGCAATGTCAAAAACAGCCGTATTTGTGCTCTTTCGCGTGCCGTTGCGAAAGACATTGATGCAGCCGCAGAAGCGCTAAAAGTCGCTGACCAATTCCGCATCCACACTTTTATTTCTACATCAACAGTCCACGTTCAAGACAAGTTACGCCGCAGCTACGATGATGTCGTTGAAATGGGCGTAAAGGCCGTCAAGCACGCTCGCCAATACACTGATGACGTTGAGTTTTCGTGTGAAGATGCAGGCCGCACACCGATCGACAACCTATGTCGAATGGTTGAAGCTGCCATCGATGCTGGCGCTCGCACCATCAACATCCCTGATACCGTGGGCTACACAGTTCCCAACGAGTTTGGCGGTATTATCCAAACCTTATTCAACCGTGTACCAAACATCGATAAGGCGATCATCTCTGTTCACTGTCATGACGATCTAGGCATGTCGGTAGCCAACTCTATTGCCGCAGTACAAGCAGGCGCTCGTCAAATTGAAGGAACCATCAATGGTATCGGTGAACGTGCGGGTAACTGTTCACTAGAAGAAATAGCGATGATCATCAAAACTCGTCAAGAGCTGCTAGGTGTTCATACCGGTCTAAAACATGATGAAATTCACCGCACCAGTAAGTTAGTGAGCCAGCTTTGTAATATGCCGATTCAAAGCAACAAAGCGATTGTCGGCGCAAATGCATTTAGTCACTCTTCCGGCATTCACCAAGATGGCATGCTTAAGAACAAGAATACCTACGAGATCATGACGCCAGAGTCGATAGGTCTTAAGAATCAAGCCCTAAACCTAACCAGTCGAAGTGGTCGTGCCGCGGTTAAAAGTCATATGGATGCCATGGGCTACAAAGAAGACGAGTACAACCTAGACGCATTGTACGCTGACTTCTTAAAGCTAGCTGATCGCAAAGGCCAAGTGTTTGACTACGACTTAGAAGCGCTAATGCACTTCTCGAACTTGCGTGAAGAAGATGATTTCTACAAGTTGAACTACCTAAGCGTTCAATCAGGCAGCGTAATGGCAACAACCAGTATCAAGCTGCAATGCGGTGATGAAGAGCAATCCGAAGCCGCTGTGGGTAATGGTCCGGTAGATGCGCTTTACCAGTGTATCTATCGAGTGACGGGTTATGATATTGTCTTAGACAAGTTTGATTTAACAGCGAAAGGGGAAGGCGAAGATGGCCTAGGTCAGGCAGACATCATCGCTAACTACAAAGGCCGTAAATACCACGGCACTGGCGTATCTACCGATATTGTCGAAGCTTCTGGACAAGCATTGCTGCATGTTATTAACAGCATTCACCGCGCCGACAAAATCGCAGAAATCAAACAAAGCAAAATCGCAACAGTATAAAAGAGACTCTAGGGACGAGAGTCGTCCCTAGGGGGAAACAAAAATTAAAGGAATAACATGACAGACAAATCATACAAAATCGCCGTTTTACCTGGCGATGGTATTGGCCCAGAAGTAATGGCTCAAGCGCATAAAGTGTTAGATGCGATTGAGAAAAAACACAGCATCCAATTTTCTCGCGAAGAGCACGACGTAGGTGGTATTGCTATCGACAACCACGGTTGCCCACTTCCAGACAGCACAGTAAAAGCGTGTGAAGAGTCAGATGCAGTGCTATTTGGATCGGTTGGCGGCCCTAAATGGGAACATCTTCCTCCAAACGACCAACCAGAGCGTGGTGCCCTATTGCCTCTTCGCAAGCACTTCCAACTTTTCTGTAACCTTCGTCCAGCGCAAATCCATAAAGGCCTAGAAGCATTCTCACCGCTTCGTGCAGACATTTCAGGCAACGGCTTCGATATCGTGGTTGTGCGTGAACTCACTGGTGGTATCTATTTCGGTCAACCAAAAGGCCGTGAAGGCGAAGGTCCAAACGAGAAAGCATTCGACACTGAGGTTTACCATCGTTTCGAGATTGAGCGTATCGCTAAGATTGCCTTTGAGTCCGCTCGTCTACGTCGCAAAAAAGTATGCTCAATTGATAAAGCCAATGTACTGCAAAGCTCAATTCTGTGGCGTGAAGTGGTTGAAGAGATCGCGAAAGACTACCCAGACGTTGAGCTATCACACATGTACATCGATAACGCGACAATGCAGCTAATCAAAGATCCTGCACAGTTCGATGTAATGCTTTGTTCAAACATCTTCGGCGATATCATCTCTGATGAGTGTGCCATGATCACAGGCTCAATGGGCATGCTTCCTTCGGCATCACTGAACGAGAGTAAGTTCGGTCTTTACGAGCCAGCTGGTGGCAGTGCGCCAGACATAGCTGGTAAAAACATTGCCAATCCTGTGGCACAAATTCTATCAGCTGCACTCATGCTGCGTTACAGCCTAGGTGAAGAAGCAGCAGCGCAAGATATTGAAACCGCGGTATCGAAAGCGCTATCAGCAGGTGAACTGACGGGTGACCTATCGGGCGATAAGCCAGCGCTATCGACTTCTGAGATGGGCGATAAGATCGCTGAGTACATCTTGAACTCTTAATTTACGCAGACAGATAATAATAATTCGCTCCTGATATGCAGTTGTCAGGAGCCATACACAGGATTGTGATAATGGGTAAAACATTATACGAAAAAGTCTACGACGCACACGTCGCCGTAGCAGCTGAGGGTGAGAACCCAATTCTTTACATTGACCGCCACTTAGTACACGAAGTAACGTCACCTCAGGCATTTGACGGTCTGCGTGAAAAAGGCCGTAAGGTTCGCCAGGTAAGTAAAACATTTGCAACCATGGACCACAACGTTTCGACTCAAACCAAAGACATCAACGCATCAGGCGAGATGGCTCGTATCCAAATGGAAACGCTATCGAAAAACTGTGAAGAGTTTGGTGTCACCCTTTACGATATTAACCACAAATACCAAGGTATTGTGCACGTAATGGGTCCAGAGCTAGGTATCACTCTACCAGGCATGACCATCGTTTGTGGTGACTCACACACGGCAACGCACGGCGCATTCGGCTCGCTAGCATTTGGTATCGGTACTTCAGAAGTTGAGCACGTTCTAGCGACCCAAACGCTAAAGCAAGCTCGTGCTAAAACGATGAAGATTGAAGTAAAAGGTAAGGTTGCTCCTGGCATCACAGCAAAAGATATCGTACTTGCCATCATCGGTGAAACAACCGCTGCGGGCGGAACTGGCTACGTCGTTGAGTTCTGTGGTGAAGCGATTACTGACCTTACGATGGAAGGTCGTATGACAGTATGTAACATGGCTATCGAGCTAGGTGCTAAAGCTGGTCTTATTGCGCCAGACGAAACGACATTCGAATACATCAAAGGTCGTAAGTTCGCACCTCAAGGTAAAGATCTAGAAGCCGCGATTGAATACTGGTCATCACTAAAAACTGACGATGACGCTGAGTTTGATGCTGTCGTAACACTAAACGCAGCAGACATCAAACCTCAGGTTACCTGGGGTACTAACCCAGGTCAGGTCATCGCGGTCGATGAGCCAATTCCTGCACCGGAAAGCTTCGCAGATCCTGTCGAAAAAGCATCAGCAGAAAAAGCATTGGCTTACATGGGCCTAGAAGCAGGCAAAGCGCTATCCGACTACAAAGTCGATAAAGTATTTGTCGGTTCGTGTACAAACTCTCGTATCGAAGATATGCGTGCGGCAGCGGAAGTAGCCAAAGGTCGCAAGGTCGCTGATAACGTTCAAGCGCTTATCGTTCCGGGCTCTGAGCAAGTTAAGGCTCAAGCGGAAGCAGAAGGCTTAGATGTGATCTTTAAAGATGCAGGTTTTGAGTGGCGCCTACCAGGTTGCTCTATGTGTCTAGCGATGAACAATGACCGCCTAGGTCCACACGAGCGTTGCGCGTCTACCTCAAACCGTAACTTTGAAGGTCGCCAAGGCCGTGACGGTCGTACCCACTTAGTGAGCCCTGCTATGGCAGCAGCAGCAGCGATTGCTGGTCACTTTGTTGATATTCGCGAATTGGATTAAGGAGCAAACAAATGTCAGGTTTTAAACAACACACAGGCTTGGTTGTTCCTCTAGATGCAGCGAACGTTGACACCGATGCAATTATTCCTAAGCAGTTCCTACAAAAGGTATCTCGTCTAGGTTTTGGTAAGCATCTATTCCATGATTGGCGTTTCCTAGATGACGCTGGTGAGCAACCAAACCCAGATTTTGTAATGAATGCTCCTCGCTACCAAGGCGCTTCAATTTTACTGGCTCGCGAAAACTTTGGCTGTGGTTCATCACGTGAACACGCCCCGTGGGCATTGGCAGATTACGGTATAAAAGCGATGATCGCACCGAGCTTTGCGGATATCTTCTACGGCAACTCAATCAACAACCAGATGGTTCCTGTTCGTCTGACTGAGCAAGAAGTCGATGAAATCTTCCAATTTGTTGAAGCAAATGAAGGCGCACAAGTTGAAGTTGATCTAGAAGCGAATGTGGTTCGAGCAAATGGCAAAGAGTACTCATTTGAAATTGATGAGTTCCGTCGCCACTGTCTACTAAACGGCTTAGATAACATCGGCCTCACGCTGCAACACGAAGATAAGATCGCAGAGTTTGAGGCAAAGATCCCGAGCTTCCTTAAATAAGCTAGACTGGGAAATAGAAACAAAAGGTTGGCTTCGGCTAACCTTTTTTGTTTTTTACGAAACAAACTCTCCCTAACCTTGGTCTAGTAACTAAAGCTCATCGATAAAGAGATCGCATCTAATGGTACGTATTGTCACACTATTTCTTACATTGGTTTCATTCCATGTATTTTCCGCCCCTAAATCCGAATTGTGGCCTTTTTGGCAGCAGTCAGATCAAAGTAATCCTGCAACTATCTCTCATGCCAAATGGCAGACTTTCTTAGACAAGTATTTAATAAAGGAGGGGCAGTACACCTTAGTTAAGTACGGCTCTGTCTCTACGCTAGACAAGCAAAAATTGAATCAATATATAGCAGCACTTGCGGCTATTGATCCTAGAGAATATTCGTTGAATGAGCAGTACGCCTACTGGGTTAATCTATACAATGCGATTACTGTCCAACTGATTCTTAATGACTACCCCGTAAAATCGATAACGAAGCTGGGGGGGCTTTTCAGCTTTGGCCCATGGGGTGATGAAGTGGTTACCGTCGCTGGTAAAAAGCTCACTCTCAACGATATTGAGCACCGCATCCTTCGCCCAATCTGGAATGACCCTCGCACTCACTATGCAGTGAACTGTGCCAGCCTAGGTTGTCCAAACTTACAGCCCCAAGCGTTTACTGCTGGTAACACGGAGCAGCTGTTAGAGAAAGCAGCAATGGAGTTCATCAATAGCGATAAAGGTGTTTTGTATACGAGTAGCCGCGTTCAGCTTTCATCTATTTATGATTGGTTCGCTGATGATTTTGGTAACGAACAAGAATTGATTCAACACTTAGCCAAATATCGCCCTGAACTGACTAAGCTGAGTGGAAAGTTTAGCTACGAGTATGACTGGAACCTGAACGACAAAAAGTAGCAATATAGAAAACATTAAGAAGGTTGGTATTCAGTACCAGCCTTTTTTGTCATTGCAGTTAAGGCTTTATCTAGAATAAATGACGGAGCTAATGGGCTGCATACAAACAGGACTCACTGATCGAAGACCAAATAATACCGCAGATACAAAAAGACCCCAGCATTGCTGCTGAGGTCTGGAATAAGTGGCGGACGGTTGGAGTTGCGGGCAACCGGGACTCATTCCCTGAAAAGGGAAAATATCCTTGCTTTAAAATGAAAAAAGCCTAGTCATAAGACTAGGCTTTCTGAATAAGTGGCGGAGCGGACGGGACTCGAACCCGCGACCCCCGGCGTGACAGGCCGGTATTCTAACCAACTGAACTACCGCTCCGCATTGGTTAGACTCTTGAGTCTAAATAAGAACCTGGCAATGTCCTACTCTCACATGGGGAAGCCCCACACTACCATCGGCGCTAATTCGTTTCACTTCTGAGTTCGGCATGGAATCAGGTGGGTCCAAATCGCTATGGTTGCCAAGTAAAATTCTTTACGTTTTGCTTTAGGCTCTTCGTAAAAGCGTAAAACAAACTGTAAATGGTGCTGATACCCAGACTCGAACTGGGGACCTCATCCTTACCAAGGATGCGCTCTACCACCTGAGCTATATCAGCATCAAGATGTCCCGGTAGGACTAAAAAAGCCCGTTCTTGCAAACGGGCTCTCTTATAAAATTAAAGCCTGGCGATG
>NZ_JWLV01000025.1 GCF_000808535.1 Vibrio sinaloensis
GTCCACTCCGCCACTTATTTAACCCGATGCGAAAGTGTCGGGTTTTTTAATGCCTGTAAGAAATATCCTTTTGCGGGGAATCAAATACCGCAAGGGGGGCGGAATTTTTTAACCTTCGCCACTTTCAGAAGCCCTGCTAGAAATAGCAGGGCTTTCGTCGTTTTTGGACACAAATAAGACCTTTGTACTTATCTTGCTTGTTGTTTTTACTCTGCTTCATTTTTGCGCTCTAAATGACCCACTCTTATCAACAATTCTATGTGGAAAGATAGGTAAAAAGAGCTAACTTTAGTTTATAGACTGGAGGTCAGTATGAAGACAGAGCAACTAGTATGGAATGGTCAAGAATCATTGGATCTCTCGTCAGTTTCGATCATCGATACTCCCAATACGTTATTAATGATCTATGGCTTACTTAATGAACATATATCGACACTGTTAAAACAACATTTTCCTCAATCACACATGATAGGTTGCTCCACGTCTGGAGAGATAAGCAACGATGGCGTGATGGATAATTCTCTAATCATTACCTTTGTTCAGTTTGAGAAAACCTCGATTAGGAAATCGGCTCGATACTTAATTGATTTTCAGGGTTCGTGTAAAGCACTTGGAAGTTCATTAGCTAGCGATTTGTTGTCTGAAGATTTACGACACATATTTGTTCTGAGTGATGGCCTTCAGGTCGATGGAACATATCTTGTAGATGGATTTAAAAGTGTATTACCCGACCATATAAAAGTGACCGGAGGTTTAGCCGGAGATTGTGTAAATTTTGCAGAAACTCAAGTTTATACAGAAAATACCAGAGGCTCAGGGCTAGTTGCTGCGATTGGTTTATATGGGAATGACCTAGAAATTAGCTATGGTTCACGTGGTGGGTGGTGCTCGTTTGGGATGGAACGTAAGGTTACTTGTTCGGAGGGGAATGTTCTTTTTGAACTGGATAATCAAAATGTACTTGAGGTTTATCACAGCTATTTGGGTGACTTAACTAAGGAGCTCTCATCCAGTGGATTAAGGTTTCCATTAGAACAGAGAAAGACACAAAACTTGTTAGTACCTTATTAGCCACGGATGACAGTCATGGCTCAATCGCCTCCGCCCGTCATACCCCACATCTTCTGTCACCTCGGACATGGGGAGGTCGCGCTTTAGATGGGTGTGTGCAACGTGTTTATTGATCAAATTGAAACAAAAGGCAGCGCTAATAGGCTGCCTTCTGGTCATTCAAACTTGCGCGGTGCTCTACTTTTGTGTCTCTTCAATAGAATCTTTGTCTATCTCTTTCTGAGCGAGCTTCGCTTTTTCAATCATAGGAGTAATGGTTGAACCTTGAATCAATATAGAGAATACGACGACCGAATATGTCATTACCAAGATGATTTCTTTTACATCAATAAGCTTATCTTGAATCACCCAAATGCCAGAAGGAATCGATAGTGCCATTGCGAGTGCAAGACCTCCTCTGAGGCCGCCCCAAGTTAAGATGTTTATAGAATACGGGTTGTATTGACGGTAGCGCTTAAAGACAATGTAAGATAGGAATACGCTTATGTAACGCGCCGAGAGAACGAGCGGCACAGAGAAAGCCATCAAAATCCAGTCTTCTTTGTGGAACTCAAACAGCAGCATCGACATGCCTATCAGTAGGAAAAGTACACCGTTGAGGAATTCATCAACTAGCTCCCAAAAATGATCGAGGTGATCTTCACTCTCTTTGGAAAAGCCAATAAAGCGTGTCCAGTTTCCAATCATAATACCCGAGACGACCATGGCTAAAGGACCAGAGACGTGCAGCACTTCAGCAAATGCGTATCCAGCGGTTGGAATACCAATCGTCAATAAGAGCTCCATTGAGTGATCATCAGTTGCGCTAATCAAGTAGTGAAACAGTAAACCTAGGGCGAAGCCATAAGCGATGCCGCCAATGGCTTCTTGAACAAACAGCATGCTGACACTGCCAACGGTCGGTGCTTCGCTGCCAAAAGCGATGGTATATAGAGTGACAAAAATCACTAACCCAAAGCCATCATTAAACAGCGACTCTCCTTCGATTTGGGTAGAAATTCGTTTTGGTGCATCGAGCTTTTTAACAATGGCCAGTACTGCAATCGGGTCTGTTGGAGAAATCAATGCACCGAACAATAAGCAGTAGACCAAATTAAATTGGATCCCGATGATTTGGCAGAAGCCATATAACGCAAAACCAATAAAGAAGGTAGAGAACAAGGTTGCCCCTAAAGCAAGTACGGTGATTTCCCACTTTTGATCTTTCAAGTTCGGCAGTTTGATGCCCAGTCCGCCAGCAAACAGCAGGAAACCTAAGATCCCTTTGAGCAAAAAATCTTCGAAGTTAATGCTCGACATTGTCTTCGAAGCAATTTCTGTTAAGTGGAACCAATCATTTTGACCTGCGACCAAGATGAGTAACGATAAGATCATTGAGCCAGCAGTGATGGCGATTGTCGTTTGCATTTTTCCTATCTTGCTGTTTATGAAAGCAATCATCATCGCAGCAGCGGATAGAAAACATAGGGTGTAGTAGACCGACATAAAACTCTCTACATGTAACAAAATGTGAATAAGAATTTTGTTCCTAGCATGCTTAAATAGCAAACACTTTTTTGTCATGGAAGAGTGATAAATTTAGTTGTTTTAGACGTCTAGACTCCTTTAATTTGTGTGATAGGATGGAGAGATAACTAAAGGAATGAGGCTGTACTGTGGGAAGTAATGTAAGACAACAGATTGAAGCTCAATTAAAGCAACGTATCTTGCTGATCGATGGTGGTATGGGCACCATGATTCAGGGATATAAACTTGAAGAGCAAGACTATCGAGGAGAGCGCTTTGCGGATTGGCATTGTGATCTAAAAGGCAACAACGATTTGTTGGTGCTCACTCAGCCTCAATTGATTAAGGAAATTCACAGCGCTTACTTAGAAGCAGGCGCTGATATTCTTGAAACCAACACCTTTAACGCGACGACGATTGCGATGGCTGACTATGAGATGGAAAGCCTGAGTGAGGAAATCAACTTTGCCGCAGCAAAGCTTGCCCGTGAAGCCGCTGATGAATGGACGGCAAAAACGCCAGAGCGCCCACGTTATGTTGCGGGTGTGCTTGGTCCTACAAACCGTACTTGTTCTATCTCCCCTGATGTAAACGATCCGGGCTATCGTAACGTCAGCTTCGATGAGCTTGTTGAGGCTTATTCAGAATCCACTCGAGCGCTGATCAAAGGTGGCTCTGATCTTATTCTGATCGAGACCATCTTTGATACGCTTAACGCGAAAGCTTGTGCCTTCGCGGTTGATAGCGTCTTCGAAGAACTAGGTATCGAGTTACCAGTGATGATCTCCGGGACCATTACCGATGCTTCCGGACGTACCCTCTCAGGTCAAACTACGGAAGCCTTCTATAACTCTCTTCGTCACGTTAACCCGATTTCATTTGGTTTGAACTGTGCGCTTGGTCCTGACGAACTGCGCCCGTACGTAGAAGAACTTTCTCGTATTTCGGAATCTTTTGTCTCTACTCACCCAAATGCGGGTCTACCGAATGCTTTTGGTGAGTATGACCTTTCGCCAGAAGATATGGCGGAACACGTTAAAGAGTGGGCGGAGAGCGGTTTCCTCAACCTAATTGGTGGTTGTTGTGGTACCACGCCAGAGCATATTCGCCATATGGCAATGGCCGTTGAAGGTGTAAAACCTCGTGAGTTGCCTGAGCTTACGGTTGCGTGTCGTTTATCCGGTCTCGAGCCTCTTACGATTGAAAAAGAGACGTTGTTTATCAACGTGGGTGAGCGTACTAACGTTACCGGTTCTGCTCGATTTAAGCGCCTGATCAAAGAAGAGCTTTACGATGAAGCACTAGAGGTCGCCCGACAACAAGTTGAGAACGGCGCTCAGATCATCGACATCAACATGGATGAAGGCATGTTGGATGCAGAAGCCTGTATGGTTCGTTTCCTAAACCTATGTGCCTCTGAGCCTGAGATCTCTAAAGTGCCTATCATGGTCGACTCTTCTAAATGGGAGGTTATCGAGGCGGGCCTGAAGTGTATTCAGGGCAAGGGCATCGTGAACTCCATCTCTTTGAAAGAAGGTAAAGAGAAGTTTGTTGAGCAAGCAAAACTGATTCGTCGCTATGGTGCTGCAGTTATCGTCATGGCGTTTGACGAAGTTGGTCAGGCAGAAACACGTGAGCGTAAGTTAGAAATATGTACTAACGCTTATCGTATCTTGGTTGATGAAGTCGGCTTCCCACCAGAAGATATCATTTTTGACCCGAACATTTTTGCGGTTGCGACGGGTATCGAAGAGCACAATAACTACGCCGTGGATTTCATCGAAGCGGTTGCCGACATTAAGCGCGACTTGCCTCACGCGATGATCTCTGGTGGTGTGTCTAACGTTTCCTTCTCATTCCGCGGTAATAACTACGTCCGTGAAGCGATTCACGCGGTATTCCTATACCACTGTTTTAAAAATGGTATGGACATGGGTATCGTGAACGCGGGTCAGTTAGAAATTTACGATAACGTTCCTGATAAGCTGCGTGAGGCGGTAGAAGACGTGGTTCTTAACCGTCGTCATGATTCGACCGAGAGGCTACTTGATATCGCGGCAGAATACGCCGGAAAGGGTGTCGGCAAAGAAGAAGATGCTTCTGCATTAGAGTGGCGTACTTGGGCGGTAGAAAAACGTCTAGAGCATGCGTTGGTTAAAGGCATTACTGAGTTCATTGTCGAAGATACCGAAGAAGCTCGCCTTAATGCCTCTAAGCCACTGGAAGTAATCGAAGGTCCATTGATGGACGGCATGAACGTGGTGGGTGACTTATTTGGTGAAGGTAAGATGTTCCTTCCTCAGGTAGTGAAATCTGCGCGCGTTATGAAGCAAGCAGTTGCGCACTTAGAGCCTTTCATTAATAAAGAGAAGCAAGCGGGCTCTTCCAACGGTAAGATTTTGTTGGCTACGGTAAAAGGTGACGTTCACGATATCGGTAAGAACATTGTTGGCGTGGTTCTGCAATGTAATAACTACGAGATCATCGATCTTGGCGTAATGGTGCCATGTGAGAAGATCCTCAAGGTAGCCAAAGAAGAAAACGTCGACATCATTGGTCTTTCTGGTTTGATCACTCCGTCTCTCGATGAAATGGTTCATGTAGCGAAAGAAATGGAGCGTCTCGATTTCGATCTTCCACTTCTGATTGGTGGTGCAACAACATCGAAAGCACATACGGCGGTTAAGATTGAGCAGAACTACAAACATCCAGTGGTTTACGTCAATAACGCTTCTCGTGCGGTTGGTGTATGTACATCATTACTTTCAGACGAACTTCGTCCTGGCTTTGTTGAGAAACTTGACGTGGATTATGAACGCGTGCGTGATCAGCATAACCGTAAGAAGCCGCGCACTAAGCCTGTTACTTTAGAAGAAGCACGAGCGAACAAAGTCGCGATTGATTGGGATAAGTACACACCTCCTGCTCCTGTAAAGCCGGGCATCCATATCTTTGATGACTTTGAAGTGTCTACTTTGCGTAAGTACATCGACTGGACGCCTTTCTTTATGACTTGGTCACTAGTCGGCAAGTATCCAACAATCTTTGACCATGAAGAAGTGGGTGAAGAGGCTCAACGTCTGTACAAAGATGCTAACGAACTACTAGATCGTGTTGAGCGTGAAGGGTTACTCAAAGCGCGTGGCATGTGTGGTCTGTTCCCTGCAGCAAGCGTGGGTGATGATATCGAAGTCTACACCGACGAATCGCGTACAGAAGTGGCGAAAGTGCTGCATAACTTGCGCCAGCAAACAGAGAAACCAAAAGGCTTCAACTACTGCCTGTCGGATTATGTTGCACCGAAAGAGTCTGGTAAACACGATTGGATCGGTGCTTTTGCTGTCACCGGCGGTATCGGTGAACGCAAACTTGCTGACGAATACAAAGCGCAAGGTGATGATTATAATGCCATTATGATTCAAGCGGTAGCGGACCGTTTGGCGGAAGCATTTGCTGAGTATCTACATGAGCGTGTGCGTAAAGAGATTTGGGGTTACGCTGCAGATGAAGATCTATCGAATGAAGAACTGATCCGTGAGAAATACCAAGGTATTCGTCCTGCTCCGGGCTATCCAGCCTGTCCAGAGCATAGTGAGAAAGGACCGCTTTGGGAGCTGATGAGTGTTGAAGAAAACATTGGTATGTCACTGACATCGAGCTATGCGATGTACCCAGGTGCATCCGTTTCGGGTTGGTACTTCTCGCATCCAGATTCTCGTTACTTTGCGATCGCGCAGATCCAACAAGATCAAGTGGAAAGTTACGCAGCTCGTAAAGGTTGGGATATGTTAGAAGCTGAGAAGTGGTTAGGTCCCAACATTAACAGCTAACTATCTATTGGCTAGATGTCGATAAAAACAAAAGCGCAGTATCATTGATACTGCGCTTTTTCGTTTCTGCTATTTCGCCCTTAAATTAGGATCGTTGCGAGGCCTAAGAAAACCGATAGACCAATCACATCGGTGACGGTGGTTAGTGCCATACCGCCTGCTAGGGCAGGGTCGATATTCATCTTCTTCAACAGAATCGGAATAGTTACCCCAGCAATGCCCGCGACCAGTAGATTGGTTAACATCGCGGCTGAGATAATACCTCCCAACATCCAGTTACCTTTCCAAGCAACGACGATACCACCAATAATCAGCGCCCACATAATGCCGTTAAGGAGGCCGATCGCAGCTTCTTTAATAAGCAGTTCTCGTTTGTTTGAGTCACCGATATGCCCAAGAGCAAGACCACGGATAACCAGTGCGACAGTCTGGTTTCCTGCAACGCCTCCCATTGATGGAACGATAGTCATCAGAACGGCGATGGCTGCCATTTGATCTAAGGTGGCCTCAAACATATTGGAGACCGACGCCGCAGCGAGGGCCGCGAGTACGTTGGCGCCCAGCCAAATACTTCGCTTCCGTGCTGATTTTACGACTGGTGCGAAAGTATCTTCGTCATCATCCATACCCGCCATACTCATCATTGAGTGTTCCGCATCTTCACGAATGACATCGACTACGTCATCGATGGTAATACGACCGACTAGATGCTGGTTTTCATCTATGACAGGTGCTGAAACCCAGTTACGGCGCTCGAATAGACTTGCGATATCAGAATCACTCATGGTGACGTCAATCGCTTCGTCAGCATCTTCCATCACATCACTGATTTTTACATCGGGTTGGGTTGTGATGAGCGTGGTAATCGGCAGCTCACCAATCAGTCGGCTCTCTTCATCAATGACATACAAAGCATCCGTT
Organism: Vibrio sinaloensis; assembly: GCF_000808535.1. GTDB lineage: Bacteria > Pseudomonadota > Gammaproteobacteria > Enterobacterales > Vibrionaceae > Vibrio > Vibrio sinaloensis_D. The sequence continues at coordinate 7,329 of NZ_JWLV01000025.1, forward strand.
GCTTCTGGTAGTTCGCCTTTCATACGCAGGTAACGCAGGACAACATCGACATCGACATCACCACGAATGGTGATGACGTCGGTATTCATCAAGCTACCAGCGGTATCTTCAGGATAGGAGAGGGCGGTTTCGACCAATAGACGCTCTGCCGCATCCATTTGCGATAAGACTTCTCTGGAAACGTCGTCAGGTAAGCTACGCAGTACGTAAGCCACGTCATCTGTTTCCATCCCTTCCGTTGCTTCCGCGAGCATTTCTGGCGCCATCTTAGACACCAAGTCATCTTTGACATCCTCGTTGAGCTCGTCGAGGATTTCACCATAATCTTCTGGATCGGTAAGTTGCCAAAGAACTTCACGGCTTTTACGCGGAGAGGCCTCTAATAGATGGGCAATGTCTTCAGGTTCCATGTCCTGTAATTGACGGCGAACATGAACAAAGCGGCCATTTTCTAGAGCTTCTGTAACTTCTTGGAGGGCTTGGTGAGCTTGGTCAAATTCAATTTGCTCTGCCATTGATTCCCCCTGACTCTATTTATCTACAATGCGGTGAATAGTAACTTAATTTTACAATCTATTTAATAAGTTAATGTGAAGGAGAGGAAATTTGTCAATGAAGAGGTATTAATCGTCTTCTTCGAACTTTGCTTCGATAAGTTGGCAAACGGCTTCAAGAGCTGGGTGGGCGTCTGCACCTTCAGCGCTAATGGTGACATGTTCGCCTTGAGCTGATTCAAGTAGTAGCAATCCCATCACGCTATCTGCAGTGGCTTCTTTCCCTTCATGGTTTTGAATGGTTAGCACAGAGTCAAAAGATTGAGCCAATTCAACAAGCTTTACAGCAGCACGAGCGTGAAGGCCTAAACGGTTTTGGATTAGAACGGTTCGACTCTGTTGCTGCATGATATTATTCCTTGTGATTTTGCTCTAACGACGCATGACGGATCTGCACTTGGTGGCCCATCTCAGCAAAGTATTCGCCAATTTGTTGGGTTAAATATACAGAGCGGTGTTTTCCGCCAGTGCAGCCAATCGCTACGGTTAGGTAGCTGCGGTTATTTTTCTCGAGGAGTGGTAGCCAGTGTTCAATGAACTTTTGAATCTGTTGTTTTAGCTCCATCACATCAGAGTGACTTTCCAAAAATGACTTGATTGGCGCGTCTAAGCCCGTCAATGGTCTTAGGTCTGGCTCCCAATGTGGGTTTGGCAAGAATCGAACGTCAAACACATAGTCTGCATCATTGGGTAGCCCGTATTTGAAGCCGAATGATTGAAAGACCATAACGAGGTCTTTACGCTCTCGCCCCTCTACACGCATACGAACGGTTTCACTCAGTTCATGCAGAGATTGATTACTGCTGTTGATCACTAGATCAGCATGCTCTTTTAACGGAGAGAGGATCGCACGCTCTTTCTCAATCGCTTGTTCGAGTGATGTGTTTTCTAGGCTGAGTGTCAAAGGGTGGATGCGACGTGTTTCGCTGTAGCGTTTCAGCAAGGTTTCTTTGTTCGCATCTAGGAATAACACACTGACATCTGAGCTCTGTTTTAGCTGAGTTAAAACATCCTCAACTAAATTAGGTTCGGCAGGTAGGTTGCGGATATCGATGCTTACCGCGACATTTTGTTTGCTTGATTGAACCGATTGAACAAACGCATCCAACATATCGACGGGTAAGTTGTCGACACAGTAGTAGCCAAGATCTTCTAGAACACGAAGCGCGACACTTTTGCCTGCACCGGAGTAACCACTTACTACAATCAGACGCATTATTGGCTAACCATGATGTCGTAAAGCTCTTGATCTGATTGAGCCTTGCGAAGTTGTTTGAGGACCTGTTTGTCGTTTAATCGTTCGGCCATGCTGGAAAGGGTTTTTAAATGCTCTTTACATTGGGCGTCAGGGACGAGGAGAGCAAAAAGTAGGTCAACAGGTCGATTGTCGATAGAGTCGAACTCAACAGGAGATTCGCATTGAATTAATACCGCCACGGCTTTGTCACTCGACTGCATACGAGCATGGGGAATGGCTATTCCATTTCCAATGCCAGTACTGCCCATTTTCTCTCGACTGAGCATGCATTCAAATAGTTCGGTGGAGTTTTGGCCTGTTTTTTCAGCGACAAGTTCGCTGATCATTTCTAAGGCTCGTTTTTTACTGGTGCACTGAACTGCACTTTTCGTGCAGTCCAGTGTAAGGATTTCGCTTAATTGCATGGTGGTTAGTGAGCGTTTAGCTTCTCTTTGTGCTTGTTTAGCTGTCGTACAAGTTTGTCGACTAGGGAATCAATAGCGGCATACATGTTTTCATCATCTGAAGAGGCATGAATTTCACCTTGATTTACGTGAAGGGTAGCTTCTGCGATTTGACGGACTTTTTCAACTTTTAAAACAACATGAACACTGTTGATATGGTCAAAAAAGCGCTCCAGCTTTTGAAACTTTTCATTAACATAGTCTTGCATTGAATCTGTTAGATCAACGTGGTGGCCATTAATATTGATTTGCATAGACTTTCCTTCTCGGTTAAATGCCTTAAAGCAGGCGTTTGCGCTGACTTGAAGGGGCAATGCCGAGTGATTCACGATATTTCGCTATTGTTCGTCTAGCGACCTGAATCCCTTGGTCAGCGAGTAGAGCTGCAATCTTGCTGTCACTCAGTGGCTTGGCACTGTTTTCGGCAGCAACCAGCTTTTTAATCAAAGCGCGAATTGCAGTGGATGAACATTCTCCGCCGTTGTCAGTACTAACATGACTGGAGAAAAAGTACTTCAATTCAAAAATACCACGAGGGGTGTGCATGAACTTCTGCGTTGTTACCCGTGAAATGGTTGACTCGTGCATGTCGACATCAAGTGCAACATCATTGAGCACCATTGGCTTCATGGCTTCTTCTCCATACTCGAAGAAATCCCGTTGATGTTCAACAATACACTTAGCAACTTTGAGCAACGTCTCGTTTCTGCTTTCTAGGCTCTTAATTAGCCATTTCGCCTCTTGCAAATTGCTGCGGATGTACTGGCTATCGGCACTGTTGCCCTTGCCTAGCGCGGCATATTGCTGATTTACCTTCAGTTTTGGTACCGAATCTGGATTAATTGTGACTACCCATTTACCGTGATCTTTAAAGACTGAGACATCGGGAATAACATACTCTGCATGTTCGGTGGTGATGCGACTTCCTGGTCTCGGGTCCAATTGTTGGATTAGCTTAAGGGTTTCTCTGAGCTCTGCTTCTTTAAGCTTAGTTTCTTTAATGATCAGTTTGTAGTCACGATTGCCAAGTTGATCTATATGGTTAGTCAGGACTAATTTTGCTTCTGATAACCAAGGTGTATCTTCTGGGAAAGTGGCAAGTTGAAGTAGCAGGCAATCTTGTAGGTTTAGTGAAGCGACACCTAATGGGTCAAACTGCTGAATGCGCTTGCGAACGGCTTCGATTTCTTCAATTTCAATTTCTTCGTTATCAAAGCTTTCTAGAATATCTTGGCTAGAGACTGTTAGATAACCGTAATCATCTACAGCATCGATAATGGCCATGGCAATGGTACGGTCCGTATCACTGAATGGAGTTAGGTCAAGCTGCCAAGTTAAGTAATCATGCAGCGACTCTGTTGTCTCTCCTTGATAAACGGGAGCGTCATCATCTAAGGCGATGCCAGTGCTTCCGGTGTTGGCGCTGTAGACATCTTCCCATGTTGTGTCGATTTCAAGCTCAGAGCTGATTTCTGATTTTTCGATGAGCTCTGAACTGTCTTTTACGTCTGGTTCTGCGACATCAACGGTAGGTTCTTTGTCCTCATTACTGCCTTTATCTTCGGCAATTGGAGCGTCATCTCCTGACTCCTCGACTTCGAGAAGAGGATTGGAATCGAGCGCTTCTTGAATCTCTTGTTGAAGGTCTAGCGTTGACAACTGCAACAAACGAATCGCTTGCTGTAGCTGAGGTGTCATCGCTAACTGCTGTCCTAGCTTGAGTTGTAATGAGGGTTTCATTCAGTATTATTTGCCTTAAATGCTATAGAATCTTGCCGTTCTTCACTTTAATCATAGACGGAATTGTTCGCCGAGATAAACTTGTTTTACTTGTTCATTATTGAGAACTTCATCCGGTGACCCTTCGGCAATTAAGTGTCCTTGGCTAACGATGTAAGCTTTTTCACAGACATCTAGCGTCTCGCGAACGTTATGGTCAGTGATTAATACTCCGAGTCCGCGATCGCGAAGATGTTCAATAATCTTCTTGATATCGATAACCGAAATCGGGTCGACGCCTGCAAAGGGTTCATCAAGCAATATAAATTTTGGGTTTGCGGCCAGTGCTCGAGCAATTTCAACTCGGCGACGTTCCCCCCCTGATAATGCCATACCTGCACTTTGACGAATGTGCTGGATGTGGAATTCTTCTAGCAGGTCTTCCAATTTGTCTTGGCGCTCTTCTCGGGTCAGCTCTTTGCGCGTCTCTAGAACAGCCATGATGTTGTCTTGTACAGAGAGTTTACGGAATATAGAGGCTTCTTGCGGAAGGTAGCCAATCCCCATTCGGGAACGACTATGCATAGGTAAAACGCTGATATCTTGATCATCGATGTAAATGGCACCTTCATCACGCGCAACTAAGCCGACAATCATGTAAAACGAAGTGGTTTTTCCCGCGCCATTTGGGCCAAGTAAACCGACAATCTGCCCGGATTTGACCTGCAAGCTGACGTCTGAGACGACTTTTCTGTTTTTGTAGCTTTTCGCTAAGTGCTCTGCTTTGAGTAACGCCATAACTATTCTTGTACTGCTTGAGGTTGTAGGACAGTGGAGACGCGATCGCCTTTTGACTGGCCATCCGCAGTGAGTTTCTGTGAAGAAATATGGTAGCGAATCTGATTGCCGCGAATGGTACTGTCATCTTGAGACAGCATGGCTTTTTTACGCATGGTTAACTGATCTTTGGCTAAGCTGTACTCTAGCTCTTCGGCTTCGCCATACAGGGTTTTTCCGTCGTCAGTGAGCTGCGAAAATGTCGCGAGTTTGCCAAAACCATCAATGCTTTCAATCGACCCATCGTTTGGGTTACGGGTAACAACGATCTTGTCAGCGTTGATGTTAATGCTACCTTGCTTGAGCTTTACGTCACCGAGAAAGGTGACTTTGTTGCTCTGCATGTCTAGCTGCTGGCTGTCTGAGTCAATATAAACCGGCTGCTGTTGGTCAGTCGACAGCGCCATTGCTGGGCCTGATAAGACTAAGCAAGAAATAAGACTAAGGTGTGAGAGTTTCATATCTACCTTGTACGCTCTTATAAAGGGTTGCATCATGATCGGCAAAATTGCCTTTCATTGCTTGCCCTACGGTTTCAAACTGAGGGCCATTGATGATGACTTGATCATCTGCCCAAAAATCTCTGTTGTCGAGTTGGATGTTCATACTGTTGGTAGACAGTGTATCGAATCCCGATTCAGGAAGTAGGTTTTTTACAACGACATCGGTCGAAAGTGTCAGAATATGTTTTTTATTCAAAACGCCTGTCTGAGCGGTGATTTCCCACTCTTGAAGTAAACCTTCTTTATACACCTTGAGTACGGGCTTCTCAAAAACGGTATCGCCACTTTTGGCGTAATGATCCAAGCTTTGTGAGGTGATCACGTAGCTTCGTACGCCGCTTTCAGTATAAGACGTATTGGTTAACGACTGACCACTGAACATCGGCTGTTCTAAATCAGGACTGACTTGAGGTGCTTGTTGGCTTTGTCGGTCAAAATAGTAATAGGCCGACCAACAGAGAGCAAAACCAAGAATCAGGTAGCTGATACGAGATAGACTCATATACTTAAACCTTTGTGCACGTCCAACTCGTCACGCGCTTGTAAAATCAGGTCACACACTTCGCGCACGGCGCCGTGCCCACCTTTGATCGCCGTGACGTAATTGGCTCGTTTTCTAAGTAATGGGTGACCATCTGCGACGCAGACTTTTAACGCCACCTTTTCCATTACTGGCCAATCAATAAGATCATCGCCGATATAACCGGTTTGGTCCGGAGAAATATTCAGCTTGTCACAAATATCTTGATACGCTTGCACTTTATCGTCTTGACCTTGATAGATCAGGGAAACGCCAAGGGCTTTCATGCGGTTCTCGACAATTTGCGACTGACGCCCTGTGATGATAGCAATCTCAATACCTGCATTCATTAGCGATTTTACCCCATAGCCATCGCGGGTATGGAAGGTTTTGAGTTCTTCTCCATCGTTGCCCATGTAGATGAGACCATCAGAGAAAACACCGTCAACGTCACAAATCAGCAGTTTGATCTGTTTGGCAATCGTTAGAATGTTTTGTTCCACAGGTTGATACAGAGTTTCTACCCATTGTGCCATTACATCACTCCTGCTTTTAACATGTCGTGCATATTCAGTGCGCCGACGACTTTGCCCTGATCGCAGAGAATCAGGCCATTGATGCTTTTTGCTTGCATTAAGTTTAACCCTTCTGCTGCCAACATATTAGGAGAAGCGACAGTTGGATTTGCTGTCATAACATCACCAATCGAAGCAGTATGAATGTCAACGCGTTTGTCTAAGATTCGGCGCAAGTCGCCATCGGTAAAGATACCTAACAATTGCTGGTGGTCATCGACGACCGCAGTCATGCCCAAGCCTTTTTGGCTGATCTCAAGCAGCGCTTCCCGAATAAGGGTTGTTGGCTTGACTAGAGGTAGGTTCTCACCTGAGTGCATGATATCAGCGAGCTTCAACAATAGCTTGCGACCTAACGCGCCACCAGGGTGGGAGAGTGCAAAATCTTCTGCGGTAAAACCACGCGCTTGCATCAGTGCCATCGCAAGTGCATCGCCCATCACTATAGTCGCAGTTGTGCTTGACGTTGGTGCGAGCTGAATTGGGCAGGCTTCTTTCGGAACGGTAATCTGAAGATGGAGATCCGAAAGCTTTGCCATATTTGATTGTGGCTTGCCAGTCATACTGATGATTTTGATGTTCAATCTTTTTAAGACTGGGAATAACCCCAAGATTTCCGATGATTCCCCCGAGTTTGAGATTGCCAACACGATGTCACCCGGCTTAATCATACCTAGGTCGCCATGGGCTGCTTCGCCAGGATGAACAAAGAAAGAGGGCGTCCCTGTACTTGCTAGGGTAGCGGCGATCTTATTGCCAACGTGGCCAGATTTCCCCATCCCCATGACGACCACTTTGCCCTCTTTGTTGGACAAAATCAGTTCACACGCTTGGATAAACTCATCGTTGAAATATTGGTCAAGTTGCTCTAAAGCCTCTATCTCAGTTTTTAATACATCTAAAGCAGCAGAACGGTAATCAAACATCGCAAACTCCAAGGAAACGGTCATTAAGCGGTCATATTAAGAATTAAATAAGCTTGGTAGGCGATAAAGGCACAGAACAATACGCCACCTTCAATGCGATTAATGCTTCGCGATTTGCCCAGCGCCATGACAACGAGTAATAGAGAAACGCCGAGCATAACCCAGAAATCGCGTCCCATCGCGTACTCACTTAAGATGGATGGGTTTAAAATACCAGGGATGCCCATTACGGCGAGAATATTAAACACGTTGGAGCCAATGATGTTACCAACCGCCATATCGTCTTCCCCTTTCATCACTCCAGCAAGAGAAGCTGCAAGCTCTGGCAGGCTTGTGCCGACGGCGATAATGGTTAAGCCAATCACCAGATCGCTCATGCCAAAGTACTGAGCAATGATAACGGCGTTGTCGACTAGTACGTCTGCCGCTAGAGGAAGAATAATTAGACCGATGACTACCCACATGGCCGCTTTCGCGTTACTGACACCATCAGGCACCTCTGACTCTTGTTCTTCGAGTAGCGCGTCCGACGTGCCAGCGGCTTTTTCTTTTTGGCTGATGCGAAGCATTGTAATAATAAAAGCGGCAAATAGAACAAATAACAGAATGCCTTCGTAAAAACCTAGGTGGCTATCCCAAAGTAAAATACCGGAAAGAATGGTCACTCCGATCATTAAAGGAAGCTCTCGGCGCAGCACGGCAGAGCTGATCGAAAGAGGTTTGATGAGCGCAGTAATGCCCAAAATCAACGCGATGTTCGCGATGTTTGAACCCAGTACATTCCCAACCGCCGTATCTGTTTTGCCATCGAGTGCGGCGGTAGCAGAAACCATCATTTCAGGAGCAGATGATCCCATCGCAAGGATTGTCATACCAATCACCAAAGGTGAAATTCCGACGTTACGCGCTAGTGCTGCGGCGCCAAATACCAGTTTGTCTGCACTCCAGACTAAAAACACTAATCCTATGATGAGAAACGCGACCGCTTCAAACATGATGCTTCCTAATTAATATACAAACGAGAGAATTTAACCGTTAATTTTGACGGTTTGGTTTATAAAAGGGAAGCAGTTCATTCAATTAATTGTTAAGCAATGATTCACATTTCGTGCTTAAGTTAGATTGACGTCTAAACCGATGCCTCGGTTTGAATCAACGACTTTTAATTGAACAGTGCTTTTAATTCAATTTGAATGTGCTTATGATTGCCCATTCTAGCGACTTAATACGAGTGTGTGATGACATCAGAAGACTTGGTAACGGTCAATAAAATTACGTTTACCCGAGGGAATCGTAAGATATTTGATGACGTTAGCCTTCGAGTACCAAAGGGAAAAGTGACAGCGATTATGGGGCCTTCCGGTATCGGTAAGACTACCTTGTTGCGTCTGATTGGCGGCCAAATATCCCCTGAAAGTGGCGAGATTTGGTTTGATGGCGATAACATTCCATCATTAAGTCGTAAGCAGCTTTACTCCGCTCGAAAAAAAATGAGCATGCTATTTCAATCAGGTGCTTTGTTCACCGATCTGACGGTCTTTGACAATGTCGCTTTTCCACTGCGCGAACACACGCAACTTTCTGAAGAACTGATTCGAACATTAGTGCTTTTAAAGCTAGAAGCAGTGGGGTTGCGAGGTGCTGCTCAGCTAATGCCTAGCGAGCTTTCAGGAGGGATGGCTCGAAGAGCGGCGTTAGCCAGAGCTATTGCCCTTGACCCCGATTTAATCATGTTTGATGAGCCATTTGTTGGCCAAGACCCGATTACCATGGGCGTCTTAGTTGAGCTTATTCGTAATCTAAACCAAGCACTAGGAGTCACATCCATTGTTGTATCTCACGATGTTCCAGAAGTCATGAGTATCGCTGATTGGGTCTACATTCTTGCTAACGGTAAAGTGATTGCCAAGGGGACGCCACAGGAGTTGCGTGACAACCCTGATCCTCAAGTGCAACAGTTCTTGCAAGGCGACGCTGATGGACCTGTTCCATTTCGTTATCCCGCAGAGCCAATCATGCAGGAGCTATTTCAATGATGGCACATCTTACTGATTTTGTTGCTTCCACTGGCCGCAGAGCGCTCTCTGTCATTGCTTCGTTTGGCCGAGCCAGTTTAATGCTATTTGGTGCCTTGGCGTCCCGTCCCCAACCGATAGCAAACCTCCCTTTATTGATTAAGCAGCTTTACAGCGTTGGCGTACAATCGCTGCTGATTATTGTCCTCTCTGGTTTGTTTATCGGTATGGTCTTGAGCCTTCAGGGCTACGTTATTTTGATTGATTTCGGCGCTGAAGGGGCATTAGGGCAAATGGTCGCGCTCTCATTACTGCGAGAGCTAGGACCGGTTGTGACAGCACTGTTGTTTGCTGGACGTGCAGGTTCTGCTTTGACCGCTGAAATTGGTCTTATGAAAGCCACAGAGCAACTTTCGAGTATGGAAATGATGGCGGTTGACCCACTGAAACGGGTGATTGCGCCACGCTTTTGGGCGGGTGTCATTTCGATGCCTTTGCTTGCGATGATCTTTATGGCGGTTGGGATCTGGGGTGGACAGCTGGTTGGGGTTGACTGGAAAGGGATCGATCACGGCAGCTTCTGGGCTGCGATGCAATCATCGGTTGAACTTGGAAAAGACATTGGCAACAGCATGATCAAGAGCCTAGCATTTGCGATTACGGTGACTTGGATTGCTCTATTTAACGGATACGATGCGATTCCGACCTCGGAAGGTATAAGCCGAGCGACAACTCGCACAGTGGTACACTCTTCACTTGCAGTACTGGGATTAGACTTTGTACTGACAGCATTGATGTTTGGGAACTAAACATGCAGCAAACACGAAAAACTGAATTATGGGTTGGTAGTTTTGTCCTTGCCGGAATTTGCGCAATTCTGGTAATGATTTTTCAAGTCGCTGACGTTAAGGGATTTGGCTCCAACGATACTTACACGCTCAAAGCTGAGTTTGACAACATTGGCAGCTTAAAAGTTCGCTCACCAGTTAAAGTCGGCGGGGTTGTTGTTGGGCGAGTAACGGACATTGGCTTGAACACGGATTCATTGCTCCCTGTGGTAAGCATGGCGATTAACGCGAAATACGATCAGTTTTCAGAAACGTCCAGCGTAAAGATTTTGACCTCAGGTCTGATTGGTGAGCAGTACATTGGATTGACTCCGGGTTTTGTCTTTGAAGATGAACAGATGCTGGTGGATGGCGATTTCATCGAGGACACCAAGTCCGCGATTGTACTCGAAGATTTGATTGGCCAAGTGCTGTATAGCGTTGGCGGTGACTCAGCAAGCGAATAGGGAACCAGTTATGTTGAAAAAGTTAGTACTCACTTTTATTGGTATTGTTTTCGCGTCCAATGTCATGGCAGCTGAAATCGATAAAACGCAGCCATACCAAATGATGAAGCAAGTGGCTGAAGTAGCATTCGCGCGCTTGAAAGCAGAGCAGCCGAAAGTTCAGCAAGACCCAGACTATCTAAAGGTGATCGTTGAAGAAGAGATGATGCCTTACGTCAATGAGCAATACGCTGCATTGAAGTTGCTAGGTCCCAACTTGAAAGGGGCGAAGCGAGAGGATGTTGCGACATTTATCCACTCTTTCCGCGCTTATCTGGTGACGTCTTACGCGCAAGTCTTGACGCAATATACCGATCAAGAGGTTGCCTTTGAACCAGAGCCTAAGCTTGATGCAAGTAAAAGTATTACTGGTATTAAAGTAGAGATCATTGACTCGCCTCGCCCGAACATCAAACTGGAGTTCAAACTTCGAAAGGACAAGAAAACCGGTGAGTGGAAAGCCTTCGATATGATTGCTGAGGGCATTAGCTTGCTCTCAAGTAAGCAGTCTGAGTGGAGCAGCAAGTTGCGTCAAGATGGCATTCTAGTTGTGGCTGAAGAACTCGAGCAATTGGCGAAGCAACCTATTCGTTTTGAGAGCCAGCAGCAATGAGCCAGCAGCAATGGCGATGTGTCGCGGAAGACAGGTATGTGCTATCAGGCGCACTTGATAGAGAGTCTGTGCCGCTGCTCTGGGAACAGTTGAAACAGTGGGATGTCACGGCAAATGAAATTGAGCTCTCATTGGAGCAAGTAAAACGTGTCGATTCTGCTGGAATGGTGATGTTAATTCACCTATTAGAGCATGCAAAAAAACAAAACTGTCATATAATGCTCAGCTTCGTGCCAAAACAACTGAAAACCTTATTTCAGTTAAGTAATGTCGAACAACATCTCGACGGGCATTTAAAGAATTAAACAGGGGTGAATTGTGGATAGCGCAAAAGTACAACAGATTTTAGAACAAGCTCTAAACCTAGAAGAGATCATGGTTAAAGGTGAAGGAAGCCATTACGAAGTGATTGCTGTTGATGCTAGTTTCGATGGAATGAGCCGCGTTAAGAAACAACAACTCATTTATGCACCGCTGATGGAATATATCCAAAGAAATGACATTCACGCAGTCTCTATTAAAGCTTTCACTCCTGATGAGTGGGCTCGTGATAAGAAGTTGATGTCACTGTAAGGTTTAGTAATGGAAAAGTTTCGTGTAACGGGGTCTAAACAGCCTCTCGTCGGTGAAGTCACCATCTCAGGTGCAAAAAACGCAGCACTGCCGATTTTATTTGCTTCGATTTTGGCGGAAGAGCCAGTTGAAGTGGCAAACGTCCCTCATCTTCGTGATATTGATACCACGATGGAACTGCTTAAGCGTTTAGGTGCCAAAGTTGAGCGTAACGGCTCTGTGCATGTCGATGCGGGCAGCATCAATGAGTACTGCGCGCCTTACGACCTAGTAAAAACCATGCGTGCATCCATTTGGGCGCTTGGACCTCTAGTCGCTCGTTTTGGCCAAGGTCAGGTTTCTCTACCTGGTGGCTGTGCGATTGGGGCACGTCCGGTTGATCTTCATATCCATGGGCTAGAGCAGCTCGGTGCCACCATTACACTTGAAGATGGCTATGTGAAGGCGAATGTTGATGGTCGCTTAAAAGGCGCTCACATCGTGATGGACAAAGTCAGCGTGGGTGCGACGATTACCATTATGTGTGCGGCAACGCTTGCTGAGGGCAAGACAACGCTGGACAACGCCGCTCGCGAGCCTGAAATCGTCGATACCGCTGATTTCTTGAATAAACTAGGGGCAAAAATCTCTGGTGCTGGCACTGATACGATTACGATTGAAGGCGTTGAGAAACTTGGTGGCGGCAAGCATGCTGTGGTTGCTGACCGTATCGAAACGGGTACGTTCCTAGTTGCTGCCGCTGTATCTGGCGGTAAAGTGGTATGCCGCAACACCAGTGCGCACCTTCTAGAAGCGGCTCTTGCTAAGCTAGAAGAGGCTGGAGCTCTTGTCGAAACAGGTGAAGACTGGATCTCTGTCGACATGACAGGTCGAGAACTCAAAGCCGTGACGATTCGTACGGCGCCACACCCAGGTTTCCCAACGGACATGCAGGCGCAATTTACGCTATTGAACATGATGGCTAAAGGTGGTGGTGTCATTACCGAGACTATCTTCGAGAACCGCTTTATGCATGTCCCAGAGCTGATGCGTATGGGCGCGAAAGCTGAAATTGAAGGCAACACCGTGATTTGTGGCGATGTTGAAGAGCTGAGCGGAGCACAAGTGATGGCGACAGACCTACGTGCATCTGCAAGCTTAGTGATTGCAGGTTGTATCGCAAGCGGGGAAACCATTGTTGATCGTATTTACCACATTGATCGTGGCTACGACAAAATTGAAGATAAGTTGTCTGCGTTGGGAGCGAAGATTGAGAGATTTCGTGACTAATCCTCTCTTCAGCTAACATTTGTAAGCCGAAACGTCAGTTTCGGCTTTTTTATGAGCCATAGATCAGTTAGAGTCTGTTCAAATTATTTTGATTCACTGTGTTCTTGGAGAACCACAATGATTGCACTACTACGTGTATTAGCTGTTGCGATTTTTGCAGTCGTAATGTTTGTGTTTGGTTGCGGCTACTGCTTACTTAGCCCTCGCAATCCTAAGCATGTTTTCACTTTTGGTCGCCTTTTCGGCAAGATGTCTCGTATCTTTGGTATCAAGTTGGAACTTCGATTGCCAGAAGACGCTTATCAGCGTGGTCAGCATATTTACATTGCCAACCACCAAAACAACTGGGACCTATTTACGGTCTCCTCAGCGGTTACTCCTAAAGTGGTCACCGTTGGTAAAAAGAGTCTAGCTTGGATGCCTTTGTTTGGTCAGCTTTACTGGTTGACGGGGAATATTCTGATTGACCGTGCTAATCGTTCGAAGGCAAAAGGGACGATTGATCAAGTCGTTGACCAAATGAAACAAAGTGACGTGTCAGTGTGGATGTTCCCTGAAGGCACTCGTTCACGCGGTCGTGGGTTACTGCCGTTCAAAACAGGCGCTTTCCACGCAGCCATCGGTGCTCAATTGCCAATTATTCCTATTGTATGTAGTTCAACGGGTGGCATTAAGTTAAACCGTTGGAACAATGGCCACGTGATTGTAGAAATGCTTCCACCGGTTTCGGTTGAATCGCATGGTAAGGAGAGTGTTCGTGACCTCGCCAATACATGCCGTGAACAGATGAAGGCCAAGCTAGAAGAGCTCGACAATGAAGTGGCGATGCTTAATCAGCAAGAAGGTGTAAAAGCTTAATAGAGGGCACTCAGAGCGGTAGAATTGAGCCAGTTGTGGTAACACAGCTGGCTTTTTTGTATCTGTGCATAAAGGCTTCTTGAGCGCGTATGACAAGGCTTATTACTTAGCGTCATACTAGCGGGAAGGTTTGATGGCGCAGAGACGATGGAATTTGCAACCACAATGGTATTTGTGTGGCATCTCAACTTGTTGATACTCGAATTGATAAATTGGAGATAGGGTAGTGGATGGCGATCTTAGGCAAAAGGAGGTGAGATTGTGGCAATAAAAAAGCCAAGTCTTTCGACTTGGCTTTAAAAAGTGGCTCCTCCTGCTGGGCTCGAACCAGCGACCTGCGGATTAACAGTCCGTCGCTCTACCAACTGAGCTAAGGAGGAATTATTCTTTTTATAATCTTTCTAAAGAGAAAGAATGGTGCCGACTACCGGAATCGAACTGGTGACCTACTGATTACAAGTCAGTTGCTCTACCTACTGAGCTAAGTCGGCACACTAAATGTGGCTCCTCCTGCTGGGCTCGAACCAGCGACCTGCGGATTAACAGTCCGTCGCTCTACCAACTGAGCTAAGGAGGAATTATTCATTGTGAAAAGAAATGGTGCCGACTACCGGAATCGAACTGGTGACCTACTGATTACAAGTCAGTTGCTCTACCTACTGAGCTAAGTCGGCGCATTTATTTCTTTTCATTGTTGTTGTCTAGCTAAGACACCAACAAATAAATTGTGGTGCCCGGAGGC
>NZ_JWLV01000026.1 GCF_000808535.1 Vibrio sinaloensis
CAACCCCTTTCTATTTTTGCGCTTGTTGGTCATTCGTTCGCTCGATAATCTAGTCACACAAACCAAGAGACAGGATAGACATCATGAGAATCGTAGCATTTGGCGCATCAACCAGTTCAACTTCAATCAACAAAGCACTAGCAACCTATGCTGCTCAACAAGTAGAAGGCGCAGAAGTTCAAGTTCTCGACATCAATAATTATGATGTCCCTATGTTTAGCGAAGACAAAGAGAAAGAAATTGGCCAAGCAGAGGGTGCGCAGCAGTTTTTGGCAGATTTAGCTGAAGCGGACGCAATTGTCGTTTCATACGCCGAGCACAATGGTTACTACCCAGCGGCGTACAAAAACTTGTTTGACTGGGCTAGCCGTATCGATCGCAGTGTGTTCCAAAACAAACCAGTGGTGTACTTAGCGACCTCTCCAGGTCCTGGTGGCGCGCAAACGGTATTGGCCGCGGCAGTCGCTTCAGCTCCTTATTTTGGTGCAGACGTGAAAGCGTCGGTTTCCGTACCAAGCTTCTACGACAACTTCGACTTTGAAACGGGTAGCATCAACAATCCAGAGATTGCAGCCGAGATAAAACAAGCGGTAAGTCGGCTGGCGTAAACATCTCTATTAGTAATGAAAAGGAACGCTAGGTGCGTTCCTTTCTGGTTTCCGATAGCTGGGAATTACAGCTCGGTAATGGCTTTGCCTTTTTTCAGCTTTCGCACCCACATTCGACTTGGGTGCAACTGCTCCAATACATCGACAGGCAAGGGAAGCGGGTCGCCACAGATCTGCGAAGCCAACGTTTCAGCCATTAACGGTGCTGAGCTCAATCCGCGTGAGCCTAACCCAAGTATGCAGAACAAGTTGTCGTATTGAGGAACGGGTTCAATGTGATCGTCGCGTTTTTGGTTTAAATCCTGATACGCATCCAAGATTTGTTCGAACTGGCCAACGTTGCCAACAAACGGTAAGTGATCACGACTGACGCAGCGAATACCTTGGCGCGATTGGTTGCTGGTGGTATCGACCTCTTGTGGCCAAGTTTGGTTTGGAATGCAGTGACGAAGCTTGTCGCCGTTTTCCTGTTGAGCGACAGGATCAAATTGGTTGTCTAAATTTGAACGATCATAGCTCGCGCCAATGCAGTGGTGCCCGTTATTGGGATTCACCGGCGTCATATACCCGTCGTAGCACAATACCGTTTTCAGATTCTTTAGAGCATCCGTGGTTGGTATATGGCTGACTTGGCCTTTGACTTGCCCTAGCGGCACTTTGGCAGTTTGCATCAGTTCGTTAAATTGATGGCCATTAGCAATCACTACTGTGTCGTGTTTGAAGGTGCGGTCTCCCGACACAACATTCCAAACTTGCGTTTCTTCGTCCCACTCTAAAGAGTCGACCTTGCAATCAAAATGCGCAGTGAACTGATCGGTCTGCGATAAATGGGAGAAAAGCCCTTGGGTTAGTTGTAATGGGCACAACCACCCTGCGAGCGGGTAGTGAACGCTCGACATATCAACAGGCAATCCAATCACTTCACTGGTTTGCTCAGGGGAGAGTTTATGGATCAGTTGGGCGTCAAAATTGCCTTCGAGCATCTTATCGAGTTTTTTGCTTGATGATTCGTCCCACATCAACTGTGTGACGCCGCACCAATCATGGTCAAAATCAATGTGCTCTGCAGCTTGCTCTACGAACTGACGTGCAAAAAGAAAACCAGGCGCAAAAACGCGAGAAACGCCACTGTGTGAGCCATTCAGTAATGGATAAACGGCACCTTGTCGATTGCCCGATGCCCCTTGTGCAGGCTCCTCATCTTGGCAGTACAGAGTGACAGATTTACCACGGCGAATCAGCGTTGTGGCGAGGGTCGCGCTGGCGATGCCACCACCAATAATAGCAATCGATTCGGCTTTATTACTCTGGCTACGAGCAAACCAAGGCTTGATGTTGCTGTTTTTCACTCGTTGGACCAACGTACCCGCAATCATTTCTCGCTTAGTGCCAAAACCTTTGACCTTTTTCATCTCGAAACCGGCTTCGATCAATCCTCGGCGTACGAAACCAGCGGCGGTGAACGTCGCGCAGCTACAATCCTCTTTGGCTAAGCTTGCCATGCCGTTAAATAGATCTTGGTTCCACATCTCAGGGTTTTTGCTTGGCGCAAAGCCATCAAGGAACCAAGCATCAATGATGCCGTTCTCTGTAACTGGAACTTTGGGCATGCAGTCTTTGATATCACCAAACCACAAATCAAGGGTGATCGCGCCATCTTCAAGCACGATACGGTGACATTCAGGGACTGCGATAGGATAGTGCTGCTGAAGTTTCTGAGCGAACTCTGCAAGTTCTGGCCACGCTTCGTGCGCTTTGATGAGATCGGCTTTACTAAGGGGGTACTTCTCAAAACTGATAAAATGCAGCTCTTTTAGTGGAGCTTGCGGGTTTTGCTGCCTAAATTGATTGAACCATTGCCAAACAGCCAGAAAATTAAGCCCAGTACCAAAACCTGTTTCACCAATCACAAAGCGTTGTTGGTCAAATTCTTGCCAACGTTGTGGCAGATGATTTTGCTGTAAAAACACGTAACGAGTTTCTTCTAACCCATTGACGTTAGAAAAATAGACATCGTCAAACTGGTCAGAAACGGGGGTGCCAGCGTCATTCCAGCCAAGTTGTGCATTGGTAATCGAGGTCATAGCGTCTGATTTTTTGTGATAAAGGCAATAAAGTTGGTGCGATTGTACGGATTTATGGGAAAGCTGACCACTTTTCCGGGGTAACTTAGTTATTATCTAGCGGATTTTAGAATTATAGGAATGTCATAATGAAACGTGTCGTAATCACCGGTATGGGTATTGTTTCAAGTATCGGTAACAACGTCGAAGAAGTTTTAGCGTCTCTACAAGAAGGTAAATCTGGTATTACTGCCTCTGAGCAGTTCAAAGAGCAAGGTCTTCGTTCTCAAGTTTGGGGTGATCTAAAAATCAATCCTGCTGAGCACATTGATCGCAAACAGATGCGCTTTATGGGTGATGCGGCTGCGTATGCATACCTATCCATGCAGCAAGCAATCGAAGATGCTGGCCTGTCTGAAGAGCAAGTATCAAACGAACGTACAGGTATCGTTGCAGGCTCTGGTGGTGCTTCTGCGCTAAACCAAGCACTGGCAGTAGATACAATGCGTGCGAAAGGCGTGAAACGTGTAGGTCCTTACATGGTACCTCGTACAATGTCTTCGACCGTTTCTGCTTGTTTAGCAACTCCATTTAAAATCCGTGGCGTTAACTACTCAATGAGCTCTGCGTGTGCAACGTCTGCTCACTGTATTGGTCACGCAATGGAGCTTATCCAACTTGGTAAGCAAGACATCGTATTCGCAGGTGGTGGTGAAGAGCTAGATTGGTCTCAAACCATGATGTTTGATGCGATGGGTGCACTGTCGACTAAGTACAACGAAACGCCTGAGAAAGCCTCTCGTACGTACGATGCAAACCGTGATGGTTTCGTTATCTCTGGTGGCGGCGGCATGCTAGTGGTTGAAGAACTTGAGCACGCATTGGCTCGCGGCGCGAAAATCTATGGTGAGATCGTGGGTTACGGCGCGACTTCTGATGGCTACGACATGGTAGCGCCATCAGGTGAAGGTGCGGTGCGTTGTATGAAGATGGCAATGCAAGATGTTGACGGTATCGACTACATCAACACTCACGGCACTTCAACGCCGGTTGGCGACGTGAAAGAGCTTGGTGCTATTCAAGAGCTATTCGGTGAGAGCAGCCCTGCAATTTCAGCAACAAAAGCAATGACAGGTCACGCACTAGGTGCGGCTGGCGTGCATGAAGCAATTTACTCAACACTGATGCTAGACAACAATTTCGTTGCACCAAGTATCAATGTCGAGAATCTAGACGAAGCTGCTCAAGGTCTTGATATCGTGACAGAAAAACGCGATGTAGAATTGACCACAGTAATGTCTAACAGTTTTGGTTTTGGTGGTACTAACGCTACTCTAGTTATCAAGAAGTACCAAGGCTAACTGAACTTGCTGAGTTATCTCGGCAATCCAGTTTCCAGAGCTGACTGGTCCTTTTGTTAGTACTGGTCGAACAGACGCAGACTCTGACCCATGGAGAGCGGGTCAGGATCCTTTTGTTCTGGAACTTTGCCCGGCTTAATGCCGGGCATTTTTCTTTCTGCTCAACAATCACCTCGACACCGTGAGTGCTTTTCTGCACAATCAAATAAATTTTTTACATTTCACATGAAAGTCGCGCATTTAAAGTCATGAAAATCCTTATCGATGAAAATATGCCTTACGCCGAGCAGCTTTTTAGTCAGCTTGGTGAGGTAGCCCTAAAGCCTGGTCGAACACTTACCGCTGACGATCTGATCGATGTCGACGCATTGATGATTCGTTCAGTCACTAAAGTTAACGCAGAGCTCATTTCTAAAGCCAATAAACTGAAGTTTGTTGGTACCGCAACCGCTGGTATGGATCACGTTGACCAAGCTTTGCTGACAGAAAAAGGCATCTTTTTTACGGCTGCGCCTGGCTGCAATAAAGTTGGTGTTGCCGAATACGCGTTTAGCGTGATGATGGTATTGGCTCAGCAACACGGTTTCTCTGTGTTTGATAAAACCATTGGCATCATTGGTGCGGGACAAGTCGGAAGCTACTTGCAGCAATGCCTTGAAGGTATCGGTTTAAATGTATTGATAAACGATCCGCCTAAACAGGCAGCGGGCGACCCACGTGAATTCACAGAGCTTGATACCCTGTTGAAGCAAGCTGACATCATCACACTGCACACTCCGATCACTCGTGATGGAAAGTACCCAACTCACCACATTCTTGATGCCAAGCGTTTAGAGCAAATGCGTGGTGATCAGATTTTGATCAATGCGGCACGTGGTCCTGTGGTTGATAACGCTGCGTTGAAAGCGCGTTTACAGCGAAATGATGGCTTTATTGCAGCGCTGGATGTATTTGAATTCGAGCCAGAGGTTGATATGGAGCTTCTCCCTCTGCTAGCATTCGCAACCCCTCATGTAGCAGGTTATGGCCTTGAAGGGAAAGCTCGCGGTACGACGATGATCTTTAATAGCTACTGCGAGTTCTTAAACAACGAATTACATGCGCATGCCAGTGATTTGCTGCCAACCGCGCCTGTTCCTACCATGGTATTGGACAGAGCATGGGATGAAGCAACGCTGCACAACATCACGCAGTTAATCTATGATGTGCGCAAAGATGACGCCTTGTTCCGTCGAGAAATCAGTAAGCTAGGTTCGTTTGACCTGATGCGTAAAAATTACTGGGATCGTCGAGAGTACAGCGCGGTCACGCTAGTCGGTGATGAGTCATGTAACTTAGCACCACTGGCTAAATTAGGTTTTCAGGTTGAGGTAAGTCAATGAGCCAACAGTATAATGTTGCCGTTTTAGGTGCGACCGGTGCGGTCGGTGAAACAATTTTGGAAGTGCTGCAAGAGCGCAAATTCCCTGTCGGTGAGATCTTTCTTCTAGCCAGTGAACGTAGCGAAGGCAAGACCTACCGCTTTAATGGTAAGACAGTTCGCGTACAAAACGTAGAAGAGTTTGATTGGTCTCAAGCGCACATTGCCCTATTCTCTGCAGGCGGTGAGCTATCTGCAAAATGGGCGCCAATTGCTGCAGACGAAGGCGTGATCGTGATCGATAACACCTCGCAGTTCCGCTACGAGTACGATATCCCGCTTGTTGTTCCAGAAGTGAACCCAGAAGCGATCGCTGAGTTTCGTAACCGCAATATCATTGCTAACCCGAACTGCTCAACCATCCAAATGCTGGTGGCACTAAAACCAATTCATGATGCAGTAGGTATTGAGCGAATCAACGTGTCGACATATCAATCTGTTTCTGGTGCTGGCAAAGCGGGTATTGATGAGCTTGCAGGACAAACAGCAAAACTGTTGAACGGTATGCCGGCAGAAAACAATCAGTTCTCTCAACAGATTGCATTCAACTGTATTCCACAAATCGATCAGTTCATGGAGAACGGTTACACCCGTGAAGAGATGAAAATGGTGTGGGAGACGCAAAAAATCTTCAACGATCCGGCTATCACAGTGAACCCAACGTGCGTTCGCGTGCCGGTTTTCTACGGTCATGCAGAAGCCATTCACCTAGAAACCTGTGCTCCGATTGATGCGCAAGAAGTGATCAATTTGCTAGAAAACACCGAAGGTGTGGAAGTATTCCAAGGAGAAGATTTCCCAACGCAAGTACGTGATGCAGGTGGTAAAGACCATGTGATGGTTGGTCGTATTCGCAACGACATCAGTCACCACAGCGGAGTTAACTTGTGGGTGGTAGCGGACAATGTTCGAAAAGGCGCAGCAACGAACGCAGTACAAATTGCTGAAGTGCTAATTCGCGATTACTACTAAACTCGGTACTGACATGATTGTCAAAGCCTCACCATTGTGTGAGGCTTTTTTAATCGATTAAAGAAAAATTGTGTGAGATTACTGCGATTATCGCTTTAGCCACACATTTTTTGGTTCTATATCTATAGTTTTGCCCGCTTTATCCGATATATTTAACAGATCACTGTATATTTAAATTAATTGAGCACATAGCTGAGCCTTATATGCGTCGACTTCTACAGCGTCTACTATTGCCACTCGCAATGGTTGCCGTGACTCAAACATCTATCGTAAGCGCAGAGAGTATCCGCCTAAAGGGACCGAATGGCGAGATCCAATCGTCTCCTCAATTCTCTGAGTCTGTATCTAATGGCCTGCGCAGTGCAGAGCCTTCTCTTTTCTATGGCCCAACAACAGGGCAAGAAACCTTATGGGGAATTGCTACTCAACTGCGCCCTAATACGTCTGTTTCAATTCAACAAACGCTTTATTCCAT
The DNA here is from genome assembly GCF_000808535.1 of Vibrio sinaloensis. Taxonomy (GTDB): domain Bacteria; phylum Pseudomonadota; class Gammaproteobacteria; order Enterobacterales; family Vibrionaceae; genus Vibrio; species Vibrio sinaloensis_D. Next base: position 6,900 of record NZ_JWLV01000026.1, read on the forward strand.
TTTCCAACTTAACCCTCAAGCGTTCGACAACCAGAACATCCATGAACTCATACCAGGCAGCACACTGCGTGTTCCATCACTAGCGCAGATTCAAGGCGTTTCCACTCAGCAAGCCGTTAATGTTATGGCGGCGCACAAAGCTCGATTAGAGCAAGTTACTCCAAATTCAACGCCAACGGCGGCTCAACCGAGTGCACCTAAAGCTCCAGTTGCTGAGGCTAGCACCTCTACTCAACCAAAGACTGACGCCGTTGTTGAGACAAAGCCTGAAACGCCACTTGAGCAAATTGCTCAGCAGGAAAAGACTGCGCAGGTCAATACGCTAGAGCGCCAACTAGAAAGCTCCGAAGGCGAGCTAATGGCGCTAGAAGAAAAGAACCACAAGCTTCGATTAATGCTAGCGCAGGTTCAGTCTGAAGTTGACGTGCTTAAAGACGAGCTCGGTGATGAAGAACGCATCCGTAACGAAGTCGAAAAACTGCTAGAAGCAGAGAGAATGCGTGTTGCGGAAGAGCAAAAAATGGCGCCTTCGTCTCTCGATAAATTCTTCTCCAACACTTGGTTGGTAGCTGCGCTCGCAATCATTCCTGGGCTACTTATCGGCTTGTTAGTAGTTATGCTACTTGGCCGTCGTAATAAGCAAGATGAGAGTGCGCCAGAGGCTCAGCAAGAAACTCCGCAACCTCAAACTGTTGCTCCGGTTGCCGCGGAAACGATGAATGAAGACATCGATGATGATTTGTTACTCGATGACGATCTGTTCGGCGACTCAAATGACGATGAAGCCTTGTTTGGTGATGAAGGTGAATTAGGTAAGTCGGACGAAGATGATGTCTTTGCTGATTTGGACGATAGCGATTTAGATTTCAACCTAGAAGGCGAGGACGGCGATGACCCATTCGCGGGTATCGGTGACGATGGGGATCTAGATGAATCCCTCACTGATGGTGATATGGGCTCTAGCGGCATCAGTGTCAACAGTGACGACAAAGCGCTCGGTCTAGAAGAGATGGAGCGTGCGCTGGACGAAGTCGTGATCGATGATGGAGGCGACGAAGGTTTCGATCTCTCTGATGAAGGCGACATGTCGCAAGAAGCGCTCGACTCATTGCTTGCGGAAGACGGTGAGTCGGAAGAGCTTGATGGCGGCAGTCTTGACCAATCAATGTTGGATGATCTGTTCAGTGAGATCGAAGATGACGGCAATGAAAGTCTAGATTTCGATAATTTGCTAGATGAAGGGGACGACTTCGATCTTAGTGATGAAGACGAAACATCGCTAGAAGAGCCGAGTTTGGCCTCCGATAGTGAGATCGATGATATTTTCGCTCAGATGGAAGCTCAGGCTGACTTAGAAACACTTGAAGCCAATTCAATCGATGAAACGGCTCTCCTCGATGAGATGCTTGAGGAAGAGACCACTGCGATTGATGAAAATAGCACGGATCTTCTTGATGAGTTGCTGGCGGATAACGTTGAAGAGCCAGAACAACAAGCTTCAGAGTTGGAAGGTGAAGACCTCTTTGACGAACTGATTGGCCTCAATGACGACGAATCGGCCATTGACACTGAAAGCACCGACCTGCTGGATGAGTTAGTTGATGAGTCTGAAGAGAGTGACGAGTTTAATCTTGATAGCGAGTTAGATGAGCTTATTGGCGCCGATGCTGTCAGTGAAGAGTCGAGCTCGCTTGATGATAGTACAGATTTACTTGACGAACTTTTTGACAGTGCAGATGAAGAAGAGTCGTTAGGTGATGAAGGAACCGATCTATTTGAAGAGTTGCTTGAGATTGAAAAGCAGAATCTACAAGACGATGCGCAACCTGAGCCTGAAGCCGACATCACCGAAGCGAGTCAACCACAAGAGTTGGAAGAGCAACCTCTGGCTGAAGAGGTTCCTGCAGAGCAGGATCAAGAGTTAAGTGCTGAAGACAACTTATTAGATAACGAACAACTTGAACCTGAGGCAAGTGATGAATCACTTGATGAGTCAGATATTGCCAGTTTATTAGATGAAACTGCGCAGATTGACTCTGAAGCTGATTCTGAGAATAGCCTCGAGCCGTTGAATGAAGAGCCACAAACGCTAGAGACCTCTGCAGACTTCTCTAGCCAAGACTTTATGGATGACATGTTGAGTGTTGCCCCTGAAGCCGACCCTCTTCTGGATGAGCTCGACCTCGATGACCTTGTTGACACGCAACCAAGCTCTGAACTAGATGACATTTCCGTTGATTTGTCGGATGACGTACAAACACTTGCAGAGCCAGAGCCAGAGCCAGAGCCAGAGCCAGAGCCAGAGCCAGAGCCAGAGCCAGAAGATGAAGAAGATGAAGAAGATGATTGGCTAACGGCGGCGATAGAAGAAGTTGAAAGCCCAGACGTTGACACCATCGAACAAGCATTAGCAAACGATGACGAATTGATCATCGATGAGTTAGCCAATGAGCAACAAGATGTCGACGTATCATCAAGCAACGATGAGGACGACGATTGGCTGACCGCTGCGATTGATGAAGTTGAATCCCCTCAGGATACCGAACCAAGCCTTGAGCAGGAAGACGACTTGCACAAGGGGCTAGATGAGCCTCTGCCTGTTAGCGGCGAAGAAAACATTGCTGTAGAGCAAGAAGATACACTTGCACAACAAGAGCAAGCACAGGCACCATCTAAAGAGACTCCAGAGACTCCAG
>NZ_JWLV01000027.1 GCF_000808535.1 Vibrio sinaloensis
AAAGGTCAACAGACCCTAATTACCTAGCCAACAACGGCTCGCCATGACTCGATGCCTTTATTTCGATATTTATGGAAATAAACATTGACCTGTCTTTCCTTTGATTTCTATAATTCCAAAATAATCGAAATATATTCGTCCTACTCATTATGGAGTCAAGCAATGAACAATGAATTTATGACCATGGCAAGCGAAGCCCTCGATATGTTTGCCTTTCTCGCAGCAGAGTTGATCATTCTGTTTTTGGCCATTAGCTATATTGTTGGCGTGTTACAAGAGTTTCTAACCCCAGAAAAGATCCAGTCAATCTTAAGCTCACGTAATGGCAAAGGTTATATTGTTGCAGCGCTTTTAGGCGCAATTACACCCTTTTGCTCTTGTTCAACCATTCCTTTCCTAAAAGGGTTATTGCGAGCTCGAGCCGGGTTTGGCCCGATGATGGTCTTCTTGTTTGGTAGTCCACTGCTTAACCCTGTCATCATTGGTTTGTTTGTCGTGACTTTCGGTTGGAAAGTCGCCGCGTTCTACTTCCTGATCGCAATGACGGTATCGGTTGTTGCTGGCTATGTATTAGAAAAACTTGGCTTTGAAAAATACGTAAAACCAGAAGCCTATCAAGCTGTTGAAAACTCGAGTTGTAGAGCAAGCCGTGAAGAGCGCAAGCCTATAAAAATAGAAGCCAATTCATGCAGTGAAAAAGCCGCTTGTGGTGAACCAACTTTGCCAGTGGCGGCGCAGAGCACTTGCTGTAGCACCAACGCCGAACCTAAAATTAAAGTCAGTTGCTGTGGTCCAGATGGCAGCGCCACTGCAACGCTCATTGAAAGCAAACAACCAAGCCGTTGGATGAATATCTGGTTATCCACTTGGAAAGACTTTAAACAAGTTTTTCCGTACTTGATGCTAGGTATTGCGATCGGTTCATTTATCTATGGCTTCATTCCGACGGAGTTGATCGTTGAATACGCTGGTGCAGGTAAATGGTATGCGATTCCTGTTGCTGCGGTTATCGGTATTCCACTCTATATTCGTGCTGAAGCCGTCATTCCATTAAGTGCAGCTCTGGTACAAAAAGGCATGGCGCTAGGATCTGTGATGGCATTGATCATTGGTAGTGCAGGAGCTAGTTTGACGGAAGTGATTTTGCTTAAGTCGATCTTCAAAAACCAAATGATCGCGGCTTTCTTGACTGTCATTTTAGGGATGGCGATAGGCGCAGGCTTCCTGTATAGCGTGCTCTTTGGTTAAACAAATCGTGATAAGCAGACCACTCTGCTTATCACAGACCATTTTTCTAGGCATCGAATGCAGTATACAAGTGATCTAAAAACAGTCGCATTCGCTTGGGTAGATAATCGCGGCTTTGATAGATAACGTGTAAATCTGCGCTTTGGCCGACACTAACCTGACTAAAATTCTTCGTATAGCCATCAAGCAAGGTGACCAAACGGCCTTGAGCAATGTCTTGTTGGACATCTAGAATCGACTTCATGACGATCCCTTCACCGTCAATCGCCCACTGACGAAGCACCTCCCCATCATCTGAATACCGTTTTGGCATGATAGAAATGGATTGCTGCTCCCCATTAGCGGCAAAATACCAATGCTGCAGCGCTTCATTCCCTCTTATCAATGCAAGACATTGATGAGCCATCAACTCTGTCGGGCTTTCTGGCTCTCCGTAATCTGCAAGGTATTGAGGAGATGCGCACAGCACTCGCTGGCTAGTTGCTAACTTGCGCGAAATCAGTTGGCTATCTGCTAGCTCCCCATAGCGAATCACCAGATCCAGCCCAGACTCTGCCATGTTGCTTAACCCATCATTCAAATAGAGAAAGGGAATCACATCTGGGTACTTACGACAAAAAGAAGACAGCAATGGCGCAATGTATTGCTTACCTATGTCTTTCGGAGCTGAGATTTTAAGCGGTCCTTTTACCTCTGTGGTCCCGGTTTGAAGCACATTCTCAGTCGCTCGAACGCTTTCCAATATTTCAATACACGATTGGTGATAAAGCGCCCCTGCATCCGTCAAAGACAAATGACGAGTGCTTCGATTCAGCAGCTTCACACCATAGCGCTGCTCTAAATTTTGCAGCCTAGCCGTCACGGTCGCGGGCGATAGCCCCAAAGCTCTCCCAGCTGATGCCATGCCTCTGTGATGAACAATGGCAACAAACATTTCCATATCGGCGAACTTATCCATGCTCCTACCTCATTATTTGGAATAACTGAATAATAAATTCAAATAATAGCCAATTATCAAATTTTTTCGAATCAATATACTGACGCTATTCAGACAAGTCCCTCGACTTGCCATCGAAACCCAAAATGAGATTGCTATGAAAAATGAAAAGATGCCACTGCAGATGTGGATTCTAACCTTAGCTGCCTTCGCAATTGGCACAGCAGAGTTTGTTATCGCGGGCATATTGCCTCAAGTTGCTCACACTCTTTCAATTACTGAAGGTCAAGCGGGCTACCTAATTAGTGGCTACGCACTTGCGATTGTGTTTGGCGGCCCACTCCTCACGATATACCTCGCTCGTTTCAATAAGAAGAAGGTGCTGGCTGGGCTAATGGTGCTATTTATTCTTGGTAACCTACTTTCTGCTTACGCCCCAAACTATTGGATATTGATGACCAGCCGCGTAATCACAGGTTTGGTTCAAGGTCCGTTTTACGGTATTGGTGCTGTGGTTGCGACAGGACTGGTTGCCAAAAACATGGCTGGTCGCGCCGTTGGACAGATGTTTGCAGGCTTAACCTTAGCAAACGTGTTAGGGGTGCCAGGGGGCACTTGGATTGGTCTGCAATTTGGATGGCATACTACCTTCCTTACCGTCGCGGCCTTCGGTGCCATCGCTTTGTTCTTTATTGCGGTTGTGATTCAATCAAATGGACACGAGCAAGCAAAAGCGGTCAAAACTCAGTTAATTGCATTTAAGAATCCTCTACTTCTCATCAGTTTAACGGTTACCGTATTGGTTTGGTCGGGCTTCATGACCTTGTATGGTTACTTAGCGCCTATCGCTATGCACGTTAGCGGATTCGATGCGCAAGACGTAACATGGATTCTGGTTATCGTTGGGATTGGTTTGATCATCGGCAACCATATGGGTGGACGTTCCTCAGATAAAAATCTTCATAACGCATCCATCTACTGGGCTCTGGCAATGATTGTTTCACTGCTTTTGGTTGGGCTAAGCCTTAGCCATTCTTGGCTCTTTATCGCTGCTGCCTTTGTATTCGGTATCGCCTCTTTCGCGAATGTTCCAGCTATGCAGTTACGAGTCATGAACCACGGTGGCGAAGGACAAGAGCTCGCGGCAACAGCAAACATCTCCGCGTTTAATTTGGCCAACGCATTTGGCGGGTTCTTAGGAGGTGTGGTGATAGACAGTCACTTTGGCGCAGGCATGATTCCATTTGCCGCTGTAGTGGTCCCTTTGATCGGCGTGATCTTTATCGTCAGAGCTAACCACAGAGAAATACTGAGCCCCCTCAGTCAAGCCTAACGAACAAGCTGCCTCTGGCAGCTTTTTTAATGCCAATGCTGACGTTGTCAGCAAAAATCGTCGCGTTTATTAAGCCAGATCAATCTTGGTATTTATTTCGAGTAGCGTTCAAATTCCCTATCCTACACTTGTTTAAACACCCGTTCACCATAGTAAGGAGCCGCTTATGATTTCCGTACATAGAGACTATCAACTTCATGACCAAAACCATGCTCATGTGGAGATCAATCCTGTCGGCTTACTCGATGTCGACATTAAGGAAAACAAGGTTCATCACCAAGCCGAATTTTCTGAGCTGAGCTTTAGAAAAGTTGGCCAATATACTCGATTGTCTGCTCAGGGCGAGCAAAAACCTTGGCAACTTGAGCTAACCAACAAAGACGCGGAAGAAATCAACCGCTTGATTGATTCAGCCAACGAAGAGTTAGAGACGCTAATGCGGGATCTCTAAACAAACGCTGTATTTGAGCTGGTCTATTTGTGAGTCAAGATTGGAAGCTTGAGGAGGATCTTTTCGCTCAATGTATGGAACTGAGGCACCAATAGATAAACCGCGGAAACAAAGACGATAGAACCTACAAGGTCTATTGGTCGGTGCATTCCGAGCCACAGTCGGCTATACGCAACACCGAGCCCCCACAACATGAGCGCAGCGGCGAGTCCGTACTCTCTTGATTGCACAAATAGCCCACCAAAAAACGCGATACAGATGGCCACGAAAATCGTATGACCTGAAGGAAACGAATAATCTTTTTCGCCTTGCCAATGACGAGTTCTCCATTGGCTTACTTGAGTCGAAATGCCATCAATAACTTCAGCTTTTTGTGTCGAGTTGAGCTTGTAAAAATGCTCCGGCTGCGGAATGAGAAGCTGGTGAGACAAAAGTTCCGTGTAAGGTCGAGGGCTTTCTGTCATGATTTTCAGCCCGGTTTTAGCCGCAAAACCAATCAACAAAATCACCCCCAGTTGGACGCCGTTGGCAAGCAAGTTTTGAGTAGACGGGCGTTTTCTCCAGACCAACAATGACAGCACTAGCAAGGTAATGAGAAAGCCTTGTGAGCCAGCGGAATCAGTGAGCAGAGTATAAAAAAGCCCTTCTTCGAAAGAGACGTCACCCAGTAAATCGATATGACTAACGAGCAGTGACATTGGAGAAACCAATAGCACCAAGATGGCCAATAACCCCAAGCCATACTGCTTTTTCATCAGATAGTTTTTCACTCGAATTCACCGCTCCACAACTCAACATGAACCGTATTTAACGCCTGTTTGTTGCGAGCTTTATCAACACTATGTCAATTCGATGAAAGTTCATTTCAGCAGCCAAAGATGATCGCAAAACGCTTAGCCTAGCGCTTGTTAGCTTGAGCTTTTTTTGCGTCATACATTCGCTGATCGGCCAATTCGACTAGGTTATTGAGTGAGAAATCACACGTGACCTTTGCCGCGGCCAATCCAACACTAAACTGAATCTTTTGCTCTTGCTCAGCCGTCTCATTGTACTGCGCTACACAGCGGCGAAAACGTTCCACTGCAACATTCGCAACAATCTCCGAAGCCCCTGACATCAAGACGATGAACTCATCGCCCCCCATTCGGGCAAGCACGTCTGAGTCTCGAAAAGATGCTCTCAATAATCCTGCGAAGTTTTTTAACACCTCATCACCCACTTGGTGACCGTAATTGTCGTTGATTAGTTTAAAGTCATTGAGGTCGAAGTAGGCAACCGACACCGCTAGACCGCCAAAACGGCAGTACTCGATAGACTTGTGAGCCAACACGTTGAAGCCACGTCGATTTGACACCTTGGTTAAAGAGTCAAGGGTCGCCTCTAGACTGTTCGCGAGTTCTTGCTCGGCAATTTTTGCTAAGTCGACCAGATCTTGGACTTCATGAGGCTGCAACTCTCTGGGTTTGGTGTCGATGACACACAGCGTCCCAAGCTTGCTATTGTCGTGATAGACCAATGGAATGCCGGCATAGAATCGGATATGCGGTTCATTTTCAACCAATGGGTTGCCCATAAACCGCGTATCTTGTTTGGCATCGGGGATAATAAAAGGCTCATCTCCAAGAATTGCATGACCACAAAATGAGATACTTCTCGGCGTTTCGGTCGCATCAAGACCAAGACACGACTTGAACCACTGCCGATTGCTGTCAACAAGGCTAACGACCGCAATCGGGACATCTAAAAGTCGCTTAGCCAGACGAGTTACACGATCGAATCTTTCTTCCGGCTCAGTATCCAATATATTCAGCCCTTGTAAGTCAGCGATGCGCTGCTCTTCATTGTCTGGCTTTGCTGGCTCTTTCATTACCATTTCCCTGTGTTGGCATCTTTTATCAGCTTAGCAGGCAATAGCTTCGTTTCTATGTAGGTGTTTGAAGTGGGGGGCTATCTCACATTGATATGACCGGGGAAAAAGTGATGGACTGGGCCATGGCCACGACCCACTGTGAGCTCATCTGCATGAGAGATCGCTTGAGAAATATACTGCTTGCCAAGATACACCGCCTTGTGAAGACGATTCCCTTGAGCGAGATAAGACGTAATCGCTGATGACAAGGTGCAACCAGTGCCGTGGGTATTTTTCGTCGCAAAGCGTCGCGCGCGCAATAAGTCACTACTTTTGGCTTCAATCAGTAGGTCGTTGCTGTTGTCATCGCTCTCAAGGTGCCCTCCTTTGAGTAAAACAGCATCCGCTCCGAGCCCTCTCAGTTGCTCAATCATCGCCCCCATATCATCCTCAGTTTTAGGCACTTGCCCACCAATAAGGGCGGCCGCTTCTGGCAAATTAGGGGTAATGAGATCGGCCAATGGCAGCAATTCACGCTTCAAGACCTCTATCGCGCGGTGTTTTAGCAACAAATCGCCACTGGTCGCCACCATCACAGGGTCTACCACAAGATGCTTTGGTTGATATTGACGAATCTTTCGCGCAACCATGTCGATGATTTCGATGTCAGCGAGCATCCCCACTTTTACGGCAACGATGTTGAGATCTGAAAAAACGGCATCGAGCTGACTTTCAATATGATCAACAGGGATTGGATGTATAGCGGATACGCCGAGGGTGTTTTGTGACGTAATGGCAGTAATGACCGAACACGCATAGCTGCCGGTTGCAGAGATGGCTTTGATGTCGGCTTGAATGCCCGCGCCGCCGCCGCTATCTGAGCCAGCAATGGTCAATACGATGGGGATATTGTCTTGTGAATGTGGCATGAGTGCTCCTATTACAAGACGTACAGGAACTCTCATCCAGCAGAAAAACCGCCGGCGAGTGCGGACACTCTACCCAGTGTCACGCGAATAGTTCCCTACGTCAGTGTTAACTGAATCAGGTTCAACGGGTCTCGCAGTGCGATCTCAGCCATGCCATCAATGATGGTCAGGCCCCCCGACTATTTGCTGAGAATAATAACAGCAATCATAAGCACGATGCACACAATAATTTTGCCGTTCAGGCGAAGGTTGCTACACAAACTAGCAATTATCGCTTAACCTAATTTTCATAATGGTATTTTATGAAGTCAGCATCATGCTCAACCCTATTTGGTTAAAAACGTTTACCACTCTTATCGATACAGGTCACTTTACCAAAACGGCAGATAAGCTGTTCATGACTCAGCCTGGCGTCACTCAACACATAAAAAAGCTTGAGGAAGCATGCGGCTATCTATTGATTAAGCGAGATAAGAAAAGTTTCTCGATTACCGAGCAAGGAAGCGCCGTTTACGACTACGCCAAACGTCTTAAGAAGAGTGAACAGCAGCTCCTTGCCTCATTGGGCGAAGACGATCCTTATGCTGGAGCCGTGTCGCTCTCTTGCTCCGGTTCAATGGCCCTGATGCTTTACCCCGCCTTGCTGGAGTTGCAAAGCCACTACCCAAAACTCATTCCACAAGTCGAGGCAGCGCCGGAGCATAAAATCCTCAATGACATACTCGACGATCGCGCCGACCTTGGGATTGTGACACGAGTGCCGAATGACGCTCGCTTCCACAGCGAAAAACTCGGGCATGAGCCTCTGTGCTTGATGTTACCCGCCAGTCATCCTGCGAGTAAGCAGCCACTAAGCGTAGATACACTCAAGCAGCTAGGGTTTATTCGTCACCCTGATGCTGCCCACTATTTCGCGCTCTATTTTTCACAGTTCGATGATCCCGAGCTCGCTAGCTTAGCTATGAATGACGTCCCAATGACGGGCTACGTCAATCAGCTCGCGCAAATTCTTCTGCCTGTATCGAAAGGGCTAGGGTTTACTATTTTGCCAAAAAGCACGTTGGAAAGTTTTACCCACCGAGAGCAGGTCACGGTCTATCCATTACCAAGCTCAATAACCGAGAGCCTCTACTTACTTTCAAAAAAGAACCGCGATTGGCCGGCAAGGTTTAAGACCGTTAAGGAGACCATTGAGCACAGCATTGCAAAGAGAGAATAGCGGGGAGTATATATAGTAAGGCAGGCACTAGGAGGACCCGTAGGTGCCCCCTGCGCGACTGAGTGGGTAGCTTATGCTTCTAGAACTTCTTCACCGAGCACTTCCGACAATAGAAGTTGGTCGGTCTCATCGAGCTTCATTCCTAACACAGGTAGACCGTGTTGGGCAGTCCAACAACAGAAGAAAACCACAATTGCTAATGCGAATAGAATCACTGATATCATAGCCTAATCTCCTCCATGGTTAACATCACCAATACCTGGCTAACCATAAGATGCCGCTAAATCGCGAAGGCCGTCATGCAATACTTTATTCTTTTACGTTTTGGAATCACACAGCGCGAAATCGCGCAAAGTTGTGTTTCTGTATCGTGCAGTGTATTCGTATTAACTATTGAAATCGACTTGGTCTAAACACCTTTGGTTAGTTTGGGTACTCTTTCAATATAGACATACCGTACAAATGAAGCAACTAGATTTAGTAGCAAATTTATACAAAGTCACACTTTTCTTGCTTTTGAGCTTGCATCCCACTCAAGACGGTAAAATTACCACTTAAACTTGCGCTACCTTTCCACTTAAGAGAGCAATTAATTGACAAAAAAGTGACTGAGAGTTGACGTTACAACCTTGTAAAAAACCAAATCTAGCACGTAATTAACTCCCAACAAGGCGCGATATTTCAATGTTGTCCTGTCTTTACGGTGAGTAATTGGTAAAAAACAGCCTAGCCATTGCTGTTTCAATAATGGAGATATTATCCATTTTTGGCTTTTAGGCTTTGTGCAGTATAGATAGTCGCGCTGGTATCAACTTTTAAGGAACTGAGAATAAAAAAAGCTTCAGAGTCAGGCACTCTGAAGCTTTGATTACACCACTTTAATTGTGATTATGCGCCAATCACGCCACCATCTTCACGGGTGATCGCCATGATCGTTGAACGCGGCTTGCTGTTACCACCACCTGGGAAGTGAGAAGGCGCGCCTTTTTCACCTGGGTGCTGGACACCCACAAACATCGTTTTGTTGTCTGCTGAGAAAGTCAGCCCCGTGATTTCACACGCAATTGGTCCAGTCAAGAAACGGCGAACTTCGCCGGTCATTGGATCACCACACAACATTTGGTTGTTGCCTTGTCCTGCAAAGTCCCCTTTGTTCGAGTAGTTACCATCGGTTTGAATCCACAAGCGTCCCGCAGAGTCGAAACCAATCCCGTCTGGGCTATTGAACATGTTGTCTGCGGTAATGTTGGCACTTCCTGCATATAGGTTGCCTTTGTGGACCTCAGGGTTACCTGCAATTAAGTAAAGGTCCCACTCAAATCCCGCATTGGTATGGTCACCGGCTTGCGGTACCCAACGTACAATTTGGCCATAGTGGTTTTCTTTACGAGGGTTAGGACCACCAACAGGTTGACCTTCTTTCACACCTCGGTTTTTGTTGTTGGTTAGCGTACAGAACACATGGTTGTTGTCTGGGTGCACCGCAACCCACTCCGGTCTATCCATCGTGGTGGCTCCAACTTGTGTCGCAGCGCGGCGAGCAAAAATCATCACTTCTGCTTGGTCATTAAAACCGTTCTCTTTAGTTAAACCGTTCTTGCCATGTGTCAGCTCAATCCACTGACCTTTGCCTTTGAGCTCATTATCATCCATTTCAAATTTGGCGACGAACAGAGTGCCCTCTTCTAGTAGGTTGCGGTTTACTTTGTCGTTGCCTGGCTGATATTTGTTCTTCGATACAAACTTGTATAAGTGCTCTCCGCGCTCATCGTCACCGAGATACACAACCACGTGACCGTCATCGTTGATCAGTAGCGCTGCATTTTCATGCTTAAAACGACCTAAAGCTGTTCTCTTTAGCGGCGTTGATGTTGGATCATTCGGGTCAATCTCAACAACCCAGCCGAAGCGATGTGGTTCGTTCGGATGTTTTGCCACATCAAAACGCTCGTCGCTGTCATGCCACTGATACTTGCTCTTCGCCGCTTTCACACCATAACGCTTGTGATCATCACTTAGCTCTGCGCTCGCGCTAGTACCAAAGTAGCCGTTAAAGTTCTCTTCACACGTGAGGTAAGTTCCCCAAGGCGTCTGGCCATTCGCACAGTTGTTGAATGTGCCAAGCGGCGTCATACCTGAAGGGTCTAGCTCGGTTTTCATCAGATCGTGCCCCGCAGCCGGGCCGGTTAGCCTCATAGGCGTGTTTGCGGTGATGCGTCGATTGCGTGCGCCGCTCTTGTCGAGCGTCCAACCGTTATCGGATTTGATAATTTCAAACACGGTAACACCATGCGCTGCTTGCGCTTTAAGAACGTCGTCTGCTGTCATCGCCTTTCCGCCGTGATCAAACAGCAAATCGTAATTGGTGTACTCGTTGTTTACCGCGATCACTGCGCGGTTGTCATTGATTGGGAAAAAGCTCATGCCGTCGGTGTTGTCACCAAACTGACGAAGCTGTGCGTCAGAGCCTTGCTTACCACTTGGGTCAAACTCAGGCGCGCCATTAAAGATTGGGTCTCCCCAAGAAAGTAATGGGGTCGCTTTATAACCTTTAGGTACGATGAATGCGTCAGCTGTCGATGCTGGAACCGCTTCAAAGTTGAGCAGAGCACTTTCACCTTTTGCAGCGAAAGCCTTTGTGATCGGGTTTAGCGAGAGAAATGCACTTGCACTTACTGCCGCTGTTCCAGCTAAAAATCGGCGTCTCGACAGACGAGCATCGATCATTTGGCTGAACTCAGAATCCTGATTATCACGCTTATCGCTTGAAACTGGACACATTGCTGACTCCTTGCTTAGTTTTAATAAAAATTGCCAAGGAATGGTAGAAGCCGTAAATGACAGAGAAATTAACTTATTGTTTCTTATGGGTTAAGAACCCTTTACAGAAAAACGACACTTACATGGCAAACTCATTAAAGTGCGCTATGGTTCAATTTTGGTAAATAAGGTACGGCATACATGCAAAAAATTGTGAACCAAACCCTAGCTTTTTTGAAAATTGGCGGCTAAATTGAGTCTTGTTCATGAGGAACTTGATTCACATTAGCTCAGTGAAGAGCGGATTTGTATTTACGTGAGGGAATATCATGAAGAAAATGAGAAAAGCACAATTGCATCGCGTTCGTATTCAGTATTGGAAAGAGTCGAACAAAAACGCGAACAAAGAATCTTAATGTGCTAACCCAAAAAACTAAGCTGGCTTAATCGCCAGCTTTTGCGTTTTTAGGCTCTGTAAAATGAGAAAGCAGAACTTCACTATCGACAGCACGACGGGATACTTATCCCTTAAAAACAAAAAAAGCCCCAACGCGTGTCGGGGCAAGTGGCTGGAGAGAGCCTATTTCAAATAGGTAGATTGGTTGGCTTTATCGACTTCCTCAAGGAATAGGTTCAGAAGTTCAGTACCTTTATCACCGTGTGTTTCTTTCACGTAAGCAATCACACCAGGCTGCGTTGCTTTTCGCATTGACTCACGCTGCTCAGCGTTTAGTGAATTGACCTTCATACGTTTTTTCAGCCCTTCTAGACCGCGATCACTTGATGCCTCAATCAACCGTGATAGACCACGGTTAGCGCTCAATGCAATCTCGACCGCATCGGAAACAATCTTCTTCTCTTCTTCCGTTAACCCATCGTAGAAGCTTTTGTTCACCATGAAAGTGTATGGGGCAAACAAGTGATTCGTCAGGGTGAGGTATTTCTGCACTTCGTTAAACTTAGCGAAAGAGACCGTAGGTACAGGGTTCATCTGACCATCAATCACGCCTGTTTGCAGAGATGAATAGACTTCGCCCCATGAGAGCGGATACGCTTCTGCGCCCAGAGACTGAATGATTTTTTGGTGTGTTGGCAGCGTCATGGTACGAATGCGCAAACCTTTAAAATCATCGAGATCTTCAATGGCGCGCTTAGAGTTAGTCACTGAGAAGAAGCCGCCTGTATCTGGGAAGCCTAAGATTTTGACATCTTTCAGTTCTGCCTCAATGTCGCCCGCTAACGCCTTACCAAACTTGCCATCAAGCACTTCATAGGTAGACGCGTTGTTATCAAATGCAAAAGGCACATCTAATACACCAATACGTGGGTAGTAGCCGGCAAGAGGACCAACGGGCGAAAGTGTTCCTTGCAGCTGACCATCACGCACCATCTGAATGTGCTCTTTCGCCGTTCCTAATTGGTTGCTAGGAAATACTTGAACCTTAATTTCACCGTTGGTTGCCGTTTCAACAATGTTTTTAAACACCCCAGTAAATGCGTGGGCAGGGTTCTCCATGATGTCAGCTTTATTGTCATGGCCGATACGCAGGACCTTTTCTGCCATAGCAAAAGGGGCGGTAAAAAGACTGGTTGCCAGAGCAGTTGCGATCAGTGATTTGGTTAGCTTTTTCATAATAACTCCATTATGTATGAATTTTAGTTATTACCTGGCTAGGCTAATGCAATAGCCAGGATTTGTAGGGTCAGGGTGTTGCAGTGCTAGTAGCCCAGCAGTCGTGGGATAAACAGCACTATGTCTGGGAAAAATGCGATAGCGAATAACAGCAGCAGTTGGCCGATAAGGAACGGCATTAACTCTTTCGATATGCCTTCTATTTTTGCCCCTGTGACGGATGAAAGGACGAACAAGCAAGCCCCTATTGGCGGTGTCATCAATGAGATATTAAGAGCAAGAATAAAGACGATACCTGCATGCAGCGGGTCCATACCGATTTCCATCGTCAATGGCACTAAGATTGGCGCTAGGATAATCAACATCACATTGATATCCATGATCATGCCAACCGTGAGTAGAAGCGCGATGATCAGCGCCAAAATCACATGTGGGTTGTCCGACAATGAAATAAACATGTCCGCAATCATCTGTGGGATCTGATTAAAGCTCAACCACCAGCCAAGAATCGAAGCGGAACCAATGATGAGGTAGATAACCGCCGAGATTTGTGCCGTGCGAATCACCATTTGAAAGAGTGCACTTAGCGTTAGATTCCGGTAGATGAAGGTACCAATTACCAGCGCGTAAGCCACCGCGATTGATGCCGCTTCCGTTGGCGTCACAATGCCAAACACAATCCCGCCAAGAATAATAAGTGGCATCAGCAATGCTAAGGCTGAGTTTTTAAAGTGATCCAGTACTTCAGCGAGCGTCGCTTTTTGGCTCATCTTTGGTAGGTTTTTGCGTTTACCCATTGCGCCAATGATTGCCATACATACTAGGCACACCAAGATGCCCGGTAAAATACCCGTTGCAAATAAGCCGCCAATCGACACCCCCATAAGGGAGCCATAAACCACCATAAGCCCTGATGGGGGAATGGTAGGGCCGATGATTGAGCCCGCCGCCGTCACCGCGCAAGCATAATCTTTCGAATAGCCTTGTTTCTCCATAGCTGGCACCAGCGTTCGACCAAATGCCGCGGCATCCGCGGTGGCTGAACCGGTAATACCTGAGAAAAACACCGATGCCACCATGTTTGAATGCGCGAGACCACCACGAAAGTGACCAACCAACGCTTCCGACAGGTAGACGAGTCGATTAGTGATGCCTGTGTGATTCATGATCTCACCCGCTAAGATGAAAAACGGCATCGCTAAGAAAGGGAATATATTTAAGCCATTAAAGATCTTACTTGGTGCCAGCGACGCAAAGTGTGCACCGCCCATATCGTACATCCCGGTGATACCTGCCACACCTAACGCGATAGCAATCGGAGCGCCAATCAGCATTAATAATAAAAACACTACGCCGACAATCATAACTGCTCTCCTTGCACATCAAACTTTTCAGACGCTAAGTACAGCTTCAGCGCGTAGATATCTTCAAGCCAGACCAACAAAGCTTGGAAACTGGACAGAGCAAAAGTGACGGGGATTGCCGCATAGGCATAAGCCATTGGCATAGAGAAAACCGTTGAAAGTTGATTTGCGCCCTTTTCTGCAAAGGTATAGCCCAAGTAGGCGATGTAGCCAAAGAAGCTAAAAGTCAGCGCGCCAACGCCAATCTTAACCACTTGTTGGGCGACATAGGGAAAACGCTTAGTGACAAATTCTAACCCCATATGTTCTCTTCCTGCGGTACAGCATGGCACCGCCATTAAGATTGCCCATATCATGATGTAACGTGCCAGCTCTTCAACCCACACCAATTGCAGCTTGAGTACGTAGCGATCCAACACGCCTAGCCAAACATCCAATATCAATAA
This sequence comes from Vibrio sinaloensis, assembly GCF_000808535.1. Classification (GTDB taxonomy): domain Bacteria; phylum Pseudomonadota; class Gammaproteobacteria; order Enterobacterales; family Vibrionaceae; genus Vibrio; species Vibrio sinaloensis_D. Next base: position 14,170 of record NZ_JWLV01000027.1, read on the forward strand.
GACAGTCAAAATTCCCACTGCAAATTGATTGGCTTTATTTAGCCGATTTTTTGTTGTTGCAATGATGTTATTCGGTAATGTCATAAACCCATTGTCCTTCCTTTTTGACAGCATTCCTTGGAGGCGCTTCCGCATAAGTTTTGCTCACTGAAGTGCGGATAAATTAACCATACCGATAAGATAATTGTGGTGAAGTGTTCACGATCACAAAAATAAATTTGTGTGATAGTTTCTAACACGAGACCAACAAATCAAACTTAAACTATTGTTTTTAAATAAATTTAGTTTTTGGGCGATTTATGAAGATTAACTTGATTGTTAAAAAGTAACATTGCGCGAGACACGCCAGATCAAAGGGTTAGTGACAAAGGTATAATTAGTTGGGAGAAAAGTAACACGGCACAAAGAGTAAGGACTTTGTTGCTAAAAAGTGAATTTGGTCACACTCGAAAAGGACGGGGAATGATGGGAAAAGGGACAAAACTGAACAAGAAGAATGTGCAACCGTGAATGGCTTGAGCCCCGACAAGCAAGGCTCATTATTACTCATCAATTCATCACTTACGCTTAGCGCTAACATCGCTTAGCCTTGCCTCGCACAAGAAAATTGCGATGTTAGAAAGTAACATTAAGCTGCGCAGTTGTTCGATGGAAACATTTGGGCAAGCTCATGGAAAATGGCCTGAGTTTGTTTGGAGAACAGGTGTTTATCTTTATAGCCGACCAACTGAATTTGGCGCACCTTTCCTGAAATCAAGATTTGTCTCAACATACGGCTGACCATTTGAATATCCAATGCGCTACCCTGCTCCAAACGAGAAACTGGGTATAAGCACGCAAGATCAATGTTGAGTATCACCTCTTCACAATGGGTAAGATACGTCGCGATCTGCTGCTTCACTTGAAAACGATGACTAAAATTGCACTCTGGCAACGTTAACCAATCACAGCCAAGATCTTCTGCATACTCAATGGTTCGCTCGTCAATGTTGGCACTGTCAATCCCCAAACAGAACAATCGGCATTCATTGTAGCGTGACAATGCGAAGTGAAAGGCCGAGCCTTGGTCAGGCTCTAGTGACGCTTTTAACTCAAACTGCCGACCAATATGAATTATGCCTAAATCTCGCTGCGAAGAATGAAGAAGAGGCAAGCTGTAGAGCAAACTCTCGCTATTGTTTGTCAGCACAACGGGCAAAGTATCAGAGCCTAGAAAACGGCTGAGGTGCAACTGGAACTGATTGGCAGACTGCTCCATGAGATTGTAGTGACCACCATTTAACCAGTGCGATTGATCCAACGACATTAGCCAGTCAAACATCTCTTCTAAGCTCTGATCGGCTATCTCAAAGTCCACCTGTTTCATTGGCTTAATTCGTTCCGATACGGTCAACAACGCTAACCGATGTGAAGAAATACCTGTGATACTGTGTGTTTTGTTACGTCGAAATAGCCCAAACATCGCATTACCTTTCTGGGGGCAAAGCCCTTGCTGCTTGAAGAACGTGCAAAATTATCTTTTGCCGGTTTTGTTCTACCCTATGGGCAGGCGCCATGACCGAAATCGCTCCGACCAATTTTGTTCCTTTCATCACTGGTGCGCTGATCCCTGACACCCCTGAGTCGATCTCCGAAGTACTGAGCGCGTATCCTTGATTGCGGATTTGCGCCAACTCTTCTTGCCACTGCGAAATATGGTTGTATTCGCCAAAGTAACGTAAGATCTTTTCGCATCGCTGCGCAGGCATATACGCAAGCATCACCTTTGATGAGGCGCCTCGCAGCAGAGGTTGACTTTGACCCTGGACGTAGCTGCAACGAAGCGCCTGCATACTCTCTTTACGACTCACACACAGCGCTCTGTAGCCTACAGGCACCATGTACGCCGCCATTTCACCGGTCTGTTTTTGCAGCCGATTTAGCACCACATCAACCGCATCCAAATCGTGCTGGCTGGTTTCGTAACTGCGCATTAGCATCAATGCAGCCGGACCGATGATCAAGGTCTTGTCTGATGGACTCTCTTCAATCAGGTTCCACTCTTTTAACAGTTTAAGATGGCGATATAAGCTACTGATTGGTGTTCCTACCTGCTCGCTGAGCTGTTTGGCAGTCACCGGCTCATCATTCACCGCCACTTGCATTAATAACTGCAGAACCTTCTCGTTTACTTGTCCACTACTCTGCTTCATAGAGTTCACGCTCTTGTTGTATCGCTAGAATTGGTTGATGATCAAATTGTATTCTTATCCTGTAGGAATTAATAAGCATTAGTCACAATAGTTTCTCATAATCCGAGAATTAACCCGTACCGCTGTTTTCTGGTCTTAACCTTGTCTCACTCTTGAACCTGCCAATAACTTTACTTAACGGTAAAGTTAAAATATTCTTGGGAGCGATAATAAAATCAGCACCATTTACCAATCCAATAAGCCAGAACAATAATAATCCAGGGACAGACATGAACAAACTCGCCCTTTCTGTTGGCCTTACTTTTACTCTTGCTCCGATTCTGTTTTTTACTTGTCAGCGTTCAGAAGCTGGACCAAACGCGCAGCCCACCGCTTACGTGGTTCAGTTTCCAATCGAGCGCCAAGTCACCCAGTTAACCCCACTCGATGGCGAAATTAAGCCATCGCAATTCACCCAAATCATTGCTGAGCATAGCGCAAAAATCGATACGATTTATGTTCAGGATGGCGAATACGTTGACCAAGGAGAGCCGATATTTAGCTTTGATGATGCTTTGCCCGCCCTCGCAGTTAAGGCGGCAGAGTATGAGTATCAAATGGCGACAAGAAACATCATAGAGCTCACCCGTACCGCTCATGAAAACGATCCAAGGATCAATACCGCTGTGAAAGCCGTCGACGCAACACGAAACAATTTACTCAATGCGCAAAAGGCGCTGAAGTCGACCACGGTTTACGCGCCATTTTCGGGCAAAATGGGCCAAATTCGCTTTAATACGGGCAACCTTGTCAATGCGGGAGATCTAATTTCTGAACTGGTGGCCACTGATACGGTTGAAGTGCACTTTATGGCCTCACCAGAGGTGCTCAATACCTTCCGCCAAGTCCTGAATAACGAGCCCGACACCTTAAAAGCGTCGCTTCAATCAGCGGAGGGGGGCTTTATTGATGGCAAGCTCAAGTACGTCGACTCAAGCCTCTCTGAACAACATGCAAAGTTATCCGCCTATGCGGTGTTTGACAATGGTAATGGCGAACACCTGATTGGCTCGAAGACGACACTCTACCTCAATAGCCCAGAGCCAAAACCCCAGCTGTTTGTGCCAGAAATCGCGCTACATACTGAGGACGGCATCCCGACTCTCTTTGTCCTTGACGAACAACGGATTGTGCGGCCAAAGCAAGTGACTCTTGCAACAATCAAAGAGCGCTATACAGGTTATGTGCCCATCGCCGAGGGGATTGAAGCGACCGACTTTGTGTTATCGACACCTGATGCGCCGCAACTCGTTGGTAAAAAAATCGACCCTATGGTCAATATCGTCAACCAGCTTAACGAAATACTCAATCGCGCACCTTGATGCTAAAAGCAGCGAACGAGCGACTAAAAGATGAAAAAACTCTCAAAACACCGCGCCAATAGTAGAAGGAACGACAAACTATGGTAGCTTCTCAGCTTTCCCCATCCTGTACGGATAAAGGTATGGATAAACGAAGTCAACGCAGCGAACGAACCAAGCTGAGTATTATTTTAGCGGCAATTGAATGTTATAAAGAGCTTGGCGTTCAAGGCGCCTCTTTGGAGGTCATCGCCAAGCAAGCAGGAACAACCAAACCAACGGTCTATTCTCACTTTGGGTCAAAGGAGAATCTCTACCAAGCGGTTGTTGAGCACATCATGGAAGAAGAGAAGCTTAATCACGCATTGCCGCCGTTCGACCCCAACCAGAGTTTACGCCAACAGCTGATCGACATTTTTTCCACTCAGCTTGAGCGAGTGATGAAGTGCGAAAGACGCCGTTTGCTGGTTGCCATTACGATTGAAGCCATGTGCCAAGGTCAATGTCATTTGAATAATGTTGAGAGCATTAAAACCTGCCCAATGGAGGCTTGGTTAGATTCTGCCATTCATCATGGTGCTCTGCCGCAGCAAAACAGTGCAGAGCTGGCGACCAATTTATGGGCGTTAATCAAAGGGCGAACCTTTTTTCCTGTTTTCTTGGGAATGGCACCCAATGATCTGAGCGAGCGACAACGCAACTTAGAATCTGCCATTGATTTTTTTCTGTCCTGCCAAAAAACAAAATGAGGAGCCAATTGGCTCCTCATTCGTTTATTTGCTCAATGTCTGACCATGACTGCGGATGACGTCCTGATACCAATAGAAGCTTTTCTTGCGCTTACGTTCAAGCGTGCCGCTTCCATCATCATGGCGATCCACATAAATGTAGCCGTATCGTTTACTCATCTCGGCAGTCGAGTTCGCGACTAAGTCAATCGGTCCCCAACTGGTAAAGCCCATCAAATCAACACCATCGAGTATCGCCTCTTGAGCCTGTACGAGGTGATCATTTAAGTACGCGATGCGATAGTCATCAATAATCTCGCCTTCTGGTGTCACTTCATCACGCGCGCCCAACCCGTTTTCAACAATAAACAACGGTTTTTGGTATCGGTCGTATAAAAAGTTGAGCAACACTCGCAGCCCTTTCGGGTCAATCAACCAACCCCACTGGCTTTTCTCAAGGTAAGGATTCGGCACACCTGAAACGATGTTGCCGACTTCTTTATCTTTGGGATCGGCGCTAGCACAGCCACTGGCGTAATAGCTAAACGAAATAAAATCGACACTCGCGCTGGCCAGCAGTTCGAGATCGCCCTCTTGCATATCGATGGTAATCCCTTTTTCGCGGAAATAACGTTGCATGTACCCAGGGTACTTACCACGTGTTTGCACATCCCCGAAAAACAGCCATTGATTGTTCTCATGCCTCGCTGCCAGAACATCATCTGGGTTGCAGGTGTACGGATAATAAAGCGCCCCCAACAGCATATTGCCGATTTTGGCATCTGGGATGATTTGATGACACAGGTTCACCGCTTTGGCATTGGCAAGAAGTTGGTGATGAATCGCTTGGTAGATCGCTTGCTCGCTCGCATCTTCTTGAAGACCAACCCCGGTAAAAGGCGCGTGCAAAGACATGTTGATTTCATTGAAGGTTAGCCAAAGTTTGACCTTGTTTTTATAACGCTCAAACACCGTGCGTGCGTAACGTTCGAAAAAGGTGATGAGCTCTCGGCTCCCCCAGCCGCCGTAGTTTTCCACCAATGCGTAAGGCATCTCATAGTGCGATAAGGTGACAAACGGCTGCATCCCGTGTGCGGCTAACTCATCAAACAACTTGTCATAGTAGGCAAGACCGGCTTCATTGGGTTCTAACTCGTCACCATTTGGAAAAATGCGCGTCCAAGCAATGGACAAACGTAAGCAGTTGAAACCCATCTCTTCAAACAACTGAATATCTTCTGGGTAACGATGGTAAAAGTCGATGGCGAGATCTTTGATTCCTTCGTTTCGTTCTTCCCGTGTTTGGTGAGGGCTCAAAATACCGTTTGGCAACATGTCTGAGGTAGACAAGCCTTTGCCATCTTGATTGAAGGCGCCTTCGACTTGGTTGGCAGCAATCGCGCCGCCCCAAAGAAAGTGTTTTGGAAATGACATAATCTGTGCTCTTCGAATGATTGTTTGGATTAGTCTACGCCGATATTCGACGCAAAATAGGGCCGGTTTTTTAGATTACCCTTTCCTAGTTTGTAGACGCTCTTCAATGATCTGAGAGTAGCTATTCGCCTTAACCCCGTAAATGATTTGCACATGTTGCTCATCTAAGATCACAACGCCAAATGCGCCGCTGTCCGTCAGACGTTTTTTATCAATCAAAGCGGTCTGCTTAAGTGTCAGTCGAAGGCGAGTCGCGCACGCGCCAGGTTCCAAAATATTGTCAAGACCGCCAATCGCGTCGACGATCTCGGTGACTTCTTGCTCATAGTTATTGTTCGTTGAGCCTAAGCGTTTTATGGTTTGAATAATTTTACGAAACATAGTCGTGCCGTTTTAAGCGAAATAAACCTCACATGTAACACAAGCACTTTCGCGTTTCTCTGACTCAAAGCAAGACCTAAGCAAAAAGACGATTACGAGCGTATAATGCCCCGTTGATTAAGCAGGTCGCACACGTGTTGTGTCTTCTCGCGGAACATATCGCGCAGCAAGCGCACAGTGGGTGTGATAGAGCGACGACTTGGGCAGACCAACCACAATTCACTGCTTGTGGGCTGGTAGTCAGGCATGATTTCCACGACATTTCCCGCCAGCAAATCGTTCGACATATCCAAATAAGATTTTATCGCGATCCCTTTTCCGGCCACGCACCAGCGTCTTACCAAATCCGCATCGTTTGATGCCCGATTTCCCGACATTTTTACTTTGATCTCTTGCCCATCTTTGACAAATTCCCACTCATCTTTCAGCACATCACGTAACTGATAAAACAGCCCATTGTGATGCTTTAAGTCATCAGGGTGTTTGGGTTCGCCATGTTTGGCTAAATACTCAGGGCTGGCACACAATACTTTTCGAATATCACATATCTTAAATCCATACAGGTTTGAATCTGTCGGTGAACCATAACGCAGTGCGATATCCACGCCATCACGGTAGAGATCGACATTGCTATCACTCAAGTGGGTGCGCAACGACAACTTAGGGTGCGCGTCTAAAAACTCATCCAACCAAGGGACAACAACATTACGCCCAAGGTCTGAGGAGAGTGAAATTCTCACCTCGCCGTCGATCTCCCCTTGTTCTTCTCGCATAAGCTGCTTCGCTTGCGACAATAGCTCCAGCGCCTTTTCGCACTCTGGGATATAGCGCTCACCTGCACTTGAGAGCCTCAATTGCCGTGTTGTGCGGATAAACAACTCGCTGCCAAGTGACGCTTCAACACGTTTCACAGCTGCACTCGCCGTTGCAGTCCTCATATCTAGCGCGGTGGCAGCTTTAGTAATACTGCGCATCTCAGCCACTTTCAGTACTACGTGCAGATCTTCAAGCAACATATTATCTATTCCTGTTTGATAATTATCGAAAGATTACACCGCCTTTGATGAAAAGCTCAAGCTGACAAAGATCAATATCAAATGAAATAGATTGAGTATTTATTCGGAGCGAGATCGAGTTAGCAATCTTTGCTCTTTGGAGCGTCTATTCTCTATATGTGTGTATTGATTAGGAAGAGGCTGGTTATGCATTACAAACATATCCTTGTCGCATTAGAGATTTCAGAAGAGAGTAACATCCTTATTGAGCGCGCTGTTTTTCTTGCTAAGCAGCTTGATTCACGTATCTCCTTTATTCATATCGACGGGACGCACGGCGAAATCTACCCTGATATTGTCGACATCAAAGCGACCCCAGATCTAAGACCACTCGATAGCCATAAAATGGAGCAGCTCAAGGCATTTGAAGACAATGCCAACTTCCCCATCAGCCAGTTTTTTATCGGAACCGGGGATTTGAGCGACAAGCTGCATGGTGTGATTCAAGACAGCCGAGTGGATCTTTTAATATGCGGCCACCACCAAGACTTTTGGAGTCGCATTGTTTCTTACTCGCAGCACCTCATCAACAAGTCTCCTGTGGATATACTCGTGGTACCGATTGAATCTTGATCGAGCAAATACAAAAAAAGGCCCAAACTCTTTGGGCCTTACTAAAAATATGCATTACTGATCTATGACCAGTAATCGAGTGAATCAGTTGCCCCACGCAAAAGGTTGGAACATAGGATCCAATGGCGTTTTCGCCACGTGATTGACATAGTTACTGATCACTTTCTGCGACAAACCCAGAATCACTTCTAGAACTTGCTGCTGGCCGTAACCCGCTGCATAAAACGCTTCCAGATCAGCCTGAGTCACGTTACCTCTCGCACGAACCATGCTCAAGGTAAAGTCGTGCAAGGCTTGAAGTTTGTCTGTTGGTAGCAGAGTCCCGTCTCGCAGCGCCTGTGTAATATTCTCATCCACCTTCATTGAGTTAGCGATCAATGTATGCGCAGGAACACAGTAACGGCATTCGTGTTCTACGTTGATGGTTTGCCAAACAACAGTGAGTTCTTCAGCGGTAAATGAGCTGTTGGCGAAATGAGCATGAAGCTGATTGTACGCCTTAAGCGTTTCTGGTGATTCAGCCAATGTCGCAAGTAAATTCGGAACCGCGCCCATGTTTTGCTGCGCACCTTGCAAGATGGCTTTCGACTCTTCTGGTGCTGATTCAATAGTGTGGCGTTTGAACTCGTTCATTTTCTTTCCTTCCTGTCTTTGTTTTTCAGTGCTAGATACGCCCTAGCGATGAACATACGATAGATCTATTTGAACGAACGTTCAATAATTAATTTGAACAATCGTTCAAATAATTTTAAAGCCATTAAAAATCAGTAATTTATTTTTATGTGCCTAGTATCACAGACGATAAAGATGCTTGATCACAGCTTTACCGCCCCTAACAAACCACCTATAATTTGAACTGTCGTTCAACATTGAGTTTCTACAGCATGGGCAAAACCGCAAAATTCGACCGAGAGTGGGTCATCAATCAAGCCACCGATCTCTATTGGCAAAAAGGCTTTCACGCCACCTCAATGAGAAACTTACAAGACGTGATCGATATGCGCCCAGGCAGCATTTACGCAGCATTTGGCAGCAAAGATGGGCTGTTTAAGGAAGCGTTGAACAACTACACGCAGATGGGTATTGAGAACTTAAACGCCTGCCTAGAAGCTTCCTCTTCGCCACTGGATGGTCTGAAAGCGTTTGTGAAACAAGTGGTTATAAATACGAAACATCATGCGCCCAATGGAATGTGCATGTTGGCCAAAACCATCGCAGAATTGACCGATGAACACCAAGCACTGCTAGAACAAGCACAAGCCTGTTTTCGCAAGATGGAAGAGACATTTGCACAAGTGATTGTTCAAGCGCAGCAGCATGGTGAACTCTCTCCAGAGAAAGATGCCAACAAACTTGCTCGGCATCTCCAAGTGCAAATTGCGGGTTTGCGTACCTACGCGAAAGCCAACGACGATGACACGCTGCTTGAAGAAATGATCGACGATATTTTTACTCATCACCCGTTTTAAGTGTTGAGTATTGCAAAGACGACAAAGCCTGACGCTAAGGTCAGGCTTTGTCGTCTTTTTCAGGGATATTGTGATTAAAGCACTTCAATCACGTCATCCATGTGCATACGCGCTTTCGGTAGGCCGTGGTTGTAATCTTCCCCACCTTGGTGGTAGCCAATCGCCAATGCCACTTCACAGACATGCCCATCTAACTCTTGCTCAAAGATCTGGCCGATAAGCTCTGGATCGACCCCTTCCATTGGCGTTGAATCAATACCAAGGCGAGCCAAAGTGTGCAGTAAGTTACCCAGTGCAATGTAGACTTGTGCTTTTGTCCAATTGCCGTTAAAGCCATTTTCGTCGGTATTCGCTTCTGCAAACCCGTAGGCACCATCAAGCATCATGTGGTAACGCTCTTCCGGTAAGTGGCCTGATGTCACTTCGGCATCGACACGCTTGGCATATTTCTCTTTGGTGAATTTTGGATCGTAAGCCATGAGAATAGTGTGTGAAGCTTCTTTCGCGTGCGGTTGATTAAATTGATGCTTATTGGCAAACGTATCGTGGAAACGCTGTTTCGCATCGTCGCTTTCCAATACGATGAATTTCCAAGGCTGCGAATTGATAGACGAAGCCGATAGACGCAGCGCCTCTTTGATCACTTGGATATCGTCAGCAGAAATGCGTTTCGTCGCATCGTATTTTTTCGCGGTGTAACGAGTGTTTAAGTCTTTAATGATTGGATGTGTCATGTTCGTGCCTCAATATAATAGGGGTTGCGTTACGCAATATGGGTCAATTCGTCGAGAGTAAACCGTTCAACCGCGACTTCTGTTGCGGCTTTGTACGCGGCAATGTGCTCGCTTTGCAGGTGTTTTTGCAGCAGCTCGCGTGATGTCCAATTTTCCAGGAAGACAAAATGCGCTGGATTCTCGTTGTCTTGGTGCAAATTGTAATCTATGCAGCCTTCTTCCAAGCGAGTTGGCTCTATCAGCTTGATAAGCTCACTTTTCACCACTTCGATTTTGTCTTGCTTAGCAATAATATTTGCCACAATTGTCAATTTGCTCATCGACTTAGCCTTGATATTTATCGTCCGCAACCACTTTGATTGCTTCAGCTTTATGTTTGCTTGAGAGTGATATTAAGGCAGGATAAGAGCGCGATAAAGCGTCTAATTTTTGAATTATTATCAATTATTTTTTGATAATAGAGAGGCTGATACTGAGGCATAGTCCAGAGCTCTAGGATAGAGCGGACGATAGGCACTTGTTCAATTTCCAAGCTAAAGGAGCCGATAAAGAAATATCAGACTTCGGCACACTCGATGCGAAGCCTGATAGCTGAGTTAAAACTGATAGTTCATCTCGACGCGAAAGTCTGTTCCATCTAGAGTCTCACCCCAGTTCCAAAATGCGCGGATGTTTTGCCTCGGTGTTATTTGATAGCCGATCGCCGCTTCGTTGACGAATCCATAGCTCTCTTGATAGCCGTCATTACCGCCAAGCTGAGTGGTGTACATAGGGTTGTAGTTAAGCCAAATGGAGTCGGTGATCTCAACTTTACCGTACATGCCGACTAAACCAAATGATGACGGTACCGAGTAACCAGAGTCACTTTCATCAACCGTTAAACCAAGTCCCGCTAAAGGATAAAGCTGTACCGCACCCAGTTTAGGCAAAGATTGGATCAAGCTGTAAGACGCGTTACCTACTCCTGCCTCAAAGTTCCAATTGAGGTCAATTTGGTTGCCTCGACCGTTAGTGGTATCAACATGGAAATGACGATAGCGCATCGAGTCAACCGAGTCAGTTGCCTGAGATGATGTGCCCAGTAAATCACCGCCAATGCCTTTTAACTCTAATACATGTTGAGCCATCGTCTCTTCATGGCCTGTATCATAAGATTGGCCCAGCTTAATGTTGGCCCCTTTTGTGGTCCAACCCGCTCCTGCTTGGGTATAAACCGCAAGTGGGTCACTCATGTCTTGAACGTCTTCGGCCTTAATTTGTGGTGCGATGATGAGCGTGGCGAATATAGCGGCGAAGGTAGCACGTGGAACGAAGGTGTTTTTATCAAATTTCATCTGTCTTACCCCATTTGATTTCCCAATAAAAGAAAGATGAGGCATCCCTGCCTCATCTGGTATCCGATAATTGGGTTATCGAACGTGTAGGTAGAATGGAGAAAATACGTCTGTCACATCCACTAGGCGTTGCAGCTTGTTTAAGTCTCCTTTGACTGCTTTTGCCGATGACTCTTTAACACTCAAATCTTTGACTAAGAACAGGTGAACAAAATCAGCTTTCGATACTTTCACCGTTAAGTCGGCATTGTCTGCGTGCATCTTGTCGATTGCCATGGTGCGATTTGACACATTAATCAAGTAGCTCGCCCCTTCAATATCAATATTGATAACGATGGTTTCATCAGCTTTTAACTCTTCCGCTTTCAGGCGAGTTGGGATTAAGCTAATCACATCATCGGTTGGCGCATCGACAAATTTGCTCGCGTCACCAAAGAAGTTCATCGTATCGAGCACACCATCAAGTTGGCCACGTAGCTCAGCTGCACCGGTTAAACCCCAGTGGCGCCAGCCTGGTACCGATTGCTCCCACGCCCAGTTTTCCATCGCTTGTGCTTTCAGTTCACGAGCGTCCATGTCTTGGTGGTCAACACGAATAACATGAGTAAGCACTTGCATCGCTTCACCGTATTTGTGCTCTTTGATGAACTGCTCTGCCGCTTTCTTGATCTTGGCATCACCGCCCATCATATCAACGTACATTTGTGCCATATCTTTATGAGCAGGCTTAGCAAACTCTGATGCGTCACCGTTAAACCAACCCACATTACCTGCATAGATGTTGGCAACGTTTTGGTACTCAGAGCCACGAAGCGGGCGCAAGTAGTCATGGTCTTTCAGCTCTTCTGGTAAACGGATAGAGTCAGAAAGCTCATGCATGGTGTAACCTTTGTTGATGAAACGTACGGTTTGGTCTTGCATGTAACGTAAGCTGTCTGCATACGCCTTCATCACATCTTCTACACGGTCAACCCCTACCGCCGAACGACCATGGTGCAAAGACAAAGCTGACGGGTGGTAACGACGCATACGGTCGATAGAATCTGCCCACTCTAGACCATCACGGTATTCTGCACCGCGAATGGTGTAGAGGTTTGGTAGCGTTTCACCTTGGATAGTATCGCCGCCAACCATGTCGCCAGTTTCGTGAACATAAAGTCCTACGCCATCTGGTGCTTCACCAGGGGTATGGAAGAACTCAAGCGTTAAACCATCCACTTCAAGAATCAGCAAGTCATCAACTAAGATATTTGGCGCAAAGAAGTTCTTATTCTGAGAGCGCATAATCACTTCTGACGGGTAGCCTACGCCTTGGTTCACACCTTTGTCGTACTCGTTGTCACGCTGTAGGAATGCACCAAATGCATAGCCAGTACGAATTGATTGTTGGTTAAGGTAAATACCCGACTCTTCGTTCATTTTGCGTTGGAAATCGGCATGAGCAATTACATTGATTTCTCCCGCTTCAAAACGCTCACGAGTCGTTAAACCTTCACTACCAGCCCACTGATCTGGGTGGTGGTGTGTGTAGAAAATAGTGTGCACTTCACGCTCATCTCCAGTTGCTTGGCGATAAGCCGCTAGCATGGCTTCTGCTGTCTCTTTCGCCGAACCAGCATCAGCAATAATCAAGCCTTCATCACCTTGAATAAAGGTAATTGATGCGCCTTCAAAACCATAGGCGTTGTACATACGGTCGCTAAGTTTGAAGATAACAGGCTGTGTCAGGTGCTGTTCCATCTCAGCAAGTTCTGGGTGGATTTTGCCCTCTTTCAATGCCGCTTGCATGTTCTCTTCTGAGTACTGAGGTGTAAACAGAGGCTCACCGCGCCAGATGATTTCAGGGAACTGCCCAGAGACATCTTTATCAGAAAGCTGAACATAGCTGTTTTTCTCTGCTGAGAACTTAGGCTCAACAAATTTCACACCATTTTTCACTGGGTCATAGTTATCTGAAATGATGATGTTGTAGTCACTGATGTCGAAAGCGTGGCTGTGGTCGCCATGAGTCAAACGCTCTGACGCTTCATGAGAATGTGCTGATGCGCCAAAAGCAACCAAGATAGATAAAGCAACGATAGACTTTTTCATAATATTACCCTGAAACAATAATTTTGGATTAATCGATTCGGGTGTCCTTACCAATTCGCTTCAAATCCGTCTGCGTTGTTGATGAGGTAATATTAAGATGGTGACGTGTGGTTAACCATTGACCAGCGACTATTCAATACATAGTTATTATCTATGTGTTGTTATTTAACTCGGCTAAAAAAAACCACTCAACTGAGTGGCTGTTTTAGGCAGCGTTTGATGCTCTCTCGGGCATCCTTATGAGCTTGATTGGTCAGATTCCGGCGATGATAGATGAGTTTCAGTTGATACGGGCGGATGGGGAATGGTGGCTCTAAAACCTTGAGTCCAAGCTCCTGCGCTAAACCAAACATGCTTTCCGCCACAATACAGATTGCATCCGTATTTCTAACACTCAGTAGAAGGTTCGACGGCCCAGTGACTTCTCGCACAATACGCCGCCTAAAAGATTGCTCGGTTCGAGCCTCCAGTGCGCCGACATTTCGGTCTTGGAGCCTCAAGCGGATGTGATCAGCTTGATCGAACTGCGCCATAGAGAGTGTGCCCCCAATAAATGGGTGATCTTTACGACAAGCAAAACCAATCTTATAGTCTCGAACCTCTTCTGTTACAAAGGTATGATCATCCACGGTGATATCATCAAACAGCATATCCACTTCACCAGAGCGAATTTTATCTAGCATGCGATACTCAATCGCGGGGCTTTCTGTTAACAATACGCCCTGCATGTTCGGCAGTGACTGGAGAATAATCTCAGGCCCACTAACAATCAGTTGGCGCGGCATATAAAGCGCTTGATTCAGTTGCTCCATAATCGGCCGCATTTGATAAGCAAGGGAATCCGCTGCCGCAGTTGGCTGGATTGTCCTGCCAAGTTTCACAAACAATGGTTGACCATAACTCTCTTCAAACTTTTTGATCGCACTACTCATAGAAGGTTGGGTCATATCCAGATGTTCAGCTGCCTTGGTAATGCTGCCAAAATCATAAACCGCTAAGAAATGCTTGATAAAGTTTAGGTTCATCATTGCTACTGTTTACACTCTCGATAAGGGGATACAGACACCATACACTTTTACCCATAGATTGCTCAAACAAAGTTATTAGCTATGATTTACCTCTCATTGACACTGCAGAAGCAATAAAATCTTATTGACCCAGATTAATAAAAAGTGAACTAGACCAACATCACATTTTTGAACCCCGTAGAATGCGTGCTCACGTTCATGTTGAGTAAGAGATAAATAGTGACACGCGATCAATTTGAGTTATTAGCCCCGGGTGGCGATCTGGATTCCATCAAAGCCGCTATTGCTGCAGGTGCCGATGCCATATACTGCGGACTAGACCGCTTTAATGCCCGCAACCGAGCGACCAACCTCACTTTAGATAACTTAAATGGCGTGTTGCAGATCGCGCATCAGCACGATTGTAAGATCTTCCTGACTCTAAACGTGTTGATTCTGGAAAGCGAAATTCCAGCCATCGTGCGTTTGCTCAGCCAATTAAACACAACCGCAATTGATGGCGTCATCGTGCAAGATCTTGGCTTGGCTTACATCCTCAAGAATCATTTCCCAGATCTAGACGTACACGCTTCGACCCAGCTCAATACGCACAATGAAGGTCAGATCCTGTTTCTTAACCAGCTAACGGCCAGCCGCGTGAATCTCTCTCGTGAATTGAACATCAATGAGATTAAGCATTTAGCTCAGTTTGGTCGTGAACACGATGTGATGATGGAAGTGTTTGTCCACGGCTCATACTGCATTGGTTTCTCTGGCATCTGTTACATCAGCTCGGCACGTAACGGCGCTTCGGGCAACCGTGGTCGTTGCAGCCAACCTTGTCGTGAGCAGTACGAAACCACCAAAACAGGCAATAGTTACCCACTCAATATGAAAGACAACTCGGCATTTGGCGATTTAGAAGCCCTTGCCGATGCGGGCGTGTATTCGTTGAAAGTGGAAGGCCGCATTAAGAAATCTCACTACGTTTACACCGTGGTCGATAACTGGCGTAAACAGATTGACCGCTTGTGTGATGGAGTAGAACTGTCAAGCGACACCACTGAGCTTTACACCGTTTTCAATCGCGATTTCTCCAACGCGTTTTTGCAAGGCGACTTTGGTAAAGCGATGTACATCGACAACCCTCGTGACCACGCGGTGAAACATTTCTCGAAGATCTACAAATGCGAATCCGCCGATGATGTACAAGGCGTGAAGAAGAAGCTCTACGACGACAAAACCGCGATCATTGAGAAGGTTGCAGAGAAGACTCAAGATTTTGATGTGACTTCAACGCAAGGCTATGCCAGCAGCCTAAAAGGCGCAATTGATGTCCCCACTTTGCCAACGTTGCCTGCGCCACAAATGCGCGAAGGCGCTCCTAGGCTATCGGTATTGATTTCATCAGTAGAAGATACCGCACTATGCGAAAACAGCAATGTCGATGTCTACTTCCAGCTACCAATGGGATTGGCCGGTGAGCTGAATGCGATGATTGAATTGTTCCAAGCAAACCCAAGATTGAAACCTTGGTTCCCCGCCATTTTGATTGGTGACGATTACCAAGCCGCACGTGCATTCTTAGAAGCCGTAAAACCAGCGCTGTCGATCACCAATAACTCTGGCGTGGGCATGTTGGCTCAAGAGCTAGGTTTAGGTTGGGTTGCAGGCCCGCAAATGAACACGGTGAACTCGTACTCGTTCAAGTGTTTACAAGAAGAGTTCGCCGCAAGCGGTGCGTTTATCTCTAACGAGCTGAACATGAAGCAGATGCGCCACATTAAGCGACCACACAACATGCGCAGCTACTACAGCATTTACCACCCAAACACTCTGCTCACCAGTCGCCAATGTTTGTTCCAACAAACCGAAGGCTGTCGCAAGATTAAAGTCAATAAAGGCTGTTTGAAGCGCTGCGACAAGCGCACGTCCATCATCAACCTAAAAGACAACCCGTACGTGGTACAAAAGCAAAAAGGCAGTCATAACGCGATCTACAGCGAGTACAACGTCCTCAATCTGCAAGTGCTGCAAGATTTACCGCAGCTGTTGACTGACGTGTTGATTGACCTGCGCGATATTCAAACAGAAACCAAAGTATCGGTGAGTAAGCCAGAGTTAGTCGATGCATTTTTACTTGCGCTAAAAGAACCAAACTCAGAGCGTGCCCAAACGCTCAACGATATAATTCAACCTACGGCAAACGCACAATATTTAAAGGGGTTATAACAAAAGCTTTGCTCGCTTCTAATTCGCGTCATTTGATGGCTTGAACCAAGACCAAGCTATGACTACAATGGCGCACTTTTTCTACGGACTTCAAGGTCACAAAAAATGACAGATACAGCTAAACCAGCTCTACCAGATCGCCTATCAGGCAACCCACGTAGCCCATTCTTTGTAAAAGAGTGCTTCGATCACCAGATCGGTATTCGCTTTAAAGGCAAAGAGCGCACAGACGTTGAAGAGTACTGCGTAAGCGAAGGCTGGGTAAAAATTGCGTCTCCAAAAGCAAAAGACCGCTACGGTAACCCTATGCTTATCCAACTTAAAGGCGAAGTAGAAGCGTACTACATCTAAGTCAGACTTAGCCTAATTTAACGAAAGCCACTCAGTTGAGTGGCTTTTTTGTTCGTCGCAAAAAGCCATCTTTTCAAACCATAAAGATCTTTACTTGTGATGATTAAAACATTTGATAAATATAGATAAAATAAGCACTTAGAATACTGGTTCACGTTATAAAACCAGTAGATTATGAAAAGAACCTTACTTGCACTTTCGATAGCCACCATCACCATGACAGGCTGTCACGACAAAATCACCATAGACGACATTCCTGTCTCTCCTGATCCTCAACCGCCAATAGAAACCATTCCTCCGACAGACATCATCCCTCCTGTCACTTACATCGGCTCACTGCTTGCTTCAGGTCAAACGGTATCGGGAGAAGTGGAGTGTAATGGCAGCGTTCTTAGCCAAGGTACGTTTGAAGTTAAACAGGGCACCTCGTTCAGTTGTACTTTGGGACATGTCCAACTCGGTGAATTTATTGCACCTTTCCCAAGTGATTCGCGCAACGCCACATTCAATGACAACATCACAACATCGTTTGATTTAAGTCAGTTACATGGCCAAAACGTAACCAAAGTCCTTCAATCGATCGATGCCTGCGACAGCAACAGTGAAATCTGCCTTAACGAAATAGACGCTTTCGATATTGAAGATGTTTATCAGCACCTTAATGACAATCAAGTTGTTGATGACTACCTAGACAATAAGAAACAAGAGTCGACCGATGAAGTGGATAAAGCGCCAAGCTCTCACGTCGATGAAGATGTCGTGCCAGCAGTCGATCCAGACGCAAGTAACAACCTGCACTCTAACTTTGTTTCTGCATCTGCGGAAGAGAGCTACGTTTATAAGCCAAGCAGCGAAGGTAAAGTGCTGACGCGAAGCAAGCTGACGGATGAAAACGGCCAAGCCATCAGTGGTATCAGTTATTTCTCAGCCAACTCTACAGGCATCACGGACGAAAATGGCGAATTCGAATACTTGTGGGGCGATACCATCACATTCGGTATCGATACGTTTGAATTTGGCAAACTAACAGGCAACCAAATCGACTATAAACTCACAGATGTCACCGATAATCAGGTGGTAAAAGCCAACATCCAATCGCTACTTGATCGTTACGCCACCTCTAACACAAACAATTTGGAAATTAGCGAGAAGGTGCAACAAACCTTTGCTCGCTATCCAAATGTCATCAACGAACTCATTAATCTAAGCCTACCGAATGGCGGCATTATTGACGGTTCTGATTTTGCGCTACCTAACGAATTTGAAGCCCAGTTTAGTAGCGGGCTAACCGCAGATATTGATGGGGAGCTCAATCAAACCACGCCATTTAGCAGAGCTTTCCACCAGCCAGCGGTGCTTTCCTTGGACAGTGGTAAATACGTGACTGAATCCTTGAATGCTATCTTTCGCAACGTGAACACCTTCCATGTATTCAATGACAACGGCAGCTTCTATGGGGCAACGGGTTACACACGCGGTATGCGTGCTCTCAACCTGTCTAACCGTGCTTTCCCAATCATGATGCCTCGCGCGGACAAAAACCGAGAACTCAATTTTGGCGAGCAACAAGCATGGACACGCGAGGGCAGACCATACATTGCGGAGCATCCAACCATAGACATGCCAGCGATCCCAACCGTGTCTGAAGACAATGCAACTTACGGATTTCCATTCGTTACAGCGGGTGAAATTGGCCAAGGCAAAGTGGTATTTATGGGTAACGGCTTGTACCCGAGTATATTGTCGTGCCCTGAGAGTTATTGGGCAGATCGCGCCTTAAAGATCGATAGCAAAACACAAACATGTTCTATCAACAGTGCAGTGAATACATTGCATGACGATAACGGGGCAATGAAGCGGTTCTTCTCTAACCTGTTCCAATGGTTTAACAAAGGCGAATCGGTAGCCGGATTAAACATTGCGACCAACATAACCAAAGCGTACGCCGCACACCATAACTCACAGTCGGGTTTAGAATACGACTTCTTTGTTAATCCAGAATTTGGCTTTGGCGCATTGACCACCTTGGGTAAAAATGGACTCAGCGGGCTTGATGCAAAGCAAACACCTATCCTGTTGCTGCAGGCGTATCCAAAACGCATCATCGGCGACGGTATGACCTACCAGTTCGTTGCAGACTTAGACAACCCCAACCTCAGCCAACGTGACATCACGGCGTTGATTAAGTACATCAACGATGGCGGCAACGTGCTGTTTATGGAAGCGCTGCAAACCGCAAACCCTGAGCCAATTGGCCGCTTAGCGGACGCTGCCGGTATATCCGTTGGCGGAGAAAACGTGACGCCAACCAACCAAGCTTTCTGCGGCTCGTCTTACTATTGCCAAAGCATGTACCCAAATCTACATGTTAAAAGCCAACACGATATGGTGGTGTTAGAGCGATTCCAAGATGTGGATGGCAAACCGCCGTTCACCGTCCATCAAAATGGCAGTGTTGAATGGATAAAAGATGAAACCAAGATCAAGTTCGAAATTCCGACTTATGAAGTGGTCAAGCTGGACGAAAACGGCAAGCCTGTTCTGGATGATGAAGGGCAAATAGTCAAAATAACTAAGCACGCTCGTATTTTTGTTAAGAGCGAAGCAGAACGCTTAGCCGCCATTGAAGAGCTACAAACCGCTTTCGAGGGGACACCCGTTTGTAGTAACGACTATCAATACGAGTTTAACTGTATTGAGACACGCCAAGGGGATGGTTTCACTGTTCGTGGTAACTACTATCGTGCCGATTTCGACCGTTATGAAGTCAGCCCATCGGTTATCAGTAGCATGGTTAAAGCCGCGAATCTAGGGGCAAACTTTACCGCTCTGTACAACCACGAGATCTATTACCGAACTAAAGGTAAACAGGGCGTGCGTTTATCAAGTACAGAGTTAAACCAAACTTACGACAACCTCTCTATCTGGATGTGGAACGACAACCCCTACCGCTACGAGAGTAATATTCAAGACGAACTTGGCTTTAAGCAAGCCGTTCAGTTCCTCAACTGTTATACCGATGGCAAACATCAGCCAAACGCTGGCGAAGCAAACTGCCCCGTTGATCTCAAAGCATCGCTGGTTGCAAACAACATGCTTCATGGTGAAGGTGAGTTTGCAGGACAACTCAACCCTAGCTACCCCCTTAACTACATGGAAAAACCTCTGACTCGTATTATGTTAGGGCGTTCATTCTGGGACTTCGACATTACGGTAGACACCACTCAATACCCAGGGAAAACGCCGGGCTTTGGTGGCAATGAATCAATCAATATCCAAACCGACGGGCAAGCGGTCTCCTACTCGGCAGGCAACCGACAATCCACAGGTCTATGGGCACCTCAGTTGCAAGACGTTTCTGTAAGCGGCGGCGTAGCGGCAACCATTACCGTAATGATGGCCGATGATTTAACGGGTAAACCACGCCATGAAGTAAGCTTGAAACGCCCGCCGAGAATGCAAACAAGCTATCACTACGATGGTTCAACGTTGACCTTCAAGGCTCCATACGGTGGCTTGATCTATGTTCAACCCAAAGAGACAGAACTGGGTGAAGTCACCTTCAATTTCGAAGGCGTAGAAAAAGCAGCGTGGTGGAAAGAAGGCGAGTGGATAAACTCTCCAGATTTGGCAACGGCACCGATCGCCGAAGTGGATACGGGTTCATTCATCTACACCACGGCGGTTAAAAATCTAGAAAACCTAGATTTGGATAAATTCGCCAAGGAGATGAACCGCTTCGCAGATGCGGCAAGTGACTTCTATGGCAGGGATGAGACCACGGCAGACGGCCTACATCGCCGCTTCACCTACCCAGAGCTCAAAGAGTTTCGACATCGATTCGTCAATGACGTGCAGATTTCTATCGGCGCCGCTCACTCGGGCTATCCGGTCATGAACTCTGGTTTCAATGCCAATAGCACTAACGTCCCGACCAACGCAATGGACGATTGGTTGTTGTGGCATGAAGTCGGTCACAACCTCGCTGCCGCACCTTTCACGGCTGCTGGAAGTACAGAGGTAACCAACAATGTGCTGGCCCTGTACATGCAAGAGCTTGAAGGTCGCAACAACAACCCAGAGATGGATCGTATTCGCACCGACATCAAAAAAGCACCAATTTGGCTAAGCTCTAACAATGGACACGCTTGGTCTCACGGCGATGCGGGTATGCGTCTGGTGATGTTCGGTCAACTGAAAATCTGGGCTAAACACCATTTCAAAATCGATAACTGGTACCCAGACGCCGAAAAACCAGCGGTGTATGGCAGCGATGAAGGCTGGAACATGTTCAAGCTAATGCACCGTAAAGCGCGTGGTGATTCGCAAGGAGATGAAGGCAAAAACTACTGCAGTTCTTCAGAAACCGGCTTGTCTGGCGGGGACTTAATGATGGTATGTAGCTCTTACGTATCAGGCTACGATTTGAGTGAATTTTTCAACGCATGGAACGTTGGTGAAACCTCAATGACCAACCCAGATGGTCATAAAGTGTATCAAGGTCCTATAAGCCAAGCGGCCTTAACTATGCTAGAGACACTCAAGCTAAGTAAGCCGCAAGCGTCGCCACTTACAGTAAACTCACTCGACTACGCTCCAAACTAAGCAGCAGTCATCTCAGCAAAAAGCACAAAGCGCATGTTAGGCTCTCGTCTACGTGCGCTTTTTCTTTGGTCAGATTTCAAACAAAATTTGTTTCACAAACTCAATGATGGCAATATGCACCAAAATGAATATTAACTTTACGGACGAAGATATGAAGCTTACATTGAGAAAAGCGCTCCCCTCAGATTTGGACTTTCTGATCAATCTACGCCATGCAACCATGCGCGATTACCTCGAAGATGCCGGTATGCCAACCACTTACGAAGCCTATGTAGACCGAATTCAATACAAATTTGATTGCGCGCAGATCATCAACCTTGATGACACTCCGATTGGGTTGTTTAAAACCGAGTACCAAAAAGAACAAAACCTGTGGTACCTGATCCAAATTCAAATCCACCCAGGCTATCAGAACTTACAAGTTGGTAGCCAACTGATCTACTCACTGATAGAAAAAGCAAAAATAACCAATGCAGTGGTTGGTTTAAGCGTTATCAAAACCAATCCCGCTTACAAGTTGTATCAACGACTCGGTTTTGAGAAAGTAGGTGAAAACAAATTTGAGCACGAGCTAGAACTCTATCCATAGCCCAGCGCTCTAGCAGTAATAATAAGGACATCTATGCTCTTCACTCAGCACCTAATTCTCAAACCTGCAACAGAAGGTGATCTCGATATCTTCCTTGAGATTCTAGGTTCAGATGCTTTAACCAAATACCTTCCCAAAGGCAGCGCGTATACGGAAGATGAAATTAAGTTATACACGGAAAAACGCCTTGCTCATTGGCAGCATGGCTATGGCACCTACATCATTTATGAGAAAGCAAAACCTAACATTAAGATTGGGTATGTCGGTGTAGAACAATGCGCCGATCCAAGGTTTAGTGATGTGCGCTACGCTATCCTTCCCCGTTATCAGGGCAAAGGTTATGTCTTTGAAGCCGCCAACGCCGTGATTTCGGAAACCTTCAAGACCCAAGCGCTAGACAAGATTTATGGTGTCGCCTTAAAGCAAAACTTAGCCTCATTGGCGATCATCAAAAAACTAGGAATGACAGCAGATCCCAATACCGGACTCTATGGCGAGTTTGACGATCTTTTGACTTACTCCGTCGCTCGATAATTAGAGGAGCCCGCTATGAACCATGTCATGCTAGATATTGATGGTACGCTGATTCAGTCCTACGAGCTCGATGAGCAATGTTTTGTGTCCGCGGTACAAGAAGTCACAGGCCTAACCCTTTCGAGCGATTGGGAGGCTTATCCCCACGCAACCGACAAAGGCATTCTGCAAACCTTTGTCGAAAGACAGGCTCCCCACTACTCTTTCGAAACGTTAGAACGTTTAGTAAAACCCGTCTTCATTCGCAACATCGCCAATACGCTACGAGATGAGCCGGCTAAAGAAATCCCAGGTGCAAGAGATTTTGTTTCTTATCTACTGCAAAGCGACCAACACATAGTGTCAATCGCCACAGGCGGCTGGGGAGAAACCGCTAAACTCAAGTTGGAGTCAGCGGGGTTCAACCCGAATGGCTTAATGATAGCCTCTTCTAACGATCATCACTCCCGCACTCAAATTATGCGCGTGGCGCAATCTAAGGCTGACCAAAGCGCTGAACTGCCCGTGACCTATTTTGGTGACGCGAGTTGGGATGTGAAAGCATGCAAAGAGTTGGGAATAAACTTAGTCATCGTCGGCAACCGCACTCAACATCACCAGCAAATCAATGACTTCTCATGTCTACATAGTGTGCTACGTTATCTTTAAACTAACATCGATTGTGACTCACGTTTCTTTAAAGCCAGTATAAGAGTTTTTGATCGCCACACTTAAAAGAGTCAGGAGAGGAAATGGAAAGCCCACTTGTCACACTTAAACACGCCAGCAAAAGTTTTGTCGATGGCAAAGAGACACATCGCGTGTTGGAAGGCGTCGACTTTACGTTGAACACAGGAGCAAGTGTTGCGCTGACGGGCGCCAGTGGTAGTGGCAAAAGTACCTTACTCAATGTCATCGCTGGCTTTGAGCCACTTTCCGATGGTGAATTGTGGTTAGATGGTGATAACACAGCGGCTTGGAAAGACCCACAATGGAGCCGATTTCGACACCAAAAACTCGGTGTTATCTTCCAGCAATTCAACCTGTTAACGCCGCTCAACGTGCAGCAAAACATCGCCTTCCCTCTGAATTTGAATCAACAGAAATGGAACGACTGGTGCGATTATTTAGTCGAGACTCTAGGCATCAGCCAACTTCTCGACAGGCATGTTTCTGCTCTTTCAGGCGGTCAACAACAACGCGTCGCTATTGCCCGTGCACTTGCCCACAAACCCAAACTTCTGCTTGCTGATGAACCCACAGGAAACCTCGACCAAAAAGCAGGGTTAGAAGTGATGAAACTACTCAGTGAAATCACCACCCAAGGTAACACTGCCGTGCTGTTAGTCACCCACAGCCATGAGTGCGCTGAGTTCATGCAAACCCAATTATGTTTGAAGGATGGGCGCTTGGAAAATAGCCAGCTACAGAACAGTCATCAAGTAGACAAACACGAGCTTCGCCATGAAGCAAGCTAAGCTATCAAACACCAGATTCACTCATACTCGACTCGCCCTGAATCTGTTTGCGGCACATTACCGACAAGCGCCACTGCAAGCCGCCGCAATTCTGATCGGTATCGTGCTGGCTGTGACCTTATTTGTTGCGGTGCAAGCCATCAACCTCAATGCCAAGCGCAGTTATGCGGAGTCTACCGAGCAGCTTAGCGCACAAGCTCAGAACTTAATCATTCCACCCGCAGGGCAAAACTATCTGCCTGAATCGCTCTACTTCACCCTTAGACAAAACGGGCTCAGTGCAGCGCTACCTGTAATCGAAGGGCGAGTGAGAGATGAACAAGGGCGTCGCTGGTCAGTACAAGGCAGCGAGTTGATTGCCGCCATCTCATCGCGTTCTCGGTACTCTGCAAACGGAAAGTCATCAGAAAACCAACAAAACGTCTCTTTGTTCGACAGTGCTTTACCTTTGCCTGAGCTTTTGGTCGGCACGCCAATCGTGATGATGAGCCAATCTCAACATCAAAACTTAGGAGAGGTAGAAACCATAACGTTAGACGACATCCCAACCCAAGTGGTTGTATTACCTGACGAATGGCAGTTAGGTAGCCGAATGTTGATGGACATTGGCTTTGCCCAGCAACTGCTCAATAAACAAGGACAGCTCAGTTATATTGCAGTTTTCCGTTCGAGTGATAAGGGGAATAAAGACACGCAAGCAAAATGGCAAAGCATCATTGGTGAGCAAGGACAATGGATTTCCAATAATCAAAGTACCGACCTTGGCTCGCTGACCGACAGCTTTCACCTCAATCTCACGGCAATGAGCTTACTCGCCTTTTTAGTCGGGCTGTTCATTGCTTACAACGGCGTAAAGTACAGCTTGCTTAAGCGCAATCGCCTGTTAGTGCAGATTCAACAGGCAGGCGTTGCGCCGAGCATTGTGTTCTCTGCGCTGTTAGTTGAACTCACAATTCTGGTTACCATCGGTGCTTCGCTAGGTTTTGTGTTGGGCATGCAGCTTAGCCACTGGTTACATCCGACCGTGGCACTGACTCTAGAACAACTTTATGGCGCGACACTGCTGCCCGGCACTTGGCAGTGGCAATGGTGGGCGCAAGCATTGCTGCTCACTTTAGCTGCCACCCTATTGGCATGTTGGCAGCACTTTAAACAGCGAGTGCGCCAGCCGCTCTCTTCTCATGGTGGATTCTATCAAGCACCTGAAGCCTCTAACGAAAACCAATTGTTCTTGATAGGTGCTGCGTTGACAACTCTCGCTCTCGCAGGGTTATGGCTGAGTGAACACCACCGCTTCACCATGGCGTGGCTCGGCGTGCTTGTGGTGTCGATTCCTTTGTACTTGCCCAAAACACTCAGCGTATTAGCCAATTGGTGTGAAAAGCGCACCAGTTCTGGTTTGATGCAGTATCTGTTTGCTGAGCTGCGTGAGCTGATTTCTCCGCTTTCTCTCGCCATGATGGCGCTGTTACTCGCCGTTACGGCCAATATGGGGATGAACACCTTGGTGGGCAGCTTTGAATCCACCCTAAAACAGTGGTTAGAACAAAGACTGCACGCCGATATTTACGTCAGCCCTGCCCAAGGGGAAATCGCAGATGTAGAGCGCGCATTAGGGCAGTTCGACAAGGTTGAGACCGTCTACAAGCAATACTACGTCGACGATAACCTGCAAGGCTTACCGATTTTGCTTGGCACCAAAGACAAAGACACCTTAGAGCAAACCATGGTGTTCAAATCGCATTTGGAGAACTTCTGGTCACGCTTTTACCAAGGTGAGTTAGTCGCTATCAGTGAGCCAACCGCGGTCAAACTGGGTCTATCACTGGGTAGCGAGCTCACGCTTGATGCCGTTCCAAGTAAGAACCTGCTTGTGGGTGCGGTATTCCATGATTACGGCTCACCCAACGGTGAAGTGTTATTAGCACCTAAATTATGGCAAGAGAGCGGATTTACCGACTTGCCGACAAGCCTTGGCATTAAAGTCTCGGGTGACCCACAAATCGTATACGACCAACTGCGCGAGCAACTGAATCTGCATCCAAGTCAGCTCTACGATCAGGCGCAAATCAAATCCATCGCGTTGGATATTTTCTCGCAGACCTTCGCCATTACACGCGCACTCAACGGCGTGACGTTGATGGTCGCAGTGATTGGCTTGTTCAGTGCTTGTTTTATGTTACTCGACGCGCGCAAAGCCGCCATTGCAAGGCTGTATGCACTTGGCGTCAGCCGTCGTAAATTAATGACCATGGTAGTCGGACAGATCGTTGCTTTGGTCAGTTTTACTCTGGTTATCGCCCTGCCCCTCGGTGCGATGGTGGGTTACGTGCTGACAGACATCGTCACCTTGCGCGCTTTTGGTTGGAGCTTAAATTATCTGTGGAATTGGAGTGATGCCCTCAGCATTGCGGCGATCACCATCTTGGTGGCAGTGATTGCAACCTTGATTCCGCTGTGGCGATTGGTCAGTAAGCCTGTCGTCTCCAGTTTGCAAAGCGAGGTGTTGTGATGGTTCGATTAGCAAGCAAACTTACTCTACTTATAAGCAGCTTATTCCTATTTGGATGTGAAGATCCCCAACAAAAAAATATGAGCACACAAAATATGGGCACGTTGCTGGGAAGCGGAGATACGCAAAGCGAGAGCAACTTATTCACACCCGTGGAAAAAGGGGTTGAACTCACCTTCCCAGCAGACCATCAAGCGCACCCGAATTTTCGTCATGAATGGTGGTACTTAACCGCTAACTTAATTGATGAAGACAGCAACCCACTTGGCATTCAATGGACACAATTTCGCTTTGCTACTGCGCCGCCGCCACCGCCATCGCCAAAGGGCGAAGATGACGTGAAGAAAACCGAATGGCAGACTCAGCAAATCTACATGGCACACAGCGCGGTCACGACCGCGGACAAACACTACGCCGATGAAAAATGGTCACGCGCTCAAGCCTCTCTAGCCGGCGTCGACACTTCACCATTTCGGGTTTATCTCGATGATTGGCAGTGGACTTCTTCAAGCAACGACCTCTTCCCTGCTACGCTAAATGCCAATTCAGAGCAGTTTGGCTACTCACTAAAACTGACCAGCAGCGCACCGTATCAAAAGCAAGGCGAGCAAGGGTACAGCACCAAAAGCGCCGATGGTCAGGTGGCTTCGTATTACTACAGCCAACCGTTTATTGAAGTCTCCGGTGAAGTCACCATCGACGGCAAAAACCATCAAGTATCCGGCAAAGGTTGGATAGACCGAGAGTGGAGCTCGCAATTCTTACTCGACTCACAACAAGGCTGGGACTGGTTTGCCCTAAGGTTGAGTGACGACACCAGCTTGGTGGTGTTCCAATTGCGAGATTCCAAAACCGGTCAAGCCAGTTACTCCAGCGCAAAGCTGATGCACCAAGAGGGCTCTGGCATTGCTATCCCACAAAAAGACATTCAGTTAAAGGCGACTAAGCAAACAGAAATCCAAGGGCGAACGTATCCAACCCAGTGGCAAGTGTCGATTCCAAATCAACAAATTGAGCTTACGGTTTCTGCTCTCAACCAGAACGCGAAAATGCCGCTTTCAGTGCCTTATTGGGAGGGCCCAGTACGTATTGAGGGCTCTCATTCTGGGACTGGCTATATGGAACTAACGGGGTATTGAAATGTTGAGCAGGAGCCCCAATTATTCTGCTAGAACAAATACTGGCAACCAAGTCATACACTGCGCTGCAGTATCATCCAATGATTGAAAGGAAATATGATGAACCCAATTATCGCCTTGCTGAAAGAGAACAACATCAGCGATGAACAGATCAACGAAATCTTCCAGACTCTGACGCAGAACCCGCTTGCGGCAATGGCAACCATCAGCCAACTGGGTTTGCCACAAGAGAAGCTACAAATGCTGATGACACAAGTGATGCAAAACCCTGCGCTCATCAAAGAAGCCGTTGACGAACTAGGCTTAGACTTCTCTAAAGTTGAAGAAGCAAAAGAGAAACTTCAGAGCCAAAGCCAAGGCAACTAATTTTTCGCAATTAAGTCTTAGCCATTTAGCGCTCAATCAAGAAAAAGCCGTTCGCCCGAACATTTGGGTTAACGGCTTTTTGCGCTCCAAACTCAACCAATTTCTATCACGCATTTCTCACTAACCACTCTTGAAACATTGATTCAATTCGGTAGGCTTTGAGCAACTCTAGCAAGGATGAGCTAACCAATGCGCGTTGATTACCAAAAAAGACTATTGCCTGTTATTCGCTATCTAGAAACGCATTTTAACGAGCCGTTAAATCTGCCAGAGGTCGCCGCGCTTGCCAATCTTTCACCGTATCACTTTCATCGCACCTTTAAAGCAGTTCAAGGTGAAACGCTGGCGGATTTTATTCGCAGACTGCGTTTAGAAGCCGCGGCAGATGAGCTATTTAAATCCAAGCAACCGGTTTTAAATGTCGCACTAGAATATGGATTTTCTAGCTCCCAAAGCCTAGCGAAAGCGTTCAAACAGCATTTTGGCGTGACCCCTACTGCATTTCGAGATTGCGATAACTATCAAGAGTTTGCCTTACTGGCTCGAAACAGCAAGATTGGACACACCTTGCGCAAGAATGGAAACGAAGTATCAACAAGCGATCCATATACTGGCTCTACACCAACAACATGGAGCAGCACAATGGAAACGCAAAACTTTGAAAAATCAAAACTGGCTTACATTCGCGTAAACGGCCCTTACGGCCAAGGTTATGAAGAGCCATCTGGCCGCTTGTATCAATGGGCAGGGATGAAAGGCTTGGCAGGAAATACCTGCATCTTCATCTACCATGACAACCCAGAAATCACCCCTGATGAGAAGTGTCGTACCGACATCTGCTTGATGGTGCCAGAAGATACACAAGTGGCAAACGGTATCGAACTGCAAGACTTCCCAGGCGGCCAATACGCGGTAATGCGCCAGAGCATCACGGACGTCAATCAATATGCGCAAATGTGGGATGAGCTAATGGGCAAAGTCATTGAGTCTGGACTGGAAAACGACTGCAGACCATGCTTTGAGCTCTACCACAGCTACGATCCGCAAACCCACCATGCGGATGTGAGTTTCTGCACCGCAATCAAATAACCCAACCTCTTCAAAAGCCTGCGTTCGAGCGGGCTTTCTTATCATCAGATTCAATAAGGCTTGACTAAACTTAACCGATCGCATACATCAATTGATAGGGAGTTATGGGGACTCCTCATACGATATGGACATTGAAATGGATTCAATCTATCTGTTAACCAGAGTTACCTCCAAGCCTTCAAGACGGGTGCTAAGAAAAGCCGTTCGTTTTGCCCACGCAGCAAATAAAGCGCTTCATATTTACGCCGAAGATTACCGTCGAAGCGAGGAACATACCTTTATCGATTTTTTGCTCAAAGGCGAAGAGAGCAGCGCCCGATATAATGACTATTTCATGCAGTGGTGCACCTCCGTAATAGAGTTAGTTGAAGAAATTTGCGCGGAAATAGAGTTCCCAGAAATGGATGTTAATTTCGACTTACTCTCTGGAAACAATTGGGAGAAGAAGCTCTCGAAAGACCACCAAAACTGCGCCGACGTGTTCTTGGTCGATTATTCTCGAGGCGTATTAGCACCGCAGCTACTTAGGGAGTTGGCGCGTCAAAGTCACGATGTCTTGTTACTGACGGAGAACAAATGGGGACAAGAGATAAAAATTGCCGCCGCCATTGATCCACTCCACCGCGGAGACAAAAATGCGGACATTGATAAAGCGATTATTGACCGCAGCTTAGAGACTGGCGCAAAGCTCAATGCCTCGACCACACTGGTATATTGCCAATATGTCGCGCCATACTTAAATCGCTATTCACAAGAAATTCTCGCCAATCAAAAGCACGCCATCAAAGAGTTTCTCAATAGCAACAAGTTCTACCAACTGCCTTTGCGGTTGATTAAAGCCAACCCTGAAGAAGGTTTACCCGATGCCGTCGATGCCATTGGCGCATCCATTCTAGCCATGGGCGCTTGCAAACGTATCGCGCTCTCTCGGTATTGGTCAGGCAGTACCGTGGATGTGTTACTGGCCAACCCGCCGTGTGATTTAATGCTCGTGAGTAAATAGCATTGCATAAAAAAGGGGAGCACCACGCTAATGCCGTTCACTTAAGGTGAGCGGCATTGTTTTTTCTAGGGTATCGGCTTGGTTTTTTCTTCACTACTCTAGGGAAGGATCTTTCCCGTCTTGGCTCTAATATTAAACTCTCGCTTATTGAGTAAAAGTTCTGAAGTTGCCTAGGTATTGCTCCTAGTGACGAGTATGGAAGGCCGACTAGCAAGCGCATAATATGGGCTAATGCACCGTTGAAGCTTAGTTGGTATGGCAGGTAATCTCCATTCAACGTGTGACACATTTGAACCATTTGATACCTGACTAAGTTATACGTTAGCAAGATCCCCCAAAGCTCTTGCTTCACTAATTCTGGAAGTCGACTTCTTAGTGTAAGTCGGTTGCCAAGCATATATTGTTTTTGTTCTCGGTATCCGAGCTCAATTTCCCAGCGGTATCCATAAAGACCAACTATGTCTGATTTTGGGTAAAGCATCGGGTCGGTCATTGAGGTAAGAACATCATATGACTTGCCATTCTTGACCCTCGTAATTAGACGGACAACAACTTCATGTTCTAGCGTTGGCCATTTCTTGCGAGCTTGCGGGTTACTCTTCAGTTTAATGAGTTTATCTTGTCGACCAAGGGACTGAACGACTTCATAATTTAATCCCTTTTTCATTGGGATGAGCCAATGTCGATTTACACCTTTAGCGCTCCACTCTTGAAGTAACCCAAGAGAGTAAAAGCCCTTATCGAAAAGGGTTAGACTGTTGTCGGGAGTCGTTTCCATTAGTTGCTCGGCCAGCGTCATTTCATTCACGGTATAACAGTCGAAAGCGCTGCCTGTGATTAGATGACTGCTTAGTTCCATCTGGCACACCATACGTAGCTGAGGGTACTGTGTTTCTTTACCATCACGATTGGTAGGCTTTGCAAAAGCCTCGGCGTTATCATTGGTATCCTCTGTTCGCCACAA
>NZ_JWLV01000028.1 GCF_000808535.1 Vibrio sinaloensis
GTCACGTTGCCGCTGCCGTCCACAGTGAGCGTTTGCGGTTGGTTATTGCTGTCGACATACGTCACAACCATCTCACCGATGTCACCCGCTTCCGCGCTGTAACCATCAGTGGTTGGCGCGAGGTTGACCACCACTGGCGCTTCGGTTTCGTTAGAGAGTGAAACCGTGAACACAGCGTCAGTGCCTTCGTTTACCTCACCCGCGTCCGTTACAGACAGGGTTGGTTTACCAGAACTATCATCTTGGATCGTCGCTGTACCAGTAGCAGAGCCATTCGTGGTCACACCATTATTTTCGGTTACGACTAAGCCGAACGTTTCATCGCCTTCGTACACGTCATCACC
>NZ_JWLV01000029.1 GCF_000808535.1 Vibrio sinaloensis
TCAACCGTCAGTGTTTGCGTTTGGTTATTGCTATCAACGTAAGTCACAACCATCTCACCGATGTCACCCGCTTCCGCCGTGTAACCGTCAGTGGTTGGCGCAAGGTTGACCACCACTGGCGCTTCGGTTTCATTCGATAGCGATACAGTGAATACGGCGTCAGTGCCTTCGTTTACGTCACCGGCGTCCGTTACAGACAGCGTTGGTTTACCAGAACTATCATCTTGGATCGTCGCCGTACCAGTAGCAGAACCATTCGTGGTCACACCATTATTTTCGGTTACGACTAAGCCGAACGTCTCGTCGCCTTCGTAGACGTTATCGCCCGTAGTTGGGATCGTCACCGTAATGTCGGTGATGCCCGCTGGGATGGTCACGTTGCCGCTGCCATCGACCGTCAGTGTTTGCGTTTGGTTATTGCTGTCGACATACGTCACGACCATCTCACCGATGTCACCCGCTTCGGCCGTGTAACCGTCGGTGGTTGGCGCAAGGTTGACCACCACTGGCGCTTCGGTTTCATTTGAAAGCGAAACAGTGAATACGGCGTCGGTGCCTTCGTTTACATCACCACCGCCTGTCACGGTAAGCTCTGGCTTGTCGTTATCTGGCGTGCCTGGACCTGGGCCCGTACCGTCGTCTTTGATGGTTGCGGTACCCGTTGCCGTGCCGTTTGAGGTCACGTTGTTCGATTCAGTGACCACAAGACCAAAGGTCTCGTCGCCTTCGTAGACGTCATCGCCTGTA
>NZ_JWLV01000030.1 GCF_000808535.1 Vibrio sinaloensis
TAACTGATCGGCATTAGAGCTTTACGCTCCCTTTGCTTATTTCTCAATCTTGGTGAAGATGGTCCATTCTTCTTTTACCTGACCTTTGTGGCCAATGACGCTTGCAACAACCTTACGGTTTTGTGCGTGCGCTTGTTCGTCGTCACCTTCTACAGATAAGTTAGTATCACCAAAACCAACGATAGTTACGCGGTCGGCGTCAAGTTGATAGTCCAACAGCAAGTTCTCAACCGCTTCGGCTCTTCGCTTAGACAGTTCAAGGTTGTAATCTGGGCGACCCACTTTACTCGCATAACCTTGCAGCTCGACAGTCGTCGATGGGTACTCTTCTAGGAAGTCTGCCAGCTCACGAACCTGAGTCATAAAGATTGGTTGAACAACATCTGAGTCATTCGCAAAAAGGATGTGGAGATCAATCTTTTCTGAGGTGTTGATGTAAGTGCCACAACCGTCGTTATCAATTTCAGAACGAGCAGGTGTTTGTGGACATAAATCTCTCGCGTTGATCACGCCATCTTTGTCTTCGTCGAGCAGGTCATCAATTTGATTTGGTACAGGTGTCGCGATGTACTCGTACTCATCTTCTGCGTAGGCAACACCAGTAGAAAAAACGGTTGCGAGTATTAGGGAGTGTACTAGTGTTTTCATATTAATATTCTACAGCCTCGTTCCATTCATCAGGAGTGTCCACACGTAGCGCTGACAACAAACCACCTGTCGCGTTCATGACTCGGTATTTAGCATACTGTTCATCATATTTTGCGTCCAAATAACCTTTACGCGCCTCAAACAATTCGTTCTCAGTGTTCAAGAGATCTAATAGCGTACGTTTACCCAAACGGTATTGTTTTTCATAAGCGATAACAGTGTCTGATGCAGAATCAACATGGTCAGCTAGGAATTCTTTTTGCTGAACCGTTAAGTCTAAAGCACTCCACGACAAGCGTAAGCCTTCTTCTACTGTTCTAAAGGTGTAGTTGCGAAGGTCTTTAGCTTTGTTCAGTTGATACGCAGCACTGTCTGAACGATCTGAATCTGAGCCACCATTATAGAGGTTGTATCTCATACGAAGCATCGCAGAAAACTCTTCGCTCGAGCCTTCGATACCGCCTGCGTCTTCACGCCAAGTTTGGTTCGCTTCAAATGACAAGGTCGGGTAGTTAACACCTTTAGTTTGATCGAATTGAAATCTTGCTGAATCGACATCCGCTTGAGCGATTTTGATCACTGGGTGATTGTTCATCGCATCTTCAAGAGCATCATCGATGGTGAATGGAATCGCGTTCTGGTCTGCTCTAGGGAAGGTTAATCCTTGCGGTGCTTGACCAACAATACGTTTAAATTGTGTATGAACGTCAAATAGATTGTTTTGCGCAGCAAGAAGGTTTCCGTGTGCTTTGGCTAGGCGAGCTTCAACTTGTGACATATCAGCCGTAGAGCCAATGCCGGAGTCGACACGTTTTTTGATATCACGATAAATTTCTTTGTGAACCGCTAAGTTGCTTTCTGATAGCGCCAGCACTTCATAAGCTTTTGTCGCGTCGAGATAGATCTTAGTGACTTCTAGCGCGATGTCCTGTGCGTCAGCAAGCAATTGATAACGAACAGACTCAGCGTCAGCGGCTGTGCGATCCATGTCGTTTAGAGTCGCGTTTCCATCCCAAATAAGTTGGGTCAGAGTAATTGTTGCTTCTTTACGGGTTAATTCGTTTTCAGTACCCGACGCAAGATCAACTTTTTCATAGCCGATACCAGCATCAAGGTCAATTTTAGGGAGATAAGCGCCGACTGAGGCTTCCGAGTCGTAGAATTTGCTCTGAAACTCATTATATGAAGCCTTAACCTTAGGGTTATTTGTTATTGTATACGCGACAGCCTGCTCTAACGTTTGGCTATGCGCAGGAAAGCTAAGTGCGACGGCGCAGCTTAGTACTTTCAACTTATTCCAATTCACTTCAACTCTCCTTAACAAGCTGTGATTCGCAGGATCTTACTCAATTTAAAGTCTCATTTTTGAGAAGGTATCTACGTAAACGTCAATAAAGTAACACTATTCGATTCAGTTATCTAATAGAAACAACAATAAATAGCTTAAAAAACAGCGATGTTGATAAATCTGTGAGTCAGCCTGCCGTAATTGGTTTAAGGAGCGCCATACCTTTTATAAACTGATACAATTGAGATCTTCATTCAATATTTATGATTGAGTAATGCAACATGTTTTTTATTGGTTGCAGATAGAGGGCGAAAAATTAGTTTTGCTAATTTATCAATAATGTTAATTTATACTCAATATAAATAGTAACATTGCCAATTTATTGTCGTTTTGAAACAAGACGATAGAGGTAGTAAAGGATTAGGGGCTCGTTTATGGGTTTTGGTGCATACGTGGCGTTAAGCAATCTAGCTAGTGGACAAATAGTTGTAATCGATACTAATGGTAACGTACGACTTCTTCTCGAAGGTGAAACTCCGAGACCGGGTGAGGTAGTGCTTAACAATGAAGAAGTGCTCTTTAACGGTGAGCCTCAAATTAGTGCTGAACTGTTCGGTGATGATGGTGCTGCGCAGGATATTACCAGTGAATTGGAAGATATCTTTGCAGCATTAGAAGACGGCCAAGATCCAACACAGTTGGGTGAAGAGTTTGCTACTGCGGCTGGTGGCCAAAGTGGCTCCAGTCTGACCGCTTCAGGCACTGTAGCCCGTGACGGTGCTGAAACCATTGCCTCTACCGAATTCGTTACTCAAGGTTTCGCATCGCTGGGTCTTTCAGAAACTCAGAGCCTCTCTTTACTTGAGCAATTCCAAATTCTTCAACAGCCGCCTGTTTTTGTCGATGGAAATTCGACGCCTCTAGGCAATGATATACAAGTTTCAACGGACGAAGATACCCCAGTCTCAGGGCAGTTAATCGCAACTGACCCAGATGGAGACAACCTAACCTTTACGCAAACCCAGCCTCCTACAAATGGTACCGTTACTGTAAATCCAGACGGCTCTTGGACCTACACACCTAACAACAACTTTGATGGCGGCGATAGCTTCCAAGTGACAGTTAGCGATGGAAACGGCGGTACTGATCAAATCACCGTCAATGTAGGTGTTAATCCTATCCCAGAGCTAAGTGTTAGTGGTGGTGGGGATATTAATGAAGGGAATAGTGCAGAATTTACTATTGATCTAGACAAACCATCGAATCAAGACACGACAGTTAAATTAACCGTTGTAACGGGAAGCGCTGAAAGCGAAGACTTAGGCGATATCACAGTTACCACGCCAAACGGTACGGTTTTGACCGTTAATCCTGATGGAACGGTAACAATTCCTGCTGGTGAAACATCAATTATTGTATCTATTAGTACCATTGATGACTCTGTCTTCGAAGGCGATGAAGATTTCAACTTAGTCGTTGAGCCTGTTGATGGTTTGATTGGCAGTGCAACGGGCACCGCAACCATCAAAGACGACGGTACGGGCCCAGGTCCTGGCACACCAGATAACGACAAGCCAACACTGTCTGTGACAGACGCGGGTGACGTCAACGAAGGCACTGACGCGGTGTTCACGGTTTCACTCTCTAACGAGACCGAAGCGCCAGTCGTCGTGAACCTTGCACCAACCACCGACGGTTACACCGCCGAAGCCGGTGACATCGGTGAGATGGTGGTGACGTATGTCGACAGCAACAACCAGACGCAAACACTGACTGTGGATGGCAGCGGCAACGTGACCATCCCAGCGGGCATCACCGACATCACCGTGACCATCCCAACCACGGGCGATGACGTCTACGAAGGCGATGAGACGTTCGGCTTAGTCGTAACCGAAAATAATGGTGTGACCTCAAACGGCACTGCAACCGGTACCGCGACCATCAAAGACGA
>NZ_JWLV01000031.1 GCF_000808535.1 Vibrio sinaloensis
CTGAGATGAGTCTTCCCTGACCCCTTGAGGGTCCTAAAGGGTTGTTCGAGACTAGAACGTTGATAGGCAGGGTGTGTAAGTGCTGTGAGGCATTGAGCTAACCTGTACTAATTGCCCGTGAGGCTTAACCATACAACACCCAAAGGGTTTTGATGGACTCGATATAAGAATTAATTGATTGTGTTTTGAGAGCGCAAAAACAGCTTTCCAGATTAAAGAATTTGCTTGGCGACCATAGCGATTTGGACCCACCTGATTCCATGCCGAACTCAGAAGTGAAACGAATTAGCGCCGATGGTAGTGTGGGGCTTCCCCATGTGAGAGTAGGACATCGCCAGGCTTTATTTCCGACTTGTCTGAATACAGACGAGTCACCATAAAGTTCTAAATAAATTTAGAATTTTATGTTGACTTTCAAAGTGGAAAGCGTATTATACGCACCTCGCTTAAGTGCTAAGGCACTGAAAGCCAAGCTCTTTAACAATATAGACCTATCAATCTGTGTGGGC
>NZ_JWLV01000032.1 GCF_000808535.1 Vibrio sinaloensis
AATTAACTTGATTGTGTTTTAGAGAACGCAAACAGCTTTCCGAATTATTCGATTTGCAAGCAAATCTCACTCTAAAGGGCCGCACTAAAGTGCGTTTGAATTTGCGAGCAAATTGATAAAGAATTTGCTTGGCGACCATAGCGATTTGGACCCACCTGATTCCATGCCGAACTCAGAAGTGAAACGAATTAGCGCCGATGGTAGTGTGGGGCTTCCCCATGTGAGAGTAGGACATCGCCAGGCTTTAATTTTGACCGATTTCCTTTGGAAATCAGTCACCATAGAATTTTAAGAAATATCTTAGAGTTTTATGTTGACTTACCGAGTCAATCGCGTATCATACGCGTCCTGCTTAAGTGCTAAGGCACTGAAAGCAAAGCTCTTTAACAATATAAACCTATCAATCTGTGTGGGCACTCGTTGATGATAATCCAAATAGTTTCTTCGGAAACAATTTAGGTTTCAATGAAACGAAGTGACCAACGAGTCGCAAGACTCAGCACAGTCAATTCA
>NZ_JWLV01000033.1 GCF_000808535.1 Vibrio sinaloensis
GCCGCTGCTTCGCCGAGATCTTTTCTACGCTGTGTTAATGCACTCGGGGCAACAAACGGCTTACCTGAACGGTCGACAATATCGAGCATATTGACGATATCAGCCATAGATTTGTCGTTATAAATAGCCATTCCGACCAACAGCCATGCCATCGATTCCAAAGTCAGTTTTCGCTTTCTAAGAGTGACTGTATCTGTCAGCTCATAGGCATCTTGGATTAGCTCAATTGGTAGGAGGTCTGCGAGAGTTTCGACTTGATTCGGTTTGTAGTTATTTATGATATCGAGGGCTTGAGAAACGTGCATAAAAAAATCCGATAAACAGGGTCTATCGGATTTTTACACACTGGAGGGATCATTCAATTGATCTGCCGATTAATGTTTAACTGATCGGCATTAG
>NZ_JWLV01000034.1 GCF_000808535.1 Vibrio sinaloensis
TAAGTGAACGGCATTAGAGCGTAAAGCTCCCTTTTTATTTTTGATTATCCGCCATCAGTGCTACCCTATCCCCGATTGCAATTAAGAGAATAACCTCATGAGTAAATTAACTTCAGACATTCAAGCAAACCTTGATCTTTTCGTTGCTGAAAGCAAACAAAACAAACTGGTTTGGGGATTACGCAATGAAGAAGGTTGGCTATCGTGTGACTCAACAGAATTTGAAAATAGCGAAGTTATGCCATTCTGGTCTGCGAAAGAAGATGCCGTCGCTCACAATGTTGAAGAGTGGGCGGATTTCGAAGTTTTAGAAATCCCTCTCGATATTTTTGTCGAAGATTGGCTACTAACGCTTGCAGAAGATGGCGTTTTGGTTGGCACCAACTGGAACGCAACGCTTGAGGGCAAAGAGCTAGAGCCAAGTGATCTAGCAAAGCTTTACCTTAACTAACATCGAAAGCGCTCTAACGGGCGCTTTTGTTTATTCGAAACGATCCTACCTCGCAATTTCTCAACCTTCCGATAACCACATATTGTGCGTTAATGACGGTCAGTACTAAAATGACGTCAAAATCTAAATAAAACTATAATGATGACACGTCTATTTTCTAGGTTAACACTCGTTACTTTGCTGCTATCTCCCATGACTCTTGCGCAAGATGACCTTGCAAGTTGGGAACAAGCCTACAATCAAGTATTAGCATCCGATGAACAGCGAGCGCTAGCAATGCTGCAGGATCGCTACAATGCTCTTCCTCCAAGCATTGAGAAGCTGTATGTCAGCTCAAAAATTCACGGATTCATGATCTTGCGTGGCCAGCCTTACCATGGAAATCAAATCCCTCATCAAGAGGAGTATTCTCGTCTTGAGCAAACATTCATTTCCGCTCTCAACAGTGAAGAGCACTTGAAGTTTGGAGCAGCGAAACAAGGCTACTTAACCCTTTTGCGCCATGCGATGGAAACCAACAATCTCAATGGCAAAATATTGTTTGAGTATCATCTATGCCGCTCACTCAATAGGCAGGGCCAGTTCCACAAAGCCGCACTCTATTGCTCTTCACTTAACACGCATTTGGACGATAGCCGCCACTCTACGCTACCGAAATATCTTGCGCTTCGCGTTATCGCAAACAACCAAGAGTATTTAGGGAATTATCAGAGCGCACTGAAAGCTTATCAAGAATACCTCGCCATC
Organism: Vibrio sinaloensis; assembly: GCF_000808535.1. Classification (GTDB taxonomy): domain Bacteria; phylum Pseudomonadota; class Gammaproteobacteria; order Enterobacterales; family Vibrionaceae; genus Vibrio; species Vibrio sinaloensis_D. The sequence goes on from NZ_JWLV01000034.1 coordinate 1,199, forward strand.
ATACCGAGCCATGTCGATCCATCAGGCGTATATAATGATGCTTCCTTGCTACTCAAAAACCTTGGTAACCTGCCACTGGCAAAAGAGTATGCCAATATCGCTTTAAAACTTCGTAGTGACTCAAAAAGCGAACTCCTTTTGGCGCAAACCCACCACAGCATGGGGGATATTTTACTTAGTGCGCAAGACTATGAATCCGCCATCCATCATTTCGAACAATCACGGCGCACGTTAGTAAAATACAACCATGTTTATGGGCTAACTTATGCGCTTTTGGGGCTAGGCAAAGCGAACATTGCATTGCAGAGTTACGATGTGGGCAACGCATTCTTACTTGAAGCATTGGAAAACGCCTCTATTCAAGGAAATGACCAAATTAGGGGCGATATCTACCTCACTCTTTCTGAAGCATACCAAAAACAATCCATGCACATTCGAGCTGAGGACTTCGCCAACAATGCCCTAAGCCTAGCGGATGCCATTGGCAGTGCTCCTCTCAAAGGGGACGCGCTGAAAAGCCTATCTGATATTGCCGAGGCTCAAAAACAGTATCAAAAAGCCTTGCAATATCACCAAGCTTACGTGACCGCTGAAATCAGTAAACGTGACAAACAGCATCAATCTGCCTACCTAGCTTTGGGGACTGCTCAAAGAGAATACATCCAGCAGCTCCAGCAGTCTGATCTGATGGAGAAAAACGAGCAACTCGCAGACGAACTTAGTGAATATAAGTCATTATTCCACATTTTTGCATCTGGCTGCGCTGCACTTATTGGCTTGTTGATCTTCTCTTCCTATTCGAGAAAGCGTGCGCTAAACGTTGCGGAGCTCGATGCGGTGACCGGAGCGAAAAACCGAGCATCGACCATACGTGATATTAAGCTGCTACCCAAAATCAGTGATTCTCGCTTAAAGCATCTTGTAATCTTACTTGATTTGGATGATTTCAAGCAGATCAATGATCTTTATGGTCACCCAACCGGTGATAAAGCGCTGAGAAAAGTGGCAGAGACAATCAAGAATCAATGTACTACTGGCGATCTATTTGGCCGTTTGGGAGGGGAAGAGTTTGTCGTTGTGATGACAAAAGTCGATGAGCTCGATGTCGCCGACAAAGTTGAACAACTGCACAATTCGATATCGACCGCCTATTTTCAATCTGAAAGCCGCCAAAAGCTAAATGTCACCGCCAGTATGGCTTACCTGGCCACATCAAAGCCATTGTCTGACTTTGATGAGCTCTATTCGATCTTGGATCAAGCCTTGTATCAAGTGAAGCAAACAGGCAAGAACCGTACAATTGACGCGTTTAATGAGCCGATTTATCTTGAGAGTTCTGCTTACGCACCAGTTCAGACATAATCGCTTCTTTGTTGGATAGGTAATCATTGAGACCTGCCTTGCGTAAATCACACGAAGGGCAGTCTCCACAACCATCTCCCACAATGCCGTTGTAGCAAGTTAGAGTGCTTTCACGAACGAGCTGCAACGCGTCATACTGATCCGCCAGCGCCCATGTTTCTGCTTTATTCAACCACATGAGCGGCGTTTCAATAGTAAAAGTTCTATCCATGCCGAGAACCAGAGAATTATTCATCGAACGGACAAACTCGTCTCGGCAATCTGGGTAGCCAGAAAAGTCAGTCTCACATACACCTGTAATCACAGCATCTGCACCAATTTGATAAGCGTAGATACCCGCTAAAGTAAGAAACAGGATGTTGCGTCCTGGAACAAATGAGTTCGGCAATCCATTATCTTGCAACTCGTGTGAAACTGGGATGTCATCGCGAGTCAAAGAGCTGATCGCAAGTTCATTGAGCAGACCCACATCCATTACTTTATGCGCCTTCACGCCCAGCTTGGTTGCCAGTTGCTCAGCCACTTCGATTTCTAACTTATGACGTTGGCCATAATCAAAGGTAATGGCATGAACTTCATCAAACTCTTTTAGCGCTTTGACTAAACACGTGGTTGAGTCCTGACCACCACTAAACACGACGACTGCTTTTTTCATCTTGATTATCCTTTACGCGATGCTGAGATATTTATGAGTTTGAATGGATAAGCGCCAATTACGCTTTACACATACATCAATACAGAGCTGAGTGGCTCTTGGCTTCTGGCTGATCGGCTGCAATGCAACAACAGTGGTCTCTGGAACCTTAGCGCGCTCAAGCAGCTCATCAAGTTGATCGATGTCTTTTTGCGTTGCGACGGGATGCTTTATCTCATTGGCGCGAACAAGTGCGGAATCGAGAACTGGCAGCTTTCCTTTCATCGCCACCTTTGGTGACACTGTCACCCAAGTATTGTCTGTTGCTCGTACTTCAGAAGTACCACTGGTTTCAATTTGGCATTGGCAACCAATTGCTTCGAAGGCTTCAGTAAGCGGTGTTAAGTCATAGATACAAGGCTCTCCGCCCGTAATCACGATATGTTTAGCGGTATACTCTTGATTACGGTACTCGTCTACGATGCCTTGCGCTGATGATTGACACCAAGTTGGCGAGTCTTGTGTTTTTTTCATAATTTCAGAGAAACTTGTTTTATCTTGTGGTGTTGCATCCCACGTTTGCTTGGTATCACACCAAGCACATCCCACAGGACATTCCTGAAGACGAACAAATACAGAAGGGACACCTGTAAAGACCCCTTCCCCCTGAATGGTTTCAAACATCTCGTTAACTTTATACAACTTACTCTCAGCCTAACTTAATCGCAAAATTTTGCAGGACGGAGACCTTAAATGACCTAGGTTAGAAGGTCAACCTCTTCATAAATTGATCATTACTTTACTAACCTTTATCCTGCGACTCTTTGATGTATTTATTTTAGGTAAGTTATGTATAAACTCATCGCACTTGATATGGATGGGACACTGTTAACCAGCGACAAAACCATCAGTAGTAAAACAAAAGACGCCATCGCAGCCGCTCGAAAACAAGGCGTAAAAGTCGTGTTGGCATCAGGAAGACCACTTGACGGAATGAAAGGCGCATTGCGTGAACTGGGGCTAACTGAACAAGGCGAATTTGTTGTTTACTTCAACGGCTCTGTCGTGCAAGAAATCGGCTCTGGAAAAGTGATTCACCAAGCAACGATTGACGGTCGACAAGCTAAACAAGTCGCTAAGCTCGCTGAGAGTTTAGGATTAGATTGCCACGCATTCTCTGTTGAACATGGTCTGATCACACCCAAACAAAACGAATACACGGATATCGAGTCGACGATTAATGGCGTACCTGTAACAGAAATGGCCTTCGACACTCTTACAGATGACCATCCAATCATCAAAGCGATGATCGTTGGCGAACCGACCAAGCTAACTCGTGCAATAGAGCAAATCCCTGCCCATTTGCATAACGAGTTTACCATCGTACAGAGCGCGCCGTTTTTTCTTGAGTTTCTTAACCTAGATAGTAATAAAGGTGTCGGTGTCAGTGCTATTGCAGAGTTTCTCGGTATTAACCAAAGCGAAGTAATTTGTGTTGGGGATGCGGAAAACGATCACCATATGATTCAGTATGCGGGACTTGGCGTTGCAATGAGTAATGCCATGCCACAAACCAAGCAAATCGCCGATTACATAACCACCAGCAATAATGAAGATGGCGTTGCTAAAGTCATCGAAGAGTTTGTACTCAACTGATTAACCAAAAGGCAATAAATAGGATAAATTTTATTGCCTTTTATCCTTACGATAGAAATTTTTATTGTTAAAAATCATAACCTTAAACGACATACGCTAAAGGCATTGTTAGTATAAAGTCTGTTCCAATTGTTACAGGCTACTACTATGTTTTCCAATTTATCGATCAAAAAGAAGATTGTGTTACCACTCTCTCTTCTCATCTTACTTTTCAGCGTTAGCTCTATGCTTAATGTGCTGACATCGCAGCAGCAAGCGAAGATTTCCGATTCGATCCAACAACATTATCTACCCGCTTTGTTCACGATTGAAGATGCTTATCGCGATCTTTATCAAGCCACTTCCGCAGTGCAAGGTTTGGTGCTTGCGTCATCCAATGACGAAGTCGAGCATCACCTATTTGAATACAAAGACAACGCCTACAAAGCGCTACCAAGGATGAGACATGCCAACTCACTCATCGAGTTAGGCCTTCTGCCAAAATCAGCAGCGAGAGACGTCGAGAAGCTCGTCTCCTTAGGTGAGGATTGGCTTGCAAGCTATGAGCAGTTCATTACTCTCCCTAAAGCGGACTGGTCACTTCAATATGATAGAAACAAAGAGACCTTTGAACAGCAGTTTATTGCCGTACGCAAACAGCTCAATGTCGTCAAAGACCTTATTGAAGAAGCACGCGAAAAAACGCAAACAGAAAACACTTTGGCACAACAAAAAGCTGAACTGACTTTAGAGATCGGCACGCTACTGGTGATCATACTAGCGGTAGTCACCTGCTGGCTGCTGATTCGAGTCATCGTTAAACCGATTGAGAACATCACCAGCGCGATGCGAGAGATTTCATCAGGTGACGGCGATTTAAGCCAACGCATTGTCAGCCAATCTAATGATGAGATCGGTCAACTTGGCGAAGCGTTTAACCTCTTCGCAACTAAGATTCAAACCACAATCCAACAAGTTGTTGAAACCACAGCGTCCATTCGTAGCGAGATGCTTCATTTAGCAAGCGTTGCTCAGTCGATTTCTGAATCGACCAATCAGCAGCAGCAGGAAAGCGAACTCGTTGCTGCCGCGGTCAATGAAATGCAGGCAACAAGCCTTTCTGTCAGTGATAATGCGACAGATGCTGCTGGAGCAAGCAGCAACGCGGTAGATGAAGTTCAAAGTACGAACCAAGTATTGGAATCAACGGTTATCTCTATCCAAGGGCTGGCTGATGACGTAGACAACGCCAGCTCAGTGATTCATACACTTGATCAAGATGTGGCAAACATCGCGTCAATACTTGATGTCATTTGCGGAATTGCAGAACAAACGAACTTGCTCGCATTGAATGCTGCGATCGAGGCGGCGCGTGCGGGTGAACAAGGAAGAGGCTTCGCTGTTGTTGCTGATGAAGTACGCTCTCTAGCAAGCCGCACACAGCAAAGTACTGGTCAAATTCAGGCGATGATTGAACGACTTCAGACCGGTGCAGAACAAGCTGTAAAAGTGATGCAAGCAAGTAAAGCAAGCAGTGAAGAGACCATCGCTTCAGCAAGTAGCGCGACTCACTCGCTCCATGAGATTCTGTCTGCAATCAGTAGAATGAATGAGATGAATGCTCAGATTGCAGCGGCAGCAGCGCAGCAAAATGCCGTCAGTGAAGATCTCAATGCAAACATCCAGAAAATTGCCCACAACAGCAATAGCATGGTGACAACGGTTGACACTGCTGAGCGCTCATTGGATTCACTCGGGACGCAATGCCAACGCTTAGATGAGCTGGTTTCTCAGTTTAAGGTTAATTGAACAAGAGCAGGCTGCACTACGCAGCCTGTTTGAACTTCCCGACAGCGAAAACAAACATCAGAATTAACACTGGGTATCTTGCTGCCTCGACGCTTAATGCCAGCATAGTGTTAAAGGAGAGCATGCTCACCGCAAGTGAGATAACCACGTTGACCGCCAAAAGAGCGAAGATCAACAAATAGACTGTCCTACTCTTTCTAACGCCCTCTCCCTCTTTCAAGCCAAAAATCAATGCCAACACCGTGACGATAATCGCCAACCAATAGACGACAATTGGACTTGGCCAGAATAGCCCCATCACAGTACATATTCCAAGAAGCATAAACCAAACTACTTTCGAAGAAAGTAACTCAATAGCGTTGACTTCCTGTTTGCCTTCCAAGCGAATGATATGCCAAGCGCACAAGAATCCGAGCAAAGCACCACTTACGAAATCGATCATAAACGCAGAGCCGGTGTAGAACTTAGCCATCCCTAACCAAACCATCAACGCGGCAAAGCCCAACGATGTCGGATTCAAAGAGAGCTTCTTCTCTTCGTTCAGTATGAGAACGCCAATACAAAGCCAAATCGCGGCAGGCGTGCTTGGAAAACTGTAACCGTAGGTCTGCACCAATTCTACAGCGGGGAGATACACGTGCGGCCTTGGAAACGCAAAGCCTTGCTGGGCGACAAGACTCATCAGAGAGGTCACCGTGACAGCAAAAAAGATCTTATAAGTAAACGCTCTGCCATATCGCAAAAAGACCAACGGCAGCAAAATGATCAGCAGGAAGGGCTCTGACAGCATGTTGCCACTCATGATGACGCCACGCACCATCTCCTTGATACTCTCAGGCAAAGACAAAACAAGGTGCTGGAATTTAAGCATCCAAGCTAATTCAATCTGGTTAAAGCCGGGGGCTGCCTCAACCAAGTTCCCCACATACACGACCGACTGATCCGTCGCCTTCTTGGTTAACTGAGATACCCACTCCATTTGCTCCGGATAGCGGTAATCGCTCGCAGGAATATTGTCTGGGTTAACAAGCATTGCTGAGGCGATCTCGACACCGTAATGGGGAGCAAACCATATTGGCAACTCATAGCCATCGTAGATATTGTTGAACTGGAAAGACACAATGTCAGATTCAGACACACAGTCATAAAAAACCGCATCTTTAGTGCGACCTAACACGCCATCAATCTTTACAACCAGACCTGTCTCTTCCCATGTTTCGCGTTGAGCCGCGATCGCGGGATCTTCGCCAGGCTCAACTCGACCTGCGGGGAGGGAGAGTTTTTTGGTAATGATCTCGTGTACCATCACGAGTTTGTTGTCAGCGCGAATAATACACGCCGCGCCTTTTACGTTGCCCACTTCGCTCTGCGCATACGACGAGAACGCAATAACGCTTAAAATAATTAAAAAAAAGTAACTCAGCCCGTTGAAACGATTATTCATTCTAGTTTTATCTTCCTAAAGGTTTTCGAAGCCAATTGATGTGGTTTACAAAACCCAGTTCTTGGTAAAATCTGTTCGCAGGGCGGTTGAAATCCCAAACCTCTACAAACATCTCTCTCACCCCATACTCCTCAAATCGCTTCTCAATGGTTTGGCACAGCGCCTGTGCAACGCCATTTTGACGCTGCGACTGCACAACATACAGCTCATCAATACTGCCCATTTGAACGGGCTTGCTGACTGTTGATACCAATTCACAAAAGTGACCCGTAATAAATCCAACGATGTTCGCCTCTTGAACAGCGACAAACACAAGGCATTCTGGATTATCAAGGTAACGCGCAATGCTCTTTTCTTGCTCAATATCGTCTGCAGTTTTGAAAAACTCGGGAGATTGCTGATGATGCTCATCATGAAGCAGATACATAAGCTCGTTGAGTTGTTCGAGGTCGTTTTGATTGGCAGCTCTTATTGATAGGCGTTGCATAGATATTTTTGAGAAGCGAATAAAGTGACAGTGTGAGCATTTATCGGAAAATTATCAACAAAAATGCCCTCTGATGCGAGAGGGCATGGTTGAAATCGGAGTCTATTCTCGTTTATGACGCTCGACTTGGATTTAATAAATCACCGCCGGATTATGAGAAATGTACCGCCTCAATCTTGTTGCCATCCAAATCTTTTACGTAAGCCGCATAATAGGTGTCGCCATATTCTGGTCTTAGCCCTGGCTTTCCCTCACACTGCGCACCGAGCTCGATGGCGCTTTGATAGAAAGCGTCGACCGCCTCGCGACTTGGCGCATTGAACGCAACATGAGTACCGCAGCCATGCGTTGCTTGTTGACTATCACAAGGCGTACCAATCCAGAACTCAAACTGTTCTCCGTAAGCTGCGGCCACACCTTCAATCGTATGTGCTCGATGCACACCCAAGGTTTTGAGTATCGAATCATAAAACGTAATCGCACGCTCTACGTGATTAGTACCCAATGAAATATGATTCAATATCATTTCTACTACCCTTCCTACTGACCTATTTTGTATGCAAACTGCTCAATCGCCATGATGCCTATTTTTGACCATGTTCCAACTCTTGGATGGCAATGTTGCGATTCAAATCTTCCTCGCACTTGCCTACAAACGTCTAAAGTGGTTCAGAATCAGCGATCGATGAGTGAGAACGAAGGTATTGCAAGTGTTCAGTGTAGAAGTCTATTGGCTTTGCACCGTGTTGAAGCAGTTTTTTGTATATCGAAGCAATAAAGATGTCAGCGAGACTAAAATGATCACCCACCGCGAACCTAGAAGACAAACAAACCGTTGGCTCAAGTTTCAGCAAGCACTGATGAATCCAACTCCCCCGGAGTTCTTTCTTAGCACTTTCTTCTAGCTCAGGACGGAGAAACCTGAGAACCGTTCGGTTTTGAGGCGAGTGTATCGTTGAGTTCACGAACTCACAGACTCTGCGAATGTTTGCTCTCTCCTCGATAGAATGACCTAGCAAAGAAGTGCCTGTAAAACGTTCTTCTAAGTATTCCGCAATCGCCATTGACTCAGTGACCAGCAACTCTCCCATCACCAAAGCGGGGACGTATCCGAATGGATTAATCTCAAGATAGGATGAAGTGAGCTCTTCAGAGAGAACTTCCACTCGTTGATAATCGATATTTTTATAGTTCAGCGCCCACTCTACTCGTTGCGAGCTATTTGAGCCACGGGCGCTGTATAAGGTTATATGACTATGATTCACTGTGCAGCGCTTTGGAAATTTCATCCAAGCTGGTTGGATCATCTATTGTTGAAGGAACCGTGTACTGCTCTCCATCTGCAATTTGGCGAATAGTACGACGCAGAATTTTACCCGAACGCGTTTTGGGTAACCGTTCGACTACAAGTGCATGTTTGAAACACGCTACCGCGCCGATCTCATCACGCACTTTTCCAACAAGCTCTCCCTCAAGTTGAAGATCGTCCACTTTCACGCCATCTTTCAAGACCACAAACCCAAGTGGAAGCTGCCCTTTTAGCTCATCGTGAACGCCTACCACGGCACACTCAGCAATCGCAGGGTGGCCACCAACAATCTCTTCCATCTCTCCGGTTGACAGACGATGGCCAGCGACATTAATCACATCGTCAATCCGCCCCATAATGAACAGATAACCATCATCATCGAGATAGCCGCCATCCCCAGACACGTAATAACCCGGAAACTGGCTTAGATAACCTGATTCAAATCGGTCGTGGTTACGCCACACTGTCGGCAAGCAACTTGGTGGTAATGGACGTTTAAGAGCCACAAAGCCTTGTTGGTTCGGCTCGCAAGCTTCACCTAACTCATTGAGAATTTCCACTTGGTATCCAGGAATGGGTTTGGTTGCCGAACCTGCTTTGACAGGCATAGATTCAATCCCTGTCGGATTTCCTGCGATGGCCCAACCTGTCTCGGTCTGCCACCAGTGATCAACCACCGGTTTATGCGATTTGGACTCTACCCACTCTAAGGTTGGTGGATCGAGTCGTTCGCCTGCCATAAAGATAGTTTTAAGTGCCGTTAGGTCATACTGTTCAAGGAACTTACCCTCTGGATCTTCTTTCTTAATCGCACGAAAGGCCGTCGGCGCAGAGAAAAGCACGTCCACGTTGTATTCTTCACACACTCGCCAGAACGCGCCTGGATCAGGCGTTCTTACTGGTTTGCCCTCAAACAAAATAGTAGTGCAGCCATGAATCAACGGCGCGTAAACAATGTATGAGTGACCAACAACCCAACCGACATCCGATGCTGCCCAGAACACGCCATCTTGCGGCATGTTGTAGATAGCACTCATCGAATATTTCATTGCAACCGCATGGCCGCCATTGTCTCGAACAACGCCTTTCGGTTTACCCGTGGTGCCAGAGGTATAGAGAATGTAAAGAGGGTCTGTCGAAAGCACTGGTACACAGGCATGAGGCAGCGCATTTTGATAGGCTTGCTGCCAGTCAATGTCGCGCTCGCTTCCTAGCTCAGCTTGCAGTTGAGGACGCTGAAGGACAAACACGTTTTCTGGCTTCCAGCGGCTATCCATAATCGCTTTGTCCACCATTGGTTTATAGGGGATGACTTTATTGACTTCGATACCGCAAGAGGCCGTCATGATGACTTTAGGCTCTGCGTCTTCGATACGTACCGCCAGCTCATTAGGTGCAAACCCGCCAAAGACAACAGAGTGAATCGCGCCCAATCGCGCGCAAGCCAACATCGCCATCGCCGCTTCAGGAATCATTGGCATATAGATAACCACGCGATCGCCTTTTTCGACACCTTGCGCTGCCAACATGCCGGCTATTTTCGCCACTTGATCGCGCATTTCATGGTAGCTGTATCGAATCTTTTGACCAGTAACCGGTGAATCATAGATCAACGCGGTATTATCGCCCCGTCCTTGCTCACAATGGTAGTCCAGAGCCAACCAACAGGTATTGAGCAAGCCATCTGGAAACCAGCGCTCGATACCATTTTCATCGGTGTTTAAGATGGTGCTCGGCTTCTCAAACCAGTCGATGTGTTGAGCTTGAGCTTGCCAAAACTGTTCCGGCTCGTTTTGCGCCCATTGATATTGTTGTTGATATGCAGACATATTGCTTCCTCCAGTATGTCCTGACATTGCACTTTTACAGCAAGTGAATTATTCAAAAATAGTGGAGGGAACACGCACAAAGCCCTCCATGATAATACGAGCACTTCGACTCATTATGGCTTTGTCGACCACCCAACCTGACTCTGTTTGTGTCGCAGCCGCTCCCACCTTCAACGTCCCCGAAGGATGTCCAAATGTCACAGACTGCTTTTCTCCGCCCCCAGCAGCAAGGTTGACCACCGTACCGGGTACGCAGGCGGCGGATGCAATCGCAACGGCGGCCGTTCCCATCATCGCGTGATGTAGCTTGCCCATAGAAAGAGCACGAACCAACACGTCTACCTCACCTTTGTTCACTTCACTACCGCTCGACGCAAGATAGGTTTTTGGCGGTGAAACAAACGCAATTTTAGGGGTATGTTGGCGACTTTCAGCTTCTTCGAGCGTACCAATCAAGCCCATTTTTAACGCGCCATGAGCTCGAATAGTTTCAAACTTAGCCAAGGCATCTACGTCATTGTTGATATCATCTTGAAGCTCGGTTCCGCTGTAACCAAGGGCTTCTGCATCAATAAAAATGGTCGGGATACCAGCGCTTATAAATGTGGCATAGAATGTCCCAATCCCCGGGACGTCAAACTCATCGGTGATATTGCCAGTTGGAAACATACTGCCCTCACCGTCCGCAGGTTTGACAAAGTCCACCTGAATTTCCGCTGCGGGAAAGGTCACGCCATCAAGTTCGAAGTCACCCGTTTCTTGAACCAACCCATTCACAATTGGCACATGAGCAATAATGGTTTTTTGAATGTTTACCTGCCAAATACGGATCTCAGCAATGCCATTGTCTGGCAGTCGCTCAGGTTCAATAAGCCCCGCATGAATGGCAAATGGGCCGACAGCAGCAGACAGATTGCCGCAGTTGCCACTCCAATCGACAAACGGCTTATCAATCGAAACCTGTCCGAACAGATAATCTACATCATGGTCTGGCGTTGTACTTTTACTGACGATCACCGTTTTACTGGTGCTCGACGTCGCCCCGCCCATGCCATCAATCTGCTTCGCATAGGGATCTGGGCTGCCTATCACGCGCAGCAGCAAGTCATCTCTCTGTTTTCCAGGCTGTTGAGCCTCAATCGGCAGGTCAGCCAAGTTAAAAAAGACGCCTTTGCTCGTGCCGCCACGCATGTAGGTTGCTGGCACTTTGATTTGGCTTGGTGTCGATCTATTCATTTCGTCGCCTCCCAAGCCGTTATTGAGCTAAAAAGTCTTGAGCAAAGCGCTGTAATACGCCACCAGCCTGATATACAGAGACTTCATCTGCCGTGTCCAAACGGCATGTCACTGGCACATCGACACGTTCGCCGTTTGCGCGAGTAATTACTAACGCTAAATCGGTACCGGGTTGGATATCACCTAACACGTCGTAAGTTTCGCTGCCATCTAGTTCAAGCGTTTTACGGTTGACGCCCGATTTAAATTGCAGCGGTAGCACCCCCATGCCAACCAAATTGGTTCGGTGGATACGTTCAAACCCTTCGGCAACGATCGCTTCAACCCCTGCGAGTCTGACGCCTTTGGCTGCCCAGTCGCGCGATGAACCTTGTCCATAATCCGCCCCAGCAACAACGATCAGTGGCTGTTTGCGGTTCATGTAAGTTTCGATCGCTTCCCACATTCGGGTCACTTCGCCTTCGGGCTCGACTCGAGCAAGAGAGCCTTGCACCACTTCGCCATCCTGTTTGACCATCTCATTGAACAGTTTCGGGTTAGCAAACGTTGCGCGCTGCGCCGTTAAGTGATCGCCGCGATGCGTCGCGTACGAGTTAAAGTCTTCTTCAGGGACGCCCATACTTGCTAGATACTCACCCGCCGCGCTACTGGCTAAGATCGCGTTTGACGGAGAAAGGTGATCAGTAGTGATGTTGTCACCTAATACCGCTAATGGTCGCATTCCAGACAAGGAACGCTCACCCGCAAGCGCGCCTTCCCAATAAGGTGGACGGCGAATGTAGGTACTCTTTGGACGCCAATCGTAAAGTGGGCTTTGACTGCGTTCACTTTCGTCTAGCTTAAACATCTGAATATAGACTTGCTTGAACTGTTCAGGCTTAACGTGCTTACCAACCACCGCATCGATCTCTTCGTCACTTGGCCAAAGATCATTAAGATAGATGGGTTTGCCAGTAGCATCATGCCCAAGCGCATCGCGCTCAATATCAAATCGAATCGTGCCTGCCAACGCGTAAGCCACAACTAATGGCGGAGAAGCTAAAAACGCTTGTTTGGCATAAGGGTGGATTCGACCATCAAAGTTACGGTTGCCCGATAGAACCGCAGTCGAGTACAGGTCTCTGTCGATGATTTCTTGTTGAATTTTCGGGTCTAACGCGCCGCTCATACCGTTGCAGGTTGTACAAGCGTAAGCAACAATGCCGAAGCCTAGCTTCTCGAGTTCTGGCAGCAAGCCTGCCTCTTCGAGATATAACTTGGCGACTTTTGAACCTGGGGCAAACGATGATTTGACCCAGGGTTTACGAACCAAACCGAGCTCATTGGCTTTTTTCGCTACCAAGCCCGCCGCCACAACATTGCGTGGGTTACTGGTGTTGGTACAGGAGGTAATGGCCGCGATGATCACCGCACCATCTGGCAGTTCGCCCTCTTTTTCTTGCCATTCACCGGAAATTCCGCGCGCTTGCAGCTCTGAAGTAGGCAAACGACGGTGAGGATTAGATGGCCCAGCCATGTTGCGAGTGACTGACGATAAGTCAAACTCAAGCACTCGTTCATACTGAGCACTTTCTAAATCATCGGCCCACAAACCAGTCTGTTTGGCGTATTGCTCAACAAGCGCGACTTGCTGTTCATCTCGCCCAGTGAGTTTTAAGTAGTTGATGGTCTGCTCATCAATGTAGAACATACCCGCCGTCGCACCATATTCCGGTGTCATATTGGAAATAGTCGCGCGATCTCCAATGGTCAGGTCTCGAGCGCCCTCGCCATAAAATTCCAAGTAAGAGGAAACCACCCGCTCTTGGCGTAGGAACTCAGTAATTGCCAAGACGATGTCTGTCGCGGTGATGCCCGGCTGGCGCTTTCCAGTTAAATGAACTCCGACAATATCCGGCAGCCTCATCATCGACGGGCGACCAAGCATGACAGTTTCCGCTTCTAGTCCACCAACACCGATAGCAATGACGCCGAGCGCATCAACATGGGGGGTGTGGCTATCTGTGCCGACACAAGTGTCTGGATAAGCAATGCCCTGCTTGGCTTGAACGACGGGCGACATTTTCTCCAAGTTGATTTGGTGCATGATGCCGTTACCTGCAGGTATCACGCTGACGTTTTCAAACGCGGTTTTACACCACTCAATAAAGTGAAAACGATCTTCGTTGCGTCTTTCTTCTATAGCGCGGTTTTTCTCGAACGCGTCCGGTTCAAAGCCAGCATGCTCCACAGCGAGTGAATGATCGACGATCAGCTGTGTCTCGACCACTGGGTTCACTTTAGATGGATCACCGCCCTGCTCTGCAATCGCATCGCGCAGACCAGCCAAATCCACCAACGCGGTTTGACCTAAAATGTCGTGACACACGACTCGCGCAGGGTACCAAGGAAAATCAAGGTCACGCTTTCGCTCAATGAGTTGTTTAAGGCTATCTGTCAGTGACTCAGGGGCACAGCGACGAACCAATTGCTCAGCAAGCACTCGGGAAGTGTATGGCAAGGTGTCGTAAGCACCTGGGGAAATATCATTTACCGCTTCGCGCGCATCAAAATAATCGAGCTGCGTACCTTCTAGCGGCTTTCGGTATTGTGTGTTTATAGTCATGTGATGCTTCCAATGCAATGTGGGCGGCGCCTCTCTTATCGACTCTTTGATAAGAGAGGTCGCATCTGTCTTTAACGCTGGTCGATTGGCACCCAATCTTGATGATCTGGACCTGTGTAATCGGCACTTGGGCGGATAATTCGGTTGTTGGCACGTTGCTCATAGACGTGCGCAGCCCATCCGGTCAGTCGACTCATGACAAAAATTGGCGTGAACAACTTGGTTGGAATATCCATAAAGTGATACGCCGATGCGTGGAAGAAATCCGCATTACAGAACAATCCCTTTTCGCGCTTCATCACTGATTCCACCCGCTCTGAAACCGCGTAAAGGTGAGTATCGCCCACCGCTTGAGACAACTCTTTTGACCAACGTTTGATCAATGCATTGCGAGGATCGCTTTCGCGGTAAATCGCATGACCAAATCCCATGATTTTATCTTTGTTGGCAAGCATCTTCATGATATTGGCTTCCGCCTCTTCTGGCGTCATCCAGTTTTCAATCATTTCCATCGCAGCTTCATTAGCGCCGCCGTGAAGAGGACCGCGCAAAGTCCCAATAGCTCCTGTCACACATGAGTGGATATCTGACAGGGTTGAGGCACATACTCGAGCGGCGAATGTTGACGCATTGAATTCATGCTCTGCGTATAAGATCAGCGAGCAGTGCATGACCTGTTTATGTAGCTCGCTCGGCGCTTTGTCCGTGAGCATCTTCAAGAAGTAACCACCTAGGCAGTCTTGCGATTGATCTTCGGTTTCGATGCGAACGCCGTCATGGCTAAAGCGGTACCAGTAACAGATGATCGCTGGAAATAACGCTAACATGCGTTCTGTGGCATCAAGTTGTTGCGAAAAGTCTTGCTCTTGCTCCAAGTTACCCAGCACAGAACACCCTGTTCGCATCACATCCATTGGGTGTGCTTGCGCCGGAATCAGCTCCAATGCGTCTTTCAACGCTTGGGGTAGCCCTCTTAAGCTGAGCAAACGAGTCTTATAGGCATCAAGCTCTTGTTGATTCGGTAAGTGGCCACGCAACAGTAAATGCGCCACTTCTTCAAACTGGGCGTTGTTAGCCAGATCGGTAATGTCATAACCTCGGTAGGTTAAACCCGTCCCCGTTTTTCCGACAGTACATAAAGCTGTGCTTCCAGCGCTTTGGCCACGTAGGCCTGCTCCACCTAGTTCATTAGGCATGATAGAACTCCTTTTCTGCCTGAGCTTACCCTCTTGGATGGGGTGATTTTTATCAGGCGTTTCACGTTGTTGGATTAAGTTATTAGCGTTTTCTTGGACTTCCGCTTGTGATTATTTTCCTTCAGAGAAAAGCTGGTCGAGCTTATCTTCGTAATCATGGTAGTTAAGGTGCTGATATAGCTCTTTTCTTGTTTGCATCGAATCAAGTAAGGCTTCTTGGTTACCCACCTCGAGCAAATGCTTGTAGACCATCTCCGCCGCTTTGTTCATCGCTCGGAATGCACTCAGTGGATAAAGCACCATATCAACATTGGATTTCGCCAACTCTTCTCCACCGTAAAGTGGGGTTTGACCAAATTCAGTGATGTTCGCCAAGATAGGCACATGCTTACCTGTCGCTTGAGACAAAGCCGCCGAGAACTGCTGGTATTGTTCAAGCTCGATCATTGCTTCTGGGAAAATCATGTCGGCACCCGCTTCAACACACGCGATGGCTCGCTCAATGGCGCTGTCCATCCCTTCTACTGCCAATGCATCGGTTCGCGCCATAATCACAAAGCTTTCATCATTACGTGCATCAACCGCTGCCTTGACTCGGTCCACCATCTCTTGTTGGCTAACAATGGCTTTATTGGGTCTGTGACCGCAGCGCTTTTGCGCCACTTGATCTTCCATATGCACCGCCGCTGCGCCTGCTTTTTCCATCGTTTTAATGGTACGTGCAATATTGAATGCGCCGCCAAAACCGGTGTCGATGTCGACAAGTAACGGTAAATCACACGCATTGGTGATTCGGTCTACATCAACCAGCACATCGTTTAGCGTTGTGATACCGAGATCCGGCAAACCGTAAGACGCATTGGCAATACCACCACCAGAAAGATAGATCGCTTGATGACCTAGGTTCTTTGCCATCATGGCGCAGTAAGGGTTGATGGTGCCAACAATTTGCAGTGGATCATTTTGCTCTACAGCGAGTCTAAACTTCGCCCCCGGAGATAAACTCATGACGTTATCCTCTAGTCCGTTAGTATTTGTTGTTCAATTAACTTGCGACTGCCTGAAATATGGCGACGCATTAACATTTCAGCGAGCTCCTCATCGCGATAGCGTATCGCCTGAAGAATAAATTTGTGTTCGTTTAGTGCCTCAACCGGTCTTGATTGAGCTCTTGGCGATTGGTAACGATACATTCTCAGCAAGTGATAAAGCTCATTGCAGAGCAAACCGACAAGCTTGCTGTTTCGACTGGCTTTAATGATTCGATAGTGGAAATCAAAGTCGCCATGCTGGTGGAAATATGACGATCCCTCGACTTCTTCAATATGTCGAGAATGTGTAGACAATAAGGTTTCTAAACTGAGCAGTTCTTCTTGAGAGATATAACGAGCCGCCAATCGAGCCGCCATGCCTTCAAGTGCTTCTCGAACAGCGTACAGCTCAATCAACTTCTCTGGCGACAAGGTGATCACACGCGCCCCTACGTGGGGAATTCGCTCGATCAGCCCGAGTCCTTCCAAACGCATAATGGCTTCTCGAAGCGGTCCACGACTCACTTGGTAACGCTTTGCCAGCTCTGGCTCTGAGATCTTACTTCCGGGCTCGATGTCACCATTGACAATCGCCTCAACCAAGGATTCGGTAAGCGATTCAGACTTGGTGTTTTCTTTATCACCCGTGACCGATTTGTGGTGTGGTTTTAGCTCTACATTCATACTCAAACTCGATGAGACACTTTAGCAATGTGTCAACAATTCCTTAACTTGAATATAAAATAGACTATAAGATTGTCGACAATCAAGTAGATTGTCGACAATTTAGACTAAGGTCTTAGCCAACTTCGGCTATCCAGTTCACGGTGCACCTTGTAAATCGCCCAAGGTTCGCTCGGTCAGTTTGCTTCCTACGCGACTTTTTGCTCCGTAAAGTACTTGCTGATGTCTACTTCGTCGATTTGCGCTTCAGGCAGGAATTGTTCCGCATAGTCTCGATACACGCCGCTTTCAAGAAACAGTTTAAACAAGTCCATATCGACGTGTTCATCAATGGCCATTTTGTGCAAGATATCAATGGCAACACTGACGGGCTTGGCTTTCTTATATGGTCTATCAGCGGCAGTTAAGGCTTCAAATATATCGGCAATCACCAGAATGCGTTCAGGAATAGAGAGATCCTCTGCCGATAGCTTACGTGGATAGCCTGTTCCTTTAAGGGTTTCATGGTGAGTAGAAGCATAACGCGGTACCTTGCTAAGCTCCGCAGGGAAAGGCAGCGCTTCGAGCATCTTAATACCACTGATCATGTGTTCGTTAATTTTGAACCTATCTTCAGCGGTTAACGTGCCACGGCTTATGGACAAGTTATAAATCTCTCCTAAATTGTATTGATGCTCAGGGATATCGACATTGATGCCGAAGCTCGGGTCAAACACCAATGGTCGGATGCGTTTGATGATGTGCTCAGGTCGGTCGCTGAGTAAATTCTCTGTAACAGGAAGGCGAGTTTGACTCTGGGTCCGATTTAATTCTTCAAACGGTGACAAGCCCAGCCGATCATCAAAGTGCCGCTGCCAAGTTTGCGTGGCTATCTGCTTGATGCGCAGCACTTTTTCTTCACTCATAAACTCACCTCCTACATTCGCCGCCGCCACAAATTCGAAGTCTTCTTGCAGCTGACGCTTAGTGTTACGCAATTGCTCGAGCGCTTCATCCTTGTCCATAGATTGCGCTAATTGGCTCTGCAAAAAAGTGATTTCCGCATCGCGCCAGAGCACTTCAAAGCGCATTCGGACTTCATGAATTCGATTGTAATTCGCTTCCAGTTTGGTCCCTTTGTCGACAATATGCTCGGGAGTGGTGATCTTTCCACAGTCGTGTAGCCACGCTGCAATTTTAAACTCTCGGCGCTGATTATCGTTTTCAAAGCGGAAGGGTTTAAACTTGCCAGAAGAGGCTTCTTCAGCAGCGTTTGCCAGCATCATACCCAGTTCAGGCACACGATTACAGTGCCCTGCGGTGTAAGGAGATTTGTCATCTATCGCCTGCGCAATTAACTGAATAAAGGCGTCCACAAACGCTTGTTGCTGCTGTTCACGCTGTTTGATTTCATTTGCCATCTCTTGAATGGACTTTGATAGGTGCCAAACTTCTTTAATCTGCGAGTCGATCAGCTCAACATGATCAAAGTCCCGCTGTTTTATCTTTTTCGTTTGCTGAGTGAGTTGACGAATAGGATTCACTATTGGTGAACCAAAAATCCAGGATACTGGCAGTAATGCCGCCATCACAAGCATGGTCACGCCAACCGTTGTATATAATCGCTGATAGACTTCGGCCATCACTAATGCTTGAGGCACAACCACGGCTAAGTACTCAGATTGCTCGCCCGCTTGTCCGTTGAGCTCGCTGACGTACAAAAACGCTTGCTCTCCATCGAGTTCACGTTTTTGAATCCTGTTTTGTGTCGAACTTGATTGACTCAATTCAAACAACTCATGGTGGGGAACACGATTATCACGAACTTGCTGATACCATTTGTTGGTCAACTGTGCGTATTCAGCGGGCGTAATGCTTTGAAGCGCTTTGGAAAACAACGGAATAAGCCGACGATGCGGCGCGCTAACGGCAAGGTAAAACGGTATCTGAGTATCGTCAAAAAATGGATGCAAATGGATCGGTAAAGAGGTTGTTTTTTGCAGTTGCTCGAGTGCTTGCTGCGCATCGACCAAAACTGTGATTTTCCCACTGACTAGCGCTTGCCGAGCATCTTGACTCTCTTCAAATTGAATGATGTTGGCATCCGGGACCACTCGTCTCAACTGCTTAGAAAAGTCATGACCTGCCAACACACCAAACACCCGCTCCGGTTTACTCGGCAACTGCTCGGAGCGCGTCGCCATCGCTAATGGTGTTTCAAACAGTTTCAATTGATAGGCGCCGGCAGAAAGGTCCGTCAATGAGTGGACAATATCCAGCTCGTCGCTCTCTAACTTATTCAGCAATGACTGGCTATCAAACCCATTCACAAACTCCAAAGTGATACCTAGTTTGGCAGCCATTAATTGCAACAAATCGATGGCGTAACCTTGTGGCTCACCTGCTTTCGCGTAGTCGTAAGGTCGCCAATCAAGCTGATTGGAGGTAAGCAACGCGGGCGTCGCATCAATAAGGGCTTGTTCCTGTTCACTGAGTATAATCCGTGAAGTGTCGACTGACGTTTTGCTTGCCTGGATAACTCGATTGGACGCAATCACTTCACCCGATTGATGGAATACATACGCTTCAACACCTGATTCTTTCGGTAAGCCCAATGCCGCAGGTGTCAATTTAGAACTGATGGATGACAGGACAATATCGATGCCGATGACTGACTGCTTTGCACGGATCGAATAGGTCTGCCCGGTAATCTTTAGATGCTTGAAGAGATAGGGCTCGGTCTTAAAAACTTGCTCAACACTGGCTCCCACATACCAAGGACGTCGCGTGGGAAAATAATTACTTGTTTCTGTGCGTTCTTGAGTCAACTTAAATGCATCCGAGAAATACAACGTCTGGCGAACTCGGTTTTGCTCTTGCCCTGATATCTTAATCACTACCCAACGATCTTGTGGTGCCGCTTCAATACGTTGCCGAACAATAGGCGATGACTCTAAATTGATGATTTGGTAAAAGTCATCTTGTTCGTTGCCAAAATAGATGCTGTAGAACAGTGGATTATCCTTAAGCACTTGCACCAATAAGGTACGAATTTCTTTTTCACTGAAGGTGTGGTTGAGCGTATTGGACACGTTGCTCAAGATTCGCGCACTACTTTTCGCATTCTGGTCAACCTGCTGAATGTATTCACTCACATCGCTCGTTGCCATGACAAGTTTATTAAGCACATGCTCTTCAGACATCTGTTTGGTAAACATGTACTGAAGCGCAATCGCAAACAGCGACGTCGCAATCGTCGCGATGATAAACAAGGTTCCGACCGTAAATCGTATCGAGAACTTCTTCTTTTTTTGTGTTAAGCCGACCAACTGCGAACCCTCCATGGCTTCCTAATCGAAACTGTGTTGTTGTCACCTAGCACTATTAGTGTAGGAGTTGCATATAACTTTCTTTTTATTTTCATTCGCTACATGCAAACTTTTAGTGCTAGCTCACTCATCTTTAAAGAAAAAGTGCCATTTTTCGCAAATTGGTTTCTCCCTATTTTCTTGCGTGAACTTTATGAACAAAACCGCCTAAATGACCTTTATTGTTTTTATCAACGCATTGCAGACAGAGTTTTAACACTCCATTAACCTTAAACCCATCTATTAGCAAGTCTCCCTCCCTTGTTGATAGATTCTTGATAACGATAAGTGCGCTTCCAAAGAGAAGCGCACACGACATAAGGAACGTGAATCATGTTTAAGGTACTAAAACCAACCCTAGCGGCTTCGATCATCGCTGCGTCTTTTTCATTCAACGCTTTTGCAGCAGATGTAGAAAAAATCCACTTTTTGATTCCTGGTGGTGCTGGTGGTGGTTGGGATATGACCGCACGTGGCACAGGTGATGTTCTGGTTAAATCAGACATCGTTGAAAACGTCTCATTCCAAAATCTATCGGGCGGCGGCGGCGGTAAAGCGATTGCTCACCTCATCGAGACAGCAGAGCGTCAAGAAGACACACTTATGGTGAACTCAACACCAATCGTTGTACGCTCGCTAACGGGGATTTTCCCACAATCATTCCGCGATCTGACGCCTGTAGCAGCAACCATCGCTGACTATGGTGCGATCGTCGCTTCCGCAGATTCTAAGTACAACACTTGGGAAGACGTGGTGAAAGACTTTGAGTCCAACCCGCGTAAAGTAAAAATCGCAGGTGGCTCAGCTCGAGGCAGTATGGATCATCTAGTCGTTGCAGCGGCATTCAAAGGCGAAGGTTTTGACGCGAAGAAAGTGCGCTACATCGCCTACGACGCAGGCGGTAAAGCAATGGCGGCACTACTGTCTGGTGAGACACAGCTACTGTCTACTGGCCTAGGCGAAGTATTAGAGATGTCAAAATCAGGCCAAGTTAAAGTACTGGCAGTGACGGCACCAAAACGTCTAGACGCAGCACCAAACATTCCAACGCTAACCGAATATGGCAATGAAACGGTATTTGCGAACTGGCGTGGTTTCTTCGCCGCTCCGGGCACCTCGCAAGCGAAGATCGACGAGTGGAATGCCGCACTGACTAAGATGTACAAAACCGACCAATGGCAAGTTGTACGTGACCGTAACGGTTGGATCGACAACTACAAAGCGGACAAAGACTTCTATGCCTTCCTTGAAGATCAAGAGAAGCAAATGGGTGACCTAATGCGCGAGCTTGGTTTCTTGAAGTAATCCTGTAGGGCGGCGCAACGCTGCCCTGACCCTCTTCGCCGTACATAAGAATACTTTCAATCTCCTTGTTTATAGTTGTTGTAAACATTTAGGCCGAGTTGACTAGCAGCAATGACGCTTAATTTGTTAATGAAACCATGCTCATTAGCTCTTATGTACGGCTTTTTTCTTCCCTAAATACAAATGGAGTTGGATATGTCGGATTTGCCAACGAATTCTTTCAACAACGGAAATTTCTTTAGCAAAGAAAACCTTCTCTGCCGTGATCGTGTTGGTGCGATGATATTTCTTCTCGTCTGCCTTTGTTACGGCTATCAAACCACACAAATCCCCCTCTTTCCCGGCGATGAGTACGAACCCTTTACCGCAAGGACACTTCCAACACTCCTGACTTTCGCGGGCATTGGGTTGTCTTTAATGCTGCTTGTGACAGGGCAACCAGACAAGCAAAGCGGCGCGGTGATGGACTTTAACTGGAAATTGCTGATCGGTTTTCTAGTCTTGATGGCGTTTTACGGCGTTGGGCTGACCTATTTGGGCTTCGTTATCGCGACGAGCGTCTTCTTGCTTGTTGGCTTTTATCTACTCGGTGAGCGACGTAAAAAGATTCTATTCGGGGCATCATTCCCGTTTGTGATGGCGTTTTATCTACTGCTCACCCAAGGCCTAGACATCTACCTAGAGCCTGGCGTTATTTTCACTATGTGGTCGTAATTTAATAGGGAAATCGTAATGTTAGATGGAATCTTACAAGGTCTTTCGACCGCAGTTATGCCAATGAACATCATGATGGTGATCGTTGGATGTTTCGTGGGTACCTTTATCGGAATGCTTCCCGGACTGGGCCCTATCTCAGCGATTGCGCTGATGATCCCGATCACCTACGGCTTAGACCCTTCGTCTGGTCTTATCTTGATGGCCGGTGTTTACTACGGCGCCGTTTTTGGTGGTTCAACATCCTCAATTTTGATCAACGCTCCGGGCTGTTCTTCAACCGTGGTTACCGCGTTTGACGGCTATCCAATGGCGCAAAAAGGCCAAGCAGGTAAAGCCCTCGCTTTAGCGGCCTACTCTTCTTTTACAGGTGGCACGCTTTCCGCCATCATGCTGTTGGTCGCTGCACCAGCATTGGCTAGCGTTTCGCTGAGCTTCCAATCGTCAGACTACTTCGCGCTGATGTTGCTAGGTCTGTCTGCCGTGGCAGCGTTTGCAGGCCCTGGTCAAGTGATTAAAGCATGGATGATGACAGTCCTTGGCTTGATGCTGTCAACGGTCGGTATCGACAAAGGCGTTGGCGTTGAGCGCTTCACTTTTGGTTTAACAGACTTAATGGATGGCTTTAGCTTCTTACTGCTTGCCATGGCAACGTTCGCACTGGGCGAAACCTTAATGGGTATCTTAAAGCCAGAGCAAGACACACGAGATGACGAGCAAAGTAAGCTCAGCAACATTGGTAGCATGAAAGTCACCAAAGAAGAGATCAAAGATGTCGCGCCCGTTTCGATTCGCTCATCGATCTTGGGTTTCTTCACCGGTGTGCTTCCGGGTGCAGGGGCAACCATCGCGGCTTTCCTAAGCTATGGTATGGAGCGCAACCTCGCGCCGAAAGAGAAAAAAGCTGAATTTGGTAAAGGCAGCATCCGTGGTTTGGTTGCGCCAGAATCGGCAAACAACGCAGCGTCGAGTGGTTCGTTCGTTCCTCTGCTTACGCTGGGTATCCCGGGCTCTGGTACCACAGCTATCATGCTTGGCGCTTTGATCGCTTATGGCATTCAGCCAGGTCCACGCCTGTTTGTTGAGCACCCAGATGTCTTCTGGTCAGTGATCATCTCTATGTACTTTGGCAACATCGTACTGGTCATTCTGAACTTGCCGTTGATCCCTTACATTTCTAAGCTTCTCGCCGTGCCAAGAACGGTATTGCTACCAATGATTTTGTTCTTCTCTATCACTGGTGTTTACCTGGTATCCTTCAACACCATGGATGTGTTTATCATGTTGTTGATTGCGATGGCTGCGATTGCACTTAGGTTGGCAAACTTCCCACTCGCCCCGTTGCTTCTGGGCTTTATTCTTGGCGGCTTGATGGAAGAAAACTTGCGTAGAGCATTGATGATTAGCGACGGTGAACTGAGCTTCTTATGGGAGCGCCCAATCACGATGACCTTCACTGTACTTGCTGTGCTCGTGCTGTTTAGCCCAATTTTTGTCAAGCTGTTCCAAAAACTAAAAGCTTCACCAAAAAAGGTTGAGCAATAAACATTGGCCATTTAACCCTTTAGGGACACTTCGGTGTCCCTTTTTTTATACGCCAATTCTTGGTGCACTTCTTATCTTCGAATCACTTCTCTCTGCTACCCTAAACTCATTGCCCCATTTTTATTTAGAGTATAAACTCTAATTTTTAACAGCAAGAGTAGATTTACTATGTCGTTGCGTCCGTTAGCGCTCATTATTGGTTGCCTTGGCCTTTCTTATTCTGCGGTCTCGAATGCTGCTGCCATCAGTTTTGAACAAGCATGGCAAGTTTTACAGCAAGAGAACAACTCACTCGCCGCCCAGCGCTCTAACGTGGATCGCTACGAACACCTACAAAACGCAACAGACAGTTTGAATCTTCCTTCTGTGACCCTTGGAGCCAACTATACTCGCCTTGATACCGACGTAACCGTATCAGGTGAACAACTGTTCGAGAGTACAGGTCAACCGCTACCCAACCTAGGGCCTCTAAATCCGCTACTTGCTGGCGTTGGTGGCATCACATCCACCATCACAGAGCGCGATATTTTCAGCTCCTCAATCCGAGCGGTATGGCCGATTTTTACTGGTGGCCGCATTAACGCCGCGCAATCGGCCGCCGAAGGTAAGAAAGAGCAAGCGCAAAGTGAGTTAGCAATGGAAACCCAAGCGCGTTTTGAAGACCTGAGTAAGTACTATTTCTCAGTGTTGCTCGCTCAAGATGTTCTCCACACTCGCCAACTGGTTGAGCAAGGGTTAACCAAGCACCGTGACAACGCATTGAAGCTCGAACAACAAGGTCAGATTGCGCGTGTAGAGCGACTTCAAGCCGAATCTGCGCTGGACAAGGCGATCATCGAACGGAAAAAGGCGCAAAAGTCGTTAGATATCGTCCAAGCGGCATTGACTCAAATCCTCAATCAAACGGCAGCAGTTGAACCCTCAGACTCACTGTTTATTAACACCTCTTTGCCACCGTTAAATGCGTTTGTTGAACGTACCTTAGACACGTATCCCGGATTAGACTTACTTGATGCCAAGCAAAAACAAGCAGACAGCTTGATTAAGGCAGAGAAAGGCAAATACTACCCTGAAGTCTATTTGTACGGTGATTACAGCTTGTATGAGGATGACTCTCTTGCAAGCCAAATGAAACCAGATTGGCTAGTGGGCATCGGCGTCAACATTCCACTGATTGATTCCCACGGCAGAAGTGATCACGTGCAAGCGGCGAAGAGCGCTGTCGCTCAAGTGAAATTCCTCAAAGCTCAGGCCAAACAAGACCTCTCTGTTTTGGTGCAGAAAACCTATTTAGAAGCACAGCAAGCTCAAGAAGAAGTGCAAGGTCTAGAGTCGAGCATTGAGCTAGCGAAAGAAAACCTCAAGCTGCGTGACAAAGCATTCTCGCAAGGATTATCCACCTCAACAGACGTGGTCGACGCACAGCTCTATCTTGCCAGCGTACAAACCCAAAAAGCCGCCGCGAGCTTTAACTACCTACTCTCTCTGTCTAAATTGCTCGCCCTTTCAAATGAGATGAGCGCTTTTGGCCAATATCAACAAACCTCTACCCCAGTTTCAAATTTTTAAGGATCCAAGATGAAAAAAGCAAAACCATTGGTACTGACAGCAGCAGCGTTAGCCCTAGCATCTTGGGTTGGGTACAGCTTTTACCAAGCGTACCAACCAAAACCTGTGCGTTTGCAGGGACAAATCGAGTCTCAGCAGTACAGTATTTCTTCTAAAGTGCCAGGGCGTATTGATCAAGTTCTGGTTCGCAAAGGAGATAAAGTCGAAAAAGGCGACCTAATTTTTACTCTACATAGCCCAGAAATTGCCGCCAAACTTGAGCAAGCTAAAGCGGGTGAAAAAGCCGCTGGTGCCCTCGCACTTGAAGCGGAAAAAGGCGCACGCACCCAACAAATTCAAGCGGCAAAAGATCAATGGCTGAAAGCAAAAGCCGCAGCTGCGTTAATGGAGAAAACCTACCTGCGCGTAAATAACCTCTACAGCGACGGTGTAGTTGCAGAGCAAAAACGTGATGAAGCCAAAACGCAATGGGACGCAGCAAAATACACTGAAAGCGCAGCATTCCAAATGTACCAAATGGCGAAAGAAGGCGTTCGTAGTGAAACCAAAGTCGCAGCAGCAGAAAAAGCGCGCATGGCAGCGGGAGCTGTCGCAGAAGTCGAAGCCTACGCAAAAGATACCGCGATTGAAAGCTGGTTTGATGGCGAAGTGTCACAGGTATTATTGCAAAGTGGTGAGCTCGCCCCACAAGGCTTCCCTGTGGTCACGGTTATCGATAGTGACGATTCATGGGCGGTATTGAACGTGCGTGAAGATTGGCTCAAACACTTTAACAAAGGCGATACTTTCAGAGCCTACCTACCAGCACTCGACAAATCGATTGAGTTCAAAGTGACGCACGTTGCCGTTATGGGTGACTTTGCGACGTGGCGCTCGACCGATGCGTCCCAAGGTTTTGACCTGCGCACCTTCGAAGTAGAAGCTCACCCAGTAGAGCCAGAGCAAGGTCTACGAATGGGCATGAGCCTCGTCGTTGAACTGAATTAAGACCTTCGCCATGACTACGTCTAAGGTTTCACAATTGTCCGTTGTTCTTCGCGACCGATGGCTTTTATCGAGCTTAACTTGGATTCCTATTTTGTTGGCGGTAACCATTTGGGCGATTTTCTCGCAAGGCATTGCGAGGGACTTACCCATTGGCGTTGTTAACTTTGACAACGGGTCGCTCTCTCAAAAGCTCGTTAGGTATTACGATGCCACCTCCGCAATGAAGGTAACACATCATTTTTCCAGTGTTGAAGAGGCGAAACAGGCGCTTACTGTGGGAGATATCTATGGGTATGCGATCATCCCGACTCAGTTTGAGCAAAATACGCTCAAGCAACTTGCCCCACAAGTGAGCGTGTTCTACAACAGCCAGATGATATTAGTGGGTAAACTGATCAACTCCGCGTTTCTTCAAGCTCAAGGTACGTTTAACGCCGAAGTCAGCACGGGGTTTGGTTTGGTCAAGGGCGATACAGCAATGCTCTCCGCGATGGGCAAAGCCGTTCCAGTAAGAACTCAAATTACACCACTGTTTAATAAAAACTCCAACTATGCGCAATTTTTGGTTTCTGCGGTGGTGCCTGCGCTATGGCAAATTGTCATTGTGGTCAGCACCATACTCATTCTCGCCGCCAACCATAGAGATAGAGGCTTGCTCCCTTGGCTTGGTCAGCGCCCTCTTGTTGACTTGGTCTCAACGCTAGCCCCCTACTTTCTTGTCTTTGCGTTACAAGGATTTGCCTTTTTATGTTGGTTCTATTTAGGCTTTAAGTGGCCAATGCACGGCAGTTTGGTGGTTCTGGTAATTGCGCAAGCGTTTACCATTGTCGCGTGTATGATCATGGGCAGCGCGTTTTTCTTTTTGACCCTCGACCCTGCGCGAGCCATGAGCTTTGCTGGGGCGTTCACCGCGCCAAGCTTTGCATTTATGGGCATCACCTTTCCGGTCAGCGACATGAGTTCACTTGCTCAGTTTTGGCGAGGGCTGTTACCAATCAGTCACTATATTGAGGTGCAAGTTAGCCAAGTAAGTTATGGGCAGGCTTGGGTAGCGTCATCGCAACATCTCATTCCGATGTTGGGGTATGGCGCTGTGATTTTGCTCTGCGTAGCATTAATCCAAAAACACTTGGCTACCGAGCTACAACGTCAGGCAATGAATAATAAGGAGCATGCGTGAAACTTCCCCTACTTTTCAAAGCAGAGCTCAAAGCCTTGTTCCAAAACCCTGTTGTGCTGCTGACGGTATTCGGCGGCGTGATTTTCTACTCATTCCTCTATCCGCTACCCTACAGCCACCAAACTCCGAGGGAACAAAAGATAAGCGTCGTTAATCTCGACATGAGCCAAACCAGCTTCAAGCTTGAACGCATGGTAGACGCAACGCCTCAAGTGCAGGTTGTTCGAAGAGATCACACCATTGCCGCAGCCCACCAAGCCTTCTTGAACGGCGAAGTCAGCGGTATTCTCGTCATTCCTGAACACTTCTACAAAGAGCTGCTACTGGGTAAAAGCCCAACCCTTTCTTATGCAGGTGACGCATCTTACTTTTTGGTCTACGGTACGATTGTCGAAGGGCTGGCACAAGCAGGCGGAACGCTAGCTGCGCAGACCAAAGTCGCAAAGTTAGTGCTTGATGGCGAACCGTTGTCGCAGGCAGAGAACCACTACGCTGCCACGAAACTAAACCTTAAGCCGACGTTTAACCCGCGTATGGGTTACGTGGACTATGTGGTACCGGCGGTGTTTGTGTTGATCCTCCAGCAAACGATGGCGATGGCGTCTGGATTGATGATTGGCACCCAAAAGCAAGGTCGTGGTTACTGGAGCCGAGCTTCGGTCGGCAAACTGATGCTTGTTCGAGTCACGGTTCTAACCGTTATTTATTACCTGCTCAGCATGTATTACTTCGGTGCGAGCTTTTCAATGCACGGCGTCAACCAACTTGCCCAAGCAGGCGAATTACTCAGTTTGCTGCTGCCATTTTTACTGGCCTCTTGCGCGATCGGCCTTTGGCTTGGCGCGGTTACACCACGTCGTGAGTTGGTCACCTTAGTAGTATTGATCAGCTCCATGCCGCTCATCTTTAGTGCTGGGTTTATTTGGCCTGTAGAGTCAATCCCGCAGCCCATTGTTTGGGCATCGCAACTGTTTCCGAGTACAGCCGCCATTAAGAGTTTCTTAACGTTAAATCAGATGGGCGGTAACTGGGCAGATATACGATGGGAGTACACCCTTTTATGGCTTCAATCTATTGGCTGGTTTGGAGTGGCTTGGCTTTCGTTACAGAAAGCCAGACGGTAAATTATAGTTAGATAGTAGAGCATGGCTATAAACCATGTTACCGTGCAAACCATCACTCAGTTTTTTAGGATAACGGCGCAATGCATGACATCACTACGACCGCGGTCACCGTTTTTATGGGTTTTTTCGCCATGATGAATCCGATAGCCAATACAGCGGTATTTGTTGGTATGACAGGAGAGCAAACACAAACCGAACGCAGAGCGACGGCCATCAAGGCACTGGTCACCGCGTTTTTCATCGTCTCAGCATTTTGCTTACTGGGTAAAGGGATCTTCGAGTTGTTTGGCATCACGTTACCTGCACTCCGTTTGGCGGGCGGCGTTTTGGTCTTTTTGGTGGGCTATCACATGCTACAAGGCAGCTCATCGAAGCTTCATTCACACTCAGAAAATGAGCAGAATGAACATAAAGACGTCGCAATTTCGCCTCTCGCGCTGCCGATTCTCGCTGGGCCTGGCACCATAGCCACCGCAATGAACTACTCGGCATCTGGCGATATGCTGAGCATTACTGTGACGATTGCTGCCTTTGCCATTTTGTGTGCCATTACTCTTATCTGCTTCCTATTTGGCCCCAAGTTGGTCGATAAATTAGGTGAAAGTGGCATTAGTATCGTCACTCGATTAATGGGGTTAATACTCACCGTGATTGGCATGCAAATGCTGATTCAAGGCGTGCACGATGCCTACCAGCTTTTTCAGCTTCACTGACAAAAAAAAACGCTTCTACAAGAAGCGTTTTTATCTTTATGCGTGTTTGATTGTTACCTAATTCAATCACCCAAAAGCGCTAAAACCTCACCCTCTGGCATAGGTTTATAAAAATAGAATCCTTGGATCTCTTCAATGTTCCAGTTTTTCAGTTTTCTCGCTTGCGATGCGGTTTCTACCCCTTCAGCAACGGTTGTTAAACCCAGTTCTTGCGCCATGTTGGCAATGTTTCTCACCAAGCTTTTTGCTCTATCGTTGCTTTCTACTTGATCAATATAAGACTTATCAAGTTTAACGATATCCAGCGGGAAGCAACACAAGGTTGTGAAAGAAGAGTACCCAGTACCAAAATCATCGAGCGCAAACAAAACCCCCAAAGATTTGATCATCTCCATTCGGTTGATGACTTCTTCTTCAATCCCCATCAGCATACTTTCCGTCACCTCAATCACCAACTGCCCCGGTTGTACGGCGTAGTCCTCGATGACCCGTTGCAAAAACTGAGCAAGATCTTGATGATAAAAATGCGCGGCACTTAGATTAACGTGAATGGTTAATGGTGTTTTACCTTGTTGACGCCTTATTAAATTCACCCGTTGGATAAACTCGCACGATTGCTCCAAGATGCTTTCACCCAGTTCGATAATGTGATGATGACGCTCAGCCAAAGGAATGAAAACACCGGGTGACACAAACCCATGCGCACTATGTTGCCAACGGGCCAAAGCTTCAAAACCTACAATGTCTCCCGTTTTACTCTCAACAATCGGTTGGTAGTTTGCGTGAATCTCTTGAGACTCAATCGCGCCCTTCAAATCTCTAAGAATGGCGGCGGAGGCTTGAGCAATATTAAACGTTTGTTCACCAACATAAATGGGGTCACCGTTATGGGCTTTGTTGCCATCCAGTTCGATTGCATGAATAGCGGCGTGGATTAAGGTATCCAATGAGTGATGCGTAATGTCGGGCGCAATCATGGCGATCTGACACTGCAAATCCATGGTGACATCTTGGATCTGCAACTTGCGAGATAAAGCCTCTTTAAAACGAATCGCGCCGCGTTTCGCTTTATGACAATCTTTTCGTTCTTCAATTAACACTAAAAACTCGTGCGAGCTTATTCGACCAACAGGAAACGCTCCCAGTTGAGAACCAAATAGGTTTGCAATGGCCTCTAACGACTCGTCATAGACTTGGTGTCCGTACACTTCTGAAGCATGCATTAGGCTTGGGATCGTCACATAGAAAAAGCTAAATTGGTTTGGAGCAACCTCAACAAAGTTTCTCGCCTTCTCCATGATCGCCTTACGGTTCCACAGCCCTGAGAGGTTATCCCTTTCTACCAAATTTTCGATGAGTTTCGCTTGTTGCTTGTTCTCGCGAACATCCCTTATTGAGAGCATCACTGCATCGCTGCCTTGGTACTGAATCGAGCGCACTTCGATATGACAATCAATTTTGTCGCCATTTTTAGTGAGCATTTGCGCCTCAAACTGAGTCTGCCCCTGATGGTACATGCGATACATACGGTCGATCTGACATTCAGGTTGATCGCTGTCTGGGCACAACAAATCCAGCGGTTGGTGAACGACTTCTTCATGTTGATAGTCAAGCAGCAGCAATGCGGTATGATTGATGTCGACAATCTCCCGCTCTCTCACCAAAACCATAGCAATGGTTTGGCTTTGATACAGGGCATCAAATTTTTGTTGGGTATCTTGAAGCTGCTCTTGAGCACTGGACGTATTACTCGCTAGGGTTTTGACCAATTTAATCAAGCGATCGAGTTCATCCTTGTTTGGCTGGTTTAACCCTTCCAGTTGATAGGATGAAAACAGCTCATCAATGTCTTTCTCGAGATCGGAAAAGCGAACGGCAACTCGGCGCCGAAACATCAAAAACGTTGCCAATGAGATAACCACAGCAACAATCGCGACAGCCACAAACAAATAGCTAAAAAGCACACTGCCCTTTAAATAGTGAACGCGCTCAACCACCGTCGTGAGGTGTGCGACAGGTTCGCCTGACATCCCCGCGAGATCGACAGTCTGAATTAAGGTTCGCCGCGTTTTCTCGATCTCTGGAACCAATGAACCTTGATGGGAGTCAGAAACGTACTCAATCTTATTATCAGCAATCAAGATCGAATTGTAGTTGCCGGGAAAACGTGCCGTTAAGTTCTGGCCCCAGATAAGCCAGCCAGAGGATGCAGATGTGCCATCACTGTTTCTTACTGGGGACAGAGTGATGATCCATACTTGGTCATCAACGGTGAGCAAGCCACTAAAACTTTCTCGAAATGAATCCAGTACCTTGTTCATCCTGGAAATGTGCTCCAAGACTGCAGGCTCAGACATGATTTTGGCTGGTAAGGTGACGGGTTCGCTGTCCCCGTCACGACGCTCGATAGAATCGACAACTTGCCCTTGCAGATCAGTAAAAATCATCAGGTCTAAACTCAGCGCGTCAAGGGACTCTTGGACAAGGTTTCTTTCCCGATAGTCACTTAAGCTCGCACCTAACAGCAATTCATGCGTCTCGTCCCAGTATGCCCAATCATAAGAGCGGACCTCTAGCTCTTGAACCATGGTCGTGATTAAGCTTTGCGCCTGTGCACTGGCGCGATTAGATTCCATAGTTTCTAAGCTGTCTAAGCTGAGCAAAAAAAAGTATCGGGTAATGTAGAGACAGCTGAGGGTGATGCCAAGAAGACCAAAGATAAAGTAGAGGGCGGTTTTGGTTTCCAGCTTAAGGTTAAACAAGCGCAATCGATTCATATGATTTTGTTATAATTTTACAAGTCATTATCAATATTATAGAAATAACCGCCCGCTCGACTTGATATGCGTCTAATTTAATTGATAGAGATGTGAAACAGATTCACTTAATGCCAAAAGTCGGCATTTAAAATCCTCGCTTGCGCCAAAATTCGCCTTCATCTTTTGCAAACACCTCAAACGTTTTACTTGCAATGACTTCACCTTTTAAGCAAATACTCATCGCCCACTTACCGATATTAGAGTCGTAGCCATCAATTGGGTCCAACAGCTGGATGGTATCACCAAGGTAAAAGTCCCAATCATTACTGCCAATGTGAAGCTCCCCAGTAAAGGGCTCCAAAACCTGCCCCTTTTTGCCTTTTACCCCTGGGTGGTCGATACAGTACTCAATCACTGCACCCTTGGCTTTTTTGATATTGACGATAAAGCCAAACTCTATCTCCTCTTGCGCGGGTACCTTGGTCGTAAACTCTTGTATTTTCGGAAGGTGTTTAGATTTTGAGTCCCAATCTTGATAGATGCCGTACGACGTGATTTCTACGATGGGTGAACGCTTTGCCATGATTGACTCCGGTTATGGTGACAGTTCTTCTGAATATCAGATGTCGCTTTTTGCTGCTGAAACGAGTGTCCAAGCGGCAAGTGTATTAGAAATTGGCACACATTTGCTATCGACATCTCATTCTGATTGCGCTAAGTTTGGATGTATAGACGTCCATAATCATGCTTAGGGAGTAAGCTGTGCCAATTAAGATCCCCGATCAATTACCTGCATCTGACGTGTTGCGACAGGAAAACATTTTCATTATGCCAGAGTCTCGCGCTTCGACTCAGGAAATCCGTCCGCTAAAGGTTCTGATCCTCAATCTTATGCCGAAGAAAATCGAGACGGAAACCCAGTTCTTACGTCTACTGTCGAACAGTCCGCTTCAAGTAGACATTGAGCTGCTGCGTATTGACAACCGCCCAAGCAAAAACACCCCGACTGAACACCTCGATAACTTCTATCGCCAGTTTGAAATGGTCAAAGAGCGCAATTTCGACGGACTCATTATCACAGGTGCACCTCTTGGCTTGGTTCAGTTTGAAGACGTGATCTATTGGGACCATTTGAAGACCATCATGCAATGGGCTAAAGAGCATGTCACTTCAACCTTATACGTCTGTTGGGCGGCGCAAGCGGGTCTCAAATTGTTATATGATCTGCCCAAACGAACACGCAAAGAGAAGCTCTCTGGGGTTTATCACCATCAAATTCACCATCCTTACCACCCTATTTTGCGAGGGTTTGATGACAGTTTCTTAGCACCTCATTCTCGCTACGCCGATTTCTCCGCAGAGTATTTAGAGGAACATACCGATCTCGATATCCTCGCAACATCCGATATCGCAGGTGTTTACCTGGCCGCCACCAAAGATAAGCGAAACGTGTTTGTAACTGGTCACCCTGAATATGATTCCCTCACTTTACATCACGAGTACATTCGCGACCTTGGTGAAGGCATGGAGCCCGCAATTCCAGTTAACTACTACCCGAACAACAATCCAGACAATAAACCTATCGCCAGTTGGCGAAGCCACGGGCATCTGCTGTTTGCCAACTGGTTAAACTACTGCGTTTACCAACAAACGCCGTACGATCTTGATCACTTTAGCGAAGCTAACTTTACCAAAGATGACTAAGGCAAGATGGAAGGGTTCGTTTGAACCCTTTCTTCCTTTCATCGGCATATATGCAACTTAGACAATCAATAGTGCCGGGTCTGTCGCATAGTGAATCTGAGCCCATCAAACTCTTTCGCGCTTTACGTTATACATGCTGTTAAACCCTTAAAAAGACACAGCTTATGCGTTCACTTTCTTTCATTCTTAGCTTAATGCTCGCTGGTTGCGTTACCGTTGACGCCACCAATCAGTCTGACCCCTCCTTCAACCCGACCGAACGTGCTGAAGCCCGTATCGCACTGGGTATTGGTTATCTTGAACAAGGAAACATGGTAAAAGCGCGCGAAAACCTAGAGAAAGCACTCGATCACTCGCCCAATTACTATCGCGCCCAACTTTCAATGGCACACTATTTTGAAAAAGTAGGCGAAACCCAATCTGCCGAGAAAATGTACAAAACGGCGCTCAAGCAACATCCAAGAAACGGAAACGTGCTGAATAACTTTGGTACCTTTCTTTGTAAACAAGGTGACTACAGCAGCGCCGACAAATACTTTAATGCTGCCATCGATCAACCTTATTACTATTTGATTTCTGGTAGTTACGAAAACGCCGCGATGTGCGCCTTAAAAGCAGGAAACAACGAACAAGCCAAATACTACTTTACTCGCACACTCGATCATGACCCATATCGCGCGAGCTCAATTTTGCACCTTGCTAAGCTAGAGATTGAGGATGGAGAATATACTCAGGCTCGCATCCGATTGATGAAGTTCCACCAATCTTATGGACTGCAAAAGCCGTCGCTCAAATTACTGATCAATCTTGAAGAGCAGGCAGGAAACCCCTCATTGCAACAGCAATATCAGGCCAAATTGGATAAAATGGGCTAACGGGGTTTACGTTTTGTATGATGGGTTTGGCGCCGTTTTCTAACTCGACTTGCGCGTTGTATTTTTTGATATTCGTTGTAAAGAATGTAGACAAAGCCAATCAGACCGAGTAGAAACAGCATGGCAAAAAGCCATAGAAAACTGGTGCAGATCCACGCGGGCTCACAGGGCATATAAATTTCAAATTCCATATGCCCTCCTCACGTTAACTGACTATTGAAACCAAGCTTTGCGCTCAGCGTCCGTTTTAAAAGTCCAAGCCATAAAGCGACTTATCTTCTGCCCTTGGCTCATCTCGACAATCCTAACTTCGCTCGCCCCAGCCTTTTCAAGGTTTTTTCGCATCCAACGAACGTTCTCTTTTTTGGAAATCAGCGTTGAAAACCACAGCACTTGATCCGCGAACTCTTTGCTCTCAAACGCCATGTTCTTGATAAAGGCCGCTTCACCACCTGGGCACCATAGCTCCGCTTTTTGGCCTCCAAAGTTAAGTATAGGAGAAGGCTTAGATTGAGCGCGATTTACGGCTTGGCCGCGCTTGGACTTATTGGCCGACAGGTTGTTGATTTTCCTTTCTGTCCCCTGCTGAGCCTCTTGCAATGACTTATGAAAAGGCGGATTACACGTTGTCACGTGATAACGCTCGCCAGGCTTAATGATTCCTTTGAAAAAGTGACGGCTCTCTTTTTGTAACCGACACTCTATCCGATCATTTAGCACGCGATTGCGCTTGGCGATGTTGTTGGCATTCTCAACGGAAACCGGATCGACGTCTGAGCCCACATAATGCCAGCCGTATTGCGTTACCCCAACAATAGGATAAATGCAGTTTGCACCCACACCAATGTCTAAGGCGTTAATTTGCTGCTGTGGAGCATCGCCAGAATCGGTACTTAATAACTCAGCAAGTCGGTGAACATAGTCAGCACGTCCGGGAATGGGTGGGCATAGATAGCCTTGAGGAATGTCCCACGACGTGACGTTGTAATGGTGAGCAAGCAGCGCTTTGTTGAGAAGAGTTACCGCTACCGGATCCGAGAACGCAATACTCTGCTCCCCTTTTGGCGTTTTGATGACGTATTTCTTAAGCTCTGGCAATGCGGCAATAAGCTTGGTGAAATCATAACGACCATGATGCAGGTTGTTTTTGTGCAACCCGGCTTTGCCTTTCACCTTGACTACTTTCATGTTTGACGCTTTTTCATTGTTGCGTGCAGGCTTACTTTTTGGCTTTGTCATACCGATTACTTTTGCTTTGATGTTTCTTGGTAAATCATAAATAGACGCGCATCGAGTTCCAGCTGATGGTAATCCGGCTCCATATGGCAACAAAGCTGATAAAACGCTTTGTTGTGCTCTTTCTCTTTTAGGTGAGCCAACTCGTGAACCACCAGCATACGCAGTAAGGGTTCGGGGGCGTTTTTAAATACACTCGCAATACGAATCTCGTTCTTCGACTTAATTTTTCCTCCATGCACTTTTGCAACGTAAGTGTGTAAACCCAATGCATTGTTGATCAAGTGGATCTTGCTGTCGTAAATCACCTTACTCAATGGAGACGTTTTCTTCATATAACGATTTTTAATCGCCATCGTATAGTCAAATAGCGCCTTTTCACTTTTGATGTCGTGATTGTTTGGGTAACGCTTTTCAAACCAAGCATTGAAGCGCCCAGATTCAAGCATCTGATTTACGGGGTCAAGAATGTGCTGAGGGTAGCCTTGGATGTAACGAATTAAAGGGTTCATAATCAACAATAACAGGTAGTGCGCTGGTGTAGGTCGAACAACAAAGGGGCGACAGTCTACCTTATTCACCCTTGCCATTCACGGCCTTTTCGTTAAACTCAGCGCCAGAAATAATCGTAGGAACAGACCATGAAACGACTTGTACTGTATGTAAAAGATAAATGCCCACACTGCAAAGATGCGCAGCGCTACTTAGATTCCAAGGGTTATAAGTACAGGTTAACCAACGCAAAAATGCAGCGCGGCCGCAAAGAGCTAGACGCTATTGGTGCGCGCTCACTGCCTGTGTTAAAGATTGGTGACCGCTATATGATTGGCTGGAATCCAGGTAATTTCGAACGAATGTACAACAGCAAATAACGAGTAAAAGAGTGGCTTGAGCCACTCTTTTTAGTTTATGAGCTGGGCGATAACGCAATAAACGAGAGCTGGTGCCCCTGACACAAGCAGTTTAAGGCAAGTGATACTGTTGGCATCTAGACGCTTCGTCGAGTTATCGCTCCCTTTTTCCTCTTCAGAACTTTCTGCCTCTTCACTCGGTTCTTGCTTAGTGTTTAGCGCGGCAACCGTGCCCGGCGGGTACATGTAAAGCAGCGCCGCACTGCCCCATAGC
Source organism: Vibrio sinaloensis (assembly GCF_000808535.1). Taxonomy (GTDB): domain Bacteria; phylum Pseudomonadota; class Gammaproteobacteria; order Enterobacterales; family Vibrionaceae; genus Vibrio; species Vibrio sinaloensis_D. Next base: position 38,643 of record NZ_JWLV01000034.1, read on the forward strand.
AGCATTAACACGAAAAACGCGTAATCCGAGGCGTATTTAATGCCGAAAAAGTGGGTGCTTGACTCAAGGGCAAACACCACGGAGAAGGCGACGATATTGCCAATGATGGCAAACTTAATGGTACTTCTTAAATCCATACGTACTTTTTTGAGTTAGTTGGTCGTCAACTCCGCTTGATAACAGTTGAGTTCTGGGGAGAAGACAAACTCGAGTTCATTTCTAATGCTGGCAAGCTTATCCTTTTGATAGTGAGAAACATAGAGCAGCTGGCTCAAATTTTCTTTTGCGATCAGCTCTAGCGTGTTTTTCACCAACCGACGCCCTAAGTAGTCCAAACCTTGATACGGCTCATCCAAAATTAATAGCGCCGGCTGCTTCACAATGGCTCTTGCAATCAACAGTAACCGCTGCTGACCATATTCTAACGCTTTGACTGAGGTCTGCGCGTAGTCACTCATATGCAAAATTTCGAGCCATTCCTGTGCCAACTGCACTTCTTTTTTGCTCGGCTGCTGATAAAGACCGATCGAGTCATAAAAACCCGATAAAATCACGTCCAAAGCACTGCAACTGACTCGGTACTGCAAATGAAGTGCAGACGAGACCATGCCAATATTCTTTTTAATTTCCCAAATCGATTCGCCACTGCCACGCTGTTTACCAAAAATCTGAATATCGTTGGAATAGCACTGTGGATGGTCACCAAAAATCAAACCAAGCAAGGTGCTTTTTCCGCACCCATTTGGGCCTTTAACTTGCCAATGCTGTCCGTTGTCAATCCGCCAGTTCAATCCTGTAAAAATGGTTTTATCGGCGTATGCCACCTGCCCATTAGTGATTTCGAATACGGGATTGGCAAACACAGCATTGTGCTGATGGCGTCTAATCAGTGCGAGCATCTCTTCGCTTTGCTGCTTAGATTGCGCTTTGATTTGGCTAATCACGGGGTGAGATTCCCACTCATCTCGTCCCATTATGCTTTCGAGCTTACCATGATTAAACAACGCGACTTGATCAATCCAGCTCGGTATGTCTTCTTCGCGGTTAAACGTCACTATCATCTGAATCTGACGAGCAAGTTCCGCCAAGTAGTTCGCTAAAGACGCGCGGTGCTCAATATCCAGCCCAGTAAACGGATTATCCAATACGATCAAGTCAGGCTTGGTTGCTAGCGCTCTTGCTAGCATAACGCGGCGAGTTTCCCCCGTAGACAAAACGCGAAAGCCACTCTCTTTCAAATGGTACAAATCGAGATCATGGAGTAACTTCTCCGTTAACACGCTGTCATCACATTGCTCATAAATCAGGGTAAAGACGTTGGTTCCCTTATCGATCTTATCGAGAAAGTCGGTCTCGTCTTTTGCTATTTCTTCTTCCAATAAACGCTGTTGCTCCACCAGTGAAACTTGAGCAATTGATCCCGCGGTCTTGACCAAGCTTTCAGCGTCGACATCAAACTCGCCGCACAAAAGGCAGCCTAACGCAGAGCCGATGTCCCCTTCGGTGCTAAATACCCCCCAAGACTCACTCGGCTGGATTTGCCAGTGTTCGATTGAAAGATGGCTCGTTTTTGTCTCGAGCTCTAGATTGTTAAACGCAATCTGCATTATTGGATATCCTTTCCTTCACTTCCTGATGTAGAACGTTACTTGATGATTTGAATGGATGCGATAGCGATTCTTGAAAGTGTGAAGCGCAAGACCGAGCCGCGAAGTTAAGCGTACTGCTTCACAAAATCGATAAAGGTGCGATCCGCGATTGAAAGGTAGCCATCTTTTCGCCATGCCAGCGCGAGGCTAAGCTTTACGGGCTCATCAAATGGAATGCCGACCACTGAAGGTTCATGTTCAGTGACCAATTTAAGTAATGCGGTAATCGCAAACTCGTGCTGAACAATACTGAGGATCATGGGTAACAAGTTCGTTTCGAAAGAAAAGCGCATTTCCGTTCTATGTTGGGCCGCTTTCTTCTCGATGTACTCTCGGTGAAAGTAACCGGGTTTAAACATGATCAGCTCGTGCTGGAAAAATTGCTCAAATGAGAGACTTTTTTGCCCCGCGAGCTCATGCTCTTTACCCACAACGGCGACCATTTCCGTATCAAATAGGTGATCCACCTCGAGATCGTCTGGGACGTGGTCGTTGTTAATCACCCCAATATCGAGCTCTCCATCAAGAAGCATTTGTCGAATCGATTCGGTTCCGGCATCCACCAAGGTTAATTTTAGGTTGGGATAGCGCAGCTTAAATGCCATCAAGACTTGAGGAAAAAAATACGAGCCCATCATGCTTGGCGCCCCTAACCTAACTTCCCCTTTCTCGAGGCCTTTTAGCTCATCAATCGCCAACTGTGCATCGTCTATTTGCTGCTGAACTCGCTTGGCGTGCTCAAGCAAGACTTTACCTTCATCGGTTAACATGACTTGGCGATCTTCGCGCCGAAACAAATCCACGCCCAACTGCTGTTCAAACTTCTTGATAGAGATGCTCAACGCAGGTTGAGCAATGTGTAGCGCTTTCGCCGCCAACGTAAAATGTTGATGCTCTGCGACGGCCAGAAAGTGCTTAAGCTGCTTCGATTCCATGATATTAAAAATATATTGAGATGATATTTTTAATATATTTTATCAATTCTCATCTCACTGATACTTTGATCACATTAATTACTCTGTCGCAGCCTAAAACCATGATCCAAATCGGCACCAAGCAATATCACCATGTCACCTGGGGCTTAGCACTGGCGTCATTTCTGATTTTTTGTAATCTGTACCTCTTTCAGCCCATGCTGCCCTTTATGGCTCAGCACTTTTCCGTCAGCGAAACTCAGATCAACTGGGTGTTCGCCGCATCAACGCTGGCGCTGTCAATTTGTTTGGTGCCTTGGGCTGTGGCATCGGAGTCCTTTGGCCGCCGTCGTATCATGTTGATCGGCCTTATTGCGATTCCTTTCATCAACGTCGCCATGCTTGTCAGTGAATCAATGATTGCCATTGTTGCCCTTCGAGCGTTACTTGGCGTCGCACTCGCGGCTTTTGCGTCGGTAGCGGTTGCCTACATGGTGGAAGAGTTATCAGAAACCGCCTTTGCTCGCGCAATTGGTACTTACATTGCTGCAAACTCTTTAGGTGGAATTTTCGGTCGTATTGCAGGAGGCATGCTCACCGAGCACCTTGGTTGGCAATATGCCGTGCTCGCAATTGCCCTCTTTACTTTCGCAGGCGCGCTACTTGTGATTCGCTTACTGCCTTCACAACGTAATTTTACTCCGCAGCGCGGCATGCTTCGTTATCACAATAAAGCGCTGATTAAGCATGTACAAAACCCAACATTGTGGCTGGCTATGTTGATTGGCGGTATTAACTTTGCCTTGTTTGTTAACCTCTACTCCGTGATGGGATTTAGGCTGGTTGCCGCGCCGCATAATTTGCCGATTGGTTTGGCATCCTTGATCTTTCTTTGCTATCTGGCGGGAACGCTTAGCTCGAAGCTGACCTCAACCTGGAGCAAACGCTACTCACCCATCTCAGGCATCATCGCTGGCTCGATAATCAGTCTTTTGGGCATGTGCATTGCCTATATCGATTCATTGTGGGCCATGATATTGGGCTTAATGTGCATCAGCTTTGGCGCTTTTTTCACTCATACTTTGGCTTATTCATGGGTCAGCCGAAAAGCGACGCAGGCTAAAGCGACGGCAACTGCGTTGTACTTAGTTCACTACTATATCGGTGGCAGTCTGGGCGGTTTCTTTCTTATCTACTGTTGGCAACACGCAGGTTGGTATGGGGTTATGCAAGGCGGAAGCGCACTCTATCTCGGCCTATTTTTCTTGAGCTATCGCCTCGCCATGCACGACAAACGCTTATCGCAAGACAAGCCGCAAGGAGGGAAATCTGCTATTCTAGCGGCAAATTCAAACTTGGAAGCAAAATGATAACAACACGCTCTAACAACGAAATTGCTCAGCAAGTCGAACAATGGCTCAACGACGTCGTGATCGGGCTCAATTTGTGCCCGTTCGCCGCAAAGCCACAGCGCAATAAGCAGATTAAGATCTTTGTCAGCGAAGCAAACACAGAAGAAACTCTGCTTGAAGATATCTTGGCTCAACTGCTTGAACTAGACGCAACGCCGGCCGAAGAGCTTGAAACTACGCTGGTTGTGGCGCCAAATATGTTGGCCGATTTTTATGACTACAACTTGTTTATTGATTGGGTCGAAGCGCTTATTAAACAGCAAGATTGGGAAGGCATTTTCCAGTTGGCCACCTTCCACCCTGACTATTGTTTCGGTGGAACTGAGCCTGAAGACGCAGAAAACTTAACCAACCGCTCTCCTTATCCCGTGTTTCACTTGATTCGCGAAGAGAGCATGGAAAAAGTCCTCAAACACTATCCCAACCCTGAAGCGATTCCTGACACTAACATCGCCCGTGTCGAATCCCTCACGCCAGAAGAGCGTAAAAAACTGTTCCCGTATTTATTCAGTTAACACGGTCTGAACAACCCAAAAAAAAGCGCCAAACGGCGCTTTTTCTATGGGTGAGACTAGAGGGATTAGATTGGCTCGCTCCAACATGATCGAACGGTTGTATTCCTTCCTGCATCTTTCGCGCGATAGAGATTATCGTCAGCAATATGAATAATTTCATCCAAGGTGGCTTTGTTGCACTGCTGATTCACCAGGCTGGAAAAATCAAACTCACACGCTCCGACAGACACGGTAATCGGCTGACCATCAACCAGAATGCTGTTCACACAGGTGCGCACTTTCTCAACGATGCTGCGTCTCTCTGCGAGTGCTCGTTCAGGTAACCAAACCACAAACTCCTCGCCACCAAAACGAGCGATAAAATCGCTCTCAACCAATTGGGCTTGGATGGCTGTGGCGACTTTCTTTAGTACGTCATCACCGATTTGATGGCCGTGGTTATCATTGACCAGTTTAAAGTGGTCAATATCCACGATGGCTAATGTCCCTTTTCCGCCTGCGCGTTTCATTCGTTCAATATCCAGATGAACGGTTTTAAACAAGCTTCTGCGATTCGCCACGCCTGTTAGTGTGTCGTGGTAGGCTTGGTATTCAAGCCTCGCATTTAGCTGCTGTAGTCGCTCTTCCTGCTTACGGCGAATCAGTTCAACCTCTATCCAAGAAGCCATCAGCTTCAACGCATCGACATCGATCTCTTTGAACTTTCTTGGGTAAGGGATGGCAGACGAGAAGTTCAACGTACCAAATATTTCATCATCAATGAAAATCGGCACACCGATGTACGACTCGAGTCCAAAGGCTTGATAGGCTGGGTGAGTCGCGTATTTATCGCTTTCTCCCATATTTTCAATCATCACCGGTCCAAACGAGCCGCAGGTGATTTGGCAATAGGTTTTATCAAACTCAAACGTATCACCGATGTTTAATTCAACCCCTTCAGGTGTTACGCAATGCAGCACGGTGTATTTATCACCCTCAATGTGGGACAAAGTACCGATATCCAAATCAAAGCGTTCTAAGCCCATCATGATCAGTTGGCTTACTTGGATATCAAACCCTTTTTGATAGTCATTGGTGATTTGATACAAGCGGCGAATCACTTTCTCACTTTCACTCTCTACGACCATACTCTTCCCACCAATTTATAAACTGTATATTTAAGATAGAGTTAGCCAACCAAACAATGCAACGTATTTTTCAAAATGACGTTCAATTATTTGCCGCTCAGTCCATTAATTTTGCTCCCCAGATAGCCGCAGCGAAATGGCTTTGGTAGTATTGGCCAATCTTAAAGACATCCGGGTTAATGGATATGCACCTTTCTAAACTCACCAACGACATTTTTGACCACCTGTACCGCGACATTTCTGAATTTCGAAGCACGTTTGACCTTCCCGTCGCCTCTCCTGAAAGCTTAGACGAGAAAGCAGACACCCTGCATACTTCTCTTGCCATTGAGGAGCTTACCGAGCTAGCGGAAGCAGATTGTAAAACAGAGCAAGCGGATGCGATTGTTGATAGCGTCTATGTCTTGATGGGTCGTTTGGTCCACCTTGGCCATGACAAAATCGAAGACAATCTAGCGATTAACTATTTGATTGACCTGCTTTTGAATGTGGCAGTAAACCGTGGCATTGATTTCGTTCCATGTTGGGATGAAGTGCATTCAAGCAACATGAGTAAAGTGTGCCGCAGTGAGAAAGAGTACGCAGAGACAGAGTCTCACTACGCGGAGCAAGGCATCAAGCTGATGGCCGTGCAAAAAGGCGATTACATTATTGCAAAATGTGCCGAAGATTTTGTGTCTGAAGGCAAGACCATTCGTCAAGGCAAGGTGTTAAAGTCGGTGTACTACCGTCCGGCAGATTTGGCGCCACTGACCAAATAATAAAAAGCCGCCACCTGAGGTAAAACCTAGGTGGCGGAAGCTGCCATATCGAAAATTACGACTCCATTTCATCTAAGACGAGAAAAACGTTCCCACCCTTTCACATCCCAGTAGAGTCAAACAAGAACGAGAATGTATCACTCTCTCTATTGCGATTGGCATGCCAGTTTTTCAACTCGACGTAACTTATTGATTTTAAATAAGCAGAAGTCAAAACTCAGCCTAAGCTAATGAATACCCTGCGCTGTCGTGGTGCAGACTGCACCCAAATATGGTTCATCTGGCTGGGCAAACTTGCTGAGTTAGCGCTTGTCCAACTAATCAAACAGCAACACTGGCTTTTGATTGACAACCGCCTTTGTCACTTGAGTGTTGAATACGTTTGCCAGTTGCTCTTCGGTCAGCACCTCTTGTGGCGATCCAAACTGCTGCATCACACCCCTATCAAACAGCACCACGCGATCAGCGTAGTTCAAAGTCCGATTCAGGTCGTGGTTAGACATGACGACCGACAACCCCATAGAAGCCACTCTGCGGATTAGGCGATACAACATGCTCTCTTGACCAATATCCAAAGGCGCAGCGGGTTCATCCAAAATGAGCAGCTTCGCAGTCGGGTTTAATGTTGGCCAGATTTGCAAGCAAATGGCACACAGGCGAACGCGTTGCCACTCCCCGCCGGAAAGGTGATGAATAGGACGATGAAGCTTGTCGGTAAGCTGTAAAATGTCGGCCAGTTCATTGACTGTTGCATCAATGAGCGTTGTCGGGTGGGTTTTGGCACTAGGGATAGACAGCGCAAGATAATGAGCCACAACCAAATTGAAGGCGGGTCGATCCGATTGTGACAGTAAGGCGCGATAATTGGCTAAACGTTCAAAGGAGCAGTGGCGAATCTCAGTCTGGTCAAAAAAAACGTCGCCCTGATGATCAATCATTCCTGCTAACGCATTGAGAAACGTACTTTTCCCGCTGCCATTTGGTCCGACAACGTGTAGAACCTCACCGGATTCGACCTGCAAAGAGAACGGCAGCAAACGCTTACCGACGGATAAATGGCTAACGCGAATCATGATTTTTCACCAACATCCAAATAAACACAGGCGCGCCGATCGTTGTGGTCACCACTCCCAATGGTAACTCTGCCGAATCAAGGGCCGTCCTTGCGACAATGTCCGCGAGCACCAACAAGGTCGCCCCGCTTAGGGCAGACATCGGCAGCAGATAGCGATTTTCACTGCCCAAAGAGAGCCTAAGTAGATGAGGCACCACTAAACCTACAAAACCAATAATGCCGCCCAATGCAACCGCGCCACCCACTAAGATTGACACCGCCAAAATGAGCTTCCAACGCACCGCGTCCACATCAATGCCCAACTGCTTGGCATGAAGCTCGCCCATCATGAGCTTGTCGAGCAATTGCCCTTTAAAACAGAGCCAAATCATCACAGGCAGTAAAACTAAGCTGAGAATATGATGTCCCCAACTTGCGCCCCCAATGCTGCCCATCAACCAGTACATCAGTTGACGCAGGCTCAAGTCATCACTGAAATAAAATGCCCATGTCACCACTGCGCCGCTCAAGATACCTAATGCAACACCAACGAGCAGCAAGCGCGTTGTGGTAAGCCTAGCCATTCGCGCAAAAGCAACAAGTAGTGCAGTAAACAGCAAGGCGCCACACACGGCCGCAGACATATAACCAATTGGCGTCGCCATTGCGGGCAAAAAGAACAGCACCAACACCATCATCACACTTGCGCCGCCTGAGATGCCAATAACACCAGGCTCTGCCAATACATTTCCAAGGAGCACCTGAAGTACAGCGCCAGACAAGGCGAGCGACGCACCAATGACTATCGCAGTTAGCAGACGTGGAAATCGCAGTTGCATGACCAACTGCTCCATCAAAGGGGTAATTTCGGAGAATGGGGAGATCGTAAGCTCACCGACCGCAAGATAAATACTACTTAAGACAAGGAGTAACGTGGTCATGAAGAAAGCAAACAGATTCCAGCGCCTTTGCTTACGAAAGAGTAATTGACTAAATTCCATGGATGATTAAACGCTGGTGAGGCCGATTCCCTGTGGGTAAAAATAATGGCTTAACGATACCGTTAAGCCATTGAAATAGGAAGTCTGAAGACGAAGTTTACTCATCGAGCGTGTTAATCGTAAACAACCTGCCCTTCTTCGTACCTTGTCTTGACCGGACAAACCATAAGCGCAGCTCGTTGCCCAATGGCGACATGACGATTTGGGAATACAATCGCTTCGCCTTCATTTTTCGCCATCAGCGGCTTATCGCCATCATGACCGAACACTTCGCCATGTTTGAATGCCGTAAAGTTTTCCACATTGTCATCAAACATAAAGTCGAAATCATCATGCAAGCGAACAATGGTTCGGCTCACTCGGTACATTACAGGCGGACGCGGTAGGTGCTCTGGTTTAGACGCGCTCAGCAAATCACGCATTGCTAAATCAAAAGCGACCAGTTTGTCGAGCTCATTTTCACCGATGCGCGCCACTCGCCCCAATTCAATCGTGAGTGCTTGAGCGCCAAAATTCTCGGCACTGAACCAGCTAAATGTACTCGATGGCGCATTGGAGAACATCACCGCTTCCAAATGAGCACTCGAGACAAAATCCATTAATGCCTTACTGCGCACTGCATGGCGTGTTTTCGGGCTAACGACAAATGAATAGTGTTTGGATAAACGAATCGCACAGTGAAGATCCAGATGCCAACGCTGCTCTTGAACCGTGTCTTGATAAAAGTCCGTGACGACACGTTTTAGGTTGCTTGCGATATCCAGCTCAATAGATGGCTCATACTCTTTCTCGTCAAATAGACGATTTAAGTTCACATCTAAAAAGCGGGTATGAGCGTTGGTCGCTGCCGGATGAGCGATAATAAATAACAAACGTTCAGTAACAGGCTGAAATCCCGACTGAATATCGGTCACAATTTTATCAACGATCTCCATGGGCGCGGTTTCGTCACCATGGATTCCACAAGAGAAGATTATATGTTTTGTTTCCTGCGTGACGGTTGCAGGAATGACTTCAAGTACACCACGTTGGTGTAATTTAAAGACCGCTCCACCAGCTACTGTGATCTCTCCAGCTGGCATTTCTTGTTCTAAGTCTAAGCTGTCAAAAAGAAAAGATTGGCGAAAGAGGTTTTTCGTCATGCGCTACTCCTTTATTGCACAGCGAGTATGTTAATGAATTGTTCTGACAAATTATGTAGGAGCGATCCCACTTATCGACACAAATCGTGTGCCGCATCGTAAATTGTCAAATTGCTACACAGGGGTGTAAACGGAAAGCACTCGCAATGCAAAACAGCCGAGCGCTCGCTCGGCTTGATGATCATATCATAAACAAGAATCGGCTATTTTTGATCTAGCAACGATTCGAACTCATCTATTTTAGTTTCAACTCTATCAATACTTTGCTGCCAAAAATCAGCTGTCGTCAGATCCATGCCGAGATGCTTGTAAACCACGTCTTCAGCCATCATTGAACCCGTATCTCGCAGCAAGCTGACGTAATCTTGGTAGAATTGTTCACCTTTGCTTTCTCTTTGCGCATACACGCCGATACTAAATAGGTAACCAAACAAATACGGGTAGTTATAGAAACTCACTTGAGAAATTGAGAAGTGCAGTTTGCTCGCCCAAAAATAGCGGTCTGGTTCAGACATAGAATCCCCGTACCACTCCTGCCACGTTTCGCCCATCAAATCACAAAGCTGAGACGCATCGAGCTCGCCGCCCTGACGCTGCTCGTAAAACTGTTTTTCGAACTCGTAGCGAACTGGGATATTGACCATCAAGGCATAGCAGCTAGACAGCTCTTCCCACAGCATTTCGAGCTTTTCTTCGCGACTTTCAACTTGTTCAAGCAGATAATCACGTACGATATTTTCGGCAAATATCGAGGCGGTTTCCGCCAACGTCATTGGATAACGGGTTTGACACAATGGCATATCACGCATCACCCAGTTGTGGAACGCATGACCAATCTCATGGGCAAGTGTCAGCAAGTCAGAGCGACTGCCACCCCAAGTCATAAATACCAACGGCGTACGTGTCGCAGCAAATTTAGTACAGTAGGCGCCTAAACGTCGGTTCTCACTCGGCGCGGCGTCAATCCAACCATTTTTAACCATTATCGTCACAAACTCAGCCATCTCATTGTCCACGGTGGCAAAAGCCGAACGAATGATTTCTATTGCTTCGTCGAAGGGGTAAGTTTTAGGTTCTGCGTCAGTGAGGCTTGGCATTCCTGCTAAGTGATTCCAAGGTGTCATCTGCGCTAAACCATGAACGCGAGCCATTAGCTTACCCGCCTTCTGCCCAACATGACGATTGGCCTTGGCAGTGCTCATCATGGCATCCAAGGTTTCGGCTTGGATACGGCTATCGTGCAGGCTTGGCTCCAGAAAATGAACATCGCGAACTTTAGAGCGTTTTTGGTATTCGGTTAAGCGCCATCCCGCCAAGGCATTTAAGATCGCAGCGAACGACTCTTGGTTTTGTCGCATCGCATTTTGGATACCGCGCCACGCTGGCTCCTGAGCATTAAACTCGGTGCCATACAAGGTGCTCGCTGCGTGGGAAAAGCCCACTTGAGTTTTGATGCCATCTTCCAAGGTGACTTGCAGTGAACCGGTGATGTTATCGTAAAGGCGGCCCCACGCATCTTTGCCGTCTACTTCCATCGCCGACAGCAATTGCTCTTCAGCAATACTTAGCTTGGTATCAGCCAATTTTCGCATCGACTCTATTTGGAAGCTTTGTCCTGAAACGTCTGTGCTCTCATGGCTAAGTACCTGTTCGACAAAACTATCCGGTGACGTTACCAAAATATCTTGGAACGGCGTAAACGCTTGGCTCAACTCTGAGCTCAGTTTGGCAACTCGGCCAATCAGCGCTTTTGCCTCACTGTTGGTCGCGTCTGTTGATGCGTGACAGTTAGCGAAGGTGTTGATCGTGGCGAGGAGCTTACCTGCCGCTTCGCTGGTTTGAATCGCGTTTTGCACGACAGACACAGAGGTCCTTGAGTCTGCGTGAATAATTAACGTTTGGATGCATTGTTGGATTAGTTCAATATCTTGAGTGATTTTGCTGTCGCTTAATCCTTGATAAGCGATCGACAAATCCCAATTTGGTGTCGTCATTGTTATATTCCTTGCCCTAGCGATGATTCGATGGGTGCGCCAATAGAGCACACGCGCTCATAAATCGCATCGGCTTTAATGATCTGAATGTGACTGATTGTCTGGTGCCCTATGTGTAACGTTGAATACAAGCGGCTGTCTTGCCAATCAAATGGCAGTAGCGACGCGAGAATCATCCTGATAGTTCCACCATGACAAATGACTAATGTGTCTTGTTCGACATCTGTTACAAGCTGCTCCCAGCTCTTGGTTATTCTTGTATAAAAGTCGCTTAGGTTCTCAGCCCCAGGAAGCGTATTCTCTGCGGGAGAGTGCCAAAATTGCTCGAGCTCTGGCCAAAAAGACTTAGCAGCGTCAAATGGTACCCCATCTAGCTCGCCAAAGTGCATTTCTTTTAGCGCAGGCCATATGGCAACGTCAATATTGGCTGGTGACGCGTCAAAGAACTGCGCTAATTGTGCGCAGCGCTTTAATGGTGACGAAATCACCCGTTCAATGTTCATTGCGCTTGCCTTGATACGCTCGTATATCTGTTGCTGCGTTTGATCGTCTACCGCCACATCGGTATGACCATACAAGGCAGGCGCTCCGACGGTCTTTCCATGGCGCAGCAGATAAATATTAACAACCTTATCCATGAGCGCCCTTCAGTTGCATAGGTAAACCTGCCGCGATAAAAGTAACGTTCTCTGCGATTTTTGCCACCGCTTGGTTCATCCACCCTGCGTGATCGACAAACAGCCGAGTGACTTCGCCCATTGGGATAACGCCTAAACCGACTTCGTTGGACACTATCACAAAAGTCGCTTTGGATTTGTTCAACGCATCGACCAACTGTGAAACTTGCGATCGAATTTGCGCTTCACTTGCCGTCTCTCCGTGGTTGTATATGACGTTGTTCATCCACAAGGTCAAACAATCCACCAACACAATATCGTTATGGGTAAAACGCGCCAACAAAGAAGGCAGGTCGTAGGGAGATTCGTGTTCTTGCCAGTTATTTCCGCGCCGCTGCCGATGATGAGCGACTCGGCGACTCATTTCTTCATCAAAGACCTGCGCCGTTGCGACATAATGCCGCTGTCGGTTGCCTTGTTCGTTGAGAATAAGCGTCTCAGCATAGCTCGATTTACCCGAGCGAGCGCCTCCCAGAATTAAGTGCACAGCCATATCAATGAGCTCCCAACCAACTAAGTACGACCAAATAAGCAAGCAATTCACTGATTTGCTGAGCAGCACCTAAACAGTCACCAGTAAAACCACCAATGCGTTTTATCAACCAACGCTTAAACAGCCAACGAAACAGCAATAACACCAACAACACAGCGAGCATCAAGGGAACGCCTAACCATAGCGCTGGGATAAGCCCAGACACTATCAAGATGCTCAGTTCAACCTTACTTTGCTTGTTTGCCAACGGCTTGCTCTTACTTGTGTCGGAGTCCGTAACATAGGGCATGTCGTAGATCAGTGACGCAGCGACCGCGCGGCTCACCACGTAGCCTGCGATCAAGGTTGGAATTAGGACCGCATGTTGAGCCAACTCAGACAAGAACAGGTACTTGCCTAGCAGTGCCATAATTAGAGCTGTTGCTCCGTAGGTGCCGATACGGCTGTCTTTCATGATGGTCAGACGTTTTTGCTGCGTCATCCCACCACCAATACCATCCGCCATGTCGGTCAATCCATCTTCATGGAAAGCCCCTGTGAGCAACAAACTAAAAACCATGGTCAGAAAAAGCGACACCTCGGCACTAAAAAGAAGATGCGAGAGTGTATAAACGCCCGCACACAGCACGCCAATTAACAACCCAACCAACGCAAAGTAGCGCCCAGCTTGATTCATCCGCTCTTCGCTGTATGGCGTCTCTTTCGGGATTGGGAGACGGGAGAAAAAGCCCAGCGCTAACAAAAAGAGCTCAGCTTGGTATCTAGCTTTGGCGGTCATTCAACCTTCACTCCTGCTTCTTCAAAGCTCGCCATGTTGTTGTAAAACTCGGCCGCAGCTCGAATCAAAGGGACAGCCAACGCTGCGCCTGTTCCTTCACCAAGGCGCAATGACAAATCCAAAAGAGGCGTTGCTTCAAGCTCTTGCAGCAGGTATTGATGCCCTGCTTCATGAGATTTATGCGCGAAGATCATCAATGCTCGACAATCTGGATTGATTTGGTACGCGGCATACGCAGCGGCTGTGGCAATAAAACCATCGACAAGCACGGGCGTTTTTGTCTCAGCACACTCAAGAAACGCGCCGACCATTTGCACAATTTCGAAACCGCCTACATGGGAAAGAATGGTATGAACATCTTGGCCAACACAGCGCTCAACGCCTTTTGCAATGAGGGTGATTTTCTTCTCTAGCTGCTCTTGGCTAATTCCCGTGCCCAAACCAACACACGTTTCAACAGGACGCTGAGAAATCGCCGCCAGTATCGCAGCTGCACTTGAGGTGTTCCCTATGCCCATTTCACCAAACATGAGCAAATTGCTGCCCTGCTCTGTCAGTTTCTGAACGACTCGGCGCCCTAATGCTATTCCTTCATTGACTTGCGCCATGCTCATCGCGGCTTCGTTGGCAAGGTTGTTGGTGCGTTCGCCCAATCGCTGAATAATAAAATCTTCGTGTTGCTGATCGACTGGACACAAGATCCCACAATCGACCACTTTGAGTGCAATGTCATTCGCTCGGCAGAAACAGTTGATCGCGGCACCACCCGCTAGAAAGTTCAATACCATTTGCTGGGTCACCGCGCTTGGGGCAATACTGACGCCCTCTTCCGCGATGCCGTGATCGCCAGCGAAGACCACCGCGGTCGGCGTTTTGATATCAATCCGTTCGACCGCTTCTGGTTTTGATTGGCTTTGGATAAGAGCAAGTTGGTGCGCTAACGCTTCAAGCTGACCTAGCGAGCCCAAAGGTTTGGTTTTGTTATTGATGCGATGCCAGATTGCCTCTGAGTGTTGGGTACTCATCTCGAGATTCATTGTCTTTCCTTAGTGGCTAAGTCCTTGATTGGAGATGAGTGTATCGCGAAATCTTAGCCTAGACATCCACTTTTACTTTTCCTAAACATGAAACCCGTACGTTTGTTAGTAAGACGTTTCATTTTGATAATCAATATGAAAGAAATCCTAAATTGATACTATCCTTATAAGTATTGACGTTCTCCTGTGGCTCATAAACCTTACTTAATACAGAGCCTAACACCCCATGGCACCAAAAGTGCAAGGGAGAAATGTTGACGCGTAATGTGCGCTCAAGTTGATAGCAAAGGAGGTAGTTATGTTTGCCAATCAACGTTCCAAAAAACAAAAACCAGTTAAGAATGGCCAAAAAACTCAAAAGCGCGTGCCATTGTCTCTCACTTAACGTTTAATCACTTTCTCTCATAGAAAAAGACCTCGCTAACAGGCGAGGTCTTTGTTTGGGGGGAATTAGTCGGTTTTAAACTTGGTAACTAAGGCGTTAAGCTCATCTGCCGATTGCTGCATCGACTGTGAGTTCAACTGAGCTCGACCCGCTACATCATCGACTTTTTGTGTGTCCTCGTGCACTTGCTGAATGTTGCGATTGATCTCTTCCGCCACTAAATGCTGCTCTTCCGCTGCGGTCGCGATCTGAGTGTTCATATCGTGAATCGAAGAGACTGACTCGGAAATGCCACTGAAGCTGGTGTTGACCGACTCGGTCATTTCAACCGTTTCGTGAGAGGCATTTAAGCTGACAGACATCTGCTGTGTGACCTCTTTGGTTCGGTTTTGCAAACGCATGACCAACTCGTTGATCTCTTCGGTGGAGTCTTGGGTACGCTTAGCAAGCGCTCTCACTTCATCAGCCACAACCGCAAAACCGCGCCCTTGATCGCCCGCCCTTGCCGCTTCAATGGCTGCGTTTAAAGCCAGCAAGTTAGTTTGTTCTGCAATACCTCGAATCGTATCCAAAATCGCGGTGATGCCTTGGCTGTCTTGCTCTAACTCTGAAATGGTTTCAGAAGATGCGGAGATAAGTTGTGCTAACTCATTCACGCTTGCGACCGCTTGGTTAATGTCCTTTTGTCCCTGAGTAACAAGAGCTTGGCTGCTGTCTGCGGCTTGGGCAGCGGTAGTACACAATGTCGCGACTTCGTTAGCCGTGGCAACCATTTCGTTAAACGCGGTCGACACCATTTCTACCGCTTGGTTTTGACGTTCGGAAACCTGCGCGAGATCTTCAGATACGGTCAAAGCACGGGAAGCTGATTCACCCATCGCATGACCCGCTTGTGATATCTGTTGGATCAGCTGTCTGATCGCTTTAAGGAACGCATTAAAGTAACCCGCTAGCTCGCCCGTTTCATCACTAGATCGAACTTGCAGCTCTTTGGTCAGATCCCCCTCCCCTTCAGAGATTTCCTTTAAGCCTGTAGAAACAAGCGTAAGAGGCTTAGCGATCAAGTTCGCAAGGAAAATGGCTCCCGCAATGAATATCACCACCAAAACAATGACGATAACTGAAATGTAACTTAGAAGACTCTGGCTATCTTCCATCACCTCGTCATAGGTAATCAAACCCACAAACTTCCACCCCAGTTTCTCTGAGTGATACACATTCGCCATGTAGTGTTCGCCGTTTAGGGTGACATCTAACACCCCTTCGCGAGTCTGACCTATCTGCTGATATGCCTGACCAAGAGAGTTCACGTCTTTGAAATTGTTGTCTGGATTGTTGGCATCAACCAACACATTGCCTGAGTCCTCAATCATCATTAAATACCCGGTCTCACCCAGTTTTATCTGTTTCACAATATCAGTCAGATTCTTGAGTGACACGTCAATCGCCACCACCCCAGACGCCGAAGTGTCATTGGCGGTGAACGACTTTACCGTGCCAACGATGGTGGCATCGTCTGCTGCCCAATAGTAAGCGGAGGTTCTACCCACACTACCGGGGGAAGACTGGGCAGTTGTAAACCATGGACGACTTCTTGGATCGTAACCTGCCGTGGTTTTCCCCTTAGGCCATTGAATGTATCCACCCTTTTGAGTTCCCATGTAGACGTAGGAGTACCCAGAATGCGAGTTACCCAATTGAGCCAGCAATTGATAGATCTGCTGCTCAACCGGACTATTTTGGTCTGGCGTCATCTGTACTGAAGGCTTATCGGTGTATGTGGTTATGGACTCATTGGCTGCTTTGATAGCAGGGTGTTCGGACAACATGCGAACATTATCTTCTATGGCGTCAAAATAGATTCGAATCGCGTTGTCAACCTGACTGATTTCTCCGCGACTTCGTTCGATAAAGTCGGTTACCGCCTCACTTCTGGAGCTTGATATGACGACATATGAAATGATCGCCACTGGCAGCAAAGTTGCAGCAACAAGCCCTAGTAGTAATTTTTGTTTAATTTTCATAACTCAGCGCCTTATGCTTTCGTTGATGACCTTTTTATAAAGTTAGTCGATTCAACTAGAGATGCCATTTATGAAAACAAGCCATTTGACAAGTAAAGCGTTGATCACAGACTTTTTATGGCATTTAAGCGATGCTCTCGTTCAAACCCCGTCAATCACTTAACGTAATTGGTGCTTCCACTTGTACAGTACAGACCGACCCATTGTGATCATCGCCGGCAGCTCCGGGCTCATTGGTACCGAACTCATCAAGCAGATGTTAGACGAGCAGCCAATCGAGCATATTTATGCCCTAAGTCGACAAGACCTGCCATTTTTCCATTCAAAACTTGAAGTCATCAAAAATCAGACCTTAGACATCCACGATTGGGATGATGCCAAGCCAGTCCCGCTTTACGGGTTTATCTGCCTTGGCACAACCAAAAAGCAAGCAGGCAGTAACGAAGCGTTAGAGAAGATCGACTATGAATTGGTGTGCAAGGTCGCTCAGCAAATGAAGGTCATTGGCGTTAAACGACTCTGTGTGGTCTCAAGTGTCGGCGCTTCCATTCATTCGTTTTCACACTACTTAAGGTGCAAGGGCAAAATGGAAATGGCCATCGAGCGTCTCGAATTTGAACACGTCACGTTTGTCCGACCAGGGCCGTTGGTTGGCCTGCGTGAACAGCCGCGAACCGATGAGCGGATCGTTCAAGCGGTCGCCACGATCTTGCGCCCGATAATGATTGGCCCGCTTGCTAAGTTGATTCCGATTAAGGCGGGGCTCGTCGCCCGAGCAATGCAGTACAGTATTTTTGCTCACTCAAATAAAAAAATTCAGTTCCTTGATAGTGTTTTGATGCGTAAGCTGCTGAAAAAGTATCAATAATCTGAGTTTAATTTCTTCAATAAGGTTGTTTTCGTAGCACCTTCTCACGTAAATAACCTTTCGTTCTAATCCATTCCCAATCGTCACTTTAAAGCAGGCTTTGGAATCATTATCGTTCCTTCGAACCACATTCTGTAACACATTCACTCTTGAAATGTGTCATCTATAAATATAAGGATTTCGATTATGTCAGTTGCCTCTATTGCTTCATTGGCAATATTTGCGGGTATTTTGCTGTTTCTTTATAAGCAGCAAAGTAATCAGCACACTCTCTCACGACTCGTTCTGCTAGGACTTATATCGGGCAGTGCATTTGGTTTGGCGCTTCAACTGGTTTTCGGTGAAGGCAATCCAGTTATCGCTCAAACACTAGAGTGGGTAAATGTGGTTGGTAAGGGCTACGTTGGCCTGCTGAAGATGATCATTATGCCATTGGTATTGGTATCCATGATCGCTGCTGTCGTGAAGCTAGAAAAAGGCGGCTCTCTGGGTAAAATCTCTGGGTTGACGATATCAGTGCTACTCGCCACCACAGCGATCTCGGCAATCATCGGTATTATCGTCACTCAAGCCTTTGGTCTGACTGCTGAAGGATTGACGGAAGGTGCTCGTGAAACTGCACGTATCGCAGCGCTTGAAACGCGTGCGGATAGAGTAAGCGATCTCACCATTCCTCAAATGCTAGTCAGCTTTATTCCAACCAATCCATTTGCCGATCTGACAGGCTCTCGCTCGACTTCGATTATCGCTGTGGTGATATTTGGTGTGCTTACGGGCATTGCTGCGCGCAAAGTGATGGCGGAAAAAGAAGAACTCGAGTCACCAATTCGTACTTTTGTTGAAGCAGCTCAATCAATAGTGATGCGTTTGGTCAAGATGATCATGGCGCTAACGCCTTATGGAATCGCAGCCTTAATGGCGAAGGTGGTTGCAACCTCTAGCGCATCAGACATTCTAAACTTGCTTGGCTTTATCGTCGCTTCGTACGTTGCTATCGCACTTATGTTTGTTGTTCATGGTTTATTGGTTTCATTCGTTGGCGTGAATCCAAAAGAGTACTTCCAGAAAATCTGGCCAGTACTGACGTTCGCTTTCACCTCACGCAGTTCTGCTGCGACCATTCCGCTCAATGTGGAAGCGCAAATTAACAAACTCAATGTCCCACCAGCGATCGCTAACCTTTCCGCATCTTTTGGCGCTACCATTGGTCAAAATGGCTGTGCCGGTATCTACCCTGCAATGCTCGCGGTGATGGTTGCGCCAACGGTGGGTATCAACCCAATGGAAATTAACTTCATTCTGTCACTTGTTGCGATGATTGTGATCAGCTCGTTCGGTATTGCCGGTGTAGGTGGCGGTGCAACATTCGCGGCACTGATTGTTCTACCAGCAATGGGGCTCCCAGTGACAATCGCGGCTCTGCTTATCTCAATTGAACCATTGATCGATATGGCGCGCACTGCACTTAACGTATCGGGTGCAATGACAGCGGGTACCATCACTAGCCGTTTGCTTGGAGACAAATCCAACGAGTCGGAGTTAAAGGCGCAAAACGTTTAAAATAGAAAATGGCCGACGATTGTCGGCCATTTTTATTAAGTTCGTAATTAAGATCGGATTATTTGCTGCGAATCACGATCACTTCATTCTGATCAAGATTAAAGGTTGCACTCCCATTTGCTACCACAACTTGGTCGCCCCCAATCTCATTGTCATAAGTGCCGTTCGCCAAACCAAGGTTGATAGCATTAACCGAAGTATTGCCACCGATGTTCATCGCCACGACAACAACGTCATCCCCTGCGTTACGTTCATACACTAACACGTCATTGCTGACCCAACGTTCGATGTAACTGCCCTGCTGGATTGCGTAACTCTCTTTACGCAACTTACTGAGCTTTTTGATGATTTGGAACGCGGGAGTTGTCGTATCAAAACTTGGCATCATCTCGCGGTTATACGGATCGTTGCCGACTTGACCAAAGCCATTCGTCGTAAAGTTCGCTGCGTAGTGCTCTGTGCCGTAATAGATACAAGGAATACCGCGAGACGTCATGATCAGTGCCAAACCGAGCTCTAAACGATCTTGGGCAAATGAAATGCTCTGACGACCGCCCCACTTATCTTTGCCTGGGCCAAAATTGGTCGCATCTGAACGAAGAACTGTCGATAGACGCGGTGCATCATGGTTATCTAAAAAGACCACCTGCCAATCGCTTGAAGTAAACTCTTGGTCACGCAACTTCATGTAGTTATTGATAGCGTACATGCCCGTTCCATGATGGCCAATCAACGCATCTTCGATGATGTTTCTTAAACCAAAATCAAGCAGTGCCGAGCCTGAGGTATTGGCAAAATCGACAGACAAGCCATTGATACCCGTCGCGCCAGCGCCCGCATCCATCCATTCACCAAAGAAGTAGAAACCCGGTTTGCCCTTAGATTTCGCGTAGCTGTACAGCTCTGATGTCCAACGCTGAATAAATGACTTATCCATGTGTTTAATCGCGTCAATGCGAATCGCATCAACACCTAGATCAATCCAAAACTTAGCGCCCTCTGCAAGATATTGATAAGTCTTTTCATTGCTTTGGTCGAAATCAGAAAGGTTAAATAGATTGTGGTTTCGTACCTGATAGTAGTCGTCCCAATTGGTCACGCCGCCATTGTGGTGATACCAGTTTTCTGTATCGCTGTTAAAGTCGGTTTGGAAAACACCATTTTTGTACAGCGCGCCATATTCATTTTCATCGTTCGGATTTGAGTGGTTTGGTGCGTAGTCTAAGACTAGCTTCATGCCGTACTCTTCCATTTTGGTACTCAGCGCACGAAACTCTTCAATGGTTCCTAAGTGTTCATCAACTTGGAAAAAGTCTCTTCCCCAGTATCCGTGGTAGCCTGCAGAACCATCTTTGTTAAGCTGATCTACGTTATTGACTGGTGGCGTAATCCAGATAGCAGTAATGCCCATCTCTTTCAGGTAATCTAACTTGCCTAGCAAGCCTTTGATGTCACCACCAAAGTATTTTTTGAAGTCTGACTTATCAGCAGAGTAAGTGCTGGCGTTGTTGCCAGTGTTGTTTGATGAGTCACCATCGGCAAAGCGGTCCAAAAAGACGAAGTACATGGTTTCGTCACGCATATCGAAGCCTAATTTCTCATGCACAACGACCGTGTTGGTATCGTCATAGAAGTTGATTTCGTAAGATTTGTTCGGATCAACCACGTAGTTGCTGAGTGGGTAGTTCTCCGACCAATCGCCAAATCTATCCACTTTAAAACTTGGCGGGTTGGTACCATCACCAGTGTTAAATTTCTTAGTAATCTGCCAGTGGTTGGCCCCAACTTTCACCATAGCTTCCGCTTGCCAATCATTGGCCGTTCCACGGAAATACGCTTGGTTCCAATCTGCCATGGCAGGCAGTGAGGCAAGCAATGTCGACAGCAGCACGAGCTTGTGTTTCATTTTTATTTTCCTACTTCACGTTATTGTTATCCCTGAATTCAGGGCGCAAGAGTCCTTTCCGCAGAGCGAAATGACTGTTTTCATTATTAAAAAAGCCACCTCGGTTAAGGCGGCTTGTCTCTTATAGGGTTAGGTTTTGTTCTGTTTCACCATCAAAAATATGACAGAAACCTGAGTCGAAGTTGAAACGAATATATTTGCCAATGTCCGATGTGGTGATCTCTTGATTGTTAACGCGCGAGACAATTTCATTCTCACCCAGTTTAAAGTAGAGGTATCGTTCATTGCCTAAGTTTTCAACCACCGTTAGCTCGCCAGCATGGACGTTAATGGATTCATCATCTTGAGCTAACGAAATATGCTCAGGGCGAATGCCTAGCCAAACGGGCTTGTCGATATGGTTAAGTAGCTTTTGCTGCTTCTCTTTAGGAATGATAATTCTGGCTTCTGGCGCAAGCTCCACGTACACATCGTCACCAATTTGGCGTAGTGTGGTTTTCACCAAATTCATCGCAGGAGAGCCAATAAACCCGGCCACAAACTTATTAGCTGGATAGTTATATAAGTTCGCTGGCGTATCCACCTGCATGATCTCACCTTTGTTTAACACGCAGATTCGGTCACCAAGCGTCAGTGCCTCTGTTTGATCGTGTGTTACGTAGATCATAGTCGCAGGGTTGCCCTCTTCCTTGAGCGATTGATGCAACTGAGCGATCTTCACTCGCATCGAAACGCGCAGTTTTGCGTCTAGGTTGGACAACGGCTCATCAAACAGAAACACATCTGGCTTACGTACGATTGCGCGCCCTACGGCGACACGCTGCCTTTGTCCACCAGACATCTCTTTTGGCTTACGATATAGAAGATCGGTAATTTCTAGCTTTTCAGCCGCTTCCTCTACGCGTTGTTTGATTTCTTCTTTTGGTCGCTTTTGCATCTTTAGACCAAACGCCA
Source organism: Vibrio sinaloensis (assembly GCF_000808535.1). GTDB lineage: Bacteria > Pseudomonadota > Gammaproteobacteria > Enterobacterales > Vibrionaceae > Vibrio > Vibrio sinaloensis_D. The sequence goes on from NZ_JWLV01000034.1 coordinate 60,894, forward strand.
TGTTATCAAACACCGTCTTGTGCGGGTAAAGCGCGTAGTTTTGGAACACCATGGCGATACCGCGATCTTTTGGTGGCAGATCATTGACAACTCGGCCGCCAATTTTGATTTCTCCCCCCGTGATCGCCTCTAAGCCTGCAATCATTCGCAATGTGGTTGACTTGGCGCAGCCTGAAGGCCCGACAAAGACCATAAATTCGCCTTCGTGAATGTCGAGATCGACGCCGTGTACGGCTTTAAAGCCATTGTCATATTCTTTTTCTACTTTACGTAGGCTTACTGTTGCCATCTCATACTCCGAATATGGACTTTCAACTGGTTAAAACTGTTTGGTTAACCGAACTAACATCGCTCGGCTAATCAAACAGCACTCCAAAACAACGAAGTGCTATTTCAATCACTGACAAGGTTTCACTAGTGCACGGACTGGTTTTTTATCTTCGCCGATTTCAATCGACCATAAGTAGTTACCGTCTTCTGGCAGCTTAACGACCGTGTTCTTGGCAAACCCACCGCGCTTAAGCACTTTCTCATACCCAACCTGCATTTCCATTCCGGCAGCGGTAAATTGTGGTGTCCAGCTCATGGTTGCAAACTGTAGGCTAACATTGCCCGCTTTTTCAACGCTCACAACCTGATAAATGCCATTGCCTTTGTAAGACATTTGGCGGTTTTCCGTGTGTAGCCATTGGCCATCTGGGAAAGTGCCAACCACAAACAGTGAAGGTCGAATTGGACCGCGTTCTTCAACGCTGGCCAAGTTACAATCAGCAAAAGGGCCCGTTGCCAACGTCGCTTGTGAACTTGCATCATCAGATGTAGATGCACAGCCCATCAGCGCGCTTGTGAGTAATGCCGTAACCAGTAGCGTACGTTTCATGTTTCAATTCCTTGTTATTATGATGAGTTAATTCGTTCAAAGATCTGTGCTGCTAGCGTCCAAACAAGCGCGCAAGCCAGCCTTTTTTCTCGGTCGGTTTGTTTTTGTTTTCTTTGGTGAGTTTGTTTAGTACCGCGAGATTTTTGTAATACTCGCGGGCATTCTTAGCGGGGTAGCCAAAGATATCGCTGTTGGCCGGAAAGGAGTGACTAACACCCGATTTTGCTTTCACGACTGAGTTCTTACCTATGGTCAGATGGCCCGCTGTACCCGCTTGACCGTGAACGATGACGTGATCCTCTAACACGGTGTGTCCAGCAAATCCCGTTTGCGATACCAGCAGACAGTGCTGACCAATCTTGCAGTCGTGACCGATTTGCACCAAGTTATCGATCTTAGTCCCTCGACCAATTACCGTATCGCCCAAGGTGCCTCTATCGATGGTGTTGTTACAACCGATCTCAACATCATCTTCGATAATCACACGCCCCACACTTTCCACACGTTCATAGCGTGTGCGTGTGCCAGCCATATATTCGAAACTGTAGTTACCAATCGAGTTGTTTGAATCAATCGTGACATTGTCACCGATAATCGTCCCCTCTTTGATCACTGTGTTGGCATGAATGGCAACGTTATTGCCAATCGTTACGCCATTCATGATTTTGACACCGGGCATAAAATGGCAACCTTCGCCAATCTGACAATGCTTACCAATGTACACACCTTCAATGTCTGACGTATTACCTTGATCAAACAGTTGGTACTTGTGCACTTTGTAAAAGCGCATCACCTGATTGATACGCTCAGCACTGAGTTTATCAATGACGATTTTGACTTTAGCGTTTGATTGGAGAACCGATTTGGGGCCAATAATGACGTCCGCTAAAGTTTCAGAAAGCCCTTTAAAATCAGATTTCGAAAAGACAATCGCAAGGCCACCTTTTACATCGCTCTTTACAGGGCGAATCTGAGAGATTTCAAGTGTCTCGTCACCGATGACTTCCCCACCCAATAGTTGGGCAATTTCTGAAACTTTAATCATTACAGGTTATCCATTATTGATTGAAGGATTTAGAAGCGGTATAGCGCTTGAACAAATAGAGTATTTTGCTCAACCACTTTCTCTTCACCTTTGAGCTTGCTGAAGGTTTCGGTATCTTTAGCCCACTCATATTCGGCTTTCATTAGCCAGTCTTCACCAATCGCTTGCTCATAACCGATGGTGGCTTTACGAATGTCTTTCAAGAACTCTTCATCTTCAGCCCAGCCATCAGTAAATTTGGTTTCATTCTGACCGATTCGAGCACGTACGTAAGCCGTACCCGCTTCTTCAAAGGTATACTGGACAATAGGCTCAATGTATTTTTCAGTGAAGTCGCTGACCTCATTGATTTGACCGGCACCGTTCTTCGCTTCGTTGTCTTTGATTTGGTAGAAGAACTCGACGCCCAGCTCCCACTGACCAAAACGCTTGTATGGTTTGAAAAGTAAGCTGTAGCCTTTTTCTTCACGCGTACCCCAATCACTCTTGTCTTCGTCGTTAAACAAGTACTCGAGGTTTGAATAGAAGCCCGCACTGTACTCATTGTTCCAGTAGGTCAAATAAGGGCGAATGCTGTGCTCTGCACTCTTGGTGCGTAATCCCGTTTCGCCGCCAGTATTGACCACTTTGCCGCGGCTGTACTCGAGTTCATAGATTAAACCCGTGTCCCAACCGTCACCTAAGTTGAAGCCTTTGTTTATTGAGAAAAGATGTTTGTAGCCATCTTCTGTTTCTGCGTATTTGCCATCTTTCACTTCACGACTTTCTAGCTTGAAAGCGTAAAGCGCAGTCGCATTCCATGTTGGGTTGTTGTAGTAAGCGCCCAATACCTCGTGTGTCATGGTTCTTTCATGACGCTCGCCGCCACCAAACGAATCGTAATTCGAGACGGTTTTATCTTCATATTCGATTGAAGAACCGACATGACCACCGAACTTTAAAGCGTCATCAAAAAAAGTATCTTCAGGGGCAAAGCCTCGGTCATTAGCAGCAAATGCGGTCGTACTTAAAAGCAGTGTGTTAGCAATGAGTACAGACAATGTTGTTCGTTTCACGGTATTTCCTTAATTGTTCCAGGCAGTGGATATTAGAAAAATTCTGGCCATGAATTTTAGTAGTTCACGTTGAACGCCTAATTATTGTTCTGGAAATATTTTTAGATTTCCTCCTATTGATTCTACAAATGAGACTTGCATCACCATTAATGATGGTATTTTTGAATTTGGTCACAAAAACCCTGTTTTTCATAAGCATAAGGCAAAATTAACAAGTGAATTTTACGTTGAGCCCTTATTCAACCTGGTTTCATATAACAAACAGCAACCCCATAACACCGACCGATATTAGTGACAAATATCACATATAGATACCATTCCCATGTTTATTATATTGACTTATTACGACGGCATTTTAACCTAGTAGTATCTTATGGACTACTAACCTAATGAGCGGTGTGGGTATGAAAAAAAACCTAATTACAGCAGGACTGATTGGATCTCTTTTGGTCGCGGCAACGGTCAATGCACAAGCCATCTCCCCAGAAGACAACGCAGAGCTGTTGATCTGGACGGATTCGACAACCGTCGACTACATGGAGTACGCGGCTAAAGCGTTTAATCAAGACTTTAACTACGATGTTGAGTTTTCGTTTCGTGGCCTTGCTCCTATCGATGCAGCCTCAAGACTGATCCAAGATGGCGGCTCAGCTCGCGTCGCGGACGTTGCCGAAATCGAACATGACCTGCTGGGTAGACTGGTTGTCGCTGGTGGCGCGATGGAAAACTTGGTGTCTGCACCGCGCATCAATGAAACCTTTATGCAAAATGCCATCGACGCCTCCAAGTCAGAAGGAAAGAGCTATGGTTTCCCGGTGAGTTTCGCCACCACGGCACTCTTCTATAACAAGGACTTACTGCCAAAAGCACCCAACACATTTGAAGAGCTCATTGAGTTTTCGAAAACTTTCAACGATAAAAAATCTCACAAGTACGCGCTGCTGTGGGACATTCAGAACTATTACGAGTCGCGTTCGTTTGTCACGTTGTACGGCGCGTATGAGTTTGGTAATCACGGCACCGACGCAAAAGACATCGGTATCAACTCAGAGAAAGCGCAGCAAGGCTTAGAGGCAATGAAGAAGCTGCGCGTTGCAAACAACTCCAACCCAATCGACATGAGAAATGCACAAGTTCGTCGTGGTTTGTTTAGCGAAGGGAAAGTGGCGGCAATCATCGATGGTCCTTGGGCCATCAAAGGCTACCAAGATTCTGGTGTCAATTACGGCGTTGTACCTCTACCAAAGCTTGAAGGTCAGCAGCCTAGAACGTTTTCAACCGTGCGCCTAGCCGTTGTCTCTTCTTACACGGAATATCCAAGAGCCGCGCAGCTTTTCGCAGATTATCTGTCGAGCGACAAGATGCTGAAAAAACGCTTTGAGATGACCAAGGCCATTCCACCAGTCCAATCGGTGATGGAAGAGATCATTGTTGATGCAGACGAAGCAACCTACGCCATCATCACTCAAGGTTTCTATTCCGATGCGATGCCATCCATCCCTGAAATGGGCTTTATTTGGTCACCAATGGCGAGTGCCATTACGGCAATGTGGGTCAATGACAAGTCACCGAAAGAGGTTCTTGACCGTGCTCGCTCAATCATCGCAGAACAGATTGAATTACAAGAGTAAAGATGTCTATGTTGTTATCACAAACTCAGCCGGCACCTAAGGTGCCCACTTCGCTCCTGATTATGGGCGCGACTCAGCTACGCTTTGGCCATTGGGTCAAAGGGGCTGCGTTCCTCGCCTTGCAAATCGTCACCTTGCTGTTTCTCGTCGACATCACTATCGCACTAAAAGGATTGGTGACACTCGGCGATGTGGCTCAAGTGCGTAATGGTTTTGACATCATCCCCGGCGACAACTCTATCTTTATGCTGGTTGAAGGGGTGATCGCGCTGATTTACTGCTTTCTGTTCTTGTGTGTCTACGCCATTAACGTGAAAGATGCGCTAAGTGTAACGCCGAGCCACGCGTCTCTCTCAGAGCAATTCAAGCAGATCTACGACGAGAAATTCGCCTTTATCATGCTGTCACCAGCCTTTTTGGCCAGCATCGCGTTCATCATTTTGCCAATCGTCATCACCGTGTTGGTTTCGTTTACCAACTATTCGGCGCCGCATCATATCCCGCCGCGTAACCTGGTGGATTGGGTTGGATTTAAAAACTTTATTGCGCTGTTTGAGCTAAAAATCTGGTCCAGTACTTTCTTTGGCGTGGCTTCTTGGACGGTAATATGGGCGTTCTTTGCGACTGTTTGTACTTGTGGATTTGGTTTTCTGCTTGCTCTGGCGCTGCAAAAGAAAGACATCAAAGCGAAAAAAGCGTGGCGCTTTATCTTCATTCTGCCTTACGCCATTCCCGCTTTCGTTACCTTGCTGATGTTCCGTTTACTGCTTAATGGGGTCGGACCGGTTAATGCGACGTTAAACGCTTGGGGCTTTGATTCTATTGCGTTTCTCTCTGATCCATTCACGGCAAAAATTACGGTTATCGCTGTCAGTGTTTGGGTCGGCGCACCTTACTTTATGTTGTTGATTGCCGGTGCATTGACCAATATTCCTTCCGATCTGTACGAAGCGAGTGAAGTGGACGGTGCCAGTAAGTTCCAACAGTTTTGGGAAATCACCTTGCCAATGGTGTTACACCAAGTTGCGCCATCTTTGGTGATGACGTTTGCCCATAACTTCAACAACTTTGGCGCCATTTTCCTTCTAACTGAAGGTGGACCGATTAACCCTGAGTATCGATTTGCGGGTCACACAGACATCCTGATTACTTGGATCTACAAGCTCACGCTCGACTTCCAGCAATATCAAATTGCCTCTGTTATCTCGATCATCATTTTCTTGTTCTTGTCTGGCATCGCGATTTGGCAGTTCCGACGCATGAAATCCTTTAAAGACGACGTAGGTATGTAATATGGACAAATTTATCGGAAAAATCGGCACTGCGATCGTCTATCTGTTTCTCACAGCAAATGCGCTATTGGTGCTCGGTCCTGTGCTTTGGACGATCTTGGCCTCTTTCAAAGTCGGCACTAACTTGTTCAGCTCATCTTTTACGGAAATTGAGTTCACGTTGGACCATTACCGAGCGCTATTCAACGATACACCTTACTTCGATTGGTACAAAAACACCTTTCTATTAGCAACGGCGAATATGTTGATTTCACTGGTTGTGGTGACCCTCTCAGCTTTTGTCTTTTCACGATACCGTTTTAAAGGCAAGCGCAACATTATGATGAGCATTCTTGTGCTACAGATGTTCCCAGCGTTTCTCTCCATGACGGCAATCTACATTTTGCTGTCGAAGATGAACCTTATCGACACCTACGCTGGCTTGTTGTTCGTTTATGTAACGGGTTCACTCCCCTTCATGGTTTGGTTGGTCAAAGGCTATTTTGATGCGATTCCAACCTCACTCGATGAAGCAGCAAAAATTGACGGTGCCGGTCACATGACCATTTTCCTTGAGATCATTTTGCCGCTCGCCAAGCCGATTCTGGTTTTCGTCGCCCTTGTGTCATTTACAGGCCCGTGGATGGACTTCATTTTGCCAACGCTCATCCTGCGCAGCGAAGAGAAAATGACCTTAGCTATTGGCATCTTTAGTTGGATCTCTTCCAACTCGGCAGAGAACTTTACTCTGTTTGCCGCCGGCTCTCTCTTAGTCGCGGTACCTATCACGCTACTGTTTGTGGTCACGCAAAAACACATCACCACAGGCTTAGTCAGTGGCGCAGTAAAAGAATAACAACGTCAGGATATACACATGATTACAAGAAGCTCCCTTTCACACTCGGCAAAGAGTGCGGACAGTTACGCCTACGATAATGACACGCTGCATATCCGCTTACGCAGCGCCAAAGGTGAAATCGAAAAAGTCGCCCTTTGGATTGGAGACCCATATCACTGGGCAGAAGGCGGCTTAGATGGCGGTAACCTCGGCGGTAGTGACGCCCACGGTTGGGTCGGTGGTAATGAAGTGGAAATGAGTTTTGAAGGCCAATCAGAGCATCACGATCACTGGTTCGCCGAATTTACCCCTCCCAAAAAGCGCACACGTTACGGCTTTATCCTTTACGGTAAAGGTGGTGAAAAACTGCTGTTTGGTGAAAAGCGCATCGTCGACATCGCCGAGGATGCTCAAGCAGAAGTCGAACTGAGTAACTTAAGCAACTTTTTCTGCTTTCCGTTTATTAACCCTCGCGATGTATTAACCACACCAAAGTGGGTTAAAGAGACGGTTTGGTACCAGATTTTTCCTGAGCGTTTCGCCAATGGACGCCCAGAGATTTCACCGAATAACGTATTACCATGGGGCAGCCAACCCACCAGCGACAGTTTTATGGGCGGCGATTTATGGGGCGTGATCGATAAGCTCGATTACCTTCATGATCTAGGCGTGAACGGACTCTACCTCTGCCCTATTTTTACCGCCAATGCCAACCACAAATATGACACGGTGGACTACTACAATGTCGACCCTCATTTTGGAGGTAATGAAGCGTTTAAAGCATTGGTTAGCGAAGCCCATAAACGCGGAATGAAGGTGATGCTCGATGCGGTGTTTAATCATATTGGCGATCAATCACCGCTATGGCTTGATGTGGTTGAGAAAGGTAAAGACTCTCAATACGCGGATTGGTTTTGGATCAACCAGTTCCCTGTTTACCCAGACACGCCAAGAGAGGAATGGGACTTTTGGAACCTGAACTACGAAACGTTCGCCAACGTTGCGGAGATGCCAAAACTCAATACCGAGAATGAAGAGTGTCGCGCTTATTTACTCGATGTTGCCAAGCATTGGGTTGAAGAATTTGGTATTGATGGATGGCGCTTAGACGTTGCCAACGAAGTCGATCACAGCTTCTGGCGAGAGTTCCGCAAGGTAGTGAAGCAAGCTAACCCAGACTGCTACATCCTCGGTGAAATTTGGCATGAAGGGATGCCTTGGCTGCGTGGCGATCAATATGACTCTTTGATGAACTACCCGTTAACTCAGGCAATCACCGATTATTTTGCCATCGCCAGCTTGAATAAGGCAGAGTTTAAAAACGCGGTCACAACATCTTACATGGCCTACCCGCGCAATGTGAATGAAGCAATGTTTAATTTGCTCGATAGCCACGATACTACCCGAATCATCTCGCTGTGTGGCGGTGACAAACGCAAAGCAAAACTGGCTTACCTCTTTATGTTCACCCAAGTTGGTGCGCCTTGCATCTACTATGGTGGAGAGGTAGGCATTGATGGGCAACGTGGCATGGGGAGTGAAGATAACCGCAAATGCATGATTTGGGACGAGTCAGAGCAAGATCTTGAATTTAAGGGGTTTATTCAGGACCTCATTTCGCTGCGTAAAAGCTCAGCGGCGTTCAATCTACCTTACCTCGACTGGCTTGATGTAGATGATGATCACTGCATCGCCTATCAACGTGGTGAGTGGCGCTTTATTCTCAATAACAGCGACCAAGTGAAAACCGTCGTATGTAATGGTAAACCGTACGAGCTTGACGCCTATGGTTATGTCATGGAACAAGTGTCTCGCTAATGCAAGGCGCCATTCATTTGGGAATCTCTTTGGATTCCCAATCCATTCACACATACACCAGTGACGCTGCAGGCCACGAGCGACTCCGAGCCAGAGAGCCCCTCTCTTCAAACTCAGCTTCGCTTCTCGACACCTTAAAGCGCTTGGTCAATAAAAGCCGAATTCAATTTGGTGAACTCAAAGCGCTGACACTAAGTTGCTCTGAATACTTCACGGCTGCCAATAGCCTCCATCAACCGTCTCCAGAGCAACTCGCGAATGCCCTGAGCCAAACATTCACGATCGAATGCCAGCTTGTCAGCCACTCGCAAGCGGCTGCGATGCATGTATCTGTACACCATCAGCGTTTGTTAAGCGTTTCGCTCGGCGACAGTTGTGGTTTGGCGTTGTTTGAGAACGGCAAATTACGCCCAAGCGGTCTGTGTGAGACGTGGGCACACTCCGAACTTCCTGGTTTTGACTGGCTCGTCGATGGCTTAACGCCGGTATGTCGGTGCAGCAGTGAACACTGTATCGAGCAATTTTTGTCGGTCGGCGGAATTGAAAGGCAGTATCACCAAATCGTCTTGCAAGACAAACCGCTTGCGGTGATCTTTGCTGGTGTCGCCAACGCGGTCCCAACCGATACAAGGGTGTATCGTACCTTTATCGACCAGCTGGCTCGCAGTTTGGCCAAGCCAATAACCGAATTAATGCCCGAGACTCTTCTGCTGTCTGGCGACGTGGTTTGCCACGTCCGTATCAAAGACGATTTACTCGTGGCGCTGAGTCGCTACATCGACGTCTCTTTGCTCCCCGACTCGATCACCTTATCCAGTGATGCCTTTGCTTTTGCTCAGGGTGCGGCACTCTTCTCGGAAAAAAATCACAACAATCGTTTTCTCTCCGCACGATGACAATGATAATCTAAAGTAGGTAAATAAATTGAACAGCTTCAGAGGACAACCTGTGTCAGATCTAGTGACCAAACTGATGGATTTCGGCTTTTCTAAAACCGATGCGCTTGTGTACATCAACCTACTCAAAAACGGCCGTGCAAGCGGATACAAAATCGCTAAAGACATCTCTTTGTCTCGCTCTTCAGTTTATTCATCGATCGATAACCTCTATGCCAACGGCTACATCTTCCTTTCAGACGGTGATACCAAAGAGTATGAAGCGAAATCGCCAGAACTGATCTTCAATCAAATTGAGAAAAAGACCGTTGAGAATATCAATATTCTTAAAACCGAACTGTCGAAGATGATGCTGCAAGAAGAAAAGCAGTTTGTGTACAACGTCACCGGCTATGAAAATGTGCTGCAAAAAGCCAAAGAAGTGATCAACCAAGCCAACTTGGAGATTTACCTCAATACCGACTTTAACTTAAATCTGTTTGCACAAGAGCTTTGTGATGCCATTGAACGTGGCGTGCGCGTGATTGTTTTCTCATTCAATAAAGTAGCGAGTCCACACGAGAAGATCGAAATGTATTCTCGCTCTGACAACGAAGAAATCGAGTACCCTTCTCACCGCTTTATGTGTGTAGCGGATATGAAGCTAGCACTGATGTTTTCTCACCGTGACGAAACCTTGGGCCTTTATGCCAACAACCGCTTGATGGTGAAAATGATCGCTGAGCACATCCACAGTGACATCTACCTCACGGAATATGAAAAGCTGGAACCTGAGAAGCGCATTCGCGTCAATACCATTCACGAACAACACAACTCGATGGTGATGGACGATCTCGCCAAACACTAACAATCATGAGGGTGACATGCTCACCCTCCTCTTGCTCTGATTAAACCCTCGCCAGAACCGCTCTGATTTCTTCGATACCGTTGCCTTGCTCGCGTCGCAGTGGTCTAATACTCAAGTGATTTTCAACCACTTGGTAAATAGATAATGCAACATGAGCATCAACCTACGTTTTTCTTTTTCGACTATGAAACGTGGGGAACCAGCCCTGCAAAGGATCGTCCTTGCCAATTTGCAGGTGTGCGTACCGATATGGATTTCAACATCATTGGTGAGCCTCTGGTTATCTATTGTCAACCACCGACAGATTACTTACCCGCACCAGAAGCGGCATTAATTACCGGTATCACTCCTCAAACTGCCGTTGCCAAAGGATTGTCTGAGCCAGAGTTCATCGCCAAGATCCATGAGCAGCTTGCCACACCAAACACCATTAACCTGGGTTACAACAGCATTCGATTCGACGATGAAGTGACTCGCTATACGTGTTATCGCAATTTCATCGACCCCTACGCTTGGAGCTGGCAAAACGGCAACTCTCGCTGGGATCTTCTCGACGTGATGCGCGCTTGTTATGCACTACGCCCAGAAGGAGTTGAGTGGCCAGAAAATGACGAAGGGTTTATCAGCTTTAAGCTAGAGCACCTGTCTAAAGCCAACGGGATTGAACACGAAAATGCCCACGATGCGATGGCCGACGTGATTGCTACTATTGAAATGGCGAAGAAGATCAAAGCTGCGCAACCTAAGCTGTTTGATTATTTCCTCAGTATGCGCCACAAACGCAAGCTCAACGATCTGATTGATATTGTTAACATGACGCCATTAATGCATGTCTCGGGCATGTTGGGTCGAGAGTGTAATTACACCAGTTGGATGGTTCCGGTGGCTTGGCATCCAACCAACCAAAATGCGGTGATCATGGTCGATTTGGCCAAAGACCCACAACCCCTGTTCGATTTGGACGTAGAACAGCTCAATGAACGCCTTTACACCAAACACTCAGAACTGGCAGACGATGAACTTCCGGTCCCGGTAAAACTGGTCCACCTTAATAAGTGTCCGATACTTGCGCCTGCGAAAACCTTAACCGCAGAAAACGCCGCGAATATTGGTATCAACCGAGAACAATGCCTTGAGAACTTGGCACGTCTGCGTCAAACCCCTGAAATACGCGAAAAGCTGATTGGCTTATACAGCATCGACCGGGAATACGCGAAAGATAACGATGTCGATAGCATGCTTTATGACGGATTCTTTTCTCCGGCGGATAAAGCCTCGATGGACATTATTCGCCAAACCGATCCAAATAACTTGGCGGCGCTTGACATCTCGTTTAATGATGACCGAATTGCACCGCTGCTATTTCGCTACCGAGCACGCAACTTCCCTGCCACTTTAGATGAGTCAGAACAGCAACGCTGGGCAAATCATTGCCGAGACTACTTCGAAAGTCGTATTGAAGACTATATGCTCAATTTGGAAAACTTAGTTCACGAACATGAAAGTGATGAAAAGAAGCTAGCTATTTTAAAATCCGTTTATCAATACGTACAAAAGCTAGTATCTTAGATACCAGAACGCCTGCACCCTAACAGATGCCTCAGCCACATACACAATAATTACCAGTCATGAGGCACTGACACCCAACCAACATGGGTTTACACCGTGTTGGTTTTTTACGTTGCGTTTTTGCAACGCATGATAATTTCGGACGATAACAACTTATGGCAAAAACAGTGCTGAAATACGTTGTGTCAATGGGGCTGATTTTCCTCTGCCTCATCGCGGGCATCAACATTCAACATCTTCTCAATATTTCCATTCCTGGCAGCATCATCGGCATGCTGATTCTCTTTGGATTGCTTGCAAGTGGACTTGTTCCAGTCGACTGGGTACGCCCAAGCGCAAGTTTATTTATTCGCTATATGGTGCTGCTGTTTGTGCCCATCAGTGTTGGGTTGATGGAGCATTTCGATATGTTACTCGCCAATGCTCTGCCTATTCTCGCCAGCGCGGTAGGGGGGACGTTCATTGTTCTTGTATTGCTTGGGCTTATGCTTGATCGAATGCTAAAAGGAGGACAAAAGTAATGTGGCTACTCGTTACCCTTGTTGTCTTTTTCGCTGCTCGCTGGTTGTGTCAAAAAATCAAAAGCCCATTTATGAACCCGCTTTTGATCAGCTTAGCTGTACTCATTCCACTTCTGACCTATCTGAAGATTCCGTTTGAGACATATTATGCTGACAACCAGTGGATTAACTATCTGCTTCAACCCGCTGTCGTCGCACTGGCTTACCCTCTGTATGAGCAATTGCCGCAGATCCGAGCAAACTGGCGAATCATCATGCTTGCCTGCGGTGTAGGTAGCGTGATGTCGATGCTCACTGCCAGTATGATTGCCGTCTACATGCAAGCCGACATCACACTGATCGCAAGCCTACTTGGTAAATCCGTCACCACGCCTATCGCGATGGAAGTCTCTAGCCACCTAGGCGGAGAGCCGGCAATTGCCGCGATCTTAGTCCTAATCGTCGGTCTGTTTGGCGCGATTGTGGCGTACCCTGTCTACAACTTGCTTAACATTACTCACCCTATTGCCAAAGGGCTTACCATGGGAACGGTATCCCACGCGCTGGGAACCGCAACCTGCGCTGAAAAAGATGGTCAAGACGCTGCATTTAGCTCTCTCGCCTTAGTGGTTTGTGGTGTGATTACTTCTATCCTTGCCCCTTCTTTCTTCGCATTTGCCGTTTGGCTTGCTGCCTAACTCACTTTTGCGACGTTTGGTCGAGCTGTTCAGTCGCAGCTCGACCGACCTCACTTCTCTCCCTTATGTAATCGATTCCATGTGTGACCTCACTCTAATTATGTAAACAATAAATTCGTTGCACGGATTAATGTGATTTAAATCTCAGTAATGTTTTACTCTTCGCATAAAATGAAATACCAGTATCAAGGCATGTCTGTACTGTAAAGACGCCCGTGCCAAAGATATCAATTAACGTATACACAAGGATTCACCATGAGAAGCCGCATTGAAAAAGCGCTATCTGATGCGCCAAGCCAAATCGCAGAATACCTATCACCCATTCTGTTAGCTGATGACTTTGACGCAACGCTTTCCCCTCAGCAATTTTCAGAGCTTCTGTCCATTTCAGGGCTAGAAGATGACGAACTTCGCGTCGCGCTGCTTCCTTTTGCTGCCGCTTATTCCTATGCACCTATCTCAAATTTTTATGTAGGCGCGATCGTACGCGGTTTGTCAGGACGCTTATACTTTGGCGCGAACGTCGAAATCCTCGGCGCACAACTCGGCCAAACCGTTCACGCAGAGCAGTCAGCCATTAGCCACGCATGGATGAAAGGCGAACAAGGTATTTCAGACATTACGATTAACTTTAGCCCTTGTGGCCACTGTCGTCAGTTTATGAATGAATTGACCACCGCAGATAAGTTAGTGGTGCAGCTACCACAGCGTGATGAAATGACCTTGCAAGAGTATCTACCGGAGTCGTTTGGCCCTTCCGATCTTGGTATCGAGTCTGGGCTCATGTCTAGCGTTGACCATGGCAAGCATACGAATGAAACCGATGAAATGGTTAACAAAGCCGTCGAGGCACTTAACCGCAGCCACGCCCCTTACACTAAGAACTTAAGTGGCGTGTGTCTTAAACTCGATAGCGGTGAAGTTTACTTAGGTGCATACGCTGAAAATGCGGCGTTTAACCCAAGCTTACCACCACTGCAAGTGGCGATGATTCAGCTACTACTAGATGGTAAGTCTTTACAAAATATTGAGTCTGCGGCACTGGCGGAAATGGCCGATGGTACCATCAGTCACCTTGCGGATACACAGGCAACACTGGAAGCAATCAATCCCGATATTCCGGTCGCCTACTTAGCGATATAAAATACAAAAGGCGCTCAATGAGCGCCTTTTGTTTCACTTTGCCACTTACCTAAACGTCGAAGAACGGTGTCGGATCCACTTCTAAGCCGCTTGGGGCAATCGCTCGTTCGATGGTTACTTTACTGTGTTTTACATCAACGTATGACACGTCAATGAAACGCTTGTACTTTCGAGAGTAGAAACACTTCACCTCAGGTTTAAGTGGTTCCGCCGCATTGGAAGTCCATACGATGCCGACCCGACCATCACTCAGTTCAACCAAAGCACCAACTGGGTATACACCAATACAGTTGATGAACTTATAGACCAAGTCTCGGTCTAGGTGAAATGGTGTCAGGCTAAGCAAAATCTTAAACGCCTCTGCGGAGCTCATCCCCTTTTTGTAACAGCGATCCGCGGTTAGAGCGTCATATATATCAACAATACAGCTCATACGCCCATGAGTTGGCATCTGCTCAGCAGTCAAACCTCTTGGGTACCCTGTCCCATCTAATTTCTCGTGGTGCATTAAGCATACGTCACGAGCAATATCGCTCAGCCCAGTAACGGTACTGATGATTTCTCCCGCATAAACCTGATGCAGCTTCATGTGCTCAAACTCTTCTGGCGTTAAGCGTGCGGGTTTATGGAGCACTTTGTCGTCGACTTTGATTTTGCCAACATCATGGATAATGCCACCGATCGCCATCTGTTTTAACGTCTCTTTGGGTAAGTTTAGATGCTTACCGAATGAGACCAATAAGGTCGCAACGTTGACCGAGTGTTCCAGCAGGTACTCATCTTTACTTCTTAACGCAGAAACGCAGTGAAGCGCATCAGAATCGATCAGCACGGACTCAATCAAATCATCTGCCCAGCCATCTAGCTCATCTACATGAATAGACTTGCCTTCAAACGTCTGATTAAGAATTTTTTGCGCTAGACCTTTCGCTTCGCGGATAATCTTTGAGGCTTTTTTCTGTTGGGAAAAGCGGCTCATTTTCTTACGTTTTGTCGGTGCGGGGGGCGCGCCTTCTGGCTCCACCTCTGGCTGCTCGCTTACTGGTTTAAATACACTGCCCTTTACCGACAGACTTTGATCTACCCAAGCATACTTAACGCCATTTTTCACCAATTGACGAATTGCTTGTTGAGTAGGTACTCGCCCTGCATTAGCAAGGTTGACGCGTTTGCTGTCTTCTATGGCGGTAACAAACATGCCCACCGTCAGCGTATCAATCGGTATCTTGATGGATTGTTTTGGGTCGTACTGCATCTGTTCTTTTTATATCCCGAGCATTTGTTTTTATCACCTTTACGTCTGGGGAAAACTTGAAACAAGATTTCGACGAAATTTCAGTGAGTTGGCGCTCTGTTGACTTATAATTCACACGGCTTCTATATTGATATCATTATAATCGCAATCGAAACAATTTCCTCATCTCAATCGACATAAACTACAAGACAATCAATAATATTAAGTAATTATTAGTTACAAATCATACTATTGCGCGGCATTTTAAAACCAATTTACAGTACATGCACCCATTATCTTATGCGCAGCCAACGCAAACGTTTGCTTTTTGGTTCGAGATACGTATGATCGCCTACAATTTCATTCTCCTCTGAATAATAAGGGTTATCTATGTTTGGTACGGCTACACGTCAAAACGCAACACGCGTTCTACTGCTTGGGTCTGGTGAACTTGGAAAAGAGGTCGCAATCGAGTGCCAACGCCTCGGGCTCGAAGTGATTGCCTGTGATCGCTACGAAAATGCACCGGCAATGCAAGTCGCTCATCGCAGCTACACCTTGGATATGCTTGATGGAGAGGCTCTCGAGGCGATCATCGAAAAAGAACAACCGGATTTCGTTGTGCCTGAAATCGAAGCTATCGCAACCGATAAGTTAGTCGAGCTTGAAGCGAAAGGACTTAATGTTGTCCCAACTGCGAACGCGACGAAACTTACCATGAACCGTGAAGGAATCCGCCGTTTAGCCGCAGAGGAACTGGAGCTGACAACCTCTCCTTACCGATTTGCTGACAACTACCAAGACTTTACTGCCGCCATCGAAGCCGTGGGTATTCCATGCGTGTGCAAACCTGTAATGAGCTCGTCAGGCAAAGGGCAAAGCGTGATTAAGTCTGCTGATGATGTCCAAAAGGCATGGGATTACGCTCAAGAAGGTGGTCGAACGGGGGCTGGGCGCGTAATCGTTGAAGGCTTTATCGATTTCGATTATGAAATTACGCTACTTACTGTGCGCGCGGTTGACGGTGTACACTTCTGCGCTCCGATTGGTCACCGCCAAGAAGATGGTGACTACCGCGAATCGTGGCAGCCACAAACAATGTCAGATGCAGCTCTGGCCGCCGCTCAAGACGCCGCAGGAAAAGTGGTCAACGCATTGGGCGGCTATGGCATTTTTGGTGTAGAACTTTTCATTAAGGGGGACACCGTTATTTTCAATGAAGTCTCCCCTCGCCCACACGACACAGGTCTCGTCACCTTGATGTCGCAAGACAGCTCTGAATTCGCGCTGCATGTGCGCGCCTTTACAGGTATGCCAATTGCTGGCATTACACAATTTGGCCCAGCAGCATCCGCGGTGGTTCTTGGCCAAGGCACGTCACAAAACATCCGTTTTGAAGGTTTAGAGCAAGCGCTCGCAGCACCTCAAACCCAAGTTCGCCTTTTTGGTAAGCCAGATATTGATGGACGCCGCCGCTTAGGTGTCGCAATTACTCGTCGTGACTCCATTGAGCAAGCAATCGAAGATGCCGTCACTAGCGCTGCACAAGTAAAAGTGATTTACTAATCGCGATCGAAAAGAGCGTTTGGTTTCCCAAACGCTCTTTTCATTTAAGACTCTATCAAATACACCACTTCGGTCATTCGTGCCCCTTCAATTTTTGCAAGTTTCGGTGGCATGTCCGCCTCATCATTACGATGCAACTGGGTAATTTTGTAGCCTGCATACAAGCTTCTTACTTCTTGCTCCGGTACCGAAAACGGAGGCCCCGCCATCAGCGATTGATCGTACTCAAGCGTCACCAACAGCATTCTTCCACCCGGTTTTAACAGTGATTTAATGCGCTCAGCGTACTCGCCACGCATGTCTTGCGGTAATGCGACAAGAGAGGCGCGATCATAAACGATATCAACTGGCTGAATTGGCGCGGTGAAAAAATCTCCCACATAGATCGAGAGCTCATCAAACTGAAACAGCTCGTGTTGACCATTAACTGGCATCACCATTGGTGTATAGAAGTGTTCAGCAAAAAAAGCGCGTACCGCAATATTGCTTAGCTCAACACCTTGTACGTCGGCGTGTTTTGTCGCGAGCCAAACAAGATCTTCCGACTTACCACACAAGGGAACAAACACTTTTGAGTCATGCGTTGGGTTGGTATGCTTCCAATACTCGATAAGCAGCGGGTTAACATCTTCTAGGTGGAATCCAATTTGATTGGCCGCCCACTTAGAATGCCAAAATTCTGGGTCTTTCATTGTTATTCTCTGTCACTGACTTCACTTGCGCTTAGCCTAGCGAAAGCCCTATCTATTGACAATCCGAATCTCAAATTTACGTTCAGATTAGGTTCAGCTACGCCCTTTATACTTGGTTACATCTTGGTGATGAACTTAATCCAAATTGGTCACTCCAAAGAAATGGGACAGAGTTCAAAGATTGGATAGAGAAGCAAAAATCGCTATTGGAATCGGAGCTTTAGCCCCAAGATATGAAATGTAGAATCGTAAAGCTTAGTGATTGAAACCTTTTTCGACACCTTTTTCTTAAGCGACGACTCTAAGGAGAGTGAATGAGCCTATTCCTACGTACGACGGCCCTAATGCTTTTAATGCTCAGCCGAGCGCCTGCTTTTGCTGCTGTACCACCAGCACCTGGCAGTGAGGAAAACCGTCCAGCGAATCAAAATGAAGTCTGTTCAAAAGCATTCAAACATAATTTAAGCGGCCTTTACGGTATTAAACCGATCGCTTCTACACCACTTCAACCCTACTCAGACTTCGATATCCTTTATAGCAAAGCACATCAAGCTCAAGCTGAACTTGAAACCATCTGTAAAAGCACTGCGCTACTTACATCCACAGACGCTTATTTCGCAGGCGTAAAATCCGCTGAACGAGCAAAAGAAAAGATCGCCTATGAGCTAGACGGCCAAACTGAACGCATTACCGATTTAGCTCGCGCGACCATCGTTGCAGACGACATTGAAAGCCTGATGTCTGCCTATGAAGTACTTAATCGTGAAACCACCATTGTTAAGGTGAAAAACCGCTTCAAAAATCCAGCGGCATCGGGTTATCGTGATTTGAATCTTCTGGTTCAGCTTCCAAAAACCAAGCTGATTGCGGAAGTTCAGGTCCATTTGAAAGCCATTGCCGATGTGAAAAGCGGTCCAGAGCATGATCTGTATGAGAAGATTCAGAAGATAGAACGTAAAGCGGCATCCGAGCGACGTGAGTTTAGCGAGTTTGAGGTCGCACAAATCAAATCGATGCGCAGCCAATCTAAAGCGCTTTATCAACATGCTTGGCAACCGTATCTCACCACACATCTCAGCGCTGCATAGTTACTATCAAAAGAGCCCTCAAATGAGGGCTCTTAATGTATTGCTTGATGTTCAACTAGACTGAGAGCACTCGATTCACCGCCGAGCTGATTTCAGCCTCACTTGCATCTAGCGCCAGAGTGAAGGAAACGTATTGATCGCCTCTCATGCTGAGTGAGCGGTCGACTTCTGCTAAACAGTGCATCACACGACCATCTAAAATAAACGACAGTTCGATCTCTTTCTTATTGATGAAGCCATTCTTTCGAAACTCAATCTCTTGGTAGCAGCCAGACTTCGAAGAGAAGTTGCTACCGCGTAAATGCCCTTTTTCAACATCTGCTTTCACCATCGAAAAGCCGGCTTGCTCGATTGCTGAAATCACACGGGACGCAACCGGAAGAGGCTTTACTTCAACAAAATCACGATCTTTAGGGTCAATCGCAAAATCGATATCAAGCGTGGTTTCTACCCAGACGTGACACTGATTCTTTAATGCATTAAGCGCCGTAATCGGGGTTTCATCATCCAATTTCAACTCAAATGGAACCTGCTTGTTTTCACCAGGCTGAATGGTGAAAGGCTGAACGGCTTGCAGCTTGCCTATGATGAAGTCTTGGTAGCTCACACTATCATCACTTTCCACTTTGACTTCCGTACACAGCTTTAAATTGATGGCATCAATTTGCTGCTCAACGTCACCACCTTGAATATGGACGGTACCTTTAAGGGTTTCACCTTGAAATACTGACATACTTTCTAAAACAGTATCGACTTTCGCAGCGCCAATACCCAAGGATGCTTTCAACTTACCAAACATCTTTTATCCTTATGATTGTCATTGTTTGCATTGATTTAACGTGGACAGCAAGAACTAAGCAAGCCCTTTATCGACTATTTTCCTGAAAACACATAGGCTTTCTCACTTTTTAATGAGGATTACCATCAAGGCTTTTGCAGCGTGACTTGCAATATCCTTTCAAATGTATAACCATTTGTATAGTCAATAAGTATACGGCGATGTCATCTAATGAGTAACTCCCCGCTTTATCTTCAAATCAAAAAGTACATTAACGACAAAATTGAGTCTGGTCAGTGGCCAATCGGGCACAGAATCACCACTGAAATCGAATTGACCAAGCAGTTTAATGTCAGTCGGATGACAGTAAATAAAGCAATTCGGGATCTTGTCGCCGAAGGAAAGTTGCAGCGCAGACCTCGCCTAGGTACGTTTGTCTGTAGCAACGAAGATAAAGCGGAATCACCTTTGCTCGATATCCGAAATATTGCAGAAGAAGTCGCCCACAGGGGTAAATCCTACTCAAGCAAAGTGGTGACTCAAACCGCGCTCCAAGCTGACGAAACCATCGCGACTAAACTCGGCGTGATGTTAGGGACGGCTGTTTTTTATAGTGAAATCATTCACTTTGAAGATAAATCACCCATTCAATATGAACTACGTTGGGTCAATGCTGCTTATGCTCCAGGGTATCTCGAGCAAGACTTTACCGAAATCACACCCAATCAATACTTATCGCAAAACTGCCCACTCAGTGCTATCGAGCATACCGTTGAAGCGATTGTCGCCGACGACCACGTTCGCTCTGCGTTAAAGTTAGGAGCAAATGAACCCTGCCTTTTGCTTAACCGACGTACGTGGAGTCAAGACAAGCTTGTGAGCTCAGCATTGCTCTACCACCCCGGCACTCGCTACAAATTAAGTTCTAAAGTTCTGCTCTCTTAGAGCATTTCATACTTTTTCATCGATCACATTTTCGCAACATCTCACTTGATCAATTGACTATCCTGGACGAGTATTTGTATATACATTTAATTAATGGAATATGCAGTATGTTCGAACAGCAACGATCTCCGTCATTTGATTTGGTGCTTACTAACGCCAGACTCGTGTCAATGGTGCCTGGTGATTGTGGTTATGAGATTAGCGAGCCAACAAATATTGCTATTCGACAAGGAATCATTGCCGAGATTGGAGGTAACGTAGAGACCGCCAAGTCGGAAAGCTATGATTGCCAAGGACAACTGGTGACTCCCGGCTTTATTGACTGCCACACTCACCTCGTCTACGCGGGCAACCGTGCCAACGAATTCGAGATGCGTTTGAAAGGCGTGCCTTATCAAGAGATTGCTAAACAGGGTGGCGGGATCCTCTCGACAGTACGAGCAACTCGCGAAGCCAGCGAAGAGGCACTAATTGAACTTGCGTTGCCTCGGTTAGACGGTTTGCTACGCAGCGGTGTAACGTCGGTCGAAGTAAAATCTGGCTACGGCTTAACGCTGCATGATGAAATCAAAATGTTGCGTGCTGCTAAAGCATTGCAAGATCATCGTAAAGTACGCGTGACCACGACCCTATTAGCCGCTCACGCTCTTCCTCCAGAGTTTGCAGGCAAACCAGATGACTATATTGACTTCGTGTGTCGAGAGATCATTCCGCTTGTAGCAGAAGAGCAACTCGCCACCAGCGTCGATGTGTTTTGTGAATCGATTGGCTTCGATTTAGCGCAAACAGAGCGTGTATTCGTTACCGCTAAAGAGCATGGTCTCCGCGTTAAGGGACATACTGAACAATTATCTAATTTAGGCGGCAGCGCGTTAACCGCGCAGTACGAGGGCTTATCAGCCGATCATATCGAATACCTCGACCAAGCGGGCGTTGAAGCATTGGCTCAATCAGGCACTGTCGCGACGTTGCTCCCTGGCGCATTCTACTTTTTGAAGGAGACAAAACGTCCTCCTATCGAGCTACTAAGAAAGCACAAAGTGCCCATGGCCATTGCGACCGATTTAAATCCTGGTACATCACCTTTCGCAGATTTGACTATGATGATGAATATGGGGTGTACCCTCTTTGGTCTCACACCTGAAGAAGCGCTGCGTGGCGTCACTTGCCATGCAGCAAAAGCATTAGGATACGGGGAAAGCCGCGGGCAGATACAAGTAGGGTTTGATGCGGATCTCGCCATTTGGGACGTGTCCCACCCTGCTGACTTTAGCTATCAACAAGGCGTGTCACGTCTTTCTGCTCGCCTAGTGAAAGGAGAACTGGATCATGTCTGAACAATTTGGCGATAGAACGCTGTCAACAGTTCAAGAATTTCATTGGCAAGGGCGTCACGACGCAGAAGATGGTGCGCTCGGGAAACGCGTCCATCATGTCATTAAACAGATTCCAGTTCGCGATCTAGAGCCCTATCACAATGCCGTTAGCTTACTTGGTTTTGCCTGTGATGCCGGCGTTGCTCGCAATAAAGGCCGAATAGGCGCACGCAAAGCCCCCGATCTCATCCGCCGTGCTTTAGCGAATATGGCTTGGCATAAAAAAAGCTCGCTTATCGATTTGGGTAATGTTGTCTGTGAAGATGATCGACTCGAACACTACCAATCGATTTGTGCAGATGTGATTGCAACCGCATTGCGCTCAACGCCTGTCATCACTTTAGGGGGGGGGCATGAAGTCGCTTGGGCTTCCTTTCAAGGCCTCGCGAGATATTTTGAATACCTTAGCCCGTCACAGCCGCCAAAGATTGGCATTATTAACTTTGATGCGCACTTTGATCTCCGGGCATTTGAAAGTAGCCATGCCGATGTAAAACCAAGCTCTGGGACGCCATTCAATCAAATTTATGATTACTGTAAAAAGCATGATTGGCCATTCCATTACGCCTGCCTTGGGGTCAGTCGAGCAAGTAATACTGAAGCGCTGTTTAAACGAGCTGAAGAACTTGGCGTCTGGTACGTGGAAGACAAAGATCTTGCGCATCTCAACCACATGTACCACTTAACTCAATTACAGCACTTTATTGATAACTGTGATTATATCTACCTCACCATCGACCTAGATGTCTTTCCAGCGGCGACAGCACCTGGCGTAAGTGCCCCGGCTGCGAGAGGCGTGAGTATAGATACCGTCGCACCATTTCTAGACAGAATTTTGCACTATAAGCAGAAGTTAGTGATTGCCGATATCGCCGAGTACAACCCAACCTACGATGTAGACAGTCAGACGGCGAGATTAGCCGCTCGACTTTGTTGGGATATCGCCAACGCATTTTCAGAAAAATAACATTAAACCAAGTAGTGGAACCAAGTCACTTTGGTGGCTTGGAGAGCTTCGTACTACTTGAATAACATGAAACACAAGGAGTCTTACCATGACGGAACGCCAAGTAGAAGATAAGCGTCTCGATACTAGCCGTACAATTCGTGCCCCACATGGCACGCAGTTGAGAGCAAAATCTTGGCTGACGGAAGCCCCACTTCGCATGCTGATGAACAACCTAGACCCAGATGTTGCCGAGCACCCTCACTCACTCGTCGTGTACGGTGGCATTGGTCGAGCTGCACGAAACTGGGAGTGCTACGATAAAATTGTCGAAGTGCTAGAGCGCCTTGAAGACGACCAAACCTTACTCGTTCAATCGGGTAAACCTGTTGGTGTATTCCCAACTCATAAAAATGCACCGCGCGTACTGATTGCTAACTCTAACTTGGTGCCGCACTGGGCTAACTGGGAGCACTTCAACGAACTCGATAAACAGGGTTTGATGATGTACGGACAAATGACCGCGGGAAGCTGGATTTACATTGGCTCACAAGGCATCGTCCAAGGCACTTACGAAACCTTTGTTTCTGTAGCGAAAAAGCACTTCAACGGCGATCCTAAAGGGCGCTGGATCCTAACAGGTGGCTTAGGGGGAATGGGTGGTGCTCAGCCTCTCGCTGGCACTATGGCTGGCTTTTCTATGATTGCTGTCGAGTGCGATGAGTCGCGCATTGACTACCGCTTACGTACTGGCTATGTCGACAAGAAAGCCACCAGCCTAGACGAAGCCCTCGCGATTATCTACGAATCAGACACTCCGGTTTCTGTGGGCCTACTTGCCAATGCAGCCGATGTGTTCCCTGAACTTGTAGAGCGTAACATTACTCCAGACGTTGTTACCGACCAAACCTCTGCGCACGACCCATTAAATGGTTACCTACCACTGGGCTGGTCAATGGAACACGCTGCTGACATGCGCCTTAAAGATGAAGCGGCGGTGGTTAAAGCAGCAAAAGAATCAATGGCAGTGCAAGTCAAAGCGATGCTTGACCTTCAAGAACGCGGCGCAGCAACACTCGATTACGGCAACAACATTCGTCAGATGGCGCTAGAAGAAGGCGTAGAAAACGCATTCGACTTCCCGGGCTTTGTCCCTGCGTACATTCGTCCTCTGTTTTGTGAGGGAATTGGTCCATTCCGCTGGGCTGCGCTATCAGGCGATCCAGAAGACATTTACAAAACTGACCAAAAAGTAAAAGAGCTTATCCCAGACAACCCACACCTCCACAATTGGCTGGACATGGCCCGCGAACGAATCCAGTTCCAAGGCTTACCAGCTCGTATTTGTTGGGTCGGATTGAAAGATCGCGAACGTCTCGGTCAGGCATTCAATGAAATGGTCAAAAACGGCGAGCTAAAAGCGCCAATCGTCATCGGCCGTGATCATCTAGATTCAGGTTCGGTAGCAAGTCCAAACCGAGAAACAGAGGGCATGATGGATGGCTCAGATGCCGTTTCTGACTGGCCACTTCTCAATGCTCTGCTGAACACGGCGGGCGGCGCAACCTGGGTATCATTACATCATGGTGGTGGCGTTGGCATGGGCTTCTCTCAACACTCAGGAATGGTTATCTGTTGTGATGGTAGTGAAGACGCGTCTCAACGTATCGCTCGCGTGTTACACAACGATCCGGCAACGGGTGTAATGCGCCACGCTGATGCAGGCTATGACATCGCGAAAAACTGTGCAGCACAGCAAGGTCTTGATTTACCGATGCTTAACGAAGAACTGAAAAAGCTAAAATAAGCTCAGCTGAATAAAGGAAGATGAAGATGTTAAATTTACAGCTAAAGCCTGGATTTATTAGCTTAAAAGAACTGCGTCAAGTCAGTCGCTCTCCAGTGATTCTGTCGTTGGACCCAGAAGCGATTCCAGCCATTGATGAAAGTACGAAAGTTGTCGAGCAAGTGATTGCTGAAGATCGCACGGTTTATGGCATCAACACTGGCTTCGGTTTGCTGGCCAACACTCGTATCGCCCCTGAAGATCTTGAAACACTGCAAAAAAGTATCGTGCTATCGCATGCTGCAGGTATCGGCGAGCTTATGGCAGATGAAACCGTCCGCATGATGATGGTCTTGAAGATCAATAGCTTGTCTCGAGGCTATTCCGGTATTCGCCTGAAAGTGATTCAAGCCTTGATTGATTTGGTGAACTCTCAGGTTTATCCATGCGTTCCGCAGAAAGGCTCTGTAGGCGCTTCTGGGGACCTAGCGCCTCTTGCTCACATGAGCACGGTTCTATTGGGTGAAGGTGAAGCGCGCCACAACGGAAAGATCATTTCTGGATTAGAGGCACTGAAAATCGCTGGCCTTGAGCCGATCACTTTAGCACCTAAAGAAGGTTTAGCACTGCTAAATGGTACCCAAGCTTCGACAGCCTTTGCTCTAGAAGGTTTATTTGCAGCAGAAGATCTGTTCGCTTCAGCCACGGTATGTGGTGCGATGTCGGTAGAAGCCGCATTAGGTAGTAGACGCCCGTTCGATCCACGTATTCACCGCGTTCGTGGACACAGAGGACAAATGGACGCCGCTCTAGCCTATCGCCACATGCTAGATGTCAGCAGCGAGATTGGAGAATCACATACGGGTTGTGAAAAAGTGCAGGATCCTTATTCGTTGCGCTGCCAGCCTCAGGTAATGGGTGCTTGTTTGCAGCAAATTCGAAACGCCGCTGACATCTTGGAAATTGAAGCAAACTCAGTGTCTGACAACCCACTTGTGTTCGCAGAAGATGGCGACATCATCTCCGGTGGTAACTTCCACGCGGAACCTGTTGCTATGGCCGCCGATAACCTAGCACTTGCCATCGCAGAAATCGGCAGCCTATCAGAAAGACGTATGGCTCTGTTGATTGACAGCGCTTTAAGTAAGCTTCCGCCATTCTTGGTGGACAACGGTGGAGTAAACTCTGGCTTTATGATTGCTCAGGTAACCTCTGCGGCACTCGCAAGCGAAAACAAGACCCTAGCTCACCCAGCTTCCGTCGATAGCTTGCCAACGTCAGCCAACCAAGAAGATCATGTTTCGATGGCGACATTTGCAGGTCGCAGACTGCGTGATATGGCGGAAAACACTCGAGGCATTTTGGCTGTAGAGTACTTATCTGCAGCACAGGGCATCGACTTTAGAGCGCCACTAAAATCATCGCCAAGAGTTGAAGAAGCGAAACAGATCCTACGTGAGAAAGTCAGTTTCTATGATAAAGATCGCTATTTTGCACTGGATATTGAGCAAGCAAACTCGCTGCTTAAACTGGCCGTTCACAACCACCTTGTACCAGAAGCGATATTACCGAGTTTTTAACAGATAAAATTAAGCCCCTCGTTCGAGGGGCTTATTAGCTCATCATTTGTAGTAACGTTTATATCCAACGTCTAACTCTCTGCTTGTAATCTAAATATTCCGCACCAAACAGTTTCTCCAATGCTCTCTCTTCGGGTTTTATTTGAAATCGATTCATATAGTTAATAAAAGAAAAAGCGAAAATGATAGACAGTATATTTTGGTGCCAATATGAAAACCCGATTAATAATAACAACAAAGCCAGATACATAGGGTTTCGGCTGTAAGCAAATATTCCAGTGTCGACTACTGTTGAAGCACTCTCAACTTTTATCGGATTCACTGTTGTTTTTGAACGCCGAAATTCCACTACGCCTGCAATGCCGATAATTCCTGACGATATGAAGCATAATAAAAACACTACACCAGGTGCTGGTAGCGAAATCGTCAACCCAGTAAAAGCATGAGCCAAACGATTAACGATAACCATAAGAACAATAAAGACGGCGACGGGCGGAACTTTTAACTCGAGCTTATCCATAAACATAAAGTAATCCCTTGCGTTAACAATTAAAAAATAGCCCAACTTAACGCTGGGCTATTTATTATTAGAGAATCGAAAGCAGTGCTTGTACTGGGTGTTTTACCTTCATGCCTTCAAACCGTTTGACTTGGCTTCGGCAAGAATAGCCCGTAATTAGGCAGCGCTCTTTCGGTAACTGCTCTATGTTTGGTTTCCAACTCAAACCATAGATGTCTTTCGACATTTGCAGCTTATCCACTTCATGGCCGAACGTGCCTGCCATTCCACAGCAGCCAACAGGTACCGTATTTAATACTGCACCGAAATGCTTAAAGATGCTGCCCCACTCTTTTTCTGCATTTGGCATTTTAGTTTTTTCAGTACAGTGAGCGAGTAAGTACCAAGGCTCTTGTGCCCCTTCTTTAACCCCTTCGAACTCACTAAGGCGAGGCTCCAGCCACTCATGTGCCGTCAGTACGTTGAAGTCGCCACGCTTGTCTCCAAGCACTTCCGTGTACTCATCGCGGTAGCAAAGCACTAACGCCGGATCGACACCCACTAAGGGGATATCAATATCAGCAACTTGCTGTAAGAACGCTGCAGTATTTGCGGCATTGCTGGCAAAGCGCTTAAGGAACCCTTTCACATGTTGCGCTTTTCCATTTGGTTTAAACGGGAGCAGTACTGGTGTTTTGCCAAGTTTCACAATCAGGTTTGCAAAGTCTTCGACCACTTCTGCATCGTAATAGCTCGTGAACGGGTCTTGAACGATAACGACGTGATTTGCTTTGTCTTCTTTTGACAACGCTGCTAGCGCCTGCAAATCAAATGGCTTCAACCCTGACAAACGCTTCTCTAGTGTCGGAACCGACATTAACGGCGCATCCACATAGCCAACCGTTGATACCGTCAGGTCTTGCACCCACTTCTGTTTCAGAGCGGTATTCACAACCTTTGGTGCTTTCGCCATCAACGGCAGCATGGTTTCAATATTGGCAACAAGGTAATCCTTCGCAGGACGCTGATAACGTGAGTAGTAGATATTGAGGAAGCGTGAGCGGAAACTCGGTACATCGACTTTAATCGGGCACTGGCTGGCACACGCTTTACACGCCAAACAGCCATTCATTGCCTCATGGACTTCATGCGAAAAATCGTACTCATGGCGCTTATTAAAACTGTTGCGAACCCGATCGAGCATGGTTTTTATCGATGCCGTTTGCTCTAGGGTTTGCTTTTCTAAATCGAGAATATCGATGCCTTGCTCGGTTAACTGTCGCAGCCACTCTCGAACCAAACCAGCGCGACCTTTTGGCGAATGACGACGATCTGCGGTAACTTTCATCGATGGACACATTGGCGATGACGTATCGTAGTTAAAACACAATCCGTTGCCATTACACTCCATCGCCTGCTTAAAGCTATCACGCACCTGCACATCGATTTGTCGGTCATAGAAGCCACGCTTGGTATCGGTCACTTTGACCAGTTCAGCATTGCTTTCAAGCGGTGTACAAATCTTACCCGGATTCATCTTGTTGTGAGGGTCAAAGGCACCTTTAACTCGTCTCAGCTCTGTAAATAGCTCTTGCCCAAAGAACTCAGGGCCATATTCAGAACGATAACCCTTGCCGTGCTCGCCCCACATTAAACCACCGTATTTGGCGACCAGCTTCACCACTTCATCAGAAATCTGGTGCATTAGCGCCTCTTGCTTCGGATCGCAAAGATCCAAAGCTGGCCTTACGTGAAGAACGCCAGCATCAACGTGGCCAAACATGCCATAGTTAAGCTGTTTGGCATCTAGCAGCTCGCGGAACTCTGCAATAAAATCCGCCAAGTTCTCAGGAGGCACACAAGTATCTTCAGCAAACGCGACAGGCTTTGCTCGACCTTTAGCTGCACCGAGTAAGCCGACCGCTTTTTTACGCATGTTGTAGATACGACCAATGCTTGCGACATCATCACACACTTGATAGCCGATAATGCCCGCTTCGCCATTCTCTAACATCTGGTCAATGCGCGCAGTTAACGCCGAGACTTGAGACTCGACCTCATCGACGTCTTGGCCAGCAAACTCCACCATGTTGATCCCTTGCATATCTTTGCCCGGGACGTCCGTAAGAAGATCGCTCACGGTGTGCCAAACAATATCTTGCTTGGCCAAATTGAGCACTCGAGAGTCGACAGTCTCAACCGATAGCGCATTGGCTTCGACCATAAAGGGGGCGTTGCGCAATGCTGAATCAAACGAGTCGTACTTTACATTAACCAGAGTTCTAGCTTTAGGAATCGGTGTTAAATTGAGCTTCGCTTCAGTGATAAACGCCAATGACCCTTCAGCGCCACATAGTACGCGAGTCAAGTCGAACTCATTGGTCTCATCATCGAGCGCGTTTTTCAGATCATAACCTGTCAAAAAACGGTTCAGCGGCGGAAACTTTTTGTTGATTTGCTCTCTCTTTTCTCGACAAACCTGCTCGGTCACTTTAAGTGCTTGATAAGCGAACTCACCTTCTTTAGGCAGACCATGAGAAAGATCTGATTCTAAAACCGACCCATCAGCGAATACCGCTTGAAGCGATAGCACGTGATCTGACGTTTTACCGTACTTTAAGGAGCCTTGACCAGACGCATCGGTATTGATCATGCCACCCAAGGTGGCGCGATTACTGGTCGAAAGATCAGGAGAGAAAAAGTACCCGTAAGGTCGAACGGCATCATTTAGCTGATCTTTAACCACACCAGTTTGAACTCTAACCCAACCTTCCTGCTCATTGATTTCAAGTACCTTATTCATATGGCGAGACAGATCGACCACGATACCCGAAGTCAGGGATTGACCATTGGTCCCGGTACCGCCTCCACGAGGTGAAAACGTGATGCGTTCAAAATCGGAATGTGCGCTTAACTTACCAATAAGAGTGACATCTTGAGTGTTTTTTGGATGAACAACAGCTTGTGGGAGTTGTTGATAGACACTGTTGTCTGTGGCGACCGCTAAACGGCTAGAATATTGGCTTTCGATGTCCCCGCTAAAGCCAGATTGGCGCAATTTGTCGAGAAAACTGATGACGACGGGATCCACATCAGATTGAGAGTGTAATCTTGGTAACATTTGCTTCCTGCCCCTACTACGCTGATCCAATCAGCATTGGGTTCTATATATAAAGTTATAATCTTTGAGTTGTGTCACTTTACAACATTTAAAAGGGTGATCAAAACAGAAATGCAGTGTCAAATTGGAACTTATCGCAATTCTTTCCCACACTTAGAAATCATGGACTTGATTTAAAGTGTCTTTATGAGCGAATCATCAATGAAGAAAAATAAAATTATCACAACAGAAGATATTCTTTTAAAACTTTGCCAATCGGTATCCGGGGTACTGACTTCAGCAACTAGCTCGCCTGTCACCTATTCAGCAATGGTGCAAAAAATCACCAAAACCAGCCTAAAGCCAGACTTTGGCTGCTTTGTTCTATTCGATGGTGGTTTTTCAGGGCTCGTCGTCATCAACTTCACGGCCAAGGCGGCGTTGGAAGTGTACACAAATTACATGCGCAATATGGGCATGCCTGAAGACGAACTGGCTGTACTGCACACCTCAGATGAAGTGGCGGACGTACTGGGCGAGCTAATGAACCAGCTGGTCGGTGACTTTACCAACCAAGTGCGCAAAGACTTGCAAACTCACATCACACAAAACCAACCTAAGATGCTAACGTTGAATAAGCAGGTAATCTTGTCGGTAGATACAAACCTTGATCGACCGCAAGCTCGCCGAGTTACTTTCTCAACAGAGAAAGGCAACATTTTCTACCTTGAGCTAGCGATGGATAAGACAGAGTTTATTCAGCTTGAAGAGTTTGAAACCGTGGAAGACGAGTGCCCTGATGAGATTTTGGAGAAAGCACGTCAAAACATGGCAAGCAAGTCTGAACCAAAGCAAGAAAGCGCATCTGCAGCTGACGACCTTTTCGATGAACTAGGTATTTAATTACTCAGTTCTTCAAAAAATTAGAGCGCCACTGGATAATCAGTGGCGTTTTGCCCACCACTGCCTTTTAAACCACGCCCTATTATTCTTCGTGATCAGAGCCCTACCCACATTTCCGTTTTTCCTCAGAACACGGTAAAATAGCCGACTTTGCAAAATTAGGTACCTCTTAGTTGTCGATGAATAAACAGAAAGCCCTGAAGAAAATTGCTAAATGCCTTGAACTTGGTAACTCTGCGAATGTGAATGAAGCAGCAAACGCCATCAAGATGGCTCATAGCTTGATGCTCAAATATGGTCTCGACAAAGACGATATTGAGTTCATCAAAATGGGCAAAACCCAATCGACACATCTCCTTCCTGCTAACATTGGCTCTCAGTTGCTACGTATCATTCGTGGTATTAACACCAAGTTTGGCGTAGAAGCGGTACTTCTAAATCATAAAGGACTCAAGCGCGCTGAATTCATCGGTGAAGCCGACCGCGCTATTTTTGCTGCCTTTGCTTTCGACATTATTTACCGAGAAATGAACGAGCAAACGGGCCGTTTTAGAAACAGTTTTGCCGGCACCGGCACTCCATCTACCGAAGTTACTCGCCGCGTAAACTCATTTTTATCGGGCTGGGTGGAAGGCGCACTAGAAAAATTGCCTATTATTACTCCAGATGAAGAGTCCGCAAAAAAGATCGACGACTACATTGATAAAGAGTTCCAAAACATAGACCGAGAGACCTTTAAGCAACAGCTTCGAGAGGCGATGAAAAATCTCACTGAAGATTACGAGGTCGGCTTGAAAAAAGGGCGAAAAGTCTCAGTCAACCGCCCTATTGACGGCGCTCAAGCCCCTAAAATGCTGCGTTAGGTGCTTGTTCAGGTTCGGTTAAGGTTTGGTAAAATACACTGTTCAGAATTGACATAGAGGCGTCGATGGGGTTTATTCCTCGGCAAATCAAAACTCCAGAGCAATGAATCTGGATACACGGAGATGTTTATTGTGAAGAAAATTACCTTAGCCCTTGCTGTCGCAATCGCACTGTCTGGTTGTCAGGCGACTCAGCGCCAAAACGCGACAACTGGTGAATCAGAGACAAATTCAGCAACTTCCGGCGCAATCATTGGTGCTATCGCAGGTGCAGCAATTGGCGTTGCAACCGGTGATGACGCGAAAGATCGCCGTAAGCGTGCTCTTATCGGCGCAGCGGGTGGTGCCGCGGTCGGTGGTGGCGTAGGCTACTACTTTGACCAACAAGAAGCCGCTTTGCGTCAAGAGCTGCTAAATTCTGGTGTTCAGGTCGAACGTGTTGGCGAAAACCAACTTCTTCTGCGCTTAGAAAATGGCATCGGGTTCAGCTCTAGCTCTTATCAACTCGATAGCAGCATCCACAATACCCTACGCGGTGTCGCTCGAATTCTGGTTGAATACCCAGACACAAGTTTGGTTATTGAAGGCCATACAGACAGCACAGGCAGCGATACGACCAACCAAATCCTATCAGAGCGTCGCGCTGAATCGGTCCGCTCTTACCTAGTGTCACAAGGCGTTGCGGCTGGTCGTGCTATTGCTCGTGGCAATGGTGAACGTTACCCACTTTGCACCAACAGCACAGCAGAAGGCCGTGCGTGTAACCGCCGTGTTGAGATTCAAATTCTTCCGTTGAAGTAACTGAGAATACGTTTTAATAAAAGATAAGTGGCTTCCTTGAAGCCACTTTTTTTATTTGTCTCGCAAATGATTTAAACTATAGGACTAACGCCAAATTCGCTGTAAGGGATTGCCTTGAAACTGATTGCTTTCATTCTGCTCATCTTTTGTCCATTGAGCTATGCCGCTTCGATCGAAGCATTAACCGAGCAAGCTCAAAGCCAGAATGTCGATGCGCAGTTGCAACTCGGTCAGAAGTACCTTAGCGGAGACGGTGTTGAAGCCTCTCGAGACGAAGCCATCTATTGGCTCGAACAAGCTGCTGATTCTGGCAGCCAGCAAGCGGCGATTGATCTCGCTAACGTCTACTTAGCCAATCAAAGTCATCAACCTGATGTTGCAAAAGCCATCTACTGGCTAACTCGACTTGCCCTAAGCGATAACTACCAAGCTCAGTTCAATTTAGGCAAAGTGTACGAAGGGTTGAGTCAACCACCATCCAACCTTGCCTTGGCGGAAGTTTGGTATCAAGTTGCCGCCCCAAACGTGCCAGAGGCAGAAGACGCCTATGCGAAGGTGCTTGAGATGCAGTTTAACGCCCAGCGAGCCAAACAGGTGTCATCTATCGATCAGTTAGAAGTCGCCTTTGACGATAGCGGTATTGAGTTAAGCCCTGTGGCCCAATCAAAATCCGAGAGCGCAGCAAACAACGATTTTATTTACTTATCCATCGCGCTGAGTATTGCACTCGTTGCTTTGCTCTTTTGGCACCTAAAGGCAACTCGCTCTCTAAGCAAAAGCAGCCAACATTCTTTGTCAGAGAATAAGCAGGAGCAGCGCCAGCTACAGAACAAAATCAAACAACA
The DNA here is from genome assembly GCF_000808535.1 of Vibrio sinaloensis. Lineage (GTDB taxonomy): Bacteria > Pseudomonadota > Gammaproteobacteria > Enterobacterales > Vibrionaceae > Vibrio > Vibrio sinaloensis_D. The sequence continues at coordinate 94,087 of NZ_JWLV01000034.1, forward strand.
CGAAGCGACGATCAAAACACAAAAGCGCCAGTTGGAGACGCTTTACCGCCAGTTTAAAAAACAGCAAGCGACACAGCAAAGACCTCAACCTTCTCAGCCGACTAAAACGGCGAGCGAGAACAAGCTCTCCTTGGCATGTGCACTGTTTGGCTATAAGCCAGATACCATTCCAGATACAAAGCAAATAAAAACACGCTATAAGCAGCTGTGTAAAATTTACCATCCTGATTTGAAAGGCAGTGAAGAAGATATGAAACGTTTGAATGCGGCGTTGAAAATCATACTAAGCTGCGTTAATAAATAGTTACAAATCATAGTGGGCCGAGAGCAAAATATTCGACAGGCTTTAAGTTACGGGCTCGCGCAATCGATCACTCTCCCATTAACCATAACAAATGATTAACCTATTGATAGGTGTCATGTCATAATACGCCGCGAAGATAACACCTAGTATATAAAGGTGGGGAGAACACTATGTTTACTATCGAAGGCATATGCGATTGGTGCAAAAAACCAAGCCTACTAACCTCGCATGATTACATTGACGGTCTGCGCCACCACTCTTGCCAAGAGTGTAATGAACTGGCCACATTGGATGTCCGTCAATTCAACATTGCTGAACTTGCACAGCGTGAAAAACAGCAGGCAATGCGTTAAGCATTAGATTTCTCCAGGGATGAGCAGGCCACCAGATCGGTGGCCTTTTTGTTTTCGAATCTTGCCTAATCACAACCACTCATTCATTCACGCACAATCATTCTGCGTCAGGCTGAATCTCTGGAGCGGCATCAGCAAAAGCGCTCAATGATCTAAGTGACGACGTCACTTTTTCAATGTGTGGATAGCGCGTAATATCGATATTGAATCGCTCAGCGTTGTACACTTGTGGCACAAGACATACATCAACCAAACTAACATCATTTCCGACACAGTATCGACCACTTGTTTGAGCCAACTTCTTTTCCAAACCCGAAAAGCCAACATCAATCCAATGCGCGTACCACGCCTGCTTACTCATGTCATCAATACCCATTGGGCCAGCAAGGTACTGTAATACGCGCAAGTTGTTGAGCGGATGGATATCTATTGCGATATCTTGTGCCATCGCTTTCACCAGATATCGCTTCTCTTTTTCTACTGGGGTCAGCAAAACATCCGGGTATTGCTCATCAAGGTAATCGATGATGGCTAACGACTGATTAAGCCGCACGTCACCATCGACCAATACGGGCACAAGTTCACTGGGATTGAGCATCTGGAAATCGGCGGAGTGCTGCTCTCCGCCATTTCTGACTAAGTGGACGGACGCCTGTTTGTAGGGCAATTGCTTCAAGTTCAGGGCGATCCGAACTCGATAGGCCGCTGACGAGCGCCAATATCCATAAAGCGTGATGTCTGACATTAGTATTTCACCACGTGCTGCTCAATCGAGCCAAAGATAGAGTGACCTTGCTCATCCAGCATCTCGATCTTTATATGGTCGCCAAACTTCATAAAAGAAGTGGTAGGTTTGCCATCACGGATCGTCTCAATCATTCTGACTTCAGCAATGCACGAATACCCGACGCCACCCTCAACTATTGAGGTTCCATGATCAGTGCCCTGCTTGTTAGAAACCGTACCAGACCCGATGATCGCCCCAGCACAAAGCGGACGAGTTTTCGCCGCGTGAGCGATAAGCTCTGGAAACTCAAATGTCATATCGACGCCCGCATTCGGTTTACCAAACAATTCATGATTGTAGTAAGACATAAGCGGCAGGTTTAGTTTGCCACCATCCCAGTCATCACCGAGCTCATCTGGCGTCACCGCTACTGGGGAAAAGACCGACGACGGTTTCGATTGGAAAAAGCCGAACCCTTTACCCAGTTCATTGGGGATCAGGCCGCGTAGCGACACGTCATTAACTAACATTACCAGTTTAATGCTCTTTGCAGCTTGCTCCGGTGTGACGCCCATTGGCACATCGCCTGTTACCACCGCGACTTCACCTTCGAAATCGATGCCCCACTCTTCGCTTCCTAGTGGAATATCATCACGAGGACCAATAAACGCATCAGAGCCTCCTTGGTACATTAACGGGTCAGTCCAAAAGCTTGGGGGCATTTCCGCGCCACGCGCCTTGCGAACCAGCTCTACGTGATTGACGTATGCACTGCCATCCGCCCACTGGTAAGCCCTAGGTAGCGGCGATTCGCATCGACTTTGATCAAACGGCAGCTCCTGCACTAGCTCGCCTTCATTCAGCGCGAGATAGACTTCATGGAGTTGAGGCTCAACGCGATCCCAATCATCTAAGGCTTGCTGCATGGTCTCTGCGATTTCAGGAACCGCAACACACTTGGTTAATGCTCTATTGACGACCACCAGCAAACCATCTCGGCGGCCATTTTTTAAGGTTGCTAACTTCATACTCAATCCCTTAATTCTTATCCTTTCCAGCTGTAGACGTATTCTTTATTCTCAACCGCGGTTGCCTCTTCGCCAAACGAGAGAGCGTGGCGCGTGTCAATCATCACAGCGACTTCATCGGTAAACTTCTTCTTGTACTCTTGGCCAGCCTGAAACGCTTTGGGGTGCGGCCCATGAGTAAATCCAGCTGGGTGGAAAGTGACCATCCCCGCTTCGATATTGTCTCGGCTAAAGAAGTCCCCTGCGTGGTAGAAAAGCACTTCGTCATAATCATCATTGTTGTGGTAAAACGGCACTTTCAATGCCCCTGGGTCACTTTCGATGGGTCTTGGAACAAAGGTACAAATCACAAAACCCGCGCCCACGAAGGTCGTGTGCGCCGACGGCGGCAGATGGTAGCGATGTGACATCAATGGTCTTATGTCACGCCAGTTTACTTTGACAACCGCCAAATCACCGTGCCAACCAATCGCGTCCAATGGGTTAAACGGATAAGTGACCGTGCTAATTTGCTCATGGCGTTTTACCTGCACTTGGGTTGACTGCTCAGAATATTGCGCCTTAAATTTTTCATTAATCGCTGGCACTTCCAGAACGGCTGGATCAAACACAGCGTGGTTGCCGACCATGCCTTTGTCGGGCAAGGTGTACGCGGCGTCGGTGTTTTCAACCATGAGAATAAACATGGGCTCAGACGGTTCGAGGCGCCAATTGGTTGAACGAGGAATCACCACATAGTCACCTTCCCCTACCTCTAAATGCCCATAGTCACTGTAAAAATCGGCCTTCCCTTGGTGGATAAACAGCAGCTCGTCACCGTCTGCATTCCTAACCAGAAATTCCATTTTTTCATCCATGCGCCAAACGCGAATTTTGCAATCTGCATTTTGAAGCAGATGGGGCACCGTCCAAGGAGAGAGTTGGCTCGCTTTCTCGACAAGATTGAAGTTGAATGCTCTCGGGCGTAGCTCTCCCTCCCACTCACTCCATCCTGTAGGTGCGTGTTGATGATGAAAGTGTGCTGCGGGGCCAAAAAAGCCGCTTCTTCCCGCCTCTCTCTCGTAAATTGCCTCTTCCGGGAAGTCTGCGTGCGCTTGCTTGGAGCACACTCCCTCCCGGTGAGGGAATGTGATCCATTTATGCATCGTTTAGTACTCCACGGCGAATTTGGTCTTCTTCGATCGACTCAAATAGAGCTTTGAAATTACCTTCCCCAAATCCTTCATTGCCTTTACGTTGAATGATTTCAAAGAACACAGGACCAATGACCGTCTGAGTAAAGATTTGCAGCAAGATGCCATCTTTCATCGGCGCGCCATCAATCAAGATTTCGAGCTCACGAAGACGGTTTACATCCTCTGAGTGCCCCTCTACGCGGCTATCCACCTTCTCGTAGTAAGTACCCGGTGTTGGCATAAAGTCCATTCCGCGATCTCGTAGAGTTTGCACGGTTTGGTAGATGTCATCTGTCGTCAAGGCAATATGCTGAATCCCTTCGCCGTTGTATTCACGAATGAACTCTTCGATCTGCGACTTATCGTCAGACGACTCATTGATCGGAATGCGAATTTTGCCACACGGTGCGGTCATCGCTCGGCTCACAAGCCCCGTTAGTTTGCCCTCAATATCGAAGTATCGAATCTCACGGAAGTTACCGATTCGCTCATAGAAACCCGACCAGACATCCATGTTGCCCTGTTTGACGTTGTGCGTCAGGTGGTCAATTTCATACATACCAACGTCCATTTTCGCCAAACGTTCCTCTGCATCAGGGTAAAATACAAAGTCCACATCGTAGATGCTCTGCTTGCCGTATCGGTCAACGAAATAGAGCAGGCTTTCACCAATGCCATAAATCGCCGGAATGCTCAACTCCATCGGTCCGATTTCTGTTTTGTACTCTTCCCCACCATTCTCAAGAGCATGAGCGTGTGCAACAGCGGCATCTTTCACTCTAAATGCCATGCCACAAACCGAAGGACCATGAACTTTGGCGAAGGCTTCAGCTTGGCTGTGAGGCTGTGCATTGACGATGAAGTTGATGTCACCCTGGCGATACAGCCACGCATTTTTGGAACGGTGCTTAGCCACTTCTGCAAAGCCCAGCGAGCTAAACAGTGATTTTAGATCTTGAATGCCTTTTTCATCCGCTGCCGTGTACTCCACAAATTCAAATCCGTCAGTGCCTAGTGGATTAAACGCTTGATTCATTGTCGTTCCCTCTTTTTTAGTTTCAGCGTGTCTTAGCTAAGATTTGCCGATCTCACTTATAAAAGGAACCAACGGCGGACATTTTACACTCGCACAAACTTGCAACATAACCTGTAAAACATCGCCTACGATGAATACTAAAATCAATAAAAACAATGAATTAAACAAAATAAATTGGTAACAAATATTTTACATCAAAGAAAAGTTTGCTTTACACGGCGAGAGTGCGTTTTACTCCGTTACCAGTTAGTTGGTCAGAAACAGGTAAAGTTGTTGGTTAGATTGATTTACCTCAGATTTATTCACTGCGAGTAAGGCTAAGGTGGTCGCCTCTGTTCTCTACCTAGGTATAAAAATGACACATATTAATCGCGACCGTCTTGTTGACCATTTTATCCAACTCGTTCAGATCGACAGTGAATCAAGAAACGAGAAAGCCATTGCTCAAGCACTCTCAGAGCAACTAGGTGAATTGGGCTTTACGGTTCACAAGCTACCTGTGCCTGAAGAGGTCTCTAATGGCTTCAACGTTTATGCTCGACTCGAAGGCAAAATTGAAGACAGCATTGTTTTGAGCTGTCACATGGATACCGTGACACCAGGCATTGGTATTGAGCCCATCATCGAAGACGGCATCATCCGTTCTAAAGGCAACACCATTCTCGGTGGTGACGACAAATCAGGCATTGCGGCGATCATGGAGGCCGTTCGCTGCATTCAATCAGAAAACCTCGACCATAAAACCATTGAACTGGCATTCACTGTTCACGAAGAAGGCGGATTGTTTGGTTCAGAGCATTTTGACATGTCTTTCATCACATCGGACAAAGCGATCGTACTCGATACAGGTGGTCCAATTGGTACGATAGTCAACGCGGCGCCTGGACAGCAAAAAATCGTCGCTAACATCAAAGGTCGCCCAGCCCACGCAGGCTTAGCGCCGGAAGAAGGCATCAGTGCGATCCAAGTCGCGGCTGACGCCATTACACAGATGAAATTACTTCGTATTGATGAAGAAACCACCGCAAACATTGGTATTGTCGAAGGCGGCAACGCAACTAACATCGTCATGCCAGAACTTAAGATCGTCGCGGAAGCACGCTCACTAAACGGTGATAAACTCGATGCGCAGGTCAACCACATGATCGAGACTTTCCAATCAGTTGCCAAGCAGCACGGCGCCGAAGTGGACATTGAATCAACACGTGCCTACAACGCCTTTGTTATCGCTGACGATCATCCTCATATTCAGTCGGTAAAAGCGTCATTTGAAGCGATTGGTGCTAGCCCTTACACCAAGGGAACAGGTGGCGGCAGCGACGCGAACAACTTCAATGCCAAAGGGCTCACCACCGTCAATGTGTCTACAGGCATGGCGAAAGTTCATACTACCGATGAGTTCATCGCAATTGATGACATGGTTAAGATTACTGAGTTTGTGAAACACTACTTAACTCATTAACACCAAGCTAAGCCGCAGCGCATGTTGCGGCTTTTATGCGGAGCTCGCTTCAATACGCTCTTGTAGAATCATCGAAGAGAACTCTTGATAAGAGAGCGGTTGTGAAAATAGGTAACCCTGATATTGGTCGCATCCAAGCTCTTCAAGCACCGCCAACTGCTCTTCATGTTCAACACCTTCAGCAATCACCTTAATGCCCAGACTGTGCCCCATTTGAACAATGGTATTCACCAGCACTCGATCCGAATGGCTGACAGAGCATTCATCAACGAAACACTTGTCAATTTTCAGCACATCGATAGGCAGTTGCTTGAGGTATTTGAGGCACGAATACTCAACACCAAAGTCGTCTATCGCAATAGTGACGCCGATTGCACGAAGTTGTCGGCAAATATCGGTGATATGTTCAGGATCACTCATCAGCGTGGATTCCGTGATCTCGACTTGTAGGAGATGAGAAGGAAGTTTGGTTTGCTTAAGCGCTTTACACAGCACATCAAACAGGTCGGCATGAGCAAATTGCACCGTTGATACATTGATGGCAATGCACACATCGAGACCTTGATCATTAAGTTGCCTTGCCTGTGTACAAGCTTGGTTGATAATCCATTGACCAAGCGGAACAATCTGGGTGGTTTTTTCCGCAACTGGAATGAACTCAGCGGGCGAAATAGGACCAAGCTCCGGATGCTGCCAACGAATAAGTGCTTCTGCACCAACAATCCTCGACTCTCTAATCGACACTTTGGGTTGGTACTGTAAGACAAATTGGTTGTTGGCCAACGCATCTTTGATCTCTGTTTCGATTTGATGCTGGCGAATAGTCTCGCTCAACAGTTCGTTGTCAAACCAACAAACAGACCCAGCGCCTTCGGTGCGCGCTTTGTACAACGCAAAATCGGCATTTTTTGCCCAAAGTTCCATGTTTCCCTTCGCATCAGTTGCGTAAGCAACACCGATACAATAGGTAATTCGGTGAGAGGTATTTTCGATGTTGAACATCATTTTATGGTGCTTCAATAACTCATCGACCAGTTCTTGGAGCGTCTCTTCAATGTGCTTGCTTTCAACTAGGATGACAAATTCATCCCCACCAAACCGGAATATTTCGCCTTTAGACTCAACCAAGTCCTTAAGATGATGTGCAAATGCAATTAGCAGCGCATCACCGTGTCGATAACCTAGGCGATCATTGACGTTCTTAAAGCCTTCCATCCCGATATGAATCAAACCAAAGCGTGCCAAGTTTGACTTATCGACTCTTTGTAAAGATTCGTTGTAAGCATTCGCATTCGGCAATTTTGTCAGATAGTCGGTGACGCTATCGCGATGGAATTGCTCTGCTTGCTTACGCGTTTGTACATAAAAGTAGACAAGCAACGTCGAAAACAGCGTAATTGCCGTGAGTTGGATGGAGAAATCCACAAACGCATCAAAATCTGACACGGGAAGTTGGTACAAGTAACTATTGATTAATGCAGCACCGACCGCGATCGGCCACAACGTTCCGGGGAAAAGGACGATGTAACAAAGTGGAAGCAGTATTAAGCAGAGCTGAATATCGTCGAGGTTAAAAGGGTCAATCAGCCCACCAACAACGAACAGGGCCAATGACGAAAACGCAAACAAATGCTTAAGAGACGCCTCTTTCACAAAGAGTGCGATCATCATCATCAGTGGGAATAAATAGTAAACATAATTCCAAGTGTGCGGAATCATGGTCAGGGTATAAGTCATCCATCCAACGGCAGAAAGGTAAGCCAAATAACCCAAAACCTGCAAGCCGTCTGTTAGTTGATTCTGGCGCATAGTGATCCCTACTAATGAGTTATCGCGTGTTGTCTCTCAACACCAGAGGCGTCACGTTCACCGAATCACCCTTTAGCTCAACGATGCAACGCTTACACTCTCTGTGATAACGAGCCGCTCATATGTAAACAGTCTCTATAAACACTAGTTCAAATCACACTATTTCGCGATTTTGACGCCTACTTCACTCAGTTGGAGTCGCTTCGATAGCCATCAATTAACCCCACAAAGTCATAAGCAGGCAACGGCCGAGAGAAAAAGTACCCTTGGTACTCCTGACATCCTTCTTTCTCGAGAAGCGCCAGTTGGTCTTCCGTTTCTACCCCTTCGGCAATCACGCGTTTATTGAGGTTATGACCCATTTGAATAATCGTTCTAACCAACATGTGGTCGGTGTGTAGCCTGACACAATCATCAACAAACGACTTATCGATCTTAAGCACATCAATGGGAAGCTTTTTGAGATAGTTCAGGGAGGAGTACTCAACGCCAAAATCATCAATTGCAATAGAAACACCTAGCTCTTGCAACTTCTCGCATGCGGCAATCACAAACTCAGGCTGCTGCATCAAGGTGGATTCCGTAATTTCGATTTGCAGAAGATTTGCGGGCAACTGATGTTCATCAAGAGCATCACTGATAAATTTAAACACATCATCGTGGGCAAACTGAACGTTGGAAACATTGATTGAGACAACGATAGCGTGGCCTTTGTCAAACCAACTTTTTGCTTCTCGACAGGCTTCTCTCGCCACCCAACGCCCAAGCGGCACAATTTTCCCTGTCCGCTCCGCTACCGGAATAAACTCGGCTGGGGAAACCATTCCTAAATTGGGGTGCATCCAACGGATTAGAGCTTCGGCGCCAACCAATTCATTGGTACCAATAGATACCTTGGGTTGGTAGTGCAAGACAAAGTGCTGCTCATCAAGTGCCCGTTGTAACTCTGCCTCAATTTGGTGCTGCCTTACGGTCTCATCTAACAACACATCATCATACCAACACACCGCGCCTGCGCCCTCTTGCCTCGCTTTAAACAAAGCTAAGTCGGCGTTCTTTCCCCACACCAGTACGTTACCTAACGCATCTTTCGCAAACGCGACGCCAAGGCTAAATGAAAGCCGGTGTGACATATCACTGACCACATACAAGTCGGAGTGATAATTGTGCAAGACTTCAACCAACTGACGAATTTGATCCTTCAGTTGCTCCTTCTCCGCTTCAACTAGAAAGACAAACTCATCCCCACCCAAGCGATAAAATTTGGCAAAGGACGGGACTTTTGCATTCAATTGTTGTGAAAACGTTTGTAGCAGTTCATCGCCATTTCGATACCCCAACCTATCGTTGACGCTCTTAAAGTTATTTAAACCTATTTGAATAACGGCGTAACGCTCCGCATTGTCGGGCGTCACCTCGCCGATATCCTCATAAAACGCGTTTAAGTTGGGTAGCTTTGTTAGCACATCCGTATAAGTGCTTTTGCGATAGCGCAATGCTTGGCGAGAAGCCTTCTCGTAGTAATACGTCATGATGGTGGCGAAGACCGTAATCGCGAGGACTTCGATGGCATCTTCAACAAACTCTTCGAACTCCTCAGCAGGGAGATTGTAGAGATAGCTAGCAACGAGCGCGAGAGCCACCCCAATAGGGAAGAATGAACCAGGAAACAAAACCAGATAACAAAGAGGCAGTAGGATAAAACTCTCTTCAATCGCATCGAGCTCTAGGGGCTCAAACAGACCACCGACAAAAATGACCGCAATGGACAAGCCACTCAACAGGACTTTTAGGCGTGGTTTAGTAACAAAAAATGCCCCTAACATGCCAAGGGGAAACAGCAAGTAGGCTTCTTTCCACACCTCGTGCTCAGTGATAAGGGTGTGGGTAATCAATGCAACAGACGCAAAAAAAAGCGCTGTTACTAAAATCTTCAACGATTTAGGTACTGTATCTTCTAGCACATCCAACCTTAGCTATGACTCGCGTTGCTCCCGATACGGGCGCAATAAAAAAGCTCTATTGAAAGAACGAATTAACATTCTTAACTATAGAGCTTATTTCAGTACTACCGATACTAATGTGATAAGAATATTAGGAATCGAAGAACATAGTTTGAATCACGCCACAAAAATGCCTGTACGTCACAGAAAAAATCGCTATAAACCTAGTTGCTCCGCCAACTCTTTCATTTGTTGCAGATCCATCTGATGCACTTTAATCATCTGATTAATCTGACTTAAACGCGAGTTCGCTTCGTCTTGTTTATCACACGAATCAGACTTCGCATCCCAAGAGGTTCCTTCAAGATAGGCGTCGCAATCCGCTTTCAACGCATCTATTTTAGGCAACAATTGTTCGCGCTCTTTTTCTAGCGCTTCAAGCTCCATTTTCACTTTGAGTTCTTGTTGAAACAGCTCTCTAGAGCGCTCAAACAAGGTCGCTTGGATATCCGCTTGACGGTTGAGTTGCGCATTTTGTTGGGATGCTTGGCTCAGGCTCTGTTTCTGACTGGCAACTTGCTCTTCAAGCGATAGATTCACCTTTTCAAGCTCCGCAATTTGAGACTGTAGTGCTTTCAGTGCCGCTTCATGTTCTTGGGCCTGATCTTTGATGGCTTGTTTAAGTTTATCTTCGACTTCAGAATCCACATTGGCGACGCGCACTTCCACCTGCTCAACCAGTTTCTGCTTATCGCTCATCATGGTATGGTACTTTTGTTCCATCTCCTGATAGGCGCTCTCCCATTTGCCGGCTGTGAGCGACGAGCCAGCAAGACCACCAATAGCAAGCCCGAGCACACCAGCAATCGCAATGTAAAGATAACTGCGACGATCTCGCTCTTCTATAACAACAACGTCTTCATTGTCTTCAATATCTGTCTGTTTGCTCACTTAACTCGCTCCTAACCACTAGCGGATTAACTCTGTCACCATCAATGTGGCAGTGTAAAATAAAAAGCCGGAAATCAATGTCACCACGACGTATTTTTGTAGTTTTTCGCTGGTACGATATCGAATTAAAACAAACGCTAACGCGATGAGAAACGCGATTGCGATCAAACGAGTCATACACTCTCCTTAGCTTCACTGCACATCGTGGATTGAATAGTTTAACTACTTCATTTATACCACTAAACAAGAAAAAATGGTCAGCATTCGGTAGTTTTCTGCTTTCAAAAACGAATTATCCTAGAGCAATACCACCTTGTATCTGCATGATGCGCAGATTATCGCCAACTCGCTGGGTTTCCACAGAATAAAGTTTGGTGCTTTAATAGAAACAAGGTATAAAAGAATGACAAAATCCAACGAGACTACCTAATGAAACCTTACAAACTAGACAACAAAAAACGCCGCATTCTTAAAAAGCTCTATCTGGGCGAGTTTGCTATGCTTGGCTTTGAAATCAGCTGTGAAACCACTATCACAGACTTTGATAGCTACGATGCGTTCGTTGATGACTTCATTGACTACATCGACAGTCTAGGCCTTTGCTTCGGCGGCGGTGGTCTTGAGCACTTTGAAGGCTTCTTATGTGCTCAAAAGCGTTACATCGACGCAACGGAAGAGCAAAAAGCGCAGGTTATCGCTTGGCTTGAAGCTCGCGGTGAAGTGAAATCAGTAGAAAGCAGTGACCTGCTAGACGCAAACTACTTCTAACCTCGATTCAATAAAGCAATAGCGCCGATCACGGCGCTATTTTTTTGTCTGGGACGTTATCGTACCTCTAGGCCAAGCTGGTATTGCGCGAGGCAACGGGCGACGTAGCTGATTTTAAGAAAAGCGGCAATTACGATGGTACTAATGTGCGCAGCAATCTGGATTGGCAAACTGAAGTATTCTGCATAAGGGTATGAAATCAAGACACTTAAGAGCATCGCTAACGTTGTGACGAGCAAAACCACATTTGAGACATTAAGTAATAATTTGAAATTGTCTGTTTTTTGTTGAGCAAACATAAGAACCTCACTAGAGCTGCTTTTATTATCACTCTTGTTTTAGCACAACCCGTGCCATCTAAAACTCACCCAAACTTTCAATAACTTACTATCAAAACCCCACCAGAAAGAGTCAAATAGACACACATGTAAAAAAGTCACTTTGACATGAATTAGTCAATTTATTGATTCAATAAAAATTGAAAACAGATATTGAACTACCGATTTTTTATGATAGAGTTCACACGTCAATAAAACAGAGTTATTGACCATCTTTTACTCATTTTAATGTGTAATTGTTCCGATGAAGACTGCAGGAGAGTAGTTGTTATCTAAATGTTAACATTTAGACAGAATAACTCGCCGAAGAATTAACTATTTCAGGAGCTACCTAGGTAGCGGGGACTGTAGTTGGAGGAACCTCTGGAGAGAACCGTTAAATCGGTCGCCGAAGGAGCAAGCTAAAACGCGTTCGTTTTAGTGAAACTCTCAGGCAAAAGGACAGAGGAGTGGAAAGTACCAACCAGCTATAGACTTCCTGTCTTTTATTAGCTTATTTGAGATCCTTGATCTCTGCTTTTCTCTCTTCTCCTTAGTAATGCTTTATCAATTAAGGGGAAACCATGGATAACCTATACACTTTACTGAAAACCATAGATAGCTTCGTCTGGGGACCACCACTGCTCATTTTGCTTGTTGGTACCGGTGTTTACTTCACTTTTAGCCTCGGCTTAATCCAATTTCGACACCTCCCTACCGCGCTAAAAATGGTCTTTAGTAAAGAAGATTCTAACAAGCAAGGTGACGTATCGAGCTTTGCTGCGCTGTGTACGGCGCTATCAGCCACCATTGGTACAGGTAACATTGTTGGTGTTGCCACCGCAATCAAACTAGGTGGACCGGGCGCTTTATTCTGGATGTGGCTTGCTGCGCTCTTTGGCATGGCGACCAAATACGCGGAATGTCTATTGGCAGTAAAATATCGCAAGGTGGACGACAACGGCCAGATGGTCGGTGGACCAATGTACTACCTTCAATATGGCGTGGGCTCGAAGGCATTGGCGGTCCTTTTTGCTGTGTTTGCTTTGGGTGTTGCCTGCTTCGGTATCGGTACCTTCCCGCAAGTGAATGCGATTTTAGATGCGTCTGAAATTTCATTCGGCGTTTCTCGCGAGATTTCAGCGAGCATCCTGACCTTGCTTGTCGCGTTTGTCACTCTAGGTGGTATTCAATCCATCGCCAAAGTCGCGGGTAAAGTTGTTCCAACTATGGCGCTATTCTACGTACTGGCTTGTCTGAGTGTTATCATCATGAACGCCGACAAACTGCTCGACGCTGTTGAACTGGTTCTTATCTCAGCGTTCACTTCGACTGCTGCTACTGGAGGATTCTTGGGCGCGAGCATCATGCTTGCGATTCAATCGGGTATCGCTCGTGGGGTCTTCTCAAACGAGTCTGGCCTTGGCAGTGCGCCGATGGCCGCCGCCGCCGCCAAAACCGACTCTTGTGTAAAGCAAGGTTTGATCTCGATGACAGGTACCTTCTTTGACACCATCATCATTTGTACCATGACAGGCCTTGCACTGATTCTGACGGGTGCGTGGCAAAGTGATTTTGCTGGGGCTGCAATGACAACGCATGCCTTTGCCGTTGGCTTAAACGCAGACACCTTTGGTCCAATGCTTGTATCAATTGGTTTGATGTTTTTTGCCTTCACCACCATTCTTGGTTGGAACTACTATGGTGAGCGTTGCGTGGTGTTCTTGTTTGGTACCAAAGCGGTGCTACCTTACAAATTTATCTTCGTGGCTTTGGTGGCATCGGGCGCCTTCTTGCATCTAGACATGATTTGGATTATCGCCGATATCGTAAATGGCTTGATGGCGATACCGAATCTGATTGGCTTGATTCTCCTGCGCAATGTCGTGCTAGAAGAAACCAAACAATACTTTGCAGCGCAGTTTGCTTCGATGAAATCTGCTCAAGCATAAACCAAAAAAACAGCGACTTAGGTCGCTGTTTTTTATTGATCTTCCAGTATCAGTTTAACGCCCAGTCCAACTAACACCATTCCCGTTGTGGCTTCCATCCAGTGCATAAAACGCGCGCTCTGTAACAACGCTTTGGCTTTGGTTAATGCACCTGCCAAGCCACATTGCCAAACCATCGCTATCACAAAGTGAATGCTCGCCATCAAGGTCGATTGCAAAAACGCAGATCCTTCAGGGTTAATAAACTGAGGTAGAAACGCGAGATAGAAGACCGCAGTCTTAGGATTCAAAACGTTAGACAAGAAACCTTCACGCAATGACTTCCATCGGCTGAGGCTTTGCGGTTTTGCTGAGATACTTGCTGACTGCAGATCGCCCTTTGCCAAAAACAAGGTTTTTAAACTGCTCAGACCCAGATAGATTAGATAGCCCGCACCGAGCATCTTAACCACATTAAACAACTCAGCTGATTGCGCCAATAGCGCTGAGATTCCAATCGCAGAAAATGTCGCGTGAACAAACAACCCCAAGCAGATCCCAAGGCTGGTCATCGCCCCATCATTAAACCCGCCGCGCGAGGAATTGCGTATCACGAGCGCAGTATCAAGCCCCGGAGTTAATGTCAGTATGGTTATCGCAAGTAAAAATGCTTCAAAGTTTGCTATCAAGGTCGCCCCCATTCCTTGGCCCAAATATGCTTCATCTTGTTATAGCGAGGTTTGCTAGTCTATTTCAACCAATAAATGACCCATACCAACATTTAACTCTCGCTGACTCAATAGACTTAGCAAATAATAATGTGTTCAATTACTTGGACAGTCGATGGTTGATTGATAGACTTTCGTTTTTATTAGTCACGGAAGGCGAACCATGAGCGCATTCAAAAAACTCACCGATCATTCACTGAAAATCTCTCGCTTTGCGCACTTAGGCGCAATCTGCGGATGGGATCAAGCATCCGTTATGCCAAGTGGTGGTAACCAAGCTCGTTCCGAAGCGATGGCTGAGCTCTCTGTTCACATGCATAACTTACAAACTCAACCACAGCTCAGTGATTGGTTTGCGCAAGCCGAACAAGAAGATCTTTCAACTCAAGAAAAAGCCACACTTCGAGAACTTAAACGTAACTGGCAACAAGCCAACGTACTCCCAGAAGCGTTAGTTGAAGCGAAATCTTTAGCGGGTTCGAAGTGTGAACACGCATGGCGCACCCAACGTGGTGAAAATGACTGGCAAGGTTTCGAGAAAAACTGGGCCGAAGTGGTCAAGCTGTGTCAAGAAGAAGCACAAATTCGTGCGCAAGCAACCGGATTATCGCCATACGATGCGATGCTAGACATATACGAGCCTGGCACCCATTCCGAATCTCTCGACACCTTGTTTAGTGACGTCAAAACCTGGCTTCCTGCCCTTATCGACGACGTTATCGAAAAACAGTCTTCAGAGCGCTTTATCGAACCTAAAGGACAGTTTGCTACTGAGCAGCAAAAAGCCATGGGATTAGATGTGATGAAGCTGCTGCAGTTTGACTTTAATCACGGTCGCTTGGATGAAAGTGTTCACCCGTTTTGTGGCGGCGTTCCTACCGATGTTCGTATCACCACTCGCTACGACGAAAATGAGTTCGTCCAATCGCTGATGGGAATCGTACACGAAACTGGCCATGCGCGTTACGAACAAGGGTTGCCTAAATCTCTTGCGGGACTGCCTTCAGGTGAAGCTCGCTCTATGGGTATTCACGAATCTCAGTCACTCTTTTTTGAGATGCAAGTTGGCCGCAGTGACGCGTTTATCGCTCATCTATCACGCCTTGCAGGTCAGCATTTTGCTGCTCACGATCAAGTACTCTTCTCTCAAGATAACTTCCAGAAGCTCTACACTCGCGTAAAGAAAGATTTTATTCGTGTTGATGCCGATGAACTAACTTACCCTGCCCACGTTATTTTGCGCTACGAGATCGAGCGAGACTTAATTAACGGTAAGATTAAGCATACTGATGTGCCTGAACTCTGGAATCAGAAAATGCAGCAATATTTGGGTTTGTCGACAGAAGGCAACTTTAAAAATGGTTGTATGCAAGACATTCACTGGACTGATGGCGCGTTCGGATACTTCCCTTCCTACACTCTAGGCGCGATGTACGCGGCGCAATTTATGACATCGATGAAGAAAACCGTTGACGTCGAAGGCGCAATTGAAAGCGGTGATTTATCACCTATCTTTACATGGCTATCGGAGAATATCTGGAGCCAAGGCAGCATCTTAACTACTGATGAGCTTGTTACTCGCGCAACGGGAGAAACCTTGAACGCGCAGCACTTCCAATCTCATCTGAGAAGTCGTTACCTGTAATGCGACAAATTGAGAGCGGTAAACTAATTGTGCCGCTCTCATTCAATCAACGGAAACAACCGAGAGCCTCATTCTGATATGAGTATACCTCCAGCAACAAAGCGGTTTCTGTCCCTTCAACTCTTCGCTACACTGAAACAAATAGACCAGCATCCAAGAGAAGCCCATTGCTCACAGACAAAACGCTCACGTTCGCTACTGCCAACCTCTTCAATTTTGTAGAGCCGCCATCGGCATTCTATGATTTTGACAACATCTATGAGAAAGAGGCGTGGGAGGGAAAATGTCGTTGGACAAAAAATCGATTAATGAGCCTTGATGCTGACATTATCGGTCTACAGGAAGTTTTCAGCATTGAGGCTGTTAGACGTTTATGCGCCGAAATGGGTTTCCCCCACTTTGCAATCGTTGAAACCCCACATGTGGAAGACGACTATATTTATTCAAAACCCGTTGTTGCTATTGCCTCAAAGTTTCCGATCAAGCAGGTGAAACCAGTCACCCCATTGGCGGAATTGTTTAGCGGCTACCCTGTCCTTTTACCAGAGTTCAGTCGCCACCCCATCTTTGCGATCGTTGAGGTACCTGACCTGGGAGACATCGCTGTATATGTTTGTCATTTGAAGTCACAGCGTCCCACGGAAAGTGACGACAACGGTGAAGAGCAACCTCTCGTAGGTCATTGGCTCTCTTTTCAACAACGAGGCTGGGAAGCGGTCATGCTACGTTTGTTTATGGAGCATGAATATCAGAATAGCCCCTGTCCAACGGTGCTTATGGGAGACATGAATCAGTCATTAGACAGTGATTCAACAGGCTTACTGGTCAAAAATACGGGCATTGAGCGTGGGTTGAGACTAGTAGACAGTTGGCAGGTGTATAACGCTGAAAGGCAATTCCAGCGCACACCCACTCACTACCACTTTGCGAATGGAAATGTTCTTGACTATATCTTGGTCTCACAAGAGTTTCAGGCAAACTCTCAAGTATCGCTCGCTGATATTATTGACTATCAAGTCGCTGATACCCATCTTATTAACCCAAGCTATGAGCAAGACAAATATGCAAGCGATCACGCGTTTGTGTCCATAACCACGCGTTTCGTATTGTAATCGAAGGGGGCACTGAGCATGACACAAAACGAGCAACCACTTTTGACACCAAACACATGGCATACTGTCGAAAATGGCAAACTCTTTTGGTCGCCCAATTTCATCCCTTCTGACGAAGCAAGCCGATTGTTTGAGCAACTCAATCAACAAATCCGTTGGCGAGAAGATGAGATCACGCTGTTTGGCAAACGTATGCCGATCCCTCGACTTCAATGTTGGTACGGGGACTCACCCTATCGCTATTCCAATTTAACCATGCACCCTGAACCATGGTTATCCTCCTTACTTGAACTTAAACGCCGCTGCGAATCCGCCGCCGATGCGCCGTTTAACTCAGTTCTCGCCAACCTCTACCGTAACGGTCAAGACTCTAATGGATGGCACAGCGACAACGAACCAGAGTTAGGGATAAACCCAACAATCGCCTCTTTGAGCTTGGGCGAGACAAGAAGGTTTCACCTAAAGCACAAACAATCAAAACAGAAGATGACCTTTGACCTGACATCAGGGAGCTTATTGATCATGGCTGGGGAAATGCAGCACCACTGGATCCATACGTTAGCTAAAACCAAACAACAGCGAGCTGCAAGAATTAATCTTACTTTTCGTAATCTTGTGGCGTAGCGTGTCGTGAACTTACCTGTATTGTCACTGTGTGCAAAGCCGGTGTACTCGAGCTGTACGAAAGTTTCGTACCCAATGGATTATTTTCGAACGTTATTCTAACCATCAAACCACGCTATAGTACTAATACAGCCCTCCTATTCTTGTCATAAATACACAACTTTTTCTACAACTTTTCAAACCCATATCAACCTAGTTTCCTACTCCCAAACTTTTCCCACAGCTTACAATTCTCTCAACGCCAATGATATTTTTGTCGGGGACAATAATGAAAAACAAACCTGCTATCTGGCTGATCATCGCTTTAAGTTTATTAGTCTTCATTACTTCATTATCAGCACGAGCTTCATCGCTGTCTATTGATTTAGAAGGCCATATCAAAGATCGATGTGAAATATCATTTAACAGTGGCAATCAAATTGACGTTTCAAACAGTAGTCATGAGTCACTTCCATTTGATCTCTATTGTAACCGACCTTTTTCAATTGAAATTTCTTCAATGAACGGTGGATTAAAACTAAACCACAAATCGTTCGAGTTGATTGAGCCTTATATTTTTGAGATTGAAGTAGACAAAACCAACTTCAAATCTAAAAGCCAAGAATTAAATGACGTAAAAACCGTTAGTAGCTTTGGTGTTATTCCCTTTTCTTCTAGAGGAGAAATTAGAGTAACGCTAGAACATGGCCTGTTATATTCTGGCCATTATCAAGATACTGTAGAAATAGATGTTATCCCTAATATTCTCAGTAACTTGAAGTAGATTACTACCTAAATTGGTAGATAACGTAGCTCGTTGGAAGTGGGCTAAACATGTATGTTTCAATTTGAGTTAAAGGAATTATTTATGAATAAACTAACTTTTTGTGCTGCTGCAGTCACCGCTATTTTAGTAAGTCCAGTTCACGCGGCTCCAGGTGATGTACAGCTAGTGGGTTACGTCTCACCTGTCTGTGAAGTGTCAGGACTGTCCACACAATTAGTCGATCTCGGCTTGGTCACTAGCACTCAGTCAGTGTCAATCCCTCTCGGTATTCAGTGTAATGATATCGACGGTGCTACAGTGAAACTCACCAGTGCGGAAGGTGGCTTAGAGTCTGATGATAACGAAGACTTCGCTCTAACCTACACTGCGACCTTTACACCATCAGGTCTAACCCCACTGGTCCTTAATGCTCCGGGTGGTCCTGGCTTGAATGATGTATCGGAAGAAATGTCTTACCCAGGTTCTGCCACACTTGCTGTTGGCGTTGCAGCAACACTTGATGTCGCCACAACGGAAACCGCACCATGGGCTGGTGGATATTCAGATACCTTGACAGTCAATATTACTTCTAACTAAGACAATCGTGGAAGGCAGTTTCCTGCCTTCCACTTTTACACTTGGATTTTTGGGAGATTTGAGGATGTGGAAATGGATTAGCCTGGCAAGTTTACTTCTTGCTTCGATGCATGCAAATGCCTACAGAGTTGAACCTATGGTTGCTGAAATGGAACCTCTAGGAAAACGAGCGCAAATGTCGATGCGCATTGACAACACCTCATCTAAACCACTAACTGTTGAGCTGTATCCACTAGCCATGGAAATGGATAAGTTTGGCAATGAAACCATATCTCCGGCAGATAATGACCTACTCGTCATTCCTGTTACTGCGATTATTAAACCAGGCCGTTCTCAGTCCGTTATGGTTCGCTATCTTGGTGATCAATCTATTAGCCAATCCAAATCTTATCGTATCGCCGTTAAACAAGTTAAGGTCGAAAATTCTGGAGATGATAGTGGACAAATGGGTTTGTTGCTTCAATTTAATACTCTAGTAAATATTCGACCTAAAAATACACACCCAGATCTCGATATTAAAAGCATCACTCAAAAAGACCAAACTTGGCTTGTAGAAGTAGAAAATAAAGGAAACAGTTATGGTCGATTATCCAGAACAAACTGGACATTAGATGACGGAGTACACTCAACCTATTTAAAAGGTGTAGAAATAAGCAAACTTATTGCCGGGACACTTGTTTTACCTTACTCAACTCGAATATTCGAAATGACACCCATAAAAAACTTCAATGTAGAGAAATTAAAAATAAAAATTTCAGAGGAAGAATAGTATGAAAAACCTTGCCATTGGTATATTGCTTTGTCTATTGATGAGTAAATCTTATGGCGTCATCCTTTCTCCTACAACATTAGAATACAACGTTGATCATAATAACTCTGAAAGAATCATACTAATTAACAACTCAACAGAGCAAGTGGCTATTGAATCGAACATCTATCAATTGTTTTTTGACCAAACCGGAAAAATCGATAAAAAAGTACGCAATAGTGAATCATTACTCATTTTCCCTATTGCTGTTTTACTCCAACCAGGTGACAGACAAGTATTTCGCTTGCAATGGATTTCGGAAAAAAAACTCGCTAAGTCGGAAAGCTACTTTGTTCGATTCAGCCAAATAAATTTGAAGAAACCAAACAGTGAAAAAGGGCACATATCTCCAAGTGTTAAATTTCAAATTCACTATAACACTCTAGTCCATATTTTTTCCTCTCGACACAGCGCCAAAGTGCATTTAAGCGTTGATGACGATGGTGTTAGAAAATTATTCAATGACGGGAACCGACATGCATATTCAACCCAGCTTCATTTTTTTAGTGATGATTTAAAATCTCCTATCGAGATAAGGAAACACATTGGCGAGCATTTTATTCCTCCATACTCTCAAATAGAACTCGATGGAGACACATCAATTCCTGCAGGCTTATATTATGGAAAGCAAACGAATTAACCGACATCTCTTCTCTGCTGTCATTATTGCCTGCTTCATTTTTTCATTTTTTAGGGCGGTAAACGCACAAGAAGAGGAGATTGTTCTCAACCCCACTGGCCGCGATCTCGAATTGGCCTCATTGCTAAAGGTCAGTGATACCGTTTTGGGCGAAGCGCTTATCACCATCACGGCAGACAACCAGATAGAGCTACCTAAAGAGAGTACTATCACGCTGCTCACAAGCCTTGTTTCTCCAAAAGCACTGGAGCAGTTGGCCCGTTCGCCCAACCCCAAACGTCTGAACAAACAAGATTTTCAGGATGCTGGACTCGATCTCTTTTTCGACTTATCAACGCTCGAATGCATCATTTCAGTACCAACAGAAGTTGGTTTGGTGAGAAACATCTCGCTTGAGCAACGAGGCGGTAACTTTGATTACCTTGAACCAGCCCTGCTTTCTGGATATCTCAATGTAAGTGCTTACGCTGCGACTAGCCAGTCTATCGATGCCGAGCGGGAACGAATTGATTCATACAGCGCAAGATTTGACGCAGGACTTACCTTGGGTAGAGTCAATCTGGAGTATGAAAGTGCGCTGGAAAATGACACAAATAACTCATCGATTTACATCAGAAAAGGGACGCGTCTGAACTACGACATTCCTAATCAAGGTACCCGAATTGTTGTCGGTGACATGTACAACTCAGGTAAGTTACTACAAGATGCTTCTGACGTTTTGGGTATCGGTATAACGCGAGATTTCACCTTAATTCCAACTCGAAACGTGAGACCCAAAGCCAACCAGTCATTTACATTACAGCGTACATCAAGCGTTGATGTCGTCGTCGATGGCGTAGTTGTTCAACGGCTAACTCTTGGTGCAGGTAGCTATAACTTGAATGACATTCCATTAGCGCAAGGCAACAACGATGTTCAGTTGGTGATCACCGACTCGAGTGGTGCGCAAGAGCAAGTTCAGTTCTCGATTGCTACAGGCAATGATTTACTTGCTGTTGGAGAATTCGAGTACAGTTTGATGTATGGAGTGCCCAGTCAACGCAATCAAACTCAGATCGAATACCTTCGCGACCAAACGCTCCTCCATGGCTATATTGATGTTGGGGTGACGCCGTGGCTAACCGCTGGCATCAACGGGCAAATGAGAGAAGATCTCCATCAATATGGGTCTACACTTCTTTTTGCCAGTTCATGGGGAGTCACTGAACTTTCGTCTTCATTCAGTCAACATCCTGAGCTGGGGGCAGGCTCTGCATACAGAGTCGCATTTGACGCCACATTTGATAGCAACCAATCAGTTCGACCTCAATTTAGCCTTATCTATGAATACCAATCTGAAAACTTCGCCGGAATAAGAAGCTACGGTATTGTGGAATCACCGCTCAACTCGATCCGACATTACGCTTCGGCATTCGGCTCACTCTATCTCGTTGATAATGTCCGCTCAGCGCTCTCGATCAGTTACAGCTCTGGCTCCAGACCCCGTGATGAATACGTCACTATCAGCCCAAGCCTTTCAGGGCCATTTTTTGCTACACCAGCGACTTGGAGCACAAGAGTGAACTACCGTGACAACTTTGCTGACTCCGATGAATGGTATGCAACCGTCACATTAAGTTGGCCATTTGGCAAAACAACACGATTAGTCAGCCGATACAACAGTGCTAACGATCAGGCATCATTGGATTATAGCTACCAAAACAACATCGGAAACACAGGAGGAGTCTCGAGTTTTGCTTCTATAGTCAGAAACCGAGACTCGGATGCCAATGTCGACTTTGGGGTGAACTATACGGGCAATCAGTTTGTCGCCATTGCCGATCATACAACGAGAGTAGACAACATTAGTGATAACGTTCGAAGTCACAACACACGAATAGAAGTCAGCAGTGCACTCGCTTTTGCGGGGTCAAGTGTTGCGATTGGCCGTCCCGTTCGAGACGCCTTCGCAGTCATAGACAAACACTCAAGTCTGGAAGAAAACCGGATGGCCATTGAGCCAGCGCGCGATGGCGAACATGCCCGAGTCTTTGGTATAGGCAAGCAGTCTGTGCTTGTACCGGATCTCGTCGCTTACAATCCTCGCCTACTGACCTACGACGTTGAAGATTTGCCTCCTGGGTATGACCTAGGTGACGGCGCATTTTGGCTGAACCCAGGATATAAGCAGGGGTACGAACTGCAAATTGGCTCGGATGCGGTTATAACAATCATTGGCACCTTGTTGGATAAAGACACCAAAGAGCCAATAGCATTAATCGCAGGAAAAGCCTTTTCGCTGGAAGAGCAGTCTGACCCCATTGAGTTCTTTACCAACCGAAATGGTTTGTTTGCCATTTCCGGCTTAAAACCAGGGAAATTAAAACTGCTACTAAGCAATGACGATCAACAATCCGTCACAATCAATCTCAATCCTAACAGCGAACTGCTAGTCCGATTAGGAGACCTTTATGCCGATTAAAATGATTCTTTTGACAGCCTTATTCTCGAGCGTGCCCACACTTGCCGTTGCAAGTTGTCAAATTGACGCTTTCACTCTAGAACCGCTGTCTGAAAAAAACCAGTACAATACGCTGTCCACATCACCTTATACACTCTCAAACAGCTATAAGCTTGCAGCAAACGTGATCGGTTCAGATTGTTCCATTACGGTCGCAGTTGAACTCGAACAAGGCGGTCAAAGCTTGGTTAAAGAGACCAATGAAGCATTGCGTTTCGACTGGTTTGGTAACGGGCATCGTGTTGGCAACCGGTGGCTGGTCACATTAAGCGATGAACAACCTTTCGAGACATTTCAATTACGCTATCCATCACTTCAATGGACGAGCGCAGGCATGTATCAGGCACAACTAGAAGCATCAGCTGTAGTTGAACATTCTCACACTACGTCTGTCGCGATGTTCAAAACGCTGCCAATTTTCGTCGAGGTTCTTCCTATCGCTAAAGTGCAGTTTTACGGCTTAACCCAGCACCACTTTAATTTAGATCTGGGAGAACTCACCTCACACAAGATCATCAATTCCGCACCGAAACTTTGGGTCCAGACCAATACCGGTTTTGCGATTTCAGTCTCTTCTAGACATCACGGTGTGCTAAGGCATGAAACGGACGATAGTCGCTGGGATATCGAATACAAAATGTTGATTGACCAAAAAACGATAGACCTGAAGCAGGCCAACGCGAGTTTTTCAGAACCAAATCCAAAATCCGGTATGCCTATGGATATTCAATTTGAAGTAGGCGATACCAACAACAAACCAGGGGGCAGATACACTGATACTGTCGAGATCTCAATTGAACCAGCGCTGTAACCCGTCAGAGAATTCTCAGTTTTGAGATACAACTGACCTAGCTATCAATATAGTGGTGGTCTATGTTGACAGTGTAAACGTCATTGCGAGGTAATCATGAAAAATAACAATAAAAGAGAGAAGCTTGACGTCGTACTTGTTGGTTTCAACTGTATACAAAACCAATTTATTCGACGTGAAATTGAAAAGACTAATCGATTCGATTTTACTAGGAAATCTCCGCAACAATTTGGTGATTTGACAGGCCAACCGTTTCACAAACAAACCAGTGTTTTGATCTCGTTTCATGTGTTGGAAAGCTTACCCAAAGAGAGTGTTGAGCCTCTGTGTCACGAGTTATGCAGCCTAATCGTCTACGACGTACCCGCAGATAACTCTGACATGACGTTATGTAATTACACGCGACTCAAAGGCATTCTCTACCAAGAGGCGCCGATTGATCATTTATTTCGCTGTTTAGATGCCGTTAGTAACAATGACATGTGGCTTCCGCGTAAACTGATGGTAAAGATGCTCAATGAGTTTCGACCCTATGCCATCAACTATCAAGAGTTGAACACAACCTTAACAAAACGGGAGCAACAAACATTGGAGCGCATTATTCAAGGGCAATCCAACTTGGAAATTGCCGAAGCGCTTTTTGTCGCCGAGAGTACCGTCAAAACTCACGTATATAAGCTCTACAAAAAGCTCAATGTCCGTTGTCGAAAAGAGGTCATCAACAAAGTATCAAATCAGTTTTTTGAACACAGCAACTGATTGGTGTATGGCTGATGGTGCTGCCATCAGTCATTGCTCTCCCCTAATCTCGGATTAATCTTGCCTAACCATACTCAACTGCGTGTGATTTTGTTACTGTTTACTTATTGAGAACGACAACAGTACCCATTCATTATGCGATTATTTCCTCTTTTTATAGCTTTCTTTCTCACCTTCGCTTCCCTTAGCCATGCCGAATCCACCAAGTACTCAGAGAGTGATCTGCTCGATCGTCCATTAATGGAGCGCTACATCATCGATGAGCTCAAATCGTTGCGTCAGGATCAGCAAGATTTAGAAAGACGCTTGACCATCCAAATGACAGACCGAGAACTTGCGGTCGCGGATAAGTCTCTGAACTACGCCAACGTCACGGTCACCTACTTCTTCTATATTATTGCTGGTGTAGCTTCTCTTATCGCGTTTGTTGGATGGCAGTCCCTTCGCGAGTTTAAAAACAACACCAAAGAGATGGCCGATAAGCGTCTGGAAGCGATTGCAGGCGAATACGAGAAAAAGTTCAGCGCGCTAGAACGTGACTTGAAACGTAAAACCCGCATCATTAGCGAAAACAACAAAGAAATTGAACGCATTAACGAGATCCATAACCTCTGGCTTCGCGCGCAAAGTATGCCGACCGCCGAGCAACGTATTGATGTCTATGACGAGATCTTAAACATTCGTCCAGGCGACCTCGAAGCGCTCACCTACAAAGCCGACGCAGCAATGGAGATCAAAGAGTACAACTGGGCGCTAAGTCTGTGTAACCGTGTTCTTGAGCTAGACACCACAAACGGCCCTGCTTTATATCAACGCGCATGTGCATTCTCGCGATTGGGCGTTGAAGAGCAAGCCATTGAAGATCTAGAACGCGCAATTGAAGCGACACCTTCAATTAGAGACTTGATCAACACCGAACCCGATCTTGAAGGGCTGCATGGCAACCCTCACTTTGATGCCCTACTTCCTGTACTTGATGATTGATCCTCTAGGAGCCAGTGAACTCGCTGGCGCCTAAACATTACGCCTCCGCCCTTAGCCCACCTTTGGCTATTGTTATGGTTTGGCTAATAAACTCACTAAAACTTGTAAATGATCTCACTCAGTTCTGACGAGTGTTCAGTGTCATAACTTACCATTACTGCACCTCCCCAATAGATAGGATAGTCAGATGAAAAAAGTAATTTTAATGGTGGGTCTTAGCGTCGCGGCAATCGCACTGGCGGGCTGCCAAGATGAGCAGACAAACGAGACATCAGCCTCAATGGACAATGTCGTTGCCGAAGCAGAAGCCGCAACCCCGACTCAAGAGTCAACCGAGACGGATTTTGAGGTGATTGACCAACACACCGCGAATAACGCATTAGATTGGAACGGCACCTACTTCGGGATTTTACCTTGTGCAGATTGCGAAGGCATTGAAACACAAATCACCCTCAACCATGATGGCAGTTACAGCGTAAATCAAACCTATTTAGGTAAAGAGGATGGCTTCTTTGAATCTCATGGCCAACTGAGTTGGAATGATGAGGGCAACATCATCACGCTTGAAAATGAAACTGGCGCAAATCAATTCTTCGTCGGCGAGAACATCTTGTTTATGCTCGATAAAAACGGGCAACGCGTTAAAGGTGATCTCGCCGAGCACTATCAACTGCAAAAACAGTAATAGCTTCAACATACTTGCATAAAACAAAAGGAGCCATCTAGGCTCCTTTTGTTTTTAAGAGTTTTTACTGCGAATCATTCGGCGCAAACGAGAGCGTCGCTCTGCTGCCCCTTGGTTTGAATCACTTGGGTTGTTTTGACGCGTTCTGCGGTTCTTAAACGCTGGCTTAGTGTGCATACGTTCTAGTAGCGCGTCTCGGTTTTTCGGCTCGTACCCTTCTAACTCTTTACGATAGATACGCTGGCCGATTAAGGTCTCAACCTGTTGCAGCGTCAGCTCTTCTTCGCGGTTTACAAAAGATACCGCGTTACCTCGCTGACCCGCACGTCCAGTACGGCCAATACGGTGCACATAATCTTCCGCTAAGAATGGCATATCAAAGTTCACCACGTGTGGCAGATTTTGAATGTCGAGACCACGAGCGGCGACGTCTGTTGCAATCATCACGCGCGCTTTGCCCGATTTAAACTCATCTAAGGCACGACGGCGTGCACTCTGCGCTTTATCACCATGGCAAAGTACCGCTTTAATGCCGTCTAACTTCAGCTCTTTCACAAGCTCGTTCGCTGTCTCTTTGTAGTTTACAAACACCAGCACTTGCTGCCAGTTTTTACGACCAATCAGTTCAGAAAGCAGTTCACGTTTACGCTCTTGCTCTACAGGGTAAACCACGTGCGCAATCGTATCGGCAGTCACGTTTTCGCGCGCGACAGAAACACGTTTTGGTTGGCGAAGAATTTTGCCCGCCAAGGTATTCATCTGAGCTGAGAATGTGGCTGAGAAAAGCATCGTTTGTGGCTTAGTATTAACGCCCGCCATAATGCTCTCAATCGCAGAGATAAAGCCCATATCCAACATGCGATCAGCTTCATCAAAAACTAAGAACTCAAGGTTCGCTAGCGATACATTGTTCATATCCATGTGCTCAATCAGACGACCAGGAGTCGCGACCAACACATCAACGCCTGCTTCCAACGCTTTCTGTTGAGATGACATTTTCGCGCCGCCGTAAATAGCCACGGTCTTCACGTCTGTGTACTTGGTGTAATCTTGGATGTTTGATGCGATTTGCGCCGCAAGCTCGCGAGTTGGCGCCAGAATAACCGCACGAGTTTGGTGACGTTGTCGCGGCTTTTCATTATCCAGAATGTTCTGAACAATAGGCAGAGCAAACGCTGCGGTTTTACCTGTGCCAGTTTGCGCATTAGCTAGAATGTCATGCCCTTTACGAGCAAAAGGGATCGCCTTTTGTTGGACTGGAGTCAGTTTCTCATAGCCACACTCTGTAAGTGCTTTCACGATTTCTGGAGAAAAGTTTTGTGATGCAAATGACATATGTTGTTCCTAAAGCTAACGGCTAATTCAAAGCATAACCAAAATAACGGTCGCAGATTATAGAGCAATATTCGAATCATTGGGGAGTTATTTTAAATTTAGTCAACATAACGGTGAAAATCGCAGCGAACTTGTCGAAATTTGCCAGCAACATAAACGAAAAGAGCCCAATCAAGGGCTCTAGAAGGTTAGATGTTAGGTCTTGCAGTCTCGTCAGCGGAAGGCGGCAAGTGTGGCAACGTAATACTCGGCTGCTCACCCGTTAACGATTTGAGGAACTCAGTAATCTTACCGGATTCATCTTTAGTCAACTTTTTGCCCAGCTGTAAATCCGCCATCATCGAAACGGCTTCTTCCAACTGCCAGACAGAACCATCATGGAAGTAGGGATAAGTAAGTTCAACGTTTCGTAAGGTCGGAACCTTAAAGACAAACTTATCAAACTCGTTTCCAGTAATGGCTTTGCGCCCAATATCTGGGTTATCGGTCGCGAATGGTTTCACAAGCCCCATTTTCTGGTACATCTGACCACCAGCAAGCGGGCCACTGTGACACGCGGTACACCCTTTCTCTTTAAAGAGCTGATAGCCTTCAATTTGAGCGGTAGTCAGCGCGTTGTCATCCCCTTTGAGCCATTGATCAAAGGGCGAGTTGGGCGTGCGAAGGGTTTGCTCGAAAGTGGCAATCGCGTCGGTTACTTCAGTAATTGTAATCGTGTCGACGCCATACGCCGCTTTAAACCAAGCCTGATATTGGGGAATAGACTGTAACGTATCAACCGCTAAATCATGGCTGAACGCCATTTCCAATGGATTTTCAATGGGACCCGCCGCCTGCTCGCGCAAATCTTTCGCCCTGCCGTTCCAAAATTGAACGAAGTTAAGATCGGAGTTCAAGACAGTTGGAGAGTTAATAGGACCTATCGCCCATTTGTGACCAATGGAACTTGGGAGGTTGTCTACCCCACCTTTCGCTAGGTTATGGCAAGAGTTACAAGAGATGGTGTTCGAGGCCGATAAACGTGGCTCAAACCAAAGTGTTTTACCCAAGTCGACTTTGCTCTGGTCCAAGCCAACAACAGGTTCTATGACTTGGATTGGCTCACTCGATTGCCGCTCGGCAAAGGCAGAAAACGACAACGCAGTTAAGAGACTGGCAGCTATCAGTGTTTTCATAGCATGGCTTCCTTTTCAAGTGATGGTATATCTCACTAGAGTGGCGCAATTTCTTATTGATGCGCTCTGGAAACCACGGTAATAGAATTGATTTGAGCAATGAAATGTAAAAAATCGATGGTTTTTATGGTAAAAAACGATGTTAAAACTGATTGATTTTTGAACACCACGGCAGATGTAGCGCACAGACTTTTATTAACACTTATGAAACAAATCTATTAACAAAACAATCAATGATAAGATTGACCTACATCAATTAACGACCTTCCACTGTAAACCAACCAAATAACGTTATTTAAATCATAAGTTTAAGAACAGTATAAACTCGTTAGCTAATCTGACCTTCTTAATTCAACCAATCTAATGACGTTGCAAAGCCGAACAGCTGCTCGGCTTTGCTTGGTTTCCACTACTGGAAATAGACGACCATCTCCACATCGTCGCCTTGTCCATCGGCAACCAGTGAAAAGTGCACGTACCCCGCCTCCGTTACCGGAACCTCTAGGTATTCATTACTGCCCCAATAGTTGGATGCGTACTCGTGCTGCCCCTTGGTTGGCCAATAGGTTTGGCTGGCGTATAAATCAACGTTGCCGCGCCCTGACTTGTCCGTTAGCCATACTCTTACTTGTTTAACACCTTGCGGTACATAAACCGCAGCGTAGCGTTGTTGGTGCACCGTTAAAGTTCGCGCTTGGCCAGATTTCAGAACCACTGGAGTTAAGTCATCTTGCTCTTGTGATGGTGGCGCTGGAATTTCTGTTTCCAATGATGCTTTTAACGCCACATCATTAAAGTCCGAACGGCCCGCAATGCTGATGTAGTAACGACCCGGTTTGATGTAACCCGATTGCTCTGGCTCAAATGTCACAATTTCGTTGCTGCCATCTCCATATTGGCTGTATTCAAAATCGTAGTAATGGGCTTCTTTTTCAAAGCTGATGTACAAATCTGCATCGCCTTGGCTATCACCATGAATTGCCACATCAAAGTGAGTGGTGTTCTCTGGCACATCAACGTAGAACAGCTGCTCGCTGTATGCTGCACCACTGAGCACCACACTCTGATTTACTGCGAGTTGCTTTACTTGATCAGAAGGCTCTGTCGGCTCAACCGGATTTGGATCTGGGTTCGGTTCAGGCTGCTGAGGTTCACTTGAGACAGAATCTAACCAACGGGAAAACTCACCATTGTACTGCTCACCCAATAACTGAACCTGCTCAGCCCACTCAGCAAACTGACCAGTTCGAGAAAGCGCCAGTAAGCTATCTACCTCTTGCGGATGCTCTTCCAACATAAAGCGAACCGCTAAGTAGCCCCAGCGATAAATACGATTGGTATCGTGAGAATAAGTGGTCGCGAACACATCAGATAGGCTCATCTTGCCATCAGTAATTAAGCTAATCGCCGCATCGTAACCTTGTTTGTAATGCATGTATTCAGCAAAGCCTTCTAGCCACCAAACAACGTGGCCATGCGCCAGATTGTCACTGAACGATCCATACTGATTAAAGCGAGCATCGAGGTAATGAACATATTCATGCTCTAGATTAAGAATAGAGAGCGCCTCACCGTTGTCATAGCGGTAAGCGACAAAGCGCGCCACGTTGCCTGCTTGTGCCGGATTACCTTCCAAATACTGACCGCCGTTGTCTGTCGTGTTACCAAACAAGAAAGAGGAGTAATCCACGTAACTGCCATTGTTCGCAAACACGGCGACTTCTACTCGTTCGTTGTTGTCGTCCGCAACAGGTTGATGCCCTGTGTTCGCCACTTGGTGGAAGTCAGCCTCTTTTTCAGCCAACACGTCACAGGCACGAATTGCTTGATCTTGCGAGAGATCTTGAGAACGAATGATCGCAGGTCCTTGGCACTCATGACGATTAGGCAGTACGCGAACCGCCAAATCACGTTTCGCCTGCTCGATATCCAAACCATTCAACCCCTCTGGCGCGTAAAAGCTCATCATCTCGACGGCGGCCAGCCACAACTTGTCGTGTTCACTACCAAGCGGGTTTTGCTCCATCACTTGCTGCATAGCACGCAGCGCTTTCTCTTTAGTGGCTGGGTTTGGGCTCGCTAGTAAACGTCCGGTTTCGCGAACGGCGTTGTAAACCAAGAAGCTCGCATCCGTATCCAATGCCCAAGTATTATCACGAGCAAACGCTGCTAACGTATCAATGTGTTGCGTATGGCTTGCCATGTATTGGTAAAAATCATCTCGCGAGGCATGACCAGCCATCGCACGGAAAAGGTTATTCAGCCCATCAACCCATTGTGTGTCTTGCGCCGTCTCACGATTGAAGTGACGAAGCGCCGCAAGTTGTGCTTCCATTGTTAGATGAAGTTGCTTCACATTGTCGACCATCAACGTCAGGCTTTTCATCGCACCCACTTGCTCGCGTCCTTGGTCTAGCGCGTGTGGATTGGCTAAGAACGCATTAATCGACTGAGCAAAACGTTGGCTCAATGCCGGAGAAAAGTCCGGCTGTTGCGCGTTGTAACGAACGTAATAAGCCGCGCGGACAAACTCACCCAGGTTTTCGAGTTTGCGCGCTTGCTCTGCTTCACCGCGATAGCTTGCGATGGTTTGGTTTAACGCGATTTGAATACGGCTTAAGCTCGCTTCACTGTAGATATCGTTCAGTGAATCAGCGGGGGTAGAAAACCAATCACTGTAACAATGATGAGTGGCTTCAGACACAGCAGACGCAAGATCAGAAGCTCGTTGAAGATCGGTAACATCGCACTGCTCTTGAGCGAATGAGAAACTGGAAGCACCAGCAAGCATGCAAGCGAGCGCCACGCGATGACGTGGGAATAGACGGGTATGAGACATAACAACACTCATTGATTAGTTATATATTTGAGCGCGTTGTTATATTCACTACAGCATCCAAAATGAATTGAGTTGCATAAAATTTATGAAGCCGGTTCATAAAATAGATATTTAACTCTAATTTATAAAGGTTTTTCCGGCTATACAACTGGGAGATGTTGCACAACTGATTGAAATATCAAAGATAAAGTCACCAGACTAGAAAGAGAAAAGCCAGACTTGAGCCTAGCTTTAGTTAGTAATTTTTACCGTCAATGAGTCTTAGCGGGATATCTTTCAAGACTTCCTCTTCTGCCATTCGCATATTAATTGCGACGACACCAGAGTCGCACTTCTCGGTCGTTACGTAGTGCGTCAAGCACCCGCACAGATTACAGCGATGAAACTCTACTTCTTTGTCTCCCCAGATGTAAAACACAGGTGGCTCCTTTAAGTAGCGAACCGTTACTTGCTCTGGTGAGTAGTACGCCCAATACGCTGCGTATCGGCGGCAGATCGAGCAATTACATGACGCTATCTCTTTTGGTAAATCCGCTTTAACAACGATGTTTCCGCAATGGCAGGTGATTTCCATATCTTTACACCCTTGTATGTAATTTTCGTTAGCTTTAGCGCCCAAAATACAGCTTATGAGTACTGTTCGATTATTTGTCTAATTCTCATTGATGCAAGAGATATTTGAAAAGCAGTTAAGCCAGACATTGCGATTGAGGCAAGTAATAACACCCCCAAATGGTTTTGATTGAGCTCTTCTGCAAAAAACCAAATCGAAAAAGACATAAAGCAACACAAAATACATATAAAATACGAAGCTATAATACGATCAAAAACTTTATGGAAAGAACACCACTCGTAAAGCTGCTTATTTGATGTTCCTTCAAGAGGAGCAGATACCTTTTGTGCTCTTTGGTGCGTAACACCAAGGAATGCCACTGGGAGTAATGGAATAAATTTCCAAAGCTCATCATTCCCCTTCAGTTTATTACCAACAATGTAAAAAAATTCTGGAAAGTGATAGTTGAAAGCTAGTAATAATAAAAATACTAGTAGCTCAAATGATATCAATGTGAAACGGAAAATATCTATGACTCTACTCATCAATGTCCCAAATGTCGCTTTTCTTTTATGTCGTCAAAAACTTCAACTGCCTTATCAAATAATTCATGAGGCTCTGGATTCTTATCAAATGAAAAGTTCTTCACTGTTTCTGAAGTTTTGATGGTAACAGTTTCGTTGTTTCTTCTTCCTTTCACTGTACCGTGTCCATATCCATCGGCGGCCATTAAAATCGCAGCATCTCCTATGGGAAGTGGTTCATCAGAAACATATTGTTCTTCAGCAGTCTGATTAGCCGCTTTTTCGATATGATAAGGAAGGTCTGTATTTAAAGGTTGGTTATCAGGCGCATCTTCTACGACAGTCATTCGGTCAGTGTTGCGCTTTATCAGATAGTCCTTCAACTCGGCCCAAAGGCATCCAAACATTGGATTTGGAGGAGATATTTTAGCGTTTACATGATAAATGCCATCTAGAGAGGATACCTTCGCCGAGAATGAACGAAGATCAGATACAAGTTCTATATGACAATCGACAAAAAATCGCTGATACGTTTCTTCAATTATTGAACAGAATCGGTTGATGAACGCTTTTTGTTCAATATGGTTATAGACATTGAGAAACGCTATACCAGAATGAGATGGAATATAAACGAAAGGGCTCGACGCTACTTTTAGGTTAGGTTCAATCTGAGTCTCTTCTGTCCTCTTTCTAGTATCAACGACTGTTACTTCACCTAGCGGTTTGTATTTACTCAATCGACCAAATATGTATCTGATTCCATTATGTTCAGCTTCGTGAACATCAATAAACGTCCAAGAAGATCCTCTATAAGAAACTGTAGTGGGCTCTTTAATTGCATCAATTAGTTTCTTTTGATCCAATGTTCCTAGCTTTAATACTCGACCTAAATAATACGTACCGGTGCTAGCCACTAATTATCCTCCAGATTGAATAAAACGATAATTGTTAAAATAATGCTCTCGGTGATACTGAAGAAACTTCTGTTCTATCTTGTGTTTCTTGTTCAGCGTTAACTGTCCGTCTAGACCAATCAAACTGAAATCATCTGCGATAGAAAACACACCGTTATCAAACATCACGTGATGGTTTGGACATAAGCACAGGATATTTTCGACCACATCAGGTCCGCGATGCGGCTCACCCAACGGTTGAATGTGTGCAGCTTCTGAGTAGTACCCCGCTCCAGTATCAATGGCCAAACCGCATACTTGGCATTGGTATTGATGCCAATCTTTTACCTGCTTTGCCTTTTTGTAGTCTCGGACGATCTTGTTGACCGTAACGGCTTGGCGGGACGTTACCTCATAACGTGCTTTGGTTGTGTCTTGTACCTCTGCCGCAGGTTCCGAATCAATTTGGACAAGTTTGTAACGCCATACTTTGAAGCCAGACAATCCACGCTCGCACCAATAGTCTTCAACGCGGTATAAACCCGCATATTGGTAACCTTTGGCTGGAGAATAGTGGCTTTGATGTTTATGGCTTCGGGTAACCCGGACAGGTAAATCCTCTAACTTATTTCTAGCCAGAGCGAGGTTTGTACGTTCTAGTTTTTGATCGGCTATTTGTCTGCCGCTGTTTTCATCGCGGCCACCAGCACCGGTATAGATAATGACATTGCCAAAATCTTCGTCGTCTTCATAACCGCCGGAAAGCACGATTGAGTCAGCGCCTTCTCTAGCGCCGCCACTAATACCAGCTTGCATTGGAGGATGGATGCCAGATTTGGCTAACGCGGCTCGATTTTCGAACATGTCACCGACTTCGGTATCGGGTATGTGTCCAAAAACTCTCATAGTAAACCCTTATGCATGTACAACTCAGTTAGAAAGAAGGTCGTTGCAATGACTGTTCTCTAACAGAAACATACGCTTACGGTAGCACAATCAACTGAATGAATAAGCCCTAGCCCATCTCATTTTTGACAAGTAATTTTTATAGTAACAATCGTTTTGAATCATATAGATAAAAATCACAACATAATCAGTGGGAGATTCAACAGCGCATTAATCCGAATAAAGATCACAACTCACGAACTCTTTCTGGTGAATCGTCACTTGTCATCCATATTTAACGTGCCAGTCATATTAATAAATAAGAATGATTGCTCTAACACAAACTATGGAAAAACAAGATGAAATTGACGCAGTGGACTCTTTTGCTAGGTGCTTTGGTTGCGCTACCTAGCTTAGCCGATACGGATGTATACCTGACGAATAACTCGGCTCAGCCGCTAACCATCCAAGTGAAACACGAAGGCAGTGATTTACTGAATTACGGTGAAGAATGGCAACAGCATGTGCAAGTGCTCGGCCCTTGGGAAACCAAATCAATATTGAGCTTTAACCGCTGGGAGGGCGTAAAGTCAGGCCAGCAGTATCGCTTCGACACCGTGGTTTCTAACCCGCGAGGTGAAAGCGTCACCTTGAATCAGGTAATGCAAGGTCATTGGTACAACTCAAGTATTGAATACGGCGTCTCTGCGGCGGATGTGGATCTCGCGCTGAAAGACGATCGCAATATTCACCGCTCTAGTACCGACGCATTTGGTGACCGCACGTCAGAACTGGCGTTTAAGTCTGCCAGCACAGCTCGCTATGATGATTTGTACTACACCATTACGCCTAGCAAGGTAGATGAAATCGTCGATACCGATGAGCAAAACCTCAAGCTGATGACTTACAACATCTGGGCACTTCCGGCGATTGCTTCTCACATTGGCGATCGTTACGAACTGATTCCTGACTACGTCAAAGGTTACGATGTCTTAGCGCTGCAAGAGGTGTTTGCCAGTGGGCGTGATGCGTTCTTGCGTGAGCTTGCAAAAGAATACCCATACCAGACTAAGATGCTCGACAAAGATGGCTTCAACATCCATGACGGCGGCGTCGTCATTGTGAGTCGCTACCCTATCGTTAATCAGGCTCAATACGTATTCCCAGATTGTTCGGGTACGGATTGCTTTGCCGATAAAGGCGTGAACTATGCGGAGATAATTAAAGGCGGTCAGGCTTACCACGTGTTCGCAACGCATACCGCCTCTTTTGATACCGACACTGCACGTGAGTATCGTCAGCGTCAGTTCAAGCAGATGCGTGCTATGGCGAAGTCTCTGAACATCCCTAGCGGTGAAACTGTGGTTTACAGTGGTGACTTCAACGTCAACAAACTGAAGTTCCCTGGTGACTACCAGCAGATGATTGCCAACTTGAGTGCAATCGAGCCCCAGTACTCTGGTTATACCGCTTCGACCTTCGATCCTCGCATCAACAACTTTGCCGGTGAGGCTTTATCTGGTGGCGAGAATGTGGAGTACCTCGACTACGTGATGGTGAGTAATGAATACGGCGTGAAGTCATTTAACGATAACCGTGTCGACGTTCCACGCTCTACCGCTGAGAGTTTGTGGAAACACTACAATCTGTCGGATCATTTCCCTGTTAGCGCTGTGATCAAGCCATGAAGCGTATTCTACTAATCTCTGTGCCCGCCATTTTGGCGGGCATAGTTTGGGTTTCTGTTGCTGGGGATGAGAATCAAGAAGCGCCACTACCGATAGCACCCTCTTCAAATAAGGCAGAAGTTCCATCGCCCAACGACGTTTTTGCAAGTTCAGTTCAAAGCGCAGACGAACAACCTGAGTCAAAAGAAAAACACTCAACATCCCCAATCAATGAGATTGCTGAAGTGTTAAGTGACGCCAAGGGGCGAGCATTGAAAGGTGAAATCGAATCCTTTTGGCATCGTTGCACAACCCGCAACAACTGCGAATCTCAACTTACCGAACTGGAAAGCCGTTTATCGAAAGAGCGGTTTGCTTTGCTCGCGAACTACCATCGGCTCAATAATGAATGGCAGCAAAGTGTCGGAAACTTGTTGTTTGATGATCAGCAACCGCTCGCCTCTCGCATCGCTCTTCTCAAATCGGAAGCAAGAAAGATATGGGGAGAGTTGGCAGATGTCATTTTTGATGATGAGTTTGTGCTGTACGACTTCAGTTTAGAGGCAGAACAGTTAGGCGCAGCGCCCGCGCAAGACTACGTACAAGCCTTTGACGATTTAGTGAAAAATTGGCAAGGCAGTGAGGAAGCTCTGGGATTAACCAGTGAGCAAGCAAAATACGAACGAGCCGTCACGTTAATTCCGAACCATATTAGCCAAAGTGAACGCGAGGCGTTAGTTCAGGCACTTGCGCAAAAATACTTGACGCAAAAAGAGAGTGACGACATTCAGGCTCGCAAGCAGCAAATCGTCGATCAGCAACAGCAAGTTCGTGACTATCAACACGAGTTAGAACAACTGAAATCTACCCTAGAAGCGCAGCGTTCAAGCAGCCATGCCCACATGTCAGAGTCACAATGGCAGAGCTATTACCAACAGCAGATCGCGAGCTTTCGTCGTGATTTCTTTGCAAGCTAAAGCCGAAATATATGGATAGAAAACACGTAGTAGCAAGGCATATCGCTCACCAGAATGTGAGCGACAGCCACTAATTTGAACTCGTGATTACAATACGCGCAAGCACTTTTCCGGCGGCAAGCTCAACAGCGTGTTTGCGAAGTTTATCTTCTCATCTCGCCATCTTGCCGCAGCTTCGCGGCTATCTTGTGATTGGCGATCGGCTTCAAAATAGGTTTGTCGAGGCAAACCATTCGCTGGCGTCATCACCATGGATTGCTCGTTGGCTCGAATGGTAAACAAGAACTGTCCACGTTGACCAGATTGGGCGGCAGGGTGATTCAATGTCGTATCGCAGCAGTAGCGACGATCTCGCAGCGCTCGACATGTGTATTCAAAAGCGTCTTGGACACCGCGGCCAGGAAACGCCGTATAGATGCTAATGCCGTCACGCTGCAGCGGGAAGTCTCCAGCAGACAGTTGCACCGCATATTGCATCATCCGAAAGCCGAGCACGACCCCACCAATACTATTTAAACCACTAAACTGAATGGCTCCTTCCAAGCTTAATTTCAGTCGGTCTTCACCTTCATACAAATAGAGATCTGGAGATACCCAGTCGCTTTTTGGAATCAGAAGTTGTGTGATGTCGGAATGTCCCATTTTAGTCTCCAAGATTGAAGTTTATCGCGAGACATTAAAGATATAATAATGATAATTATTATCAATTAATTTATTTAATATTCAGCGCATGTGCACGACTGGCTCCTTCGCTAACCTCTTTTACCAAAAAGGCACAATTGAAGGAGCCGAATGGGGACTAGGTCGACACGGGCGTCATCGCCACCTTATTACTCAAAGCTTCAAGCGAATATTGATGCAAATTGATGACCTTATCGCATAGCTTTCGCAACGCCTCCTCGTCGTGGCCAATGATGATCACGCTACATTGTCGCTCAGTCGCCAGAGAAGTGAGCAACTGAAAGGTTTCTGCCGCTGTTATGGGGTCAAGCCTTGAAGTGGGTTCATCTGCAATCAACAGCTTAGGTTTCATTAGCAATGCACGTAAAATAGCGAAACGCTGTAATTCTCCTCCTGAAATCTGCCTAGGTGTTCGTTGTAGTAACCCCAAGTCTAATTTCAGTAATCGCATCAAGGGCGCTATCTCCGCCTCATCAAAAGAGTGAATTTGCTGTAAATCACTCAGTAGTTGATTGAGCGTAACGTGTGTAGCAAATGCACTTGGCGGGTCTTGATAGAGCTTTAGCTTTTGCCCAACACTGACCGTTTGGTGAAACACAATCTCTCCAGAACTTGGCGTGAGTAACCCTAACACCGCATCCGCCAAACTCGTTTTACCACAACCACTTTGACCATAAATTCCAACCACTTCGCCCTCATCGACGTGAAGAGAAACCTTGTCAAACAGGGTGGTTTGATTTCGACGCAGTGATAGGTTTTCTATACTCACCAGAGGCTGACCTGAGCTTGCAGAGGCTCGCTTTGGCCAATGTTTCGGGCTCGACTCGATAAGCGCCTTGGCGTACTCAGATTTCGGATTGGCTAAGATCTCATGTGCGATTCCGGATTCCACCACTTCACCCTGTTTCATCACAATCATGTCTCCCCCTAGCCTTTGCGCCAGCTCGATATCATGAGTGATGGTAATCAATGCGCCCTGTTTTGCGTGCGCTGCGAGCATGTCACCAACAATGTCGCAATGGTCTCGATCTAGCCCTTTGGTGGGCTCGTCCGCTAACAGCAATTCTCCGCCAGCCTGAGTCGCGCATAAATAAGCGACTCGCTGCGCCATTCCACCTGAAAGCTGGAAAGGATATTTTTGTTTCGCGTGACTAAGGTTCATGCTCTCAAGCGCTGATTGAGCTCGTTTTTTGGCCATCGACGCAGGAGCCTGATTAACGAGAGTATGAACCTCTTCAATCTGTTGGTGTGCGGGCATAATAGGGTCTAGCGCAAGCCATGGTTCTTGAGGAAGCAACGCGATTTTTCGCCCCCACATCTGCTGCAACTCGCTTTCACCGACCGCTCGGTCATGGAGGTAAATCTGCCCCTTGGCAACCAACTCTTTTGGCAGGGTTCCGGTTAGCGCAGCCGCAATCAAACTTTTTCCCGCCCCTGTTTCGCCAAGAATCGTAAGCGGCTTTCCCTTAGCGAGGGTAAAACTCACCGGGTCAACTAAGACTTGCTGCTCCGTTTTTACTGACAGTGATTCGACACGAAGAAAACAATTCATGACTTTTCCCCACTCGCGAGTAAATGGAACCCGAGTACTAAAACAAACAAGGTGATCAGTGGCTGCGCTAACACCCAAGGTGCAACTTGGTAGTAACGAAACAGCTCTACCATCATGAGTCCTAACTCCGCCTCTGGTGGCTTAAGCCCTACATGCAAAAAGCCGAGCGAGGCAAGCGCGAGTATGGTGTTTCCAGCCCCAAAGCAGCAGAGGGTGAACACATCTTGACGGCAGTGGGGCCAAATATGACGTTTAAATACATACCAAGAGCCAAACCCATACAACACAGACGCTTCAACTTGCGGAGAATGAATCAGAGATAGCGTTCTATTACGCACCACTCGGTAGAACTCAACCCACAAAATAAGGGCGATTGCGACGTACAAAATCGTAAAGGATCCCGGTACTAGTGCGGCAAATAACAGCACTAAAATCAGCCCCGGCATTGCGAGGATAATATTCATCACAAAAGAGAAACTTCTCTCCCACCACCCTTTGCGCCACCCTGCGAGTACGCCTGCAACAATCCCTAACGCAGCAGAGGTCAATACACTTAACCAAGCCAATGTTAACGAGGTAACAATCGCATCACTTAAACGAGCAAAGTTACTCCGACCAAAATGATCGCGCCCCAGTGGCTCGGAGAAATCAGGCAAAGAAAACGCCAATGAGAGTTGCTGTGCGGCTGGGTCACTATTGAAGAGCAGTTTTTGCGTCAACACGAGCAGCAGTGCAGCGCCGATAATCGCAATGCCCCAAATTTGTTTAGCAAGCAGTTTCATTGCGTCGCCTCCTGCTGTTGTCTTGGATCAAGTTGGTAGGTCACGAGGTCAATAAAGGTGTTGATCGCAACAAACAACAAGCCCATCACCAATGCTGTTCCTTGGATCATTGGGATATCTCGAGCGAAAATCGCGTGCGCCAACGCGTGGCCGATACCTGGCCAAGAGAAAAGTGACTCGATCATGATGATGCCTTCCATCAAGCCAATGGTTTGAATCGCTAAGAAAGTGACAATCGGAATCGCAATATGGCGCTGTGCGTGATGCTGGAATGCTTGCTCAAAGGTTAGTCCTTTTAGTCTGGCAAACTTAAAGTATGGTGCTGTAATCGCACTGCGCGTCGCGTTGCGAATAAGCCGATTTGACATCGCCGCCAGTGAGAGTGCTAACGTCAAGCCCGGCAAAAAGAGATGTGCTGCACTGCCAAACCCCGCCACAGGAAACAGCCCTAAGTGCAGTGCAAATAGAATCGTCATCACTAAGCCAATCACAAAGACTGGCTGAGCGCGGATAAACACCGAAGTAATCAAACTCCACTTATCAGCCGCCGAGTTGGCATGTTTTCCACAATAGACACCAATAGGTATCGCGATAAGGGCAGACAGTAACAAAGCAACCAATGCGAGCAGCAATGAGTGACCAAGCTGATGCGTTATCTCTTCAATGACGGGGGTGCCGCTAATCAGGGAACGACCGAGGTCAAACTGGAGCAGATCCCACAACCATTGAAAATAAAGTTCAAACCCAGATCGGTCTAAACCGAGCTCCGCACTGACTGCTTGCGCCGCTTCTGCATCCACATAGTCGTAACCATATCGACCCGCAGCGATACGAAACGCAAAATCCCCCGGAAGTAGGCGCATCAAAATGAATGTCAACGTGCCGATACTCCAAGCCACCAACGTGGCTTGGAACACTCTTCTAAGAAGGATGTTAATCATTCAGCGTCATCTCTGAAATTCGGTAGTTGATCTCAAACGGGTCAAAGCTAAAGTTGCCGACTTTCTTATTCACCGCCACAAGTTGGGTGTAGAAAGTGATAGGAATCAATGGCATCTCTTGCGCAAGAATTTGAGACGCTTGCTGCGCTTGCTGTTGGTAATCAGCGCGATCTTTTGTGGCGCTCAAGCGGCTTAGCAGCGCGCTAAACTCTTCCGATGACCAGTTCGTTGGTCCCCAATCGCTACCTTTATGCTCAGCAAAGTCTTTAAGAAGCAGCGCAAGGGGATCGACCGTGGCGCCAAAGTTACGCGCCACGAGTGCCAACTCAATTGTGCCATCTTGATGCTTCGCTGGAATCGCACTGGAGTTATCAATGGAGATATCAACTTGAATGCCGACTTCCTTCAATTGCGCTTGAATAGCGGTAGCGACCACGGGCAGTTCTGGACGATCTGAATAGGTAGTCAGATTGACAACAAACGGCTTGCCTTCTCGCTCTAGGATGCCTTGTTCGTTTTGCTGCCATCCTTGAGAAGCAAGCAACGATTTCGCTTTGGCAATATCACGAGACGTCTGCGCGAACGCTTCAATGTGCCAAGCCCCTAACGAAGGCGCAAAAAGCTGGTAGGCTTCAGAGCCCGGCATGCGAATGATCTGCTTGGAAATACCGGTACGATCGAGCGCTAAGCTCAGCGCTTGGCGTGTTTGGTACGAGTTAAGATACGGATGCTCGTTGTTCAGTTTGAGCAAAATTGTCCGAGGAATAGATTCGCTCACGACATCGACATTCTCTGTTTGCTGCAATGGCGCGATGCTTGCTGGATCGAGGGTGTACACGATATCAGCCTGACCTGTTTGGGCGAGCAGAGCACGACTTTCAGCACGATGACCAGCTAGATATTCGACGTTTTCAATCTTGGCTTTGCTGCCCCAATAACCCTCGTTACGGGTCACATGAATTTTATGTGGCGGGACAAGTTCAGCAATTTTGTAAGGGCCAGTACCAGCCAGTGAAGTAGAGGTTCCTTCTTCGTTGTAGCTACTCGGAGAAGCGATCGCTACCGTGTAATGAGCCAAAACCGACAACATCGGGTTATAAGGTTTAGACAGGCGAAGTGTCAGCTGATTCCCGTTCGCCACTATCTCTGAAATAGGCGCACGCTTAATCACGCCCGGCTTCGCCATCGCATTTTCAAGCGCCAATTTAACCGCTGCCGCATCCAGTTTTTCGCCATCGTGAAACGTTACCCCCTCTCGGATATCGAACGTCCACTCGAGGTCATCAGGACTCACGGTCCACGCAACAGCGAGTTGCGGCTCCACTTGGCCCTTTTTATTGATCGCGACCAAAGATTCAACAACCTGCATTCGGGTGAACATATAACCATCTTTCGAGAGATCTTGGCTTGAGTATTCAAACGGTCCAGAGATTTTTAATGCTTGGCTTGACGTGGGTTGAGTGAATTGCGATACAGTGACCGCCGCAATAGCAACGA
Source organism: Vibrio sinaloensis (assembly GCF_000808535.1). Taxonomy (GTDB): domain Bacteria; phylum Pseudomonadota; class Gammaproteobacteria; order Enterobacterales; family Vibrionaceae; genus Vibrio; species Vibrio sinaloensis_D. Next base: position 136,830 of record NZ_JWLV01000034.1, read on the forward strand.
TTGCGGCGATACCCGCTATCCTAAATTTCATTATTCATGTCCTTAAAAATAAATTCAGTGCAATGTTATAACATAACAATATTATCAATCAATATGAGAATGGATATCAATAAGAAACCGGAACGTGTCAGTTCATATCCGACATGAAATACTGCCAAACCTCTAAAATCTGGAACATTTCTTACATCTCCAACCGACGCACTCTGATAAGGTATTGAGAAGGGATATTTTTTTGTGTGATGAGTCGAATGGATTTACTCAGCCAGTTGCAATTTTCTGTATCAATCACGGGGCCAATTTGTTTGATGTTGGTGCTGGGTATCGTATTCAAACGTATTGGTTTGATAAACGATAACTTCATTGAGGTCGCCTCGAAACTGGTGTTTCAGGTGACACTCCCTACCATGCTCTTTCTGAGCATCGTAGTTTCAGAACATGATATCTCTGCCGCGAGTCACTTCATCTTGTACGGTGTGCTGTCCAGTGTAGCGTTTTTCGTGTTTACATCAGTTTGCGTAAAGGCGCTCTTTCCAACCTCTCCAGACCAAGGCGTGATCATACAGGGCGGGTTTCGCGCGAACACTGGCATTATCGGCATCGCTTATGTTGCCAATGCCTATGGTGAGCAAGGCATCGCATTAGGCGCGATATTTGTCGCCGCAACCACATTGGTTTACAACGTGTTGGCGGTGATTTGCCTCACTCCTAAGCATCAAGAATCGGGGGTAAAGGTGGGCAAAATGATGGCGGCTACGTTAACCAAAAATCCTCTCATTATTTCGATTTTACTCGGCATCGCCTTTTACGTTCTGAGTATTCCTGTACCAACCATTGCGATTGATGCAGGTAACTACCTTGCCAAAATGACATTGCCTCTCGCCCTTCTATGTATTGGCGGCTCCCTCAATTTAAGCTCTCTCAAAAAAGAACAAGCGCCCTCTTGGACGGCAAGCGGATTTAAGTTGGTGGCCGCACCAATACTCATTACTGGATGCGCCTATTGGTTAGGGTTTGAGGGGATGGAGCTCGGAATCATCTTCTTTATGAACGCTGCACCAGTGGCATCTGCCAGTTACATTATGGCAAGGGCAATGAACGGAAACGCTGTGCTCGCGGCCAATATTATTGCGCTAACCACGACAATGTCTACCGTGACTTGTACTCTCGGATTATTGCTACTCAGTGTATGGGCACTTATTTGACGAAAAGCGGGAAGACTAGTTCGAAGACAGATCCCACCAATCGTGCATCCAATCAAGAATTAGAGAAAACTCTTCAATATCTGACTTACCAAAACAGAAAAAGGCATTGAGCCCAAATCGAAGCGACTGCTCGACCTCATTCAACTTGATCTCGACAAGCTCCCCTCTTTCTACCCAAGGGGTCATGTACCGCTTAGGCATGGCCGTCCAGCCATTAAATTTCACCAGCTCGCACAGTAAATCACTATTGCTTACAGTATGAACTTTGGGTGAGAGCTTCACGCTTAATAAATCAGAATTGAACGTGGCAAAATTCTCGGTGATGTATTGAGTTTCTAGCATGAGTTCTTCAAGTTTGAGCGCTTTACGCTGCACTAGTGGAGAGTTCGAACCAACATAAAAACCCACTTCAACATTGCCTAATGCTCGCCAAGTGACTTCTTTTTCAGCCGTTGCCTTACCACGATAAGGCAAGATCGCGATATCACACGTCCCTTGTATCAAAAGCTCCAACGCTTGCTCACGGGTTCGATGCAGCCAGTTAACGGTGAGGTCTTCGCGATAGCTAAGCAGTTGGTGCTCAATATAAGCAATAAGATCCAATGGTGTGATCACGTCATAACAGATATTGATTGTGTGAACATCAGTTTCGTACAGTGTCTGGCTCTGAGCAAAGAGCGACCGATTTTGTTTCTCAACAAGTTTGGCACGTTGATAAAGCTGAGCCGCTTTATCTGTAGGCACCGCTTTGCGCCCCTCGATTTCAAAAAGCGGGTAACCGAGCAGATCCTCGTAGGCTATTACGTGCTCTCGTACTGTTGTGCGTGACTTACCTAGGTGTTTTGCCGCGTGGCTGTACGATCCTAGCTCAAAGACAGCAACAAACGCACTGATCTGTTCCAACGTATGCACTCGATACTCTCCAGTAAAATTCGTTAGGAATAACCTAACATAACTGATTTTTTTGTTTTGTTTTTTCATGGAAAAATCGAAGTCAGTTCATGATTTCTGGCTCGGAGAGAACAAAATGAAAAGGTTTCCGCTAACACTTATCGCCGCACTTATTACCCCATCGGTATTTGCCAACGATGCAGATCTTATTTTTACCAATGCTGATGTCATCACCGTGACAGGTGAAAACGCTCGCGCACAAGCGGTTGCGATTAAGGATGGCAATATCGTCGCGGTGGGTTCAAACCAAGATATCCTCAAGCAAAAAGGCAAAGAAACTCATGTGCGCGATCTTCAAGGAAAGACGCTTGCTCCAGGTTTTATCGATAGCCACGGCCATTTCGCACAGTACCTACCACTGATTGAAAGTGAGTTCCTTTACCCAGCACCTATGGGCAGTACCAATTCTATCGAAGACATTCGCACTCAAATGACGCGCTACTTCACTCAGCCAAATTTAGATAAAGACATTTTGCATGTCGCCTTTGGTTATGATGATGCCGAGCTAAACGAAAAGCGTCACCCTAGCAAAGAAGAGCTCGACCAATTTACCGGTGATTACAACTTCTGCGCGGTGCATATTTCTGGGCACCTCGCAACATGTAACAGTAAAGGCCTAGAGTTTATTGGCTATACAAAGCAGACCCCAAACCCTGAAGGAGGCGTTATTCGCCGTGATGGGAATGGTGAAATGACCGGAGTTTTGGAAGAGTCTGCGGTATATGCAATTTTAGGTAACCTACCTGAAATGACCCAACAAGATGCGATTCGCCGCTTTGGTAAAGTACAAGATATGTACGCTAGCTACGGCATCACAACCACCCAAGAAGGGCTAGCTACCATGCCAGCGCTACGCGCAATGAAAACCATGGCCGAAAATGATCTCATGAAAATCGATCTCCTCGCTTACGCTAAATGGGTGGATTTAGAAGAAGCGATTGAACTGATGCCAATGAAATCGACCATCAATGGCTTTACACTTGCGGGCGTTAAAATGGTCGGCGATGGATCACCTCAAGGTAAGACTGCTTACTTATCAACACCTTATTATGAGCCACCGCATAGCCACGCCTACGACTACCACGGTTATCCAGTGCTGAATCAAGAAGAAATGAATCACTGGGTAGAAACAGCCTACAAAATGAATGCACAAATACTTAGCCACAGTAATGGTGATGCTTCCGCGGATATCTTACTCAATGCGGTTGAGCGTGCGGATGAAAAGCTGGGCAAGGAAGACCGTCGTACTGTGGTGATTCATGCGCAAACCACTCGCTTAGATCAGGTTAAGCGTATGAAAAAGAATGAAATGATCCCTTCATTCTTCCCTGCTCACACCTATTTTTGGGGAGATTTTCATAAGAGTTCGGTACTTGGACCATGGCGAGCGTCAAACATCTCACCGATGGGATGGGCAAATTCAAATGATCTCATGTTCACCATTCATATGGATGCGCCCGTGCTCTTCCCAGATATGATGACCAACATGTGGAGCGCAGTAAACCGCGTCACTCGCAGTGGCGAAACTCTGGGTGAGCATCATAAGATTACTCCGTACCAAGCATTGGAAGCCGTGACGATTAATGCGGCTTACCAAAACTTTGAGGAAACGACTAAGGGGACAATTGAAGTGGGTAAGCGTGCTGACTTCGTGGTATTGGACTCAAACCCGTTAGAGGTCGCCCCTTCGGATATTAATCAGATCCAAGTGCTAGAGACGATCAAAGATGGCAAAACGGTGTTCCAGCGTAATCAAGGCTAATTGAGACAACCTAGCCAGTTGGACATTTTAAACCAAAGCGAGGCAACAATGCCTCGCTTGATTGTTTCTCTACGATGGCTACTTATTTGTCATTGCCACTCACAATGAGCTCTGAAGCGCTCTCAACAAGAAGCACGCCCTTTTCAGACAACGCTTGCGCGACATCCTCAGCATTCTCCGGAAACACTGCTCGCGTCGAGGCTAGATTCAGAATCACCCGAAAGCCTGCATCCACCAGCTGTTCTACCGACTTCTTAACACAAAAATCTAACGCCAAGCCCCCGACAATCACGGTATCTATGCCTTTAGATTGCAGAAACTCGATCCCGCCTGTCGACAGCGTATCTGCTTGGTCATGGTAGAAAGCGCCATAAGGGTGCGCGTCTGGGTCGATGCCTTTGTTCATTTGGAAGTCGTAGTCACGAATCGCTGGCAAGCCGGGCAACAACTCAACGCCCGAAGTACCGACCACACAATGCGGGTTCCACTTAATATCCACTTCTGGCAGCCCAACAGGTTCCAGCATGTTCGCTGGAGTTTCCGCTTCCCACGCTGCGCCTGGAGGGTGCATATCTCGCGACACGAGCTTAATACTCGCTTTACTGTGGTTGGCAATCAATTCGTCGACGATTTCCAGCGCCCCCGCTACAGGCAGTTCGTTCGGGCAAAGCTCACTAAAGCCTTTTTGCGGGTCAACATCGACGGCCGCTGTTTTCGATTTCTCAATCTGTACCGTTTTCAAAGACATGGGTTATTCCTTATGCTGTTCAACGCAGGCACGTTTGAAAATATGTCACGCTTTTTTCGCTCAAACTGTAAACCTGAGCAGGCTTGCCGCCTTTTCCTTTGTTGGTAGACGCCATCTTGTTAGCACTAACAATCACGCCTGTTTCTATCAGGCGTCGTTTGACCGTCATTCGGTTAATTTCAACGCCAAACTCAGCGTACGCGGCGATAATGTCAGAGACTAAAAACTCTTTGTCCAGAGCGAATAACGCCACCGATGTGTACTCAACGGCTGCACGCAACTTACGCCACGCCAGTTTAATCAGCTCCGCGTGATCAAACGCGAGGTCTAACGCATCTTGAAGCACGTCTTCTAACGCAAACCAGCGAAGCTGCTCTTGGCACAAGCCACAGTTTTCTATTTGCTCGACATTGGCTTGATTGAGCAGCGCGTAGTGCGCAATTGTCACACTCCACCCTTCAGGGTCACGTTTGGGGTTACCATCTACCATGGGTTCGCTGATGTAATTGGGGTACGTGTGAATTTTTTGCCGACAAATGCGTCGCCTCGCGGCATCAAAATCTTGATCGGCGGGTTGCCCACCTCGCTCCGTCCAATCTTGTTCAAACACGAATCCACCCGGAATCGACCACATACCATGTTGCGGTCGCTCTGGGTTGTTGCGCTTGATTAACAACACTTCCAACCCTTGGCTGCCGAGCCTAAGACATATCATGTCAATGGTGACAATCATTTACGTTTCCTACATCCTTCTCTAGTGCGTACATTATCACCGTCCAATACAATTTCAACCAGAAAGTAACCTTTTGTGATTAACCGGCATTCTTTTCTAATTCGAGATAGCCTGCGTTTAAATTGATAGTAACTTCACCTAATTATTAAGAGCGCGGAACTTAGTTTGATGGCAAGGCTAGTTAGTAACACAATTTGACAAACCCATTTTGGTTGATTAGAGTTCGAGCAAGTAATTAAGCTGAGTAATAGATAGGATGGCATCATGACCACCTCGCTTTTCAATCAAAGCATTATTCAAAGTGCACTCGATCTCGACGTGTACAAAATTAATATGATGCATGCCGCTTACAAGCTGTATCCCAGCACCCAAGTGCGATATGAACTTATTGTTCGTTCGGATGAAGACTTGTCCGATCTTAAACATGACGTCGAACATGAGATTCTTCGCCTCGCCAAGGTCAACTTCAGTGATGAAGAGCGCCGCTACCTGACTGAGCAAGCGCCTTACCTTGATAGCACGTTTATTGACTACCTAGCAGAGTTTCGTTTTCGTCCACAGTCTCAGGTGGAAGTGCGTGTTTTACCGACAAAAAGCAAAGACCAATTACGCGTTTCTATTCGAGGTCTTTGGCATGAGACGATCTTGTATGAAACTCTGGTAATGAGCATCATTTCCGAAGTGCGAAATCGCCGTCGTTGGCCCTCTATTCCCTATGCACAATTTCAGAAAACGTTAGTCGATAAAGTGAATTGGTTGCGTCGCGAACTCAAGCACCGAAACATCACCAACTTCCAGTTTTCAGAAATGGGCAGCCGACGCCGATTTAGCGCGCAAGTTCAACATGACGTGGTGGATTATTTACGCCAACACGCCTCAGATCTGATGTCGGGTACGAGTAACTATCACTTAGCTAAACAGTTTGGTCTCACACCTATTGGTACTGTCGCCCACGAGTGGTTTATGGCACATCAGCAATTAACAGAGCCCGCAAAGTCTCAACAGGTTGCCCTTGATCAATGGCATACCACCTTTGGCGGTCAACTCGGTATTGCACTCACCGACACCATTGGGATTGACGCCTTTCTCGCCGACTTCAGCCTTGAACGCGCGAATGCGTATGCTGGCGTGCGCCATGATTCCGGTTGCCCCTACGCGTGGGGTGACAAAATGATCGCGCACTACGAAGCATTGGGAATCGACCCGAAATCCAAAGTATTGATCTTTACCGATGGACTCAATTTTGAACGCGCATTAGACATTTGCGACTACTTCAAAGATCGCGCTAATGTCAGTTTTGGAATTGGCACCTTTTTAGCCAATGACATGGGCGACTGGCGTAATGATAAGATTCAGTACCAACCCCTCTCTATGGTGGTCAAACTGGCAGAATGTAATGGACAGGCGGTCGCCAAAATCAGTGACGAGCCTGAAAAAGCGATGTGCGAAGATGAGGTATTTCTGACGGAGTTAAAGCAGAGCTTTGGTCTTATCTCTGCGCTAGATAAAGCAAGTTAGATTCCTTAACCAAGAACGGAGCCAGTGGCTCCGTTTTTCGTTGGGTGAGTTATAAACTCATGATCTTTTTGAACTCTTCTTCGGAATACTTCTTCTCTGTACTCTTGGTCAAATCGGTCATCATTTTATAGCGAATATCTGTCGCCATATTGAGTGTCCGTTTAAGCTGACCATAAGAATAATCCGCTGCCATATCGAGAGCCGCCTGCTTATCTTGCTTGTACATGTCACTGAGCGTCGCATCGAGGTGTTGCACTTGTTTATACAAACGCGTTTCTTCTTTGTCCCACGTCTGTTTTAGCATGGGCAAATATTTGTCTGGGTTCGCTGATGCAAGGGCAGTCAAGCTTCTAAACTGCCAATAAGCCGAGTCGTCGCTGTAGGTGTCATCCCCCACTTGGTAAGCCTTAGGGTATTCCTGTAACGTTGAGTAGAGCGGAACCAGAACAGACTCTGGCAATACGCCAAAGCTTTGCCAAATCACACCTTGCAGCTCTTTGGGCATCTCCGCACGAAGCTGAATAATGTGAGATTCTAACTGGCGTTCAACGCGAATTGGACGTTTCGCTTTGCCTTCTAGTGCAGTTCCATCGTAAGTTGCACTCAACACTTCAGCCACATCTTCAACACTGATTTTGTCATCCGGCTGCATAAACAGCGGATATTGTGCTAATCGGCTTTGCTGATACTTCGATGGCGTCAACATCTTTTGCCCGAGCCATTCACGGTCAATGTTGTATTCATCCCCCACCACGCCAAACGCTTTAGCAAAGTTGAATGATTGGCGATCAACCTTGTCGAGCAACTTGTGCTTTTCTACAAACTCAAGCATGCCTTGCGAATGCAGAACCTCCTCGCTGGCAAGGTCGACGCCATGAATACGCAGTCCATTGGCAATCATCGCGTAGCTGTTGTCGGGCACTTTAACCGCAATCCAGTGATGACCCGATCCAATTTCAAACAGCCAAGCTTCATTGACGTCGGCGATATAGAGGCTATTTCCTTCCCCCGCCCCATATTTTTCAATGTAGTCTCCAAGCAGTTCCACGCCTTGCTTGGCGCTCTTTGCTTGCGGGAGAATCAAAGTGGGAATAATCGCTTCAATAATGCCTGGTTTCACCAAAGGGTCCGCTTTGGCAACTTTGTCATTCACTTCAGCACTGGTGGTAGCCGACACCGCGACGTTGTACTCGTTAATGCCGCGTTCTTCGTAGTATTTGCCGTCACTGTCAACGGTGATGGCGTCCCAATCGGGAATAGAAGAGTAAGCCAAGAAGTGCTCAGGCATTGGCACCACCAAGCCATTACCGAGTGTCCAATCTCCCGGCTCGTTATCTTGTGCAGAGCGATACTCAAGGTACTTGTTCCAGTTGTTGATGCCGAAGTCTTCGTTGCGAGCGATCATAATGCTGCCATCAGCCGATGCCCCTTTACCAACAATCAAACCCGTACACGCAATTGCATTACCACTGAGCGCCACAGCAATGGCGCTCGCGGCGAATGTCACAGACCATGTTTTCATCTCTTCTATCTCCATTTTGGATCAAATTAGGCGAATTCAGCTTCAATCTGTGTTTGCAAATTATTATTGTTTGGAAAGCTGTTGTTGGCAGTCTAGCGAGGTATTGGCGAGATTAATGATCAATGGATCACAGAATACAGACAACAAAACGTTGAATAAATATCTGAAAAATATGCAGTTTATGGATATTTTAGCGAGCCCACTCAACGTGTTCACACTGCCAACCAAACTGTTCGCAAAGCGATTGCAACTCTTGCACTTCTGCTTTGGTTTGCTCGGTCAGCCATTCAAGGATCTCATTGGCGATTGGAGTATGGTTTTTCTGATAACAGAGGTAGTGCCAATCACTGTGCTGCAACGCGATGTTTTCTGGGCACTTGAGGAACTTTCGTTTGAGTTCAGGTAATACCAATAACAGATCAGTCACCGTCACTCCTTGACCAGACAAGCATGCACTTAACGCCAAATCTAAACTGAAAAAGACCGTGTCTCTGCCGCGCTTTTTCCCCTTCAAATTCGCGTTTGCAAGCCACAGTTTCCAATCTTGATGATCAAGCGTCGCGTGGAGGTGAGGCAACTCAAGCACATCTTCAATTTGAATGGTTTGTTCAGACATCAACTCTGCATAAACCGGAGCCATGTATTCTGCTCGTAAAAAGCGAATCCCCGGCAGACCCAAGTAGCGATCTCTATGGCGAGTATTTAAAATCAGTAGATCGCAGTCTTCGTGCTCTAGCACCGGATCTTCTTCAATCGACGGGATGATAACAATCTCGTGTTCGGGGTATTTCTCATTGAGCAACGCGACGTTAGGCATCAAAACACGTGTCGCGTAACTGAGGGCGCTCTTAATCACAATCCGCTTTTTAACTGGCGCTTTCCACTGGGTAATCAATGCATCTAGGTTATGGTAGTTTTGACGCAAAATTTGGTAGAGATCTTTGCCATGTTCAGTCAGTTCAATAGAGCGGTGCTTGCGGATAGCCAAGCTGACACCAAGTTCGGTCTCAAGTTGCTTGATCTGCCGACTCACGGCGCTTTGCGTCACATTGAGTTCATCTGCCGCGGCGGTAAAACTCATCAAACGCGCGACAGCTTCAAACACTTTGAAGGCATTGTGAGAGTATGGAAGATTGGAGTAAGGTCGCATCGTCTTTCCCATGAGTTTAAGTCATGTCAGATTGGCATAAATGTCATTTGAACGCCAGCAAGATTATTCGTACCTTTGTGTGATACTGATCACGAGGCGCCCAATGAAAAAAATTCTCTCACTTGCTATCCCACTCATCATTTCGCAAATGATCTCCATGGCATTAGTGTTAACCGATGTTTGGATGATGTCGCGCTTGAGTGTTTCTGCGATCGCAGCAGGTGGTTTAGGGGCGTCGGTCTACTCTTTTGTGTTTATCATTGCAGGCAGTACGGTTGGCTGCGTAGCGAATTTAATTGCCATCGCTTATGGGCAGCGAATCGCTCGCCCTGAGTATGGCAATCAACAAATTCGTTTAGCCGTGAAAGGCGCGGTCCTTTTGTCTTTGGTGCTTTCTGTTGTACTAACAATTAGCTTTGCATTTGTTCCTCAACTGCTTGCACTGGCAAACCAACCCACTGAGCTCGCACAGCCGGCGATGGCGTATGTCGACACCTTAAAATGGGCGATGTTGCCTTCCCTACTGCTGCTAGTATTGCGTGGTTTAACCAGCGCCTTTGGCAACGTGCGTTCAATTATGGTGATGTCACTGCTTACCGTGTTGCTCAATGTGCCAATCAGTTACCTGCTCGCTTTCTCACTGGGTTTTGGGTTAGCTGGATTAGGCGCGGGAACGGCACTTGCGGCGACAATCGTGATGGTTGGCTATGGCATCTGGGTATTTAAGCGCCCTGAGTACATGGCATTTGCCCCATGGTTGAATCGAGAAGAGTATTCTTGGTCATTGCTAAAACCGTTGCTCGCCATGGGATTGCCCATTGCCCTTGCTGCGCTGCTTGAGCATGGTCTGATTTATGGCGGAACGTTAATGGCAGGGACAATCAGCATCGCTGCCTTAGCTTTACACCAAATTTTGCTGCAATGTTTGAGTTTCACTTGGAACATCAACTTTGGTTTCTCGCAAGCCGCGGCCATTCTTGTTGGGCAAGACTTCGGCGCCGAAAACTACGACGGTATCAAACGTACCGCCCTGCGCAGTTTTGGCATTACCACCGTATTAAGTGTGGTGTTAGCGGGTGGATTTATGCTGTGGCCCGAGTTTATAGCTAGCCTGTTCAATCTTGATGCTGAGCTCAGCACTCTTTTGGCCATGGTGTTATGGGTAGTAGCACTGTCGTTTGTGGTAGACGCTTGGCAACTGTTAGCAATCAACCTATTACGCGGAATGAAGATCGTGATGGGACCGACCATTATGACCGCCATTGGCTACTGGGCATTTGGCTTACCGGCTGCGTGGATATTGATGCCGCAATTTGAATTAGCAGGCATTTGGGGTGGTATTGGCATTGGTTTGGGCGTAACTGGAGTACTGTTACTGGCGCAGTTACTGTTTGCCATTAAGAAAACCCGTCATCATCAACCCCTTGCTGTCGCGGCTGGCTAGCCGTTACTATGTCGCCGAAATTAAGGCGAGGCGGTGCATGACTGATTTAGAACTGGAATTTGAACACATCTACTTAGAAGTTCGCGGCCAAAGATGGCAGCACATCGAGCGATTCTTGTTGAGTTACTTCTGCTATCGGGAGGGGTTTATCTCAAGCAAAGGCAAACCCGATTGGGAACTTGCTCGCGCCTCTTGCCCGCGTTCTTCTAACGTTCACTCTTTAAAGCACTCAACACTTGAACCAATCGTGCCACTTAATGTGATCATTGGCGAGATCAAACGTTACTGGCGAGATGGCGATCTGACACCAAGTAGCCTCAGACGAATTTTGGATAGTTTGCTGCGCTTCATCACCATCGACAAACAAGAAAAATCCGCCCTCAAAAACGCAGGACTAGAAAAGGCAATGCCCGCTTGCTGGTATCAATCGGAGCAAAGAGACCCAATGGCACGCTTTACTCACGTTAACATTCATTTGTTGGCTGATACCTGACGACGATAGTGAATTTTGGCAGGAATGCTGATCTGTTCTGGCGCTTTGCTCGGTTGCTCTAACACAGATTGTCCGGCATTGAAGAGGGCTTGAGCAATAGATTCGCAATCTTGCTCTACCGAATCAATTTTCAGCGGTAAGCAATCAAGAATGTCATAGTTGTCGAACGTTGCGATCTGAATATCGTCCGACAGCATGTCGTGCTCTGTTAGATAGCGGAGTACCCCTTCAAGCAAGGAGTAAGAGGCGGTAAACACCGCCTTAGGTGCACAGCCACGACTAGAAACTGCATTCGCCATCAAGTCATAACCTGATGAGGGTTGATAGTCTTTGTTGAGCACGTGTTCTTGTCTAAAGTCGATACCCGCTCGCAGCAAAGCCGCTTGGTAACCGATAAATCTATCTCGGCTGGGCGACAAATCCATCTGCCCGCCGATGTACCAGCACTCGTCTACTCCCTCAACCAGTTTGCTCACCACCTCTTGAGTTGCACTCGCGGCGTCCGTTTTAATGGTTGTAAACGCACTACCCTCAAACACTCGGTCAAACAAGATGATCGGAGTTGTTTGCTTAACTTGTTGTAAATACTGCTCATTGGTGAAAGAGGTCGCGACAAACAGCACATCAACTTGTCTATCCACCAAACTTTGGATGACTTGCTTTTCCATCTCAGGGTTGTCATCGGACGACGCAATCAACAGCTGATAACCGTGATTTCGGCATAAAACCTCAAGCCGCTTGGCAATAGAGGCGAAGCCCATGTTGGCAAGATCCGGAATCACTAAACCTGCGGTATACGTCTGTTTAGATTTTAACGCTCGCGCATAAATACTGGGGGAATAATTGTGGGCTGCGGCAATTGCCTCAACTTTCTTAACCGTCTCTTGGTTGATTCGGTGTTTTTTCGCATGCCCGTTGAGCACAAAGCTTACCGTCGATTTTGAGACACCCGCTAACTGAGCAATATCAGCCAGTTTTAATTTTTTAGTGGTCATTTTTTCCCTGAGCATTTGACACTTTGCCCGTCTATTCTACTGTCATTGAGAAAGATTTCTAATGCTTTCCGAGTGGAATGACGATCGCTTTGCATAGCCGCTCAAAAGATCGTTTTAGATCACAAATTACACTCGCTCTTGGCTGTTTTGGCGGATTCGAATAGCAAGCTAAACCGTTTTAGCCGTATAATTAGCGCATCAACTATGAACGACTGAGGTAACAATCATGAACAGAGTTTGGGTAACGGGAGACGCGGTTGTCGACTTGATTCCAGATACACCATTTACCTACCTAAAGTGTCCAGGTGGCGCGCCTGCTAATGTCGCGGTCGCTATCGCTCGCTTAGGAGGCAACAGCGCTTTCTTTGGTCGCGTTGGTCAAGACCCACTCGGTCGTTTTATGAAACAAACACTCTCAGATGAGGATGTCGACACAGAGTTTATGCGGCTTGATGAAGCTCAGCGTACGTCAACCGTGATCGTTGATCTTGATGATTCTGGCGAACGTAGCTTTACCTTTATGGTGAAGCCGAGCGCTGATCAGTTTCTCGAACTTGCCGATATCCCAACCTTTCACGCGGGTGAGTGGCTGCACGTGTGCTCTATTGCCCTCGCGAACGAACCAAGCCGCAGCACCACTTTAGAAGCCATGCGTCAGATTAAGGCGGCAGGTGGTTTTGTCAGTTTCGATCCCAATTTACGTGAAGAAGTTTGGGCAAATCCAGAGGAGCTAAAACCAGTGGTTAACCAAGCGATTGAGTTAGCCGATGTGGTGAAGTTTTCTGATGATGAGTTGATGTTGCTGACAGATTCAGATTCGTTAGAGACCGGATTACAGGTCATTGAGAAATACACCAACACGCTGGTACTGATCACTCAAGGCGCCAAAGGCGCACTGGTTGTGTTTAACCAGCAACAACGCTTGCTATCAGGTCAAGCGGTCAAACCGGTGGATACCACAGGCGCAGGGGACGCGTTCGTTGGCGGATTGCTTGCCAAACTGTCACAACATAATGACTGGGCCAATACGGATACAATCGAAGCCGCGGTGCAATGGGCGAACGGTTGTGGCGCACTGGCCACCACTCAAAAAGGCGCGATGACGGCTTTGCCTAGCGAACAAGCACTGCTCGATTACATTCAATAATTCATTCCATAAACCCAAGCAGTAAAAAGCCCCAACGTTTAGAGTTGGGGCTTTTGAGTAATGGATGACTTAATCTGCAAATGGCGGGCGACTTGGATTTAAGCGCTTCACTCGCGCCAAGCTCGGCGTACCCGTGAGTGAGATTCCCGTGGCGTGTGGCTCGGTATACACTCGAGATGTCATTACCGCATCGCCATCATTGATGAACACTTCAACCGAGGAACTATCGGCTAAAATGCGCAAGCGAATCTTGTCACCAGTTAGCGGCAATTCGCGTATCGTATCCTGAGCGCGATTAAGAGTTTGAGAGCGATCCATCACAAACGCTCGGCGCGATTGATCGGCGATCAGCATCAACTGACTTCCCTCGCCCTCAAATAGGTTTAGCTGGCTACCCCACTCTAACTCAATGCTTAAATCGAAACTCTTGGTCTCGAGATTGTAACCTTGATCACTGAGCATTATCGATTGCTCCGGCTGAGCCAAGGCATCTAGCTCAGCGATGGGCCACTGCACCAATCGACCATCTTTGACCGATAACTCTCTCATCAACGTTAATTGATGAAGCCAGCCATTATCGACCGAAGGTTGGTCAATTTCATCGGGTAATCCCATCCAGCCGCACATCACGCGTCGCCCATCAGGTGTTAGCATGGTTTGCGGTGCGTAAAAATCAAAACCATAGTCTAGGTGCTCAAAGTCCGACAGCTCAATGCCCTTGTCTGACTTGAACCTTGCCCGAGCGATGCCATTGTGATGCGGGATTGTGTTGTGCTCTGAAAACGACTCAATACCTTGCGGGCCAATGACCGCGAACGTTTCGTCCCCGATGCTGAATAAATCGGGACATTCCCACATGTAGCCAAAATCGCCGAACTCTTGACCATATAAACCGTCAAACTGCCAAGTGTGCAAATCCTCAGATCGGTATATGGCGAGTCGCCCTTTAATATCCGACGTTTGAGCACCAAGCAACATCAACCAAGAATCATTGTGGCGCACAATTTTAGGGTCACGAATATGGGGCGTTACCCCTTCAGGCAGTTGCTCGATAATAGGGCCATGCTTGGTGAAGTGAATACCATCTTGTGAAGTGGCTAAACACTGGGTGGTATGGCGGTCACGCTGTTCACCAATCCGTGTATTGCCAGTGTAAAACAACATAAGTTGATTCTGATGGCTTAAGGCATGACCGGAGAAAACACCGTGTGCGTCAAACCAATCCGAGGGCGTAAGCGCAACAGGTTGCCACTGCCAATTGACCAAATCAGGACTGGTTAGGTGCGCCCAGTATTTGTCTTTATGCACGCACGCATGTGGATACCACTGATAAAACAGGTGGTACTCGCCATTGTGGAAAATGAAGCCATTTGGATCGTTGAGCAAACCTTGTGGCGGTGAAATGTGCCAACTTGGGCGATGGGGGCATTGGGCTGGCTTGGTAGCGTTCGCTAGTGCTAACTGCTGTTGCTCTGAAATCATTCGACCTATTTTAAGCAGCGCTTCTTCATCAAAACAGCGAGTGCGCTTAAAGGCGACTTGATGCTCTCCAAGTACCTCTCTAATTGCAACGATTAAAGAGCTATCAGCCACTTTGCTGACATCCTCTACCGCAATGATTAGCTCGTCTTCAGGGGCCAAAACCCGAGTTATATTGTTTTTTCCACCACAGAGTGAGAGATAGTGCTCAACGGACATTGGATCTTACCTAAAAAATTGGGAACGTTTGCAAAATACATCATCAATCTGGAAACTACAAGCTACTCACAGCTGTTCATACTGGCACTCCGTGATCTAACGCACAAAAAAAGCCTGACGAATCAGGCTTGGTAAAAGGAGTAATTGAGTCGCTGCTAGCAGGTTTCTCGCTCTACATTTTGGAAAGTCAAAACCAGTTTGCTCATAACTTGGGGCTTGCCTTCGATCAGCTCTAGCAGCATCTTAGCGCCATTTTCTCCTGCCTTATCAAAAGCATAGTTAAACGTCGATAAAGTAGGAGAACTAATACAACCGAGCTCATCATTACCCACGCCCAGTACTTTAACCTGCTTGCCTACTTCAATTCCCGCCTCTTGCAGTGCCTTAATCGCCCCTACAGCAATTCGGTCGGTCGCGCAGAAGATGCCATCAACATTTGGGTAGTCTTGCAGAATCTGTTTTGTGTTGGCATAGCCTGAATCTATGGTGAACTCTCCGTGACAGTGGAAAAGTAGCTTCTTTCCTTCAGACATTGCCAAGGCTTGCACCAAACCATCAGAGCGCAGTTTATCTACCGCCAAGTCGGAATCCGCCACACCCAAAAATCCAATCTGCTCACACCCTGCTGCAATGAGTCGATTCCCAGCTTCGAACCCGACCCTTAAATCATCATGCACAACGCTCGGAATGTTGAACAGTGATCCATCTTGCCCCACCAGCACTACAGGCGCTTGTGATTGAGAGATCGCTTTGACCAAGTCCGCATCAATGTGAGTGGCGTAGAGCACAATCCCTTCGACTCTTTTCTGATTAAATAACTGAATATATTCAATTTCTTTTTCATTTGATTGCTGCGTGCTGGCCAACAAAACCTGTTTTCCTGCCCACTCAAATATGCGGCTTAAGCCATCCATTCCTTGCGCCGTCGCGTGGGATGAAACGCGCGGGACAATAACACCCACTAAGTTTGTCTTCTGCGATTTGAGGTCTTTGGCAACTTGGTTGACCACATAACCAACCTCTTCCACCGCCTTCATCACTTTGGCTTTGGTCGCCTCTTTGACGCCGTATTCGTTATTGATGACTCGAGAAACGGTCGACTTTGAGACACCAGCCAGTTCCGCGACATCGTGTAGACTTGCCATTGCGAGATCTCTAATTAAGTTATTGGGATTGTTTGCAAAAACTACCAGATCTGGAAACAAAATCCACTTTGCCCAATCGGTTTAGCAAAATATTTTAGCAGATCCATCTCACATAAAAACCCAATATGTTTTGACTGAATTGAATAGATCACCAAAAATCGACTTTGCAAACGTTCCCGAAAAGAGTTTAACCACCTTTTCCAAAGATTCATTAAATAGCAAAAACAACAACTGGGGTTTGGAATGAACTATCCGATTATTGCAAAAGAGCTGCTGGAGCTTCTTGGAGGCAAAGACAACCTTCAAGCGCTCGCCCACTGTGCGACACGCCTACGTTTAGCACTAAAAGATGATTCAATTATTGATGAAGACGCTATCTCGAACTTAGAAGGTGTCAAAGGCCAATTTAAAGTTGCTGGGCAGTACCAGATCATTTTTGGATCTGGCATCGTTAACCAAGTCCATGCGGAAATGGCGAAGTTGACTGGCATGAGTGATATGTCGACCAACGACGTCGCAAGTGCGGGTGCAGAAAAGCAAAACATTGTACAGCGCGCGGTGAAAGGTCTTTCTGACATTTTCGTCCCGATCATCCCTGCCATTGTTGCTGGTGGTCTGTTGATGGGTATTTTCAACCTGCTGACCGCTCAGGGGTTGTTTATTGAAGGTCAATCACTGATCGAAGCAAACCCGGGCCTTGCGGATCTCGCGAGCATGATCAATACCTTCGCCAACGCACCATTTGTCTACTTGCCTGTTCTTCTTGCATTTTCTGCCAGTAAAAAGTTTGGCGGTAACCCATTTTTAGGTGCGGCGCTTGGTATGTTGATGGTTCACCCAGACCTGTTAAACGGCTGGGGATTTGGTGGCGCTAGCGTTGCAGGCACCATCCCGACTTGGAACATCTTTGGTTTCGAGATCCAGAAAGTCGGTTACCAAGGCTCTGTATTACCGGTATTAGTGTCAGCCTTCATTCTTGCGAAAGTGGAAAACGGTCTACGCAAGTTCATCCCGTCGGTACTGGATAATCTGCTCACTCCGATGTTGGCGATTTTCATCACAGGTTTCCTAACCTTCACACTGGTTGGTCCTATCACTCGTGACATCGGTTTCCTACTCGGTGATGGTTTGAACTGGTTGTACGACTCAGCTGGCTTCATCGGTGGTGCGCTATTTGGCTTCATTTATGCGCCTTTTGTTATCACAGGTATGCACCACAGTTTTATCGCCATTGAGACTCAGTTACTTGCCGATATTGCGGTCACTGGCGGGACATTTATTTTCCCAATCGCGGCAATGTCTAACGTTGCGCAAGGCGCAGCAGCATTAGCGGTAGGCTTTAAGACCAAAGACATCAAACTGAAAGGAATTGCGGTGCCATCAGGCGTTACGGCACTACTTGGTATCACAGAACCTGCGATGTTTGGTGTTAACTTGAAGCTTCGCTACCCATTCATTGCAGCGGTTATTGGCGCAGCGACAGCAAGTGCGTTTATCACACTGTTTAATGTCAAAGCGCAAGCATTAGGTGCAGCAGGCTTGCCGGGTATCATCTCAATCATACCAAGCCAAATCGGATATTACGTTGCAGGTATGGCCATCTCGTTTGCTGTCGCTTTCGGTCTCACTCTAGTATTGGGTGCCCGTGAAAGCGTAAAAGCAGGAAAAGCGGCAACCGCTTAATCCTTGCTGGACTAGGAAGGTCCCCGTAGTCAAAACATGTTTTTGACGCCAGCCCCACCCACGGTGGGGCATTCTTGCTATTTGAATGATCAATCAATAAAAACGGGATTGCGCTAGGCAATCCCGTTTTTGTTTCTGTTTGGGAGAAATGTTTCCCCTAAACGTGGTTGCTATTCTTCAGGGAATACTTGCTCAATCATGTAAACATGACTCCATAGATCCCCTTCATCGTCCTCACCGATACCAGGCCAGCCCGTTTCGTTCGCTTTGGAGAGCGCTTTCACTGAAAGCAGTTTTCCATCCGTTCCAACAATAGCCATGTAATCAATCGCTGTTAACTCTCCAGCGGTTATCGTAACTACCAAGAGTTTGTTTTCAGAATCGGCAGTCCACGTAAAGTTGTAGTCAACCGATGGCTCTTCACCTAAATCGGTGTAGAAGCCACTGCCATCACTATTGAACGTGTACTTCTCGTCCGCATCCATTCCTGTCTGGGAAATGACAATCTGGCGATCATCTCTATCGAAGAACTCGTTGCTGAACCACACTTCTTCCGCAAGGTCAGACTTACACTCATCAATAGCCTCTAGATACTCTTCAAATGTCGCGGTGGTGAGAGGAACATCATTGACCTCATCCCACTCAGTGTTACCTGTTTGACACTCTTGAACATTCTCCATTGAACTATCCATGTATTCATCGGCCCAATATGCGCCTTCCTCTGGCTCGAACACCACCATTTGGTAGCTGTCTTCGCCACGTTGAGCAATCACATATTGTTCATAGACCATGCTGGTATTATTAGGGTCAGTGACTTGGATTTTCTGACCATCAACAATCGTCCAAGCGAAATCTCCAGTGTACACACCATTACGGTATGAAGACCCTGAGCCATCACCATTGTACATGTTGGCTCTCATTTCACCGCGACTGTTGGTTCGTAGTATCGTTTTACCCGAAACATCGTCATTGGAAGCCATGAGTGTGCTACCAGTACAAGTTTGATACGCAGTGATTGCGTTATCAAAATCTTGCTCGGTGGCACCCGACTCCATTTCCCCAAACGGACACACGGCTTTATCAACAAGTTCGTAGGTTTCGGACCAAATCTCACTGACAGATACGCCTGCGTCATCAGTGTAGGTTTCGAAGTGTTTCACCGACCAAACCTTGTCAACTTCGCCTTCTTCGGCAATCGCATACCCGGTTAATGGAGCAGAGACGGAATCACTGCTTGACCCAGTTTCTTTGCCAACTAAAGCCCATTTCCAAACGCCGCCATCTTCGTAGGTAATGACCAAGTATCCGGTAGTTTCTTCAATTGCCCATTGAGCATCAAACGCATAGATACCATCTTTACCAACATGCACCGTGCCACCTTCAACAAAGGTGTACTGGCGAGAGCTGTCATCGCCTCTGAAACGTTCAAACGTATTCCCTACGACCATCTCTGATGTGATCTTACTTTCCAGACCACCACATCCTGCAATCGCAAGCGAGAAGTCAGCTTCGGTCGCGCCGGACTCAGCATTATTGGCGTAACACTCACCAAATGGCAGCTTGATCGCGTCAAGGATGTCATCTTTCGCTGTCTTACTGATAAAGACTAAGTCGTCGTCATCAAGAGCGACATCCGCTTTCTCAACGCTGCCTCTCACCACGACACCATCATAGACGGTAAATAGCACCGTTGTGCTGTCTTCATCCCAGAGCTCACCCCAAGCAGTTAACGCTTCTTGTGGCACAGTCAATTCAATGAGTTCAACGGAGGTTACGCCGCCATCAGACCAAGTACCCGTTGCAACTTTAGTCGCGTAGGTATCAAATGTGTTTGGATCTCTATTTTCCCAGTCCATGGTATAGAAGTTAGCCGTATTGTTATCTAACAGCTCAACCGCTGCGGCCATTCCATCATCACCAGAGAGATAAGCTCCGACAAAAGACCCTGTGCTTACTTGCTCACCAACAGAAGTGGTCACGACGAGTTCGTCCAGACTGGTTGCTTCACCATCAGACATCCCACCATCGCCTTTGAAGACCCATGCCGAATCTCCATCGTAAAGTCGGTACAGATCCTCTTCCGGTGTCAGCACCGCTTCTATCATGAAGGCACCCATACTGAACGCCAGTGAACTGTCTTCGAACTGATCCCAGACCTCTTCCTCTGTTAGTAGAGTAGACACAACGGTACCTTCAAGATCGGTAAGAACTGCTGATACTGAGTAACTCACAATCTGCGGATAGTTTGTGGCGTAGGCAATGATTTCGCTACCGCCAGAGAAGTCTAAGCTGTATTGGCCATCCAACTGCGTCCAACCGGTGGACGTTAGAACAACATCACTGTCTTCTCCCAATTCAAACTCGAACATACCAAAGCTATTGACCTCAGCAATGCTCACTAAGTTTGCAATGCCGTTGTCGATTTCCATGGTTTCTATGGTTACTTCGTTATCTTCGATATCTGCATCGAAAATAAACGCGTAGCTTTCACCGTACAATGCACTCGAGACTTTGGCGTTATCCGTTGCGCCGACTTGATCATCTAATGGATCTGAATCGAGCGAATCAATTACACCGTCACCATCATCGTCATCATCTGCGTTATTACCGATACCATCACTATCCGTGTCGACGGATTCGCTCGCATCGCCCGGGAATGCGTCTTGTAGACCGTCGACGCCATCGCCATCAGCGTCACCCGCTTGGGTGTTGTCATCCGGGAACTCATCGTCTAAGTCATCAACGCCGTCACCATCGCTGTCCCCTGCTCTAGTAGGGTCGCCAGGGTATTGGTCTGTGGCACTGTCAACACCATCCCCATCTGAGTCACCAACAAGCTCTGGATCATCTGGGAATTCATCGTAGAGATCATCGGTGCCATCACCATCTGAGTCACCCGCTCGCGTATTATCATTCGGATAGTCGTCATCCGTGTCTTTGACACCGTCGTTATCGTCATCTAAATCGGCATTGTCACCAATTTTATCTTTATCGAAATCGGCACTTTCACTGGCGTTAGTTGGGAAGACGTCAACGTCGTTGTTCACGCCATCGCCATCTTTATCTAAATCAGAGTTGTCACCCGTGCCATCGCCGTCAAGATCGTACTGTTCGTTTGGATCATCATCGAACGCATCTAGCAAGTCTGGCACACCATCGCCATCCGTATCGGTATCCAAATCGATGGTGTCGTAATCTTCTGGGTCGGTATCATTGACCGTTTTGATGGAGGAAGAAACAGTGTTGGCTGATTCAAGGAGTGTGTCATCGGTCCCTTCTGCCGCATCACCCAAATCTTCTTCATCATCGGGGAGCACATTTTGTTCCACAAGCGTTTCTGCGGCGAAAGCAGCGTCGTCAAGGTCTTCTTCGATAAAGTCGCCAAGTACATCATCGGGATCAATACCCAAATCTGCCGCAATTTTATCGACAGCATCTTGTTTCGCTTGCTCAATCTCTTCTTCGGTCGCATCGTCGTCAGTCGTCTGTTTTAGAGTGACGTGAACAAGTGTAGAAAGAGGAGTAACATTGGTTTCGCCTGCAGGAGCAGACATCACATAACCCGTTGAAACTGGGCCATTATCTTCATCAATAGTTTGGCCAGGAATCGCTTTGACGACCACTGCGTATTGCCCCGGATTGGAAACGTTCGACACGTCTAAGTTGGCTACGCCGCCATCGCCAGACGTCGCTGAAGGTTCGTTATCGTCCAATACGAAGTCACCGTCAATATCAAGCCATACCAAGGCCCCTTTTAGGTAACCATCGATCGCTTTCACGCTGTATGTACTACTTCCGGAGGAGCCAGAATCAGAGGAAGATGAACTGCCGCCACCACAACCAGATAGCACGACTGCACCTGCAACGCTGAGTGCTAAAGAAATTTTGTTTAGTTTCATACCTATATCCATTAGTTATCTAACCAACACATATAAGCTAGTGCTAAATGACCATATTCGCCAATTTGCGAGCAATACCAAAAACTTAACTTTCAACTCAATTGACATGCACAATTTGTTTATATTTCAGAGTGATAGACTAGCACTCTGGCAAATGGCAGTTAGAACGAATCATTTGCAATGTGAATAAATAACCTTACTAATTAATCGTTTATCTAATTTACTAAAAAAATTTTATACACAACTAAATTTGTGAATTACCACTATGCACCGCGCTAATCGAAATCCGTTTAAGTGATTCCTTACTTGCCGCTCTCATCTAAAGCAGTCTCACCTTAAAGTGTCACCCAATAAAAAGCCCTGCTACTAGAGCTCAATAACAGGGCTTTGGTATGACTTTAGTTGTAGTTAGTCGTGAAGAGACGCGCCAACCTTCTCAGATACGTGAGCGGCGATAGCGTCAACCTCACCTGCGATATCTGCATCTTCATACTTGCAGGCCAATTCTACGACCAATGTCTAACTCACTGAGACTATTTGTTTTTTTGAGATTGGTTTAAGGTACTAACGACTTCAATGATTGCGTTTAGTTATAGGGTAATTTGTTCTTGGTCTTTATCCGCGAACCTCAAGCTTGTACAACAATACCAATGATATTCAAGCTTGTTTCCGCCCCTATTCTTAGTCAGTCACCTTCATTTTTTAACAATAACTCAAGTGACACCGAATACTGACTACTCCGCTAACTCTTAATACCGAGAGTAAATTACGTTTGTTGGAACAACACACCTCAGAGTGTGAACGAAAGGAATCAAAATGAGCAGCACTTTAGAGTCCGTAAACATAAGAACAGATAATCCTCAAGCCAATGAGGATGAACTCAGTTATGAGCAACAACACAAACCAAGCTCTGAATTTGAGTCCCGAGAACAGTATCTAGAGCACGAATTGCAAATCATGTCGCCTAAACGCTGGCGCCCAAACTTGCCGTTTAAAGATTATCGATTTGAGATTGAAGACACCATCCCAGCAATGGCGGCGACCATTGGTAAAGTGGTTATGGTCGGTGCAATTGCTGCAACTTTTGCCGGGGCTCTAGGGCTAAATGAAGGATTTATTCTAGAAAATGTTCGTTATGAATTACTGATCGCTTCTGTTTTCATTATTCTCTTCTCCGGTTTCTTATTACCGACAGCAAACCTTGCAGGTACACACGGTCCACTCATCCCGCTAATTCCTATTGTTGTTGCCGCTGGCGGTCACCCAATGGCGTTTGGCTTGCTGATAGGCGCGTTTGGCTTACTGTTGGCCATCAGTAAAGGTGGCAGCATGTTGGCGAATCTCACCAGTAAAGGCGTATGTGGCGGCTTGTTGCTCTACCTAGGTTTTGTTGGGACCGTTTCTCAAGTTAAAAAGCTATTTGCTTGGGCAGAAGGAATTGGTATGAGCCACATCGCTTTCGTCGTGATCTTTTGTACCATTGTTTTGTATGCGCTGTTAGAGCATTTCCGTAAACGTTGGCTAGCCGTACCTCTTAGTTGCTTGCTAGGTGGCTCGTTAGCTTTTGCTATGGGTGCACCGTTTTCTTTCCAAACCGAGCCTGGTTTACCTCATCTGAACCCGATGTATTGGTGGGGAGAAGATACTGGTTGGATGCTGGGCCTACCGACAATTGAACACTTCATGGTGGTATTGCCGTTCGCTATTTTAGCCGTGGCGATGTGGTCACCAGATTTCTTAGGCCATCAAGTCTTTCAAAAAATCAGCTACCCAGAACGTACAGAAAAAGTACACATGAACATTGACGACACCATGACCACGGCATCTATTCGCCAGACGTTTGGTTCTCTTCTTGGTGGTACTAACTTTACTTCGTCATGGGGGACTTACATCGTACCAGCCGCAATTGCTAAACGCCCTATTCCTGCGGGTGCTTTGCTGACAGCTCTGTTTTGTATCATCGCCGCAATTTGGGGTTACCCGATGGATTTAGCTATCTGGCAACCGGTACTTTGTGTTGCGCTAATCGTAGGTGTATTCGTCCCATTGCTAGAAGCTGGAATGGAAATGACGCGCGAAGGGAAAACCACCCAATCTGCTGCGATTGTTGTGTTTTCATCAGCGCTAGTAAACCCTGCATTTGGCTGGTCGCTCACCATGTTGTTAGATAACTTAGGCTTAATCGGTTGTAAAGAGCGTAGCGGTGAACTGAGCAAGATGAGCCGCTGGGTGTTGCCAGGCATTATGTTTGTAGTACTAACCAGTGTGATGGCGTTGGTTGGGCTTCTACCAGGGATACCTGCGATTATTCCAAGCTTTCGTTAACTTATAATCAAGAGTTGAGGCTATGAGTATTTAACCCAGCAACTCTATGTACAAAGACAATAAGGCCTCGCACTTGCGAGGCCTTTGGTTTTCTGAGGTGATAACCAGTTAACCCCTTTTTGCCCCTTTCGTACCAACTACATCAAACTTCTCATTCTACTTGGAATGGTTTTGCCCAACTTTTCCTAATCAATAGGGCACGCCAGTGGTAAACATTTTCCCCTTAGGTATCGTTCTCAGTGGTGGTCATCACAAACGTCATAATGAATGAAGCATGTTTCGCTTGGTGTTGAGACTCGAAGCTTACATGCTGTTTGACAGAAACCACAGTATAATATAAATTTTACAGTATATGTAACAATTACTGACGAAAGAAACAATGAGCAAAGTAATTAGACTTCCTGAGAAAACTTATAAACGACTAGAGCGTCATTCAGTAGGATTTGAAACTCCAGCTCAAGTTATTGAAAAGATGATCGATTATTATGAGTCAATGGAATCAAGCGACGAGTTTCAGTATGAATGCTTGGATATTGACTTACTTGAAAAAGCATTTGAACGGGTTTTCGAAGTCAAACCTCGTAAATTCGGCCAAAAATCGAGTCCTATCAGCGGGTTTAGTGACGATGCAAAAGGAGTTCAATGGAATATTAGCCTTGTAGCAACTACCAATAATATCGAGCTCGGGATTAACTTAGAGGGCATGTCGTACTCAAATACTTGGCCAA
This sequence comes from Vibrio sinaloensis, assembly GCF_000808535.1. GTDB lineage: Bacteria > Pseudomonadota > Gammaproteobacteria > Enterobacterales > Vibrionaceae > Vibrio > Vibrio sinaloensis_D. The sequence goes on from NZ_JWLV01000034.1 coordinate 161,973, forward strand.
TCTCAAAGTTCATTGAAAATGAACTGCGAACAGGAGAACTTATCAAGCGTTTTCCGCTGAAAGATGTCACAGTGAGATTTGACAGAGATGCATGGCAAGTATCTTCTCGACTACCGATAGAAGAAAAAACAATCTTGAGGGAAAAAATCAATTGTATTTCAGAAGCCCAGTGGAAAGAGTCATTAGAGGCAGGGCTGAACTGCTTAGATGCAAACAGGAAATACAAAGGCCGAACAAAACAAAATGTCACGTTGATACCATCAGGAAGATTGTTGGAAAAAGAGGTTTCACCTCATATTTCTTTCAAGCTCAAGCTTGTTCCTGAAGAAAACACTTTGGATTCTCTGTGTGAGGCTATTAGAGAGGGACGAAATAAGCTTACTCGTCTATATGATTACATCAAGAAAACCTCGTCTTAAATTGCCCCTAAGGAGATGGTTCATGCCACTACTAATAGTTATTTATCTAGTTTTATCCTACTACTTTTCTTGGTGGCCTTTTGACGAAACTGAGCGTGCCATAAATACTAGCGAGTTTAATGTTTACGTTTTCTCAAGTTCTGGAAGTGAGCATTTTCTTGGCCGAGCAAAAGGATTGAAACGTTGTAGTGCATTGGCTAGTTCCTATGCTACAACCGATAAAGCTTTTAGCTCTGACTGGTCATATATTTGTTGTCGGATTGCTGACGGGAGTCAGTGTAAGTCAAAGCATCGCTAATGACACAACCCATCAAGATCAGACACCAAACGGTAGGCTGGCAAATTTTTGTCCACTAACGAATTAACACCCAACTCCTTAATCGCCCCAAACAGAAAGGCCTCGCGATTGCGAGGCCTTTGGTTTTCTATCTAATCAGAAGTGATGATTAGTCACGCAGTGACGCACCGAACTTCTCAGATACGTGAGCAACGATAGCGTCAACCGCACCAGCGATGTCTGCATCTTCTAGCGTACGCTCTACAGATTGTAGTGTTAGCGCGATAGCTAGACTCTTCTTACCTTCTTCAACGCCTTTACCAACGTAAACGTCGAACAGTTTCGCATCTTTCAGGAACTCACCACCTTGCTCTAGACATGCTGCAACGATGTCGCCAGAAGCTACTGCTTCGTCAACAACGACCGCGATGTCACGACGGTTTGATGGGAACTTAGAAAGCGCTACAGCTTCAGGAATCACTTTAGTGTTGATTGCAGACCATTCCACTTCGAATACGATAGTACGGCCGTTTAGACCAAACTTACGCTCAAGCTCTGGGTGAACGGTACCAATCACACCTACCTGCTTACCATCAACGATGATAGCTGCAGATTGACCTGGGTGAAGCGCTGGGTTCGCTGCTTTGTCTTCAGCAGAAAGCGCTGCGAAAGAATAAGCTGCTTCATTTGCTGTTAGCTCAAGAACCGCTTCTAGATCGCCTTTAAGATCAAAGAAATCAACCGTGTTAGTTTCGATGTCCCAGTGCTCTTCGCTGCGAGTACCTGCGATAACACCTGCAAGCATAGGCTCTTGGCGCATACCGTTTTCAGCAGACTCACAAGGGATGAAACGTAGGCCGTATTCGAATAGACGAACGCGTGGCTGTTGACGTTTCTGGTTGTGAACCACAGTGTTTAGTAGACCTTGGATTAGGCCTAGACGCATTGCTGACATATCCGCAGAGATTGGGAATGGCAGGATTAGCGGCTCAACACCTGGAACAACAAGCTTTTGCTGCTCTGGCTCAACGAAGCTGTAAGTGATTGCTTCTTGGTAACCACGGTCAACAAGTAGGTTACGAACGCGTTTTAGCGGAATGTTCGCTTCTACGTGGTCGTGCATCTTAAGTGCTGCCGCCGGGTTTTGGTTAGGGATGTTATCGTAACCGTAGATACGACCTACTTCTTCAATTAGGTCTTGCTCGATTGCGATATCAAAACGCCATGTTGGTGCTGTTGCCGTCCAACCTGCGTCAGTCGTTTCTACAGTTAGGCCAAGACGCTCTAGGATCTCAACCACATCGCTATCAGCAATGTGGTGACCTAGTAGGCTGTCTAGCTTAGTGCGACGTAGTGATACTGTGTTTGCTTTTGGTAGGTCAGCTTCTGACTCTACTGCAACAACAGGTGCTACTTCACCGCCACAGATCTCAACAAGAAGTTCTGTTGCACGCTCCATTGCGCTTGTTTGTAGTGCGAAATCGACACCACGCTCAAAACGCATTGAAGAATCCGTATGTAGACCGTAGCTACGCGCGCGGCCACGGATGTGGTCTGGTGCGAAGAAGGCACACTCAAGTAGTACGTCTTTAGTTTCAGTCGTTACACCAGACTCTTCACCACCAAAGATACCTGCGATAGCAAGTGCTTTGTTGTGGTCTGCTACTACTAGAGTATCAGCGTTTAGCTCAGCTTCGTTGCCGTCTAGAAGAGTTAGCTTTTCGCCCTGCTCTGCCATACGAACGACGATGCCGCCTTCAATCTTAGCTAGATCGAATGCGTGCATTGGCTGGCCTTGCTCAAGAAGAACAAAGTTAGTGATATCTACAACTGGATCGATAGAGCGGATACCACAACGGCGCAGTTTTTCTTGCATCCATAGTGGTGTTTCAGCTTGAACGTTTACGTTCTTAACCACACGGCCAAGGTAACGTGGACATGCTGCAGTCGCTTTCACTTCGATAGAAACTGTGTCGTCGATAGCTGGTGCTACTGCGTTTACTGCAGGCTCAGTTACGTCAGCACGGTTTAGAACGCCAACTTCACGCGCCATACCACGGATGCTGAAACAATCAGCTCGGTTAGCCGTTAGGTCTACGTCTACTGTTACGTCGTCAAGACCTAGGAATTCGCGGAAATCAGTACCAATAACTGCGTCTTCTGCTAGTTCCATGATGCCATCAGACTCAACGTCGATGCCTAGTTCAGAGAATGAACACAGCATGCCGTGTGATGGTTGACCACGTAGTTTTGCTTTTTTGATTTTGAAATCGCCTGGTAGAACAGCACCAACAGTCGCTACAGCAACTTTGATACCTAGACGACAGTTAGATGCGCCACAAACGATGTCTAGAAGTTCTTCAGCGCCAACATCTACTTTAGTTACGCGTAGTTTGTCAGCGTCTGGGTGTTGACCACACTCAACCACTTTACCTACTTTAACGCCAGTGAAAGAACCAGCAACAGGTAGTACGTCGTCTACTTCTAGACCCGCCATTGTGATTTGGTGTGTAAGTTCGTCAGTCGATACCGCAGGGTTTACCCACTCACGAAGCCAAGATTCGCTAAATTTCATAGTGATGGTTCCCCTGGATTACTTGAACTGTTTTAGGAAACGAAGGTCGTTCTCGAAGAACGCACGAAGATCGTTTACGCCGTAACGAAGCATAGTTAGACGCTCAACGCCCATACCAAATGCGAAACCAGAGTACTTCTCAGGGTCGATGCCTACACTGCGCAGTACGTTAGGGTGAACCATGCCACAACCTAGAACTTCAAGCCATTTGCCGTTCTTACCTTTCACGTCTACTTCTGCTGAAGGCTCAGTGAATGGGAAGTAAGAAGGACGGAAACGAACTTCAACTTCTTCTTCAAAGAAGTTACATAGGAAGTCGTGCAGAATGCCTTTAAGCTGTGCGAAGTTTACGTTCTCGTCTACTAGCATGCCTTCCACTTGGTGGAACATTGGCGTGTGCGTTTGGTCGTAGTCGTTACGGTAAACACGGCCCGGTGCGATGAAGCGGAATGGTGGTTTGCCATTTTCCATCGTACGGATCTGAACGCCAGACGTGTGAGTACGTAGCATTAGATCTGGGTTAAAGAAGAACGTGTCGTGGTCAGTACGCGCTGGGTGATCTTCTGCGATGTTTAGTGCATCAAAGTTGTGGAATGCATCTTCAATCTCAGGACCAGACTCAGTGTTAAAGCCTAGCTCACCAAAGAACTGTTCAATACGCTCAACAGTACGAGTCACAGGGTGTAGACCACCGTTCTCGATACGACGACCTGGTAGAGTTACGTCGATTGTTTCTGCGGCTAGCTTCGCTTCTAGCTCTGCACGTTGTAGTGCATCTTTACGAGCTGCGATCGCTTGTTGAACAACGCCTTTCGCTTTGTTGATCTCTTGACCAGCTTCACGGCGCTCTTCTGGTGGTAGTTTACCTAGGCTTTGAAGTTGAGCTGTTAGCTCACCTTTCTTACCTAGATACTGAACACGCACTTCATCAAGTGCAACTAACGAATCTGCTGCTTCAATAGCGGCGTTCGCGTTAGCAATGATCTCTTCTAGATGTTGCATCGTTTCCTCATCTACCTACACCTACATGCAATAGGCATAAGTGGTAGTGTCCATTCTGGGCTACTCGCAAAGTGCGATTACCCGACAGGGATTTTGGGTCTATAAATAGCCCTACATAGTAACGAATGACAGGGTCAAATCCAAATTGAAATCTTGCTATTTACCGCCTTTGGGCAAAAATTCGCCTCAATGCTTGATAAAACAGGCTTTCAGACCAATGTATAAAGCATTGACGGAATCCTAAGGAAGAGAAATGGCAGTGTTAATTGAACCGATTAAGGCGCATCAAGATGATCAGATCTGCAAGATAATCAAAGCGGTTGGCGCCGAGTTTGGTGCCATCGGCGAAGGGTTTGGTCCATCGGACCCAGAAGTTCTTGCCATGAGCCAGTACTACACCGCACAAAACCGAAGCTTATATCTTGTAGCAAGCCTAAATGGAAAAATTGTTGGCGGGTGCGGCATCGCGCCTTTTCAAGGTTCGAACACAGTTTGCGAGCTAAAAAAGCTGTTCTTATTGGAAGAAAGTCGCGGTCATGGCATAGGCCAAGCGCTCAGCGAGCAGTGCTTAACCTATGCGAAAGAACAAGGATTTCGTGAGTGTTATCTGGATACACTCACTTCTATGAAATCCGCGATTCGATTGTACGAAAAACTGGGGTTTGCCCACCTAGATCAGCCTTTAGATGGAACCGAGCACAGTGGCTGTGATGTCTGGATGCTGAAGTCACTCGATTGAACCGTGGCAACTTGATTTCGCCCCGACGACTTCGCTAAGTACACCGCATTGTCGGCCACTTTAATCAAGTCATTATAATCGTTCATATTTGGCGTGCGTACACCAACCCCGACACTGATGCTACCTCGCCAAACGCTTTCTCCCACTGGAACCAACATTTGGCTTACTCTATCTCGTGTAATTTCGGCGATGTGCAGCCCACCTTCAAGATCGGTGTTTGGACAAATGACAAAGAATTCATCTCCGCCTAAGCGACATACCAAGTCATCACTTCTAAACGAATGAGCAAGATTTTGCGACAACTCGATTAGCAGTCTATCCCCTGCATCATGACCTGCCGTGTCGTTCACTTGTTTAAAGTAATCCGCGTCAATCATGATGCAAACCAAAGGCTCGTTGTTTTGCACTGATTCTTGCCAGTAAACCTTGAGTTTTCGGATGGCGCAGCGTCGGTTTGGTAAATTGGTCAAGGAGTCGGTCAACGACAGTTCTTCTAACTGCTTGTTTGCTTCAGATAGCGCTTTGGTTCGCTGCTCTACCTTGTCTTCCAAGCATTGATTTAACTCGAGCAGCTCTTTGTTGCGCTCTGAGACTTGTTCAAACAAACCATTGAGTGCTTTAAGCAGCGGCTCCGTTGAGCTGTCTTGTTTTCTCTCTTCATTGAGCCAAGCGGTCTTTGGGTCTACCCCTGCTTCTATCTGTTTGACTTGACGAGACATATTCTGATCGATGCCGAGAATATGGTAGGCAAGCCAATGAATCAAAAAGTTGAGTAAGTGTTCCGACGCCTTTTTGTTCTCGTCGCTGATAAACGCTTGCATGCTAATGATGTCAGCCATAAACGCGCGATGAACCTTCACATGCTCTTCAATATGTTCCGAGTAGACCCCAGCACTGCGCATGAGGTTTTCTTCTTCTTTGAAATGAAATTCTGCATAACGAGAAAGTTCAAATAACGCCATTCGAATATCTTGGATTGAGATACTGTTTTTAGCGATTAACTCTCCATACCGATTGATGATCTCAACGAGATACTGATGCTGTTCATCTACTTCATCAATACCTGTCGTGTAGCATTTGTCCCATTGAAATGACTGCATCGACCGTTCGCCCTTGTCTACAATTTACTGGGTTTAATTTAATAAATTTATAATAACCATACCTTGTATATGGAATTCTACATAGATTTTATTCATTTCACCGACTGAAACACGAAAAAAGGGAGCTAGATCAGCTCCCCATGGTTTGGAATCCATATCACTTATTTAAATAGTGATTCGGATCTCTTTAGAAGTAATACTCTAATGAAATTTCAACGAAATCGTCTTTTCGAGCAAAGTACAACAGATCGTCTGGCGTATCGTTTTCGAACAGCCAGCCATTCACAGTCCAGGACAAATGATTCGTTAAGCGACTTGATGCCTCAAGTTTAGCGCTGTATACGTCCTGATTATCGAGGTCTTGAGTGATGCCAAGCAAGATTTCAGTACTGTCCTCATCATTGAGTGCAATTCTGGTTCCCGCAAATACGTCGTTTTGTCCAATCGATTGGGCATTGTTTCCACGGCTGTCATACAAATACTCAGCGATCAAGCCGATGTCCCAAACTGTACCGAACGATCCAACAATGGTGTACTCAAACCCACCGACCATACCCGTGTGGTGGTCGTCACTATCTCGGTAGATGCTTTCAAGTTTCCACAACCAATCACCCACGATTCCTTGTAGATCGACCCCTACTTGCTTTGCTTGAGCATAATAAGGCTGAAGTTCTCGACCATTAAAACGATAATAGGGATCTCGGTTGGTCCCCTGAAAATAGCTGACGCCTAAGTCCCAATCCCCCAGCATTTGTGAATAACGAAACGCCACATCAAGATGTTTCTCTTCTCGGCTTGATTCATAAATAGCGTTGCTTGAGACGGGCACTGTTGGCCTTAAACGCCCATCTTCCCCTGCAAACGTCCGTTCTCGAAAGTACGGCAGTATCATGGCATCAAGCGTTCCCCAATCTTGAATCGACGTAAAGTGAACCATTGGTTGGCCTAGCTTATCTTCTCCATCCAGTGACTCAATTGCATCGGTTTGATTGACAACATCAACAAGGTGCGCAGACTCCGTGACTCCCCAAAACACTTTGCCGACGCCAACTCGAACTTCGAAGTCGTCCCAGTATTTCAGATAGAGCGCCTCACGGATATCACCATGTGTTCGCTCTTCGTCCAAGCTGTCGACACGATAAAAAGGCACAAATGTAAAATCAGAGCTGTCATCAATTTCCCAATACAACTCGGGCTCTAAAATAAGCGAGCTTTGCCCTTTATCCTGACCTTGTAGCCCTTCAGAGAAAAATTGACGATGCTCGACGGTGGACTTCCCCGCCAACTCAAAAGCGTGACAATGTAACGCAAACAGAGTCAGAATGAAGCTCGCTGCTAGTCGCCAAGCGCAAGCATTAACACTTTGCTTCATGGTTTATTTCACCCTTTTGAGTATGTTTTTCTCGAAATCTTTTTCGCTGAGCCCCGTTTGGAAATCTAATTGGCTGGTGGTCAGCAACGTACTTTTACCCGTTTGATGATTCACCATTGCCATGGTATGAGCTCGCCAGTATTGATTGAGATACTGTTTATAATCTTCAAATTGCAATGTTTTAAGCAGTGCACCTTTGCGATCATAAAACTCGACTTTTATTGGTCGATAATGTTGTTGGTCCAACCATACCAGTTGCTTGGTGTAACCTGAGTTTTTGTCCGTCGGTACTTGCTCCAACACGTAACTTTCGACGCCTTCTATCGCCTCATTGCGTAGATAGTTAAAGGAGTACTTTTCGAGTTCAAATGAGCTCAGATCCTCGTAAGCGAATTCGCTGCCCATAAAAGGGCCTGACTTGTTGCGTGAGGAGATTCTTTTCACTCGCTTCAATGCAGGCAAATAAAGCCATTGGTCGTCCGCATCCAAGGTGTGGGAGTGATTTAGAAAAGCCGTCCCTTTCACATCTCTCGGTTGGTCAAATATCGTAAGCCCTTTGTCGCCATCACCATCGACCTCAAATGACTTCAGCCTCATTGCACGCGTGCTGCTCTCGCCTTGTGCGTTTTTCAAAATCATTTCCATGGTCGCGATGGAGTCTTTCCAACCTTCATCTCTTGCTTTGCGCTCCTTGGCGATCTCAAGACCACGTTCGGGAGATGCGATCACTGGTCCAGTAAACGTAATCAAAACCGCCAATGCCATTGTATTAATCAGTGTCTTTCTCAATGTGTTCATCGTTATATCCTTATTAACCTTGGGTTGGAGCTACAGTCGTGGTAGACAATGTTTGTTCTTCTTGCTTTTCGGTATAACTCGCCGTATCAAACTTCATTAGCAATGCAGGAAGGAAAATAAAGTCCACAACCAGTGCAATGAAAATGACAAGTGCACTTAGCTGGCCCATGTCAGCGTTCAGCCTAAAACTCGACATCGCGAGTACGGAAAAACCAGCAACCAGAACAACCGTAGTTATCCATAGCGCGCGCCCTACCGTGTGAAATGCGTATCGTACTGCCTGCTCCGCAGATTGACCTTGCAGGCGGGCTCGTTGGTATTTCGATAGAAAATGCACGGAATCATCGACGACAATTCCCAGCGTCAGCGTCACGACCACAGAGAGCCCCAAATTGATTTCTCCGGATAGAAGAGCCCACAAACCAAAGCCAATTATCGCTGGGGCCATGTTAGGCACGACGCTGATTAAGCCCAAACGTAGTGAGCGAAGCGCAAAAATCATCAGTGCAGAGATTAGAATGAGTGTCACCGGAAGAGTGGACAGCATGCTTGCCATATTTGTTTCTCCGATATGCGCAAACATCAATGATGGACTTGAAGCGACCACCTCATATTGAGGAGCATGTTGTGAAAACCACGCGTAGATTCGGTTTTCCAGATCGACCAACTCAACGCTACCTAGGTTATCGACTGTAACCACCATTTTAATCGAGGACTTATCAACATTAACCTGGTTGTTTAAGTCCAACCCGTAAGGAAGAGACATCTCGTAGAGAAGCAAGTATTGAGCGGCTAACTCTCGATCCAACGGAAGTGTGTAGTAACTTTGCTCATCAGCATGCATATTTTTGTTGAGACGCTTATACACATCAGAAAGCGTCGCGACGTGATCCGCTTCTGGTTGATCTCTTAACCATTGAGAGAAATCACCAATCGCTTTGAGGAACACAGGATCCGCTATGCCTTGAGATTCATTGGTCTTAACCGCAATACTGATATTCGTCATACCGCTGATGCGCGCTTCCATGAAATCTGCCGCTTGTCGAAACTCACTTCGTGAATCGAAGTACTTCACCGACTCGTCATTCACCTTGTTCAATGGCACGAGCGCTGCGGACATTGCAATCACAATCGCAGATACCGGTAGCAAGACTTTGCGGTTCGAGACAACCCAATCGCCCAACTTGTCCATAAAATCAGGAGCGCCTTGTTGCGTCTTGTCCACCTGTTTTACTTTGATTGGTAACACCCGCAGTAACGCAGGAAGCAATGAAACAGAAAGAAAACACGCGATCATCACGCCCAGAGCTGCGAGATTGCCAAAATCTCTCAGAACCGGTGAGTCAGACATGTTCATCATCAAAAAGCCAATCGCCGTCGTGACCGACGTCATTAGAATCGGCATAAAGTTAATCGCGACACTTTGATCAATGGCGAACGGCTTTGAGTGCCCTTTTTTCATGTTTTGACGCATAGTAGCGATCACATGGACGCAGTCGGCGACTGCAAGGGTCATTACCAAGGTAGGGATATTAACCGTTGCTGTACTCAGGAACATGCCCGCCCAACCTGATAACCCCATTGTTGCCATCACAGACGCGATAATGACCACGAGAGTAGCAATCACGCTAAGAAAAGAGCGCAACATAATGGTGAGAAACAGCAAAATAACCAATAGCATAGTCGGGACGAGTGTCGCGCTATCATCTTGCGCGGCGACCATAAAGGCGTGGTTCATCGCAACAATGCCCGCTTTATAAAACTCAACGTTTGGGTATTGCTGCTGATACTTCGCAATCAACGCATTTGCACTGTCGATCACTTCAATCGCTTCTGCCGTTTCATCAATTTGCGGTAATTGGACGGTAATGTTCACGACCGTGACATCCCCTTTCCCGGAAATAAGCGAGTGTTTTACAACAGGCTCCGACAACGCGATACGTTTGATCTTATCGATTCGTGCATCTGTTAGCTCGTATTCTTCTAACAGCAGGTCTTCGACAATCAAGTCATCTTCTAGTGCTTCGGTATGCTGATAATTGGCAAGTGAATCGACGCGACTCGAATAAGGGATTTGCCACGCATCTTTGGTCAGTTGCTGAACAAGAGACAAGGTTTCACCTTCAAAAACCTCGCCGCTTTTCGGTGCGATCACGATAGACAAGTTGTCTGATTTCGCGAATGTCGTTTGGATCTCGTCGTACGCTCTTAATTGAGCATTCTGGCCATCAAAAAATATGTTGTAGTCCCCTCTGAAGTAGAGGTTTTTCCCGCCAATGGTTGCCACAACGACAAGCAACATTGTTGCTAATAACATCCACCAGCTAAAACGGGTGGGCATGGTTAGCCAATAGGGAGGCTGTTTTGGGATCGGTTGTTCGGTATTCATCACACTCTCCGTTTGTGACGTTTCGTCAAAAATATACATTTAAAAACCAGACTAAGCTGGTTTCTACACATCGTTAATGGTCATAGACCACCATCATTTTGTCTTTGTGTCTTTTTTGACGATTCGTCATCTATTGGCAATTTAAAAGCCCGCTAGGGCTTCTAAAATAAAGTGTTACCTTCCCACCGATTCCAAATACTCGATCTCTTGGGAGAACATTTCTTGTTCCACGCGCTGCCAGGTTTTCCGGTAATCCCACTCGCTTGAAAGTGGCTTCCAGTTCAACCCATCCAACAACATATTCGCGTTATGCAATGCAGAGAATGGATCTTGAATACGCTTAATACAATGACTGTTTGAGGCATTTTGGTTTAGAGCATTGGAGCCAAAAGCAATGGACCAGTTCGCATAAACAATGGCATCAGAGCCTATGCCTGGCGAAAACTTCAAGTCCCCCTGCTCTACCGCGGTATTCACAAGTAAGTCGGCGTGGCCAATGACTTGTTCCTCCAGCTCGTTGAGCTCTTTGACTCGCTCAGGTGACGCTTTCTCAAGCACCCACGGGCTCTTGGCCATAATGGCACACGTTGAAAGAACTGGCTCCATGCGGGCGTAAATTCGATAACCTACGTGCATCGCCATCACTTTTTCACGTGTTGTTCCCTCAAAAGCTGCGGCTCTAGCAAACAAAATGGCTTCACTCTTGAGCGAATGAATACACAGTGCGATCACTGCATCTTCTTTGCTCGAGAAATGGTTGTAGATCGTTCCTTTCGAATAAGCACTCGCCGCGGTCAACTTGTCCATTGTCAAGTTACTCCAACCTTGCTCTTGCACTATCGACTTAGCGAGAAGCGTTAACTCAACCTCTCTGTCAGCGATTGCCTGTTGCTTCTTCGAAAGAGCGCCACCACCACCAGAACGTTCACTTTTGTCATTTTTACTACAGCTAAAGCCAAACATGATGTATCAATCCGTACTAATCCGTTACTCCTTAACCTAGTCATTGTAACACGATTACCATAAACGTGATAAACAGCAATTTATGACGACTCGTCATTTTTGACACATCGTCATAATAGTGCATTTATTGAACATTTCAAGTACATTTATAAGAATGATTGATGACAGCCCATTGAACGTATACAACTTAGATGGTCATTAAACCCAATTGAGAGGTGCGGCAGACGATGAAGATACACATATATTTGGCTCTTGGCGCGATTGGAGCAGTGCTCTCAACTTCCGTATACGCTTGGCAAGCCGAGCTTGTTGCGTCTGGCCTCAAGGTACCATGGGGGATGAGCTTTATTGACGACAACCAATTGCTTGTCACACAACGCCACGGCGAAATAGGTGTGGTTAACCTTGATGATGGCTCCTATCGTACTGTCGCTACACCGGCACAGGTGAGTGCTGTTGGTCAGGGAGGCTTGCTTGATGTTGCCAAGTCTCCTTTCGAAGACAATACGTTCTATTTTACCTATTCAAAGCAAGTGGAAGATGCATACGAAACGGTATTAGCTTCCGCTCAATATCAACAAGGTAAACTGATTGGATGGAAAGAGCTTCTCGTGACTCAGTCTGGATCTGATACGGGCAGGCATTTTGGTAGCCGAATCACCTTTGACAAACGCTTCGTGTATATGTCTGTCGGCGATAGAGGCGTTCGCGACAACGGACAAAATCAGAAAACACACGCTGGCTCGATCCTGCGCCTGTTACCAAACGGGGTAGCCCCAGAAGATAACCCGTTTACCAAAGTAAACTCAGCGTTAAACGAGATATGGAGTTATGGTCACCGCAATCCTCAAGGACTGTTTTATGACCGCAGCACTCAACAGCTATGGTCTATCGAGCATGGTCCGCGCGGCGGAGATGAAATCAACTTGATTGTCAAAGGAGAAAACTATGGCTGGCCTGTTACCTCCCACGGCAAAGAGTATTGGGGGCCAATTTCAGTCGGTGAAGCCAAAACCCTGCCGGGTATTCAAACACCGAAGAAGGTGTACGTGCCTTCTATCGCACCTAGCTCTCTCATCCTTTACAGAGGGGATAAGTACCCATCCCTAAATGGCAAACTGGTATCTGGCGCATTGAAGCTCACACACCTCAATGTCGTCACACTCGATGAGCAAGCAAATATCGTTGCTGAAGAGCGGCTACTAGAATCCTTAGGAGAGCGAATACGAGATCTAGAAGTAGCACCAGCAGGAGAGATTCTGTTTAGCACTGACAGCGGGAATATCTACCGTCTCGTGGAATAAGTAACAAACGAGTTATGCGTCAATACTCTTCCAGTTGACGCAGTTTCGTCCCTGCTCTTTGCTCAAGTACAGTGATTTATCGGCAGCGTTAAACAGTTGATCTTGCAATGCTTCGTAATCCGTTTCCGATGTCGGCTTGAAAGCCCGAACTCGAGCTCCTCCCGCAGACACCGTAATAACTCGGTGCGGATCATTGCCTCCATGTAGAATGGCTAAACCTTCAATTTCTAGCCTTAATCGTTCTGTAAAGTAGTCCAGCTGGGATCCGGACGGGCGCGCGCAAAGAATCACAAACTCCTCTCCACCATAACGAAAAGCAAGATCGGTATCGCGCACTAACTCAGCAATTTTGCTTCCTACTTTCGCTAATGCATTGTCACCTTCTGTGTGCCCATACAAATCATTAAACGCTTTGAAGTTATCCACGTCACAGACAATCATTCCAACGTAATAGTCTTTACTCAGGTGGCGTTTGATAAACGGTTGCACCATGCGAGTGTATTTATTCCGAGATCCTAAACCAGTAAGCGGGTCAGTGTCGGATTTCGTACGCAATATGTTCAGCTGGTTTTCAATTTTAACCAACAACCCTTTATACGCTCTGGCAAGTTGGCCGATTTCATCCGACCGCTTGAGCTCCACCAGAGAATCAATCTCTTGATAGGCATTTTCCGAGTCCATGCTGCGAGCCAAATTTTTCATCGGTGACACAATCCAGTGCGTTACCCAACCTATCAACAGTAAAGAGATCAGTAACGCAACGCTGGCTTCCAGAACAAGTTCTTTGATCAAGTGAGTTCTGATTTTCGTCAAATTGCTCGCGTCGATAACCGCCCAAATGTAGCCACCATTTGCGTTAGTGAGCGGCACTTCGATGTGCAAAGCACACCGTTCTTGATCAAGATAATATCGTAACCCTTGATACTTTGGCTTATCCCAATCGAGCGTGATGGTTTCACTCAACTCCTGACTGCGGAGCAGTGAATCATATTCAGTCTTATTCCTTTTCAACAGGTAATTGAGCTTCTTGACCGTCACTGGATTGCTGTTTGCTGAGTCCGCTAACCTCTGCTCAAGTATCTCTATTCGCCGAGCTACCGTTATCAGTTCTTGAGCTTCAACATCATTTCGCCAAAGCAAATCACGTTCCGCTAAATACCGGACATGGACATTTCGCTTAGAGTAGTCTGAGACGCCTTTAACTTCAAAAAACAAAATGTCCTCGATCGAACTTATCACCTGCTTGGTCGAAGACATCGTGAGATTGGCATAGTTTACGCCAGCAACAGAACCAGAGAAGAAGTTTACCTGCGTATCAAGAGAATGCTTTGCCAGCAACGCCGAATATCTGACTTGACGATCCCATTCGCTGGAATAGCGTGCGTAGCTCATGCCGAGCACAATCATCACAACCAATACCAAGTGAGAAACTATCAGCATTTGTTTAATGGTCATTTTAAGCAGCGGGGCACTCAATCTCATAAACAGCGTCACTCTGCATCAAGAGAAGTTGACGAAACACATGTCCCGTTGCGACAAATATCTTTGTAAGTCGTATGACAGCTTTGACAATAACTTGGCTGGAGTGATGGATGAGTGTGGCTAATATCCTCACCTTTTCGGTTGTAACTGCCGTAAATGGCCTCTCCACCTATGTGCTCGGTAACCCAAACAATACCTTGAACTTCTGAAATAGCGACCGCGGTTGGCCCGTCAGTATAGGGGCCATGATTCTGATATTGTTCGATTTTTTCAGGATTGACCCGAATCGTCAGGGGGGAACCTTGCCCATTATTGATCCAGCTGTATGCTTTTACAGATTCTTGTAAAAAGAGCGAAGCGTCGTCAGGAAGGACGGTATCTGCAGGAAGGTTCATCGACTCTTTGACTACAGGCCACTGAGACCAATTTTGAGGGTAACTCGCTAATGATTGGGATAACACGCAGGAGGACGCCAAAGACAGTATTGCCGACAGGCTCAACAGCAAAACTTTTTTCATACGCAATCCAACACCCTTTCGCGTAGCAAGAACAACCTTATAAACTGTGGCGTATTTTATGGGATTTACGAGTGAATTAACACTTATTTGAGTGTTTTATCATCAAAGGAGATGTGAGAGCACAAAAAAACCAGCCGAATGGCTGGTCTTTTAGAATTTGGAGCGACACACGAGGTTCGAACTCGTGACCTCAACCTTGGCAAGGTTGCGCTCTACCAACTGAGCTAGTGTCGCAATAATCTGTGTTAGATGGTGCCCCGGGCCGGACTTGAACCGGCACAGCGCGAACGCCGAGGGATTTTAAATCCCTTGTGTCTACCAATTCCACCACCAGGGCACACAAATCTAAATTTGTGAGGCCTTTACTGAAGTAAGTAAAACACCATCTAGATATCGAAGTTTGTTTCGCTATCCAATAATTTGGAGCGACACACGAGGTTCGAACTCGTGACCTCAACCTTGGCAAGGTTGCGCTCTACCAACTGAGCTAGTGTCGCAAATGGAGGCGCGTCCCGGAGTCGAACCGAGGTCCACGGATTTGCAATCCGCTGCATAGCCACTCTGCCAACACGCCTTCGATACTCCAATTAGCTCGCTTAATTGCTGCGTTCCTCTTGGGTACGGGATGCATTCTACGGATTCGAACTAATGAGTCAACACTATTTTTAATTTTTTGAATCGTTTGTCTAATTAACGCTCAAAAAGCGCCAAATTGCTCAATTTACTCGCGTTAATTCTTTGAATAACGGTAAGTTTCCTAGGATAAACGCTAACACAGATACAAAAAAACGGGCCTGAGCCCGTTCATTTAAATCAGTGATGCTCCTCATTGAGCAAGTCATCTTTGGCGGCAAGTAAATACTGCCCCATCGACCAATAAGTGAGGATGGTCGCGATGTAAAGCGCAGCAAAGCCGACCCAAATCATCCAATCATCGTAGCGCCAAATTAACACCCACAAAGCAAACATCTGGCTGACGGTTTTTACCTTACCTACCCAAGAGACAGCAACACTCGCGCGTTTACCAATTTCCGCCATCCATTCTCGGAGCGCCGAAATAATAATTTCTCGAGCAATCATGGTGACGGCAGGAATGGTGACCCAAATCGAATGATAATGTTCCGTAATCAGGATAAGAGCGGTAGCGACAAGCACTTTATCAGCAACTGGGTCGATAAATGCACCGAATCGAGAGGTTTGCCCTAATTTTCTTGCTAGCATACCGTCTAACCAGTCGGTGAAACCTGCTACCCAAAAAACCATAGCAGCCGCAAACGGAGCCCAGCTATAAGGAAGATAAAAGACCACGACGAAGACTGGAATCAGAAAAAGTCGAAGTAAAGATAGAATATTAGGGATGTTTAAACGCATATTTATTAATGGCTCTTATCGTGTTGCGCTGTTTACTGCTTGAAAACAGGCCCTTATGGTGCGGGATTTTTCTTATTGTTTCAATGCTTGATAAATGTTTTCTGCCAAAGAGTGACTAATGCCAGGCACTTTGGCGATTTCTTCAACGCTTGCACGTTTAAGCTCTTGCAATCCGCCCATGTACTTCAAAAGCGACTGACGACGCTTAGGACCCACACCCTCTATACCTTCCAAAGCACTGGTTCTTCTCACTTTACCGCGTTTCGCGCGATGGCCAGCAATGGCGTGATTGTGGCTCTCATCGCGAATGTGTTGCATCAAATGCAAAGCAGGCGCATCACTTGGCAAGTTAAACTCATCACCATCGGTCGTAATCAAAGTTTCCAAACCTGGTTTGCGAGTCACACCTTTCGCAATACCAATGAGCTTTGGTCGCTTCGGCCAGTCAGACCAATATTGAGAAATTATGTCGTGGGCACGATTTAGTTGCCCTTTACCACCATCGATAAAAACAATATCCGGAATTTTCTCAACGTCGAGTTGCTTGGAGTAGCGACGCTCTAACGCCTGCCCCATCGCCGCGTAGTCATCCCCACCAGTAATACCACTAATGTTGTAGCGACGATATTCTTGCTTGAGCGGCCCCTCATGGTTGAACACCACACATGAAGCTATGGTGTTTTCACCCATTGTGTGTGAGATATCGAAACACTCCATTCGCGAGATACCCTCCATCCCCAAGACTTCTCTCAACTCTTTAAAACGTTGGGAAATGGTCATCTTATGGTTAATTTTGGTGGTAATCGCCGTCAACGCGTTCGTATTCGACAATTTAAGATATCGACCTCGCGTACCGCTTGGGTTGACATGAAAACGTACTTTTCGTCCGGCAATACTGGTCAACGCCTGCTGCAACGGTTCTGGGTCATCAAGAAGTCCACTGTTGAGTAGAATACGAGTTGGGATCGTTCTCGCTTCATTGTGGCTCAAATAATATTGGCTCAAAAAGCTATAGAACACTTCTTCGCGATTGGTGTCGTTTGGAATTTTGGGGAAATGGCTTCGACTACCAAGAATTTTACCTTGGCGAATCATCAATATATGAACACAGGCAATGCCATTTTCTTGGGCGAACCCAAGTACATCCATATCATCCATCGAGTCTTCAGAAACAAACTGTTGCTCTTGAACACGGCGGATAGCTTGGATTTGATCACGAAATTTCGCCGCATCTTCAAAACGAAGGGTCTTGCTCGCCTGCTCCATTTTCTCAATCAAGGTTTCAAGCACCTGTTGATCTTTGCCCTGCAAAAACAGTCGTACGAGCTCAACAAGCTCAGCGTACTGTTCATCACTGATGACTGAGCTGACACAAGGTGCGGCACAACGACCAATTTGGTACATCAAACAAGGTCGGGTTCGATTGCTGTATACAGTGTCTTCGCATTGACGAACGGGAAAAATCTTTTGAATGAGGTGGAGTGTTTCTCTCACCGCACCCGAGTCTGGGTAGGGACCGAAGTATTCACCTTTGCGCTTCTTAGCCCCACGGTGCATAGATATTCTTGGGTGCTTATGACCACTAATGAATATGTAGGGGTAAGATTTATCGTCACGCAGCAATACATTGTACTTAGGCAAATACTGCTTGATGTAGTTGTGCTCAAGAATGAGCGCTTCGGTCTCAGTGTGGGTGACCGTGACATCAATCTTGTTAATATTGGCGACTAGAGCACGTGTTTTTTCACTGTCGACTTTTTTACGGAAATAACTAGAAAGGCGTTTTTTGAGGTCTTTCGCTTTGCCCACGTAAATAACGACAGCATCGGCGTTATACATACGATAAACGCCGGGCTGATTCGTTACTGTTTTGAGGAACGAAACCGAGTCAAATGAAGAGGTCACTACAATGTCTCGGTGTCTAACATTCCATGACGGATGGCAAGATGGGTTAGCTCTACATCACCGGAGATGTCGAGTTTGTTAAACAGTCTGTAACGATAGCTGTTTACCGTTTTAGGGCTTAAATTCAGTTGCTCAGAAATGTCTGTCACTTTCTGCCCTTTGGTAATCATCATCATGATCTGCAATTCACGCTCAGATAGATCGGCAAAAGGATTTTCCGATGCTGGAGAAAATTGACTAAGAGCCATCTGTTGCGCGATTTCTGGTGAAATGTAGCGTTGGCCACTGTTCACCACACGAATTGCATTGACCATTTCATCTGGCCCTGCGCCTTTTGTCAGGTATCCGGCAGCACCGGCCTGCATCACTTTAGTTGGAAACGGATTTTCCGTATGAACAGTTAAAACGATGATTTTGACATCTGGATTGAATCGCAGGATTTTTTTGGTTGCTTCTAAACCACCAATACCCGGCATATTCATGTCCATTAAAATGACATCTGCATGATTGCTACGACACCATTTTACCGCATCTTCACCGCTCTCAGCTTCCCCTGCTACGTTCATTCCACGGACGTCTTCAATAATACGTCGTATCCCTGTGCGAACCAGCTCGTGATCATCTACAAGGAAAACACTTATCAAACTTGTATCTCCACACTTTTTGTTCAGCTCTGCTACTTCTCACTATGAGAAAAGCAGGATGGTTGCATTTTAGCGCAAATTCGAGAATTTACGTATTCTGAATATGTGCCGAAACGCAAACTTTAGCAAGTACTTATTCTCATATCTGATGACTAAATCTTTATTTAGCTATTAATCAATAACTTGGCACTCAACTATGCCAAGTGTCTCAGCTGTTGGAACAATGCATGGTTATGCAATAATTCACATTGCTTATATGTCAACTTTCCACTATTTTTTCTTAGCTGAACTCATTGAGTTGCATAAAAACGAATTACTTCATTAGTGAACGATAACTTCATAAGGATATACTATGAAAAAGCTATTCGCAGTGGCAGCTTTGGCAACAACGCTTCCTCTTTCAAACATCGCAATGGCTGACTCAGACATCGGTTGTGGTCTAGGTACAATGATCTTTGACGGTCAATCAGGCAAAGTTTTTAAAGTCCTTGGTGCGACAACAAACGGCACCTCAGGTAACCAAACTTTTGGTATCACATTCGGTACACTGGGCTGTGACGGCTCTGGCACCATCAGTTCATCGCAAAAATTAGCGCTATTCATTGATGGCAATATGGACAACCTAGCGCGTGACATCGCGAAAGGCGAAGGTGAAACCCTAGCGACACTTTCTGAAGTGTGGGGCATTCAAGAGTCTGACAAAGCAGCATTCAACGAACTTGCACAAGAAAACTTTGCGTCAATCTTCCAATCTGAAAACGTAACGTCAGAAGAAGTTTTCGTAAACCTTAATGCGCTTGTTGCTAACAACGGTACACTTGCAACTTACGCGATTTAATCTAGATCGATAAGTGTCTCCTATTGAGGTGCTCCTTTGTGAGCACCTTTCTTTCCTATTGTATTATTCCCTATTGTTCAATACGTTATAGAAACCACTCTCGTTTGGAAACTGTCTACAGGTAAGCAGTCGTCATGAAGTTAATCCATCTTAAGCACTCCTTCCTTATAGGAATTGGCGCACTAACCTCGGTTGTCAGTTTTGCGAACCCAGTTCCTGACATGGCCGATCTAGCTAACGACCCATACTGGTTGAAACTAGGACACTATTTACCCAACACGCTGACTGGACATACAAGCACGGTTGACTCAGAGGCATTCTTCTTTGCAAAAGACGGTAAGACATCCCCAGCCAATGAACTGCAAGCAACCTATGAGGCATTCTATAGACAGTCCAATGATGCAGCGAAGGCTGCGCAATGTCGTTTTCCCGCTCGTTATACCTGGCTCGAAGCTAAGCTTGGGCGTGAGGCTAAGTTAAACTGTGAGGAGTTAAATCGATGGCGTGATGTGTTGGACCCAGAAGGTCTAACATTGGTATTCCCCACTGCATTTATGAACAACCCTTCTTCTATGTTTGGGCACACGCTACTTCGTGTGGACGCCAAAGACCAAACCCGACATAAAGAGCTTGTTGCTTTTGCGATCAATTTTGCGGCCGAGCCAGACAGTGATGACAACGCTGCACTTTATGCCCTTAAAGGTTTAGTCGGCAGTTACCCAGGTAGGTACACGGTTATGCCCTATTATCGAAAGGTTCGTGAGTACAATGACATAGAGTCAAGGGACATTTGGGAATACAAACTCAAACTAACTCCACAGGAAGTCGAGAGGGTGTTGCTGCACCTTTGGGAAATGCAAGACGCCGAGTTTGACTACTATTTTCTTAACGAAAACTGCTCGTATCAGTTGCTGGCACTGTTAGAGCTTGCGCGAGATGATTTGTATTTGGTCAAAGATTTTCCTTTCAAGGCAATTCCATCGGATACCGTAGAGGCACTGGCGAATAGCAACCTGCTAGAAGAGCCGAACTATCGCGAGGCATTCGGTACGCGGTTACTCCACCAAGCCAACGAGATCGATCAGCAACTGTTTGATGCTGCTGAAAGAGCGAAACAAGGAGAGTTCCCGTCAAAAGATGAATACACTGACGCTGAGCGAGCTGCCATCCTCGAGTTTGCCTATGAATGGCTGAACTTTGAGTTGTATGACTTAGGACTTGAAAGAGACCCGACCGCAAAACAGCTTACCGCACTCCTTTACCAAAGAAGCCTCATAAAAGTTGATTCACCGTTCACGCCTGTACCAAAACCAAACGTTAGCCCAGAGAAAGGCCATGCCTCCGCTCGAATTGGTCTCAGTTATCAATACAGCGATTCGTACCTTAATCAAGGTTTGATTGAATGGCGGGCCGCTTATCATGATCTTCTCGATTCACCTGCGGGCTTTATCCCAGGAGCACAAATTAGCTTCCTTGACCTTCAAGCAAGCATCGACGGTCATTCACGCACTCAGATTGATAAGCTTTACATACTCGACGCAATGTCTCTCGCGCCAAGTAATCGTGTCTTCGACAGTTGGGCTTGGAACATCCGCACAGGCTTTGATCGTAAACCCCACCTAAATGACTCGTTGGGACGTTGGTTTGGGCAAGCTGGATTTGGTAAAGCTTGGGGGAACTCAGATAAACTCCACGTTTATAGCTTACTCTCAGGGGAACTGAGCGGCGGAGAACTCACTGACTATCAATCAACACTGGGAGTCGGTGTCGAAAGTGGCATCCTTTACCAACTGAACGACCAGCACAGACTTGGTCTAGAAGGGCAATACCTTTCTTTGTTTAACTCAAAAGCGAAGCAAAATGCCAACGCAACCGCGACTTGGCACTGGTCACTGAATCGTCACTTTGCGCTTCGCGGTCAGGTGAACTACCAACATTGGACAAGCGAAGAGCTTACCACTCGGTTGACTGGCTACTTCTATTACTGAGGTCTGTGCTAATATGCGAGTTCGAAACATCACAACGGTGTTTCGATTTCACTATGTAGTAGCGCAAGAATGACAGTTGAACAAGGTTTCCTTCTCACTCGACAAGCAAGAGATGTTTCAGGCACAACTCAAATTGAACTTTGGGTAACCACTGATAACGGACCAGCCCAGCTTATAATCACAGATGAGCAACCCGTATTCTTCATCCCTCAAGCTGAATGCAACAAAGCGCAGCAAGTCGCAGATTCTCTGAACCTGTCGGTCACGTTCAAATCGTTAGCACTCAAAGACTTTGATCAGACTGACCTGTCGGCATGTTACTGCAATACCATCAAAGACTCTAAAGCTCTGAGCCAACGATTAAAAGATCACGACGTTTTAGTGCTTGAGGACGACATCCGCCTCGCAGATCGCTACCTCATGGAGCGGTTCGTAAAAGGGAGCCTTGAGTTTACTGGCTCAATAGCTCAGAAATCCGGCTACAAACGCGTCGCTCAAACCAAAATTCGCCAAGGAAATTACCTTCCTCAATTGAAGGTTGTCTCTTTGGATATTGAATGTTCTGAGAAAGGAATTCTTTACTCTGTCGGTTTAGATAGCCCTATGGATAGCCGAGTAATAATGGTTGGCGCACCACAACCTTGCGACACGCCCGTCGAATGGGTCAACGATGAACGCGCGCTACTGCACGCTTTAGTAAGTTGGTTTGAACGCTTTGATCCAGATGTCATTATCGGTTGGAACGTTATCGACTTCGACTTCCGCTTACTGCATAAACGAGCTGAGTGGAATAAAGTCAAACTGACGCTAGGTCGTGCAAAACAATCCAGTTTTTTCCGTTCGTCAAATACCACGCAACAAGGCTTTATTTCGATTCCAGGTCGGGTGGTATTAGATGGTATTGACACTCTCAAGACAGCAACCTATCACTTTCGAAGTTGGTCTTTAGAATCGGTTTCCCAAGAGCTGCTCGGTGAAGGAAAAGAGATTCATAACGTCCATGACCGTATGGATGAAATTAACCAGATGTTTCGCAACGACAAACCGTCTCTGGCAAAATACAACCTGCAAGATTGCGTTCTGGTGAATAAAATCTTTGCTCATACACACCTGCTTGAGTTTGCCATAGAGCGCTCAAGGTTAACCGGTGTTGAGCTAGATCGTGTCGGTGGCTCAGTTGCGGCATTCACCAACCTCTATCTTCCTCAGATACATCGAGCAGGCTATGTCGCGCCCAATCTTCATTCAGAAAACTGGATCGCAAGCCCTGGTGGTTATGTGATGGACTCGATTCCAAATCTCTATGATTCAGTACTGGTATTGGACTTTAAAAGCCTCTACCCGTCGATCATTCGGTCATTTCTCATCGACCCTATGGGCTTGATTGAAGGCCTTCGCTTAGAGATCGGCAATCAAATGGATCAAGCTGTGCCGGGTTTTCGCGGCGGTCAGTTCCACAGGAGTAAACACTTTTTGCCTAAGATGATCGAAGACTTGTGGGCAGCACGCGATATTGCCAAGCAGAACAACGAAAAGGCGTTCTCTCAAGCGATAAAAATCATCATGAACTCCTTCTATGGCGTGCTTGGTTCGTCGGGGTGCCGTTTTTTTGATACCCGTTTAGCCTCAAGCATCACCATGCGCGGTCACGAGATCATGAAGCAGACCAAAAAGTTGATTGAAGAGCAAGGCTATCAGGTTATTTATGGCGACACTGATTCTACGTTTGTGTCTCTTAACGGCGCCTATTCGCAACAAGACGCCGACCAAATTGGCCTAGCATTGGTGGATCACATCAACAGGTGGTGGACTGAACATCTAAAAGAGCAATACAACTTAACGTCTATTCTTGAATTGGAATATGAGACCCACTATCGCCGCTTTTTGATGCCAACCATTCGAGGCCAAGAAACAGGCTCCAAAAAACGCTATGCGGGTTTGATTGGCGAGGGTGATAACGAACGCATCGTATTCAAAGGGCTTGAAAGTGCTCGTACTGACTGGACCCCTCTCGCGCAGAGGTTTCAGTCAACGCTCTACTCAATGGTGTTCCATGGAGAAAACCCAAGCGAATACGTGCGTGAAATGGTCGAAAAGACCATGGCAGGTGATTTTGATGCGGAGTTAATCTATCAAAAGCGTCTCCGCCGTAAACTGCACGAATATCAAAAGAATGTGCCTCCTCAAGTAAGGGCAGCAAGAATGGCTGACGAGATCAATACTCAACTCGGTAGGCCATTACAGTACCAGAACAAGGGGAGAATCGAATATCTGATCACGCTCTCAGGCCCCGAACCCAAGGAGTATGTCAAAAGTGCGATTGACTACCAGCACTACATCGATAAACAGCTCAAACCTGTCGCGGATGCGATCTTGCCGTTTATCGGACTGGACTTTACATCGCTAAGTGAACCTCAAATGGGGCTATTTTAAGACGAACTCAATGAGCTTCTCGAGCGACAGGGATTTTGCATAATACCAGCCTTGAATAGACGTCCCTTTCTGTTTGGGAATATGGGAAAGTTGTTCGTCGGTCTCCACGCCTTCAACAATCACATCCAAGTCAAGCAATTGCGCAGTAGACATAATACTGGAAAATACTTTCTGCCCTTTGTCACTGCTCAATGCTAAAACAAAAGAACGATCAACTTTGAGTACATCCACTTCAAACTTGTTTAAGTAGCTCAGGGAAGAATACCCAGTACCAAAATCATCAATGTGAATTTTAGTCCCCAGTATATGGAGCCGATTAAAGGCAAGCGCCAAGACCTGCTCATCTGCCAGCAAGGTCTCTTCGGTAATTTCAATGTGAATGAAACGCGCATAAGGCTCTATCGTTTTCTCTAACTCAGTCAGATATTCTTCATCAGTAAGAACATCAGCCGTCACGTTGACGCTCACCGCGATGTATAGTCCTTTCGCCTGCATATCGGCAAGATCACGTACAACTTGTTTACATACCCATAAATCGACATCTTTCATGAGATTGGCTTTTTCTAGCCATGGTAAAAAGGTGTTCGGATACTGCATATGCCCTTTCGTATCCACAGAACGAATCAAGGCTTCGCAACCAATCACTTTTCCAGTCAATGAACAAACTTGCGGTTGATACTCTAAACAAAAGTCTCTTTGGCTAATTTGCTCTAGTGCTTGTTCCACTTGTATGGTGGCCTTTTCACGGTTTACCGCCTGTGCAATTGGATCATCCATCAGGGTTTTGGCCTCTTCTTGTCTGCGCGTATACGAAGTATCAAATGCGGACAGGCGAATACTTGCTTTCTCCTGATGACTGCTCAACGAGTTAACTGCTGGGTAGTAGATGAGAACGCCAACCGCGATGTTGACCAACTGAAGCATCACTGCGCTAAAGTCACCGTCAGTGGCCATCCATGCGTTGAGCAAGATGGGACTATTGAACGGCACCGACACGGAGGGCGAATCCACCAAGCCAAATGAGACTGCGACCATTCCCGTCATTACATTCACGATGGGCGCGATCAAGAAAGGCAAAAATAGTCTCGGATTAAAGATAATAGGCAGACCAAAGAGTAGAATCTCGTTGATATTCAGTATTCCTATCGGGATGCTAGCAAGCGCGATCAGCCTTAAACTTCGCTGCTTGGCAAATAGCAGAAGAGCAATAACCAGAGAAAAGGTTGCGCCACTACCGCCAATAAAAACAAACGCGCCCATGAAGGACAGGTTCATATGATACTGGGCCGCACCACCCGCTAACGTTGTGGAATAGTTTAAGTTGCTGGCTTCTTGTAATAGTTCCACCAGCGGCAACAGTGCGTAGTACCCATGTACGCCCATAAACCAGAGTGTTGAGTTCAATGCAGCGAATGTCACACCAAATAAAGTAGGTTCATTGGAATAGTCGACGGAAAGCAAAGACAAAAATTCAACATTCACCAACGCGGTAACAACACCATAGTTAACTGCCAATACAATGAAAGCCGTAATCAATGCAGGCAGCACAAAATTCAGCGACTCTTTGACTATTTGTCCTGCGGAGTCGGTTTTAGTCAACTTCAACGCGTCAAATTTGAGTAAATAGGCAAGCAAGGGAATGGCATACAAGGGCATCGTAATCGCCATGATGATATGGAATGTCAGCACCGTATTCTCGGCTGGCAAAAGGTTACTGACCGTCACTAGAAACGTCATCATCAACAACGCGATGGGAGGGCGAGGCAATTTCCACTGCATCGCTAGAACATAGGAAATGGTAGAGGTCATCAAATAAGGGAAAAAGGTCGCAATGGCTGCGTGAGCTTGATAAAAAAGCTCGATCCAAGGGTATCTATGCCCCGCAATAAACTCACCAATACTGGCAAAGAATAGAGCAAACGAGGAGATCATAAGGCATGGAATCAGCCACAACATCCCCTCTCGTATCGCTTGTAAGGAAGGGACAATATAACGTCGAATGTGGCTTGAAGTAATCACCTTAGAAAGTTGATGATTTTTCGCATGGTCCTGCACTGGTATCTAACCTCTCGGTGGAACCCTCTCCTTTAATAAAGCTAGCACAATTAGTAACAGACATATCAAAAAATGAGTGTATTCGGAGGTTTAACCAATTTTAAATTCGGTTTTTTTATACTGTTTCACCAGCCAATCACCGAAGCTATCCAAGATCCCAATAACAGAGCGTTTGGCAATGAGTCGGCCTGACAGCAAGATACCAAGACGCTCAATTTCTACCTGTTTTTCGGGGAAGTAACGTAAGAATTGTTGGCCACATTCTAACGGATCATCAAACCAATTTTTATCACGATACATCACCACTGAGTAACTCGCACGAAGCAGTTTTTTAGCGATAATTTTTTGTGATTTTATCAAGTCTTCCGTTTTATCTGCTCGTGCTATTCGATTGCGATAAACCGCTACCCAATCTTCCACGTCCATATTCCAATGCTTGGCGATTTCCCAGCTTGGCTCGTAATCACCAAAACACTCCGCTAGGTTCTCACCGTGAACGCAAACTGCGCAATGTCGCAACTGAAAGCCCCAAGAAAAAATACTGTCTAAGCTGACTACGTCACTAACCAATGCGGTTTTAAAACTCACCTCAGTGATAAATGGATAACTTTTTTGAAAACGCCACTTGATGGTGTTAAACAGAGCCGCCTTAGAGTCATTAAATGATTTGTGAGTCACCACAATCACATCGAGATTAGACGAGCCGGGTTTCGCAGTGCGCCTAGCGACACTGCCATACAAATAAATGCTATGCAGATTGTCTTCCAACCCGCTTGTCAAAAAGCCAATCAGCTCTTTAACCGCCGGTCGGTATGGCGTTTGAAATGGTTGGTCGGAATCGATAGTTGACAGATACATAACGTAAAGGAGCTTATTCTTGGTAATCCTACAATGTTCGCTTAGAGAAGGTTGTGAATCAAGATATTCCTTCTACCTCTTGCTAAGTATATAATGCTCGAATTCAACACCATACAAAGGAAAACGTTCATGCCTAAGGCAAGTGAGCTTAAAAAAGGTTTTGCTATTGAATCTAATGGTAAAACACTGTTAATCAAAGATATCGAAGTAACAACGCCTGGTGGTCGCGGCGGCGCAAAAATCTACAAGCTGCGTTGCACAGACCTAAACACAGGAGCTCGCGTTGATGAGCGCTTCAAGTCTGATGACGTTGTTGAAACGGTAGATATGTTTAAGCGTGCGGCAGCATTCTCTTACGTTGATGGCGACGAGTACATCTTCATGGATAACGAAGATTACACTCAGTTCACATTCAAAAAAGACGAAATCGAAGACGAGCTGCTGTTCATCACTGAAGAGATCCAAGGTTTGCATATCATTTTGGTAAACGGAAATGCGGTAGGCATTGAACTTCCAGCAACCGTTGAGCTAACCATCGAAGAGACAGACCCATCGATCAAAGGTGCTTCAGCGTCTGCACGCACTAAGCCAGCGCGTCTTCCTACTGGTCTAACAGTACAAGTACCAGAGTACATCGCGACAGGTGATCGTATCATCGTGAACACTGCTGAACGTAAATACATGAGCCGCGCGTAGTGATGACCGATTTGATCTCTTACGATGATGCCATCGACACGGCCTACGACATCTTCTTGGAAATGGCACCCGACAACCTAGAGGCGGCAGACGTCATTATCTTCACTGCGCAATTTGAAGAGCGCGGCGCGGCTGAACTGGTTGAGACAGGTGATGATTGGTCTGGCCATGTTGGCTTTGATGTGGACAAAGAGGTCTATGCAGAAGTCAGAGTTGGACTGGTTAACGAGGAAAACGACGTTCTTGATGATGTATTTGCTCGACTGCTGGTAAGCCGAGACCCAGACCACAAGTTTTGCCACATTCTGTGGAAAAGAGACTAGCTAAATAGAAAAACACCCAAGTAAATAGACTTGGGTGTTTTATCTGCCATTGTCTGCTTTAGAGAATGGCGAATGAGTCAATGCTTAGCCAATTTAGCTGTCATTACTCATCAATTGAAATGTTTTCTACACGTGCTTTTAGCTTTTGACCCGGACGGAAGGTAACTACGCGTCTAGCACTAATAGGAATGTCTTCCCCTGTTTTAGGGTTTCGACCTGGACGTTCATTTTTATCTCGAAGATCGAAGTTGCCAAAACCAGATAGTTTAACCTGCTCGCCACCTTCTAGTGCCTTACGCACCTCTTCGAAAAACGCCTCAACCGTTTCCTTGGCATCCCGTTTACTGAATCCATGCTTCTCAAACAGGTTCTCAGCCAAATCGGCCTTTGTGAGCGCCATAAAACTTTCCTCAAAGCTGTGTTAAACCTCGTCACCCAAGGGCGACACCATCACTTTCGTCAAGCCAATCAACAACATATCGGCCTCACTTTGGAAAGTGTATGCCAAGCTTATGATTTTCGCCAACTTTTTTATGAAATGTTGATCATTTGAGACAAAAAACGCTTCAAAGTCGCCAACTTAGCGCAAATCAAAACAGAGGTTAATGCCAAAAAACACCATAAAAACACCACTCATCAAAACAACAAACCAAATTGATATAACTATTAATATAAAACGCTAAAAACCAAAAGATTGCTGTTACATGCTAGTTTATTGATTATTAAATCAATACGTTAAGTCATTTTGTCCTATATTTCAGTGTCAGCGCCACCCGAAAGAAAAAGTTCACTTAAACCACAACAGTCGATCAACACGTTGGATAAACGATGGTATCTCCCGCTGAAAACGCAAACTCGCTACAACTTTCGTTGCAAGATACTGATAGATGTGTTTATTTGCTATAAAATAATTTGCGTATCATTCACAACAAATCAATAATGATGTCAAATTATAACAACAGAACCAAACTTCGTGATGGCTAGTTACGATCATACAAATTCGGTTTGCCTCTCAGCGTCTGAAACCTACTCCGATGTCTTTTATCGCATCCAAAGTCAATTTGGCGATTCCGCGAATCAGCTCTTTTCTCAATGTCTCAAATCCCGGCTCGAACAGTTTCACGAGCGATTCCCCGAAAAGCGCGACGATAATATTTCAAGCAAAATCAATTCTTCTGAGTTCAACGTTAGCTCGCGCACGCCCCTAACCTTTTGGCCTTCAGATTGGTGTTACTATGAATCCTTACTGCTCGCGCACTTTTCGCACTGGGCTGAAGCATGGACGCACTTTCAAATTTGGTCGCTAGAGCAAAAATACACAGCAGTACAAACTCGACGTATAAATCTAAACCATTGGCAAGCACTGCCGGAAAACGAAGCAGAGTATGACGATGGCCTTGTCGACGATATCGACCAAAACCAGAAATTGTTTTTCACGCTTCATTCTCCTTTCGCTATGGTCCTAAAAGATGCAGTGGCGATGATCAATCTGTCGACTTTGGTTTTAGAGCTTCAGTGGTATGAGCTGCTCGAACATATCGAACTGTCTAAGTCTGGCACACACTTCTTACTCACCTATTCAGATCCACAGCTTGAGCATCCACTGCTCGTCTCAACCGCAAGAGTGAACTTTGCCGTCGGGATGCAAGACTGGCTCTACTTCTCCTCTTTTTTTCAAAGCAAACATTGGCGAAGCATCAGTCACACACAGCAACTTACAACACTGATACAAAAGGGGCTGCTCTCTGCGGAAGCATTGCTTCAAGAGCCACGGAGTCAACAAGAGTTTGATAAATTAGTCTGGGAGCACCTAGTTTGCCCTGAGAGATCTTGTGAAGTGATTCGGCTAACCGTGAGCGGAACCAAATTACAAAAAATGTATTACTTGTACCTTTCGCAAAAGCGTTTGATGAAACAGCTGTACGAACAACAAATGATGCTGTCGTTCGTGGTAGTCGAACAACCTTTGATGATCAAGTACTATGAAAGCTTGTCTTTGGGATCTTATTGCCAATTTGGGTCATGCACGTTAGTGGGATCAGATAATCCAACGTATAAAGGGGCTTGGGTTGTTCCTCAAATGCACCACGCTTTGACATCCTCAGATTATCGCCGCTACAAGCAACAAACTTTACAACAAATAAAAAAGACACGTCATAATGAGCTCAACCATGCTTAGTACTTTTGCTGCGAACACTTTTTACCCCAAAGCCATCGTTCTGATTCTTACCGCAGTACTCGTTTTTGTGTGGGCGGGCTACTTCTGTTTATCTTTACACAAGCGTTTTGGCGGTAAGAGTGTTAAATCATACAGCTACTACATAAGCTACACGCTAGGACTGTCAATATGGATATTGAGTAACGCCTACTTCCATACCGGGTACTTGGTCGATTTTGGTGAAAGCACTGCCGTATGGATGGCAATAGTGGCAAACTTATCTGCTTTGGTCGCATTTGCATCCGCTTATCAGTTCACCGTAAAGCTCAAACATCATTACACTCGCAGTAAGCCTTGGGATATTCAACGAGCGCTCGCACTCATCACATTTGTGTTATGCCTATCTTGGAACCTCATACCAGATCTAACCATTCGCGGCGTCACTATCGTCGCACCCAGCCAATTTATCATTGATTTTGGTGACTACACCAAGCCCTTCTTCCTAGGCTTAACAACCTTGGTAGTACTCACGTTTATTAACCTATTCTCGATTCGCGGTAGTGCGAAGAGAATACGTCGAACCAGAATCAACTATATGTTGCTGGGGATGACTATTTTCATGTGTTCTACCGCCATCATTCAGCTAGGGTTCACCTATTTTTTCCAAGATTTCTCGTTAACTTGGCTACCACCTGCTCTATCTGTGAGTGAGATGCTCTTTATGGGTTACGCCATCTTGGCGTCTCGCTTTTACAGCTTCCGTCATATTTGTACTGTCTCGATTGCTGCCATCCTTGCAGGTCTTATCTATACCTTGACACTGTTGTTGGTTAGTAACTCAATTGAACTTACTACCACATCTCTTCTACTGAGCACGATTGTCATCGGGGCTACTTGGCCATATCTTTACAAAAGAACCAAGGTCATTGCCAATTTCTTGATGTATGGCTCGACACTTTCACCCGCTGACAAAATCGTGCGTCTCGAAGATATGTTTCAGCAGTCTCCTTCTCAAGCCATTTCACACCTCGCGCGATATCTAGGTGTCCCGAATGACAAGCTAAAACTGCTTGATGACTACCAAGGGGCAAACACCTATAGGCAATATTTTGAAAGCCACACCGATCCTTTGGTAATTGATGAACTCGAAGATGAACTGGAGCAAACCAAAACGAAAGAGTTGTCTGAACTTCATAGCCAAATGAACGAGACTGATTATGCTCTGGTCCTACCGCTATACGAGTCAAAAAACAAGCTTTCTCATGTGCTCGTCTCAAGCCATAAACCAGATGGACACAACTTCTCTTATGAGGAGTTGGTCGCGTTGTCTCGCGTATTGAAAAAAGCCCAAGTCCATATAAACTACGATCAGCGTTTGCGACAAGCCCAAGCATTAGCTAACTCAATCGCTCACGAGATGAGAAACCCTTTGGCTCAAGTGCAGTTAGAGTTTGAATGCTTGAATGAAAAACTGTTGGCTCATGCAACCACTAAAGAGCTGTACCATCACGTCGAACAAGGTCGCTCAGCAATCGCGCGTGGTCGCCAGTTAATCGACATCATTTTAAGAGAGGTGAACAACTCGTCTCTTGACCAAGAGCCTGTCGAACCTACATCCATCCGCACAGCAATCAACAACGCAGTTTCACTGTATGGGTTCGATAGCAACGAGGACGCCAAGAAAGTAAAGATAACCGCCGAACATGACTTTATTGCCAAGATAAATGAAACCTTGTTTAACTTTGTAATGTTCAACATATTAAGAAATGCGGTTTACTATTTTGACTCCTACCCTTCAAGCGGTATCGAGATCCGAACTGACGTCAATGACTATGAGAATAGCATCATAATTAAAGACTTAGGGCCCGGCATCCCCGAAGATCTGCTCAGCAGAATCTTTGATGATTTTTTCAGTCACAACAAGAGCGGTGGTAGCGGGCTTGGTTTAGGCTATTGTCAACGTGTAATGAAGTCGTTTGGAGGTTCTATTCGTTGCCGTTCCGAGTATGGGCATTATACGGAGTTTACGCTGTCATTTCCGATCAGTAACATCTCAATCGCACCGGAAGAAACACCACTTCCTCCGCGAGTTACGGCGTCCGCCACAATTCAAGCGAAGCCTCTTAGTGTCGCCAGTAAGCCTCAATTAATCCTTGTGGTTGACGATAAAGAAGTCCAACGAGCGTTGGTAAAACTTTATTTGGAACAACTTGGCTACCGTGTGGTACTCGCTAACAATGGAAAAGTCGCGATCGAAATCATCCACAATAATCCAATTGACCTAATCTTTATGGATATACAGATGCCGGTCATGGATGGATTCGAAGCGGCGGGCATCATCAAACAATCCTACCCTGCTATACCGATTATTGCTCTCTCCGGTGAGTCTGGTGAACAAGACATATTGCGCATGAGTCAACTCATGGATGGTCGTCTCTCTAAACCGACAACAAAAAATGCCTTGGAACGAATTTTAATCGGAACGTTTGAGACGAAAGAACCCGCATAGTAACGCCACACACTGATTTTCTCATTTTGAAACGTCAATTCTCAGAATGACTCACCGCTACGATTTTTGAGGCAACATCCCCCTATTTTTGACGTTTTTTATGGCACCAATCATGCATCTTTCCACTACATCACTCAAAGCGGCAAAGTCTCGACTTTGCTGGTAGTTGTAAGGGGCTGGTTATGGAAGTTCATCGTCACACATATTACCGACTTATCCATCATGGGATTAAAAGTCTTCTAGTCGACCGATTGGGTCACTTTACAGAAATGGAATATCACGAATATCTAAACCTGATGACGGGTAAATCTAGTTGCTTTGCGATGAGCGACGAAGAGTTAGAATCAACCGTCGATAACTTACGTAATGAAGGTTATCTAGAAGACTGGAAGCGCCAAATTCACACTTAACCATTTACAATGCGTTCGCTTTCTCGATTCTTAGATATACACATCGCGAGATTATTTCGCTCATAGGCGTGGTTCTGGCGACAACGCGGCAAGTTTTGTTACAATCCACCTCATTCTCCTTGTAAAGGATTTCCAGCGGCTCACTAGCCGCTGTTTTGTTTGTTGTGGATGTTAAATATGAATTCAGAAAATTGCGCCCCACGAGGCCAACTTTTATTGCGCACTTTAGCCATGCCTGCCGATACCAACGCTAATGGGGATATTTTTGGCGGATGGATTATGTCTCAACTTGACTTGGCTGGCGGTATCTTAGCGAAAGAGATCTCAGCAGGTCGTATCGTTACCGTATCCGTATCGAGTATCACGTTTAAAAAACCAGTAAAAGTAGGCGACGTGGTATGTTGCTACGGTGAATGTACCAAAATTGGCCGGACGTCAATGTCAATCAATTTGGAAGTCTGGGTAAAACCCGTAACTGAAGATGGCATACAATCTCGCTATCAAGTTTGTGAAGCCACCTTTAATTACGTGGCAATTGATGGTAACGGTAAACCACGTCCTATTGTCACCGCTTAATGTTTGATTTCACAAAAATATTGTCGTAACTACTTTTAAATGAATCGAATTTAAGTAAAGTGTTAGCCTATCTGCCCAATACCAAATAAGGATATCTCGTCATGTGGTACGTTATATTTTCTCAAGATGTGGAAAACTCTCTAGAAAAACGACTCAGCGTTCGCCCTGCTCATCTAGAAAGACTCCAAGCATTACAAGACCAAGGCCGTTTATTGACAGCTGGGCCAATGCCTGCTGTTGACTCAGATAACCCAGCGGAAGCAGGTTTTACTGGTTCAACCGTTATCGCAGAGTTTGACTCTCTCGCCGAGGCTCAATCTTGGGCGGATGCCGACCCGTATGTTGCAGCTGGAGTTTACGAGAAAGTCATCGTCAAACCCTTTAAGAAAGTGTTCTAACCATGACGAATTACATCAAAAACACTCTATTGCTCGCTATTTTGGCCGCGATGTTTGGATGTTCGTCTAATGCGCAACAACAACGAAATTTGGAGTTGTTGGCAGACAATCGTGCTCAACTTCTTTCTTCTGAGCTACCACTTGAAGTTGGCCCTCTCTCTGTAATGCGCGCGTCAGCAAGTGGTACAACGATTGAATTGATGATGGTATACAACCAAGATCAAGCCGGTGCAAAACCAACTTCAGCGGTTTTAAAGCATAGCATCAATACTTATTGCACTAATCCATCGATTCGAGGAAACCTCAACGCTGGATTAACCTACCGGATAAAAATACGCAATACCCGCGGTCAACTGATGGCTGACGAGTTAGTGTCTGCACAAACCTGTGAAAGCAACTAATTCAATTCAAAGCTCTGCAATCGTGGGGCTTTGAATAACTAGAACAAAGCATCCTGCCTAAAAAAACCCAAGACTTTTCGTCATCAGCCCCTTTGTTAATTTTTTGTGAATGTTCGAGTTGTGTATTTAGTGAATTATTCGACATTTTAACCACTTAACAATCTCAAGTGATTCTTAGCTCCAACCTATCGCTTTCGATAAAGAGAATAATGCTAAAAAACAGTGTTCCTGCGTTGACGGGATCGATTTGAGCTTCTAACTTTTCATATTAGTGTCACAACCACGGAGGATCACAAAATGAAACGTGCAAGCAACTCATATCGACTTCAACTGATTAAAGAGGTCGCAACTCGGAGAGAGCGGCTTAGTTGCGGTGATCCAATGGCCAGTTATATCCAATCCCTTATCGATGCTCGTCCAGAAGTTGACAATACCATAGATAAAAACCACCGTTTTTCTGGTAATCACTTTGACGAAACAGCCGGTGGTTGGGTAAGCGATCGCTGGGGTATGAAATAGCCGTAAGAAATATTAAGTGAAGAGGCGTGAAACGACTTTTTAATGCGTCTCTTTTATTGATTTAAGAACGATGCGAAGGCATCTGGTATGACATTTACACGTTTGTACTTTCTTTACCTCACCACGGGCATTAAAAAAGTTCTTGTTGAGGGCTAGTAGAAGAAGAAATGTCTTCTGGATTGCTCTTTCCTTGCTTTATTTTCCGCAAGTATCGCTGACGGCACAACTTAATGACATGCAACTGCTGGGCGGGAGTCATAGACAACCAATTAAAACGCTCTTCTCGCTTTCGCATGCATCCTTTGCAGTAGCCCCGCTCATCGACGGTGCATACTCCGATACAAGGACTTGGAACGTTAAAAAATTCTAGTTGCTCCATCCAGCCTCCTTTAATCACCAGATTCTAATTTACGATAAGCGTAACCGAATGTTTATCAATAACTTCCACAATGTGATTTGCAACAAACTATGACGCAAAGCTGACAAAAACAGCGTTTTATTAACTATACTGGCACCCATATTTGTCGTCGTACTTCCGACGAGTCTATCCGTATATTGGAGTCGATTATTATGAAGTTTAGTCCAAAAACATTCCTTGCTGCAGTATCGTTGCCTTTTCTGATGACGGCTTGCGCAAGCAACAGTGACGATGTAAAGCAGATCTCTGCAAACGATTTACTACACCATAATTGGGTACTGGTCAGTGTCGACGGAAACGAAGTGAAAACTGAAGGACGCCAGCAATCACCAAACCTAGAGATCGGCGAAAAAATGATGGCAAACGGCAATGCTGGCTGCAACAATTTCTTTGGCCAAGCGGAGTTAAAAAACAATCAGTTTCGTGTCGAGAAAATGGGAATGACGATGAAGATGTGTGTTGGAGATATCATGGATATTGAGCAAGCATTTTCTCAAACCCTTTCTGATTGGAGCACAATTTCTCTAACTAAAGAGAATTTAACGCTAAAGAATGATGTGCACACTCTTACATTCAAGCTCAGTGACTGGAAAAATTAACTGACTCTCAATACAAATAAGCAGCCCAACGTGGCTGCTTTTTTTTGTTCCTAACCCATTGATACATTTAATCAGCAAATACATAAAAAAATTAGTATTTTTCCGTCATAATGAAAGAATGTGGGCCGGTGCTCGGTCTCTACATGGAAATAGACCATTTTAATCATACTCAGGGAATGTTATGACAAGGCTTATCAGTTTACTTATCACCACATTACTTTCCACTGCTGCCTATGCCAGCAATACTTGGCAAGATATTACCGAACAGGCAAAAGGCCAAACCGTGTATTTTCACGCTTGGGGAGGCAGCCAAGAAATCAATAACTACATTCGTTGGGCCGGCGAGCAACTGAATCAACAATATGGCGTAACGTTAAAGCACGTAAAAGTCTCAGATATAGCCGAAACAACAACACGACTGATTGCTGAAAAAGCCGCGGGCAAAAACCAAGGCGGCAGCGTTGATATGGTTTGGATCAACGGTGAAAACTTCAAGTCTATGAAATCCAACCAATTACTGTTTGGACCGTTTGTCGAGCAATTACCAAATTGGGAATATGTTGATAAAACTTTACCTGTCGATAGTGATTTCTCCGAACCAACCGAAGGACTCGAAGCGCCTTGGGGAGTTGGCCAGTTGGTTTTTATTCACGATACTCAAACGCTGAACAATCCACCTATGTCTTTTACTGAACTATTGAGCTACGCAAAAGCCTACCCAAATAAAGTGACGTATCCTCAGCCACCTGAGTTTCATGGCACCAGCTTTTTAAAAGCGCTTCTCATCGAGCTTACAGCAAACGATCCGTCGCTGAGTCAACCGGTAAACGCTGATAACTTTGAACAGGTGACAGCGCCGTTATGGCAATACCTAGAAGAGTTTCACAAAGTAGCTTGGCGCAAAGGCGAGCAGTTTCCCGGAGGTAGCGCAGAAACATTCCAACTGTTGGATGACGGCCAGTTGGATCTAGCCATTACCTTTAACCCAAACGCAGTGTTTTCTTCTCAAGCGAATGGCACGCTAGCAGAAACGACTAAGGCGTATGCAATGGAATCTGGGGCGCTATCTAATATTCACTTTCTCGCCATTCCTTGGAATGCAAATGCTTCCGAAGGTGCACGAGTGGCGATCAACTTCCTCCTAAGCCCAGAGGCTCAATCTCGCAAAGGCGATTTAACTATATGGGGTGATCCATCTGTGCTTAAAAACGAGTTTGTTAGTGGTTCAGCTAAAAACACGAAACTGTTCAAGTCAGTCGCGGAGCCTCATCCTAGTTGGCAAACTGCGATTGAGACCGAATGGCAGAAGCGTTACGGAAATTAAATTGAGTGTTACAACGAGAGCCTGATGTTTAGAGCTGCGTATTTATTATTGATTTTCATCGTGATCCTACCCACTCTTCCTGGGATATTAGGCATCATGCTCTCGTCTGTAGGTTACTTGCCACCCATTGGTTCATTCGAACTATCACTCTCAGGCTATCGCCAAGCCTTGGCGTGGCCTGGGTTTATAACTTCAAGCTTATTGACGATATTCTCTGCATTAGTCAGTACCTACTTAT
This sequence comes from Vibrio sinaloensis, assembly GCF_000808535.1. Classification (GTDB taxonomy): domain Bacteria; phylum Pseudomonadota; class Gammaproteobacteria; order Enterobacterales; family Vibrionaceae; genus Vibrio; species Vibrio sinaloensis_D. The sequence continues at coordinate 199,572 of NZ_JWLV01000034.1, forward strand.
CATTAGCTTTGTGCTTTATGGTGTTGCAAAGCCTTTGGAACAGCAGACGTTGGAAATACGTCGAAAACTTGTTGTCCCCTCTGCTAGCCGTGCCTCACGTCGCCTTTGCTATCGGATTCGCTTTTTTGTTTGCTTCAACCGGTTTGTCCAATCGAGTGTTAAATACACTCCCTTGGTTCCAAGGTGACCAATCGGCGGCATCTTGGCTGGTGCACGATCCGTTTGCTATCGGGTTGACGTTAGCCCTTGCCTTGAAAGAGTTACCTTTCTTGCTTTTGATGAGCATCCCAATCTTGCATCAAATTAACGTCGACAACTTGGCTAAAGTCTCGACGTCTCTGGGATATTCTCCTCACCAGTTTTGGTGGAAAGTCGTTTTACCTCAATGGCTAAATAAAATGCGCTTCCCTCTGTTTGCCGTCATCGCTTACGGAGCTTCTGTCGTTGATTTCGCACTAGTGCTAGGCCCAACTACGCCACCAACACTTGCTGTATTGGTATGGCAATGGTTTGCAGAGCCAGATTTATCACTCTTGCCCAGAGCCGCTGCGGGGGCGATGTTACTCTTTGTCATTTGCGCGTGCTTGTTATTGACGGTCTACATAGTGGAGCGATATCTAGTCAACAAAAAGAGTTGGCAATACTCTGGCCGCTTCGGGCTTCGTTTACCAGGCACATTTGTTGTCCTGAGTATTGCGTTTATTAATGTATTACTCATGCCAATCATGGCCATGTGGTCTGTGGCCCATAGGTGGCGCTTTCCTGATCTGCTTCCTTCCAACTTTAGCTTTCGATTTTGGGCAAACGAATCGGGCTCTTTTTTACCGATACTGGTCGAAAGTATCAACCTCGCTCTCATCAGCGCTTTAATCGCTCTCAGTTTGGCGATATTGGCACATGAGTACCGGCTCAAGCATCGGCTTCACTTACCAAGTTATGTCATTGCATTACCCATGTTGATGCCACAGCTTTCACTGTTATTTGGTTTGCAGGTTTCAACGCTCTATGTATCCAATGATAGCTATTACGTTTGGGTGATTTGGTCGCACGTCTTTTTCGCTTTTCCATTTGTCTACCTAGCGTTGGATGGCTCTTGGAAAAGTTACAACAACCAATACTCTCAGGTCGCGCTGAGCCTCGGTAAAACCCCTTGGCAAGTATTTGTTCAGATAAAGGCAAAAATATTACTTCAACCCATTTTTTATGCATGGGCAATTGGGGCGAGCGTCAGTTTGGCGCAATACTTACCGACACTGATGCTGGGGGCGGGGCGCATCGCTACCATAACTACGGAAGCTGTCGCACTCTCGAGTGGCTACGATCGTCGTGTGACCGCGATTTACGCATTGTGGCAAGCGCTTCTTCCTTTCGCATTTTTCTCTTTGGCGATACTCCTACCTCGGTTCTATTTGAGTAGGAAGAAAGCACCTCAAATCATACATAAGGAATCACGAATCAATGACGCTACGGCTCGAAAACATCGTCATCCATGATAAGCACAAGCAACCTCTGTTTTCTCCCCTAACGTTAGATATTGAAGCAGGCACGGTAGCAGTGATTATGGGGCCAAGTGGCTGTGGAAAATCGACGCTGCTCAACCTAGTAGCAGGTCATCTCAGCGACGACTTTCACCCTCAAGGCGATGTGATACTTAATGGTAAAAGCTTATTAGACATTCCACCCCACAAAAGAGGCGTAGGGATACTGTTTCAAGACGATTTGCTCTTTCCTCATCTAAACGTTTGGCAAAATTTGGCGTTTGCTCTCCCAGAGTCGGTCAAACCGAATGATAGAGAGGTTCACGCTTTACGCGCATTGGGCCATATAGGGTTGGAGAAAATAGCACATTCATATCCAGAACAAATATCCGGAGGGCAGCGCGCTCGAGTCAGCTTAGCGCGCATGTTGCTCACTAAACCTTCGGCAGTGTTGCTCGATGAGCCATTTAGCAAGCTAGACAAACAGCTACGTATACAGTTCAGAGACTGGGTATTTGACCAACTCAGAAAAGCGAATATTCCCACTCTGCTCGTGACGCATGACCAAAGCGACATACCTAAAGATGGCAACTTAATATTACCCAGCTGGAACATAGACCATGCTTGATCGTTACAGTATAAAACTCATTCGAAACCCACTCTCCTCGACAGCAAAACGTCTTGATACCTTTGGCATTAGGGCGAATCAAATCACTGTGGGAGGTTTTATTGTTGGCTGTTTTGCTCTACCTGCGCTGTATTATCAACAATTTGAATTAGCGCTTATCTTTATTTTGCTCAATCGAATAGCTGATGGGCTTGATGGTGCACTGGCGCGGATACAAGGCATTACTGACGCGGGAGGTTTTCTGGATATCAGTTTAGACTTCCTGTTCTACTCATTAATTCCTTTTGGTTTCGCGCTTGCTAACCCTGAACAAAATGCATTAGCGAGTGCCTTTTTAATCTTTGCATTTATTGGCACTGGGAGCAGTTTCCTCGCGTTTGCAGTAATGGCAAACAAGAGAGGCATAGAAAATCCAATCTACAAAAACAAGTCGTTGTACTACATGAGTGGTTTAACCGAAGGAACAGAAACCATCGGATGTTTCGTGCTGTTCTGTCTAATGCCTGCGCATTATTCCATCATTGCATATGCATTTGGTTTTGCCTGTTGGTTTACAACCTTTACCCGAATCTACTCAGGCTATCAGACTCTCAAGTGATAATTTTCACTGCTAAATAATTGGATATAAGGTTTTATTACTAAATATCTGGCTTTTTGACGACGACAATTGAATGACGATTAAACATACAATAAAATCCTGCGTTTGCTGTCAATAACTAGATGCATATCAAATGCGCACATACAGGCTTTGATTTAGTGAAACCTATTTTAAACATTGTTGCCCTACTAGCGATATTCTCATCACTAGTTTTCACTCAGAGTGCTTTGGCAGAAACTCAGTCGCTTGGTTTAAAGCCAATCGTTATTTATAAATCAAAGCCAAATCCACAAAGCTTTCTTGGATTGATAGAAAAAGGGCTTGATAAAACGGACAAGCTGTTAGGGATTGAAACGACACGTAAGATCATCACGAAAGAAGAGAGTTATACAGCGTCGATAATTAGCGCGGTAAAAGCTGGATACGACCCAATCATATCCGTTTATGCGACGAGTACACCTCAACTAAGTAACGTGATGAAAGCCTATCCAGGCACGCGATTCGTCCTTTACGATATCAGTTTCGATATCGCTAATAGCCTGGGAATACTATTTGACAGCAGTCATGCGGCATACATTTTAGGCTACCTTGCTGGTTCGAAAACCGAATCAGGAAAAGTGGGCTTTATTGGCGGCATAGACAACCCAGCAGTTGAGAACTTTCGGTGTGGTTTTGAGCTTGGGTTACACGACGCAAACCCAAATGCGGCGCTCTATAGCGAATATGTCGGGACAACATCTGATGCGTGGCTAAACAGCACTAAAGCTGAGGAAATCGCAGAGGGCTTAATTGAGCAAGGGATAGATGTTCTATTTCCAGTAGCAGGCTTTGCAAGCCAAGGTGTGTATAAAGCAGCAAGTGAGAACGGCATCACCACCTTTGGCGTAGACACCAACCAAAATGATGCATATTCGCACGTTGTTATGGCGTCTATGCTCAAGCACGTTGACGATGCAACATTTGCGGTGATGAAACAGCTATACCTTGGCATATGGAATAGCAACCACAAACACTTTGGAACCTCTCAAAATATGGTTGAGATTATTCTAAATCCAGAGCACCAAGCCGTTCGTGAAGAGGACAAAGTGTTGTTAGAACAACTGAGCAATAAGATGAAAATGACCTCGAGTGGGCCTTTAAAAGCGCTTAACCGGAACTGTAGCAGACACTTCTAATGAAACGACTAACACACAAGATTATTTTCTACTACACGATCTTTACCTTACTCCCTCTTACTGTTCTTGGAACGATTGGTTTTGTTTTCTACTACCAAACCAACCTACAGTCTCTTAACCACCAGTTTTATGAGGTTATCGAGTCACAAACTTTAAATGCGGTGCACGCCGCTACTGAGCTCGATACTGAAATTGCGCAACAAGTCGCGATACACATTTCCCATGTAGAACATGTCACTAAAGTGACGTTAACTTCTTCCGTATATGACCTTGTTCTGTCCGAGGTGATCTCCACTACCGACTCAGCAGAGACGGAACAGTTCAAATTCCCTCTGTATGATCACCTTCACAATAAAGTCGGATCTATTTTGGTTGAAAAAAACACCGATGCGATAGGAAAAAGCGAAATTGCCGCCATTCTTCCTTTTGCCATGTTGTTTGTACTTTCATTCTTAATTCTTGGCTTTTTGTTTAGTCGCAAAGTTTTAGCTCTACTCAGCAAACCATTTTATGACGCGCAGCGATACGGCTATCTGATGGCAAAAGGAGAAATAAACGTTGCACCACCAGAGCACCAATATGTGGAGTTCAGTGCCCTATTCGCTTCAATAGATAACCTTAGAGAACGACTGCTCGATAATATCAACGAACTCAAGAAAAGTGAGCAGCGATTAAACACAAGCTATAACCTAACTCAGGTCTGCCAGTTTGTCGTAGACACAAAGAACAAAACTATTGTCCGTTCTAACAACGAGTTCAAACGACATTTTGGCAGTACGTCTGACGACGTGAATGACCTGCAACTTAGCCTAATTATGCGCATTGCAAATGAACAGATTCGAAACGGAAAGTACTTCCAAGTCAGTACATTGCACGGCGAACGGTCATTTCACTTTAATACAACTGACAGTGATGATTTTATCGTTGAGTGCTCAGCCCTTGATGTAACCTCTCTTATTGCAACTAAACGTGAGCTAGAGACACAGCTTATCACTGACTCACTGACGAAGATTGGCAATCGTGTAGGATTTAATCGACACATCGAAAAACTAGAGAGGACTCCAAACCAAGCTGTCTACTTTGTAATGGTAGACTTAAATGGGTTTAAACCTATCAATGACACCTATGGGCACAGTGCTGGGGACTTTTTGTTAAAAGAGATTGCGTCTCGGCTTCATGAGCAAGCAAACTCAAATACAAAAGTTTATCGCCTAGGAGGGGATGAATTTGTTCTTATTTGTGAACAGGCGTTTAATTCGGATGACGCTACTAAACTTGCAAAAAGCCTTGTTGCAACAATAAGCTCACCGATCGAATATAGGGGCTCGTTACTTCATGTGTCTGCCAGCATTGGTATTGCGTCTAAGCCTAAAAATTACAAGGATATATCCGCAATCATTCACAACGCCGATCTAGCCATGTATGAAGCGAAAGAAAAGCAAACTGGTTGGGAAATAAGTCGTCATGAGCCAGTTAGTGAATCTTAATTAACGGTTTGTGGTTTTAGATTCGCATCGAAAACCTCATAGCTCATGAAGTATTTCTTCTTGCCCTTGATTAAGCTGTTATACACATTCATCGATTGGGACTTAGCTATTCTCAAATCACTATTTAGTAAAATTTGCCCACTTAAATACTTAGCAGGCAAATGGCTTAGTCACACTCACAACTAAAGTGTGGAAATTTCAACACGTCGATTGAGCTTTCTATTCTCATCACTCATATTATCGACGAATGGTTTCGTTTCACCATAACTGGTTGTAGTCACGCGTTTGGGATCCACTCCTTGGTCTATCAAATAGTCTTCTACCGACTTAGACCTTTTTAGACCCAGCGAAAAGTTATAGCCTGCATCCCCAACGTTATCCGTGTGACCAGCCAACTCAAGGTTAGAGGAGTTGGATTCAACCATTCTGATAACCCGCGTAAGTACATATTCCGACTGCTGTGTCAGTGTTGATTGATCGAAGTTAAAATAGACTCTTGCAATCACTTCAGGATCATTAGAAAGTCGGACTTCGGAGTTAGTTAGAAGATATTCTGTGCAGTTTAGGGAAAGACCAATTGCTTTTAATTCTTCTTTCAACCAAGCCATCTCGGGAGCAACGTCTCCCTGCTTGACAATCTGTTGAAAACCACCCTGGTGATTCATCACTTGTATACTTTGCCCAACTTTCATAGAGTGCTCAAACTCCAATCCGTCTTGGTTACAATATAATGCAAGAGGGTCTTGATTTTCCTGGGCAAAACCATGAAAAGAAACAAGGCAAAGAGAGGTTGCAATAACAGTTCGCATAGTAATCATTTTAATTCGCTTAATATCATTTTAATTCGCTTAATATCATTTTAAGTGACCAATTTCTTCTGTAATAAGCTCCAATATTTTGTTTAAGATATCGTTCTTATTCTGAGCTTTATACACATTTTCTGCTCCCACACAATCTCTAAGAGCCCGGTTTTTATTTACATCATAGTCAAAACCTACAACAGCCAAGCGCGCTTTGATACTCGCCCCGCTAGTGGTAGTGCCCTGGTTTAACCCACGCCGTATCTCATCACACATACCATACGCGACAAGATTTGAATGATAAGTTTTATGTTCTTTCCAGTCGTCCCCATCAGATAGTACGATGAGCAGTCGCCGCGGGTTTTTGCCTTTTCTGAGCATTTGCGCACCACGCATAATGCCTTGGTATGAAGCGGTACCGTGATTTGGGCGAAAATCTCGTACATTTGAATTTAAATTACTGTAATTGGTCGTCAAGGGAATATCTCTAAACGAAGCGCCTCCCGACTCACCGACGCAATGTGAACTGCCTTTTTCTACCCATAAGTTGGAGACTGTACTTGCGTAATTGATGCCTCCCCATGAGTTCCCGTACAGTTGGCTCATCCAACAACGGCTTCCGTTGCCGTTTCGTTTCGTTCTGGTGTAAAAGTTAAACGCCGTGATTCCGACCGTATTGTCGTCCGTATTATTGAGGTCGTTGAATTTCTGCAACTCGTCAGTTACCAACTTAATAATATTTCTAAGATCAACATATTTGGCATTGCTCCCGCCACGCCAAGGGTCTTTCATCGATCCCGAATAATCAGCAACAAAAACGATATCTACCGCCTCACTTTGATACTTGCGAGCAACAGCAGCGCCTTTTGCAGAGAAAGTATCTCCGAACCCTTCTATCGAATCGTTTCCTGGGAACCAGGTATCTTGAACGCTAGAAACTTCAATCTCATATTGGAAAAAACGAGGTTCACCACGTGCCAAGCCCGCTCTACATTCAGCGATTTGGTCACAATTGTATTTTTTAACTTTTAAACCTGTGAGCTGTGTTGAATCACGCAAATAAGCGTTTAAGTAATCGGTGGCAATCTGGCGATTAACCCGGCTTCCTGAGCCAGCTCCCTGAGAGTCCTGGTTGTCATCGTTGTGAGCCGCTATTGCAAGCACTGCGATTTCTGAGGCATCTTCGATACGCGCCTTAGTTTGCAACGCACGTGCTCCATCAGTCGCGAGTGTAAATATCCCAAAGAGGCCTGGTATGATCATGGCGAATAGCAGAGCAGCATGACCGGATTGCTTTTTGATCTTTCTCATCTTGCTACCTACCTATAATGACCGCGTCTGAAGAGACTAGCTTAAAGTCTTTACCTAAAATGTCGCCTATCCAATTATCAGTCTCATAACACAAGGTCACACGATAAAGGGTGGCTTGGCGATCCCAAGATGTAATGACAGATAGATGACGTAAATCACTCAACCTATTGCTTAACGTGCATACGTTAGGACCAAACGAGAAAGTGGCAGACGGGTTTGGGCTACCATTTGATGCAAATGTCAGTTCCTCAACTACGACTCGATACTTAGTGTTGTCAAAAGAGGCTCCTCCCATTCGTTCAAGCGAACCTTGAGAAATCACATAGAGTTGACGCGCTTCGCTGCTGTTAATTCGATACTCTTCATCATAAAGTTGGGTACGCTCTTTAAGAATATTAACCATCGAATACGAAAGGCGGTCAAGCTTGCCTTTCAAAGACAGTTTCATCACCACATCTCCGCTGAAGACGAGTAGAATACTAAAGAACAAGCCAACAATGGCGAATTCAACACTAAAAGTGCCTCGTTGTTTACGAGGCGATGGTTTAGAAGGCATCGCGTTCGTACTCCTGCACTACAATCACCTCACGGCTTACCAGATTCGAGGTATCCATGAAAAAGGTGAAGATAGAGTTGAAATCGTAGTCAACACGATATATTGCCATCGCACTATTCGCCGCTATGCCGCACTCAGCAAAAGTATCGCCATCGGGCACTTCACAAGGATTCACATTGGTTAGATCGGCAACCTTACGAATATAGTTTACCGACATACGAAAATTCGATTCATCGACGACTCCAGACCAAAGGGCGTTGCTATCTTCAATGACACTAGAAAAAGACTGTTTATAGTTTCCTTTCGAGACTTTTGCGGAACGTGCTGCTTCAGAAATGGCTAAGTCAGATATAGCGCTTACATAAGAGAGGTAACTCATTTCTACCCACGCCATACACATAAGCCAAAAAGCCATAAACCCAAGAGCAAACTCTATACTCGCAATGCCTCTTTGATAAAACGATCGCACTTTTTTTATCATTGCAGTGCCTTCTCTTCGTTTTGTTTTAATAGCTCAGGGTTGACTTGACTAGTGGGCTCACTGTTTCTTAGTGCTGCAAAATGATTGAACGCCTCTTCTTCCGTAACTTCAGGACCAAGCATAGTTTTCACGTAATCAAAATTCCCCAACTTTGCTAACGCTAACATTAGGTTTGCTTGAACCTGAGCATCTGCTTTGTCATTAGTGTAAATAGGCATCAAGCGCTGCACTGCGTCCAAATAATGGCCTTCAATTATGTCTAATACGGCCAAGTTGTTTTTGACCGTTATATCATCATAGAAATTACTACGTGCGTGATTAAACATCATTCTCGCACGGTTATAATCTCCGTTTGCCGAGTACAATAAACCCGCCATATTTTGAATTTCAGCGTTTTTGGGGTCTATCTCTTTTGCCTTTTCGATGTCTCGAAGACCTTGTTCAAATTCTCCCAGTTCGTATAAGCTGTTGGCATTTAACAACAATGCCTCAGCAGATATCTTTTTTTGTGCCATCAGAGGTTTCAGGATAAATAGTGCAGAATCTGCATCTTTAATTTTAAGGTAGCTTCTTGCTAACTTGATTCGAACTTCTTCTGTATCTCTGACACTGAGTTGAGATTTATAGTAACCAACGAGCTCGTTGTAATTCTGAGCCTGTAAAAGCAACGCCTCTTTATTCAGAGAGCGATCATCAGAGTTTGTGCTCGCGCATCCGACTAAAAAAACAGCGAGTAAAAAACAACTTAATTTAGACATTGGACATCATCCTCAGAATACCCGGTGCTGCAATGAGAATAACAATTGGCATCATTATAAATAGGATCAAAGGTACCGACATTTTCGCGGCCAACTTACCGATTTTTTCTTCTAAAGTAAGCATCTGTACATCACGTATGTCGCCTGCAAGCGTAGTAAGCACACCATAAATGGAAGACCCGTATTGGAGACTTTGTTTCAAAGTCATAACAAAGCTGCGCATTTCACTGGAAGGAATATCTTCGTAGAGCTCGTCCAACGCTTTTTGCATACCAACCAATCGAGCGCGATCATTCGTTTTTTTGAGCAGCCCAGCTAATTCCTTGTCGAAACCAACCATCTCCTTTGACAAATAGTTCATCGCTGATTCAATCGTCATACCTGTTTGTACACACACAGCTAACAGGTCTAGCAGGTAAGGTAACTGACCAGATACTCGAGATATCCTTGCCTTACCTCTGCCATCCAGAAGTGCATCAGGGACCACAATACAAATAATTAGCCATGTGGCCATAAACGCGATTAATGTCGGTGTAGAAATTGCGCTTTTAATTGAATAGATATATATCGCAGCACATCCTAACATCAACGCCCCATACTTTAGGGGCATGTAAAGGGCAACCCATTTACTTTTCGATGATATGCCAGCACGCTTAAACTTGTCGTTTATTTCCTGGTTGCTGTGTTCTACTGCTGGTTTCGCGACTTTCTCAGACATAAACTCGACAAAGCCAGCCATCCGATTCGAGTCAGATTTTAAAGAAAGCTGGTTTAAAAACATCTTTCGCTTAGTCAGACGAAAAATAACAAGTGCGATTAACAATACACCTAAAAAAACCGCACATAACTGAAGGAAGACATAAAGTTGCGGTGAGATATCCATTAGCGAACCCCTCTCATGAGTCCCCAAACGATGCTGATTCCTATCGCTTCACTGATCAGCATATAGTACAAAATCGGCTGACCTTTAGGGTGGTTCATCACAAAGTCATAGTTCTCTGGGCTCAAGTACTGCAACATAAATAGAAAGAAAAAAGGGATAGCAGCAACAATTTTTGCTGACGTTCGAGCTTCCGACGTTAGTGCGTATTTCTTCTTCTCGATGGCTCTTGCGTCAAACATTAGCCTGTTGAGTCTTGTAATCACATCTTTCAACTGGCCACCACGTTGCATATTCGCTCTCAGGGTGATGACGAAAAACTGGAAAGATCGATAAGGGAAACGGTTACAAGATTTCCTAAATACTGTATCTGGCGACTCCCCCATTTGTAGCCTTTCACCCATGCGTTTAAACTCTTCGCCTACACTGCCCTCTAATGACTTGCCGACAAAGATAATTGAGTGCATCAAACTTTCACCAGAACTGACAGCACTGGCAAGCATGTTAAGGGCATCTGGAAAGGCCATTTCAAACTCTTTTTGCTGACGACTCTCGAGTATCGTCAAACCAGAAAATATACCGACTATTTGCCCTATCACCAGTGCATACAGAGGATGGACTCTGATGAAGGTGTTGTTCGCATAGAAACTAACCAGAGCAACGATCAAGCAATAAGCCAATACTTTAAGTAGCGCAAACGCTCCTAACTGCATTTTGATATTGCGTATTCTACGCTGGATTTTCTGGCGGAAGGTTTCACCTGTCAGACTATTGAGGTTGACGGCTTTATGGTCTTCATCCATGGAGTTGACATACAGCGTTCTATTTAGCTGTTCGAGGTACTCATTCTCTTTGCGCTTTGAGGGCCAAAACGCAATGATGAATAAAACACCTCCGAGAATGAGAGCAAGCCAGAAGATCATATCGCTTCTCTAGCAGCAAATAGCTGACCCAATTGCGCATCTAAGCCGAAAAATTTCGCTTTCTCAACGAGTACAGAGCGCTGCATTAAGCCAGCAGTCATAAAGTTTCCGCGCACTTTCCCATCATCCCCTTGCATCTGATTCGGAACAAAGCGGAATATCTCTTCAAGTACAACACTTTGTCCTTCTAGACCAACAACTTCGGATATACTCATCACTTTACGAGAGCCGTCATGCAGGCGGCTAATCTGAATGACCAAGTCAACCGCACTAACAATGTTACGACGGATTGCCTCAAGTGGTAGGTTGTTGGTGGCCATCATAACCATCGCTTCGACACGTGCTAATGCATCACGGGGCGTGTTGGCGTGAAGGGTCGACATTGAGCCATCATGGCCAGTGTTCATTGCTTGAAGCATTTCAAACGCTTCTCCACCACGACACTCACCGACAATAATTCTGTCTGGTCGCATACGAAGTGAGTTGATCACAAGATCACGCTGGTCAATCGCACCAGTTCCTTCAATACCTGAGGTACGCGTCTCTAAGCGTACAACATGTGGCTGTTGTAGCTTGAGTTCGGCAGCATCTTCGATCGTTACGATACGTTCTTTTTCGGAAATAAACTGGGAAAGAGCATTCAGCATGGTTGTTTTACCCGAGCCCGTCCCCCCTGAGATAAGAATATTAAGGCGACATCGTGCAGCGATCATAAGTAACTTGGCCATTTCCGGGCTCATCGCACCGAACTCAACCAGTGCATCAAAACTCAAGCTGCCTTTTTTAAACTTACGAATAGAAATCGAAGTGCCATCGATCGCAATGGGTGGGATAACAATGTTTACACGGCTGCCATCTGGCAAACGCGCATCACAAGTTGGTGAAGAATCGTCGACACGACGTCCAACACGTGCGGCAATACGTTTCGCTATCTGAATCAACTGATCTTCGTCGATAAAAGTAACTTCTGACTTCTCAACCAAGCCATTTCGTTCGACGAAAACGTTATCACACCCGTTAATCATGATGTCACTGATGGACTCGTCTTCCATAAGTGACTGCATCGGACCTAAACCATGGATTTCGTTAACAAGGCTTTGAACATAATCGGCTTTGACAATAGATGGTACTGACCACCCTTGTCGTTCAATCAAAAGCTCGACAGCTTCAGCTAACTGTTTACTCAACTGCTCTTTAGATAACACGGTGACCGCTTCGCTATCTAAAGCCTCAAAAATTTGACTGCGAATAGCAATGAAAATTGACTTAGAGTGATCCATTATTTACGGCTCCTCTTAAACAACTTACTCAGCACACCAACTTTTCCGATTTCATGTTTTTCGCCCAATAGTGCTGCAGTAATCTGTTTTATGCTTTTACTAATTGGTAGCTTTAGTTCATGAAGGTGTTTTCCTTCAAGAAGCGCTTTGCTCATTTGGCCATCATAAGGACACGTTACATCGATAGGCCTGCGAAGATACTTCTCGATCTCTTCTTCTGTCACCGTCGCGTGCTTTTCGGGAGAAGTGTGGTTAATGACCACTATGATTCGAGCTTTAGTTTCTAACTCTTTTAATTGGGAGACTATCCGGCTGGCGTCGCGAAGACATGAAACGGTCGGTTTCAATACCAATACAATCGCATCACACTCTTTTGCACTGTACTCTAAGTCTTGCTTGCAATTCACTGAGCAGGAAAGATCTTCAATCAAAAAATTAGTTTGCTCTGACAGCTCATCAGATAAAGTTCTTACGTATTCCTTCATCTGAAATTCGTTGAGATCTTTTGACTGAACAGAGAGTATGGACAGCATTGGAGTGATCTTTTGCGTCATATTGAGCGCATAAGAGGTGTCCAGATTAGAGGTTAACGCTCCTGGTGGGATGTCTTTTTTCTCGAACTTCTTAAGACCAAGCAGTATGTCTAGGTTGCCCCCGACAAAGTCGTGATCAATCACAACACAAGAACTGTTCTTCTTACTCGAGAGTTCACAAGCAATCTCAGCAACGAGCAGTGAGTTACCAACGCCACCACTCGCTCCCCAAAACGCGACTTTTTTTGCTTCTCGCGCCTTACCCAAGCCAGCATTTCTCTGACGGTTGTCAGAAACGTTTTTGACGAAATCTATCAGTTCTTGCTTACTTACAGGCCAGAACAGGTAATAGAAACCCATCTCCTTAAGATTCCGAATAGTCGAAATCGCATCTTCACTTCCGACTACAATCACTGACGCAGAATTTGGCAACAAATGACTGATACGTCGCATATCTTCTGTGACATTGTTGCTTTCATTCAGCTCTACAATAACAATCTCTAACGCACTACTACGCGCATACTTCTTTATTACTTCGTCGTCGTTTTCTAATAGTTTAGGGACAGCAAGGCCTTCAAAAGTGAACGCTTCTTCAACTAATTTTCTGCAGACCTCTGTTTGATAAAACAGGACAGAAGACAGCCCTTGCGTTTCAGGCTCTTTGGATTCAGAAGGCTTTAATAGTTCAACAAGATCTAACATTTGCTACTCACCCATGTCGTTGTATTGCGCTTTATTATCGACCATTTTTTCGGGATGCTGTAATGAATGCCAACGATTCCCTTCAACAAAACAGTCATGTGTCGTAAAGTCGAATCGATTGACTTGGGCACCTTCACATCTTGGTACAAGCACTTGGTATTGCTGCAATGATAAAGTCAGGTTGAACGGCCCTATACCATTTGATTGTTCTGCTATATGGATATTTTGCGGATCGATACCTTGCTGTAAAAGCATTTTCTTTGTTTTCAATACATGCTCTTTAGCCAGTTCAGAAGACCATGTAAAAAATAGCTGCTCAGTTTGCACCTTTTCACGATGCGTATCGAGATACTCGTTCACTTGTTTATCGACTTTATCACGGTTCGTTTTATCTACTTTCGCTTTAAAGGTATAGGTCACTGGGACCAAATCTACTGAAATACCGTTTCGCTCTGCGACACGTTCAGCACAACCAAAAAGTAACATACTCGACATTAGCACAACCGATAAACTTCTCATTTCTTGAAGCCTCCAGCCTGCAGTACTTCTTCCGCCCACGCCTTACTTGCTGGCGTGTAGCTGTACTCGACATTAAAAAATCTTTGCATGGTCGTTGTTCGTTTCATCGTCGGTAGTTGGATTTGCGAAGGATTGACTGGTTTAACTAAGTTCACCGTCGCGACAATAACAAGCTCTGTTTTATTTCGGACTGTTTCTGTATGTCTAAATAACGCGCCTAAAATGGGTACATCTCCAATAAACGGAACTCGGCTCAACGACTCGCGATCCTCGGTACTTAACAAGCCGCCTAACACGAAGCTCTGACCATCACCCAACTCTACGGTTGTGCGGGCACGACGTGTTTTAAGTGCAGGTAGGCTATAGCGGTCATTTTGATACTGGGTATCTAACGAGCTGACCTCTGGCATTAGTGATAGCTTGATCTTGTCGTCTTGCAAAACTTTCGCCATCATCTCTAGTCGAATACCGAATTCTTTGAACAGAACGTTGGTCCCACCATCAACTACCGTCACAACGGGGATCTCTCCACCAACCAAAAAGCTAGCTGTCTCTCCCGATATGACCGATAAATTCGGCTCTGCCAATACTTGCCCTACTGCATCATCACCGATTGCTGATATCACAGAGACAATATCCGCTGCACTGAAATTAATAAGCTGATCAACGAACGTGCCACCCATAAAATTGGCGCTACTATCCAACGTTCCGTACTTTACGCCAAACTGTTCGAGAAAAGACTGTGACACTTCTGCAATCGATAATTTGACATTGACCTGCTTGGTTGTTGAGACTTCAATGTTGTTAACGATGCCCTTGTAGTGACGTCTAGTCATGAACTCCATCTCGTAGGTGTTCTCGCCTAGATCCCACTCAATCTTATAATCCTCATATTCTTTGTTAAGAAGTTCACCCACCAGAATATTTATCTCATCACGAATTTTTTCACTGGGTACTTTGCCAGCAAGCACAACCTGCTCACCCAAGTTGTATATTGAGATGCTAACATCAGGGTAACGAATTTGTACCTGTTGCTGGATATGAATAAGACTTTGATTTACTACGAGCTTTCTGCTGATGATCGTCTCAGAATTGTCATCGAAAGCGAGCAGCGAAACTGTACCCACTTTCTTACCAAAAATTACCAACTTATTCTTATCAACCACTTGATAGTCCGCAATTTGAGGGTCTGAGATAAAAACTGATGCTATTTCAGCCTTGGTATTGATCGCTTTTGCTTCCCCCTCTCCAAGGTTCATCAAAACCTGCGCAAAGGTGATACTGCTCCACATAGCAATGAAAATAGCAACGCTCGCTCTAACTAAATACATTATTGTCGTTTTCCCTACTTAATGGTTACAGCATCAGCTCGATATTCAATCACTGATTTAAATCCCGGTAATACGTCACCAGCATCAGCACTAAGGTCAGCAGGGCGATAATTCCCCACAGATTTGTGTACTTCCAGTGTCGCAATCTGCTTCGCAACACTCAATATAGAAACTTGTTTTCTATCAAGTTCGAGTATGAGGTGAGTCTCCAATGCGACGTCTTCACCGGTCGCTTCTTTGGCATCTGATTGATCGACGCGCAACACTTTGACGCCCATCAATACAGGCGATATTGAGATTGCCTTGCCTCGCGCAGAAACAGAAGCCCCTACTTCTATAGATGCCGCATTACCGGGCACCGTCAACGCCAAAATATCAATATAACTGCTGGCTCTTATTACCCCACCTACAACTGCTTCGGGAGACACTTTTAGAGGGTAAGGAACATACCCGTCAGCAAGCGTTAAATCTAAATATTCTGGTGAATTAGGCGCAACAATATCTGTTGGATACAGCAAGCTACCTTCGGCCATATCAGAGCGATAAATAGAACCTAGCGGGTATTCGAACAACATGTCTTCCGTAATTCCCTGAAGGGCCGCGTCGTCTTCTTGGATTTTTAGTACTTGCAAGTGTTCCGGACGCACAACGTCAGTTGCAGAGACTTGGCTTCTAACTTGCCAGACGGAATAGAATTTGAGTGGTTGAGCCGTTTGTAGGCTGCTGGAGTCTGTGGGGCGTGTTAAGTTACCCGCTAATCCATAAAGACCAAAGATGATGGCTAAAACGGCGACAGCGAGAATAAGTTTTGTGCGCATGTTAAATTCCTAAATTGAAGCACCTATGCCAAACACACCACTTAACACAATTGGTATCGCAAAGGGCAGCCCGTCATGGACAATACTTATAGGCTTAAATTTTTTAATTAGTATGTAGACTAGCGCCTCGAGCCCACCCAGCAGCATAAGAATCACTCCGACTAAGAGCAAAAAATCGGGCTGAATAAGCAATGAGAATACACATATCAATTTTATGTCACCAGCACCAAACACTCCTAACCGCCAAAGAAGTAAGCCAGGTATAAATAGCATCAGCGCAGTAAAAGGGTAGATTTGTGAACCGTTTATGAAAGCAGAGCTAAGTAACACACATCCCAGTGACAAAACACTATTGTTGGAAACCAATCGGAAACGATAGTCGCGCCAACATATAAATAGACAAATGGTGGCTAGTATCAGCCACCAAATAATTGTAGGTGTAACCAAAACGCTATTAAGAGGCCTCGTTAATTTTGCCTACTATTTTATCCATCGCGCCAGTCAGTGCAGTTCTCAAATCACTGTTGAACATCGCCAGTACAATTGCAGATACAGCAACACCGATGATTGCGTATTCGATTGCAGTGACACCGCGCTCGTCTTTTTTGAATGAGTAAAGTGCGCTTTGAGCAGCAACAAAAGCTTTAGTTAACATGATATTTTTCCTTTACTAGAACTATTGCATATATTTTTGTAACAATATATGCATCAAAGATGTACGCATTCTATATAAGTGAATGCGAAGTGACAAACAATTACTGGTACTTATTTTACACCATAAAATAAACAACAAAACCAGTGTAACACGATTTGACAGTGATTTATGTGACGTAATTTGTTTTGGTTAAGTGCACTTATTTACAGAAAACGAACATTTCGACATAAAACACATCTTTACTTACTACTGTACAATATAGTTGACTTAACACCTACTCACTCAGAAGTTAGCAAGGTCAAAAAATCTCACTTTTGATACGTTAAACTTGGAAAAAAACCCTACCTTATTTCTCCTCGCAAAATAAGGTAGGGTTGTATTTTAGGACTAGTATGCAAATTCCATCACTTTCAAACTGGCTTCTGAATCGATGTCCTTAAACTCAGGCGGATTATCAATACGTTGGACAAAGTGCAAACTCGGCGCTTCTTCTCTCATGCTGTCTATTAAGAAGTTGCAACTTACTTGAGGAGAGTTTACACATGCCAACACTCTACCGTCTGAAGTAAGCAGTTCAGGTAGGCGTCTTAATATTCTTTTATAATCTTTCGTTAGGGCGAAACTCCCCTTTTGAAATGAAGGTGGGTCTATGATGATTAAGTCATAAGGACCAAGCTTGCGAATTTTCCCCCATGATCGAAAGATGTCATAGCCAAGAAAACTCACGCTGTTTAGGTTGTGTCCATTTAGCTTATGGTTTTCACGCCCTTTTGAAAGAGAGCTCCTCGACATATCGACATTTACAACCTTGTCTGCTCCGCCTTCTACAGCGGCGACAGAAAACCCGCAAGTATAGGCGAACAAGTTGAGTATGTTTTTGTTTTGCGCATGCTCTCTGACCCAATCTCGCCCAAAGCGCATATCAAGAAACAGACCGAAGTTTTGATTGCGTCCAATGTTGAGTTGGTATTTGATTCCAGATTCAACAACTACTGGGGTGCTCTCCAACTCACCAATTAGCACTTCAGAAGGAGCACCTTCCTTGTATCGATACTGTATGACGATTGAGCGTCCAGCTGTTGAACGCCACAACTCTGAAGTCGCCAGGGCAAGCAAGCCACGCTTTAATTCTTCAACGAAGCGTGCATCTCCCTCTTTAAACAAAGCAACAATCAGCTGTCCGTTTACCCAGTCACAAGTAATTTGCTCTAAACCAGAGAAGCAGCGTCCTCGCCCATGAAACAGGCGTCTTACTTCGTTTGGAGCATCGGTTAATCGCTGCGTGAGCTGTTCAAAGAAGACAGGTAATTGATTTGATTGCATTGGTAGTGGAATTACTTTTTGATCTTCGGCCATGACAACTCCCAAGGCTTGAGCCAGGATTCAATCGCCTGACTCGTTGTTTCATCTCTCCATTTAGTGCCAAGTTCAGTACTCTCTCTTGGGTCACTAATGAACTTATATTCTTCATTTAGATAATTAAAGCGCAAAGCAAAAGCATGCAAGTAGCCTCTATCGGCTTTACATGATGCGTTGTAAATCGCGTCTCCAACAATCGCGGAACCAACCGACTTCAAGGCAACTCTGATTTGGTGCGTCTTGCCAGTGTGAGGCTTACACAATAAAAGGCGTTCTCCCTGACCACTAGCAGTCGAGAAAAACTGGGTTATAGCAGGATTGTCTCGCCGATTGATAAGTTTCCAGGTAGAACGCCTCGAACGTTCCATATCGCCAATTACTGCGCCCTGCTTTTTCTTCGGCTTACTACTGCCAATAGCTAGGTAGTATTTCTCAATTTCTCTGTCAGAGAAGAGTGTTGCCAAGGCACTCGCCGCTTTGGAACTTCTTGCGAGCAATAACAAACCTGATGTCATTTTGTCCAAACGGTGGACAAGATACAACTTAGGGTCACCCGTCTTGGCTGCAACTTCTTGGAGTAGCATGGTCTCGCCTTCGTCTTTATGCACAGACACGTTTGGGTGTTTAACGACGGCAATAAAATCTGGGTGGGTATAAAGGATATCAAACATACGACTGGCTCCACTTAGGACGCAAGAGTATACCTTTAATCCTAGTGAAAGCCAGTAGCGAGAAAATGAGGTTAATTCAATTTAAACTTGCCAACGAGGGATTCAAGTTCCAATACTTTTGCGTTCAACCCATTGACATTGTGTGAGCTGTTGTTCGCAAGCTGTAGCGAACGCTCCGAAATGTCACTGATTGCCGTGATGTCAGCGGCTATCTCTTTAGTTACAGCTGTCTGTTCTTCCGCCGCAGTCGCAATCGAATTAACCATCGCCTGGACGTTGGCAGCGCCTGATACAATTTCATCCAAAGCACTCACTGCACCAGAGCTTCGCTCGACACCGATTTCTACTAGCTGACAGTTTTCTACCGTGTAGGTAACAGCCTCTTGAGTGCCTGATTGAATTTGTTGGATGATTCCCCCTACCTCTTGTGTCGCTTTCGTTGTGCGTTCTGCCAACGCTCGAACTTCGTCCGCTACAACGGCGAAGCCGCGACCGAACTCTCCAGCCCGCGCGGCTTCAATAGCAGCGTTTAACGCCAACAAGTTTGTTTGTTCTGCGATTTCTTCAATCACTCGAATAACCGAACCGATTTGCTCGCTATGCGTTCCGAGTTCATTCATTTGCTTTGACATCTCTGTCATTTGCACGCTGACTTGCTGGATCGACGCGACCATTTCATTGATTACTTTACGCCCCGACTCTGCGTTTCCTTCAGAACGCTGCGCTTCCTCGAAAGTCGCATTACCTTGCTGTGCCACTTCTGAAATCGTCAAACTCAACTCTTCTGCGGCAGTGGCAATCAGATTAGCTTTATCGGCTTGGGATGAAGCTCCACTTACAATGTCTTGGCTTACATCGGAAAGCTCTTTGGTTACCACTTTCACTTCTTCTGCAACGGCAGATATACTACCAATCAGGGTTGTTAAGGAGGCTTGCATTTGGTTGATTGAACCGGCTAGATTAGAGAGCTCATCACCTGAGTTATCGACTATATCCTCCGTGGTCAAGTCGCCATTCGCCACTTTCTGGGCAACTGAATCAAGTTTAGACAAACGAGTTGTAATGGAATGAGATAGCCAATATGCCACAATACATGTCAGCACCAGCGCAACAACAAAGAGTATGATAATAGTCGTTTCGATTGTGTAGAACGACTCAGTGAGCGCCAACAGCGCTGCATCAGTTTCTACTACCTCGGTCGACGATGCTTCATCTAGATACGCTTCTATCGGCGATAAGTAAGTCTCATATAATTGCCGAAGTTGGGAAATTTGTTTATCCAACTGATCTTTGTTACCAATCAAAGGGACGATTTCTCGCTCAAAGCCTTGTGTAAAACCAGACATCAAACTCTCAATCTTTTCAACTCGTTGATAATCCGCCCCTCCTCTAACCTCGAGGTTTTTTACTACGGTTATCGCGTCAGAAAATTCTTGTTTGTTGGTTCGATAGTCATTGATAGCGCCAGGGACACCTGTAATGGCTCCAGTCGCATCACGGTAAACATCACCGGCTTCATCAATAAGAACAAGATAACCGACAACTTCTGGTACATCATCCGTACGAATCTCATGCGCAACTGCGTGTGAGCGAATGACTTCAGCCCATATCGTTGCGGCCATAATCGTCATGATTGCTAAAACACAACCAAAACCTGCATACATTTTTTTACGAACAGACCACTTCACAAAGCACCTTCCAATTTATTACTGATATCGTTCTGTATCGGCACTAGTTATCAATAACTTTAATAAAAGTAGCTGACAGAAACGAAAAAACCTCCCAATTGGGAGGTTTTTGATTCGTTCTTTCTTAGCGTTATAGCTTCTTCGAGAAAATACCAGCTAAAGCGATGATACCGATACCAAGCAGCATGATTTCACCTTTACCGCTATCGAAGCCAGACTTAATGCCCATGAAGGCAACGATTGCGATTGCAACTGGAATTACGTACTTAACTAGGTTGTACCATAGACCGAACAGTGGGAAAGATACTTTTCCGTCATTAGTAATTTCTTTCTCAAGCTCTGCACGAGATAGACGCCAGCCAGCAAAGATACACACTAACATACCGCCAACCGCTAGGAAGATCTTATCTGTCAGTAGGTCGAAGATGTCAAATGCGCCAGTACCGAATAGTGTTGGACCAACACCGCCAAGCGATAGTGATGCGAACACACATAGTGTCGCCATAACAACACTTGAAGAGATAACCGCAGTTGAACGCTTCATGCCTTTTTCATCGATTAGGTAAGACACCACTACTTCTAGAAGAGATACTGAAGAAGTTAGAGCCGCAACCGTTAGACCGATGAAGAACATTAGAGCGAATAGAAGACCAATTACGCCACCCATTTCAGCAAATAACTGAGGAACGACGACGAACACTAGACCTGGACCTGCCGCTGGTTCCATACCAAATGCAAACATTGCAGGGAACATTGCAACACCAGCAAGGATAGCAACACCTGTATCCATCGCAGTAACCATACCTGTCGTCTGAACTAGGTTCTCTTTCTTCTTAAGGTAAGAACCGTATGTCATCATACAGCCCATACCAAGTGATAGAGAGAAGAATGCTTGGCCTAGCGCCGCTAGAACAACATTACTGTCTACTTTAGAGAAATCAGGCATGAACAAGAATTCTAGACCTGCCATTGCACCTGGCAGCATTAAACCTTTCACTGATACAACAATCAGAATCAGGAATAATAAAGGCATTAGAACCTTACCTGCTTTCTCGATACCACCAGAGATACCTTTCATAACAATCAGGATGTTAAGGAATAGGTATACAGCCATCCACATAAGTGGCTGAACTGGATCAGAGATGAAACCACCAAAGCTGTCACCGATCGCTTCAGGGGTACTTAGTAAACCACCGCCTACTTTGAAGATGTAAGCCAGTGCCCAACCACCTACTACAGGGTAGAAACCCATAATAAGTAGACCACTTAATACACCCATAACACCGGTAAACGTCCAACGACGGTCAGTCGATTTGAACGCACCTACTGCTGATAGACCTGTCTTACGACCAATCGTGAATTCGGTAAGCATGACGCTAAAACCGATAAAGATGACAAAAAGAAGGTAGATAGCAACGAATGCACCACCGCCACTTTCACCTGCCGTATAAGGAAACTTCCAAATGTTACCAAGACCAACAGCAGAACCTGCTGCAGCCATAACGAAGCCTAATTTAGACCCCCACGTATCACGGGGCTTTGAACTTGAACTAGTAGCCACGATTTACTCCATTAAAATCATTATATAAGTTGTGTTTGCTTCTGTTAGGCGTCTTTAAAAGTGGGTGTATATATTTTTTTACACTAATTAGAATTTTGAGTGACGCTAACGTTGTAGCAAGTAAAGCAGTTTAAAAGTAAAATTGAAACCCCGAAAAGTACATTTCTTCACCACAAATGTAATTATTGTGTTTAAATGCTGATTTTTTACACAATAGCAAGCTCTACCCACTAGTTTTAACACTCCTCTAACACAAATCCTCTTTTTGTAAACTTTGCAATACTCTCTTAATTCAACCCAGTTTGTTGTTGTGACTATGACTATGGCAGATTACTATTAAGTCGCTCGATATGTGTTCTAGGTAGTTGAATGGACAAGTTTTATCACTTTCTAACCCTTGCCGGGATCGTGTTTTACTGGATTCTTGTGGCCGGTGTAACGATTCGCGTTGTATTAAAACGGCGTGCTGTTAGTGTTTCCCTTGCTTGGTTGATGATCATCTATATCATCCCGATCGTTGGTGTTGCCTGCTACTTCCTGTTTGGAGAACTGAACTTGGGCAGGAAGCGAGCCGAGAGAGCGAAGCTTATGTTTGCTCCCTTCGAGCAATGGTTTTCTAGTTTGAATGAATGCCATGCACATGCACCAGAGAGTTTTGGCCGCCATATCTACCGAATCGATGAACTGTGTAATAATCGTCTAGGCTTGCCTGCATTGAGCGGCAACACACTTTCTCTGCAAAGTTCACCCAATGAGATCCTCCATTCCGTCATTCAAGATATTGAGACGGCAAAATCAAGCATCCACATGGTTTTCTATATCTGGCACCCGGGCGGCCTTGTTGATGCCGTCTCCGCTTCTCTGATTAAAGCGGCTAAACGTGGAGTTAAAGTTAGACTCTTACTCGACTCTGCGGGTAGCCCGCGTTTCTTTCGAAGCGAATGGTACAAGATGATGAAATCCGCTGGCATAGAGGTAGTGCAAGCGCTAGAAGTCAGCCCTTGGCGTATTTTTCTTCGCCGCCTCGATCTTCGGCAGCACAGAAAAATCATCGTTATCGACGATAACATTGGCTACACGGGATCGATGAATATGGTTGACCCTGCCTTTTTTAAACAAAGTAGCGGTGTTGGTCAGTGGATAGACATTATGGTTCGCTTGACCGGACCGACCGTGAACGTCCTATCCGCCATTCACGGTTGGGACTGGGAGGTCGAAACAGGAAACCGTAGGCTACCCAAACTGCCTGAATGCAGAATTAATCCCGAAGAGCCGCAACACCCTGTTCAAGTTGTGCCATCTGGACCGGGAATGCCAGAGCATCTGATCTCTCAAGTGCTTACATTGGCGATTAACCAAGCGAATCAGTCGGTGCGGATCACCACGCCGTACTTTGTCCCGAGCTCCGATTTACTTGAAACGCTTAAAATGACCGCTCAGCGGGGTATCAAAGTCGAGCTAATCATTCCACATAAGAACGATTCAATCATGGTCCAATGGGCATCGCGCGCCTTCTATACCGAACTCATGCAGGCCGGTGTTGAGATCTACGAGTTCTATGGCGGCCTTCTGCATACAAAATCGGTCGTGATCGATGAACAGTTTTGCCTTGTTGGCACGGTAAACATGGATATGCGTAGCTTATGGCTCAATTTCGAGCTGACACTGGCTATTGACGACGAGTCATTTACCAAAGAAATGTTCTGGCTACAAAACAGCTACATGCAGGAGTCGCATCGAGTCAGTTTGAAACAATGGCAGAAGCGCTCATTGTACTCACGTTTTCTTGAGCGAGTCTTTTACTTGTTTAATCCCCTGCTCTAGCCCTTGCTTATTGAGTGTTGTCATGTTTTAAATAAGGCAACAGTTAGAGATAGGGACTTCAAATGTCAGAAAATAAACAAACTAAGTTTGTCACAGCCGGCCGTGATGGCAAATGGACAAACGGAGTCGTTAATCCCCCAGTACAACGCGCCTCTACCGTTGTCTTCAACACCGTAGCCGAAAAGCACCACGCTACCGTTAACAGAGCAAACAAGACTCTGTTCTATGGGCGCAGAGGGACAAATACCCACTTTGCATTCCAAGACGCGATGGTTGAGATAGAAGGTGGTGCGGGATGCGCTTTATATCCATGTGGCACCGCAGCGATATCAAACGCCATACTTGCCTTTGTAGAGACAGGCGATCACATCTTGATGGTTGATACGTGCTACGAACCTACAAGAGATTTCTGCGACAAGATCATGAAAAAAATGGGCGTAGAAACAACCTATTACGACCCAACAATTGGTGAAGGTATTCGTGAACTCATCCAGCCAAATACTAAAGTTCTATTTTTAGAGTCGCCTGGTTCAATCACGATGGAAGTACAAGACGTTCCAACTCTGTCCCGTATTGCTCACGAAACTGACATTGTTGTAATGCTTGATAACACATGGGCCGCTGGCGTTAACTTTTCTCCTTTTGAGTACGGTGTAGATATCTCAATTCAGGCGGCGACTAAGTACATCGTGGGACATTCCGACGTTATGCTGGGTACCGCAGTCGCCAACGAAAAGCATTGGGATCAATTGCGCGAGCAAAGCTACTTAATGGGCCAATGCGTTTCTCCTGATGATGCTTACTTGGGCCTACGGGGGATTCGTACCCTGGATGTTCGACTTCGCCAACATGCGGAAAATAGCTTAAAAGTGGCCAAGTGGTTACAAAGCCGTCCAGAAGTCGATCATGTTCGACACCCTGCCCTTGAGACATGTCCAGGTCATGAGTTCTTTACTCGCGACTTTACGGGTGGAAACGGTCTGTTCTCTTTCGTATTGAAAACCAGTTATCCTCGCGCGACGACAGCATTGCTTGATGGAATGAAACATTTCAGTATGGGCTATTCATGGGGAGGATTTGAGAGTTTAATCCTTGCCAACGAGCCAAAAAGTTTCAACAGTTTGCGTACCGTTGCGAATCCCAATTTTGAAGGTACATTGATTCGCGTCCACATTGGTCTGGAAGACGTAGACGACTTAATTTCCGATCTAGAAGCAGGGTTAGAGCGTTATAACGCGCTGATTTTCGAGAAAGAAGCGACTGCGTAACGACACTAACAAACTTATAGCCTCGCATTTGCGGGGCTTTTTGTTTTATCTACACTCTTCAATATTTCTCATACCTTTGGTCGAGTTAAACCAATCTGTTGTTTTTTATCTCAAGCTCACGAGTTAACATTTTATTTACATTGTTTCTTGCCTTATCTGTCGCGTTTCTTCTACGTTGTAATTTCTCATCAGAGGTCTAACCAGAAGGAGCAACAATTTGAAACTCTACCAAGCACTGACTCTTTTCGTCTCTTTGGCAATAGTCCAGCCCGTCGTCAACCTCGCCCATGCATCTGGGTATACCGAAACCAAGTACCCTATCGTTTTGGTACATGGACTGTTCGGTTTTGATTCATTGGCTGGCGTCGATTATTTCTACGGCATACCTCAATCACTGACTAAAGATGGCGCCACCGTCTATGTTGCTCAAGTATCTGCAACTCATAGTAGCGAAGCGCGAGGTGAACAGCTCTTAAACCAAGTTGAGACTCTACTCGCGGCCACTGGCGCTCAAAAGGTCAACTTGATTGGACACAGTCATGGTGGCCCTACCGCCCGTTACGTTGCATCGATTCGCCCAGACTTGGTCGCTTCAGTAACAAGTGTTGGTGGGGTACATAAAGGGTCAAAGGTGGCAGACATTGTTCGTGGAACGGTACCTGAGGGCTCAATCAGTGAAGGAGTAGCCGTAAAACTCGCACAAGGGCTAGTGACATTGATTAACTTGCTATCTGGAGGCTCCGATCTTGAGCAAGATCCTTTGGCGTCATTAGATGCTCTTACGACCGAAGGCTCACTGACTTTTAACCGATATTACCCAGAGGGCATCCCAAGCACCGAATGCGGTAACGGTGACCTGCTCGCATCTAATGGTGTGTACTATTACTCTTGGACAGGTGCAGCAAACTTTACCAACGTCTTTGATCCAACGGACGGTGCCATGATGGTTTTAGGGCTGGCGTTTGATGGTCCAAACGATGGGTTGGTTGCCAGTTGCAGTACGCATTTAGGCAAAGTCATTCGCGACGATTACAAGATGAACCATCTCGATGAAATCAATGGGTTGCTTGGTATTCATCATTTATTCGAGACAGATCCAGTAACGCTATACCGTCAACATGCAAACCGCCTGAAACAACAAGGTTTGTAAGGAGTCCGTTATGAAAAAAGTCGCTCTGTTCTCACTGTTTGTCGTTTCTCTTTTTTTCGTTGGAGCGACTTATTTTCATCCGCTGACCTCACCAATGCCAATCAAAGCAGAATCACAACAAGATGTTGCTGTCGACCTTTCTTCCCAAAAGGATTTTTTTGAATATTCGTTAAGCAGTGTTGGCGAGCAATCACTTGATCAAGTGCGGACAAATGTGCGTTCTGATGCTGCTGAACAAACATCGATCAACGTCAGTATTGCGCTCTTTGACACCTACCTCGCCTACAAACGAGCGCTTACGAATCTTGAGCCGTTAGGCGCGACGTCACTTTCAGTTTCGGAGTTACAGCGAATCAATGATGAAATTCTGGCGCTGCAGCGGCAGTTCTTTAATGACGAGCAAATTAAACAACTTTTTGATGAGGAAAACAGGTTACGCCAACTCGCGGTCGACAAACTGGTCATTAAAGAGAACAACTTAGACCCGATAGACCAAAAGCAGCGTTTAGAACAACTCTTAATCGCGCAACCAAGCCACATTCAGGAAAGCGAACGAAATAACGCTCTCACGCTTCAACTAGTCAATACATCACAGTTAAGTTCACAGCAAAAGTATCTAGCGAGGGTTGAGTTGGTTGGTGAACAAGGTGCTCAGCGACTGCAAGATCTTGACGACAACAGGGCCGCCTTCAAAGCGTCACTTGACCACTACTTCGGCCAACGGTCAGACATTTTAAACAATCCCGCTTTAGGACCTGAAGCAATTCAACAAGAAATCACCTCGCTAAGAAATCAGAGTTTTGAACCACACCAACAAAGGCGAATCAAAGCTCTAGAGCGTATTCACGACGAACAATCAAAAAACTAATTTTGCTTTTTGGGGCAACCAACAACATGATCATCCACCATGCCCACGGCCTGCATAAAGGCGTAGCAAATTGTTTCACCCACAAACTTAAAGCCTTTCTTTTTAAGGAACTTACTCATCGCTTTGGACTGTTCCGTAGAGACTGGCACTTGGCTCATATCTGTCCAGTGATTCACAATAGGCTTGCCATCAACAAACTGCCATAGAGCATTAGATAAGCTTCCGTATTCTTCGATTAATTGCTTTGCCGCTTTAGCGTTGCTAAATACCGAGTTAATTTTGCCACGGTGCTTAACCACGTCGAAGTGTTCAACGATGAACTCAGTACGTACTTCATCATGTTGAATGAGCTTATCTAAGTCATAATTTTCAAATGCTTGGCGATACCCTTCTCGCTTTTTCAAAATCGTAATCCAACTTAAACCGGCTTGCGCGCCTTCTAACGTGATGAACTCAAACAACACGTTATCGTCATAAACGGGCACACCCCACTCTGCATCATGATATTCACGTTCAAGTGGGTGGTTCATCGCCCAAGCACATGTTTTGTTATCCATTTTCAATCCTTATAAAAACGCCCCGGATTCTTCATCAAGGGCGTTTGAAAAACGTTATTGGCGAGTTACGCTATTTTGGTATCGCGACCTTGTGGAATAAACGATACAACACTGGCACAACGATTAGTGTCAGAACAGTCGCAAAACCTAAACCAAACATAATCGTTACCGCCATTGGCTTAAAGAATATGTCAGGCAGCAAAGGAATCATGCCGAGAATCGTGGTGATGGCCGCCATACACACTGGACGCACGCGGCTCAGCGCTGCATCGACCACGGCAACATAAGGATCTTTGCCTGAATGCATTTCGATCTCGATCTGATCCAACAATACGATGCCATTTTTCAAAAGCATCCCCGACAAACTCAAGAAGCCAAGCAACGCCATAAAACCAAATGGGGTATTGAGCGCCAACAGTCCTGTCGTCACACCGATAATCGCGAGCGGTACCGTCAGCCACACAATCAGAGGCTCTTTGACCGAGTTAAACAAGAACACCGTCACTAAGAACATGAATAGATAACCCATTGGCATCGTTGTGAACAGCGAAGCTTGAGCGTCACCTGAAGACTCATACTCACCGCCCCACTCCAACGAATAGCCAGGAGGGAGTTCAATTGCTTCGATTTGTGGCATCAAACGTTTTTGCAACGTCGCCGCCGTCTCTTCACCTAATAGATCGGGATCAGCCATAACGGTCAAGACACGTTTACGATTTTTGCGCACGATGATCGGGTCTTCCCAGCGAAGGTCATAGCCCATCGTCACTTGTTGCAGTGGAATATATTCACTGAGCGCTGGACTCCAGATCTTCATACCTTCGATGTTGCGGATATCTACACGCTCGTCCTCTGGCAAACGCGCCACGATTGGCATTAGAGTAGTACCGTCACGATAGACGCCCACCGCTTTTCCTGAGAAAGACATCGCGAGAAACTCATCGACGTCTGACTTGGTAATACCATAGCGACGAGCCTGACTTTCATTAAACTGAGGTTCAAGCACCTTCGTTCTTTCACGCCAGTCATGACGAACGTTTGTCGTACCTGGATCCGCGTGCATGATGTCTTCCACTTGCTTTGCAAGGCTACGCAATACGGTAGGATCAGAGCCTACTAGACGCGCCTCAATCTTAGCACCGCCGCCAGGACCAAGCTCAATTTGCTTCAACTTGTAGTTAATCTCAGGGAAGTTCTCTTCTACGTGCAGACGAAAACGTGCCATAAGGTCATGAAGTTTCTCATAATCGGTCACTCGAGTCGTAATCTCTCCGTAACCGGCATAGCTTTTCTCTGGCGCGTAGGTGAGCATAAAGCGCTGCAAACCTTTACCCGCGGTTGTGGTGATATGGTCCACTCCATCTTGCTCAGAGATCCACGTTTCAAGGGCTTTCAACTTAGTGTTGGTCGCTCTAATGTCCGTCCCTTCAGGCAGCCAAATATCCGCTTGGAAAATCGGTGTTGTAGAAGATGGGAAGAACGATTGCTTAACGTGGGTAAAGCCAACCACACTCGCGGCTAATCCAAGAATCAGTACAATGACGGTCAACCAAGCTCGTTTCATACAAAACTCAAGGAAGCTTTTGTACACCACAAAGATCATGCCATTGTACGGATCGCTCTCTGCACCATCTTGTTGAACTTTTTGACCTTTAAAGAAGATATCTGCGAAGAAAGGCGTCAATGAAATTGCGGTAAACCAACTCAACATCAACGAGATCAACAGAACCGTAAACAACGTGCCACAATATTCACCAGTCGCATCTTCCGACAAGCCGATAGGAGCAAACGCCGTCACGGCAATCACCGTCGCGCCAAGCAACGGCCACTTGGTTTGCGTGACAATATCTGTCGCAGCTTGCAGCCTCGTTCGACCTTTTTGCGTACCTATCAATATCCCTTCGACCACCACGATGGCATTGTCCACCAGCATACCCAAAGCGATAACAAGCGCCCCAAGAGAGATTCGTTGCAAATCGATAGCGAAGTACTTCATGAAGATGAATGTACCGAGCACCGTAAGCAGAAGAATCAAGCCGATGAGCAAACCAGAGCGCAATCCCATAAAGAAAAGGAGCACGATGATTACGATAGCAACAGCCTGTCCCAAACTGACGACAAAACCACTGACTGATTTGTCGACTTCTTTTGGCTGACTGTAAATTTCCGAAATATCGACACCAACGGGTTGTTGGTACTTGAGCTCGGCAAGGCGTCGGTCAAAGCGTTTACCAACTTCGACGACGTTTACACCCTGCGCAAAGGAGACACCCAGGTTGAGCGCCAGATCGCCGTTAAACGTGATGATATTGCTTGGTACTTCAACGTAACCACGTTTGATGTCAGCAACATCCCGCAAGTAGATAAGCCCCTGAGCACCACTCTCAGTGAGGATCAAGTCCCCAAGTTGGTCCACATTTTGGAACTCACCCGTAGGCTGAATACGAATGTACTCGTCACCAATTCGAATCGCGCCTGCATCAGAGACAACGTTTTGAGTAGACAGCAGATTGAACACGGTGTTTGGCGAAAGCCCTAAACTGCTCATGCGTTTCATCGAGATTTCGATAAACACTTGTTCTTGCTGC
Organism: Vibrio sinaloensis; assembly: GCF_000808535.1. Taxonomy (GTDB): domain Bacteria; phylum Pseudomonadota; class Gammaproteobacteria; order Enterobacterales; family Vibrionaceae; genus Vibrio; species Vibrio sinaloensis_D. The sequence continues at coordinate 230,019 of NZ_JWLV01000034.1, forward strand.
TGACCCGATACCGAGACCTTACTTACACCATCAATGAGCTCTAATTCTCGACGCAAATAGTCAACATAATCGAGCAACTCTTTGTAGCTATAACCTTCACCTGTGACCGCTAGTAGGATTCCGTAAACGTCACCGAAATCATCAATCACTTGCGGATCATTGACACCCGGAGGTAACTGACCTTTTAAGTCATTGACCTTACGGCGTAGCTCATCCCAGATCTGTGGCAAATCATCGGGACCATAGTTGTTTTTCATCGTCACCGTGATTTGCGACAAACCCCGACTGGATATCGAGTTCACCTCATCCACATAAGTTAATTGCTGGATGGCTTTTTCCAGTGGGTACGTCACTTCTTCTTCTACCTGCTGAGGTGTCGCACCAGGATATGAAGTAACAACCATCGCATCTTTGATGGTAAATGCAGGGTCTTCGAGGCGCCCCAATCCAAAGAATGCTGCGGTGCCGCCAATGAGGAAGATCAGCGAGATCATCCAACTGATGACTCTATTTCGAATAAAGTACGCTGCGATACCCGTTACGTCTTCATCACGTTGACGCGCGTTGAGATTTTGTTCACTCATGACCCGCCTCCTTCTCAATCACTTCTACCTGCATACCTTCCCTTAATCGTGATACGCCTGCGACCACGACAACTTGGTCTTTGTCTAGCCCTTCAAGAACCTGAACGGTTTCCTTATTTGCCTTACCAACAACGACTTTTCTCTTCGTAACCGTGTTGTCAGACTCTACCGTCCACACGTACTTGTTTTCACGCGCTAAGTCATCGCCATCTGCATTGAATATTGACTCAATCGGGACTTGGACACCGGTATTCAGCTCTAATCCAATGTCTTCTCCTCTGGAGGTCACTTCGACCGCCATACCATCCAAGATGTACTCTTGCTCTGGCATCGGCATCGACAGGGTCACAGTGAACGTCCCCGTCGCCGGATCCGGCTCTGTAGTAAATTCTTTGATTTTTGCGCTGTATTCATTACCACTTGGCACTTTAACCACAGCATCTACTTTTTCCAAAACCTCTTGGCTAGGCTGATTGGTGTAGAGGCGATCAGGCAATTGAATCAGGATCTCTACGTTATCTAGACTGTGAATATTGACGATTTGCTGGCCAACTTGAATGTTCTCAAACTGATCCGCACTCACACGGGATATGATCCCGTCAACAGGCGCTTTCAGTTGAGTAAAAGACAATCGTAGCTTCGCTAACTGCAACTCTGCGTAGGCAATTTGACGATTAGCCGCTATTTCGTCGAACTGAGACTTGGCAAGTAAGCCTTTGTCGACCAAAGGCTTGGAGCGCTTATACTGACTGTCGACGACCGAATAACGAGCACTTGCGTTATCAACGTCAAGTTTGTAATCCGTTGGTTCAACCTCGGCAATCAGGTCTCCTTGCTTAACTTGATCCCCTTCCTTGACGTAAATCTTGCTAATTTCACCCGCCACCCTAAAGCTGAGGTGTGAGCGTTCCGCTGCATTGGCAACAGCGGGAAAATACAATCTGTCCTCGCTCACTTCGTGATTCGACAACTCCAACACTTTTACTTTGGCAAGACCAAAATCGACATATTCTGCCTCACCGCTACAGCCCGCTAAGAACGCTGCCGTGGATAACACACTTATCCCTAACCATTGCTTCATCTTACAGACCTCGCTCTTTGATCCATTCGCGAACTTTAATTCCCGGTTCAATACCACTCACTCCGGACACGACAATTCTCTCGCCATCGGCTAAACCGCTTTCCACTTGTCGCTTATCGTTCAGTTCAACCGCCGCTTTGGAAACAATACCTTGGTCGTCAACACGCCAAACAAAGGTGTCTCCTTGCTCTTCAAACAAAGCGGCTTCCGGAATACGAGTCGCGCCTGTAGATTCGACCGCGACGTGAACCGACCCTGCCATACCAGGTAGGATCCCAGTATCTTCAGGACGCTCCATGATCATGGTGACTTTGTAAGAGCCAGTTTTGGGATCGGCTTCAGTATCAACCTCTTGGAAGGTCAGATCGTAGGTATTTTGCGGAAAGGCATCAAAAGTCATTGTCGCCGTTAGGTTAATCCCAGTAGAAAATCGGCTTAACAAGTGATCGGGGAGCTGGAAAATCACCTTCATCAACTGATTGGTTTGAATGTTTAACACGCCAGACTTCGCGGCTATGTATTCGTGATTCTCTGCGGGAACGAGTGAGATTGTCCCATCATACGGCGCGACCAACTTGGTGTATCTGAGGTTCGCTTTTGCTTGCTCAAGGGTTGCTCGCGCGGAATTGTGGTTGGCTTTAGCTTGATCAAAATCTTGCTCGGAAACCACTTTATCTTTTCTTAACTTTTTGTAGCGTTGGTATTGAACATCGGCAAGTTTAAATTGAGCCTCTGCCTGCTTCGCCAACAGGGTGTACTCATCAGGGTTTAGAGACGCAAGCACATCCCCTTTTTTGACCCGTTGCCCGGCAACAACATCAATGGTTTGAAGCTGACCAGGTACTCTAAATGCAAGAACTGCTTTATCACCGGCTTCAGAAGTGGCTGGAAAATGGCGTTCAAAAGTGGCATTGCCGACTGAAATAGTGAAGAGTTTCGCAGGCCGAGAATCCGGCTCAGGTACGGGTGGAAGCTCCTTACCACAGCCACTGAGTGACGCAGCTATGGCGAGAAGCAGCATTGATTTTTGCATGTCCAATCATCCAGTTATCACAATTTACAACAAAGATAGATGATTGGATTGATGACTTCCACAGTAGGGGTGGTAAAAACTTATTAAAATTAATAATTTGCTAAAAGAAAACGCGACTAAGTCTCATAAACGACTTACAGCTTGTTGAACTCGCGATTTACCTTAAACGTATCGGATGTGACATACGCCTCGATGGCGCGAATTCGAGTTTCAAGCGTTGAAAAATCATTTTCGAGCGTCGTCAGCAACGCATCAGGCGCTTGACCCTGAGTCCAAGGTTTACTTTTCAACTTGTGTTCTTGTTTGCTTTTCATCGCTTCTACGTAGTTTGGCGGCTGTTTCTCGATCATAAATGCAAATGCAACGTACGCGAGTAACACAAGAAAACTACCACCAAGTAACGCGGCGGATATGACTAAGATTCGTACTAACCATACCTCCAATCCGAAGTAATTGGCCAACCCTGCGCAAACACCAGCAATTTTTCCATTATCAGTATCACGATAAAGCTCTTGTTTACTCATAGCGACGTCTCCATTCAGGCGCCTCTGAATCTAAAATTCTTTCTAGCGTGTTAACACGATCTTGCATCTGATCAGCTTTCTCTGACAAAGATTGCAAGCGTTGGAAATCATCTTCTGATAATCCACCTGCCGCTTTCTTCTTACTGCGATAGTGTAAGATGAGCCACAAGGGGGCGACAAAGATCAAAAAAACAATCAATGGCCCGGCAATAATAAATGTCGACATAAACAACTCCTACTGATAGCGCTCAATCAGATTGATTCCATAGACAACCGACTGACAATTTAGATAAAACAATTAAGCCTAAGTCACCAATCTAAGTATCAAGCTCAGGCAGTGAAACCTCAATACCGAGATCGGTGCACATTTATTTGAGTTAAAGAATGCGACGGATTATTTCTTCTCGCCCATCTGCTCTTTTAACTTGGCCAGTTCTTGTTCAATTTCATCTTGAGCTTGAAGTTCTGCGAACTCTTGATCAAGCGATTTCGCATTGCCGGTTTTGGAATAAACGTCCGCTTCCGCCTCAAGCTCGTCAATCTTTCTCGAGTACTGCTCGAATTTCGCCATCGCTTCTGACGTACGAGCAGTATGAAGGTGCTTTTGCACATCGCGACGATTTGACGCAGCTTGAGAGCGAATAGCCAATGCTTGCTGCTTAGCTCGGGTTTCCGTGATCTTAGTTTCTAGCTTACCAATTTCACCCGTTAGCTTATCGATAGTTTCTTCAACAAGCGTTTGCTCAGTATGTAGACCCTTTAAGACATCTTGCAGCTTTTGCTTCTCGATCAATGCTGCACGAGCCAAGTCCTCACGCTCTTTGGTCAACGCCAATGTCGCTTTGGTTTGCCATTGCGTAATTTGATCTTCCAAAGTTTCCACTTTACGTGCCAACTCTTTTTTATCTGCAATCGCTTTTGCCGAGTTAGTACGCACTTCAACCAAGGTGTCTTCCATTTCTTGAATGATAAGGCGAATCATCTTTTCTGGATCTTCCGCTTTATCCAGTAGTGCGCTGATGTTTGAATTTACAATATCTGCGAATCGAGAAAAAATACCCATAGCACAGCTCCTCATTTTATATGTTGGCACTTAGGCCGATAGTGGTCATTGGGGTTTGAGTCATCATCGAACTCTGTATGTTGGTTTAGCTATTCCAATATGTGTGCCAACTTTTTATTCATTAAAAATCATAAACTTAACAAATATCAACTTGCAACCTGATTCAATGTATGATGAATTTAGCCAACTTTAGGTAAATTTGACCAACGGAGTGAAGTCATGCAACAAAACCTGATTGGTGAGTCTCCCGCTTTCCTTGCGGTACTGGATAAAGTATCAAAACTTGCAGCGATTGAGCGCCCTATCCTGATTATTGGAGAGCGCGGAACAGGAAAAGAACTCATCGCACAGCGTCTGCATTATTTATCTAAACGTTGGGATCAGCCTCTTATCTCTTTGAACTGTTCAACATTGAGTGAGGGGCTTATTGACTCTGAGTTGTTCGGTCATGAACAAGGCGCCTTTACAGGCTCAAAAGGCAGGCATAAAGGTCGCTTTGAGCGCGCAGAAAATGGCACTTTGTTCCTAGACGAGCTCGCAACCGCCCCACTTCTCGTTCAAGAAAAATTGTTGCGAGTGATTGAATATGGTCAATATGAGCGGGTTGGTGGGCACCAGTTGCTCAACGCGAATGTACGTTTGGTGTGTGCCACCAATGCCAACCTTCCAGAAATGGCTACCAACGGGGAGTTTCGTGCCGACCTTCTCGACAGGCTTGCTTTCGATGTCATTCAACTTCCACCTCTGCGCGAACGAACGGAAGACATCTTGCTTCTCGCCGAATACTACGCAATTAAAATGTGTCGTGAACTCGGGTTCGAGTATTTTGTCGGGTTTAGTGAAGATGCAAAGCAGAGCTTATTAGACTACGCGTGGCCAGGTAACGTCCGTGAGCTAAAAAACGTTATCGAGCGAGCCGTCTATCAACATGGGCAGCAAGACGAGCCTATCTCTCACATGATTTTCGACCCCTTCGCCAATACTTGGTCAGAGCCAGAATCGGGCTCGGAGAGCGAGCTATCAATAAGCAGTGACACCATAACCTTTCCGCTTAATTACAAGCAATGGCAAGAAGAACAAGACTTGAAAATTCTCAATGCTGCCATGGAAGAAGCGAAATTCAATCAAAGGAAAGCGGCTCAATTGCTAGACTTAAGTTATCACCAGCTAAGAGGCATGGTGCGCAAATACAACCTAACTCAGTCTGAGTAACATGACATAAGTTAAGGTTTACTGAGGTTTAACGTAATTATTGATGGTAAACGGGTGGCAGAATAAGGCACAATTGGAGATCCCTTTGTGCTTGTCTTCAGCAGTTAATCTTTCTATGAAAGCATTCTTACAACTTACACTTGGTATATTTAGCTTCAGCCTGTTACCTGGCTGTGGCGAAGCCATCGACCACAATAAAATTCGACAACAAGGGTTTGTCTATTGTGGTCAAGGCGGGCCGGAGACATTTAACCCGCAATTGATTGACAGTGGCATAACACCTGAGACTCTCAGTCCACAACTTTTCGACACCTTGCTTACCCTTGATCCTGAAACGTTCGAGCCCGTTCCAAACATCGCTAAGAGTTGGACAGTAAATAAATCTGGGACGGAGTATACGTTTACACTTCAAGACAACATTGCGTTCCAGTCCGCAGCATGGTTTACACCATCTCGTCCATTAACCGCAGATGATGTGGTCTTCAGCTTTCGTCGCATTATCGATTCTAGTCACCCCTTTCATTACGTAGGCGGTGGGTTATACCCTTGGTTCAATGGCATCGATTTTCAAAACTTATTGGTTGATGTTGTTGCCTTGTCTCGTAACCAAGTCCGTTTCACTCTGAGTAGACCAGATAACTCTTTTTTGTCCAACATCGCAACCAGCCACGCGGTGATTCACTCAAAAGAATATGGCAGCCAGTTAGAGCTGCGTGACGAGAAAGGGATGATGGACTCTCACCCGATTGGTACCGGTCCGTTTTACCTGTCCGAGTACCAAATTAATGACTTGATTCGACTAAAAAGACACAACGACTATTGGCAAGGCAAAGCCAAAATGAAGCAAGTCGTATTTGATATCTCAAATCGCGGAACTGGCACATTAGCCAAGATGCTTAGGGAAGAGTGCGATATTCTCAACGCGCCGTTATCAAGCCAACTGCCTGTCATTGAGCAACGAGATGATATTAAGCTGACGGCTAAACCTGCGATGAACATTTCATTTGTGGCCATCAATACCCTTCATCCTGCGCTGAATGATTCAAGAGTCCGTAAAGCACTCAGTTACGCGATTAACAGGCAAAACATCCTCGATTCCGTTTATTACGGTACAGGCAGCCAAGCCTATTCTGTGCTTCCACCTTCATCGTGGGCGTATCAAAAAGATACCACCCAGCTTCGCTATGACCGCAATTACGCAATCGCATTGCTTCGCGAGGCAGGATACAGCAAGGGCTTAGAGCTAACCATGTCGGTACCTTTAGAGCCAAGAGCTTACAACCCTAGCCCACGCAAAACAGCCGAACTTATTCAAGCTAACCTCGCGGATGTGGGTATAAAGCTGAACCTTATGACCGATGACAGATTTAATCGTACTGAACTCGATGAGAGCGTGGATCTCTATTTAACGGGTTGGATTGCCAATACGGGTGACCCTGACAGTTTTTTCCGACCATTGCTCTCATGTGACTCAAAACGTGTCGGGCTCAATGTCTCGAGTTGGTGTAATCCAGATTTCGATTTTTTACTCGACCTCGCACTAGAAGTCGATAAGAAGCGATACCGCTTAAACCTATACAAACAAGCCCAAAATATTTTGAGTGAAGAAGTCCCTGTCATTCCACTCAATCACGGAATGCAACTGCAGGCGCAGCATCATTCATTGCAAGGATTTAAAGTGAGCCCGTTTAACGCGCAGCCTTTCGATAATGTAGAGAGGGTCAGATAATGTTTCTTTACACCGTAAGGCGACTTAACCTTTTCATTATTACAATGTTAATTCTGACCATGGTTGGTTTTAGCATTTTACGTTTAGCTCCAGATTCGGTTTGGGCACTGCAAGATTTTTGGCCGGGTTGGTTAACCTACCTAGGTGAGTTGATGCAGCTAAATTTCGGCGTCAATCACTATGGCGTTCCGATCGCTGATGAGCTCGCGGTCGTGTTTCCTGCTACCCTTGAGCTGTGCTTTATCGCGTTTGTTATTTCGCTGCTAATTGGCATCCCTATTGGCACTATCGCGGGCATGAAACAAGGAAAATGGGTTGATACGCTTATCTCATTCACCTCGATGTCTGGGTACTCTGCGCCTCTATTTTGGGTCGCACTGCTGATGATTATGGCGTTTTCACTCCATTTTGAGTTGTTTCCTGTCGCTGGCCGTTATGACTTGCTGTATCAAATTGATCACGTGACGGGCTTCGCCATCATCGACGCGTTCTTTGCCGAGGGTCCATACCGTGCCCACGCATTACAGAGTGTCATAGAGCATCTGATTCTACCTTGCCTAGTGCTTGCGCTCGCGCCGACCACTCAGGTCATCGGCTTAATGCGTACTTCAGTAGCAGAAGTGATGGGGCAAAACTACATTCGCGCAGCCCGAATCAAAGGTTTATCGACGCGAGAAATCGTCACTCAGCATGTGATGAGAAATGCCATTCCACCCATTATTCCCAAGATTGGCGTGCAGCTATCAAGTATGTTGACCTTGGCAATCATTACCGAGTCTATTTTCAACTGGCCAGGTATCGGACGCTGGCTGCTCGATGCGCTCTCAAATCAAGATTACGTCGCCATTCAAGCCGGCGTAATTGTCGTGGCCACGCTAGTCTTGACCGCAAATATCTTGTCTGACTTGATCGGCGCGATGATCAACCCGTTAGTGAGGAAGGAATGGTATGCTAACCGATAACATTTATCAGGAAGAGCAGGTCCCGACTCAATTTGAGCGGTTCTGGAGAAGCTATCGATCCAACAATCTTGCGATGTTTGGTCTGTGGTGCTTGGGATTGATTGTCATCATTACCATAATTGCACCTTGGATCACCCCGCACGATCCGCAAGCGCAATCGGGCGAACTACTCATTCCACCCTCTTGGAACCCAGCGGGCACCGTCGAGTACTTTTTAGGGACTGACGATCTCGGTAGAGATATTCTCTCGCGCCTGATTGGCGGTTCGCAGCTCACCTTCGGAGCGGCGGTGATTATCACCTTGATTGCGGGTACTGTCGGCTGTTTGATCGGTATTCTTGCCGGGATGACAAAAGGTCTGGTTTCGAGCATTTTGAACCACCTGTTGGATACGGTGATGTCGATCCCTTCACTCTTGCTAGCGATCATCTTTGTCGCCTTTTTGGGGTTCGGTGAGTTCAATATTCTGCTCGCCATCTGCTTGGCACTCATTCCACGTTTTGTTCGCTCCGTCTATATCGCGGTTCATACAGAAGTAGAAAAAGACTACATCATGGCGGCGAGACTTGATGGCGCCAACGACTTCTACTTGCTGTGGAACTCAATACTGCCAAATATATTGGTGGTCATTGCATCAGAGGTCACCCTCGCGCTATCAATTGCTATCTTAGATATTACCGCGCTAGGCTTCTTAGGCCTTGGTGCGCAGGCACCAAGTACCGAATGGGGCGCAATACTTGGAGACTCTGTTGAGTTGATTTACCTTGCGCCTTGGACCGTGACCTTACCCGGACTTGCGATTATGTTTACAGTGATTGCCATCAACCTTGTAGGTGAAGGTGTTCGCCAAGCCCTTAATGCAGGAATCGAATAATGCCTTTACTTGATATTCGACATCTGACGATAGAAATCGAAACCCCGCAAGGGATGATGAAAGCGGTCGATCGCATGAGCCTGACCTTAAATGAAGGCGAAATTCGCGGTCTTGTAGGCGAGTCGGGCTCAGGCAAAAGCTTAGTCGCGAAAGCCATTGTTGGCGTCTGTAAGGACAACTGGAAAGTGACAGCCGATCGTATGCGACTTGGCAACATTGACTTATTGCAACTCACCCCACGAGAACGCAGACGCGTCATTGCGCGTGATATTGCCATGATTTTCCAAGAGCCTTCCACTTGTTTAGATCCGTCTGAGGAAGTTGGAAAGCAGCTTATCGAGGCCATACCATCGAAATCATTCGAAGGGAAATGGTGGGAGCGTTTTAAGTGGCGTAAAAAACAAGCGATTGCCCTACTGCATAAAGTCGGTATCAAAAACCACCGTCAGTTGATGAGTAGCTACCCCTATGAACTGACCGACGGTGAGTGTCAAAAGGTGATGATTGCGATGGCCATCGCAGCGAAACCTAAACTGCTGATCGCGGATGAACCGACAAACGATTTAGACCCGATTACTCAATCGCAAATTCTGCGTCTGCTGAGTCGAATGAATCAGGTTCACAACACGTCGATCATGCTAATCGGTCATGACCTGACAACGATCACTCAGTGGGCAAATCGAATCACGGTGATGTACTGCGGCCAATCCGTTGAATCTGCTGACACGAAGAAGATTCTCGAAAAACCCAAACACCCTTATACTGTTGCACTACTGAAAGCGATGCCTGACTTTAACGACTGGATTCCTCACAAAGAGAAGCTACAGTCGTTGCCGGGCTCCATACCTCCACTGCAGCATTTACCCATTGGGTGTCGTTTGGGTCCCCGCTGCCCGTATGCACAGCGACAATGTGTCGAAATCCCTATGACGAGACGAATCAAAAATCATAAATTTGCTTGTCACTTCCCACTCAATCACTCTCCAAAAGAGAGGGAGAAGAAAAAAGCATGAGTGCTCTATTAGAAGTCACTGATCTTTCCAAAGTGTTTACTACGCGCTCTGGATTGTTTCGTAAAAAAGTTCACCAAGCGGTTAAGCCTGTCAGTTTTGACTTAGAGGCAGGACAAACCATTGGTTTTATTGGCCAAAACGGTTCTGGAAAGTCGACGTTAGCAAGAATGCTTGCAGGTGTAGTGGAACCCACTCAGGGCGAGATCCGAGTCAATGGTGAGCTTCTGTCGCACAAAGATTACGAAACGCGCTGCAAGTTGATTCGAATGATCTTCCAAGACCCGAACACGTCGCTCAACCCGAGAATTCAAATTGGGCGAATTCTGGAAGGCCCTCTAAAACGAAACACCAGCATGCCTCCCGAAGCACGCATGAAACGCGTTAAGGACACCTTACTTCGCGTCGGCTTACTCCCTGAGCACGCCTATTTTTACCCACAAATGTTGGCAACGGGCCAAAAACAGAGGGTCTGTTTGGCGCGGGCACTCATTCTGCAACCTTCCATTATTGTCGCCGACGAAGCGCTAAACGGATTGGATATGGCGATGCGTTCGCAGATCATTAACCTGTTCCTTGAGCTACAAGAAGAGATGGGTGTCTCCTTCGTTTACGTTTCGCAGCACATTGGAATCATGAAACACATCACGGATAAAATAATGGTGATGCATGAGGGTGAAGTGGTGGAAAGTGGCGATACTCAGCAGGTACTCTCTTGCCCTGAACACATCGTCACCCAACGACTTGTAGAAAGCCATTTCAATAAATCGACCTGCTTTAAGTAGCACGATTATGCTAAGGATAGCTCTCTTGATATGTGGTGTGTTCGCGTGCAGCGTGTACGCGAATTACCCTCAAAATCGCACTTGGCTTGATCCTGAATTTGTGGAACGCGCTTTTGTCGATGTAGCACTAAAGCGCGAGTACAACTCTGGCAATTGGCAACTGGTTAAATGGAACCAACCAATCAAGATTTGGGTTAACCATCAAGTTGGCGATCAAGAACTTCATGACCTGCTTACCAACGCACACTTAACGCACCTTTCTCAGCTGACTGGCGTTCCAATAACTAGAGTCAGCATTCGTAGCCAAGCGAATGTTAGCTGGATATTCACTCGCGAGTCTCAGTGGCGTAAAGATGTTGAAAAAGAGCTTGGCAAATCTGCATTAAACAATATGCATGGCGCGATATGCAAAGCAGGTTATCGCCTAGATTCTCGCTCTGGCGCTATCACGTCAGCAGCTATTATCATTCCCGTCGATCAAGCTCGCAACCACGGCAAACTGCTTGCCTGTATTGTTGAGGAGATAACCCAAGTGATGGGGCTTCCAAATGATGCAGAGAGTGCATTCCCATCAATCTTCAATGACGAAACACCCGAAGACTTACTGTCGCCGTTAGATGTTGTCTTACTTCAATTGCTGTACGAACCAGAGTTAACCGTCGGGATGAACGCTGAGCAAGCCAGACCTATCGTCAGAAAAATACTGCGCCGCTATCAAAAACAGGGCGTCTTGGGCAAAGCCGTCGCTACAGCTAATTCAGGGGAGCTTTATCAGCTTGTTGGAAACTAATCATCAGTCGCAACCGAATTACAAGGTATGGTCAATCCTTGCTTGGAGCGTAATTCTTGTTGGGGCGCTGCATTCACTTATTAGCCAGACGCATTATTTCTTAAATGCAGATGTTGCCTTTCTGACGCAGATGGCACTCTATGGCCAACCCGGTGACCTGTATACTCAATACTTTGAAATCAATCCGCCGTTGATCGTATATATCTATCGGCTTTTCTTAGTACCTTATTATTTGGGCGATTGGAGCGTTGTCTCTTCACTGCGGATATCGATGATTGGTTACTTACTTGGGATAACCGCACTCTGCCACTATTACGTGGTTAAGCTGCCCATTCGTCAGCCATACATCTGGATAGCAGCAATAGGACTAAGCCTTGTTTTTGTCCTACCAGCAGCATTCTTGCAGCGCGAACACATCATCGCCGCAGCAATGATCGCATACTTGTGCATGATTTTGTGCCGCATACAGAATCAATCGTGCTCTGTTGCCATCCAATGGCTAACATTGACGCTCGCAGGTCTTAGTGTCTGCTTGAAACCTCAGTATGTGACTATTTTTGTGTTGCTCGATATCTACTACCTATGGACGGTACGTCGATTGTCCTTGCTGTTTCGATGGCAAAACCTGTACCTAGGCTTGCTGGGCGCTACGTACATAACTTACGTATACTTTGCCCACCCGAGTTATTTCGATAACGTCGCCCCCCTCGCTAAACAGACTTACATTGCCTATTTTGAGCCGATTTATAGCCTGCTCACTCGTGTGGCTCTTTTGGCCGTGGTCTCCTACTTACCCTATCGTTACTTACGACACGCAACTCAATCGCCCCAAACCATAGATTGTCTCTATGTCACATTGGCAGCCGCGTTTGTTGCCTACGTGCTTGGCCGAGCTGGATTCAGCTATCACTTAGTTCTGGTATTTGCTCTGCTTGGTATTGTCTCTATCAGCAGTTGGCTCTATGCGGCTGGCGAGTTAAGTCAAAGATTTTCGACAAAGCGCCTCGCTCAGTTTCTATTTTTTAGCGCCATCCTAGTGTTCTTGAGACAATTTCATTTTATTGATATCGATAGAGTGGACTATGAAACGGCGGCAACACAACTCCTAGCCAAGCACAGCTACGCACCTGAAAAAGTCATTGAGCATAACCCCTATCACGTGGTTTACAACGCGGTCAGCGAAGTGACGCAGCCAGGTGAACAGTTGTACGCATTTAGCGCTCGATTATTTGTCGGACACCCGATTGCGATCCATCTTGAACAAAAGTGGGCAGGTCGCTTCCCCGTTCTTTGGCCGTTACCCGAATCGCTAAAGCACCCAGAAAGTGAAGAGAACCAACAACGTTTACAATTGGTTAGCCAAATCGTGACGGAAGATATCCAACGCAATCAGCCTAAAGTCATTTTGGTAGAAGAGTCAGAACAGCTGCTGCGCTACCCTAAAGGCTTTGATTTTATCGAACACTTTAGTCAATACCCGGAATTCGCGGACGCTTTTCAACATTACGAACGCGATAACACCTATACCACGCCCGAGAGCAACTGGACTGTTTATGTGAGAAGAGAAAAGAGTTAGACCAAGTTGACTGTTACTTGGTCTAAGGGAAGATTAACCGCGCTTTTTGAGTTCGAATTCAAACTCGTCAGGATAAAGAACGACACCTTCTTCCTCGTTGTTTGGAAAAACAGCAACAGCAAGCTCATCGTCTTCTAAGCCGTAAGTCCAGCGACTGAACCATTTTGCTGTAGAGATAGACTCCGCTTTGCAATGCTCCCATTCACCTGTTGCCCACTGATTTGCAAACTCTTCATGTGGCCACACAGGTACACAGTCTTCATCTTCCGTGTTAAGCATCACACAGCCATGTTCATCAATAAGGATCCATACTTTGCGATGCTTAGCGATTTCTTTAATGCAGTAGCTGAAACGCTCTTCCGCGCGCATTTTATTAACTGTTGCGATTTGATCTTGTGAAAGTGATTCAGACATCAGCCTCTCCACGAATTGATTAGCTAAAAAAACAAACGCCCACAGTATGAAACTGTGGGCGTTTGAGTAATTCAAACAATAGCCAGCTTATGCAAGCTCACCTTGTAGCCAAGGCCAACCTTGTTTCTTACGGCTTAGTGTGTTTTCCATCATAAGCATGCCATCTTTTTCATGCTTCACTAGCTTCTCAGCCCACTCACCTTTGTATAGTAGACGAGTTTGCGCCGTAGTGATGTCTGTTAGCATAACAGCAGCAAACGCTAAACCTTCTTCAGCACAGCGGCGCTCTAGGTCTGCTTCAAGTGCATCAATCATGCCATCTACTTGCTCAAGAGTTGCAAGTTCAACTTGGCCTACAACAACATCGCGGCCGTTGAATGGGTAGCCTTTCAGGTCTTTTTCTACTAGTTCAGCAGCTGATAGACCTTCGATGTTTGTTTTTGCGATGAGAAGATCTTTGATGAAGGCGTCAACATCGCACACGTCAGCGATTTTAGCGAGTTCTTCAACCGCATCTTTGTCTTTTTGAGTACAAGTCGGAGATGCAAAACCTACTGTGTCTGAAAGGATTGCAGACATCATTAGTTTAGCGATCTGAGGCGTAATCTCGTGACCTTCAATTTTGAACATGTTGAATAGTACAGTGTTTGTACAGCCAACAGGCCAAATCCAAGCTTCCATTGGGTTAACAGTCATAACGTCACCCAGACGGTGGTGGTCAACAATGCCTAGGATTTCAGCTTCAGCCACATCATCCGGAGCTTGTGCAAGATCTGAGTAGTCTACCAACCAAATTTTCTCACCCGCTACAGACGTGCGAAGTTCAGGAACTTCAGCGCCCGCAACTTCTAGAATGTGTTGCGTTTCACGGTTGATTTCGCCTTGGCGAATTGGCATTGCTTCAACACCACGCGCTTTCAGTAGCTCAGTTGCTACAAGCGCACTACAGATACTATCACTATCAGGGTTCTTGTGACCTACAACTAGAATCATCTTATTTCCTATACGACTAAAATAGGCCCGTTCAGGGCAAATTACTCACGAAGGCGTTACTTTACCTGAATTTTGAGATTTGTCATGGGTTAGCAAAAAGAAAACTGTTTCTTTCAACTTTTTGTTGCAAATAATTCTCACTTAACTATATTTGAGAATCATTATCATTTGCATTGATATCACTATGGACTCACTTAGACTCTCTCAAATTGCCCCTGCCTGGCTTTCGTTTTCACAGTTTAAGCCCGCTTACAAACGCTTATTCTTGCCGGTTGCGTTGATTGCCCTTGTCGCAAATGGGACAACAAGCGAACTGACCGTCAACACACTTTCTGACGCGTTTTGGGCCGTTTCCGCGTATGTCGCCTTTACCCTAACCCTTTACCATTACTTATCGCTTTTAATGAGTAAAGAAAGCAAGGTGGTGACTCTTTATCAAAGCTCTCGACGATACCAGGTTATGTTTGCTGCGTTACTCGGGGCCTTACCCGGGTGTGGCGGTGCGATCATTGTGACCACCCAGTTTGTAAGTGGTCGAGTCGGATTTGGCGCAATTGTAGCGGTGTTAACTTCCACAATGGGCGACGCGGCCTTCTTGTTGCTGGCAAGCAAACCTGACGTGGGATTTGCCGTCGTTGGTCTTGGCGTTATTGTCGGATGTGTATCTGGTTGGGCCGTCAACGCTATCCACAACGATGACTTTTTACGCCCAGAGTTGAAATCTATTAGTGAGCGATTTTCATGTCAAAACGCCAGTGAACAAAACAAGCTAGAGAGAAAGGCGATTAATCTCCAAGGCGCATTTTGGAAATGGTTGATCGTTCCCGCGACTATCATCGCCGCGCTTGGGTCATTCCAAGTGGATGTAAACGAACTACTATCACTTCCAGCCGGGACAATTGAATGGATTGGCGCAGTTTTAATCATCACGAGCATGCTGCTTTGGTCGCTGACCAAAGAGATCAAGGACTACGAATCGACTGTTTCTGAGGATACTAAGCAAGTTTCTTCTCACCCGTTACAAAAAGCCGCGCAAGACACAAACTTCGTCACAGCATGGGTAATCCTCGCCTTTATGGCTTTTGAACTGATTGCTTTCTTTGGGCACATCGACTTGGCAGCGAGCTTCTCAGGATGGGGAATGTGGATGCCTCTAATGGGCGTTGCTATTGGCCTGTTACCTGGCTGTGGCCCTCAAATATTGGTCACCAGTCTTTATATTGCAGGCGCTGCCCCTCTCTCGGCACAACTTGCCAACGCCATTTCAAATGATGGTGACGCCTTATTCCCAGCTATAGCTCTTGCCCCTAAAGCAGCACTTGTCGCGACAATTTATTCCGCTATACCTGCTTTTATCGTTGGCTACGGCTACTACTTCTTATTCGAAATATAACGCAAGTTTATTGTAAAGCATTAAAATCAAACGCCCTCAACTGAGGGCGTTTACATATCTAATGACGCATTCGTACTCTATGAGTAGTTGCTTTAAACGTGGTTATTTATGACGCTCTTTCAGTTTATTCACTACGTCATTCATCGATAGGCCTTGGTCTTGAAGCAATACCATTAAGTGATAAATCAAGTCTGCCGATTCACACACTAACTCCGCCTTATCGCCCGACGTCGCCGCAAGCGCGACTTCAACGCCTTCTTCGCCCACTTTTTGCGAAATACGCTTGGTGCCACGGGCATAAAGACTGGCAGTATAAGAGGAATCTGGGTCGGCACTCTTGCGGGCAGCCAATAGCTGCTCAAGTTGATGAAGCCACACCATTTGTGACTCCTCTTGCGGATCTCCATCCCAACAAGTCGTCGTTCCAGTGTGGCAAGTTGGACCAATGGGATTCACCTTCACCAATAGCGTATCGTTGTCGCAATCAAGCTGAATGTTCACCAATTGCAATACGTTGCCTGAAGTTTCCCCTTTGGTCCAAAGGCGCTCTTTGGTACGAGAGAAAAACGTCACTTGACCTGTTTCGCCCGTTTTTGCCAACGCATCTTGGTTCATGTAACCCATCATCAGCACTTGGCTTGATTGGAAATCTTGTACGATGGCAGGTACCAGACCATCCACCTTTTCCCAGTTGATTCGCTCAGCTAGCGAACTTACTTCGGCGGCTTTCACACTCATAGTCGTACCTCAATGCCTTGTTGTTTCAAATACTGCTTTAGTTCACCAATATTGATGACTTGTTTGTGGAATACCGACGCGGCAAGCGCACCATCCACATTGGCTTTTTGGTAGGCTTCCGCAAAGTGCTCCATGGCACCCGCGCCACCCGATGCAATCAGCGGTACATTACATACTTCGCGCACCATATTCAGTTGTTCGATGTCGTAGCCGTTACGCACGCCGTCTTGGTTCATCATGTTCAGCACGATTTCACCAGCGCCGCGTTTTTGTACTTCTTGCACCCAATCACGCGTTTCCCATTGGGTTGCTTTGGTGCGTTCTTCATCGCCAGTAAACTGGTAAACCTGATACTTACCTGTCTCTTTGTCGTAGTATGAATCGATACCAACTACGATACATTGCACACCAAACTTATCAGCAAGGTCAGTAATCAACTGAGGATTCGCCAGTGCAGGTGAGTTGATAGACACTTTGTCTGCACCAAACTCAAGAATGCGCGCTGCGTCTTCCGCTGATTTAATACCACCAGCCACACAGAACGGAATATCAATCACTTCTGCAACGCGAGCGACCCAACTTTTATCGACGACACGACCATCACTTGAAGCGGTAATATCGTAGAACACAAGCTCGTCAGCGCCTTCTTCAGCATAACGCTGCGCAAGAGGAACGATGTCGCCAATGATCTCGTGATTACGGAACTGCACGCCCTTCACTACTTGTCCATCACGAACATCAAGACATGGAATTATTCGCTTTGCCAACATGCAAATGCCTCCTCTGCTGTGAACTTACCATCTAACAGCGCACGACCAACAATCACACCAGCCACACCGCTGCCTTTTAGCGCTTCGATATCTGCTAATGAACCGATGCCACCTGAAGATTGAAACTGCACTTGTGGGTACTGTTTACATAGGTCGGCGTAAAGCTCTACGTTTGAGCCTTCTAGCGTACCGTCACGAGAAATGTCCGTACAAAGCACGTGCTGCAAACCTACCGTTAAGTAATCGTTGATTAGAGCTTCGATGGTCACGCCTGAGTCTTCTTGCCAACCAGAGATCGCCACTTTACGCGTGCCGTCTTGGTCGATGTTGATGTCTAGCGCGAGAACGATTTTCTCTGCGCCGTATTTTTCCATCCAACCTTTCACAAGCTCTGGTTGTTTTACTGCTGTAGAACCGACTACAACACGCTGTGCACCGGCTTCTAACAGATCAATCACGTCTTGCTCTGTACGCACACCACCACCGATTTGGATGTTCGCTGGCGTGCTTGCTAGTAGCTTTGCAATCAAATCAAGCTGACGCGCTGTTGTGTCTTTCGCGCCAGTCAAATCCACTAGGTGTAGCCAGTTTGCACCCGCTTGATGGTACAAGTTGAACTGCTCTGCTGGGTCGACTTTGTACTCGGTTACTTGGCCGTAATCACCTTGATAAAGGCGAACCACCTGTCCTTCAATTAAATCAAGAGCTGGAATAATCACACTAAATCCCTTTTATAATTCTAAGAAGTTTTGAATAAGCTTCGCGCCCGCTTTTGAAGAACGCTCAGGGTGGAACTGCACACCGTAGTAGTTGCCACTTTGTACTGCGGCTGTGAACGGGTTGCCGTATTCACATTCAGCAATCGTGTAATCCCCAACTGGCATCGCAAAGCTGTGCACGAAGTAGAAGTACTCACCTTCTTCAATACCTTTGAATAGTGGGTTACCTGCTTTTGCAGACACCGTGTTCCAGCCCATATGCGGCAGCGGTAAGTCGCCAGTCTGTAGCAACTTCACTTCACCGTCACAAAGTCCAAGACACTCGACTAACTCGTCGGCTTTCTGGCCTTTTTCTTGAGACACTTTGCCCAACAGTTGCATGCCTAAACAGATACCTAGTAGCGGCTTCTCTACCTGTTTTACTAAGCTGATTAGGTCACGCTCTTCTAGGTTTTTCATCGCTTCACTGGCGGTTCCCACGCCCGGTAGGAATAGCTTGTCAGCCGCCAATACAACTTGTGGATCTTTTGAAATCGTTACGTCATAACCTAGGCGTTCAATAGCAAACTTCACCGAAGAGACGTTGGCACAGCCAGTATCGATAATGACAACTTTCTGTTCTGTCACTGTTTTTCTCCTTGCTAACGTTAGCCTTAAAGTACGCCTTTACTACTTGGTAGCTCAGTGCCTTCTACTTTGATTGCTTGGCGTAGCGTACGGCCAAACGCTTTAAACAAGCTTTCAATGATGTGGTGATCATTGTTGCCCGCAGAAGACAGGTGCAGCGTACACGCTAATGTGTCAGTCAAAGAACGGAAGAAGTGAACCACCATCTCTGTTGAAAGGTCACCCACTTGCTCACGGCTAAACTGCGCGTCGAACTTAAGGTAAGGACGACCAGATAGGTCCAGTGCACATTGTGCCAAGCACTCATCCATTGGCAGGCTGAAACCAAAGCGACCAATACCACGTTTGTCACCCAGTGCTTCTTTCAATGCCTGACCCAAAGCAAGAGCGGTATCTTCTACAGTGTGGTGATCATCAATGTGAAGGTCTCCTTCCACTTTGCACACCATTTGGAATCCACCGTGCGTCGCAATTTGATCCAGCATGTGGTCGAAGAAACCAAGACCCGTTGAGATGTCATTACCGCCTTGCTCGTCAAGATTAACGAATACTTTGATGTCTGTTTCTTTTGTGGTGCGAACCACTTCAGCACCGCGAGCCTTCACCGTGAGATCTTTTAGGATCTGTTTCCAACCCATGGTTTCTGGGTTGTATTGAATGCCACGAATTGCCATGTTTTCTGCAAGTTGAAGATCGGTTTGACGATCGCCAATCACAACGGAGTTTTGAAAATCAACTTTGCCACCTTGAAGGTACTCTTTTACCAAGCCCAGTTTAGGCTTACGGCAAGAGCAGTTATCTTCATCGAAGTGAGGACAAATCAGCACGTCATCAAACTTCACACCTTGAGATTCAAAGATCTCCATCATCATGTTGTGTGGTGCATCAAAATCTTCTTGTGGGTAGCTGTCGGTACCCAAACCATCTTGGTTCGTTACCATCACTAAGCGGTATCCTGCATCCTGCAACGACAACAGGCTTGGGATAACAAATGGCTCTAGTTTTAGTTTGTCTAAACGATCTACTTGAAAATCAATCGGCGGCTCAACAATTAAGGTGCCATCACGATCAATAAAAAGGATTTTTTGTTGTTTGCTCACTCGGGAACTTCCTTATTGCTATTCTTCTGGCGCTCCCGCAATTAAGCGAGAGCGATTAATTTGTCTCTACTTATGCGTAGTAGTTTCTAATAAATCCAAGCGTTTTTTCACACTCGTCGCGGTTACCAACACTGATACGTACACAGTTCTCAATTGGCGAGTTACGCAAAATAATGCCCGTATCCCAAGCCGCTTTGAAAAGATCATCGCCATCTGGGAATTTCACCAATAGGTAGTTCCCCCACCCTTCAAACACTTCCAAACCCGGAATCATTGAAAGACCAACTTGCAAGTAAGCACGGTTTGCATTCAGATCAAGAACTTGGAACTTCGCTCGCGCTAAACCAGCTTCCGAAAGCGCCTGAGTCGCAATTTCTGCCACTGGAACCGGGACTGGGTAAGGTGCGATAACTTTAAGAAGTACATTAATCAGCTCTTCGTTCGCAAGCGTAAATCCACAACGCAGACCAGCAAGCGCGAAAGCTTTCGACAGAGTACGCAGAATCGCAAGATTCGGGTATTGCGCCAGTAGGTCTACCGTTGACGCTTCTGGACAAAAATCGATGTACGCTTCATCCATCACCACGATTGCACGGTCTTTTGTCATCTCAAGCAGAGACACAATGTCCTCACGCTTAACTAAGTTACCTGTTGGATTGTTTGGCGAACATACAAAAACCAGTTTCACGTTATCCAGATTGGCTTCGATACCTGCAAGGTCTAGTTGCCAATCTGACGTCAGTGGTACGGTTTTGCGCTCAACACCGATGGTTTCGGCACTAATGGCGTACATACCGTAAGTTGGTGGACAGTAAAGAATCGCATCTTCCCCCGGCTCACAGAATGCACGAATAAGTAGTTCAATGCCTTCATCTGCCCCGCGAGAAGTCAGCGTTTGTTCTGGTTTCACACCCGCATACGCTGCGTAAGCGGAAATCAACTCTTTTGGCTGACATTCGCTGTAACGATTAAGACGGGCAAAGTCTGTTGTATATTCATTGTTGAATGGTGATTCGTTGGCATTTAGCCAGACATCACCGGTACCACCGATTCGGCGAGCCGATAAATAAGGGGTAAGTTTTTGGACTTGTTTACGCGCTAGCTTTTCCATCTCATTACCCTCTTACTTCGCTGCCAATTTTTCTACGCGGGTTAATTTTTCAGTACGAATAGTCACTGCACGTTTGTGTGCATCCAAGCCTTCCGCTTCCGCCATGGTGACCACCGTTGGTGCAAGGTTCTTTAGGCCATCAGCAGACAGCTCTTGAACCGTCATACGTTTCGAGAAGTCCGCCAAACCTAAGCTTGAATACGTGCGTGTGTAACCGTAAGTAGGAAGAACGTGGTTGGTGCCCGATGCATAATCACCTGCTGATTCAGGCGACCAATCACCAAGGAAGATAGAACCTGCGTTATCTAATAAAGGTAGAAGCTCGCGTGGGTTCTTAGTTTGAACAATTAAGTGCTCAGGACCGTAGTAATTCGAGATAGAAACCGCTTGAGTCAGAGATTCAGAGATAATGATCAAACTCGATGCCAACGCCTTTTCAGCAATATCTGCACGAGACAGTTCTTTAAGCTGGCGTTGAACCGCGTCTGTCACTTGATCGGCAATCACAGGAGAAGGTGTGACCAACACCACTTGAGAATCAGGGCCATGCTCTGCTTGGCTTAGAAGGTCCGCCGCTATGAAGTCTGCATCTGCGGTTTCGTCGGCAATCACTAGCACTTCTGATGGACCTGCAGGCATATCAATGGCTGCGCCACGGAAATCATTACTTACCTGACGTTTTGCTTCCGTCACGTAAGCGTTGCCCGGGCCAAAGATCTTGTCGACTTTCGATACGGTCTCTGTACCGTAAGCCATCGCAGCAACCGCCTGTCCACCACCGACATTGTACACTTCATCAATGCCGCACAGTCTTGCAACATATAAAATTTCATCGGCAATTGGTGGTGGTGAGCACAAGACTACTTTACGACAACCTGCAATTTTTGCCGGAACACCAAGCATTAAAACCGTTGATGGCAGTGGCGCACTGCCACCAGGAATATACAAACCCACTTTTTGTATTGGGCGTGTTACCTGTTCACAAAGTACACCCGGTTGAGTTTCTACCTTGATTGGCTGTGGCTTCTGCGCTTTGTGAAACTTAGCAATGTTTGAGTACGCTTGATCCAACGCCTTTTTCATATTGTCAGACAAACGACCACAGGCCGCTGTCACATCTTGCTCAGAGACTCTTAGCGAATCTGGAGTTACACGGTCAAACTTTTCAGTCAGCTCAAAAAGCGCAGCGTCACCTTCTTCGCGAACCTTCGCAATAACTTCGGCAACTGACGCGGTAATATTTGCCCCTTCGCTAATCGCTGGGCGTTCCAAAATCGCGTCTTGTTGCGTTTCACTGAGTGATTGCCATACAACAGTTCTCATTGCCGTTACTCCATCATTTTGTCAATTGGTAGTACTAGAATTGAGCTCGCACCCAGTTCTTTCAGTTGTTCCATGGTTTCCCAGAACAGGTTTTCAGTACTTACCAAATGAACCGCAACTTTTTGCTTGTCAGCAGACAACGGTAATACCGTTGGGTCTTCTGCGCCAGGAAGCAATGCTTTGATTTGGTCTAACTTCTCAGCTGGCGCGTGTAGCATGATGTACTTAGACTCTTTTGCTTGCTGTACGCCCTGCATACGAGTCAGGAGCTTTTCAATTAGCGCGACTTTGTCTGCGTCGAACTCACCAGTACGTTGAATCAGTGTCGCTTTTGATTTGAAGATGATCTCAGCTTCTTTAAGGCCATTCGCTTCCAACGTTGCACCAGTAGAAACTAAGTCAGCAATGGCATCAGCAAGACCCGCGCGAGGGGCAACTTCTACTGAACCTGTCAGCATACATGTTGAGAATGGAACGCCCGCTTCATCCATGTAAGCTTTTAATAGCTGCGGGTAAGTTGTGGCAATACGTTTACCAGCTAAGTCTTGAGGGCCGTTGTACTCTTCGTCTTTGTCGATTGCGATAGACAAACGGCAGCCACCGAAATCAAGACGACGAAGTTGAACAAATTCAGACGGCTCACCCAACGCTTTACGATCGAGACGAACTTCTTCCAGTTCGTTTTCGCCAATGAAGCCTAGGTCAACCACGCCATCCATAATCAGACCTGGAATATCGTCGTCACGAACTAACAGCAAGTCAATTGGCATATTTTCTGAATGAACAACTAATCGCTCACCCATAACATTGAACTTCACGCCACATTTTTTAAGTAGAGCTTGGCTCTCTTTGCTGAGGCGACCTTTTTTCTGAATTGCGATTCTTAGGCGTTGTGTTTGCATTGCTGTAATCCCTGTGCAAATATTTGAAATTTATGAAATTTTACGTTAATCGAATACTAAAAAACCCTCGGAAGAGTTGGTCTCCCGAGGGTTCTAAATCTTGTAGTTTACGATTTTAGCCTCCGGGAGTTTCCTGCCTCCCGGGTATGCGCGCATCTCCCGAAAGACTAGACTGGGTGATGATGGTGATGAATGTTCATTACTGTTGGACGCATACTTATATAGCTCTTCGTGTTCGCTTTGTTGATATCCACACTAACTAAGGTGTAAACATTTTTCAACCATTTATTTAAACTTTTTTCCATTTGTATATGACAATTAAAAAAGGAGCCGAAGCTCCCTTTTAAACATGATGCACTATTGCTCAGTTAAGCATTTTGACAACTGGCCATTTTCGATTTGGACAGGACAGATAGCAATACACAAACCGCTACAAACGCCACAGACGAGACGGCAAACGAAATACCGACCGATGCCGTCATACCCAATGTGATGAAACCAATGCAGGATACGGCTGCAACAGACAACGCGTAAGGTAGCTGAGTCGCAACGTGATCAATGTGATTACAACGTGCGCCTGTCGAAGACAGAATGGTCGTATCTGAGATTGGTGAACAGTGATCACCAAATACCGAACCAGCTAAAACAGCACTGAGCATCGGAAGCATTAACGCAAGATCGGTTGCGCCAGCCATATCACCCGCGATTGGTAACATGATACCAAACGTACCCCATGATGTGCCCGTCGAGAATGCCATCAAGCCAGACAATAGGAACAAGATTACAGGTAACCAATGTGGGTTAATATTGCCTTGCGCAAGCGTTGACAGATATTTACCTGTGTTCATGTCGCCGATAACAGAACCAATTGTCCATGCGAAGACTAGGATAAGAATTGCGCCAAACATTGATTTAGCACCGATCCAAAGTGTACGGCCAATTTCCGATGCGGCGATACCTTGTTTGAATACCGTGAATAGAGCAACCGCTAGGCCAACCAAACCACCGTAAATTAAAGAGGTACCAACATCAGTATTCTCAAACGCACCCAATAGATTGAACTCAATACCGTCTGAAGCCAACGCTTGACCACCGGTATAAAGCATTGACGCAACCGTCGCAATAATTAGGAAAACGATCGGCAAAACAAGATCAGACACTTTGCCGCCTTCGCTTTCACGGATATCTAGCTCTTCGTTCAGCTCATGAGCTTCTTCGGTATCATTTTCTTGGTCTTTGTCAAAACCTCGGCCCTGAGACGCAGCGATCTCGTGGTCACGCATCTTGCCAATATCTAAGCCAAACCAAGCCACAGCGAATACCATCAATAGCGCAAAGATTGCGTAGAAGTTCATCGGAACCAAACGCAAGTATGCGCCCAATGCCGAGTATTCTGTAATGCCGTGTGAGACAAGAATGCCGCCAATGATTGTCATGATGTAAGCACCCCAGCTAGACGCAGGCATGATCACACACATAGGTGCCGCTGTAGAATCGAGGATATAAGCGAGCTTAGCGCGAGACACGTAGAAACGGTCAGTAACAGGTCGAGAGATTGCCCCTACCGCTAAACTATTAAAGTAGTCATCGACGAAGATGAACACGCCAAGAAACGCAGCCAAAAGCTTAGAACCACGTTTGCTTTTCACGCGTGTCTGCGCCCACTCAGCAAAAGCGCGAGTACCACCCGACAGTGTTAACAGCGCAGTCATCATACCGAGCAACAATAGGAAGCCGACAATACTCATGTTCCAAGTGTTAATCCCACCGTCTTCGATGAACACACTAGATACAGTAGAGCCAACATATCCAAGCGCATTACCTAATGAGTAGTCATTAAGCAAGACAGCACCAAGAACAATACCGACACCTAGAGAAACAAGTACGCGACGCGTAACAATAGCAAGACTCAACGCCACTAAAGGAGGCAAAAGAGATAAAGGAGATGATGCAAAATCAATTAAATTCATGATCTTCAAAAACCAGTAATAAATGGTTAGAGATCTACTGCAGACTAATTGATGGAACTCATTTCCAAACAATTAACTAAAAATAAGCGACAGGCAAGCGAATGCTTACCCAGCCCTACAGTAGCGCTCCATAGTTTTACAAATTATAGACTATGGCAGTGTTACCCCTTTCGAGTGTAACCCCAGCAAGCATCTTTGATTTGATAGCCCACTTCGGCGAAATAACCTTTCCTACTTGTTCATTGGCATCACCCCAACAAGCATTACTTATTTATTCCGCGCCTCTACCGCACATGCTGAAACTTTAAACTATCGAAAAGTCATTTTAACAATAATTTAACCAGCATAATGCATTAGGTTCCGCTTATTGTACTTAAGTCACACTTCTTTTCAATACATCGTGCCAGATTTATTGTTAAAAATATTTTTATGCCGGAAAGATTAACCTTCCAACTTTTGTGCATAGACATTCTTTGCATACCATCTCATACAACTAAAGAATGACGACCTTGGTAAGTATCTAAAATAGACATTAATAATGTGGCACCTAAAAATTCAAATGTTTGTCGCCGACTATTTTTTGACGATTTGTTTATTCTTAAATTAGAAACAGTTTTCAATATATGAAACTAAATACTTAATCATGAGTTGATTATTTATCAATATGGTCTAAACCAGCCAGTAAAAACTAAACTAGGTCACGAAAACTTGCGTAAAAAAATACAAATCTTCTGCGATGAATTATATTTGTCAGGATTTAACTAAATTTACATTCTATATATTGTAATATCCATTTTTCAGGATTATTATCTTTCATATTAGGCACTCCTTATAAAAGTGAGATTTAAATATGTCGGAACTAACAAAAACACTATTAAACATTCGCAGCTTGCGTGCTTTCTCTCGTGAATTAACACTGGAACAATTGGAAGAAGCACTAGAAAAATTGACGACAGTTGTAGAAGAACGCCGAGAAGCAGAAGAAGCAGAACGTGCGGCAGCAGCTGAGCAAGAAGCTAAACTGTCGGCTATTGCAGAGCAAATCGCAAAAGATGGCATCGATGTAGAAGCATTGATTTCTGCGCTTGCTGGTGACTCAAAAGCAAAAACTAAAGCGAAATCAAAGCGTGCGCCTCGCCCTGCGAAGTACAAATACACCGATGCGAATGGCGAAGAAAAAACTTGGACTGGCCAAGGTCGTACACCTTCAGCAATTCAAGAACAATTAGATGCAGGTAAATCACTAGACGATTTCCTAATCTAAAATAAGTAACAACAAAAAAGCGCCTTCATGGCGCTTTTTTTATAAGTCAAAAACCTCATAATTTTGAGGTTTTCTTTTCTATCGTTCCCAATACGCTTCTTCCAAGCTGTCTTCTCTTTCAGGCAAGCCTTTAGACAAACGTGGTGAGTGTTGTACCAGAACTTCATAACTAGCACGGTTTGAATACTTACATACCTGAGAAAACGACGAGTAAGTCAAATAAGCATGGGCATGTTTGCTTGAGTTAGGCACGTTTTCTTTGTGATACTTGTTTGCCGCCATGTCGTGCAGTAAGGCAGATAACGCTGCATCCCCTGCACCATTTGTATTTTTAATCTTCTCAGGCCCGCCCATATAAGGTGAAATATGCGAATACACTTTAATTGGATTTTCACAGTTATCTTTTACTGCTGGCCGACTAAATTCAAAACGGTTAAATTCTGCGATACTGCCTGGCAATAAAGGTAGAGAAGTCTCGCGCTTAGCCGCTTCTTCAGTATAGCCAGCCATAAACAAGCCAACAGGACCAGCGGTACATAGCACCAAGTCCACCCAATCAAGCGCTTTATCAGACGCGGCCAATGGGTCAGACTCGCCCGTCAGAGCTTCAGCTTCATCTTCATTCATGGCCACAACAGAAACGTGGTCACGCAAGAATGCTTGCCAAAATTGAGGATCGTCTTGAATGACAAATTTGGTACCTAATGTAAGCACTACCGGCACGTCATGCTTTTTAGCGTACTCAATCGCGCGCATTGTCGCTTCTGGCATCGGGTCGCCCTCTTTACAACGTACCAAATAGGCCGTTAATACCAGCGCAGACGCGTTTTTAAAAATTTTTTCAGGAATGCTATCAGGGTGAAGTTGGTTCATCTGGCCTTCACTGATCGCAAAAGTACGCTCACCATCTTCTGTAATGAGTGCGAAGCAACGTCCAATCGCGCCCTCAACCCCTTGCAGGTAATTCAAATCCATTCGGCTGGATGTATTACACAGATAACGATAGCCATAGCTGCCAATTTTAATATCTTGACTCATCACCCCTAGTAATGTTGAACGATCATCAGCAAGAACAGAATAGTTGTGTAGCGTATTACCAATGGTGCCGCCTGCATATTCATTGGTGATAAGCTCGTTTTGTTTCAACTCAACATATAAAGCTTCTGCCGTGACATCGTCGATAACTAATGAGTGTCCCTTACTCAAGTTATATTTTTCGATTAGCTCTGAACTCACCTTTGCTTCAATATCAACCAAGGTTTGATCAATACCGATAATGTGGGTGCGAGACATTTTCTTGCTTTCTTGTGCTTGGCTCACCAAAGGATCGCGTGCGTGTACGGGAAAGTAGTGTTTCGATTTACGTTGGCCAGGAAATTTCATAGCTATATTCTGTGGTAAAGGATTCGAGTAAGGGATGAAAGGATGCCGGATTCTACCGCGCACAATTAGGCGCGGCAACAATCGCAAGTATAGCAAACGTTTGCAGGCATAATTAATTTACGAACGATTCAGGACGTTTTAAATAAGAGGAAGTTATTCCCCTTCCATGAAGCTCAAATCAGGTAAGCGATCTAGGTTTTCAGAGTAGCGTTTAAGATTAAATTCCCCGTCGTTTTTCATTACATCGAATATTTCAATCGACATGGCACAGGCCATCATTGCTACGGCTTCATCACGCGGGGTTCCTGTCATCATCAACCGCATGAGGGTCTCTTTGACTTTAATAGGGTTGCCATCTTCCAATTGATTCTCGACCACTTCGATCAAATGGGATTCTTCTAAAACTTGGTTTTCTTCACTCATTTGTTTAACCCGTTAGGCTTGATTTTCGGCAACTATGCCATATATAGACACTCTATTGTTAAAAAAGCGCAGATATAGTGATTAACAGAACAAAATTCGCTCTGTTTTCGAAGTGTGAGTCCGATCTCGGATCTGTCACCTCGAACGGCTTTCTGTTAGAATCTGCGTCCAGTTAATTTAAGTGGTGTTAAGTAATGTCTGACAACAGCCAAAAGAAAGTCATCGTCGGTATGTCCGGCGGCGTTGATTCATCTGTTTCTGCGTACCTGCTACAACAGCAAGGTTACCAAGTAGAAGGCCTGTTCATGAAGAACTGGGAAGAAGATGACAATGAGGAGTATTGCACGGCAGCTGAAGATCTAGCTGATGCTCAAGCAGTGTGTGACAAGTTAGGCATTCATCTTCACACCATCAACTTTGCGGCTGAGTACTGGGATAATGTATTCGAATATTTCCTTGCGGAATACAAAGCAGGACGTACGCCAAACCCAGACATTCTTTGTAACAAAGAAATCAAGTTTAAAGCCTTCCTAGAGTTTGCAGATGAAGTACTCGATGCGGATTATATCGCCATGGGGCACTATGTTCGCCGCACTTTCCCAACTCAGGAAGAGCTTGAGGCGGGAGCAAAACCTGAGATGCTGCGTGGTCTGGACAGTAACAAAGACCAAAGTTACTTCCTATATACACTAAGCAGTGACCAAGTTGCCCGTAGTCTGTTCCCTGTTGGTGAGCTTGAAAAGCCTGAAGTTCGACGCATCGCGGAAGAGCAAGATCTCATCACCGCGAAGAAAAAAGACTCAACAGGTATCTGCTTCATCGGTGAACGTAAGTTTACTGAATTCCTTGGCAAATACCTACCCGCGCAGCCAGGCAACATCGAAACGCCTGAAGGCAAAGTTATCGGTAAACACCAAGGGTTGATGTACCATACTTTGGGTCAACGTAAAGGCCTTCACATCGGTGGTCAAAAAGGCGGCGGTGGTAATGAAGAGCCTTGGTTTGTTGGCGACAAAGACCTAAAACGCAACGTATTGATTGCCGTTCAGGGTAAAGATCACCCTCTTCTTAAATCAGAAGGCTTGATCGCTTCCCAACTCCACTGGGTAGATCGCACACCAATTACTGATGTTTTGAAGTGCACAGTAAAAACACGTTACCGTCAAACAGATATACCTTGTACAATCATCCCAATTGATGATGAAAACATTAAAGTTATTTTTGATGAGCCTCAGATCGCCGTCACCCCTGGTCAATCTGCGGTATTCTACCAAGGCGAAGTGTGTCTTGGTGGTGGAATTATCGAAAAACGCATTTAATTTACGCTTACATTTAGGAGTATGACTACGTGGCTAACGCATTATATGACCGCACCATCGCATTCGCAGGAATTTGCCAAGCCGTTGCTTTGGTCCAACAAGTAGCGAAAAACGGTCACTGCGACAACGACGCGTTTGAAACGTCTCTCAAAGCGATCATGAACACGAACCCGAGCAATACGGTGAGTGTATTTGGCCGCGAGTCAGATCTTAAACTGGGTTTGGAATGTTTAGTTAAGGGCATTGATAGTACGCCAACTGGCAGCGAAATTACCCGTTACATCATTAGCTTGATGGCATTGGAACGCAAGCTAAGCGGCCGTAATGATGCTATGGCACAGCTAGGTGATCGCATCCAAATGCTAGAGCGCCAACTTGACCATTTCGAGCTACTCGACGAGCAAATGCTCAGTAATCTCGCGAGTGTCTATCTTGATGTAGTGAGCCCTATTGGCCCCCGAATTCAAGTTACGGGCACCCCATCTGTACTACAACAGACGACCAACCAACACAAAGTAAGAGCGCTGCTTCTTTCCGGTATTCGCTGCTCTGTCCTTTGGCGTCAAGTTGGAGGCAAACGCCGCCACCTGATTTTTGGGCGTAAGAAGATGGTCGAACAAGCTCAAATCCTGTTAGCAAGAATGCAATAATCACTATGAGCTCGCGACTTGTCGCGAGCTCTTCGTTTATACCAAAAAACTTCGTATCAAAGACAACCAAAGCAAACGTTTGCGCAATGCTAGTGA
The DNA here is from genome assembly GCF_000808535.1 of Vibrio sinaloensis. Lineage (GTDB taxonomy): Bacteria > Pseudomonadota > Gammaproteobacteria > Enterobacterales > Vibrionaceae > Vibrio > Vibrio sinaloensis_D. Next base: position 260,437 of record NZ_JWLV01000034.1, read on the forward strand.
CAAACGCTTTCGATATTGGTATAAAGCTCACGAAATTTAGAAACTCAATTCAGGAGAACATCATGGAACTGTCAGCATTGACTGCTGTTTCACCAGTAGACGGTCGTTACGGAAGCAAGACAATTGCGTTGCGCGAAATCTTCAGTGAATATGGTCTACTTAAGTACCGTACTATCGTTGAAGTCCGCTGGTTACAAAAGCTTGCTGCAACGGCTGAAATCGCTGAAGTACCAGCATTTAGCGCTGAAGCAAACCAATTCCTAGACGACCTTGCTGCAAACTTCTCAGAAGAAGATGCACGCCGTATCAAAGAGATCGAGCGTACAACTAACCACGACGTAAAAGCGGTTGAGTACTTCCTAAAAGAGAAAGTAGCAGACGTTCCTGAACTGCACGCAGTAAACGAGTTCTTCCACTTTGCCTGTACTTCTGAAGACATCAACAACACATCACACGCTCTAATGCTTAAAGAAGCGCGTGAGAATGTGATTCTTCCAGAAATCCGTAACCTAATCGACGCAATCAAAGCGCTAGCAGTGGAATACCGCGACATTCCTCTTCTATCTCGTACACACGGTCAGCCTGCTTCTCCATCTACTATGGGTAAAGAAATGGCAAACGTGGCGTACCGTATGGAGCGTCAATTCAAGCAAATCGAAAACGTTGAGATCCTAGCGAAAATCAACGGTGCAGTAGGTAACTACAACGCACACCTTTCTGCTTACCCAGAGCTAGATTGGCATAAGTTCTCTGAAGAGTTCATCACTGAATCTCTAGGCGTTACTTGGAACCCTTACACAACTCAGATCGAACCACACGATTACATCGCTGAACTGTTCGACGCAATCGCTCGTTTCAACACTATCCTGATTGACTTCGACCGTGACGTTTGGGGTTACATTGCGCTAGGCCACTTCAAGCAAAAAACTATTGCTGGTGAGATCGGTTCTTCAACCATGCCTCACAAAGTTAACCCAATCGACTTTGAAAACTCAGAAGGTAACCTAGGTCTTGCGAACGCTGTATTCGGCCACCTAGCACAAAAACTGCCTATCTCTCGCTGGCAGCGTGACCTTACTGACTCAACGGTTCTACGCAACCTAGGTGTGGGTGTGGGCTACGCTATCATCGCTTATACTTCTACGCTTAAAGGTATCAGCAAGCTAGAAGTTAACCGTGAAGCGCTTCTTGCTGAACTAGACCAAAACTGGGAAGTATTGGCAGAGCCTGTACAAACGGTAATGCGTCGTTACGGCATCGAAAAACCATACGAGAAGCTAAAAGAACTGACTCGTGGTAAGCGTGTAGACGGCGAAGCAATGCGTAACTTCATCGACGGTCTTGAGCTTCCTGAGCACGAGAAAGCACGTCTGAAAGAGATGACGCCAGCGAACTACATCGGTCAAGCAATCGAGCTGACAGATAAGCTGTAATCCTCTCCACTGTTAAATAGCAAAGGGCTGATGTAAACACATCAGCCCTTTTTGTTTGTCAGTGTGATTAAGTTGAGCGTTATTGTTTTTGAAAGAAGAGGGTTATCGTTCCAACCTCAATGCCAAACTTTTTGATTTTAGTTAAATTGAATACGTGCTTTTCATCTTGGCGATATAACCAATCATCAAACCCAACCACCACGGATGAATCATCCATTTTTAGTTCAAAGTCGTACCGCCATTGAAGTGCGTTGCCGACTTCTTTGCCCGTTGCCTGTCCGATGATGTCATCTGCTTCACCGACATAACTGCCTTCACCATCTCGATTAATCACCCAAATTCGCTGGTCTATCTCTCCGTCATCAAACACGAAATCTTCAACCAGTGTGAGCGTGTCACCTTCAACGCTGCCAATAATCTCAACCGTAAAACGACGGGTTTGCTTGTCGGTGTAATCTTGAACCATACCCCAAGCGGTCACTTTACCTTCAAAATAGTCGAAAAGGTCAAAGCGTGGATTTGATGCTTGGTAGCTGTCTAAGTCAGCGGAACACCCCGTGACGGCAAAAACTAACGTTAGAAGAAAGGTTTTCAAAAGTTTCATTATTGGCTAAGTCCTATCAGTTGTGCTCGCAGTTTAGGGTACGTAGTTTTGGGTGAAAGCCAGATAGCGAGAAAGGCGTCATTCAAGCTCTCGTCGGTGATTGAGCCGATACGTGTCGGCGATGCCATTTCATTCGAACGAAAATAAAAGTGTCCGCTTTGGCCATCGGTCACGTAAGTGAGGTTTTGTCCTTTCTCGATATTTGGGAAGATGGTCACCAACTCTTGAATCCATCTCTGTGAGAGTTGCTTGTCGAAACCCATTTCTTCCCACTGGTCTTCGGTTGCATCAAGCAATTGCTGCTGGCTTATATCTCTTTGGTAATCGATCGAAAGTGCTAGAGGATGAGGCGTAATGTCAGCATCAACAGAATAGGTTCCATTGGGCGTTTGGAGCCGTGACTGATAGACATCAAAAATAAATACCGACAACTGAGCTTCTCCCACAGCAGGCCAAGTGTTCCATTCAGTTTCGCTGTCTACTGGTACCGCATAGCTCGTGGATGAGACTAGCAGGCTAAAAGTTAGCCCCCTTTTGATCAACTGAAAGACTCGGCTCATGGCTATACACCTTCTTAATCACAATAATAAGGAGTGACCACTCGATGAACAGAACCAATAGAGTCGTCACGTTACCATGTGGGAAGGCCACCGCTTGGAGTTTCATGCCTGCAAAGTAACTCATTGCGCCAGCTATCCCACTGACTAGTGATACGAGTACTGGGTGGTATTGGTTCAGAATTGGCGCTAAATAGTTGGCATACCAGAGGAAGATAGCCCAAAGAAGAATGAGCCAGATTGGAAAACGGCTTGGTTCAAACTGAAACAAGCCAAAATAGTAGTTGGCGTAGTCTATACACACGCCAAGACCTAGTAATCCTAACCATGCCCCCAATCGAATTTGGCTGAGCCCAACGGTCAATACTTGAGTAACAAGCACAAGGCTCAACGTCAGCCATAGCCACTCTTCTCTACCCAATATGGCAAGGAACCAGATGAGCTGAAACCATGTGGATAAGAGGATTAAACGTCGAGCACTCATATTAGGGTCTTTCAAATGTCATATGTACTGTGCTGATACTTTTCGCTTTAAAGCCACCCTCACAATAACAGAAATAATAGTTCCACATTCGAATGAAAGTATCATCAAAGCCAAGCTCTCTAACCCGCGCCTCCGCAGCATTGAAGCGGAGGTACCACTGGCGCAATGTATGAGCGTAGTCCTCACCGATATCGAACAAATCTCGCAACACGAGGTCACTCTGCTTGGTCGCGGCTTGTGTTAGCGCCGTAATTGAAGGTAGAAATCCCCCCGGGAAAATATACTTTTGGATAAAATCGACGTTGTTGCTGTAGTAATCGTAACGTTGGTCAGCAATGGTAATTGCTTGTATCGCCATTAAGCCCTTTGGTTTAAGTAGGGACTGGCATTTCTGAATGTATGAATTGAGGTACTCTTTGCCAACCGCTTCAATCATTTCAATCGACACGAGTTTATCGAACTCACCCGTTAAGTTGCGATAATCTTCTTTGAGTAACGTTATTTTGTCTTCTAATCCTCGAGCTTTAACTTGGGCTTGGGCATAGTCAAATTGCTGTTCAGAGATGGTCGTTGTTGTAACATGACAGCCATACTTCTCTGCCATGTAGATAGCCATTGCACCCCACCCCGTACCGATCTCAACGACGCGATCGGAAGATTGCAACTTTAGTTGCTGACACAAGCGCTCCATCTTATTGATTTGCGCCTGCTCCAACGTATCGTTGGGAGATGAGAAAATCGCCGATGAATACAACATGTTTTCATCGAGGAAGGTGTCGTAAAGGTCATTACTTAAATCGTAATGCGCGTGTATGTTTTTCTGAGAGTTGGCGACCGTATTACGGTTGAGCCAGTGCCCTACTTTGTAAGAGAGTTTGGAGATAAAACTGGTGCGGTTTTCAATCGAATCCAGCGCTGACATATTCAGTGCCATCAGCTCCATAAGCGCGGTCAAGTCTGGGCTGTCCCACCAAGCTTCCATGTAAGCTTCACCGGCCGCAATACTGCCACCCGTTAACAAACGCGAATAAAATGCAGGATTTTTTACTTCAATAAGCGCACTTGGCTCACCATTTTTCGGACGACCAAACATTGTTCTTTGGTTGCTCTCAGCGCCATCAAATGACTCGACAACGGTGAGGCAGCCCTTAGATATTTTGTATAAACAAGTAAACGCGATAGACCTTGCCGTTTTTTGCCCAGTCGTCAGTGTCCCATTAAAAGGTATTGCTTGAGAGTTGATCATGTTCGATTCTCCTCGACTTCTTTTCTCTTATCCTGTTTGTCATCGCCAGACTGATATTTGGGGTGTGAATAGAACGGCGCCCCTTTTAACCATAGCTTTAGCGCATGCCAGTAAATTCCAATAACTACTTTTACTGCCATAATCGGTGTCACGATCAGTTGCTTAAGTAAAAATTTAGACGACAACGGATGCTTTTTCATCGTCAACGTCGCGTCAAACTCTTTGTTTTCTCGGTGACATTCCAAATGTACAAACAGTCGGCTATCTAAAGGTTTTACTCGCCATTGATACTTTTGTTCGATGGGATTGAAAGGAGAGACATGGAAAGCCTTATCTTGTTCAAAACCCTGCGTGCTCGATGCTGGAACGGCATAGTAGTGTCTCTCGTTCCAAGGTGTGTTACTCACTTCAGCCAGCAAGTAGCACCACTGCCCATGTTTGTTATAAAGGTAGTAGAAGTTTACCGGGCTGAAGTAAATACCTAGATATCTTAGGTGAACCACGGCCTCGACCTTACCATCGACCCGCTCTCCAGTAAGCTCGTACACTTTGTCTTGAACGGCCGTTTTTAGGCAACCTGAGCCTAGGTAGTCCTCGCGCTTAAACCGTGCCCAGTGCCACCAGCGCTGACCAAAACACCACACATCCTTTTCTAGCTCTGCCAAGCCATCAAGATCTAAGCAAGGCATAAACAGTGGATAACTGAGCTGGTGTTTGATTGGCGAAAATCGACGGTGCCTGACGCTGCCGACGAGCAATGCGCTTGTGGACCGTGTATCTGTCTTCATTAAGCTGCCCCTTTTTGAGGCACCGCAGCAGTTTGAGATTGTAGACCTTTCACCACATCCAACGCGCTTCGAACACCATCTTCATGGAACCCGTTATACCAGTATGCCCCGCAGAACCAGGTTTGATTGATACCATTGATTTCATTACGGCGCTTCTGGGAAGCCAGAGACTTTTGATTAAACACCGGATGATCGTAGTGGAAGGTACGCAGTATCTTATCTGGAGAAATTTGCTCTGAACTATTCAGCGACACGCAGAAGGTTTTTGGTGATTCAATATGTTGGAGTATGTTCATGTTGTAAGTGAGTGTTGGCCTTCTCTCTTGCTCATCTTGACCGCCACTCAATCGATAGTTCCAAGAAGCCCATGCTGCTCTCGATTTGGGGAGCAGTTTTTCATCGTAATGAAGAATCACTTCGTTCTCTTGATACTCCAACCCTGTCAATATATCGGTTTCCGTTAAACTGGCATCTTGCAACAGAGCCATTGCTTGGTCACTGTGACAAGCAAAAATAACGTGATCGAAACGCTCCACGCTTCCATTTGCTTTAATCACAACACCAGATGAATCTCTTGTTACTGACTCGACAGGCGTCGACAGGCGAATACGATCTTTAAAACCGGAAATCAGCGGCTCGACATAGGCTCGAGAGCCCCCTTCAATGACATACCATTGCGGTCGATTGGTAACATCAAGCAGACCATGATTTAGGAAGAAACGCGCAAAGAAGTCGAGAGGAAAGGCGCGCATATCGGCTAACGTTGACGACCATATCGCCGCCCCCATTGGTAGAATGTAGTTATCGCAAAAATAGTCACTAAAGCCTTGAGTGTTTAAGAACTCACCCAGCGTCTGTTGCTGGCCTTGATTAAGCTCCACAACCTGTTTTACTGCTTTATTAAACTTAAGGATTTCAAAGATAAATGCGTAGAATTTAGGGTTGAACCAGTTTCGTTTTTGCGCAAAAAGGGTTGTCACCGTGTGGCCGTTGTACTCGAGTCCAGTGGCATCATTGCGAACACTAAAGCTCATTTGCGTCGGCAAACCTTTTACACCGATTTCATTCATCATTTGAATAAAATTTGGGTACGTTCGGTCGTTGTAAACAATAAAACCAGTATCGACGGCGTAGGTTTTATTTTCGAGTTGGACATCGATCGTCGCAGTATGACCGCCAATGTAGTCGTTGGCCTCAAACACGGTAACATCATGCTCTTTATGTAGATGGTAACCACAAGTAAGCCCTGAAATACCTGTACCAATAATCGCAATTTTCACTTTGGACTCCTTAACCAGAAATGAGCTTTGATGTCAGTTTGTTTTGCCAACTGTATGGCAGTAACCCAAGTAACCTTAAAATGGAGGTAAATCTACTTGGGAAGTAGATATATGATTTGCCCTTAGCCAGCCCGAATCGTATCGCTTTCGAGGCGTATTCGACACTTACAAGCATAGGCATAGGAAATGTGTTTTTGTCAGTGAGGGGGGTTTCAACAAACCCCGGATAGATAACAGAAACGTCAATTGACTTGCTTTTTAAATCGACTTGTAAAGCGCGAGCGAAATAACTTACCGCGGCTTTAGACGCGCCATAGGCTTCGGCTCGAGGGAGCGCCAACTCACTCGCGATGGATCCAACGACTGCCACACGATGGCCAGATTCAAAGTGATGCTGACACGCTTCGATCACGTTCGCTAATCCCACAACGTTGATATCGAATACTCGCTTCACGAGAGAGGCGTCAACATGTCCGTCGTCAATGTATTCGCAATCTCCGGCGTTCATAATCCAAAGGGTGGGAGTAAAGGGTAAAGTAGCGAGAGCGTCGCGAGAGCTTTCAAGATCTGTTACGTCAAAGGCGACAGAATGAATCCGGTCAGAGTACACTTCCAGCTCGGAAAGCTTGGCTTTGTTTCTGCCACAAGCAACCACCTCCCAGCCATCATCGGCATAATCTCGAGCCAAACGCTGGCCGATGCCCGATGTTGCGCCTGTAATCAATACTCGGTTCATTGCCCTAACCTCTGCTTGATGGTCTTGATGACAGAACCAAGAAGTGGCAAGTTTTCATAAAGCATCTCACCGAGATCAAAGTAGTCCCTGTGGTAGACGACTCTACCGTCGGCGAACTTGAGGTGACTTACTCCTTTCACCTCGACCTTACTTCCCCGCTGCAACTTCGGGTGTTCGAGCGTCATCGTCCACGTCAGAAAGCCAGCATCCCCGACCTGTTGGTGTTCCTCAATGTCGAAATCGCAGCGCTTTACGTTCTCGTATAATGAGACAAAGTATTTTTGCAACGCATCCCAGCCTTCCAATCGATGGGCAGCATCCTCAAAAACAACGTCCTGATGATAGACACCTTCTAGCAGGTGCAAATTCGCTTTATTTAGACACTGATAAATGTTGCCAACAGACTCTACGTTCATCGTTACCTCTCAATTTGTTATACAAGTGATATTTTTGTACAACAAATTCAGCTTAGAACATTAGAGAACGTTGTACAAATTAAAATGCATACACTTGCTTAATTTGTTACGTAATACTCAAAAATTTGGATCAAAAAAGGCTTGGCATAAAGCCAAGCCTTTTCAATACATTGTAGACCTGTTAAGAATTTCTAAGTGCTGCGATACGTTTATCGAGTGGCGGGTGACTCATCAGCAATTCCGTCATTGAACGTTTACCATTAATACCAAACGCCATCATTGAGCCTTCAAGCTGAGATTCGTGACTCACTTTCAAACGCTCTAGCGCCGCGATCATCTTATGCTTACCGACTAGTCTTGCTGCACCTGCATCTGCGTGGAACTCACGATGACGGCTGTACCACATGGTGATGAAGCTTGCCAAGAAGCCAAATACAAGCTCAAGTACAATAGAAACACCGAAGTAGACCATCATGTTGCTGCCGCCTTCTTCCTCGTCACTGTTAGAAGAAACAATGTTAGCAATGAAACGAGATAAGAAAATTACGAAGGTGTTCACTACACCTTGCATCAACGTCATAGTGACCATATCACCATTTGCAATGTGGCTAACCTCATGTGCAAGCACCGCTTCCGCCTCATCTCGACTCATGTTGTGTAGCAAGCCCGTTGACACTGCAACCAAAGAGTCATCTCGCTTTGCGCCTGTTGCAAAAGCGTTGATATCAGCCGAGTCATAGATCGCGACCGTAGGCATACCAATGCCCACTTGCTCTGATTGGCGACGAACCGTCTCTAGTAGCCAATGCTCGGTCTCATTGCGAGGACTTTCAATGACCATACCGCCAACTGAGCGCAGAGCCATACTCTTTGACATCATCAAAGAGATAAAAGAACCGCCGAAACCAAACACTGCAGCCATAAGAAGTAGGCCAGAAAGGCTACCAGGCTGCATCCCCGTTACAGCATAAACAATATTTAGTACAACACTTAGCACGAGTACAACGGCTAAGTTGGTTGCGAGAAACAACATTACACGCTTCATGACTTTTCTCCGAAACTGGAAGCTTATTATTATTGGCCCTAAGTGCCACGATTGATGGCATCAGCAGAGTTAACATATAGATATAGTCTAACGGCTTTAAAAACAAGGTTAAGTCTCAAATTGAAACATTTGTTTTCCATCTCTCGTCAATGCCATTTAACTACAGTTCACATTCAGCAAGATTATACTTACTCAGCGAGAGATAAGCGTTCAAATCTAACTTTAGACTTTGGTCTTATTGTCTAATTAGCGAAACATGCTAACTTTTGTTTAGATAATAAATCCATGGGAATAAGGGATAACATCATGGTTGAAACTAGCAACTATCAAATGGCTATTGATTTACTTTGCTGTCACCTTGGTATTTCAGAGGAAGAAGCAAAACAGCAACTTGGCATTTCATCCGAACAGGGCGCTCAAACTCATGTTAATGAAATGCAGCAAGCGATGATTGGATTGAGCAACGAGAAATAGCTCGACCCTCTAAAAGTCAAAGGGCAGCCACTTGGCTGCCCTTTTTGTATTAATTGCGTTTAATTAATGGTTCGACATTAATGTACTTTGCTAATCCCTTACGTTTGACACTAGGAACATAAGGAATCTCTCCGATTTTTGGCGCATCAATTTTTTGCTCTAGCATTTCAATAATTTCAGCGTAGTGTTCTGTGCCTGGGTTTACGCGGTTTGCAACCCAACCGACTACTTCTAAGCCATCTGCTTTGATCGCATCTAGCGTAAGCATTGCGTGGCTCAAACAGCCTAGCTTAATCCCGACGACCAACACGACAGGCAGCTTTTCTTGTTGTACCCATGTAGAAAGGCAGTCGCTGTCTGATACAGGAACGCGCCAACCGCCTGCCCCCTCGACTAAAACAATATCCGAATTCGCTTTGTGCTCAGCTAACTTTGCACTCAACACTGAGTAATTGATTTCGACCCCTTCACGACGCGCTGCAATATGCGGAGACGCCGGTAATTCTAACGCATAAGGGTTCACATCATCGTAGGCGACATCAACTGTCGCTGCACTTTGCAAATACAGTGCATCAGAGTTGCGAAAGCCTTGCTCTGTTCGTTCACTGCCTGCTGCTACTGGTTTGTAGCCAATAGTATTTAAGCCATTTTCAGCAAGCGCGTTTAAAATTGCTTTTGAAGCAACTGTTTTTCCAACATCGGTATCCGTACCAGCTATAAAAAATGCATCAATCATCGATGAATAACCCCTAAACAAACCTGATAAGTGGCAGGAAGAAGACCCTGATGGTTTTTGAACGTCTGGTATGCTTGCTCGACTTGGCGAAGCGCTGTACGGCTTGTCAAGCCATGAGAGCGACCGTGAACATGAGTTGCTCCAATGCCTTTTAAATCACGCATGAGAGAAAAAGCCGTCGTGTACCAAACTGTGATCGAGGGCAAGTCTAGTCGATGGTTTACGCAGCCGGATTGCGCTAACGCAATTTTTACCTGATTGATACTGATAAAGTCATTCACGTGTTGATATGAGTCAATTTTCGCCCAAGACTGCTTAAGCTCGCTCAATGAGCCATCCAGCAACGTAGAGAAATAGGCATGTCCGTTATGTTTTAGTACGCGGCGAATCTCTCTAAGTGGTTCAGCGAGATCATCACACCATTGCAGTGCCAAGCTCGAAAACACCAAATCAAACTGCTCAACCTCAAATGGCAGCTTCTCTGCGTCTCCCAAGTGGTAACTCATATTCCGCTCGCCACAGCGTTTTCGAGCAGTGTCGAGCATCTGCTGCGATAAATCACAACAAACAACATGAGCGCCCCTTTGCTGTAGCATCTGCGAAAAATACCCAGTGCCACAACCAAGGTCGAGCACAACTCGCCCCGTCAGGTTTGCGGGCATCAAATCGAGTAACCGATGGCCGACGTCACGCTGGAAAGCCGCGTGAGCATCATAAGTTTGAGCCGCTTTGCCAAACGCCTCAGCTATGGCCGTTTTATCATTGGATGACGACCCGTGTACCGCTAACGCTTGTTCCATCCAATCACCCTATACTTCCATTCTCAAGTAGTTGTTCTAAGTTCTCAACCAAAGACACGACGTGCGACAACTCATGATTAGCCGTCAACGTGATTCGCAGTCTCGCCGTACCTTGCGGCACAGTTGGTGGACGGATGGCGGTGGTCCATAACCCTTTACTTTTCAAAGCCTGTGAGACTTCCACAGCAAAGTGACTGTCACCAAGTAGCACCGGTTTTATGGGGGTTACTGTTTCTACATAACCTGGAAAACGGCTAAAGTTCTCTTTGAAGCTATGTTGTAACTCCGCAAGCTTTTCTCGACGCCAATGCTGAGTTTGCAGCATGGTCACTGCGTGGGTTAAGGCATACGCTTGTGAAGGCGGAATCGCCGTTGAGTAAACGTGGTGACGAGCAAATTGAGTTAGGTAGTCGCCCATTTCTTCACTGCATAGAATTGCCGCGCCCGAAAGGCCAAATGCTTTACCAAACGTGACAACCAAAACGTCAGGAGTGATTTGAGCCAAATGACAACTGCCTTGGCCTTCACTCCCCAGTACACCGATGCCATGAGCATCATCGACCGCCAGCAAGGAGTCCTCCTTTACCACAGCACGGATATCTGCAAGTGGTGACAGATCACCATCCATGCTGAAGACCCCCTCTGTGATGACAAACGCATCGTCGGTCAGGAATGCCTTAAGCGATGCAACATCATTGTGCTTAAAGCGTTTCATTGTTGCAGGGGAAAGCATACCCGCTTCCATCAAAGAAGCGTGATTGAGCTTATCTTGCAGCAATAAATCGCCCTTTTCTAATAAGCCAAAAATCAATGCCTGATTTGCCGCAAAGCCCGAACCAAATAGTACTGCGCTCTCAAAGCCCAACCATTCACATAACGCGGACTTCAACCCCGCATGGGCAGAACTAAAACCCGTAACCAGTGGCGACGCACCACTTCCGCAGCCATAGATCTCAAGCCCTTTTTGCCAAGCCCTGCGCAGTTCATCGTCGCAAGCCAAGCCCAAATAATCATTACTCGAAAAATTTAAGAACGTCTCCCCCCCATGCTCAAGCACGGGGCAGTTGCCAAAATTGACCTCTTTGACTTGACGAGAAAGCCCGAGTTCTTGACGACGCTGCAACTCGCGCTTTATACGCGCTTTAAACGCTGGCATCGTAGAACAAATCATCTTTAGCCGGTCTTGCAGCTACGCGCTCGACAACTCGGTCTAAAAGGTCATTTTCTTGTATCTCATCTGGTTTTTGAGAAACCTGCTGACTATTGATTCCTAACTTATCAAACAGCAGCATATCTTTGTCTTCGGAAGGGTTTGGTGTAGTGAGCAGTTTGCAGCCATAAAATACCGAGTTGGCTCCAGCCATAAAACAGAGCGCCTGCATCTGTTCATTCATGTTCTCACGGCCAGCAGAAAGGCGAACCGCCGACTTTGGCATCATGATACGTGCAATGGCAATCAAGCGAATAAAGTCGAAAGGCTCAACATCATCTACCTCTTCAAGTGGTGTGCCTTTCACCTTTACTAACATGTTGATCGGCACGCTTTCTGGGTGAACCGGCAAGTTTGCCAATTCTACAAAAAGACCCGCTCGGTCATTGACGCTTTCACCCATGCCAATGATGCCACCCGAACAAATCTTCATGCCGGCATCACGGACATGAGACAAAGTATCAAGGCGATCTTGGTAAGTACGAGTGGTAATGATGTTGCCGTAGAACTCTGGTGACGTATCTAGGTTATGGTTGTAGTAATCCAAACCCGCATCGGCTAGCTCGTTTGCCTGATCTGGCGTAAGCATACCAAGCGTCATACAGGTTTCCAGCCCCATGCCTTTAACACCTTCAATCATCTTTTTAAGGTGTGGCATATCACGCTCTTTAGGATTCTTCCAAGCCGCCCCCATGCAGAAACGTGTTGACCCCGCACTTTTCGCTTTTTGCGCAGCGTCTAAAACACGCTCGACTTCCATCAGGCGCTCTTTTTCTACGTCGGTTTTGTAGCGCGCACTTTGCGGACAGTACTTACAGTCTTCTGGACATGCTCCTGTTTTGATCGACAGCAGTGTGCTGACTTGAACATGGTTGTGTTGCTGGTATTGACGGTGAACCAGTTGCGCTTCGAAGAGGAGGTCCATAAATGGTTTTTCCATAAGCTCACGAACTTCTGCAACAGTCCAGTTGTGACGTACTTCCACGTGCATTCCTTTAGTTATTAGATTTGTTACTTGGCTAGTCTAACCTCGGCAGGTAGACTGTCAACAATTAAGAAAATTAAAAGTTTACAGATGGTTATTTTTTAACCAACAAAATAGGACGCACATCTATGGATCTCGCCTTTGACCGCCGTCATATCTGGCATCCCTACACATCAACGCTAACACCTCTGACCTGCTACCCTGTTGTCTCTGCTAATGGTGTATTGATTCAATTGGAAGACGGAAATCAACTCGTTGACGGAATGTCGTCATGGTGGAGTGCGATACATGGGTATAACCACCCTCAGCTCAACGCGGCTGCGCACCGCCAAATCGATACGGTGTCACATGTTATGTTTGGGGGAATCACTCACGAGCCAGCTATTGAGCTTTGCAAAAAACTGCTCAACTTTGCACCAGATAACTTAGAACACGTATTTTTAGCCGATTCTGGCTCGGTTGCGGTCGAAGTAAGTTTAAAGATGGCGCTCCAGTATTGGCATGCTAAGGGTGAGAGGCGAGCAAAATTCCTTACCTTACGAGACGGTTACCACGGTGATACTTTTGCAGCAATGTCTGTCACTGATCCCGATAATTCAATGCACTCACTTTACAAAGGCTTCTTGCCTGAACATATCTTTGCGTCATCACCAAAGTCCGGTTTCTGGCAGGCGTTTCAACCAAGTGACCTTGACGATATCACACGTAAAGTTGAGGAGAATCATAAGGACATCGCAGCTGTCATTTTAGAACCGATAGTACAAGGTGCTGGAGGAATGCGAATCTATCACCCTGAGTTCTTAAAAGGAGTTAGAGATCTGTGTGATCAATATGGATTACTTTTGATCTTGGACGAGATTGCGACTGGATTTGGCAGAACTGGGAAGATGTTTGCTTGCGAACACGCCAACATCCAGCCAGACATACTTTGCGTCGGTAAAGCCTTAACTGGGGGCTACATGACATTATCGGCGACCCTAGCATCAAAAGAGGTCGCAGATACGGTATGTGGTGGTGAGGCAGGATGTTTTATGCATGGACCGACCTTTATGGGCAACCCGTTAGCGTGCGCTGTTGCTACGGCGAGCATGGAGATATTAGAAAGCGATAATTGGCAAAAGCAAACCAAACAGATCGAAGGTATTTTTTCAGAGCTATTACCTGACCTGATGAAATACTCTCTAGTGAAAGACGTTCGCTGGTTAGGCGCGATAGGAGTTGTTGAAACCACCCACCCCGTCAGTATGGATGCCATTCAAGCACACTTTGTTAAGCAAGGCGTTTGGATACGGCCATTTGGTAAACTCATCTACATAATGCCTCCGTTTATTAGCCAACCTGCGGATATTGAGAAGCTCATTGCCGCAATTGAGTCAGCGTTAACCTCTCCCGATTGTTTTCAGTATTAAAGCGCTGATACGCAAAAAGGCTTCCGCAACGGAAGCCTTTCTTATGATAAACGTCAGCGACTGACTACTCTTGGTCAATCATCCAACGTCGGAATTCTTTTCGCTCTTGCTTAGACGCTTTAACGTACCAAGCCTTCAGTTGTTCAAGGTTATTGGTGTCTAGGGGCTTGATTGCCTCTGACTTAACTTTTTCATTTACCTGCGCAGACGCAGCTTGCTCTGCAACGGCCGCTTTTGCCGCAAGTGCAGCCGAAGCTCCAAACACAATGCCTCGCGCCTCATTGTGTTTTGCTACTCGCTCTGGCATATCAAAGTACGGCATAAAACCGTCAGCGCGATCAAGCACTTCTTGAGTATAAGGAATTGCCTTACCATCGACAGTTTCAATTCTCCACTTAGGTTGCTTTTGGAACGCTTGAGAAGCCTGATCGTAGGTATACATCTTAGGTGGTGTTATGACGATATCCGTATTCGGAGCATCGAAACTAACAACAAATGGGCTAGAGTTAAATACTCGGTCTTTACTTGAATCCTTCAACTTCTGATTGTAGTCGATTACAACTTGGACTCTGCCAGGCTCAATCGTGTTTTTATCACGTTTTTCCTCGACCTTAACACCGTCTATAAACAAGATACTTGTACCTTTTTTCGGCATCAACGTGGCCGCATACAAACAATTCGAAACCAATAACATAGTTATTGCAATTAAAGCTTTCATATTGTCCCTCCAGATCAAAAAAACCACCCAAATAGGGTGGTTTTGAAATGTTATAGCATAAACTTCTTAGAAAGAAGCTTTGATACCTACAACCATACCTACTTCAGTATCCTTGAATTCTGGAGCAGCATCAGTACCTACGTTAGTCTCACCGTTATCACCACCAACTTCAGCGTAAACTTTAGTGTTTGGAGCTAGAGGGTAAGCAGCATTAACGTACCATGCGTTGAAATCGTCTGCATCTTTAACTTTTGAGTTGCTGAAACCAGCAGCAAGTTCAACAGTTTCAAGAGCGTAAGTTGCAGCAACTGCGATAGTGTCTACTGTCTCTCCTTCTACATCTAGGTTGTAGAATGCAGCAGCTAGCTCTAGGTTTTCAACACCTGAGAATTTAGCTTGTAGTGACCATGCTTTCTCATCAACTTTTGTAGTTGTAGCACCTACAGTCTTGTCAACTTCACCTGAACCGTAGAAACCTGTGAAATCAAAATCAGCTACGCGGTAACCGATTTTACCGTCAAAGTAAGTTGAATCGTCGTTTAGGTTTGTGTTGCCGTTTTTGTCTTGAGCTAGAGCGAAACCACCGTAGAAGTTGCCTTTGTCTAGGTCGTAACGAACAATCTCGTCTGAACAGAATACTTCAGAGTCATTGATGAAAGAAGAGATACCGAAAGCAAAATCTGAACCGATACCTGAGTCATCTAGTTGAGTACATGTTTTACCAACTTTTACTGTACCGTAGTCAGCAGAGATGAAAGAAACGTATGCATCACCGCCTTTACCGTCTTTAGTTGATAGGTCATTAATTTCCCAGTAACCACCAACGCTTAGGCTGTCGTTTACTGCGTAACGGATGTCAAAGTTAAGATCTGAATCGTCGATCTCTTGTTTGAATTCAGAGCCGTCTGCTTTGTCTTTCTTGTAACGAACTTCGATGTCACCGCCCATGTTAACAGTCGCGCCATCTTGGTTGTATAGTTCAATTGCTTGAGCAGACGTTGCTGCCATAAGTACTGAAAGAGCTACTAGAGTCTTTTTCATAATAATCCACTGCCTTTTCTTAAAACTGGGAAATCCTTATCCGGTTCCCTTTATGTTTTTTGATGATGACTCTCACCTCTAATTGGGTTTGATGTCATCGCCATCTAAATTGCGGGGTCTAGATTGCAAAAGAATCCCCTGCGTGTCAAATGTTCTAAAAATCTCACGTAAAAAAACATAAAAACATTTAATAACAGCAACTTACATTGTTTTGCGTGTATTTTACGACCAAGTTCATACCCTAAACCCGACAAATATCCGTAAAAGCACAAAAATAAAAAACAGAATAAAACACCAAACAAATGACATTTAAGTAAAATTCATGATATTTATCACCACGATATTATATGAGATAGAGTTATATATTTTTTACATTTAGAAATTAATCTAAGTCGCTGATGGTTCAGTTTTTTTTTGTGAACAAGATCCACATTTGCGGATTAAGGATTCTATTTCGTGAGCTGAGTAGCGCTTAGAGAAGTGTGCTATCATCCTCATCCCGTTTTAGAGAACTCCGTATGACAATCAGTAAAATCCAACAATCCATTCGCAACAGCTATCAAAACCTCCAATTCCAGTTAGATAACTTTGTACCTCGACGTGCCCAGAACTACCTTGTCGCAGAGATAACAAAGACACTGTGTGGTGAGTATCACAAATCAACTCGGATGATTGTCGCAGAAGCAGGTACGGGAATCGGTAAATCGCTTTCTTATTTGATGGCAACGATTCCTGTCGCCTTGCACAACAACAGAAAGGTTGTCATATCGACCGCTACTGTCGCGCTGCAAGAACAGTTGGTGAATAAAGACCTTCCTTTATATAGACGCATCACGGATCGTGAGTTCTCTTTTATACTCGCCAAAGGCAGACAACGTTATTGCTGCGCAGAAAAGCTGGCAGCAGCCTCGGGCGTGGACGGCGGTCAACTGGCGATGTTTGAGACCAAGCCAAAAAAGAAAGAGATCGATCAGCTGGAGTTGATGTATAAGAGACTCGCCGAAAACAAATGGGACGGAGACAGAGACTCTTGGCCAAAGCCTATTGATGATGCCATTTGGCAGCTCATCGTCAGTGACAAGCACAGCTGCAATGGGAGTATGTCTGCTCACAGAGGTTGTCCATTCCAGAAAGCGCGTTCTGAAATGGATAAAGCCGACATCATCATTGCCAATCATAGTTTGGTAATGGCGGACGCAGATCTTGGTGGCGGCATCATACTTCCTGAGCCAGAAAACACTATCTATGTATTCGATGAAGCGCATCACCTACCCCATGTCGCTCGGGATCACTCTTCCGCCGCTGCAAGCTTGAAAGGCGCTGCGAGTTGGCTAGAGCGTTTGAACCAGTCCGTGACCAAGTTTGCCAATCTCGCCGATGAAAAACGAGTCAGCCGATTTCGCAACGAACTACAGGATGCGATTCAACAGTTGATTCCCTCTTTATCTCAACTCGCCACCCGATTTGATCCTGCTCATTTTGAAGAAAATATCTATCGATTTGAAAATGGCGAGCTGCCATCATGGCTTGATGAAGAGTCTAAGGAACTAAAGAAGCTCTCTCAAAAAGGAGCTCAAGCCGTCGGGAAAATTGCGGATTTGATTGCCGAGCGAGTTAAAGATGGCGAACTCACCAATCGGTTGGCTGAGCCAGCATTGGCGGAGTTAGGTTTCTATATTCAGAGGATGGACAACCTTGCAGCCGTCTGGAACCTTATGGCAGAGCCTCAACGGGAAAAAGGCGCTCCGCTTGCAAGATGGCTTGAAGTAAGCCCAGAACGCGAAGGCGATTTTGTTGTCAATGTTTCGCCTCTTGAAGTGGGCTGGCAGCTCGATCAACAGCTATGGAGTCGCTGTATTGGTGCGGTACTCACCTCAGCGACAATGCGTGCACTCAACTCATTTAGTTTTTTTTGCCGCCAAGCAGGCATCAGCGAAAAACCGGAAGATGGCGTACGTTTCTTAGCCCTCGCGTCTCCATTTGATTATCAACATCAAGCTGAGCTTCGCGTGCCTAAAATGAAATATGAACCGCAGGCTCCTCAGTTTACGGAATATCTTATCGATATTTTGCCTAACTTAATCGAGGACAAACAGGCCAATTTAGTTTTATTCTCATCCTATTGGCAAATGAATCAGGTTGCTGAAGCGCTCTCAACATATTTCGTTAAAAAAGGATGGACGCTTCAAGTTCAAGGCCAAGAGTCGAGAGCGGAAATACTAAAAAAACATAAAACACTCGTTCAATGCCAAAAAACCAGTGTGCTGTTTGGGACTGGGAGCTTTTCTGAGGGGCTCGACTTACCGGGAGAGCTATTAGAGAACTTAATCATCACCAAGATTCCCTTTGGTGTTCCGACCTCGCCGGTAGAGCAAGCACATGCAGAATATATTGAAAACCGTGGCGGCAACCCTTTTATGCAAATCACGGTACCAGAGGCAAGCAAAAAACTGATTCAATCAGTGGGACGCTTGCTGCGTAAAGAGAGGGATTCTGGTAAAGTCATCATCCTTGATCGCCGTATTGTAACCAAACGATATGGGAAATCATTGCTAGACTCCCTACCACCGTTTAAACGTGTGATTGAATACTAAGGTCCGTTGACCAAAAACAACTATAAAAAGATAACTCTATGGAATTGTTTGAGCCAACCGTGCTGTTGGTGTTGGCCCTTGTTGCTTTTGCTGCTGGATTCATTGATGCGGTAGCTGGTGGAGGTGGGATGCTCACTGTCCCTGCACTGCTATCACTGGGTTTACCCCCGCATATCGCACTCGGCACCAATAAACTTGCTGCTACCTTCGCGTCTTCAACGGCGGCATTTACTTATTACCGCAAACGCTTATTCAAGCCGCGCTGCTGGAAACGGGCATTTGTCTCTACGCTAATCGGTGCCACCCTTGGTACCTTGTTTGTCGATTTGATTTCGACAGAGTGGCTAGAGAAAATCCTTCCACTGATCATATTAGCCGCTGCCGTCTACACCATTTGGCATAAAACACCAAATGCAGTTAAAAACGAGATGCCAGAACCATGCCCTGTACTAAACAAGAAACAGTATGGACAAGGCCTTATTCTCGGTTTTTATGATGGTGTCGCAGGGCCCGGAACCGGTGCTTTTTGGACAGTCAGCTCAATGGCACTCTATAAGCTCAATATTTTGCTCGCTTCTGGTCTATCAAAAGCAATGAACTTTACCAGCAACTTCACTTCTTTGGTGACGTTTGCCATTCTTGGCCATATCGATTGGGTATTGGGCTTAACCATGGGTCTGTGTTTGATGGCTGGTGCCTTCGTGGGCGCACACTCAGCAATCCGATTTGGCGCAAAGTTTATTCGCCCAGTCTTTGTTACTGTTGTCAGCATCCTTGCAGTAAAACTGGCCTACGAAGCGTGGTTTGTTAATTTATGAGCCGGATTAGTCAACTCTCCAATACTCTCGATGAGTTAACACAACAAGCAGCCGCGGTCGATAGAAAAAGGGGCGAGCACCATTTGCCTCTTTTCGACGAACGCCTATTCAAAGGTCGGTCCAAGCTTTTGGTCCCTTGCGTCAAAGAGACCCAATCTACCCTAGATAGCATCATTCGCGAAGAAGCGGCAGGGAAACTCACCGCCTTACGTGCCGAATACTTAACCGAGCGCCTCTTATCTCAAATAAGTGCGATTCAGCGAGAACTTGCGACGGTAACAATACGCAAGAACGAGCCAAAGCACCGAAGCTACTTCCAAAAGCCCATCAACGAGCTTTATCAACACCTATCTCAGCATCAAGAGTGGGAGCGGCGTTTAATGGAAATGGTACGAGACAAAGAGCTCGCACTTCAGTATGCCCCGCCCTTTCAGCAACAAGCGGCTCAACAGGAATTGCTCGCCACCGAGCAACGCTTAAAACGTTGCCAAGAGGCGAAGCTGAAAATTGAAAACCAAATAACTTACCGTGAGAGAAATCAATAAATGTCTTCCGGACTCGATAATGCCCCTGACGAAATCAAACTCGCTGTTGATCTGATTTACTTATTGGAAAGCAACGAAGTCGATCCAAAAGTCGCGCTTGAAGCGATCAAGATCGTTAAGTCTGATTTAGAAAGCAAATTGGAACAGGCAGAGTAATGTATCAACTCTCTTTTGATCTCGACTCTTTTTTAGCCAAATATTGGCACAAGCGACCGACCGTTATAAAGCATGGTATTGCCAACTTTATCGATCCTATTTCGCCAGAAGAACTTGCCGGCTTGGCGATGGAAGAAGAAGTTGATTCTAGATTTGTCACCAATAAGAACGGTCATTGGCGAGCCCAACATGGTCCGCTGCCCGAGTCACTCTTTTCTCAACTTGAGGAAAGCCACTGGCAATTGATTGTTCAAGCGTGTAATCACTGGCATCTGGGCGCAGCAGAGTTAGTCGCTCCATTTAAAGCGCTGCCTCAATGGTTGTTTGACGACTTGATGGTCTGCTATTCCGCTCCTCAAGGTGGCGTTGGACCGCATATCGATCAATATGATGTATTTATCATACAAGGCAGCGGGAAACGACGTTGGCGCGTAGGCGCTGCCGACGAAGGTCAATACCGCGAATCCATCCAAGGTGCCCTGCGCCAAATCGAGAGCTTTGACGCAATAATCGACGAAGTCTTGGAACCTGGAGACATTCTTTACATTCCCCCCGGATTCCCACACGAGGGTAATACCATTGAGCCGAGCATGAGCTATTCAATGGGTTTTCGCTCACCTAAAGAGCAAGAATTGCTGAGCCATTTTGCTGATTATGTCCTCGCCAAAGAAAAAGGCGATGTGCATCTGCATAACCCTCAAATGCAAACTCAACGCAATCATGGTGAAATTTTACGCTCTGATCTTACCCTGCTGACGCAAATGCTGCAGTCTGCGCTTGAATCCAAGCAAGATATTGAAAACTTCTTAGCCATCAACTTGAGCCAATCTCGTCACCAACTTGATATTGTCGAACCTGAAGAAATCATATCGCAAGAGCAAGTATACGCTCACTTAGAAGCGCTCGGTCATGTGGTTAAAGTTTCGGGCTTGAGAGCGCTGTACCACGCCAATGACGCGAATCATGTATTCATCAATGGTGAAGAGTTTTCTGTTGCGGAGCCCGCGTTTGCGCCTATTCTTTGCGACCAAGCGTCTATCACGCTTGATAGCTATTCAATTGAATGTCCGTCTTGGCTCGCGTTACTGACACGCTTAGTTAACCTAGGGTACTGGTATTTAGATTAACTCGACTGAGCATCTGACTGCCTCAAGATCAAAAAAGCCGCAACACTGCGGCTTTTCATTACACTTTAAACTGATTAACGAGCTGTTGTTGGTTTTTCGAGAGCTCGCCAATCTGCACACTGACCGTCTCAGACTCTTCGGCTTGCGATAATATCTGCGCGCTGAGATCTCTGATATTACTGACGCTTTGGTTAACCTCTCCAGACACCGACTGCTGCTCTTCAGCTGCCTTAACGATTTGGCTGTTCATATCATTAATCGAAGCAATCGACTCAAATATATGGTTAAGTTCACCCACCGCTTGTTCGACTTGATTTGACGAATGCTGCGCCAGTTCATTCCCTTCTTGGATGGCTGACACCACATCTTGGGTGCCCGTTTGAACGCTGGCGATCACTTCTCGAATTTCACCCACAGAAGATTGTGTGCGGCTTGCCAAGTTTCTCACTTCTTCAGCAACCACCGCGAAACCACGGCCTTGGTCGCCAGCTCGCGCCGCTTCAATTGCAGCATTGAGGGCAAGGAGATTTGTTTGCTCAGAAATGCCTTCAATCACCGTTAATATCTCGGTGATATTCGCGTTATTTTTAGCGAGGTCTTCAACCACTGGGACTGCCGAGGTCATTCTCTCTACCAAACGTTCCATTTCATGTTGTGACTTCTCGATAACCTGTTGCCCAACAGATGCTGCGTCGTTGGCTCTTTCCGCTTCTCTCACAGCCACTTGCGCGTTTTGTACGACAAGTCCAGCGGTCTGAGTCATTTCCTCGGCCGCGGTCGCGACTAAATCGACCTCTTTAAACTGAGCGTCACTGCTGCTACTGGTATTTTGCGCCGCGACTTTTGATTGCTCTGAAGTTGTCGCAACCTGCATTGTGTTGTCGATAATATCTTTAATTGTTACTTGCAGCTTACCTAAAAAGAGGTTGAAACCGTTGGCTAACTGGCCAATTTCATCGCCTGATTTTACTTCAATCCTTTGAGTAAGGTCGCCCTCGCCAGACGCAATATCGTCGAGTCTTGCAACCACTTCGCGTATCGGCATAACCAAACGAGACGCCATAAATGCCACGGTGAGCAAACCGAAAATAACCAAAGCCGAGCCTGCCAATATTTCAGTCTGAATACTGGCGCTCACCTGCTCGCTGATAATGCTATCCAGTTGTACTGCATCCCTTAAAACGCTGCTTCTTGGCATATCAAACAGCACGCCCCATGTTTGGTTGGCAACCACGATAGGTGCAAATACGGTCAAGCGCTCGCCATCGCTACTCCAATGAGTTTCTACCGATTGTCCAAAGAGAAGATCGGTCAGCTGATCGCCCGTTACATTAGCGCTATTAAACGGCTGACCAAGCGTTTTGCTGCTATCATCACTGGCGATCAAAGTGCCATCGAGACTGACAATAGATACCGAGCCCTGCCCTTCAAACAGCTTTGCATCCGATTCAACCGCCAACGCTTTAAGCGGGTCCAGGCGCAAATCGATACCAAAAAAGCCCACGGCCATATCATCGATCAAAATAGGAACGGAAAGCGAAGAGGCAAGAAATGAACTGCCTTGATGATTAACCTGTTTGGGTGAGGAAATACACGATGCGCCACTGGAAATCGGGCAAAAGAAACGTTCACTGTTTTCGTTCGCAGCAAGGGTGGACTCACTCAACACATTAGGGATGATGTTTTCGCCATTCTCGGCGGTCACCCAGTACGGAGCAAAGCGTCCTTTTTCATTCGAACCCACATATTCCGCCCCTTCATAATTGGCATCTTCATTGTCGAGCATGTTGGGTTCAAACACCAAAAACGCACCTTGAATCGAGTCAAAGTTAAGCACCGACTTTCTGACCATCTCATCCAACGCCGTTCTGAGCTCTTCACTATCACCAAAATTTTCTTCGCTATTGGTCTTTTGAAATAGAGCGCTCGCCGCGAGCATTTCTGCGCGGTAAAGCGCTTCATTCAGATATTCTGCCACCACCGTCGCATTCAAGCGCGCTTGTGTCTCAATCAGTTGCTCTGATTTCTTGAGTACCGATTGAGAGCTCTGTTGCTTGATCAATTGTTGATTGGTGACCGCGTTATAGATTGAGAATCCAATTAGAGATAACGATGTGAGGAGCAGGCAGCACCCTGCTAATAAAGAGATTTTCCATTGAACAGATAGAGTTCGCATATTACATCCTTTTTAGCGGATACTTTGTGCATCCACACCACAGCGAGCAAAATATTAACAATTTAATTACAACACAATGCACTGATATATCAATTAAAAGTTTACAAATGTGTTAATACGAATCAAACGTTCGCGTTACTTTCGTATCCTTAGAAAGAAAGTGATAACATCGAATAAATTTCGTCACAGAAAAATAAAAAGGAATCCGGATGAAAGTCATCTCCTTCAACATCAACGGGCTTCGCGCCAGACTTCACCAACTGCAAGCGGTCATTGATAAACATCAGCCTGATGTGATTGGTTTACAGGAAATCAAAGTGCACGATGAAGCCTTCCCTCTCGAAGACGTCGAGGCGATGGGTTACAAAGTCTACTTCCATGGTCAAAAAGCCCATTACGGTGTCGCGATGCTGTGTAAGAAGGAGCCTATTTCGGTACAGAAAGGCTTTCCGACCGATAATGATGAGCACCAAAAGCGCATGATTATGGTGACGTTAGAAGATGACAACGGTGAGAAAGTCACCGTACTGAACGGTTACTTTCCTCAAGGCGACAACATCGGTCACGAGACAAAGTTCCCGTATAAGCGTCAGTTTTACAAAGACTTGATGACTTACCTAAACGATCATCACAACAACGATGAGCAGTTGATCGTGATGGGTGACATTAACATTAGCCCGATCGATGCCGATATCGGTATCGGTGAACCAAACCGCAAGCGCTGGCTGAAAACGGGTAAATGCTCGTTCCAACCTGAAGAACGAGAGTGGTTAAAGCAACTGCTAGATTGGGGATTTGTCGATACCTTCCGTCAGATCCACCCTGACGTAAACGATCGTTTCTCGTGGTTTGATTACCGCTCTAAAGGTTTCCCTGATAATCGCGGTCTGCGCATTGATGTGGTATTGGCAACACCTAAGCTCGCAGCGAAATGTATCGAAGCCGATATCGATTACGAATTGCGTGGCATTGAAAAACCGTCTGACCATGCGCCAATTTGGTCAACGTTTAAATAGTTTTTCAAAGTGACAAATACAAAAAATCCGGAGTCATACTCCGGATTTTTTCACTTCTCGCGTTGCTAATCTAGATTAGATAGCGATGAAATCTGCTTTGTAGTCTGGGTTAACGTCCGCTTCGTAGTCAACACCTTCCACACCGAAACCAAACAGCTTCAAGAACTCTTCTTTGTACTCAACGTAATCAGTAAGCTCTTTTAGGTTTTCAGAAGTGATTTGTGGCCACAGATCACGACAGTGCTGTTGGATGTCATCACGCAGTTCCCAGTCATCTAGACGTAGGCGGTTTTTCTCATCCACCTCTGCTGCGCTGCCATCTTCTTTGTACAGACGCTGGCTGAACATACGGTAGATTTGCTCCATACAACCTTCATGAACGCCTTCTTCACGCATCTTCTTAAATACCATTGCAATGTACAGTGGCATTACAGGAATTGCAGAACTTGCTTGAGTCACTACAGACTTAAGAACAGCAACGTTTGCTGTGCCGCCAGTTGCTGCTAGTTTCTCGTTAAGAGCCGTTGCTGCGCGATCTAGGTCCATCTTCGCTTTACCTAGCGCACCATCCCAGTAGATTGGCCAAGTTAGCTCAGTACCGATGTAGCTGTATGCCACAGTCTTACAACCGTCAGCCAGTACACCTGCTTCAGATAATGCATTGATCCAAAGTTCCCAATCTTCACCGCCCATTACAGTAACAGTGTCTTTGATCTCTTCTTCCGTTGCAGGTTCAACGCTTGCTTCGATGATGACATCTTTGTTGGTGTCTACTGCTGTTGAAGTGTAAGTCTCACCGATAGGTTTTAGAGATGAACGAACAAGCTCACCAGTTTCAGGCATTTTACGTACTGGGGACGCCAGTGAGTAAACCACCATATCAATCTGACCAAGATCTTGTTTGATCAGCTCAATTGTCTTTTCTTTTGCTTCGTTTGAGAACGCATCGCCGTTAAGGCTTTTCGCATAAAGGCCCTCTTCACGCGCAAGCTTTTCAAAGGCAACCGAGTTGTAGAAACCCGCTGTGCCTGGCTTTTTCTCTGTGCCTTCTTTTTCGAAGAAAACACCAATGGTTGAAGCACCGCCACCAAATGCCGCAGCGATACGAGAAGATAGACCGTAGCCACTTGAAGCACCAACAACAAGCACACGTTTAGGTGCATTTTTGATTGGGCCTTGCGCTTTAGTGTAAGCAATTTGTTCTTTTACGTTAGCTTCACAGCCTACAGGATGCGTAGTAGTACAGATAAATCCGCGAATTCTAGGTTTGATGATCATATTCAACTTCCTTAACAAAACCCCGCTAGGATAAAAGGTTCAACATAAAATCGCATCTAATTTCTGTAAAAATGTCGCTAAAATGCAAGTGGTTGGAGCACTTTCAAGCGCTCCTGCTAGATTCCACGCAAAACAAAGGCACCTCATTGAGATGCCTTATTAGTGTGCTGGTTAAGCACAGTTTTGACCAAAAATCGCGATATTACGCTGCGCTATCTAGCTTCGCTTTACGCTTTTTTTGCTCACCATGCGTGCGAACTTCGCTGAAATCATGGCTAAAGTGGTCAACTTGAATCGCTTTGTAGCGCAGTTTGTCCGCTTCGACAATTTGATCCACTTCCTCTTGCGTTAAGACATTCGCTTCCAAAGCTTGCGCCAAGCGGTCTTTCAGTAACCCTTTACGCGCGACTTTACCCTCTTTGGCAGCTCGCATCAGTTTACGCTCCAAGCTCTTCACGCCATACATAGCCAAGAAAGCATTTTCCATTAAGCCTACGCTGTCGTTTTCATCCGCGCCGATGTAGCAAAGATGAGTCAGACGGTCACGGTGCGCGCCCGGAGTCATTAAGCTTTCCGCCAACTTGACGGTTAGGGTATCGCTTGGTTTCTGATAGTGATTACCAAGTGGGAATACCAACACTTTCAATAGGCGACCGACCGCTTTCTGTGGGTAGTTAGTAAACGCTTCTTGAAGTGACTGAGCAGCATGGAACAAACAGTGCTGCACTGCGTAGTGAACATAGTCTAAGTCTTGTTGCTGACGCCCTTCGTCTTCATACTTCTTCAGTGCCGCTGATGCCATGTACAGGTAAGCAAGCACATCACCTAAACGTGCTGAGATCATCTCTTTACGTTTCAGATCGCCACCCAAAGTTGCCATCGCGATATCTGCACTCACCGCCAAAGCACGGCTTAGGCGAGTCATCTCTTTGTAGTACGTCTGAGTTGGACCGCTCATGTTCGCTTTGATAAAGCGAGAGCCCGTCAATGCTGCACCAAATGCACCGAAGGTGTTCTTCATTGCGTGACCAATGTGCTTAAACAGCAGATCATCAAACTCTTTCGCGCCCTGCTTCTCATCTGGATTTGCCGCCGCTTCCATCTCCTTAAGGACGTATGGATGACAGCGTGTCGCGCCCTGACCAAAGATCATCAGGTTGCGGGTCAGAATGTTTGCCCCTTCGACCGTAATAGCAACTGGGATACCGAGGTAAGGCGCTGCCAAGTAGTTCATTGGTCCATCTTGAATAGCACGACCGGAGTGGATATCCATCGAGTCATTAAGGATCGTTCTCGCCATTTCGGTCATGTGGTATTTGGCAATTGCGGTGACAATGCCTGGTTTTTCTTTCAGGTCGAGCGACGTTGTCGTTAATGTGCGGCTCGCTTCAAGCAGGTACGTTAATCCACCGATACGACCAAGCGATTCAGCCACGCCTTCAAACTTACCAATCGACATACCGAACTGTTTGCGAACATAAGCATAAGCACCCGTCGTACGTGCTGTTAAGTGGCCCATTGCCGTGCCTAGCGCCGGCAGTGAAATACCACGACCTGCTGATAGACACTCCACCAGCATACGCCAACCTTTGCCTGCGTATTCTTGGCCACCGATTAACCATTCCATTGGAATGAACACATCGTTACCGCGCGTTGGACCATTCATGAACGCAAGACCTAGTGGGTCATGACGCTCACCGATTTCCACGCCGGTATGGTCTGCTGGAATCAACGCACAAGTAATGCCGAGCTCTTTTTTCTCGCCCATCAAACCGTCAGGGTCGTACATTTTAAATGCAAGACCAAGAACCGTCGCAACCGGTGCTAGCGTGATGTAACGCTTGTTCCAGTTCAAACGAATACCAAGGACTTCTTCGCCTTCATGCTCGCCGTAACACACAATGCCTTCGTCTGGGATACCGCCTGCATCTGAGCCTGCTTCCGGCCCCGTCAAGGCAAAACAAGGAATGTCAGTCCCGTCTGCTAAACGCGGTAGCCAGTAGTCTTTTTGCTCTTGGGTACCATAGTGCGAAAGAAGTTCACCTGGGCCGAGCGAGTTCGGTACCATCACCGAAACCGCGGTACTGATACTGCGTGTTGCTATACGCGATACGATGGTCGAGTTCGCCAATGATGAGAACTCACGCCCACCGTATTCTTTGGAAATGATCAGTGAAAAGAAACGTTCTTTACGTAGGTATTCCCATACCTCTGGCGGTAAGTCGCGATCTTCTTTCACGATTTTATGGTCATCCAGCATTGCCAGCAGTGTTTCCAGTTCATTGTCCATGAACGACTGCTCTTCTGCGGTCAACGTTGGTGTTGGGTATTGGTGCAGTTTGGTGAAATCAGGACGACCAGAGAACAACTCTCCATCCCACCAAACGCTACCCGCTTCCATTGCTTCCTTTTCGGTGCTGGATAGTGGTGGTAGCACTTTCTTAAACATTTTGAAAGCTGGGTCACTGATCCATTTTTGTCTTAGAGAGCTCATAATCCGATCCTTTTGTTCACTGTAGGTGTTCCAATATTTTTCTTATATGTATTCGTAGAGTTTTAGTGCGTTATTCCGCAGCGACGCCTGCTGCTAAAAATGGAATAAGTTGGTCGACAACCGATTTTGCATCCATCGATTTGCCATAATCATTTTCTGCGATTTCAAGCAGAGCTTGGCTCGAAGCCATGGTGAAAACACAAGTTCCGAGCGTAAAATGCAGCCGCCAAAACAAATCTTCTTGAGTCAATTTAGGGTTGGCTTTCATCACTGAATCCGTAAATAGAGACAAGGTGTCTTGATAACGGGTAGTTATAAACCAGCGTAAATGACCTTGAACATCGGTGTACCCGCGGCCAATCAGCAACATAAAACGGCTTGTCCCATTCGGTCTGACATCATTTAAGTTGCGCAGCGGTGCTCTGAGCGACTCAAACACATCCGACATTTCATAGTGATCGTTCAAGTTCAGCGTAATCAGCGCATCCTGCACCGCTGGCATAAACGCTTCTAGGTATCGATTAAGTACCGCTCGAACTAACGTTTTCTTATCTCCGAAATGGTAGTTCACCGAAGCAAGGTTAACCCCAGCTTTACTGGTTATCGTACGTAGAGAAGTATCATTAAACCCGTGCTCTGCAAAAAGCGCTTCGGCGACATCAAGGATTTTTTCTTTGGTACTGTTTCTGCCTGCCATTTCAATCACTCGTATTAAACAACTGTTTGAAATATACACCTGACACAAATAATCAACAAGCTGTTAACATCACATTTTTGCGCATTGGTCCGACCAGAACATTTTTCAAGCAACTAAGCCGCTGAAAGAAAAAAATTAAAATTTTTCCGTTTTTTATTGAACTGTTTTGAATTACGCCAGTCTGATTAATTGTAGTTAGCAGAGCATTTCCTAAGTTGACAGGCCGTCGAACTTGTTTTCTTACTGAAGCTACTAATTTACGCTGCTTTTTCTTATTAACTCCTATGTTTGTATCCGCCCAGAGCACCATTGCTCTGGGCTTTTTTTATCTTCATGATTAGGATCATTTGGTCCACTAGCCCGATTTAGCTAAAATAGCGGGCCGCTTACCCTCGACGGCTTCGATTTATGAAATTAGCTGACACTCCAATAACCCAACACCAATTTGACGATATCGAGTTTTATCTAAAGCGAGATGACCAACTGCACAGCCACTTTTCAGGAAACAAAGCGCGAAAGTTTATGGCGCTACTTGAACAACCGCATGAACAGATAAAGACACTCATCAGCTATGGAAGCGCACAGTCGAATGCGATGTACTCCTTGTCGGCGCTTTGCGCAATCAAAGGGTGGCAGTTTGAATTCTACGTCGACCATATGCCGCAATGGCTCGCCGATCACCCGCGCGGAAACTATCGCGCAGCACTTGAACTTGGGGCGAATATTCATGTTACTGGCCAGTCTGATCTTCATCCTGAAACTTACATTAAGCAGGTTCGTCAACCAGATGAGCATTGCCTTATCGTCCCAGAAGGTGGGCGTTTCGCACAGGCTGAACATGGCATCGCTCAGTTAGCACGAGAGATCCTTTCTTGGACTCGGTTTGAAGCCGGGCAAAAGTTTGTTGTCGCGCTCCCCTCCGGAACGGGCACCACTGCGCTCTACCTTCACAAGCATTTGGCAGCTCATGGAATAGAAGTGATTACTTGCCCTTGCGTCGGCGGTAAGGAATATCTTAAGCAGCAATTTGTGGATCTTGGTGAAACCAGTTTCCCGACCATTTTGGAGCTTCCGTTTAAGCACCACTTTGGTAAGTTGTACCAACGAGACTATGAAATCTGGCATGAATTAAAACAGCAAACCCACATCGAGTTTGACCTGCTATACGATCCGATGATGTGGCAATGTCTACACTATTGGTATCCAGAGAATCTCGACAAGAAACTGATTTACGTTCATCAAGGAGGGCTACTTGGCAATGAAAGTATGCTGCCGCGATACGAGCGAAAATACGGAGTCTTCTCACAACATGAGGAGTGGTAAGGCCATGAAATCAAACATTTGCATGCTCAGTCTCCTACTGTGTGTCGCGAGTGGCGCACAAGCAGAAAAAGTGGTG
Organism: Vibrio sinaloensis; assembly: GCF_000808535.1. Classification (GTDB taxonomy): domain Bacteria; phylum Pseudomonadota; class Gammaproteobacteria; order Enterobacterales; family Vibrionaceae; genus Vibrio; species Vibrio sinaloensis_D. The sequence goes on from NZ_JWLV01000034.1 coordinate 290,699, forward strand.
GGGCTACCGAGCCAGTCCGATGCGACCAAACCGGTGATTGGCATCGGCGTTGATGCCAGCCAAGTAAGTAAACGAGTCTGCTACTATCAAGATCAGACCTACTCACTTGGCGCTATTTTGCAAGTTGGTGAGCACTATCTGATCTGCCAAGCAGCCAATAAGTTCGAAACCAATGGCAGTTTACTGTGGGAGCCTTACACCCCACAGCAAACCGAGCCAGCCAACAAACGCTAAGTACGAATATGGTGAATCGCACCATTTAGATCGTCGACATTGCGTTTTAGGTCGAGAACAATCGGTTCCAGCTGATTGATGGCCTCGTTCATATCCGACGACAAGTTCTTGATATTAGATAGGTTACCTGAGATCTCATCACTGACCGTCAATTGCTCTTCAGTCGCCGCGGCGATTGACGTATTCAGTTTATGAATTTCAATTGCAGAGCCTTGGATGGTGCCAAGCGCATCATTCGCAACGCCCATATTTTCTCGCGTTGACTGCATTTTTTCCGAGCTGCTTTGAATCGTCACCGTCGACTGCTTCGCTTTTTCTTGCAGCGTTTGAATAATGCCTTCAATCTCACCCGTTGAATCTTGGGTTCTTTGCGCTAAGGAACGAACTTCATCAGCAACCACGGCGAATCCTCGACCTTGTTCACCCGCACGGGCTGCCTCTATCGCCGCATTCAGTGCCAACAAGTTAGTTTGTTCGGCAATGGCTTTAATCACATCCAACACGTTACCAACATTGTTCGATTCTTCAGCCAATTGTTGAATGATCTCTGCGGTGTTGAGGAACTCGCCCTCAAGCTGTCCAAACTCTGAGGTGGTTTTATCAAACACTTGCTTACTGGTGGAGGCTTCTTTTTCTGCGCTGCCCGCATACTCCTCCGCCATATTGGTGCTTTGGGCAACATTCGAAAGCGCTGCTGTCATCTCTTCCATTGCTGTAGCGGCCATTTCCATCTCTTGGTTCTGCTGATTCGCCATAGTGATGTTGCGCTGGGTGATGCCTTGGATCGCTTCAGAAATCTGAGATATCGTCGAATTCACTTGGTTGATCTTAGTGATGGTCGTGGCGTAACTAACGAGTACTTTATTGATGGTCGTGCCAATCACGCCGAGTTCATTTTGGCTTCCATCGGCGACCCTCAAGGTCAGATCGGAATCCACATCAACTTGCTTGAGGACTTTCGCCATCTCATCAATTGGTTTTACTACTTTGCGATTGACAATGACGTATCCCACAATCGCAATAACAAAAACAGCAATCAAAGAGATGTTACCGATCAACACGGTTGTTCTCACATCTTGAGCCGCGCTGTTGAACTGAGAAGAGGTCCGCGCTTCTAGAGCGGTAAAAAACTCATCAATCGGCGCCATGATTTTAGCTTTCTCTTGATGGTATTGCTTACTATGGAGTAACTGCGCTGCCATCGCCAAATCGGGCTCGCCCCGCTTGGTGTAGTTGCCACTGGCGTCAGGATAGAGCCCTTTTACCGCATTCATCGCTTTGACTTCCATGTTCACCAAAGCATCAGAGTTACCTTGCGCTTCTTTCAGCAACCGAAACTCTTTGTCAGTGAAGCCGAGTTCTTCCATCATGGCTTGAAGCGAGACTCGCTTGCCATCTGGCTTGGGCTTTTCACCATAATTTAGAACCAAATCCCAGTAGATGGTGTGATAGTTTTGTGGTCTCGGCTTATCCCCATTTCGAATCGCGAGGATGTCCATGTACATTTTTTCGTAGGTCTCATCGCCTGTCAGTACGTAGGTCCTACCCAGACGTGTTAAGTCATCCGAACTCTGTCTGAGCTCATCCGCCGCTTGATACGATTGATACCGCACCTTAGCCATTGTATCCACTTGCTGCAGTAGACCATTGAGCTGTAACACCGTAACCACACTAATGATGATACCGAGGCCTATTACAACAAACACCAATTTCATAGTGTTGTTAATATTCATATCGTTTCCCCTATCCTTAAAGAAAACCGCCTAACGTTGTCTATTTATCTTGGAGCTACTCGGTGTGCCTACTTCATTCTGGCTGTGGTAGCTTATCTAGTAATTGTTTCGCTTGCTCAAACTCAAAGTTCTCTATGAGTTCGATAAGCTGTTGTTTCTCTTTGTCATTCCATAAATCACAATGTTTAGCCTGATTGATAATATCCAATGCTGTCACATCATAATTCTCAACTTTATCCACCAAGCTCAGGTACATTGCTTTCATCTCATCACATGATGGTTGATCAGACGTGGTGTGTTTACCGCGCCACGCTTGCATTTGCCCTCTGAGCATAAGAACCATTTGCTGAGCTTGATCCACCACTTCAATGGCACTGCCATCACACGCTTTCACTCGTTTTTCAATTTTTATCGCTAAGTCGGTCAAATCATGGATCCCTAAGTTTGCTGAGGCTCCCTTCAGGGTATGCGCCATTCTTTCAGCGCCTTCCCAATCTTCTTTGGCGATGATCGCTCGCAGTGAGTGCGTGTCTATTTTTTGAGCGTCTAAAAAGCGTTCCAATATGGAGAAATATGAGTCGGCGTTCCCCCCCGTGTCGAAGATCGCTTGGGCAACATCCACCCCTGTGAGCTCTGGGTAGGATTCAGTCGAAGACTCTTTGTCTTGAGGTGGAGATACACTTGGCGGCTGCGCGCCCTCAAGCGGTAAATATTGCTGCAACGTTTGGTAAAGGTTGGCGACATTGATTGGCTTCGCTATGTGGCCATTCATTCCGGCGTTGATGCAGCGTTCGACATCGCTTTGCATGGCATTGGCCGTCATGGCGACAATGGGCAGTTCTTGCCATTCGTCTTTTTTGCGAATTTCTTGACACGCTGTAATGCCATCCATCACCGGCATTTGCATATCCATCAGCACTAAACTGACCTTATGATGGCCAAGCATTTTTATCGCTTCTTGGCCGTGATTGGCCACCAAAACGTCTAGGTTTGTATCGCTCAATAATCCGAGTGCCACTTCTTGATTGACTTCGTTATCTTCGACGAGCAACACGGTCTGCTTCTCGAAACGAGGTCGAACATTATCAGAAGGGGTGACCTTGCTGGTGACGTGTTCAATGCCAAAGCTGTCCATTACAGCGTCAAGCAAGTTGGATGGATTGACCGGCTTAACGATAAGCGCATCGATAAGTTTGCTGCTCTGCTCGGTCAATGAAAGCTCGCGCCCATATGCGGTAACCAGGAAGACTTTACAATCCGGTAGGAGGCGCTCATCGTGGGCCTTTTGCAGCAGTTCTAGGCCATTCATACCCGGCATAGTCCAATCAACAAATAGCATGTCATAAGTGCACACCTTAAGTTCATCGAGCGCTTCATAAGCATTGCTGACTGCCTTGGCATCAAAGTGCATGGCGGTGAGTAATGTTCGCAAAATACTGCGTGCAGAATCATTGTCATCAACGATTAGCGCACGCTTACCCGCGAGTGCATTTACGGGCTCAGAAAGGTCACGCATTTTGGCTTCTTGCAGACCACAATCGATGGTGAAACTAAATACCGACCCAGTGCCTTCTGAACTCGATACCACAAGCTCGCCCCCCATAAGCTCGACAAGCTGTTTACTGATGCTCAGCCCAAGCCCCGTTCCACCAAATTGACGCGTGATGCTGCTGTCAGCTTGAGAAAATGCCCTAAATAGATGCTCAATTTTCTCTTTCGCGATGCCAATTCCGGTATCTTTCACTGAGAATCGGATCGTTGCTCGATTCTCATCCAATTGCTCGACCAAAGCAGAGACAACGATTTCGCCTTTTTCGGTAAACTTCACCGCATTACTGCACAAGTTAACCAATACCTGGCCTAGGCGAAGTGGATCTCCGACCAAGCCGATCGGGACTTTAGGGTCAATATCGAGCAAGAACTCGACCCCTTTCTCATGGGCTTTGTAGGAAACGACATTAACAAGGTTGTCAAACACCTCATCAAGACTGAAGTCGATTGACTCGACGGTGAGCTTACCGGCTTCAATTTTAGAAAAGTCGAGAATGTCGTTGATAATACCGAGCAGGTTTTTGGCCGATTCATTAATCCGTGTGAGATACTTTTTCTGCGAAGGATCAAGTTCTGTATTGAGTGCTAAATGTGCCATGCCAAGGATAGCGTTCATTGGCGTTCGTATCTCGTGACTCATATTGGCCAAGAAATCCCCTTTCGCTTGGCTCATGGCATCGGCCAGTTCTTTTGCTTCTCGCAACTCATTTTCAAACTGCTTGCGCTCTGTCAGGTCGAGCAGAATGCCGACAATGCCCGAAATCTCGCCATCCCCATTGCTGAAAGACGCTTCATACACCAGCATTTCGCGGTTTTGACTACTGCCATCACAAAGAGAGAGCTCGTAGTTTCGACTGCCTTTTGTTTGGCGAAGCTCTTGATGAACGGTCGTAAACACCTGACCAGTACTGGCACTGAACACATCATTGGGCGTTCGGCCAACGATCTCCTGCATCGTCAAACCAAACATTTCACAAAATTTCGCGTTTACGGTGAGATATTTGCCCTGAGGCGATAAGCAATACATTGGGTTTGGTGTCGCATTCAAAATCTCTTGATTGAGCTGGGACTGCTCAAGCACTTTTTTCTCTGCTTTTCTTTGCAACTCCACGTTTTGGCTCAATTGAATACTGACAGACAAATCGTCGAGCATTTGAATCAGCCATTGGTATTGCTGCGGGGTTAAGACATCGACTGTCCCAAGTTCAAGAAGCGCCACTGGCTTACCATTGACGCAAAGAGGGAAGTAGTAAATCTCGTTCAACTCCAACGACGCGCCATTCACCTGCATAGCGTATTTGCCTTTCAAAGACTTCATGCTATACGGCTCCCCTGACAACAAAACACTCATTTCAGTTGCAGAATCATCTCGAATAACATTGGCACTTCCTTCACCAAAACCAACTCCCGCAATGCGTTTTAACACGTCATCTTGGTGGATATAGACCCCAATCTGCTGAACAGGAAATTGGTGGAGGAGGAACTGAGTCACCTCTCGTGCTAGGGCTTGCGTCGATTGACTGGTACGCAGAACAATATTGAAATCTTTGACCAAGGTATTGTGGCTCAATTGCTCGGATATGTGATGGAACACCACATTCAAGCTATCGATAAATTTTTGCAGTTCCGCATAGGCAGTTTGGGTAATCGTAAACGCGTAGTCTTTGCGTTTCACTTGACCAACAACGGTGCGCAGCAATTGACTTAGCGGGCTAATGTAGAGTCGCCAAAGCAACAAAAACGAGACTGCAATAGAGAGCAAGAGGATGCCCAATATGGCGCGCTTGATCGCTTCATACTTATCGGCAAGAAGGTTTGCCTCAGCGATTTGTCCTTCAATACGGTCTAGAATCGACTGATTTGCCGACGCGATGGCTTTCATGATTCTTTCTTTCTCGGCGAAGTACTCTTTGCCATAAAGCAGTGATTGCGCCTTTTCGAGGTCGGGCTCCCCCATGTAAACCAATTTTCCATCATCAACTTGCTGATACCCTCTAATAGCCAGAAATGCTTCACGTTCGAGCTGAACTAAAGAGTCTGACAACGCCAGCGCATTTTTGAGCTCAAAAAACTCGACCGCACTGATCCCTGAGTCTCTGATTCGATCTAACAGCGGTTTACTGCTACCTAGGGTCAAGATGGTTAAATCGAGATCCGCATTGGCAACCACATCCCAGTACTCATATTCGTTACCCTCAGGTATGGGAGCTTGGCCAGTCCGTACACTCAATACCCGATTGAACAAGGTTTCCCAATGCTCATCACCGGTCACGCTGTATGCCCGCGCAAACTTAGTCAAATTGTCAGAGCTTTGCTTCAACTCTTGGGAGAGTCGATAAAACTGAAACAACTGTGTTTGATGATTACGACTGTCAACATGCAAATCAGACAACTTTACTGAGACAGCAAACATCGCCACCGAGCACAAGCCCATCGCCAAAAACAGTACGGTAAATAAAATTCGGATTGATGGCATCGATATCTTCTAATACTAATGAGTTAAGGTGATTTTCAGCACTACTTGACTATAGTTTAGTAAGTACTTAACAAGATGCCGAAAAACTTTATAAGAGATTAAGCGATGCCGATTGAGAAATTAGATGATTGCACCGTCTTGTTGGTGGATGACTCCCCGGACAACTTAGCGTTTATGGCGCAAGGATTAGCAGGCCGCTACCAGATTAAGGCTGCCAAATCGGGCCAAATGGCACTGCATGTTCTTGAACAGTTCGATGTTGATCTGATCTTGCTCGACGTGGTGATGCCCGAAATGTCCGGCTATGACGTCATTCGCTTTGTCACGAGCAACCCCAAAACACGCCATATCCCAGTGGTCTTCTTAACCGGGAAAGATTCGCAAGAGGATGAAAAGCTGGGATTCGAGTTAGGCGCGGCGGACTACATCCACAAACCTGTCAGTATTCCGCTTCTTCGCTCTCGGGTCAGGACCCATTTGCAGAACAAACGATCCAAAGATTTTTTGCGCGATCAAAACGGCTATCTAGAAACGGAAGTGCTCAAACGTTCGAGTGAACTGGATCGAATGCAGGACGCGGTAGTGTTTGCACTTGCTAGCCTCGCGGAAACTCGCGATCCAGAAACCGGCAACCACATATTGCGGACTCAACATTACGTGAAGCTGCTTGCTGAATACTTGGCCGAAAATGAAAAGTACCGCGAGTTACTCACCCCGAAAAAGATCGATACTTACTTCAAAGCTGCGCCACTGCACGATATTGGCAAAGTCGGCATCATCGATTCGATCTTACTTAAACCTGGAAAACTGACTAAAGAGGAGTTTGAGATCATGAAATCTCACACTACCTTGGGATTGCAGGCGCTTGAGCGGGCGGAACAACTCTCAGGGGCGCATAACGATCTGATCAGCGCCGCAAAAGAGATCGCATACGGGCATCATGAAAAATGGGACGGTTCTGGCTACCCAAATGGCTATGCAGGCGATGATATTCCGCTCAGTGCTCGTTTAATGGCGGTGGCAGACGTGTATGATGCGCTTATCTGTAAAAGGGTTTATAAAGACGCAATGACTCACGAAGAGGCAAAAAGCATCATATTGGAAGGCGATGGCCAGCATTTCGATCCGCTAGTGATTGAAGCGTTTCTCGCGCAGGAAGATCTCTTTATTAAAATCGCCAGTGAGTTCTCTGATGATTAATTAAGATGAGTATTAGCGATTAAGGCAATGCAAACACGCCAACAAATCACACTATTTGCGACTGTAAAGCACAGCGCGTGGGTTCAATATCGCATCTCGGGTGGGTACATCAATGACCGTTAACCCTTTGAAGCGTTCAGGCTCTTTAATCGCCACATCGTGGGCAAATATCACCAGCCTGGCATGTTGAATGTCCTTCTCGGTCAATCGGTTGTTTATCCCGTTTGCACCTTGGGTCTCGACTTTGATTTTTACACCCATGGTATAGGCGGCTTTCTCTAGCGATTTTGCTGCTAAAAAGGTGTGTGCTACGCCAGAAGGGCAAGACGTGACAGCAAGTATTTCCGCCTCCCCCTCGCCTTCCATCGCGTGATAAGCCCGCGCAAGTGCCGCCTCTTGTTCTTCATCAAGGACATTTTTCTTTAGGAGAATAACCACTAATGCGGTGGTCAGCGCTCCTGCGAGCGTTCCAATGATGTAGCCAATTTTGCCATCGACGACCGGAAGAACAATCCAGCCTCCCCACGGGGCATGGTTAATCACATGAAACATAAAACCGACAACGTTACCGACAATGCCACCAAGCACAATAGCCGGTAATACTCGGGCAGGGTCGGCTGCAGCAAACGGGATCGCACCTTCACTGATGCCAATCATGCCCATAATGCCTGCCGCTTTACCCGCTTCACGCTCGTCCCGTTTAAACTTTTTCGGCGACAAAAAGGTTGCTAATGCTAAACCCAGAGGTGGTGTACAGATGGCTATCCCAACACCGCCCATCAGCCACGGTTGAGTATTGACCTGAGTTTGAGCAAATAAGGTCGCCACTTTATTAATTGGCCCCCCCATATCAAACGCCGTCATGGCGCCCAATACCGTACCAAGCATCACTTTACTCGCTCCCGCCATACCAGTAAGCCATTCATTGAGCGCCGCCATGGCTGCGGAAATTGGTGCGCCAATTAGCCACATCACTAAGCCACAGGTCGCAAACGTGCCAACCAGTGGATAGATAAAAATCGAACCTAGCGACGTCATGCTATCTGGCAACGGGATCTTCTTTAGCATCCGCACGACAATGCCCGCGAAAAAACCCACCACAATCGCGCCTAAAAAACCGGTATGATATTGCTCTATTGCTACCCAAGAACCAATCATGCCCGGAGCTAATCCAGGTTTGTCGGCAATGGAATACGCGATGTAGCCACCGAGCACTGCGGTAAACAGAGTCAAACCTGCAATACCCATTTTGGCGATATCCGCGAGTACTCCTGTCTCTGGAACGGCGCCATGGCCGGAGATCATCACTGAGAGAGAAAGCAGGACGCCTCCCGCAACGATGAATGGAATCATGTGAGAGGTGCCAAACAACAGATGCTCTTTAGCCCTTGCGAGATGGAGTTTCCAAGGGCTTAGTGGTGTTGGGTGAGGTATAGACGGCTCATCCCAAAATTCATGCGAGGGTTGTTGAATATCGGTGAGCAGAGCGCGTGCCTCTTCGATATTTTGCGCCGCTTTCAGTTGGCTAATAAACTCTTCTTCGATGAGCTTGGTTGAGAGCTGGGCAAGCACTTCAATGTGATGATGATCGCCGCCATCCGGTGAGGCCAACATGAAAAACACATCGGACAGTTCCCCATCTTCGGCACCATAATCGATACCTGTTCGACTGATACCTACGACGATCGCAGGTTTTGTGACCGCATCACTTTTTGCATGAGGGATCGCGACACCATCTTCAAAGCCGGTATTCCCAATCTGTTCGCGTTGCCAGATATCGTCGAGAAATTGCGTCTTATCAGCGAGCTTTCCTGCCGTGTCAAGAATATCGACCAACTCTTTGAGCACTCCCTCTTTGGTGGTTGCCTTTAGATCCAAACAGATTGTGTCTGGCTCAATGAGAGTCGTAATGTCCATTTTCTCTGCCTTGAATGATTCGCGCTCGAACATAGATTAACCACCGACCATGGTGTTAGATATAGGACGAAAACACCATTAACTGGATTATTGTAACATCCAAAGCAAACTGTGAAGCGCGTCTTTCAAATCCTGATGCCAAATCACTGATTCCCCCGTATGCTGTGCTAATGTCTGCAACGTTATAAACTGAGAAACGTCGTGAAAATAGTCGCTGTCACCGCCTGTCCAACAGGCATTGCACATACCTATATGGCAGCAGATGCACTCATCAAAGCTGCCCCTAAATATCAGGTCCAAATCAAAGTCGAAACCCAAGGCGCAATGGGGATTGAAAATCAACTGACACCACAAGACATAACCCTAGCCGATAGAGTACTTATCGTCTCTGATATTGAAATTGACCAAGCAGCTCGCTTTGAAGGTTGCAACGCGATTAGAGTGTCAATTGAGGATGTACTGGTTAATGTCGACAAAGTGTTTCTCTTGCACTGTCGCTCTTAACCTCAAACAAAACAACAGGTACCTATGAACGAATACCAGCTGACCTTCTTAGTCGAAAATTCAGACGCCAACGCCCTCGCAGCACAGCCGCTTCGGGTGCTAGCCAAAAAGTTCAAAAGTACCCTTCAAATCATTAACATCACCCGAGATCGTCGCGCCGACCTTACCAAAGCGGTCGCCATGTTACAGGTCGGATTGGTCGAGGGTGACCTGTGCCAGATTACCGCAATGGGTATGGATGCTGAGCTTGCCTGCTTTGTCCTCAAAGATGTGATTGCGGAGCACTACACGCTTATTGGTTCGAAGATTAACTATGAGTTTTCTAGCGAACTTGCGACGCGATTGCCGCAGCTCTGCCCTGCCAGTGAAACCAAATGGCACTATGCGAAAGCGCATACTGAATTAACCAAGTTCGAATGTTTAAAAGGGCTCGCCCAGCTAATCCACCCCGACCATCCAGACGAACTGCTCCTCGCCTTTATTAAACGAGAAGAGCGCTCATCAACCTGTGTCACGCCGGGAATTGCGCTGCCTCATGTCATGTTTGACGATATCGATCATATCGCTATTGCTGTCATTGCCAGTGACACCCCGATTGATTGGGCATCGCAAATGGGCAATGTGCATCTTGCAATAGCACTGGTGATGCCTGCCAAACCAACGAGAGAGCAGATCATTGCCGCAACCAATCTGACTCGTAATCTTCTTTGTGATCAACTTTCTCAACGCCTAAGGCTGACACGTAGCAGCGTCGATCTTCAAGCGCTGCTGATGTACTCCATGTCGCAACTGTTGTCCTGAACTCAAACAGAGCCACGATACTCGGTTGGGGTTCTTCCGGTTCGATTTTTAAACACGCGGCAGAAGTAGTTCACGTCTTTAAAACCACAGCGCATCGCGACTTCATTGAGCTTAAAGTTGTACTTTTTGAGCATGAACTTAGCGCGGTCAATACGCACCCAAGTAATATAGTCCGCCAACGTCATATGCCCTTGCTGGCGAAACAGTCGAGAAAGATGATTGGATGAGATACTAAAGCGTGTCGCGATACTGTCTCGGGTAATCTGGCGGTGGAAGTTCTCTTGGATATAGATACAAATCCCCTGATAGAGATCTTGCACACGACTGTGTGATTGCTCAATTGGTGCATCAAGCATGGTTTTGCTGTATTGCAACAACGCTTGTAGCAATAGCTCATCCATCGGCTTCTTATTGTTCTCTCTCGCCAATGAACTGAGCGCTTCTAAAATATTATCGATGGCAAAACCTGATCGGGTTTGAATGCTGTGTTTTTGAATATCATAAAAACTCGCTTCTCCCTTGCGTTTACTGACCAAACTTAACCCTAACTGACGCCGCCCAAACAACATACTCAATACCGAGCAGTCGGTATCCCAGTCAGGCTTGTTCCAGCAGTTGGGCGGGATGAAAATCGCATCGCCCGCTTTCGCGACAATGTTCGTCACTTTACGTTCGTGGGTTTCCATTTCATTGACGTATTCCCCATCCAACACCAGTTCTAAACGCGGAAAGTTAACCTGATAGCTAAACGCCGGAGGCGTATGAAAATCTCCGGCAAACCAGATGTTGTGGAAAGGCTCTCGCTCGTTAAGTACGGACGAAATTAAATCATGAAATACCATCGTAGCATCAACTCAAACTGCACCCTGCGTGCTGGAAGCCTAGGTATACTCTTTAGTGAAGAGTAGCGCTATTGAGCAAAATCACAATTCGAGATCTGGGTTACAAAAATCCAGTAATAGCAATAAATTTCCAGTATTAAAAAGCCTTAAATCGACAAGAAGTCGAGCTAAACAGTTTGCCAAACTCCCCATAAATAAAGGCATTAAGGAAGGTTAACTACTGTCAACACCCTTACCAATCACCACTCTGAAACGATCGAAATCACACTCTAAAAGGGACGCAACAATCCTCCAGTAAATGCGTTTTTTCTTCACTACAGAGCACTGCTGATAGATTTCAAAATACCCCTAACAAAACAAGAAACGCACTAGGGGTCCACTATGATCACCAAATTAATCAATGAAAATCTAATTAAGCTTGAGCTTGAGGCCACCTCAAAACAAGAGGTGTTTGAAGAGCTTGTCGAGGTGCTATACCAACAAGGTCGAATTTCCAATAAAAGCGATTTTTTGGCAGACATTCTAAAACGCGAAGCTGAGGGTAACACGGGCTTTGAGGAAGGCATTGCCATCCCGCACGCCAAAAGTGCAGCCGTGCTTGAACCTGCCGTCGTTATCGGCGTTCGCAAAGCAGGTATCGAATACGGCGCAGATGACGGCCAGCCATCAACACTCTTTTTTATGATTGCTTCTCCTGATGGCGGCGATGATCACCATATTCAAGTGTTGGCGGAACTCTCATCCAAGCTGATTGAAGATGGCTTTGTTGAACGCTTTATCAATGCAACCTCCCCTCAGCAAGCACTTGAGTTGCTGCTTCAAAAACCGCAAACCGAACAGGCGCAACCTTTAGATAACTCCAAAGGCTTTATCATTGGCGTCACTGGCTGCCCCGCAGGCGTTGCTCACACTTACCTCGCAGCGGAAGCGTTAGAAAAAGGCGCACATGCTATGGGCTTTGAGGTCAAAGTCGAAACCAACGGCTCTATCGGCGTGAAAAATAGCCCTACCGAAGAAGAGATTGCTCGCGCGGATGCGATTGTTGTCGCCTGTGATAAACAAGTGGATATGGCACGCTTCGCTGGTAAACGAGTCATCAAAACGAACGTAAAAGCGCCGATTCGTGACGCGCAAGGTTTGATTACGCAAGCGCTGAATGCTCCAGCTTACCAAGCCGAAGCCACCAGCACTGGGCAATCAGTCTCTGATAAAGCGTCTCAAGCACGTTCTGATCTTTACCGGTACCTCATGAACGGCGTATCACACATGATCCCATTCGTGGTAACGGGTGGTCTTCTAATTGCTCTTGCTCTCGCTGTTGGTGGTGAACCAACCGAAGCGGGTATGGCAATTCCTGCAGGCAGCATGTGGAATCAAATCTTAGAGGTCGGCGTGGTGGCCTTCACCTTGATGATCCCGATTCTTGCCGGTTACATCGCCTACGCCATTGCCGATCGCCCAGCACTCGCACCTGGTCTGATTGGTGGCTGGATTGCCAACAACGGATCATTTTATGGCGCTGAAGCTGGAACAGGCTTTATTGGTGCTATCGTTGCAGGTTTACTAGTGGGCTACTTCGTTAAGTTCATTACTTCCATTAACTACCACAAGTTCATTCAACCTCTTGTGCCAATCATGATCGCCCCGATCACAGGCTCACTGTTTATTGCTGGTCTGTTTATCTTTGTTATTGGCGCTCCAATCGCAGGATTGATGGACAGTTTGACCGCACTACTTACTAGCATGAGCACAGGCAACGTGGTTCTACTGGGTATCGTACTCGGCGGCATGGCTGGCTTTGATATGGGCGGTCCATTTAACAAGGTCGCGTTCCTATTCTCTGTCGGCATGATTGCGAGCGGCCAAACTCAATTTATGGGTGCAATGGCATGTGCAATCCCTGTCGCGCCATTAGGTATGGCTCTAGCAACGGTACTTGGTCGCAAGTTTGAGCTGTTTGAATCTTCTGAAATTGAAGCAGGTAAAGCGGCAGGCGCAATGGGCTTAGTTGGTATCTCTGAAGGTGCGATTCCATTTGCGGCGCAAGATCCTATGTCGGTAATTCCTGCCAATGTATTGGGCTCTATGGTTGCTGCCGTGATGGCGTTCTCATTCGGCATTACGAACAGCGTTGCTCACGGTGGCCCAGTTGTCGCTCTGCTTGGTGCAATGAACTACCCACTGCTCGCCCTTGTTTGTATGGCAGCAGGTGCGGGCGTAACCGCTCTAACTTGCATCACCTTAAAGAACCTTCGCAAAGCGAAATACACCGCTGCTGCGGCTTAACTCTTCCCTTTGATATTGGCTTGGGCAACACGTCCAAGCCACTTTTCTCTTTATGGTGATCTCTATGTCTGAACTACCTATCAATACTGAATCGTTGTTTGAGCGTGTGTTTTACCCGATGACAAACGTGATTCAAAACTACGCATGGGGCAGCCCATCTTCGTTTACTCAACTGTTCGGCACTGCAAACGCGTCAGGTGAGCCACAAGCCGAGATCTGGATGGGCGCACACCCAAATGGCTGCTCACTGGTTGATACTGGAACCAAGCAGACCAAACTGTCTAATCTAATCGGCCAAAACCTTAATCTGTTTTTGAGTGATAAGATTGCTCGCCGCTTTGGTGAACTACCTTACCTGTTTAAAGTGCTCGCGGCCGAAAAAGCGCTCTCGATTCAAGTCCACCCGAACAAACATCAGGCGGAGTTTGGGTTTAAGCGCGAAGAGCAGCAAGGTATTCCACTTTCTGCAAGCCAGCGCAACTACAAAGATGCCAACCACAAACCTGAGCTTGTTTACGCGTTAACCGACTACACGGCGATGAATGGCTTTAGACCGATTAACGAGATCCTTGCCCATTTCAACTACCTTGATATTCCTGAACTCAATTCGCTGGTGAACGATCTGTCAGGCGATCAAAGCCCTAATGGTTTAGCAAACTTCTTCTCAGCCTTGTTATCACTGCAAGGTGAGCAGAGAGAAGTCGCACTAATGAAGCTGATCATAAAAGCCAAGCAGTCGCCAACGCCACTATTTAACCTGATTGTGGAGCTTGAAGAGCAGTATCCGGGCGATGTGGGTCTATTTGCTCCATTGATCCTCAATGTGATCGTTTTAAAACCTGGCCAAGCAATGTATTTAGATGCCGAAACGCCTCATGCCTATATCAAAGGTACTGGGCTTGAGATCATGGCAAACTCCGACAATGTGCTGCGCGCCGGGCTCACGCCAAAATACATGGATGTGAAAGAGCTGGTTTCTTGCACTCGCTTTAACGAAAAGCGACTCGATAGCCTGTTGTTAGAGCCGACACAAAACAACGGTATGCTCGAATACCCGATTCCGGTCGAAGATTTTAAATTCGCGATTATTGAACACTCTGAACGGCGAGAAATTAAAACACAAGGCGCTGAAATACTGCTTCCTCTGGATGAAGCCATGCTCCTAACCCACATTTGCGGTGAGCAGTGCGTCATCGAAAAGGGCAAGTCGGTATTTATTCCTGCTTACGCTCAGCAATACACCATAGCCTGCGCAGGTCGAGTCGCTCGCGCATACAGTTAACGACTGTGCTCCTGCCTTCCCCCAAGGTCAGCACTCGTTTATTGCCCTGCTTATGCGGGGCTTTTTTATCTCTTTCTATTTCGTGATTCGCGTTTATTTTGTGACCGTTAACACAGGCTAAAAATGACGCCTATCACACTTAAAATTAGCGGATACAAAAGTCTAGTAGTTGGATTTTTTTTACTATTTCCGAGTTTAGCGGCAAGGATTAAATTAACTCCATTGCATAAGCACTGATGAGTAAAATAAATGATTACCGAACTAACCAACGTCAATTTAATTAAAGTCAACCTTCAAGCAAATAATAAAAAAGAAGCCTTCGAAGAGCTTGCAGAAATGTTATTCAACAACGAGCGTATTAATAACAAATCCGCATTCTTGAATGATATTGAAACGCGTGAATCCTTAAGCGTCACCTCTATGGATGGCATTGCTTACCCACATGCCAAAAGCCAAGCCGTCACTAACCCTGCCATTGCTGTTGGCGTAAAGCGTGAAGGCCTTGAGTACGGCGATGAAGACGGCATCAAACCCAGCCTATTTTTTATGATCGCATCACCGGATAACGGCGCCGATCATCATATTTATGTTCTTCAAGAACTGTTCGGAAAATTCAGCGAAGAGTTTATTGAAGAGGTCCAAAATGCAAAAGACGAACAACAAATCCTTAATATTTTAACTAATTCATAAGGCGTAGTAATTATGAGTACCCTAACAACTCAAGCTACTAACAATAGCGATTTTAAAAAACTACTCGGCACCATGAAAGGACACCTTTTATTTGGTACTTCTCATATGCTTCCATTTATTGTTGCGGGTGGTGTACTTCTAGCATTAGCGGTAATGGCATCAGGTAAAGGTGCGGTTCCGGCTGATGGCTTACTGGCGGATATTTCCAATATCGGTATTAAAGGCCTAGTGCTTTTCCCTATCATCCTTGGCGGCTTCATTGGTTACTCTATCGCTGACAAACCAGCGCTTGCACCAGCGATGATCTCTTCTGGCATTATGGCGGATATGGGCGGCGGTTTCTTAGGTTGTATCGTGGCAGGTTTCATTGCTGGTGGCGTAGTTTTCCAACTTAAGAAAATCCCTCTTTCTGCTAACATGACGGCACTCGGCGCTTATTTCATCTACCCACTTATCGGTACGCTTATCTCCGCAGGTATCGTTTTATGGGGTATCGGTGAGCCAATCAAACTGTTCATGGCGTCTATGAACGAGTTCCTAGCTTCAATGGCTGGCGCGTCTAAAGTAGTTCTAGGTACGATTCTTGGTGGTATGACGGCGTTCGATATGGGCGGTCCAATCAACAAAGTCGCGACGCTATTCGCTCAAACTCAAGTAGACACTCAACCATGGCTAATGGGCGGTGTGGGCATCGCAATCTGTACGCCTCCTCTAGGCATGGCACTAGCAACCTTCCTATTCAAGAAGAAGTTCACTAAGCAAGAGCAAGAGGCAGGTAAAGCTGCCGCAATCATGGGCTCTATCGGTATCTCTGAAGGCGCGATTCCATTCGCAGCGAATGACCCAGTGCGCGTACTTCCTTCAATCGTTGCCGGTGGTATCGTGGGCTGTGTATTCGGCTTCCTTACAGACGTTCTACTACATGCACCATGGGGTGGTCTAATCACGGCGCCAGTATCAAGCAACATACCAATGTACGTGGTGGGTATTGCGCTAGGCTCACTAACGACTGCTCTTATCGTAGGCTTCTGGAAACCAGTGGCTGAAGAATCAGAAGAAGAACTCGAACCAGCAGCACCTGTGCAAGCTCAAGCGGCTCCAGCAGCAGGCGAAGGCGAGTACGACGTAGTAGCGGTAACGTGTTGCCCATCTGGCGTAGCACACACTTTCATGGCAGCGAAAGCGCTAGAGAAAGCAGGCGCCGCAGCAGGCATTAAGATAAAGGTAGAAACTCAAGGTCAAAACGGTATCCAGAACCGCATCACTGACCTAGATGTTGCAAACGCGAAGCTGGTAGTTCTCGCTCACGACATTCAAGTCAAAGATGCACAGCGTTTTGCTAACGCGAACGTGGTTGAGTGCTCAACCAAAGAAGCAATGAAGAAAGCCGCAGAGTTAATTCAAGCTTAAATTTAGCTATACAAACTAAGCCCGAGCAAATAGATGCTCGGGCTTTTTTCGTTCCATCGTTTGCAACTCTCTTGCATTAAAAACCTAACGTGTTTCCAATAACTTATTCTGCAATCGTACTTTTTAATTAATGATAAATACCATGGAAGTTCAGCCTATATCTATCAATCCAAAAATAACAAAAGGACGTCTCATGGCAAAACCGACACAGGATGACATCACTCGCCTAAACCGCTACTTCGCGATTGAAAGTAATAATGAGTTTTGGAGCTTGTCTGAAAAAGCCAGTACAACACAAGAGCAGCAACGATTACTCACGGTTGCATTTTCGTCGCTCTATCATTGGTCAAGCGTAGGCACGGCAGACAACATTCATCTTGCTGAGCTCGCCGTTGCTAGAGCGCTTTGTATCAGCGGATCAGAGCTAAGCCTGTCATTTGCCCAAAACGCGTTTGAACACTTTGACGGCGAAGGAGCAGACTGGATTCAAGCATTCACCAACGCGGTATTAAGCCACGCGTTATCTATATCCGATCACAAAGCGCAAGCCGCAGAGCACTACCAGCAAGCAGTTAATTATCAGGCTAAGTTGTCAGAAGGTGATAGAAGCGTATTTGACGCAACCTTCAACACCATTCCAACCCCTTAACTTCACTTACCCCACTTTCGCGATGACCTTTTGGCAGATATATTCACCAATAGGCATCGCTGAAGTCGCAGCAGGAGATGGTGCGTTGCAAACATGCAAACTGCGAGGGCTTTCGGCAAACAGAAAGTCATGAACGAGCGTACCGTCTTTCATCACCGCCTGAGCGCGAATGCCGGCAGGATAAGGCTTTAAATCTGCGAGTTCTATCTTAGGACAATATTTGTTAACCAACTTCAAGTAGCCGGGCTTCCACCATGAGTTTTTAAATTCCACCAGCCCAGTTTTGAGGTGTTTCGCCGTCACTTTCCAAAAGCCACTGAAACGCAGCATCTGCATAGTGTCTTTGAGGCTAAAATTGACCGCCCCATACCCTTCCCGCTTCCAACCCTGAACGGCATTAGGCCCCACCGTCACCGAACCATCAATCATTCTGGTGAGGTGCACGCCAAGAAATGGTAAATCAGGGTCAGGAATGGGGTATATAAGATGGTTCACTATGCCATTATGCTTGGAATCAAGTCGATAATACTCCCCGCGATAAGGCACGATTTGAAAGTCAGTCTCAATAGATAGCATCTTGGTCATTCGATCGGCCATCAGACCTGAACACGTGATTAAGAACTTACCCACCACCACCGAGCTTTCGCCTTTGCTCATACAAGTGAGATAGATGTCATCACTGGTCTCTTGAGCCGCAATCACTTCCGATTCAAGTTGCACCTCTCCACCGAGTTCGACAAACGCCTTGGCCATCTGAGCGGTGACTTGTTTGTAATCCACTATGCTGGTCGATTTAACGTAAATGGCGCCAAGCCCTGTGATATTCGGCTCAGCCAAACTTAGCTGAGCTTGGTCCAACAGCTCAACCTCAATCCCATTCTCATCACAGCGTTGGTAGAGGGCATGCATCCGTTGCAGCTCCACATCATTTGTCGCGACCAACAATTTACCGCAGTTCTCGACCGCTATATTGTGTTGACGGCAGAAATCGATCGTCCGCTCTACCCCTCGTTTACAAAACTCAGCTTTGAGGCTTCCCGGTTGATAATAGACACCCGCGTGAATAACACCGCTGTTATGCCCCGTTTGGTGATGGGCAAATCCCGACTCTTTTTCAATCAATAGGATGGTTTTATCTGGCTGGGCTTGTTTGAGTTGCCAAGCGGTAGACACACCGACGATCCCGCCACCTACAACCACATAGTCGTACACTCTTTCCATATTCATGTTAATTGGCCACCTTGTCCGCTGGTCCCTTCTCGCTCAATGTCGAAGATTGGCGACCACTGTGAAGGAAAATCGCAATGAACGTCCCACTTAACACTAAGCGGATCCAGATCGATACATCAGGCCAAACGAGCGCCAAACCAATCGCAACCAACCCAATACGAACCAGCACATTGAGCTCTCCCTCTAGGTATCCTTCGATTGCGCCGATAAATGCGTAAGTGCCGACAATGGCAAACACACCCGTGACAAGCACTGACGTCACATCCCAACTAACCAATCCGGTATACGCAATCAGCAAAGGCACCAAGTAAAGCCCTTTGGCAATTTTCCATGCCATCAAGCCTGTTCGCATTGGTGGCGTTTTAGCGATGGTCGCCGCCGCAAACGCGGTCAAACATACTGGCGGTGTCACGTTACTGTCTTGAGAAAGCCAGAAAATGATTAAGTGGGCCGACAGCAGCGCAAGGCCAACCGCTTCTAAACCAAGGCTTTGCTCTAGTAACGTTTCCATGAAATCGGCAGGGACTAGCGCTATCATCTCTTTTGCCGTTTCAAGGGTCATAGGTGCACTCAAGAGCGCCAGCTTATCAGGCGCGGCGAGCATAAAGATCGCTTTAGCTTGTTCAGGCAGTTGACCAGCCACAAGCAGATCAAGTAGCTGATTCTCAGCCAGCAACTTGTACAACGCTGGAGCAGAAAGCGTACCCAGCACAATATACGCTGCGGTAACAGGAAGCCCCATACCGAGTACCAATGAAGCAAGTGCAATCAACACGATCATGGTAAACAAATCACCATTCGCCCAGCCATCAATCATAAGCGAGAAGGTGTTTCCGATCCCCGTGGTACTGATAACGTTAATGACCAAGCCAATTCCCACCAGTAACACCGCCGTCGTTGCCATGTTTTTCGCCCCTTGGGAAAGCGCTTCAATGATCGCTCTAGGACCCATTTTGTGATTTTTGGAAAACCACGACGCGACAACCACTGAAATGATAGACAGGCCAGCTGCATAGGTGGGCGTGAAGCCTTGCACCAACAAGGTAACTAACACAGCCAATGGAATCAGATTGTGCCAACCGGAAATCAGCACCTTAAACAGAGACTCATCGCTCGTCGTTACTTTTTGTACCCCGCTGCGCTTTGCTTCGATACGGACAAAAAACGCTACGGATAGAAAGTAAATCAGCGCAGGAATAAACGACACCGCGATGATGTCGACATAAGGAATCTGCGTGTAAGAGGCCATAATGAAGGCACCCGCCCCCATAACAGGAGGCATCAGTTGCCCACCAGTGGATGCAGCGGCTTCAACCCCTGCAGCAAATCGAGATGGAAAGCCCGCTTTTTGCATTAAAGGGATACTAATAACGCCAGTAGACACTGTGTTCGCGACACTCGAGCCAGAGACAGACCCCATTAAACCAGAGCCGATCACGGCGATAAACCCAGGGCCACCAATGATTTTACCCGCGGCCGCGCGAGCAACATCAATAATGTAATCGCCCACCCCAGAACGCACTAAGAAGGCGCCAAACAAGATGAACATGAAAACGAAGGTCCAGCTGATCCGAGAAATCGAGCCAAACATACCTTCAGAAGAGTAAAAGCTGCGGTACAGCAAAGTTTCAAGGCTTAAACCCGGGAAATGGAAAATGCCAGTTGCCCACTGTCCCCACACCACCACGTAGCTTAAACACACCAAGATCAGCATGGGAATAAACCAACCCATGGTTCGGCGAATCAATTCGATAACAATAGCAATAGCAAGAATGGCAAAAAACCAATCACTGGCGACAAACTTAACTCCTCGCTCATACAGCGCATCTTCCGCAAACGGGATGTACACCAGACAAGCAAGCGCCGCAATCGCAATCAGCACATCGACCCCAAGCGCGAACTTACTCTTTTTTAACGAAATATGTGCTGGGTACCACAGCGCACAAATCACAGCAAAACCCGCAAAGTGCGTTGCTGAAATCCATAACTCGGGTAAGGTCGACAAGGTATTGAACCAAATATGTAACAGCGATAGCACCACACCAAACGCGGTAATGACTTTGCCCACCCACGGAAAATCCGTTCGGGTAGGTAGCTCAAATTTTTGCAATTCCTCTTGCATCGAATCGCTCATAATCCACTCCAACGCACTCCAACTTCTCAGTAGAGCAAAACAAATAATAATTGAAGCGCGCACCGCTCATCGGGTGCGCGTTATCAGGTGATCAGTTGATCAATAGTTCAGACGGGATCTCGACACCCACTTCTTTGTAGTAACGAGCAGCTCCCGGATGAAGAGGAAGTGGCAAACCCGCGATCGCTTTTTCAATCGCCATCGCTTTTGTTGCTTTGTGAATGCCTTGTAGGAATGGTAGGTTTTCGTAAATCGTTTTGGTTAGTTGGTAAACATCTTCTTCAGAAATGTCTTGTCGAACCGCTAAGAAGTTAGGTTGAGCAATGGTTGTGATCGGCTTGTCGACACCTGGGTAGGTGTTGGCTGGGATTTCATATTTCGTCCAAAGATTGTATTTGCCATTCGCCATTTTGATCTGCTGATCGGTAAACGACAGGATTTGGATATCATCACCCAGTGCGGCAAATGCTTGAGTTACCGCACCGACAGGAACACCCGCTGGCGTGTTCATGCCATCAATGGTGCCATTTTGCAGTGCACTCGCACTACCGCCATAGCCCATGTACGCAAGATTAAACTTGTCTGGGTCGACCTCTAAGCCTTTCATAATTTGACGACCAGAATTCTCTGTTCCTGAGTTCTTCTTACCGATGGAAAACTTCTTGCCATCTAGATTGTTCAGATCGCTTACCGTCCCACTTTCCACAAGGTCTGAACGGACAATGAAGTGCTCAACGTTTTGCCAAAGCATAGACACAGAGCGTAGCCCTTCTTGGCGACCACTTTTCTCGTAAGGACCTTGACCAGACCAAGCCCAAGCGCCGTACAACCCCTGAAGGATGGCAAATTGCGCTTCGTTTTCATTCAGCAGCTTAACGTTCTCACCAGATCCCGCTGAGCTGATCGCTGACAAAGAGAAGTGATGCTTAGGTGCCAGTTTCACTTTGCTCAAGGTCGCCAAAGCAACCCCCACTGGATAATACGTTCCCCCTGTCGATGCCGTTGCAAGGATGTAGCTGCGATCTTCTGCTACCGCATTCGATACCAAACCAAAAGAAGCCATCGCGACCGCTAGGGTTTTCACCAGTTTGTTGTATTTCATCTTTACTCTCCATGTAGAGTTGTTCACGTTATTATTTTGTTAAATCAAATCTGTAAGAGCAAAAGCGGTGCCAAATCATAAGTTATTGAATTATTTAGATAGAAACTCATATGGTGACGTAAATGAGCAAAATCTTGCTCATTTGCAAAGAGGGCGATGAGCAAAAAATGGCTCATTTCACAGGGTCATATTGGCCATATACCCCTTGTTAATGACTCAAAAGTTAAAGAAATGTGATCATTCAAACAAACCGCAGCAAATTTGTGGTGAGCAAAATTTTGCTTATCCCGCCACAAATTTGTCTCAATCGCCACTCACATAGTCACTGCGATTCAAAGCATAGCGCGCCATTTTTTGGTTGAGCGTGCGCCGTGGAAGATCCAGCTCTTGCATCACTTGGGTAATTTTGCCGTTGTGACGTACCAGCGCATCATGAATCACTTTACGTTCAAAGCTCTGGACCTGAATCGCTAACGGAATTCCGGCGTTGGAGGTTTCGCTTAAAGTATTCGGTCGAGAAGAGAGAATCTCACCCACCGTGACCGATTCATCGAGTGCAAACCGGATCGCGACATTGCGCAGTTCACGAACATTGCCAGGCCACGAGTAGGTCAATAGGGCTTGCCTGTCTGCTTCACTGGCTAAACGCGTATTCTGATTGGCTTGATGGGAAAAGTGCTCAAACAGCAGCAAGGCGTCATCTTCGCGTTCGCAAAGGGGCGGAAGATAAAGCTGAGCGACGTTCAGTCGATAGTAAAGATCTTGGCGAAAATCAGGATGGTTCATCAGATCGTGTTTGGCGGCGGCCACAACGCGCAAATCGACTGAGATTGGCTGATTGCCTCCCACTCGCTCAACCATATGGTCTTGCAAAGAGCGCAATACTTTCACTTGCATCGCGAGCGGCATACTCTCGATTTCATCAAAAAACAGGGTCCCTTTGTTGGCATACTCCAGCTTTCCAACGCGACGTTTGGTCGCTCCTGTAAACGCCCCTGCCTCATGACCAAACAGCTCGCTCTCAAATAGGTTTTCTGGAATCGCTCCGCAATTGAGGGGAACGAAAGGATGACTCTGCCGGCGACTGAACTGATGCAAACATGTCGCAACCAACTCCTTACCACATCCCGTATCGCCGTATATGATCACATTGGTATCGATGGTCGCCACTTTGGCGATTTGCTCCCGTAGATCACACATCACCTGACTACGACCAATGATGATTTCTTCAATCCCGTCGACGCTCTCAAGATAAGAGCGTCTATCTTCTCGCTCTTTGCCGTGTTGATAGTGGGCAGCCGCGGCTAACACGGTATCGGACAAACGCTGAGGATCAAACGGCTTTTCTATAAAGTCATAAGCGCCCATTTGCAGCGCTTTCACCGCCATATCCACATCACCATGGCCGGTAATCAATATCACGGGAATAGTTGGAAATCGCTGCTTAACTTGGCTCAGCAGATCGACGCCATCTATGCCGGGCAGTCTTACATCACTGACGATTACGTCAAATTCACTGTGCTGGAGCGAGGCCATCAACTGCTCACCATCATCAAAAGGGCTCACTTCAAACCCAGCGAGCTGCAGCCACTGACTGGTCGCTTGACGAACAATGGCGTCATCTTCCACCAGTGCGACACATGCTTCCATAACTTCTTCCATACGATGTATTCCTCCTTCGGCAACGGTATGAGAAAAAGTCAACAACGGAAAGGAGCTAGCTCCCAATTTTCATCTACAAGTTCTTAACAAAAAATTGGGAATTTGCTAGCGTGTTGACGGTAACACCAATGAGAAGCCCATCCGTTTGAGTTAGGAAACGCCAATGAGTAGAGGTCATCGTTATTGGCTATTGATTCTCGTGATCTCGGCCATCAGCGCCATTCAGATCGCCAGCAGAGAGATCGCCACTCAATGGAGCTTAAGCGCAATTCAAAGCCAAACCGAGCAGCGCTTGCTCGACTACATCGGTGATGCTCGCCGCTCGTTGCAACGTTTCTACCATTTGCCTTACCTTGTGACTAACGACTCGCAAAGCCTCGACTACCTCAAAGGCAACCTAACATTACAACCTGATATCGAAGAGCAACTGGCCAAGCTCGACAAAGCCGCCAATACGCTCGGTTGGTCGATTCTCTCATCTAGCGGGGATGTGTTGGCATCAAGCTCAAAGCAATACCAACTCCCCCCCACAGATATCGAATCCATTGTTAAGCAAATCCATAGACAGCGTGAAGGCGTGGCGGTCGTCACCAAAAACAAGGGAACCTTTGCTGAGTATTTCCTCGCCGCACCGATGTACTTGGGGCTCGATATTGCTGGCATTGTCGTCGTCCAGATCGATCTGAGCTTACTCACCGAACAGTGGCTTACCAGTGAAGAAATCATTTTGGCAGAGAAACCCAACAGCCACGTTTTTCTCTCTAGTAGCAAGACTTTCACCGCTGACTGGTTTAATGATGCGTTCGACAAACAACAAATGAGCGAGCCAACCACTTTGTTCGATGACACACGTTTTTCAATTTGGCCGCTCGGTAAAACGCGTTACCTCGCGCAATCTGTCTTGCTAGACGATCTGCAATGGGAGCTCACCTATCTCACCCCAATCAGTACAATGGAAAACAATGTTGCCTGGTTAAGCTGGAGCATTGCCGCGGCTTGTGTGGTGGTCTGTTTACTACTCATCATTCGCTATCAGAAGCATCAAAAAGCCTTGAGCCAAGTGAGAATTCAGAAATTATTAGTCGAGTCTGAAAAGCGGCTCAATGCCATGATCAACAAAACCCACGTAGGGATCCTATTAGTCAATAAAGACGGCTTGATCACCGACATTAACTCGATGGCAAAACGCTACTTTAACCTCGCCGATTCCATGATTGGTTCAGTGGATGCTTGGCAGCTGTTCGATACGGGAAATCCAAACTCAACCACACTTAGGTTGCTCAAAAACCTTTCCCAACATCGAGAAGTCGCTGAATTGAGTAGCGTCGAAACCTTCGCCCGACGCAGTGATGGCAGTCATTTCCCGGTCCTATTTTCAATCAGCCAGTTCCGCTGGGATGCACACTCCTACTACTTATGTACCATCATGGACATCAGTAAACGTAAGAAGGCGGAAATCGCATTGGAATCGGCAAACCGACTGCTGCAACAACGAGTTGAAGAGCGAAGCCAAGCGCTAGAGGAAGCGCAGAAGGAGCTTATCGAAACCAGTAAATTGGCAGCATTAGGTCGAATGTCGAGCGCGATTACTCATGAGATCAACCAGCCGCTGACAGGATTGAGAACGCTATTATCCAGTAATCAACTGCTTATCGAACGGGGTGAAACGAAACTCGCCCAAGCCAATTTAGAACTGGTCAACACCCTAATTGATCGGATGGCTAACATGACCTCTCAGTTGAAATCCTTTGCCTTTCAGAAGCTGGAAAAGCCTGAACCCGTCTCTCTAACCTTGGCCCTAGAAGAAGTACTGCGGCTAGAGCAAGACGCCCTCAAATCAATCGATGTTCGAGTGCGGGTGGCGCAAGATGTGGACTGGGTGTTGGGAGAAGAGGTACGCCTGCGTCAAGTGCTAGGTAACCTGATTCGCAACGCGATTGATGCGCTCAAAGGTCGCGCTAATCCAACCATTAGCATCAACGCCAAGCGCATCGGTGATAAGGTCACTCTCGATGTTTCCGATAATGGCTGCGGCATTGACCCTGACCAACTGGGCTCCATCTTTGAACCATTCCAAACCAATAAAAAAATTGGCGAAGGTCTTGGCTTGGGTCTTGCCATCACCGCCAATAATGTCAGAGACATGCGAGGCACCATTCACGCCTCGCTCAACACGGAGTCAGGGATGACATTCACGCTGACGTTAGACAGTTGTACAAACGGACGCTAACAAACCTACCGCACTCTCCTTCACCATATCTTTTAGTCATCTCTCACAGCCCTCCTACCGAAGCAAATTGTGCCTAACACCATGAAAATTTACCGTATTTTATTCATTTTGCGCATTGTTTGATCAAATGCACCTTACTGATATGAAAACTTATGAACAGTGTGGTTTTATGAACTCAGTCGCTCAAAGAAAACGGATCCTTGTTAAAGTTCGCGGTGACGTCAGAACAATAATATCGGATCAATAATGAAACTAAGTAACCTAACAATAAAATCCAAACTCGCATCGATTGTCTTATTGTCGGCAATTCTTATCGCGATGGCTTGCGCCTACAACCTACTGCAACAACGTGACTCCTCGATGCTGGAGCGCCAAGACAAACTTCAAGCGCAGGTCGAATCTGTGCTCAGTTTGACTCAGCATTACTACAATCAACGTCAAACCCTTGGAGACGAGACCGCTAAACAGCAAGCGCTCAAAGCGATTGAAGCCATCCGATACGATGGCAATAATTATTTCTGGATTGTTGACCAGCAAACACGTGTCGTTCAGCACCCGCTCAAACCTGAGTTGAATGGCCAAACAGCCAAAGACTTTACCGATGGGGCGGGCAAGCACCACTGGCAGGAAATGGTGGCCATTTCAAACAGGCCAGCGCAGAAAGGTTTCCTAGACTATCAATGGAAAAGCCCTCAAGGCGCGCTGAAAGATAAGATCTCTTACGTGCAACTTTTTCCTGAATGGGGGTGGGTTATTGGCTCTGGCATTCTGGTCTCTGACATTCAGGAGGCGTTTTACGCACTGGCAATCAAAGAGACCGTCGTAGCACTTATCCTCACTGGGCTTCTGTTCGCGATGGGTTACGTGATTTCAAATAATATCCTTACCCCTCTAGAAAAACTCATCACCCACATGCACAACATCGCCGATGGTGATTTGCGAGGTCGTCTTAACCTTACACGTAAAGATGAGTTAGGTGATATGGGTAAGCAAATGGACAAGATGCTCGATAAGCTTCAAACCACCCTCAGCACCGCCCATGACTCGGCGATTCAATCAAGTACCATGGCGAGTCAAATTGCTCAAGCCAGTGAAGAAGCTGCCACTAGCGTCAACTCTCAGCATAGCCAGCTAGAGTTGCTCTCAACCGCAATGACCGAGATGAGCGCAACAATTTCGGATGTTGCGACGAATGCTGAAAACACCTCAGAAAGTACAGGTAAAGTGGTCAACCACGTTCAAGTCAACGATGAAGCAATGAAGGTTACATCAAAGTCGATTGCGCATGTTTCTGACAACATCTCTCTCGCCAATGATTTGGTTCGCGGTTTGCAGGCAGGGGTTAATGAAATCAGCAATGTGGTTGAAGTCATCCGTGACGTCTCTGAGCAAACCAACCTACTCGCACTCAATGCGGCGATTGAAGCGGCGCGTGCAGGTGAACAAGGCCGAGGTTTCGCCGTTGTCGCAGATGAAGTCCGCAATCTCGCGAGCCGCACGCAAAACTCGACCAATGAGGTTCAGCACACCATCGAGAAACTCACTGAACAAGCAAACAAAACCTTCGAAGCAATGCAAACAAGTAATGAAAATGTCGCTCAAAGCGTTGAATCGTCAGAAAATACTCGTAAGCAGTTAGATTTAATTGTGGTTGAAATGCAAAACGCCAACGATATGGTGGCACAAATCGCCGCCGCCTCAGAACAGCAAAGCGCTGTTGCCACAGAGATGAATGAAAACGTGACAGGCATCCACCTCGCCGCAAACGAAGTGCTCCAAGCGTCACAATCGCTCGCACAAGATAGCCAAGCCATGGCCAACACCGCAGAACACCTCAATGATCAGCTGAAGTATTTTAAAGTTTAAAACGTTCCGGCTTGGGATTTGTATAGATACCGCCGCAATGGCGGTATCTTTATTTACCACTAACTTTAAGTCTCATGATTAGGATTTTGAATATTCTCCCTGTCACCAACCAAAACCACACAATTATCATGGTTTTTAAGGCGTATAATTTTGTTGGGAACTAGTAACAAGGAGGCAGTTATGAATAAGTGTATTGTTCCTATACTACTGGGTTGCCTATCACTTTCTCTTTCCGTGGATGCGACAACAAAAGGAACTGGCCGAGCAGGTATGCAACAACCCCCTGTTTTTGAGGATATCGATACAAATATGGATGGGTTAATCTCTGCAGAGGAATTTACTGACTTTCAAAAGGCGCGACAGGAGCTTCGTCGATCTGAAGGGCGTCTACTAAGAAACTCAGCCAATAGTGACGGCATGTTTGAGCGAATTGACATCAACCAAGATGAATTTATTGATCTGGAGGAGTTTCAATCGCATAGAGGCTCGATGAGAGATTCAAATCTATAAGCTGATTGGTGTAGAGAGGACATTCGCAGTACCTCTACTTACACAACGCTTAATTGCTTTTATTCTCTTATGAGATCCAACGAAAAAGCCCCAGCATTTCTGCTGGGGCTTAGAATGTGGCGGGAGTGAGGCGGCAGGATTAGCGAACCAAGAGCTTGATTTAAAAAACAAATTACAAATCTAAGATTTAAAAGTATTACTACAGGTATTACTTAATGAAATCCATTGAATAGAAAGGTATCGATAAAGTACCCTTCCATTACTTTTAAGCCTAGTTACTCGACCCTAAACCTGGTATTTCATGTTATGAATAGCTAAAGCTTTCTATCCTTTAAGAGCCTTTTCAGTAATTGACTCCGTTGAGATGGTTCCAAGATTTCGGCTAAAATCGGCTAACAGGCTTTGTATCTTACTCTTACTTTCTTCAATAGAAGTAAACCACTCACTCAATTCCCTTTGTTTTTCGAGACTAGGTAAAGAAACTTCTACTTCATATAATTTATTGATAGAGATGAACTTTTGTGCAGTTCCTGTTGCCAAATTGTTTAATTCTAAGCTTTTTAAAACATGAGCCAGGTAGGGTAAATATACCTTAGTGGTATCCAATAATTCCAAACTCATGGCATTACTGGTTAACCAATAGGGTTGAGTTGAAAAGTGTATGTTTCCGCAGTGGGCTCCTACCTTTCCAATGACGATTGAGTCTCCATGCCTATTTGGTTCTACGTTAAAGCCTATTACTCCGTTACCACCGTATACAGGAAACTCACCACTATCCATTACTTCTGATTTATTGAGTTTGTCTCCAGACCTAAGTTTGCAAATATCTTTTAACTTAACCTGATGTATATACTTACACTCGAGGTTTAGAGACATATAGTCGAAGTGATTTTCAATTGATGTCACCAAAGATAACTGTTCGCTTTTTAATGAAGCGATCATTTCCTGTTTGTCGAACTTCAGGCCCGCTTCTGTCTTAGGTAAAGAAAATGAAAGGTTAAGTGTCTTATCCTTTAGTAAAGGCTCCTTACTGATTAAACAAGAATGCTCACTAACTTCTCTACGTTCGTACAATGACATAAAGTCCTCAAAGTCAGACTCAGTAATTGAGTTTAACTTAGTCAAAGGCTTGTCCGTTCTTAGCTCATAAAACCATATGTCTTTATCCGACAAGGTATTATCAAAAAACAAAACACTAACTTTAACTCCAGAGTATGGCGCTAACGTACCTTTGGGAAGGCTCAGTACCGTATGTAAATCAAATTGAGTTAGCAGCTGTCGCTTTAGTTCTTCTAGATGTGGTGCATTACCGAATAAAATGCCATCTGGAATAATTATTGCGGCCCGGCCCCCTTTTGCCAGCTTATCCATCGTATGCTTAAGAAACATTGCTTCAAGACTGCCACTATAACCGTGATAGTAATATTCATACTTAGTTAACTCGTTAACTTTTCCGAACGGCACTCCCGATATGACAAAATCGTATTGCTGATAATCTCTATCTAACAATGAGTCAGATATCGATACGCCACTAATATCGATATCGTTTAGAAGCAAATTCAACGCCCCTATCAAATTCGCGAATGGACTTAAATCATTACCAATAAACCTTAAACCATTAAAGCAGCCCCTATCCTTCGCGTGTATTTTTGCCTCAACAAAAACCCCACCAGTTCCCATAGCTGGATCGTAAACAGTAGCTAGTGGTTTAGGGTTTAAAACACTGACCATTGCCTTAATCAATGGTCTTGGAGAATAATATGCACCTGATGAACCTGAATCTTTCACCATATTGAGCAATAAACGGTCAAAATCTACTTCAATACCTTCGGATAAGTCCAACTCTTCCAATCTATGTATAACCAAATCTAAGATTTTTTTTGACCTAATTCGAAAAGGTATCTGATCTAAAATGTTTTCGATTTTTTTCCAGTTTTCACGAGAGAAAACACTATGAGACAATTCATTTTCACTAAAACGACTGGTAACTACTATATGATTTAATTTATCTCTTAATGCATAAAAATCAATCACTAAACTATCTTTTGAAAAATTATTTAGATCGAAAAATAAGTTCTTAAATGACTCTATGTGATTTTCTTTTGATATCTCATTTGAGGCCACTTCGTGAGTATACCTAACTAATAGTAATAAAGCTAATTGCTCAACCGCATCAATAGCGTTATTTATTCCCGTATCCTTTCTAATGAGATCAATAATATTTATCAATTTATTATTCATTAGTTTTCACCAAATAATTGTACATTTCTACAATATCTTCACTAATTTCTTCTTTAGGTATTCGATTAACAAACGCTTGCGTCTTATTAGAACAAAAGCCAACCTCATCTTTAACATAAGGGTCTACTAAATCTTTAACCAAATTAGACTCAATTGATGCCAACTTGTCGTTATATTTTCCAGTAGTATCATAATCGCCTGGATTTCCTTTAGATAACCCCGTTTTTCTACCTAGATCAAATATCTCATTAAGATCATCAATGGTGGTCGCAAGAGCTGTTGGGCTAACCAGGTAGTGCTTGATTTCTCTTCTTTTCCAAGAAAGCAAATGGGATGTTAATTTGTTCTTATTGAACTTTCGAGTACCATTGTTTTGAACTAACAATTTACATTTTTCAGTACCAATATTATTCAGAAGATATTCATCCCTGTCACATATTAGGTACACATTCTTTGTATTATGTAAATGTCCTTCTAAATATCCTACAAAGTTATCAAGCCGTTTTATTTTTGCATGACCAAATACTTGAGTATCTTTTTCAAAACCAGATTCTTGCTTTATAACAATGAACTTATTAAGAAAAGACATCATCTGTGCTTTTATTTCTTCTGTTTCAGCTAGTTTTCTTATAGCTAGTTGTTTAAAAATAATCCAATCATCTTCATCATCCATAAAAACAATATTTTCTGCGATCGACATTGCTTTAAGTTGTGTATTATTGATTTCTGACAATTCTTTAAGTCGCGAGGCAAGATAGCTTATTTTTTCTCCAGATTTTATTTCACCTTTATCAATTACCTTAAGCTTATCCATGCCAGATTTAGAAATTGAATCTATTAAGTGAGTTGTTGTAAGGGCTCTACCACTTATCTTATTAAATGTGGCCCATAGATGGTCAATATTTTTATAATGGAGATGTGAATCTGCTTCATCAAACAAAAACAAAGTATTTTCTCTGTCAAAAAGATCAACTAAAGCATATAGAAAAAGTAGTTGGTACTCACCATCGCTCAAATCTTCCAAACGTAGTGGTTTACTTTCTTCACCTGAGGAGCCATTCACCTTCAAAAATTCAAGGTTTAAACTTTTTTTAACTACAAAATAATCATTATCTGCAGCCTGTGTGAAAAACATGATTTTTGAATCAAAAGAGGTATGTTCATCGGTCTCAAAGGATACATTGGATAACCCGCTTTGAGTCAACTGAATCGTTTTCAGTTCTAGAGGTTGACTAAAATCGTAACTATCATCCACTAATGTGTTAATAAAGTTGCTCAGGGTTAGATGATAGGCCTTGTTGATCATGACATCGCTGTTGCCTTGAGCTTCTTCTTTTTGAGCTTGCTCTACTAAGCTCACATATGCTTTATCAACTTTAATATCAAAAGTAATTTTTGTTGAACCATCTTCTTCAAATTCATTTTCAACAACATAGTCATTGTGACGTAAGAATTTGCGGACCAAACCGTTTTGGTTACCAGTAGTAGATAAAAAAACCAGTAATTTTGCCAACGACTTATCATAGTAAAAACAATCCAAACTTAGTGCTCTTTTGTCTTTACGCTCATTATTTAAGTAGTGAGCAAAGCGCTCAGAGTAACTTTCATTTTGACCAGACGAAAAACACACAACCTTAAAGTCTTCGTATAACGAGCCTTTAAGTTTTTCATCAAATATAGACTTTAATATCGTTGACTTCCCTGAGCCATTCCCACCGATGAATGTAGCAATTTTATCAAACTCGATCTGCTGTGCTTCTTTATAAAGAACATTAGGTGGTAGAGGAAGTGAAATAGTTGCCATTAATAATGCTCTTCAATATAACCATACGCCTTGGCGAACAGCTCTTTGTCTTTTCCTAAACCAAACTGAGCAAGCGTCAGTAGCAGTGCCTTTTGAATCTCTCGTGGGCCACTGTTCGAGCTTTGCCAGCCTTTGAAGCGTTTGGCTTTTACAATCTTGTCTATCTGCTCGACAACATCACCGATAAGCTTTGGTGTGCTTTCTGGGCGAGTTTCTAAGAACAACTTCGTTAATGCTTGTTTGTTATCTTCTTGGGTTACTGGTGAATCCCCCGTTTCACGCTCCGCTTGTACCGTGTCTTTGGCAGTATCAAGCAGCCCTTTTAACCAGTCTATTGCTTTGATTACGCCGGCTTCATAATCCTGGCGTAATTTCTCTAAGCGCTCACCAAGAGCAATAAACTTCGGATTACCGCTACCACGTAAGCGGCCCATTAGATCGATTTCTAACTGGCTTGCGCGCTTCTCTTGTTCTTTCTCAGTCAAGGTGAAGATAGCGTGCTCATCCATAACCAACTCATCAATATCATCACGAATGCGATTAATATCGGTATGCTCGTGAATCATCTTGATAGTTTCTGGACCTAGCGCTGCCCAAACAAGAGAGCCTGTCTGCCCTACAGGGCGAACTGATTCATAGATTTGAACCAACCACTTATAATCAGCTCGATAAGGCGTTAAGAACGCATCTGGGTTAATCGCAGACCATAACTTAGCTAACACACCAAAAGAGGCTGCAAACTCATCGCGCTTTTCGTTAGTCGGTAAGCAAGCTTGCGCTGCCATAATACCTTCAAAGCCGTCGATGGTTCTGTCGACGTTAGGGAAGAAGCTTAAACACTTATCTAGCTGAGCTGGCAGTAGCTCTTTAAAGGCCTCGATACCTTCTACCACACCGTCGATCTCTTCAGGATCATACGCGAGTGCGGTACGTAGATTTTCAAACACGCCAAGGTAATCAATGATGAGGCCCATTTGCTTGCTAACATTGTCCGTCTCGTACAAACGGTTAGTACGGCACATTGCCTGCAACAAGGTATGGTCACGTAATGGCTTATCTAAGTACATGCAGTAACAGATAGGTGCATCAAAACCAGTTAACAGTTTTGCAGTCACAACCAGCAATTGAAGTGGTTGTTTAGGATCTTTGTAATCCTCAATCAGGCTCTTCTGCTTTTGGTCATTACCATCAATCTCTTGCCAACGTTCAAAGTCGGACTCTTTGATTGGCAGCTCAAGATCTTGCTTCCATTTACGCCAGTCCTTGTTAACCTTGCCTTTCTTACTTGCATCTTCATCTTTGATTGGTGCTTGGTCGACGTTCATGACCACTTCTACCGCATCAAAACCTAGTTTTTTACCAAGTAAGTAATACATCTGCACACAAGCGTCTCGGTCATAGACTACAACCATGCCTTTCATCTGCTTTGGCTTTACATGGCTTACAAAGTGGTTGGCAATATCTTCACTTACCGCCGCCATGCGCTTTGGCGCCTTCAACATAATAGCTAAGCGGCCAGCACGTTTAGACAATGCCATTTTCTCATCATCATCCAGATCGTTGTCTTTGACCATTTGTTCAAAGGCTTCATCGATAGCGGCACGATCCACACGAAGCTCAGCCAAACGTGGCTCGAACTTGACCGCATTGGTTGCTTTATCTCGTATAGATTGCTTATAGCTGTAGCGGTTCATATAACGCCCTTCATCCTCTTCGGCACCAAAGAGTTTGAAGGTGTTGCGGTCGATACCAGAAATCGGCGTGCCTGTTAATCCATAGAAGTGAGCATGAGGCAAAGCCCAGCGCATCTTGTCGCCGAGCGAACCTTCTTGAGTACGGTGCGCTTCATCCACCAGCACGATAATGTTGTCACGACTGTTTAGGCCGTTTCCATTGCTCTCATCAATTTCAACATCTTTAAACTTGAAGACGGTGGTGATCAAAATGCCGCGACTATCTTGTTCTATATGCTCGCCGAGCTTTCTACAGCTTTGTACTTTGATGAGGTTTTTAACATCAGCCCCACCAAAGGTTTCATTGATTTGGCTATCGAGATCTCGACGGTCTACCACAATGAGTACTGTAGGATTTTTTAACTTGTTATCAGCACGAAGCATGCGAGCCGCATAGAGCATAAGCAAGGACTTACCCGAACCTTGGAAGTGCCAGATAAGTCCTTTTTTCGGATAACCTTTTTTAACACGCTCAACAATTTGCTTTGCCGCTTCAAATTGCGGATAACGCGGTAAAATTTTAATGCGTTTAGGCGGCGTGTCTTTACCTGTCTTCACCGTTGAAAACAGTGCGAAAGACTCTAGCATTTGCAGCAAGGTTTCTGGGTTCAGTAAGCCTTCACAGCTATCAAGTACGGTAGCTAAACTTGCTGGAATTTCATCTCGCTGGTCGGTTTTATGCCAAGGCCCCCAATCTTTGACTCGGGCATTAATCGCACCATAAGCAAAAGTGCGACCTTCAGAAGCAAAACACAGAAGGTTTGGTACAAAAAAAGGCTCAACATTTTTCCAATAATGCTTTTGACCACCCATAAAATCAGCAGCGCCATCTTGCCAAGTCACACTTGGACGAGTGGCAGATTTCACTTCCCCCACCACCAGCGGGATACCGTTCACGTAAAGAACTATATCGAAAAACACTTCTGTTGCAGCAATGAAATGAACCTGCTGCGCAACAACAAAGTGGTTGTTTTCAGGGGTATCAAAGTCAATTAGCTTGATAGTAATATGGTCGCCGTTCTCACCAAACGGTAGGCTTTTCTCTGCCATTAACCATTCATGAAAATTCTCGTTCGCTTTCACCAAGCCCGTGTGCTTGGCTTCCAACATCAAGCCACGAAGTTTGTATATCACTTCATCAGCATAATCGGGATTGTTACCAATATCAGGGTTTAACGAACAAAGCGCGTCTTTAAGCCAAGTATCGATAAAGATATCGTGAGTTTGCTTGGGTAAACTCTCACCATGGCAGTAATTCCACTTTAATCCGCTTAAGCCTTTTAAACGGTCAATAATTCCATTTTCTGTGACTGTTTGTTCGTTAAACATACTCACCTACTCAAAAATATTCTTTCTCGATACATTGTTTCAATCGTGTTTCGCACGCATCATCAGCAACCTGTCTTTTAAAATCGAAACAAGAGTTCATCTTCTCAATCAATTCTTGAACTTCTATTCCTGGCAATAAAAATGTGAGTTTTTTCTGTGTTGTAATTGGCACTTGGTTTCGTGTGCTTTGTTTCATTAAACGCGCCAATTGATTTTGAAAGAATGAAGACCTCATAAAAGCTGCGAGATATCTAGCCGAGAGTTTTTCTGGATTCACACGGTAATAAGTAGTAGAAGTGCTGCCTATCACAGTTCCTAGGTTTTTATCTAAAACAGCCACACGCCCAACTGTAGCGTTATGGGTCAAAATTACATCTCCCCCAAGAGCAGGTTTTATCCGCAGTTTGCTAGCTCTTTCTTCAGTTAATCGAGGACATTCATCAATGTATACATTCCCCATATCATCTATATTTTGAGCAGAAAGGTATGGAAGCCCACTATCTACAAATTCATTTTTCCTTGGATACTGGGCCCCATGATTGCCATCCTGTAAAAGCGTTAGGTAGCCATTGTCCAACAGCTCTTGTCCTGTCATTTCCAATACTTGATTAGTACTATTTGTCAGTACGTCTTTAATCACGGCATCTTCTAAAGCGACTAAAGAATGATAAGCATCATTTTTACAAGCAGAAACCTTATGCATTGCTTTAAAAAGCTCACAAACATCACTAATCTCAGCCCCAAACTCAAAAACGCACTCTGCTAAGTCTTTAAACTTAGTGCGAGGGGAAAGAGAGCCACTAGATGTTTTCACTGCCCAGTTCCACAAAACATCAGTTTGAACTATATAAGGTAGATCTTCTTGTTTGATAGTACCCTCAATAGCTTCTAGAACGATAATATCTCCAGAACAAATCCCATCAAACTCTGCAATTGCAGCCTTCTTTAGATAAGGTCGGCGTTTACCAAACAAGATCTGACCTTTTTTGAATACACGCGTAAAACTTGGAGAATCTTCTGCAATCATTCCCCAACGCTTTATCTTTAAAGAACCAGAATCTAAGTGTTCAAGACCGATGTAACGCTCATAGCCATCACCAATCGGGTCTTTAGTCGTCAGCTTTACTTCTTTACAGATATCACCGAATTTTATAGTTTGATTATCAGTCATCGCTCTTTACCTCGTAACCTAACTTCGCGAGGCTATTAAATAGTTTGTTGGTTTGCTTCTTAAGTTGTACTCGGCTCATTTTCCATGACTCAATAGCATGTTCGATATCATGTACTTCCCCACTACTCTTTGCCTTCACATAAAGTGGAATAGATAAGTTGTATTGGTTTTCACTGATAGTGTCTAAATCAACCAGCGCAGTAATATCACTTTGGTTGCCTGGTTGGAAATAAGCGTCACAAAGCACATCTAAATCATCATCAGATAAACGGCTATGAGCACGCTCGCGGGTTACATGTTCTACACCATTGATAAAGAGAATCTTATTTTTACGCTCAACTGGCTTATTACAGTTGAGCACCACTACGCACGATTCCATTGGCGAGTTGTAGAACAGATTTGGTCCAAGCCCTATCACCGCTTCAATTATGTCAGACTCAATCACCTGCTTGCGGATCGCTTGCTCAGAATCGCGGAACAGCACCCCATGAGGCCAAAGCATGGCTGCACGGCCCGTATCGGGTTTTAAGCTTTTGATGATATGGGTATAGAAGCCGTAATCAGCACAACCTTGTGGTGGCACACCGTACATATTGCGGCCATACGGGTCGGCCGCAAACTTTTCACGGTTCCACTTTTTAATGGAATACGGGGGGTTAGCAAAAATGACATCAAACTGTTTGAGCTGATCGTTTTCGATAAACTTAGGGTCGCCTAGGGTATCACCACGCATAACATCAAACTCTTCAATGTCATGCAGGAACATGTTCATACGTGCGATTGCAGAGGTTAGCAGGTTTACTTCTTGACCATACAAGTGAACGCCGCGCCACTCTTCACCTAGAGAACGCAGGTCCATCACCGCATTAAGCAGCATTCCGCCCGTACCACAGGTTGGGTCATACGCACTCTCGCCAGGCTTAAGCTTCATGATACGGGTCATCAAATGCACAACGGTACGATTGGTATAGAACTCGGCAGCTGTATGACCTGAGTCATCCGCAAACTTTTTGATCAAGTACTCGTAAGCTTCCCCCAAGTCATCTTGAGCAACAGACTTAATGCCTAGTGGAATTTTGCTGAAATGCTGAATAAGGTCTGATAGCAAGTGATCTGGTAAGCGTTCTTTGTTGGTCCACTGCGCATCACCAAATACACCGTGCAGTCGTTCATTCTTCGCTTCAATTAAACGCAGTGCATTTTGAATCGCCTCACCAATGTCTTTGCTCGTGTTGCGAACTTTCTCCCAGCTAGCTTCTTCTGGAATATCGAAACGGTGGTACATCGACATCGCTGCATATTCTGCATCACCTTCGTGCAGCTCGAGTGCTTCGTTATACTCTTCTAGATATACATCCGATAGACGCTTAAAGAATAGCAGTGGGAATACGTACTGCTTGTA
Organism: Vibrio sinaloensis; assembly: GCF_000808535.1. Taxonomy (GTDB): domain Bacteria; phylum Pseudomonadota; class Gammaproteobacteria; order Enterobacterales; family Vibrionaceae; genus Vibrio; species Vibrio sinaloensis_D. The sequence continues at coordinate 328,688 of NZ_JWLV01000034.1, forward strand.
ATCAGACGCATCAATTTGGCCACGCAGGAACTCCGCAGCGCCCCACAGTAGGTCTTCTAGTTTGTTTTTATTCATAGCTCAAAGCCCTCTTTGATTAACAAGGCTTCTAACTCTTGTTCAGCGACCTCTAAGGCTGCTAATTTTTGCTGGAAATCTTTCAACGCTTCTTCTACGGTAATGGTTTCTTCTTCTAGCGGCTTTTGTACATAACGAGCAATGTTCAAGTTGAAATCGTTCTCTTCAATCTCGCTATGTGGCACCCAACGTGCGACACCTTCAATGTCGTCTGCTTTAGGCCCTTTGGTGCGCATCTTCTGATAGATGTCGTAAATCTCATCGGCTTGAGGCTCTGACAAGGTGTTTTGCGCGCGACCTTTGGTAAAGATTTCTTCCGCATTCACAATCAGCACATGGTCTTTATGCTCTTCTGGTCTCGCTTTACGCAACACGAGAATACAAGCCGGGATGCCTGTACCGTAGAACAAGTTTGAAGCCACGCCGATTACCGCCACGATGCGGTTTTCTTTTAATAGCTTGGTTCTGATTTTACCTTCTGCACCACCACGGAAAAGCACACCATGTGGCAGCACTACCGCCATTCGCCCTTCATCATTCAATGAAGCAAACATATGCTGAACCCAAGCAAAATCCCCGTTAGTTTTTGGTGCTAGGCCAAAGTTAGCACGACCGTATGGATCACTTGTCCAATAATCATGCCCCCACTCTTTTAAGCTAAATGGAGGGTTTGCGATTACGCAGTCAAAATTTTCTAGTTGGTCATTTTGCAAAAACTTAGGATCACGAAGTGTGTCACCACGTACGATTTCAAAGTCTTCTTGTCCGTGTAGGAACAAGTTCATTCGAGCAATCGCTTCGGTAGTCAGGTTCTTCTCTTGACCTTTGATTTTTAGAAGACGTGGGTCGCCGCCACTCTCTTTAACATGGTGGATGGTTTCAAGCAGCATACCGCCTGTACCACAAGCCGGGTCATAAACGCTTTCGTTAGCTTGTGGGTCTAGAATATTAACCATAAGACGAACAATGGTACGCGGTGTGTAGAACTCACCTGCTTTCTTGTTTGCTTTATCAGCAAAGCGCTTGATGAGATATTCGTAAGCACGGCCCATGTCATCATTACGTACACTCGATACACCAAGGTTAACCTTGTTGAAATGGTTGAGTAGTGTCGATAGCAGTTCGTCTGATAGACGCTCTTTGTTGGTCCAGCTCGCATCACCAAAAATACCATGCAGCTGTGGGTTTTCTAGCTCAATGCCACGGAATGAATCTTTTAGGGCTTGGCCGATGTCTTTAGTTTCAGCGAAAACATCTTTCCAATGGCAATCTGCTGGAATCTGGATACGGTGAAACATATCACCCTTAGCAAGCTCTTCATCACCCACTTGTTCCATCGCGTCTGCGAACTCTTCATCGTAAACATCACAAATACGCTTGAAGAATAGGATCGGGAAGATGTAGGTTTTGTAGTCTGAAGCGTCAATTGGACCCGTAATAATGTGGGCCGCATGCCAAAGATGCGCTTCTAAATCTTTGAGTTTTATTAATGTCATTGCTTGCTCTTATTCTCTTCTATCCACGCTTCAAGGTCTTCACGTTTGAAGCGCCAAGAACCGCCGACTTTGAAACCAGGAAGCTTTCCTTCGCTTGCTAATCTATATGCTGTTTTTTCGGCCAACTTTAGGTAAGCAGCCACCTCTTTCAAGGTTAAAATTTGGTCTACCATTCAGAGTGTTATCTCATGTTGGTTTTATTCATCAGAATTAATGGTGAGAGAATATGGGAAAATCGGGGAATCAGCAATGTGAGATAATTCAATACAAGACTGAGTGCATAGAAAAAATACAAATCCCCACCAGTGAAAGCTGGTGGGGATAAATCAAATAGCATTCAAAGGGGCAAGGTCGATGATCAACGAGTCCTTCACTCGATTAAATTCTTCACTTTCTATATCGCAGGCTGTAAAGCTTTCCAAGAGCTCTTGCTGTCTCGGTTGTCCAAACGCTAAGCGATAGAGCACTAGTATTTTTTTCACTTCAGCATATTTCGCAACTTCCTTACTCATCGGGTAAGTCGGCACAATTCGCTCAATTTGAGCCTTGCCATTAGGAGTAAACCAGTACGGCTCTAAGTCACTCGTTTTATTCGCATCATCATTGGCTGCTTGTGCGAATAGCTGCTCCCAAACATCCGCTTTGTTGCCAAAATCTGGAGTGTGGTTTTCTGCTATACGTTGACGAACAACAAGCGACTTATACCTGTTCACCCGCCCTTCTCGTTGCTCAATATCGATGGGGTTGTTGGGTAAGTTCCAATGAACGACTCGACGGCAATACCAATGAAAATCAAGCCCTTCTTGACCAATCGATGTAGAACTCAACACAAATGGTCGGAATGGGGAGTTAAACGCGTCACGTACGCTCACTACTCGTTTCAAGCCGCTATCATCATTGAGTTTTTGATTACCGAGCGGAACAGCAAAATGACAACGCATAGACGATGAACAGTTATCTTTCGCTTTTGTTCTATTCTCCCAGAAGTGAACCTGCTCGGATGAACTTCGTATTCCCATGGCATGCTCTAGCTTACTTGTTGCGGCATGTACATCGCTGCCTGATGTCGCAAGTAAGTGGCAGTATTCATCAAGCATTGATTGGTAATTGCCATGTGCGCAATAGACCAAGACCTTATACCAAGCGGGTGATGCCGTCTGTCCAGATAGCAGAGTGTGTTTAACGTTACGTTTCACAATGGGAATAGCGTATTCATGATTGAACAGTCTGGTTGTAAGCTCTGCAAATTGAACAGAGTAACTTACCAAATCGAATTCAGATATGCCTTCTGACCACAGCGCTTGAATGGTCCTCATTGCGCAGGTAGCAGGGTTAGCTAAGCTTGAATATGCCAGTACTTTGGCTAAATCATCAGGCATTTTACCTAGAGAGAATGGCTCACTCCCCTCAAAGTACTGCTTAATTTTGGCAAAATGCTTAATACGGCCTTCTGTGTTTAAGCGAGACTCTATCACCTCTAACCATTGATCGAAATGTCCTGCCTTCCCAGCTTGTCGATCCAGCAGCATAGGAGCAAGCACGTACCAATCTCTATTGGTCCTTTCTTCGCTTTCATATTGCTTTAAACAAGCTAATTTACTCTGGATTAACATGGTTTGTTGAGCCAATACCTCATCTAGGCTCCCACCCAAATACGACACATCGGCTAGCGACTTACAAGGATAAAGTAAATGCCATACGTTGAGAGTTGATTTCCCTTCAAACCGAAGTAAAGGTGAAGCGTTTTTATCACTATGGTACTGCGGCCTCTTACCCTTCCCTTTTATTACTCGACGTTCGGCCTCATAAGACCACAGGCAACTTAAAGCCTTTGGCACAAGCGCCCACGATGAAAATAGCAGCGTCTTAGTAAAATGTTCATTCCCTTTAAATACACCGTCAAATTGGTAGTAAGGTTTGCAAGGTGGGGACCAAAGCAAGTTCTCCGGCGAACCTTCGAAAATCACTTTACTTAATGCTTTGATCTTTGCATTCGGGGCACTTTGTTCAACGTTCAATCTATAGTTTTGGATGTTAGCATGAGAGAGCCAAGCCTGAGCTTGCTCGCTACTTTTAGACTTTCTAAGCAACTTTCGTACATCAGGGCTATTGATATTACGGTGGTACAGTTCCTTAAAAGCATAACCATTTAAGAAAGATATAGCCCAAGGAGCTGACTTAGCGAACTCGATAAGAGATACACCTCCACGCCCTTTAGGTAGCACTGCGTTTAATGCTTCGATCGCTCGGTAACCTTGGACTTCTTCAACACTAAAGTCAGAACCACAACATAGTTCATTGGAATGAATAAGCTGCTCAAAGCCTTTGCTAATTTGGCTCCGCTCAGTTCTGGCAATGTATTCTCGCAGTAACTTTTCGACTGAACGCGCATTGGTATCGCTGATAGACTCAAAATCTGCATTGCCGGACGACAGGGTTAACATATCCCCATGAAGCAGATTACGATTCATTTCGTATTGAGAAACAAAGTCCAAGTCATAGTGCGATAGAAAATCGAGTAACTTATGCAATTGTTCATGATGACTGCTTTCATCGTCCTCATCGTTAATTGTCGTCATCGCTTTAAAAGGCGTTGCCGACAACAAAAGTACTTTGGATTTTGCTTTTTTGGCTTTGCCCTTATCACTAAATACCTGTCTAGCAATTAACGACTCTTCGGAATCGGAACTTTGATCTGTTAACGACTGAAAGCGTTGAAACTCATCTAGGATGAACAAGTCTGCTTGCAAGCTTCCAGCACAACAGCGCGCCACCAGTCGACGAATTTCCACTCTAAAATGGTAAAATAGATGGCTAGTTTCATCGGTTTCCCCTGAGTCTTTGTTCCAACAATTAGCTAGGTAGAGCGCCGCATCTTGTAGCGATGAAAAGTGTTCTCTTAACACATCAGATTCACAAGGCTTGCTCAAACTTCTTTCAAGCTGAGAAACGACTAACGGATCTGTATCAAAATATTGATCCAGATACATCAATTCATCTTCCCATCGACCCTCTTTGGTAATCTGGTTGGTTTTAAATAGCTCACGAACTGGCTTCACGACTTCACATAAATTCGTCGTTTGAGACAATAGAACCGCTAAGATCGCTCTTTCCCGGCAGTTACCCGAACCAGCAGTCAACGTAAAAGAAGTCGAAGGGGTTAACGTACAAACTTCAATGACGTGCTCATCGTTTATTTCAGATTTTTTCGGCTTTAGAGCCAGTTCAACCAAGCGCCCAAATGTTGATGGTTTCACCCATCGCTTTGCATCTTCACCATTAAATAGCGCCAGCTTTTGGCGATTCTCATCTGCCAATGCAAGGTTGGAACAGATATAGATGACACGCATCGGTGTAGTCGTGTTGGACCCTACATGTCTTTTCAGTAATTGAGCGATGACACCTTTCGCGACGATAGTTTTTCCTAACCCCACTTCATCAGCTACAAGTATTCTGTGGCTATGTTCGGGTATTTGATACTTATCTATAACTAGGTCTACCGTTGCCTTTTGAAAATCTTTAAGGCCAGTCAATACACCGTTTAGTTGCTCTAGGATCGCTTGTGTCATTATCTAGTTATCTTATTATTTCGACGTTTTTTGAAGTACTATTTAGATGGTACAAATGACGAGAAGACGCCCCATAACGTCTTGAATTCATCTGGAATGATCTTTTCATCGACTTGCGCCTGTAAACGATCAATTCTTTCTAACAAATCCGGACTTAACGCAGCCGCTCGCATCAATTTTTCGTAGATCACACTGTCTTTGGTGAAGAACACACCACCAGCCCCTTCACCGTCTCCCTTACCCACACCGTTCATTAGATCTTGCTTACTTGGGTCGATATGTAACAACATCGAGATATAACTCATAAACTGTGAGCGGTTTTCGAGCAATTCATTAGTAATTGCCTTGCCTCGAGCCAATTCAAAATCATTCGTTATTTCAGCTTTAACGACTAAATTCTTAACCACTGAATCACTTTCTGATATTTCGAAGTGAATTAGTGCACTAATCTGGGAGAGTTTAAGGCTATCCCAAATAACCTCTCGAGCTAGGGCACGGGGCTGTGACGCACTCAATATCGAAACCTTAACGTCAAAACTCGGCGGGATTTCAACCAAAGCCCCATTCAAGGTCAGTTGGTATTCGTCATCACCACATAAATCAACTTCGAGCTTCCAATCTGTACTAATTAGGCTGAACTCTAATAGACGAAGTGCTCGATCAGAGTCTTCACCTTCAGTTTCTTCTAATTCGCTGAACTCATGTTTTGTAAATAAGCCGGTGCCATGCTCATTAACCCATTGCTTGATCAGTGAATGAACACCAATGTGATCTTTGGAGCCCGTTAAACGAAGCATGAATTCACTATTTCTCGGGTTATTGGAGGCGTCTCCCATCGCTGCTTGAGTTGTATTCGCAGAACCAAGGTGCCAGCTGGTAGTGGAATCACTTTCGTCGACAACCAATAACTTTGCATGCAAGTTGAGGTCGTTTTCTACAAATGGGGACTGGTCCATTTCCTCATTTTCTTCCGCATCGACGAGGTGTTCGTTAAGTGCGTAGCAGTGCCAACCGTCCAGCGCTTTCTCGCCCGCCATATCAAGCTCTTCTTTACGGCTAAATAAGTAACGTTGTTCATCAGGAGCAAAGGTACTGAGCCAATCTAAAGCTCCTACTTTGCCACCTCCTCGAATAAAAGGTGATACAGCAAGCATGGCTTGATTATCATGCTCTAAACGAATTGGATGCTGTCGTTTATTGTCATCATCAAAAACAGTAGAGAGAAAACCAAGTTCAGTGATGTTATCTGGTTTATCCCAATGCACCCTAACTAGCTCTTCTGGCTCAATTACATCACCAAATGAAAGCGTTGAAGAACCACGGTAAACCTCATCAAAAAAGTCAATCAATGGACGATTGGCTGGCTTGCGCTTCCCTCTTGATTCTCCGTTAATGACAGCGCTGAGATCCCAACTGCGGTCAAACGTTAAGTTACGTGACAACACTATCAAACGGTATTTCACATTTTTGTTTTCATCTGGGCTTTCGAATCGCAGTAACCACAATTTCGGGTGAAACGACGAAAACGCTGAATTTGACTCTCCTGCGTTTGGAACTACGGGCACGAGGCTGCGTTCCAACAAGCCAAATAAGCTGTTGTACTTATCTGGCAACTTAATATTGCCTTGTTGGTAGAAAACCGTGAGTTTATCTCCCAACATTCCTAACGCTTCCAATAGCGCAATTCTCATGTGCTCAACCGAACCTTCTAATGTATGGCCAAAACACATGGCAATAGGCACTGTCAGTAAAGTATTCAAGTCCAAGCTATACGTCGTGGCAATAGCATGAGTGAGCTCATAACCTTCAGGAGCGATAAGCTGTTCGCCATAATCTAAGCGATTTTTATCCGGCACTAACATCAAGCCCCTCCTGGATATCTTGTAAAATGACTCTGGCAGAAGGCCAACGAAACTCCAGTTTGCGCATTCCAACCCACTTTTGATTATCACTGAGGGCTTTTTTCAGCAAACACCTTGCCCCTTTATTTGCTATCGCTTGCTGCTTAACACATGCATCCAACTTATCTACAGAGGCATTCTCGCGAATCAAGCTACACCAGTTTTCGATAAACTGACGTGTGCGATTGTTTGCGCTTTTATGTGGTCCGAAAGCAAACTCATACCAGTTATCGATGCTCTGCTGTTCAAAGCTCGTCGACTGTTTATGAGCTTGATTCAACCAAACATCAAACTCTTCATTCCACTGTTCAATCATTTCGATATTCTTGGCACGTTGGGCTATGAGGATGTTGTAACGAATATGGGCGCCTTCAAGAACAAAACTAAATTCCAGCGCGTTTTCAAAACATGTTTTCGTTTGCTCGGCAATAGGAGAGTCTTTTAACTTTTCATAAAGGGCTTCGGCCTGCCAACCATTATGGACATCCATATTAGCCACTTGCAAAGCTTCACCAACAAGGTTGTGCTTGAATAACTGAGCGGGGACACTATGTTCAACCTTACTCGATAGCTGTAGTTTATTTTTGAGGTAATCAGCTTCTTTACGTGTAAGTTTTATTGACACTTGGTTTAACCAAGATTCACAGTAACCATCGGGTTTCGTCATCAGTTGCGCAATATCAGAATGCTGTCCATCGTCATCGATATGGGCTTCGCTCTTATTGTTTGCTAGCTCTTGGTACTGATTAACAAACTCTCTTAACGACAGTTCTGTTTTAGCGATGGATAACTGGCGCAGTCCATTCCAGTAGACGGAAGAAGGCTTACGAGCTACTCCTTTCTCTAGGCTTTCTTTTCCAATGATCCCATCAGGCATATCATGTCGATGGTTTTCGACTAAGCACCTAGCTAATTTATCTTCTTGCTGGCTAATGTATTCAGCTAGAAGAGGCCGTTCATTAGGCTCTAACTTACGGTAGTCATGAAAGATATATGGGATAGTGACAAAGTACTTAGCGCGGGTTTGGATAGTAGAAAAACCCGGAAAAAGCTGATCGGCAAAGGCATCCCTGATTTGTCCTATACCCAACTCATCAAGTGTACCTTTCTCTTGTAACATGGATAAGACTTGAGATACACGCTCTCGCTCTGTGGATGAAAAATCTATCCAGCCAATTAGACTTTTTTGTCGGCTCACGACTCACTCACATTTTTATATTAATTTTTATCTAGCAACAGCCACTTAAAGCTCCTGCATACCACATTGTTTCAGGTATTCGAACGTTTCCTTGTCATCACACTTTATGACCAAACCACTACGCCCACGACTGAGCAACACTCTATAACTACCCTCTGTGTAATGTTCGTACTGGCGCCGGTCTTCAACCACCAGCTTTCCGTTGCGATAGACCATATCCTGCCCCCAGTTAAACAGAGCAAGTGATAATTCTAAACCTTGACAACTAAACTCAGTACAAGCCGCTTCAAATTGACAACATGAATTTTCAGAACTTGGTGGCTCAACGTACCAAGGGCCAATATGTTTACCTGGTTTGTATTTATCTTTCTGGACTTCCTCAATAAACTTGCCACCTTGGCTGGACATCAACCAGCCAGTTCTAAAGGCATCTTGAAGCTTGTTTCCTTCGTGCATAGTTTGTTGTACACCCAGAGCATAAGTTTCAGCCGTTTGCTGGTTTTGAGTCAGTCGCAATGGGTAGTAAGCCTGAATATCCAAAGCGACTTTTTGAGCTTGGTCAGAATTGTTAGACAGAACCGCTTCAATCCACTTGTCTAAACTCTCTGTATAGGCCTGCCGAATGGGCGTTTTAAGGTTATACACGTCTTTCTTAATTGGCGTAACGAGTTGCATTTTACTGGCGTGCAGCGATGGCATAATAGGGATGACTTTGCCGTTTTGCGCTCTTATTGCTGCATCTAGGTCTGCTAGCATCTGATCTAACTGCATCTCATTGCGATGGATCGCTTGACCATCTCCTACCAAAAGCACCAACACTCCAAACGGTTGACAAGCAAGCCAGTTACAAAACAACATTAACTCAGACGGTGATTGTGATTCTCTAGGGCTTGCTTTGTCCCACGCTCGTTGTGCTTCATCAAATACGACAAAAGTCTCTCTGCGTGATGTTAGTGAGCGCTTCAGATCCTTCTTGAACGGGAGCAGATCTTGGATCATCACTCGACCATCAATGACCTTATCTCCTGTTCGGCCAACTGACTGCTTACCACTATAATCTAACGTATGTTGTAGCACCTGAACGAGAGGTCCATTGCCAGAAAGAAAAATAGGTTCACTCTGCTTTGCGCTCTCACTACGTGCAATTTCCGCAACAGAACTAATGCCCAGTAGAGTCTTACCGGCACCAGGGCGCCCATGAACGACAACAACATATCTTTGCTGCTTATCCCTAGCATGCTGATAAAGCTTTAAAAGTGCCGCACGTGCCTGGTCAATATTTTCACCGGCTGAGGTTTTTAGCGTAGGTATTTTAGCGTCGAAAAAGACCTGAGCAGTGCCATGCAATATGCTTGGCTGGCGATAAAACTCACCTTTTGCCCACTGGAGTACATTATAGTAACTAGGTTTACTTAATGACGTTATAAGCTGTGAAGCTAACTGGGGAGCCAGACCATCATCTGCGATGTCACACACAACGTTTGGGTGTTGGAACGGCTTAGCACCAGGTTTGGTGAGAACAACAAAGCCATGACCGACTAGGTCGATAGATTCACTGTGATAGCGTCGCATTGTTTGCAAATCAGAGTTTGCTCGAAGAATCTCGTATTCAGAGGCTTCTTGCTTATGTTTGAACTCGACTACAAACAATTCGCCAGCTGGAGTAACTAGGTTAACATCCGCCGCTCGTTTTCCGCCTTCACCAATCAATTCTTGTTCAAAGGCTATCCAGCACTTCTCTGGTTCCACTTGAGTTTCTGTAATAACGTGATTAAGGGTAGACGTCATTACATCGTATTCAGTTTCCCAAGCGTAGCGTTGCGCAGGATCGAGATCTTGCGTCCAACTCAAACTACGATGGAAAGATACTAACGACCCTAGAAAACTAGCTCTGTCTGTAGAAAGAAAGTCTTGCCAAGTCCCATCCCAGCCTGCTTTTAGGTCCATTTTCGTTATCCTTCAGAACGTAGACTGGAGTTTTTCAACGGCCGGTATATCAGCCGCAGCCCAATCAACATCCCAAAGTTGGTCTTTGGATAACCAGCGAGAGTCAATATGCTCAGTAAGCTCAAGTTCGCGCGTTGGTACCTCAATAACAAAACAATGCATGGTGATATCAAAATCAGGGTAGCTATGCTCAATCGTCAACAAAAACTGTGGGTCAGTAACGGCAATTCTTAACTCTTCATCTAACTCCCTGGTAATAGCTGCAACAAGCGTTTCGCCTGCTTCTACTTTACCTCCTGGAAACTCCCATTTTTCGCTAACATAATCTAGCTTTGATGGCGCTCTTTGTACGGCTAGGAATTCACCTTCATTTTTCAGTACAGCCGCAACGACTTCAATGCGTTTCTTACTCATTGATTTAGCTCTTCTAACAATTTATTGCTACGAGATTTTAAAACCTCAACATCCTTTGCGTCATCTACGATATGCATTTTCTTGTGGCAATTGGGGCATAATGCGACTGTATTTTCAGCCGTATCGTCTCCACCTTTGGCGAGCCAAACAATATGGTGTGTCTCGAGATATGGCTCACCTTTCGCATTTTTAAATGGCGCCGGTTGTAGACAAAGTTGGCACTGACCTTTAGCAAGGCGTTTAGCCAGTTCTGCTACCCAAATATTTCGCTCATAGCTGGTGGATTGTTGTTGGTACCGTGTAGCGGTTTTTCCACCTTTTGTCGCCAAAGACTGAAGCTCCTCAAGAGTCAATTTCTTGGCCTTACGAACTCGAACGCTCTCAACGTTATCGCGATCTTCTTTTCTAACCTGGCGCTCACCCGTTACAAGCTTTAGAGGGAAGATATATGCTCTTCTTGGATTACCTTGTTCATCATCTTGCGTTTCCGAGTACGGTTCACCGCCGAGAACGACTTCGCCAACATAGGTGTATTCTTGGTCCGTAAATACCTCAAACAAGTGAACAGTGATACCGTTAGTCATTGATTCAGATAGCGTTTTATTCTGCTGAAACGTTAGGCTTTGATCGCCTTTAGAGCCCATGCCTGTATAGTGGAGAACGTCACCTACCCAACGATCATCATAAATAGACTTGATGTGGTTCGATACAATGACCAATGTATTGGTTTTATGTGAGCGACGCATCCCACCTTGCGGGCTGCAACCGAAGACTTCACATAACTCTGTGTTGTTTAATTTGGCGCCCGATGTAAGAAGCGATATTTTGGACATCATATACTGACTCTCTTTTGTCCGTAATTTATTCTCAATTGCGTAGAATTAATCCTGTTGACTGCTATATCTAAAACTTGTAGCACTAAAATTATAAATACACGGTTAATTCAATCGTTCGTAATCGTCCAATTCTTCTTTGGCATTTCTTGGTAGCAAGAGAACATTTTTACTAACTCTCTTAACCAAAACATCTGGCAGCATCTCCATAAGCTCTTTTCTCTTTAGCAAATCAAAACTACTCTTAAAGGCTTGCGCAAAATCATTTGAAAGTTTGACCATAATATCCAACTGCTCAGATTTTTTTTCATATTCCGTTCTGAGCGACTGGCATTGGTCTTTAATAGACTTAAGGTCTTGCATTCGTTGATTAAGTGTTTCTCTATAATCAGAACGGGCGAGGCAGAACTCCTTAACTTCAGCAATGTTTCCTGCGTACGTATCAACAAGATCTAACTCAACAAGCTTTTCTTTAACGATAGAGGTCAATTGATCTACTTCTTTGTATAAAGTGTCTCTTTGTTCAGCTAAAGGCTTAAGTTCCTCTTCTATTTGCTTAGCTTGCTGATCTTGGAGCTGTTGCTTACGAGCTAATAAAGATTCTATTTCATCATTCAAGAAGTCTTTATCATGCTCGAAAACCTTTAACTCATCACAGAGTTTTTGATGTTCTACTTGCCTGCGATTCATTACATCTAATTGTTCCTGAAATCTTCGTTGAAATTCATCAGCTAAAGTATGCTCTAGTTTATCTCGCCTATTGACTAACTCACGCTGCCAGTCTGATTCCAACTCCCTCTGGAGATCTCTTAACTTGATTGTGTTTTGTTCATCCAACTGGACTAGCTTATTTTGAATGAGTTCATTGATCTCATTTTCCAGATTCAATTTTCTAGCTTCAATAGCTCCCACCGCTTGTTCTAATTCGGCTAATATTTCATCTTGAGCACTTTCCCGTACTCTCATCTTCTCTAATCGTTCTTCATACTTTTGCTGTTGAGCCTTAACACGTTCTTCTAATGTTTTTTCGTTTTTTTTCTGCTCGTCAGATTCCTTCTCTAGCTGTTTTTGAGAACGCATCAATGCTTCAAATTGTCTTCTCACCGTTTCATGCTTACTAGCTGTTCTGCTCGCAATCTCATCAAGATAATCATTACAAATGTTTATCGATTGAAACTTAATCACGCAGTTATCTAACGAATTGAACTGATCTAAATGACCACAATCTGAAACATCAATTTCAATTACATTTTTGTTGTTAGCTCGGCATTCCCAAATCTTGTCTCCGCCACATCTATGTTTGTTAGCTATTTCAATCCAATATTGTTCACTTCCAACTTCAACAACTAAGTCTGGTCGACGACCATCCATATAGACTTCGACTTGCACACCGGAAATTTTCAGCTCGGAGCAGCTGTCAGGCGTTACCCAACCGGCATCCATAGGAACCGGTATTACCCCTACTCTAGTAAAATACTCTTTTGCTGTAAGATGTAATTGAGTCTCATATGCCAGTGCGCAGGATTCATCAACATAGTGAGAGAAATGCCAAGCCTTCTTCTTTCCTTTATTCGCAATAAGCTTAGCTCCACAGCATGCACACACAACATTATCTTGAAGCCCACTTTCAACAACATCTATAGATACCAGTTCATTTGTATCTTTATACACTGCACGCGTGATATGAATTTCACTCATAGACATCTCCGGGATGATCCTTGACCTAAAACCGCCCCTAAAATAATATGACGCTAATAACGACAGGTAAATACTGATTACATACACACGTCGCATAAATAGACAGGAGTTAGATGATGAGCAAATGGCCAATACGTTGGGATCTACTGTTCCGCTACAGAATGATAGAAGTCATCGCACTGTGGGAAGGACGGTTAACAACCAATCATCTGATTAAGAGCTTTGGTATTGGCAGACAGCAAGCATCGAAAGACATCAACACCTATCTAGCCGATATCGCTCCAGGAAACCTTGTTTATGATAAACAACTGAAAGGCTACAAGCCTAGTGATAGCTTTATCCCACAAGTAACAAAAGGTCATGCTGATGAATATTTGCACATTCTTTCAAGAAGTGAAGATATGACTATCACATTTAAAGAACTCGATATGGGGTTTGAGAATGTTTCAATGATCCGCCCTGTGACTCGCAATATATCACCACAAGTCTTGCGTCCTTTAGTTCAAGCTATTAGAGAGAAAAAACGTGTCGACATAAGCTACACATCCCTCAAAGACGGTATTGAAGTTGAACGGATTATCTCTCCACATACTCTCGTTTGCACACCTCTACGCTGGCATGTTCGGGCTTATTGTGAACATTCAAAAGGATATCGAGATTTTGTGCTTAGTCGAATACGCGGTATTCCAATGCTTGAGGCCAAAAGAGTAAAAGGAAGAGAGCATGACGTGTTGTGGAATACTCCCCTAACAGTTGATTTAATGCCTGACCCACGACTAACGGAAGCTCAAGCCAATGTCTTAGCCCATGATTACGGTATGGAAGAAGGCTCCCTAACAATACCAACCAATGCTGCGTTGGTTCGCTATGTTCTCGATGCCTATAATATCGATATTAATGTATTGGATTCGAATCCTAAAGGTCAGCAGATTATTGTGGCGAACTTTGAGGAACTAAAACAGTATTTGGTTTTCTGAAGGTTTTTTACTTTACGCTTCAATCAGCTGAAGTGTTGACTACAAAAAAACTACAGTGCTGCCGCAATGGCAGCACTGTGTCAAATAATCGCATATCTTGCATTAATTCTAGAAAACATTTGGTACCCGAACTCAATAGCATTTTTCTGATCCTTATAATAGTCATCTCGAATCCATCGAACCTTGAGACCCAAGTAATATGCCCAAGCAACCACTTTGTTAAATTCTCTCCGTTTACCGTTTTTTGCACAACTCTCAATATATTGATTGACCAACGCATAATGAGACTGGCCCACTGAGTATCTCGCACTTTCATAAGCAGATTTGTAAAATGGATAAGCTAAATCGTCTTGTTCGAGTCTGTAATACCATGTTGCATAACACCAATCAACAAGCCATCCCAAGTAAGGAGCTAAACCCATATCGCCTATCTTTGCCGCATAAATAGCTATGTCTTTTTTCGAGTTAATTCGCTTTTTAAGCTTGAACCCAGTTTCCATCATTTCAAAAAAATCATCCGGGGGCACATTTTTATTTGTCTCCTTTGTAGCTTGAATTTCCGAGAAAGTTACAAATGGAGTTATTTTATTGCACGATGCCCTTATCCATTCATTCGTACTAAGTTGTGGACCATATTGTCTATGCATTGACTTTAGTTCGGCAATACCACTCCTGACCCATGAAGCTCGACAACGCCAAAAAGAGTCCGTCTCATTTTTCCACACCCAATCTTTACTATCTGGATCAGTGACATTTTCATCAATAATCTGCTGTTGCACGTTCTTGACGAAATAACTTAGCTCTTCTCTAAGGCGACGATCTTGCCCATAAAAGTGTCTTGATAGAGTTTTTGAAAATTCAATGCCGTACGCGTTATTAATCCGCCCGAAAGCCGATGTTGATAACCGTGCAATCATCAAGACCAGGAGATATGACTCTCGTTCCACCTTCGAAACATGTATACCAGACACTAACCTGTGCACCTCTATAGATTGCTCTAGGTTTGTGATCAGACTTGATAAACTGGGTAACGCTTTACTAGATGTCCAACGTTGTGCGTTTTCTAAATTTTGCTTCCGTCTATGAGAATGAAGCTTGGGAGGTAACTTTGCCTCCTCAGCAAAAGATAAGCTTGGGTCATGGAATTTCGTTTGAGATAAACCAAATCTTTGGTAAATCCAATTCCATGCTTTAGTGAGAGAGCTCTCATTTGAACTTGGCAGCCACCAAGCCCCACTTGGTAAGTTCAGGCTTAAAGAAGATACGTTGTAAAAATGACTATTTCGATGGAATGAATATACAAAAATATCTATAAATCTGGCTTTAATGAGCCATCTAATCGTGCCTTTTTTACTTAGATACGTTCCCTCTGTTGTTTGAACTCGTCGATACTCTCCAACCAGTTCCTCAAAACAGAGCATTATGGTATCGATGACTTTGGGCTCAGTAAGATATAGCTTTAAATACTCTCGCACTAACTCAAAAATAGCTTTGAGATTACCATTTAGATCACCTTCTTCTCTAGCCAACCTGGATAACATTTTCTGCTGGCTTTTCCTGTTACTACCGCTCTCATCCTCTAGGCCACCAACAATTATCCCGGAACAGTCAAGTATAGCTTTAACTACCTCACCTATAGAGGGGAAGCTTGGTTTCATTATTCATTCCTCATTCGTAATGGGCCATGTTACTGACCCATAGAGCATTACTTTTTGCTTGGTGCAACACCGCGATTACCACCTGATTTATTCCCTGTTGTTGACGGCCAGTTTCCTCCTGGACCAGGGTGGCTTGATGGACCGCGACTACCTTTGCTTTTTGTCATAATGTATCTCCTTTGATTAGAACTGCACAATTGCAGTACATCTCAAAGACTATCCTCTAGGACATAATTCAAATACCTGCTTTTTAGCGACGTGTTCTTCAAGTAACAATATTATCTGGCGGTAAGGAGCCAATTAACGCCCCATCAAGCACTCCTCCATCCACTCATCTACCTCACCTTCCACCCAAGCCACGGCCCTATCACCTAAACTGATGGATTTTGGAAACTCACCATCATTCATTTTGCGGTAAATCGCTGAACGGCTTAATGCTGTTTTTTCCATTACTTCTTTTAGTTTTAGAAATCTCATGGGACGTCCTCCTATAGCTGTGGTCCTCATGGGATAAGCAGGTTCGGTAAAAAAAAGTGGCATCGGCGTAGAGTACGTATAATCAAAAATTCTTCAGGTATATGTCATCTCTGTGAATCCATTCCATGACTGATACAGGAAGCCTGAATATGTCCCATTTTCCCCGTTACGGTAGTTTGTTACCTCAAAAAGAATATGAGCACCAAGTGCTCGAAGAAGCCGCTGAAATACTCAAAGATCGTTATGTTCGTGGTGATGCTTTTTCAAGTCCCACGGCAACCTCAGATTACTTACGCTTTAAATTGGCAGGGTATGAACATGAAGTTTTCGCGGTCATGTTCTTAGACAATCAGCACCGCTTGATTGAGTTCAAAGAGCTGTTTCGTGGCACGGTTGATTCCGCAAGTGTTTATCCTCGCGAAGTAGTAAAAGAAGCGCTGCACGTTAACGCCGCTGCGGTGATCTTCGCCCATAACCATCCTTCCGGCGATCCTGAACCATCACAATCGGACAAACGGATCACTGAACGTTTAAAAGAAGCGCTCTCGCTGGTGGACATTCGAGTGCTTGACCATTTCGTTGTGGGAGACAGTTGCATCTCATTTGCTGAGAGGGGGTTGCTATGATCATTGATGATTACAGAGGTATCCGGTTGCCAATCAGTTTCTGTGAGACGATAGATAACCTATTGACACGTTTCGAGGTTCCTGATGATGCAAAGCGCCTAGTATTCAACTTTAGAGATCCGACATACTATCAATCTAGAGTGGGACTACATCCTGTCGAAATACAATTAAGCAGAGATAAAGATCTAGCACCTTGGTCCTTGGCGTTTATCGCCAGTTTTTCTTATCAAAGCGATAATGCCCAATCCCTTGATGTCGAGCTGTACTTTCACTTACGTAACCATTGGTGCTATCAGCCCGATGCTGGCACTGTTGATCTCTCACAGCCTGCTGTTTTAGATCTTTTCAACACCTGGTGCACAGCACTAGAACGACACATAAATCGCCGAACATTCAGCGATATCCAGTTAAGCCAAATCAGTTAGACCCTTTTCTGTTCACTTTAATCTTACCTTTGTAGGAGGCATCACCATGTCTGATATTTTGTTTAATGCTTCAAGCTTGCCTGTTTCAAAATCACTCCATTCCCTTCTGAGTAAAAGTCTTATCGAGAATCTCGCTGAAGAGGAGCATATTGCCACCAGCACTTATCTCGTATTTAACTTTCGTGATAGTTCCTACAGTGCTGAAGCGGGCGGTTTTCATCCTGTTGAAATTGCTATTGCTCAATCAAGTGATGGGCGATGGAATATTGAGTACGCGACAGATTTTGCGTACGTGGGTAGTGCTTATCCTGAGCTGGAACGTTGTCTCGACTTCGACTTTCGAGATCAGTCGTTTTATGCTCAGTACAGTGGGTGGGCGCCAATGAAAGGAAATATCTCAGCCATCGAGCTTTATCAGTTATGGGAAAGTAACTTTCTTACTTACGCCGATATGGAGGTGTATGACCAGGTTTCTGTTACACCGCAATGAACTTCCCTGAGTTACTTTGCCAATAGCAACAACGCATTAACACCGTGGATTGATGTGCTCACTGAACACGTTAGATTGAAGGTAAAACCCAGTGTTTGGCCGTGATAAAAAGACAAAATAAAATGCCGATATAGTGTGCCATTTGAGGCTCTATATCGGCATATTTTATTACAAACGCTCGCTTTTGAGAGAGCGACAAACCCTTGTACCACAAGGGCTGAGCACCATCTAAGGACCGAGCACAGGCAAACTGGACTTACAACTTGCTAAGCGCTTGTTTTGCCATGTTATACGCTTCGTTCAACGCTTGATGCGTACTTGGGGTTGCTCTGATTACCTCGACGTATTTCTCGGCTCTTATCGCATCTACCTGTTGCCATAGGTCGCGATTTGCCACTGGTTTTTTGTCTGACTTACGCCAACCTTTTTTCTTCCAGGTATCAATCCATTCGTTAAACCCACGAACACAAAAATCACTGCTGGTATAGATGACATCGCCATCACGCGCATATTGCATGCACTCCACCAGCGCAATTAGCTCTAGCTCAGTATTACTGGTGTATCCCTGCATCGGTAAACATTGCTGGTCCATTAACTCACCAGCTTTGTCGTACACCACCAAACCAATTCCACCATCGACACTGGACGCCGTGACTGCAATATACAAAGCGCATGATTCATTTTTCATTGTTTGTTCCTTTTCTATTTTGACAACGCAACGTGCTTGTCTCTCATCAGATAAGGATGTGATGTGAAAAATGAAGTACGCTCGCATCACTGTGCCCTGAACCATAAGGACACGTTATGACCACCTTTTCTCCGCTACGCGAGAAGATATTAAAGGCCCTACTGAAAGCCGCCCTCGCAGGCTATCACCATCTCAGTGCCCACTTTCAAAAGGTCAAAGCTGAAATGACAGAACTCAGTGACCACGATTTATTTGAAGAAACAAAGCATCACCCCGCGCTGCATTTACGTTGCCTATTGGCAAGCTTTGAGCTCATGCAGCGCGGATATTATCTGAGTGATATTCGAGATGTGCGGAATGATTAACAATGGCTTTAAATAATAGGGCAGTCTCCTGCCCTACTTTTACTTAATTGAGCAACCAAAATTTCTGTTTCCAGTACCAAATTGTTTGGTGCGTACTTTGGCAAAGTAACTGAGACGACGAAATAGCTCGTCAAGAACAGAAGAAAACCTAAGGCTGTTTACATCGATGTGGTATACACAATTGTCAGGAAAGTGCACTAAACGACCGCCATCATCAAGATCAGTATCTAATGCTCGACACCATGCCGTTTTAATTTTGTGGGATAGGTTGTTTCGGTTAGAGAATGACCCCAGGCTGTTATATACATCCTTGTTAAACAGCAGAACAAGGTGATAGTGATGATGTAACGCTTTATCTTTTTCCTTCACCCATACATATCTTAATCGACATTTCCGTTTCGGTTTCCCTGCTCTTTCTTTCCTTCTTAAATCAGCCT
Source organism: Vibrio sinaloensis (assembly GCF_000808535.1). Taxonomy (GTDB): domain Bacteria; phylum Pseudomonadota; class Gammaproteobacteria; order Enterobacterales; family Vibrionaceae; genus Vibrio; species Vibrio sinaloensis_D. The sequence continues at coordinate 347,962 of NZ_JWLV01000034.1, forward strand.
GTATTTGCGCATCCAGCGAAGCAATGAAGTTTTTCATCAAATTTGATTCTTCCATCACCATTAAAAGCGGTAATCGCAAATCGACTCTGACCGCCATCGTTCTAGGATGATCATCCAAAGCTAAATCCAGCGTGTCATAAATCCTTTGCAGATAATCAACGAGCAGTCCTTCTTTCTGTTTCAAAACAGGTAGGCCATTGAACTCATCATTGTGCGTGATTTTCTTTTTTAGTGTTTTCATTTTCTATACCTTTTGGTTAGTTAGGTATAGAAAGGTGGATGGTTGTTAAAAATAATTTCACCCCACCATGGAGGTATATTAACCATAACCGCAACTCCCAATCTCAACTTTGAATAAGGAAAGACTTGTTCCTTATCAACCTCGAAACTGGACCTGGCAAAACACTTCAGATGAGCGTAGTTGTGTAAGCTACCGGCCAATCAGTTCAAAACTGATAACTCTGAAGTTATCTAACTCCCCCTCAACAGGCGAGGTCGTGCCATAAACCTAGGTATAGTCGTAAATAAAACACTTTGAACTAGCTCTATATACAATCAAAAAACACTGTAAAACAATCAGAAAACAGCTTATAAATCATCCAACAATTACACAAAAATACTACTAAGTAATCACTATGCCAAGATTTGATAGACCGCTAGAAAAAGTAATGTGCTTTGAGTTCCTTGAGCAATATGACGAATATCAACTTGCGGGAATTTCCCAACATCTAAATCACAAGCAAAGCGCTGACTTTAATTTTCAATCAAGCCCAAAATTAACGTCGGAAAGGTATAAATCAGAAATAGTCGGGTACTTCAAGAATGCATCGGACATGCTAGGCGGGTTACACAATACACCAGAGTCAAAAGTCAGAACAATTGCCTATGATGTACTTTCATTGAGCGATATGCGGTTTTCAACCACAAAAGACACTCGACTTATAATCTACATATTTACAAAAATTGTGACAAATAACCTCATTCAACATTTACCAGAAACACCACCAAGCACGGTCACCGACATTAATTCGATGCTGAATTACCTCATCAATGCTTTCATCTCATCACAAATACAAGTCGAGAAAAAAAGAGAGTTAATCAATAGTATAATTGACGAGTACTACAGCTCATCAGAAGTGTTTAAATTTAACTGGCTAGACGATAAAAATGATGACCAGGTGGCGTGGGTAATTGACTATTTTCCCAAAATATCCGCAGTAAAGAGCATCGTTGCTCAATTGCCAAACGTAATGAACATCAATGAAAGTCACACTAAAGTCGTTCCAGCTATTTTTCATTCACTAGGTATTAGCGACGCTGAAAAAAAACTGATCATGATGAACTTCAAAAGAGCATGGTCGCAGAAGAAATATAGAGAAAAAACCACAAGGGAAAACAAGAAAACCTTGAATATCGTTGTTGACGAAACGGTATCAATTCAGCTTCATCAGCTTTCCAAACAATTTGACATGCCCATCAACCAGGTAATCACTCTGATGACCAATCAGTTTGCTAGTAAATCTGAAGAATTACTGAGAAGCATTGAAGAAGATAAAAAAAACAAAGCCACACAATTCTCTAAGCTTCTATAGCATGCTTGGAGAGCTATAAAGCTCTCCAATATTTAATTTTACCTGTTTAGCACTCTCTGGCGGACCCACTCTTGCACCTCACTCTCTACCCAAGCAACAGCACGTCCACCAAGCGGAACTTGCGCGGGAAACTGGTTTGCTTCGATAAAGCGGTACATACAAGAACGTGATAAGCCAGTCATGCCAAGCACTTCATTTAGACGGATCAAACGGATAGTTGATTTAGGCATACATACCTCTTCTGCTTGTGAATACCACATAGATAACATATGCCTGTAAAAATTTTGAACGATAGCAAGTGGCCGTATATTACGGCCATAAATCAGATAACCTGGCTTAAATGACGTGAACCTGTAACGCTGTAACTTCCATAACTCGATTTGTCGATATGCTCACTCCACCAGCTCATTAACCTACGTCGTGAATCTAAGTAATCTGTACGGTTGTATGCTTTACGTATTTGATTCTTATCTGTATGAGCAAGCGCAGCCTCAATGACATCAGGCTCAAAACCCTGTTCATTAAGAGTTGTACTGGCCAAAGCTCGAAGGCCGTGAGCTGTCGTCCTATCTTTAAACCCCATCCGCCCTAGTGCTTTGTTGGCTGTTTCAGAATCAGTTGGGACCTTAGGATTACGACTCGATGGAAATATAAACTCTCGATGTCCGCTAATTGGCTTGATAGCTTCAAGAATTGCCAGTGTTTGCGTCGTAAGTGGAACTACATGTTCACGGTTCATTTTCATGCGCTCTTTCGGGATAATCCATAGCTGGTTTGCCATATCTATTTCTTCCCAGCGAGCGCCTGACGCTTCATTAGGGCGAACCATGGTATGAAGCTGCCATTCAATCAAAAAGCGCGTCACGTGCTGAATATTGGCTGTTGCTACCGTACGAATAAGCTCATGTATCTCATGAGGCTGCAGCGCTTTCATGTGCACTACTTTGTGCTTCTTGAACACATCACGGATACCAGATAATGGGTTAGAATGAATCACTCCGCTGTTTACAGCATAATTCATGATCTCATTCATTAATTGCGCAGTACGTTTAACCGTTTCAAGTAGACCCTGTGACTCAGTTGGTCGTAAAGCAGCGATAGCAATTGGCGCCGTGATCTTACTTACTGGAATAGTGCCAAGCTTTGGAAAAGCGTAGAGTTCGAGCTTGCGCCAGTTCCCATTGAGAGTCTTCTCTTTTATTTGCCCTTCTTTCGTAGCCTTCCACTGCTCAGCAACAAACTTGAACGTCGCATTTTGCTCAGTGATCGCTTTGGCTTTCTGTTCTGCTTTCGCCAGCTGAGGATCGATGCCATCAGCAAGCAACTTCCTTGCTTCGAGAGCTTTCTCTCGCGCTTCTGCCAAAGACATGTCTGGATAGGTACCAAAGGAAAGATAAGTGATTTTGTCCTGGCCAGGTCGTTTATAACGAAACTGCCAAGAACGTGAATTGCTTGTACGCACACAGAAGTAGAGATTGCCGCCATCAGATAAGCGGTAGAGCTTATCTTTGGGCTTTGCCGTTTGGACTTGCCTAGCCGTGAGATTATTCGCCATTTTGATCCCTCAAGTAATACCTGAACAAAGCTCAATTTTCGAAAAATCTAGGTATTACTTTTGGTCGATAACTGCTTAACTTACATCAAGTTAAAGATCGAACTGATAGAGAAAATGACAATAAAGTAATACCTGATTTAGTGCTCAAAAGTAATACTAGCATCAAGTAGGAATACTGGGTATTACTTTAGGTATTACTCTAGACAAGCGCTTTTACGACACTTTATGGAACGCTACGAAACCGTAACTCATTGATTTTAATAATCTTTAGATAAGAAAAAAGACGCCCTGAGACGTCTTTAAACTTGAATGTGGCGGTGAGTGAGAGATTCGAACTCTCGATACGTTGCCGTATACACACTTTCCAGGCGTGCTCCTTCAGCCACTCGGACAACTCACCGAATCAAATTGTGGTTAGCATCATTGGCTAACGAGGCGCTAATTTAATGATTCTATTGGGTTAGGTCAAGCCTAAAGAGGAAAAAAAGCGCCTTAACGTGATTGTTTGGTCACTAACTGTCTAAATCGTTGATGATTCGAACACATCAGGCTTCTTGATAGTAGCCAGGCACTCGGAACCACTTGCGGCACATATCCAAGAAGTAGCCATATAGGACACCCATACCACAAGAAACAACCGCATTAGAGGTAACCGCTGTGATGATTTGATCGGTAGAAGCGCCAACGGTAAACAGAATCACTGCGTACACTGGTGATTGGAACAAAACGTACGCCACTAGATCAGAGACATTCTTCATTACACCCGTGTCAGAGAACCTTGCGCCTTGTCGAAGAATGTAATCTCTAAACAAACCATAAGGCCAAGCGATAGCAATATTGACGGGGATCGACAAAGTTCGTGATGCCAGTGACTGCTCAAATGTCATGCCAGAGATCAAAATCTCAATCAACATGCCAGAAACAAAACAGAACACGACCATAGCGAAAGTATCTGCAGCAGCATTGCGAATACAGAAAGGACCTCTTGACTTCATCTACCTACCCAAATAAAAAACCAACAAAAACGACAATAATTAAAACAATCAACCACCAAATGAATATATAGGTAGTTAATAGCGCTATTAGAACACCATTTTTGTAGTTTTTGGTTTTGAATTTAATTAATTTAGGTAAATAAATAACCAGATTTGGTAATAAACTTGGTTTGAATCACTAAAACTATTAGAAACGCTCAAAACCAAGTCAATCTATGAAAGTTAGTTACAAAAATCAGTAATTTGCACTGTCAGTATGTCCAAATCTTCTTGAGAAGGGCTTTCTTCCCTCACAAGGCTTTCTTCAATACGCATCAAACAAGCACGCAAAAATGCATCATCTGACTCGCCGATGATCTGTTTGATCTGATTAAACTCCATCAACGCAGCGCTGAATTCCTTATTCTCTATTGCCATGAAACACTTGAGCAATACCCCTTCTACGCCCTCACCTTCAGCCTCGTTTTGCGACTTAAGCAAGCTTGGTTTGTACTGGTACAGCTTATCTGCGTATGCGAACAGAGCGTCATCGAGATCCGTTTCATCGACAGGCTTAGAGACAATGTAGTCAACGCCTACACCCAACATACGTTCTCTGGTCTCTTTAAAGACATCCGCTGTACAACCGAAGATTAAGATGTTGGCTTTGCTGTCGTGTAGACCTCGGATAGCCGTTGTGGATTCAACACCGTCCATAACGGGCATATGATTGTCCATTAAGACGAGATCATATTCCCCTGTTGCCACCGCATGCACCGCCAGCTCACCATTTTCCACACAATCACAAACAAAACCTTTGCTGGACATAAAGGTGGTCAGAATGATGGCGTTGGTTCGGTTATCCTCAACAATCAATGCTCTCAACCCGTTGTAGCTCAGTTTTTTATGTTCAGTCACTGTGGTTAACGCTGGCTCACAAGACTCCATTTTGAGTTGAACTTCAAAGCAAGAGCCGATGCCGACCTCGCTGGTAAGGTGAATATCGCCATCCATCAGTTCACACAATTGTTTAACGATAGCAAGACCAAGCCCTGTCCCCCCGAATCTCCGCGTTGTGGATGACTCTGCTTGCTCAAACGGCTTAAAGATTTTTTCTTGCGACTCTTTGGCTATGCCAATCCCAGTATCTCTCACTCGGATATGTAGATAGTCGACACCATTTGCACGCTTTTCGGTGAAGTAAACTTCAACATATCCTCTTGAAGTAAACTTGACCGCGTTGGTCAGCAAGTTGAACAAGATTTGTCGTAGACGAGCTTTATCCGAACGATACCAACGACCTTGAGGCACCTCAGAGATCACTTTAAATTGCAGACCTTTTTCAGAACACAACGTGAAATAAACGCTGTTGATACTGCCTATGATCGATTCAAGTGGGAATGGCTGGTGCTCCAACTCAAGATGCCCTTGCTCAATTTTAGAGAAATCCAAGATCTCATTGAGTAAGGTCATCATGTGATCGCCGGATTCATACAGTGTTTTGAGATGCTTGCGCTGCTCTTCGGTCAAATCCGTTTTTAACAGAATTTGCGCGGTACCCAAGACACCGTTCATAGGAGTGCGAATTTCATGCGATAGCGTGGCTAGAAAGGCACTTTTGGCTTTGGTCGATGCCTGCGCTTTTACCTTCTCAGCTTCTAGAAAAACGGTTTTTTGATTAAATTTGTCAATGAGGTGTCTGATTTCATCATTGCTGTCATAAGTAATATCAATGATCCCACCGCGTTTTGAGTCATCGACTTTCTTAGCAATCAACACGATGGGCGCGATAAGAAAGCGATTGATAAGAAGATAGCCAAGCATGACACACGCCAGCATGATGGGAACAAGTCCCAGCTCGACCTTTCTGACTACATCGTAAACTTGTTCAGCAACCAGACGCTTCGCATTAACTACATCCACACTCCAGTTGAAGTCTCCAAAGGTGTGCTGGCTAATGTATATATCGTCCACCAGTTGGAAGTTATGCTCGGTAATTACGTACCCATAGGAGTCTTTTAGTATTACACCCAACTCATATTCTTCTGCGTGCTTCCTGACAAACGAAACTAAGTTTTCGAGGGATAAATCGACCGTTGCGACGCCAGCAAACACACCATCAATATAGTATGGCGATGATGCGGTGATCATTTGCACCTGGGTAAAAGGATCAATATAGACCTGAGACCAGACCGTGGTACCTACTGGTTTATTGACCACCGAGGTATACCACGCTTCGTTGTCGTAACCACCCGACTCAGGGTTATCCCATGAATAAACACGATCGACGACGCCATCACCAGCTCGATTGAAGAAGATGCTTTTGTATGCCATGTCTTTATCGATAGAACGAGGCACTGGCCAAAGCCCGCCGCTGACGGTCAAACCATCCGTCAGGGAAAAGAGTTTGAAAAGTAGCTCGGCTTGATGCGATTGCGTTTCATGGTTGCTGCCGATGGTGACGACTGCCTGAAGAATCCCTAGAGAGCTGTTGATTGGCTCTCGAATTTGAGCAGAAATCAGCTCGGTTCTAAGATCGAGATTGCGTTCCAACTGCATTCGAGTCGGTGGCTCAACCACCCGATAGCTGATGGTACCAATTAAGGTCACCACGACAGCAAGATAAAATGCTAAAGCGTAAATGCTTTTCCGTTTGAGCGAATAACTTCTTTCCATAACCAACTGAAATTTTGTCGTTTACCAAAAATTATAGTGAATAATTGAACCCTTCAACCTTTTTATCGGATAGTGAGCCTGTTACCATGGCGCAATCACTACTCAATCACATTTATGGTATTTACCTTGAGCTTACAAAACCTTCTTGCTCTTCCTGAGCTTCAAGACAAGCTAATCAATCAAGCTAAAACTCATGGCTTTGTCACGGCGATGGCCACGGCGCCAAACATTCTTCCTCCTGAAGAGTGGCTCCCGTTTTTATGGGGAGGCGAAGAAGTAGCGCCATTTTCTGATGGTGAGCAATTTGAAACCTATGTTGAATTGATTGTCGCGCTTTGGAATGAATACCGCCCTGCACTTCTCAGTAACGAGTGGCAATGGCCGCAAGAGTGCGCATTAGATGAGGAAGAAATCGTCAATGAAGCGACGCGTGATTTCTGTGAAGGCTTTCTCCAAGGTTGGCAGTTAGCGCGAGATGATTGGGAAACCGTCATGCCAGAAGATAGCGAGGACAGTGCACTGCTCGGTGGCGTATTGCTTTCACTGAGTATGCTCTACGACCCAGAGACATCGATTGCCACTCTCGCAGAGCAAGGAATGGAGGGTTTAGAGCAGTTCGAAGAGATCTTTAATTCTGTTCCTATGATGTTATGCGGCTTAACCATGCGTGGTGCAGCGCTGACCGAAGAAGCTTAACCGCTTTTTAGCCGCCACACTGTTGGCGGCTTTTTCAACTCTAACTATTCCGACCGAATAACAAACGCGCTGTTATATTCCTCAAACGACACCAATATCACCATTTTATAAAACAATCATTACAATCCCTTAATTTCTTTGTTAGTATCCGCGCCGTTTTTGGTTAACTAATTGTAATGATGCAAATAACAGGGATTTCGCTGAGAAAACGTAGAGTGATGGCGTTATACGTCATTACCGCTTTGCTATTTCAGCTCTATTTGCTCGCCACACTGTCGCTTAACCCGTCACAAGTCCACAACAATAACTGGCTAGCGCAAGCGCAGGGAGAGAGAGTCTTACTCTGTACCGCTGAAGGCTTTAAATGGGTAGACATCAACGAACTGATCGAAGATAACAACAGTACAACGCTCGATAGCAACGAGATACATGATCCGCTCAAGTTCAGTTGTCCGCTATTGGACGTATGTCAGTTGGTGATTCTCATCGCCGCATTAGTGTTGGTGGCTTTGACTCAGTGGCTCTGTCGTACCAAAGCTAACTCTAACCCTCCTTTGCTGATGCTCTGTCAACAAAGGCTCTACCTTTCGCTCGCACCTAAACAATCACCACCACAAGCTTTCCTTGCTTAATCAGCCTTATAGGCAACCATCAATCCATTTTCGAACAACGCAGATCTAATACAACAACCCTGTGTCGTTCCGTGCGCGTCCGCTAACTATCAGGATGCGACACCCAAAATTAAAACAAAGGAAAGTCCATGTTTAATAAACATATCGCTCAACTCTTCGTCCTCGTCGCGACACTATTCAGCACTCAACTGTTCGCCCACGAATACACCGCTAACAGCATGCAAATCGACCACCCATGGAGCCGTGAGGCGCCGCCGAATGCAACGGTCATTGCTGGTTTTTTCCAGTTCAAGAATCTAGCGAGCGAAGACGATTATCTCATTAGCGCTTCGACACCAATCTCTGATCACGTCGAGATCCACACTCATGAAATGGCGGACGGCGTCATGAAAATGAAGAAAATTGATAGTGTACGCATCGGTAGTATGACGACGGTAATGTTTGAGCCAGGTGGTTATCACCTTATGATCTTTAACCCTAAGCAGTCATACAAGCAAGGTGACCGATTCCCAATGACTTTGCAGTTTAAACATGCAGGTAAGGTTGAAGTCGAACTAGCGGTGGAAGCGAACGGACACGTACACTCCCATTAACGAAAAAGCCCCTTAGCGCTGATTCTAAGGGGCTAATCACTTTACATCTAGACTACAAAATCACGTGAGGAATGTAGCGCGCCATATCTTGGGTGACTAATGACTCATCTTCTCGAATTGAAATGCCCGCCGCACGATCATTGACTAACCAACTGCCAACTAGGGTGTAGTTGTCACCAAACTTTGGCAACGGTGCGTATTGCTGCACAATCGATAAGTCCGATTGGTAAGGCCCGTCCGTCTTAACCATTGAGCGCCCCTCTCTAACTATCTCGATGTTCGCCCCCTCGCGGGAAAACAGCGGTTTAATCACGTAGTCTTTAAGTGTTGCCGCCTTGGCATCGTCACTAAAATAGGCTGGTAGCAAATTAGGATGGCCTTCAAACTCTTGCCACAGTAAGGGCAGCAAGGCTTTGTTGGATAGAATGGACTTCCACATTGGCTCTAGCCAGTTCACGTTCGCCGTCGCTAAATGAACCGAATACGGATCCTCAAACATAAACTCCCAAGGGTAGAGTTTGAACATCCAACGAATTTCGCGATCATGACTGTCAACAAAATGGCCTTGTCGGCTGACGCCAATATCTTCGACGTAAACAAAGGCCGTTTGCAAGCCCGCCTCCTTGGCACAATCTTCTAGGTATTGAACCGTGCCCTTATCTTCTTCGGTGTATTTGCAGCAACTAAAGTGCAGTACCTGACCTGGTTGCAAGGTCGAGATCTCTTTAAAGCGTTCGATAAGATAGTCTTGTAGGATATTAAACTGATCGGCGTTTCGAGCCATTACCCCTTGATTGACCACATCTTCCAACCAGACCCATTGCCAAAACGCGGTTTCGAACAAACTTGTTGGCGTATCGGCATTATTTTCATACAGCTTGGCTGGGCCGCTACCGTTATAAGCGAAATCCAATCGAGAATAGAGCGATGGTTCATTACGTAGCCACGAGGCTCTCACTTGATCCCACATAGCTTCTGGGATCGCGCATCGTCGCATCAACTGCTCATCACGAAGTACTTTGTCGACGATGGATAAGCACATTTGATGGATTTCTTCCGTCGGCGCTTCAAGATCGTGTTCGATCTGCTGCAAATTAAATTGATAGAACGCAGACTCATCCCAATACGGTTTATCGTACATCGAATGAAAGCCAAACCCGTACCTTTGCGCGAGGGCTTTCCAGTCTGGTCGCTCTTTGATTTCTCGGCGTAACATGGTTAACCGCCGCGACTGGATGACACGGCTTTGCCAAACCCACCACGTGACATCACGCTGCCGATTGTGCCTCCCCCTTTTTTCAAACTCGTACTGGCAAGAGTAACTGGGGTGATTCTGTGAGAGCCAAAAAACTGCCCGCTGCCTGAGTAATACCCTTTTTTGTAACGGTACATAGGTTGCGAGTAGTAACGTTTTTTGTAGCCATCAAAATCGTCGAGATCGGTTGAATAATAGTAACCGCCCATACGGGGGATGTACGAAAAGTAGCGAGAGCTGTAATAACAATCATCTTCACGAAAATCGTATTCACACTCACGCTCGGTTTTGTACTTAGGCCCTGTACGCTCTGCTTCCGCCACCGCCTCTTGATAAGCGAGCTCACACTCCTCTGCTTGCTCGGGGTTATTGTTCTTACACTCGTTGCTATCGAGGTAAATCGCTCCTTCTGTCTTAGACTCGTATTGAGAAAAAACCATAAAGGTCCCGAACATCACAAACGGAAAGGCTTTTCCAATCGCCTTTTCCATTGATGGACGTTGAACATTAGAACTGCGTTTCATCATGCCTCCTAGTAAGACATACACGCAGCGTTCAAAACGCCAATCGATACAGAGACTGTCGCCAAAACAATACCTGCTGGCAGCTCGTCATTCTCGACACGCTCAGCAATTTTCGGCACTAAAACAAAGCGTACGAGACCAAAAGCGATCATTTGAGCGAACATGGCAACCAATCCCCAAACAGCAAAATCTAAAATGCTGACCGAGTTTTTAGCAGCGCCCGCAATGGCTAAACAGTAACCAAGAAATGCACCGCTTAAGGCGACCGCTGCGGTCGTGTTTTGTTGTTCTTTAATCAGAGTCCACTCATCGTATGGAGTAAGACGAACATAGATAAACTTAAACGCGATCACGAATACGATCGATAATCCAAAGTACAACACAAAGTTTGGGAAGCCCGACAACAGGCCTGCTAACAGTTCCATTATTTTTCCTTATGCATGGAAGACCAATTGAACGAGTCAATCCGTTCATCGGCGATATAGAAGAGTTTGCTACCAGCTGGAATTGAGCGGTCGAGATCAGGATTCAGCTCTATTCCCTGCCCAACATCGAATGCGATCAAAGTCGCTTGGTAGTGTTTTTTAATGAAGCTAAAGACTTGCTCAACCTTAGCCGTGGACTGATCTTGCGGGTATATCGTCGAGTACTGAGTCATACCTCGAGTTGAAGCAAGCAGCTCTTGATGCAAAGCACTCGATCCAGGATCTACCGCCGCTTTGGCGAGCATCTCAGCACCAACCGCTGGAATACACTCTGCTTTAGGGCAATGCTGACTCAACAAGTGACCCAATGCTTCATCCTTAAAGTAAGCCAGCAGGTGAGCATCAGGATTGATATTCGCACAATAAAGTGAGGCCGATAAGGTGATATCGTCTTCCAAATTATCCACGATTATGCAACTTGCACCTTCCACATGGGCCATTTCCATTTGTTGGCTGTCTGTGTAACTGGTCACCTTAACGAATTGGATTTCGCCAGGTAGCGGGTTTTCGATGTCGGAGCGACTACAAAGCACAATGGGTCGTTTCCCTTCCTCTTCGTGTTGCAACATCCGAATAAGGTGGATGGTACGAGCGTTATTCCAACCCAACAATAAAATATGATTTTCCACGCGAACCCTCCGCTTACCTAAAATACCTGCACGCCAATATTCAATCGCGCCACTTGCTACACGTCCCAGTAAAGCAGCAAAAAGACTTAAACCACCAGGGATAACGAATAACACAACAATCCACTTACCTAGGTTACTACTTGGCGATAGGTCACCATAGCCCACCGTCGAGGCTGTTACCATGAGGTAGTAAACGAAGGTCGCAATATCTTGTGTGAGAGCCTGCTCACCGGCCAGTTTGAGCATTACCCACGAGAGAGCAACATACACCAAACTCAATATAATTAAGTTTCGGTTACTCAAGTGAAAGACATGCGACTTGAACCATTTCTTTACCAATAACCAAACGGTCATAATCACACCACTTCAATTAATTTCGACAGTGAATATAAAGTAAAAAACAGATACAAAAAAACCAGCCAAATCAGCTGGTTTTTAAAATGTGATGCCAATCACCTAATTACGCATTTCCTTTGACTTGCATATTCAGTTGCTCGGCAAAGTCTAGCATTCTGTTTAGTGGAATCAATGACTTAACACGCAGTTCTTCATCAACAAAGATTTCGTGCTCTTCTCCGCCATCTCGCAGTGCTGCTTCGATCGCTTTCAAGCCATTCATAGCCATCCATGGACAATGGGCACAACTACGACATGTCGCGCCTGCTCCCGCAGTAGGGGCTTCAATCAGTTCTTTCTCTGGTACTAATTGTTGCATCTTAAAGAAGATGCCTTTGTCGGTCGCAACGATCATCTGTTGATGAGGCAGCTCTTTCGCCGCTTTAATCAGCTGGCTTGTTGAGCCGACTGCGTCTGCAAGTTCTACAACGCTCGCGGGTGACTCAGGGTGAACAAGAATAGCCGCGTCTGGGTAGACAGACTTCATCTTGCGTAGAGCGTCCGCTGAAAACTCATCGTGAACGATACACTCGCCTTGCCATAGCAACATATCTGCGCCAGTTTTATTCGAGATGTAAGAACCTAGATGGCGGTCAGGACCCCAAATAATCGGCTTATCTTCTGCATCCAAATGTTCAACAATTTCAAGCGCAATGCTAGAGGTCACAACCCAATCTGCGCGAGCTTTTACCGCCGCTGAAGTGTTCGCGTAAACCACAACAGTATGATCTGGATGTGCGTCACAGAACTCGGTGAACTTATCTGCAGGACAACCCAAATCGAGCGAACACTCTGCTTCCAGTGTTGGCATCAAAATGCGTTTTTCTGGCGTCAGGATCTTTGCAGACTCACCCATAAAGCGAACCCCACCGATGATCAGTGTGCTTGCAGGGTGTCGATTGCCAAACTTCGCCATCTCTAACGAGTCACCAACGAAACCACCCGTCTCTTCTGCAAGGGCTTGGATCTCTGGATCCGTGTAATAGTGGGCAATTAAAACCGCGTCTTTCTCTTTCAGAAGCTTTTTAATGTTCGCAATATAGGCTTGTTTTTCATCTTCTGTTAGAGGGACTGGTTTTGGAGGAAATGGGTATACAGTATCGATTTTATCTAAAATGTGGCTCATTGCTCTTGCTCTACGCAACTTCCAGTAATCCGAGTATTGTAACCTCAACCGAATCCAAGATGCCAGTACCGCCTGGAATTACTTATTGCGCAAGCAACAAAAAAGGAGTGCATCCACTCCTTTTTCAGTTATTACATCATGCTTAGTTTTTGATGCGTTCTTTCGCAAGCTTAGCCGACGCACTGCTTGGATACTCATCCAATACTTGTTGGTAGTACTTGTTCGCTTGCTCTGCATTGTTGTTGCGAGAGGCTATGTCGCCTAACTTAACCAATGCATCCGCACGTTTATTGGAATCTTGGTAAGAAATCACGGCAGCGAAACTCTTCACTGCTTCTTTATCTTGTTTCTTCGCAAAATAAAGTTGGCCTAACCAATAGTGTGAGTTTGGCGTAAATGATGAATCTGGGTAGTCTTTCTGAAACTGCTGGAACGCTGCGATGGCTCCTGTGTAGTCACGTTTCTTCAGAATCAAATCAACAGCATTTTGATACGCGGTTTGCTCATCTGCATTTGAGCTGAACGTGCCACCGGAAGCGGGCGTTTCATTGCCTTCTTGATTGTCGACAACGGCAGGCACCGTATTGACTTGACCGCGAACTTTATCTAGTTCGATAAACAGCTCACGTTGACGTTGCAACATTTGCTGCATGTCGTAATTATTCTTTTCCAGTTGGCCGCGTAATTCGCTGATTTCGAGTGCCATTTCATCCAACTGCTGCTGCATTTGTAACTGGACGCGATTGCGGTTTTCTAATAGGCGCTCAAGACGCTGAACTTCGGTTTCGTTCGAGCGAACTGAAGAGGTTGATGTGGCAGAGTTACTGCTATTGAGATCGGATACTGGAGCTGGTGCAGCGAGCACAGAGCCCGCCGCACTTGCCAGTAACGTAAGCGTAACTACGCGCTTAAGGTTACTGAACATAAGGATAGTCCTTGAATTAGTAGACTAGAACAGCACGACGGTTCTTAGCGTACACATCTTCAGATTGGCCTAGTAGAAGAGGTTTCTCTTCACCGTAGCTAACAATCGAGATTTGATCAGCTTGAACACCTAGTGCTTGAAGGTATTTAGCCACAGCTGTCGCACGACGCTCACCAAGTGCAATGTTGTACTCTGGAGTACCACGCTCGTCCGCGTGACCTTCAACCGTTACTTTAAGAGCTGGGTTTTTGCTTAGGTATGCCGCGTGTGCTGCAAGCATCTCTTCGTAGTCGCCAGCGATAGTCGCATTGTCAAACGCAAAGTAGATAGTTTGAGTTTCGCGCAGTGCTTGCTCTTTAAGCTCTTGCTCGGTAAGTAGACCGTTCTGATCGATTGGTGATACCACTGTACCGTCAGTTGTTTGAGCTTGGTTTGTTTCTGTAGAGCCAGAAGCGTTAGCCGCGTCGTCGCTTGAACTACAAGCTGTAACAGCTAGAACTGGTAGCGCAATGAGTAGCCCTTTAAGAACTTTGTTTAGTCGCATTGATATATTTTCCTTACTTTTTGATACTTACTTGCTACAAAAACGGTGACCATGCGGGCGCACGAACTCGTCCATTTGTTGCCGGTAATCGAGCTTTAAAGCGTCCATCAATTGAAACCATCGACAACACGTTGGCTTTGTTATAGATAGAGCTATAAATAACCATTCCGCCATTTGGCGCAATGCTTGGTGACTCATCAAGTAGAGTCTGAGTTAAAATTTGTACCGCACCTGTCTCGAGATCTTGCTTCGCTAAGTTGAAACCAGCATTACTGCGGTTAACCATCACAAGGAACCGACCATCTGGAGTGATTTGCCCGCCCAAGTTTTGAGTGCCTTGCCAAGTGAGACGATTTGGAGAACCACCTGCCAAGTCAACTTGATAGATCTGTGGACGCCCACCGCGGTCCGACGTAAAGATAAGGGATTTACCATCCGGATGCCAATACGGTTCAGTATTATTTGAACGGCCACGAGTAATTTGAGTCAATTTGCGCGTTTTCAAGTCCAAAGTGTAGACTTGAAGGCTACCTGTTTTAGACAAAACTAACGCTAAGCTATTGCCATCAGGAGAAAATCTTGGCGCACCATTGTGACGAGGGTATGACGTTACCTTCTCTCGTTCACCGGTATAAATATTCATAATGAAGATTTCAGCTTGACCATTTTGGAAGCTCACATAGGCGAGTTTTTTGCCATCAGGAGACCAAGCTGGCGACATAAGCGGTTGCTTAGAGCGCAGAACTAGGCGTTCGTTATAGCCATCGTAATCCGAGACACGCAGTTGGTATGGGAATTTCTGATCCTTATCATTAACGACGACATAAGCGATGCGAGTTAAAAACGCACCACGTTCGCCCGTCAATTCCTGATAAACCAAGTCTGAGATACGGTGGGCGTATTCACGTAGACGATCCCCTGGTACCGTTGCTTGCTTGTTGAAAAGCACGTGATCTTTGGATAGGACCAATTGTCCATCTGGGCTTAGCGCTTTGCTTTGACCTTGAGTCAGTTGACCGCGAACCACATCGACCAATTGATAATTGATGACATAGTTACCCTCTGCATTTTGTGTGATCGTCCCTGTAAGCAAGGAGTCCACACCGAGCCCAGTCCAAGCATCAAAAT
This sequence comes from Vibrio sinaloensis, assembly GCF_000808535.1. GTDB lineage: Bacteria > Pseudomonadota > Gammaproteobacteria > Enterobacterales > Vibrionaceae > Vibrio > Vibrio sinaloensis_D. The sequence goes on from NZ_JWLV01000034.1 coordinate 363,692, forward strand.
TAACTTCAGCTTCACTGTAAGGTGTTTGCGGCATTCTGTTGGTAGCAATAGGGCTGAACTTACCACTGCGCTGTAGATCGGAGGCAACCACAGCAGATACATCTTGAGGAAGTTTGCTCGCGCCTTCCCATTTGAAAGGCACAATCGCAATTGGTCGAGCCGAATCAATGCCATCCGTAATGACAAGCTCGAGTGCGGCGTGAGCCACGTTGGAGAGACTTGCACAAATAACAAGTACTCCAGTCATAAGGCGTTTAATCACGTCATATTCCTTAATTTAGTAATCAACAGTTAAGTTAATATCGCGAATCTTATCAATAATGTCCCGATCTTTCGGCATCGGGAAGTTACCTACTTGGCTGACCGCACTCTTAGCAGCGGTACAGAGACGAGCGTCACCATTAAGTACAGAAACACTACTCACAATACCGTCCGTTCCTGTCGGAACCAACTTTACGTTCAACCTACACGACTTTCCCACTAAGTAGTCATCCTTAATGATGCGACTTTGAATAAGCTGGGTATATATCGCCGCGTATCGACTCACTTCTGAGTTTATGTGCTGGTTTCGCGCAGAGCTGTTTTGCTCCGCTTCGGTTTCTAAACCAGCAAAAATGTCATTAAGCGCCGCTTCTTGCTGTTTTCGCTCTCTCTCTAGCTGCTCTAAGCGCTCTTTTTCTTTGCGTGCTTTTTCTGCGGCTTCTTTTGCGGCTTTCTCTTTCGCTATGCGTTCTTGTTCGGCTTTTTCAGCCGCTTCGCGTTCTCTGCGAGCCTTCTCTTCTGCTGCCTTAGCGGCCTTTTCACGCTCAATACGCTCTTGCTCCGCTTTTGCTATGGCCGCTTCTTTCGCCAAGCGTTCTTGCTCTGCTTTTTTAATTGCCTGCTCTTTGGCTTTGCGCTCTGCTTCTAGCTTGGCAACGCGTTCTTTCTCTTTCTTAGCGCGCAGCTCTTCCTCTTTGCGCTCTTTCTCTTTTGCAATGCGACGCTTTTCTGCCTCACGAGCCGCTTTAGCTTCTTTGGCTTGCTGCTCCTTCAGCTTGCGAATGCGTTCCTCTTCGGCTTTGCGGTTCTTCTCGAGCTGCTCGCTTTCTCGTCTTAGTTTATCGAGGCGATCTTGCTCTTTCTTCGCCGCTTCTTGACGTTGATTACGAATCTGCTGAGCTTGCTCGCGCACCCTTGCAGGATCAATCACAACAGCTTGAACCAACTGTCCCGTTGGCTCTGGCTTAGACATGGTAAAATCTGCTCCCCAAATTAGGGCAACAACCAACAGCGCATGCAAAGAAGCCGATATCGCGAGCGGCTTTTTGTAATCATTTTTCTTCTTGGGCTTAATCTCTTTCATACACTAAGAGCGCTTATTCCTTAATGTCCGTCAACAAGCCCACTTTAGGGATACCTGCACGGCCTAGTTCATCCAAAACCAAAACCACCTCAGCATAAGGTGTTGCCGCATCACCACCCACAGCGACAGGCGAATCTGGTTTTAAAGACAGTTCAGCTTTGACGCGAACAATAATGTCTTGCAGCGAAAGACCTCGCATCACCTCTTCATCATTGACGCTTAATCCCAAATTACCGTCACGATCAATCTCAACAATAATGAAGCTGGCATCGCTCTCACCGGCTAGCTCTGAGGCTGGTTTTGCCGTTGCGGTCTTAGGCAGTTCGACGTCAACTCCTTGAGTGACAAATGGCGATGTCACCATAAAGATGATCAGCAAAACCAACATGACGTCGATATAGGGTACGACGTTGATTTCGGCTGTCATCTTTCTTTTTTTACGTTGGTAACCGGCCATGTTAATTACTCCTTATGAGCGTTATCGCGGCCAGCCATCGCTTGACGATGCAAGATACTGTGGAATTCTTCAGAAAACGTTGCGTAGTTATGTTCTAACTTACTGACTTTATTACTTAGGCGGTTGTACGCCATAACAGCTGGAATAGCAGCAAATAAGCCCATCGCCGTTGCGACAAGCGCTTCTGCAATACCTGGAGCAACCATAGCTAGGGTTGCTTGCTTGACTTCACCAAGAGCGATAAAGGCATGCATAATGCCCCACACCGTACCGAAAAGACCGATATATGGGCTGATTGAGCCCACCGTCGCAAGAAATGGCAGGTTGGTTTCAAGCTCATCGACTTCGCGCGCAACAGACACACGCATCGATCGACCTGTGCCTTCCATAATGTAATCAGGCGAGTCGCTATTGGATTTGCGTAATCGAGCAAACTCAGTAAAGCCTGAGTAGAAAATCTCTTCGGTACCTGAAAGCTCGTCTTTTCGTTTTTTGGCGTTTTGATAAAGAATGGAAAGATCGGTGCCTGACCAGAATTTGTCTTCAAATGCGTCAGCATCCTTTGAGGCCTGCGACAGAACTTTACTGCGCTTGATGATCATTGCCCAAGAGACAACAGACATACCTAACAAGGTCAACATCACCATTTTTACTAACAGACTTGCTTGTAAAAACAGGTCAAGCATTGAAATATCAGCGGTCACTATGAGTAAACTCCATAACTATTGATTGAGGGATCGCTATTGGCCTCATTTTCTCATTGTCGATACATGCTACCTTAACCATTGCCTTACACAATGATTTGCCATCAGGATTGACGATCTCCTGACAGAAAGTCAGCGAAGCTTTCTTTAATTCTGCAACGTGTGTTTTTACCGTCAGTTGATCGTCAAGACGAGCACCTTGCAGAAAGTCGATGTCCATGTGTCGGACTACAAATCCAATGTTTTGTTCCAAAAGAGTGTGCTGTGAAACGCCTACATTGCGAAGCAATTCTGTTCTCGCTCTTTCAAAGAACTTTAGGTAATTCGAGTGGTACACCACTCCACCTGCATCAGTGTCTTCGTAATAGACCGTTATCGGCCATTCGAAAGTGGATTGCTCTTGTTGCACGCCTCACCTCTTTAACTCATTGAAGAGCATTACTATAACGCAACTCAAGCGGGTTTATGCAAGGGATAATGGAGGTTTTCAATGATTGAAACAAAAAAATAGCGCCAACTATCATTTAGTGGCGCTATTTTGATAAGAATGCGAATAGATTTTAATCAAGGCTTGTTAGGACACTCTAAGCAGGGTCAGATAACTTAAGATAGCCAACGAGAAATACGGGCTAAATAGTATCTGCCAGTACCAGTTTCGTGGTTTGAAACTCAAGCCAAATACCATGCTCGAGCAGATTGCCCAAATCAGTAGTGGCGAAATCAGCGCATTAAAACCGCCGATAGAAGCGGAGTATGCCTCCGGATCCCACATCACCATCGCGACATGATAAAAACCTAATACAAGTGATAAGACCCTAAACAGGGTCTTATCTAATGGTGCATGTAGCTTGGCTACCTGCGCAGCGAGATTACTCACTGTCTTTGTCCATCATTTCTGAGTGCTCTAGCCAAAGAGCGTTAATGATACCGAATGCACATGCTAGCAAGACACCCAGAATCCATGCGAAATACCACATAGTTAATACTCCTTAGTAAGCCGATACGTCGTTGTCTTCAATGTGCTTCTTGTCTAGACGTCCAAACATTTTGTAGTACGTCCACGTTGTGTAACCAAGAATCACAGGAACAAACACAGCCGCGACAAGCGTCATAAGGCCGAGTGTTAGTTCACTCGCCGTTGAATCCCACATAGTCAGACTGTGGTTTGGTACAAGGCTTGAAGGCATAACGAATGGGAACATCGCGAAACCTGCCGTCAAGATTACCCCAGCATTCGCCAAGCTTGAGAACAAGAATGCAAAACCACCACGCTCAAAACGAGAAGCAATTACTGCAAGTAGCGGCATTAACACACCTAGAACAGGCGCGGCCCACATTGCAGGGTACGTTTCGAAGTTCGTCATCCAAGCACCTGCTTGCTGCACTACTTCTTTATTTAGCGGGTTAGAATCCGCCAACGTATCGATAGTGCTTGTAACTACAAAGCCTTCAATCGACTGAACCCAGAAGCCACCTGCAACAAACAGCGCGACAGCAACCAGACCTGCGATCTGAGCGGCATTTCTTGCGCGCTGGTGAATCGCCTCAGTCGTTTTCATTTGTAGCCAAGTTGCGCCTTGAAGCACAAATAGCATTAGGCTAAGCACACCACATAGCAGTGCGAATGGGTTTAGCAGTGCGAAGAATGTACCTTTGTACTGAGACATCAGCAGGTCGTTTAATTCAAACGGCACACCTTGCAATAAGTTACCAAATGCGACACCGAAAATGACTGGAGGCACAGTACCACTAAAGCAAAGCGCGTAGTCCCAAGCTTGACGCCATTTTGGATTCTCGATCTTTGAACGGTAATCAAGTGCCAGTGGACGCATCCAAAGTGCCGCAAGCGTCACGTACATCGCTAAATAGAAACCTGAGAACGAAGTAGCGTAAACCAATGGCCAAGCAGCAAACAAAGCGCCACCAGCCGTGATTAGCCAAACTTGGTTGCCATCCCAGTGCGGAGCAATGGTGTTGAGCATAATTCGGCGCTCAGTATCGTTTTTACCGATAACCGGTGATAAAGAAGCAACGCCCATATCGAAGCCATCAGTGACCGCGAATCCGACCATCAGAACACCAATCAGGATCCACCAGATCAGTCGTAAGATTTCGTAATCAAACATGTTTTTGTTTCTCCTTGTCTTACGCTTCTACTTGGCGACTAACTTTGTCTTCGACAGAGTCAGCGTTTTGCTCAAAGTGGTAGCGGCCTGTTTTCAGACTACTTGGACCTTTACGTGCGAACTTCAGCATCAAGTAAACTTCTGCAATTAAGAACACAGTGTACAGCGCGATGATTGCAAATAGTGACGTCCAGATTTCTGAAGCGCTCAGAGCAGATGCCGCAACGTTCACCGGTAGGATTTCACCCACAGCCCAAGGCTGACGGCCGTATTCGGCAACGAACCAACCTGCTTCTACAGCGATCCACGGCAGTGGAATACTAAATAGTGCTGCTTTAAGAACCCACTGTTTCTGCTCAATCTTCTGACGACAAGTTTGAATAAACGCCGCACCAAAGACGAATAGCATGATAAAGCCACACGCAACCATAATGCGGAACGACCAGAATAGTGGCCATACCGTTGGGATAGAGTCATCCGCAGCGGCTTGAATTTGCTCTTCTGTTGCGTCAACAACATTGTCGGTGTAGCGCTTAAGTAGAAGACCGTAGCCTAGGTCACCCTTCACTTCGTCGAAGGCTGCCATGTTTGCTTCAGATTTATCACCTGCTCGCAATTTCTCTAGTAGCTCGTATGCATACATACCAGTACGGATACGCTCTACGTGATCATCACGAAGATCGCGAAGACCCGTAACTTGCTCATCAAGAGAACGCGTCGCGATGATACCCATTACGTAAGGAATTTTGATCGCGTAGTCGGTGTGCATGGTTTCCTGATTCGGAAGACCAAACAAAGTGAATGCCGCTGGTGCAGGCTCTGTGTGCCACTCTGCTTCAACAGCTGCGAGTTTCACTTTTTGTACTTCACCCAACTCGTAACCAGACTCATCGCCTAGAACGATGGTTGAAAGGATCGCAGCCATACCAAATGACGCTGCAATAGCAAATGAACGACGAGCGAATGCAATATCACGACCTTTAAGAAGGTAGTATGAACTGATGCCTAAAACGAACATTGCGCCAGTCGTGTAACCAGAAGCGACAGTGTGTACAAACTTAACCTGAGCGACTGGGTTAAGGACAACCTCAGCAAAGCTCACCATTTCCATACGCATGGTTTCGAAGTTAAATTCTGCGCCAACTGGGTTTTGCATCCAGCCATTCGCCACCAAGATCCAAAGTGCAGAGAAGTTAGAACCTAGAGCAACAAGCCAAGTGACAACAAGGTGTTGACGTTTTGATAAGCGATCCCAACCAAAGAAGAATAAGCCCACAAAAGTGGATTCTAGGAAGAAGGCGACAAGGGCTTCGATCGCAAGAGGTGCACCAAAGATATCACCTACGTAATGCGAATAGTACGACCAGTTAGTACCGAACTGGAATTCCATGGTTAGGCCAGTCGCTACCCCTAGGGCGAAGTTAATACCGAATAGCTTACCCCAGAACTTGGTCATGTCCTTATAGATTTGCTTGTTCGTCATTACGTACATTGATTCCATAATAGCCAGTAGGAAGGCCATACCTAGAGTCAATGGTACGAATAGGAAGTGATACATCGCAGTCAGTGCAAACTGCAACCGCGATAGATCAACAACATCGATCATGATTACTCCTATGTGTCGGCTGAAGACACTTTCTTACATTTTTGCCAAGCATAAATAGTCGTTATCCAATCTTAAAGATTGTTATTAAATAGCAACACTCTGTTGCAAAAATGTACCGTAACGGTTAGTTAATTGTTAAGCATCAGCTAATATAGCTGCGGCTAATATTACTGCTAAAAACAGATTGTTTCAAAAGGTTTATAGGAGAGTTCCGCTTTGATTTGAGTCAAGTTTTGCTTGGCATTTTTGTTTAAAAAAGCACCAACTTGATCTATATCAAGCGTTTCGCGAGTTTAATGTTACCCGAGAGTAATGAACAAGGCGAAATAGGTATTTATGCAAAACAAATACTTAACATCTCATCCATTTTACTTACCTAATTAGTGGTAGGCGAGATTTTACAAACGTGACATTGGTCACAAGTGGTAAGACGCCGGTCTCGTTGACCGGCGTGAAAACTTATTTTTCAATTCCGAAATGTAGGTAAGCGCGATCAGTCGCGATACGCCCTCTTGGCGTCCTTTGCAGATAGCCTTGTTGGATCAAGTAAGGCTCAAGCACGTCTTCAATGGTGTCTTTCTCTTCACCGATGGCAGCCGCCATGTTATCGAGACCAACAGGACCACCACCGAACTTCTCCATGATGGCGAGCAGCAACTTCCTATCCATGTAGTCAAAACCTTGAGCATCGACATCCAGCATGTTTAGCGCCTTGTCGGCAACCTCCGCGCAAATATGACCATTACCCTTAACTTCTGCGTAGTCACGCACGCGACGAAGCAGTCGGTTGGCGATACGTGGCGTACCCCGTGCCCGTCTTGCGACCTCAAGGGCTCCTTCTGCTTCCATCGACAAACCTAGGCAGTCTGCACTGCGTTGAACAATGTTCTGCAAGTCAGGAATTTTGTAATACTCTAGGCGTTGGGTAATACCAAAACGGTCGCGCAGTGGCGATGTCAATGAACCAGCGCGAGTTGTCGCACCGATTAAGGTAAATGGAGGTAAGTCGATTTTAATCGAGCGCGCCGCTGGTCCTTCGCCAATCATGATATCAAGCTGATAATCTTCCATTGCCGGATAAAGCACTTCTTCAACCATCGGACTCAAGCGGTGAATCTCATCAATGAAAAGAACATCGTTCTCTTCTAGATTCGTCAGCAATGCGGCTAAATCCCCAGCCTTTTCTAGGACAGGTCCTGACGTCGTGCGAATGTTCACGCCCATCTCGTTGGCAACAATGTTGGCTAACGTAGTCTTACCCAACCCTGGCGGACCAAAAATCAGCAGGTGGTCGAGCGCTTCTTCACGCAACTGAGCCGCTTTGATGAAGATCTCCATTTGGTCACGCACATGGTCTTGGCCTTTATAATCCTCCAGCTTTTTTGGACGGATGGCGCGATCGATAACATCCTCTTCTCGATACACTGGATTTTCTGGCGCGATAAGACGATCGGCTTCAATCATGAGTTATTTCCTATCCGTTAAACCATCGATTTCAGAGCATCACGAATCAGCTCTTCACTGCTCATGCCTGGCTTAATAATTTGCGCGACAACTTTAGAGGCTTGCGTCGGTTTATAGCCCAAAGCGAGCAGTGCGCTTACAGCCTCTTCTTCTGCGCTGTTTGTTGCAGCTGGTGTAGAATCAACAGGAGCGGCATCAGTGAACGGCGTAAAGAGATCGCCGGCACTCCACCCTTTAAGGCGATCTTTCATTTCGACCACCAAACGCTCAGCGGTTTTCTTGCCTACTCCAGGCAATTTCACCAAGGTCGAAATGTCTTCTCGCTCGACAGATGCCACAAATTGGCTTGCCGTCATACCCGAAAGAATCCCAAGCCCCAATTTTGGCCCAACACCATTGGCTTTAATCACTTCGCGGAACAAAGCACGCTCTTTTACCGTGTTAAACCCATAAAGCAGCTGAGCATCTTCGCGAACAACAAAGTGAGTATAGATAATCGCTTCTTCACCGACATTAGGCAGCTCATAAAAGCAGCTCATCGGCATTTGGACTTCATAGCCAATACCATTAACTTCAATCAGCAGTTCAGGGGGTTGTTTTTCAATCAGAATGCCGCGCAGACGTCCAATCACGGTAAATACTCTTTGGAAATGAATTTGCGACAGGATAATAAAGAACTGGATAGACATCCAGTTCTTTGTCGCCTCGAAGGTGAATTTTGAGATTGAGCGTTAGCGGTAGCGCCCGCGGCGTGCACTGGTCGCTTTACCTGCCATTGCAATTAAGGTTTTGTTGGTATTGGCGTGACAAATTGCCACACCCAACGCATCTGCGGCATCGGCTTGGGGTTTGCCAGGGAGTTTCAACATTTGTTGCACCATGTGCTGCACTTGCTCTTTGTCTGCCCCACCCGTTCCAGTAACCGCCTGTTTAATCAAACGAGCCGCGTATTCGTGAACTGGAAGTTCCGCGTTCACGGCGGCGACTATAGCACTCCCTCGTGCTTGACCGAGTTTGAGTGCTGAATCTGCGTTGCGTGCCATGAAGACTTGCTCAATGGCGAACACATCCGGTTGGAATTGGGTAATGATTTCCGAAACTCCAGCATAGATCTGCTTCAAACGGCCCGGAAGATCTTTTTCTGATGTACGAATGCATCCACTACCTAAGTAGTGCAAATGGCGTCCGTTTTGTCGGATAACCCCGTACCCAGTAATGCGTGAGCCGGGGTCAATACCTAGAATGATTGACATGAATACCTAATCAATGTGACTGCTTCAAAGCGTATGGTAAAGCAGAGCCGCCACTATATCGAGGTAATTATCGCTCGACTCGACAAACCGGACTCAAGACCAACTTCAATGACTTGGGTCGGCTCTTCAACCAATCGTTCGCCTGTCCAATAGTCATACCAATAGACGGGCTGCTCGGCAGTCAATGTGACTTCCCTTGCAGGCTGCTGATAGTTAAACAGGCAATGGAGGTCATTGCGCTCTGTAATAGGCAAGAAGGCATGATGGAGGTTTAGCGCGGTAAATCGCGCACTCTCTTGGCAGTGTTTGTGTCGCAGTATCAGTTTGGATAGTGTCTGCTTTGCCCAAGGCGTGAGCTCAGGCAACGGGTCGCCCGAAAGCAGAAGACCTGAACTGGCCAACAGTACATTGCGGTGAAACTCGTAGCTTTGACGCTCTGCGGCTTGATTAGGCAGCGATACAAATGTCGCGCAGTCTGGGTCAATCTGCCACAGTTTGCGGTGCTGCCAACTGCGATAAAAGGTCTCTTTTGCGATCTGTTCAAATCGATGTTCATTGCGTTCGACATCGTCAGACACGCGCATCGCATCGACTAAACCAAGTGATGGCCACATCGGTGCGTTGCAACCTAGAATCCATGCGTCTCCTGCACCTTCGGCGATTGCTTCCATCCCCATTCGGTAAGCTTCGATACCCGTTGTCCCTGTCTGATAACGCTGACCTTTCAAAGTACCCCAATAGTTGGCATCCAACTTAAACAGCTCGATTCCCCACTCTTCACGCATGACGCGAACAACATGAGTTAAGTGCTCCTGCACCTCAGGGTTTGAAGTATCTAACACATACCATGGCGTACAACGCCATCCTGCGTAAGTGACTTCTTCGGCTTTAAGTAAGCGGCCATCTTGATATTCTACAAACCAATCAGGGTGTTGTTTGAACAACTCAGATTCAGGCTGAGCAATAAAAGGAGCTAGCCAAATTGCTGGCTTTTTGCCTTTTGCTTTGATTGCTTCAATGACAGCTCGAACTCCCGATGGAAATTTGTCCGAAGGTGTTAACCAATCCCCCATAAAGGCTTGATAACCATCGTCGAGCAAGACGTATTCAAGCTGCTTGGCATCGGCAGACATTACCTCGAGATTGTGATAGATGTTGTCTTGATTGACTTCAGCATAGTATGCGTACCATGAACACCATCCGATTGGAGCTTTAGCCTCAACGCCCGCTCGGACAGGGTGATGCTTCGCAATCAGCTTGGAATACTCTGTGTAAAGCTGAGACATGGAATCGCCTTGCAGGCACACAATCGACTCTAATTCCGTGGTAGACCAATCTTGAGGATAGGTTCCTTCGCCATCAATGTAAGCGCTGACTAACCAACGTCCTTCTTGCTCCTGTACTTCAAAGTAGCCCGCGAAGCGATGACACGAAGTGAAGCCAAACAGACTGTAGCCCAGAGAATCTTCAACCATAAGATAGTTGTAGTAGCGCTTGGGATCTTGGCTTGAGTAAATGCGATAGCTGGGAGAATTATCTGGACAACGACCTATATCGATTGGTTGCTCGATGGTGCCAGTCGTTTGGGCAAGCATTTGAAACCCGTCACCCAATATCGTTGCACTGCGTTCGAAATTAAACTCCGTCTGACACAGTAAAAAGCGATCATTGAACTTGTAGTTGCTCAGCCCCTGAAACAAGAAGTGCAGCTGATTATCTTTTTTTTTCGCGGTTATATCGTGATTGGGGATGACAACAAGGCGGCTATTGGCGAGTTCTACATGCAGGGCCATAACTGTGCTCTAAGACAAAGGAGTATCGGCACATTACAGCATTGGATATTTTTATTGTCTATTTAATCAAAAACACAAAGCCGTACAAGCTTCACATTTTTCCTTTTTATTGTGACCACCGCGAAGTCACAGGCAATAGAGGTATCGATAGAAGCGCGATGTACTTGTCTAAAACAGAAAAAACCCTCCAACTCCGGAGGGCGAAAAAGGCAGTGGATTATTGCGCTAAAAGCTTCCTGCTTTGATGGTAAACGGCCTGCAGAACAGGCCGTAAATTTTTGAGCCTAAACTTGATTAGAAGTCGTAAGCAACTTTGAAGAATGCAGCTAGGTCTTCGCTGCTGTCTTTCTCTTCTGATAGGTCAACACGGAAGTCAACTAGAGCAGATAGCTTGTTAGTGAACTGGTAAGTTGCACCGAAGTTAGTCCACTTAGTGTCTTCTGCATCAGAAGTGTATGCTTCAGATTGAGCGTAACCAACTGCTAGGTATAGTTTGTCGATTGTGTAGCCAGCAGATGCGCTGTAAAGCATTGAGTCATCGCCAGAGAATAGTTCGTGCTTAGCAATGTTTGCACCTAGCGCGATATCGCCTAGATTTACAACACCGTTTACAAGCATGATTTGCTCTAGATCGCCTTCAACATCGTTGTCTTCGTTCTTTTCGTAACCTGCGTTAACTTGGAACTGCTCGTTTTGGAAGCCAACGTAACCGTTGAAGCCTTTGTGGCCAGAAGCGTCTGCTTCACGGTCACCGTAGTAAGATACGCCGTATTTGAAGCCTTCTTTGATGCCTTCAAACTTAACGACTTGGTTAACGTCTGAAGCGTCAGATGCTGATGCACCGTACTCAACTGTTAGGTCTGCCGCACCGTCAACTGCGTCTAGTGCTGAATCAGCTGCGTAACCAACAGAAGCAACACCGAAACCAGTTTTGTAACCAACCCATGCATCGATTACAGTGAAAGACGCATCCATTGAAGAGTAGTTGTTGTCTAGGTCGAATTCACCTGCGAATTGGCCTAGTACGTTACCTTTTTGGTAGTTAACGAAAAGGTCAAAACCAGTTACGTCGTAGTTGTGGAATTCACGGTCTTCGCCATTCTCGTTTTTACGACCTTCTAGGTATTCACCACCAACAGCCACTTGACCGCCAACAGAGAATTCTTCACCAGATAGGATTAGGTCGATTAGAGATTCACGTGCACGCTCAGACGTTGTTTGGTTAACGTCTGCTGCGATTGCTGAACCCGCAACAAGAGAAAGAGCTACTGCTAATACTGTCTTTTTCATTTTTATTTGTTCCTATAAATTTTTATTTATGAGCGTCATCTACCACCTGCTCGCTCTGGTTGAGCAAATTATTCGCCCACCCAATAATTCACAAATAAAACAATCAAAAGAGATCTAATTGCATAGCCCGCAAATTAGCCAAAAACATAAATCAATATAAAAAATGAGCAATAAATAGGCTCAACAAGCCAATAAAAGAGACCTTTATCACAAATAAACTCAACAAAACCTAAAATCAACGTCAGGGGAACTTTTTCGTATCTTTGCGTTCTTCGGTAGTCATTTTCTCAATCTATGAGACGAAATATCACGTAAATACTCTCAGTCACATCATCGACTAGACTGAACAGAGAGCTTTTCAACGAGGATTAACGGATTGAGACACTGGTTATTTGTTGTTTCCCTGAGTTACTTACTGATGATCTCAACAGCATTTGCAGTTCCGTTAAAGGTCGCGCAGAGCAAATGGGCGCCCTATGTTATGGATTCACCAATTGGGAAAGGAATTGCTCACGACATCGTTATCGAGGGATTAACGCATTCCGGCTACAAATTTATCTATGAGCAGAAGCCTTGGCCAAGAGTGTTAAAAGAGACTTACTACGGTAAGAATGACGTGATTGTCGCTGTGTGGAAAAACGACGAACGAATGCGACACTACTATTTTACCGAGCCCTACATGAGCAATCACTTATCGGTAATATCGCGCTCTGAGGACACGGCTTTCACCTATCAGTCACCAGAGAGTTTAAATGGCCAGCGCGTCGCACTGATTGACAACTATGCCTACCCTCCAGAACTGCTTAACCACAAGGGAATCCAAAAGGTATCGTCAGCCAATCTGGAAACCAGTATCCGCTTACTGCTTTCGCAGCGTGTTGACGTCATCATTACCGATGAGTATGTGGCACGGTGGGTTGTTAAAGAGATGGGACTGCCGCTTAAGCGCTTAACCATTCATTCCACTCCATTTATTACCACTCCCCTATACGCCGCGGTTAGGAAAGACCATCCATACGCTCAACAGGTTGTGTACAGCCTGAACTATTATTTCAGAACTTATGCGCAAGAGCGTCTTCAGCAGCTCAAGATTAAATACGGATTGGAACAAGATGGAGACGGCAGACACAAAAAAACCAGCCCGTAGGCTGGTTTTTGTTCAATGCGATTGAGCTTACGCCACTTCGATTGGACCACCGAATGAAGTTACTGGCGGTACTTTGCCTGTGAACTTCTCGAAGTCTACGATACACGTGTTCGCAGACGTCGCCTGAGCTAGCTCAGAAGAACCGATATCTTGAGTCAGCGTGTTTGGATCGCCGTACGTACAGATAGCGCCTTCTTTCTCGTTCAGAGGACCGTACCACGCACCTTCTTCAATACGGATAACACCGCGTGGGTAGCTATCAGTCACAACTGCGCCCGCTAGAAGCTGACCACGATCGTTGAATACGCGTACTAAGTCACCATCTTTAATGCCTTTGGCTTTGGCATCAACTGGGTTGATGTAAACAGGCTCACGACCTTGAACTGCGTAAGTTGCACGGAACTCTTCCGATTCACACATCTGAGAGTGCAAACGCTTGTCTGGGTGACAAGATTGCAGCCAGTATGGGTGTGTATCAGAACCAGGACCACCGTGTGAACGCTCTGATTTCTCGAACCACATTGGGTGTTCTTGACAGTGTTCGTAACCGTAACGACCGATCTTACGAGACGTGATCTCGATGAAGCCAGAAGGTGTACCCAGTGGGTTAATTTCTGGATCTTGACGGAAGTCCGCGTGACGAACCCAAGGTTTACCTTGACCGAAGTCTAGTACGCTCTTCTCCCAGAACTCGTTGAATTCTGGCATTTCGAACTTACCTTTGTTCGCTGCACGACAATCGTTGTATAGGCTTTGGATCCACTCCATTTCGCTCATGCCACGTGTGTATTCATCACGACGGCCGAAGCGTTGAGTCAGTTCACTCATGATCTGGAAGTCAGGCTTAGATTGGAACAGAGGATCCACTAAGCGGTGCATCGCGATCAAACCTTTGCTTGAGTATGAACCGTATACGTCAATATCGTTACGTTCCCACTGAGTACATGCTGGAAGAACGATATCAGAGAAACGACACGTTGCAGTCCAAGCGAACTCAACCGTTACCACAGTCTGTAGCTTCTTGAATGCTTTCTTCATGCGGTTACGATCTTGGTGGTGGTGCCAAGGGTTGTTACCCGAGATAACCATCATCTTGAAGTCAGGCAGTTTTACTTTACCGCCGTTGTAGCGGATCTCTTTACCTGGTTCTAGTAGACAGTCGATCCAACGCGCAACCGGGATCGTGCGGCTGTAACCGTTAAAGTCGTTGTTGTCCCATTTAGGCTTCATACCTTGGTCAAGGTTACGTGGGAAACCACCAGGGCCAGCAAAACCAGTAGAAGGAACACCAATACTTGAGTAGTGGTGACCGTAAGAGATACCACCGCCAGGTAGACCGATTTGGCCAACCATTGCTGCAATAACCGCTGCTGCCCAGTAAGGTTGCTCACCGTGTTCTTGACGCTGGATACACCAACCCATCAGGATCTGTGTACGACCGCTTACAAGCATACGAGCAAATTCACGGATCTTGTCGGCTTTAACGCCACAGATCTCAGCCGCCCACTCAGGAGTCTTAACCACTTTGTCTTTGGTTTCACCCTGAACGTACTGGATGAACTCGTCAAAACCTAGACAGTAAGTTTCGATGAACTTCTTGTCATATAGATCTTCGTTGTACAGCACGTGAGCAACAGCCAGCATGAATGCTACGTCTGTCATTGGGTTGATGTACAGGTGATCATTCTCTAGGTAACGCTGAGTCTTGTTCTTAACTGGGTCAACAGAAAGTACGTTGATCTCGCCTTTTGCTACTTTCTCTTTCAGTTGAGCTAGGTAGTCAAAAGATTCGTGCGTTTCACAGTTCCAACCTACTTGCAGGTTCTTCACTGGGTCGTTTGCCCAAAGAACAATGTTATCTGCGTTTTCTAGGATTTCAGACCAAGAAGTACCTTGTGCGTATACTTCTGTTGAACCTAGAACGTAAGGCAGGATGGTTTGACCCGCACCTGTTGAGTAGTCACCCACTTTAGTAATGAAGTTACCATGCATACCAACAGCACGCTGCATGTGCGCAGTACAGTTGTTGAATGCACCAGTTTGGTTCCAACCGGTTTGACCCGCGTGTAGAGCCCATGGGCCGTAATCTTTTTGCACACGTTCTAGTTCACGGTAGAACAGGTCAAGTGCTTCATCCCAAGTAACGCGGATAAAACGGTTGTCACCACGTGTATCTGCGCTGTACTTGTGCTTCTTCAACCAATCTAGACGTACCATTGGGTAACGAACACGTGATGGGCTGTAGATGATGCCCTTGATGCCGTTCAACATCTCTGTTGGGTTTTTATCAAGCTCAAGTGGTTTGATTTCTTGAACTTTACCCGCGTAGATGTGGGCGCGGAATGCGCCCCAGTGTGAACCTGAAACCTTCCAAGTACCTGTAGACTCAGCCGCACTTGCAGATGCTGATGCCAATAAGCTTGGACCGATTACTGATGCTGCACTTGTTGTTGCAACACCTTTAAGAAAACTTCTTCGTGAAATAGCCATTTAATTTACTCCAATCCGACGCTTATTAGTGGTGGCCTTCAGCATAATCTGAAGAGTGTTTCTGTAGGTACTTCAAGATCAGTGCTTCGCTGTCTGTATCTAGGTTAACGAATGCAAGCATACCGTCAAACATACCAGGCCATGTGTTCGCATCGAAGTGCGCTTCGTCAGGCTGCGTGTGACATACAGAACAGTTGGTTTTGTATGCTTCCGCTGATTTTTCCCATACAGGCGTAATATCGTTCAGCATAGATTCTTTCTTGATCCATACTTTCGCCGCCACTTTTTCCCATGGAAGACCAGTTAGCTCATCCACTTTTTGCTCGCCAGTTGTAACAACGTTGCTGTCTGTTGATGCTTCTTTAAGTAGAGAAGCGACCGCAATGTTCTTACCAAAGTCTTCTTGGATTACACGACCAAAGCCTTTCGCTTTACGCCAGCCGTCAATTTCGATTTCCGCGTAGTCACCTTTGTCAGCAATCACTTTCACTGAAGATGCCGGGTTTAGTAGACCAGCTTCAGTAGTACCTTCAGCATCGAAGTAAATAGGAAGGTGACGCACGCTCACTAGCGTTTGACCAACGTCGTAGTTAGTGTTCGAAGCTAGACCTTCAAGGTCACCAACGATACCGCCAATGCTGTCCATGCCAGCTGGAAGTTTGTGCGCGATACCTTTGTGACAATCAACACAGCTTTGATCTTTCTCTGCTGCCTGCTTCATTTGGATGCGAGCAGTAGGAGACATTTGCTCGAAATCCATCGATTCGTAGTTGTGACAGTTTTTACACTCTAGAGATTTGTTTGCAGAGAAACGATCCCATTCGTGTTTTGCAAGTTCGATACGGCGCTCTTCAAACGCACCTGGTTCATCGTAGTTACCAAATACTTGAGCGAATACTTCTTTAGAAGCCTGCATCTTACGTGCAATCTTATCTGTCCAGTTATGAGGAACGTGACAGTCAGGACACGTAGCACGTACACCAGAGTGGTTTTTCCAGTGAACCGTTTCTTGCAGTTCCACGTATACATTGTCACGCATGGTGTGACAGCTAATACAGAACTCTTCTGTGTTGGTCGCTTCCAGTGCGGTGTTAAAGCCACCCCAGAAAATAACACCAGCAATAAAGCCGCCCATAGTCAGCACACCTAAGCTGATATGAACTGCCGGGCGTGTCATGGTGCGCCACAGCTTGATGATAAATGATTTCATAGTTTGCTCTCTTAAAATCTGTTCAAAAATGTGGAAATGAGCTCACGGCTTACAGGCCGTGTGCACCTGGAGGTCCAAAGAAGAAAACTTGTAGTGCCCATACAAGGAATCCGTAACCACCAACAAATGCCACACTCAACACAGGGAAGAGAACGACTGCGATGAAGAGGAATGATTTCCACTCCAGTGAGCGTTTTTCACCACTCTCAATTTTATTAACATCACTCATACATTTGCCTATTTTGTATCTAGTGTTATTGGGTAGCTTTTCAAAGCAAGCTTAATTTTTTTACAATCTCTAATAAGAAATGTTAGACCATACTCTTAGTAAGGTTCAATCTATAGATCGTCTCTCAACCTTGTTATTCAATACTTTTTTGAGCTCATCCAGAGATGTGTTTAATTAACATTTGATGTGTTAGATTGCATTGAAATATGAAAAAATATTAACAGTAAACACTCTGTTAAAATAGAAACAACTTTACAACAATTGAGTAAAATCCGCTTAATTAAACAGTGTATGAAGCACGCATTTTTCACCAAAACTCTGCCGCTTTGTTACTTGTGTACACCGCGGTTTGTTAAAAAAATGTTCTATTTTCCACCCACTGCATTTCTAATGCTCGCCGTATAACCTCTCTTCAAATCAAGGTAATATGTAAACAAAGCGACTATTACTGCGGAGAAAATGGAGCTCATCATGAACGCTGTCGTCGACATACCGTGGCCACTATTGATCTTGTTTGGTGCAACGCTATTGGTTCCATTAGCAATCAATTACTACTACCAATTAGGTATAGCAAAAGACACGGCCATCGGTGTGTTAAGGATGGGAATACAGCTCACTTTAGTTGGCGTCTATTTAGAGTTTTTGTTCCAGCTCGACAGTATGACTGTCAACTTGTTGTGGCTTGCTGTGATGATCATGATAGGGTCAAGCTCGATACTGGATAAGGCAAGGCTTCCAAAACAACGACTTTTTCTCCCTGTGGTAGGAGGGTTAGTCGTTGGTTTAGCGCCCGTTTTGCTTCTCATTTGCCTAGCGATTGTTCGACCTACCCCACTGTACAATGCCCAATACGTCATTCCACTCGCGGGTATGTTGCTTGGCAATTCGCTAGGGGGCAACATCGTCGCTTTACAGAATTTTTTCTCCGCACTTGAAGAACGAAAGTCAGAATATGAAGCGGCAATTGCACTTGGCGCGAGCGTGAGGTTTGCGACGTTGCCATTTTTGAGAGAAGCGATTCGAAAATCGCTCGCCCCTACCCTTGCCTCGATGACGACGAGCGGATTAGTCACACTACCGGGGATGATGACAGGTCAAATACTTGGCGGGGCGAACCCTATTGTCGCCATTAAGTATCAGATTATGATCATGATTGCGATTTTCGTCATGATGTCCGTATCAATCACGATTTGCTTAAATTTGACTGTGCGCCGAGGCATTCATCCCCACGGCCTCGTCATGATAAAGCCACTCTCAAACAAATAAGATCACCTTCTATCTTGAACCAAATGATCTTATCCACAGAATCTGTGGATAACAGTGGTGATACCTCTTTCAATCTGAGTAGCTATCACCCTTCAAGCGTTCTTAAACAATAAAACCCTTTGCAAACACACACATATAAATTAATTCAGAACGCGTAATAATTTCGTCATACCGCCAACTTAGATTGATTTCTAATCAAACAAGGAGGGGCAGCCATGAAATTTGATAGCACAAAGGATCAAACCTTTAATCAAGGTCATCGTGATGAAGAAATGCACAATTGGCTCTGGGATGAGCCTGAACACATAGTGAACGCCGAGGAGTTTGGTCTGGTGGAGTGATGATAAGTGTTCCGAAGCACTGTACTGTGCTTCGGAAAAAGGAAGGGGTTAATCTCGCAGATAGATGAGCCAGTACCACATCCCGACAAACAGTCCACCACCGATGATATTACCTAACGTCACAGGGATCAGGTTGTTAAGAATAAAGTCAATTAAATTCAAGTCAGCGTAGTCAGCAATATTCGCGCCGGTCATCTGCCAAAACTCTGCAGGCGCGAAGTTTTTGATCCCGATGGCCATCGGCACTTGGAACATGTTTGCGATACAGTGTTCAAAACCCGCAGAGACAAACATCGCGACAGGCAAAATCATCACCGCTATTTTATCGGTTAGAGTCCGACCGCTGAACGTCATCCACACGGCAATACACACCAAAACGTTACACATAATGCCTAGCGCGACAGCCGAGATAAACGTATGGTGTAACTTATGTTGAGAAATGCTCATCGCGTTTAAGCCAACTTGACCATGGTCAAACATGTACTGCTTGGTAAGAAGCATGCACGCCACTAGCAACAATGCACCAACCAGGTTGCCTCCATAGACCACTGCCCAGTTTTTAAACAAGCATCGCCATGTGATCTTACCGCTCGCGCGAGCCACTAACGTTAGGACCGAGCTAGTAAAGAGCTCTCCGCCAGTGACCACCACCAGAATCAATCCTAAGCTAAATGCTAACCCACCAAGTAAACGTGATATCCCCCAAGGAATATCGCCAGCGCCAGTGGTGACAATGGTATAAAAAACGAAAGCGATACCAATGTGGATACCCGCAGATATCGCAAGAAGAAACGACTTCATCGGATCTTTAGTCGCTTTATCAACGCCGATCTCAGCCGCACGTTCAGCTACTTGAGGCGGTAGCAGTGAATCAAATTGGTTAAGGTTCATCAGATTAACATCTTGAAACATGTGGAATAGTGGGCGCGGATAATTACTCGAAATGTGCTCAATTTCAAGCGTTAAATCTCATCAAAAGATAGATAGTCATTTATCTTATAAAAAGTTTAATCATTGAGACATTGTTCTTAGACTAAAAATAGATAAAACAGGCCAAAGCGATAGATATAAAAAACCCAAATTTCAATAAGTTACAAAATGAAAAACGCCTACCCACCTTCCTGCCATAGACTTTAGTCTAATTTCTTATATGGAACCTTTGTTTTATACACTTTTCGCATTATTAGATTTCATTTTTCATGCCTATCGCCCCACAACGAACAACTGCAACGGTTACCTGTTAAGCTTTGTTGTGGCTCAAATGCTGAGCGAATTTGTTCAAATAAAATCGATTTTTATGCCGTAGATAACACTTCTCTGTTAATTGAATTGCCGCTGCATAGCACCAGAACTAAGGTAACCGTATTGATTCGTAAAGGTATTAATTATGAAGTACACACAAGACCATATCGCTGAACTTAACTTATTGCTTCAATTCGATTTAAGCAGTGCGGCAACAGGCATCAAAGTTCACCACGATGCATCAGAGGAAATGCAAGCCGCTGTCGCTCGCCTATATGCTAAAGGCCTATGTACATTACCTGATGGTGGATATCTAACCGACGAGGGAATCGAAGTCGCTGAACATGCTGACAAGATTTTGCGCGTACTCTCGAGCCAATAAAAACTCATTGCAAGCGTTTAGGGGAAGTTGTGTTCAATAGGCGAGCTTCGATGCTTTCTATGTCGATTTGCCTTAAACCTTGATTGAATATACGACGCCAACTGTGCCCTTCAGGGGTGTTTTTAAACGCTAAATACAGATGCTTCACTTCTAATAGTTGGCGGTTCATTTCTACTCGACTCTGAAGCACTTCTCTCCGAGGATCGATCTCAATGAGGTAACGCAGTACATTGGCATCGATCACCGCTAATTCGACTCTGCCTTTGGCAACTTTGTAAATGTTGAGAATGTCATTCTCTGCCGCTTCAACACTGAGCTCTCCTTTTTCCACTAAGGCATCGAAGGCTTGCGTGTTGATATAGCCTTGGACAACACCAATCCGGTAATCAGATAAATCAATCAACTCTGACCACAATATTGGCCTCTCCCTATTTTGCACAAAGCCTAATGGTCCAGAGCCAATAGAATCAGAGAAAACAAAATCCTCAGTTTCAAACGCATATTCAGGAAAATAACCAATATACTTTTCCCTCTTTGATGCCGTGGTTACCGTCCTGACCCAAGGTTTAAACTCTACAACGAGTTCATACCCCATCACCGCAAACGCTTCACGTGCGATGGCGACTGAGAGTCCATTCTCAACAAGTGTCTCTCCAGAATACGGCGGCCAATCAAGCGATGTCATATAGACTTTTTGCGCTTGAGCACTACTACACATAAAGAATAGAACTAGCCACCACTTCATTCTCTTCTCCCTCAAACCGATTCCTTACTATAAGGATAGGCTCAGAGCGTCAATAATCTAGCGACTTACATTGATAAAGCGGTATGGTTGATATCGATCGTAGAACCAATTAAACCCTGTTGCATAAATGAAAAAGAACACCAAAAACCCAGCCTCTAACAATAAAGCATCAATGATGGAGATATCGAGGAACCAAGCAATACTCGGTACCGTGATAAATATCAAACCACCTTCAAATCCCGCGGTATGTCCGATGCGAAGCTTCAACGATCGCTGCTCTCTATCACCACCAAAACAGCGATCAAATAAGATGTTGTATTGGTAATTCCAAACAACGGTAAATAAGCTTAAACCAATCCCCACCATGGCAAGATCGCTCGCTCCCTTTCCTGTAACAACCGCAGACGCTGGAACCAGTATCGCTAAAGCGACCATTTCAAACAGCACAGCGTGAAAAACTCTTTCTTTGGATTTCATTGTATCTCTCACAATAAGTTTGCAATCATTTGCGACTATTATCATGAGTAATTATGATGGAATATAGTTAGGTACTATCAGTATTAAAGATATGTTTAGCATTGAACAACTCCAAGCGTTTGTTGCCACGGTCGAGAGCGGCTCGTTTTCCGCTGCGGCTCGCTCATTAAACAAAGTGCAGTCTGCCATCAGTCAACACATCATCAACCTCGAAATAGACAGTGGTTTCGATCTCTTTGATCGAACGGGTCGATACCCTGTGTTAACCAACGAGGGACAGCAGTTGCTACCTCACGCTAGAGCAACGTTGCAGCAGCACGACAGGCTAAAACAAAGTGCTGAGCAGATATTCAATCAAGAGCAAACTAATCTATCTATCGCAATTGATGAAGGCATTCCGACTTCACAGCTCTATGGAGCGATCCATCGCCTTCTGGATCGTTATCCAGGAGTGAGCTTTGAGTTCTTAGCCGCCTCTAGCGTTGATGTGATCGAACTAGTGGTATCAAAACGAGCGACGACTGGGATCTTGTTTTCGGAGCTGGATCTTCCCGTCGGTATCGATTTTGAATCGGTGGGGAGTATTGAGTTTGATGTTTACGTCTCGAGCCAACATGAGCTGGCCAAAGCGACCTCACCAAACCTTGAAAACTTAACCTTACACCGTCAGCTGCTGATACGTTCTAAAACCGCGAAAACGAGCAGTTTTCAAAAAGCTTACAGCCCAAATGTTTGGTATGCTGACAACTACTACATCCTTATGGACCTGATTAATCGAGGGTTTGGTTGGGGAGTACTACCTACTCACATGGTCAAACCCTTATTGGATACGGGGGACGTGGTTCGTGTTCCCGTAGAGTTCGAGAGACTGACTTGGCATGCGAACGTCGATGTTATCCAGCACCCTAGCTGCAGCGCTTTACCTATTCACAAGATGCTACGCAGTGAAATACGCGATTTAATTACAGGGAGTGAAATGTGAAAACGATTACTGTCATTGGAGGGGGCTGGCTTGGCCGACCTCTGGCACACTACCTCGAGACGATTGGACATAAAGTTTACGTCAGCAAAACAACCGTCGAAGGTGTAAAAACGCTACAAGAAGAAGCGCTTAACGCTTTTCACTGCGATCTAAATGAGGCTGAAGACGCCTTTGTCTCACACCTGCAAAACCAAGCGCCCGACATTGTGATTGGTTGTTTCCCTCCGGGCTTTCGCGCTGGAGGTGGTCAGCAGTATGCAGAACATTGGCGCAAGCTTGTTCATGCCTGTCAAACAGCAAACGTGGGCAAAGTTGTCATGGTGAGTTCAACGACGGTTTATCCAAGTACGGCAGAATCTATGTCTGAAGAACACGCATCGTTAACACTCAGTGAACAGCACGATTCGTTCAGCGAGAAAGCCAAAATCATGTTACTCGCCGAGCAGTATGTCAAAGACTCAGGACTGAAATTTGCCATCGTGCGGTGCAGTGGTCTCGTTGGCCCTGATCGACATCCTTCTCGTTTCGCTCCAAGGCTAAAGCAGGTCAGCGATCTCGCTCCTGCAAACATGCTCCACCTAACAGACGCGATTGGGGCGGTCAGCTTTGTCTCAACGCTAGATAAAAATGTCGTGGTCAACGCAACAACCCCTAACACGGTGAGCAAGGCTGAGTTTTATCAAGCTGCTCTAGATAACGTTGGTGCAACCGACCCTTTACCACCTATCGTTTCTATCGCCGATAAACTGATTTTGGCTGATTCACTACTGGAACTTGGCTACCGCTTCCACCATCAACACACTCTTGAGTTGGTTTGAACCATAAGGACGTCCTTTGAAGCTATATCAACATATAGAACAACTGTGGTCGTATATGCAGCTCGGACACAAACTGCAAGTCTCTGACTGTATCTTCGTGCTCGGCAGCAATGACTTGCGTGTCGCGGAATACGCAGCACAGCTTTATCTTGATGGATGGGCGAAGACGTTGATTTTCTCTGGAGGTGTTGGACGGCTTACCGACGGCGTCTTCGATAAATCTGAAGCGGAGACCTTCGCAGACATTGCAAAAGATATGGGCGTTCCGAGCAATGCCATTATTGTCGAAAACAAAGCGACCAACACCGGAGAGAATGTCCTTTATACTGCCTCGTTGTTAAACCAACTTGGTCACCGCTTTTCTTCCTTCATACTTGTCCAAAAGCCTTATATGGAAAGAAGAACGTATGCGACATTTATAAAGCAATGGCCCGGTGTTTTAGAGCGTTTTTGTGTCACCTCACCCCGTATTGAGTTTAGTGACTACTTTAACGACGATATCGACCTCGATACCACTGTGCGAGCAATGTTGGGGGACTTCGACCGAATCAAGCGTTACCCTGCGATGGGCTATCAAATTGAGCAAGAAATCCCTGACAGCATTGAAATGTCATTCAAAGCCTTAAGAGCCGTGTTTCACGACAATGATTAGAGAAATGAAAAAGCCAGAGTAAATACTCTAATGCCGATCAGTTAA
>NZ_JWLV01000035.1 GCF_000808535.1 Vibrio sinaloensis
CCGTCGCCATCCACCGCCGCTACGGTACCAATCACATCGCTGTCGAGTGAGTTCTCGTTGTACTCGAAGGTGTAGTCCTCCACCGGATTGTCGTCGTCATCGACAAAGATCGGGCTGTCCTCATCCAGGTTCAGCTCACTGAGCTCGACATTGATGTTGGTGGATTTCACCTCGCCTAAGCCTTCATCTTCGGTGGCGGTGACGACAATGTTGTGCACGTTTGATGCAAGCTCAAAGTCGTTGGTAAACGCCGCCACCCCAGCCGCGGTTAAGCTGATCTCACCGGAGTTGGCGTCGATTTCAAACAGCGGCTCATCGGCGTCGTTGGTGACATTGGTGGTGATGCTGTAGGTGACGTTTTCGCCGTCGCCATCCACCGCCGCTACGGTACCAATCACATCGCTGTCGAGTGAGTTCTCGTTGTACTCAAACGCGTAGTCCTCCACCGGATTGTCATCGTCATCGACAAAAATAGGACTGTCTTCATCAAGATTCAGCTCGCTGAGCTCGACATTGATGTTGGTGGATTTCACCTCGCCCAAGCCTTCGTCTTCGGTGGCGGTGACCACAATGTTGTGCACGTTCGACACAAGCTCGAAGTCATTGGTAAAGGCGGCGACTCCGGCTGCGGTTAAGCTGATCTCGCCGGAATTGGCGTCAATTTCAAACAGCGGCTCATCGGCGTCGTTGGTGACATTGGTGGTGATGCTGTAGGTGACGTTTTCACCGTCGCCATCCACCGCCGC
>NZ_JWLV01000036.1 GCF_000808535.1 Vibrio sinaloensis
CTGTAGGTGACGTTTTCGCCGTCGCCATCCACCGCCGCTACGGTGCCAATCACATCGCTATCGAGTGAGTTCTCGTTGTACTCAAACGCGTAATTCTCGACGGGGTTGTCATCGTCATCGACAAAGATCGGGCTGTCTTCATCCAGGTTCAGCTCACTGAGCTCCACATTGATGTTGGTGGATTTCACTTCGCCTAAGCCTTCGTCTTCGGTGGCAGTCACGACAATGTTATGAACATTCGACGCAAGCTCAAAGTCGTTGGTAAACGCAGCGACTCCTGCGGCGGTTAAGCTGATCTCACC
>NZ_JWLV01000037.1 GCF_000808535.1 Vibrio sinaloensis
GCCTCCGGGCACCACAATTTGACTTGTTGGTGTCTTAACAAAACGTTATAACACGGACAAACGCACAAAGAATACAGTGTGCCGACTTAGCTCAGTAGGTAGAGCAACTGACTTGTAATCAGTAGGTCACCAGTTCGATTCCGGTAGTCGGCACCATTCTTTTGCCTCGATAGCTCAGTCGGTAGAGCAGAGGATTGAAAATCCTCGTGTCGGTGGTTCGATTCCGCCTCGAGGCACCATTATTTGGTGCGCTTGCTAAGTAATAGCAAGACACAAACAGAATAGTTCCTCCTTAGCTCAGTTGGTAGAGCGACGGACTGTTAATCCGCAGGTCGCTGGTTCGAGCCCAGCAGGAGGAGCCACTTTAAGAAGCCAAGTCGAAAGACTTGGCTTTTTTCATTTCTGATGTCCTCAGTTCCTTGGTCTCTTAAAAAACCTTACCTCTATCGCCTTCGAGCGTGATGGCACTTACCTTGACTTAAACAATTGGATTGCTATGCATTAGCTTTCTTAAAAAGAACTTATTTTACACTTAAAATTTAATCTCAATCATAGTTTGAACCCTGTCCGCTATTAGCTTCTTATCTTCTACACTAATATGAAGGTTGTGTTACAGGTCGACGTGTAACTGTAATAAATATAAAAATGACTTATTTGTGAGCTGATTTTATGAAACTAAAGACACAAGCTTATTTATTATCAGGAATTATCTTGATCGCTTTACTCGCTTTAACTGCAACGGGTTTATGGACGTTACGTGTCGCCAGTAATCTGGATAACAAAGCGCGTGTAACGGAACTGTTCAAAAGTGCGTACAGCATCCTTACTGAAGTGGAGAAAATGGCAGTCGAAGGCACCTTGGAAGAAGATGAAGCCAAAGCGCTTGCCACTAGACTGCTGCGCAACAACATCTACAAAGACAACGAGTACGTGTATGTTGCCGATGATAAAATGACTTTCGTTGCGACGCCGTTAGATCCGCAACTTCATGGCACAAGTTTCCATGACTTCAAGGATGGCAACGGCAACAGTGTTGGCCAATTGATCCTTGATGTTTTAGGGCGCAGCTCTGGCAAGATCGTTGAATATACTTGGACACAAAAATTGGCTGATGGCTCGATTGAAGAAAAACTCTCGATTGCCGAGCGAACACCTCATTGGGGCTGGGTTGTTGGAACGGGTATTGGTTTCAACGAAGTAAACGCTCGCTTCTGGTCAACGGCGCAATGGCAGCTCATGCTATGTCTTTTGATCGCGGGTTCAATCTTAGCCGCACTGATCGTTTCCATTCGCCGAATGCTCGCTCTGCTTGGTGGTGAGCCCCAAGATGTCCGTAAAGCGGTTCAAGATGTGGCTAATGGACACATTCAGACGTCATTCAACGAAAAAGCACCATCAGGCAGTATCTACGAAGCGGTGCAGCAAATGAGTCAATCGCTGGCGCAGTTGGTCGAAAATCTAGACGGCTCAATGCACGCTCTTCGTGGTGAGCTGGCGAATGTGGAAGAACGAGCAGCAAGCATCGCTCAGCTTACGGACTCTCAGCAGCAGTCAACGGAGATGATCGCCACAGCAATGACGGAGATGGCATCATCCGCTAACAATGTTGCAGACTCTGCAAGCGACACAGCGAAAAACACCGATGAAGCAGATAAACAGTCTCAGCATACGCAGCAATTGATTCACAACACTGTCGACAATATTCAAGGGTTAGCAGGTCAGTTGGGCGCTGCAAGTCGTGCCGTCGCCGACCTAGATAACGACGTCAATAATATAGTTAAAGTTCTCGACGTGATCGGTGATATTGCTGAGCAAACCAACCTTCTTGCTTTGAATGCAGCCATCGAAGCCGCTCGAGCTGGCGAACAAGGCCGAGGTTTCGCCGTTGTTGCAGATGAAGTACGTAACCTCGCAGGACGCACTCAAGATAGCACCAAAGAGATTCAACAGATGATCACCAACTTGCAGGAAGGCTCACGTAATGCCATCCAAACAATGGAAGTGTGTGCAGAAACCAGTGAGAGTACAGTCGAAGAGTCTCAAAATGCCTCAGAAGCACTTCAACAAATCGTGGTTGCATTAGAATCAATTTCTCAAATGAGCCACCAAATTGCGACAGCAGCAGCAGAGCAAACCCAAGTGAGTGACGATATTTCTCAACGAATTAACATGATCGAAGAGAGCGGCACACAATTAAGTGGTGTGGTAACAGAGAGTCACAACAGCACTCAAAGCTTAGCGAAACTGGCCAATGAGCTTGAAAACTGGCTCAGCAAATTTACTGTTAAGCACTAGTTATCGACCCAATCCTACAAAAGCACGCTCAAATGCGTGCTTTTTTACTTTCTAAATCCCCCAAACGCAGATAAGACATAGCCTAAGCGCTCTCGCCTTCTATACATTTCTTATCCAAAATGGACAAAAACAGCCCATTAAGTATAGAAAAACAACAAACGATATTTTTTTTGCATTTTAATGTTGACCTGAAACACGAAAAGCCTTTTAATACACCTCGTCGCCCGGATAGCTCAGTCGGTAGAGCAGAGGATTGAAAATCCTCGTGTCGGTGGTTCGATTCCGCCTCCGGGCACCACAATTT
>NZ_JWLV01000038.1 GCF_000808535.1 Vibrio sinaloensis
ATTGTTAAAGAGCTAGATTTCTAATGAAACCATTTTTAAAGACTCTGCCTTCTATTTAAAGAAAGAAGAACACTTAAAGATGGTGGAGCTATGCGGGATCGAACCGCAGACCTCCTGCGTGCAAGGCAGGCGCTCTCCCAGCTGAGCTATAGCCCCATCAAGGTGTCGATACTGTATGCCAACTTCAAGGAAATTGGTGGGTCTGAGTGGACTTGAACCACCGACCTCTCGCTTATCAGGCGAACGCTCTAACCACCTGAGCTACAGACCCAGTATCGTCTCTAAAACTATAAACATATCAATCTGTG
>NZ_JWLV01000039.1 GCF_000808535.1 Vibrio sinaloensis
GATGTCTACGAAGGTGACGAGACCTTTGGTCTTGTAGTTACTGAGAGTAACAACGTGACCTCAAACGGCAGTGCGACCGGCAGCGCAACCATCAAAGACGACGGTACGGGCCCAGGTCCGGGCACGCCAGATAATGACAAGCCAGAGCTTACCGTGACAGGCGGTGGTGATGTGAACGAAGGCACTGACGCCGTATTCACGGTTTCACTCTCTAACGAGACCGAAGCGCCAGTGGTGGTGAACCTTGCGCCAACCACCGACGGTTACACCGCGGAAGCGGGTGACATCGGTGAGATGGTTGTGACGTATGTCGACAGCAACAACCAAACGCAAACACTGACTGTGGATGGCAGCGGCAACGT
>NZ_JWLV01000040.1 GCF_000808535.1 Vibrio sinaloensis
AGACCTGCAGTGCTCTATTTTTAGAGACTTAATAATGGTGCGGAAGGAGAGACTTGAACTCTCACACCTTGCGGCGCCAGAACCTAAATCTGGTGCGTCTACCAATTCCGCCACTTCCGCATCAATTTGTATTCATACTGCTAATTGGTAAAAGCAATATGAAGTTGTAATGGCAGGCTACTTAGAGCCGAACCAGGGACAATGGAGGAGGCATCAAAAGATGTTATCCATTGAACCTATAAATAATGGCAGGGCTACCTGGATTCGAACCAGGGAATGGCGGCATCAAAAGCCGCTGCCTTACCGCTTGGCGATAGCCCTACAAGATTCTAACGAATCAAAATAATGGTGCGGAAGGAGAGAC
>NZ_JWLV01000041.1 GCF_000808535.1 Vibrio sinaloensis
AGCAGTCATCTAATCACAGGCAGCGCTTTCGACTGTTATACCGTGAATGAAATGACGCTGGCCGAGCAACTAATGGAAACGACTCCCGACAACAGTCTAACCCTTTTCGATAAGGGCTTTTACTCTCTTGGGTTACTTCAAGAGTGGAGCGCTAAAGGTGTAAATCGACATTGGCTCATCCCAATGAAAAAGGGATTAAATTATGAAGTCGTTCAGTCCCTTGGTCGACAAGATAAACTCATTAAACTGAAGAGTAACCCGCAAGCTCGCAAGAAATGGCCAACGCTAGAACGTGAAGTTGTTGTCCGTCTAATTACGAGGGTCAAGAATGGCAAGTCATATGATGTTCTTACCTCAATGACCGACCCGATGCTTTACCCAAAATCAGACATAGTTGGTCTTTATGGATACCGCTGGGAAATTGAGCTCGGATACCGAGAACAAAAACAATATATGCTTGGCAACCGACTTACACTAAGAAGTCGACTTCCAGAATTAGTGAAGCAAGAGCTTTGGGGTATCTTGCTAACGTATAACTTAGTCAGGTATCAAATGGTTCAAATGTGTCACACGTTGAATGGAGATTACCTGCCATACCAACTAAGCTTCAACGGTGCATTAGCCCATATTATGCGCTTGCTAGTCGGCCTTCCATATTCGTCACCAGGAGCAATACCTAGGCAACTTCAGAACTTTTACTCAATAAGCGAGAGTTTAATATTAGAGCCAAGACGGGAAAGATCCTTCCCTAGAGTAGTGAAGAAAAAACCAAGCCGATACCCTAGAAAAAACAATGCCGCTCACCTTAAGTGAACGGCATTAG
>NZ_JWLV01000042.1 GCF_000808535.1 Vibrio sinaloensis
TTCGCATCTATCGATAACGCTCCAGAAGAGCGTGAGCGCGGTATCACAATCGCTACTTCTCACGTAGAGTACGACACTCCATCACGTCACTACGCACACGTAGACTGTCCAGGACACGCTGACTATGTTAAAAACATGATCACAGGTGCTGCACAGATGGACGGTGGTATCCTAGTTGTTGCTGCGACAGATGGCCCAATGCCACAAACTCGTGAGCACATCCTACTAGGCCGTCAGGTTGGTATCCCATACATCATCGTATTCATGAACAAATGTGACATGGTTGATGATGAAGAGCTTCTAGAGCTAGTAGAAATGGAAGTTCGTGAACTTCTATCTGAGTACGACTTCCCAGGTGATGACCTACCAGTTATCCAAGGTTCTGCACTAGGCGCACTAAACGGCGAAGAGCAGTGGGAAGCTAAGATTGTAGAACTAGCAGAAGCGCTAGATTCATACATTCCAGAGCCAGAGCGTGCAATCGATCAGCCATTCCTAATGCCAATCGAAGACGTATTCTCAATCCAAGGTCGTGGTACAGTAGTTACTGGTCGTATCGAGCGCGGTATCCTAACTGTAGGTGACGAAGTAGAAATCGTAGGTATCAAAGAAACTACAACAACTACTTGTACTGGTGTTGAGATGTTCCGTAAGCTTCTAGACGAAGGTCGTGCGGGTGAGAACGTTGGTGCACTTCTACGTGGTACTAAGCGTGACGAAGTAGAGCGTGGTCAAGTACTAGCAGCTCCTAAGTCAATCAACCCACACACTAAGTTCGAGTCAGAAGTATACGTACTGTCTAAAGATGAAGGTGGTCGTCACACTCCATTCTTCAAAGGCTACCGTCCACAGTTCTACTTCCGTACAACTGACGTAACTGGTGACATCCAGCTACCAGAAGGCGTAGAAATGGTAATGCCAGGTGACAACGTTAAGATGACTGTTGAGCTAATCGCACCAATCGCAATGGACGAAGGTCTACGTTTCGCGATCCGTGAAGGTGGCCGTACAGTAGGTGCTGGTGTTGTTGCTAAGATCTTCGACTAATT
>NZ_JWLV01000043.1 GCF_000808535.1 Vibrio sinaloensis
ACTTTGCCGATAGAAGCCTCGCTCATTTTCTGGGATCATCAATGCATTAATAAACTCATCAACATCATCTCGGATGCCATTTTCATCGGCATCGACACCTTTCAACGTGTCATCGCGATTAAGGATGGGCTCAAAATGCTGAAGAAGATACGCTAATTGCGCCTTGGTGGTTGATGCGCTCTCTAGGGCTTGGCGGTCTTGCTCTGAAAGCACAATTTTATCTTCAATGTTTCTCGCACTACCCTGCGAGATCCCCCCAACCAACAATAAACACCCAACTAGGGCTGCAACCGTTTTGTCCAT
>NZ_JWLV01000044.1 GCF_000808535.1 Vibrio sinaloensis
TACTCGGCTGAAGTTGTAGTACGCCACAACATCTTGCTCACCAGAAAGCGGAGGGGTCAGCATGTAGCTTTGGACTTCGGTATCTGTCAATCCCCGCGACCACAACTGGACATCGTCAAAGACTGCATCCATATGGTCTTGTACTCCGGCATAGTGATTTAATGCCCCTATCAAGAGGTTATGACCATTGCCCTCATTAAATATGCCCGAGAAGGTCTTAAATTCCTTACCGTTGATGTAGACGGTGTAGTTATCAAAAGCACCATTCTCTACTCGCACTAAAGCCAAATGCACCCATTCATCCGCAGCAAACGTAATATCGTCGTATGAAATGGAGCCGCTACCACCGCCAGCGTACATATCGCCATCTTTATCAATGCCTAAGTACAGCCCTTGCTTCGTTCCTCCGTAACTCCCCATGCGCTGGGTCAACCCCTTCACTTGACTGAACTTCACCCAACTCATCAGCGTCATCGACTCGGTCGCTTGTGGGGTGTTGCCAAGTTGCATAAAGGCTTGATTACCACGTAAATCTAGCTCGTGGTCACCGTTGGTAATGGAGATGCCAGCTTCTGCATCTGCTGCGGCCTGAGCTAA
>NZ_JWLV01000045.1 GCF_000808535.1 Vibrio sinaloensis
ACATACTGGCGAACTCTATAAAGATAGAGAGAAGCTCAGAGCTCTCATGCAAGGCAGTTTGGATTATGCGGCGTCTTTAGGCGGGAATGCTGATAATGTGGTTGTTATGGGGTACTGCTTCGGTGGAGCCGCTGTTTTAGAGTCTGCTCGTGCGGGGATGAAGGCTAAAGGCTTTGTCACCTTTCATGGCGGTTTAAGCACGCCGGAAGGACAAAATTACCAATCAACCACCGCCCCTATCTTAGTTCTACACGGTACTGCGGATTCAGCGATTCCAATGTCGCAATTTGCACAGCTCGCGACCGAGCTGGAAACACAAAAAATCGCCCATGAAATGATCACTTACAGTGGCGCCCCTCATGCCTTTACCGTGTTTGGTAGCGATCGCTATCGTGCCGATGCGGATAAGAAATCTTGGCAGCGATTTGGTGAGTTTTTGCAGCAAAGCACCCAATAAAAAAGAAGGCTAGAGATCGCTCTCTAGCCTTTGCTTAGTGCAATTTACCCTGTTTAACGCCTACTTAAGGCGCAGAGTCTACTTCAACCGGAAGATAATGTTTTGGCTCCAGTTTTAGCCATTCTGGCAGCACAGTGCCAATTGAAATGGAAGACCACGTACCCGAAAGGATACCGATAAACATCGCCACAGCGAACCCTTCCAACGCATTGCCGCCCATTAACCACAATGCAGAGACCGTCATCAAGGTCGTGCCTGACGTCACCATAGTTCGGGAAAAGGTGGCGATAACCGCTTGGTCATTGATGGTTTCGGCTGGCGTTGACTGTTTCGCTACCAGCAGCTCGCGAATTCGGTCAGCGATGATGATCGAGTCATTCAGTGAGTAGCCTAAAATCGCGAGTATGGCGGCGAACACCGTCAAGTTGAACTCCATTTGAGTCGCAGCGAAAAAGCCTAGCACCAAAACCACATCATGAATCAACGCCAATAGTGAACCACTCGCTAATCGCCACTCAAAGCGGAAGCAGAGGTAACCCAAAATACACATCATCGAGATAAGCAGCGCAAGTCCACCTTGATCAACAAGATCATCGCCAACTTGAGAGCCAACCATACTGCTGCTGACCACCGACACCTGATGAGATACTTTACTCAGCACCTGATTGATATCAGGGATAGTTTGCCCCGCTTCTGGGATTGGATAGCGGATAACCCAGCGCCCTGCGTCGTCAGAGTGAGTCACTGACGTGAATTCTCCAAGCTCTGGTTTGAGCGTGTTCAACAAATCATTGCTTGTTAAGCTCTTGTCCACTTGGACTTCTGTCACCATGCCGCCTGTGAAATCCAACCCCATATTGAGACCACGCGCGCCCAATGCGACAAGCGATACGATCATCAAGGCGACAGACACAATACTGGTTACGTAACGAATCTTACGGATGTTTTGTTTTAGAAATTCGACCATGATTAAACCCTCACATCGCGACGACTGTCACGTCCCCAAACTAAGTTGATAATTGCGCGAGATGCGAACACACCGCTAAACATACTGGTCAACAGACCTAGCCCC
The DNA here is from genome assembly GCF_000808535.1 of Vibrio sinaloensis. GTDB lineage: Bacteria > Pseudomonadota > Gammaproteobacteria > Enterobacterales > Vibrionaceae > Vibrio > Vibrio sinaloensis_D. Next base: position 1,530 of record NZ_JWLV01000045.1, read on the forward strand.
AATGTCAGCGCAAAGCCTTGAATCGGACCATTACCAATTGAATAAAGTACGACCGCGGTAATCATGGTGGTGATATTGGCATCTAAGATGGTGCTTAACGCACTACCAAATCCTAAGTCTATGGATTGGGCAAATGTACGCCCTTCTGCGAGCTTGTCTTTGATTCGCTCAAAGATCAAAACGTTGGTGTCTACCGCCATACCTACTGTCAATACCAAGCCAGCGATACCAGGCAAGGTCAGCACTGCGCCAGGTAGTAAAGCGATAAGCCCCAGTAGACTCACCATATTGATCAACAGTGCGACGTTTGCCACCCAACCTAGACGGCGATACCAAAGCGCCATAAAGGTTAAAGTCATCACAAGGCCGAGCCCTAGAGCAGCAAAACCATTTTGAATGTTTTCTGCACCCAGTGATGCGCCGATGGTTCTTTCCTCAACAATCGTGACTGGCGCAGTCAATGAACCTGCACGAAGTAGCAGAGCAAGATTCTGTGCGTCTTCCATCGAGCCGGCGCCAGTAATTCGGAATTGGCTGCCTAGCTGCGATTGAATCGTCGCAACACTGATAACACGCTCACTGCGCTCGGTCTCGCCTTTCGCATTGGTCGTGTACTCGCTGTAGACGGTCGCCATCGGTTTACCAATATGGCTACCAGAGAAATCACTCATGATCTTGCCACCAGCATGATCCAATGAGATGTTAACTTCTGAGAAGCCCATCTTATCGATACCAGCACGCGCGTTCACAATGTGTTCACCCGTTAAGACGGCACGCTTGGCAAGCACCACATCTCGACCATCGTTGTCTTTCAGCACAATGTCTCCGTAGCTTACCCCTTCCGATGGCGATTTTGCTTCGTGAAACGCCAAGGTCGCGGTCGCACCGATGACGTGCTTCGCTTGAGACGGGTCTTGAACGCCGGGTAGCTCAATTCGGATGCTGTGTTCACCTTGACGCTGCACCGCAGCTTCTGTGATACCCAACTCCTCAATACGATCACGCATGATTTTTAGGTTTTGCGTAATGGTAATGGTTTGGAATTCTGTCTTGTTCTGCTGGGTTGGTTTTACCGCCAGATAGTCGGAATGGCGTTTAACATCCCAGCCTGGATAATTCTGCTTCAGATAAGTGGCCACGCGAGAGAGTGACTCTCCAGCTTCACTCTTGACATCAAAACCGTCGACGCCAACCTGAGCAAATTTCACCCCTCGAATACGCTCTTGACGAAGCATGTCTCGCATTTCGTCCATCAAAACGTTGCGTTGCTCTTCAAACGCTTTGTCGATATCAACATTCAGCAGAAATTGCACACCACCGCGCAAATCCAAACCCAGTTTGATCGGACTAAAGCCAAGCTCTCCCAACCACTCTGGTGCCACCGAAACGTAGGAGAAAGAGATCGAATCTTCTTTTCCAATCAAGGTATTTAGCACTTCACGTGCATGAGTTTGCTGAGTTTCATCTTCAAACACCAAGGTCGTGCTGTTGCCCTGCTGCACAATGCGATCGGCTTTGATATTGTGCTGATCTAAATAGCGGTTTAGCTCCGCAGGGTTGTTGAGCACGCCACCACCTTGTGACGTTGTCACCTGAATTGAGGGCTGTTCGCCATACCACGTAGGTATAGCACTCAGTGCTAACAGTACAATCGTGACGACAAGCACCACATATTTCCACGCCGAGTAACGATTCATCACTCGCGCACTTTTCGCCTTATTGGCCATATTTCGCTTCATAATTTTTCTTAGTATGTGTTCGCCCCTCCAACTTGCGTAAAGGGCGAAAATCGGCAATAGGTCGCCATTGACTTCTGCGTGAGAACGTCACGGAAGCATCAAAAACGACAAACTTGGAATGTCGCTAATAACATTAACGACTGGCTAGAATGGATTAAGCGAATTGGCTGTTTAGCGCGACGTAGAGGGCGTTAGACTCTTTCCAACCAGAAATGCGATGGCTGGATGTCAAGGCATCATCAACCCAGTACTCATTGGCTGGTAACGGGTGACAATAGGGTTTATAAGGTGAAGATGGATTGAGGTCAGCGAGACTAGACTCTGCTTGATTTGAATCCGATTCGTCAGCAATGCGGCCAGACATCCCCCATCGGTTGAGGTTGATGATGGCAACAACATCAATCGTCCCTTCCGACTGAGAAACAGGACTTGAACTGGAGTCTTGTGCTTTTCGAGATGCATCAAAAAGAGCCTGAGCATCATTTTTTGATAGCGGTGCAAATTGGCTTGAAGACGGGTCAAGTCGAGCGCCGATATCACTTTCAGTTTGGCTTAAATATGCCACCGCATGCGCTGGTAAAACCATCGCAAACAAAGCAAGCCAAAGAAGTGTTATCACCCGTTGGTACATTCACGTAACCTATCAAATCAATTACGTGGATAGTAGGCCCTCGAAAGCGCCGCGACAACTAAAATTATCTAAAACTTAAGCTTTCAGTTTTGGTATACCCTGCTAGCGGTAGAAAATCTCACCACTGCGTATGTCCAAGTAAATCTTATTTGCTTGTTTTAGACCTCCGCAATAAACGAAGTAGACATCACGCTCGTTAAAGGTGAGTGAGCGCATCCAGCCTTTAGTTTCTTCGAAGTCTTCTGGTGTGCACGTTTTGTCTTTGAGTAACTGATCGGTTTTCTTCACAAACATTTCAAAATGCGCTTTGAAATCATCGGAGTCTTCAATGTAACTGCTAACTGTTTCTCTGCGCTCGTCTTTGGTGATGGTAGGTGCTACCTCGAGTAGTTCGTCCATTGGAACCCACTCAGCCACTTCTGGACCGCCCTCTTCATACACATAGTACGCTGAGATTCTTCCCCAACCATCTTTCTTTTCAAGCACATGCAGTTTGTCACCACGGTAAACGACACTCTCAACAAACGCGCTATGGTCTGGCGACTCGCGCACACCCAATCTTTCAGGGCTGACGTAGTAATCAGTAACAGGCGGCTTTGGCGGTTGAGGTTTTTCTTTAACGATGTTGAGCGGCTTTATTGGCTCCTCGGCATTTTCCATCTGACTTGCCAGTTCCGCATCTTGTTTGGGTTTAAGATAGAAGATGTAATATCCCCCTCCCGCACACGCAATACCGACCAGCAGCAAAACAATCATAATTATCTTTTTCATAGTGATGCCGATTCTTTTCCTATACTTATTACATCCGAACTTACGCTCACATTCAGATGAAATGGCTCTCGTTTACTTCTACTATAACGGCAGCTTGGCTCTGCACTTTACCCTTTCATGGCGCTGCGGCACACTGCGATGCAAAGGCGTGGGATCAACTTGTCAAAATACAGCAGAAGATTGATGCCAGTTACAACCAACATGCCGAGAGATTTAACCGCCTTCTCCAATACCATCGTCAGCAGCCCTTTTTGCACCAAGCATTCTCTTCACAAGAGCTCAATACACTTTGGGTCACAGGAACGCCAAGTGCAAAACAGAAATTTGAGCTGCAAATGGAGTCTTCTCGACATCTTATTCAGGCCATCAGCGAAGAGAGCCAACTCATATCTCGACTGGAGCAAAACGTGAAAGAGACGCGTACTCAATGGCGCGAACTTGGTGCACACTGCCATGATGCACGCTACGCCACAAACAGCGTTATTAGTAATAACTACGTTAAAAGCAATGACGCCCTACTCGCGAGTTTAAGCGAATTACTGTCAAAATTAGCCACCATCCAGCATCGATACCGCCTAGAACTCTCTACGTTGATGGCGATTTCTAATCCACCACCTGACCGTTAGATACGCAGGAAAGTTTGTAACTTTCTGTGTCTTTTTTGATAAAAAACCACGCTTCCGACAAATAACCTCTATTTATTGTCATTTTCATCAATAGTTTATAAAAAATTCACATGATATTAATTATCATTTGCATAAATATCATTTATCATTACCATTTATGGCACGCCAACCATCCATATCTATCGCTTTGAAACTATCACTGTCTATTAAACACGTTGCCTTCATTTGGCTAGCTGGCATCTTGCTTGCCATCACAAGTGTCGCGACCGTTTACTATTACGAATCCAAACAGATGGAAGCACAACTCGAACGACGCCTAGAGACGAAGATTCATGCTCTTGGCCAAACACTCGATTCGACGCGACATTTGATGTTTCTGACTCGTGCTTTTCTAGAAAACAGTAATCAGGCATCGCAACGGCAATTTGAACAATTTCTCAGTGGTCAAACAGGAACAGATCGCGGTGTTCACTCGATTGTTTGGGCGCCTAAAACGGCCATCGAAGAGATTCCTCAGTTAGAAAAAGCCGCCGCAACGCATGGATTTCTTGGTTATCGAGTCGAGCCACCGATTGATCCGCAAACCCACTTGCCGACGTTTTTGCAAGGTTCTACCCTCCCTATCTACTACGTCTCGTCGATATTCGAAGCCAGCGATGACTTGGGAGTGCGACTCGAAAGTCGAACAGAAAACCTCTATGCAATCACACAATCGTTTAACCACAACAGAATTGGCGTTGCTCACTATGAGCACGACAACCAGACGGGCATTCGATTGTTTCTACCGCTGTATACGGACCACCAGCAACTCAAAGGATGTTTGGTTGCCAATATCGTCCTACACGAACTCTTAGGCCTAACCTGGAAAGAGGACATTAATTCAGCCGACAGCCACATTTCTGTCTATTCAGAAGCCGCAGATAAAGTCATTTTCCAATCACATATCAATACTTCACTCAGTGATCAGAAGCTGTCCGAGCGTACCGTCACACTTGAAAAACCTTACTACAATGCGCTTTTTGACCAACACTGGATAGTGTCGGTGTCAATGGTCGATAGGACCGGAAGTACCGCCATGTATGGTGCCACTCTGGTTGCACTGATTCTTGCCCTAACAGTAAGCGCGACACTGTCCGCCAACTTTTATGCGACGCGCCTGAAAGTCTCCGACCGAGTCATCGCAGAAAAAACCCAGTCACTTGCCATTCAAGCGGTTAAGGATAGCTTAACCGGTTTATCCAACCGAAGTGCCCTCGCTCAAGAGGTGGAACTGCGGCTAGCTCAACTCAAATTAGGGCAAACCAAAGGGTTTTCTATCCTATTTATCGACCTAGATCGTTTTAAAGTCATCAACGACTCGATGGGCCACCTGCATGGCGATAGGTTGCTTCAACTTGTCGCTCAACGCTTGACCGCAAATTGTCGCAACCACGATGTGAGTTTTCGATTTGGCGGGGATGAGTTTGTGATTTGTTTACCTGAGTTGACCGATAAGCAGAGAGTGAGTCAGATTTGTAAACGCTACGCCCAACTGCTCAGCCAACCATACATATTGGACGGTCAACGCTGCTACATAGGTGCCAGTATCGGTATTTCGATCGTCACTGATTACAATCGAAGCCTGACGGAGATTCTGCGCGAAGCCGATACCGCAATGTATCAAGCAAAGAGCTCCAGTCATGACAAAGTGGTTTTCTTTCACGAGACCATGTTTCAAAAAGCCAAGCAGAGATTCACGCTCGAACAAGAGCTGACCAACGCGCTGGCCTTGAAGCAGCTCTCGCTGGTTTACCAGCCTATCTACGAAACACAATCGGATGACATTGTTGGTTTTGAATCGCTGCTTCGTTGGAACCATCCTAAGTTTGGTCACGTCTCACCTGATGAGTTTATTCCGATCGCCGAAGAGACAGGGCTCATCATCTCGATTGGGGACTGGGTAGCGAAGGAATGCTGTAAAACTCTGCAACGCTTATGGCACGACCCAGCCATTAAAGTGATGCCACGGATTAACATCAATGTCTCCGCCAAGCAGTTTGAGTCAGAACACATCTATAAAACGCTATCACGCTTATTAAATCATTGTGACTTTCCCGCTCACTTCATTGGCGTTGAGATCACAGAATCCATGCTTTTGAGTGACGACTGCAGCGCACAGCAACTGCAGCGAATCAAGGACCTAGGGATCACCCTCTATCTCGATGATTTCGGTACGGGTTATTCTTCACTTTCAGTCATCAATGACTATCCGGTCGATGTGATCAAGGTTGACCGCAGCTTTGTCAGTCGCATCGCACTTGGCCAAACCAACGCAGATAGCCTTTGCCAAGCCATCATCAACCTCGCCCATACCATAGATTTAAAAGTGGTCGCAGAAGGGGTCGAGACGCCACAACAACTGGCTATCTTGACTCAATATCAGTGTCACTATGTGCAGGGCTACCTAAAATCTAAACCAGTGAGCGTCTGTAAGATTGAACAATGCTTAAATCAACAAAATCGACAAAGTGCATAAAAAAACCTGCATGAAGCAGGCTTTGGAAAGGGTAATCCGTGACTTAACCTAAGCGGTCACATTTGGCTGCACAGATAAAATCATTTTGGTGTAAGCCTTTAATCGAGTGACTCCACCAAGTTACCGTGACTTTGCCCCACTCAAGCAAAATGGATGGGTGATGGAACTCCTCTTCAGCCAGCTCAGACACTAAGTTCGCAAATGCCCACGCCAACTTGTAGTTCTTAAAGGTATAGACTTTTTCGAGTTGTGGAATGCCATCACGTTCTAGCATCGTCCAGCCATCGAGTTCCGTTAAGAGCAGTCGTCGTTCTTCTTCACCTAATGCTACTGCACTGCTTGTGCACGCTTCGCATCGTAATTCATTAAGCATGTGTCACTTCCTTTGGTTCAAATAGTGGCGGCAAAAGCCCTGCCTTCATCGCTTGTTTAACATGGAACATCAAATCCATTTTGCTGAGTTTGTATAACTGTTCAATATCGTCGAGTACAAAGTATTCTGGCTGCATAATATCGATTCGATATGGCGTTCTTAATACCGTGTGTATATCAAATGATTCTCGCAGCGGCTTAGAATCTCTCAGGGCGTAATTGGTTTCTCCCGGAGAAGAAAGGATGCCCCCGCCATAAATCTTAAGTTGACCATTTTCACGCACCAAACCAAACTCGACCGTAAACCAGTACAAGCGAGCCAGATAGACTCTCTCCTTAGCGCTGGCCTCTTTACCCAAAATACCGTAAGTCTGAGTAAACTCAGCAAACTGCGGATTGGTTAACATGGCACAATGACCGAAGATTTCATGAAAAAAATCCGGCTCTTGTAAGTAGTCGAACTCTTCTCGGCTGCGCAAAAACGTCGCAACAGGAAACTTGCGATCCGCGAGTAACGCAAAAAAGCGGTCAAAGTTGATCAGTGCAGGCACAGGTTCAACTTGCCAACCCGTCTCCCTCAATAGCACTTGGTTAATTTCTGGCAGCTGAGGAACACGCTCGATCGGTAAATCAAGCATTTGCAATCCATCCAAATACGCTTTACACGCACTCTGTTCTATTAACGCCAGTTGCCGCGTGACGAGGTCATGCCAAATGGCGTCTTCTTCCTGCGTCCATTCAACAAATCCTTGCTCGTTCACTGGCTTAGATACGTACTGCGTCATTGCCATTTCCTTTAACAATTTCGTTACATAAAGCCTATCGCGATGCGTGATTGGTGACAATTTAACCCGCTACATCTGGGTCAAATCGCGTGTAACAATAATTTTACATTTGACATTTTTTCTCTTATTTATCAGCACTCTGAATATGGTCCATTTGTTTGACTTTGTATAAATTTCCAACAAGACTTAAACAACAACAAGTAAATCATCGACGAGGATGTCATGTCGCAGTGTGAAGTCAGTAACAACGAGCCGATCTGGGCTCCAAGCCCACAAAGAATTGAGTCTTCTAATCTTCAACAATTCATCAACCACGTTAAGATTCAAGGCCACAACATCAATAATTACAGGGATTTACATCAGTGGTCGGTCAAACAAAAGAAAGATTTTTGGTTGGAAATTTGGCAGTTTTGCGATGTCATTGGTTTTAAAGGCGACTGCATTCATGGCGAAGGATTGGCCCGCTGGGGAGAGTTTCAACCGAGTCGCGATACCATTTGGTTTCCTCAAGCGCAGCTAAACTACGCCGAAAATTTACTTGCTCAAGCCTTCCAAGCACCTGACGATATCGCCATCTGGTTTAAGAACGAACGGGGCGAATCGCAAAAAACCACGTGGCAAGAACTGTGCGATCAAGTGTCGATTTTACAGCAATGGCTTATTCACAATGGCGTTGGCCAAGGCGATGTGGTTGCGGGTTACCTGCCGCACATGACGGAAACAGTTATCGCTATGTTGGCAACCACCAGCCTTGGGGCGATATGGACCTCTACCTCACCCGATTTTGGCGTCGAAAGTGTGACAGAACGTTTCGGTCAAGTGCAGCCCAAGGTTCTGTTTTGCTGCAACGGCTATCAGTTCAACGGTAAAACCTTCAATATGGAGCACAAGAACCGAGAAATTGTCGCCTCATTGCCAAGCATCACCAATACCTGCCAAATTGATTACCTTCGCCAAGGCTTCACCGATTCCATGAGTAACGAGACGTTTTCTGATTGGGAAGCGATACTGGCAAGCTTTCTCCCTCGTGGTACCCATTATCAACGCATCGGGTTTAACGACCCTCTGTTTGTGCTCTACTCTTCGGGCACAACAGGGAAACCCAAATGTATCGTCCACTCTGTAGGCGGCACCATACTCAACCACTTGAAAGAGCATCAACTTCACTGCGATATTCAGCCAAAAGATAGGGTTTTCTATTACACCACCTGTGGGTGGATGATGTGGAATTGGCATGTCTCTGCGCTGGCGAGTGGCGCAACCTTAGTGATCTTTGATGGCAGCCCGATGTACCCCAACCCTGATGTGCTTTGGCAACTGGCGGATGAAGCTAAAGTCAGCTTATTTGGAACTTCTGCCAAATACTTAGAAGCACTAGAAAAAACAGCATTTAGACCCGCAGAGAGCTATGATCTGTCGAGCCTTAAAACCCTCTGCTCCACCGGCTCGGTGCTTTACCCAAATCAATATGATTTCGTCTACTCCGACATCAAAGTCGACGTACATTTGGCGTCTATCTCAGGCGGTACCGACATCTGCGGATGTTTTGTTTTGGGTAACCCCATTTCGGCTGTCTACCGTGGTGAGTGCCAGGGTCCGGGCTTAGGTATGGACGTCGCAGTCTACGATGAACACGGTATCGAAATTACGGGTAAACGAGGAGAGTTAGTCTGTAGAAACAGCTTCCCAAATCAGCCGCTCGGTTTTTGGGGTGATACCGGAAAACGTTACCACGACGCGTACTGGAACAAATTCGACAACACATGGCATCACGGGGATGACGTGGCACTGACCCAAAGCGGTGGCATGGTGTTTTACGGTCGAAGTGATACCACCCTAAACCCCGGCGGCGTGCGGATCGGGACGGCAGAAATCTATCAGCAAGTGAATGGCCTCACCGAAATTAAAGATTCAATTGCCGTGTCACGACATGTGGATGGCGATGAAAAGATCGTGTTATTTGTCCAAATGGAGCCATCACACGTTTTTGATGACAGTTTGGTTGAGCAGATATGTACTACGCTAAAACAAAAATGCTCACCAAGACATGTACCCAGTGAGATTTATCCGCTGAGCGAGATCCCTAAAACAAAATCTGGGAAGCTGGTGGAACTTGCAGTCAAGCAAGTACTGCATGGTCAAGAGGTTAAGAACAAAGGCGCGATCGCCAACCCAGCCGTACTGGAGGAAATCATTCAATACGCCAATTGATCAAAAAGCCCGGCTGAAAACGCCGGGCTTTGTGAGTAAATGCTGGTTTATTTTTTGGCAACAGCCATCAACACCTTGAGTGTACCTTGCGGAGTCTCTATCTCAAATGGAGTCGTTACGGTGACTTCTTCAAAGCCGACACTGGTCAGCACTTGCTCGACGTGTTCGTAAGTCATGCCGCCCACTTCATCTTGCTCTGACAACCAATCCCAATGCACAAAGTGATTTCCTTGGTCCAACAAGCTATAGATGATATCCGCAACGTCTGCATAGTTAGGAAGAAAGCTACACACCGAAGACGCCACCACAAGATCAAACTGATCACGAAACGCAGGGTGCATTGCAACCAGTCCACGGCTAAGAATATCCACCACCGGTTCGACGTTTTCTAGCTCTTTTCTATCAAGCTGCTCGATCATCGCTTCTGAGCTATCAAGCGCGACAATCTCTTTCGCCAATGGTGATAACTTTTGGCAAAGCAATCCCGTCCCACAACCAAAATCCAGAACGCGAGCGCCTTGAATACTAATGATATCTGACAACGATTCGAACGCTTTATTTGCGTATTCGCCGGTCGATTTATCTTTATCCCAATCTGCCGCGATATCATCCCAACTAGTAGCCATCATGATCTCCCTATAACTTCATTCATTTGGCATCGCCCAAGAGTATCAAAACTGCATGAAATTCCTAGCGTTTCGTTCCGCAAAACGGACAATCTGCGATTATTGTTGTACTATCTGGCAAAAGATCTTTCATATCGACTAAACAATGAACTTATCTCAAATCGAAGCATTTTGTAGCGTCGCGGACACAGGCTCCGTATCGGAAGCCGCTCGTCAACTTGAGTGCAATCGCACCAAGCTCAGTATGGCAATCAAAGCGTTAGAGAAAGATTTGAGCATTGAACTGTTCGTCCGTAGCGGTAATCACTTGGCCCTGTCCGAAGCAGGAAAAGCAATCTACAAAGACTGTCAGAATCTACTGGTTACCGCGGCACGTATTCGCCAAACTTGCGCCCAAGTATCAGGGGAGTTCAACGCCGAAGTATGGATAGCGCGTGATGATTCCCTGCCTGATGAAATGTGGCATGAGCTCTCTCATAAGCTTAATAACCGCTTCCCAGCAACCGCATTCAACATTGTTCTCGCATCCAGTGGCGACCTTGCCAACCTTGTTGCCACCCAACAGGTCGACTTTGCATTCGGAGTCGATTACGAGCGAATCGATGATCCCCACATCACCTATCAGCCACTAGGGAAAATCCGCATGATGTCGGTGTGTCGCGCCGATCATCCCCTGAGTAAAATGCGCCGCGTGTCCGATGACGAGCTGCGTAACGCCATGCAAGCTGTCATGGTTTACCTGAATGAAAAAGACAACCCCGAACTTCAGCCGTTTTCTCTCAGACACATTGGTTTTTCCAGCTTTGATTATATGCTCAACACGATCTTGGAAGAAGAAGCATGGGGCGTGTTACCTGAACCTTTGATTCGTCATTTGTTGAGAAAACAAAAGTTAGCGGTGATCAAACACACCTACGGTTTAACCCAAGAAGACTACTGCATGTTTACCGCAGCAGGCATGACTGAACACCCTGGAATGAGTTGGCTTGCAGACAAATTGAACGAATATTTGTTCGATTTCTAAACGGTCATTCTTCATTTTTAATGATATTTTGACGGTCAAAATCACTGACCGCCAAAATATTTGACACCACGCAAAACACTTAACCCACTGAAAAGTAAACACTTAGTTGAAACTATCTTTATCAATAACGAGCGCTCATACCGATTGGGTTTGTTAAATGGTCAGAAATCCAGAAAACTATAAAGGTACTTTCCATTGAGATAATTTTATGTGTGCTAGGACAAGCTTAAACGAAAAACGAATACTGACCTTTTCAGCCCTTTTGGCCTCTGGCTTTGCGGGTGGTGGCTTAGTGCTTGGTTTGCTTGTCGGCTCGCTAGTGATTGTTTTTGATGGCGTCTATTCCTTAGTGAGTTTGCTGTTAACTTTATTGTCACTCGCTGTTTCTCGCTACATTGAGCGTCCGTCCCGTAGCCAGTTTCCGTTTGGTAAAGCCATTCTTGAACCAGTGGTGATCGCCATTAAAGGCAGCGTGATTCTGTTGGTTGTGGGTTACTCACTTTACTCGGCTATTCAGTCCATGTTTACAGGCGGCCGTGAAGTCGACACCTCAATCGCGACCCTCTTTGGTTTGGTCAATGTCATCGGCTGTGGTTACGGTTGGTACTACATTGCCAACAAATCAAAACGTTTCTCTTCAGGATTGATTGAAGCAGAAGCAACCCAGTGGCAAATGGATACGCTCTTGAGTGTTGCGGTTACATTAGGCTTTATCGCAGCATGGCTCGTCTCGTTGTCATCGTACGCAGAATACGCCGTATATGCAGACCCAATGATGATGATTTTGATGTCTTTCTACTTCATTAAGGTGCCGTTTGATATGCTCAGAGAAGCGATGCGTGAGCTGCTGATGATGAAACCCAGTGACGATATCATTACCACTGTCGACGCCGAAGTCTCAGCATTAGACCAACAGGTTGAGCAACATCTGGAAGTCGCTGCTGTGACCAAAGTAGGACGAGAGCTTCGTGTCAATCTTGATGTTCACGCAAAAGGCTCACAAGTACCTGTGGCGGAGCTTGAGAAAACCCGCCGAGTGCTAAAAGACAAACTGTCTAAGCTCTCTTTGGATCTTAATCTGACGATGAACATTGCTAGTTAAGCCGCTCTATGCGGCTTTACTCTTTTAGGTTAAGAGCCATCGATAGAAACGCTTCGTCTTGCTCCACCACTTGATAACCCAGTTTTTGATACAGTGACGTCGCGCCACTGTTGACTACAAAGCTCGATAAGGTCACTTTCTCGCAGCCAGCACCTTTCGCCATTTGTTCGATCTGTGCCATGACTTGCTGACCAATGCCTTTTCGTTGCTTATCAGGAAACACAATCAAAAAGTGTAAGTGAACCGCGTTTTCGTATGGCTTAAAACAGGCGAGAGCCACTTGCTCTTTGCCTTTGACTACCCAATGAAACCAAGATGATTGGTAGTTGTTTTTCAATCGTTCGCGCTGAAAATCATCATCCCAGCCAAAGACCTTATCAACGTGAGTAAACAACCCTTGTTTCACTACATCAAATAGTCGCTCAAATTCATTCGTTTCGACCGTAACAAACTCTAACTTCATCCAAGTTCCTTCTTGTCTGCCCAAGATTAAGAAAACTTAATGTTTCATAAATCCTACCTCAATGGCAAGGAGCAGATAATAAAAGCCTCTAATATTATTAGAGTTTTTCGGTTTACCCCCTAGACCGTTATGGCTCGCATTAGTCACGCGAGCCTTCTTTTTATTCCCCCCAATCGCTGGCGAATCGGATATGATATGACGCGCGTAAACAAGGAGTGAATGTGAAACTGCTGATTATAGAAGATGACCAAACAACGCGAGAATTTGTTGCTAAGGGACTGCAAGAGCATGGCTACACGGTTGATCAAGCAGAAGATGGCAATAGTGGGCTGATGATGGCACTAAGTGGCGAGTATGACTTGGTGGTATTGGATAGAATGTTGCCCTATTTGGACGGCATGAAAGTCCTATCTGCAATCAAGGCGACTTTAGAGCATTTACCCGTCCTTATTCTGAGTGCCATGGACAGCGTCGAAGACCGCGTCGATGGGCTTCAAGCAGGCAGCGACGATTACCTCATCAAACCCTTCGCGTTGGCAGAACTTATTGCCCGTGTCGATATCATTATTCACCGTAACCAACGTCAAACTAAGCCGCATTCTACTCTCAGCTACGACTGCTTAACGGTCGATCTCCGTGCACATCGGGTTACCTGCAACAATACCGAGTTGCAACTCCAACCCAAAGAGTTCCAGTTGATTCAGCACTTTATTGAGCACAGTGAACAGGTTGTCTCACGAATGCGTTTATTTGAGAGTATCTGGAGCTATCACTTCGATCCAAAAACCAATGTCATTGATGTTCACGTAGCCAACCTGCGCCGTAAACTTGAAGAAGCGGGATGTCGTGATCTACTGCACACGGTTCGGGGAGCGGGTTATGTCCTTCGTCGATGATTATACCCTCACGCGATCATCTGTTTTTAAAACCTTAATCGGGCTTTTTCTGGTTATCGCTATCATTAACATTATGGTCGTGCGGCAAGTCTACATCGACTCTGACAGCTTTCATCGCGAGCAACTCACCAAACAACTGAATGACGAAATCATGGAATTCAGTTACCTCGCTGAACAGAGTCGGGAAGAGGTTGAAAAACTACTCCAAGCGAAGAAAGCGTCCAATACCCCTTTCTATTATCGCTTAATTGAACACATAGAGCCGACTTACACCACTCAGTTCTATCCGATTAGCTCACTGCCCAATGACACGACCAATATTGCGATTGGAGATAACGTTAAACTCGAAATTGGCGTCAATCCCCAAGTAGTCGAAGCGTATCGAAACGCGCTGGTGCCCATCGTCCTTTCTAGTATTGTGTTACCCATTGCGGTTATGTTGGTCGCGGCTCTGTTTTTCACTATTTTGATCTTGCGCCGACTCGAAAACGTCAACAAAGCGATGAACCGAGTCCTGTGCGGCGAGCGCGATGTGAAGTTAGAGGTATCTCAACAAGACGATGAGTTTGACATCCTCGCCATTCACCTCAATTACATGATTGAACAGATGGCGAAAAAAGAGCAAACATTGAAATCGCTCACGGTCGGCATGGCCCATGATATGCGAACACCCATGGCGCGCCTTAAGCTGAGGCTAGAAGATGTTCTGTCACACCAGCAGTTAAATCCCGCTCAGCAAGCTCAAATTTCTGCGTGTCATGACGAGTTGGAGCTCATCTTATCCTTGTTCAATAGCATGCTAGAAATTGCGAAAATCAACAGTGGTCAAGTTACCTTACAAGCCGAGCCCGTTGATCTAGCCAAAATCAGCCAAGATGCGATCGAATTTATCTCGCCTATTGCCGAACAAAAACAGCTTTCGCTCACCTTTCGGCAAGACCAAATCTGCCAAGTCAAAGGGGATCCGTCGCTTCTGTTCCGAGCGATTTTTAATCTGGTTGAAAACGCCGTTAAGTACACCCCAGAAAATGGCCAAATCAATGTGGTTGTTGATAAGTTAGGTGTTGTGGTTGCCGACAGTGGAATCGGCATTGCTGACAAAGACAAACCCTACGTTTGCCGACCTATGTATCGCGCTGACAAAAGTCGCAGTGAGCATGGCAATGGCTTAGGGCTCTCGTTGGTTGATGCGGTGGTTCATCAGCACGGTGCCGAGCTAATATTCAAAGACAATCACCCTGGCTTGCGCGCACGCATTTTATTCAATTAAACCTTACTAAATTAGTGGAAATTTTACCTCCTAGCGTCAAGACTTGAAGTAAAAGGAGGTGACTATGCAACAATTCAACAACATACTCTTTCTCAGTCAAGGAGTGATGGACAATCGAGAGTCCCTTGCACAATCAATTCGTTTAGCATGGCGGAATAAAGCCAAACTAAAAGGGCTTGTTGTTTGCCCTCACCTACCCAACGACATGAATGACTATGAGGATCAGTACGAGACTTGGCTAATGGAGTCAATGCAAAGTCTTGTCCAAGAAAGCCTCGTAGAGCAGGACATGTCGCGCGAAGATCTGCGGTTTCCTGTTGAGCTTATTGTCGCAGATAAGCCGACGGTCCAAGCCATTCGGTACGTTCAAGAACACGGGATCGACTTGGTGATTAAAGATGCGGAGCCAAATCAGTCTCGCAGTCGCGGTCTACGTGCTATTGATATGAGCCTGCTAAGAAAATGCCCCTGCCCTGTTTGGCTAAATCGTCCGTCAGAAAAACCACGAAGCAAACAACGTGTTGCGGTAGCGGTCAATCCAAATGCCACCACAGACGAAGAGAAAATGCTCTCTATCCAACTCCTTCAGCTTGGTCGTTCTATTGCCGATAGCTGTGACAGCCGCCTTCACATTATCTCTTGTTGGGAATACGTGCTCGAACATTATCTAGACGATCATATTTGGATTAAAGTGTCGCAAGACGAGCTCCAGCAACAGATTGAGCTGGCGAAACAGCAACACTACGAAGCCCTTCAAACGTTGATCGAAGCCTCTGACATAGGAGGGGATTTAGTGATGCATCGCTTACATGGTACGCCCGACGCGGAAATCCCTCACTGTGTAGAGGAAACCGACATTGATGTATTGGTGATGGGGACACTCGCTCGAACCGGCATCCCTGGTGTGGTAATCGGCAACACTGCTGAGAACATCGTTCAGAGCGTCAACTGCTCTTTGGTCGCCCTTAAGTCCAAGCAGTTCCGCTCTCCCATCAAATAGAGAAAGACCGAGTCACTGTGACTCGGTCTTTTCGTCTTACTCCCGCTTTACTATGAGCTCATAGAAGGCGTAAGTGATTGCGACTCTGAAACTTGCCTCATTGCGTGAGCGATGTCTTCCGCTTCGGTGCCTACAATCACCTGAAGATTATTGTTGCCCATTTTCACCACACCAAGCGCGCCAATCGATTTCAACGTCTCTTCGTTCACGACTGACATGTCATTAAGTGTTAATCGTAAACGAGTGATACAAGAATCGATCGTTGCCAGATTCGCTCGTCCGCCCAGCGCTTTGACGTATTGCAACGCTTTTTCATTGCTGGTTGCTTCATTGCCTTGCTCGACCTGCACATCTTCACGACCCGGTGTTTTAAGGTCAAATTTTAAGATGGCGAAGCGGAACACAAAGTAATACATCGCACCGAAGCAAAGACCTTGCAAGATCAGCATGTAAGGTTTGTTGGCCAACGGCAAATTGAACGACAACACAAAGTCAATTAATCCGCCGCTGAAGGTGAAGCCCGCGATCCACTGCATACTTGCAGCAATGTAGAGTGATAGCGCCGCTAGCAGAGCGTGGATGACGTACAAAACAGGCGCAACGAACATAAACGCAAACTCAATCGGCTCTGTGACTCCAGTCAGAATCGCAGTTAGTGCAGATGCGCCCAAAATGCCGCCAACTTTCTTTTTGTTTTCAGGCTTCGCGCAGTGATACATCGCCAAACACGCAGCTGGCAGACCGTAGCCCATCACAGGGAAGAAGCCACCTTGATAGATGCCCGTTACACCGAGTTCACCGGTTCCCGACCAGAATTTACTGATGTCATTGATCCCCACTAAGTCAAAAATGAAGACTTGGTTAAGGGCATGATGCAAACCAATCGGGATCAAAAGGCGGTTGAAGAAACCATACAAACCAGCCCCTGTCGCGCCAAGCTCGGAAATCGCGATACCGAAGTCCACCAGTGCGCCGTAGACAACAGGCCAGACATAAACCATGACAAGACTTATGGTGATCGCAGTAAGAGAGGTAACAATAGGGACGAATCGTCGACCACCAAAGAAGCCAAGTGCAGCTGGAAGCTTGATTGTATGAAAACGGTTATACAGCGTCGCAGCCACGATACCCATCATGATCCCAGTAAAGGCACTCACCGCCGCTTTCGATGCAATGACCTCGGATGAAGACATCTGATCGACAGGAACACCCGTTATCTGCGATATCACGGCGACATTGCCTACAATCATCTCGATAATCAGTAACCCAAGCAATCCCGACAAAGCAGCCGCGCCATTGTTATCCTTGGCAAGCCCGTATGCGACACCAACCGCAAACAACCAAGCTTGGTTGTCCATAATACCCTTGCCGCCGTATACGAGTATTGTTGCAAGCGCACTGTTCGCCCCCCAGCCCGCTGGATCTATCGCGTAGCCCAAACCCAGCATTAAGCCACCCGCAGGTAGCACGGCAATTGGCACCATCAACGCCTTGCCGATTTTTTGTAAGTAACCGAGTATATTCACCTTTTGTCCTCTTGGTTAATTGTTATAACTCTAGAATAACCAAGTGAGGATTAAGCCTCGGTTGAGGGAAGATTAAGGTTTGTTAATGTAGTTTAAACCTCTGAATTTGATGATGAATTAAAAGAGAACATCCTAACTTCATCGCGGGGCTGCCACCCTTGGGATTGATAAAATGCCTGCGCCTTTGGGTTGTCATTGGCGACAAATAAATGGGTTTTCGCAATCCCTATCTGTGCAAGCGCGTTGATTGATAACGAAACCAGATGTTTACCGATACCGCTGCCCCTTTCTTCATTGCTCACGGCGAGGTGTTGCAAGTAACCTCGTCGGCCATCTGTACCCACAAGTACGCAGCCAACGATAACTTTGTCTTTTTGGGCGATATAACTTAGCCCCGGATTTCGAACTAGGTACTGTGAAATACTCTGCTTGGAGTCAGCGTCTCGGAGTAGCATGTGCTCGGTTTCACGCCATAGCGCTGCGACTTGGGCGTAATCGGAAATATCCATTTCTCGGTAGGTGATCATAGTGTTCCTTGTCTTTTAATGACTCTGTGTAACGTGTTGTTTTCTTAATCGATTAGACGTGTGTTTGAAAGAATACAACGAGAGAAAAGAAGAGAACAGTATGTTGGCATCAGGAATACTTTGCCAGCCCCTAGAGCAGGGGCTGGATTAGGAAGATTAAGACTCTAGGTTACCTTAATTTAAAATTGGCAACTTGACGCTTCAAATCATCATTGGTGTCATTGAGCCGCTCAGCCGCTTGAACCGTTTGCTGACCACTGCTGACTAAGGCTTCAACGATATCTCGAATCGACAGCATGTTACGGCTTAGCTCTTCTGCCACCGTACTTTGCTCTTCGGTTGCTGCCGCTATTTGAGTGCTGACATCATCGATCTCATTGACCGAGTTACTCATCACTTTCAGGCTTTGAGAGACTTCAGAGGTTTTATCCGCCGTCTCTTGGCATTGATTCTTGGTCGCCGTCATCGCCGTCACCACCGTTTCTGTCCCGCTCAATAGTTGGCTCAGCATATCGGAGATTTCCATGGTGCTGTTTTGCGTTCTTCCTGCCAGTGCTCGCACTTCATCCGCAACAACAGCGAAACCGCGCCCCTGCTCTCCCGCTCGCGCTGCTTCAATCGCCGCATTGAGCGCAAGCAAGTTTGTTTGCTCAGAAATTTCGCCAATCACACTAAGAACGTTACTGATCTTATTCGCATCTTGATTCATGGTCATAATGCTGTTGGACATCTCTTCAACTTCAGTGACTAGCGCACTCACCGTATCTACCGCGTTGTTGACGATAGCCAACGATGATTGTGCCTCTTTGCTCGCTTCCTCGGTAATACGGTTCGATTGAGTCACGTTTTCAGCAACGTTGCGCGCACTTTCGCTCATTTCAGTAATTGCCGTGACCACTTGCTCTGTTTCCTGCGAATGAGATAACAACTTCGCTTCGTTGTCGCGTGCCGTTGAACCAAGCTGACTCACACTCACCGAAATATTTTGACTCGCATCGGAGATGTGCAACATCATCTCTTGCAGGTTGGCAACAAACTGGTTAAACCCAGCACTCATTTGCGCCAAATCATCATCCCCTTCAACCGCGAGTCGTTGGGTTAGGTCGCCATTACCCTGGGAAAGGTCCAATACAGCGCGTTTCAGCTTGAGTAAAGGTCGATAAGCGTAACGCAAAATAAAGAAGATAGCGCCGCAACTCGCGAATAGCAGTATAAATCCTGTCGTCAATGACTCGTACATCGCGCTGTAAACTGGGGTCAGTGCTGTGGCCTGATCCACAAACACCATCAACGTCCAATACATGCCCGGCGCTAAGTTGACCCGCTCGAAGTAACCATCAAATTGAATACCTAGATAAGGGAACGTCATATGACCGGATTCTTGTGAAAAGAACATACGTTCCATTTCTTGAAAGTTAGGGCTGATTTGCGACGGTGTTCTGCCTATATCCGATGGGTCGTCACTGGCAAAAAAGACCGCATTTCTATCCGTGAGGGTCGCCGCCCCACCAGCAAAACGCAGATTACTCACGGCGGTAATGATCTCTCCCAGTTGGATGTCGCCAAGCAATACCCCGACAAACTGACCGCCATCCATGACTGGCATCGTAACGCTGATCACTTTCTGATTGGTAACCTGATCTTGATAAATATCAGTGAGCGTCACTCCACCTTTGGCACGAGCCGCTTTGTACCAATCTCGCGTTCTGAAATCGTACTTAGTGCCATCGATGGACATGTAAGCTCGGCCATCTTCGTACGTCATGATCACATTCGACAATTGACTACTTTGCGCCAAAATAGTCACCAACCTTTGATTGGCTTCATCACTCAACTGCGAATTAAAACTGTCTGATCCATTTTCTATCGCCGTGATCTTTTGCTTCATCATTTGCTCAAGTTCTGCGACATGAAAACTCAGTTTGTCTGACGTTTTAGCTACCAAGCCTGTGACCATTTTGTCGCGCATTGCTAAAATATTGAGCGTTCCAAGAACAATCAATGACACAGCCAGCAAACTACCTACACCTAGGTATATTCTTGATTTAAAGCCTAAATTCATAGCCAACTCCACTCACCTCATGAGCCGTTTCAGAGTTAGGTACGATTGCCAGTCATTTTAATTAGTACCGCGCAGTACACGGTGTTTACCGGTCAACCTTCCCTAGCCAACACTGAGCCACCAAACAAATTACGCAACCCAATGCCTATAACTACGTTTAGTGTCCATCTGGCAAATATTCAACATTCAATCGATAATTTGGCGAAATAATTCTCACTACTAACTTTAAACTCATTTAAATAGCGAATAATTGCGCGCAGCGACACGATTTAACATCTTACCAATTTGGAATCCAGATCACTGTCTATAGTCACCTATACACGACAGATCGTGTTGGCTAGGTGGCGAAAAACGGCTCTCGCCACTTGTTCCTGAGACAAAAATAGAATCAATCTTGGAGCAAAAATATGAGTGACAACAAAGAAATAGAGTACGGACCTAAGCGAATCCCTTGGGAGCATCAAGTCCCTGACTTCGCCAAAGAGAGGATCTCGCCTCCATCGGCGGATCCCATTCAAGTTTACGCAGAGCGAAACTACGATTTTCACTACACCGAGCAAGCCATCAATGGATTTGATGTCGAGCTACCTCCCTCTGGCCAAAGCTGCCAAGAGCAAAACAGTGTTTACGAACAAATCCTTGCTTATGTTGACTCACAAAAAGAGCGCTTCTTAGGCTATCAAACCGAAGAGAATATCAGCTATAAAACTCGCCTCGCCCCTTTTCTTAACGTAAGTCTAAACAACGTTGGCGACCCCTTTGTTAATGGTAACTACACCATCAACTCTAAGTGTGTTGAACGCTCAGTGCTTGACTATTACGCATCACTTTGGAATGCTACTTGGCCCTCACAAGGTCCTTACATCGACGAAAATGGAGACTTTCAAAAAGGGGTTGGGGACAGCTATTGGGGTTATGTACTCACAATGGGAAGCACCGAAGGAAACCTGTATGGAATGCTCAACGCTCGAGACTATCTAAGCGGCGTGATGTTACTTGAAGAAGAAATCCGCGCAGAGACAGACAAAGGCGAAACCATCTGCAACAATCAGGTCTACGCTCACTACCCTAAAACCCCACTACACAAACCCAACGCCTATACACCCGTGGCGTTTTTCTCAGAAGATACGCACTACTCGATCGTAAAAGCGATGGCGGTCGAGAAGATCGAAACATTTGGCGATCTCGGCAATCGACTCTACCCCGATGACAACCCTGTTAACCCTGGTCAACCTTGGCCGATGGAAGTGGAATCGGAAGGACCAACCGAAACACTACCTGCGGGATCTGGTGCAATCGATGTGGATAAACTCATCGCGTACGTCTCCTTTTTCGCTTCCAAAGGCTATCCTATTTTGATTGTTCTTAACTGCGGGACCACCTTTAAGGGCGCTTACGATGATGTCGACACCGTTACTCAACGGCTAGAGCCAATCTTGAAAGAACACGACCTGTGGGAGCGCGAGGTACTTGTTGACCCTGACGACCCAGCCAGCGGATATGAAAAACGAACAGGTTACTGGCTGCACATCGATGGCGCACTAGGCGGAAGCTACGTACCCTTTATTAAAATGGCAAAAGAGAGTGGCCGTTACCGAACCTTCTTTGCGGAAAATAACGGCTACACAGGTCCAAACTTCGACTTTTCTAACCCTATGGTGCACTCAATTGTTACCAGCGGGCACAAATGGCCTGGCGCACCTTGGCCAACAGGTGTCTATATGACCAAACAAAAATACATGGTCTCACCGCCGGATGATCCAGAGTACATCGGCTCTCCAGATACAACATTTGCGGGGTCACGAAATGGGCTTTCGCCGCTGGTTCTATGGGAATATTTCGCTAGAAACAGCTTTACCGATCAAATGAAGATGACGATGCGAGCCCAAGAGATGGCACTCTATGCCCATAATAAGCTCACTGAAGTTGCCGACTACTGGGACGCGAAGTTTGAGGGCAACAAAAGCGTCTCTTTTCCTGAGAAACTTTGGTTACAAAGAACACCGCTGTCATTGTCGCTGATTTTCTGTCAACCCAACGAAGAGATCATCTTCAGATACTCGCTGGCGAAAGAAAGCACCACGGTAAAAGTGGAGAGAGATGGCAAGCTCGAAGATGAAGTGCGTCATTACGTCCACCTCTTTACGATGTGGGATGTTGATGAGCAACTGATTGATAATCTATGTCAGGATTTGATGCAAGATGATGCGTTCAACCCCGACCTATTCCCTAAGGTAACCAGTCAGAAGTTGCACAAAGCGCGTGTTAAGAATTCACTTCGTCAGGTGCGTTTGCCTCTTAAGGGGCGTTCTTTCCGCTAAGTGACAACACAGACCTCTTGTCGCCTTACAACAAGAGGTCTTTACCCGCCTTCAAATTGATTTAGATCAATGGAAAGTCAATTATTGATCGCATCAATAGAATGCATCATTTCGAGAGAAGCTGGGTTTATCGCTTGAAGATTAGAGAGTTAGACAACTGAATGTGCAGTCTTAACAATCAAACGAAAGTTTAGGTGATTTTTGCACATAGATAAACTGGCTATCACTGTCTAAGCTTTACCTCAATGTTTACCAAAGTTGGAGGGATTCCTTTTGGATAAGTTACTCACATCTGCATTTCATGCAAAACGTCGCACGGAAGTGACAAGCTTGTTTGCAAGTGAAGGTTATAAGATTGCCATGACAGATTTTGATGATGTCATTTTCGAAAGAGCCAGCGTTCAAGTGCACTGCCACTTTGATCGCTCTGCATCGATAGAGACCATCTCGATTACCGACGAGGTTCATCACGAATCACACAGTATCCTAGATGATCTCACCGCAGCCTAACGGATAAGATTCGCCGCAGCTCTTGAGTAAAAACTAAAAAGCCATCGTATTAACCTACTGCTTCAAACCAGTTAGGGGACGATGGCTCTTAATTATTCAGATAAACACTTATCTACAGTTAGCGTCTATTTCTCTTTACCGAAAACGTTGTTCTCTTGCTCTTGTACGCGGATGAAAGTCGTACGCTTAGTTAGCTCTTTAAGCTTTGCTGCGCCTACGTAGGTACACGTTGAACGTACACCGCCAAGGATGTCAGAGATAGTGCCGTGAACGCTGCCTCGGAATGGCAATAGTACGGTTTTACCTTCAGCTGCGCGGTACTTAGCTACACCGCCTGAGTGCTTGTCCATCGCAGACTGTGAAGACATGCCATAGAACTTCATGAAAGTTTCACCGTCTTTTTGAATGATTTCACCGCCTGACTCTTCGTGACCTGCAAGCATACCGCCTAGCATGACAAAATCCGCACCGCCACCGAAGGCTTTAGCCACGTCTCCTGCACATGAACAGCCACCGTCACCGATGATCATGCCGCCAAGACCATGAGCAGCGTCACCACACTCGATGATTGCTGAAAGCTGAGGGTAACCCACACCAGTTTTTACACGTGTAGTACATACTGATCCTGGGCCAATGCCCACTTTAACAATGTCTGCACCCGCTAGGATGAGCTCTTCACACATGTCACCCGTTACCACGTTACCCGCAGAAATCACTTTATCTGGGAAGGCCGCTCGAACGCGCTCTACGTACTCCACCAAATGCTCTGAGTAGCCGTTGGCAATATCAATACAGATGAAGATAAGTTCTTCAGATAGCGCCATGATGTCTTTGGTTTTTTGAAAGTCAGCGTCTGAAGTGCCGGTAGAAACAAACACGTTGTTAAGCGTTGCTTTGTCTGCCGATTTAACGAAGTCGGCCCACTGTTCAACGCTGTAGTGTTTGTGAACAGCTGTCATAACCCCGTGCTCAGCCAGTGCTTTTGCCATCGCAAAGCTACCTACCGAGTCCATATTGGCAGCAATAACTGGAGTACCAGACCATTGACGACCGCTATGCTTGAATGTAAACTCGCGGGTTAACTCAACTTGAGAACGACTTTTAAGAGTAGAACGCTTCGGGCGAAATAATACATCTTTAAAGCCTAACTTAAGTTCTTGTTCGATACGCATGATAAATTTTCCTGTAAGCAAATTTACGTGTCGTGCGTTTTCGGTAAACGTTGGCAGACGTTTTACTGAGTTTCGGACACAAAAAAACCGGAGCGTTGGCAGACGCTCCGGTTTTCAGCATTATAGGCCGCGATTTATTTCCCG
The DNA here is from genome assembly GCF_000808535.1 of Vibrio sinaloensis. Lineage (GTDB taxonomy): Bacteria > Pseudomonadota > Gammaproteobacteria > Enterobacterales > Vibrionaceae > Vibrio > Vibrio sinaloensis_D. The sequence goes on from NZ_JWLV01000045.1 coordinate 25,823, forward strand.
CAAGACTGATATTTCTAATTTTTTTATGCTACAGTTCGGTTAAGTTGCATACCCAAGCACACTCCCCTCCTCGCCAAACCTTAAAAAATCTCAAAAAAAACAAACACTTAAAGAACCATCAACTAAACGTTTGCGCAATCCTTTTCTTACCATCGGTGAGTACTATTCAAGCATTCGGTTGCAGGATCATTATGTTCAGTTCACAAACCGGTGTTTTTACCCGATTAAACAACCTCTGCTTTTGAGTGCTAACTGATGATTTCACACTCACAAAACGCAAAAAAGCAGAAAACGCCGGAGCGCCTTCTGCTTTCATTTTGAACGATGGCTGAATTAATTAGAGCTTAAAGAACGCCAGTTGCGCTTTTTGCTTCTCTGCCAGTGAAGATAATTCTTCGCTTGCACTCGCACTCTGGCAAATACCAGACACATTTTGATTCACCAGCTCAGACATATTCACCACGTTGCGGTTAATGTCTTGGGTTACTTGTGACTGCTGCTCTGCTGCGGTTGCAACCTGTGTATTAGCGTCGTTAATGTTGGTCACTGACTCAGTGATCCCTTGCAGCGCACTGTTTGCTTGTTGTGCCAGTTCATTGTTCTTGGCCAACATTTCCAAACTAAGCTGCATGCTGTCGTTCGCCATACCCGATTGCTTTTGTAGCTCTTCGATGATGGTTTGGATTTCACCAGTTGACTCTTGAGTGCGCGCCGCAAGCATACGTACTTCGTCTGCCACAACCGCGAAGCCACGACCAGATTCGCCCGCACGTGCCGCTTCAATAGCCGCATTCAACGCCAATAGGTTCGTTTGCTCAGATACACCGCGAATCACTTCGATCACATCACTGATTTGCTCCGACTGCTCTTTTAGTGACAGAACCACTTGAGCCGCATCGTTAAGCGCATCGCCCATTTGAGCACTTGCCTGATTGCTCTCTTCGAAGATTTCCATGCCTGATGCAGCCAGTTGATTTGCTTCACGAGCGGTAGAATCAGCCACTTGCGCGTTGTCACTCACGTTATCAGCGGTACTTGACAGCTCATTTACGGCAGACGCAACTTGCTCAATTTCCGCCAACTCTTGCTGGGCATTCGCTTGAGATTGCGTCATTACAGCAGCAAGTTCTGTTGATGCTGAAGCCACCTCTTCGCTGATACGCATCAGTTGCTCAACCGTTGTATGGAGCTGCTCTGCTGTCGTATTCACGTCTTTACTAAGCTGAGAGATTTCGTTTTCACCATCGGCATTGGCACGAATCGAGAGATTGCCCTGCGCAAGCTCTCGCATCACCTCTTGCAGTTTTTGAACTGGCGTAACAATCATTCCAGATAGGACCCACGCAACCAACAATGAGATCGCTAAAACACTCAATACAAGGAACATCGCCATGTTCTTCACTTTGGCGTTTTGCTCAACACTTTGAGCCATTGCCTGCGTTGCCGCGTCATTAACCTTTTTCGAGAGTGCGTTGATTGACTGCACCATCTCGATACCAGACGTACGATACTGGCTAATAAAGTTGCTGTACTCAAGTTCAGTCGCTAGCCCGTCGTCTTTACGGTGAAAAAGAGCAACCCCTTGGTTAGAGAACTGAACATAGTTTTCAATGGCAGCACGGACCGAAGCAATATCGTCACGGAAACTTTTGCGTTCAAGCATCAAATCAAGATCTTGATCCATTTCACGCATGGCACTTTTTAGTTCACCAAGAAACGCATCACGGCGAGACGCATCATAAATGGCATACACTGCACTAATACGAAGTGGGTATACTTGGTCGTCAATCTTGGCCAGTGTATCTTTGTAAAATACGAGTGAGTCAATATTGTCGTTGATTCGATCTTGCTCTGCTTCCAAATTATTTTTGGTCACCCAAAGGGCGATAAACAAAGCAACGGTTGTGAATAGCACAGGTAACAATACCTGCGTACGAATAGACAAATTTTTTAAGGATAATTGCATTATTGTTCTCAATCAGATCGGTTGAGTCGTCCGTGAACTGGGAATATTCCCATATATTTTGTGGGGCGAAGTCTATCATAATATGTGATCAATGCCACATATCATTGTTGAATAATCCATCAGTTGACTCGGAGACTTTGTAAGTATGCATTAACAAGCACATGCAACAGAGTTGTAAGATTGATAATGACCTATGACATTGATAAAAAAAAAGTTAGGTTAAAATAACGGTCTTTGGCGCTTATCAATTGGGACTAACGCTCATCTTTTGGTGAATCCATGACGACCATAGTCGTAATAGATTGAACTTGAGCACACTCACCAAGCACATCCGCATGAAATTTTTTATAACTGGCTAGATCCTGCGTCTCTACTCGTAGCAAGTACTCGTTAGCACCAGTAATGTTGTGGCATTCAACCACTTCGTCAACAAATCGAACGTGCTCCTCAAATTCTAATTGCGCTTGCTTGCGGTGGCTTGCCAACCCAATAGACACATAGGCAACAAAGCCAACCCCTCGTTGAGCTCGGTCAAGAACCGCTCGATAACCTTTGATTACACCTCGCTTTTCCAAATCTTGAACGCGACGCAGCGTCGCCGATGGAGACAAACCAATCCGATGAGCGAGATCGACATTTGATAATCGTCCATCAAGCTTTAACTCATGCAATATTCTTTCTTCATATCTATCCATTGCGCACCTTTATTGCAAACATACCCCTAATCATTCGAATAAAAACACATAATTGCGCTTCGATCTACTTAAACTGTTTCTTGACCGGTCAAACACATCCATTCATCTGTTGTAAACGTTGAGGAGACACTATGGAATTACAACAACTCAGTGCGTTGGCGATGTTTGCCTTTGTTTCTACTTTTACCCCTGGGCCAAACAACCTCATGTTGATGACTTCTGGCGCCAATGTTGGCTACCAGAGAACCTTGCCGCATATGCTGGGAATTACCTTAGGGTTCGGGTTTATGGTGCTGCTGGTAGGATTGGGGTTAATCGGCGTCTTCAATGCCTACCCGGTCTCTCATACCGTTTTAAAATGGCTGAGTCTTGCCTACTTAGCTTACCTCGCGCTCAAAATCGCCCGTTCTGGGAAAGCGGAAACCCGTGACGACTACAAACCCATGACCTTCCTTGGCGCTGCGTCTTTCCAATGGGTTAACCCGAAAGGCTGGTCGATGGCACTCAGTTCTGTAGCGATCTACAGCAGCTCTGGGAATTGGCATGAACTGTTGATCATTTCCGCCATGTTTATGCTGGTGAATATGCCGTCATGCAGCTTTTGGGTACTTGCAGGGCGTGAGTTACAGCGATGGTTGACCTCCACCAAACGCGTACGAGTGTTTAATCTCACCATGGCGGCACTATTGATTGGTTCGACAGTACCTATGTTGTAACCGCCTGCGTGAATGTAAATTTAATTAAAGAGGCTTCTGAACTGTTTTTTTACCTGTTACTCTAAATGAGAATAAGAATAACTATTGAGTAGAAAGATGAAAAAACCTTCAGCTAAGCTTGTCACCGTGACCGATACTTTTTCCGTCACCCCAAATATGCAGCGCATCACTCTACAAGGTGAAGCGCTGGCTGATTTTCCTCTCGACTGTGAAGGTGGCTACATCAAGCTACTGTTCAATCAAGTTGGTGGAACCGATTTGTCTCAGCAAGCAGAAGATAGCCGCCCTGTCATGCGTACTTATACGATTCGTCGCTTTGATCCGAATAAATCGCAAATCCAAATCGATTTTGTAAAACACATCACCGAAGATCAGCAGTGTGGCTTTGCCGCGCGTTGGGCCATGGCAGCAAAACAGGGGGATACGATTCATATCGCCGGCCCTGGGATCATTCAAAACATGAACCTTGATGCCGATTGGTACTTTATGACCGCCGACATGACCTCTTTACCCGCGCTATCAGCGAAGATTCAACGCTTACCGCAAGATGCGCAAGGGTATGCCTTAATCAAGGTTCAGACCGAAGACGATATACAAACGCTAGAAGCACCAGTAGGTATAAAGATTGAATGGGTGACTCAAGACTCGTTAGAAGATGCCGCTAAACGCAAGCCTTGGCTCAATGGCCAAGTCTCGGTCTGGTGTGCTTGCGAATTTGACTCGATGCGTGCGCTGCGTCAGTACTTCCGTAATGAACACAACGTAGATCGTGAATACATATACATCAGCAGCTACTGGAAACAGGGGGTATCTGAAGATGGCCACAAAGTACTCAAACGCGAAGATGCCGAACGCCAACCTAATTGAGGTTTGAAAACTCCACCAGACGAGCTTGAAGTGAACAACTTCAGGCTCAGTCTTTCAACTTTTCGGCCAAAAAATCAATCAGTAAGCGTACTTTAGGAGATAGGTTTCGGTTTTGTGGATAAAGAGCCCATATCCCTTCTCGCTCATCCCGATAATCACTCAAGACTTCAATCAAGCTGCCTGTATCCAACGCTGATTGGACATAATAATCAGGCAATTGGACCAAGCCTAAACCGCGTATCGCAGCGTCAAGCAGTGAAAAACCCGAGTTGCAGTGAATGCGCCCAGAAACGCGGATTGACTTTTCACCCTTGCTATCCTTAAAACGCCAGTAATCAACCGACCCCACCAAACATTGGTGATTTGAGAGTTCAGACAATGTATGAGGCTCACCAAAACGGTCGAGATACTCCTTACTAGCGCACACATAAAGTTGACGACTCGACAAACGCTTTGCGACCAAACTCGAATCTTGCAATCTTCCTAGTCGAATCGCGACATCAACGCCCATCTCAATTAAATCGAGCTTTTGATTCGTCAGATTCAAATCCAAATCTACTTGTGGGTGCTTTTCCAAAAACTGATGCAGCAAAGGAGCGAGCTGCTGCTCTCCATAGGTGACCGGGGCCGTCACTTTTAACAACCCTTTTGGCGTGGATTGCATTTGAGTAACGGCTAGCTCCGCAAGCTCCAACCCTTCGACTAACTGCTTACACTGCTGATAGTAAAGTTGCCCCGCTTCGGTAAGCGAGACTCGCCGCGTGGTTCGATTAAACAACTTCACCGCCAAACGCTCTTCCAACGACGAGACCCTACGGCTAACCTGAGCGACAGAAGTATCGAGCTTTTTCGCTGCTGCGGTGAAAGATTGCGTCTCTGCCACGCCAACAAACTCGCTGACACCTTCCCAATTTGCCATTACATTTATCCATCAAATACATGCTTAACTACGTCTTATTGTTGCACTGAGGTAATAATAAACGCAACACGCTTATCGCTGTAAAATGGCGCGCTTGTGGTAAACTTTTTCCTTTATTGGTTATTGAATTAAATCCATGTCTAAATTGAAACTGTCTTTGCTCGGCGCTCTAGTGACCATAGCGGCGCTACTTGCTTACGTGTTTATCCCAACGCATGTGCGCTTGGGTAGCGAAATAACGAATCAAGAAGTGGGCGAAAACTATCGTCTAGTCGGTTACAAGGCAATCTCAACCAAACCGCAAGACGGTAAACTGAACCATTACTTCCTGATCGCGAAAGACGCCACGATTGAAGATGCCGAACCTTTCTTAATCAGCTCTGACCCATTCTTAACCGTCGATAGCGTCGTCGACAACAAACTGAGCTTGAGTATTAAAGGTCGCGTAAAACACTTTGATAACGACCTCTGGGTCGAAAAAGGCGATGGCAAGGTTGAGCACTGGTACATTAGCGCAAACATTAACTACGTGCGCTAGGCTAGCAATCCCACCACAAACAGGTAAAATCACGCCCCTGTGATTTTGCCTGTAGTGAACCCGTCCATGCACCAACCGGAACAACTCTTTACCCGTTTTGACACCCCAATCGACGAAATAACGCTTCCAGAAAAGTTTACCTTCCCGTTCTACTACCAGCCTCATCCGCTGTGTGTTCTCGCGGCCGAGCAATTGCAAACGCATTTGACTCACCAAACTGGCTGGCAGCACGATTTTGGCCTGACGGGAAATCAAGACGGCATTGGTAAGATGTTTGGTGTGCTTTTGGTGCACTCCCCTGAAGGAGAACTTGGCTACTTTTCAGCTTTCTCTGGAAAAATCGCCGATCAAAACCTGCTACCCGGCTTTGTGCCGCCAGTGTTCGACATGTTGGCAGAAGAGAGCTTTTTCCGATCAGATTTAGCTAAGATCACGGAACTTAACCAACAAGTAAAACAGCAGCAAGCCAATCCAGAACTCCATGCGCTTCAACAACGGTTAGCGCAGTATCAGGATGACTATCAGCAAGCGGAGCAAACCCAGCGCGAACTGATGATTCAAGGCCGCGCAGCGCGCAAGAAGCAGCGAAAACTCGCAGAGCAAACGCTGGCTGGCGATGCGTTAAAACTGGCGCTCGATGATCTGGCTAGGCAAAGCGTGGCAGAAAAGAATGTGCTTAAGTACCTCAAACTGGAATGGGAAGAGAAAATCAATCAAGTTTCCATTCAGTTGAATGAGCTAACCGAGCAAATCGATGCGATCAAACAGCAGCGTAAACAACGCTCCAATCAACTGCAAAACAAGTTGTTCGAGCAGTATCGCTTTTACAACATCCGTAAAGATGAAAAGTCTCTTAAAGCGATATTTGCCCCAACGACAAGCCCAACCCCACCAGCGGGCGCGGGAGAATGCGCAGCACCCAAGCTGCTTCATTTTGCGTTTAAACACGGTTACACACCGCTCGCTCTGGCCGAATTTTGGTGGGGCGTGTCGCCAAAGTCGGAGATTCGCAAACACAAAAGCTACTACCCGTCTTGCAACAGTAAATGCCAACCGATTTTGGGCCATATGCTAGAAGGTATGCGTATTGACGACAATCCGCTAGAGAAAAGTTGGGCAGAAGACAAAGAGCTAGAGATCGTATATGAAGATGACGCAATGGTGATCGTCAACAAGCCGTCCGGTCTGCTCTCTGTCCCGGGTAAAACCATCACCGACTCCGCCTACACGAGATTGCAAAAGCGCTACCCAGATGCTGAGGGGCCATTTGTTATTCATCGACTCGATATGGCCACATCAGGAATCTTGGTATTCGCTCTAACCCGACGCGCCAACAAAAGCCTGCAGAAACAGTTTATCTCCCGCTCTGTGCAAAAACGCTACATCGCACAGATTGAAGGTGAAGTTCAAGCGCAAAATGGCACCATTAACTTACCTATGCGAGGCGATCCAGATGACCGACCGCGTCAGCTTGTCTGTTACGAGCACGGAAAACCCGCTGAGACGTACTGGGAACTGATCGAGACATCCAACGGGCAATCAAAGCTCTATATGCATCCCAAGACAGGAAGAACGCATCAACTCCGTGTCCATTGTGCTCATCACCTTGGTCTCAATATGCCCATCGTTGGTGATGCGCTATACGGAACGAAAAGTGATCGCTTGCATCTGCATGCTCAACGCCTTGAACTACACCATCCGTACAACCATGAGCCAATGACTTTCAGTGCAAAGTGTGAGTTTTGATGATAACAACTTGTTGCTTAATGATTAGTAATGGTTTTATAAATAACCCTGATTCATCCTGTGGTTGAGTTGATATTTTTGTTACAAGCACTCATTTGACGCAACCTTTGTTTAAAAACTCATACAGCACGGTATATACTATAGCGCTACTCAAGGGAGGCTCAATGAACAATCAAGCTCGGGATGAAATACAAACCATCTATTCACAATTTCAACGCTATCCCGGTATTGATGGCGCAATCGTCATGGAACAACAGGTATACGCGATCTGTGCGAAATATGACATTGAGTTGCCTCTCGCTCAGTTTCATTTTATTGAAGGATTAAAATGTAACCGAACAGATCGTATTGCAGAAGCAATTGATCACTACCTGAAGTGCCTTGAGCTTGTCACTGGGGAGGATGAAATTCTCGCCCTTCACGCCAACATATTGCTAGCGACCCTTTATACTGAGCAAGAAAATTACTACTCCGCGTATTTGATGTATAAGCGCGTGATCGACAACAGCGAAAAGCTCGATGATAACTACATGTCACTCGCTTACTGCAATGTCAGCAACTTATTACTTCAATTGCAGCAATATGACATGACCGTCGATTTCGCGAGTAAAGCGGTCGCTAGCGCAAGAAAAGTGGCGAACAAGTCGATTGAATCCATTAGCTACCTAAACAAAGCATTGGCCCTTGCGCTTGCAGAGCAAATCCATCAGGCGATCGAGTGTGCCAATCACGCTTTGATGATCGCTTTGCAGATTGATAACCCGCGTACCATCGCCTATGCCTACGGCTACCTTGCGCGTATCCAGTCGATGTCTGATGATTACTCGATAGACGAGGTAAAAAGACACTTTCAACTCGCCAATAAGTACAGTGTTGTTCTCAAAGATAAGTACATTCAAATGGAGAACGACACCTATTACGCGCAATTTCTGGAAAAGCATGACATCGACTCGGAAGCGATCCAGTTGTGTCGACAACTAGAAAAGCTCATCGACCCGACCTGCAACATCAAGTTTCATCTACTCTACTGCCAAGTGGCGATTAATCTGGCGAAAAAACACAATCAAGCTGAACTGGTTTCCCTGCAAGCGACATACATAGAAGCCGCCAACCGCGCGCTCGCAGATACCCGCCAGAAGGAATACGCTTCCATCATCAGTAAAGTGAAGCAAGCCGCAGATGACCAAGAACGTCGTCTACAGCAAAAAATCAAAGAGCACATTGAAGCCATTACAGAAATTGGCCAAGAGTTAGCGACCTGCCAAGACATCTCGGTTCATTTACCCTCTATTTTTAGCAAGATCACCAACATCATTCCGAGCGAAGAGTTCGGTATTGCACTTTATGATGAACAACAAGGCATTCTCGATTATCGCTACTTTTACAACACTAAAGGTCCGATCGAGCGCTTCTATGTCGACTGCAACAAACAAACCAGCATCGGTTCTTATGTGGTCAAAACTAAATCCATGGTCCGCCTAAACAACGCGGATGCCACCAGAGTCAGGGCCGCGATTGGCTTAAGCGTCGATAGTGACAATGCGGCCATTCATCGAAAAGCGGACACTCCTTCGAGTCAATCACTGATGTTTACCCCCATCCTGTTGGGGAACAAAGTGCTGGGTATTATGTCTACGCAGCATACGGAGGCTGGGCAATATCAACCCCACCACTGCCAGCTGTTTGAACAACTCGCCAGTTTTATTGCCATCGCACTCGAAAACCATGTTCAGCGTCATAAGCTGCAACAAGCCAACAACTTGTTAGACAATTTGTCGAAAACCGATCCATTGACCAAGCTATACAATCGCTATCAACTGGATACGATTGCCCCGACGTTGATTCAAAAAGCAATCAATCAAGGCACGCAAATCGCTATCGTGATCATCGATATCGACTTCTATAAAGGCTACAACGATCAGTTTGGTCATCAAGCCGGTGATGAGGCGCTGAAGATCGTCGCTGCCAACATCAGCAACGCGTTTTCAGATACATCCATCGACCATATCTTTCGCTATGGCGGAGATGAGTTTCTGGTGCTGTGCGATGGCCAAACCGACGAGCAGGTCATCCGCAAAATCCATCAGTTGCAAAGCGCTATTTTGTCATTAAAAATTGCGCATCCACGTTCTTATGCCAGTGATTACCTCACGCTCTCGATCGGCGTGTCCAATCATCGTCTTTACAAAGAGCAACCATTAGATTTCAACGACTTGTTCAATGTTGCAGATAGCGCACTCTACACAGCAAAAGAGCAAGGAAGAAATCAGTTCCACTTGAGAAGTGATGATAGTTAACAAAGGGTTAGGTGCAACATTGTGCGAGTTCCTATCCCGGCTGTGAGCCAGCTCTGCCTTTCTGACCGATAGACAAAACTTCTATCGAAGTCCTAGCAATGACGCGTTACCATCAACAGCCACCACATAAGTTTGGAGTATGGTAGCTGTGTCCGATTATTCAGCCACGATTCGCTGGCAGCGTCAGCAAAATGAACCTTTTAGCGACAATCAGTACAGCCGAGGGCATCTGTGGGAGTTCGACGGCGGTGTCAGTGTCCCAGCCTCGTCATCGCCTCATGTGGTTCCGCTCCCCTACTCGGTCGCAGAAAACGTTGACCCAGAAGAAGCCTTCATTGCTGCTATTTCCAGTTGCCATATGCTGACATTTCTCGGGATCGCCGCAAAACAGCGGTATGTTGTGGATTCCTACGTTGATAACGCGATAGGTGCCATGGCCGAAGATGAAAACGGCTATACCTCTGTTACCGAGGTGACACTCTCTCCTACGATTTGTTTTTCCGGCGACAAGAAACCATCCTTTCAGCAAATTGAGAAAATGCATCATTTAGCGCACCGACACTGCTTTATCGCCAACTCGGTCAAAACCGACATTCGATTAAATCTCCCCCACGAGGCAGAGTCATGAAAAACAAAGCGTTATTAGCCACTTTCATCGCTTTCGGCGTGTTCATTTTAGTCGGCCAGCAAGCCAACTTATTCGGCTCAAACAAACCGGAATCTTTCCCTAAATTGCCGGACTCTCCCCAATTTGCGGTTTCAACGCAGCACGATGGCGTCTGGTTAGGGCGCCGTGTCGATGTGACAGGCAACAATATGTGTGAGCGCACCACCATCACAGGCAAGGTTGTCGATGGATTTGCAACGCTGAACCTAACCTACAATGGAACCTCTCTTAAAGGATGGATAAACGCGGACGAAGGCGAGCTCACTCTCTACGCTTCTAACCGCCAATGGGATTACCGCTTCAGTGGAAGTGTTGGAAAAGACAAAATTCAAGGCAAGTGGTTCCTGACTAATGGTCCATGTAAAGGAACCTGGTATCTCGAAAAACAAGTCTAATCACACTCACCAGTTCATGGTACACTCTGCGTCAATTCAGGGGATTTGATTCCTCAAGACTATTAACACAGAGTGTCACCCATGCCGTTCGCAAAACTAGGCCTAAGCCAACCGTTAACTCAAGCCATTCAATCTCTCGGTTACAGCAAACCCACAACCATCCAAAGCAAAGCGATTCCTGTCATTTTACAAGGGGATGACCTTATTGCGGCCGCTCAAACCGGCACGGGAAAAACCGCAAGTTTTGTTTTGCCTATTCTGGAAAAATTGGCGAAGGGTGAAACTCAGCGAAAAAAACGAGTACGTGCGCTAATTCTTACGCCGACTCGCGAACTGGCTCAACAAATTGAACAGAAAGTGCGCGACTACGGTCAGAACTTATCACTTACGTCTCTCGCAATGTATGGTGGCGTGGATGAAAAGCCACAAAAGCAAGCCCTTATCGAGGGTGTCGATATTCTTATCGCAACACCGGGTCGATTGCTCGATATGTACGGTAAGCGCGCGGTTCACTTTGAGGAAATCGAAGTGTTGGTAATGGATGAAGCAGATCGCATGCTCGACATGGGCTTCATCGATGACATCAATAAGATTCTAGATCGTCTGCCAACCGATATTCAGCACCTGTTGTTCTCCGCGACGCTTTCTAACAAAGTACGAGACTTGGCGAAAACCGCCGTGCATGACCCGTTTGAGATTTCGATCGCCGCCAATCAAGCATCAAAAAAGAACATCGAACAATGGCTTATCACTGTTGATAAAGACAAAAAATCGGCTCTACTTAGCCACATGATCAAAGAGAATAACTGGGACCAAGCCCTGATCTTTATCGAAACGAAGCACGGCGCAGCCAAACTGGCATCGCAGTTAGAAAAGCGCGGGATCGAGGCAGAGGCATTCCACAGTGGACGCAGCCAAGCGGTGCGCTCTAAACTGCTGGCTGACTTCAAAGCAGGCAAAATCAAGTACATGATTGCAACCGGTGTCGGCGCTCGTGGTATCGATATCGAAGGGCTCACTCGTGTAATCAACTATGACCTGCCTTTCCCTGCCGATGAATACGTTCACCGCATTGGCCGAACTGGTCGTGCCGACGCGCAAGGCGAAGCAATTTCGTTCGTGTCAAAGGACAACTTTAAAAATCTGTGCATGATTGAAGCACGTTTAGGTCACCTGATTGAACGCCGAGTGATCGAAGGGTTTGAACCACGCAAAGTCGTGCCGATGAACAAAAGACTCAATCAATAGTCCCAATCGAGTAAAGAGGCCAAGTTGGCCTCTTTTCTTTAATCATCGACCACTTTAAGTACATTAGAGGGTTTCTCTTTGGCGAATACGAAGTGGCTGCCTTTGCGCTCTTTCGCGATATACATTGCCTGATCGGCCAATTTCACTAAGTCACGATGATTGTCAGTACAATTCGGGTAGACGGCAATACCGATACTGACGCCAACATAATGGCCTTTATTACCGATGATAATGGGCCGCTCAACTTCGTGAATGATTTGAGTCGCTTTAGCGGAAATGAAAGACTTGTCCGTTAGTAAGTCTAGGCACACAACAAACTCATCCCCGCCGAAACGGCTCACGATATCCGTCTTCCTCGTGACGGTTAAAAGGCGCTCAGAAAGACGAATCAAAACTTCATCACCAATATCATGGCCGTAGGTGTCATTGATCTCTTTAAACTTATCCAAGTCGAGGAAAAGCAACGCTACCAATAGCCCCGTTCTCTCTGCTTTCTCTAGCGCGGTTTGCAAGCGTTTTTCCATCGAGCGTCGATTGAGCAATGCCGTCAAAGAGTCATGCTCTGACAAATATTCGAGCGCATGCGTTTTCTTTTCCAGTTCAAGGGTCTGTTTACTGACCTCGTTCTCCAACTGAGACTTAGTAAACACACTGTGCTCTAACTCTTCATTCATTGCGTTAAACGTTTTTCCCAATGTACTGAACTCATTGTCTAAGTGTTCGCAGTGAATTCGATGGGAAAAACGACGCTTTTTAACACTGTTAATGGCCGTTGAAATCGCGCGTGCGCCAATACGGAAACTTTTAAGCAGCATAAACGCAGCGAAGCTCATACCAACAGAGAACATCACCAGCACAACCGCAAGATAGACCATGGTCTCCTCAATTTTGAGGTTGGTCTGGGAAAGTTCGGTTTCATGTTCGCTTGAAATGTATTCGTACATGTTTTGAATCAACATATTGTAACGCCCCGTCAATACCGCTTGTCGCTGCGCGACGAAATCGCGTCTTGCAGACAGCTGCTTGAGCTCGGCCTGAAACTGCTTGTCTTCCGATAAAAGAGCGGTAAGTTGATTGTTTAGTCGGTTGAGTTTAGTCACTTTACTAACATTGACGTTGGACATGGCCAATCGTTCAGACAATCGTTTTTGCTGCTCAACGAGATTAGAAAAGCTTTTGTCATCTTTATATTCTAAGTAGAGCCATAGTTCACCTTGCAGAGCACTGACTTCCGTCTGGATTTCAAGCAGTTTCATCTGGTTGCGTGTTGCCTCAACGTGTTGGTTGTACAAACTGTACATTGACCACGCGGATATCACTGTCATCAGAATACCAATCCCAAGTAGCGTATACATTTTAGAAGTGATTGATCCTTTCATTGTCACTCCTAATCCACTGTCCCTAGAAGTTGATAGTCAACCAAAGCTCTGACATCGACAGGATCACCTTCAAGAATATTGCGCTCTGACGCCCACCTTGCTTGCAGTTGTAAATTGGATAGCAGGCTGTAGTCGTTGGTGAGCTCAAAAACGTAGTCATTCCAAGCCCAGTTCACTTGCTGAGGCAATATGCCGAGCTCTTGGCTGATAAGATCGATGCTGTCATCTGGATTCGCTTCTATCCATTCAATGGCATCAGACAGCGCTAGCAAGAGCAATCGGTCTTGCTCCTTTCTACCCTCTCCTCTTGCGGATTTAGATAACAGATTAAAGGACAATTGATACACCCCTTCTGTGCCCAAGTTGACCAACGGAGAAGCAGACACGAGCGTCGCTCTATAGCCATACGGCTCCCAAATTGAAATCGCATCAACCTGATACGAGAGCAAAGCCGCAACCAATTCATCTGGCTGAATGTACACCCGCTCTACCTGCAAATCCTGTAGAGCATGGGTAATTAACAAGAGATCAAAGTAGAATTCACTCGAACTGGACTTAACAATGCCCACTTTTTTGCCAGCAAGATCCGACAGTTTGCTAATGTTATTCGCCTCGAGTGCTAAAAGTTTGAGGTCATTACTTGAACGGACAAAACTCGACAAAATCGAGACATTGCTATGATGATAGCGATTAAACAGTGCCACAGTTTCTGAAGCGGTCGCGTAACCTACCTTATCTTCTTGCAGCAAATGAGCGCACTTCACTCCGCCTTTACAAGGCATGATTTCAACATCCAGCCCGTGTTTGGCAAAAAAGCCCTGCTCTTGCGCAATAAAGAACGGCGTACTGAGAGGCGTAAGTGACACAGCAACTTTCACCGAAGTTTCTGCTAACCCATGAGGCGATGGTTGCTCCTCAATCAACCACCAACTACTAGCCGCCAATACCACCAAAAAGGCAACAACTGACACAATCTTCATTCGACGCTCCCTTCGAACTCATTACCCTTAAGGATAGTAAATCAGTTGAATATATCTATTCTCTATATCGGGATAAATTCCATCCCTTTATCACACGGTGCACTTGCGACGTATCTTTTCTCGGTTCGTTCGTAGTATTCTCTGCCACGAAAAATATGAGTATTTGTAGGACCACCCATGACTTACCCAACTAAAATAACGTTTTTCGAGTTTTTGACTCCACTAGTCGCGGCAGGTAACAAGACGATTACCATCAGAGATGAATCGGAAGCCGATTATGTCCCTGGCACCACTGTCGAGGTGTACACACTCGAAACCGATACCAAAGTGTGTGACGTAAAAATCCTCTCGGTAGAGCCTTTACACTTCGACGACATCAACGAGTTTCACGCCGAGCAAGAGTACATTGAACTACCGAAACTGAAACAGCTTATCCGCGAGATCTACCCAAACAACAATCATTTATTCGTTATTCACTTCGAACTGGTTAAACGAACATAGGCAATTCCTATGAAAAGTGACGTTTATCCCCTCAAGCAAAAATAGCAAGATAGGTGCAAATATTGGCGAAGGGATCATTGACGATCAAAATAACACTAGACGACTGGTCTAATTGCTATTATCCTCTCGCCATGAACTCGAAAACACAAGACACTCGCCAACACATTTTGCACGTTGGTTATGAGCTTATCGTCAACAAAGGCTTTACCGCTGTCGGTCTCTCCCAGCTTTTGAAGTCGGCAGATGTCCCTAAAGGCTCGTTTTATCATTACTTCAAATCCAAAGAGCAGTTTGGGGAAGCGTTGATCGAAGAGTATGTGCACACCTATATGTCACGTATTCATCCCGTGCTTAATCAAAATGACGTGAGTGGCTACGACTGCTTGCTCGACTACTTTTCACGTTGGCTCAACGTTGAAAATGGCGTGTGCAACGCAAATAAGTGCCTTATCGTCAAACTGAGCGCTGAAGTGTCTGATCTTTCTGATTCGATGCGCGTTTCGTTAGCAAAAGGCGCTGAGTTAATTATTGGAGCGTTAGCGTCAACCATTCAACGTGGTATCGAGGATGGTTCAATTGATGAAATGAACAGCTCTATGGTGGCTAGACAGCTTTATCAACAGTGGCTGGGGGCAAGTTTGCTCAACAAGCTCATGCAAGATCAAACCAACCTTGAGCTGTGCTTGCTTACAACTCAACAACGTTTACGCTCTAACTCATAGAAATCTCCCGTCACACTGTATGACGGGATTTTTTGAAATAACAACTAGACGACCGGTCTAATAAGGAAAACAGCTATGTCTCAACCTACTAATCGACAAATCGTACTTGCATCTCGCCCGACAGGTGCACCAACTCCAGACAACTTCCGACTAGAAAACAATTCGATTCCTACCGTAAAAGATGGCGAAGTCTTGCTGCGCAGTGTCTACCTCTCTCTTGACCCTTACATGCGCGGCCGAATGAGCGATGCTAAGTCTTACGCCGATCCTGTTGCAATTGGCGAGACCATAGTCGGTGGCACCGTGTGTCAAGTTGTAGAATCCAACCACCCAAATTTTGATAAAGGAGAATGGGTTTTAGGATTCACTGGCTGGCAAGATTACGGCATTTCAGATGGCGAAGGTCTTATTAAAATGGGAATGAACCCAAGCCACCCTTCCTACGCGCTGGGCGTAATGGGAATGCCTGGCTTTACCGCCTATATGGGACTGCTTGATATCGGCCAACCAAAAGAAGGTGATACTCTGGTCGTTGCAGCGGCCACTGGCGCTGTTGGTTCGATGGTTGGCCAAATTGGTAAGCTGAAAGGTTGTCGAGTCATTGGTGTTGCAGGTGGCGAAGAGAAGTGCCGCTACGCGACCGAGCAACTTGGTTTTGATGCGTGTATCGACCACAAAGCGGAAGACTTCGCAGAGCAACTGGCCGCAGCCTGTGACCAAGGTATTGATGTCTACTTCGAAAATGTCGGTGGCAAAGTGTTTGATGCCGTACTTCCGCTACTCAATACTGGTGCTCGCGTTCCACTGTGCGGTCTTATCTCTCAATACAATGCAACTTCGCTTCCTGAAGGTCCAGATCGCATGTCAATGCTGATGGCGCAATTGCTGATTAAACATATCAAGATGCAAGGTTTCATCATCTTTGATGATTATGGTCATCGCTATGGTGAATTTGCCTCTCAAATGACTCAGTGGTTATCAGAGGGCAAAATTCACTACCGTGAGCACTTGGTTGAAGGGCTAGAAAATGCACCAGAAGCCTTCATTGGCCTGCTTGAAGGGAAAAACTTCGGCAAACTTGTCATCAAAACAAACGAACCCGTTTAGGAGCAAGCATGATCATTTTACATCACCTCAATCAATCACGTTCTAAACGCATTATCTGGTTGTTGGAAGAGCTGGGCGTAGAGTACAAAATCGTCCCGTACCGCCGAGACAGTGTGACTTTTCTTGCCCCACCGGAGCTTAAATTGATTCATCCGCTTGGTAAATCGCCAGTGATTGAAGAGCAAGGTCGAGTGATTACAGAGTCTGGCGCGATTACCGAGTACTTAATCAGCAAATACGCGCCTGAGAAATTCGCGCCAAGTCAAGACAGCGAAGAGTACGTGGAATACCTTCAATGGTTACACTTTGCCGAAAGCTCTGCCGCACTCCCTTTGCTACTAAAGACCTTTGTCGCTAAAGATGGAGCGCCAACAAACTTCCTAGCAGATTACGCGGAAGTCGAGTTGCACAAGGTAATGAGCTACGTAGATCAATCGCTTGATGGCAAACGATACCTAGTGGCAGACAAGCTTACGGGCGCTGATTTTATGATGTCATTCATTGTTGAAATCTTAAGTAAGTTTGGATTGGTTGAGCGCTACCCCAACATCGCTCGATACGCTCAGCAACTCGAAAGCCATGACTCATGGCACACTGCTCAAGCACTAGAAGCTCAACATGGCTAAATAATAGCAAGGTGCCGCCGGCGTTAGCGGCACCAATCAAGTGCTTACCCCCTCTCCCAACCAGGCTGTCACGCGTTAACTGCAAACGCATAGAAACCACCTATCAATAACATAGACACAACCAGATTTATCAATCCTGATTCTGCGCCTATTCTGAGTAAAGCAAAACCACAGTGTATTCGTGGTTGTTATTCAGCATTGTTCCGTGGTGAGACCAATAGTGTCAGAGACTGAGCAGTGCAACACACTAGGAGCAAATCATGGAACATAAAAATACTCAATCCGGCGGCCAATGCCCTGTCATGCATGGCGCTGCAACGTCAGCCAACTCTTCCAATGTCGCTTGGTGGCCAAACGCACTCAACCTAGATATCTTGCACCAACACGATCACAAGTCGAACCCAATGGACGCCGACTTTAGCTACCGCGAAGCGCTAAAACAGCTCGATGTTGACGCATTAAAGCACGACCTTAAAGCACTAATGACCGACAGCCAAGATTGGTGGCCAGCGGATTGGGGTCACTATGGCGGCCTTATGATTCGCATGGCGTGGCACTCTGCGGGTTCTTATCGTATTGGCGATGGTCGCGGCGGTGCTGAAACCGGTAACCAACGTTTTGCTCCTCTTAATTCATGGCCAGACAATGCCAACCTTGACAAAGCTCGACGCTTACTTTGGCCTATCAAGCAGAAATACGGCAACAAAATCAGTTGGGCAGACCTTATGATCCTTGCGGGCAACATGGCCTATGAATCAATGGGACTCAAAACCTACGGGTTTGCTTTCGGCCGCGAAGATATTTGGCATCCAGAGAAAGACATTTACTGGGGTTCAGAGCAAGAGTGGCTAGCAGACAGCCAAGCCAAAAACAGCCGCTACTCCGGTGATAGAGATCTAGAAAACCCATTAGCCGCGGTCATGATGGGACTAATCTATGTGAACCCAGAAGGTGTCGATGGCAACCCAGATCCACTTAAAACGGCAGCAGACATGCGAACCACTTTCGCACGTATGGGTATGAACGATGAGGAAACCGTCGCCTTAACCGCAGGCGGTCACACGGTGGGCAAAGCGCACGGCAATGGTGATGCGAGCAAACTGGGTGACGATCCTGAGAGCGCAGACATTCATGAGCAAGGTTTAGGCTGGAACAACCACGAGTCAAGAGGCGTGGGCCGTGACACAGTGACAAGTGGTATTGAAGGTGCTTGGACAACGCATCCAACTCAATGGGACAACGGTTTCTTCCACCTGCTGTTTAGCTATGATTGGTCACTAACTAAAAGTCCTGCTGGTGCATGGCAGTGGCAACCGGACAATATCAAAGAAGAAGATAAACCTGTAGATGTTGAGGATCCATCGATTCGTCATAATCCTATGATGACCGATGCTGATATGGCGCTCAAAATGGATCCTGAGTATCGCAAGATTTCTGAGCGTTTCTACAAGGATCCAGAGTACTTCTCAGAGACGTTTGCTCGCGCTTGGTTCAAGCTGACTCACCGCGATATGGGACCAAAAAGCCGTTACTTTGGCCCAGATGTTCCAGCTGAAGAGCTAATTTGGCAAGACCCGATTCCGGCTGGTCGAGACGATTACGACGTGAATGCAGTTAAGATGAAAATCGCAGCAAGCGGACTTAGCGTCCAAGATTTGGTCGCAACGGCATGGGATAGCGCACGTACCTACCGCAACTCCGATAAGCGTGGTGGTGCTAACGGTGCGCGTATTCGACTCGCCCCACAGAATCAATGGGCAGCCAACGAACCAGAACGTTTAGCGAAAGTGTTGGCCGTACTCGAGAAGATCGCCCAAGACGCGCAAATAAGTGTCGCTGATACCCTAGTTCTGGCGGGTAACCTTGCCATTGAGCAAGCCGCTCTTGCTGCTGGCGTTGAAGTGGAAGTGCCATTTTCACCAGGTCGAGGAGACGCCTCTGCTGAGCAAACTGACGTCGATTCTTTCGCGGTACTTGAGCCTGTTGCTGACGGCTTTAGAAACTGGCAGAAGCAGCACTTTGCCGTCGCGCCAGAAGAGCTGATGCTCGATAAAGCGCAACTTCTAGGATTAACGGCACCTGAGATGACGGTGCTGATCGGCGGCCTTCGCGTACTAGGCGCTAACCATAGTGGATCACAGCACGGTGTGTTTACCCATAACGTCGGCGCGCTAACTAACGATTTCTTCGTGACGTTAACCGACATGCGTTACCGCTGGCAGCCAACTGGACGTAACTCTTACGCCTTGGTTGATCGCGCGACAAATGAGGAAACCTGGACAGCAACACGCGTTGATCTAGTGTTTGGTTCGAACTCTATCTTGCGCGCCTATGCAGAAGTCTACGCTCAAGACGACAACAAAGAGAAGTTCGTTCGCGATTTTGTCTCGGCGTGGGCAAAAGTGATGAATGCCGACCGATTCGATGTGAAGTAACGACAATAGGCGCTTGTTTGAGCCAAGCAAGCGCCTTTAATTTGGCAGACTGTCGCTTTTTGCTCTAGGGTTAATCTATAGCAACAATGAGAAAGGAGGTGCATTGCACCTCCACACTGAGGAGAGTTGGCTATGAATAC
This sequence comes from Vibrio sinaloensis, assembly GCF_000808535.1. Lineage (GTDB taxonomy): Bacteria > Pseudomonadota > Gammaproteobacteria > Enterobacterales > Vibrionaceae > Vibrio > Vibrio sinaloensis_D. Next base: position 45,767 of record NZ_JWLV01000045.1, read on the forward strand.
TTTTGATTTTTTTAAACTATTCGATACCAAAGAACTGTTTATATTCTACTAGTTTGAAGACTGTCCTTTCGCGACAGCTTTCATCAAAACAGACGTATCCATTCGACCCAAGCCCTCTTCTTGTAGGGCTGCGTACTGTTGGTCAACTTTGCGCGTCAGTGGTAAATCCAACCCAACGCGCTCTGCTTCTTTTAGGCAGAATCCTAAATCTTTGCGCATCCAGTCGATCGCGAAGCCAAAATCAAACTTATCTTGTGACATTGTCACGGCGCGATTTTCCATCTGCCATGATCCTGCTGCACCATGTTTAAGCGTTTCGACCACTTGTTCAATATCTAAGCCTGATTTTTGTGCCAACAGCAACGCTTCACTCAACCCTTGTAAAATACCGCCAATACAGATTTGGTTGACCATTTTACAGCGTTGCCCCTGTCCGTTTTCCCCAAGTAGGCTGATTTGCTTTGCATAAACGTCCATCACCGGTGAGACACGATCAAACACTTGCTGATCGCCGCCACACATAATGGTTAGCACACCGTTTTCAGCCCCAGCTTGTCCACCAGACACTGGAGCGTCGATAAATTGATGACCGCTATCCTGCGCCGCTTTTGCAAGCTCTACGGCCAGCTCTGCCGATGTCGTGGTGTGATCCACCAGCACAGCACCCGGCTTAAGACCTGCAATAATGCCGTCATCACCGTAAACGACGCTGCGAACGTCATCATCATTACCGACACAAACAAAGACGATGTCGCTACCTTCAGCGGCTTGTTTTGGCGTCTCACACGCTTGGCCATCATATTCGCCTGCCCACTTTTCAGCTTTGGCAAACGTACGGTTGTATACCTTTGTTGAATACCCAGCCTTACTTAAATAACCCGCCATTGGGTATCCCATCACGCCCAACCCAATAAAAGCGACTGCTTTCTCCATGACTTCCTCTCCTGGTTATTCGTTTTTTGTTACGCCAGTGTACTAAACAACATCTATCAAATTAACTACTTATCGCTAAGTCCCTGATACTCTATAGGAACCTCTTATCATTCAATCCTCTTTCATAACGATTGAACGCCATAAATCGGCTTTTCCAGCAAAACAAAATATGCCACACTCGACCATCAATTTGTTAGTTTGTAGTAAGTAATCCCATGAAATTTCAAGCCGCTATCTTCGATATGGATGGTCTCCTGCTCGATACAGAGCGTGTCTGTATGCGTGTATTCAAACAAGCATGCGAGACTTTACAACTGCCGTTTCACGAAGCCGTCTACCTCTCCATTATTGGCCGCAACTCTGCCGGTATCGAGAAGATATTCCGCGATGCGTATGGCGAAGATTACGATGCTCTCCACGCAGAATGGCGAGTAAACTACGATGCCATTGTTAAACATCAGGCCATTCCAGTTAAAGATGGCGTGATCGAGCTACTCGAATGGTTAAAAGCAAACAATATTCCCGCCGCAGTCGCAACCTCAACTCACAAAGAGGTCGCCGAAGCCAAACTGCGCCTTGCGGGATTGGACAAGTACTTTAAAAGCCTCACTTGTGGCTGTGAAGTGACTCACGGCAAACCCGATCCTGAGATCTATCTTCTTGCCGCCAAGCGTTTAGGTATCGAGGCAAATCAGTGTGTGGCGTTTGAGGATTCAAACAATGGCGTTCGCAGCGCGGTGTCCGCCAATATGACCACGTTTCAGATCCCAGATTTAGTTGAACCATGTGACGAAGTTCGAGCGCTTGGGCACAAAATCGTAAATAGCCTGCACGATGCGTTAGCCGAACTGAAAAAGTAACCCCAAAGGCGCTCCTACAAACTTGAGAGCGCCTTATTATTCTTCCAAACGCTTTTCAATAACTTTCCGATCTATCAGTTTCTCTGTGTCACTCTTTTTATTTGTTGTTTTTAGCCCAATGATAGTGATTGCCGGATATCAATTTGGATAAGGAATAACAATGACAACTCAGTATCAACCACCAAAAGTTTGGACTATGGACGACGAAAGCGGCGGCCAATGGGCCAGTATTAACCGTCCAGACTCTGGAGCCCGTCACGAACAGGCATTGCCTGTGGGCGATAACCCGATTCAACTCTATTCGCTCGCGACTCCTAATGGTCAGAAAGTAACGATCATGCTTGAGGAACTGCTGGCACTTGGCGTGACTCAAGCTGAGTACGACGCTTATATAATCAAGATTGGCGATGGCGATCAGTTTGGTTCCGATTTTGTTTCGATTAACCCAAACTCAAAGATCCCAGCCATGGTGGACCGTTCAGGTGACGAGCCAATTAACGTGTTTGAATCGGGGAACATCTTGCTCTACTTGGCAGAGAAATTTGGTCACTTTTTACCAAAAGAGATCGCTGCAAGAACCCGAGCGCTAAACTGGCTATTTTGGTTACAAGGCTCTGCGCCTTATCTTGGTGGCGGTTTCGGTCACTTCTATGTCTACGCCCCAGAAAAGTTTGAATACCCAATCAACCGCTTCACCATGGAAGCAAAGCGTCAACTGGATGTGCTAGACAAACAGCTCGCTAAAACGCGCTACCTTGCGGGTGACGAATACACCATTGCGGATATTGCAACATGGCCGTGGTACGGAAACGTTGTACTTGGTCATGCCTACGATGCTGTAGAGTTCTTGCAAGCTGAGGGCTACACCAACGTTTTACGCTGGGCAAAAGAGATCGAACAGCGTGAAGCCGTCCAGCGAGGCCGAGTAGTCAACCGTTCGTGGGGTGAAGCATGGGAACAAGTACCGCAACGCAACAGCGCTGCTGACATTGACAAAGTACTTGCCCTAAAACCAGAGTAAAACGAAATAGCGGCTTAGTGACTCACTAAGCCGCAAACATAGATGGCACCATCAATAATTGGCGTTTTACCCATCATAGAGGGCGAGTCATAAATCGACTGTGAGGATCTTCCTTATACCCCCCAAACGGCCCGCAATACTCAAATCCATATTTCTCATACAGAGAGCGAGCCGGTTGAAAGAATGCCTGCGAACCCGTTTCTAAACTGATGGTCTTGTATCCCTTCGCGCCCGCTTGCTGTATCACATGTTCCAGTAAGCCAGAGGCAACGCCTTGATTTCGGGCGTTATTCGATGTTCTCATCGATTTCAGTTCAACGTGTTGGTCGCCGAGTGATTTTATCGCAACACAACCGAGCAGTTTTTCACCGACCCACCCACTATAAAAGGTGATTTCAGGCGATTTAAGCGCATCCACATCCAATGCATGAACACTTTCTGGTGGTGACGTCGCGTACATATCTTGGAGGTGCTCCTGCAAAAGTTGTAACACTTCACCACCACTCAAGTCATCAATTCGAATTTCCATATTCTCTGCCCTTCTAATTTTTCAAGTCTACTTGATACAAACCTGTGCATCATAATCGTAGGAGCCACCCGCATCTAGGCACACATCGACGGCGATAAACTGGTTCGCTTGCGCGATTAAAACCAATACTAACACCCAAAAAAGACACCCTATCGCGATCAGCAAGTTTTCACTTAGTCCTTTATTTTTTGTAAACACAGCACAGACTATACGACCTGTGGTTTTAATTGTTCCATCGATGATAAGGGTAAAAAAGATCCAAGACAAAAAGCGAAATACGGATCCTAGTTCGAACTGCACCAGTTCTTCTCCAACAGTGTTGTAATACTTCCGTGTAGAATCACTTATTCTCAAACACAAGTAAATATTGTTGTTCGAACTGTTATTTAACGGTGTGGGAAAACTGACTACTCTGGGCAATATTTCATCACCATCGTATGCAGCGAAAAAACCAAGGCCAAGAACAATGTTATCTGCCATAAGCCATCTTGATAAAACGTCATCTGGTTGTTAGACCAAACCCTAAGAGCAATATTGAACAGCTCCCCTTTAATGCCGATCACCACTACCGCAGCGAGATAATATTTTAGGAACTCAATAATCAGTCTTTTCAGTGATGCCATGACAATAGAAGTTATTCGGTGACTAACAGTTCACCAATCATAATGGAAGAATAAACGTGAAGGCAGTTGAAGGGCGGCTATCTTTACTATCTTTCCTGAAACGGAGAGCTAATGCGAGTCAGTGCAAATAACTGGTATGTAAAATGCAGTTAATCAGTCACTTAGATGAGAACACCAACGTCTCACCTAAGTAATAATCACAAACTGTCAGATTTTTATTGGGGAAGTTCGATAGACGCATTGGCGACATCAAGCCGAGAAAGCTGCGACAAAAACTGAGTAATATTGGCCTTCGCTGAACCTTCATTGGCAATTTTTAAACGCTGCATACCGTCAAAGGCATCGTCAGTTGATGCTGTAAATGCAGCGGTAATGAGCTCATTAAATAGGACTTTCCCCGTGCTCTTTTCAATTAAGCGGTATTGAATGGATGACGTAACTGTCATGTCTAACCCAGCGAGTGGCTGATCGACCTCAACGATGTCAGCAGACAGCGCATAGATTGAGTTCGCATTCTCAGCCAATAGCTGCTGAGACTGTAGCGAAGACTTTAATGCGATAGCAAAATCATCGTTACCAATTTCTGATTGCAGCAACGGATTGGTCCATTTCCCCCCTGAAACCTTATCTATCGTGACAGAGTTCGTTAAATTCTCATCATATTGGTGATTCACCGCACCATCTACTTTCATGTTTTTTACCTGTGCCGGTAACGCACAACCAAAAAGAAGTGCTGCAGAAAGCGCAACGAAAATAGTTTTGAAAAAGTTCATCATTTACCTAATAACTAACGTTCATTGCCGCCCTAATTGCACACTTGCTTAGGAGTCGCAATGTCTTTATTTAAAAATTACGCGCTGAAGCAGGCCACAAAGCGTTCAATTGCAGTATTCAATCAAATACTCATTGGTTTTCGGTTGGGCACTCACCGTCAACCTTCGGGATCTCAATGCCGTTCAAGCCGATTCGAGCACCACAAAAAAATACGCCACCAGAGCACTGCCCTCCCTCGTCTTTGAAGACGAGCATATTCCCTTTACGCGAGACGCTCAGCTCACAAAAGAAATCGTATTCTTCATCACTTTCTCGGTAGACAAGTACGTCCCCCTCACGTGTCATTTTGAGCGGGCCAGCCGCGTCTTCCGATGTTGAGCCTACCGAGCACACATGGAAGTTGGCACCAAAAAGTGTCCCTTCAACGAAGTAATCTTCTACCACTCGAGTAACGTGCATGTATGAGGTTCTTTCTTCAGTTTCACCAGTGACTGCACTGGCAATATCATCTTTGACGAGGTAGCAGCCTTCAAACTCAGCCGCATATAACATTGATGAACATAATAAAACTAAGAATAGCAATCGCTTTAACATAGCGCTCCTCGTTGAATAGATCGTTTACACATCGTCATTTGAGTAAATTGATATGGTTATCGAACCGCCAATTTCAGCAAGCTTTGTTACAGACTCTTGCGTAAGAATTGATTGAAAAGCCTTCGTGCTACCTACAGCTTCAAAACCAACATCAAACACACGTTTGCTCGCACTATCCCATAGCTTTCTTAAGTGCTGAGGTAAGCGATTAACGAGCTGGTAGTATTGATTGACTATCGCGTCCTCAGAGGTTTCACAGGTTTCGAAACTGCCAAACCACATATCGGCAACCTTCTCCACACGAAACACCATCACTTGATCTCCCCAATGTTCCACGAGAGGTCGAATATCTCGAGAAGACTCGATATCTAGGTCAATATTCAAAAAGTGAGTTTCACGCATCGTTGGACACCCGATTTAACTGATGCCGGGATTATATAATCGAACAGCCACGGAGGTGGGATAGGCTTACAGGCGCTTACGTTTTAACCTGTTGTGATGATTTAGATAAGCCAGTCAAATGATCGATTTAAAAACTGCCCAACGTTTTGTTTTACTATTTCACCATGTGACATGACTAGAGTTTGGGGCTTCCACGCAAGCAGGCGTTCAAGGTGGATACGAGCGTCTTCTTTCCCAAACATAAAACTCAAACGCCAGTCTAAGGGCGTTTTTCCGTTTGGAGCCAATATGCCGACACCTCGCGCAACCAGTCTCTGCCAATAGTTAAAATCCTCTCCTGAGAAATTTTCAACCAAGTCCGTGACAATCAAGGTTCTCGAAGTAACATGGAAAAACACACACTCTTCCATAACAGGCGACCCAGAAAACAACTCTTGTTCAATTTCCCCTGCCCAAAGCGCTTCTGTCGAAGAGTTCAGCGATCCTTCGAAGGTAAGATCGGAGCGCTTTTTTATGGCCTCATCGGTTCCAAATAACAACGCTTGAGGGTAAGCACTCAGCCAGTCAGAGATAAAGAGATGATGTAAATGGTTGGGCGCAATCAGATACTTTACTTCCCCAAGTTGTGCTATTTGCTCGCTTAACGCTGGTGACATTTTGATCGGACTATGAATCCAGAGCTCGCCAGTTGCCAAACGAATAACGGTCATCCTTGTTTTGAAAGGAAAACCCAAGAAGGATACGGTCGTGCCGTCACATATCCAAATATTTTCACCTAGCTTTTCCATAAGTATCCCCTCCAATTATTTAAACTGCCTGCGTTTGCGCTTTAACTAAACAAGACGCTAGCTAATCCATCATTTCGGTGTGTCACCTTGATGTACTCTCGTCAAAAGCTCGAATCGAACCTTGCTTTTTAATATATCGACACACCAACTCTTTGGTCTTAAACAAAGGACTGATGGGCACAACAAGATTTAGTTTTTCAATTTCTACTGCCGCGATCCCATTGTTAGATTCAAACTGCGCCCAGTTGACCTCTTCCACGCTTTTGATGACCTGAGCTTTTAATAGGAGCTGAGCGAACTCTTCTGGACTATAACCCTGTGGTTCGGCAATAAAATGTTGCCTTTCAGTGGGCTGTTCTTGAGCGAGCAACAAATAGAATCGTGCAATATCGTCAACGTGGACATATTGATTGTGGCCCTCTGAGGGAAGTGCAACCTGGATGGATTGGTTAGCCAATGATTGCACAATACGCTGCAGTTGACAGTTTTCACCACCATAAACCACGCTCGGGCAGTAAACGATGTGCCATTTTTGTTCGATGGCAGTGTTTATCGTTCGGACGTCCGGTTCCACTACCTTAAGTGGCTGTAACCGAAAGTGCAGTAGGTCATCGCTTGTTGCGTGGCCAAATAACCAGACACCTGAGGTATGAATTTTTGTCGCGTTATTCGCAGCAAACGTGTCCAACGTCTGTAATAGTTTGAACTCTATCTGTGCAATATCTTCTGGCGAAAACTCTAACCAATGTGGACGTGCGCAATTGACTACGACATCAAAATAACTGACAAGCTCAGACGCATTTACTTCCATACCACTTATATAGCAAGCTATCTGGCCGCGTCGATTATAAGTGAACACATTATAGCCGCTATAAAGAAAACCCTCGCCGACGTGACGACCAATATAGCCCGTTGCCCCAGCGATGAGTACGCTCTTGGTTCTATTTGCCTCTTCCATGGCTTACCGTCTGTATAGATGATTGTTAGTGAAAGATTACGCGCCAAATCCCAAATCTCTGTATAAATGACATGCTAATTACAGTGACAATTCAATACCTTTTGAAATTAGTGCCAGCTCACATTGATGCGCATTTTCGAACTGAATTCCCTGAATGCCAACGGACTCTGCTCCTTCAACGTTATGTGCCATATCGTCAATAAACACCGTTTCAGAAGCTTCTAAATCATAGTGAGAGAGCAGCGACCGATAAATCTCAGGCTGAGGCTTTAATAAGCCAAAATCCGCTGAAACGATAGCGCCATCAAACAGTGGCCAAAAATCGTGCGTTTCTTTGAGGTGAGCAACAATTTCGTGGACATTATCAGTCAAAGCAAACACACGGTAACCTGCGGATTTACAACATTGAATCAGCTCAACCGAGCCATGAATCAGTATTTGCGTGCGCTTGACATAATAGAATAATCTCTCACACTCTAACTCAGTAAAACCCAATAATGCTTGATACTGCGCCTTTGCCTCACTCTCAGTTAATAGGCCTTTATTCAAGTCTAACCACGTCGGCGATTGAAATATCAGCCTCGCTTTCTCTTCCAACGAATCGATATTTCCAAAAGTGAGCCTAACTATTTCTAGCGGAGACCACCGCACCACAACGTTACCGATATCAAACACAATATTTTTTATCTTACTCGCTGTCATTACCCTCTCCTTTCAGCCTCACTTCACGATAAACACTTAAACGATAAATTCATCCAGTATTACATGCCGAAAGGAATCTTTAACGTTCACAAATTCGTCCTACAATTTTGCGATTGTAAAACACCTCGATGTATTTGAAGTTTCCTGCCAGTGTTTAAGTTGTTGTTTTGAAAGCAGATTACCCGAAACCAAATAAGCAACCAAACACCCACTGGCTTTTTGTGATACAAGAACCATAAAAGCCGCTATGTTTGAGCCAAGATTCTAACGAGCACGAAATGCAGACCTCTAGCAACAAAGACGGTTTTGAACCCGATAAACCCAAAGCTGCAAACTAACAGCAAATTCGAAAGCTTCAATTGACTTGCCCTTTCCACACTTTGAGCCAGTGAAATTCACAACCAATCGACTGTGAAAACCAATGAGGCAACCAACGAATATTGGCATGTTTTACGGCTGGAGAGACTCAAAAATTTGAGCCGACAATGTTGAGTTTCCGACATAGAAAAACGAATGCTCAAAGAGAACTAAGAAGATGAGTACAAAGAACTTTCCTGCCCGTCGCTGGTGTACCCCACAAAAAGTAGACAGTACATAACTACATACTTTCGTACTCAACCGGGCTGACATGCCCCAACGCTGAGTGCCTTCTTCTGCGATTGTAAAATACCTCGATGTATTCGAAGATACCCATTCGGGCTTCTTCGAGGGTTTGGTAGTCTTCTGCGTATATCAGTTCGACTTTCAGTCGACTGTAGAACGACTCCATCACAGCATTATCCCAACAGTTACCCTGCCGACTCATTCTCGGTACACCTCCATGCTTACGCATGAAGTCTTGATATTTATATGCTCTGTATTGTACACCACGGTCCGAATGGATGATGACGCCCTTAGGCGGCTTACGTGACTCAAATGCCATTTTTAGCGCATTGGTTATGAGCTCAACTGTCATCGATGTCCCTAGCGACCAACCCACGATGCGTCTCGAGTGCAAGTCCATCACTGTCGCTAAGAAGAGCCAACGGCTCTTCACCCAGATATACGTGATGTCCGTGACCCACTTCTGATTTGGCGTCTCAGACTCAAAGTCTCTTCGCAGTAAGTTGTCAGCAACATTCGTCATCGCAGCCACATCCTTGCTGTATTTAAACCCTTTACCATTCCGTGCCCTGATACCTTTTTCCTTCATGATATCAGCCACATAATTCACGCAGCAGGCATGGCCTGCTTCGTTTAACTCTTCGGCTATTCGCACTGAACCGTAACGTGCCCGATATTGGGCAAAGGTACACATGACGAGCTGTTCAACGCGCTCCCGCCGCTTTGAACGCTCACTCGGCGTATGATGACACCACTTATAGTAACCGCCTCGACTCACCTCTAACGTACGGCACATTAAGCTGATGGAGTACTCGCCGACATAGCTTTCAATAAACTCGTACTTCACTCTTGCTGCTTCGCGAAGTACGCCGAGACCTTTTTTAGGAATTCCATTTCATCTTTGAGTCGCTTGTTTTCGCGCCTTAGCGCTCGAAGCTCTTCGGACTCTTTCTTCGAATAATCGACACCATCTAAGGTGTTAAACTGTTTATCAGATAGGCGTGTGAACTGGCGCTTCCAGTTCCGGATCTGCTGGGCACTGATGCCCAGCTCCTTGGCAACGGAGACGGCTGTTCGGCCAGGAAGACTGGCCAAGCGGACTGCTTCTTTTCGGAACTCTTCGGTGTACGCTGGATTACGATGTTTAGCCATAAATCACCTCTCAATTAGACCCTAGATCTAACTTAGTAAAGTGTCTACTAAACGTGGGGTACTCGGAAACATAACGCCAAATTAAGGTGTGAACAACGCTAACCACCTTGCCTAAAGCATTGTGCCATAAACACTAAACCGACTTGAAGTGAAATCGCCAAGCGTTGTGAATCACTCTTAAATTTATTGTTATGTTGTGGTTTCAACTATTCCACGATTCTTACCATATATGGTTCTCGTTCATCACTATAAGTGCATGCTCCGTCTACGACTATCATATTGGGATTGTGTAAGTATTCCACTGAGTCTCGTACAATTGGAATTTCAGCATGACAATGCTTACAGTTGGGACCACGATTTGGCACAAATTGACCACCACAACTGCATTTAGGCAATGTATTCATTATTTGTTCGAGAATAGCTTGAGACTTATCAGACCAAACTAGACGTTGATCCGATGCTCTATGAATAACATTGGAGCATGTATCACAGTAGAAGTGAGGAAAACATTGACTCATTCCACTCGACCGCCATGCCGGTGTGAGCCCATCACACTGATTGCATCTGAGGTCACCTACCCATTGTAAAGCTCTTGAATATTCGACAATTTTCATCCACAACTCCTTCGCATGACTGAAAACAACATAACGCCCAATTAAGTAGTGAACAACGCGACCACCTAACTAAAACGTTGTGCCATAAAACACTAAACTTAACCTAGAATGCAGATCGACAAGCGTTGTGAATCTGCTTAAATTGTTTGTTATGTTTTACCACAAGTTACTGACTTACTTGAGAAAGAACTGCTATTTCTGAACAGTTATCTGAACCAAACCGCAAGGCAGATACAAGCTTGGCCACCAAAGGCGCCCAACCTAAAACAGGTATGAACACTTCCCTGCTCAATGAGGCAACCCGACTTAGCACCAACAAGCGCCCTCTCTTTCCAACCAAAGCGCAAGACAATGCTAACTTGCCGAGGCAACTGCCAAGCTAGGATGCTGCTGGGGAAAGAACCTCAAAGCGACTTTAAGCCAGAGAAACTAAAACCTAACCTGCTCGACCTGACAATGAAGCAACCCGCGAACATTGGCATGTTTTACGGGCTGAGAGATTCAAGAATTTAGGCCAACAATACGGATTTGCTGAGTCTAATCGGAACAAATTGCCAGAGGGACAAAGAACTAGAGCCTAAGACATTTAAGCCTTTGAAATACAAGTAAACATAACGCCACGTTAAGTAGTGAGCAACGCCTACCACCCAACCTAAACCATTGTGCTGTAAACACTAAAACTGAATAAAACCTAAAATGCCCAGCGTTGCGAATCTGCCTTAAACGCTTTGTTATAGCGCAATTAAAACGACCAATTTACAGATTTTAAATAAACCGATACATCCTCCAAGGTGAGAACTACAAAATAAAACATCACTCCGTAGAGATAAACTCCCATTTGAAAAACGTCTTTAAGTTTGAAAGGTGAACCAACCTTTTCACTAAAGGTCCTCATAAGTAATTCTTTATCTTTTTCATTATCTGCAAACCTAACTAGTTCTCGATACTCCTTAGTAGATTGAAACTCGGGAGCCCCTAGTAGTAACGACATAATAATAGGCAATGAAAATAGTGCCATTTTCTGAGGGTTGTCAAATGAAAGACATGCCAGTGATATCGAAAACGAAACAATGCCAACTACATGATTAAAGTAGTTTTTGTTGGAAATACAATCTTCCTTGAACTTTGTAAGATCTAACATCTATCCTCTCTTGTCTATGCGCTATAACACCGCGTTAAGTGGTGAACAACGCAACCACCAAACTTAAACCACTGTACCTTAAACACTTAAGCTGACTTGAACTGAAATCGCCAAGCGTTGTGAATCCGCCTTAAACGCTTTGTCATACCGCTGTCTGCCGCTCCAGACGAACTTCTATTGCTTTAACGTTTGAGCTATCAGCCAATTCAAAAATATCTGACTCAATACGCTCTGTAACCTTGAAACCTAGTGCCTCAAAGATCTCTACATTACCAGTTTGCTCAACGCACCAAACTGAGAGCAAGCCTGCATTTGAGAACATACGCTCTGCTTCTAAAATTAAGCTTCGAGCTACACCTTTTTTACGACATTCAGGCATGACAGCAAGTGTACTTAAATTAAGCGTATTTCCGGACAACCTAACCTTTATAAGACCCACTAGCTGGTGATCTAAATAATACCCCAAACAAGTCCACTCATTTGTTGAACTAGCTTGGTTTCTTTGAGCTTCGGAAGTTGGACGATAGATTTTTCGTAGCTCGGAGAAGCTTGTTTTTGATAGAGATAAGAGCGCCTGATCTGTGCCACTTATTTGCTTTATCATTGATTTCTCCTTTGCGGTATAACGCCAAATTAAGGTGTGAACAACGCTAACACCTTACCTAAAGCATTGTGTCATAAACACTAAACTAACTTGAAGTAACGGCGCCAAGCGTTGTGAATCACTCTTAAATTTATTGTTATGGCGAGACTCTAAAGCGCTTCATTGACTCTCTTCTAGAGCCCATTAGCTCTTGATATGATGACACATCAATTTTAAAGCGAATGTGATTCTTATCGTGTCGTATGTAGAAACCAGATTTATTCTCACGTAAATAATTCGTAGGAATCTCGAGCAAATGTATGCTGGCGCCATCTTCGAGTAAGAAATAGATTTGCTTGAGCCGGCTGTCATCAATTTTGTCTAATGAAACCTCTAGCCACCAAACTGGTAATGCCTTGTTGATCTTCGAAAAATGCGTATTCCGACTTCGAAAGTCAACGCCATATCTACTTCTCGCTCGTTGCATTGCTTCTGACTTTTTCATGATTCATGTCCTATCCTTGGATACAAATCAATTATAGCAACTGATTGAATATGACTTGTTCGTGCGCCATAACGCCCAATTAAGGGGTGAACAACGCCTCCCCCAAACCTAAAGCATTGTGCCATAAACACTAAATTTGAAGTAGAAGCAAAAATGCCAAGCGTTGTGAATCCCTCTTAAATTGCTTGTTATAAGTTAATCCGCAATAGCTATAGTAATTGAAATATCATCGCTACTATAGTCACCAAAATCTACTAGCCATGCATTCTTTGGATTACCTTGAGTAAGCGGACTTTCGCCAGGATTAAACTCCAAACCTATTGCTGCGTGATTCCACAAAAGGTCTTTTAAATAGCTAATATACGATTCAATTGTATTTTTTGAGCTTGCGTACTTTTGCTTATACCTTGAAATATGTGAGTCATAATCTTCAGAAAATGGTTTCGGTATATGCATAAAGTCACCACATTTTTTGTAAATCTTAATCAACTCACCATGGGTAACTGTAATGTCTTTACGCTGAATTTGATGTAAGCCATCGCTAAATTGACTCTGACCTAAAGGAATTGGCATAAAGTGAGGACTAATAGAGTTAAGTTTCTGTAGGATAACTCTCGCATTCCAGTCCTTTGTAAAATCGCCATTGATGTCACTTTCTTCACCTTCAATTCGTCTAAATTCTTTATATCTATTTTTGTCGCATAAAACAGAGCTAAAGCAAATTTGTTCGACAATTTTTCTTAATTGAAGAAAGCAGAACTCAGCATCCAGCGGAGGTAAAGAGCTTTTTTCTGATTGTTTAGAAAGGCATTCATCCACAGCTCTAATCCTCACTTTGACTTCAAGCATCATAGACTGATAAATCTGATATGGTTGAACTTTCATGACTATCTCACTTTAACTTATAACGCCGCATTAAGATGTGAGCAACGCTACCACGAAACTTAGCCAAGCCACCTTAAACACAAAACCCAACGATAGAATGAAAAATTCCATGCGTTGGGAATCACTCTTAAATGCTTTGTTATACAACAGATTTTGTTAGTCTAGATTTTATTTTTTTTAGCTTGGTTGCACTCACCTTTAGGATTCGTTTTCTTTGAGCCGACCAAAGGTTATTCTTCAGAATCTTACCTGACATATATAAATCATTTTTACTAACAATCAAAACTGCGCATTCCAAAGATTTCTCCGAGGATAAAAGTTCAATTACCGTATCAGTGTAGATATCCCAACCAATTGGTCTAAACAGTAGATGACCGCCATCATGATTGTTTCTGTATTTTTCTATGTCTTGACCTTCCTTATAGTCGGATAAACTTTTAACATTAGAAAAAGTAATTTCATAAAATAATTTAATAAATTCGAACAATTCATTCTCTTGTTCGTCTGTGATTTTTACTTTTTCAATCTCACTAATCTTACAGTCTAATTTGAAGGATAAGAGCTTTTGTACACAATCAAAAATATTACCTAACGTTGTTACATTAGTTTTATCTCTTAATGGTCCAACACTAAACGCCACATTGTTTTCATTTAGGCATTTACTTTCTTCTACTATTCGTCGAGTGATGCAAGCCGCTATATCATCCTCATCCAATGCTATGATTGCATCTTTTTTAACCAATTTGGCCTTTTTATTTAGGGTTGTGAATAATCTACGAGACTTCTTAATACCTGACTTCGTATTTCTATGTGTAACAATAATGACACTGAGCTGCTCAAAGCCAATATCTTCGTTGTTCTCTACAGCTTTTTTTATGCCTGACAAACGGTGTTGACCGTCTAGTGCAAACATTTTTTCTTCTTTGGTCAATGAAAGAAAACCAAGGCATTCGCGAGCATAGTCTGGCATTTCCAATAACTCAGCTTCTTTGCTATTTGGCTCAATTCGTGTGAAGTCATGCCATTGAGGATCACCATCATATATTGCGACAACGAGAGAATTAAAAAAGTGGTCTGGATTACTTATTAAATAATCTCCAATTTCGACTGCTCGCTCATCTTCGAGGTTCCTTTGAATCATCTCAGATAACTTTTCACTTGTGTGCAAATCTGTTGCAAAGTTTATTAGCTCACTAATGTCTTTTAGCTGCATTAGACAAGTGTAAGTGTCCCAAGTACCCATTTTACCCCGAAGGCAAGGGATTACTAACTTCTTACTCATAGGATGCTTGCTCCTTTTAACAAGTCTCTTACTTCTACCAAAAAATCATTTGTGTTATATGGTGGTATGAAAATTGTAGTCAACTGTTCTTCAATGTCACCCGTAGATACACCATTTGGTACCTCAGCATAGTGATATGTCAAATGTCCAGCCCAAAGATTTAACATTCTATGAATTTTAGGTCTAGATTGAACTCTCGCTTCTCTAACATAATCTCTATAGCGCTTTTTAATTGTATTATTGCTTGTTGTATCTCCCGCTTTACCAACGTAAAGAATATAAGAATTACTCGGTAAACTTCCATGTTCAACGTTAATCGAGAATGCATAGACACCCTGATGATCTGGTAGATTAGGGGACGGATCATTAAACTTGATTGTATTCCACACTAAGTCCGGCAATTCGTCTTTTTTACGAATAAAGCTAGGGCAAAGAACAAATTCCCTTCTATATTTCGATATATACGCTAGGCGTTTGTCATCCTGGGATTGCTCTTCAATATCTTGATCAAGAACGTCATAAAATTCACTCATTTACTACAATATATCCTCATGTTGTATAACGCCCTGTTAAGGTGTGAGCAACGCAATACCGAAGCTCCCGCATACCACCTTAAACACTAAACGCAACGCAACGCAACGCAACGCATAGTAAAAATGCCACGCGTTGCGAATCACTCTTAAACAGTTTGTTAGCTCGTTAACTTACGTAATTCTTCGATATATAAAGAAATGTTTCTATGCGATATTTCGATTAGCTCAAGTGTGTCATGAGCAGAATCATCAAAGTGGAACTCAACCCAGTCAAACTCTCGGTTAACTTTAACTGGAATAGCAATGCTTTTCTCAATTTCTTCAACGCTCATATCTGAAGAAATCACAGCAGGTTTGCCCTGTCCAAGAGGCATACCATTGTAAGAACAGTTATCGAATACTACTCTGCCTCCACGCATTGAGACTAAATTGCCTACATTCGTTGTGGAGCCTTCTGAGTTTTTTCGAACTTGTCCAGTTAAGCGATTATGTTTATTAAAGTTAGTCTGATCGCACAATTGCTTAAGCCAATCATCACCACTTTTGAAGGGCTGAATAGACTCAATGAGTTGATACACATGTGGAAGCTGTGTTTTTAAGTTTGGTAAATTTCTCTTAACATTAGCCTGAAATAATGCTTCCTCGTATTTCGCACGCAAGGTGGAAATGTTTCCATCAACTGTGTCGAGTAACTCTATTATATCTTCGTATCTGTCCAAATTTCATCTCCTAGAGCTAACGCCGCGTTAAGTGGTGAACAACGCACACCGTCAAACCTAAACCATTGTACCTTAAACACTAAAGCCGATTTAAACCGAGAGCGCCAAGCGTTGTGAATCCGCCTTAAACGCCTTGTTATGCTTCTTTTTTACGATTCAGGTATTGGCTATTAACTTTAACGCCATTAGGTGAAATCCAACCCTCATTCAAGTAAGAGTGATAATATTCTAAAAATTCATCGTGCTCTTCAAATGAATACATTCGACAATTTATATTGTCGAGTAAATCTGTTGTGACTTCGATTACACCATTCTCACGATAAGTAACCTGATTTACTGTCCAAGAGAAGTAATCGCCTACAACACGATTACGGAATTTAACAGATTCGCCAACTCTTGGAATGGCGGCAAGGCGAATGTTTTTTAGTAAGTGAACCCACTCCTTTTTGCTCGCCAAATAGATATTGAATTCGATTTCTATCAACTCTTTCTCCTGATCTCATGAAGATGCATAACGCCGCGTTAAGTGGTGAACAACGCTAACCACCGAACCTAACCCATTGCACCTTAAACACTAAATGCAATTTAAACTGAGATCGCCAAGCGTTGTGAATCCGCCTTAAACGCCTTGTTAGGCGAAGTTTCCCACCAGGGTTTAAGGCTGTTTGAAAACAGATTACCCGAAACCGAATAAGCAACCAAACACCCACTGACTTTTTGTGATTCAAGAACCATAAATATCACTATGTTTCAGCCAAGATTCCAAAGACCACGGAATGCAGGCCTTTAGCAACAAAGTAGGTTTTGAGCCCGAAAAAACCAAAACTGCAAACTTAAAGCGAGGACGAAAGCCTCGATTAACCTGCCCTTATCACACTTTGAGCCAGTGAGATTTACAACTAACCGATTGTGAAAACCAATGAGACAACCCGCGAACCTTTGCATATTTTACGGCCAGAGAGATTCAAGAATTGGAGCCGACAATATTGAATTGCCTACTTAGAAAAACGAATGCTCAAAGAGAACTAAGAAGATGAGAACAAAGAACTTTCCTGCCCGTCGCCTAACGCCGCGTTAAGTGGTGAACAACGCCAACCACCAAACCTAAACCATTGCACCTTAAACACTTAAGCTAACTTGAACTGAAATCGCCAAGCGTTGTGAATCCGTCTTGAACGCCTTGTTAGGCGAAGTTTCCCACCGATGTTTAAGGTTGTTTGAAAGCAGATTACCCGAAACCAAATAAGCAACCAAACACCCACTGATTTTTTGTGATTCAAGAACCACAAAACTCACTATGTTTCAGCCAAAATTCCAACGGCCACGAAATACAGGCCTTCAGCAACAACGCAGGTTTTGAACCCAAAAATGCCAAAGAGACAAACTAACAGCGCAATCGAAAGCCTCAATTCACTTGCCCTTGCCACACTTTGAGCCAGTTAAACCCACCGCCATCCAACACTGAAAACCAATGAGGCAACCCACGAAATTTGGCATGTTTTACGGCTGGAGAGATTCAAGAATTTGAGCCGACAATTCCAAGTTGCCGACTTAAAAAAACGAATGCTCAAAGAGAACTGAGAAGATGAGAGCAAAGAACTTTCCTGCCCGTCGCCTAACGCCTTGCTAACAAGCGACAACGCGATGCCACTCAACTTGAATATTGTGCCATAAACACGGAGCTGATATTGCGACTGAAGTCGCCAAGCGTTAGGAGTCTTTGTTAAGCAATTTGTTAGCCGCTCATTCCCAAAGGTTATTGCTTACTCAACAAGAACTTACGCAAATCTCTCTCTGCACGCATAACAAACAGAATAAACACTTTGTCACCGTCTTGTTTATAGAAAACACGACATGGATTAACGACAACTTCACGATAACTTAGATGTTCTAGCTCGGGTGGAATACGACCTGACTCTGGGAAAGTTTGTAGGCGTTCGACTTTGGAGAAGATCGTTTGCACTAACTGCTTTGCAGCTACGATATTTTCAAGTGCGATATATTCAGCGATATCGTTGAGGTCAGATAACGCTGGTTCAGTCCAGATTATTTCAGCCATTTTGACATTTTGTCCTTAGCTTCATCATGGCTTACCACTTTACCGTCAGCTAGTGCACGCTCTCCTCGAGCAATACCCTCAAGAATAGCTAAACGATTTTGCATAAACTCGTAGTCATCAACATCAACGAGATAAGCGGATGGCTTACCATGCTCAGTAATTAACACTGGCTCTTTGGTGTCGTGGAGATCCGCGAGGATCTTAGTTGCTTGACGTTTGAGTGATGTAACTAGTTCTACTTTCATGAAAGCTGCTCCAAAGGAATACTTAAGTGATACTATTCTATCACTTTGAGTATGGCAAGCTCCATGACGGCTAACGCCGCGTTAAGTGGTGAACAACGCCAACCACCAAACCTAAACCATTGTACCTTAGACACTTAAGCTAACTTGAACTGAATTCGCCAAGCGTTGTGAATCCGTCTTAAACGCCTTGTTAGGCGAAGTTTCCCACCAGTGTTTAAGTTGGTTTGAAAGTAGGTTACCCGAAACAAAATAAGCAACCAAACACCCACTGACTTTTTGTGATTCAAGAACCATAAAAGCCACTATGTTTCAGCCGAAGTTTCGACAACCACAAAATACAGACTTTCAGCAATAAAGTTGCTTTTGAGGAGGCGAAACGGAAAGCTACAAACTTAACGCGAGAACGAAAACCTCGATTAACTTGCCCTTTCCGCACTTTGAGCCAGTGAAATTCACAACCAACCGACTGTGAAAACCAATGAGGCAACCCGCGAACTTTGGCATGTTTTACGGCAGAAGAGATTAAAGAATTTGAGCCGACAATGTTGAATTGCCGACTTAGAAAAACAAATTGCCAAAGGGAACTAAGAAGATGAGAACAAAGAACTTTCCTGCCCGTCGCCTAACGCCAAATTAAGGTGTGAACAACGCTAACACCATACCTAAACCATTGTGCCATAAACACTAAACTTGCTTGAAGTGAGAGCGCTAAGCGTTGTGAGTCACTCTTAAATTTATTGTTATGGCGCTGAACTTGAAGCTAACTGCTGAATGTCGATTAGGTCTACTTCCCTGCCCAATATCTGCTTGTACTCTATAAGCCGATGAACTGGGATAACCTGTAATTCAATGCCTTGATAGCTTTTGACAACTGACTTTGAAAAGTCAATTTCCAGTTGATACCACGAGCCGTCCAATGATGATTGAATTTTGGTACTTTGAGCTAAGCCTATTTCAATTTTTTGATTTTGATAGACTAGCTGAAAATATTCTAAATCCCAGCCATATTCCGAGTAGTGAGTAAGTGGTTTAGAAATATACGGGGCGACGCGAGCTAGTATTCTGTTTGCATCTGCATTGTGGATATAGAGATCGATATCTGCAATTTCACGACTGCCACCATGAATCGTTGCAGCTAAACCTCCGACAATTTGGTACTCGATACTCTCCGATTCCAAAAGATCTTTCAGCCAATTCAAGGCTACTTTAACTTTCTCGCTCATACAGATCCCTTAGCTGATTTTTGCCCTGCGCCATAACGCCCTGTTAAGGGGTGAGCAACTCAATACAAAAGCTGCCGCACACCACCTTAATCACTAAAACCAACGCACAGTGAAAATGCCACGCGTTGCGAATCCCTCTTGAACAGTTTGTTATGTCGTTATTTAAAGTAAGGCACTAAGCATTCAGCCAACTCGACAAAGAACTTCTGCATATCATCATGTTTAATTGATACATGCCAATGTCTATTATTAGGTTGACCAGGTTTATGATCCCACATTTCGAATAGATCTGAATTATCCAAGGAATAATTCACATGTGATACAGAATTTCTCATCGAACGAAAATGATAATCAGGTTTGTCACTAAAACTATTAGACTCAGCATGGATCTCGAAATGCCTCATAACATTTTTGCTTTTCAGTTCTTTATAAAAGTCACCTTCTGGGTCTAACTCATAGAGTTCCTTTGGTACTACTATTAGACAATATAAGAGATAAGCTCCCCACGATTGATTAAAGAACGGCCATTCATTTTGTTCTGAATTTTCAAACCCTAATAATTTAGGAGCGGCAATACACGCTTTATTAAACTCATCCTTACCTTTTAAGCACGATATAACACCCATGTTACCGATACACCCCATTGGGATTTTTTTCAAATTATGCATTATAAACTCCTTATATTAATACAAATTAGACATAACGCCCAATTAAGGGGTGAACAACGCCTCCACCCTAACCTAAAGCATTGTGCCATAAACACTAAACTTGAAGTAGAAGCAAAAATGCCAAGCGTTGGGAATCCCTCTTAAATTGTTTGTTATATGCACAGAGTTTCGACTTGCTTTATGGCGTCAAAGAATACTTTATGGCACTTAAAATCGGGCTTACTTCCTACTTTATGCCAGAAGAAACTAAACTCATGCCCACCGTCATCTTGAGTAAAGAAACTCCAGCTATTCGGTAGTTCTTGGTCTATTTCGCAAAACACAAAATGCCACAGTTGATTTTGAAAACCGCTTTCCCAGCAGCCGAGATAGTGAGTGCTCGATACACTAGATAACCCAGATTCTTCTTCCAGCTCTCTCAAAGCTGCACTTTCGATAGAAATGTCCGACGACTCTAGTGTTCCTTTAACAAGTTGAACATCAGCTAATGGATGTTCAAACAGCATTAACTCACGATAGTTTCCTGACTTTCTGAGCACTACAGGGCAGACTTTTACTTCCCTTTTCCGGACTCTTTCTTCCACTGAACTCTCCCGTGCATATAACGCTCTGTTAAGGGGTGAGCAACGCAATACTGAAGCCGCCGCATACCACCCTAAACACTTAAACCAACGCATAGTAAAAATGCCACGCGTTGCGAATCCCTCTTGAACAGTTTGTTAGGTTTTGGGCTTATTCTCCCAATGAACCCCAATCTGTTAGATTTAATTGCTTGCGCCTAATGTAGTAGAAGGTTGCCATAACTAAACCAAACAATGCGCCGGTAAGTAACGAGATATAAACTGCTTCTAAAACTGGTTTGCCTAGATCGTCCCACACAAGAAACCATTGGAAGATTCCCCAAACAGGAGCAAAGAAAGCCACACAAAGCATAAGGTTTGCAAAAAAGCTCTGATAATAAGGCGGCGGAAAACAAAGTCCAAATTTACGTAACAACCTTACAAGTGGAGGATTGTAGTTCGACTTCCAAACACCTTTGTCACTTAATTCTTTGTGCGCAAGTTGTAGCTTCGTTTCATAATCCATGACCCAAAATCCTCGAATTCGATGTTTCCCGCGGAGAAACCTAACGCCGCGTTAAGTGGTGAACAACGCTAACCACCAAGCCTAAGCCATTGTACCTTAAACACTTAACCTAACTTGAGCTGAAATCGCCACGCGTTGTGAATCCGTCTTAAACGCTTTGTTATGAGCCCGAAATCATTACGTACTGCAAGTGACCCGTTTTTTGGCCAACTTCTTCATTAACTACCTTAAAACCTTGAGATAGATAAAAGTCATAACTTGCCCTATTTTCCTTGTATACTGTAAGTCTCAACTCCTCTCTTTGCTCTTTTGCATGACTCAGGAGTTGCTTGCCAACGCCATGACCTTGACATTCAGGCAACAGAAATATAGCAGCTAGTTCATTGTCCTTTAACGCATAAAAACCCACTACATTTGAGTCTTGTTCGTAAACAAATAGCTCTGAAGCTGGAATATAAATATTTCTCATGCTTTCAAGTTCGGATTCCCAGAACTCAGGAGGAATAAAGTTGTGAGCTTTGATTGATGTTTTTAGCCAAACATGAAGAACAGACTCGATATCTTTTTCTCTATATTTTCTAATCATATTGCCAACCTCCATCGATAGATTTATGCAAGGGCTCATAACGCCGCGTTAAGTGGTGAGCAACGCCAACCACTAAACCTAAACCATTGTACCTTAAACACTTAGCCCGACTAGAACTGAAATCGCTAAGCGTTGTGAATCCGTCTTGAACGCCTTGTTAGGCGAAGTTTCACACCAGTGTTTAAGTTGTTTTGAAAGCAGATTACCCGAAAAAGAATAAGCAACCAAACACCCACTGATTTTTTGTGATTCAAGAACCACAAAACTCACTATGTTTCAGCCAAAATTCCAACGACTACGAAATGCAGACCTTCAGCAACAACGTAGGTTTTGAACCTGAGAAACCCAAAGCTGCAAACTTAAAGCGAGAATGAAAACCTCGATTAACTTGCCCTTACCACACTTTGAGCCAGTTAAACTCACAACCAGCCGACTGTGAAAACCAATGAGGCAACCCACGAAATTTGGCATGTTTAACGGCTGGAGAGATTCAAGAATTTGAGCCGACAATACCAAGTTGCCGACTTAGAAAAACGAATGTTCAAAGAGAACTAAGAAGATGAGAACAAAGAACTTTCCTGCCCGTCGCCTAACGCCCTGTTAAGGTGTGAGCAACGCTATACAAAAGCCGCCGCATACCACCTTAAACACTAAAACCAACGCATAGTAAAAATGCCACGCGTTGCGAATCACTCTTAAACAGTTTGTTATAACACAGTTTTACACGTCATCTTCCGATAAAATTTGACGACAATTACGAACTGTTAGTACGCGAATTTCGTGACTTAAACTGTAGATAATACGTTAGTGACCAAAGATGATTTCGCGATAGTTCGTGTGGGGCATTTCAGGAACAAACCGCCCCATTTCAGGCATACTTCCAAGGAGTTCAGTTTTGTCAAAAACTTCGTTTACCCACCTCTCTGCCGCAGGTGGATTATCCAAAGAAATAAACTCCGCTGCATCACCTAGTTTCTGAAGTGCTAATGGAGACCAGACTACTTTCATTTCTTAATGCGCCCAAGTACTTGAGCACGCGCATCATCATTGGAAACACCGAGACCAGAAGCTAACTGAGCTTCTGCTGTGCGCATTTCTTCCAGTAATTCGATTTTCTCTTGCATTGCTTCATACTCAGCAACATCGAGAACAACAGCAACACCTTTGCCACGTTGCGTAATAACCAATGGACGACGAGTCTCATTGATTTGTTTGATGTATGAAGCTACACCGGCACGAAACTCAGATAAAGGCTGAATATCTTGATCGAAATGAATACGACTCATATTGAACTCCCATTAGTACAGAATAACGTACAAATAATAGTTCAACTAATCCTTTTGAGCAAGAAGTTGATTCTGTGTTATAACGCCGCATTAAGGTGTGAGCAACGCTACCACCTAACCTAAACCATGCCACCGTAAACACAAAACCCAACGATGGCATGAAAAATGCCAAGCGTTGGGAATCACTCTTAAATGCTTTGTTAGAACGCAGTTTTACACATCGTCTTCCGACAACATTTGACGACAATTACGAACCGTTAGTACGCGGATTTCATGACTTAAGCTGTAGATAATACGATAGTGACCAAAAATAATTTCACGATAATTCGTATGAGGCATTTCAGGAACAAAGCGCCCCATCTCAGGCATACTGCCAAGTAGTTCAGTTTTATCAAAAACTTCGTTTACCCACTTTTCTGCCGCAGATGGGTTATCCAAAGAAATGAACTCCGCTGCATCGCCTAACTTTTGAAGCGCTAATGGAGACCAAACTACTTTCATTTTTTAATGCGCCCCAAAACTTGAGCACGCGCATCATCATTGGAAACGCCAAGACCTGAAGCTAATTGAGCTTCCGCTGTCCGCATTTCTTCCAGTAATTCGATTTTCTCTTGCATTGCTTCATACTCAGCAACGTCAAGGATAACAGCAACACCTTTGCCACGTTGAGTAATTACCAATGGACGGCGAGTCTCATTGATTTGTTTGATGTAAGAAGCTACACCTGCGCGAAACTCAGACAGCGGCTGAATGTCTTGATCGAAATGAATACGACTCATATTGAACCCCAATTGGTACAAAATAACGTACAAATAATAGTTCAACTAACAGTTATGAGCAAGAAGTTGATTCTGCGTTATAACGCCGCATTAAGGTGTGAGCAACGCTACCACGAAACCTAACCATACCACCGTAAACACAAAACCCAACGATTGCGCCAAAAATGCCAAGCGTTGGGAATCACTCTTAAATGCTTTGTTATGCATTTAGTCGTTCTTCGGGTGAAAAACTATCGTTCACAAACTTTAAGAATTCACAGCTTATAATTTTCGCTTGTTCCCAACCTAAATCACTAGAATCAACGACATAAAAGCCAGATATAACACCACCTTCAATTCTGGCCACGCAAATATTTCCATTACCATCTAAGCAAATTGGCATTGCGCCAAACATATCGTGCTTTACCCCATAAATATCTTCGCCGTATATCTCCGACAAAGAAAAGAACTGTAACTCTTTGAACCCAAAATAGACTATGGGGCCATCGGTAACACTCCACCAATTCAACATACTTTCAGGAAGAGTTATTTGAAATATAGTTTCTAACTTGTATATTTCTTCCTGATTTGCGCCTACAGGTCTATCTATAAAGTCCATGAAGCCCTCTGATGCATAACGCCGCGTTAAGTAGTGAGCAACGCCACCACGGAACCTAACCATACCACCTTAAACACAAGACCCAACGATGGAATGAAAAATGCCATGCGTTGGGAATCTGTCTTAAACGCTTTGTTATGTTTATTTTACTTCTTGGATTTTAGCTTTGGCTTTAATAATTAGATCTTTAACTTTAGATAAGTCTTCTAAGTTGTAATATGCGGCTACGCCACCAATTTTACCACTAGAAACTGCTGCCATAACTTTATCACCAGAGCTAAATGTTGAAATTTTCAGATCACCTTTTGTCGAATAATCAGCTTGAAAATCTTCAAATTTTGTTACGTCTGGCTTGATTTTAGAAATATAGTCAATGCCTGCAATCAGTGAATCAATTTCATCAAAGTCGATATAAGTTGTATGCTTTTTATCGTAACGGCCGTCTTCTTTGAAAGCTTCAATCGTAATGCCATACTCTTTCTGACCGCTAGTAACGTTAGTAAACTCTTTACTTTCTACGTTAACAAGAGTGTTGTATAAGCCATTTGCTGTACCAATTTTATGGAAACCGCGCACTAGAACAACACCAGTTTTCGCACTAAACTGCTCTAGTTTAGTTTTTGCAGCAGGAACTGTGTCCTTTAAATTGTTAGCTGAAACACTGCACGATAGAAGAGCTAGAGCAATAATAGAAAGTTTTTTCATGATAATTTAGTCCGATGTGTAATGAACCATTATTATATGGTATATCATACCTGCATTTAATGATCGATATCATGACTGTACGAATAAACATAACGCCGCGTTAAGGGGCAGCAACGCGCTGCCACCAAACTTCAATTTACCACCGAAAACACAGATGCCAAGATTTGAGCCGGAGTCGCCACGCGTTGACTGTCCCTCTTGAACGCTTTGTTATGCAACTTTTTTACTTGCAGAAGGTTTCAATATACAAGGCTTCGACCTTGTCTCGTGCCCACTGAGTTCTGCGTAAAAACTTTAATGATGATTTGATAGATGGGTTGCTGTAGAAACAGTTGATTTGAATTTCTGCATCTAAGCCTTCCCAACCATAGTGCTCTTGTAGACGCACAAGGATCTTTTCTAAGGTTAATCCGTGCAGTGGGTTATTGGGTTGCTCTTGGCTCATTTCTGTCGATTCCTACAATACTAAATTCAAAGGCTGAGTTTACCAGAGCGAACACAAATACTTTCAAATTTTTTCTACCTGAAAAGCCTATGTAGAACGAGCATTTTTTGCTTTCAAGAGGGCCTAAAAGATCAAACTTCGGACAGTTGCATAACGCCCTGTTAAGGTGTGAGCAACGCAATACTGAAGTTCCCGCATACCACCTTAAACACTAAACGCAACGCATAGCAGAAATGCCACGCGTTGCGAATCACTCTTAAACAGCTTGTTAGGCTTGTAGCACTCAGAAGTTAAAGCTTAGACCCGAAGATTGAGCTAGGTCATAAAGATATCTAGCTTTATCAAAGTCCCTATATGTTTGGTTGGTCATAAAGGAGTACGCTTTGCTGTACGAAGCATCGAAATACCTAACAATGAACTGAGATACACCTTCGATATCATCAAAATCGTAAGCTATACTAATTTGGTTTCCACCCAAGTTAATACTTACGAAATTTTCGTCATCATTATAATCCCAAACCAGTTGACCAGACTTAGTCTGTTCAATCAAACTGTCCAGCATTTCATGAATTTTGGGTGGCAACATCTAAATCTCCTCCAGCAGGATTAACTTCTTCAATCTTTTGCTTTAGTAGCAATATTTTGTCTGTTGTTTTCTTAATTTTTGCATTGGGTATAGAGTTCGATACACCTTTGGTAAATACCATAAGCTCTTGCTCTATTGTACCTAAAGTGTTTAGCTTACCAGTATCTACTTCATCTAACTCAGGCTTTAGTTTAATGCACAGTTTTCGAAAATGCTGAAATGATTTATAAGCCGATTTGTAATCAGCTGACATTAATGAATGATTAATATCATCTAGTAACGAAATACAATCACTAGTTCCTGAAGCTTGTTCGATCTTCTTTGCTTGATCTAATATGTCAGAAGCCGTTTCTCTAATAGATTTTGAGATATTGACACTGTGTATCACCTCACATACAGCAATGAGCAATCCAATTATCGAAGCCACAGTGCCTATATATGAAAGCAACCCCTGCGGTCCAGCATCACCTACTGGAACAAAGTACCCACAGAAGTAATACGCACTTACAGCAATCCCTATTGATATGAGTGTGTAAACTATTCTTATATTTAGAAATCTCATTATTCCATTCTGCCAATGTACGTTCGATGCTGATTTTACATTCTGCTTATGCAAACGCAAGCCTAATACCTTATCAAATGCTGAGCGAGCCAATACGTAAGCCTAACGCCGCGTTAAGTGGTGAACAACGCCAACCACCAAACCTAAACCATTGTACCTTAAACACTAAACCTGACTGGAACTGAAAGCGCCAAGCGTTGTGAATCCGCCTTAAACGCCTTGTTATGTTCGTAGCCTCGTATGCCACCTAGTTACTTCCGAAAGCCTACTTTCATAGACCTTATTCACAGTTGCTACATGAGCTGTGCAGTCAAAATTAAACAACACTACACGTTTTTTAATGGTTTTTACTCTATCCGTATCTACTTCAACTGTTAAACAAGCTTTCAATAACTTTGATAAGTCGATATTTTCCTTTATAGCTTCGCTTCTAAACCAAGCTGATAGCTCATTGGAAATATACAGTTCTAGCTCACCAACAATCGAATGTGAAACTGTTCCATCGAGCAAGTTAATACACAAGACACCATTGGGCAGCTCAGACAATGTTTCGAGGTCTTCCCCCATCCGCCAACCGGCAAACATTTTGGGTAGAACTTCAACGTAGTGATTAATCCTTTTTAGTCCCATATTCCCTCTAGAACATAACGCCCTGTTAAGGGGTGAGCAACGCAATACAAAAGCCGCCGCATACCACCTTAAACACCAAAACCAACGCATAGTGAAAATGCCACGCGTTGCGAATCCCTCTTGAACAGTTTGTTATGTGCGTGCTAACTGAGGTACTTTTGCCAATGTTGCTGCCCTTTCAAAACTACTCTGTAATCTTTGTAGTCCAATGAACTGTAGAGCTTTTTAGCTGCAACATTATCATCACCAACTTCTAGTGTGATTTTGAGGTAATCATTATCACGACAATACTGTTCGATACCATTCAATTGCGCCTTGCCAACCCCTTTACCGCGAAAGCTGTCCGACACCATAAAATCATGGATATTCATAACTCTTTGCGCACGATAAGTTGAGAACGATTCAAAGCAAACCGCAAAACCAGCAGGCTTATTGTCGACAAAACTGATAAATCCGTGGAAATAAGGCAACGCAAATAGCCGAGCAATTACTGAGAGATCTAGTTCAACTGAGAATCCAGACAGATACTCTTTGAACAGAGTCTCGAATATACTTTTGTCCTCAATGCTTTCTGTTTCGATACGCCTGATTGTGATTTCCATATTCATTTCCACCAAAGCACATAACGCCGCATTAAGGTGTGAGCGACGCTTGGCTATACTTAAGCGAAGCGAAAATGCCAAGCGTTGCGAATCACTCTTAAATGCTTTGTTATATTTTTATTTGCCACAAAGTGATGTTTGTATCCTTTTCAACACCCCTGACTACCAACCCCTGACTTTCTAACTTAATCAGGATATCAGCTACGACCCTAAAACTAATTGATAATATATGACCAATACCAGTCGCCGTGTAAGCATTGTTGGGATGCTCTTTTAGGTAATCCAAAATGAGCTGTTCAAAACTGTCTTCCGCAGCTGTTTTAAAGCTATTTTTCAAACTATGCCTTAGTGATTTGATTGTGGATGAGTTTAGTTCCGGAGCGTCCCGCTTAATGGATTCGACAACCTCTTCGGTTTTAGCGCTTAACACTTTCTCAATACCATTGGCTACGATGAAATTTTTTTCATCAGAATAATCACTGGGAGCATATAGAACCTGAGGCTTTTTAACTAAAATAACAAAAAATGTCACCACTATGACTAATGGGAAAAGCATCACGAAATAAACAAAGCTTTGTTGAATTTCTAATGGCAGTAGAACCAAAGCACCAGTTGCAAACGCTTCTGCTACACCTGCGAAAATCGCCACAATTGTTAAAGGATTACTAACTTTCAATTCGTACTCCACACTTGATAAAAAATATAACGCCGCGTTAAGTGGTGAACAACGCCAACCACCAAACCTAAACCATTCTACCGTAGTCACTAAATTCAACTTAAGCTGAGGTCGCCAAGCGTTGTGAATCCGCCTTAAACGCCTTGTTAGGCGAAGTTTTCCACCAGTGTTTAAGTCGTTTTGAAAGCAGATTACCCTAAACCCAATAAGCAACCAAACACCCACTGACGTTTTGTGATTCAAGAACCATAAAAGCCACTATGTTTCAGCCAAGATTTTAACAACCACGAAATGCTGACCTTCAGCAACAAAGCAGGTTTTGAACCCGAAAATGCCAAAGCTACAAACTAGCAGCAAAATCGAAAGCCTCAATTGACTTGCCCTTTCCACACTTTGGGCCAGTGAAACTCACAACCAACCGACTATGAAAGCCAATGAGGCAACCCGCAAACCTTGGCATGTTTTACGGCCAGAGAGATTCAAGAATTTGAACCGACAATCTTGAATTGCCGACTTAGAAAAACGAATGCTCAAAGAGACCTAAGAAAATGAGAACAAAGAACTTTCCTGCCCGTCGCCTAACGCCCAATTAAGGGGTGAACAACGCTTACACCCAAACCTAAAGCATTGTGCCATAAACACTAAATTTGAAGTAGATGCAAAAATGCCAAGCGTTGTGAATCCCTCTTAAATTGCTTGTTAGCTATGTACTCAACTTTTTCAATTTAGCCTCTTTAACTAGCCTTTTGCTTTCTAGTTTAGCAATCGCCTCTTGATAGTTTTTAAGGTTGTCATACCTTTTCCACCAACGATATGCTACGCCAACAAACGCAGACCAAAGAATAAGTGAAGCAATTTGGGGAATACGAAAAAGGTTTCCTAGACCAGCAAGATCAAATGCAAGAGGTATTAAGTTAGCCAAGCCGAAAAGAAAGAACATTGCAAATATTCCTTTGAAAGAGGAACGGCTCATTTCAACACTAGATTTTCTAATTTTTCCAAGATGTTCGATTTCAAAGTCGATAAGGTCAATGTCATCTTTTAGACTCTTAGCTCTCGACTTTTTGTATACTGCAACAACAAACATCACTATTACAGTCCCTAAAATACCAATTAGCAGACTTTTAAGATCCGTTCCATTCATACTATCATTTTTCCTTGAATAGCTAACGCCGCGTTAAGTGGTGAACAACGCCAACCACCAAACCTAACCCATTGTACCTTATACACTTAACCTGACTGGAACTGAAATCGCCAAGCGTTGTGAATCCGTCTTAAACGCCTTGTTATGTGTTTATTCTTCGTAGATATCAATAATATGCTCAGGACCAAATACGACATCATCACCGCATTTTAGTAATACGTTCCCATATGGATCGTTGTCCAATGTACCTACATATAAGCCTTTCTCTAGCTCTTTGACTTCCACCCACATTCGTTCAACAGAAACCCCTTCTTCGGAGTCAGGGTCAAGCATATTGAAGATAAGCTTAACAATAGACCCTAACTTAATTGAAGATCGGGCGTCAGAACTAGAAACCCAAAACGTGTCAGGATATTCTTTGCTAAGTAACTCTCCATCCTCAAGAAAATAACCATCTTTCTTATATGTTGCTAGTTCCATACTGCCTCCTACACATAACGCCTTGTTAAGGTGTGAGGCACGCAATACCGAAGCTTCCGCATTCCACCTTAACCGCTAAAACCAACGCATAGTAAAAATGCCACGCGCGCCGAATCACTCTTGAACAATTTGTTATGTAGCCGACTTTCAGGTTAGTGCCTTCTGTCCAATTTGGATTTTGGGTGCAATACCAGCTTTGCGATACAAAGCTAGAGCTGATTCATTGAAAGAATATACTTCTAACCACAGCTCTTCTCCGCCGTTAGAAATAGCCCTTTCCTCAAACGCCTCTATGAGCGCCAGTCCAACACCTTGACTTCTAAAGCATGAATCCACAACAATCAGTTCAACGCTTGCGATCTTTCGTTGTTTGAGTGTCCAAGACTTACGAGCCCATAGCTCACCAAAAACAAAACCTACTAACTCCCCTTTGCTTTCGGCTACCAGAAAAATCGACCTTTCACTTTCGATTATCTTGTGTAGGTCTATTTTTTGTTCAATTTCTTCCGGTGATAAAAAGTCATCAGGTAAATTTGCTTGATGATACTCATTAAGCTGAAACTGTAGTTTCTTGATAACACAGATATCTTCAATGCGAGCTTGGCGAATATTTAACATATATAAATCCTTTTAACTTAGCGTCCTCTCGCGGCTACATAACGCCCAATTAACGTGTGAGCAGCGCAAGCACTGAACTTAACCACTGAGCCGTAAACACTTAACTCAACTCGAAGTGAGAGCGCCAAGCGTTGCGAATCACTGTTGAATTGTTTGTTATGTTTTACCACAAACACATGATTTAATTGAGAAAGAACTGCTATTTCTAACGAGTTTTCTGAAGTAAACCACAAGGCTGAAACCAACTTGACCGCCAAAGGCGACCAACCTAAAACGTGTAATTCCACTTCCCTGCCCAATGAGGCAACCCGACCAGCAAACAACAAGCACCCTTTCTTTCCAACCAAAGCGCAAAACAATGCCGAATTGCCGAGGCAACTGCTAAACCGAAATGCTAATTGGCTAAGAACCTAGAAGCGACTTTGAGCCAGTTACACCAGAAACCAGCCACCACGACCTGACAATGAAGCAACCCGCGAACATTGGCATGTTTTACGGGTTGAGAGATTCAAGAACTTAGACCGACAATGCGGATTTGCTGAGTCTACTAGGAACGGATTGCCAGAGGGACAAAGAACTAGAGCCTAAGACATTTAAGCATTTGAAATACAAGTAAACATAACGCCCTGTTAAGGTGTGAGCAACGCAATACCAGAGCTGCCGCATACCACCTTAATCACTAAAATCAACGCATGGTAAAAATACCACGCGTTGCGAATCACTCTTAAGAATTACCAATTACGTTTCACACCATCTCATCATGCATCAGGATTCAACTTAAGTCATTGATTTAAAATAATTTAAATATCTTTCAGCATCACATCATCTCACTACATCTCACAGCTCCGACACCCCCTTGCGTACCCCTAAAACCGTTGTTAACTTGAAGGGGAACACACAAATAAACGGAGGATAACAGCATGGCTGGTATCAATAGATTAAGTAACACACAAGTAAAAAACACAGCACCAAGCGATAAAGAATACTCGCTTTCTGACGGAGGAAACCTCTACCTTAGAGTTCGCAAAAACGGCTCAAAGAATTGGCTATTTATCTACACCGACTCTAGCACGAAAAAGCGAAAGAAAATTGGACTTGGATCGTATCCAAGTATGGCACTTGCAGAAGTCCGTAAGATTGCTCAAGAACTTCGCGTTCAAATTGTAAACAACGTTGATCCAAAAGTCTTTCGAGAGAAACAGAAACTAGAGCGTGATCTAGAGAGCGGGTTGACGTTCAAAGCCGTTGCTGAACGTATGCTTGAGCGAGATGAAGCGAAAGAAACCGCAAATCGCAATGCCCTTCTTGAGGAATCCCGAAAAGAAGCTGAACTCAATGGTACAAATTTTGGCGAAAACGAAATAAAACGTATAAAAGAGCATGTGCGAACTTCCCACCGCAAGCGCTTATTTTTTAAACGTCACTTATACCCTCGACTTGGTAACTTACCACTGGATTACATAACGACTACTGGCGTCATTGAAGTAATTAAGCCACTCCAAGAAGTGGGCCAACTTGAAAACGTAAAACGTGCTTGCACACTAGCCAACCAAGTCATGCGCTTTGCTGTCAATCGCCGCTACATTGCAAGCA
Source organism: Vibrio sinaloensis (assembly GCF_000808535.1). GTDB lineage: Bacteria > Pseudomonadota > Gammaproteobacteria > Enterobacterales > Vibrionaceae > Vibrio > Vibrio sinaloensis_D. The sequence goes on from NZ_JWLV01000045.1 coordinate 78,539, forward strand.
ACTGCCTAGCTGACATTAAAGATGAATTTGCAAAGTCTAAAGTTGTTCATATGCCAGCGGTTGAACCTCATGAACTAGCGGAAGTGATGCGTATCATGTCCAAAAATAACATGAAGCTCGTAACACGATGTGCGTTTGAAATGCAGCTTCATACAATGACACGTGCCTTTGAACTGGCATCGATGCGTTGGTGCGACATTGATTTCGACAAAAAGCTTTGGACAATCCCTGATTTTTATACAAAGTGTGTGCGTGAGCACCTCGTTCCGTTAAACGAATACACACTCGGCATTTTAGAGTTCATGAAGCCGATATCTGGTGATGAGGTGCATGTGTTCCCATCAGACAAACCCAATACCAAATATCCGCACATCAGTCCTTATGCAGTCAATTCATCACTCAATCTGACTTCGCTCAAAGGAAAACTGGTGAGTCATGGGTTTCGAGGAATAGCGAGTACCTATTTGAATGAGACCACGGATTTCAAAGTAGATGCGATTGAAATGTGCTTAGCTCACCTGGACAGCAATACCACTCGTGCCTCGTACAACAGCGCAAAATACCTCGAAGAACGGTATAAAATCCACAAATGCTGGAGTGAATACATTGTTAAATCAACGGGCAAGCACTATTCAATTGCTGGGCAATATGGTCAATCAAACAAGCTCATCGCATAGTTCACTTGTCACTTAACGTTAAGCTAAGCACTTCCCTGCTTCCCGCTTAACACTCAACTAAAACCCTCAATTTTTTACAGCCTTAACGAGTTAAGGGTGCGGATTTTTGCACCCTAAATTCAGGAAAACGGAGATTATATGATGAAAAGAGATGCAAATGTTATTAAACGCCCTGTCCATTTCCCTGTGAAACCGATGGAAAGAACGGCTTATCCCGCACTCATTCAACAATGCATTGAACGTGCTGAAGCGGCGACTATCGACAACCGCGCTCCGAAAATATTGACAATGAAGGAGCAGAAGGCGCTCAACGCTTACGGATTATCACTCAACGAGTTTGGTGCCTATTTACTTCGAGTGCCAGTTCCACTGACGTTTAAACTGAAAGGGCTATCGAGAGACTGTTACCACATCGCACTAAAAACCGACATTCCTGAGTTGGCGATTGAGCGAGCGAAACAAATCAAAGCGGTCACAAAGCGTTTCTTTGGAGAGCAACGCTTAATCATTGATGAGTTAGCAACGATGGAAAAAATGACATTTACTAATCGAATCTTAATTGCGATGTACAAAATTGGTCATCACTTTAAGCCCGAGTTTGCACAGCCAAAAGAAGAGTTGTTTGATTTTCCAGAATTTGGAAATTTAGACCTCTCAAGCATCGAAGACCATGAAGAATTTCCTTATTCTGAGTGGTGGCTAGATATGCTAAGTGACAAGCTAAGCAAGAACTACTCGCCACTTCAGCTCATCACTATCAATGTCTGTCTACAGCCATTCTTCCACTATGCAAAGTCGGAGCTTCATCGCGCAGGACACACCAGTTTTCCAACGATTAAACCTAACTTGATTCAACAGTATTTAGTCACGCTCCCAGAGGGTGAGCGAAAAGAACATAGAGACTCACTCCATTTCTTCTTTCGTCATTTAAATCAAGCACGTAATAGTGCTATTCACACTCGCAAAGTGCTTAGCCCTTCGCTTTATCGCTCTTCTCTATAAGGATAACTATTATGCTTCCGAACACACTCATTAAAAATTTCATACAGGCCTTTGATGAAGGGTGGCTTTATCAAAGCAGCAACGATTTCTCAGTTCTCATGCAGCACGGTATCAGTGTGCGCGAGTTAACCATGCTCGAACACACCGTTTGCTCTTTAAGAGCGGAGCCTTACTTAACCAAGGAAGAACTCATGTATCGAGGGATAAGTAAAACTCTCATCGATAAATATCTCGGTGGTATGAATAACATTCGTGAACTGCTTGATATTCAGGGATACGGCTTTATCGACTATCTTGAGCAATATGAACTTGATTTGGACAAAGGAGTGATACTGTCGTACTACCACTACCAAACCTTTGTTGACGACATTCGTGAGCACTTTCGTGCTGATAAAGAGTGCGCTATTCCAGTTCCAGAGCTACAAGTCGAACTTAGCTCTGATTGCGCTATCAACGCGATTCCTATCCTCTATGGCAAATATAAAGCCGTGGTACCCGCTACTGACTTTGAGGCCATCGTGGTAGCGATGGGATTAATCGCAAAAGATTACAATCTCATTGCCTCTTCTAAGCATCAATCCACCCTGACGGTGCACCCATTTGGACAAGACCGTGAAATAGAAATTGAAGTTCGTTGCTTAGCCTCCCAATTCAACCAGGCAACGGACAAAGGCATTTGTGTTGTTGATGACATTAGCGCTATGCATCACCACCCATTCAAACAACGAGTGTTCGATTTTGCTTCTCTGATAAAAAGAAACGGATATACGCTCGATGAGTAGTGCTGTAGAGAGGGTCGCTCTAAATTGAGCGACCTTTTCCTATGATGCGCTACTAGCTACCAATCCTGATGTCGCAGCTAGCCCGGTAGTTCTCATATTGTCAATGTTCTCATATTGTCAAACTGTCTCGTTTCTGGACAAAAACAATTTAGCTGAGGTTTGCTCTACTAGTTACTTTCATTCAAAAAGCTTCTGATGAATTAATCTTGGATTCCAACACCATAAACAGACCGAACACTTCTGTCATACCTCAAACAGCTAGAGCGAGCCAGCAACCGCTGTACAGTAGCATCATAAAATCCACCTTCAGGACTTGAAATTCTAAATCGATCCAGTAGCAAAGGCTCAGCAGTCTGCCGCTCTAGTCGATTTGCAAAGTCGGAAGCCTGTCCAGCTAACCGGGTCAGTTGAGCAGCATTACGGTTATTGCCCTGTACCATCCGGTCCGTGGTCTTAAGCCAATTCCGAGCGGTAGAAAAAATGCCTTGAGATTTTCGGAATGTATCTAAGAACGGTTCGTCAATCGGCAGCGCATTAAACTGAGTATGAGCATCATTCCATGGATAGGACACTATTCCTTGCGCTCTATGCTGAGCTGCCATCAATTCCTGCCATCTTGAGCCGCTGTCTGTAACCAGTACAGAGCCCGTTACTTGAGCAATTAGCAACGCCATTTCATAGTTAGGCCCCATTCGGAACTGCTGGAACTGCCCACTATCTCTCAACTCGACTTGTTGAAGCATTACAAGTGGTGAAGCCTCAGCTGCCCCCTCTAATGTGTCAATTGTTTGAGTAGCAGCATCTTCGTCTAAGCCAAATTCGCTAATCAATAACTGAACTCTCGCTTCTTTGGGCATCATAGCTGTTGAGTTCAATAAGTCTTCGGTAAATAATCTGAAATGCAGCCGATGATCCTGCTCATTCAGAATCTCTTGCCGATCACCACGTTCTCTAGCCATCTCCATCATTGCTCTCATGAGAGGCATATCGAACTCGCTTGGGTCAGGAATCAGATTAACCAACCCAAGACCAATATACGGCTCCAATTGGAGCATGAACATGAAATCTTTTAAGGCTTGGTACTTGTATCTAGCTGGATTCTCTATTGGACTAAATTCTGGCCTAACATTGTTAGGATTGGTCACTGGAGTCTCAACCAAAAACTCATCAAACATGGATGCCATTGGCAATGCACTAATACCAATTGTCCGAGCATCTAGTGGACCAGTGTACAAACCTCTATACTTGCCATCAGATTTAGGCAGTAGCGAGTAAATGTCGGTTTCACGAGGCCATAATGCTGCATAGAACCCATAGATTCTCTTAATCTGGTCATCCGACAGTTCTCTCCTGACGTCCAGCCACGTTTTCCCGCTATCGAGCCCCAAAACATCACGGATGCAATTGCAAAACATCAAGTGCCGCTCTCGTATGCTGGCAACACTCCATGTTGTGCGTAATTCCTGAGGTACATCTCGACAACAGTTTTTGTATTTTCTACCGCTACCACAACCACAGAGATCGTTACGGCCTAATTGGGCTTCATCAATATCTTTATTCAGGAATTCGTTTGGTGGAGTTGTTCTGCCAAAAGCATCCTGATAGTGAACTGAGCCATCTTCAAAATGAGCATACATTTCTCCGCCATATCGGTAGAGCTCATTTTTAGGGGGTTGCAATACGTGCCTCAACTCTGCCCAATCACCAGTAATACTGCGTTCTGGATATAGCCACTCCTCTTTACCTGCTGCAACTGATTCTTTGGATCTGCTCTTGATAATATGGTTTATCTTTGTGACGTCATCAGCAGTTAGCTTACGAGTATTGATAAACTCAATTGTATTTACCATACTTCGACGCATACGATTCGCATTAGTACGTTGTTCAGTTGGATTTGCATTTTCAGGGTCTTGAGCGTATTCAAGGTTTGTCAAAATCAGGCAGCGATTTTTATCTAACGGGAAAATCGTTTGAGAACCCTTTAACGAAATATCAGGGTCATTTGGATATTCACATAACTCAGAATCAGGCGGACAAGCATAATTGTAAACGGTGATTGGGTGATCTGAGACTATGAATTTTACGTCCGAATCTTCAGCTGAGACCAACTCTCGAACGCCTTCGGCCCACAACGTACAATGCATGGTTCGTAATGACTGCATTTCAATCATTAACTGCAACTGGTTTAGTTCAGGATATTTGCTTCGAATCCAATCCAAACCTTTAGGTGTACGAAGTTTCTGAGCGTCTAAGTAGGTGAAGAAATCTTCAAAATTGTTATGCCACTGAGCCTGATCGTCTGTTAGAAATGCACGAACGGCTCTGGAACCATTATCATCGATTGGACCAAATAACTTCCGCTCTATGTCATCGTTTACTTCTTCACCGAAGAACGTTGAGTAGAGATGTTCGCCATAGAAACGTTGAGCAGGTGTATGCCATTTTTGAAATGTTTTCACCTTCAGCTCGCCATTCGGTAGCGGGAACTCCCTGCGAGTTAAATGACAGATCTGGTCATCACGCTCACTCATGAAACCTTTTTGATGCCATTGTGGAATGTAATGATTGTCTTTAGTTGCCATCTTGCCTCCGCTCTTAACTCTTTAATAAATTGGGGTTAATAACGAAATTTCAATGTTGAAAGAAGAGGTTTCTAACAAGATGGTACATCAATAATATTGGAAACATCGCTAACACGTTTTGGGGCAAAAACGTGTTTGCTAACTCATTGCACATTTACCCATGGCTCTGATTAAGTTGTCTCAATTAACCTATTCAGAGTCATAGGTTAAAAAAAGACAAAAAAATTAACCTATTGCTGAGGAGTTTTTTTGCAAAAACAGTGATGTAAGGCTCCTACCTTCTATAGACGAACAGAGCCAGCATAAGCTGGCTCGACATAAACAGATTTTAAAAGCTATATCACTAAGCCACTGGTCTCAAACCTGCAAGCTCTTGCGCATAGTTCTCCCAATACTGACATTGGTCTTTCGTCATCAGAAGTGGATGAGATGCTACTTTTGACTGGATGACCTCCCCACCTTTCAGATAATACTTTCCACACCAGCAACTAAACCGATCGTCAAAAAATGACACCTCAAAAGTCAGCGCTGGATTTTGCTCAGAGAGTTTAAAAAATATCTCAGCGGGAAAACCATTGATGGTTTTAAACTCAATCGGCTCTAAAGAGAGGTCATGACTTTCTCCAGCGGCTTCAAATCGTCTAATGTTGATAAATGTTTCCATTTCAACTGGAAAGTTATCGACTTTTTGATTGTATGCACGATATGGAACCCAATGACCAAATGCGTTCGACTCAGCGCCCCAATGCTTAATCATCCACTGGCGCTGCTGTTCATTATCTGCTCCTTGAAGTGAAGCTGGCATAGGCACGATGTAGTTAAAATCGAGGCACCCCATATCATCAACGATAGTCGAGTAGAGTGTGCTGCGTTCGGTGTCCGCACCAATGATGGTGCAAATAGATGTCGTTCTTGAAGACATGTTATATTTTCCTTTTTATTATTGTTTTATTTGTCAGCCCAGAGGTGCACGGCATCTGAGAACTAAGATACGACTTAGCTCTCAAAATATGTCTTGCACATTGACTAAACTGAGTCTGCCTTATACGGTATTGTACAGGTCAGATTTTTCGATTAGTGAAAGTCTATTGCCTGTAAAAATGGCGAAGTTTGTTTTAACTGGTTACGTTGTCTGAGCAAGTCTTTTACAACAAGCTTATGATCTCTATCTAGTGCACAAGCAATGAGAAACGCATCAATTTCGTGTGACATAAAGCCGATAGCCTTACCTCCTCCGAGTTTAATCGCGGGCGGGAATGTCCCCTCTTTGATACGCCTGTGAAGTGTCGCGTTGGATAAACCTACGCGTTCAAGTACTTCCGACTTTCTTTCTATTTTTAAAATGGGTTGAGTTTGATTAAGCGCCATAGGACGCCTCCGTTTATTTTTATTATAGGACTCTATGAGCCGTTGAATTTAGAATAACAACAACTCGAAACTCAGATCAACATAAAAATGCAATATTGTCGAAATTAAATATTCACAACATATATATTTAATCAGACATAAAAACACCCACAAATACCAAAACCTAGTAAATACCAATCCAATTTCCCATATTACAGCTCAATAATTACGTATGAGACCTTGTGATAGTAGTACGCACTTCAACTGCGTCACTCGACATATTCAGTGCGTGATACGACAATGCCCCATCTTCCCCATTTAGTTATACATAACGAAATGGTAATGAATACTCGCACTGGAGCGTGTAATATGTCGAGAGCATATGATATCAAGTGATACGTAATGATAGGGGGGCGCATTTGCAGTGCGTCAAACGGCAGTTCTTGTGCGTCACAAACCATTTCCTTTGCTTTATTCGTCAAATGCAATGCCTCGTGCGACAATTGAACTATTTCTCGATATATATAATCATCAACTATTTATTTAAATCACCACACTTCCATTTCGCACAAATATATGAATATAATAAAAACACAATAGAACAAAAATAGTAACAAGCTGGTATCGCGTGTTATTATTTGTTCCAAATAAAACACACGAAAGCATGCCTCGCTATGCTAGGTTGCGCTAACAGCCTTCGGCGTTATCGCTTGAAAACACAAAACACTCTAAATAATTAAAATAATAAATAGAGAATTTAAAAAATGGATATTAATATCAACACAGTCGCAGCAACTGTCATTCGCTGCACATCTAGAAAACATAAACAAATACTATCGGCATTCATTGAAAGTCACAGCTATTCAGCAGATGAGTTGACTACACTACTCGCAGGACTGTTACCCTCGCCGATTGAATCTGGGGTAGCCATCGCTTCACACCAAACCTTTATTTCAGAGCTTTCTCACGCTTTATATCTCCACCAACATCCCAATGACGCCGATAAAAATGAGCTGATGAATGCACGCAAGTTAATTCGTATCGTTCAGGCGAATTTTAAAAAACAACGAAAAAGTGACAAAGAGCTGTATTGCAAAGCAGTGAAAACCAATCTCACTGAAAGCGAATACCAGCAGTTACTTGAGGTCATGCACAGCTATAATTATAAATCAGTGAGTCGATTCCTGAGAGAGGTCATAACTCAAAAACTCACAGTCAAACCTCAACGCAGTGATGAAATCACAGAGTACTTTAAGCAAACAAAGCGCATCGCCACAGTGATGGAGTCACTCATTGACGAAGGTAACCCTGCGTACGACCACGAAATAGCCCGTCAACTGGGTGATGCTCTGTATGAACTAAAACAGAATTTACAACTCACCCGAAATCTAGCTATCGACGCTCATAATTCTCAAACCGCCGAGCTGTTGGCCATGCAATTTTTGGACAGCCGTACGTTGCGTGAGCTTTACCGCAACAAGCTAGAAGTGGAGAACGCCAGTAATGATATTTGAGGAATTACAATGTAAGAATCATAAACAAACGGTGCATGATGCCACGCAATTAGTTCGATATAGTGCCAAGCAAAGTGACGATGTCACACTGCTGATCGAGTATTCTTCAAGTCACTCCAAGGGTGACAAACTCGGGGGAACATCGCAGTTTATCTGCGCCAATGAAATCGCTTCGGTTCCCCTGAATGCAAGAAACCAAGATGCCCGAGACATTGATTGGAGCCGTGCGATTGCTGAACTGCAAAGCGCTCACCTAGCTAACCCTAATACGAAACAACCCTTCCGCCATTTTGTTGTCTCCCTCGCAGAGGGGGAACAGTTACCCCTAGCCCAATGGCGAAACGCGATCAAAAAGCTGATGAATCATTTAGGGTATGAGCATGCTCGTTTTATCGCTTTTAAACACTCAGACACAGACAATGAGCATGTTCACATTATCGTTTCAACCACCGATTTGCTGACAGGTAAAATCATTTCTAGCTGGCAATCGCACCTCAAAGCTCAAGAAATTATGAGGGAGCAAGAAGTTACGCTAGGGTTACAAACCGTGCAAAGCACAGGGGAGCTCCACTCAAGTTACGATACTGATGTACAAGGCGAAAAAGAGAAAACGGTGATTCGTATGATGAGAAGAAAAGTGGATTCGGCGATTCGCACTCTCCCTTCTGCTTGCTCGTTGGCTCAGTTTGAAGTGGCACTTCTCAACCAAGGCATTGAAATCGAACTCATTCCCGACAGCGCAAACACTCAATTTAAAGGTATCGCCTACCGATTTCATCAATATCGCCTTGCTGGCTCATCTCTACGCAGTGGTAACAAATACACCTTAGGCAAACTCATTAAAAATGGTGTGATGGATGCCAAGGCTCTATTTATCGACAACTATAATAAGCACGATGAAAATATGGAACAAGCTACGGTTCATTTTAACAAAATTCGCAGTCTGGCAATTAAGCACGCTGAAAAACTAAAAGCGGACATCGAAGCATACGAGCATCAACAATACCGTTACCTCCTCTTTTCATTTGCTCGAAGCCAAGAAGCGGCAATGGAAGCTGAAGTGGAATACTGGTTTGAGTATGCCAAACGTATACGCTCAACCCGAGACAGAGCGGTGGTGAGGGCTATATATGAGTGTGAAAAAGCGATTTACCACGCATCTGGAACGATGAGTAAAATGTTCTACCATGTGATCATAACCCTATTAGAATACTCATTAATTAACCGTTGTAGGCTAACAATAGCTCCAAACACAATAAGCCATCAAGCCCCTATACAGTGCCAAAGTGCTTTATCCAAGTTCACCTGATTAAAACAATGGAAATACCGCACTTATTATCAAAATTTGGAGGCGATGTCCTCTATTGTTAAGACAGGGCGACCGCACGTATGTTTAATATTTGAGCTAATAGAGTGGCTTTCTTTTCAACGAGGTTTCGGCGTTCAAATGCCACTCACTCATTGCTCAACATTTACACTCCAATTAAGCAAATAACGTTCTCGCGCTCCCCCTAACCGCTAAGGGCAAAAGACTATAAATAAATTTAAATCAACCACTTAACTACAAAAAAGCTTTAAGATTATTAGGAATTTCGATTCTTCAAGTAACGTTTGAATGGTGGCCAAACCATAACAAAAACTGTCGCCAAAGTAATCAAGCCAGATAACGACCAAAACACTGAGTTCATCTGCTCGTCTGTTAACGCCATAATCGTCGCAATGGAACTTGCAGGAACAAGTAAAGCTGCTACAAGAGACACTAACAAAAGCACAGTATTTGATGATTCTTCTCTCTCTTGCTTCCATAGCGAATGGTTATGTTCTAGCTCAACAAACGTACCTTCTTCTATCTCTGACAGGTTTGCTTGGCTACAAAAATATTCGTATAACTTTTCTGCAAAGGGGTATGTAGATATATGGGCAATTTTATACTGCCTTCTAAAATTGGAAATACGCTCATAAAGCGCACCTCGACGCTTGTGACTACAAAGCATCATTTCGTCCTTAAATCGATTCAAGATCGTTCTCTGGCATACTACAGCAGCAAAAAGGTCTAAGTAATAATTATTGTTAGATAAATTCCATTGTAATGATGATTCTTCTGGGGTTTGATCAACGAATACCAAGCGATTTAAATTGAATTGGCATCTCCAATCAGCCCAGTAATCAAATTGAGTTTCTATCTGCCTTTGCTTCTCGCTCGCTGAAAGTTTATACCTTGGATCGTTAACGTTTATTCCAGCACTTAACTCACTAACGCAAATCGTTTCTTTTGATTCAAAGTTGGTGACTTGCTTAACCCAAGTACAATTCACCAATTCATGTCCAAATGTATCTTCTCCATAGTGGGTATCTTGATCTAATGAAATATCTAAGAGCTCACTAATATGCTGTTTCAATCCCTTAGTTTTCTGCCCAGATCTCATCCATTGACTTACTTTGTGCTTCTCAGTCTTTGGCTCCCATTGGAATACGCTTCTGTTTAGCTTAGATATGCTATCGGCACTAAATGTCAAAGGAGATTCATAGTGTATGTAAAGTAAATATATCTCCCCCAACTCCAGAAGTTGCAATTTGGTGATATTGACCTGATGACCGCAATCTAATAAAGAACTGTTTGCAAGTGTAAAAAGCGGCTCTTCACCGTTTGTTAATGTAAAGCGCCCTGATTTCAAGGGTCTAAGTAAATCAGCACTTGAACGTGTATAAAAACGTCGTACATCTTTGATCTCGCTCGTACTAAGACCTTTTGCCCAATGACTCCAACCTGCTGAACTAATTATCTGAGAAAACGCCTTTTTGGAAATGAAAAGGGGCAGCAATCCCCATCCTTGCCACTTGTATTCAGTCATTAATCTGTAACCACTTCTTGTTGAGGTAACGTTTTACTTACTCTTGTAATTGAATATCGTTCAGCCAGCAAATGAAGCTCCGCGACATCCTCGTGAGATATTGTATTCTCAATATACTTAGTAAGTGTTGGATAATCCCTCTCGTCTCTGGGTGTCGCCATATACGCATCGCACATTTCAACGTAGCGTCTTAATTTAAGAGCATCGTTTTGCAAAGAACCTTCATGCAAATAGTATCGGATAGTTAAGCCCGATAGGTTTGAGGATTTTCCCCAACCCTTTATACCAACAGGCTTAGCAGCTAAGTTATCTGTGCCGCACATGAGAATTGCTTTCTGACCTGATTCTAAGTTTTTTGACAGCCACTCTGGGTTGGCTTTAGTGATATTAACAATAGGAAGTCTAAACTCGTCTAACATCACTTGCCCTTCCCCAAAAGAGAGCTTTTCTCTTTGGAAAAGTTCATTCAACTTTGCAACAATGTCACCGTCATTTAATGCTGTGATGGATTCCAATATTTCTTGGAGATTATATTCCAAACAGGTTTTACCAAACGCGACAATGGCTCTTTCCGGCGAATGCCGGCCAATTAAAAATATCTTTGTTTGAAGGTAGCCGGATGAATACCCGACCACGTCACCAAACGCTATAGCTTCATCGGTAATACCGAGCGAACGTTTGGATTCGACTTTAGACAAATCCAAGCCTTTTAAACTGACAAGCTGACTTTCTTCCAAGATATGATTCGACTTAACCTTACGAGTAAAATCATTGCTTCGGATTTTGTCTAACTCCGTGTAAGGCAGCTTATACGCTTCTCTGGGAAGGAGTTGTTCTGATACAGCGCAATAGCGAAATGCTCGCTGAACGGTTCTGATGGGAACACCATGCTCTAGCGTTTCTTCACCAAGCTCTGTAAGCTTAAGCCGCTCACCTTCGAAAGCGATGAACGATCTTCCTGACATTTCACTTAGGTGTTTCATCACCAACTTTTCAGCAAGTCCAGTTAAAGTAACTATAGATTTGACTGAACTGATTCCCTGTCCAATGAGTTTAAATATCATCAAATCGATATCACTAAGCTCTTCCCTACTACGCTCTTTAACCAAGATCTTCACGTTTAAAATAGGTAAGAGATTATCACGCACATAGAAGAGAGTTTCACCTGGTTGAATGTGAGAGCTCAGCACCTCACCATAACTCTTTAATACGTTGAAATAAGGGTTACTATTCGTATTCTTCCTAGCCATTTTCACTCACCAACGTTTTATTTGTACTGTGATTAATTGTGGTAGTTCGTTTAGTCGAAGATTTGCCGTTTTGAGGACGTTTGACAGTTTTCGCATCTGGCAAGAAACGCACTGCTTGTAGCAGAGCACCTTTTTGATGACATTGTTTTTTCAGCAGGACCATCGCCTGCTTAAAGCCAGCATCATGAGCTCCCTCTCGTTCGGCACCTTTGGTTAAAGTCTGAGAATCGCCTATCATTATCAGCTGTTTTTTTGCTCTTGTTTGAGCAACGTTTAATCTGCGCCAATCAGATAAAAAGCCGACTTTTCCTTGACGATTTGATCGTGTGAACGTGAATATGATGAGATCCCGTTCTTGTCCCTGGAAACTGTCCACTGACGCAACGAGTTCGTTTAATGGCATGGTAAGCTCTGTTAGATTTCCACGCTTTTGCTCTTTGCGTATCGCTTTCTGAATTGCCTTAACATGATTCGCATAAGGAACGATCACCCCAATTTCTCGGTTTTCAGCTAGATCCGGCATTTCTCGGATAGAAGATTTAAGAAGCTCGATAACTAGCTTTGTTTCACAAACATTGTCTTGAACTACAGCTCGACCGTCTTCTGAAGTTGCCTTCTCAGTTTTTTCCTCTAGCCATGTAGTATCTATCCAGATCATCGGTTGCGGGCAATATGATAGTAATGGTTTCTTTTTATCCATACCAACGCCCGCAAAGTACTTACCTTCATAAAAGGCATCAGAAACAAAGTCACTAATCATTGAAGGGCAACGGAATTGCGTATCCAACATGATTTTTCGATCATCTGGCGCGGCATTCCACAGATGTTCAAACCAACTTAGACGATAGAGATCTTTATAATCTCCAAAGTCTTTCGCTTCAATTTCTTCGAGAACTTCATCGCTAACCACTGGAGGTAGTTGTTTATGATCACCAACCAGAATAGCCTTATTAGCACGAGATAAAGGTACGATTAAATTGTGTAGTTGAATTTGACCTGATTCATCAACAATCACAACATCAAAATCTAACTCTCTAAACAGCGCTTTGGTGTTGATGCCAATACACGTAGCACCAACCACGTTAACGTTCTCTATGAGGATCTTATACAGTGCTTGCTGCCGCTCCGTTTTAAGCTTGTTAAACCATTGGGTTAGATTACTATGAATACTGGAAACCTTACTTAACAGCTCATCAATTTGAACCAAATCTAGTTTAGTTACCCTTTCGGCGGAGTTGCCCGGAAGCTCAATTTCATCAATAAGTGGAGCTACCTTTTTAAAATAGCTATCAACAGTATCATTGCATATATGCAACAAGCTTTCAGTTTCTGCTACCGCTTTTTCAGTATTTGCAATTGACGAGATTGTCTCGATTCTGGCGTTAACCAGTGCACCAGAAGTTTGATTTGCTTTTTCGATCTTTTTCTTGACTAAGTTGGTCTTCTTATTGTTTAACCAACGCGACACTGATTTGAATATTGGCCATTCTTTTTGTTCTATTTCAGTCAACTGGATGTTCAATCGACGTATAGCATTGTCCTGAGAAAGTATGTCAGACTCGGTTTCTGTTAATCGCTCTTTCAGTGTCTTCAGTAAGTTAGCACAATGAATATGATCGCTTTGCGCCTTTTCAGATCGCGCCATGTGCTCAAGGATTTCATTCCTTTTAGCAAGTAGCTCTCTTATATATTCCAACTGCTGTTCGAGATTACTTAGCGTCTCATCCCCAGCTCCAAACATACGTTCCTGAAGTTCGGCAGCTTTGTTGTCTAAAGTAATATCCTCCAGACAAGAACTGATCTTGTTCTCATTGCCAATTCTTAAACATTCAAAGTCATCTTCCTCTGCCAGACGCTCAAGAACATTGTCAACCGCTTTGTTATTTTGCGATGTCACCAATACACGTTTTCCTTGCGCAGCAAAATACTTGACCCATTGAAGGATCACAGTTGTTTTTCCCGTACCGGGAGGGCCTAGAACCAGTGCGTAGTCATCACTGCCTGCTCCACTATTTATAGCTTTAACTTGCGAAGGTGTCGGTGGAAATTTACTAGGTGGAACGGGAACACTTACCGGTGTCAGCGATTTATGTTGATATACACCAGCGGCTAATGGCAATAACCACGGATTTTTTGACCCTTCAGATTCCAAAGAATCAACAACCGCATTTCTTACCTTCTTGAGTGTTGGTAGTGCGGCGATGGTAAGTAGAGCTTGAGCCGGGATCTGGGAGTCCAGCGCTTGCTTCTCTATACTGACATGGATGATCGGTTCATTCTCTATAGGATTCAGATCCGCGATTTCCATCAACACGTCAGTAGGTTCACGCATCTCATTGAGCATTTCGAGTAAAGTCGGTTGTGTCTCAAGTAAACGCGCATAATCAAGCTCATCAATTGTTACTTCATAATGAAGTCGATAGGTCGTCCTCTCACTCCTGGCAGTTATAGATGTCGCTTCAAAGGGCATGCATTGTTGCGCAGCGATTCTTTCCAATTCGTATTCTGAATCAATGAAACAGCGAAGCACATCAACCATCTCTTGCTCTTCAAAAGAGAGAGTGTCTTCTGGCTCTTCTGCTGGTTCAATTTCGTCACCATCAACATTCCATGGAGAATTAATAGCACGAAGAAGCTCTGAGGCATACTCTCCGGACTTAAACCAGCTAGAACTGTTTTCCAGCCCTGAGCCAAATTCTCGTCCGGTTAGGAAATCAACACCCTCAAACTCCAAAAGTGTCCCTTTTTCCAACATACGTTGACGATCCTGATTGTTTGCGAAATACAGTCGACTCAGCCAAAGTCGAGGGTTACTTTCACTTTTTGCAACGTTGATAGTGACCTTATATTTCCCAATTAATAACGTAACGATGACGGAATCTTTATCTTTCGGTTTAAAAGAAGAGATCCACCCTCGTCTCGCTGTTTTAAGTTGGCTTATCACCGAATCTTGACTGCCACCATTGTCAGGCCAGTTTTTATCTAGGTAGTTGTTTTCCAATCTGTAGAGTAACGGTAAGACAGATTGATACTTTGCCATTTTCTCCTCGGGCCAAAAAGGAACCGTTTGGTTATGAGCCGACATGACATCTATCCTCTGCTATTAAGTTTCTTTGAAGCCTCTTGCAAGGCTTTAACGATTGAAAATACCTGCTTAGTCCGCTTTCTTGAGTCAAACTGTAAACCCTGACTTAAGGTATCTTTAAGTTTTAGTGGCGTGAAATCTGGTACTACTAAAACCAACTCATCCCAATCAGAACCCTCGAAGTTTGGTTGTAGCAACACTGGAGCGCCGATTATCAAATAATGAATCAATTGAGAAAAAGAAAAAACATCCGAAGCTTGAGTTAAGCTAGCATGCCTTACGAACTCTTGTTCTGGAGAACGGTAGTGAGCTGTTCCTTCTTCTAGTTGGCGTTTCTGATTTGATAGACCAAAGTCAATAAGGCTAACGTCCCTTACATTGCCATTCTTGTCACTGTGCACAATTACGTTTTCGGGCTTTAAATCTCTATGAATTACATTGTAACGGTGTAGTTCAACGAGCTTCCATCCGACCTTCTCAGCCACTTTCAGGCCTTGAGCTAGTTCACGTCGGTTCTTGGGAGCTGATGGAACGTATTCATTGAGCGGAGTGCCTTCGATCCAATCCATCAACAAGTAATGCTTGTTCCCTTCTCGCCAGTGTTGATGACATTTAGCTGCAATGCCGAATGGCAGACGATTTAAAGCAATAATTTCATTTTTGATTTCTTTTACGGCTCTACTATCCGACGCTTCTATTTCTTTCAGGCCATAATACAACCCAAGCTGCGGAAGCTTAACTCGATAGAAAGAGCGTTTGGTCGCATCACATTGATATATCGTCTTTTCAATAGGGTACTGCTTTACGTATGCGTTTGTTGTCATTTCCATGTCTCTAGCACCTCTAAAACTTGTCTAATGCTTGGTCGGTATTTGGGAGTGATATGTAAAATACGTTGCCAGAACTCTACGTGACCTTGTGGTATGTCGAGTTGCGTACATAGCTGCTTCCAAAAAGCAGGACGCCGCCCTTTAGTCACCAATTCTTTTGCTGATTGCTCAAATGGGAGTTCACCAGCCAGCGAGTAAAACGTAATAAGGCCAAAACTAAAAACATCAGCAGCAAAAGTTAGCGATTGCCCGGGTTCATTCACTTCAGGAGCTTGGTATTTTTGCTCAAATGTTCTGCGTGCATTTAAAGGCAGAGTTGCTACCATCTCTTGCTGACAAAGCTCAAAGTTAATCAAGACAGGTTTGCCATTTGCATCTATACGAACATTAGACAGATTGATTGCACGGTGGATGACTTCAGGCTCACCAATATTCTGAATTTGTTGAATAGTTTCTGCTAAGGAAATGAGTAACCTAATCCGCTGCTCGCGACTTGGATTTTTCTCTAGCCAGCTGGCAAGATTTTGCTCAGGCGCTTTCTCTACGAATACAAAAAACCTATCGTCAACGAGCTCTTTATCTTGATAACGCTGTACACCGTCGACTCGGCTTAGCCTTTTTAAAACAAGAGCCTCTCGTCCTATGCTCTTTAGCTCACTTTGTCGATGTACAGCACTCAAGTGATCTAAATTGAAGCACTTTGCCCAAACCTGTTCTTTAAACAAACTCGCATTGTAAACCGTGAAGTAATCGGTAGATTCGTCGTCAACCGGCTTTAGTTCAACATCGTAATCACCCACTGTTATTAAGTCCTGGACGGTTTCCGACTGAAATGTGGTTAGGTCTTTGACCAAGTGATTAATTTCAGAATCGGTTAACCTTCTTTTTGGCTTTTTGCCAAATCGTGACCGACAAAACGTGAACAATAGATCACTCAACTGTTCTGATTTTGATACTAGAACTTCTCCCGCCTTCATAAATGGAGAAGGAATAGATTGACCGTCATACAAACACTCAACATTTGCATTGTGCGAGGTAAAGATCACGAGACCAGTATTCTTCAATTCAGGGGGCAAGGCTTTTAGCTGGGGTAAATCGCCAAAGCGTTTGAGTGCCTCTCTTAATTTTGTAGCAGGATTAGAGAGAAAACTTCGTCCCATGTCGTTATCAACCAATAAGCTGTTTCGTTTATTGGTTCCCATATCAATAATAATCGCTCCATGATGATCTTTTAACTCAAGAGGGATCACACCGAACGGATAGACCAGCAGGCCATCAAACAAGCGAGATGAGTTTTCACTTAAGATAGGCGGGCAAGAGACAATTCTAAACCCATCAAACGCTTTCTGTTTGAATAACTCCGTCGCGATTTCTGCTAAACCTCTACGCTCATGAAGTCGTTCTTCTTGAGGGCCTACAAAAGGATTATATGGCCAATTATGATCTGTAAAAGACTGCGAACTAGCCATTGGGAATATTAATGCAGACCAGTCATCATCACATACCGCTGGTAAGAGCTTTTGAAATAACTGCCCGCAGTTTAATGCATCAGATGTGAGCGCTAGAGAGTCCATTATAGAGCTGTCTAACCCATCACTAGTCAAAATGAACTTCGTTGTATGGTCAGTGGTTAATGTTTTACGTAGGACAATTGGTGTTGCAGGGCTACCGACCACAGACAAGGGGTGAATCTCGTTTCCTACCTCCTTCATCTGTTCTACGTTTTGCTCTACCTTAAAAAGTCGAAGATTCCCTACTAAATGAAGATCGAATTGACGTTGCCGTTGAGTTATAACACCTAGTGTTGATTGCACATCATTTGCTTTAAAAAGCTCATGCAATTGCTCAATCACATAGCCAGCATCAAAAAGCTCATGCATTTGATTAACCGCTAGCCAGTTACTTAATAAATCGATACCTTTATGGACGTCACACCCAGACACCATATCGGCAATTACTGCCTGGCGCCCTGATTGATGTATCCATGTAAAATCCCCAACGTTGTCTTTTCCGGACACATTTTTAAACTGCAATTCCATGTGTTAGTTAAGCCTTTATTATCTTTCTTTAACCCAAAAGTTGGCAACTTTCTGGTTTTTGCTGTTGATACTGTTCGATACGAGTTCTTGTATCTTTATATTCCTCCAAACCACATAAGCTAATGCTCAAATGATCTGATTGAAGCCCCTTCTCTGGCGCAACAGCGAAACCCTGCCCTGCTTTAATCGCAGCAATGTCGGTCAGCATGTACCTATCATGAATAAACTGATTCGGCACTCGGACATAAACGAGCTTTATTTGACCACCAAGCAGTTGTTTATATTCTCGCTCAAATACGCCAGAGAGGTTGCCGCACTCCATCGAAGTAGCAATAGTGATTTTTTTTATGCTGCCCACCTTTGCTTCTTTCAAAATCGCTTTGAGCAATTTATTTCCCGGTAACTTGAAGTAAGGGTCGGCGATTGTAAGCTCCCTACCTACCATTAATAACGGTTTAACCACAGACATGATCTCTCGATGAGTTTTATCAATCCAGAGTGTAGGAGGGATTGCCCACGCTTCATCACCTTCAATTATTTGTTCATAGTTGGTATGCGCTACGCCATGTTTTTCAGTCACAACAGCATTGAATTGTCTCATTGAATGCTGTGTTTCAACCCATTCTATCCAATTACCATAACCACTCTGCGCTGTTAAACTCGCTCGATCTCTGGGCAATATAATCCGTGGCAGTGCCTTTTCTCTTTGCATCTTATTAAGAAAATTTGTTATGGACTTCTGTTTGTTGGGAGAAATTCCTGAAGCTTTAACGCTTTGATAAGCCTCTCTCACCCATTGCTTAGTTGGGGCAACAACATAGCGACCACTTTCGAATCCAAATGCGCTTTTTAATAAGGCGTAATAGTGAAACTCTGAAAGGCAATGAGGATCGAGCGCTATCTCCTTGTACATCAGAACAGCTCCTCATCCCTTTCATCAAAAAATCCGTCAGGCCAATTGGTTGCAAGGTCACCATCGTCAGTCAACAACGTTCTATGGGAAACAACGCCACATTCAGATGTTTCAAGATAGATAATCGAAATATCTTCTTTTTTAACGGGTTTTAGCCCTCTAGCTAAAGTTCCTTCGGTCGTTTCTCTTATTCGTCTGAGTAACCTTAGTACTAAGTGCTCACTATGGGTTTCTATCAAAAACTGATTTTTTTCATTAGATTGGGTTAATAAATCACCAAGCCCTACCTGTGCTTTAGGATGAATATGTAGCTCTGGTTGTTCAATACAGATAAGTCCTTTATTGGACAGTGAAGCAGCCACCACAAGAGGAAAAACCTGAGATACCCCAGCCCCGACATCCGCGGCTGATACTTCAATATCGTTGTGAAGGTCCCAAAGCGTAATATTGTCTTTGTTGTATTCCAATTTCGAAATATATGGCTTAGGTAACGAGTCCTTCCCTCCCGACTCTATTAACTCTCTAGTGGCTTCACTAAAGCCATCAGGATCATGAATGTATTCTATTTTTCCTTGTTCAGTTTTTCTAACTAGTGCGTAGCCTAGATCCAACTGTTCTTTTCCTGCCAACCAATAGTTGATCTTCGAAAGCAGGTTTTGGTCGGCGTTGAAAACCATATCCCAGCTGGCTTTGCCGTTGTACCAATCTTGCTGCTTAATACTCGCATCAGCTTCAAAGGTTGAATCTGGAATGTGGCGCAATGGCCCTATTGTTAAGCTGTCTTGGAGTAGCTCTTGTAGATTATCTAAGCTGGCAACAAATATATCGCTGAACACTTCTTCTATGCGTTTGGTATTAAGGGCATCATCGGCTTCAATGCTCGTCGTTAACCTTTGCCCCAACTTAGGCAACACACCTCCAAGCGAGCTAAATTGAAACAATGCATGCTGCTGCTTTTGACCAAGATAGCTAATTTCGGTCAACTCCGCTTCAGAGGTTGCTGAGTTCAAAACTAAGTCGTGAAACTCACCGCATGCTCCTGCATCATTAAAAATTTGGTAATGTTCAGTCTCAGCATAATCACCCTTGGTCATTTCGCAAAGTGACGAGTCGAACAAAGGATGCAGCTCACCGTCAGCACAGTATGATTCAAACCATTCATCTTGCTGGTCCGTTATCAACAACTTATGTAAATAGTTCACCAAATGAACTTGGGCATTAGGCGAATAATCCGGGTTGACAGTTTCAGCAATAAACTCATCATCGAGCCAAACTGCCTGACGACATACGAATGCAGTGTTGGCGGCATGCGACCATTTGATCTCTAGCTCAATAGCAATGGTATTTGCCCACTCAATTGGGCTGCTTATGGACAATAGTTGGCGCTTGAGGTTGCCTTGAAGCTTGTTTTCTCGCTCTTGGATATCATCGATAAAAAACAGGCTATCATCATAACTGTGTCCCGACGTTACCTCGGGCTTCTGGTATTCCACTTTAAGGGTAATATTATTTGATAGATCCTTACCATGAACTAGGTTCTTAAAACCACCGACATACTTGTTGGACATGGCCTCTAGGCGTTGCGGATTACACTGCCCTTTTTCTAGCACCTGTTGCAAATAGAACAGAGCCATTAGCACGGTGCTTTTGCCCACACTATTCGGACCAAATAGTAAGGTGACAGGTGCAAAATCAATCGTTTGGGTTTGCTTGAAAGAACGAAAGTTGGTTAGAGATAATTTGGTAATCTTCATACTTAACTTTTACTGCCTGTAGTATTCGATATTGATGTGACTCATTAGATCAGCAACTTACATACTGTGATATCACCTTGTCACGCAGGTTTACAGCATGGATGTCACAAATATAAACTAAAGAACTATTCGATCTTCATTACTGCTACGCATCATCAAAATTAGCATGCTATTTAGTCGCGCTCGTTACTACGCTGCTAAGCTTAAACAAATCATTACTCGTGGAGTGAAGGCATGAAATATATGGTCGGACTGTTCTTTCCTTTTATTGGGTTTATTGTTGGTTCTCTCGCCATACCATTGGGCATTGTATTAGGTGTAGCAAGTTATGTGATGCTATCACGCGCTCAGACATCGAATAATTTTGAAACCAAAAACGTACTAAATGAACAATTAAGTCAAGATCCAGACTTGCTCTCAAACGAATACAACGTTTTAAGCGCAGACGGCTTAGACATTTCATCCCCAGGGGCATCTTCATCAATTGATGATGATTTCACAATAAACCCCGTATCAGGACTGCCGATGATTGGCGGTATTGGTGGCTTAGACGCTGAAGGTAACCCTTATGGCATAGATTCATCAGATTCCTTACTCAGCTCATCAATATTCGATGAGTCCACCAGCAGTTGCTTCGATGACTCTAATTTGTTCGATGATAATTTTGGGTGTGGTAGCTCAAGCTTTGACGACCCATTTTCGTAATCGGAAAACCGTAGATAAGTTTACAGTTCCGCCAACCGTTTATCGGTAACAGTAACTAACTCTCGAAAAAACCTAATACATTTGTCCAGTTCTTCACGCTTAACGATGTGAGCTTCAGTTATATCAGTTTGAGCGCGGTGAACTGCCTCTCCTCGTTTTTTTAACCATTTGTTAAGCTGTTCTCTAGCTTCATCGGCGGTTTGAAAATTGTTCCAAATCCAAGCTTCGGTGACATCAATTCCAAAGAACTCAGCAAAAAGTGCTTTGGTCTTTTTTGAACCAGGGTTGTGAAAATACTTTAGATGTTCTTTCAGTCGATTCTCCACAATGCTCCCGAGTTGAGAACCCTTTACTACTCCATACTTCGCATCAACTAGCTCTTCTGCTATATCTTCGATATAGGTTTCCCATGCCGTTAGAGTCATTATTAATGTCGCTCGCTTTAGTACCTCTGGTGGTTGAGATTTGGAGTTGCACCCGTTTAACTGATCGTAACACTCTAGCAATTGCTCTGCGTCGGAGATCGCGTACTCAAAATTGGCTTTTGCTTCTGACATCCTTTGTCCTAGTTATCATGACAATATGCATAAAGTGGAATTTACCATATTTATACTTAATTCATGATAACTAGGTTCAATAAAGTTGAGTTACTTCAATAAGCTAATGACTCATGATAGCTGCTCACGCTCAGAGCATGTTCACACCTCCAGCAAGAGGCTAACGTTTTAAATCAACCCACTCTGAAAAGTAGTGCATTGGGTCACAAATTTTGCTCATTGATGTGTAGTGAGTATTCCCGATTTGAATACCATGAACTTGTAGTCCCTGCTTCTCTCTTCGATTACCAATTTTCCTACTCAACCCTGAAGACACAGAAAACTCACCATCGCTCACTAGCAAAATATCCGCTTTGTACCACTCTTCTGAATCACACTTTTCCAGTGCTTCGTTAAGCGGTCCTTCCGCATCTGTGCCTCCACTGAAAGACATCGTCAGGAAGTTAAGCAATTCATTGAACCCTGAAGTATCTAACGTCAGGTCAAGTTCGCTAACCTCCTTCTTACTTCCAAAGAGATAAACGTAGCAACGCCGTTTTTCTTTGAAGGCCACTTTCAAGCATTCCAAAACCGTCGCCTTGGCAATGTTTTCAGGTAACCCTTTCATGGAGCCTGAAGTATCCAAGCAAATCACCATCGGGCCTCGATTCTTATTGCTTTTATCGCTCTGCTTTTCATTAACGGACTCTTGCTCTAGCTGCTCTTCTGTTTCCAAAACCTCTGTCCCTTCCACTGAGTAAGAAAGTAAAGCATGCTCAGCTCGCTTAGAGTGCCACAGTTTTTTGAGTACCGGATTGGTTAATAGTGAGGCTTCCTGAGGCAACATTCTGGAGATCGAATCTGACCTAATAATGCCCTTAGTCTCCATTGGAACAAGTGGTGTCGTGACAAACCTCTCCCGCCTAGAAGCGACACTCATTTTGATTACGATTTCTTCAAGTACTGAGCCTTCTGTTTGCTCATCTCGCCCCAAGTCTCGAATCAAGTTTTGTAACTTCGGGAGTTTTTTAACAAGCTTGTTTAACCGAACAATATCAAGCCAGCCATGGCTTTGGAAAACGCCTTTTGATAAGTCAAAGCCCAAACCTGTGATCAGCCCAAGTTCAGTAAATACCTCTTCTAATTGAGCCCATACCGCTAGCCTCTCTTGCCATACACCTGGCAAGATACCAACACCATCCTTTTCAGAGAGCAGCTTCTGCCAAACCTCCTCTGAGGCAGTAGCCGCAATTCTTGATTGCTGGGCGTTAGTAAGAGAAATAGGTTTAGTTTGTTTGCGTTGGTTCTTTCTCTTCTCTAAAGCTTGCTTGATTTGACTTAACGCTTCATCTTCCAACTTCTTAATCAGGTCAGTTATAAGAAGAGATGCTTTAGATTGAAGCTCGTCTATTGCCGTCAGAATGTCAGATAGCAGAGCATCTGTGATCTCTTCACTTTCAGCGCAGTACCGACTTAATCCGGTTTCTTCTACCGCTTTGCAAATCGCATTCGTCAGTGGTTGAGGCGCTAAGGGAGAAATACTCGTAGGATTCTCTCCCGTTAGAAGCTCATTTCTGGAGTTAACTAATGACTTGCATCGCTCTACTAACTCACCATTGGTATTTGTAATAACGGCCGGAAGAAATTTCTCCGGCACATTATCGAGGCATGCAAATTGGCTATCCAAGTTCAATAACGGAGACTGAACCTGATAGGGTTCAAATGTCATAAAAGTTCTCCTTCAATTGCATCAGACTCTAACGACACCTCGTCAATTTCAGTAGCAAGGGCTTTTTCCACTGGTAAATTAGAAAACTCATCGGCTAGTTTCTTAGCCCTTATTAGAAGTTTGTCAGCTTTTGCCTTAGACTCATTAAGTGCTTCGATAACACAAGGTAAAAGAGTTAAATCTAACCATAAACTTTGCGAAAAGTAGGCTTCTACCTTTTCCAACTCACCTTCAACATTATTGGCAAACATCTCAATACTATTAATCAAATCTGAAACTGTGTTCACCCTGCTATCAATGTGGGCTTTTGAAAATTCATTTTTTAAAATTATCTGCTTATGCGTGATTTTTTCTTTTGCGGGTTCATATTCTCTTCGACTGTATCCGTAAGGGTCACTTTTATCAGTCGTTTCATTACCATTTCGGTCTATAAATAGAAGCCTGCCACGATGGTCTTTTTTCTGTCTAGTACTGGTCTTATGGGTTGTCTCTTTCCCATCAGGATCAAGGTAGAGTAACTGTCCTTCATCATTGTGCTTAACTGATTGTTTCTCTTCTTGTAGCTTAGTTTCCAAAGCACTTAAATACTTGATCAGATTTATAGGAGGCTGTTTCCCATCAACGGTCACCAATCGCTTGTAGAGCTCTTGTAGGCCCTCAAATTGTTCTGGCTGCTCCCATAAGCAATGAGGCAAAATCCAAGTATCGTAAATACTGGTTTCAGTGAAGCCTGAAGTGAAAGCAGACACCTTGATTAACTTCATCAACTTGCGCCAACGTCGATCAGATATCTCTATCTCTTGCGACTTCAAATAGTTCTTGAACTCTTTACACGCTTCAATGGTCGCTACGGTCAATTCCACCTTTTCTGCCAGAATCTGTACCTCTTCGAGATCATCAAGCTTTAAGCGTATATTGAGTTCAGGTTCAAAGTCTTTCAACGCGCCAGTCAATAGTTGTTCAAACGACTCATCGGACACAGGCGACACATAAGAACGCAAAATAAATCTATCGTATAAAGCGCTCAGTTCTTCCCCTTCCGGTAACTCGTTGCTTGCTGCGACAACAGAGATTAAAGGAACATTGACTCTTCGATTTCCATTATCAAACTGACGTTCATTTAACAGTGTTAAAAGGCTATTCAAAATTGCGCTATTTGCTTTGAAGATTTCATCGATAAAAGCCACTGATGCTTCAGGGAGATAACCACTGGTGAGTCGGTTATAACGATCTTCTTCTAGAGCTTTGATTGATAGCGGCCCAAACAGTTCTTCTGGAACAGAAAAACGCGTCACCAATCGTTCAAAGTAATTCGCCTCAACAAACACACTCTTCAAGCGTTTCGCTAATTCACTTTTAGCCGTTCCTGGGGGCCCAACGAGTAACACATGCTCACCGGACAGAGCGGCTAGCATCATTAGTCGTACTTGATGCTCCCTTTCTAATAACCCATCACTCATCTGAGCCATTAGCGTTTGAAGTTTGTCTTTTCTGTTAATCGTTGTTGCGCATACTGTCGTTGTCACAATAAATTCCTTTTTAATTTTGTTGCCAAATGAAACACGTTATAAACTCACGGCAATAGCGGTTGTTACCAGCCTGTTCCCTGCATTTCTTGCTGCGATGGAAAAGCTTGCGATCGCTACCCCAAACACCCACAAAGATTGATAACTTATTTCTGAAAAATATTCGCCCAACAATTGCTTCGCGACCAGCAACGCAAAGGCACTGACAAAAGATACAGCCGCTGCATCCCGATACAGCAAATAAGCTCTGTGAGTTGAAACCACTTCGTCCTGCTTATTGGATGGACGATAAAACTCTTTGTACCAATAACTATTCTGCTCGCTATTATTTTGCTTCAACAATTCAAACTCGGACACTCGGGTCTTTAGAAGCGCAGTGTCAATACGTCGATCTCTCTCTGATAACCGAATAAAGCGATGTCCTGGTAGCACATTGTTCCATCGCCAAAATACCAAGACGCTCTTGAGTTCAGGAGACATGAGGTGGCTAAGCCACCCCGAAATCACACCTATAGCTAGCATCGCACCACTAGTGTCTTTTAATATATCGACATAACTGATATCAAAAGCACTTTGATTTACGAGTGATACCACTGAAAACTGAACTACCATCAATACTGAGAGCGGGACAATATTATTGGCTTTCATCGCGATCCCCATCATTATGCCACCTCTTCTTCATAATCGAAGTGATATGGCTCAGGGTTCATACTATTCCATCCATCACGGCCAGGCGCATTGTAATGGTGACAAATACCGGAACCTCGCGTCGCTAGTGCTTTGACACCTCGGTGAGTGAAAGCATTCATCACAGCTTTCCGTGGGTGCTTAGGCTCACCATTTTTAGCCGTAGAAGCAATTGCCGTGATGTTTCGTGAAACACCTTGGCTAATAGGCTCACCAACTAAACGATTTAGAACAGTGGTCCCAATATTGCGCTTACTGCCATGATGGGGGATCTGCATAAACCGAAGGTCTGCTCCACTTGTACACTGTTCTATTTGATCTGCCGCGTGTTCCAGAGCCTGAATGCCTGCGTCCCCAGTAAAAACAGAGCGTCTTCCTTCGACGACTAATTGGGTGATCACACTCGAGTTGTTTTTTGCTGATGTTACCCCTTCATCATCAATCTGGTCTTCACCCCAAGTGGCAAAGAAACGACGAATAGATGCAGCTGCTTTTTCAAAGAAGCTTTCTAATGCATTTGTTGCGTTGGCTTTTTCAGGCATGCCATCAAAATCAGGAATGAGGGATTCGTAGTATTCGACAGAAGGTCCGAGAACCTTAATACCACCGCCAGTGTCCGTTAAACCAGTAAAAGGTTCACGTATAGTGACCCCTTTCGATTCAGCCAATTTAACCAGTGACCACGCTTTTTCGAGGTTTTGTTTAAGACGTTCCCCTAAGCTGTTGTCCGTTACTCGTCCATCTTTGAATTTATCAGCAAGTCCTTGATTATGTAGCCAAGGCTGATGAATCCAAAGTTCTTTTACTTCGAGTTCATTGAGGACGGTTTCCAAACCGTTAATATGGTCTTGATCAGCGTGAGTATTAATGACCAAATCCACTTGGGAAGTACCGAAACAAGAGGTGATGTGATCAATAACCTTTGAACCTGTGCTTTGAAAGCCACCATCAATCACAACAACAGTTTGCTCGTCACGTGAACCGTGTAGATTCCCATAGCGAAGTGCGATCGCATCACCGCTCTTCGACTCTTCACCGACACCCAAAAAATCAATTTCGTAACCCATAACTTTTTCCTTTTTCTATGAAAGTTATGAGTTACTAATCAACGAGCATGCCAAAACTTAAGTTATTGTTTTAATTGAAAATGAAACTTAACTCACCAAGATGAAAGGTAAATAATTTTACCATTAGTTATTTATTTTACTGACACTTATTGATTCATATAAAAGCGCCATCCTATGAATGGCGCTTTCAAGTCGCTATATTGCCAAATCGAAGCACTTATTTGACGAGTTACCATTGCCATGAAGTTTCGAACTAAAGCAAGCTTGTCGTTATTAACGTTGGCCAGTCTGCACTGTTTTTAACGCTTGCCTTTGCTTGCACTTCAAGCATTCTTTTAACTTGATCGAGACTATCTCTTTCAAAGTCGAATCGGTGCAAGCCATGCGTTAACTCCAGCCACCAGTACCCAAAGCCTTGATCTAAAGTTATCTGAACTGTGTGACCTGACTCAAAGCTAATAGTTAATACCCTTCTATGTTGAATTGTCTTTTTGTCCTCAACGATATTTATCTTAGTTGTTCTACCAGTAGCGTTTTCTAACCAAGCCTGAAAAATCTGCCTAAAGTCTGCTTTGTAGTCCCAATCATGACTGATAAATGCAGGCTGTCTTCCGTTCTTTTCATCAAAACAGGTATCTACCAAAACCTCACAATCGTTATGTCCACAAACCAAACCCTTTATGGCCTCGGATACAAGCATTACGGCTGATGGGCTTTGCAAGTAACGGTCTGAATAGTGGACTTTTTTTATAATATTACTCGATATGAGCTCCTTCACACGGCTATCACTATCACACACTAGTTGCTTGAATTGCTCACCTAATTGAGTCAGCGTTCCATTCAACTCTTTGATAGCTTCTATCTGGATAGCCCCAACTTGAGACACGCTCTCTGGTTCCACTTCGATAGTGTATGGAATTACCGAAAGTTCCGGTTCAACAGTTGAGATGACAGAGATATCGTCCGACATTAGCCATTCAAGACCAGGTATTCGTGCACTATCTTCTAGGTTAGCTAAAGAAAAACAGCCGACATCAGTTTTCGCTTGAAATACCATCAGACCAGTATCGTCCTTGGTAAGGTATAGTGATGCGCCTATATTACTGATGTTCTTCAAGAATAATTTTATGTCGTCTGGATAATCGACGTCTGGAACAACAAATGACACATCAATATTATTACTCAACATTTCGTAAACTCGAGATTTGAGCAAGGTTACTGACGTATCCCAACGTTCTATATTGCTCGATAGAACAAACTTCACTTCGCTAACCTGGCCAGCAACCAC
Organism: Vibrio sinaloensis; assembly: GCF_000808535.1. Taxonomy (GTDB): domain Bacteria; phylum Pseudomonadota; class Gammaproteobacteria; order Enterobacterales; family Vibrionaceae; genus Vibrio; species Vibrio sinaloensis_D. Next base: position 106,704 of record NZ_JWLV01000045.1, read on the forward strand.
TGATGTAAGCTGCTCTTTAATGCTCAAAGGGCAATATTCAGCTTCAGTTAGCAATCGTTGATACTTCGAAGGTAAATTTAAATGGTTAGTAAAATTATCGCCTAACCATTTGAGCGCAATCTGCCTGTTCAATTTGTCGGTATCGTGTCTTGAATCAGACTCTAGTAAACAATCCGGACAAAATGCATCACAAGCCTTGGTGCATTCAAGCTCTCGTAACATTTGGCACAATACTTGAGTAATGTGATGTGATGTGGATGTAGCGAAACCAGCTCCACCACTTACACTATCACACAACTGTAAAACCATCGCATGCTGACTTTCACCGACAACAGCTGGGCGTACACTGTATTCAACTTCATTGACTGAGATGCCTAAAGTCTTTACTAGTGCTTTTCGTAACGCAACAACAAGTGATGTTGCAATGACCCTACCTTCATCACTGTCAGGGATATATTCTCCAGTGTCAGGGTGCCTTAAAACTAGCTCGAATACATCAGTTTGTGAGTGAACTCCAAGATGTATACTTTCTAATATTCTTCCTGAGCCATCACAATCCCCGTGCCGATCATTTTCATCTTTGGCAAACTTACTTGGCCGTGGTGGCTTATGTGTACGTTCAAGGTTTAGCGCTTTTGGTAGCTCTCCCGTTGATGTCATAGATTCAGCCCGCCCACAAGCCATGCACAGTGCAAATCCAGTCCCACTCATTCCCGAGCTATAATGAAACACTTTACCTTGATGATCAGTGATCATATAACCTAATTCAGAGACTGGTAAAGGTACAGGAACCCCCTTAGCACTTACCCAAGCAGGTTGCACTGGAACATAGGTTTGATGCGCAATGTTGTTAGTAGGCTCAATATAATAATCAGTCACAAAACCAGTGGGTTGGATAACTTTTTTCCTGTACTCATTATCTATAGGAATAACTTTTCCACACATTACATTACTGCACGTTAATGACTCGAGGTTAACTTGTTTATTCGGATTAGACTCATACCCTGTCTGACCACAGTGAGGACAACGCCATGCAAGATCAAATTTCTGGGCATCTCTTGAGCCTTCAACATGAACATTTTGCCAATTCAAAGAAATTCCAGCAGAGCGATGAACTCTACCGTCAATGACGATTTCCGAACCTGGTGCATATTCACGAATAGCTACAGACAAGTTTCGAGAAGGGAGGCCACGGTTAATTGACACGTTGTCTTCACGCTCAAGCTGATTCTTGTTCTTTTTGAATTTTTTCTCGCGAATATAATCAGCTACGTTGTCCGTATCTATACTTACAACATCGGTAGGGAAGCCATAACCGGGTAGAAATGCTTTTGTTGCCAAGTCCCTCAACAGATACTCTCTACATAAGCGAGACTTCTCGTTGTCGAGCTTATGAGCATATGGGCCATTTGGAGCCGTATCATTAAGCTCTGTCTGAATATATTTATATTCCCCAACCCACTTTTCACTGAGTTCTAGAATTTTTTTAGCAGTCTGCTTTACTAAAATATCAGGCGACACGCCCGACAGAGCGGTCCCTTTAACTAACTTTTTGACACCATCAAGATATGAGTTTTCAAGACTCATAACCCAAAGAGAAAAACGTTCCGCAACTGACTTACCCCCAATGTCAGGTAGATAAAACCATTCAAGATTCAGGTTAATCTTCTCTTTATCTGTTGGGCCTATAACATCGACCAGATAGCGTCCTAATAAGTAGGAGTTCACATGACGCTGCACAAGTTTCTTAGAACTAAATTCAACATGCGGTGCAGGGATGGATGTGGTGAATGCCCATTTAGGGTTATTAAAGACTAATGTGTCATGAGGATTATTCTTGCATATCGTATAGCTGAGAGCCCTAGACTCTTTTGAACGGCCAGCACGCCCCGCTCGTTGAAGAAAGTTAGCCGGATGCGGTGGCACATTATTCATTACAACAGCAGTAATACCACCAATATCAACCCCCATTTCCATAGTTGTTGAACAGTTGAGGACGTTCTTCCTGCCACTCTTGAACTTCTCTTCGTAGTCTGCCAAGCGCTCTGCCGATTGCTGCGCCGAATGTTCAGCAGTTGCGTAATAAAAACCACCTTCGACGGTTCTATCGTTGATATCCGTCCATACATTCTGCTCTCTAAGTGAACGAATTTCCTGCGATTCCTCAATATCAGAACGTATTGATTGGAGCGACTCGTCATACCCTCGATCGCTACCTTCAAACTTCCAAATTGGAGGAAGGTTAACGCGAGTACACTGATAGTCTGAATAGTTACCATTCGCTGGAATGTATGGTGTTAAGCCTCTAAAGGTTGTATCCAACACCTTGTTTGTGACTGGGCAAATATACCCTTCACTTAACAAAGCAAAACTAACTTCTCTCAAATCAAGGCTATATTGTTTGTCTGAAGTTGAATCTCTAAGAATTTGCAATTTGGTTAACGTCTTCCAAGCATCCTGCAACCACCCGTTAATTAGCTGCTCGCCTTCCGTTTTTTCTATATCGATACCCGTTGCTACACGCAACAGCGTGATCAATCTTTGTTGAATTTTTCTACCTTTATTTATCTGAGGCCATTTCTTAATGCGACTCTCTTCTTCTTCTTTTGAATCTGGAGCTATGAGGGTTTTCGGTGCAAAGTGCATCCCGATCCAACGTCCCCACTCCCTATCTATGTTCACGTATGTGTTTTCACGAACAAAGAAGTCAAGGCAGACTTTTAGGTAGTCTTTCCAGTCAGACAGAGTCAAACCACCTTTCTCTTTCCATTGCTCAGGAGCCTTACTTAGTTTTTCAACTTCTGGATAAACAAACCTTATCAATCCTTGTGTTTCAAGGTTGTTTTTAAACTTCGGTCTCCTAGCAAGTTCTCTTGTCAATAACATGTTAGCGAGCTTTAAAGAGCCAGTGGTTACGTCAAACACCTCAGGAGACAGTCTCTTATTCTCTGTCAAAATTGAGTTCTGTAAATCCTTATCCATGCTAATTCTATCGGCTAATTCCTTCCAAGAAATTGCTTTTGGAGAATACCTTGATGCTCCTTTCTCGAGTGCTGAAAGGTATTGAATTAGCGCTTCAGCAACTTGTGGTTTCCTCTTCCCTGCAATAAGGATAAATTCTTCGATATCCTCAACCGTTGAATCCTCGATATATGGACGAACGATATCTAATAAATCAGAATCGATCGCAAGTTCCTCTTCAACGTGCTTCCTCAACTCCTTGAAAACTAAACCGCGTAGTCGAGAACGTTCCGCTTCCTGCTGCATTTGAACTGACATTTTCGCAGTGCCCTGGCGGCTGTCAGTAAAAGTAATAAGGCGACGCCCCCGCCCCGGAGCATCTAATGGTCCGTAGCCAGTTTCTTTATCTTTTTCAATATCGGGGCAATACTCCAAAACGGTTGGTACAGCGGTTGTTGTATAAAATGGAGCTCCTAATAAGCCTCGTCGTAGTGCTTTAGCATGTTGTCCTCTACCGGAGAATCCACATTTGCTACACTGCTCGCCGTCATCGAGATATTTAGCTAACCGTATACTGCCCGACTTAACACTCGCTTCTTTACCATCGTGGTCATAAATAGTTTCAAAAAATATATTTTCTTGGTTTTCAGTAGCAGCGAGAACCAGCATACTATCGCTAGCTTTAAGGGCGCTATATTGGTCTGTTCTTTCCTCATCTATGTATTTTTCCCCCTCTTCCAAGAGAGAAAACTCATCAGTTACTTTACCTGTCCATTGAGTAAGTACTCCGGTCTTATCTACACCTAACAAGTGCGGTTCATTACACTCGCTACAAAATGACAGCTCTAGTACCGGCGCACCACAGTCACATTTCTGTCTTTGCTCACTAAGCACCTGACCAAACTGCCAATCTCGATTGAGATGGGTGCCTGACTTTTCAGAGCAATTGGGGTCAATACAAGCCCAAAGTCCGTTTAAAGTTCGTTGAAAGTAATGAGCTCTCAATTTAAGGAAGGGTTGTGCATTTCTATCGTATGACTCTTTCGTCCCAGTGCATATATCTAACCAACGATACAGTTCATTCTCGGTCAAATTGATTGGACTTAAACTACTGGCTAACTCAGAAAAGAGTAACGGACTAGAGTCTTTGGCAGTAAACGCAGATCTTATCCTTTTCGCTATTTCAGATTCACATAACGCTCGATAGCGACTTGCCGATACATAAGGGTCTTGGACATCTTTTTTGTTTTCAGGCAACTCTCCGTCAGGGTCAATGCTCTCTATGACTGAGATATCTTTGTTATTAAGTGGGTAATCAGGAAGTTTCGGTACTGCTCGCTTGCCACCAATAACATCAACTTGTGTTTCACTTACACCAGCAAGCTCAGCTAAATACGTTCTAAGTTGTGATTCAGCCTCTAAGCCAGCGATTGTTGCCGATGTTGCCACAAAACGTACATTTTCCGGTTCTACTTCAAACGCCTGCATTACCCTACGAAGTTGCAACGCAAGTTCAGCAGCTTGAGAACCCACGTAAGTATGCGCTTCATCTAAAACAATCCACCTTAATTTTCCTTTCGATTGTTCGATAATAGGAGCATCAGCTTGTCTCACCAACATATACTCAAGCATTGTTCCATTCGTGACCAAAATTGGAGCTGGGTTATCGCGCATTAGATTACGTGACAACACTTCTTGCGGCTGCTTGGTCTGTATTTGACTCTGGCTAGCGCTTGGGTCATTGGGAGTATTGCCATTAAACAAGCAAAAGCGGATATCACCTTCAAAATGTTGCGTCCAAGCGTTTAGACGCTCTTTCTGTGAATTGATTAATGCATTTAAAGGGTAAAGGAATAGCGCTCTTACGCCTTTTAGTGCTTTCCCCTCGGTTTTTACTTCCCGCACCAAGTCTTCAAGGACAGGAACCATAAAACACTCGGTTTTCCCCGAACCTGTACCACTGGTAATAATTCTAGATTTAGGCTCTGGGTTGAGTAAGTCTCGCCATGCCGCCAGCTGGTGCTTGAATGGAGACCACTTAGCTTTAAATGCATACCTTCCGTTAATATCATCGTCTAATGCTGTTACTAGCTCCTTTGAAAGCAGTCCTTCTGAGACCAAATCGCTCATTTGAACTTTACTTTCTTCCCAGGCAAAGGTTTGCTCAAAAACAGGGCCATGAACAAAGGGCTCAACTGTTTCAAATCGTTCGCTTAGGTGGTTACGCAATGAGGGGTTGCTGATACCGAGAACACTCAATGTTGACTCTTTCGCACGATTGTTTGCTTGTTGTTTTAATGTTGAAAAATAGCCTTTCATTTTCTCTCACCAGCCATAATACAAAGTAATAATTTATACATAGGAACAAACCACTGACGGTCAAACTCAATGAGCTGGCGAAGAAAAAACTCATTCGCAGGCTCATCGCTAATACCAATTTCGGAAAGCGTTGTTTTTTGTAAAACCAGAGCTGATGCATACAATGGAAAGTACAACACCGCCTTTTGAAAACCTTTACCATCGGGGATAGAAAATGTCACAAGGTCTTGGTAATGGTCGAGACACCACTCTTCTATATCGTTTGAAAACATCGTCGGCCAGCGTCGGTCACTAGTGTGTAAGCTTCTAACTTCCGATACTGAATGAGCCGAGAAGTACTGTAGTACGCCTCTGAGATTCTCTTGAGGGATAATTGCTTTATCAAGAACCAAATGTCTGCAATCAGATTCGAAAACAGGGCATATTTGCGATATATTGTCTAGCTTCTGGTTAATTAGCTTCGTGACAATCCTTTCTGGGTAACCGTCATCACGAATTCCTTGAATGAAATTTTGAGAAATGCGCTTCCAAGCAGCGATCGGTATTAGCTCCCACATTACGTTGAACTCAGACTGTAACCTACTCATCAAAGGAATAGGGTTATCAAAGCGAAATGCCAGTGCTGCCAATACGTCCTGCCTTTTTACTACTGACTTCCAGATTTCAAACGTTGCTAGCGGCAAATAGCCAAATCTTGTTTCAAGATCAGCAAGAAATGTCCAGCCACTATGGTCAAAATCCTTAACCATTTGACCCAACACTTCATCTATAGCACTAGGATTGACATGACAAACTGTCGCGGCTTTCTGTAAACTTCGGACATCAATTGGGTTCTCTGCAATTTTACTTCCGGGAACAAATCTAGCTCGAAATGCTACTTGAGAATCAGGTGATGGTACGATTAGAGATGGATTTTCAGGAAACGAAGAAAGTTCAAATATACCAGTAGCTACACCTTGAGACTCTCTTTGGGTCAATGGTTTGGGGTGAACCGTTGGATTCGTAAGATCAATTAGCACAGGCTTAATCTTACCAAAATCCTTAATCTCACCTTCAAACTTGATGCATGAGTTTTCAAATTGAGTCATCGAAGAATAGCGTCCAATCTGAAACTGAACAGTTTTGCATGCCCCGCTTATCTCAAGTCGGACTAGATCATCCAAATTTCCATTTGTAGCCAATAGTTCTCGTACATTATGTCTAAATTCATACAAACTAATTTCGAGTGGCTGACCCTGAACCTTATATTCCCATAGGTAGTAAGCCTGTCGAGAACTGTTAGGAGAGCTAAGTTCGATCTTATAGCTGCACTGCTTACCAAGCCTTGGAAACAACATAAGCCGACTACCCAGCAAGTCCGCCACTGTCAACAACTGAGGCAGTTTATTGTTATCCTTGTCGTAAGCTAAAACACCCGTTGAAGGAAAAGGCACACTTACCACAACCGGAGCCGCCATTAAATTGGTCGTGATTTCTAATAAAAGCTCACGAGGAGGAATGCATAAAGTTGATTTAATCTCTAGGCATTTACCATACTCTGTTGAACGAGCGACCACATCAACTTCAGCATTCAATACCTTAACGGTAAATCGGTTTACGCAATGGAGTTCAATACTCCCTCTGTCTGCGTCTTCGGAAGAGCTTAATCTGATCTCGAATGACTTGGGCAAAATCGCCAGTCTCTTTTGAAAAAGCGTATGACCTTTGTTCGACTTTACTTTTATACTTTGTAAACCAAAAATGCTTGCCTTATGCCCCAAACCAACGGGTTCACCTGCCACTACAACCTGAGAGCAAATGTCCTGTGTAGTAATTTTGGGTAACCCCAGATAAACGGGCTGGCCTTTAGCTGTGCTAAAAGGAAGTATTTTTCCATCTATTCTGACCTCATCATACTGCATGTTGTTCGCAGAGGTCGTTATCAGGTAACGATCTATTTCAAGCCCATTATTCACAGAGACTTTCAACGTACCACTAAATGTACCTACGGTATAACCATAGTCTGTCGTGATTTTTACATCTTTAGCCTCTGATTCATCTACTACCGCATTTGATGGACATAATACAGTCAACGATTCCGCTCTAGTACTGATGCTACCTGTACCAACAAACATCATTTTTTCATCAATGCAACTTAGTACTACCGGTACCTCACCAATCATTATTTCCGAATTAGATATTTCTTCTCTATGAAGTAACTTACCGGCCTGAAGTACAATTAGATACAGCGCTTGTTTTGGGTCAACTCGATTGAATCGACAAGACGTGGACCTTAAAACGACACTACACTTGCCAGTATCACTATGAATATGACCAACGCCGATTTCCGCAATTGGCGTACTACCTTCATAAATAAATAGCTCTACACGACTAGTGACCGTATCTTCGCGCCTAAAAGGCATATCTACTATTTTGGCGAGCTTGATCTGGGTGACAAACTGGAACTCTGATGTATTAGCGAGCCATTGCTGACATGTAATCCTCTTATCTGCATGTTTTTTATTTCGATGTTGTTGTGATGCAGATGAAAGCAAACCAGACAAAAATTCGTTACCAGCATTACCGTCCAATGGGATAGGAAACAGTTCACGCCAACCGCCAGCGTTATCATCCAGATATGCAGCTGGATTGTTCTGTTCATCCAAATCGTAGTCTTCAGTTAGACGCAATAACAACTCAGTCATTCGAGTAATTAAGTTAACGGTGGTCTCTTGTTTAAATGCCTCGGGTAAAGAGTCCATACACTCGGTCACCAATTCTACTGGCGAATATCCAAAGTCTTTTGCATCTTCATAAGACTTTAATATGCGTTTGAATATTGCCTGAAAGCGGCTATCCTCACTGGCAAGCAGGCCATAAGGAAGCCCTCCCTCTTTAAACAATGAACCAAGATAGCTGTTTCTTTCGTCTTGATATTGGCTAATAGGACGCCCCCAGTAGGCTTTTAGCCCGCGCTCAACGACATTCTGTCTAATGTTAGCGTCGAGTTCATAGCCTAATGACTCCCAAATCCCAAACCAGGTCCAGCCCCCCATGTAAAAGCGACGATACCATTCTGAACAAAAAATTGAGAAAGCAGCACACCAAGTTTTGCTTGATTGAACTTTGCCTATCCGTATTAGAATGTTTCGCAGCTCAATAAATTCCGATTCTTTAACGTGATATTGGTAAAGTGGTTGTCCATTTGGTAATGACAGCTCGTTTCTATGTAAAAGCCTCGTCAACCAATCTTCGATAGTGACAGGCGATATCGAATTGCTTGTTGTATTGATACGCCCCTCCACAGGAGGAATATTCAAATCCATTTTACCCAGCCTTTGTATTGAAGTGGAAGTTCCATGTTTTTATTGTGTATTCACATGATATCAATAAAAACAGCGTTCTCTAACGCTCCACATCCCGCATTTGTATGTTACTTGTCACATAATAACCAATAAATCTAAATGCGTGCGGTATCGATAGATAGTTTTTGATTAGAAAGCTATAACAAGTTACATGCAAAAATCTATCCCATTGTATTTATTGAAATTAATGCAAGACCAACTAGAAAAAACACAAGAAAGATTACTAATAGTAACTAATATTACATTGGAGGGGTGTAATGTCATGGATGAAGACAGCGCTAGCGTCTAAAAGGAACAACATTACTCATGTCATAAGACGATGGCGTTTTTTGAGTGATTTGTTTAACGTATTCAAACAACCGCTCAATTGGAATGAAGCGCTGTTTCTTGTTGTTGACCTTGATGCTTTTAGTTTGAGAGTTTATATAGTTAGAAATCTCAAATGCTAGCGGCTGGCTTAAGCGCTCGAGGTTTCTATCCTCTAAGGTTTGCGTGACCCATTGTGCTGCATCAGCAATATGGCCGTTAACACTCAGGTCGGTGTTCTTTATCCAGTACGGCGCGAACTCAATGTCGCTGAGCTGTGATAGCATTGTAGCAATGTCATAATGGCTAACTAAGCCGCTCGTTTCCAAAGCTTCCACAAAGGCAAACTGCCATTCTATTTTTAACCGTTCAGCGAGTTCGACGGGCGTGAACATCATTCGATTGAGCGGAATAAAATAGGTGAAGCGGCTATTGGCTTCACAAACGATGAGACTTTTTTCTAGCGAACGGTAACGGTTTTCAATCAGGTGCAACTGCCAGCTCATAGTAGTGTCATCCGAGCTCAGTTTATTAACACCTGCTTGTTTACCCTCTCCCGCTGGCAAACGCGGGAAGTCGGCTTCTAGCCATTTGTTTAGCGCGTTGGTAGCGCTGAGTTGAAGTTGCATACAATCCTAATCTTTGATCAAAAAAGGCATCCGAAGATACCTCTGAAATTTATAGTTGGTCTGAGAAAGATTGGTGGCTCAAAGACTCAAAATATTTCTCACTGCTGAAACTGTGCAAAGTATCCAAGTACCTAAGAAACTGAGATTTTATTGAGCTAAATTGGTTCAAAGCTTCATCACTTGGGACAGGGACCTTAATATTACCTACAATCGTTTTGTTCAAGTTCGGCATGGTTGCACCTTGAGATTCCCCCTCTAAGTGCTTTTTAATTGCCTCACTAGAAAGTAGCTTGTTTAAATATTCGGAGAAAACTCCTGTTTTACTTGGTCTGATAAATAGACTTCCTGTTCCACACAACCATCCATCTTCTCGCTCATTAACAATGGCACATCGTCCCATCTCACCTCTTCTACCCATTACGATATCTCCAGTTTTGAGATGATATTCTGTGAGCTCCTGGTGTTTTTCACTTGATATCGTCAAGTTATTCTTGGGAATAATGTCGCCTCGAACAATGTGAGTCGGGTTTATGAGCGGTATACCGTTTTCAATATAGTCTTGTTTATGTAACTGAGTCCCGAATGGGCCTATTTGGATACGAGCGATTTCGGATAAGCTCTTTACATCCCACCCCTTCGGATTCGTAACCGGATCACCAAACATATCCAAAAACACGCAGCGTAAAAACTCGTCAGCAAGGTCAATGGCTTGTTTGCGTTTCTGGCGAATCGCGTCGGCTTTATCCAAAATGGCAGCGATACGTTTTTGTTCTTCTAGTGGTGGGAGTGGGATTAGAATAGAGTCTAAGTTTTTTTTATTTAACTTCGGCTGAGCAGAACCTGTTACATAAGGCTCTAGATTGATGCTATTTATGTAATAAGCCAAAAAACCTAAGTCAGCTTTTCCATTAAATGCGAGTATATGAGCATGATTATTGACCCAAAACTTACCTCTAGCATGGAAAGCGATTGGGCTTGAGCGAGATATTAAGTTATTACCATCTTCACCAATTAGAAGATAGTCACCGTCAAATATATAATCATCTACATGATCTATAACGCCCGAAGCACCATAATAATCATAGCAACCTTGTCTATTTAAGCGGTCTGCTTGTTTTAATGGAACTCTTTTAGCATTACAATTTTGAACAATTTCTCCTAGTTTTACCAATGGCCAACTCATAGCATCGACTCCAGATCATTTAAGTCAGCCAGAATCTCATTTTCTAGTGCTTTGAGCTTACCCAAAATCACTTTTGGTTCTTCGTAGCTTTCTTGCTCGTACACCACTTCTTTATAGCGGTTGATCGACAGATCATATTTGTTCGACTTAATGTCGTCTTTTGCCACCAAGAAGGCTTTTTGCGTTTTGTTTGCCCATTGTTCAGTAGAGCCGCCTTCAACTACTGCCGCTTGATAGGCTTTGTACTGCTTAACCAAGTCTGGCAAGTCGTTGTCTTTGATTGGGGTGCGCTTATCATCCAGCGATTTACCATCGGCTTGCACATCATAGAACCAAACGTTATCGGTGCTACCACCTTTGGTGAAAATTAATATAGCAGTTGAAACGCCCGCATAGGGCTTAAACACACCACTTGGTAGTGAGATTACCGCTTCCAACTGGTTATCTTCTACTAGGTGTTTACGTAGAGTTTGGTGCGCTTTAGAGCTACCAAATAACACGCCATCAGGGACGATGGTGGCCGTGCGACCGCCGACTTTCAGCATACGTTGGATCAATGCCACAAACAGTAGTTCGGTCTTTTTGGTTTTGACTACTTTTAGAATTGCTGGATCGACATCTTCTTCATCTAAGCTACCCTTAAACGGCGGGTTGGCGAGGATGATATCAAAACCGTTTTTCGCTTCATCAGGATAACGCTCAATGAAGCTTTGGCTTAAGGTGTCTTGGTAGTGAATATCTGGCTGTTTTACACCGTGCATCACCAAGTTCATTGCTGCCACGCGAAGCATGGTTGAGTCAAAATCAAAGCCGTGGAACATGTCGGTATCGATGTGGTGGCGGTTCTCTAACTTGTCACCCGCGTAAAGGTAGTTAAATACTGGCTTTCCATACACATCTAAAACAGGCTTACCTTCAGAGTCAAAGGCTTGCTCTTTCTCCGTCCCCTCTGGTGAGGAGTACTTCTCTAACAGGTATTCGTAGGTTGATGATAGGAAGCCGCCTGTACCACAGGCAGGGTCACACACTCGGTGTGTTTCTTCTACATCGAGCATTTCAATCATGGCGCGAATAATATGGCGCGGCGTACGGAACTGGCCATTGATGCCTGCCGTGGTGAGTTTAGACAGCAGGTACTCGTACAAATCACCTTTTACATCTTTGTTTTCCAATGGCAGTTCACCCACCAACTCAACCGCTTTCACCAGTAGCGATTGCTTTTGGATCATGAGCTGCGCATCTTTCATAAATTCCGCAAACAGAGTGTCATCAGACGTGAGTTCTTTGAAATACGGAAAGAGTTCGTCTTTTACCAGTGGGTATAACTTTTCTGCGCCAAGATGACGGAAGTTTTCCCAACGGATGTGTTGCTTGTGTTCAGGGAAACGGCGATTAAATGGCTTGCCCGTTCGTGCGCTACGTTTTTCGTCGTTACGCTCATTCATGTCTAGCATGCGGGCGTACATCAAATAAGTAATTTGCTCAACTACGGTTAACGGGTTGGTGATCCCACCTGTCCAAAATTCTTCCCATAGTTTGTCAATTTGGCTCTTCAATGCGCCTGATGTAATCATTATCTATTCTCTATATTCTTTTATGGCAATTGACGCTGGCAGTTTCACTATTTACCTGAAAAAGCAGCGACAAATGTAATTGGTAGTAGTGTACTGAGCAGGTTGGTATCTCCAAAGGATTAATTCACCACTTTCTCGACACTTGATTGTTTCTCACCCAAATGGACACTAAAGCGACGAACAAACTGTTCCACCACATCCGCTTGAGCAGGGATTGGGAATACACCATCTAAGCCAGCATCATCAATCTGATTGAATGGCGCGTCGTACAACTGTTCAATATCAACGCTACCGTAGCGACAAAGGTGATTTTTGAGCATGCCGATAAAGCGTTGTTGTCTTGAGTTAAGGTGGGTATGTACTTGCTGCACAAAGGCCGTAAACTCATTTTCAATCGCCTTTGCATCCATGCCAACGATGGTACGTAAAATCTGGTCAAGTCCTGCGGTTGATTCCGGAAAGAACTCTTTCAAAATCGAAAGATCGACACTTGGGTTTTGGGTATGCACAAGCGCGTTGAGCGTGTCTAAATCGGCTTCTGTTACTGATTGTCCGGCACGTATTTTCTGCAACACTTCATTAGATTCAAACAATGGTGTCAGCGTTTTTTCGACCTCTTGTTTATAGATCTGGTAGTCCACCGTCACAATATCGGTTTTCACCTCTTCAGTGCGATATTCTGCCGCATCCTCTTTAACATCTAATACGGGTGTTGGCTTCGGTGGGGGAGTCGCACCTTTATCACGTAAATGGATTACCGTTCGAAGCTCGCTTCGGCAAGCTTCTAATTCTTGGTGGTCAGCATCATTCCAGAAGTTCGGTTGCTGCACTTGCTTAATCGTACTGGCCTTACTGCGCACTTCGTTAAGGTGCATAGAAAGTGTGGTGACCTTGTCCATAATCGGCATCGCAACAATATCGACCTTGGAGGGTTGCTTGAGTTTGGTAAGCTCAAGCTCTAAGAACTGGAGATCGAGGCGCAACGCTTCGCTCTCACCAGTAATCGGTTTCCATTGCATTAGCGGGGCCATCGTAGAACGCAGTAGTTCTTTGGTGTCAGGGGCCATTTGGTGCAAGATTTTTTCATCACTTAGCTGCGCTTTAATTTGCCAGTTTTCTCGCACTTCGATGGTTTTGTCGTTAAGCGAGTCGATATCGCCTTTAATCTGTGGGATCACTGCATCGAAAATATCCATCTCTGCACGTTTAAGTGCTTCATCAGCCAAATTTAGCCGCGCTTCAAACACCTTTTGCGCAAGAGACTTACCTTTTGCACCTTCATCTTCATCTGGGTTCATTTTGAAGTATTCAAAGTTGTTCCAGTGATCGAAGATCAAGAAATGCTTTTTATGTTCGTCTGGGCCAAACAAGTTTTCACACAAACGGGTACCACGGCCTACCATTTGCCAAAATTTCACTTTCGATTTGATCGGTTTAGCAAACACAAGGTTGATACATTCCGGCACATCAATACCGGTATCGAGCATGTCGACAGACACCGCAATAGTGATTTCGTCTTTGTTGCCTTCGGCACTTTTGAAGCTGTCGATCAGCTCATCGGCACGTTCATATTTCGAGTGAATCACTCGGCAGAAGTTACCCCCCAGATCGGGGTACATTTCAGCAAACAGATCGGCGATAAGCTCTGCATGTTTGATGCTGCGAGCAAAGATGATGGATTTACCTGGCAATTGATTGTCGACATCTTTAAGACCACGTTCCATCAGATTACGGATGATCTGGCGGTTAGTGTCTTTGTTAAAGATCGCTTTATCGATTAGCTTTGAATCAAAATCGAGCTCATTCGGGTCGATACCTTGATCTTCAAGCTCAGCTATCTGCTCATCAGTGAGCTCATTGCCTTTTATGCCATCACGCAAGAATTTGGTGGTATGAGAAACGACTTTGAAAGGGACAAGGTTACCCTCTTCAATTGCCTGTTCTAGCGGATAGTTGGCCGTTGGCATTTTGTAGTCACAACCAAACAACTGGCTGGTCGAGCGGGAGATCATCTCAACAGGCGTTGCGGTCAAGCCCACTTGCAGCGCATCAAAATACTTAAACAGCTCACCATACTTGTTATAGATGGAACGGTGTGATTCGTCGGCAATAATAAGGTCGAAGTGACCGACATCGAACTCTTCGAAGGTTTGCATCATACCGGGGTAAGTCGCGATCACGATACGCGCTTTACTCGCGAGATCTTTTTTGCTTTTGCCTTTTACGAATAACGGCTCTTTAGTGAACTCATTAAATGCGTTTGCCGCTTGCTTGCGTAGCTCTTTACGGTCGCATAAAAACAGCACTCGCTTTGCCCAACCTGCATCAAGTAAACGCTTGGTCAATGCAATAGAAACGCGCGTTTTACCCGTACCTGTTGCTTGCACAATCAGCGCTTTACGATGCTTGTCGCTAAATCGTTCACATACACGAGTGATCGACTCCATTTGATAGAGTCGGCCTGCTACGTCGGTATCAATCGGTGTGTTGTTGAGATCTTTTTTCAAAGCACGCTGCTGGATAAGGTATTGCAGGCTGTCTTTAGAGTAGTAACCGAACAGTTTACGTGGTACGTAACCCTGAGCGTCATCCCACAGCCAGATATCGTAGCCATTGGTGTAGAAAATTACTGGTCGTTGGCCTGTTTGTTTTTCTAACGCATCAGCGTAAAGTTTGGCTTGTTCTTGCCCTGCTCGCGCATCCACTCTGGTTTTCTTCGCTTCGATAACCGCCAGTGGTTTGCCGTTGTCATCCCAAAGCACGTAGTCACAACGACCTTTGCCAGTTTGAGTTGGCTGACCATCAACTTCGTACTCTTTGGATACTTGTTCAGTGCTGACTTCTGCCAGTGCCACGTCCCAGCCTTCACTTCTTAGCTCAGAATCGATTAGACGTTTACGAGTTTCCGCTTCGTTAAGGTCAAAGCTGTTCTTCAACTCGAGGGTGTTGCGTTTTAGCTTGTCTGCTTTAGTTTGATCAACTTCCAACTTGAGCATACTGGCAGCCTGCTGGGCCAACAACTGGGCTTCTTTCGCCTCTTCAAGCTCTTTTAACGCCTGTGTAAGCTGCTCACTGTTCTGGGCGAGCTTTTGCTGTAGCTGTTTGTTTTTGCGCTTAAAATCCGCTTTAGACTCCCCCTCTAACGGAGCATTATCAGGTTGAGTATAGCGAGGGCATTCTTCTTGGGAGCCATCCCCATAGGCGATGAAAAGCCAGCAGCCAATAAGGTAGGATTCTTTGAGTAGCCAGAGCGCATCATGCTGATTGACATATCCGTCATGGGCGGCTTTGTTACCGCCTTTGCGCACAGCATGAAATTTATCGAGAATATCTTTATGAATAATGGCAGTAAACGAGGCACTGGTCAGCTTGTCGTGAACGGACGCATTTGGCAATACAGGTAAACGTAGTTCTCGGTATAGATAACCAACGATTTTTTCGACATAACAACGAAGCTTAACCATCGAGCTTTGAGGATCAGTCACCGCATAAGCTTCAGCAAATGCGCCCAGTTCAGCCAGCTCTGGCCAGTCTTTTCTTAGATATTCAAAGTTCACTGACGTTTTCACTCTTTTTATTCTCCTGACCTCTATGAGCAATGGCTATGCCAATCCTGTTCTAACCTGCTTCATCATTCTTCAATACCAAATTTTTTCATCCAGCCGCTTAGAGTCTGGTGACTCTTGAGCCCTAGTGCTTCAGCTGCTTTGGATTTATTGTTACGACTATACTCCAAAGCTGATTCGACCGCATCTTTCTTAATGTTATCAATGTATTGCTGAATATCACCTGGCACTGAAAATTCACCCCGTGAATGTTGATTGATTCCAGCACTTAACACTGACGAACGTAGGTCTTCGGCAGATATCGTGCTCGACTCAGACCACAAAACTGCTCGATTCAATGTATTCCAAAGCTCCCTTATATTTCCGGGCCATGGATAAGATTTTGCAAACTTTATTGCATCAGTGGAAATTTTCTTACTTTCGAACAACGGGTGTTTGTCAGCCTGTTGATTGATATCGCTCATTAGTGTTGATATGAGTTCAGGAATGTCTTCCGATCTCGCTCTAAGCGGTGGCATTTCAATAACTCCGACGGCGAGTCGGTAGAACAAATCTTCACGAAAGGCTCCTTGCGATGTCATCTGAAATAGATCTTGGTGCGTAGCCGCAATAATGCGCACATCAACAACCTTGGATTTAACGTCACCGACTCGAGTAATCTCTTTTTGTTGCAAAGCTCTAAGTAATTTAACTTGGACATTGAGTGGCAGCTCGCCTACTTCATCTAGGAACAAGGTGCCGCCATTTGCCTGTTCAAATAACCCTGAATGATCTTTATCCGCTCCAGTAAACGCCCCTTTGACATGCCCAAAGAGAATTGAGTCCACCAAATTCTCTGGTAATGCACCGCAGTTAACGGCTCTGAATGGTTTATCAGAGCGAGAGCTGGCGTTGTGGATGGCTGTTGCCATGACTTCTTTGCCTGATCCACTTTCACCAAGCACAAGTGCTGGTAAATCAGATAATGCGAGTCTGTGAGCTTTTTTCACTAGAAGCTGCATGATTTCCGATTTTGCTGTTATAGCTTCAAAAGCCGAGCTTAGTAGAGGGATATCTGATGTCAGTGACTGTATAGCACTAGTGGAGGATTTAGTGTATTCCGTCGCGAAATCGACAGGTATATCCACTTCAATTAACTCACCTTTGGGTGATGTTTGAATTAACTGGCATTTCCCAATGCTCTTACCGAGCAAGACAGAAACAACTGTCATTGCCGGCGTTCCAGACGTGAGGTTTATGTAAATGTGTTCAGAGCCAGCAGAAATCTTACTCAGCTGTTTTTGCATCACTTTAGTTATAGCGGAATAATCTATCGGCGATGCCAATCGAACACGTTGGATAGTCACTGAGATCTTAGAACGCCCCACGCAAGCGAGCTTTCTCTCCAACCACTCTTTATAGTCGTGCCATTCATCATCCCATGTACTGGCAAGGATAATTATGCTGTCTAGGGTTTTGCCTTTTAAAGCAATCGTTGCAATTGAAGCAGGCTTATCCAGCTTCATTTGATCAAGATCTGTTCTTCCAAGCCAACTGATTAGAGTTGCCATTTTGACGTCCGTAACTATTTTTACTTATGGGAATGGAGTTTACATCAATAGGTTGTTAGTTGATATTCAACTAAACACAATCGAGCAGTATGTCACAATGAATAAAATAGATGCGCTGCGTGACATGCATCACATTTACGCACTTTATTCTGCTGTCACCCCAATTGTTACCCCCTCGGAATCTAGTTAGTGAAAATATCTTAACAATCATATATTTACACCTAGATTTAAAGTCCCTCTTAAACAGTTTGTTAGGTTTGTGTCTACCTTCAGTATCGTTGTAACCAAGATTTGAGATCATTGAAGTCTTTCAGATCAAGATGATTTTTTGCCATTTCAGCCTCTTTAATAGCATCTCGACTGAAGAAGCCAGTAGTTACAATAATGCTTTTTGTTGCTTGCCTTAGGTTATGAACACCCATAACTTCACGAATTATACCAACGCCAACTTTATTGTCTGGAGCATATTTTTTGCACTCAATATGCGTCAAGTAACTGCTTACGGAATTACGAACATAAGCAATAATATCACGCCCACCATCTCTTGTTGCTTTAGTTAGCTCAACGTCGAAACCCATATCTTTCAGTATACTGGCGACTAACTCTTCAAATTTTCTTGGAGTTAAGTCATACATTTTTTCTGGGTTCTTTTTGAGGTAGATTTTGATTTGGTCATCGATTGACGTTACAACATTAATTGCATCATCAGTAATAATCTCTTTAGATTCAATGTAAAAGTTTTCTTCGAATGAACCTTTTATTTCCATTTCACTCATTAGTGAAAGGATCTTATCCTCGGCATGAGCCTGATTTGGGAGACTAACATCAGCTTTTATACATCTATAGATGTGGTCTTCATCTTTAGCTAAAACAACATATGACCAGTCTTTATCATATGGGTCACGTATGACTGTACCTGCAAGATCAATCTCAGAACTACGAAACCAAGCTCTCTCAGGGAAAAAACCCATACTATCGACATTGAGAGAATCAAACTCTTCTTTTGATATTTCCTGAATACTCATATTTTTCCTCGAAAAACCTAACGCCCAATTAAGGGGTGAACAACGCCTTCCCCAAACCTAAAGCATTGTGCCATAAACACTAAATTTGAAGTAGAAGCAAAAATGCCGAGCGTTGTGAATCCCTCTTAAATTGCTTGTTATGTTTACCATAATTACATGATTTACTTGGATAAATAACTGTAATTTAAGCTTCATTTCCGGAGCCAAACCACAAAGCAGAATCAACTTAACCAACCTTCGATTTATCCTATCAAGACGCAAAACAGGGGCAATAAGAAAGTGAATAAATTAACCTGTTCTAATCAAGTCAGTATTGCGACACTAACAAAAGATATAGGATACGAAAAAACCGAGTATTTCGGGGGAGAAATACTCGGTGAAGTGAGACAAAGGCTCATTTCCAAGGCTTATTGCAATACTGATTGAACCATATTTCATCAGATATTGAGTATCTTCTTTGTATCAATAAGTTAGCATTTGGTTTACTTTGGAATCAATTGCCTAGACGCTGGGCCCATAGACATCTTTAAGTCAGCTAAACAAAAAAACCAACCGCCACGACCTGACAATGAAGCACCCCACGAACATTGGCATGTTTTACGGGCTGAGAGGTGCAAGAACTTAGACCGACAATATGGATTTGCTGAGTCTACTAGGGACGAATTGCCAAAGGGACAAAGAACTAGAGCCTAAGACCTTTAAGCCCTTGAAATGCAGGTAAACATAACGCCCTGTTAAGGTGTGAGCAACGCAATGCCCAAGCCTCCGCAGAACACCTTAAACACTGAAAACAACGCATAGTGAAAATGCCACGCGTTGCGAATCACTCTTAAACAGTTTGTTATGTATCTTGTCGCTTAAGTTCTTTAACGTCTTTTTCAGTCTTCCAGTTGGTAAGATGCCCTGCTAAGTGGTTAATCTCAGCCACCGCTATTACTGCTATTGTCTGGTCATTAGACTCAATTTTCTGGATGGCTTTTGGAGAAGAATGTAACGCAAGGATTACCCCATAAGGTTGATAATCCTTAAAACCATCAGGTGACTTAAGCTGAACGTCTACACCGTTTTTAGTAATGGTTTCGTATCGCCTCAGTTTATTCTTTTCCACTTCGGTAAAGATTTTCTCTAAAAACTGGCTGCATGTTCCTATGCTATTGACCAAAACTGTTAGTGGTGCATCTTTTTCTTTAGCCATTTTTACTGCGAAGGTATATGCAGCTCTTAGCTCATCTCCAGAAATTAACTCTGGTGAAAAATAAGCGAATCTTTCCATACTGACTATCTCCATTTTTTATATTGTTCGGATACATAACGCCGCGTTAAGTGGTGAACAACGCCAACCATCAAACCTAAACCATTGTACCTTAAACACTTAAACTGACTTGGACTGAAATCGCCAAGCGTTGTGAATCCGTCTTAAACGCCTTGTTAGGCATACTTTGTCACCGGCTTTTGCTTTCAAAACTTTTCTTTGAGTGGTGTGAAATAACTGGCACACATTATCGCTCCAGCCAAAGACCATTCAAGGCAATCAAGCGCAAGAGCGCCAGCGTGAGTAAGATGAGACGTTGCCATAAAAATCATAACTATAGACAAAGGGAAAGTTGATATAAAAAACACTTCTCGTGAATATCTCCAAAAAAAGATAAGACCGAATGTACCATAAATCGAGAGTAACAAATTTATAAGAATCTGGCCGATATTTACCATGGAAGGCAAATCTCTAAGATCAAAGATAAAAGTGTTGTACGCATTCCATGTGCCTATTATTTCATCTGGGATAAGCCAGAAAAGGTACTTTTGGTTGAGTATTGAACCGCCAATCGATATGGCAATGTAAAGTAAAACCAGCATTCTGAATGTTCGAATATTCATGGAAGTTCCTTGTACGCCTAACGCCGCGTTAAGTGGTGAACAACGCTACCACCAAACCTAAATCATTGTGCCGTATACACTTAAGCTGACATGAACCAAAATCGCCAAGCGTTGTGAATCCGCCTTAAACGCTTTGTTATATTGCTGCTGCCAAAACCAATTTATTGATTTAACTGGGATGCGAGCAACAGTAGCGAAAAAATAGCAAAGCTGTACCTGAGATCATTCCTAAGTTTTATCAACCTCTTATTATTCAGTTGATCCAGATCTTTGCCGAAAAGCATTGGGACAAATAAGAACATACCAAAATGGAACACTACGAACGGTGGAGCCCCTCTAGAGCGCCAATGCTCATTCTCCATTTCATTCCATTCATCATAAAAACTCTTGCTGGATTTTATAAGCGGAAACAACGAAGCCAACACCGCACAAACCATTAGAGTGTTAAATAACTCACCCATTTTAATCCCTGAACTTGAAAAACAATATAACGCCGCGTTAAGTGGTGAACAACGCTAACCACCAAACCTAAACCATTGTACCTTAAACACTAAACTCAACTTAAACTGAAATCGCCACGCGTTGTGAATCCGCCTTAAACGCCTTGTTAGAACGTTACTCAAAGCTATCGAGATCAATATTGTATTTATTTAGGACTTCTTGCATTTGGAGTTTCTTTTGCCCTGCAGCTACCGCCATAACTTTTGCGGTAACATCTGAAATTTCACCTTTTGAAATACCGGCTTTTTTTGCTTCTAACAAATAATACCGAGTGCATGGTAAACAATTCATCGCCATAGCTGCGGACAAACCAACTAATAATTCAGTTCTCGTATCCAAATACTCGTTTTCATGAGTTGAGTGATAAAACTCTTCGTACCCTTTTTGGTGCTTCCCTAGCATAAACATTCCTTATAAGTTCTAACGCCCAATTAAGTTGTGAGCAACGCTGCCACATTGCCTAAGCATTTCACCGTAATCACCAAACTAATTGAAACCGAAAGCGCCGAGCGTTGCGAATCAGCTTGAATTGTTTGTTAGGCAAATTTTCTGTGTACTCACTTACTTGGTTTGAAAACAGGATACCTTAAACACGATAAGCAACCAATCACCCACGGGCTTTTTGTGATTCAAGAACCACTGAAGTCACTATGTTACAGCCTCACTTTCAACGTTCATGAAACACAACCTTTCAACGACAAAGCAGCTTTTGAATCTGAGAAACTTAAAGCTACGAACTGACAGCAAAATGAAAGCTTCGATTAACTTGTCCTTTCCACACTTTAAGCCAGTGAAACTCACCACCAACCGATACTGAAAGCCAATGAGGCAACCCACGAATCTTGGCATGTTTTACGGTTGGAGAGATTCAAGAATTTGAGCCGACAATACAGAATTGCCGACCAAGAAAAGCAGGTGGCCAGAGGGAGCTAGAAGATTAGAACAAAGAACTTTTCTGCCCTTTGCCTAACGCCGCATTAAGGTGTGAGCGGCGCTTGGCTACACTTGAGCGAAGCGAAACTGCCAAGCGTTGCGAATCACTCTTAAATGCTTTGTTATACAAATAGTTAATCGTATACAGCTTCCGCTCTTTCTGCGCTACTAAACACAATTGCTTCCCAGGCAGCTCTTGTACATGACCATAGTGAATAGCCTAGTAAGAACAAACACACAACTAGCATTGAATATATGTCTAGTGACTCAAAGTGGTTGAAGTAAATTACATCACCAAAAAACTGTTGGATATAAACACCTTTAAGGATGGATGCCGAGGTAGTCATTGCTAACCCGTAAGTAATAGCAGCAAAAGCCGAGTCAGCGAAAATACCAAATTGTTTATATATTAGCCCTGCATACTCGGCACTTGACCCTTTGGCTGAAAGGTAATGTAAAACAAAGCATATAAGTGAGCCAAACCAGATACTTATATTAAGGTGCTTCCACTCAAGTACATTTCGGATAGCTTCATTGTAATACTTCTGATCAGTAATATAAGTAGCTGCTATCGCGACAAGCACAATGAGAACAAAGACTAGGCGATAGTTAAATTTAGGAAGCATATTTACTCCCATTAAACTCGTTTACCTTTTTTTGGTCTTCATCGTCGTTACTTTTACCGAGCAAGCCACCGATTAAACCACCTAGCACTACTCCCGGCACACCACCCATTACTCCAATAACACCGCCTAAAGCCATTGCTGGTGCTGTTTTATTGTCTGATTCAGCTAGAACTGAATTGACAGAGTAAACCTTATCATTAACCTTTAAACGGCTAGAACCTAAGCTTTGAGCTAACTCTTGGCGCGTTTTAGCCGTATTTTGAATATATGTTTTCTTCCCTGTCTGACGATCTTGTACATACAGACGCATCTGACTAACTCCTTTTATTTGTATAACGCCCTGTTAAGGTGTGAGCAACGCAACACCGATGCTGCCGCACATCACCTTAATCACTAGCATCAACGCATGGTAAAAATGCCAAGCGTTGCGAATCACTCTTAAACAGATTGTTAGTTTGCTACTTATAGATATCTTCAGGCTTAACGTGAAAAACGCAATCCTCGATTTCAAGGCGCATTCTGCCAAAAAAACTTGCCATGTCTTTAAAGGATTTTAAGTCTCCTACGAACTTTGTACTTAAGCGCCGATTGTAATTTATAAAAGCCTGCCAATAACCAGTGAACTCATTAAGAACAAGATGAGCGACAACTGATTCATTTTCACAGTTGCCTTCACTATCAACTTGCTCAAACCAGATCTCTAATCTAGGGACTTCTAACTTAAAATCTGGATCCAACTTGCTCAAGAATGAATCAGTATTTTCTTGTTTGGAATATTCGATCTCTCTATCCGCGTGCCCATTATACTTTAGCTCGGCTCTCGATAGTCTAATACCCATTTTCTGCGCTAACTCTTGAAGAACAAGGGTATTCCTAAAAAAATATGGTTTTAAGTTTTCAGCCAAGTCTGCAGCCCTATCAAATAACTCATCCAAACTTTGTTTATCTATCTCGGCGTAGCTCAAGGCTTCTGCTATGAGTGCAGTGACTTTACTGATTTCATCTAAAGTTGGTCGAACCTCCTTCATATCTGACTCTGTTAGTCCTTCTTCATAAAAGTAGCCTCTAGAGATCGACTTCCCAAAAAGCTCGATTGAAGTTGATGCAAGCTTAACTGATTCTTGAGAGTAATTGAGCGTTTGAACAAACTTGCGTATTTGTTCTAAGCGGTAAATATCGCCATACAACTCTTCAAAACGTTCGTTCATATTAAAGACCTTAAAGAAATTGATTCAAAACTGTACCAACAATAATATCAACAAAAATAATCGCCTTCGTAAAATGATTGCAAACTAACGCCGCGTTAAGTGGTGAACAACGCCAACCACCAAACCTAAACCATTGTACCTTAAACACTTAAGCTAACTTGAACTGAAATCGCCAAGCGTTGTGAATCCGTCTTGAACGCCTTGTTAGGCGAAGTTTCACACCAGTGTTTAAGTTGTTTTGAAAGCAGATTACCCGAAACAAAATAAGCAACCAAACACCCACTGATTTTTTGTGATTCAAGAACCACAAAACTCACTATGTTTCAGCCAAAATTCCAACGGCCACGAAATGCGAGTTTGCAGCGACTAAGTAGTTTTTGAACCTGAGAAACCCAAAGCTGCAAAATTAAAGCGAGAACGAAAAACTCGATTAACTTGCCCTTGCCACACTTTGAGCCAGTTAAACCCACCGCCATCCAACACTGAAAACCAATGAGGCAACCCACGAATTTTGACATGTTTTACGGCTGGAGAGATTCAAGATTTTGAGCCGACAATGTTGAATTGCCGACTTAGAAAAACGAATGCTCAAAGAGAACTAAGAAGATGAGAACAAAGAACTTTCCTGCCCGTCGCCTAACGCCGCGTTAAGTGGTGAGCAACGCCAACCACCAAACCTAAACCATTGTACCTTAAACACTTAACCTAACTTGAACCGAGAGCGCCAAGCGTTGTGAATCCGCCTTAAACGCCTTGTTAGGCGAAGTTTCCCACCAGTGTTTAAGTTATTTGGAAAGCAGGTTACCCGAAACTAAATAAGCAACCAAACACCCACTGACTTTTTGTGATTCAAGAACCACAAATGTCACTATGTTTCAGCTAAGATGCCAGCGACCACGAAATACAGACTTTCAGCGATCAATTTGCTTTTGAGGAAACGAAACGTAAAGCTACAAACTTAAAGCGAGAACAAAAGCCTCAATTAACTTGCCCCTACCACACTTTGAGCCAATGAAACTCACAACCAACCGGCTATGAAAACCAATGAGGCAACCCGCAAACCTTGGCATGTTTTACGGCCAGAGAGATTCAAGAATTTGAACAGACAATCTTGAATTGCCGACTTAGAAAAACGAATGCTCAAAGAGACCTAAGAAAATGAGAACAAAGGACTTTCCTGCCCGTCGCCTAACGCCGCGTTAAGTGGTGAACAACGCTAACCACCAAACTTAAACCATTGTACCTTAAACACTAAATTCAACTTGAACTGAAATCGCCAAGCGTTGTGAATCCGCCTTAAACGCCTTGTTAGGCGAAGTTTCCCACCAGTGTTTAAGTTGGTTTGAAAACAGGTTACCCGAAACAAAATAAGCAACCAAACACCCGCTGATTTTTTGTGATTCAAGAACCACAAATGTCACTATGTTTCAGACAAGATTCCAACAACCACGAAATGCAGACTTTCAGCGATCAAGTTGCTTTTGAGGAAACGAAACGTAAAGCTACAAGTTTAAAGCGAGAACAAAAGCCTCAATTAACTTGCCCTTTCCACACTTTGAGCCAGTAAAACTCACAACCAACCGACTATGAAAACCAATGAGGCAACCCGCAAACCTTGGCATGTTTTACGGCAGAAGAGATTAAAGAATTTGAGTCGACAATGTTGAATTGCCGACTTAGAAAAACGAATGCTCAAAGAGAACTAAGAAGATGAGAACAAAGAACTTTCCTGCCCGTCGCCTAACGCCCCGTTAAGGGGTGAGCAACGCAATACCGAAGTCGCCGCATACCATCTTAAACACTAAAACCAACGCATAGTAAAAATGCCACGCGTTGCGAATCCCTCTTGAACAGTTTGTTATGTGCTAAACGACTGAACGCCATGATTTAGTGAGCTTTTCTAGCCGCATACCTTCAATCTTACCTAGATTAGAAACATCTTTACTAAAAGATACACTAAATATTCGATGCCCAGTTGCATGTAAAGTTACCCCAATTCTCTCATTTGAAATTGTTTTCAATTCCAGTTTAATTAATACACAATCATCAGTTTTGATTGGTAACAATTGATTTGGATTGACGACTTTACGCAAACATTTCACTTTATAGAAATTAACAGTGCGACCGTCATATTCCC
The DNA here is from genome assembly GCF_000808535.1 of Vibrio sinaloensis. Taxonomy (GTDB): domain Bacteria; phylum Pseudomonadota; class Gammaproteobacteria; order Enterobacterales; family Vibrionaceae; genus Vibrio; species Vibrio sinaloensis_D. Next base: position 132,441 of record NZ_JWLV01000045.1, read on the forward strand.
TTTGAATAAGGTTGTACTCTTTAAATTGCGCTGCAGCTATTCCCTTTAGGTTTTCAGGTAAATTCTCAATACACAATTTAATAGATTGCTCTTCAAATGGAGTTAGAACTGTACAACCTAAAATCATTTTTCGCAGTTTATTTAACATCGCCTTCCTTAGCACATAACGCCGCGTTAAGTGGTGAACAACGCTAACCACTAAACCTAAACCATTGTACCTTAAACACTTAACCTGACTTGAACTGAAATCGCCAAGCGTTGTGAATCCGCCTTAAACGCCTTGTTATGAACGTGGTTGATTAGACCAGCATTCTATACAAAATGGAACTACCTGAGACATAGTCAATAGTTTTAACCTTGTGAAAGCCATTCCTTTCGTAAAACCTATGAGCATCGGTGTTAAAGGTCGGTGTCTCTAACTCAATATGGACACCAGATGAAACCTGTCTTACTAGATAATCAAGAACCATCTTACCCAGCCCTTGATGCTGATAGTTTGGTTCAACATATAGCCGAATAAGCTGCAAGCACCCTTCGTCGACTGAATAGTAAAAACCACCCACTACTTCTTCCGCATCTTTAATAACAAAGTAAAAGTAGTTTTCAAGGCACGCTCTTTGATGCTCAGTACTATCGTAACCCGGTGGACCAGAACCACATAATTGGCGATCATTCGAAAAAGCAGATATTTGGATCTCTACTAATCTTTCGACGTGATTTATAGATGCTTTCTCAATGGAATACATTGCTTAACCCTGTAGTTCATAACGCCGCGTTAAGTGGTGAGCAACGCTACCACCTTACCTAAACCATTGTGCCGTAAACACGAAAGCCGAATCAAACCGAAAATGCCGAGCGTTGGGAATCCGTCTTAAACGCTTTGTTAAATTTCAGACATGTGGCTAGTTCCGTTACCCATACGCCCATTATTTAGGGTCACATGACCACTCCCATCATTAAACGCGTAAAACGTTGAGTACTTAGCCAAGATACTATCCAAAGACTCTAACTCTGTAGGATCACTAGGTTCAATTACCCAAATAGAAGCTGTTACATACGCAGGATTCGTTCTATTTATCGTACAGCAATAAGTATAGTCAGCTAAGTTTTCAATTAATGGTCGTAAACCACCTATGCGTATCGGGCGGTTTGCTAACTGTGCTTCCAGAGCAATAACCATAGCCATTTTTGAATAGTCTAAGTCGTCAATATCAAGCTCGTCTGAATTGCTGTAACTGACTTCATACTGCCCCTCAGGAAAATTAGATGAGGCTTGCTCCATTACATGCGACAAAGCTTTTGGAGTAGGAAATTGAAATTCAATGCTTTGAACTGAATTAACAAGCGCAATTGAAGCTAAAACTACCCCAGTAGTTTTCTTTGCCCACTTTTTAAGCTGATCTTTTGATTCAAATATTTTTGTCTTCAATTTAGTGACTCCCATAGCCAAGTGAAATTTAACGCCGCGTTAAGTAGTGAGCAACGCTACCACCTAACCTAAACCATTGCACTGTAAACACCAAAACTGCCTTGAACTAAAAATGCCAAGCGTTGGGAATCTGTCTTAAACGCTTTGTTATGCATATTCCCACTTATCACCTAGAAAATCGCCCTTGGCATTCCACGCAAGGAAATTACTTTGTAATTTAGAGAACTCATTAAACAAACCGCCCAGCCGATTCAGATCTCTAGGTTCCAGTTGTATACAAAACTCTGATATGTGTTTGTAGGGTAGAGGAGAATTATTGCAGAACCTAATTTGAAGAGCACATTGCCCTCGTGGGCTCACCATAAATGCCCTCAGACGAAAATAATGCGCAAAGTTATCCTCTTCCCTTTCCGAACCTATTTCATACAGAAAAACGTCTTTTGGATGACTAGGGAAAACCTCTAGACCTTTCGCGATTTTCAGTAGGTCAGAGGCATTATTATATAGTTCAAACCTTGTACTCTGCATACCATTTGAAACGTCCCATAAGAGTTGCAGATGATATGGCTCTTCATAAGGAATTCTTTCTATTTTTACGCAATATTCCATTTTTAACCTTATATGCATAACGCCCAATTAAGGGGTGAACAACGCTTCCACCTAACCTAAAACATTGTGCCATAAACACTAAATTTGAAGTAGAAGCCAAAATGCCGAGCGTTGTGAATCCCTCTTAAATTGCTTGTTATGTTTTACCACAAGTTACTGACTTAATTGAGAAAGAACTACTATTTCTCACTGGTTTTCTGAGCTAAACCACAAGGCAAGAACCAACTTGGCCACCAAAGGCGATTAACCTAAAACCAGTAATTCCACTTCCCTGCCCAATGAGGCAACCCGACTAAAAAGCAACAAGCGCCCTTTCTTTCCAACCAAAGCGCAAAACAGTGCTGAATTGCCGAGGCAACTGCCAAGCTAAAACGCTAATTGGCAAAGAACCTAAAAGCGACTTTGAGCCAGTTAAACCTCAAGCCAACCGCCACGACCTGACAATGAAGCAACCCACGAACATTGGCATGTTTTACGGGCTGAGAGATTCAAGAACTTAGACCGACAATGCGGATTTGCTGAGTCTACTAGGGACGAATTGCTTAAGGGACAAAGAACTAGAGCCTAAGACGTTTAAACCTTTGAAATACAAGTAAACATAACGCCCTGTTAAGGTGTGAGCAACGCAATACCGAAGCTTCCGCATACCACCTTAACCACTAAAACCACCGCATAGTAAAAATGCCACGCGTTGCGAATCACTCTTAAACAGTTTGTTATGTGTAATTTTTTCCCTTGAGTACTAACCTTACAATCTCACCGATAGAAGTGATGTACAGGCTCGCACCTCCACTCGTTTCGTATTTCTCACAGTCATCGTAACAATCGCTATCTTTAACTACCACAGGTTCAAAATACACATCGACTAAGCCAGTGTTAATAAATGTATTTTCAGAATTAAAATCAATCGGTTCTGACGACTCACTAGCAAACTCTAAAAAATCACCAATAAACATACTATCGATAATTCGACTAATTTTTAAAAATTGATTGTATGTAATTTCTCCAACAAGAAACTCAGAGAAGAATATTGCTATGATTTTACTCGTATAGTGGTCTTCTGCTTTCTCTATGATATAGATAAGCTTCTCTCCAACTTTTACTTTGTAGTCATCCGAGTTATCAATTGAATCGATCATACTTCGGCGCTGTTCTACCGGAATATCAGACAACTCAGAAAGGAATGATATAAGCTTTTTCGTAAACAGAGCATCACGCACGCTACTAACCGCATTAATACCACCTACAAGACTAGAAAGAATCGGTATGTCTCTTAGTACTCCGTTATCTAAAATTGCATCTATACCAACTTCACCAAGATTTACAGCTAAATTGCTCAGATCATCTTTTTTAAGAGATTCTTCTAACGACTTTGAAAGCTTCATTTTTCTCTGTTTCCAATGATTACACATAACGCCGCGTTAAGTGGTGAACAACGCCAACCACCAAACCTAAACCATTGTACCTTAAACACTTAACCTGACTAGAACTGAAATCGCTAAGCGTTGTGAATCCGTCTTGAACGCCTTGTTAGGCGAAGTTTCACACCAGTGTTTAAGTTGTTTTGAAAGCAGATTACCCGAAACAAAATAAGCAACCAAACACCCACTGATTTTTTGTGATTCAAGAACCACAAAACTCACTATGTTTCAGCCAAAATTCCAACGGCCACGAAATGCGAGTTTGCAGCGACTACGTAGTTTTTGAACCTGAGAAACCCAAAGCTGCAAACTTAAAGCGAGAACGAAAACCTCGATTAACTTGCCCTTGCCACACTTTGAGCCAGTTAAACCCACCGCCATACAACACTGAAAACCAATGAGGCAACCCACGAATTTTGGCATGTTTTACGGCTGGAGAGATTCAAGAATTTGAGCCGACAATTCCAAGTTGCCGACTTAGAAAAACGAATGCTCAAAGAGAACTGAGAAGATGAGAGCAAAGAACTTTCCTGCCCGTCGCCTAACGCCGCGTTAAGTGGTGAACAACGCTAACCACTAAACTTAAGCCATTTTACCTTAAACACTAAATTCAACTTGAACTGAAATCGCCAAGCGTTGTGAATCCGCCTTAAACGCCTTGTTAGGCGAAGTTTCTCACCCGTGTTTAAGTGGCTTGAAAGCAGATTACCTGAAACACTATAGCCAACAAAATGCACACGTACTTTTTGCGATTCAAGAATCACAAAACTCACTATGTTTCAGCCAAGATTCCAACAACCACGAAATACGAATTTGCAGCGACTAAGTAGCTTTTGAACCTGATAAACTAATAGCTACGAGCTAATAACAAAAACGAAAGCTACAATTGACTTGCCCTGTCCACACTTTAAGCCAGTGAAACTCACCGCCAACCTACACTGAAAACCAATGAGGCAACCCGCAAACCTTGGCATGTTTTACGGCTGGAGAGGTTCAAGGATTTGAGCCGACAATACCAAATTGCCGACTTAAAACGACGAATAGCTAGAGAGATATAAGAAGATGAGAACAAAGAACTTTTCTGCCCGTCGCCTAACGCCCTGTTAAGGTGTGAGCAACGCAATGCCGAAGCTTCCGCATACCACCTTAAACACTAAACGCAACGCATAGTGAAAATGCCACGCGTTGCGAATCACTCTTAAACAGTTTGTTAGCACAAAAGTTCACCACCTAACTATTCATTCCTTTTTTCGTCTTGAAAACACAAATGCAGCGATAAACATACTGACGATGGTAAGTGTAAAAACACCCCCAAATATATACACGTTCGAAGTGTAACTATCGCACATTCTTTCTACAACAGACTCACTAGGCTTTGCTGGATTCACGAATATTTTTATCTCTTTCCCTTTCTGCTTACTATATACGAGCCTTTTGGCTGCATCGTGTAGCTTACCGTTATCATATGATTTCACCCATGAGTAACGATTACTTACATATATCTTACCGTCATAGTTATATTCATATGAAACCTTAGGACCATAGGAAATTTTCCGGCGACGATTCGTATCTTCATATTTCAAAGATTCGACTTCTGCGCTAATTATCTTTGCAGGAATCACATTCCAGTTCTGAGAAACATAACAACCAAATCCGATCTTTATCGGCGTTCCAACAGCGACATACACGAGAAGCAAAAACATTGGCGAGAATAGTAGTATCAATAGAATACGTAGGTACTTTTTTAACATCCGTTCATTTAACGTCTAGAAAACTGACTTTTATATTAACCTGAAGCCAAAATTCGTACTCACCTAATTGCACCACTGTCGTCGCAAAATTTTGTGCTAACGCCCTGTTAAGGGGTGAGCAACGCAATACCAAAGCTTCCGCATACCACCTTAACCACTGAAACTAACGCATAGTAAAAATGCCAAGCGTTGCGAATCCCTCTTAAACAGTTTGTTAGTTTTTAAACCCAATGGATTGATTTTACGTTATTTTAAACTTTGCAAACAACAAACTTTATGTGCTTTGATGCACTTAAGTCAGGCGTAGTCTCAAAGCGGCTAGTCAATGAAACCACTTGGAACAAACAACGCCGCAGAAAACGAGCTAACAACACCAAAAAGCGCTTTTGGAAAACCAATCTCACAATGCGGACTGTCAACAAAGCCACTGAAACCACGTGAACTTACCACACCAGAGAAAACGTCATTTCAGCGAGTAAATCGGCTTTTGTACCAACAAACTTAACGAGCAGAGTTTCAGCAAAAAAAGTACGACTCAATTAACCCAAAAGTCGTCGCACCAAAGAACAAATCAACCGTTGAAACGATGCCAATTTTGGATTTTCACCACGCTAATCAACACTGAAATTGAACGCCGATACGACAATTTCAACTTTGAGCTTTTACTACTAAACCTTGCGATATAGCTGCGTTTTTCCTCTTGCAAACTAACGCCGCGTTAAGTGGTGAACAACGCCAACCACCAAACCTAAACCATTCTACCTTAAACACTTAAGCTAACTTGAACTGAAATCGCCAAGCGTTGTGAATCCGTCTTAAACGCCTTGTTAGCCCACATTAATTCACGAGTGTTTATTGACTAAAACGCCCCTAAAACACTCTGGATTAAACGCCGCCCTGATTCACTCAACAACCAGACAAAACCACCAATGTTGATAAAAATTGTAACCCAAAGGATGAACTTAAAAGGTTGCTTCCTTGATTTGTGTCGTAATTGAAACTGAGCTAATAATGCTCCCGGCCAACCACCGACCAAAGACAGCATATGCAATGTACTTTCTGACGTTCTCCAACTACCATCCTGTGCCGCTTGCTTATCCCAAGCAAACATAAAGTATGTAAATATGCTCAAAAACAAATATAAAGGAATTAGGAGTATTTCACCGTTAAAAACTGTTATCGATGCTGTTGCCGCAACCAAGAAGCTAAAACCAAATAGCACTGTATAAGGGAACCCGTTTACACCTTGCACTACTACATTTTCTGCATTGAAGCGTCCCTTTTTATCTTCTGCGACATCAAAAGTAACGCTATCTTTTACTTTAGGGCGATAGCCTCGATTTGTTATAGATGAAATATGAACAAATACCTTCAGCTTCCCATCAACAGACGAAATAAACCCATAGCCTTTAGCATCGTTCCATTCTACTATTTGACCTTTCATCATAATCCTTCGCTAGTTCTGACGCCTGTGGGCTAACGCCGCGTTAAGTGGTGAGCAACGCTAACCACCAAGCCTAAACCATTGTACCTTAAACACTTAAGCTAAATTGAAGCAAAACCGCAAAGCGTTGTGAATCCGCCTTAAACGCCTTGTTATGTGCGCACTAAAGACATTGGCACGAACCGAATTCCGTTGAACTCTGCTTCTTCACCTGTTGCTACGAAACCATTACGATTGTAAAAGCCAACCGCATTCACTGATGAGCGTAGGCTAACTTCACGAGCGTCTGTCTGATTAAGCAAATGATTCAATAAAGTACGACCTAAACCTGACCCCTGCTGTGAATTTGCAACAAACAAATGGGTTAGATAATTTCCACCACGCAAAGCGGCAAAACCTAGAACTTCCCCACCCGATACCGCCTTAATTGATGAAAACTTCTCATCATCAAGAGTCGACGCTAGATCTGGTAATACTCTATCCTTATATTCTTGCTTTCCTTGTTCATTAAGCAATGGAAGCACATCTTTGGCAGAGACCTCTGAAACAAGCCTTGTTACTGCGTCTATATCCGTTTTTAGAACCTTCTGAATTTCCATATTTCCTCCGAGCACATAACGCCGCGTTAAGTGGTGAACAACGCCAACCACCAAGCCTAAACCATTGTACCTTAAACACTAAATTCAACTTGAACTGAAATCGCCAAGCGTTGTGAATCCGCCTTAAACGCCTTGTTAGGCGAAGTTTCCCACCAGTGTTTAAGTTCTTTTGAAAGCAGGTTACCCGAAACCAAATAAGCAACCAAACACCTACTGAATTTTTGTGATTCAAGAACCACAAATGTCACTATGTTTCAGCCAAGACTCCAACAACCACGAAATACAGACCTTTAGCAACAAAGTAGGTTTTGAGCCCGAAAAACCCAAAGCTGCAAACTAACAGTAAATTCGAAAGCTTCAATTGACTTGCCCTTGCCACATTTTGAGCCAGTGAAACTCGCCACCCACCTGCACCAAAAACCAATGAGACAACCCACGAACGTTGGCATGTTTTACGGTTGGAGATATTCAAGAATTTAAGCCGACAGTGCTAAGTTGCCGACATAGAAAAGCGAAAGGCCAAAGAGGAATAAGAAGATGAGAACAAAGAACTTTTCTGCCCGTCGCCTAACGCCCTGTTAAGGTGTGAGCAACGCAATACCGAAGCTACCGCATACCACCTTAAACACTAAAACCAACGCATAGTAAAAATGCCACGCGTTGCGAATCACTCTTAAACAGTTTGTTAAATTACTTTCTTTTCGTACACTGATAATTTGAAAAATTACCATATGTACTAGCAAATGGTTTAAAGCTAACAACACGACTAGAGTAATCAAATTCCAATTCGTCTGTCATTGTACTGTGTTTTATTTGATTGATAGCCTTTAGACCACTTTCAAATAACGTTACACGTTTTTCATCGTTGTTATCTTTCAGAGAGAAATAATACTTATCTAGTGCATTGTAGTAGACCACATGATCTGGCTGTAAACTTAACACTGAGACAACGTCTTTGTTAGACAGGGAAACGCAATCCCAAACACCAATAGCTACATTTGAGTACACTTGAAACTCTTTGAAACCTTTAAGTAGCTCTTCGTACTTTTTGGAGTCACCACATAATGCAAACAATGGGAAGGTTGCCAACAATATAAAAATTAGTTTCTTCATCACTGCCTCAGTAATTTAACGCCGCGTTAAGTGGTGAGCAACGCAGGCTACCCAACTATACTATTGTGCAGTAAACACTAAATTCAAAGCAAACTGAGAATGCCAAGCGTTGGGAATCCGTCTTAAACGCTTTGTTATGTGCGTACTTTCAACGACCTCAAACCTAAGTGTGCAATCTAGAGTTTAATTAACTGGAGCTTGTAGTTTTATTCAAGACCAATCAACTTCCCAATCAGACTCTTCAAAGTAGCCGTTTAAAGCCTGATAATCCTCCACCCAGTCATCGTAGCAATTATTGGACTTATGGCTAAAGGATTCAGATACAGAAATGATATAGCCACCTGTACTCTCAGAATCATCGATAACTAGGACTTCACAACCTAAATCATCGCCTTGAACAATTTTTCCTGTATGCCCAATTTTTATCATTCGACCTCCAAGCACATAACGCCAAATTAAGGTGTGAACAACGCTAACACCCTACCTAAAGCATTGTGCCATAAACACTAAACTGCCTTGAAGTGAAAGCACCAAGCGTTGTGAATCACTCTTAAATTTATTGTTAGTTGCGTAACCAAACTCGCGCTACATACCATTGAATACAGCGACTCCTAGAAGAACTAAAGCAATACTAGCAAGCCCAATATAGCTGACTTTTCCACGTTCTGATTCCGTTACCTCTGAAGATGGGAAACGCCCGAATGTAACCGCTTTCGATACTACCCAACCTACGCCGTAACCAATACGCTCAATAATGATTAACTGAACAGTTGTCTTTAACAAGGAACCTAACATTCGAAAAAATGCCAAAACTGACTCTTCCATATGCACTCTCCTTTAATACTGAATTCTAGGTTTTTCGGAGCAAACTAACGCCCTGTTAAGGGGTGAGCAACGCAATACCAAAGCCGTCGCATACCACCTTAAACACCACAGCCAACGCATAGTAGAAATGCCACGCGTTGCGAATCCCTCTTGAACAGTTTGTTAGCTGATGGGGTTACTTGTCTCGATTACGTTTTACACCCAAATCACTTAGATTTCGTGTCAAGACTAGGTACTTATAAGTTGACTCGTTTGAACCAATCAGCTCATCACGAAGTAAACTAGGTGCCGAATAGACCTTACTGGTCTGTAAGTCTTTAATCGAACCATCGTCTCTAATTTCAGCTTCTGTTAATTTATTTCCCTGTTTATCATTGACGATTACAGTCATCGGTAAGCCCAACGCTTTAAGCTTAGCGAAACACTCTTTATCGATCGTAGCCTTTGACATTTTGAAAACTCCCTTTCATTTATATAACTTAAAATTACGCGAAATATTATATCTGGCTTTAGAGTCAGCTAACGCCCAATTAAGGGGTGAGCAACGCAACCACCCAACCTAAAACATTGTGCCATAAACACCAAAATTGAAGTAGAAGCAAAAGTGCCAAGCGTTGTGAATCCCTCTTAAATTGCTTGTTATGTTTTTACGACCTCGATGCTATTTCCATAAACAGTACGACTAAAAATCCTAAAACGAACCCTAGAAAGGCAAGAATTGTCATTATTGTATCTGGTTCAGAATGAGCTCTGTCGATATCTGGATGCTTTATGTAGATTCCCTTTATGGGAAAGCGCCTATAGTACAATCGTGGATAAAAGCCATGTGTAGCTTTGATTTGGTGGCTATAGCGCAGTTGAGCTAAAAAACTCAACTGCGCAGCTGAAAACATAGCAAAAGAAGTAATGTCACCACGGGTATAACCATAATTGAAATTGCAGACGCCTAAACCGAAGTACAGAAATAGTAAGCCTGCAACCACTTGAAGCGCTTTTTTGTGATGATAAATTGGCTGCAAAACAATGAACATAATGACACATGTACTTGTAGTGCTAATGATAAGATTCCAGTCCATATGACTCCTAAACATAACGCCGCGTTAAGTAGTGAGCAACGCTACCACAAAACTAAAACATACCACCGTAAACAAAATACCCAACGATGGAATGAACAATGCCAAGCGTTGGGAATCTGCCTTAAACGCCTTGTTAGGCTTAACTTTCACCATTTATTTGCCTTGCAAAATCTGCGTGAAAGCTGATTAGCTCAATACCATCAATTGCTTTTATTGATGCATTGCTGCCTTCAACAGTACAAAAAGGCGGATAAGCGAATAGTAGCTGACCAACCTTTAGATCCAAATCGCTTGGAATATTCAATCTTTCAATTGGGTCCTCGTCTACCCAAGCCAAAAATTGCTCCCAGGTACAACCAAATTCATCAACCTCACCAGTTTCAGCATTCAACTTAACTACCAAATTATCTCGAATAAGGAATTGGTCGCCAAAGCAATCCTGAGCAATAGGAAAATCGCTTGCTTTAACTTCTCGATACAAGTTGTGGAAAGCAAATTCACCTTCTAAGAAGGTATTAACATTTAACAAGCGTTCTTGTGCATCGTGAGAGCGAACCTGTAGACCGCCTGAATACAATATTTTCATAGTTTCCTCTGTAAGCCTAACGCCCTGTTAAGGGGTGAGCAACGCAGTACCGAAGCCACCGCACACCACCTTAATCACTTAAACCAACGCATATTGAAAATGCCACGCGTTGCGAATCCCTCTTGAACAGTTTGTTATGTGAATTAACGCGCGTCTGGTGCTCTAGTGTAAGAGTCAGCTAATTGTTCCTCTGTTGGCGCTCTTGTATTTAGCCAATCAAATTGAAAAACTCGAACATGCGTCAATGGAACGTCGGATGCTGCGATAAAACCCTCACCGGGTAAACCTGTCAGCTCACTTACAACTAAGCTAGTCAGTGGAGGAAGCTTATTTTCGGTGCAATATTGCTGAATTGGTCGTAAAAAATCACCGATGCTAGGACGAACAACTCCTGTTGCTTTTGCAACTAGATCATATGTTAAAACTTGGCGACTAGTAGCTGAAACAACTAGAAGACTCCACAACTGCTGTGCTCTCTGAGCTCGATTCATACTTAATTCTCCATATTCACATAACGCCGCGTTAAGTGGTGAACAACGCCAACCACCAAACCTAAACCATTGCACACTAAACACTTAAGCTGACTCAAACTAAAACCGCCAAGCGTTGTGAATCCGCCTTAAACGCTTTGTTAGGCGAAGTTTCCCACCAATGTTTAAGTTGTTTTGAAAGCAGATTACCCGAAACCAAATAAGCAACCAAACACCCACTGATTTTTTGTGATTCAAGAACCACAAAAGTCACTATGTTACAGCCTCACTTTTAACAACCACGAAATGCGACCTTTCAGCGACAAAGTAGCATTTAAACCTGATAAACCTAAAGCTACGAAATGACAGCAAAAGCCAGAGCCTCGATTAATTTGCCTTTGCCACACTTTGAGCCAGTAAAACTCGCCACCAACCAGCACCAAAAATGAATGAGGCAACCCACGAATTTTGGATTGTATTACGGTTGGAGGTATTCAAGAATTTGAGCCGATAACGCTTAACTGCCGACTTAGAAAAGCGAGTGCTCAAAGAAAACTAAGAAGATGAGAACAAAGAACTTTTCTGCCCGTCGCCTAACGCCGCGTTAAGTGGTGAACAACGCTAACCACCACGCCTAAACGATTACACCTTATACACTAAATTCAACTTAAACTGAGGTCGCCAAGCGTTGTGAGTCCGCCTTAAACGCCTTGTTATGTGCCCGAACTCATTGTGTACTCTGGCTGTCCCGTATGCTCGTCCAGTTGCTCACTGACAACAGCAAAACCTTGAGACAAATAGAACTGGTAACTAGCCTGATTCTCTTTGTACACCGAAAGGCTCAATATCGCTCTCTGAGCTTTGGCATGACTTAATAATTGCTTACCGATACCTTTACCCTGAAATTCAGGAAACACGAATATAGCAGCCAAAGTACTTTCATAAAGTGCATAGAAACCAACTATTCTCGACTCGATTTCATAAACAAAAACTTCTGAAGCAGGAATATAAATATTACGCATGCTCTCAACTTGAGATCCCCAGAAGTCCGCTGGGACGAAATCATGCGCTTTAACAGAGGCTTCAAGCCAGACTTCAAGAACCGAATCTAAGTCGTTTGAATTGTACTTTCTTATCATTTTCGAACTCTAGATTTTCAAATTTATCGGGGCAACATAACGCCGCGTTAAGTAGTGAGCAACGCAGACCACCGAGCCTAAACTATTGTGCCGTAAACACTAAAATTAAAGCAAACCAAAAATGCCGAGCGTTGCGAATCTGTCTTAAACGCTTTGTTATGTACGTCTCACTGCGACCACGGAATATGTATGCCAATGCTTCATTCTACCCAACGAAGTTTTCGCTGTTTCATCACGTTCAAAGAACCTGACTATTTCAAAACCCGAGAACAGAGCCTTTACTTCTGATTCCGACAACGATGTTGTAGGACTACGATAGTTGTTAGCCCAACTGTCTTTGAAACCCATGAAGTCACCAGCAAACACCCCACCGATTTCAATTGAAGATCTGATGTTGCTCCAAGTCGATGCAAATTGGTTTGGGTCAGCGAAGAACAAACTGGAGTTTGCGATAACTACACCAGATTTTGGATAGTCGAACGACTCAAACGAGGACGCTGAAATATCAACTAATGACTTTGACCCAAACCTATCTCTACAAATAGCGACTGAATCAAGATTAATATCGAAGCCATGAACTTGATAACCCTGTTGATCGAGGTATTCGATATCACTGCCGGTTCCACAACCACAGTCAGTGGCTACTTTGAGGTTTGATTCATTGAGTCTGACAGCAAATTCAGTACGTTTTGAATGTGGGCGAGATAGTGCCTTTTCGTAGTACTGACGCCAAATTTCAGCATTTTCATCCATAAGTTTCTGATTTTCCGTAAAAGTACATAACGCCCAATTAACGTGTGAGCAGCGCAGACACTGAACTTGAACACTGCGCCGTAAACACTTAACTCAACCCGAAGTGAGAGCACCAAGCGTTGCGAATCACTGTTGAATTGTTTGTTATGTTTTACCACAAACACATGATTTACTTGAGAAAGAACTGCAATTTCTAACTGGTTTTCTGAAGCAAACCACAAGGCTGAAACCAACTTGACCGACAAAGGCGACCAACCTAAAAAGTGTAATTCCACTTCCCTACCCAATGAGGCAACCCGACAAAGCTCCAACAAGCGCCCTTTCTTTCCAACCAAAGCGAAAGATAATGGCAAATTGCCGAGGCAACTACCAAGCCGAAATGCTGATTGGCTAAGAATCCAAAAGCGACTTTAAGCCAGTTAAACAAGAAACCAACCACCACGGCCTGACAATGAAGCAACCCGCGAACATTGGCATGTTTTACGGGCTGAGAAATTCAAGAACTTAGACCGACAATGCGGATTTGCTGAGTCTACTAGGGACGAATTGCCTGAGGGACAAAGAACTAGAGCCTAAGAACTTTAAGCCTTTGAAATACAAGTAAACATAACGCCCAATTAAGTTGTGAGCAACGCTGCCACATAACCCAAACACTTCACCGTAATCACAAAACCAATTGAAACCGAAAGCGCCGAGCGTTGCGAATCAGCTTGAATTGTTTGTTAGGCAAATTTTCTGCGTACTCACTAACTTTGTTTGAAAACAGAATACCTTAAACACGATAAGCAACCAATTACCCACTAACTTTTTGTGATTCAAGAACCACTTAAGTCACTATGTTACAGCCTCACTTTCAACCTTCACGACACATAGCCTTTTTGCGACAAAGTAGCTTTTGAACCGGTGAAACTCAAAGCTGCGAACTAACAACAAAAGCGAAAGCTTCAATAGCCTTTCCCTTCCCACACTTTAAGCCAGTGAAATTCACCTCCAACCAACACTGAAACCCAATGAGGCAACCCGCGAAATTTGGCATGTTTTACGGTTGAAGAGATTCAAGAATTTGAGCCGACAATACGGAATTGCCGACTAAGAAAAGCGAACTGCCAGATGAAACAAAAAATTAGAACAAAGAACTTTTCTACCCTTTGCCTAACGCCGCGTTAAGTGGTGAACAACGCCTACCACCGAACCTAAACCATTGTACCTTAAACACTAAATTCAACTTGAACTGAAGTCGCCAAGCGTTGTGAATCCGCCTTAAACGCCTTGTTAGGCGAAGTTTCCCACCGATGTTTAAGTGGTTTTGAAAGCAGATTACCCGAAACCAAATAAGCAACCAAACACCCACTGATTTTTTGTGATTCAAGAACCACAAAAGTCACTATGTTACAGCCTCACTTTTAACAACCTCGAAATGCGACCTTTCAGCGACAAAGTAGCTTTTAAACCTAATAAACCTAAAGCTACGAAATGACAGCAAAAACCAGAGCCTCGATTAACTTGCCTTTGCCACACTTTGAGCCAGTAAAACTCGCTACCAACCAGCACCAAAAATGAATGAGGCAACCCACGAACTTTGGCATGTTTTACGGTTGGAGATATTCAAGAATTTGAGCCGACAACGCTCAATTGCCGACTTAGAAAAACGAATGCTCAAAGAGAACTAAGAAGATGAGAACAAAGAACTTTTCTGCTCGTCGCCTAACGCCCAATTAAGGTGTGAAGCACGCAACGACGAAGCTTCCGCATTGCACTTCAACACCTAAACTACCGCATAATAAAAATGCCACGCGTGCTGAATCACTCTTAAATTGTTTGTTAGCATTCTTGTTCACAAAGTCCACTTATGCCAAACAGGTTTTAACTAGCTTTTGCTGTAACTAATAGTTTAGCCATATGCTCCAAATCACACGCGACATCATTGAAACCAAAATAGTTGGTTGGATGTTCGTACATATGATCTAGGTGAGATTCTTTTGGTTTGTAATTAGGTAGTCTAGAGCGTAATTCATCACGCAGCATAATGGTATCCACTCGGAATCTACGGTCATACTCTGCGTTACGCTCGTTGCTTAGACGCATCATATTGTTTGTCTCGATCTCCCAAGCTTTCTGACGCTCCTCATTGGACTCTTCATTTGATAAAGACCTTCGCCCCATCATCATTCGCTCATCTTCACGTTTGTATCTCTCGATGAATTCTCGTAGATTTTTAACTACTTCTATAGTTCTTTCTTTTAGTGCAACCTCATCTGAATCCACTACAAACTGGACCTTTTCATCATATTTTAGTGCACGATCCTTATATGACTCGGCTTGCTCAGACTTTAGGTGAAGACGCTCGCGCAAAGTATCATTCGATGAATTAACCTGTTCGATTACGGCGGTAAAACGCCACTTAGCAGCAAGATATGCCAAGCCAAACATAATAGCTGCAATTAATAAAAATGAAAAAGGAGCCTGAGAAACGACGCTCCATTCTTTAGCAATATGCTCAATTAACTTTTCCACGATTTCTCCATTGAATGCTAACGCCCTGTTAAGGTGTGAGCAACGCAATACAAAAGCCGCCGCAAACTGCCTTAAACACTAAACGCAACGCATAGTGAAAATGCCACGCGTTGCGAATCACTCTTAAACAGATTGTTATACGCCTTTTCTATAATCCTATCTGATTTTCGATAAATGACTGTAAAACACCAGTTGCAACATCACCAGCTTTAGCACTAATAGACATTAAGAAACCTTTAAGTCTATGTTTTGCAAAGATTCTATCCTCAGACCTTGCGCTATCATCAACTAATTCATGAACACTTGAAGCCAATATTGATTTGTTAGACTCACCATACAACTCTATTAACTCAAGTAGCTCACGAGCTTCCGTACCAAGATGTTGGTTCCCATTAATTTTCTGTGCTACTACACCATTTACCGTTTCAATTATTTGAGGGTTAATATTTAGCGTCATATTGTTGAGCTGTGGAATAGTAGATCTATCAAATGATAATGCAGAGGATACCCCCACAGACCTAGGGATACAGCTGTCTACAAGCCTATCAATCACAGCCCAGTCATGATTTGTTTGTACAAGCTCTGCCAATTCACTTTCTAAACTGTGCCTTATTGTTAATAGCTTTTTCTCACGTTCTTGCTTTATATCCACATGCAACCGTCGTGCTTCTTTTCTATAGCGATCAATTAAGTCCATCACCTCTATTTTGTTAATACTCTTTGCCTCGAGGAGGGCGGTTGCACCTTCTGGGTTAGATATACATGAGTCCATAAAAGAAGAAAACTCATCAAATTTACTCGCCAACTCCAAATTGTCTATAGAATCCTCACCGTGAAACTCATAAACAACTCCTTGATTGGTCTTGTACTGTTCATGTCTAACGCTTAAACCAGATACTTTATGTAGATAATCTCTGAACAACTGGAGAAGTTTTTCTGCTTCATGAGCCCACATTCGCTCCGAAGGAACATAAATCCTGAAAATCAGATTACTTTCGTTCTGATCAACAAAACTCGAGGCGAGTACGCTTAATTCAACGTTTTTCTCATATGGAGTTATAGATAAACCATGGTTTGCTAGTTTGTCTATGACTGTACGTACTACCTCCTTAGGTGGAGGTGTAAACATATCGTAGTAGTAATAGTCATAATCTTGATCGTAGTCCTCTTCCAAGCCAGAAACACTTTCACTATAAGTTCGATGTTTATCAACTACCTTACCTGTTATCAATGAGTCGTGTGCTAAAATCAAACAAGGCTTAGAAGATATATTCTGCAAAAGCATTTCTACTCTACTTGAATATGATTCATTCCCTAAAACAGTGAATGTTGAATTGGTCATTTTCACGATAACAGACGTAACTTCGTATTCGTTAAAAACATCAAGTATCGTGTCCCAGTTCTTTAAGCTTGACTCGAGCATTTTCCTTTTATACTCAACTCCAACCGCTTTAAGCTTTGCTGTAACCCCCTCCCTATCAGCATTTCCAAGGAACAGAACTATTTTATTTGTCATTTTATATATCCAAATTTATGAATGTGATGTACTCAGGCGTATAACGCCCTGTTAAGGGGTGAGCAATGCAATACCGAAGCAGTCGCATACCACCTTAATCACGAAAACCAACGCATAGTGAAAATGCCACGCGTTGCGAATCCCTCTTGAACAGTTTGTTAGGTGCGTAGCCAAAGTTGGTAAAAGTCTGTTTCATCGTGCTTGGGATTCTTGCGCACGAACTCCCAACCATGGCGCTTGTAGAATGTGAGAGCTCTATGGTTAGTTCGGCTTACTGAAAGTACAGCACGCAAACAACCCGCTGTACTCAACGCGCTTACAATATAATCGTGCAATTTTGCAGCGAGTCCTGAACCACGAAAATTCGGCTTTAAGTAAATGAGATGAACATAGCCAGTCTCCGGTTCGGGTGAAAAGCTACGAAACTCTAACTGCCCTGCAAACTGACCATCCACAAATATATGGATATAGAACCATCCTGATGTTGCTAGCCGGTCTAATACTCGTTCACGATAACCACTGATGAAGTCGTCGAAACCATCGTAATGCCCAAAACTACAAAAGTATGCATCTTTTCTCGCAGCTACGCACAATTCGAAATCATCAATGTTTATCTGCTGAAAAGCAATTTCCATACTTACCTTTTCCTTCAAGCACCTAACGCCGCGTTAAGGTGTGAGTAACGCAATGCCCAACTGTCCGCATTACGCCTTAAACACTACACTCAACGCAAACTAAAAATGCTACGCGTTACGAATCACTCTTAAACGCTTTGTTATACAACTTGTAAACTCCACCAATTAGGACACCAAAGAAAGCATAAGTTATGATCGTATTATCCATAAAAGAAAGAGTCTTATCGATTGTTTCTTTATTAAAATAGTCATCAATGAATTTATACACCGTATCAACCATTTCGCTTGCTGGCATATAAAAAAGAGCAAGAATCATAACGAATTGAATTGCAATCAACCAATTTTTTAAATTGCTATTTTTGGTTATCTTTTGCTTTTTTTTATGCATCGCTATAACTTCATCAATGCATTTCATTTCTGTATCAGATGCTTTTTTTGTTCTTTCATTCTCAAGCATTATGTGGTTTTGATTACCATCGGCATCAGAAAGTTCGAAACAAGACTTAAGAAAGTCCTTGTTCATTTTCTTGAGCAGGATTCTCTTGCAGCGTTTCAATAGCTCATTTGCATCAACACTACCGAAAGGGAAGTCCCTTCGCTTCCACACCCAATAGTTTCCAGACTGAGCTAGGGATGTAACGGCAGGACCATCTAACAACCTGCGTCCATAACGACTAGCAATAGCAACAGGGATGCTACTACAGCCTTTTTTATCTAGCTCACCCCGAAGAGAGTTGGCTATTGCAATTCCGTCAGAATTCCAAAATTGCTTAGTTTCATGCATAACTAAGTGTCTTAGTTGCCCATATACTTTCAACAGTATTTCCAACTCATCTAACTTTTCCTGAGAGTTATTTGAGTCATGTTCTAAACTAAAAGCATCAACCAGTATGATATCAGGCTTTAAGGATATTATTTCATCCAAGTGGTTATCATAATTCTCGAAGCAACTAAGCACGACCTTATCTTCGTTTAATTCCATCCTATCTTTGATTTTTTTATGATCTTTTACATCTCGATCGATATATACTACCTTGAGTTTTTTTATCATATATTCCTCCAAATGTAATCTTGTTGTATAACGCCCTGTTAAGGTGTGAGCAACGCAATACAAAAGCCTCCGCACACCACCTTAATCATTAAAATCAACGCATGGTAAAAATGCCACGCGTTGCGAATCACTCTTAAACAGTTTGTTAGCTCGTTAACTTACGTAATTCTTCGATATATAAAGAAATGTTTCTATGCGATGTTTCGATTAGCTCAAGTGTGTCATGAGCAGAATCATCAAAGTGGAACTCAACCCAGTCAAACTCTCGGTTAACTTTAACTGGAATAGCAATGCTTTTCTCAATTTCTTCAACGCTCATATCTGAAGAAATCACAGCAGGTTTGCCCTGTCCAAGAGGCATACCATTGTAAGAACAGTTGTCGAATACTACTCTGCCTCCTCCGCGCATTGAGACTAAATTGCCTACATTCGTTGTGGAGCCTTCTGAGTTTTTCCGAACTTGTTCCGTTAAGCGATTATGTTTATTAAAGTTAGTCTGATCGCACAATTGCTTAAGCCAGTCATCACCACTTTTGAAGGGCTGAATAGACTCAAGGAGTTGATAAACATGTGGAAGTTGTGTTTTTAAGTTAGGTAAATTTCTCTTAACATTCGCCTGAAATAATGCCTCCTCAAGCCCATAAGGAAAGTATAGTTTTTTTGACTTTGTATTATATTGAGACCAAATATCTTGGGCTGAGTATTCCAACGCACTTCGAAGGTGCTCTAATGTTGATTTAACCAAAGGTCGAAGAACTACTTTAACGTTTTCTGATTTCCTTGCTTCTTCGTATTTTGCACGCAAGGTGGAAATGTTTCCCTCAACAGTGTCGAGTAACTCTTTTATATCTTCGTATCTGTCCAAATTTCATCTCCTAGAGCTAACGCCGCGTTAAGTGGTGAGCAACGCCAACCACCATACTTAAACCATTGTGCCATAAACACTTAAGCTAACTTAAACTTAAATCGCTAAGCGTTGTGAATCCGCCTTGAACGCTTTGTTATGTTTATGAGCTCCGTGCGTCCCCAAAACCCTTTGCTCGCATATTCTACAGTCCAACCTCGGCGCTTTAACTCTTTAGTAATAAGTCTATTCGAAATACCATGCCCAAAAACAGCAACGTCTTCATGTTCACAGGCTTTGGTTATAATTAGGTCTACTGCTGTAATAGCACGCTTGCGGCCGGCTTTATAAGACTCACTATTACCCGATATACCTAAAAACCAACACAACCTAGCAATAACCAACCAACTATTAACTGACATCGAAAACGGTAGCTTTAGTCTAGGAATATCCATTTCTCTCAAGTCACCTAAAACTAAATCAGCTCCCTTCCCCAAACATATTTCTGCCGAGTGGAGGGAGCGATTCAGGTCACTAGAAAATGTATAGCTGTTATGGAGCTTTTCGTTTAGTTCTTGAGGTGGAAGACTGTCTGGGCAAACAAACGATCGATTGTAGGCTCGAACCCACTTTGCAAAACCAACAGCCGTAACTCTAGGGTTTGAGCTCGCAACAGGCCTCCCATGTCTAACTAATGTAATTCTCACCAAGCCTCCTTTTCCGTGGATAAACATAACGCCCAATTAAGGGGTGAACAACGCCTCCACCCAAACCTAAAGCATTTTGCCATAAACACTAAATTTGAAGTAGAAGCAAAAATGCCAAGCGTTGTGAATCCCTCTTAAATTGCTTGTTATGTTTTACCACAAACACATGATTTACTTGAGAAAGAACTAATATTTCTAACTGGTTTTCTGAAGCAAACCACAAGGCTGAACCCAACTTGGCCGCCAAAGGCGACCAACCTAAAACGTGTAATTCCACTTCCCTGCCCAATGAGGCAACCCGACCAACAAACAACAAGCACCCTCTCTTTCCAACCAAAGCGCAAGACAATGGCAAATTGCCGAGGCAACTGCCAAGCCGAAATGCTGATTGGCTAAGAATCCAAAAGCGACTTTAAGCCAGTTAAACAAGAAGCCAACCGCCACGACCTGACAATGAAGCAACCCACGAACATTGGCATGTTTTACAGGCTGAGAGATTCAAGAATTTGGGGCGATAATGCGGATTTGCTGAGTCTACTAGGGACGAATTGCCAGAGGGACAAAGAACTAGAGCCTAAGACATCTAAGCCTTTGAAATACAAGTAAACATAACGCCCAATTAAGGGGTGAACAACGCCTCCACCCAAACCTAAGGCATGTGCCATTAACACTAAAACTGAAGTAGAAGCAAAAGTGCCAAGCGTTGTGAATCCCTCTTAAATTGCTTGTTAGGCATTTTTATTTTTGTTGCTTGCGATCCCAAGAAGCTCTCGCATGCTTGCCGTCACCTTTTGGTAAGTCCTTTCGAGCAATCAGTTTCGCTTCAAACGTAAAGTCTTCCGATATTTTTACTATTAAAAGCTTGTTGAAATTACCTGCGCGTTTAACCCTAACTTCATCTTTGCCCTTCTCTGGAGAAATAGTTTTTATCTCGATGAAATCATTTCCTAGTTTTCCGTCAGAACCTTTAGTGTGTGGTTTATGCCGCTTGATTCCATACGCGATTTCAGCATATAACTCACCCAACTCGCCCCAAATCTGTAAATAACGATTTGTAAGCTTGTAAAAAGCCTCAGCACTATCAACCAACCCTTCGAAAATCGACTCCAATTCAGGATTAATTTCAGGCATATCTGAACTGAAACTACTATCTACTACTTCCCACTCATCGGAAGAATACCCAAACTCATCAGGGTCAAACTCATAAGGGTTATATCCGCAGGCTGCTGCTTCTGCTATTTGATCAGCACTATAACCTGCATTATACATATCATGTAAATGTTCCCAGTCGCCCATATTGCCTCCTTTTAGCTAAAGCTGTAGTAAATGCCTAACGCCCTGTTAAGGTGTGAGCAACGCAATACCTAAGCCGCCGCAGACCACCTTAAACACCAAACGCAACGCATAGTGAAAATGCCACGCGTTGCGAATCACTCTTAAACAGATTGTTAGGTATTTACTAGCTCATAGGTAACAATGGGCACTAACCTATCATGCTCCCTAAGTGGAGCTGCTTTGTGTTCACGCTCTGTAAGGACTGTTAAATCAAAATCAATTTCAAGCTTTTTCCCTAAAGCAAAGAACGCCTTTGATAAGTCTGCATGTAGTTTACCCAAATTTGGAGAGTCATCTTTTACAACAAGTAGCAAGTCGCAATCTTTAGGATTATTACCTCTAAAAAATGAACCGAATCCAAATACACTAAGCAGGTTGCTGTTTTTTGTATGGATAAATTGGATTTCCTTTATCATCTCTTTGGTGATACAGCCAAAAATCATTTTTCCACAAAGCTCCTGTTAATTCACTTGAATTGAAAAGTCCGATATTTTTCGACAGGCAAAGTTGTTTTGCTTCTCGAGTATAACCATTCCAATTACCACCAACCGATATGAAATTTACCTCAGGAAACTCTTGCAGAACTCTGTGTACTAAAGACTCTCCAAGAGCATACTCATCTAGGCAAATTAATGTAATAGAACTACCGTCTTTTCTGTCGAATTCCATAATTAGGTCATCACGACGAGAATAGCGAATAACATTACCATGAGATTGGATTGCAGACTCTAGCCATGCAATTCGGCTGTATGATACACCCCATGAATTAGAACCGTTTGACATTATGAGAACACCTCTGCAAATTCAGTTGGAAAAAGTGGATAAGAATCTAGCCGTTCATAAACGTGCTTTTCATACGACTCTACATGCACACGAAATTTTTCTACGGCTTTTATGATGGTAACTTCTTCGATGAGATCTTCGTTCGCATCAATTAGATTTAATATCTCTCTATTATTGGGGAGGATTCTATCGATTCTTCTTAGTTCCCATACGAGAAATGCATTTGAACTAGGATCTGACTGAGCAACGTCACTTAAAGGACCTACCGCATCAAATATCGCTTTATTCTTAGCGAGTAATCGAGCTATTGCAACTTGTAGTTTTGCGAAGTTATCAAACTTCGCAGCTTTACCTGCGCTGCTAATTTCCGCTTCATGATTTCTCTTCCATTCATGAAGCATATCAACCGTATAAGTACCCTCAGGAGCTTTATCGATATGAGTGTGGTGAGTCGGACATAACAGAATTAAATTATCATATGTATCAGCACCGCCCTCTGGTGTTCCTCTAGCAGCAGTAGGTTTACTCCCAATAACATGCGCCATTTCTCCTACAACATAATTTCCAGACTCAACCAGAGAAGTTAAGTCTTCATTGCAACCTGGCATTGAGCAACGCCCACCAGCTCTACCCCATAAAATTTTTGTATCAACCGAACCAATTGCCACTTTAATAACTTTCCTCAAACTTTATTAAAATACCTAACGCCCAATTAAGTTGTGAGCAACGTTGCCACATTACCTAAGCACTTCACCGTAATCACCAAACCGATTGAAACTAAAAGTGCCGAGCGTTGCGAATCAGCTTGAATTGCTTGTTATGTTTTACCACAAATACATGATTTACTTGAGAAAGAACTGAAATTTCTAGCTGGTTTTCTGAAGCAAACCACAAGGCTGAAACCAACTTGACCGACAAAGGCGACCAACCTAAAACATGTAATTCCACTTCCCTGCCCAATGAGGCAACCCGACAAAGCTCCAACAAGCGCCCTTTCTTTCCAACCAAAGCGCAAAACAATGCCGAATTGCCGAGGCAACTGCCAAACCGAAATGCTAATTGGCTAAGAACCTAGAAGCGACTTTGAGCCGGTTACACCAGAAACCAACCGCCACGACCTGACAATGAAGCAACCCGCGAACATTGGCATGTTTTACGGCCTAAGAGATTCAATAACTTAGACCGACAATGCTGATTTGCTGAGTCTACTAGGGACAAAATGCCAGAGGGACAAAGAACTAGAGCCTAAGAACTTTAAGCCTTTGAATTACAAGTAAACATAACGCCCTGTTAAGGTGTGAGCAACGCAATACCAAAGCCGCCGCATACCACCTTAAACACTACAACCAACGCATAGTAAAAATGCCACGCGTTGCGAATCACTCTTAAACAGTTTGTTAGTGAGCGGGCTCATTTATTGCACTTAATGCTTTGTCAAACAGCGCCATATCTAATACGAAACTTTCTGTCATACCATCAGACATAACTGAGGTCCAAAGTAGTTTTCTTTGAACCAATGATTCGATGGCAGCACTAGAGAGATCAAGCCGGTTTATTTGCGAAAACGTAAGGGCTGTTCCCCCTGCTTCAACAAATGCGGCAACCACTAGTTTTTCATGCTCAGTGAGCCCGTTAAACGTACACTCTAGCGCTCGCTCAATTGACTTTTGCTTCGCTCGGTCTTGATTCCATTTGTAAGAACTAGAAGCTGCTATTCGTATGATCGGGAAAGCAATCATTACGCTAAACAATGCAATAACCCAATCATTGAAGAACAGGTATGTTGATAAGCCAATTGCACCGGAAATTGATGTGGCAACCCCTCGACCAAAATCGCTCTCGGAATATATACGCTCAGCCCACTTTTCTAACGTTTCCATTTAAATCTCTAATATCAAATCGATCGAAGCTCACTAACGCCCAATTAAGGTGTGAGTAACGCTACCACGGAACTCAACCATACCACCGTAAACACTGAACTCAAATCTAGAACCAAAAATCCCAAGCGTTAGGAATCACTCTTAAATTGTTTGTTAGCCATTTAACTCAACGAGTAGTGCTTCAGCCAAACCTACGCCTGTTTCTAACTGCTCATAGTTAAAGTTTTCGGTTGTTGAATGCACCTGATGATTTCGGATCATTCTCAGTTTTGTAAGCCGTTCAAATTGCCCCCAACTGATTTCACCAGTTTTCTCTAGTTGTTCCCATTTAAACGTGTGACCTGAAGATATATTGTGTTTTTTGAACTTAGAATGGATATTTGATTCAAGTTGGTTCCACAATAATATTAGGTTTTCAATACTTACCGCTTTGTTTACTTTCTCGGTTTCAACACCAAATAAATTATTCAGTAGTACCGCTGCGATTTGTCGATACGCTTTTAAGTAGCGACTATCAACAGATAAGCCTGTACCGTCATGATAAAGTTGATTCCTAATTCGGTGGTAATGCTCTATGTCTCCCTCGTCTAAGCCTATGAGCTTCGATGAAGCATATTTGAACAGAAGTTCGACCATTTTAGGAAAACTATTACCTGCTTCATCTTTTTCCTTACGAGGGAACTTAAAGCCAGATA
Source organism: Vibrio sinaloensis (assembly GCF_000808535.1). Classification (GTDB taxonomy): domain Bacteria; phylum Pseudomonadota; class Gammaproteobacteria; order Enterobacterales; family Vibrionaceae; genus Vibrio; species Vibrio sinaloensis_D. Next base: position 157,616 of record NZ_JWLV01000045.1, read on the forward strand.
ATTTTTCAGGTAATGACAAGAACGTTCGTATAGACGTTTCAACGGAGTTATCAATACTGATGAAAGCTATCCGCGAATCGAATGCTGAACCTAGCTCAATATGAGAATCTGCATGACGAAGCAATTCTAATGCTCCAGAAGCCCAAGTATTTTCCATCGATACTCCAAATTTACTCAAAATGGCTAACGCCGCGTTAAGTGGTGAGCAACGCAGACCACCACGCCTAAAACATTGTGCCGTAAACACTTAAGCCGAAGCAAACCAAAATTGCCGAGCGTTGTGAATCCGTCTTGAACGCCTTGTTAGCAATTTAACTAAACGAAGCCCCAAAACCATCAAAGGTACATTGAAACTCCCAACCTTTTGTAACCATAAAGTCTAACCATTGAGCAAGGATGTCTTTGGTTACCGTTGTCGGGTGAGAGTATCCTTCAACAAACCATGAGCGGTTAATAAACCCCTCACTTCTGATCAGTGACTCATAGTTTTCGAGAGCATCGTTTAGTTGAATGGCTGATGCTTTATTTGGACATAAGTAGCTAAATTCTAGAACTAACTCTGTTTCGTTGGTGACTCCGTTACTTATTAATGAATCCCAAGTCTCATTGAGCATGTTCAGCTGACTTTCTAAATTAGATTGATAACTACTCAACTCCAGTTTCTCCCTGATTGCTAACGCTGCGTTAAGGGGTGAATGCCGCACAAACCGACTTCCCGCAGGCCACTTTCACCACCAAAACTCACCGCATACCAAAAATGCCATGCGGCATGAATCCCTCTTGAACGCCTTGTTATGCTTAAGCTTCAACGCCCACATTTTTACCAAAACCAAGATTAACTCGACTAGGATTAGCTAACAAAAAGCAAAACCTAAAAAGCTGAAATAACTCATGATTCTTGAAAATCAGACTTTGAAATTTGGCGGCTAAAACTCAAAAACCTGAGATCAAATTGCTGATTGAGCCAACCGACCTAACCTCGCGCTTGCCTGAAAACTGATTGAGGCAACGCTCTGAATTTCCAGCGCCAAAGAACAAGTGTCCGGAAAACAGCGCCCACTGAAGCCAACTTGCCGACAAACTCAAAACTAACCAGCCGATGGAACAAAGAAAAAACATAAGCCACTGATTTTTAGTGATTAAGCATAACGCTTTCTATCAAACAACAAGCCGAACTAATCCAGCACTCTTACGATTCGCCACTCATTTAATAGAACAAAATACTATCACATAAGCCTATGAAAATAATCAGCTTGTTGGAGTAGAGATTGTATCTGAGATCCCAATTAGACGGCAAAGTGTCAACTAATTATTGATTCCTGCCAAATCAAAGACAACTGTATATAAACACAGCTTGAATGACTAAAAAATTACCAATGAAAAGCCAGTTTTTACTAAGTGTAAAAGAGCATATGATTGCTCGACATTATGCTCCCAAAACGATTCAAGCATATCTACTCTGGATCACAAAGTTCATCTTATTTAACGACAAAGCTCATCCATCCAAATTGAATGAAAGTCATGTGGAAGCTTTTCTAACTCATTTAGCGGTTGACTGCAAAGTAGCTGCCAAAACACAAGCTCTGGCACTCAACTCAATTAGCTTTCTTTATAGGGAATATTTTCGACCCCCCCTTTCAGTGGAAATGAAATTTCAGAAATCACAGTTGGATAGAAAATTGCCTGTTGTGCTAACCAAAGAAGAAATGCGCCGTTTTCTGATGCATATAGATCCTAGGTATAAGTTACACATTATGCTGCTTTATGGCTCAGGTTTACGTGTTATGGAGTGTGTCCGCTTGAGAGTTCAAGACATAGATTATGACTATAAGGCGCTTCGCGTGTGGCAAGGAAAAGGAGGGAAAAATCGTGTTGTGACGTTAGCAAGTGAAGCTGTTTCACTACTAAAAGAACAGCAGGGCATCGCGTTAAGATACTACAAAAAGGATATCAATTTGCCTGGTTATGCTGGCGTCCACATACGACCTTCGTTGCAAAGAAAATACCCTGAAGCTGAGTTAGATTTCAACTGGCACTTTTTATTTCCCTCCCACCGGCTATCAGTTGAACCAAATACTGGAGAGCTTAAGAGGCACCATATAAATGAAACATCTCTACAAAGAGCGGTCAAGCGTTCCGCCAAGGACGCTGGGATAGCTAAGGCAGTGACATGCCACACATTAAGGCATAGTTTTGCGACACATTTGCTCGAGTCAGGAGCAGATATTAGAACGGTTCAAGAGCAGCTCGGTCATAGTGATGTAAAGACGACGCAGATATACACTCACGTGATAGAGCGAGGAGGTGGAGGAGTTAAAAGCCCGCTCTCAAATTTGTAGTTGAATAGATAAGAAAAAAGGAGAGCCTAAGCTCTCCTTTCCTTAATCCTAATAACTGACTCTAATTAAAGAGCAGCTTTCGCTTTTTCAACTAGAACTGCGAATGCAGCTTTGTCGAATACCGCGATGTCAGCAAGGATCTTACGGTCGATCTCGATAGATGCTTTCTTAAGACCGTTGATGAAACGGCTGTAAGATAGACCATTTTGACGAGATGCCGCATTGATACGTGCAATCCATAGTTGACGGAATTGACGTTTCTTGTTGCGACGGTCACGGTAAGCGTATTGACCAGCTTTAGTAACTGCTTGAAAAGCTACGCGGTAAACACGTGAACGTGCACCGTAGTAACCTTTAGCTTGTTTTAGAACTTTCTTATGACGTGCACGAGCTTGTACACCACGTTTTACGCGAGGCATTATGCTTCTCCTAAACTAAACGATTAATAAACTAAAAAGAATTATGCGTATGGTAGCATACGAGCAACTGCAGCCACTTCACACTTAGGAAGGATTGCATTTGGACGAAGCTGACGCTTGTTCTTAGTAGTACGCTTAGTCAGGATGTGACGTTTAGTAGCGTGCTTAAACTTAATACCACCAGCAGTTTTCTTGAAACGCTTAGCAGCACCTTTGTTGGTTTTCATCTTAGGCATGATGAATAACTCCGCATTGTTGAGTTGTATTAAACAATAGTAATTAGGGCGAATAAAACTCAGCCACCTTACGGCAGCTGAGTTTTATTACTTGCAAAGCCGTTAATTACTTCTTTTTAGGGGCAAGAACCATGATCATCTGACGACCTTCGATCTTCTTAGGGAAAGATTCCACTACTGCGATTTCAACAGTGTCTTCCTTAAGACGATTTAGAACGTCAACACCGATGTCTTGGTGTGCCATTTCTCGGCCACGGAAGCGAATTGTTACCTTCACTTTGTTGCCTTCTTCAAGGAAACGCGTCAGGTTGCGTAGTTTTACCTGATAGTCTCCAATATCAGTTCCAGGACGGAATTTTACTTCCTTAATCTGAACCTGCTTTTGCTTTTTCTTCTGCTCTTTAGCAGACTTGCTCTTCTCAAAGAGGAATTTACCGTAGTCCATTACACGACATACTGGTGGCTCAGCGTTTGGACTGATTTCTACCAGATCCATACCTGCTTCTTCAGCTGCGGCTACTGCTTCTTGAATAGAAACAACACCAACTGATTCGCCATCAGCGCCAGTTAAACGAACTTCACGAACGCCACGAATTTCACCGTTTAAACGATGAGCATTTTGTTTGGCCGGTACTTGGCCGCGTCTTCCGCCTTTAATAGTTTATTCCTCCAGATTGAGCTTACGGGTAGAGATCTCGTCTTGGATGTAAGAAATAAAATCATCCACTTTAAACTTACCGAGGTCTTTACCTTTACGTGTACGTACTGCGATTTCACCGGCTTCCATTTCTTGGTCACCACAAACAAGCATATATGGTACACGCTTCAAAGTATGTTCGCGGATTTTAAAGCCTATCTTCTCATTTCTCAAGTCCGCTTTTGCTCTAATTCCAACTTTTTGTAGTTTTTGAGCAACTTCTTGTGCGTAATCAGCCTGTTTATCAGTGATATTCATGATAACAGCCTGCTCTGGCGACAACCACGTAGGGAAGAAGCCAAAGTATTCTTCGATAAGAATACCGATGAAACGCTCAAGTGAACCTAGAATCGCACGGTGAATCATAACAGGAACTTGGCGTTCATTGTTTTCATCAACGTAAGATGCGCCTAAGCGACCAGGCAAGTTGAAATCTAGCTGAACCGTACCACATTGCCATGCGCGATCGAGACAGTCATAGAGAGTGAACTCAATCTTAGGACCGTAGAACGCACCCTCACCTTCTTGAATCTCGTATGGAATATCCATCGCTTCAAGAGAGTGCTTCAGCGCTTCTTCTGATTGATCCCAGATCTCATCAGAACCAACGCGCTTTTCAGGGCGAGTCGATAGTTTCACTACGATGTTGTCGAAACCAAATGTTTGGTACGTATCGTATACCATCTTGATACAACCGGTCACTTCCTCTTGGATTTGACTTTCTGTACAGAAAATATGAGCGTCATCTTGAGTAAAACCACGTACACGCATGATGCCGTGTAGTGCACCTGATGGTTCGTTACGGTGACATGAGCCGAACTCAGCCATACGTAACGGTAAGTCACGGTACGATTTTAGACCTTGGTTAAAGATCTGAACGTGACCAGGGCAGTTCATTGGCTTCAGAGCGTAATCACGGTTTTCAGACGCAGTTGTAAACATCGCATCTGCGTATTTATCCCAGTGACCAGAGCGTTCCCAAAGCACGCGGTCCATAATGAGAGGACCTTTAACTTCTTGGTAGTTGTATTCCGTCAGTTTTTCACGAACAAAGACTTCTAGATCGCGGAAGATAGACCAACCGTTATGATGCCAGAACACCATACCTGGTGCTTCTTGTTGCATGTGGAACAGGTCTAGCTGCTTACCAATTTTACGGTGGTCACGCTTCGCCGCTTCTTCAAGGCGAGTAAGGTGAGCTTTAAGTGCTTTCTTATCATGGAAAGCCGTACCGTAGATACGTTGCAGCATCTTGTTGTCGCTGTTACCACGCCAGTATGCACCTGCTACGTTCAGTAGCGTGAAGTGCTGACAGAATCCCATATGCGGTACGTGTGGACCACGACACATATCTAAGTATTCTTCATGATGGTATAGACCCGGACGATCATCACGAGAGACGTTTTCGTCTAGGATTTCCATCTTGTACGTTTCACCGCGAGCTTCAAATGCATCGCGAGCTTCCTGCCAGCTAACCTTTTTCTTGATAACTTGGTATTTGGTCTTTGCAAGCTCTTTCATACGCTTTTCAATCTTTTCAAGATCTTCTTGCGTTAGAGACTGCTCAAGGTCGATATCGTAGTAGAAGCCGTTGTCGATGGTTGGACCGATCGCCATTTTCGCTTCAGGGTAAAGCTGCTTAATTGCGTGACCAAGAAGGTGAGCGCATGAGTGACGAACGATTTCTAGACCGTCCACTTCATCTTTTACGGTGATGATTTCAAGGCTTGCATCTTTTTCGATGAGATCACATGCATCAACACGCTCGCCGTCTACACGACCTGCGATGGTTGCTTTCGCAAGACCTGGACCGATAGATTGAGCAACTTCAAGAGTAGAAACAGGGTTGTCAAATTGACGCTGACTGCCGTCAGGAAGGGTAATAATAGGCATTAAAATATCCTTTACAGTGGTGTTGCACACCAAGCAACACATGCAATTCAAATTATGTCTTTAATATCAAATTCAAACGATTAAAGACCAGAATCGGCTCCTTTTATATGCAAATACGGATGCACAACTCAGGAGCGAACGAGCATTGTAACGGAATCAGATAAAATAACAATCGAAGTCACAAAAAAGCATCATGTGTCATTCAGTACTACAACTTGTGGATACCATTGAGGAGTCGCCGGATCTGAGGAACTAGATCACTTGCAGTCAGACCAATCTGGCCGTGGGTCGAAACCAAATCATCTGCGGCTTGGCTATGTACGAGAACCCCAAGTCTAGCTGCTTGCGAGATAGATAGCCCTTGTCCGATGAGCGCCGCTATGACACCCGTTAATACATCACCCATACCACCAGAAGCCATACCCGCATTGCCTGCGGCACAAACAAAAACAGTCTGACCATCGAATATCAGCGTACCCGCGCCTTTTAGCACAACCACACCACCGTACCTCTGATGGAGCGCTTTCACCGCAGCGTAACGATCATTCTCGATATCGTTGATACTTGCATTTAGCAATCTTGCGGCTTCTCCAGGATGAGGCGTGATCACTCGATTTTCATCACAGTTTGGACTTTGTGCGAGAAGGTTCAGGGCATCCGCATCAACCACCTTAGCTATCTGGAGTTGATTGATGGATTGAACTGCTGTTTTGGCCCAATCGTCCATGCCGAGACCAGGGCCAATCGCAACGACATCTTGACGTTTTAGCCGCTCAAAGAGAATACGCTTGCTCCCATCCCAATCTCGCGCCATCACCTCTGGGCACGCAAGTTGGAGAGGTAAAATCGAGCCTGAGTGGCACAAAGCACTGGTCAATCCTGCCCCGCTTCTCACTACGGCTTGAGCGCAAAGCCGTATAGCGCCCGCATAGCCAAGGTTACCGCCAATACAGGAGACACGTCCGTGATCTCCTTTATGGGCCACCGGGGATCGCTGTGGCAACAGCTCGGCAACGCTGTGGTAATCAAGCAGCTGCGCCGATGGAGAGTAAAGTTCGATAAATTGCTCTTCGACTTCTAAGCCGGCAAAGTGAAGTTGACCTGTCACCGACCTAGCGTCCCCCGTGACGAGCCCTTGCTTCAATCCAATAAACGAAATGGTGTGATTCGCACAGATGGCGGCCCCAAGTATTCTCCCGGTATCTGCACATAGTCCCGAAGGGAGATCAATCGCGACGATTGGTTTATTTGCTTGGTTGACGGTTTGAAATAGAGACGCCAAATTTGCCCGAACGTCTCCTTTTAGACCCGTTCCTAAAATACCATCAACAATCACGTCACAGCTCTGAAGGCTCGTCTCAAACTCGTCGAAAGACGTTAGCCTACCACCAGCAGTTAGCCATGCCTGATAGGCTTGAGCGGCATCGCCCAATAAACGGGTCGCATCGCTTGTGAGAAAGAGGTCAACATCAAGGCCCGCCTCCTTAGCCAAACGCGCCACCACAAAGCCATCACCGCCGTTATTGCCAGCACCGCACACTACGGTAATGTGCGCAATCTTGGGATACTGCTCTTGCAACAGCGCAAAGGTCGCTTCCCCCGCACGTAGCATCAATTGATATAACTCGATTCCAGCTTGCTGAGCCGCGACTACTTCGCCACGTTTAACCTGCTCTGCAGTATAGAGATAAAGAGGAAGTGTCATAACAAGCATCCATGAAAAGAGAACCGCTATTGAGCATAAACCACAACGCCAAGAAAAACCTTGGCGTTGTGGTCAAATTAGCTGTTTTTGGAGACGAGTGCTTCTGCTGTCGCGTCTTGTATTGATAGGAATAAAGAGCGCACCTCACCAGTCGGGGTTCGCATTGGGTTCAGCGTGATATTTTGGTACATGAAATCCGCTTGTTGAGTGACAGGTCGTACGTTTCGACATTTAAATAGGTACGGACGTTGTTGCCACGTAATAAAACTGCGGCAACCTAAGTCGTAGACTGGCTTGGTTTTAAGCTTGAACCAATCTTGCGGAATTTCAGGGAACAGCTCAAAGATAGACTTATCGATGGCTTCATGCGCTTGAATCCCGCTGTGATGGGTCATGAACCCGTTCCAAACTTGAACCTTGTAATCGCGATCCAACACCACCAGACCCAAATCGACATTTTGCACCATGTCCACCATCCAGTGGAATTGCTCGAATTCTGCAGGAAGAGATATCATTAAAAGTCCTCCATGAGGTAGGCCAGCTTGTTATCGAGAAGTGGTAATGATTCATCGACAAACATAAACAGAAGATCACAGCGGATAGACGTTCCATCGATGTTGTAGCTGACTTCAAATGTCATTGTCTTTTTAAACGAACCGGTCGTGGACTGAATAACAGAGTCGATCGAAATATGTTGCCCTAACAACACTGGCGAGCTTTGGAAAAAACGAACCTCAGCCTGTTGTCCTAAGCCATTTAGAAACGAACCAACGAGAATATTAGAGACATCCATTAGCAGCTCAAGCTCTTCAAGCTCTTCGCTGTCTGCTGGCACTTTCATCAGCTTTTTAAGGTCAGAGACACTGGAGTCACTTAAAAGGACTAGCGCCTCCCCCGCGATACCTTCACCACTAAAGCCTTGGCATACTCCTGACACTTGATCGTTTTCCGCTAAGTCTCGCAGCGCCATGTGAAGCTCACTGACTTCAAAGATGTTTACATTAGGAAGCGGTAAGTGAACAAATACATCAAAGTGACGAGCAAGAGCGTCAGCAGCGCGACCAATAGATACGTTGGCAACTTCCATATAAATGTCGCGGCGACGTAGAATCGGCAACTCAATAGAGACTGGCGTGATGACTTGAGGGCGCTCAGCAGGCTGAACTAAGCTTCTAAGCACTTCGTTTAGCGCATCTTTATCGATCGGCTTTTGAATAAAGGCTTTTGCTCCAAGCCCCATTACACGCTCTTTGGCTTTCGGCTGAATATCGCCCGAGACCACAACGACTGGCACATCAATGCCACGTTTACCAATCTCTTCAAGGGTACCGAAGCCATCGAGTTCTGGCATCGTCAAATCGAGGAACATCAGCTTAAATTGATGTTGTTCTAACTGCTCAAGTGCATCCAAACCATGAACAGCGAAGGTGATATCGGCATTTAGCGAAGCGGGCAATGAACGAGCCATCTGTTTTCTTGCTAAGGCGGAGTCATCACATATTAAAACTGGGTAAGACATTCGTACACCTACTGCCATTCGTACAATTAATAAATTCAGTTTAACAGATAGTTAGCGCATCAGGTACGGGAAGTTGTTGAATTATTAACTTTATTAAAGGTCGTAAAAACGCTGGCCAAACGGTTTACTCTCCGACCACTTTGACCCAAAAACCTTCACTAGCCCTAGCCGCTGCTATCTATTTTAAGGGTAGCTTAAAACTATCGAATTTCAGCAAGTTGCAGCGCCAATTTGATCCAGCGAGAGAAGAGGAAAATTGACTAATGGGCGCAACCATTCCCAAAACCACGTACTAGAACGAGCCAGTAAAGCAGTAAACCTTTGCTCTAGCCTAGATACAAAAAAAGCCTTCAAGTGAAGGCTTTTTCATAGCGATAGTACGACCTAGACCATACGAACCAGCGATTTACCAATCAGCCATTCCAGCTCTTTCTCGCTGCCTTGACCAAACTGAGTCTCAGTCATTTTGTACAGACGCTCAATCCCATTTGTCGCAAACTCGTGAGTGCTTTGAGAGGTAACGATATGGTGGAAAAGCAAACGCAAAATCGCGCGAAACTCTTCATTGTCTAGCGCTTTCACCCAGCTTGAAGAAAACGCTTCTAAACCGTTATCAAAATCAACATGCTCAACAAACATCTTGAAAATGCGACCGTCTAACGCGGCAGTGAAGTCCGTTTTCTTTGGAAAGTGGTGGCTAATGCCCGTTCTAGAAACGCCAGTCTGCTGGCTTAGAGTGGTGTAAGACATTTTGTCATAACCAAGACGCAACAGTTGATCAACAACCGCGTCCATGATCTTTTGTATCGTGATCTCAGTATCTTCTTTACTACGCTTTGGCATGTTCAGGCTCTTCTCTTTGTAAATCCGTCTGTCTAACTCAATAAGAGTCATGCATAAAAAAACCTCTTCTCTGTCGCCTACCTATACTGCGCTTGCATCAGATAAACCGTACAAGCAATCTAATTATGGTGTAAGCTAACCAACACAAGTACGCATTCCACGAACTTATGAAATGAAAAGGCATCATCTTTTCTAGATATAATTTGATTGCCGATAGTCTAATAATTTACTTTAGCTGACAACTAACTGAATGGCATTCTGACGCGTAAATGACATTAAATTTCGCCAATTAGTGATCTAGATCTCATGACGGTAGCTCCTCCGTTCGAATTCCATCCAGTTAGTAACCTGGAAACAACATAAAACGCAGCCTTGAAACAAATTCAACACCCTTTGCTTTTTATAGATAAACCGATAATTAGTCGCTAAAATGACCCTAATTTAAGTAAGAGGATATATTGAGATGAGCACTGAACAACAAGACGTTTGTGAAGCTTGCGGTTGCGCTGGAGAAATGGGTTTCATCATCAAAGAAGGCGACGATGTCGCTGAGGTGACAATCTATGCGCAAGGCAAAGCACTGCTTGAGAGTGAACTGGCTAAATACATTGAACTGGCGCAACAAGTCTGCGCGGCAGTGCAATATGAAGTGTCCCCTATCGAAGAAGAGTCAAACGAGCTAACAGCACGTTTTAAATTTGAAGTCAGCGCAGAAAAACTGATCTTCGAATTGAAGACTCGCTCACTGGCACGATAACTTTCCAAGTGGACTATAAAACGGGCATCACGCCCGTTTTTTTATGTCTGCAGCCTTCTCAGATTGACCCAAGGTTACGAGTCAATCCATACTTAAGAGAGTTTGATTCGTAAAGGCAAGGTATGCGCACAATAGCTCTGGCGATGTTGTTAACCCTCACGACGGGCATTAGCTACGCCGCTCCATTAGATCAGTTTCGAATACTCAATCATCTTGATAACTACGGCAACCTTGATCTGCGAAATAAGCCTTATGATGAGCTCCCCCCAGGTCTTGTCGTGGATGGAAACTTAAACATTGCGAAGACCGGTATTAAAACGCTCCCTGAGGGATTGGAAATTCATGGCAGCCTTGATGCGTCAAATAGCGCCCTGAGTCGGTTGGAGAAAGGGGTGAACATCAAAGGATTTGCCAACTTACTCGGCGCCAATATCAAACGCTGGCCGCCCGGAATTCAACTTGGGGGTTACCTCAACCTAACAGATACGCCGCTCACCTCTCTGCCACCAAGACTGAGAGTAAAAGGCGATTTGAGTGTCATTCGCACGCCATTGACGAAGCTACCGGAAGGCTTGGTCGTTGAGGGTAATTTGTACATTGGTGGCTCAAAAATTACCGAGTTCCCAAATACAATGACGGTACGGGGAAACATCTTTTTAGGTGGCAACCGGATCAGTAAATGGCCAACCAAACTCAACCTTGGTGGTGCTGTTGCTCCATAATGAAGTGGTTAAACGACAAAGGGATGCGCTACGGCATCCCTTTATTCATTTTTATCACTAATTTTGGTTATTCACCGGATTAGCGTAGCTGGCAATCAAATAAGGCTGAGCAGCTTCTGGCAGTTGGACCAACTTATCTTTCAGGCTCTGCTTGACGCTTTGATCAACGTCCTCATTTCCTGCTGCCAGTTGGTTGATCGGAAACAGCTTGTAGTGAAGATGAATTTGGCGATCAATTTCTTCTGCGAGCGCTTCTGGCGTGTCATAGGTCTGGTCGATAACGTCACCAAACGCAACGTGGACACGACCCTTTTCTCCCACGATGCCTTGAATGATGCTCTCGATGTCTTCGAACTCACCTTTTTCGTAGCTTCCGTGCTCTGCTTTTTGCCATAGCTCTAACGCTTTTGCGATGTCACACGGATCATTTTCGTAAGAAATAGACACCGGAACAATCTTCAACGATTTAATGTACTCAGAAAATTCAACTTTCTGTTTACGACCTTCAACGTGGAACATCTTTAAAATCGCTGGATCGGTAAAGTCATTGCCATCTTTCGCGCGTCCTTCTTTTTGCGCAATCCAGATCGAATGCCCCGTATCCAACGAGTGCTTGATATAAGCAGATAATGTCCCAAGCGCCTTCATCATTTCACGTGGGCCTTTCGCTGAGCGTTTCACGATAAAACTCTTGTTCAAACGCATCAGTTCTGTTGCACACGGTTTTTTCAGTAAGTTGTCGCCAATCGCGATACGGACCGTTTTGTGTTCGCTTTGGTACAAACCATAGTTAACTAGGGCAGGATCCATCGCAATGTCACGGTGATTGGAAACAAAGAGATAGGATTCTTGCTTATCAAGCTTCTCCAAACCGCTATAAGTCACCCCGTTTGTTGTGGTGCTAAGGGTTTGTTCAAGATATTTTTTTACTTCAAACTGTATCGCTTCAACGGAGTTGAGCTTGGACCATTTCATTCTTAAGTACACTTTCACCAACGGTGACATCAGTGCCTTAAACCAGCCAGCGTGGTTAGAGAAACGGTGCTGTAAAATAGCGCTAATAAATTCTTCGTCGTTTACCAGTCGATCAATCGCCGCTGGAATCTCGTCATCATTGTAAGGACGGATATCAATAAATGGGTCGTTAGTTTTAGTCATTTCTAGTTACATCAAACAAAAAGCTGGCCTATTCTACGCATAGATGGCGATCTTAGCAGCTATACTTCTCTCAGATTTGCAAAGGTCAGACCACGTTTTTACCTTAACTTGATTTGATATTGGATTTTGAGACGAGACACGTTACTCTTAGCGCCCCATTTGTAATGAGTATTCCCATGCACTACGCCATCTCACATCAGACTTCGCGATACGACTTTCTCCACTCCACGGCAAGACGAAAACTGTTAAAGCACACCCTTTTGCAGGTCAAAGAAGGTTTGGTATTGGTCAAGTTAGGCAAGTTAGAGTATGCCGTAGAACCTGGCCAGAGCTTCTGGTTGCCGTTTGATACTTTATGTGCAGTTAGCTACTTCCCAAATACTCACGTCCAATGTATTGAAATCTCGAGTCGAGTCCAAGTGTCGTTGCCTAAGCAAGGTGGATTTGTGTCCCTAACTGAACTTGCTCAAGCGATATTCAATCGCTTATCGGACGACTCACGAAACACCCAAAACGATGTCGATCTGCTCACAGTGCTGAAAGCCGACATCGCACAGTTGGCACCCACTCTGCAAGAGAGTCCATTGACCCAACAGGTCAATCAATGGACGTGGGATTGCGCAGAGTCTGACCTAATAAATGAGCATCAGTTGGTATTGAAAATCCGTGAAGCGAAAAAGAGGCTTTTGTCGGGCAACAAACGAGCGCAAGTCATCAATCAAATGTTTGATGGAAACGAAGCGCTATTCACGCAACTGGAATCCATCACGCTAGGTGACTAGTAGAAAAGTTTAACAATTTACTGGCTGAATAATCATTTACTAACTATAGATCTATGAGTAACCGCTCAATTTTATAGATAGGGATGTCCGAATGAAATTCAGCCATAAAATCGTGGCAGCATCATCTGCTCTCTTGCTTGCCACCGTCACTTTACTCACGCTCCAACAATATTACACCGTCAAAAGTGAAATTCGCTCGCAAGTCACCTCCAGTGTCAACGAAATCGTTGATGGGGTAAGGGACACGACCGGAGCTGAAATCAACAGCCGCAAGGCGATCGCCGCATACGCAACAAGTATGCTTGAGGTCGATTTATCGCCCAAATCCATCGAAGCGGTGTTAACGAGGCCAGTTGTCAAAGAGACCTTTTTGCTCGCTGGTTTAGGTTTTGAGAAAGATGGTTCGAACATCAATAACGACCCTTCTTGGAACCCCGGACCAACGTGGGACCCACGCGTTCGCCCTTGGTACATTGACGCCAAAAATTCCGGCAAACTGATCATCACCGCGCCTTACGCCGATTCTGCTACCGGAGAGATTCTGGTCTCTATTGCAACCCCTGTTCGTGACAACGGCCAGTTCATTGGTGCAATTTTCTATGACGTAAGCTTGGCCGCCCTTGCCGAGTTGGTTAACCGAGTCCAACTTTTCAACGCCGGTTATGTATTTATCGTATCTGGAGACGGTACGACCATTGCCCACCCTAAAACGGAGCTAAACGGTGCTCCGATGAAAGATTTCCTCGGCGACGCTCAAATTAAAGAAGAGCCCCAACAAGTCATGTTGGATGGAAAGCAGTTCACCCTCGACTTTTCTAAAGTACCCGGTGAAGACTGGTACATTGGTGTGATACTTGACGAAGAAGTGGCGTATCAATCCCTCGTGGACTTGCGAAACAGCTCGATCATCTATTCGATTATCGCGCTTGTCATCAGTGTGTTTTTACTACTGTTGCTGATTCGCGCTCTGATGAAACCTCTAGATACATTAAATGACGCCATCCAAGACGTTGCCTCTGGGCAAGGTGATTTGACCAAGCGCCTAGACACTAAAACAGACAAAGAGTTTTCAGTGCTGGCGTCTGGCTTTAATGATTTTACAGGAACCCTGCAACAACTCATCACCCAGTCGAAAGCCATCGGCTCTGAGATTTTGCGTGGCTCGGAAATGACATCAATGGGCCTGCAAGAGTCAGCAGCTGCAATGCAAGATCAGCTTCATGAGTTAGAACAGCTTGCTACCGCGATGCACGAAATGGCCACCACCTCTGGTGAAGTCGCCAACAATGCTCAAGGCGCCGCAGCAGCAGCAAAAGAAGCCGACGACGCGACAAGCTTGGGGACTTCAGTTGTCAGCGATACGACGGGCGCAATTAATAACCTGTCGCAGAAAATCGATGAGGCAGTAGAAGAGGTTAAGGTGTTAGAGTCGGCGACCGATAACATTGAAACCATTCTGAAAGTGATCAATGACATTGCCGATCAAACCAACTTGCTTGCCCTTAACGCGGCGATTGAGGCAGCTCGAGCGGGCGAATCTGGTCGCGGCTTTGCCGTGGTTGCCGATGAAGTGCGAACCTTGGCTCAGCGCACTCAAGAGTCGACCACTGAAATTCGCAATATGATTGAACAACTTCAAGCCGGTGCAAGCTCAGTTGCCAACGCGATGAACATGAGTAAATCCACTGCAACCGATGCCGTTGCACGTGCGCAAGAAGCCAATGTCGCGCTCAACAGTATTCGCGATGCTATTCAACGCATTAGCGATATGAATATCCAAATCGCCTCTGCGGCAGAGGAGCAAAGTTTGGTCGCAGAAGAAATCAACAACAACACTGTGAAGATAAAAGATCTCTCTACACAAGTGGCGGATGCGGCTGAAAACGCTAACATCGCGATGCAAGCCCAAACGGAGAATATTCGTGAGCAGGACTCTATACTGAACAAGTTCACCGTCTAGGCTCGAGCTAATCAAACCTATGTTAGGGCGCAATCTATACGCCCTTTTTGATTTATTCAGTGCTGATCGCCATTATGCTGCTTATGCCAGCAACCCGCATTTCGACACGTCCTTTCGTGGAGGAGTACTCCCGTCCGGAGAGTAAATCTGTCCAATTGCGCTCAGAGGTCAACTCTACCGTTTGCGCCCGTTTCGATTTGTTGATGATAACAACTCCCTTCTCCCCGCGAGAGAAGACCAAAACGTCATCCGATGCTTCAATGACCTTCATAGGTTCACCATGAACAGAGTTGTGGAATCTGATCGCAGCGACCATCTTCGGATCTTTCCACGCGTTTAACCATCTCGGGTTGCCGCGTTTATCCAAGTAGCCACTGGTATCTAGGTCAGTGTAGATGAGTGGCACCCCACCATCTCGCCCCAAAATATAGCTGTAGGCTAGCCACTCCAACGCTTCGTCCATCACGAGGTTTTCAAAAACTTGGTTATTGGGGATATCATGCGTGATGGCAAAAGTAATGGCTCGTCTTTGTGATAGCGCCTGCCCAAAACAGTATGGATCAACCCAACTTTTCAGACTCCCGCCGGCTTCGAGCGCATCGTACGTCACCTGAAACAATGGGAAATCGTAAGCACCGAAGCGGGTATGAGCGAGAAAAGGCTCCAAGAATAGCTCGTACTCGGGCTTAGTGGCGCCGCCACTGGTAATGATCTCGCCGAAAATATGCGTGTCTTGGCAAATCTCCTCGGTCCAAACTTGTTGCAGGTGCTCTAGAGTCATGTGCTTTGCCGCATCAATGCGAAACCCTTTAAACCCTAACTTTTTGAGCGCTAAAAGGTAGTTTTGCTGTTGGGTCACAACGTTGTCGCAGACTCGTAAGGTCGGTAATCCTGGATCTTGCGGGCCTCCAGTAATACGACCGTTCTGGACTTGCCACTTATCTTCCCAATCCTTAATGCCGAACGCTTCAACAAAATCAGGATAGTCAAATAAAGGCTCAGTCAGATCGCCAAACAGCTTCTGTTGTTCAAAGTAATCTGCTGCTGTTTGATAGTCTGCTAACTCTTTATCACTTGGGTATTGTAAATCGGTGCGCACGGACGACTCATTGGCCATGTGATTAAACACCACATCGGCATAGACGCGAACGTCGTATTGCTTTAACTCTGCAATCATTGTCTTGACGTCGTCGGTATTCCCTAGCTGGTTATCAATAACGCGATAATCTTGCGGTTGATAACGTTGCCACCATTGAGTTCCCGCCTTTGTTTTTAGTGACTTCACTGGTGGCGAGACCAATACGGTTTTATACCCAGCTTGGGCAATTTCTTTCGCTCGCTTGGTCACCAGTTCATAGGGCCAATCAAACGCATGCAAAATGACATCAGTTGCGTGAATGTTACACATCACCTGTTCCTTTGGTTGTTCTTCTTTATTGAACGTAATCATTTCATTGTCATCATAGTAGCAAACAGGATAACCCTTCCTATCCCCCTAAGATGCACTTTTTGCGTAGTAGCCATAAGGCGTAGAGATAGCGAAACAGTGACCTTTCCAATAAAATTGCCACCAAGACGAGGCTATACTGATAGATAAGTTAAGTAAGGGAAGCACAATGAACAAAGTTCGTATTGATATCGTCTCTGATGTGGTTTGCCCATGGTGCATCATCGGCTACAAACGTTTAGAGCAAGCCTTGATGACACTGTCTGATAAAGTGGAAGCCGATATTAACTGGCACCCTTTTGAACTCAACCCAGCAATGGGCGTAGAGGGGCAAAATCTCAAACAGCATTTACAGGAAAAGTATGGCACCAACGATGAAGCGAGTGACGCCGCTAGGCAAACATTGACCCAACTTGGGAGTGAAGTCGGATTCCCATTCCATTTCACTCCGGATATGCGCATCTACAACACGCGCAAAGCACACCAGTTGCTAATGTGGTCATCGAGCGAAGGGAAACAGTTGGAGTTACAACTCGCACTTTTCCACTGCTACTTCACCGACAATCAAGATATCGGAGACGAAGATGTCTTGATCCAATGCGCTCAAAGCGTCGGTCTAGACCCAAGTGTGGCCGAAGAGGTTATCCGTGATGAAGGCTGGGCAGAGAGTGTCGCCACCACGGAGCAGCAATGGCTTGAAGCCGGAATCAACGCCGTGCCCGCGATTATCATTAATCAAAAGCATCTGATCTCAGGGGCGCAAACAACTGAACTCTTGATTTCAGCGTTACGACAAATCACACAAGAGTAACAAGGAGAGCATTGGCTCTCCTTAGTTTATCGGTTTTTAACTCGCCCAATCAGCCACCAAACAGAGACCACGACCAAGCCAGCGACCACGCCAATCAAGCCATTTAATAAGCTAGGAAACAGCGCTTTTGCCAAAGATATATTGGGAATGTCCATGATAATCGGCTCTATCCAGTGGTGAATCATCGGAACGTTGTGGACCACAATCCCACCACCAACAAGAAACATGGCCGCTGTACCGACGACCGCCAGCACCTTCATCAGTTTAGGGGCAAAAGCAATCAAGCTTCGTCCGACTTTCGCCATCGCCCCTTTACCTTGGCTTCGGCGCTCTAAGTAAAAACCAAGATCATCGAGCTTAACGATACCCGCAACTAAACCATAGACACCGATCGTCATCAATACCGCTATTAAGCTCACCACCAGCACTTGGGTAAGTGTGGACTGACCTTGCACTGTCCCTAACGCAATCACAATGATTTCCGCTGAAAGGATAAAATCGGTTCGAATTGCACCGGCGATCTTTCGCTTCTCATACTCTTCAATGGATAACTCATTGTCCAGCTGAGCGCTCTCTTGATCGGGATGCTTACTATGAAACAGCTTCTCAATGATCTTCTCTGCACCTTCAAAACACAGAAACAAGCCGCCAAGCAATAGCAACGGCATAATCAGCCAAGGGACAAAAGCACTAATCAATAGCGCCGCAGGAACCAACACGAGCTTGTTGCGAAATGATCCTTTCGCCACACTCCAAACAACGGGGATCTCACGCTCTGCAGTCACGCCCGATACTTGCTGTGCGTTTAGCGCGAGATCGTCTCCGAGTACTCCGGCAGTTTTCTTTGCCGCGACTTTCGACATTAATGCAACGTCATCAAGAACGGTTGCGATATCATCCAACAAGGTTAAAAGGCTTGCACCTGCCATAAGTCCACTCTCATAAGGACCATCAATCAATGTAAGCAAATGTAACACTAGAATTAGAAAGGACAAATCAAATTGACGCTAAGACAGGGAAAAACTGGCCATACTTACCGCCTAGTGATTGCGAGACTGCGCATTGCGCACTATGCTGTGGCGATATTTTAGTAAACTCAAAGGCAAGGTAATGCGCAGTTCTTACACCTACCCTATCGGCACCCCAGGACAAAAATGGGGAGATGCGGAACGAATCGCTTGGCGTGAACAAACCACCATCAAACGCGAATACCAGCAAGAAGTCGTGCCTAAAATTGAAGCGCTAGCTGAACGCTTTAATGTTGAGCAATATGGCGAGCTCTCTTATGACCCTGAGCGCTACCCTCTTTTGTGCATCAAAAGTAAACAATGGGACGCAGCGAAACCGGCGGTTTTGATCACAGGCGGCGTCCACGGCTACGAAACCAGCGGCGTACATGGCGCTCTGCTGTTTGCTGATGAACAGATGGAGAAATATAGCCAGCATTTCAACATCATCATCGCTCCCTGTGTTAGCCCTTGGGGATATGAGACCATCAATCGTTGGAACCCACTGGCCATCGATCCAAACCGTTCTTTCTACGCAAACAGTCCTGCTGAAGAGTCTGCAAACCTAATGGCTCTTGTTGCGACAATTGAAGGCGATGTGCTGGTTCATATCGACCTGCATGAAACAACGGATACAGATGAGAGTGAGTTTCGACCAGCGCTCGCCGCAAGAGAGGGTATCGAATACATCGAAGGCATGATTCCTGATGGCTTCTACACCGTGGGCGATACGGAAAATCCACAACCTGAGTTCCAAGCTGCAGTGATTGCATCGGTGAGCAAGGTCACACATATCGCACCTGCCGATGAGCAAGGCGAGATCATCGGTTCACCGGTTGTGCAACATGGCGTGATCAATTACCCGATGGTGAAACTTGGTCTGTGCGGAGGCGTCACGACCTGCACTTTTGGCACCACAACCGAAGTGTATCCAGATAGTGACAAAGTCACCGACGACGAATGCAACCGCGCGCAAGTCGCTGCGATCGTCGGTGGACTGGATTTTGTAATAGAGCAGCTCTAGCGATCAACTCACTACAACAAAGGCGCAGACAATATTGCGCCTTTTTTGGTTTCTAACGAACGTACCTAGCCTGCGCTTTAACCAAACAATTACAGCAGTTTGTTTTTGTACTGCTCTGGTGTCTGCCCAGAGTACTTTTTAAACATGGCAATGAACGGACTCGCTTGGTTATAGCCTAAGGTGAGCGCCACCTCTTTCACCGAATGACCTTTACGCAAAAGATCCATCGAATAGAGATAACGAACACGCAACCGCCACTCCGTAAAGCTCATTCCGAGTTCAGATTGGCAATGGCGCGCGAGCGTACGCTCCGTGGTGTGAACGTGCTCGGCCCACTCTGATAGGCTGCGGTTGTCGATGGGGTTTTCTTCTACCGCCGCCAATATCGTCGCCAGATACTTATTGTCCGTAGATGGAAGAAAGTGATGCTGCGTATCCCGAGTAGCGAGTTGATCAAGCAGCACTTGAACCAATCGCCTATCCTGCTCAGTCTGCGCCACATTGATCCCACGTTGACGAAAATCGTCAATAATCGCCGACACAATCGGCGTCACTTTGATCAAGCTTGTACAATCAGGAAAATTCGTGGTGAGGGTATGATCGATGTTCAACGAACAATAGGATAAGGGTTTTCGGTTATAACTTGTGTGTTTTACCCCCGCGGGTACCCAAATCGCCAGATGAGGCGGCGCGAGAAATCGAGTATCTTCCGCCTCCATCTCTAAAATGCCACCACTGATCAATTGCACCTGTCCCCACGGATGGCTGTGCATTCGGGTTTCTGTGTTGGACAAAAACGCCTCAAAATTCATAAATACATCGGATGGTGCTTTATCGATTGATAAAGACGGATGAAGATGTTTCGCTGACTTTCTCAAACTTGTCTTCCTACAACGCCTAATGTCTTTTTAAAGATATTTGCAATCATATAGACCTGTCACACTAGTTTCCATCAAAATAACGCGATGGCAATCACATGGTTTACCTGTTACCCCTCATTACCGTTTTCATTTGGGGCGGAAATGCAATCATTAACAAGATGGCGTCTGAGGTCATTGAACCAAGCTCAATGGCTTTTTACCGTTGGCTACTGGCAATTGCCTTGTTGACCCCTTTTTGCCTCTCGAAAGTGATCAAGCAGTGGGGAGTCATCAAGCCTTACTTGGCAAAAATCGCGTTTTTGGCATTGCTTGGCATGGTACTTAACCAGACCTTAGCGTACTACGCCGGATTAACCACCAGCGCATCAAACATGGCACTGATTTCATCACTAGTCCCTTTACTCAGCGTTTTCCTAAGCGTGCCATTATTGGGTAAATCCATCTCACCTTTAAGCATCATAGGGGGCGTTTTGGCGCTCGCTGGGTTAGCGCTGATGTTAGGTCAAGGTGATGCCACCTTCTTCTTGCATAACTCTATTTCGTTTGGTGACGGACTGATGGTGATCACCGCAGTATGCTACGCCGCTTACTGTGTCCTGCTTAAGCGCTGGAAAATGCCAATCTCGAATTGGACTATGGTTTACATGCAAGGCGTATTGGCATTGTTGATGCTCACCCCGCTCTGGTTAACCAGCGATCAACTACTGCCGGCCACCGAATCTTTACCACTCATCGCGTATGCGGGCGTTGCGGCGTCGGTTCTTGCACCTTGGATGTGGGTTAAAGCGATTGACATCATAGGCGCAGATTCAAGCGCGATGTTTATGAACCTGATGCCGGTCGTGGCGATAACCCTTGCAGCAACGTTACTGGGTGAAACCATTCAACACTATCACCTGTTTGGTGGGTTGATGGTGATCTCTGGCGTACTACTTTCTCAGTTAAAACTCAAACGTAAGACACAACAAACGCTGCAAAACGTTAACCAGATATAGGTAGTTACTGACAATTCAGTATATGGTTAAAGGGCGAGCTAAAAATGTACTTTATAATTAGATAAGATTGTTAGTTGCGCAAACGTCAGTAAAAATGGGCTAGACCTCACTCACGTTGGGAGGTTTTATGATAGAACTGGAGCGCATTGAAGACATCTACAACCATGACCACTTCACACTGCATGAAGTGGTCTTGAATGAAATAGGCTCTTACGTGTTCGTCAAGAACCGTCATGGAGAGTACCTATACGCCAATCAACTCACTCTGGAGTTATTCAACACTGACCTCGAAGCGCTAAAAGGGAAAACCGATCATGACTTTTTCGATCCCGAGCTGCTCGACGATATTCTAACCAGTGACCGAACCGTGTACGAAACAGCCAATACGGTCATTCGCGAAGAACACACCAAAGCGATTCCCGACGGCAAACTTCGCATCTATCGAGCCATTAAAAAGCCCATTATTTGCATCAACACGAAGAAAGTCATTGGCTTAATTGGCGTCTCAACTGACATTACCGATTTGGTCAACATGCGGGAGAAATTAGCCGAACTCGCCAATACCGATGAACTTACCAAACTGTGCAATCGGCGTAAGCTGTGGCAGTTTTTTTCCAGCGCTTACCACCAAGCGTCTGAGTTAAATACGCCGCTGTCTTGTATCGTTATCGATATTGATCATTTCAAAAAAATAAACGACGCACACGGACACGATTTTGGCGATAAAGTGATTGTCGAGCTGGCTGATATTATTCGTCGTAACTTGCGCAGTACTGACTGCTGTGGCCGAATTGGCGGTGAAGAGTTTTTGATTGTATTAAGTAACACATCTGCACAAGGTGCGCATGATATTGCTGAGCGCTTACGGATGAACTTTCAAAACTCGCCGCTCAATCATATGACTGCTCCGTTTACCATTTCATGCGGAGTGACTGAGCTCACCCCCGAAGACTGCGATTTTTTCGCGTTGTACCGACGCGCCGATCAAGCGCTTTATGATGCGAAACACAACGGACGCAACAAGAGTGCGATCCGCTGATTATCGAGATGAAAACGAAAAGCGCCTCAAAAAAAGAGACGCTAACCTTCGTTAGTTAACGATATCAAGGTCCGTTTCTGGGACGCAGCAACAAGCTAACGCGACCCCCATATTGCGCTCTTCCTCGGTGATAGCTGGCACATCAGGTTGATGCACTTTCCCTGACTCTACCGTCACCTTACAAGCGCCGCACAAACCCGCACGACAACTGTTTGCGATGGGTAAACCAGCATCTTCCGCTTGTTCAAGCAACGTTTTTTGGTTGTCCCCTGTAAACACATTGCCATTTAACGAAATCGTGACTGACTTGTGCTCTTTCACGGCGACAGTCGCCACGCCAAATGCTTCTTGGTGATAACAAGACTCAGGCAGCCCCTGTCTTAACAGCAAGTTCTTCGCTTTTTGCATGAAGCCATCAGGACCACACACAAACACCTGACGCTGATCTGGATTTTTAATTTGCTTGAGGTGAGAAAGGCTTAATCTTCCTTTCAAGCCAAACCAGTCTATCGGCGCTTGGGTCAACGAGATAAACACAGTCAATCCTTGATGCTTGCGCTTTAACTCATCCAGCTCTTCTTTATACGGAATGTCTTCCACACTGCGACATTGATGGTAGAACACGACATCATTGACTTGGTCATGATCTGAAAGATAACGAAGCATAGACATCATCGGTGTGACGCCACTCCCAGCCGACAGCAACAACATCGGTAAACCTTGCTTATTGCCAATATGAAAACGTCCATCAGGGTCTTCGCAGCTCAATGTATCGCCGACTTGGAAGTGGTCGGCTAGCCAGTTAGACACGCGACCACCGTTAACTCGCTTAACAGAGATGGCCAAACGACCAGGTCTTGATGGACTAGATGACAGCGTATAGCGACGCGCCATTTGCTCACCGTCAATCTCCAACGTAATCGGCAGATGTTGACCCGGTTGATAAATCGGCATGTCTCCATGCTGAGGCTCTAACCAAAATGTGGTGAAATCTCGGGCGATGTCTTCTCGCTCGACACACGTCATTAGGTGGCGCGCCGGAGAATTGTCTTCGTAGACCTCTTTCTCTTTATACTCGAGAACCTCGACTTGATCGCCCTGGCGAATCATCCCTTCATTCTTCGCCACTAAGTTCTGACCAAAGAAAACGCCGCCCCGTTCGTTCGCTCTGAACTGTGACAAGGTACTTAATGGCTCTTTGGACGCACGAAACTCGCCTTTCTCAACGTCTACCGTCGTCAAAACGCAGCGCTCACAAGGCTTTACCGCTTCAAACTCGACTTCACCAATGCGAATTCGCTTCCAGCTATCTTCAACAAAAGGTTCGCTGGCACTGACCACCAAATTAGTACGAAATTGGTCCATCGAATGTGTCTCTGAACTGCGTCGGTTCAACTCATCCAATGACGCTTCGCTAATCACCAACAGCGGATAACCATCCGCAAAGCTCACGTTATGTCCGAGCTTTTCCCTGACACGGTTCGACTGTTCACCTGTAAACAGCAACTCCACACGCTGGCCAAGCACTTCACTGAACCAATCATCCGCGTCATCCGTCGTTGTGTAAGCAATAAAATTGTCTTTCCAGACCTGAGCTGGCGCCTCTTGCATTTTAAAGTCTTGATAACGCAAGCGCAGCGGCTCGTATCCTGCAGCGGTAAAAATCAACCCGTCTGGTGTCAATGTTGAGGTAACCAGCACCATTTGAGGGTATTTACGCGCGGTCACCATAGAACCATCAGAAAGGGCAAGCATAAAGCGGCGATCAAAGGCGAGACCTTGCTTTTCCACCCATGCAGAAGAGAGTGAGATACCACCAACAGATTTAACCGGAAAAACATTGATTTGAGAAAGAGTTGAAGCTGACATTGCTAATCCTGAGCTTGTAATAATTTGGCTATATTATACTCATCTCGACTCGACTGTCTTGGAATAGATAATTCCCTTAGATTGTCGTCATTGTTTTGTACAGATAAGGTTTGCGTTTCAATCTATCTTAAGTTTGAGACAGCATTGCTTTCTCTAAACAAAAAACACCAAATATTTAAAAAACTCTATAGTGTTGTTATCTATTCTATCAACAAGGAAACTCCTATGAACAAACTGGTCATGATTCTACTTTGTATCTTCTTGCCGCCACTCGCGGTATTTCTCGACAAAGGACTCAATAAAGACTTCATTATCAACCTCGTGCTAACGATCTTTTTCTTTCTGCCCGGCAGCATCCACGCGTTGTGGCTTACGATGAAATAATCGAGTAAAAGTCCAATGATTATTTGCGCCCGCAAAAAAAGGGATGAAATACAAAGCTGATTGCTCTATCATCCTGTCGCCTAAGCGTAAGCGTTTGCTTTCACAGTTTTCGCTGGCTTGGGCTCCAATCAGACAACTTACTAATGGTGGGAGCAATAATGACAACACTTACGATCACACGTCCTGACGACTGGCATGTTCATCTTCGTGATGGCGACGTTCTAAAGGATACCGTGCGAGATATTAGCCGCTACAATGGCCGCGCGCTAATCATGCCAAACACTATCCCACCTGTGACCAACACTGAAATGGCGCTTGCTTACCGTGAACGTATCATGGCAGAAAAACCAAGTGCGCAGTTTGAGCCTCTTATGGCGCTCTACTTAACGGATAACACAACGCCAGACGAAATACGCAAAGCGAAAGAATCTGGCGCTGTTGTTGCGGCTAAGCTCTACCCTGCGGGGGCAACAACCAACTCCGACTCTGGTGTGACTAACGCAAAAAATATCTACCACGTGCTAGAGGCAATGCAAGAAGTCGGCATGCTACTGCTCGTGCATGGCGAAGTGACTCACCATGATGTTGACATCTTTGACCGTGAAAAAGAGTTCCTTGATACGGTTTTAGCGCCGATCGTCAATGATTTTCCAAATCTAAAAATTGTTTTAGAGCACATCACGACCGCAGATGCGGCAACGTTTGTGAAAAACGCGAACGACAACGTGGCAGCAACGATCACCGCTCATCACCTGCTGTTCAATCGCAACCACATGCTGGTTGGCGGAATCAAGCCACACTTTTACTGCCTCCCTATTCTAAAACGCAATACTCACCAAAAAGCACTAGTTGAAGCCGCAACGAGCGGCAGCAAAAAGTTCTTCCTTGGTACTGATTCAGCGCCACATGCGAAAGGCATGAAAGAAGCGGCTTGTGGCTGTGCGGGTTCTTACACGGCGCATGCAGCGTTAGAACTTTACGCAGAAGTGTTCGAGTTGGAAGGTAAACTTGAGAATCTTGAAGCGTTTGCTAGCCATAATGGCCCAGATTTCTACGGCGTGCCTCGCAACACAGATACCGTAACGCTTACCAAACAAGAGTGGCCAGTGGCTGAATCTATGCCATTTGGCAGCGACATCGTTGTGCCGATTCGCGCAGGCGAAACCATCGGTTGGGTGGTTAAATAGAAAACCAATCTTGTAAATAGTTGAAAGCCCCTTAGCCATGCTTGGGGCTTTTATTTATTTACGGCGACCGCCAAAATCAACTGCTCACACTCTTCTTGCTGCATATACTTGGGCACAGGGTAATTCCACCTCGCTTCATGTAAAGATTGCTTCGCCAATTCCGTAACATGCTCTTGCAAGATTTGGTCAAAACTTGACGGCAGATCAAGCTGCTTCTGTAAACGCTTAACATACTCAACCAACGCTTGCGCCTTTAACGAGTCTGAGACATGGCTGTCGGTCAACGCCAACGTATCGGCCAACTTCGCCATTCTTTCTTTTGCCGCGCACTGAGAAAACGCGAGTACGTGCGGCAGTACAACCGCATTTGCTAACCCATGAGGAATGCCGTATTTCGCCCCGAGCGTGTGAGCAATCGCGTGAACATACCCAAGACTGGCTTTGGTAAACGCGAGACCCGCATAGTAAGAAGCCAGCGCCATGTTCTGCCGAGCTGTCGCGTTTTGGCCAAACTTGACCGCTTTTTCGAGGTTTTCATCAATCAAGGTAATAGCCGCTAACGCGTAGCGATCGGTTTCTTGAGTGGCATTGCCTGAAAGATAAGACTCAATAGCGTGGGTTAATGCATCCATGCCCGTTTGCGCAGTAATATGCGCTGGTAACGCGAGCATCAAACTTGGGTCCAGAGCTGCTGCAATTGGCACAAGTTTCGGGTCCATGATGGGTGTTTTTTGGTGAGTATCAGGATTAGACACCACGGCAGCAACGGTCACTTCTGATCCTGTGCCTGCCGTTGTAGGAATGACAAAGATTGGAGCAGGTGCCTTCCATACCTTGAGCAAACCGACCAAACGTCGAATCGGTTTATGGTTGGTTGCACAAGCAGCAATCACCTTCGCGCAATCGATGGGAGAGCCGCCACCAAGTGCCACAACAGCTTGGCACCGATGCTTTCGATACAGAGACAGCCCGGCTTCCACGTGATTGTATGTCGGGTCAGGCTCAACACCATCATAGATATCGCAGTGCACGCCGACACGTTCAAACTCAAACGCGAGCTTTTTCGCTAAGCCGAGTTTTACGATCCCCTTGTCTGTCACAATCAGCACTTTTTTGATGTCCATGATAGAGACACTGTGGCAAAGCTGTTTAAGCGCTTCTTTGCCCAAGAAAAGGGTCGGTTTGGAGATGGGAAGCACTTTGGCTGCCACTTTTAGACCCAACATGTAGGCTCGATGTAGCCAGTAATAGAGCTTTTGTTCCATTATCTGTCTCTTTGTGATGAGGGATATACTGATAGCCTAGTCTTTACAAAGAGTTATCTCTAGTCTTGAAGCAAAACTTTTGTCGATAGTTTGTACGCAAGCCTAAAACTGGGCAATGAGCCGACTTACCCAAGTAATTTCACCGAAAGCGATAAGGTCGTATAGGGTAAAAAATACCGCACAAATCACGGCTAACTTAATCAATCGATAAACAATAAACATTTCTGTCGTCCAAATAATAAAAGCCGCCATTGGCGGCTTTCGAAATGCAATCACGACGAATTAATGAACAGGTCTGTCGTTCTTCGCGTAAAACTTACCAAAGTACTGTTCAAGTACTTCTGGAGTGAGTTTGCCTTCTGCCTCAAGCTGTTTTAGCTCTGCTGCAATCGCCTTTTGCTCGTCAATTGTTGGCAGCGCGACTTCTGGCTGGTCACCCATTTCTTGAGACATTTGCTCTAGTTCTTTCTCGAAATCACTCATGATTCAACGACCCTATATTTCAAACTTACCTAAAAATAATGGGGCTAAGTGTAACCCACTTAGCCCCATTTTTTCTAGCTTGGCGTGCAGTTTACAGTTTAAAACTGCCAACCATACGATCAAGACGCATCGAGAGATCTTTCAGCTCAGCACTTGCTGCCGCCAGTTCTTCTGCCGTGCCCGTGGTCACTTCGTTGATTGCGTTAATCTCTTCGATATTTTGGTTGATGGTATGAACAACCGTTGACTGCTCTTCGGTCGCCGTTGCCACTTGCGTGTTTCGATCTGAAATATCATGAATACGCTCAGAAATAGAGATCAATACTTCCACCGCTTCATCGGAAGAGGA
This sequence comes from Vibrio sinaloensis, assembly GCF_000808535.1. GTDB lineage: Bacteria > Pseudomonadota > Gammaproteobacteria > Enterobacterales > Vibrionaceae > Vibrio > Vibrio sinaloensis_D. The sequence continues at coordinate 185,387 of NZ_JWLV01000045.1, forward strand.
AACGCCCTCACCCGTTACCGCTTTACCTGCTTCCATCGCGGTTACCGCATCTTTTGCGTCGCTTTGCAGCTGGTTAATCATCTTCTGAATTTCTTCGGTAGAGTCTGCGGTGCGGCTAGCAAGGTTACGAACCTCATCCGCAACCACCGCAAAGCCTCGACCTTGCTCACCAGCACGCGCAGCCTCGATAGCCGCGTTAAGTGCAAGCAGATTGGTTTGCTCTGAAATGTCACGAATTACGTCTAAGATTGAGCCAATATCCTGCGTGGTAGACGCTAGCTGTTCTACAACTTGCCCGGTACTCTCAATGTCGGAAGCAAGTCGACTGATGGCATCTTTGGCTTTGTTGACCACATCTTGACCCACTTGAGTGTTGTCTGATGCTTGTGAAGCCGTTTCAGCAGCGGTCGCGGCATTCGAAGCAATCTCACTGATCGTTGCGCCCATTTGGTTAATCGCTGTCACTACTTGGATAGTTTGATCGCGCTGCATCTGACTGTTGTTGTGCGTAGTGTGGGCTTTGCTTGAAACCCCATCCGCAGCCGACTGAAGCGCACCACTGGTCGATGCCACTTCTTTCATCGATTCGTGAATCTTCTCGATAAAGCCGTTGAAACCTTCCGAAAGCTGGCCAATTTCATCGCTGCCTTTCACTTCGATACGCTGAGATAAATCACCGTCGCCTTTTCCTAGGTCACTGAAACGTTCTGCAATCGCTCGAATTGGGCTCGCAATGCTGTTGGCAAGGAAGATACCCATAAAGATAAACAAGCCAGCTACCACAACCGTGGTTACCATCATTTGCTTGGCAACACTGTTTAGATCGGCGAACACTTCATCGACAGGTACGACACCCACGACAAACCAGTTCATTGAAGGAATGTAAGTGCTAGCAACGAACACGCGCTGTCCATCTGAGTCTGCCTCGATGAGGTTAAAACCTGATTTACCTAATAGATCTGCCGATTCACGACCAAACAGCTGAGACAGAGAAGATTTTGCTTTGCTGCTGTCACGGTGGATTTGCACCTTACCTTCCGCGTCTGTCAAAAAGACATAACCGGTTTTCTCAATCTTAAAGCCGTTTAGCAAAGAGACCATATCGTCCATCGATTTGGACAAACCGGACATAGTCAACCCATTGGTTAGCTGGAAGTTGGCGAACATTTTCACATCGCCATTCGCCTCTTGGAAAATACTGACTGACGTTGGTTTACCTGACTGCGTAAAGCCAAAGAACCAACCATCTTGTTGTTGGTTTAGTTGGCGTAAGAAGCCGTTTTGATTCCAATAGTATGCGGTGTTTCGGTTCGCGACAGACGCATCATTCAACTGATATTGACTACGTACGTTATTGAGCTCTTTCACCAACAAGGCTTCGGTTTGCGCATCAATGGAGGTGGTATTGACCGCTTGCTTAATAAATTCGTTGTTCGCGACTTGTTCTGCCGCTAGCAAAAGCTGCATAACTTCGCGGTCAATCTGTGCATTGATTTGCTCAAGCATTGACGGGAGTTCGATGTCGATAAGACGATGTTCAAGAACGCTTCGCGCTTGTCGTTGCGCCATAACACCAACAATAATGGTGGACGCTAGTACAGCGAAGGTAATCCCTGCAACGACCTTTTGCTTGATACTAATGGAGTTAAATTTCATTGGTTCTCTGCCTTCTGAAAGCAATGGTTGTAAATGTTTGGCCTTCACACTGACGACATTCGCCGATGCTCTCCCTACGTGAGGCCTGTCCAATCTTCTAAGTATATCGACGTTTTGACACATTCCTTTACTAATTTGTAGTTAACCGGACATTTTTCCTGCAAAACTTTGCTATCTAGTTTGAGATTTGTGATTTCACTAATGAAATATTGTTTCTCTAGATTTTAGCCCCATATCTTAACCTGCTGACCGATAAGGCTTTATCGACATGGCTTGTTCTTATTGATGCTTTTATCGCCAAGTGAGGTAAAAACACCTTAAGGGACGGAACTTTTCTAAGTTGCAAATCACTAAGTGAAAAAATGAGGAGAAAATGGAATGCAATCACAGGCACTTTTACAGCTAAGAGAGTACTTAAACAGCCAAGTTATTGGTCAAAGTGAATTGGTCGAGCAATTGTTGGTCGCACTGTTGGCAGATGGCCACATCTTAGTTGAAGGGCCTCCTGGCTTAGCCAAAACTCGCGCTGTAAAATCACTCGCCGACTGTATTGAAGGGGATTTTCACCGTATTCAGTTTACCCCAGACCTCCTCCCCGCCGACCTAACAGGCACGGATATTTATCGCCCTGAAACTGGCGAGTTCACCTTTCAAGCGGGTCCGATCTTCAATTCGCTCATTCTGGCTGATGAGATCAACCGTGCTCCTGCAAAAGTACAAGCAGCCATGCTCGAAGCGATGGCAGAAAAACAGATCACTGCTGGGCGCAAAACCTACACCTTGCCAGCGCTCTTTTTGGTGATGGCAACTCAAAACCCGATCGAGCAAGAAGGCACCTACCCACTCCCAGAAGCTCAGTTGGATCGCTTTTTGATTCACCTTGATGTCGACTACCCAGACGCAGAAAGTGAATTGGCTATATTGCGCCTAAATCGAGGCGAAGCGAAAGGTGACAGTAGCGCTAAACCGCCAAGATTGAGCCAAGAGGATATTTTTGCTGCGCGCCAAGAGGTGCTGAATATTCATATGGCTGACACGATTGAGCAATACATCATTCGCTTGGTTATGGCGACTCGCCAACCGTCGCAGTATGACGATACATTGAACCAATGGCTTGAAATGGGTGTCAGCCCGCGGGCGACCATCGCCTTAGACCGCTGCGCTCGTGCTCACGCTTGGTTAAACGGACGTGATTTCGTCTCCCCTGAAGATGTCCAAGCGATGGCATTCCCTGTCTTGCGCCACCGTCTGCTACTCAGTTACCAAGCACAAGCGGAAGGGATACACCCGAATCAAGTCATCAACAAGATTTTATCGTTAGTCGGCAGCGCATAGAGGTGAGTATGACACCAGAACTCGCGCCTTACAGTGATGGCGTTAACCTCAACTTGGATGAGTTGCTTTACTACAAGCAGCAATGTGTCCAATGGTTGCCCCCCGCCAAAAGTCTGTGGTCACAGATGCTTGGTCAACACCAAAGCCGACAACTGGGTCGGGGCATGGATTTTAGTGAGGTTCGCCAATACCAAAGTGGTGATGACATCCGCGCGATTGATTGGCGAGTAACCGCTCGCACCGGAAAACCTCATACCAAGCTGTTTACTGAAGAACGAGAAAAGCCAATAGTGCTCTACCTTGATTTAAGTGCAAGTATGCTATTTGGTTCTCAGTTAATGCTTAAATCGGTCCAGATGGCGCACATGGCGAGCCTAATCGCTTGGCTGAGTGTCTCTGCGCAAGACAGGGTTGGCGCATTGTTGGATTTGGGAAACCAACTTATTGAGCTAAAACCGACATCGCGTAACAAAGGGGCATTGGCGATTGCCCAAGCCCTAGTGACGTATCATCAAGCTCAACTTACCGACCCCAGCAGCGCTGATGAAAACATGGCCAAAGGGCTTCAAGCCTTGGCGCGCATGTGTCCGAAAGGCAGTGAGATTGTCCTGTTAAGCGACTTCATTCGACTCAGTGAAGAAGATCAAAACCTGCTTCGCCGTTTGGGTCAGCATAATCGGGTTCGTCTGATTCAAATCTGTGATCCACTTGAGCAAGGCATTACGGCTTTTCGTGGCACAGAACAAGTATCAGACAGACACACAACACGTTGGCTCGACTTTTCATCAAAGAAAACGCGCCAAGGTATTGAGTCTGCCTTCAATCAACAGCAGCAGCAACTCAAGCTCCTTGCCCATCGCTTGGGCATGAGTTTTTCGACGCTCTCTAGCGACACTGCGCTTATTCACCAGCTACATGGATTTCAATCATGAGTACAGATACTCAAGCCTCACCACTCTCACTCCAACCTCTGCATTTACCAGAGGCCCCAGCTTGGTTTCCACTCGCATGGGGATGGTGGGCAGTTTTTGCAGCAGTCCTTTTATGCTTGCTCGTTATGTGGCTACTGCTGCGTTGGAACAAAAAGCGCCTTGCGCCCAAGAAAACGGCTTTGCGACTGTTAACTCAAGGAACTAAACCGTCAGAAGCGATTGAACTCGTTAGGCAAGCGGCTCTTTGTTACTACCCTCGTGAAGAGATCGCTCAGTTAACCGGACCAACTTGGTATGAGTTTTTAGACAGTCAACTCAAGGCACCGCGCTTTACCCCCAATCAAATGCAATGGCAGCAGGCACTGTACAGCAAGCAGCCGATCTCTAATGGCGATGAACTGCTCCAAGATTGCAAAGATTGGGTAGAGCAAGCACTGCCACCAAAAAGAAGGAGAACATAGTTGGCTAGTTTTGATCTTGTTTGGTGGTGGAGCTTATTGCTACTGCCTTTGCCACTGGTCATTTACTACTTTGCGCCAGCGGCTAAACATCAATCACCCATTTATCTGCCGTACGTTCCTAGTCACGGGCAAGGAAACGCGCCGAAAAATGGGCTGGCAAAAATCATCGCCGCCATTGTTTGGGTTGCCCTGCTTGCAGCAATGGCAAGACCCGTCTGGTATGGAGAGCCTGTCACTACTCAACCGAAGCATCGAGATTTGATGTTGGTCCTCGATCTTTCTTACTCCATGAGCAAGGAAGATATGCTTGATGATGGTGACTACGTCGATCGCCTCACCGCGGTAAAAAAGGTCGTAAGTGACTTCGCAAGCAAACGAGAGGGAGATCGCTTGGGATTGGTCTTGTTTGCCGATCACGCCTATTTGCAAACCCCTCTGACTCTCGATAGAAAGACCATCGCCGAGCAGGTCAATCAGTTGGTATTGCGCTTAATTGGGGAAAAAACGGCCATCGGTGAGGGCATTGGTCTTGCCACCAAAACCTTTGTCGATAGCGATGCGCCCCAACGCGTAATGGTGTTGCTTAGCGATGGTAGCAATACGTCAGGCGTGCTGGATCCGCTAGAAGCCGCCAAGATCGCGAAAAAATACAACGCAACGATCTACACCATCGGCGTGGGCGCTGGAGAAATGGTCGTGAAAGAGTTTTTTATGACCCGCAAAGTCAACACCGCCCAAGACCTTGACGAAAGAACACTGATGGACATTGCGCAAGTGACTGGCGGGCAATACTTCAGAGCCCGTGACGCCAAAGAGCTCGCGACAATTTACGACACCATCAACAGTTTGGAGCCAATTTCTCAGGCAACACAAACTTGGCGTCCACAAAAAGAGTGGTTTCCACTGCCGCTGAGCATTGCCTTGCTTGGCTTTGTTTTTCTGATCTTATTGAGGAGAAATCATGTCTAATTTCGTTCTCCTTAACCCGATGTGGTTAATCGCATTGCTACCATGGTTCGCCCTCATATTCTGGATAAAGAGTAGAGCGCGAACGCAAACCTTAATCGCGCCCCACCTAGCAAAAGCGATGGGAGTTCAAAGCACAACGCTCAATCGTCGCCGATTCGCGCTCATCGCATTGAGTGGGGTGGTTGCAATAGTTGCGCTCTCCGGCCCTAGTTTTCACGCCCTTGAGCGTCCCAGCTTTGCCAACACCAGTGCCCGTGTCGTCGTGATGGATATGTCGATGTCTATGTACGCCACCGACATTAAACCCAACCGACTCACTCAAGCACGCTACAAAGTGACCGATCTCCTCTCTCACTGGCAAGAAGGGAGCACGGGTTTGGTCGCTTATGCAGGCGACGCCTATATGGTCAGCCCAATGACAAGTGATGCCAACACCATCTCCAACTTGGTGCCTAACTTATCACCTGAACTTATGCCCTACCCTGGTGCGAATGCCGCCAGTGGCGTAAAGCTCGCCATCGAGATGATGCAAAATACTGGCCTCGCGACTGGTCATATCGTATTGGTTACTGACGATATTGATGATACCGAGAGAAACGCCATCGAATCCCTGCTGAGCAACTCAAACTGGCACCTATCGATACTGGGCATAGGGTCTCGTGCAGGCGCGCCAATCAAACTGGACAATGGCAGCCTAATGACGCTAGACAACGGCCAACCTGTTGTTGCGAAATCCAATTTTACCAATATGCAAACACTGGCTTTCGAGACGGGTGGTCAATTTGTTCCCGTGCAAGTTACCAACAATGATGTGTTGCAAATTGCTCGCTCCACATCCCAAGTCGATGAAACAAGTGCAACCAAAAGCGATCAAATGATTGAAGAGAGAATCAATCAAGGATTTTGGTTGATTCCGCTGCTGATTATTCCAGCGTTGATGATGTTCCGAAGAGGAATCTTCTTTGCGGTTGCTCTGGCAGTTCTGCCACTGGCTCACTCACCGTCGGCCCAAGCGAGCCCATGGTTAACCAAAGATCAGCAAGCAATGCAGCATTTCGAAAACAAAGAATACCAACAAGCCGCAGACTTGTTTGAGGATCCGAATTGGAAAGGCATTGCCCAATATGAGTCGGGCGACTACCAAGGCGCAGCAGAAACCCTCGCGCCACTCTCTAGCCCACAGGCAATGTACAACCGAGCAAATGCCTTTGCTCAACTTGGAAACTATCAAGATGCGATTGACCTCTACGAATCGGTTCTAAAACAAGAGCCCGATAATCAAGACGCACGCACCAATTTAGAGCGAGTAAAAGAGCGCCTGCAACAGCAACAGCAACAGCAACAGCAACAGCAACAGCAACAGCAACAGCAACAGCAACAGCAACAGCAACAGCAACAGCAAGGCGATTCTAGCCAGTCACCTGAACAAAACAATCAAAATGCTCAGCAAAACCGTTCCTCTTCAGAGCAGGAAGAAGGTCAACAAACGCCTTCTGAGCAGCAGTCGAATCCTGAGCAAGCCTCTGACACAGGTGAGCCACAACAGCAATCGACACAAGGGGAAAAAAACCAACCTCAACAAGGTGAGCAAGCGCAAGATGGCCAAGATGGCATGCAACAAAGCAAGCCAAGCGGTCAACAAGAAAATAAGCCACAAGGTCAACAAGAGGACAGTGAGCAAAGCCCTCAATCGCAGGCTCAACCCTCAACCAACGAGCCGCAAACAGACTCTGACGCTCTTGCTGCCGAGCTCAGCCAAGATAACCAACAACCGATTGATCCCGAGTTGAGAAAACTCCAGCAAGTGGAAGCTGCTAGAGATCCCAGCCGTTTGCTGCGAGCGCAAATGCTGCTACAAGCACAACAAAAACAACCACCACAACAAACAGGTAAGAAATGGTAATGATGAACCTCAACACACGCATTTTTATCAGCTTACTCGCCACCTTACTCGCGTTGGTGAGCGCTCCGTCGTCTGCCTCGAACATTTGGGTGACGGTCAGCAAAAACAAAGTGGTTAAAAACGAAGTGTTTCAACTGCGTATTGTGGTTGACGAAAAAGTCGACTCAGATGAGATTGACTTTAGCGTATTAGAACAAGACTTTTATGTCGGTCGCCCTAGTTTTGGCACCTCACTTAATATTATCAACGGCAGCCGCACAACGAGGAGCGAGTGGAACGTGTCTCTCGCCGCTCAGCGCTTAGGTATCACCCAAATCCCGTCATTTTCAGTCGAAGGTGCGCAATCTGATCCTATCGCCATTGAAGTAAATATGGACAGTGAAGCGCCAAAGGCTAGCGATCTTGTCGAACTGCAGAACACCCTCAATAAACACACTCTCTATCCAAGTGAGAGCGCTCTGCTCAAAACGCGATTGATCATTAAAGCGGATCCAAGACGGCTGCAAAACCCAAGCGTGCTTCCTCCGAAAGGCGAAGGGTTAACGTTGGACGCAATCGGGGAACCAAATCAGTACCAAAGCGTTTTAGACGGTGTTGAGGTGACGGTTCTCGATCAAAGCTACCGTATCACCGCGGATAAGCCCGGCGACTTTGTTCTCTCTGGGATTGGCTTTGCAGGTAGCGTGATTGTTGGCGACAGTCGTAGCGGCACCACCAAACTAGTGTCAGCAAACACTGAGCCAAAAACCTTCACTCTCAAGGTCCACGCGATCCCAGAGAGCTTTCAAGGGCACTGGTTGCCTGCATCCAAACTATCAATGACCCAACGTTGGATGGACAGTGAAGGCAACGAGCTCACCTCCACAACTCTAGACACTAAAGTAGGAGACTCCATTAGCCGCGAGATTACCCTTGATATTCAGGGGCTTTCTAGCGAGCGCTTCCCCGACATCAAGGTCAACTACCCAAGCTCTGTGCGTCTGTATCAAGAAAAACCGCAGTTTTCCGCCTTGGGTGACGACGTCACGCGTATGACAGTCAAGCAGGTGTTGATCCCTCAGCAGCAAGGAAACATTGATCTCAACGCAATTCAACTCAACTGGTGGGATAGCCAAAAAGAAGCCGCTGCAACGGCAAACATACCAGGTATCACGCTAAATGTTGGTCCAGGAGAGCAAATCAATACCGGTGAACCAGTTTTACTCAATACACCGCAATTGGCGCAAGAGACAGTAACGATTGTTGACCGAGGCTATTGGCCTCACGCGACAGCGCTGTTTGCCTCTCTTTGGCTGATGACTATTGCATGGTTATTGAAGCTGAAACGAGCCCCGCGCCAAGCTCAAGGCACCTCGCCAAAAGCGCAATCGAGCCTCGACTCATTGATGGATGCGATTAAAGCTCAAGACTTGGTTCAGGTCGGTTACCGCTTCAATCTTTGGTGGTCAGAAATTCAAATCAAAGATGACGATTTAAAACGCCAAATCGATTTAGAGCTTGAGGCAATGAACCAAAGCCAATACTCATCAAGCAGCGTAACTTGGGACAGTCGCCAACTTGTACAACTCATCAAAAAGGCGGAAAAGTCTCGAAGTAAGACGACGCATAACACTGACAAATTGGCAAAACTCTAAACCCAGTTAGGCGGATTAGCACACGCTTCGTGACTAATCCGCCCCTACTGTAATCCTCGCCACTCAATCCTTCTTTTTTCTACTCCTCTTTGCAATCGCACCTATACTACTAAAGCCATCACTAAACTTTTGACTTATGCCTACCACGACTTGAAGGAGCGTCACCATGGGTAAACTTGGATTACTTTTCGTGTTATTCATTTGCCAAGCGGCCTCTTTCTCAACGGCAGCAAAAGAGCAGTCGATCATCTTTTTAACTGGCGAGTGGCCTCCATACACATCGGAAAAGATATATGGTGGCGGTCTTATAACGGAAATCGTCAACGCAACCATTGAAGAAATGGGGATAGAAGCACAAGTCCAATTTGTACCTTGGGAACGAGGAGAAAAGTTGCTTAAAAGTGGCGACGCTTTTGCGTCCTTCCCTTATGCAATCACTCCCGAGCGGCAAGAGGCGTTCTTATATTCTGAGCGACTTCTAGAGAACCCATCTGGAAAATTCTTTTTTAAAGTGAGTAACCTAGCAGAAAAACCACAGATAAAAACCTTGTCTGACTTCAAACCTTATCGACTTTCTCTCTTGGCAGGGGAAGCGTCTGAAGAAGCATTTAAGGAAGCAGGCGTTAAAATAGAATCCGTCATCAGTGACGAATTCAACATTCAACGTTTATACAAAGAGAGAGCAGATTTTATTCAAATGGACCCCGTATTGGGTTGGTACCTGATTGAGCAACTTTATCCCAACGAGGAACACCTGTTTGATACGTTGGATATCACCTTCCAAGAGCTCATTGGCCAGTCAGGCAACCCTGATTGGGATTCGTACCTTATGGTCTCTCCTTCGTATCCCAATTCAAAAGCGCTGCTTGAACAGTTCAATGCGGCTTTAGAGCGAGTGATAACGTCTGGTACTTACGATCGAATCTTAGGAAAGTATTCATTGGAATACTAAGCTGATTGAGTCATCAAACAACTTCAATCAAGCTCACGCTGCCACTGACCGTATTTCTGCCTAGCTCTTTTGCCCGATACAGTGAGTCATCCGCTTCGACATACAAGCGGTCGAAGCTGAACTCACTTTGATTGAGCTCCAATACCGCATACCCCACAGAGACGGTGAGAAACTCGCTGCACGTATTGAGATGATGCGGAATTTGCTCATCCTCAATGCATTTTCGGATACATTCCGCCAAATGGGCAACACGTTCTGGGGATTGATTTACCACCAGCAAGGCAAACTCCTCGCCACCAATTCGGCAAAACACTTCGTTTTCCGACTGAGTGTGATGCTGCAAAATATTGCCAATTCGCATCAACGCGATATCGCCTTGCATATGGCCGTAATGATTGTTGTACAAACCAAAATGATCGATATCGACCAAGATTAAACCGTAATGTTGGCTCCCATCCTCGCAACTCATACACAACTCTTCTAACGTCGTTTCGAGCATGCGACGGTTACCCAATCGCGTCAACGGATCCATCTTTGCCATCATTTCAAGCTGTTCATTCGCTTTCTGTAGGTCCCGAGTACGCGCTTTCACTTCTTGCTCTAGATTCTCGTTCATCTGGTGGATTTCTTCTTGAGCCCGAGTGCGCAACAGAACTTCCGTCAGATTGGACGCAAACATGCGAATGACCTCTCGCAGTTGGTGCGTCAGAGGGGTTCGTTTAATCAGATTGTCCGCTGCGATAAACGCAATAGGCTCCCCGTTATTGTCGACAAGCATCGTCATCGCTGTCCAACCAAAACCTACAATATGGAAGTCATGGTAGATGGGAACCGACTCTTCAAACACCACATCGTTTGGGCTGACTTTAGCCGCATTCACGATTGAGCGCTCGACAGTATCTGAACGGTAGTAGGATTCGTCCACCACATTACCCTGAATATCGGTCCCCCAAGTACCTTGCATGTGGGTACACTCTTTGTCGGTCAAAAATACCGCAAAACGATCAATCCCCAAGCGGTTAATAGCAAAGGTGACCGCAGATTTACATACTTCGCTCACTGTCATGCAGCGCGACAACTCAACCATACTGGCGTGTAACATGCGCACATTTTGTTCTTGACGTTTACGAATATAAATCTGGGAAAGGAGTGAGCCAAATGACTCAAGCATCTGGCGTTGATAGGAGGTAATAGGATTACGATTAATATAGTTGTCGAGCGCAATCCAACCAATGATCTCTTCGCCATCACGGAGGATAAGCATACCGTTCCAGCCCTGACCAATGACGTTGCCAGCGGTGTACAATGGCGCACCGTCAACAATCACTAGGTTTTCTTTCCCTTCAAACAAGGCGTTAATGTAGGTTTCTTCAAGCTGATGCAAATCATATTGGGTATGGTGCTCACTGGCTGTGTTACCGAACTCGTCGGTACCGTAAGTCCCACTAAAGCAGCGCTTTTTAATGTCGAGCAGCATAAACACAGCGCGGTCGAACCCTAGTTTATCTCGCACTGACTCAACCGCCATTCGATACAACTCATCAAGATTAGATGGGTTAGAGATGTCCACCGCCACTTGCTGGACAAGTTTCATATTCTCAATAAACAGTTCGCGCTGTTTGATGACATCTAAATATTTGGCTTCTTTGATGTCTCGCTGTTTGAACTCTTTCGCGGCTTCGGTTTCCGCGCGAACACATTGCCAGCGCGCGGCGATAATCTGTAGCGCCTCCAGTTGATTGCTCTCATTCGACTGGCTGATACGCTGAGGATCCACATTCTCGGCAATAAGGTAGGTACGCATTTCAGGATGATTGTCGAGCATAAACACATAGCTCTCAGATGACATGTGCTCTTCGTATGCCCATTGACACGTGTTCATTTTTAGAGGCAGAAGACCATCAGAGGTGTCAAATTGCGATACCCAAGTCCAGAAGGTTTTAGGGTATAGTTCTAAGTCAGCGGGTTCCCCTTTCTTGTAAAGGAATTCAGCGGAGTTGCCGCCTTTCGGTTCGCTGAACACACCGATGTGCTCTACACCCAAGAGTTCATCGATATACTGGAACAACGAATTAGCGAGAAACCGTTGGTTCCTAGCTGATAAGATGTTTTTGAGTAGCATTCGTGGGAACATAATCCTAGCCTGGACCTTTTTTATTATCTTTTTTCGATTAAAAAAGTAACAGTTACCAAGGTGCAATCAAATGTTATTCAGGGCCATTGTTAACTGCCTCGCATTTCATATGAAGCAAGTTTACGAGATATGATACGACTTACATTTTTTATGATCTTATTTCCAAAACTTACATTAGTGAGCAATATGTAATTTGTTTATCCGATAAGACCTCGAAGAAAGAGGATCATCCCTAAGTTTGGATCGGTATAAAATAAAAGTACCAAGGGCGCATAACCCTAACACCTCTGGAGAGACCATTGAAAAAACTATTGTTGATGACGTTACTGACTCTGTTTTCAGCAGTGTCCATCGCAGGCGTAGACTTAGTTAAAGTGGATAAATCTAAACGCAGAATGTACCTGATGGAAGGCAAAGAGGTGGTGCGGGAGTATAGAGTCGCTCTGGGGAAATCACCAAAAGGACATAAGAGACAGGAAGGCGATCAAAAAACCCCAGAAGGTCGCTACTATCTCGATTTTGTTATCGAAGACTCGCAATATTATAAGTCGATCCATATTAGCTACCCCAACCTGCGGGATAGAACGTATGCAAGGGTACACAACCTCGACCCAGGCGGAGACATCAAGATACACGGTTTGAAAAACGGAGAGCGTCGTCCAGCCAATTATGTGCAAAGCTTTGACTGGACAGACGGCTGTATCGCCATTACTAATCAAGAAATGGACGAGTTACTCAGCCTAGTGACTGTTGGCACGCCTATCGAGATTGTTTGGTGATCGGTTTATCTCGTGTCACCCACCAGCACATCAACGACCCCAAGGTCACCATCACGACGCCCTGTAGAAAACTAGACGACAGTGCAATCCCTAAAATAATCGACGAAATAATGGTCGATAAGACAGGGGTAAAATACGACAACGTCGCCAGTAGCACCATGTTCCCACCAATGATGGCGTAGTTCCATAACGCATAGCCACTGCCCATAAACACGCCAGCTACCAAAAGTAAGCTGCCAGACTCTAACGTCACATTCATTCCGGTTTCTGCGCTTAGGGCGTATTTGATCCAGAGAGAAATCGCCGTCATGATGAAAAACAGCGTGATAGCATTTTGCCCATTGGAAATTCGCTTGGTCAAATTACAGTAGATTGCCCATAGGAAAGCGCCAACAAACGCCATCGCGTAGGTCGTCGGGTTAGTGGCAATGTTGGCACTGATTTGGGTTAAAGAGAGCCCTTGATCGCCAGAAATACTCCATGCGACGCCCACAAACGCCAGTGCCACACTTGGATACACCAATAGATTGGTTTTCTTGCCACTCACCAGCACCGCTAAAAGCACGGTTAACGCTGGCCATAAGTAATTAATCACCAACATTTCAATGGCTTGTTGGCGATCATTCGCCATTGCCAAAGCCAGAGCTAAACACATCTCATAAGCGACAAAAAGCCCGCCGCCGAGCAGCACGTAACGCAGAGAATATTGGCGCCATTTGGGCACGCCCATCACCGCGACAAGAAACAGGGCAGCAACGGTGTAAATCGACGCGGCTCCGCCAACAGGACCAAGCATTTCCGTTACCGCACGGGCAACGCCCATCACACTGCTCCAAAGCAGAATGGCCGCAATACCGGCGATAGTAAATTTATGGGTTTGAAACATAGTGATTATCTTCGTCAAAAAAGCCGAGCAAATTGCTCGGCTAGTTATGAGGTGAGCGTGAAACTAGATGATTTCCCAACTGTGTGTCATCTCCACACCTTGGCCAAGCATCAAACACACTGAACAATACTTTTCCAGAGAATCGGCAGCGACTTTCGCGACAACCTCTGCATCTAGGCTCTCTCCAGACACTTCAAAATGAATATTCACCTTAGTAAAAATACGTGGTGCCGTTTCACGACGCTCTGTGGTCAACTTGGCAGTACATGCTGTCACAGCTTGACCCGCTTCTTTGAGCCCATCGACAACGTCTACCGAGCTACAACCACCAGCGGCCATCAATACCATTTCCATCGGGCTTGGCGCGGTCGCACCGCCGTTGCCATCCATTACCACGGAATGCCCCGACTGGGAGTGACCTAAAAACTTAAACTCATCAATCCACTTAACTTCTGCTTTCATAATTCATACTTCCTATCCAATCGTAAAGAAGCCACTCAAACGAGTGACTTCTTTATATCTATGCTACTTTCGTTAATGGTTCTTAGTTTACCACCATATTTGATTAAGCCTACCGTTGAACCCATTTCTTCTTTGTTTCAGGAGAACGAATAATCTTGTTGCTTGACGAAAGAGAATTAACAGCCTTGGTAAAAACTTGCCTCGGTAGACCAAGTTCTGCCTGAAGCTTTTCATCCAATGCTCTTGGCTTAGACAAGGCATCATACAGCAACACTTCGGCAGCTTCATCCTTAGACTTAACCTGCTCAACAGGCAGCGCAACGACCTTTGATGTATCTCTTGTCCTTACTATTTCTGACTTAACATTGAACCTACTGCATTGATATTGAAATGCAGTAATTAGATTTGAGTCGTTGCTACGTAGTTGAAATACCAGCTTCGAGAGAGCTTTAATGTCATAGAGAGTTAAAAACCTCATAAGGTATGCAATGATACAAAAATCAGCCTGATTTGCTCCTGAAGGGTAATCAGAGATGTGTTGATACAAAGACTTTTCACAGTATTGCTCTATGTTTTCAGATTTAGAGAAGACAAAGACTCTATCTGATATAGATGCACTGACCTTCTCAACACCTTTTAACCCGACATTTTCAGCATCAACCAGAATTACCTTCATTTACTACGCCTCTAACAACTTTGATGCATATTAGTATAAGGGTATTTGCGTAAAACATATCTGACATATATTGATAGTAGGTGATTGAATTTATTCACTTATACGCAAAACCTGACATAGATCACGCGCCTCTGAACTGTATTTTTGTACAGAAGCAATAAAATGCACAATATATTTTGATGGAATGGTTGGGGAAACTGTTATGAGAAATATGACTTCGGTTTTTATGGCACACGAAGACAAGGTAATTGACGCAAATGAGTTCTTAGATGCTTGCGAAGAACAAGAGTTTTTCGAACTAAGGACAGCAATTGCCAAAAATAGGAAAACTAATCCTATCGCTCTATGCAATGTTTGCTTTCAACCTGTAGTTTTACGAGCAACGCCACAGCGAACAACCTTCTTTGCTCATGTAAAAGATTCCGAAGATTGTCCCATCAAAACAACTACGAATCTTACGATGGAAGAGATTCAGGCAATGAAGTACAACGGTCAAAAAGAAGGCAGACTGCACAGAGAAGGTAAACAAAAGTTAGCCGAATTTTTAAAGTCAGATCCTCTCTTTAATGATGAAATACATGTTGAAAAAACGTTTAGGGAGAAGAATCCTGTGGGGATTGCTAAACGCTGGAGAAGACCTGATATTTCAGCTCAATTGCTATCTGACAAACGAGAAATCGTATTTGAGCTCCAAGTATCAACCACTCTCCTTGATATTATTATTAGTAGAGAAGAATTTTACAAAAATAATGAGGCGTATATAACTTGGGTTTTCCTTGATTTTGACCCTGATAAATTCACAACTCTCGATATTGCCTATGCTAACAAAGCAAATGTATTTGTTTTCAATCAAGAAGCAAACCATGAATCTGAACTCAATAAGCGACTTGCTCTGAAATGCTACTACCGCCAACCATATATGACAGAAGATTTATCAATCTCATACAAGTGGGTTTCTGAGATTGTTGACTTTTCAATGCTCAAATACGATGAAGATAGTAAGAAGACATACTTCATCGATACCGAACAGCTCAGATCGCAGGTAATTGAACAGATTAATGACGAAAAGCTGAGGCTAAAGTTAGAGAAAGAAGAAAAAGAACGTCTTAGGAATGAAGCGATAAGGCAAGAGCAAGAAGAACGAAAGCGTCTCGATAAGTTAGCACGCTCCTACGCTCATTTCCCAAAGCCAAAGCAATACAAAGAAAAAGCCCGCAGATCTAAACAGCCCGTTCATACGCCCTCCTCTCAAAAATCGTTGGGAGATGCCTTAATATGTAGAAAGTGTATGAATATCGGAAAACCACGAAAGATAGGAAGACTAACAGTATGTAGCCGATGCGGTCACGAAATAACTTAGTCGCTCTGTTTTTTCACAATGCAATTAAACATATTCAACAAAACAAGGAACCAGTTTGAAGCAACAAAAAAAAACAAATAGCTTGGCAAATAACTCTTCTTCAAGAACAAAAAAATTGGCTAATGTATTCTCTGAGGGTGTCATTCGAGAGTTAGAGATATCTGTCAATTCACAGTGTAATCTAAACTGCATTGGTTGTGGCTTTAACGTCCCAAATCAACTATCCCCTTACAGTAAATTGGGCATAGATGAACATATAGATGCTTTATTAAACTTAAAACGCTGTGGCGTAAAAATCAACAAAATCATAATTGCTGGCGGTGAAGCAACCCTTTTCAAAGATTTGTACACCACGGTAAGGAAGATAAAAGATATAGATGTATCAAAAGAAGTTGAATTAGTAACAAATGGGCTATACCCGAAAGGTTTACCACCTGAGTTACTTTGTATATTAGATAGTATTGTTATTAGTGACTATATCAAAACAAACACTTTTGAATCTGCATGGACTGATTTTCTTCAAGGACATAATTTTAAAGGCAACATCGATTTTAGACGAAAAGATGCTTGGGATGACCTTCTTTCCGAAGTGTATAACAGTAGAGAAGAAACTGAACACCATTGGCAAACATGCTTTTACCGGAAGTTTGATGTCAGTTTAGAGCGTAGACGCATTTTTAGTTGCTCTCGAATCGCCAAAAAAGGTTGGGATGACCAAGGATTACTTATCAATGAAAAAACAAACTTAGAACAAGTAATTAATTACCTGTCTGATAAAAAACCGAAAGAGGCATGCTATTCATGTGCCACAGTCAATAGAGAATCGAGCATAAAAGTAGCTGTTCAAAGCTCAGGGAACTTAGAAAGAATAGCGGGTAAGTCTATTCAATACTTAAAAGAGAATAATAATAAATGAATAACAAACTTTACTTCGTGGTTGGCTTAGAAGGCTCAGGTAAAACCACTGCAACAAAGCTTCTTGCTGACAGTATTGAAGGTGGTGTTGCTGCCCAAACATCATCTCGACTGTTTGCATTTTTAGATAGTGAGGGGCTATCTCTAAAAGAAATTAACAACCTTCCTATCGAGCAACGGGAAGTCATAATAAATAAGTTTCATTATCAGCTTTATTATGACAAAGAAATAAATAAATTCTCATTTTTCGATGGACATATGTATGTAGATAACCTTGAACAAGGAATTAGAATCAGTGCAATGGCTAATGAAAATCGTTCTGTTAGCGATGGATTGATATTTTTGAATGCCTCATCAGTTCAAATCAATAAAAACATTACAAATGACAATCTTGCTCAAACTCGTTTTCGAGACTTGAAAAGCCGAAACAAACTTAAAGAACTGTCAGAAATCGAGTTTCAGGCTGCTGAGGATTATTGTCTTAAAAACAAACTTCAATTTGGTTTTTTAAACTCTACTCATGAAAATGGTGAATTTACAAGCAAACGATTCTCTGATGTTATATTTTTGAATAACTACTTTTTACCTCAGGATGAAGAGTTAAGAAGCAAGTATCAAGATCAATTCGATTTTGATCTTAAACCTTCGGCTCTTAGGGAGCGACACCTTGAAATTGGACGTTTAATTGAAGAATCTTTTCATTCCAAGATCGATATCGAAAAAAATAACTATCAAGTCATTTCTATGGATCGCTCAGGTAACTTCATCGCAAATGGTTTTGTCCATAACTTCGATGGACAATATTCTACATACCATCAAGGAAGCAGTAGTATCGACTTAGTTTCTATGGATCAAGATGTTGTTATCATTGACTCAGTAATTGATACAGGTGCAACAATCGAAGATATTGTCAGAAGATTACCAAACAACTACAACAAACAGATTCATGTTATCTGCCTATGCATCAATATTAAATCACTCCCTAAGCTACAAGCTCTTAGCAACAAAGTTACATTCCATTGTTTAGGATTTTCGAATAAAGAAGATCGACCTACTGGAAAAAAAGATATGGGCGCTCGTTTGTATGGTACAAGCAACTAAATAAAGGACCTTGATGCTTCGATTGAGCCACTATATGAAGTGGCTCCCTACTCGATATTCACAGCCACATGTTAAAATTCAGTTAAATTTCGGATGCTGTACCATCTCCATCGGGCTTGGCGCGGTCGCACCGCCGTTGCCATCCATTACCACGGAATGCCCCGACTGGGAGTGACCTAAAAACTTAAACTCATCAATCCATTTCACTTCAGCTTGCATCTGTTTTTCTCTTATTTGGTTGAGCTAATCGTATCTGTTGGGAACTTCACACCGGTTTGGCGGCGAATTTCCTCAAGTAATTTTGCCACAATCAAGGATCGTTGCGTGCACTTTTCATCTGCTGATTTCTGCTTGAACTGCCTAGCAAACTCTTGTGCTTCGTAATACATTGGGTTGGTCTCTTGCTTAACGCTCAGATCCACGCCTAAATCACGGCCTCGAGTGAATTTGGTGAGCTTCTTCGCTGTCGAGATCATATCAATCAACAGTACCCCCTCTTCCCCTTGTATTTCACTCGGTAAGTAGGAATCGCTGATTTTCGAGTGTTGCAAGACCACTTCAAAGCCATCGTAGCTCATAGTGACACTGCCACTGCCGTCCACTCCTGACTCCAAAAGGTGCGCTTGCGCATTCACTGCCAAGGGCTCACCAAACAGCTCAACTGCTGAACTCAAACAGTAGAAACCAATATCCATGATGGAACCGTTGGCAAACGCTGGATTGAACGTATTGGGATTTTCGCCCGCGAGGTATTTTTGATAACGCGACGAATACTGACAATAGGTGATCAAACCTTTGCGAATCTTGCCGATTCCCGAAAGGGCGTCTTTTAAACGCTTAAAGTTAGGCATATGACAAGACATAAAGGCTTCAAACAGAATCACATTGTGTTCTTTTGCCACCTCAAACATCTGCTGTGCGAGTGCAAAACTTGAGGCCATCGGTTTTTCAACGATAACGTGCTTACCCGCTTCCATCATTTGAATCGCTTGTGGGCCATGTAGGCTATTGGGGCTCGCTATGTACACGACATCGACCAAAGGTGATGTCGCTAGCGCATCAAGATCATCAAACAGCGCAGGGTTATCATACTTTTCCGCAAATTTTTCTGCACTTTCAAGTGAACGCGAATATACCCCTGAAAGTTGATACTCCCCCGATTTCAATGCCGCTTCAACAAACTGGTCTGTGATCCAGTTGGTCCCAATGACCGCAAGTCTTATCATTATTTTCTCCCTGATTGCCCATTCTAACGTGGGCATGGTTGTTATCTAGACTGTAAGCACGACTCGGATAGCAAGCAATATGAGTACCGCGCCAGACAATCTGTCGATCAACTGTGCTTTGGAACGAATTCTATCAATTATTTTCGGGCTGGATAGTAAAAAAGTAATCAAGGTATACCACAAACCATCGACCACCAAAGGCGTTGCAACGATCACCGTTTTGGCCGCATAGCCATCCCCAACTGCAACAAACTGGCTAAACAGTGCGATAAAGAAAAGAGCAATCTTAGGGCTAAGCAGTGAGATTAAAAAGCCTTCTCGCGCCGACTGCCAAAGGCTAGTTTGCTCACCCGATTCCAGCTTAGCGGCAACACCACCTTTCGAGCGCAGCGCATTGAATCCCAAGTAGGCTAAGTAGCCCGCGCCCGCGTAACTGATACTCTTAAACAATAGTGGGGATTGCTGCAGCACCACAGCCAAGCCGATAAGGGTAATAAACGCATAGATACCAATCCCTGTCGCATGAGCCCATGCCGCCGCGAGTCCATTCATACGGCCTCCTGCCAAGCTGTGTTTCGCCACGAGCGCCAGACTTGGCCCAGGCGACATCGCACCTAATAGGCAAATAGTAAACAGTGAAAGCCAAACCGTCAGAGTCATCTTTTTTTCCTAATTGTTGTGTCCTTTTATCAAGGTAAATGACACAAGTTATGATTTGAAATTGTCATTAATCATACCAATCATGATTTCAAATCATACCTATCGAATAAGGGCATGTTTGCATGACATGGAGGACCCGCTCTCTCATCCATTGATGCGCGCTATCGAGGTCATATTTAGGGTGCCACATCAGCCAATATTGGTGTGCCTGAGTATCAAAAGGGAGAGTCGCGTAAGTAAGTGGATACTCACGTGAGAGATTAATCGCAATATGCTCAGGCACAATCATCAAATAATCACTGGCAAGTAAGGCATTAATGGCAGCTGAAAAGAACGGCACTTTGAGTGCAATTCTGCGCTGATAACCTAATGCATTCAGGGCAATATCTGCAGGGCTGTCTTTGTCTCCTCCCCCCGTCACTTTGAGATGTGAATACGCCGTTATCTGGTCACAGCTCAGCGATTCAATGCTCGCCAATGGGTGGCTTTTTCGCATCAAGCACAGGGATTTGTCTTCGCCAATTTGAACACTGCTCAGATGTTTGGGCGGCTCTGGCAACATGGTAGATGCTAAATGTATGCCTTGCTCATTCATTTTGGAAAGATAGTCAGGCTGCCATAGACGATACGCCAGATTCACCTTCGGCGCATGCTCAGCACCGAGGGCGACAATATTGGGCAGAATATACTGCGCCACGTAGTCACTCGAGGATATGACAAACTCTTGTTGCCACAGCAAAGGATCAAACGGTTTATCATTGAGCAATTGATCTACCTCACCCAGCAGCTGAGCCAGCTTTCCTCTCATAGCCATCGCCTTTGGTGTCGGGATCAACTGATTGCCATCACGAACTAATAGGGAATCACCGCACAGCTCTCTCAGTTGGGACAGCTGTCTGCTTACTGCCGATTGAGTTAGATTGAGCTTCTCGGCGGCGCGACTCACATGGCACTCATCTAACAGCACTTGCAATGAGCGAAGCAGGTTTAGGTTGATCTGGTCAATGGCCATGGGTATTGAAAAACTCCGTTAAGACGGTATGGGTCATTAAATGTCGTAACTCAGGGATGGTTTGCAGTTCATCACGGACTTGATTCAACCGCTGCATGGTTGGCACTTCCACAAAGAGCATCATGTCAGTCTCGCCACTGATCGCATGACACCACTTCACCCCGTCAATCTGGTAGATCTTTTCTGCGTAAGTCTCGCAGTACTGAGTCGTCGAGGACATATCGAACTTAAGCGCCAAATAGGCTTGAATTTTAGGAGCGTCGCTTTGTTTATCTGCAAGTTGAGCGTGATAGCCCAAAATAACCTTTTCCTGCTCCAGCTTAGCAATGCGTGCCGTCACAGCCGAACGCGACAGATTGACCTGACGAGCAATGTCACTGACGGAGGATCTCGCGTTGCGTTTTAGTATCTCTATGATTTGATGATCAAATTTGTCCATATTCTTCCAGCTCATTACCCAACTTATCCTGTTGATTAAAAGTAATGTGACACAAACGCCCGACAGGGGAAAGTGTTCAATTTGACTTATCTAACAGGAATTTCCGTCACATTGACTTTTATCTACGACGAATTGATGGCTGTCATCATGTGAGTAATTGATTAAGCTGTAATCCACTAGCACAGGAAGCAATGCAATGAGCGAACTCAGAAAGGACATCACCTTAATCTCTGGCATAGGCCAACTCTCAACCACGTTACTCGGCACAGGTCTATTTATGGTGCCTGCCATCGCCGCGGGTATTGCTGGCCACTTTTCTCTCTGGGCTTGGTTGATTCTGTTTGTCGCCATTTGCCCAATCGCCCTAACGTTTGCCCAACTTGGAAAACGTTACCCAAATGCAGGCGGCACAGCCTACTTTGTCAGACAAGCGTTCAATAAGCGGTTAGAAAAAAGCGTCGCTTGGTTGTTTGTTAGCGTCATTCCTGTTGGCGTTCCCGCTGCGATTGCCTTGGCAGCCGGTTTTTTACAACAGCTTCTGCCACAGCCAATCAATAGCTCTCTTGTGGCACAAATTATCACCGTCGGTCTGCTTGTCGCGGTCAACCTCGCGGGGACCAAATCCTCTGGAAGGTTACAAACGGTCATCGCGCTGAGTATTTTCGCTCTCATCGCGAGCTTTTGGTGGCAAGGTTCAATTGGTACATCAGACATGGTTATGCCAGAACTTACTCAAGAATCCCTCTGGAGTATCGGCGCGGCGCTTGGTGTGATGTTTTGGTGCTTTGTCGGTATAGAAGCATTTGCGCATATGGGAGAAGAGTTTAAAAACCCACAACGTGATTTCCCTATCGCGATCTTGATTGGGTGTTTTATCGCAGGCGCAACGTACTGGGCTTGCTCGGTCGTGATTCTAAAATACCAAGCCTATGGTTCAGCGGGCTTTGACAGCGCCTCGATTCCTTGGCTGTCTGAGCAACTGTTTGGCGAGAAATTTAAACTGTTGATCAGTGGACTTGGATTCGCAGCCTGCTTCGCTAGCGTCAACCTCTACACACAAAGTTTGTCGAGAATGGTTTGGGCGCAAGCAAGGGATTATCGCCCAAATAGTGCACTGGCAAGACTCTCCATTCGTGGCGTTCCAGCCAATGCGACGATTGCGATTGCAGTCGTGCTGCTCATTTCCTGCGTGATTGGTGAAATCTCAGGACTCGATTTGGAGTTTTTCCTCAAGCTAGCTAATGGCATCTTCGTTCTGGTGTATCTGCTGGCCATGCTCTCTGCGTTCAAACTTTTGACTGGAGCTGGCCGTTGGCTAGCTGCGGTTTCGCTAATGCTTTGCGTGCTGGTCTTCGCTTGTTTGGGTTGGTCCATGCTTTACGCTTTGTGCGTATTCGGGCTTCTCTCGTTACCGTGGCAAAAGTATTCTGGCAAAAAAGAAACCCAAATCGAGCCCAACTAAGCCTGCGCCATTAGTGAGTCAAATATTCGCGCTAACTTGGCGATATTTGACTCTATGTCGTCCAATGCAACGTTACCAAACCCGAGCACAACACCTCCCCAATCTCGGGTTCTTCTCTGCTTAACCGCGCTGTCTTCGTAGTAACTAAGCGCACGAATGACTAGCCCATTTTCCGCGGCCTGAGAGACAAACTCCGCTTCGTCCACAGAGCAGCACCAGCTAAGCGTCACGTGCAACCCTGCCGCTTGGCTGATCACCTCAACCTGTGGCGAAAAATGGCGGTTAATCGACTGACAAGTCAGCGCATGCTTATGTTGATATAGACGACGCATCTTGCGAATGTGGCGCAGTAAATCACCCTCACGAATAAAATCTGCGAGCGCTTCTTGAGTATGGGTTGGCGTATCCCCTCCCATTGCATCTTTGACCACTAGACATTGCTCGACCATCGATTCAGGGACCACCATATAGCCAAGCCTCAGTCCATTGAACATCACTTTACTAAAGGAACCAATGTAAATTACACGGTTCGCGCCTCCCACATCACTGGCAAGACCTTGCAAACTTGTATAGGGACGATGAGCAAACTGAAACTCACTGTCGTAGTCGTCTTCAATAATCCAGCTCTTGCTTGCCACTGCCCATTGAATAAGCGCTAGACGCTGCTCTGTATTTAACGTCGTTCCCATCGGGTATTGATTACTGGGAGTGATATAGAGCGCTTTGGCACGGCTAGAGAAGACCTGCTGCAAGTCAAACCCTTGATGCTGACGCACGCAAAGTGGCTCGACCTGAACTCGATTCAAGTCGAGGATTTTACTCATTTGCGTATAACCCGGCTGCTCCATTAAAAGTGCATCGCCCGATTGCAAAATCACTCGACTTGCAATGTACAACGCCTGTTGAGCGCCCGAAGTGACCACAATCTGGCTTGGCGAGCACGAAACGCTGCGACTGGTCGCTAAGTAGTCGGCAATCGCGCTGCGCAGTGCCATACT
This sequence comes from Vibrio sinaloensis, assembly GCF_000808535.1. GTDB lineage: Bacteria > Pseudomonadota > Gammaproteobacteria > Enterobacterales > Vibrionaceae > Vibrio > Vibrio sinaloensis_D. The sequence goes on from NZ_JWLV01000045.1 coordinate 209,339, forward strand.
CCCTTGCACGTCTTGGCAACCAAGCAAACTCAAGCGTCCCGAGTGGCGCTGCAAGAAACGCTGCCACTTTTCGATTGGAAACTGCGCCAAATCAGGAATACCGGGGGAGAATGGTTGATTCAACAATGGCCGCTCTCTGCACGCAGAAGGTGCGGGCGATTTGGGACTCCTATCCTTCACATTTAAGTAGTGTTCCGGAAGCTCTACAGCAACAAAGAACCCTGACCCTGGGCGGCTTTCAAGATAGCCTTCTGCGACGAGTTGTTCATAGGCAGCGATCACAGTATTGCGGCTTATAGAGAGCTCGAGTGCCAGCTTTCTCGTTGATGGCAGCTTGCCTCCAAGCGGCCACAAATGGCTAACGACTTTACTGCGAATGGCTTGAAAAAGCTGTTGTTGCAATGAGCTATTTTTGCAACTTAGGGTTAAATCCCCACTGTCGATTGGCGTCAAAACTGGATCCATCCATTATAAAAAACTGGCTCTAATCAAAGTACCACTTCGACGATACCTTATCACCTATGGAGCAATAAGAAAGGAAGTTTTGCGATGCTATCGACAACGAAAAGAACCGAAATCAACAAAGGACAGCACAAAGCTGTCTTTGACCCAGACCAACTGGACGCAATCATAGATGAGTCGTTGATCGCACATATTGCCATTACGACGGAAAGCGGTCCCGTGATCATTCCCATGCTGGCATGGCGAGTCGACCGCCACATCTACGTTCATGGGGCGAACAACAGCAGACTGATGCGTAATCTAAGCAAAGGAGAGCCCAGTTGTCTCACTTTTACCTTATTTGATGGATGGGTGCTTGCTCGATCGGCTTTTCACCACAGCGCACACTATCGCTCAGCCGTGGCTTTTGGCACCTTCGAACGCGTTGAAGATAAGCAGGAAAAGGATCAGGTGCTAAACCACTTTATCGAACACATCGCACCTGGTCGAACCGATCACGTTCGACTCAGTAGCGATAAAGAACTCGCGGCGACCATGGTGCTTCGTATTCCTCTCACGGAAGCCTCGGTGAAAATAAGTTGCTCAGGCGTGAATGATGACAAAAGTGATTTGGAGCGACCTGTTTGGGCGGGCGTCCTGCCCTATCGCACCGTCGTCGGGCCGCTTGAGCCAGCAGACGGGCTCGGTGACCTGCCAGAGCCCGACTACAGAGCGGCTTATGGAGACCGCTGGCACCGTTCATAGAAGGCACGTCGGGCTAAAAAAGATCTTGAAAGTGCTGCACATATTGTTTGGGCGTCAAACCGCGATGCTTTTTAAACATGCGATTGAAACTGGCGCTGTTTTGATAGCCCAAATGTGACGCGACTTCGTCAGGCGACAAACCGCGGCTGAGCAACTTCACCGCGGTATTACTCAGCACATACCCCATCACTGTCGTAAAGTTCATTCCAAATCCATGCAGCTTACGCTGAAACTGCTGAGTAGAAAGCCCCAGTAAACCCGAGACTCGTTCCAATGTCGGCAGCCCGTAATGACGACTGTAATTAATGACCTCATAGATCACCTTCACCTCATCGTCCGGTTCCGGCATATTCAGGAACTCATCCAAATCAGAGAAGTTCATCGCTAAACGTTGCTGAGGGAACAAGTTTTTCTGTTGTGTCGCCAAGCGTAAATCAGAGTGAAACCACATCTCGGTTTTACAATGGCTCCACTCCACAGGACAGCCAAAATATGCTTCATATTTTTCGCAGTTTTTACGCGTTCCCGACACCAGGACTCGCATTGGCGTAAAGTCCTCTCCAAGATAGCTACGTAAGATCTTCGTCATAAAGACCGCCACTCGAATACTGTCGTGAATCTTACACTGCGGCTCAATGTATGGGTTGTGGTAGATCCATTTTAAGATCGCACCACTTTGCGCCCCAGACAGATAGGCACCAGATTGAAGTGAGCTAAGCCCGTGGTTGATGCGACGAATGGTTGAGGCAAGATCGTAGCCGGACAAAAACCAACGAGAGATAGCGCCAAGTTTGCTGAGGTCAATTTCTCGACTTAACTCCAAAATCACATCGCTGTTTTCACTCTGCTCTTCGAGCTTTTCATACCAACGGTTGACCTCTGACAAAGGGAGCAGTGTCATTGGGTTCTCTAACGCGCTTTCAGGAATATGAAGCCCACCTTGCCTAATGCCATAGCGATGCTTCGCGAGTAAGTGGAGCTGCTTGATGCCAAGCGCACGAATAAATCGAACTTGATTCATACTGATTACATCATAAATCACTAAGTTGTGATTTAATCTGTCACAAAAAATCGATGTAGGCAAATCTCAAACACACTGGCGGCTCTCAGAATGATTGGAGACCTCAATGAGTTTGTTAAGCGTTCCTTTTGTCGGCACAGGCGCAGACACTGCACTTCATGTTGTTGCCGCTTTTGTCCTTATCGCCAGCGTTGGCGCCGCGATCGTTGGCTTTTGGAAGTTTCATGAACTGCCCATCAACAAAGCGCACAGTAAGGATCACCATCAAATAGGCTTAATCACCGCCCTCACATGGATCGGTTTCTTGTGGCATTGGGTTTGGGTTCTCGCCGTGATTCTTGCCTTTGTCGATATGGAAAAAGCGATTGTTAACCTTCGCGACACGTGGCGACATGCCCCAAAAACTGAAACACAACACGAGGAAGCATAATGTTAGAAGGCTTGGCCGTTTGGGCATTATTTATCTACTTACTTCGCCTAGTGGGAATGCCTTGGAACAAATTCACTCAAGGGTTCGCTTACCTCGGGGGCGCGTCTTGGCTAATGTTTGTCTGGGTTGGACTGATCAATTTCACCCCGATGGACTTATCCGGTGGTTCGGTGGTTCAATCACCTCATATTCAGCTTCGTCCTGACTCTGCCAACGTTACCGGAAAAGTCGAAGAGATATTTATTAAACCCAATCAATCAGTTAAAAAAGGGCAAGCGATTTACCGCCTTGATGATACCCAGTATCAAATCGCCTATAATCAAGCCAAGGTAACGGAAGAAGCCACCAGCGTGGCGAAAGAGGTCGCTCAAGAAGATGTAGCTATTGCCAAGGCGACCTACGCCTCAATGCAGCAAGACTTAACCACCACAGAGCGCCAGCTTGAAATGGCTAAAGTCGACTATGAACTGCAACAAAAGATGCTTAAACGCTACAAAGAGCAAAATCGCGTCGTCGAAAACACCATTACCGCCAGTGACATCGACAAACAAGAAACCTTAGTTGCGAAAGCGAAGCTCAATATCGAAACCATTGAATCTCAACTGCAAACCAAGCAAGTGGAAACGGATAAAGCGAAGCTGGCGATAAGCAAAGCGACACTCGCGGTCAAAGCCAAACACGCCGACTGGCAAAAAGCGCAAGAGCAACTCGCGAAAGCGAAATGGGATCTCGACAGTACTCTGGTTCGCGCACCAGCAGATGGGTTTGTGACTAACTTCATTCTACGTGAGGGGCAGCGCGTTTCCATGATGCCTCGCCTGCAAATGTACACCGAAGAAAAATACGTTCTGATGCGCGTTAACCATCAAGCGATTCGAAACGTGAAACCAGGCCAAGTCGCAGAATTTGCTTCTTCTGTTTACCCAGGAAAGATCTTTTCCGCAGAGGTTGAAGGCATTGTCGAAGGCACAGGAGAAGCACAAAGCAACTTGCTAGGTTTGGATCAATCGGTGCGGAAAACAACCGGACAAAACCTCCAAAACAAGCACCATTTCGTGAGGCTTAAAATCGAAGAACCAGAGGGGTACGATATCCCCGTCGGGTCCGTCGGGCTCGCATGGGTAAGTGGAGAAAAACCCATTGGGTTTATGGCTTTTCTTGATGCCATACGTGGAATCATCATCCGGATGAAATCGCAGCTGTACTTCTTCTATTCCATTTAAGGATCACCAAAACCGCTCAGAAATGAGCGGTTTCTCATTCTTATTGTGTCCAAATGCGTTTTTCTACCGTATAAACAAGGAGATTTAACCAACTAACTCAGCGGGAGAAGTTCATGTCGACTAAGGAACGCAGCCTTCCTACTCATCGCATCTCTAGGTTCAGTAAATTTGCCTCATTGGCAACACGGGTGACCGGAAACGTGATTGCCGAAGGCACCAAGCAAATCGCTCAAGGCAATAAACCGAATGTGCGCGATCTCCTGCTCACGCCAAAAAACATTCACCGCCTAACTCAACAATTGGCGCATCTTCGCGGCGCTGCGATGAAAATGGGCCAAATGCTATCAATGGATGCGGGTGATATTCTTGAGCCAGAACTCGCCGAAATCTTGGCAACATTGCGTTCCGACGCCGACCCAATGCCTTCAAAGCAGCTGAGCCAAACGCTCGCGGACGCGCTAGGGGCAGAGTGGAAATCTCAGTTCCTCGCCTTCAATTTTAAGCCCATCGCGAGTGCGTCGATTGGTCAGGTCCACCAAGCGTACAGTGATGATGGCGACAACATTGCGATAAAAGTTCAGTACCCTGGCGTGCGCAAAAGCATCGACAGCGATGTAGACAACGCCGGAACCCTGCTCAAAATGGTTGGACTGATCCCCGACTCTGTGGATTACAAAGGATTGCTGGAAGAAGCAAAGTGGCAACTTCATGATGAAGCAAACTATGTCAGAGAGGCGGAGTTTGCCCATCGCTATCGGGATGCATTGAAAGACTCCCCCCACTTTGTCGTGCCGAAAGTATATTCGCAGATCAGCTCAGAATCTGTCCTTGCAATGGAATACCTTGAAGGCGAGCCCATTGAGACTCTAGTCAACGAGCCTGAAGCAGTGCGAGACCGCGCCATGACAAACTTGCTCGACCTTCTGTTTAAAGAGCTGTTCGAGTTCAAAATGGTTCAAACCGATCCCAATTTTGCCAACTATCTCTTCATGCGAGAAACAGAGCAAATCGGGCTTCTGGATTTTGGCGCAACACGTGAATATAGCGAGCGATTCAGTTCCGGCTATCGGCAAGCGTTTCGTGCTGCCCTTAATCAAGATGAAACAGGGTTAAACAGCGCACTCGAACAAATCGGCTTTTTCAGCCAAGGCATTTTGCCCGAGCAACGCAGTGCGATTCTCAACTTGGTCAACATGGCGTGTGAACCTATGTTGGTTGACGAGGCGTACGACTTTAAACGCAGTGACTTAGCAACGCGATTGCGGCAAGCTGGCTCGGTGTTGAGTATGGAGCAAGACTACTGGCACACTCCACCTGCAGATGCTCTGTTCCTACATCGAAAAATCGGTGGTTTGTACCTTCTTGCTGCAAGGATTGGCGCGAAAGTCAACATTCATCGACTTGTCACGCCCTATCTAGGCACTTAACCACGTTAGGGGATTGTTTTTCTTCCACTTTAGAGTACCTTGATCATCAGTTTCTATTACATTGATATTCGAGGTACTCAGTGAGCCAATTGCAAGACCTCTCCGTACTGATCGAACAAATTGTTCAAGCGGAAGACGGTGAACAAGTTGCTATTTTAAATGACTCTATCGAAGACGGATTAGAACCCGGTGCAGTCGCCCTCATTCTCGAAGCTTTTCCCATCGACGAGCGTGTCCGTCTTTGGCGAAGCCTGCCTTTAGAACTGCATATTGAGGTCCTTACTGAAGCGCGTGCGGAAGTACGCTACTCGATCATTGAAGAGCTGTCGGAAATCGAGCTAAAGCTAACGCTTGCAAAGCTAGATAACCTCTCCTTAATCGAGTGGGCGGATTCTCTCCCAGAAGAGATCATCAACGAAGCCTTATCTCTAATTGAAAAAGATGAGCTTGAGCTCTACGACCAAGCCAATGAGTACGAAGATGATGAACTCGGTCGATGGGCAGAGCGAAAAGTCGTCACCCTACCGTTCAATATATCGGTTGAGAAAGCCAACATCTTGATGGAGCGATACAGCTACGACGCGCCGCAACAGATCTATTTAATCAACAAACGTAAGCAGTTCCGTGGGGTTGTCAATTATATTGATCTACTTCGCGCCGAGCCGACCGAGCGTCTTAAAAACATCGCCATAGAAAACGCGGTTACACTGGATGCGAAACTCTCGCTAGCAGAAACCATTGAAGCGCTGGAGCACTCGTCGGTTTCCGCCATGCCCGTCACGGATGAGACTCAAATGCTGGTTGGCGAAATTGATTGGCAGTTTGCGTTAAGTACCCAAAGAGAAATCTACGAATCTCGCTTGATGGCGGGTACCGGTATGGACGAAGGCGATGACCTGTTTGCGCCAGTGATGAAAAGCTCACAAAAACGTGGCGTGTGGTTGGGGATTAACCTAATGACCGCGATTTTGGCTTCTGTGACCATTGGACTTTTTGAAGATGTTATTGCCCAAGTGGTCGCGTTAGCCGTATTGATGCCGATTGTCGCGTCTATGGGAGGCATTGCGGGTAGCCAAACGCTGACCCTGATGATTCGTGCGATGGCATTAAACCAAATTACACCGGGTAACCGCTGGGCGCTGCTTAAAAATGAGATTGGAATTGGTTCGATAAACGGCTTGCTGTGGGCGCTAATTATTGGTGCGATGGCTGGGCTTTGGTTTCAATCGACGATACTCGGCGCCACTATCGCACTAGCGATAATCGTCAATATCATTACCGCAGCGCTATTTGGCGTGTTAATCCCTATTGCGTTGGATAAGCTGAAACTCGATCCTGCCCTCGCAGGCTCGGTGGTATTGACGACGGTTACGGATGTTGTGGGCTTTTTCGCCTTCTTAGGCACCGCAAGTTTGGTCATGCTGTAATCATATAGCTATTAAATATATCATTAGCAAATGTATGGTCACTTGCATTTTGCATTTTCATATTGCAAAGGGAAACGAAAAAAACGCCTATTTTGGCTAAAAATAGCGCAATTAAGCGCTATAAAAGTTGGCACATATACTGCAATAGTATTCATGACCCTTTTTAAGCCGAGGGTCACCTAGCCAACTGACGTTGTTAGTGAACTCAATTGTTCACACTTATATCAGCCAATCTCACTTATTGAGGTTGGCTTTTTTTTATCTTCAACTTTTTATCTTCAACAATGGTAGGCAAAGAATTGTTACGCGGGGTATCTCGATGGGAAGAGCAGAAAAAAGAAAACCCCACTAAGCTTTCGCCTAGTGGGGTCTAATCTTACTCGCAGCAATCCGGCTACTAATAGGTGCTCCCTGCATCTATTCCTTGATAGCACGCTGAATCCTTCAGCACTTTCCTTATCATCGCCATCCTAGCGGTGTCCTTGGCAATCCAGCCCGTTAACTTTCCTAGTTAACTCACATCACTTAATCCTTAAGCGGTGTCCCTGTTCTATCATCCTGATAGCATTGCCTTAGTCCGTTAAGCGTCCATTGTCTTTCCTTGTGTAACCATCCTAGTTACTAGCGTCCAGCCAATGTCCTTCGCTTTCCTTGCCGACCATTCATCCTGAATAATCGAATCTTCGTCCTGAAGATGACCTATCCTTGGGTCTTTCCTGTTCCGTGTCTGCTCCCTGCTGACAACTTAAGATTAAGCAATCGACCAAATTAAACAATCAAATATTGGAGAAAATCCCCCTATCAAAACTGAACAAAAACCAAACAAAAACATATAAAACAGATACTTAAGGATTGTTTTAGAGATTTTCTCAGGCTAGCTTCCGCTTTACGCTCACGCCTTTGTAAGAGATCTCGCACAAGAAAGCGGGCAATACGTCATATTCTGAAGTTTGAGCACACTTAGCTATGTGTGATCCAGATCGTCTAATATCGTTGCAAACGCCCGCCGTCGAGAGAATCAATACGCATTTTCTGGACTAAAGCGGAATAAATTAGGATATTATTAGCCGATCTCTATCACATTAATCTTTTTCTTATTCAACCTCGATTGGATAAGAGGTCATCTCCAGAGGACAAACTTAATGATATCGAAATGGGCACAACGCTTTTACCAAATGGCGGAACTTGTTGGCTCTTGGAGTAAAGATCCCTCAACACAAGTTGGCGCGGTCATTACTAAACAAAATCGTATTGTTTCCGTTGGCTTTAATGGCTATCCACATGGCATTTCAGACAGTGCAATGACAGACGATAGAGAGATGAAATACCTCAAGACTCTCCATGCAGAAGAGAACGCCATTCTATTTGCAAAGCGCGATTTGGACGGCTGCGAGATTTGGGTTACCCATTTTCCTTGTCCAAACTGTGCGGCTAAGATTATTCAAACAGGCATCTCTGCGGTCCACTGCCCCGAGCAAACCCCAGATTTCCTCTCTCGATGGGGCGACAAAATCAAGGTTAGCCAAGAGATGTTTTTGCAAGCTGGGGTTAAAGTAAACTGGTTACCTTTAAGTGATCTAGAAGGTGACGCTTAGTTTCTCAAAGATGTCAAAAAGCTGCTTTGATTTATAGGGCTTAGGGAGATAAGCGTCCATACCCGCATCAAAGCAGCTCTGAATCTCCTCAGGCAATACGCTGGCGGTGAGTGCGATAATTGGCACCGGCGCTTTTTGATTTTCCCGTTCCCAATTACGAATTTCTTTCGTGGCCGTTAATCCATCCATAATCGGCATCATGCAGTCCATTAACACCGCGCAATACTCTTGGCCACTTTTGACGAGATTTAATGCCTCTAAACCGTTACTGGCTATTGCAAACTCAATCCCTACCTTACTAAGAAAAAAACTGGCTATTTTCTGGTTCATTAAGTTGTCTTCAACAATCAGTACCCGCTTAACATCCCCGGTATCAGGTATGGGCGGCGGGACCTGCCGAGCGATGCGAAATCGAGAGTCGTTTTGACATTGACTCAGTACATTTTCAAACCGTTTACCTAAAATCGGTAGTGTCACTTGCGCGACAAGCAGCCCTTCGAGATCGGGCTCAATGTACAAATGATGCTGAAGGCCGATAATATCCGCAGACGTAAACTGCGCTCTTAACTTAGCTAAGTCTTGTCGGGACTTTGAATGACGCGCTAAACAATACACCACAAGGTCAAAATCATCAGATAGATCCGTCACTTGCTGACAATTTTCACTCTGCGTAACACTGCTACACAAGCGCACACATTCTTTATATGCAAGCTGCTGGTGAGTGGCTTGGTTAGAAATAAACAGGACTTTAAGATCGTAACAAACCGGAACCGGCGATCGCTGTGGTTTCACTAACGGCAGAATAACGGTAAATCGACTGCCCTCGCCAACGTGAGATTCAACCACCAGCTCACCACGCATCAATTCAACCAATTGACGACAAATGGCCAGCCCAAGACCCGTGCCACCAAAACGACGAGTAATGGTGCCATCTTCTTGCGTGAACGGTTTGAAGATGTCGTTAAGTTTATCTGCGGCAATGCCGACACCGGTATCCAATACCTCGATGTTTAAGCGGTGCTGCGTATCAACCGAGTGTCGAACCAAAACAGAACCATTCGCACTGAATTTGATCGCATTGCTCAACAAATTCATCAGAATCTGTTTGACGCGAAATTCATCCATTTCCGCATACACAGGCACATCATCAGCAAACTCAACTTCTAACGTGACTTCCTGCTTGAGCGCCTGAGCGTTAACCATATTCATGGTGTCAAAAATGATCTCACGTAAATTTGCAGTGTGTGGTGACAGCACCAAATTACCCGATTCAATTTTAGAAAGATCAAGAATGTCGTTGATCAACACCAACAAGGCATGAGACGACGCATCAATATCATTAAGGATCTCTTTCTGACTGCCGTTTAACTGGCTATCTGAAAGGACTTCTGTCATGCCGATAATGCCATTCAGTGGAGTTCGGATCTCATGGGACATGTTGGCCAAAAACACACTTTTTGCCTGATTGGCCGCTTCTGCGTGTTCCTTGGCTTCAACGAGTTTGGTTTGATACGCTTTTTGCCGCGCAATGGTGTCATTCAACTCATGGGCGAAACGAGTAAATTCATCATTACCATCGATACCATCGATGGGTATTTGATCAACATGTCCGCTGTCTCGCATATTGCTCATCACCGTTAAAATGCGGGTGAGTTTAGAATTGATCCGATATAAGGTACTGGCTCCCCACGCAAAGAGGAGAAAGAAAACCGTTAATCCAGCGCTTGCGATCCCCCACATGGTGTATTGATTAGTCTCTATTTCATCAATGAGCTCTTGCTGAAGTTGCCTAGAATAGGTGATGAGTTGCTTTTCAAGAAGTTGGTTTCGTTTCTCTACGATCAGAACAGCCTGCTGAACCTCTTGCTGCGAAAAGCGATTGTAGAGGAGCTGCTCTTTGACAAACGCGCCTTGCTGAAAGTCTGGGCTCGTAAAGCTTTGTAGCAGCCCTTGGAACTGTTGAGTATCCGCGCCAAGGCTGATGAATTTATCTAAATAATACTGTTGGCGCTCGCTGATGCGAAAGTACTCAGGCGCAAAGTCGGCGTAAGGCCAGCCTTCTGTTTCGACTTCCTTAACCAACCACGCCTCTCTCTCCATCCAGAAATGAAGCCAACTGAGGTCACTGAGAATGATATCAAGCTGGTGTACTCGACTATTAAAATGAGCACCTTCAGTAAATAGAATGCTGGAATAGAGGTCGTATAAGATGTCATAGATCAGGCGACCAAGTTCCACGGTTTGCTGTGGACTTGCTTGATTTAACTCTGTAATCAACTGATGCAGTTCCACCACATAGCTTGACGACACCTCCCGTTCCGCCTTATTCGACAGCATCTTGTTTTGTTTGGCAAGTAACAGATCTAAAGAGCTCTGTGCGAGTGCAATCGACGTTTGCCCATCTTGGCCACTCAACTGCTTAGACAAGGCTGCATAGCTATGATGTGAATACTCCATCAAGAGATTAATGGATGCATTTTTTTCACTGATTACCTGATAGCTTTCAAGTCGCTCTTGTATCTGATGAACCTGATTAGCACTGAGTAAAACAATCACAATGGTTGGAAGTAAGCACAGGATCAGCAGTCGACTTTTTATAGACATTCTTGTCAAAAGCATTTTGATTTCAATCCTTGAATCAAATGAGCAATCTAGAAATTCAATTGTAGAAGGTTATTCAATGGTATTCACACTATTGTGAGAATTTGCTGACGAGATAGCGCTAAGTTTTCAATGTATTGAATGAAAACAAGCAACGAAACGCTTAAAACTTAGAGTCGACGATACGATTGCGAGCATACGCAGCGTAATAAACCAATAAAACAAGCACACTCTTATTGACTAACCTGAGTAGACAAACCATACAATCGCAAATCTAGGATATGAAAAGGTGATCTCTGCCAGCCTTGACGCGAGCCACTGATGCAAGGACACAGCACCGCGAAAGTCTAACCCTCAATTTGGCCTGTTTTGTTTACATTTAGCGTTGATAAGACACTTAAGATCACAGAATTAAATAAACATAAGATTAAGCGTTACACTATTTATGTGCTACTGGTATTTTTCTTCACGAAATAACTATCAAGATTTGAAATTGTCAATAAGCATAACCACTGAGAAATCTTCTGTTAATTCACCAAAACACCCCATAAAAACAGTAATATCGCCTGCCATTAATTTTGCTAGCAGAATAAGATGTTAAGCATTACAATCCTGCCGCATAAAAATTACAAAATTCAAACACTGCAACCATCTCTACTCGCTCCCCTACAAGCAAAGTAGAGTCAGCCCCCAAAACGTGAAAGGTCCAAACGAAACATGAGTCCAGAGAAACATCTTTTAGAGTGGCAAACAAGCCAAACGATTGCGGAATCAATTTCTCCCCTACTTGGTCAGCTTTACCGTCAAAAAGGCGTAGAAGTGTTACTTTTCGGTAAAACACTCGTCAACGCAGCGACCATTGATATTATTAAATCGCACCGCCTCGCACGCCGTTACACCGGCACGCCTCTCACCCCAGAACAGACTCTTCCTCTAATCAAAGCCTTGTCAGAAATGGAGTTGTCTCCATGTCGTATTGATGTAGGGCAGCTGGCTCACCAATTCTGGCAAGGCCGCGACGACGCTCATGGTGTGAAAGACTTTTTACACACCTCTTTGATGGGTGCGATGGACGGCAAAACCGTCTCAGAACCTCGTGATGTTGTGCTATATGGCTTTGGTCGTATTGGCCGTCTTCTTACTCGCCTGTTGGTAGAGAAAAGTGGCCCAGGTTACCCACTTAGATTGCGCGCTGTTGTAGTACGTGGTGGTAAAAAAGGTGACCTAGAGAAACGTGCAAGTTTACTGCGCCGCGACTCAGTCCACGGACAGTTCAACGGTAGTATTGTTGTTGATGAAGAACGCAAAGCGATCATCGCTAATGGCAACTACATTCAGTTCATCTACGCGAACAAACCAGAAGATGTCGATTACACAACTTTTGGTATTAAAAATGCGCTTGTTGTAGACAATACGGGTGTATGGCGTGATGCTGAAGGCTTAAGCCAGCACCTAGCTTGTAACGGTGCAGAGAAAGTCCTTCTTACCGCGCCAGGTAAAGGTGACATCAAGAACGTTGTATTTGGTGTGAACGACAAGGTGATCCAAGCAGAAGATACCATCGTTTCTGCGGCGAGCTGCACCACAAACGCGATTACCCCAATCTTAAAAGCAGTCAATGACAAGTACGGCGTGCTTTCAGGCCATATCGAAACGGTACACTCGTTTACCAACGACCAAAACCTAATTGATAACTTCCACTCAGGCGAACGTCGTGGACGCAGTGCTTCACTGAACATGGTTCTTACAGAGACAGGTGCTGCTAAAGCCGTCGCAAAAGCACTCCCAGAGTTGGCAGGTAAGCTGACAGGTAACGCGATTCGCGTCCCGACGCCAAACGTGTCTATGGCAATTGCTAACCTAAACCTAGACAAAGGCACCGACAAAGAAGAGCTCAACGCTTACTTGCGTGAAATGGCATTAACGTCTGAGCTATCAGCGCAAATCGACTACACAGAGTCTACCGAGATCGTTTCAACTGACCTTGTAGGTTCACGCTTTGCAGGCGTTGTCGACGGTGCGGCGACCATCGCTCAAGACAACCGCTGCGTTCTTTACATTTGGTATGACAACGAATTTGGCTACAGCTGCCAAGTTGTTCATTGTATGGAGCAGATGATGGGCGTTCGTTACAAAACGTTCCCAACAAAATAATCTGCCTATAAATGGATATCGCCCCGCGCATTGCTCGGGGCAAAACTCCACAACACTATAACGTATAATAATCCCCCGTATTTGCCACCTTCGTTTAACGATGGTGGCTTTTTTGCGCCTTGTTCATGTTTCATTCATTTACGCCGTCTTATTCTGGTTATCGAATTAGAAGAGGTATCCAATATGAATAGAATTCTCACCAATATGTTCGCCTTGTTTATCGGCATATTTACCATTCTGTTTGGCCTAATCTTAGCCATCCCATTGACGATTGCCGCGCTTATCACGGGCAAAAAGTTAGAGAAGTCGTTAAAAGCGAACCACTTTAATTTTAGAGACGTAAAACAGGACAAAGAACGCGTGCTTGAAGGCGAGTATGAAGAAGTCACAAAGTAAACAAGAACAAACCGAATACACAACGCGAAAGATGTCTGCTTTCGCATTTTACCTTGCCGCAACAATGACCGCATTGATTGTCGGCTGCAGTGCACCAGTCGAAGACCCTGCCTATGAAAAGGCTGCTGCGTTGCCAGACTATAGCCAAGATAGCTTTGCCCAATACGTCGCCGAAACAAAGAGTTGGCTAGAGCAACATCGCCTGTTCATCACCGAAGACAAACAAGCCGAGCTAGCAAGTGTATTGCCCCACGAATATCGCCCCGCTCAACCAAACGGTCAAGGTGTGCTTTTGGTGCACGGGCTGGGTGACTCTCCGTACTCTTTTCACGATATCGCCACACACCTTGCCGAGCAAGGGTACTTGGTCCGAACAATACTCCTCCCTGGCCACGCCAGTAAAGTGGGAGATTTACAACTTCCAACCTTGCAAGACTGGCAGGGAGTCGTCAATCATCACATTGAACTGCTCAAGCAAGAAACGGCTCAACTGTGGCTAGGTGGTTACTCCACAGGGGCAAACCTGGCAACTTCTGCTGCGCTATCCGATGAATCTATCCAAGGGCTGTTGCTCTTTTCTCCGGCTCTGGAACCGGGTTCAGGGGTGGTGAAATTTGCAGAACTTGCTAGCCACTTTATTACGTGGGCAGACCAAGACCCAGAGGATAATCCGCTACGTTACAACTCTCTGCCGATGAACGCGGCGGCCATTTATTACCAGACTTCCGCCATCGTCAGAGAACAACTGGAAGCTACAAATTACTCTCGCCCCGTCTTCATGTTACTCAGTGAGGGGGACAAAGTAATCGATACCGAATACGCGGTCTCAACCTTTAGTGAAAAGATGCCAAACGCAGCAAACCATATTGTGTGGCAAGGCGAGCACGATCTCAGTGAGCCCCGTTCGACTCGGTTCAGTATGAGGCTACCCGAACAGCGCATCTCCAATGGCTCTCACATGGGGTTGCTCTTTTCACCCACAAACCCAAATTATGGCGTTGGTGGGAGCAACTTGATCTGCAGTAACGGTCAACCAGAAGAGACGTCAAACTCATGCGCGCAAGGAGAAGACATTTGGTTTTCTGCTTGGGGATACGTTGAACCCGGGAAAACCCATGCTCGACTCACCTATAACCCCTATTTCGAGCAGAGTATGGCGATAATGGACAAGGTAATGTCTGGCCAACGCCAATCTTAGCGCTTTTAAGCCCAGTAAGATGCTGGGCTTTGTTTTAGACCGCGACACTCGTTTATCTACCGATACCCTCACTAAATCTCAATAAATCCAAGCTACACTCGAATATAGGTTGCACGTAAGTAACAGCTTTGTTATTTAAGAAAGACAGCCAATAACAATAACACTGAAAGCACGAAGGATTGACAGATGAGTACCGGTCAACGAGATATTACGCTACGTTTTTTAGCCGAACCTGGTGATGTAAACTTTGGTGGCAAAGTCCATGGTGGCGCCGTCATGAAATGGATCGATTTAGCTGCCTATGCCAATGCAGCAGCGTGGAGTGGCAAATACTGCATTACTGCCTATGCAGGGGGAATACGCTTTGTTCAACCTATCCATGTTGGCAACTTGGTCGAGGTCAGCGCGAAGGTCATTTATACCGGACGAAGCTCAATGCATATTGCGATTGATGTGCAAGCCAGTGACCCTAAAGAATTGAAAAACCGCCTCACGACACACTGCATCGTGATCATGGTAGCGGTCGATGAACATGGAAAACCAACCGATGTACCAGAGTGGGTTCCACACACTGAAGAAGACATTGAGTTAAGAGACTCCGCCATTCGCCTAATGAACATGCGTAAGCAGATCGGTGAAGAGATGGAAGCGCATGTTAAGTATTTAAAATAACCATCTAAAGCAAAAGTGGGGCCAAGCGCGCCACTTTTTGCTCTTCACCTAGCTCACTATCAACGTCTCCGCTATTTTCCCCCGACCTCACACTGTCACGTAATTCATGCTTGGCTAATTCTCATTTTTTCACTTTTTTGGGTTCATAGGCTTGTTTTATGTCAGCCGTTTGTAAGGCAATGAAACTGTCATTTTTCTTTCATCTAACTTTGATTAAATCCGCTAACTATCTTTAAGTCGGAAGGAACATTCGTGAGCTTAACTGACATTACACTCAGTGAGACGACATTAGTAAACCCAAAGGCGGTTGAGTATCAATGGGTACGCACCATGTACGTTGAAGGGTATGCAGAGCAAGAGATCAATCACTACATTCGCACCTGCTTCGGAGGGGATGACACCTTTGCCGACCTGTTTAGAAAAGTGGCGTTGTCACAAGAGAGTGTCTACGTTTTGCTGCGCTATCTGGGTTGTGCCCCTTCTAGCCGAGAATTTTAGTTCATTTTCAACTATTGAGCCCAACTTACCAATGTAACAAAGTGCTTTGTTGCATATTCATTTGAACACTGCGTCGCATCCAAGCCCCAATTGCATATCTTTCCGTGTCTTAATTCTTATACTTGCAACTGTCGATTAGGCATAAAAAAACCCGGGACAAACCGGGTTTTGGTTACAAAAACTGTTAGAAGTAAACAGTAAGGAATCTCACTAACAGCCAGCTATGCGTAACGCCAGAATTGCACTCTTCTTAACTGATCGGCGGCCAAACCAAAATTGTTAAGTCGAGATACAAAATGGGCGACCTCGCGGTCGCCCTTATCGTTCTTATTAACCTTTCACACCGCCGGCGGTTAATCCTCCGACCAACCAACGCTGCGCAAGTAAGAATACGATGGTAATTGGTAGTGCAGACAATACTGCTGCTGCTGCAAAATCACCCCACAGATAGTTCTGAGGATAGAGATACTGCTGCATACCAACCGCTAATGTGTATGAGTTTACATCAGAAAGTAGTAGAGATGCTACTGGAACTTCACCAACCACCCCAATGAAAGACAGAATAAACACCACTGCAAGAATAGGCACTGAAAGTGGTAGCAGCACTAATCTAAAGGCTTGCCAAGGCGTTGCGCCATCTAGAGCAGCTGCTTCTTCTAGCGAGTTATCAATCGTTTCAAAGTAACCTTTGATTGTCCATACGTGTAGAGCAATACCACCTAGGTATGAGAAGATCAGACCGCCATGCGTGTTCAAACCAAGGAATGGAATGTACTGTCCAAGCTTATCAAATAGCGCATAGAGTGCTACCAGAGCCAGTACCGCAGGGAACATCTGGAAGATCATCATCGCCTTTAAGATCGTATCTTTGCCTTTGAAACGCATGCGAGCAAACGCGTAAGCAGACGTAGTTGACAGTGCCACAATCAGGATAGATGTAATCCCCGCCACTTTCACTGAGTTCCATAGCCATAACAGAACTGGGAATGGCGGTGGTGTTACAGAACCATCTGCATTGGTTACAGAGAAGCCAAGCGCCAATTTCCAGTGTTCCAGCGATGGATTGTCTGGAATTAGGCTACCCGTCGCGAAGTTACCTTCACGGAATGAGATAGCCACAATCATTAACAGTGGGAAAATAATCGCTGACAGGAATATCCAAAGCGCAGCGTGTGTTGCCCATACACGGTATTTAAGAGATTTACCTTGTACCATTGCCATTGTCGGTACTCCTTAATCCTGAGACAGCTTAGTGAAACGTAGGTTGAGTAGTGCGAGACCACCGACCAATAGGAAGATAAGTGTCGCGATAGCACTTGCTAGCCCGAAGTCTTGACCGCCGCCACCTTCAAATGCGATGCGGTAGGTGTAGCTAACGAGTAGGTCTGTGTAGCCCGCAGGCTCTGAAGTGCCGATCATGTTCGGACCACCTTGAGTCAATAACTGGATTAACACGAAGTTGTTGAAGTTAAATGCAAAGCTGGCAATCAGTAGCGGCGTAAGCGGCTTGATCATCAGTGGCATGGTAATACGACGGAAGTTATCAACAAAGTTAGCACCGTCAATGGCTGACGCCTCATACAGATCATCAGGAATCGCTTTCAGCAGACCCATACACAGAATCATCATATAAGGGAAACCAAGCCAAGTGTTCACAAAGACAATCATCACTTTCGCCATCAATGGGTCAGAGAACCAAGACGGGCTTAAACCAAACAGCGCTTCTAACACCATGTTGATCTCACCAAAGCTTTGGTTAAAGAGACCTTTAAAAATCAGAATCGAGATGAAAGCAGGGACCGCGTATGGAAGGATAAGTAGTACGCGATAAATCGCGCGGCCTTTGATTTCTTCCCACTGAACAACGCTCGCTAGGACCAAACCAATGATAACGGTAAGACCAACCGTCAGCGCAGAGAACACAACCGTCCAGATAAAGATGCTGACAAATGGTTCTTTAATGCCATCATCTTTCCAGACACGCTCAAAGTTTTTCGCGCCGATACCAACGACAAAACCTGGAGATACCGTTGAGCCTGTGAACTGGCCGTTTTCATCAACAGGTTGATAGAAACCCACTTCCATATTTGGACGCAGTGTTTCACCCGTACGATTACTGTATAGCGATTCGCCATCATCTTGCAGCGTATACAAAGGAACAACCGCCGCAAACTTACGTAGACCGCTCATACGAATGTCTTCACCTGATGGCAGGTGCAAATCGACTTCGCCTAAGCTGGTTTTGTTCTTGATGATGGTTTTGATCTTTTCTTTTTCACCACTCACAGACTCGACTGGAGCCAAATCCATATCGGCACTTGGTGCTGCAATATTAAATTCGTCAGTCGCTAACAGTTGATCACCTTTTTTTACAGCGATTCGGTGACCGTTGTCTGTCTTGTAGAGGGTGAAAGGATAGCTGTCACCACTTTGGAACGTTCGATCAAGCAATACGGATTGGGCTCGGTCGAAGGAAAGCTGGTTTTTGGCACTGTAGTTGGTGAAGGCGAGGTTTACCGTGTACGCAAGAGGAAACAGGATAAACAGGATCATTCCTGCAATACCTGGATAGATGTAACGGTGCGCGTAAGTCTTTTTACTACCAAAGATATACAACGCCAGTGCGGTTAGAATGAGAGTAAGCAGCGCGAAGGCTGTCTCACCACGAGAATACATTAAGACAGTGGCGTAGCCATTAACGATACCGACAGAAGCCAGAATTGCCCATTTAATAAAGACGTTTTTACTTGATGGCAAGCTCGTTGTTGTAGATGTCATCGCATCTGTACCTTGAACTGACTGCATAAGAGAACCTGCTAGCGATAATAAAACTGAGAAAGGAGGAGAGGTTACCCTCTCCTCAAAAGGGTATTACTGAAATTATTTAGTCATTTGCTTTTCTGCATCTGCAAGGGCTGCATCTACAGTTTGACGACCGTCAACAACGTTAACGATAGCGTTCTTCGCTGCGCCCCAGAACGCACTCATTTGAGGGATGTTTGGCATGATTTCGCCGTTCATCGCGTTATCCATAGTAGCGGCAATGCGCTTGTCTGCATCTAGCTCACGTTGGAAAGAGTTAAGCGCTACCGCACCTAGTGGTTTGTCGTCGTTCACTTTACGCAGACCGTCGTTAGTCAGTAGGTAGTTCTCGATAAACTCAACCGCTAGGTCTTTGTTTGGAGAAGCAGTGCTGATACCCGCAGTCAATACGCCAACAAACGGTTTAGAAGAGTGACCGTTGAACTTAGGCAGTGTCGTTACACCGTAGTTGATACCAGATTTCTCGATGTTGCCCCACGCCCAAGGACCGTTAATGGTCATCGCTGTTGTGCCTTGGTTGAATGCTGACTCAGAAACAGAGTAGTCCATATCAGAAGAGATCACGCCTTTCTCAACCAAGCCTTTAACGAAGTTCATTGCGTCTTTCACGCCATCTTTCGCGATGCCCGCATCTTTAACATTGTAACCCTCTGCGCCATATTTAAACGCGTAACCGCCATCTGCAGCCATTAGTGGCCATGTGAAGTACGGTTCTTTTAGGTTCCACATGATCGCAGACTTGCCTTCTTTCTTAAGTTTCGCGTCTAACGCTTCCACTTCTTCCCAGCTCTTAGGTGGGTTTGGCACTAGGTCTTTGTTGTAAATTAGAGACAATGACTCTACCGCTACAGGGTAGCCGATCAGCTTGCCATCATATTTCACAGCATCCCATGCAAAATCAACGATGCCTTCTTTGATCTCTTTTGATGGTTTGATTTCAGCAAGAAGACCAGATTCTGCGTAACCACCAAAACGGTCGTGCGCCCAGAACACAATATCAGGACCGTCGCCTGTTGCTGCAGTTTGAGGGAACTTGTCTTGTAGACCATCTGGGTGAGCAACGGTCACTTTAATGCCAGTGTCTTCTTCGAACTGTTTACCTACTTCAGCAAGTCCGTTGTAACCTTTATCGCCATTAATCCAAATGGTTAATTGACCTTCTTCGATAGCAGCGTTTGCACCAAATGAGCCAAGAGCAACTAATGTTCCTAGTGCCACTGTGCTTAGGGCGTTTTTCATGTTCATATCCTTTTTAATTTTTGTGTTGTAGGGGTCAACCGAGAGGCTTCACCGTATTTCGACATATATTTTCAGCCAAACTGACTAACAGCTCATCCTCCTACTCCCTACGCCCTCAGTATTATGGACTATTTTCGTGATCCCCATCGTTTGAGGTTGGAGAGCAAAATCACAAAAACGACTCTTTATGTGACCGATTTCAATGTTACGACGAGAAATTATTTGAACTTGATCTAACTGCGCCTTTCTCCCCCTCCTACCCCTCCTCCTTATCTACTACCCCCATAAAAATTTCAGTCGGGAGGATGTACCCAGTGCTGAATCGACGCAGACTACAGACATCCAAGAGTGGATAGTAAGAACCCTTAACAGTCAGTTCTTTTACAAGAGCGCGCTGATTTGCAACGCCGCAGGGGTTTGCTGTGATAACGTAAGCATTCGTAGGGTTGTAATCGCAAGATTTCACAAAAACGGGGGAGATGCTTATGCTATACGGGGGAAGCAAACTCTACATTGGCTTTGGTGGGTGATGAGAGAAATCCATCACCCAAATTTTCTTACTAACTGAAAGAATCCATTCCTTACCAAATTCCTACTGTTATTGCTCGCACGATAATTCATATAATGATGAGCAGTACAAAATAAAAATATTGATCGAGGGCGAGCTAGATGGCGAGTGTCACGTTAAAAAATGTATGTAAAGCTTACGGTGACGTACTAATTTCAAAGAATGTTGATTTGGAGATCAAAGAAGGCGAGTTTGTTGTCTTCGTTGGCCCATCGGGTTGTGGTAAATCAACACTACTGCGCTGCATTGCTGGTCTAGAAGACATCACTTCGGGTGATCTTTACATTGGCGACCAACACATGAACGATGTTGAGCCGTCAAAACGCGGCGTGGGCATGGTATTCCAATCATACGCACTGTATCCACACTTAAACCTTTACGACAACATGTCGTTTGGCCTAAAGCTTGCGAAGGCAGACAAAACAGAGATCGACAAACGTGTCGAGCATGCCGCTGAAATCCTGCAATTAAGCCACCTACTAGAGCGTCAACCTAAAGCCCTTTCTGGTGGTCAACGTCAACGCGTTGCGATCGGCCGTACCTTGGTGTCACAGCCTAATGTTTTCCTACTGGATGAGCCTCTCTCTAACCTAGACGCCGCGCTACGTGTTCAAATGCGCTCTGAAATCACCAAACTGCAGCGTAAACTGGGCTGCACCATGATTTACGTAACACACGACCAAGTGGAAGCGATGACCATGGCTGACAAGATCGTGGTTCTCGACGCGGGTTTTGTTTCTCAGGTGGGTAAACCTCTTGAACTGTACCACTACCCGCAAAACCGTTTTGTTGCTGGCTTTATTGGCTCTCCGAAAATGAACTTCATGAGCGTGTTCATTGAGGCGGTAGAAAAAGATCGCGTAATGGTTCAACTGGCCAACGGTACGACCTTCTGGATTCCAGTTGATGGCACAACAGTGACCGCTGGTGAGCGTATGTCTCTTGGTGTTCGTCCAGAGCACTTGCTGCCTGCCAATCAAGGTGACGCAACCATTGAAGGTGAAGTAAATATCGTTGAAAAACTGGGTAATGAAACTCAGGCGTACCTTCACATTGATGCCGCTGATGCAGATATGATCTATCGTCAACCAGACACACTGGATGTCGAGCCTGGCGACAAACTATCGGTAGGTATTCCTGCACACCGCTGCCACTTATTCCATAGTGATGGCAAAGCATGCCGACGCCTACACCAAGAAGCTGGCGTGGATTTACCTGCTTAATCTAGACGTGTGAAATAACAACCCGAGCCTGACTGCTCGGGTTTTTTTATACTCATTTAACACACGCTGTCATCTAAAACTCTATTCAAGTCACATCACGAGAAAAATAAGCAACAAGGCTCTTATGAAGATTCTACACTTACAATGATTTTATCTGCATGAGAACTTACTTTGATCAAACAAGGCAACTACGTTAACAGGCCCTTACCTTGGGTTATCTGCGCGTCAGTTTTTCTGAACGTGCTATTTATCGTATACCTTGTGGTTCAAACCAACGCGATTAATCGCCTAGAATCGGTCGCTCTGGAACAATCACCGATTAGTGTTGAAATGACACAAAAGCTGACCGATATAGAGCGAGCCATCGGTTATGTGGGCTTCATCCACCATTTTAAAAACTATGTTATTCGACGAGATGAACGGTATTACCAACTGGCTCTGGCAAGCTACGCCGATGCTGTTAAAAAGGTCATCGAATTCGAAGCCCTCACCACCAACAACGAATTGATTGTCGAACTAGAAATACTAAAACGTACCCTAGATGAATATCGACAAAACCTATTGGTCGCAAAATCACAACCCGCAGAAATGAGCGTCGAAGCCTTAGACCAAATCGTCAAAGTAGATGACGACCCAGCGAGCGAAGCTCTGCGGACGTTACAATCCTCACTACTGCCTAAGTTTGAGTACATCCATGATCAAACAACACTTGAACTGAAAAACCTCAGTCACCTCACTCTGCTGTTTAACTTGATCGTTGCACCTATCATCATTGTTGTTGGCTACTTTGTACTCAGCGTGATGCGAAAAGTCCATAAATTGGGCTGCCAACTCACATCAATTCTCGACATGTCGCCCGATGGCATCCTCTACATCTCTGAGCAGGGCTCTATTCTCCAAGCCAATAAAAAAGCATGTGCGTTGCTAGAGTACAGTGAAACCGAGCTAAAAAACCTCCCCTTGGAACAACTCGTTACCTCGGAGTATCAGGCCTTTTGTTCCCATTACCGAGAACATGTATTTAACAGTGACAAGCCCTATGCCGAATACAAACCACGTCGAGTTAAAGCACTCACTCAATCCCAGCGAGAAATTGAGCTGGAGATCGCTATAGCCTCTCAGCGTGTTGGTGATGAAAATCGCAGCGTTTGCATTATTCGCGATATGACTTATCACAATGAACTTAAACTTAAAGCGGAAAAAGATAGCCTAACCCAATTGCTAAATCGGTGGATGCTCGATGAGTTGTTACAAAAAGAAATCGACCGATGCACCAGAAGCAACCAGTCGCTCTCATTGCTCTTGGTCGACATTGATAACTTTAAGACAATCAATGACAAACTAGGACATGATATGGGTGACGCCATTTTGAGGGAAACCGCGAACTTCCTTCAACAACGCACCCGTTCATACGACCATATTGGTCGCTGGGGAGGTGATGAGTTTATTTTGGTATGCCCCAATCTAAGTGTGAAAGACGCAGAAACATACGCACATCGACTATTAAGGCAATATCGTAAACTCAAAGAAATATCCCCTCACAATATCTCCCTGAGTATTGGTATCGCGACCATGTCGTCAGAGGCATTCAATCAACAAACGCTCTTTAAAAGGGCTGATGTTGCGCTGTACCACGCCAAAAATGCGGGCAAAAATCGCTGTGCGCATAGCGACAAACTGCCCGTTCGCAATGCGCAAAAAACTCGATATAGCCGAGCGTAAATAATGCTTAACATAACTTTCGCGAAGGCCAAAAGAAAAGAGAGCAGCGATGCTCTCTTTCAATACTGTTATTTGATTGGCGTATAGCCATATTCTCCGATCAGTGCTTTTGCTTCGCTGCCAGTGAGGTAGCGAATAAAGGCCAATGAATCCTTATCCACTTTTTCGGTTTTATACAGCACAAGGAAAGGACGAGACAGTTCATAGCGGCCCGTTGCGATGTTTTTCTGGTTAGCTTCAACCCCCTCAAATTGAATCGCCTTGATTGAGCGATCAACCGAGCCAGTCGAGATAAAACCTATCGCTTGCTTGTTATGATTAACTATGGTTTTCACCATGCTGTTGCTGTTGACCACCAAGTTGTCTGGATTAATATCCGACACTAAACGCCCGTTGATGACTTTCGTTAGACCTAAAAGACTTTCAAAACTGTAACGTGAGCCTGACGATGCCTCGCGGGTGACAACGGCGATTTTTTGATCGTGACCACCGACTTGCTTCCAGTTGGTAATTTTTCCCTTGTAGATATCGTACAACTGCTCGCGAGTCACATTTTGAATTGGGTTTGATTGGTTGACCACAACGGCCAACCCATCAAAAGCTATTGGTGTCACCGTCAGTGATTCATCTTGCTCGCTCTCTGTTAAGTAACGAGAGCTCATCCCGATGTCTGCGACGCCTTTCTTAATTAACGTGATACCAGCCGTTGAGCCAACACCTTGAACGGCAATGTAGCTGTCAGAATGAACCTGATTAAACTTTTCGGCTAGAACGTCCATTACACGAGCAACAGACGTAGACCCAGATACGTTGACTTCTTTAGCCGTCACAGAGGGGACTACAAGCGAGAAAGACACCAGTGCAGCAAGCACAACACGAACCATAATTTTCTCCCATTAAAACTTGGTAAGCTTCCAAACAGGCTGTCATCTTATTGCGGTTACATGACATTTTTGTGAAAAGCTATGCAGACAGCAAAATTCCGGTTACATAGTATAGGGAGTGCATCTGAACACTAACGAACTTGGTGGTACTTTAACGGTAAACGTCAATCAGGTGCTAAACCAACTAAGGGAGCCACAATGAGCGTAGTGAGTTTGCTACAAAGGCAAGTGGAGAGTCGAGCGCAGCTCATTTGCCAACAACGCAACCAAAGCTTGCCAGCAGAACTTGGTAAGGCGAGCTATGAAACGATCGAAAACGGCGTCGTGTTCATCAAACAACATTTTCTACTCGACTCAAGCCACTGTGATTACATGTTGCCTGTCGCAAAGGTCGCATGGTCGGAAGGAAAAAGCAGCTGGGAGCTTTACTTACCGGACCAATCAACCTTAGAAAGCTGGTTACCCTATCCGTTTCTTGCTCAAAGTAGTGATCTGACAGCAATCATGCGAGAAATCGATAAAGATCCAAAATCGATGTTTTGGGAAGATTAAAAAAGGGTGCGACCTGCGCACCCTTTTAGCCTTTCGAATCGGTTATTCAGCGTCTGAAGTGACTTCCTCAACCGTTTTAACCTCTTCAAATATCTGAGTCGGTTTAGCAACAATGCTGCGGCTTTCTTGGTTTACGTCAGAAAGAACCACTTCCAGAACATCACCCAAACGGTAAACCACTTCTTTATCGATGGCGATCGTACCCTCGTCAGCATTGCATTCTAAACGTTCTTTATTCGCCAGAATCAGAGAACCAGGAATAAAGGCGGCAGCGCCATTTTCCACCAAACGAACGCGCATTCCTGCTCGGTTGATGTCAAAAATCTCACCATGGAACTTCGTCTCTTTTGCTGGCTCATCGGCAAGCGTACGCGCGTACAGCCAATCACCTACATTGCGTTCAGCAATCTTGTGATGCTTGCGGTGAAGCGCTAGCTCCTCACCGACCGTTTCATCGGCTGTTTGCACTGGCTCTTTACCCAAGATATGGGCTTTAAGCATACGGTGGTTGATCATATCGCCGTATTTACGGATAGGTGACGTCCACGTAGCATATAGCTCAAGTCCCATTGCGTAATGCGGCAACGGCTTGTTGCCAATTTCACTGTACGCTTGTGACTTACGGATACGATTATCAAGGTAAGAGGTTTCTTGCTCAGCTAACCAGCGACGTAGCGCAGCAAAACCTTCAAGAGTCGCGACAGACTCAGCGGTAAATGGCAATTCACCATCAGGGTTAACCAGTTTAACTACGTCTTCTATCTTTTCTGGTTTGAAGCCGGCGTGAGTGTTAAATACGCCAGAATCAAACGTCGCTTGAAGCGTTTTACCTGCACAGATGTTCGCGGTGATCATTGCTTCTTCTACAAGTCGATTGGCACTACGACGCATATCTGCGTGAATCGCCACAACATCGTTATCTTCACTCAACTCGAAGCGGTAGTCTGGGCGGTCTGGGAACACAACCGCGTTCTTTTCACGCCAATCCGCGCGCGCAAGTGAAAACTCATACAAGTCGCGAACCACTTGAGCAATCTCATCACTTGGTTGCCAAGCTTCAGACGCGCCATTCTCGATCCAATCAGAAACGTGGTCATACGCGAGACGAGCATGAGATTTAATGTTTGCCGCGAAGAAGGCAATGTCATCGCCAATCACACCCTCTTTGCTCACCGTCACGCGGCAACACAATGCAGGACGCTGCTGGTTTTCGATCAAAGAACATAACTCGTCAGCAAGATCACGAGGCAGCATTGGAATGTTGCGGCCAGGAAGATAGATGGTAAAGCCACGTTCACGAGCCACTTTGTCCATTTCGCTGTCTGGCGTGATGTATGCCGTTGGATCGGCAATCGCAATCGTCAGCTCAAAGTCACCTGCTTCGGTCTTTTTGGCGTAGAGCGCATCATCCATATCTTTGGTTGATTCACCATCGATGGTGACAAACGGGATATGGGTCATGTCGAGACGTTCAAGATCCTCGTCATCTATGATTTCCCAATTATCGATACCTGCTGGCTCGCTGTTTGGCAAATCGTTTTGCGCCAATGTCACCCACCAAGGCGCGATCTTGTCATCAGCATCAGTGATCTTCTCGGTAATCTCGACGAAAAAGCCGTTGTCACCTTTCAGAGGATGGCGAATAAGCTGCGCAACAACCCAGTCACCTTCTTTTAGATCGTCACTCTTAATGCCTTTGCGAGTCTTCGCTTTCAGTGACAACTTCTTTAGTTGAGGATGATCAGGAGCAACATTTAGCTTACCCTTAAACAGCTTTACACGACCAATGAAGCGGTTGAGTCCTTGTTCCAATAACTCTTCTGGCTCAGCTTGTTCACGCTCTTTTTCGGTGCGAATGATTGCCTTAACCTTATCGCCATGCATACACTTTTTCATGTACGGAGGTGGGATGAAGTAGCTTGTCTTGCTATCCACTTCTAAAAAGCCGAAGCCTTTTTCCGTTGCTTTGATGGTGCCTTCTTTTTTTGGAAGGTTTTCTTGAATCTGCTGCTTCAATTGAGCCAGTAACGGGTTATCTTGGAACATCTCTACATTTCTTACTGAAAAAATTGCCCACACTATATCACTGGCACTATAGCCAAGCCACCTTGAGCTGATAACTAATCATTCAATTGTCAGTATCGAAAACCATTTTTGGCTAAGGTTTCAGCGCCGCAGCGCACATCTTAGCCAAGATTCTCTCCGCTGAGAAAAATTTGTGATGTAATTCAATTTTTTCTGGCTTTTTTTATGCTTTTAGGGAATAATCCGCCCCCTTATATCAATGCCCCTCTTGATGTGCGACAACTTTGTGCATCCATTTATTAGCGGCATCGATGTGTTTTATGTCCCTAGTGGCTTGATGCGATTTACGACTTGTCCGCATCTGAATGGAATCAGCTCTTATCTGGATTGGTATTGGAATTGGTAGAGCTCGTGGGACCTTTTGTTGACATAAAAATAGTAGGATCCCAATGACAGATTCTGTAATTCAGTTTAGCGATCTAGCGCTTAACGACTCTATCCTTTCAGCTCTTGATGGTATGGGTTTTGTTTCACCAACTCCAATTCAGGCTGCTGCTATCCCGCACCTGTTGGCTGGTAAAGACGCGCTAGGTAAAGCTCAAACTGGTACTGGTAAAACGGCTGCTTTCTCTCTACCTCTTCTTAACAAACTAGACCTTGCTCAACGTAAGCCTCAAGCTATCGTTCTTGCACCAACTCGCGAGCTTGCAATTCAGGTTGCTGCGGAAGTTAAGAACCTAGGTAAGAACATTGCTGGCCTTAAAGTGCTAGAGATCTACGGTGGTGCATCTATCGTTGATCAAATGCGTGCTCTTAAAAACGGTGCTCACATCGTTGTAGGTACGCCAGGTCGTGTTCAAGACCTTATCAACCGTGACCGTCTACACCTAGACGAAGTACACACGTTCGTTCTCGACGAAGCTGATGAGATGCTAAACATGGGCTTTGTTGATGACGTAACTGAAATCATGGAGCACGCTCCTGAATCAGCGCAACGCGTTCTATTCTCTGCGACTATGCCTCCAATGCTTAAGAGCATTGTTGAGCGCTTCCTACGTGACCCAGAAACCATCGACGTTGCGGGTAAAAACCACACGGTAGACAAAGTAGAGCAGCAATTCTGGGTTGTTAAAGGCGTAGAAAAAGACGAAGCAATGTCTCGTCTTCTAGAAACAGAAGAGACTGACGCGTCAATCGTATTCGTACGTACTCGTCAAGATACTGAGCGTCTGGCTGACTGGCTATGTGCACGTGGCTTCAAAGCGTCTGCACTACACGGGGACATTCCTCAGTCTCTACGTGAGCGTACTGTTGATCACATCAAACAAGGTGTTATCGACATCCTAGTTGCAACTGACGTTGTCGCTCGTGGTCTTGATGTTCCACGTATCACGCACGTATTTAACTACGACATCCCATTCGATGTTGAGTCTTACATCCACCGTATTGGTCGTACTGGCCGTGCTGGACGTAAAGGTAAAGCGATCCTTCTAGTTCGTACTAACCAGCTTCGTATGCTTCGCACTATCGAGCGTGTTACTAAGTCATCAATGGAAGAGATTCAACTTCCTCACCGTGACAAAGTTGCAGAATCTCGTCTAGCGAAACTGGGCGCAGAACTAGAAACTGAAAAAGAACACAAAGCGCTAGAGAAGTTCTCTGAACTGGTTGAAAAACTGCAAGAATCTCTAGAGCTAGATGCAGCGACACTAGCAGCCATCCTGCTTAAGCGTCAGCAAGGTAAGCGCCCACTATTCTACATTGGTGAAGATCCAATGATTGAAGCGATTGAGCGTGATAAGCAACGTCGTAAAGAGCGTCGTGAAGGCGGTCGTGATGGTCGTCGTGAAGGTGGCCGCAGCTTCGACAACCAAGATTGGGATACTTACCAATTCCAAGTTGGTCGTGAGCAAGGCGTACAAGTTAAAGACATCGTTGGTGCACTAGCAAACGAACTTGGCCTAACAAAAGGCTCTATCGGTGCGATCAAACTAGCACAAGGCGAAACTTACGTTCAGCTACCAAAAGCAATGTCTTCAGATACAGCGGGTAAACTGCGTAAGCTACGTATCCGTCAGAAGCAAGTTGACGCGGTTGTGTGTGACTTCAACGATTTCCGTGAGCCTCGTCGTGGCGGTGGCCGTGATGGCGGTCGTGGTCGTCGCGATGGTGGCGGCTACCGTGGTAACCGTGACGGCAACCGTGAAGGTGGCTACCGTGGTAACCGCGAAGGCGGTCGTGATGGTGGCGGCTACCGCGGCAACCGTGAAGGTGGTCGTCGTGATGGCGAGCGTCGTTTTGACCGTAACCGTGGTGGCGACCATCGTGGTAACTACCGTGGCGAACGTGGCCATGGTCGTGACCGTCGCAGCGAAGGTTAATCAACCTCTGAACATGAAAAAAGGGTACGCATTGCGTACCCTTTTTGTTTATGTTGACTCGCCGCTTAGTCATAAAGCGGCAAGTAGCAGTAGTCTTAGTTACTCTTTCCGAAAATATACTTGTCCATCATCGCGACCATACGGCCAATCTCTGGTTTCGTGATGGTGTCATTCGCTCCCAAAGCCAGTGCTTTCGCTCTGTTATCTTCACTCATTAAAGACGAGAACATCACAATCGGCATGCTTGCGTACGCTTCGCTGTCACGTAAACGCTTCACAAGGTGCATACCATCCATTCTTGGCATTTCAACGTCCGTCACGACACCATCGATCAGCTCGCTAACAGGCAGATTTTCTTCTTTCGCCACTTCAATAAGATTCATCAACTTATCGTGCGCTTCCCCACCATCTTTACAAGCGATAATGTTGTAGCCTGCTGACGTGAGTGTGTCTTGAATCATCGAGCGAATAAACGCCGAATCGTCTACCACCATAACGGTTTTTGCGTTTCGCTTGGTCACCATACGCTGGTTTAAGTCGACACTCTTGTCCAACTTCACATCGTATTTTTCCATGCTCAGTTCAGGGTTGATGTCGGCAATGATCTTCTCAAAGTCTAAGATCATGATCAGATTGCCATCTTTACGAACCACTGCCACTACGCAATCTTGCTCGCCCGCTTCTAAGAATTGACTTGGAGACTCTACATCATTCCAAGAGATACGGTGGATGCGACTGATTGAATCAATCAAAAAGCCATTGGTCATGTTGTTAAAGTCTGTGACGATTACAAACTTACGGCTCAGATCCTTATCGGTAGGAACCCCCAACCAACCCGCCAAATCGACTAGCGGAGTAAGAATATCACGCGACGAAAACACCCCGACCATATGTGGCTGAGCATTGGGGTAATCGGTGGTTTCCGGTACTTGAATTACCTCACGGACTTTCGCAACGTTAATACCGTAATAACAGGTCTTCTTGCTGCCATCAGGCATCTGCTTGACCAGATGAAACTCGATAATTTCTAACTCGTTAGTACCACTTTCCGTGAGTATCGTACTACTTGATACACTCATATTTTCTTTTTGCCTACGCTAAACTTTCGGGGTATACACCTTTGTAACTGCTATTAAGTCATTTGTAAATTTCATTTGCAACGGTTGCCCATTGTTGTGATTGACTCAACACCGAATTACTCTAATCAATCGCTTGCCAATGACTTGGAGGCGTCAACCCCCACTTTGCCATCGCCGCCTTCGAATAGATTGCGTTTCCCTGATTTCCGATTTGAATCGGTATACTGCGAGCCGATTCGCCATTTACTATTTTATTCACCAATTGCCCTGCCGTCACGCCCTGACTTTTACCAAACAGCACTACGCCACCCGCCGCTTTGTCGCTCGCGACAGCAAAATCCCAAAAGCCAAATACTGGGATCGTAGAGTTTTGGTTCGTCCAGGCGATGATCTCGTCTGCAGGTACGTTT
This sequence comes from Vibrio sinaloensis, assembly GCF_000808535.1. Lineage (GTDB taxonomy): Bacteria > Pseudomonadota > Gammaproteobacteria > Enterobacterales > Vibrionaceae > Vibrio > Vibrio sinaloensis_D. Next base: position 240,093 of record NZ_JWLV01000045.1, read on the forward strand.
TCACCCGTGTTATCGACCAGAGTTTGATAGAGGCCGACAATCACCACAGAGAACCCATCATCGGGCGCACTTAAAATGGCCTCCTGCCACTCATTTTGTGTCCTTGCGCTGACAATCTCGACATCCACGCCGAGGTTAGAGTGAATCAAGGAATACTGGCGCTCGATGTACTGCCGAGCAATGTGTGAAGTCACCCCTGAGTCAAACATGATTCGTACATTCATTTGCTCAACGGGTATGAGCCGCTTTAGTTCACCAATCGTTTTAACAAACAATGGTCGCTCCAATACACCTGTAATTTGTGCTTGCCCTCGATAATTCTTTAATACCTCTCTAGGGTTAGAGTTGATGCCTAAAAATACTACCGAGATGGGTTCATCATAGAGTTTTGGCCACAAATACTTCAACGCATTGTCATCACCCAAAATCACGATATCCGGTTTGTACTCAATGTATTTGACAAAAGCGAGCTCCGCCATTTTTTCATATTCAGTTGGCGGTACTCTTTTGGTATCCATTTGAAACGAGTCAAACTCAATACCCGCTTGCAACGTTTGCTTAATGCCCTCGACATAGCTTTTATCCCAAGCGAACCCAGAATGGTAACTTTCAATCAGCAGCACCTTATTCGCAAGAACGGGAAAGGACATCAAAAAGAGTAGACATAACCATGGTCGCATAAGCGATCTCCACTGAATACTTCATTTCAGTTTAGTCAGCATACGCGTATTTACCTAACCAAAACACGCGTTGATTAAAAAGAGCTAGCTATACTGGTACTTATAGTCCTTTTGCAGCAGATCATTATGAGCCGAACCAAACAGTTTGAAGAGAGTATAGATAACCCATTTTACAGTCGAATTGGACGACGTATTATTCTCATTATGATTCTGCTCAGTGGCGCCATCACGCTGCTAACGACGCTAGTGCAACTCTCATGGGAGTATTCAGAGCAGTTTGATTCTATCGATCAACGTCAGCTTGAAGTGCGTGATATTCATGCCCCCCTTCTTGCTTCGTCACTTTGGTCATTTGACCTTGTTGGGTTACAACAGCGCCTTGATGGCTTAGTGAACTTGCCGCGAATCGCTTACTTGAAAGTCGTCGCGGATGGATACGTGTTTGAGGCGGGCACAAGCATACAAGAGAATTCAATACAGTCGCAGTACCCTTTATTCCATAAAAACCCTGACTCTTCAGTTCTTGAGCGAGTTGGGCAAGTCTACGTCGAGTCCGATGCCAACGAGGTCTACGACTACCTAATTCGCGAGTTTATCTACACACTTTTACTCAATATGTTCCGGACGCTCGTCGTCTGCGCCATCTTGCTGATCGTCTTTCATCGCAGCATCAACCAAAGAATCTTTGCCATAGCGCAGTACCTTCGCACCTACAATCCCCGTCATCCAGCAGAGCCACTTGAACTGCCCGCTTCATTTTGGGTATCAAGTCGTGGTGATGAGCTGAGTTGGCTTGGCGAAGAAACCAATAAAATCACCACCAATGTATCACTCCTCTACCAAAACATTCGCCAAGAGCAAATTAGGCTCAATGATTTTGCGATGGTCTCTTCTGATTGGTTGTGGGAAACCGACGAGACAGGGCGATTGATTTATTGCTCTGAGCAAATGCAAGTGGCACTCCAAATCAACATCGAACAAAAGCCCACCATCACAAACATAGAAGCATTAAAAACGTGTCATGAACTGCATCGCCACCTGCTCAGGCATTCTGATTTTTCTAAATGCGAACAACAAATTACCCTCAATTGCATCACCCACTACTTCATGTTTCAAGGACGAGCAAACTTTGATGGCGATAAGTTTCTGGGCTTTCGGGTGTCAACCATCAACATTACGGACCTCAAGTTAGCCCAACTCAATTTGCAAGAGTTAAATCGAAACCTTGAATATACCGTTGCCGAACGTACGGTCGATTTGAAGCAAAGCATGGAGCAATTACACCGAGCACAAGACCAACTCGTTGAAAGAGAGAAACTTGCCGCGCTCGGTGGTTTAGTCGCGGGCGTCGCACACGAAGTCAACACACCACTCGGGATTGCCGTGACCGCGACATCGGTCATTCGAGATGCCGCCAACGAACTCAATACCGCATTCAGCAACCAAACTCTCACCAGCACCCAATTTGAGCAAGTCATGACGCGCCTAACCGATGGCGGCTCAATGCTTGAAACCAATTTAGACCGAGCGGCGAAACTGATTCGTGATTTCAAACAAACCGCAGTGGATCAAGTCTCCGAAAGCCGTAGCCAGTTCCGTATTCACCATGTGCTAGACGCTCTGATCGCTAGCTTGCACCCAGAAACGCGTAAAGTTCCTGTTGAGCCGACTCTAAGTGGTGACCAGCAACTACAAATGAACAGCCTTCCCGGCGTGTTGACGCAGGTGATTTCAAACCTCATCCTCAACAGCGTCAACCATGCGTTTGAGCAGCAAGAGGCCGCTCAAATTGACATCCACTATTACCAACAGGGCGATGACATCATCTTTGAGTACAAGGATAATGGTTGCGGTGTAGACAAGTCTCTGCATCAAAAAATATTTGAGCCCTTCTACACCAGTAAGCGGGGAACCGGTGGTTCAGGGCTAGGCTTGAACTTAGTCTTCAACCTTGTGTCGCAAAAACTTAAAGGTGAACTTAGTTTCGATTCTGAATTGGGCAAAGGGGTTCAAATGATCATTACTCTACCCAAAGATTTACCTTACGAACCCGACGAAAGTGAATGAACCTCGCCTACCCAGGACACAGAGCCTGCGATCTTAATCAGGCAGAGAATTGCGTATATCGATGAAGTCTTGCCAATTGTCCAGCATCAACTCAACGAGCTTAGGTTCGAAATGGAGACCACTCTGGGAAATAATTTCCTCTCGGATTTTTTCCTCGCTCCAAGGCTCTTTATAACTGCGTTTTGAGCCCAAAGCGTCAACCACATCCGCTAAGGCAGCAATTCGACCACTTACAGGAATCGCCTCCCCCGCAAGACCATTTGGGTAGCCGCTGCCGTCCCATTTTTCGTGATGGTGACCCGCGATTTCTTTAGCAACGGCAATCAATCGACGCTTCGATTTACTCAATATATCGACACCATAATCGACGTGCTTTTTCATCACTTCCCACTCTTGAGGCGTGAGTTTACCGGGTTTGTGTAAAATCGAATCCGGGACGGCGACTTTACCCACATCATGTAAAGGTGCGGCGAGTTTAAGCATCGTCACCTGATCGTCATCGAGGCCATACAACTGGCCGAGTCGCTCACAGATAAGAGCAACCCGTTGAACATGCGCGCCCGTTTCTTTACTGCGCGCTTCTACTGCGTTGGCCAAGTTGTACACTAGCTCTTTTGATGTTTCTTTAATGTCGAGAAGTAGGCTGAGATTTTCAAAGGTTAGGCCAATGTTGTGCATGTAGATCTCCAATAATTGGACATCTAGCTCGTCGAGGTTTCGGTTGTAGTTCACATAGAGAATGCTGTCGACGCCTTGATGATCATTGGCATACAAAACAAAGGCATCACCAAAATTTTTAGAACGTCGATCCTCTAGCGCTTCTTTGCATCGGTCAGCTACCTCCTGAGGCAACTTTTCGAACATACATTCGCTGTAACAGTCAACGTAGTCGCCTGAAGCTGCTAGCGTCATGGAACGTGATTCCTCGCCGTGAGCTCGAGGCTTCACCACGCAATAAAATGCAGATTCTTCGAGCTGCAGTAAGGACGTTAACTGCTCTAAAACAGAACTGGCATACGCTTGCAGCGTAGTGGTATTTTGCACTTTAGCGGAAGATTCAATCACTTTGCGCAAGCCATTTTTCTGCGCCTCAATGAGTTTGAGGTCGCGATAGGCGCGCAACATAGAATACAGGACGGTTTTTAATTTTTGGGTTGTCAGCTCAGTTTTTTCTTTGTAGTCGTCAATTTCATATTCACGAATGACGGTATCTTCCGGAGCTTGCCCTGCTTGCCCAGTGCGAAGCACTAATCGAATGACTCGATTTTGTAAGTCATCTCGAATGTAGCGAACTAAATCTAGCCCAGCGTGCTCCGTCTCCATAACAACATCCACCAGAGCGAGAGCAAGATCAGTCTCTTCCCGACAAATCTGTTGCGCTTGATGACCAGAGTGCGCTGAAATCAACTCCAACCGCTTACCATCAAACTCAAAACCGGAAAGGGCTAAACGCGTGACCTGATGCATTTGTTCATCATCATCCACCAGCAGCACTTTCCATTTTTCTCGCTCCGATTGTGACTGAGCTGATTTTTGCTCACTCGGCGCGGCTTTTTCTCGGTGATCGGCAAACAGATCCATTGCGTTACCCACTTATCCTTCCTACTAAGTTAGGTTTAGCACATGCTCATAGAAGTTGCTCACTCTTTATAACCAATATGTTAACTCACATTGCAACGTGACCTATGGCAAGAATCCAACCACAATCACGAGGATTGTTTTGGTGCAGAGACCGATTTCCGCTCCACCAAACTCGGCTCGAGTTGTACGACCTGAGGATCCAAATAGCTGTTGTTTAAACGCTGCAATAACGCCTCAACCGCCGCTTTACCGAGACGGTATTTGGGTTGATGAATGGTGGTGAGCGCCGGGGTCATAAATTTCGAGATTTGAATATCATCATAGCCAATGATCGACAAGTCCTCTGGGATTCGAATGCCTTTCTCGTGCGCGGCATTGATCACGCCCATCGCCATCATGTCATTCGACACGAATATCGCGCTAGGCAGTTCCCCTTTGGCAAACATTTGGTTGAATGCCTCATAGCCACCTTCACATTCAAAGTCAGATTCCACAATCCAGTTGGGGTTAAAATCCAACTCAGCTTCATTTAGCGCGCGTTTGTATCCTTCATAACGCATTTGAGCCTGATGTTTGATTAGAGGCCCCGTAATACAACCAATCGATTTGTGTCCGACATCAATCAAGTGTTTCGCCGCAATGTAGCCGCCGCGGAGCGAGTTATCTTGAATTTTATCGCTGGTAAACAACATTGGACCCCAGTCCATGACCACCACTGGGATATCTGAGTACTTCTCGAACACATCAATGCGCTCCCCTTCTAATGAGGAACACATCAAAATCAGCCCATCGACCCGCTTTTGTAGTAGCGTGTTGATCGATTCACGCATACGCGCATTGTCACCTTCGGTATTACACAGTATTAAGTTATAGCCTTGTTGATAGCAGCTTCGCTCTACCCCTTTTACGACTTCACCAAAAAACGGATTGGTCGAGGTGGTCACCAACATGCCAATGGTTTTAGTCCGGTTCACTTTCAGGCTTCGAGCCAGTGCCGAGGGGGTATAGTTGAGCTCAGTCGCCGCCTTGTTGACGCGTTCTGAGATTTCTTCACTGACGAATCGCGATTTGTTGATTACATGACTCACCGTAGACGTAGAAACACCAGCAAGTTTGGCAATATCTTTCATTGTAGCCATTTACTTGGCTCCTTCCTTAAATCTTAGCCAGCACTTTGTCACCACTAAGGGGACGGATCCTGACCTGTATCACTTATATTCGTCTAAAATATGACTAAGAACCGCAGACACTTCCGTAAGAATGAAGTGCAACCCCGTCAGTTTGTCGTCACATCGTATGTTAATACTACTATTTGGATCTGTATGAATAGCGACAAGAACATTCAAAAAGAGACCATACAACTGTTTTTGATCAACGAAGCGGCCCTCTGCGTCGCCACTCTCGTACTCTCAATTATTCGCGCGGAGTATATTGGCTATTCAACTCGAGATTTTGTTCAAATTGCGCTTGTCGTATCCTTGGTGCTTCTCGCCGCATTCAGCCCTAGGTTACAGTTAAATCAGACCGCCATTGGACTGATTGTCATCAACTTCTTGATATTCAACTCCGGTTTTCTTGGGCTCGGCCCGATGGCGGGGGCAGTATTTTTCTTACCTCTAGCAATTTTTGTCATCTCAGTCATCTTCAGTCGTCGAGCGCTTTATCTTTCACTTGGTTTGTCTGCCATGTATATCGTGGGCATCGCCTTTGCGTTTTACTCCGAAACACTCACACCACGCACCGAACTCAACCAATTGTTTCTCAACCCCTATTATTGGCTAGTTTACCTCTTTTGCCTGATGCTGAGTATGGCGGTGTCCAGTATCGCACTACTCAACTACAGAGAAAAAATAAACGGCTTATTGAGTGACTTAAATCAGCAAAAAGAGGAGATCGAATGGCACGCACTGCACGATGAACTGACCGGCCTTATGAATCTGAAAGCCTTCAAGGCGCAGTTTGAACACCACACAGCAGGCGCACTGCTGTTTATTGACCTTGATGGATTCAAAGCCGTCAATGACAAGTTTGGACATGAATCGGGAGACTATTGTTTGCAGACCGTAGCCAAACGAATGAGCACAATATTGCGCCAAGATGTGCAAGTCTGTCGTTTAGGGGGCGATGAATTTCTGGTGTATTTAAAGAGCGATTCAAAAAGCGAGATAGAGGAGCTGTCACGCCAACTGCTCACACTCATTTGCGAGCCTATCCAGCAAGACAATATTGCTTTTCAAGTTAGTGCCAGTATTGGCGCACTGATTTTCTCAGGTACAAATCACAAGCTGAAAGAGCTGGTAAAACTCGCTGATCAAGCCATGTATCGAGCTAAAAACAAGGGCAAGTGCTGCATTGAATTTAGCTCGATCGCGACCAATTAGGGCTGGCTTGCAAGAAATGCATCGACCTCTTTACGCGTTGGAATTGAAGTCTGGGCACCAAATCTTGTTACAGAGATAGCGGCAGCCGCATGAGCAAGCTTGATGGCTGATTCTAGAGGTAAATCTTCCAATAGACCAGTGACCAATGCCCCATTAAACGTATCACCAGCAGCCGTAGTATCGGTAGCCTCTACTTTAAAGCCCGGAATCAACTCACCACGACCATTTTGGCTCAACCACACGCCTTTCGCACCAAGAGTAATCATCACGATCTCGATGCCCTTACCATGAAGTGCATTCGCCGCTTCTTGCGCGGTTTCGTTATCGTTAACCGTGATACCTGTTAGCACCTCCGCTTCGGTTTCATTTGGGGTGATCACATCGACGCAAGCCAGCAGTTCATCAGACAACTCACGAGCCGGAGCAGGATTCAAGATCACGTTGGTCTTCGCTTCTTTGGCTACTCGCGCCGCCTTTTCAATGCCGCACATTGGCGTTTCAAGTTGCATCAGTAAGTACTTAGCTTGGCGAATTCGCTCCAAATCAGGTTCAATCGCTTCTGCTGTTAGCTTGGCATTCGCCTCTGCGGAAATACAAATACTGTTTTCACCACTGTCTGCCACTTGAATCATTGCGATCCCCGTTGGGCAATTGGGCTGCATTTTAACGCCATTGATATTGATGTTGTCCATTTTGAAATTTTCGCGAATGTTAATGCCGAACGCATCATCACCCACACAAGCGATAAACCCAATGTCAGCATTCAGTCGTGCTGCCGCGACCGCTTGATTCGCCCCTTTACCGCCAGGAATCACTTGATAGTTGCGGCCGTGGAGCGTCTCGCCAGGACGTGGAAAAGAAGGCACTTGAAGAACATGGTCAGCGTTAACACTACCTAAAACCACTAACTTATTCATACGGTTTTCCTCGACTCGAATGAGCCCTTATCTATTTGAACAGGAATAATAAGTTTGTACTCTCGCAAGAACACAAACTTAAGTGCCCTCCTCTCCCCTACGACAGATAAAAGAGAAGAGGAAGGCGAACAGATTACTTAGCGATCACTTTAAGTGGTACTGGAATGTAAGCGTCTACAGAGCCACCTTTAAGCACTTTGTCTGCCGTTTCGATACCCAGTGAACCAATCAGATCTGGCTGCTGAGCAACGGTTGCTGCCAATTTGCCGCGGTTAACCGCTGCGATGCCGTCATCGGTGCCGTCAAAGCCTACGATCATTACATCTTTTCCTGACGCCTGTACCGCACGAAGTGCACCTAACGCCATCTCATCGTTTTGCGCAAATACCGCTTGCACGTCTGGGTTGGCTGCAAGCAAGTTTTCCATCACGTTGAGACCTTTAGTACGGTCAAAATCCGCAGGCTGGCTAGCAAGCAGTTCCATCTCACTGCCTTTTACGGCGTTCATGAAGCCTTCTCCACGCTCACGTGCGGCAGACGTCCCTGCAATACCTTCAAGCTGAATCACTTTCGCCTTTTCACCTACTTTTTCCATAATGTAGTGACCCGCCATTTCACCACCTACCACGTTGTCAGAGGCAATGTGGCTCACAACCTCACCACGACTTGCGCCACGGTCTAGCGTCAACACTGGAATGTTTGAGCGGTTTGCCATACGAATCGCATTCGATACTGCATCTGAATCTGTCGGGTTGATAAGAATCGCTTTTACGCCACGAATAGTAAGATCTTCCACGTTAGAAAGCTCTTTGCTCGGGTCATTTTGCGAATCAAGCACGATCAGGTCATATCCCAACTCTTTCGCCTTTGCTTCTGCGCCATCTTTCATCGTAACGAAGAAAGGGTTGTTTAGCGTAGACAGGACGATCGCCATGGTATCTTGCGCCTGCGCTGAAACAGAAACGGTGGAAGAAAGAAGTGCAGCAGAGATAAGCGTTGCTAATTTTTTCATTGTGTTAGTCCTTGTGTAGGGTGTGATGCTTAGAGCATTCTTTTAGTTACATCCACTAATTAACGTGAATTTCAATCGTTACCGTTATTGTTAAAGCAATACTTAATGTGCCTAACGCTAGTAGTAACTTTAAATAAGTGAGTTTCATAACAATCCCTTTTAATTATCAGTAGCCAGGTTCTCCCTAGCTACTTCTTAACTAGGGATTACTTGTTCTTGTTATCTACCAATACCGCAAGAAGGATGACTACTGCTTTTGCGATCATTTGGTAATAAGAGGAAACGTCCAGTAGGTTTAACGCGTTGTTGAGGAAACCGATGATGAGCGCACCAATGAGCGTCCCCATAATGCGACCTTTACCGCCCATCAAGCTTGTGCCACCAAGTACTACCGCGGCGATAGCATCTAACTCATAACCCATACCAGCGGTTGGCTGAGCAGAAGAAAGACGAGAGGTAATGATGATGCCAGCCAGCGCCGCAAGCAGACCGCAGATGGCGTACACGCCGATTTTTACTCGGTCAACATTGATGCCTGATAGGCGTGTTGCTGACTCATTGCCACCTAAAGCGTAAACGTAACGACCAAAGCGAGTGTGGTTAAGCAGGAACCAAGCTGCGGCAAATACGATCACCATTAGCCAGACTGGAACGGGAATGCCTAACGCGTAGCCCGTACCAAACCAAGCGAATGCATCCGCTGTATCGGTAAAACCTGTAGAAATTGGTCGACCGTCTGTGTACACCATGGTCACACCACGAAGCAATGTCATGGTCACCAGCGTTGCGATAAACGCTTGCACCTTGCCTTTAGCGATGATGATGCCACTGATCGCCCCAAGCGCCGCACCCGCGACAAGCGCAGTAGGAACCGCGATGAGCACTGGCACTTCCATAGCGATTAAGCTTGCAGCAAACGCACCGCAGAGGGCAAGCACCGAGCCGACGCTCAAATCGATACCCGCCGTTAAGATAACCAACGTCATCCCCACGGCGATAATCGCGTTGACTGACGTTTGACGCAGTATGTTAAGAATGTTGTCTACGGTAAAAAAGTTAGGGTTAAGGAACGAGACGACAACAATTAAAAAGAGTAGAGCGATCAGAGATTTCTGTTCAATCAGCCACTCTTTGCTCAATAGCTTTTTGCCGCCTGTTTCATTTGGTTTGCTCATGGTATTGGTACTCATGCTGCTTCCTCGTTAATCTTTTTGCCAACGGCACACGCTAATAGTTTTTCTTGGTCAGCCTCTTTGGCGTCAAACTCACCGCTGATACGACCTTCATGCATCACCATGATGCGGTCACTCATTCCCAGAACCTCTGGCATTTCTGAAGAGACAAGAATGATGCTCATGCCATCTGCTTTGAATTTGTTGATCAGCTGGTAGATCTCTTTTTTGGCACCGACGTCGACACCGCGAGTTGGTTCATCAAGAATCAGTACCTTAGGTTTGGTCATTAACCCTTTCGCAATCGCCACTTTCTGTTGATTACCACCAGATAGGTTGCCAATGATTTGGTCACGAGTTGGGGTTTTGATATTGAACAGCTTGATGAAGTCTTCCACCACGATCACTTCTTCGCTGTGTTGGATTCGACCTCCCTGCGTTAACTTGTCCAATGAACACAAAGACATGTTCTCTTTCACAGATAAACCCAGCACCAAACCATCGCCTTTACGGTCTTCAGAGATGTAGGCAATGCCATTCGCAAGACCATCTTGGGGGCTAACAGGGTTAATGGTTTTGTTGTTCAAGTTGATCACGCCGCGCTCACTGGGCAAGGCACCGTAAATCACTTTCATCAGCTCAGTACGACCCGCGCCCATTAAGCCCGACACACCAAGAATTTCTCCTCGTTTAAGCTTGAAAGTGACATCGTGAACGCCGGAGCCGGTCAGACCGATCACTTCCAAACAAGTTTCGCCGTGTTGAACATCAATGCGTGGGTATTGCTCGTCTAGCTTTCGCCCAACCATCATTTCAATCAAGCCGTCTTCGTCCGTCTCTGCGACTGGGCATTCACCGATGAATTTACCGTCACGTAGTACCGTAATGTCATCACAGATTTCGAAGATTTCTTTTAGGCGATGGGAAATGTAAACAATGCCGCAATCTTGTTCGCGCAACTCGTTAATCACTTTGAAAAGCGACTCGGTCTCGGTATCGGTCAACGCATCTGTTGGCTCATCCATAATGATGACTTTCGACTTAAACGAAAGTGCTTTGGCAATCTCTACCATTTGCTGCTCACCGAGACTTAAATCGCCAAGCAAGGTTTTCGAGCTGTGCTTGACATTCAAGCGCGCAAGTAACTTATCGGCTTCCGCGTACATGGTCTCCCACTGGATGCGACCAAATGCGCCCGTAAACTCCCGACCTAAGAAAATATTTTCCGCAATTGTCAGCTCTGGAATCAGGTTCAACTCTTGGTGAATGATACTGATCCCCGCTTCTTGAGAATCTCTTGGTCCATGAAAAGCGGCAGCTTGTCCCTGATAGTGAATCGTACCTGCGTCTTTACTGTAGATGCCGGTCAACACTTTCATCAGAGTGGATTTGCCAGCGCCATTTTCCCCCATCAACGCCATAACGCGTCCCGGGTAAACATTTAAGCTGGCTTTATCAAGCGCCTTTACTCCCGGAAAAGCTTTCTCAATATCACTCAGTTGTAAGATGGCTTGAGTCATACTCTGTCCTCAATCATTAGCGGGCTTTAAAAAACCACACCAGCTTGGAAAATCACGTTGGCATACGGCGTGCACTCGCCAGTACGTACAACCGCGCGGCTTGACGAAGTACGCGCTTTAAAGGCTTCGTGAGAAAGGTAAGTAACCGAAATGGCTTTTCCGCTTGCCTCTCGCTCCGCTAAAATCTCAGCAATCAATGCTTCATGATGGGCTGGGCTAACCTCTTTAAACTCTTCGGCAAGAATGATGCCCTCAACCTGAGATTCGCTGAGCATCACTTTGACCGTTTCAAGAAAGCTCGGGACACCGTGAGTAAGAGCAAGATCAATGCGCTGAACGTCGTCAGGAATTGGTAAGCCAGCATCACAAATCGTGATTTCATCGGTATGACCTAGTGTGGCCACTAGGTAAGAAAGCTCAGCGTTGATTAGGGTACTTTTTTTCATCTCATTGACCTATCGAATACACGATCAAACCAAATAAAGTCTGTCGGCTTCTATGCAAATTATTATTGATACAAATCTCATCGAAACGTTTCGATTGCATCATAGCCCTTCAGCATAGAATTACGATAGCCCACCTTTCAGAGTGTGAGATGGATCTTTGCCTCAACCCGTTAAACGCGACAAAGAGTGATCGAACTCACCCATCGAAACGTTTCGATATGCCAAATTTCGCCATAATTAACCGAAATCGCACACACTTTCTCACGGTTTTTAGGTATAGTTGCGCCAGATAAATTTAGGACACGATTATGAAGAAATTACCCCTTGTTTTGTTTGCCCTAGTTGCTCTGTCTGCGTGTAAAGATGAGGTAGGTACCCAAAATTGGTGTGATAACAAAGCACAAGGCCCCAAGAGTGAATGGAGCGCTCAAGACGCCCTCGATTATGCAAAACACTGCGTGCTGCAAGATGCTGTCGGCAGTGAATCATGGTGTGAGTCAATGAGTGACAAACCCAAAGGTGACTGGAGCGCGAACGAAGCTAAAAACTTCGCAACACACTGTATTCTGTAAAGTCACTTATTGACTGAGTCAGCAACAAGCCGATAACCTAGTGACACTGTCAACCATCAACAAGGACGTAATGATGAAAAAACTGACTGCCCTTCTATTTTTGGCAATGTCACTTACCGCTTGCACGGAGGTTGGAAGCGAAGCCTGGTGTAACGACTTAAAAGAGAAACCGAAAGGCGACTGGAGTGCTAACGAAGCAAAAGATTTCGCTAAGCACTGCATTCTTTAGCAATAAAAAGAGCAGCTCACTAGCTGCTCTTTTTTGATTTCAATTTTTGCTAAGTCTCTACGCTCGCTCTTCCAAAGCAATGTTATTGTTGGCCCAGAGCAATGCTTGAAGGCGATTCTTAGCGTTAATTTTCTTAAAGATGTTATGTAAGTGCGTTTTGACCGTATTTTCACTCACAAACAGTTCGTCGGCGATTTGTAAGTTGGAAGCACCATGCCCCAATAAACGCATGATCTCTTTTTCGCGTTTCGTCAGATTTGCGTACGCTTGCGATGTTGTCACGGTATTTGCACAGCGGAAATATTCAATATAGTCTTGAGCCACTTTGCGCGACAGCCACATTTCGTCGTTCATGATCTTTTCCATACCCTTGATCAGCAACGAAATATCATCTTCGATGTAGAACACGCCTACGAGATTACGCCATTTGAACAGCTGAGTCGATGTCACATCTTTAGGGCAGTTAATGACGATTTCTTTGATCGCGGTTTCACTCGCCGCTTTTATTTGGCTGTACTCGTTGAAACGGTCATCATCTAGGTATTGAAAATCGAACAACACAAAATCACCCAGTAGGCGAGACGAGCCATCATGTGTACGAAGATCATCGACAGAAACCATGTTGACGGTAAGCTGAAGCCCTCTCTCTAGCGAATCTTTAAATAGATTCGATTGCATGCTCACATCCGACAAAAGTGTGATTTGATAGTTTTTACTTTCTGTCATTGAGGAATTCTCCAGCTCCACCCTATAGATAAGTTAAAACTATCGTTTAGATAAGATTAGTCAATATAGCAGGTCTTACAATCGCGACACCTACCTGAGTAAAACCCTTATATATCATAGAGGTATGATTAAATCTCACTTTTGAGAATGGTACTTTTTACTTCGAAAAAGCGTAAAACTACCATTTTAAGCTTCGTTTGAAAGCAATGAGAAGTAGAACCAAGAGACCGTAAAACACCCCTCCTCCTCCACTGCTGCTTGTGGTTAACTGATCTGGAGTCACTTCCGCTTGGCTGCTGCCATGTTCGTTATTGATTAGTCTTCTTACGCCATCTTCAACCAAGACAAATGCCTTTGGTTCCACTTCACCTGCAAGCACTTGATCTATCCAACCTTGGTAATCATAAAGGTCGGTAAACACGGAGGTCACACTGTAGCGGTTATCTCCACACAATGCAGGGCCAAAGCTCGTCAACCCGACTTGGATGTAGTCGAGACCGTTGTAATAATAGACTGGTCCTCCAGAATCTCCCGAACAAGTCGAGTTTTGATAACCGCTCTTTTCAGGCCCACCAAAACACAAATGTTTATCGGTGATCGCACTGCCAAATTCCGCTTGGCAAGCGGATGTCGAAATATATTCCAACTCAGTTTCGAGCAACTGCCCCCCTCCGGGTTGGTTACCTTCTATATAGCCATGGCCAACCGCAATAAACTCGCCGTTCGAGGAAAAACTGTTATTGATCATGGTGTTGAGCAAGTATTTAAAGTCACCAACACCCAAAGCCGTTTCGAGCTTTAATATGGCAATATCGTCGCGCCATAAATCAACCGACGAGTCGGAATAGGTATCTGGGTAGTAAAACTCGACAACTCGGGCTTGAGGGCTCGATAGAAACTGGCTCTCATCTTCGAGTTGCGGCGCAACCACGGTATAGAGCATGGTTTCGTTTTGACCGTAAATACAATGCGCAGCGGTAAGTACATACTCACTATTAATAAGCGTCGCACCACAGAAGCTGCTGGTGCTATAAAGCGTGTTACTGCGGTAAAACAGACTGGCAAATGTAGGATAATTAGAAATGTTGGCAGTCGTGCCATTGACGATATACGGAGAAGCTTCAAAGCTATAGGCAAACGAACTCCAAGCTGTTATCACGCTCGCTAGTAGAAATCGAACCATGATCACTTCCTCCGTTCGTAAGCATCACTCTTAAGTTTAGTTTACGAACGGGGAGAGCAAAGGTTTAATCGTGTTAGCGGCGGATTTTGTCTCTAAGAGACAATGCGCCTAGCAGCAACACAGAAAATAAGCCCAGTGAGCCGCCGCTAGAGCTACTCGCATCAACATGCTCACTTGAAGCTTTTACTTTTGAAGTCGAGTTTTCGATTAACTGACGATCAGAACCTTTTGCCACAATGTGGTACTTAGGCGTCTCACCACCATTAATCACTCTATAAATCCAATTCTGGTACTGGTTCACGTTAGTGAAAACAGAGGTAGCAGCAAAGGAGGGGTCACCGCACGTTGCAGGGCCGTAGCTAGTGATACCGACTTGAATATAAGTCCCAGTTCCAAAGTCTTTATACACGGGTCCACCCGAATCTCCGTTGCACGTAGAGTTTTTGTAACCACCAGCCAACTGTCCATCAAAGCACAACTGACCTGGTTTTGTGTTGTCACAATTAGAGTCGTCGGTAAATGTAAGATCGGTTTTGAGCAACTGACCGTCTGAAGCAACATTACCATTGACTAACCCATGCCCTAAGGCCATGTATCCAGTTGTCTTTTCGAGGGAGCCTTTAGACACATTCAAGTTCAAATGATTATAATAGTCAGGATTTCCAGCAAGAGGTCGAGCAAGTTTTATTATCGCAATATCATTGGGCCAAGCCGATACCTCGGAATGCTCGTAATTGTCTGGATAGTAAAATTCTGCGGCTCTGACACTCTCAAACTT
This sequence comes from Vibrio sinaloensis, assembly GCF_000808535.1. Lineage (GTDB taxonomy): Bacteria > Pseudomonadota > Gammaproteobacteria > Enterobacterales > Vibrionaceae > Vibrio > Vibrio sinaloensis_D. Next base: position 255,357 of record NZ_JWLV01000045.1, read on the forward strand.
TCCGCTTAGATAATCGTTTTTATTCTCTACTCCTAACACAACATTGGTATGTAGCATTTGGTCAAAAGCACCGTAGATACAGTGAGCAGCTGTCAGAATATAGTTTTCATTGATGACGGTTGAGCCACAGTAATTGCCATAATATTTGCCGTTATCGAAATACAGGCTTGAGAAAGTTGGAAACTCACTGACACTAGCTGGGGAACCATTAACTATATACGGATTCGATTCAAAACCATGAGAAGATGCAGATGCCAACATTGAAAGAACTAATGCAAGCCTTTTCATAAAAATATCCTTTGTAAAACTACTGCCGACATCATACATATAAAAAAACCTCTCAGTCGAGAGGTTTGATACACAATTCAAATGATGCTTACAAATGCTTAACCGCGATAGTAACGCTGCGGCACAAATGGCATTTTCTCAACAGTCATTGGCAATTTTTTACCACGAACTTCGGCGAATAACTCAGTGCCAACGGCCATTAAATCCGCTCGAACGTAAGCCATGGAAACCGGCTTGCCAGCATTAGGCCCAGCCGTGCCACTGGTAACAATCCCTACTTTGTTATCATCAGCGTCGAACAGTTCGGTGCCTTCACGAACCGGAGCCTTCGTTTGGCCAACTAAACCAACACGCTTACGCGTCACATCTTTAGTCTCAATTTGTTTGAGGATGATGTCCGCACCTGGGAACCCACCTTCGCGTTCACCGCCAGTGCGACGCACTTTTTGGATGCCCCACAGAAGGCTTGCTTCAACAGGTGTTGTCGTTGTGTCGAGATCATGACCATACAAACACAATCCACACTCAAGGCGCAGAGAGTCACGAGCGCCAAGGCCGATCCACTCGACTTCTTCTTCAGCTGTTAGCTTTTGTGCGAGCTCTTGTGCATGCGTGTTGGGTACAGAGATTTCGTAGCCATCTTCACCCGTGTAGCCACTGCGGCTCACGATGCACTCAACACCTAAAATCTCAAGCTTCTTCACGTCCATAAATAGCATGTCTGCGACCTCAGCATTGAATCGCTTGAGGACATCCACGGCTTTAGGGCCTTGCAATGCCAGTAGTGCTCGGTCATCAATCACTTCTAGCTCTACGCCGGACGGAAGGTGGGCTTCAAGATGGTTAATATCTTGCTCTTTACACGCCGCATTGACGACAACAAACAGATGATCCCCAAGGTTTGCCACCATAAGGTCATCCATAATGCCGCCTTGTTCATTGGTGAAGAACGCATAGCGCTGGTTGCCAGCTGGTAGATCGATAATGTCCACTGGGACCAAAGACTCAAGAAACGCCGCTGCCCCTTCACCGTGCAGACGTAATTGCCCCATGTGAGATACGTCGAACAGACCCGCCGCATCACGGGTGTGCAGGTGCTCTTTTTTCACGCCGAGTTTGTATTGCACTGGCATATCGTAGCCTGCGAAAGGAACCATTTTCGCACCAGCTTCAACATGTAAAGAGTGAAGTGGTGTTTTTAGTAGATCTTGAGTCATTGTTGTCTCCGTTTAATCAGGTTCGTTTTCCACTCTAGGAAACCTTGTTTCCAATAATAAACACGAGTGGAGAATTTTTGCACCATTAACAAGTCGAGAACAGTTCAAAATGTGACATTTAACATTAAATTCACATCAACAGAAAGGAAAGAGAAGCGCCATCTTGAACCTATGTCGCTCAAGATGGCGCTATTGTACTCAGAAAAAACACAAAAGCAATCGTTTGCTTTTATTATAGGAAAACTAAGAGCACATTACGTTATTTAGCGGTCACCCACAAAATATGTGCATCTTCTTCACTGGTAGAAATCAGCATATGACCCATATTGGCATCATAATAGACACTGTCCCCTTCACTCATTTCCACTGGCTCATAGAACTCAGAATAAAAACGAACCGTTCCTGAAAGAATAAGCAGAAACTCTTCGCCATCATGACGCACCCAATCACCGTACTCATCAAAACTCCGTGCATGCACTTGGCTTTTGAACGGCATCATCTTTTTGTTAGACAGTTGAGTGGCGAGCAGTTCGTGCTCATAAGTAGGCGTTGGGTGCGGCTTTCCTTGACCGGATTTAGTGATATCTCTACGCCCTGTTGCAACTTTTTTCCTTGGTGGTTCAAAGAGTTGCGGCATATCAATCTGCAACCCCATAGCCAACTTCTGCATCGCTTGAAAGGTAGGCGAAATCTGTTCGTTTTCAATCTTACTTAATGTTGAACGCGCTAATCCTGTGCGTTGGCTTGCCTCTTCAAGGGTAATCCCTAACTTGCCACGTATGTCTTTGATTTTCTCGCCAAGCTTCAATGGTTCGATGTTTTGATCGCTCGATTCCTTAGCTAACGTCAATGATGGGTATTCATCATAGATATCTTCGGGCATGCTTCCCTCTTCTTATATTCTGCTACTTCCTGTTTCATTTTCATTGTGCCCGAAGGCGATCAGAGAAAAAAGATTAGAACAAGAAATAAACCGTGCTCTCGATAACAAAATTAGAAACCTTGTTTCCAATAGGAAATTTTTGGTTGATTGTTGTTACGACAACCGCTATGTTACCAACTTGTTAGTTGTAGAGATGCTATTTCCGAATCGGTTGCTTGATAGATTTAACAATTGTTTTCGGTTTTGCCCCACGGATTGAATACTGAGTTTTGGGGCGTTAAATGTCGCTTTGCTCTTACATAGAGAAGAGCAGTACTAGAAAAAGACTGATGAGAACTACAAACCTAAATAACTATCTCATCGGCATCAATGGAAGGTCATCTACCATGAACAAAACGTACCAAAATCACAGCCTAGAGAATTTTTTCTCGACTAATCTTGCTGCTACTGACGACGCTGTGTTCGCTGGGATTCAAGCGGAAAACACACGTCAAAACGAACAAATTGAGCTGATTGCTTCTGAGAACATTGTATCTAAAGCAGTCATGCAAGCCCAAGGCACCTGCCTAACCAATAAATATGCAGAAGGTTACCCTGGCCGTCGTTACTACGGTGGCTGTGAACACGTTGATACAGTAGAGGCAATCGCTATCGAACGCGCGAAGCAACTTTTCAAGTGTGGCTACGCAAACGTTCAACCTCACTCTGGTGCGCAAGCAAATGGCGCAGTGAAGCTGGCACTTCTTCAACCAGGCGACACTATTCTAGGCATGTCTCTAGATGCAGGTGGTCACCTTACCCACGGCGCTCGCCCAGCGCTTTCTGGTAAATGGTTCAACGCCGTTCAGTATGGCGTGGATCGCGACACACTAGAAATTGATTACGATGCCGTTCGCGAGCTAGCTCTTGAGCACAAGCCAAAAATGATCATCGCAGGCGGTAGTGCTATTCCACGCACCATCGACTTTGCTAAGTTCCGCGAAATCGCAGACGAAGTTGATGCAATCCTAATGGTCGATATGGCGCACATTGCCGGTCTGATTGCGACAGGCGCGCACCCTAGTCCGCTTCCACATGCACACGTTGTTACAACCACAACACATAAGACATTGCGCGGCCCACGTGGCGGTATGATTCTGACTAACCACGAAGACATCATCAAGAAAATCAACTCTGCCGTGTTCCCTGGCCTACAAGGCGGCCCATTAATGCACGTTATCGCGGCTAAAGCCGTCGCGTTTGGCGAGGCGCTCGGTCCAGAATTTTCAACTTATATTGATTCAGTGATCAACAACGCAAAAGTTCTTGCTGAAGTATTGCAAACTCGCGGGTGCGACATTGTGACTGGCGGTACAGATACTCATCTAATGTTGGTCGACCTTCGCCCTAAGGGCTTGAAGGGGAACGTGACAGAAGAAGCACTAGAACGTGCGGGGATCACATGTAATAAAAATGGCATCCCATTCGATTCAGAGAAGCCTATGATTACATCGGGCATTCGATTAGGGACGCCTGCGGGCACAAGCCGCGGCTTTGGCGCTGAAGAATTCAAACTCATCGGTAATTGGATTGGCGACGTTCTTGACGGGTTGGTAGAAAACCCAGAAGGCAACCCAGAAGTTGAACAACGCGTTCGCAAAGAAGTGAAAGCACTGTGCAATCGCTTCCCACTTTACCAATAAACAATTTAATCAAAGTTATTTTTGGAGATTAAGCAATGGACAAAACACTGAAGTTTGCAGATAGCCACGAGTGGGTACGCGATAACGGTGACGGCACAGTAACTATCGGTATTTCTGAGCATGCACAAGAAATGCTAGGTGACGTTGTATTCGTTGACCTACCAGAGGTTGAAGACGAAGTTGAAGCAGGTGAAAGCTTCTCACTGGTTGAATCTGTAAAAGCAGCGTCTGACATCTATGCACCAATCACCGGTGAAATCGTAGAAATCAACGAAGAACTAGAAGACAGCCCTGAGCTAATCAACGAAGAACCGTATGAAGGCGGTTGGATCGTGAAAGTGAAGATGTCTGATGCATCTGAACTCGACAACCTAAAAGACGCAGAAGAGTACCTAAACTCAATCGAAGACGAGTAATTAGGAAAATTAGCAAGGCTGCCCCTGTTCTCAGAGGCAGCTTTTTTTCAAAGTTCGGACGTATAAGCAATATTGTCAGTAGTGACAACCGATAACCGAACGATGGAGTAGGTAAAGGACAATGACTGAATTACTTCAAAGCCTCAGCACACAAAATGAGTTCGTTGCTCGCCACAACGGTCCAAACAAATCTGACCAACAAAAAATGTTGGAAGCGATCAACGTTGCAAACCTAGACGCGTTGATTGATGAAACAGTTCCAGCGCAAATTCGCCTAGAAAATCCGATGACACTGGCCGAAGCAAAAAGCGAAGCTGACATGTTGGTTGCCATGCGCGAATTTGCCGACCAAAACCAAATCAAGCGTACGTTCATCGGCCAAGGTTACTACAACACTTTCACGCCAAACGTAATCCTACGTAACGTGCTTGAAAATCCAGGTTGGTACACAGCATATACCCCTTACCAGCCAGAGATTTCGCAAGGCCGCCTAGAAGCTCTGCTTAACTTCCAGCAAATGGTGATGGACTTAACAGCAATGGACATTGCTAACGCCTCACTGCTTGACGAAGCAACAGCGGCAGGCGAAGCGATGACGCTATGTAAACGCGCTGGTAAGAGCAAGAGCAAAGTTTTCTTTGTGGCAGATGATGTACACCCTCAAACGCTAGAAGTTGTTAAAACTCGCGCTAAGTACATCGGCTTTGACGTACAAGTCGGTTCATTAGAGTCACTACCAGAGCAAGACGTGTTTGGTGCGCTTGTTCAATACCCTGGAACAACGGGTGAAGTTCGCGACCTAACGGACATCATCGCTAAAGCGCAGGCAAACAAAACACTAGTAACAGTTGCTACAGACCTACTCGCTTCAGCTCTACTTAAGCCAGCAGGTGAAATGGGCGCAGATGTAGTTATCGGCTCAGCACAACGTTTTGGCGTACCTATGGGGTACGGTGGTCCTCACGCTGCATTTATGGCAACACGTGACAAGCACAAACGTACTATGCCAGGTCGCGTTATCGGTGTTTCTATCGACTCTAACGGTAACCAAGCACTACGTATGGCGATGCAGACTCGTGAGCAGCACATCCGCCGTGAGAAAGCGACATCAAACATCTGTACTGCTCAGGCACTACTAGCAAACATGGCATCGTTCTACGCGGTTTACCACGGTGCAGAAGGCTTGCGTACGATTGCTCGCCGTACTCACCACATGACAGCTATCCTTGCTGCTGGTCTAACTAAAGCTGGCTTCGAACTCGCGCACAACAGCTTCTTCGATACCATCACTATCAATTCTAGTGAACAGACTGAAGCGCTGTACGCAAAAGCTCAAGCAGCTGACATCAACCTGCGCAAACTGCCAACTCAACTCGGTGTTAGCTTAGATGAAACAACAACCGTTGCCGACGTTGAAGCGCTATTTGCCGTATTTGGCGTAGAACAAGACGTAAACGCACTATCATCAGAAATTGCGAGCAACGAATTTGCAGCGATTCCTGAAGCGCTTCGTCGTACTTCAAAATACCTTACTCACCCAGTGTTTAACACGCACCACAGCGAAACGCAGATGATGCGTTACCTAAAACAGCTTGAGAACAAAGACTTCTCACTGACTCACGGTATGATTCCGCTAGGCAGCTGTACAATGAAGCTGAACGCCGCCGCGGAGATGATCCCAGTAACATGGCCAGAGTTTGGTTCGATTCACCCATTCGCACCAATCGAGCAAGCGGCGGGCTACTCTGCGCTAGCGAAAGATCTAAAAGAGAAGCTGTGTGAAATCACAGGCTACGATGACTTCTCACTGCAGCCTAATTCAGGCGCATCAGGTGAGTACGCAGGTCTAATCGCGATTCAACGCTACCACGAGAGCCGCGGCGAAGGACACCGTAACGTATGTTTGATCCCAAGCTCAGCGCACGGTACAAACCCTGCTACCGCTTCAATGGTGTCAATGAAAGTGGTTGTGGTTAAGTGTGATGACGATGGCAACATCGACATGACAGACCTAGCAGCGAAAATCGAAAAGCACGCGGATAACCTATCAAGCATCATGATCACTTACCCTTCTACGCACGGCGTTTACGAAGAGCAAGTGAAAGAAGTGTGTGAAATGGTTCATGCCGCTGGCGGTCAAGTTTACCTAGATGGCGCGAACATGAACGCTCAGGTTGGTCTAACGTCTCCTGGTCTTATCGGCTCTGACGTTTCTCACCTTAACCTGCACAAAACCTTCTGTATTCCACACGGTGGTGGTGGTCCGGGTATGGGTCCTATCGGTGTAAAATCGCACCTAGCACCTTTCCTACCGGGTCACATCGAAAATGGTGTTGAAGGTGAAGACTTTGCGGTATCAGCAGCAGATCTAGGCAGTGCGTCTATTCTACCTATTTCTTGGGCTTACATCGCAATGATGGGTGAAGAAGGTCTAACAGAGGCGACTAAGGTAGCGATTCTAAACGCAAACTACATGATGGAGCGTCTGCGCCCTCACTACCCAGTTCTTTACCGTGGTGCAAACGGCCGCGTAGCGCACGAGTGCATCATCGACATTCGCCCGCTTAAAGAAGAAACAGGCATCAGTGAAGAAGATATCGCCAAACGTCTAATGGACTACGGTTTCCATGCGCCAACCATGTCTTTCCCTGTAGCAGGTACACTAATGGTTGAACCAACAGAGTCTGAAGATCTAGAAGAGATCGACCGTTTCTGTGACGCAATGATCGCGATTCGTGAAGAGATGACCAAGGTGAAAAACGGTGATTGGCCACTAGAGAACAACCCTCTAGTTAACGCACCGCACACACAAGTCGATCTCGCGAAAGACGATTGGGATCGCCCATACTCTCGCGAAGTAGGCTGTTTCCCATCATCAGCGACTAAGTCTTGGAAATACTGGCCAACCGTAAACCGCGTAGACAACGTTTATGGTGACCGCAACTTGATCTGTTCGTGTCCAAGCATCGACAACTACGAAGAGTAATTTTTCTGGTTGAACACAGACAACCAAGTTGGAAACTCACTTAAATAGCCAAAGGCGAACCACAAGGTTCGCCTTTTTGTAATCGATGCCGCGTCAATCTTTCCGAAGTGGCACTGTGAATTTGGTTCTTCTAAACTCAAGGCTGAGTGGGTTGTTTAACAAGCCAATCTAAGGAACTATCTGTCTATCCTAACAATAGGAGGGGCAACCCTGATTGTCATCGTTTCAAAGCGAGAATCAGTAGACAGTAACAAACTAAGATTATCGATAAAATCAAATAACCGACACTTTGCACCAACAAATTGATGTGGGAAAAGTGATAATTATAACTCTACGGAAAGAATTGAATGCGCTCTCTATTCGTTGTACTTGTGATGTGGATGTCCGCTTTTAGTGCTTATGCCTCATCGCCTAAAACCATCAGACTTGCCTACTCAGACGTTGAATCATTTCCGTTCCAAATGGGCAACGGTAATGCAGTCGCCAAGCCGCCTGGGCTATCCATCGATATCATCGAACAGGCCGCTGATACCTTGGATGTAGAAATCGAATACGTTCGAATCCCGGGCAAAAGAGTCCTTCAGCAAATCAAAACGAATCAAGTCGATGGCGGTTTTATTTTCTCTTATAGTCCAGAACGAGCCCGTTACGCTGCTTACCCCACCAAAGATAGCCAAGCTGACAGCGCATTGCGTATCGCGACACTCGATTACTTTTTTTATCGTCTTCGTGATCAATCACTGGAGTGGGACGGGATAAACCTATCGCCAAGTATTGGAAGTCCAATCGGAGTTCACAACGGATTTTCAATTCAGAAGGTGTTATCTGATAAAGGTATAGAGACATTGGAGATGCCGAGTACCGCTCAACTGTTCGAATTGTTGAAGAAGCGGCGTGTATCGGCAGTGGCGATCCAAAGCAACATCGCCGACAGTTACATCGAAAAGAATCAATTACCCAATATCGTGAAGGTCAACCCACCAATACTCAGAAAGTACTACTATCTGATTTTCAGCCAGCGCTTCGCGGCAGAAAACCCAGAGCTAGTGAGTCAGATGTGGTCAACCATTGGTAGTGTTCGCGATGAGAGCATTGCAAATCATATGAACAAGTATTTGTTACGTTAAAGTCCGACGTAAACGCCAAGATAAGGCAAACGTCCGAGCAAACAAATCGCGCACGCTGAGAGGCGGCCTACTTCAATGGATCATTGTCTGGCAGCGCACTGTGTATCCAAAGTGCCAGTCTGTGTTTGATGTTTGCGCCATCCAATTTACTTTCTGGCAATGGCGTAATTTGTTTGGCATCAACTAAGAACAAGTAGATGGCTTTGACTCGTACAGGCTGAGGGGACTGCGGTAAATCAAACCCTTGCATCTTGGCCATCTTGCCACCAATTTCGAGTGCTTTTTTTACCAATTTGTCTTCATGTTGTAGTTTTGTGCTTTTCGACATCGATGGTGTCCTCTCTCTATCACTAGTCCACTTTAGAGTACCTTAAACTCTGGTTTTGTCGTGTTAATCCAATCGCAGATTAGTGACGCACCACACAACATCACTTCGCATCGCCTAACCCCATGCTGACGGTTTTGCGTTTTCTGCACCCATCTGAGCAATAGATCACATTGGCCCAGTTATTTCGCCACTTTTTGCGCCAACTGAATGGACGCAGGCAAACAGGGCACACCTTGGTGTCGAGGTGCGCTTTGAATCCTTTGGCAGTGGTTGATTTTCTCATCTCATGGTCGCGTTAAGATTGTTTTAATCTGTTACCGATAAGGTCAGCAATGAGATCAAAAAAGCGAACCCTAAGGCTCGCTTGTGTTTATTACTCTTCGTCCGCCACCAGCAAGACACCGAGTTTTGCTTGAGACATGCCGTAGCTAAAGACCTGCGCGTTACGCGTGTCAAATGTCATGATTCTTTGCGTGTCTGGAAGGTGGTGGTTACTCCACAAGTAAGACGTCAGGTCGGCATCATCTGTACGTGCGTCGAAGGCGCCACGGAAAGCTTTTGTGTTTAGCGCCGGAGTACGACAGGAAAATTCAGCCAAGCTCACCAACTCTTTGATATTCGGCATGCGCCATTTTTGCTTACCACCAAATTGGTGCAATTTGTGACTCTCACTTTGGTTGATCGACACCACTTCATTTAGTGCTGCCTGCCAAAACATACCTGTTGCGTTGCCCGTACAAGTCGCTTGCTCTGCATTCCATTCTTGTCCCACTGCACAGCGCATCCAGGTTAACCCAGTGACTTTGTCTTTTATGGTGCCATTGTCATTAAATTCGTAACGAATATTCGGCGCACTTTTACTGAAATCAACATGGCACTCTTGAGCGGCCATAGAAAAAGTGGATACCAAACTTAACGCGATACCGATTGTCAGTTTTTTCATTATTTCTTCTCCGGGTATGCCACTAAACGAACCGCAAATTGGTAAGAGTCGTAGTTATCAGTTGGCGTCTCGCTGGTGTATATTTCTTGCGGTGAAATCGAACCACGAGATTCACCTCGAGTCTCAATCGCATTAAAGAAGTGCCCATTCGCAGCAGCTTGATCCGAGTACTCAGAGAACGATGCGAACTTGGTCCAAATCACGCCCGTTTCGTAGTAACTCGCTTTGCTTTGCAGCGGGAAAAACTGCTTGGTAAAACCGTAGGCTTGGTTGTCTGCGTCCGTTTCTGTCTCACCGAAATCAATCAAGTTATACACTTCATGGGAGGTCGGTAAACGCCAGTTGGTAATGCCACACACCGCCTCTTTGTTTAGGTAGTTCACGTACTCTTCTGTGGTACAGATGTTGTCCGTACTGCGACAACCTAAGATGTTGATGTCTTCGATGTAAGGTTCAATCACTCCACTTTCTTGGTAGGCAAACAGACGATCAAAATGGCGGGGAGATCCTGCGTTATCTAGCTTCGATTCCCAAATCAAACCACTGCGTTGATCCTGTACACACGACCACTCGGCAGCGTCTTCAGAGAGTGCTTTGCCTGACGCATCTAGCTTCACAAATTTAAAGCCGCCGTCGTTTTTATCATGACCAAAGTTGGCGTCTTGACCCGGGTAATCGGCTGGTGATTGATCCACATAACCACCATCAGTTACATAAGATGTAATCCCAGTATCATTGTGATCACGGTATGCAATTTGAGATAACGTAATCTGAGAAGCGAGTTTTACCATCATCGCTTTCGCGCTTTGATCCATTAACAACTCTTTGCCTAACGTGGTGGTCTGGTCATCAAGTTGAACCGCCAACGCAAACACTTGATCGTTTCGATTAGACTCTTCCATCGCACTGGTCAGCGTAAGAATGTTTTTTTCCAGAGTCTGAAACGCTGCGTCGTCAACTTGCTGCATGATGTCGTCTGAAGGTAAACCCAGCGCTTTAAAGTGTGATTCTACGCGAGCCACTGACGTTGCTAAGCTCTCACCAGAAGCTACGTACCCAGCCACTAGAGTCGAGACCGCACTGATATCGTTGCCCGCTAATTTGTTCTGCGCCGGCGCAACCAAGATCGCGGTTTGGTCAGCGGCATCCGCGCGCGTGTTCAGCGCCGTGGAACCTGTGTCAATTTCAACCACGATTGGGTTTTCCAAAATGGCCTTGCTCGTACTGGTAATGGAGTACTGGCCATTGTTGGCTGTCGTGCTTGGCTCACCTGAACCGCACACAAAGTCTTGGTTCAGGTCAGCACATACTTTTTCATTGCCTTGAATAGACTGTGCTTTCACTGTTCCGGAAAGAGTATAGGTTGGAGCACTCTCATCAGAGCCTCCTGAGCCACCACAACCTGCTAACATCACAGCTGCGGCAAGCAAAGTAAGTTGAGTTTTCATATTGCTGCTTTCTAAATTAATGAGTGTGTTTTTGCTCACGACGCCAGAGTAATAGTCCTCCAAGAAGCCAAAGCCCCCATGAGAACGCGCCTCCCCCTGTGCCGGATTTATTGTTGGTTTTGTTGTTTTCTGTACTGTCGGTCGTTTGCTCACAGCTATAACGCTCGACTGAACCGATAGCCCATTCGACCAATGTCCCTGTATCGCCTAAACCGACATCGGACACTTCCAGTCGCCAAGTGCCATTAAGCGGCTCCCCAACAAAGGCTTGAAGCTGAGGATCATGTTTCGCCACCCAATAGAAACGCTTTTCACTCAGTGAATAACGGGGATTGGCGATCAATGTTTGCCTAACGCCCGATGGCGAGACGAGCTCCACCTGCAAATCGCTCATTTGTTGGTGCTGGAACTTGAGATAGACACCGAAATCTTCAGTGACCGTTTGTTTGTCATTGATGATGAAGTTAAAGCTCTTGAACCCAGCGTTGAAGGTACCGTTGCTTGCCAACGAAGCGTCTGGCAACGCGGAATTTTGAACCTTTAATGGCTGGCTAAGCTGTGGAATGCCCATAATCAGTGTGCGATTGTCGGTCCAATTGAGCATGCGTAAATCAGGGCCGTACTGGTAACCAATATTCGCATCCAGTTCAAACGGCTTGGCGCACAACGCCTTACCATCGAGTTGAATCCTTTGGTTTGCGACAGAAAACTTGTCTTGCTTAATAACAGCTTGATGACCGCTCGAGGTTGTCACCGTTCCATCAACCGAGGCTTGGCGAGCATTGGCAATCAAACGAACCGCCATCGGCTGAGCGGGATCAACGTAACGGCTGTCGACTTCAAGCACAAACGGCGCTTTCTCTAGACCATGAGTGGCGAAGTTGCGCTTTAGAATGTCGTAATACTCTTTCTCCGGATAAAGCGTCTTGGCGGTGTACAACATGCTCTCAACTAGATCGTGCATCTTCATCCCACGACCAAGGCCAAACATCGATTCCAAGACTAGGGTATCTATTTCGGTGAACGCCTCTTCTCCGTATTTTTCGACGCCCTGTTTTAAGGTTTGGAATAAAGGTGTCGACCATAGCTCGTCCCCGAGCTCACCACCGACACTTTCGTGAGCGCGATATTCGCTGGTCTCAAAATACTTCGCGCGTTGGTTCCAAAGACTGCGTGTAGAAATACGATTGCCGAAATAGCCATCCCAGTTAAATACGGTGTCAATTTCAAATTTTGAGCCTTGCTGGTGAAGCTTTCTGTAACTTGCCGAACCTGCCCAGTAATCAGCAAACCCTTCTGCCATGGCACCGGTGTGACCATATGCCCAGTCAGGGACAATTTGATAATGGATGCCATGGGCAAGTTCGTGAATGACGATATCCGCATCAATCGCATCAGGAGAACCGCCAATGCCAAACATCGCCGCCTTTGGGCCAAGGAAGTAGCTTGAGTTGTTGTTGGATAGCCCTCGACCATCAAACACCACGGGCTCTGTAAACAGCGAATAGCCCAGAGATTCAACATATCGCAACGATTCATCGATATGGTAAAACGCCATCACTTGAGCAAAGTCATTGCTGGCAAAGGTGAGCGTGTTTAACTCGCTGAGTTGGCTAAACTGCACAATACCTTCCGGTGCCAAAAATGACGCACTTCCACTCTTTACCCAGGTTTTGCTATCTGGTTGATACTCTTCCAAATACTCCGCATCCACTTGCGTCACACGCGAATTCGACAAGTAGTAATGCTCACCACTTTTTAAGACTTCAACGTTGCGTTCAACAAACCTTGGGGTATTTGGGTAGTCCGCCACATCAAGCCAAGGCAGTTCTGGCGCGACGTGTCTGTCCATGGTTCTCAGGTCTGGGTCCACCACATTCACTGCCGCAGTGACCACCTCCCCAGAAGCCAAAGAGGGTGGATACTGGGCTTTTAAGCGGCGTGGTGATTCTAACTCAGACGCTTTTGTCGCCTCGCCGTTGCGAATAATGGTGTCGTGCAAACTCTTGAAGACACGTTGCACGATGCCATCTTTGTCGGTATGGACCACTAAGGCGCGCTGCGGTTGGTATTCGCCATTCTCCGCAATATTGAAATTGTACTGGTGGCCGAGTTTGCTCTCCGTTTGATAGCGTAATGACACCGTCCCTGCCTCAGGGTAGTGGCGTTGCAAATAGTCTTGCGCCGCAACTGCGTCGCTCACCACTTGGTTGCCTGCAGGATAGTCCCACTCTCCTGCGCTAACGCCTGTAGAAATCAGCGCCGCAGCGATCAATGAATAACGTCTCTTCATGTTCAATCCTTAGAACGCGTAACGTGCGTTAACGGTGAAGTAACGACCGGACTCTGTTTGGAATGCCTCGTGTAGGCTTTCGAGACCCGCGATATCTTGATAGCGAATGTACTCACGATCGAATAGGTTGATGACATTGACACTAATATTGGTATTGTCGCCAAAGTCATAGCCTAGACCGATGTCAACGGCACCCCAGCCCGCGGTGGTCGCACAGTCAACCGCGATTTTTTGCTCGTTCACACATACGCTGGTGCGATTCATTTGGTCAGCCCAGTTAAGCTGCACGTAACCGTTAAGCGCTCCGTTGTCGTAGTTAAGCGCCACATTACCTTCCAGTGGCGTGATGGCACGGACGTAATCGCCTTCTTTGTCTTTTCCATCAACGATACCGATGTTGGTGCTGGCGATAATCGTGTTGGTGAGGGAGTATTCCACCGACGCTTCAGCACCGTAGGTTCGAACACCATCTAGGTTGTCAAAGGTCACCTCGGTGATATTGGTTCCTGCGCGTTTACCAACCGTCTTTTGCTCAATGAAGTTTCTGAATACGTTGTAGAAAACCGCCCCATACACGCGCATAGCGCCATCATCGTACTTGGCACCAATTTCAAAACTGTCACTGGTTTCTTCCTCTAGCTCAAAGTTAGGCATAATGATGAATGCGCTACCTTGCACGAAATCATGATTCACTAAGCCATAGGTTTTTGAGTACTCTGGCGCGCGATAGCCATGCTTGTAGCTAAAGTAGCTGTTGAATGCTGGGGTAAATTGATAGGCAATCGACGCACTTGGCGACACCTCACTGCTGTTGTTATCAGGCAGGTCTTCCATCCCAATTGAACGGCCGCTGTCAGAGCTCAGGCGGTAGGAGTCATAGCGAAGCCCCAACATTGCACGCCAGTTGCCTACTTCAATAGAGTCTTGAATAAAGGCGCCCACTGAATAGCTGGTTGCCGGAGCAAATGGGTTAGTTTGGGTCACTTTCACGCCATGCCAGTCCGTAAGTCTTTCATCGACTGGGCGCTCATGATAGGTCGTTTCAAACTTACCGCCATAAACCAGCGTATGCTTCAGCTCGCCTTGATACAGTTCTTTCATCATATCTGCAGACCAACCAACGAGCTGATCTTGGAACTGACGATTTTCTATCTCACGACGCAACAGGCGCACACCATTAGAATCACGATACATGAGCTTATTGGAGTCCTCGTTGAACAAGGTGTGTCGGTAGTACACTTTCGTCTCTAGCGTATCGAGGAGCAAGGTCTCTGACTCATATTCAGCACCCAACCAAAATAGGTAATTAGATAGCGTTTCGTCTTCGTAAAACGTCTCGATATCCATTTTTGCGTCACGTTGAGGAGGTGCGATCCCCTCTTCACGGATCATTTGTTCACGATAGAAATCCGCTTTGGCTTTCAGCATCCATTCATCGTTTAGGTAGTGCTGAATGGTATAAGCGGCGCTAAGGCCTTCGATTTCACGGTTCCACAAGTTTTCGTCGTACGATTTGCTCTCTTCACCACTCCAATACGCGGCTTGAACCAAGGAGCTAGTGTCGCCAAGTGCGAATGCTAAGTTGGATGAGAGTCTATAGCGACTACTGTTGTCGGAATAGTTCGCGGCACCGTCCACATAGAAATCCTCACCGTCGAGTAGATCTTCCGGCGAGAGCGATTTAACAATGATCACACCGCCAAGCGCGCCAGAACCAAAGCTTGTTGAACTTGCGCCCTTCACGACTTGAATCTCTTTTGCAGATGAAACATCAAAGGAGTTATGGCCCATCACATCGTTCAAGTCATTGGCACCGTAGCCATCTGATGCTGAAATGCCATCTTTCACTACAGAAACGCGGTTCCCCGACATACCACGAATCGTGATGTTCTGTGCGGTACCCGCCGAGCCAGTCACACTCACACCCGGCTCGTTTTTCAGCACTTCGTACAGTTCGGTCGCGCCCTTTTTACGCATCTCTTCACCGTCAATCACCGAGACAGAGCCTGCGGTTTTTGACAATGATTCTTCGTATTTATTGGCAGTGACGACCACCTCTTCAAAGGTGCTGACGTTAGATTCCGCGTGTACAAGGCCTGCCGCCAGTGCAGTCAGCACAGCGACATTGACTCGTGAAAGTTTCATGATGGCTCCGGTTCGTTATTCCGATTTTTGTAATTGTTTAATAAGAAATGCGTATTCCATCGCTTGGCGTTGTGAAGACTTGCGCTGATCCGTAGCGTGTCCACTTTCAAAATCTGTCTCTAGAAGATAGGGACCAGTGCCTGAGCTGATCGCTTCTAGTTGTGAGAGGTATTTAGCGCCCTCCCAATAAGGCACTCGGCGATCATGCCAACCAACGCGAACAAGCGTCGCAGGATAGTTAGCAGAGGTAAGATTTAAGATGGGATCGTACTGCGCCATTTTCGCCCGCTCTTCAGGAATCGATGGGTTTCCCCACTCCTGAAACTGCTGCGCTGTCAAAGGTAGTGTCGAATCTGACATACTCGCGACAACATCGACAAATGGGACCGTCAGGCTCGCCGCGCTGAATAGCTGTGGAGCTTGGTTGAGCGCACCAGCGACCAAAGTTCCCCCTGCGCTCGAGCCGATTGCCGCCACTTTTCGCTGACCCTTTTTGTAAGTCGACATCGCTTTCGACACAGCAACAAAGTCTTTGATGCCGTTGATTTTATTGACCCCGCGCCCCGACTGATGCCAAGCATCACCAAAGTAGCCACCACCACGAACATGAGCAATCGCATAGATGATCCCGCGATCCATCAATGAGATTGTCTGTGGCATAAAGTAGGGTTTCATCGTAAACCCATAGGCACCATATCCGTAAACCACCACAGGGGATCGCTCAGTCAGCATTGACGTCTTGTACGCCAAAGTCACAGGAACCTGAACACCACCCGATGGGATGAATATCGTTTCTGTATGGTACTCATCGGATTGGTATGACGGGTACGTATCTTCGCTCAATCGGCGACGGGTTAACGTAGAAACATCGAACTCTTCCCAGAGCGCAGGTTGGGTCATCGACATTGAACGAATACGCAGTTTGTCACTGGCGTAATCCCCAACTCGACTCAGCCAAGCAACACTGCCAGAAGGAGAAAGTAACTCACTATGTTGCTCTCGCCCTCGGTGGTTTAAAATGACGAGACTTTTTTGTCCTTGTTTCTGTTCAATCGCCGCAAGGCCAGATTGGAAAACGTAGTAAGTTTGCAATTCTGCGTCGTGACTAGGCGCGTAGATGAGCTGCCAGTCCGAATCCTTCATCGAGCTTGAATATAGAGCGAACTGACCATCACGGTTGCTTTGTACATACAGCTTGCCCTTGGCGACGTCTGCGTAGTACTCGAAGCCCTCACGTCTTTTGGCTAACGGGGCTGACAACTCACCATTCGACAAATCAAGAATGCGCTGTTCGCTGGCAGATTCAGAGTTACTTTGCACAATGGCAAATTGGCGATCACTGGCAAGGTAGGCAGAGACAAGCCAAGTTTGATTCGTCTCGATGTAAACGTCCGTGACTTGTCCATCCTCCAGCGAATAACGCACCAATCGACTTGGTCTGGCATCCTGAACCGTTTTCACGATGCCGTGCACACTCTTGCTATCGGCAGACCAAATCACAGTAGTGTCGCCGTTGGCATTAAAGCGCTGCTCTTTACCAGTGGCCACTTCAACCACCGCCATTTGGTACTGCTCGTTACCAACTAGGTCTTCAGTAAGGGCAATTTTTCGTCCATCTGGGCTGACTGACCAGCCACCAAGCTGATAGTAGTCATGCTGATTTGCTCGCTGTTCGATGTTGAGTAGATCAACGATTTGAGATGAATTGGCGTCTCTGACTCTCAGCCATCGTTGACCTTCTACGCGGGTGACCAGATACTCTTTTCCATCACGGATCAGCCATGGCTGACTGCCACGCTGTACGCGATGATTTGCCCACTCGTCTTGAAGCGCATCGCTCAGAGGTTGGAGGGCTTGTTGGAATTGTTCGACTTGACGATTGCGCTGCTCAAGATAGCGAATTACCTTGGCATTTGAGCGAGAATCGTCTCGAAGCCATTGATGGTTTTGCTCACTCTCTTCACTCGCAATAGCATTTGATGCTAATACTGAAAAAGAAAGCAAAATAATATTCACTAATCTCATTATAAACAACGCAACATACAAATTATTAACAGGCGCCGAAGTTTGCATGAGAATGGTAATGAGATCAATTATCGTTTACAGATAAATGTGATTTAGATCTCATTGGTGAACGAATTTTATAGAGTAATTGCTTTATCTGGTGAAGAAGTGTTCCTGTGCTTTATCAGGAACACCAGTGATGTGGGTGAATAGTTATCCCATAATATGCAGCGAATCCGTTATTGAATTAGTCTAACGACCAACGATCCCGGCGCTCGAACTGACTCAACATTGTGGCTTATGACGGTACCGTTAATCGGCGAGTAGTAAACCTCGATTTCATCACCGAAACTATTGTATTGCGTTGCCAATTTCTCCCCTTCACAAACCGTTTGCATTAAGTCGACATGGCAGATGACGAAACCACCTTGGCTTGCTCTGACACTGACAATTTGCTCGCCTTCCACGCAAGGCACCTCAGATTCGTCCACATTGCCTGACAACGCTTCATAAGACTTAAGAATGTTCATCACCCCTTTGGTTGCTCGCTCTACCATCACTAAATCGGTGTAGCGGCCAATGCCAACCTCTATCGTGATCGAAGGAATGCCGGCACGGTTGTAAACCGTTTCCAAAATGCCAGGGTCACCGGGATCATTAAGAATAACGTCGGGGTTAATGAGCCTAGCCATACGAATCGCATCTTCTAGGCGGTAATCAGCAAACGCATACAAGGGGTAAGCACTACCGCTGGTTTGGGAATGGAGATCGATAGCCAGATCCGCATTAGGTTTGAGCAGATTCTCCCACAAACTGTTTGCGTAGCGGCTTGCGTCATCACCAGTGGGACTTCCTGGGAAGACGCGATTAAGATTCGCAGATGAGCTATCCGGCGCGGCGGAGTGAAAGTCTCGGCTATGGCGGGCAATGCCTGACAGGTTAACCGTAGGAACAATCGTCACGACGCCCGCAATGGCTTTGCCGACGAGCTCCCGAGCGATTTGCTGCGCCGTTAAAATACCGTTTTGCTCGTCACCGTGAACACCTGCTGTGATCATAAATCGCTTACCCGGATTTTGACCTTTAAACACTCTCACTGGCAGTGTTTGCGGATGGCCTATAGCATCCGTTGCCACGGCAAACCAAAACTTGTGCTCCCCCGCCTCTAACGCGTTAACGTCTAGCGCTTGAATGGTTGGGTACATAGGGACGATACACTCGTTCAAAGGTTTGCTCATTCTTTACTCCGATTGTTCTCTGGGCAGGCCATTGCCTCTTAGTTCGCCTCCATAGTAACCGATGTGTAAAGAAGATCCATCCTCTGGGTATTGGGCTTTATTTTACGATGAGGATTCAACACTTTAGAACGTGATGCAGGAAAAAGAAAACCGGGCATTCGCCCGGCTTGGTTAGCTTTCTCTGGTTGAGGTGACTATCACACTGAACAAGATAAGTGCCCCACCAGCAAGTTGGGTTACACTCAACGTTTCTTGCAGCCAGACCATAGCGAAGATCGCACCGAATAACGGCTCACTGCCCATTAGCAAGGAAACACGAGTAGGCGAGGTTCTGCGCACCGCGTAGTTTTGGACATAAAAGGCAAACAGCGTACAAAACAGCACTAAGTACGCAACCGTAATCCAAAACTCCGTCGAGGTCGGCAACACAAACTCCGACGCAGGTAGAAACGCCACTGCGCCAACAATCGCACATGACGCCACAACCAGCGACTGAAGTGAGGTTAACGTTGAGGTGGTAATCTCTTTGCCCTCAGTAAACCGTTTGGTTAACGTCACCATCAGCGCACGTAGCAGCGCCGCCGTCAGAATAAAGTAATCACCCGTATTTAACGAAAACTCGATCCCTTGTTCACTGGTCAGCAGTAAAACCCCCACCACACTACAGACGGTGAGACCAAGTAGGGTATTGCTTACGCGCTTTTTGTTAATTATCAGTTCCGCGAAGGCCGTTAAGATCACGGTCAAGCTGATCAAAAAGGCCGCATTGGATGCCGAGGTCTGAGAGACCCCAAACACTTCGCAGAAAAAAATCGCCGATAGAATAAAGCCGGTCGGTATTGCTATCTTCCAATCTTTATTGAGCCCTCGGCGAAAGTCTCGAATCACTACAGGTAGCATACATAAAAAAGTGATTGAGAAACGTATCGTAATGAAGAGTAAAACACTGGTATACACTAAGGCACTTTTTGTGAGCCCGTAACTGGTTCCCCAAAATACCGCCACCAAAAGCAGCAATGATTCTGTTACTGGAAACTTAAAACTTCCTTTTTTTAACGAACTCGTAGCCGTAGTCATACTATTCCTCCATTTTTGTAAAAGCGATCACGAGTACATCCCGGTACGCGCATTTGTCTGAACTCTCAGGGCGAATTGGTGAGACTTCGTGCATGGTTTGCTCATCATCCGCCATCACGACATCAAACGTTTTATCTAACACTAAGGTCTCCAACTCTTGTTTATTTGCATCGGTGATGGTAGTCAGCCCTCCCATCACATTGATTTTGTTGATCATCAACGACGCAATGTAGGTGACACCATCACGATGCAAACCTTCCGGTGTGGGCTGCCCCAACTCGGAATCGTCAGCAATGATTCGGTAAGGGTGGAGCCGAATATTCCACTTGGTTGGCTTGCCTTCTACGCCATCGTAAATGTCACTCATCAATTGCAGCAGTCGCTCCAATATCGGCGACGTCACAAAGCGGTCCGTCAACGGTTCAAAGTGGCGTTCAATATCACCATTGAGCTGGTTAATGTAAGAAGGCTGAACATAAGGTTCATGAGGCAACATGGTAATCTCATGGCTGCCCGGCAACTTCATAAACTGACCATACCGGCGATAGCGATACGTACCGCCGTCTGCCATGTATTGATCCCTTTCCAAGTGATTCCAACAGTTTTTAAAACGAACCACCTCATCGACGTTGGTTTGCAGCAAGGATGTCATGTGCTTACCGCTGACAAAGACATACTGATTTTGCGCCAATATTTGCGTAATCACTGAAACGTTACGACTCGCGACCTGTTTAACGCTCTCCATAAATTGCACCTCTCTACTACACGGCTTGATGGGCTTTTTGCGGTTGAGTATCCAACGGCAAGGAGCGCTGGCTTCGTTCATGAGCCACTTCCACTTCCCAACGGTCACGATCACACAGATACCTTGGGTTTTCCGCCACGATACTCGTCGCCAGAGCACTTCCTCTGGTGAGATTGAATAGAACACTGCCAGAAATGAATTCCGCAGTGTGGGCGATGAACGCATAGCTGGCATTTTGCATCATGCTGCCAAAGCGACCTTCAACCGCTTCTTGTGTCCACATGTCGTTATGCATCGCTTTTGCTTTGAGAACATCGGTAGGTAAAGCTGCTGTTTCCAGCAGCTTGTAAGCCTTCATCAGGAGTGTTGCGGCGGGTGCTTCGCGCACCTCTAGTACCTTTTCGTCCTGATCGAGATGGTCGAACCCTACATATCGGCCAATCTCGTACGCGCCAACGTGGTTGTTAATGAAGGTAATTAACTCAAGTAAATTAATTGGCTGATCGTTCAAGGTGACAGGGTAGCCTTGACGAAAACCAATCTTAATTTGATCGTTTTCTAAATGTTTTTCTGGCTGCCAACGCGACCAGGTAAACAAAGATTCTGAAACGGTGAATTGTTCTGGGTTGTCAAGAACGCCGGATTCAAACTCACGACACCAAAGGTTGGAGTCACCGCTCACATTGCGGCTTTTAAAGCCAACTAAACCTGAATGGAAAAGCGCTTTGGCTTTCTCTTCTCTTGTAAGCGCGGAATACTCATAAGGAGAGCCATAAAACCCATCAAAGCCCGAGCGCTCAATCGCGCCATTAAGGCGGCGTAAACTATTTTGTGACTGGTTGGCGGTATGAATAATCGCATCACAGCCAAGAATTTCCGCCAACTCCACCGCTTTTTTGACGATAATTGGGCGTGAGAGTGACGAGCTAACAGGGTAATCCCCTAGGTACATGGATTGAGCCTGAATAGCGGACACTAAGCTGTGTTCAACGAACTCCTGCTTTGCATCGATGATCTTTAGATCGAAGCCGTAGTGATCGGTGATGAGCTTTAGGTTCGATTCTTCGATACCATCACCCAAGTCGACCGCGACAGCCGTGACTTTTGCGTGACTATTTTTAAGTAGTTCTAATACATATGAGCTATCTAGCCCCCCACTGAATAAGGTCAAAATATGCTTCGAAACGTCAGCAACTGCCTGAACATCCTCGATACTTCTGATCTTCTTCATGTTTCACGTCCTTTATTATTTTTAGTTGTTGTCAATTGACTTAATTAGTATCTATAAGTAACTTGAGCGAAACAATATAGCCATAATGCAAAGGATAATTGCGCCATGGACACAAATAAGCTTATTCCGCTGCTTTCAGAGATGGCAATCTTCGTTAATGTTGTGGAGTCGGGCAGCTTCTCAAAGACCGCCAAAAAACTTGGTGTATCCCCGTCATCCGTGAGCCGTTCGGTCACTAGGCTAGAGAGCGCGTTGGAAGAAAAACTGCTAGAGCGCACCACTCGCCAGATGCGTCTTAGCTCAACCGGGCAAGAGGTTTATAGCCTGTGTAGTGACATGATGAACTCAGCCAAAATGGCGGTTTCTGCGGCGCAGGTCGATAAAACCGATGTTTCAGGTAGCCTACGTGTTGCAGCGCCAAAAGCATTGTCTCGTCAAGTTCTTATGCCGATGATCCTCGACTTTATCGACGACTACCCCAACGTGTCGTTGCAGCTGAAAGTCGCCGACCACTACATTGATCCGATTGGCGATGAAGTGGACATCATCATCATGATCACCAACAAACCAACCGAAGGGTTGATCGCCAAACCTTTAGGTCAATGTCGATTGGTTTTGTGCGCAAGTCCAGCCTATATCGAAGAATATGGGATGCCGATTCACCCAGAAGACATTTCAAGCCATAACTGTTTGTGCTTAGGTGAGAATCCTCGTGACCGAGTTTGGGAATTTACTAACAATAACAAGCGTGTATCGATTAACGTTAACGGCTCATTTGTTGTGAACCACAGCGAAATTCGCCGTGAAGCTGTGTTGCGTGGGGTAGGTATTTCGGTCTTTCCAGAGTTCGCCATTCAATCGTATATCGACTCTGGGCAAGTGGTAGAAGTTTTGCGAGACTGGCACGTAGGCGGCAACTATCAAGGCAAAATCATCGCCCAATACGCGCAATCGAAGTACATCCCAAGCCAGATAAAGACTTTTATTGAGTACTTGCAGCAAAGATTAGTGTAATCCAACTAAAAAAAGTGAAGCCTGAGACTTCACTTTTTAGGTGCGAACGCTTGGGTGTCCTTATCGCTTCGACGCGTTCAAACGAGCAACAAGCGCCTCTGCAAGTTGATGGGTAGCAATGTTGCGCTCGACGATATGGCTCGCCAGTTGCCCCGCCCTGATCACCGACAACCAGTCTTGTATCATTGCCGAAAACCCCTTTGTCGTTAGCATTGGTGCCCAATCTTTCAATGCTAACGCCACCTCTTGCCCCTCTTCCCATTGGCGACCAGCCACAAAGGAATCAAATTGTAGCGCCTTATTTTGGTAGGTTGCCGAGACCCTTTCTGTGGTCACACCAAACTGACGATTCATTGAAGCATGGAGCAGCGTTTCGCCGGCCTGCCACTGAATATCTAGCCGACCTAACTGCTCACCCACCCATTGTTGGGTGACATAGGCGTCGTTTATGTCCGATCGACCATCTAAGTTAACGCTATCAAGTGGATGGATAAAATCATCAAATACGAACGTCCTCACCTCACCAGATAGATTATGACGATGCTTCTCCCAACGAAGAGAGGTTAATGCCCCACATCGGCCATTAGCGACTTCCGGCAAGTAGTGATTATAGAGAGGAATATAACGACGATTAAAACCGACATAAAGCGGCGCGTTGTGCTTGCTCGCGATGTCATACAGTTCCATGACATCTGCGGCATTGTCCGCTAATGGCTTATCGACAAACGTTGGGATACCTAGCTGCAAAAAATAACTCGCGATCTGTTTATGCACACTCGTGGCAGCATGAATCATTACGGCATCGACCCCGAGCCGAGGTAAATCGCGATAGTCATGACAGGTTTGCGCCACTCGATATTGTTGAGACAATGCCTGCAAAGCGTCTGAGCTTCGGGTACAAAATATAGGCTCAACATCAGCCAGTTGAGTGATAATGGGAAGGTATGCCTTCTGAGCGATATCACCTAACCCAACAACGCCAATTTTCATCATTGTTTTAACTCCACTTAAGCATACGTACTTCATTGCCCTCTTCAGGCTTTCTTGGGATATTGAGCGATAACAACAAACTTACCATCGCCATCCCAGCACCGATATAAAACACGGCAGAGGGAGAGATTAACCAAATAAATCCAAACGACACTGGAATGAATACCGCAGCAATATGGTTAATGGTAAACGATACCCCCGCCGTAGAGGCCATGTCAGCAGGGTCGGCGATTTTTTGGAAATAGGTTTTAATCGCAAGGGCTAAGGCAAAGAATAGATGGTCGATAACATACAGCGCGGCCGCCCATTCTGCAGTTTGAACCATTGCGTATCCAACAAACACACCAATTAAGCCAACATACTCAAAAATCAGCGCTTTTCGCTCGCCCACTTGACCAATGAACTTACCGATTCTTTTTGCAAACAAGAAGTTAAACAGGTAGTTGATAAGAAACAGCAAGGTAATATCTGCAGCCGAATAGCCAAATTTTTCGACCATCAAGAACCCTGCGAAAACGGTGAAAATTTGTCGACGAGCACCACTCATAAAGGTTAATGCGTAGTAAAGCCAATATCGCTTGCGCAACACCAGCTTTTTGTTCTGAGGGACTTTCGACTGAAACTCGGGAAAGGCAAACGCCATCCAAACCACCAGCAAGAATCCGACCCCGCCGAACGTTAAATAAACCCATTTGAAGTCCATATGAAAGACTTCAAGGCAAAACCACAGAGCCCCATAAGTACACAGTGAGGCAAGCGCGCCTATCGATATAAATTTACCCAACATTTCCGGCGCTTCATCTTTCGATAACCACTGAAGTGACAGCGATTGCTTGAGGGTTTCGAAGTAATGGAATCCTATCGACATGAGCAAGGTCGTCATCAGCAAACCAAATAACGTAGGAAAGAATCCGGTAATCGCGGTGCCCAGAGTGAGCGCCGCAAGCGAGAGTAAAATAAAACGCTGCTCACGAATAAAAAGAAGGACGAACACGGCGGTAAACGCAAGGAAACCGGGGATTTCACGTACACTTTGCAACAAGCCAATATCGGCGCCATCAAAGCTCGCTTTTTCGATCACAAAGTTGTTTAGCAACGCCATCCAGCTTGAGAAAGCGATAGGGACAACGATGGAAACCACCAACAGGAAGTTCTGCGGCGTTTTCCACGATGTGGATTCAGAGTTCATAAATCATCCTTGGTTTGACGAATCGCTTGCGGTAAGGCCAATCTTACATAAACAGGTAAAGGCTAACGCGGTTTGTATTTCTGCACATGGTCGTTGACCGCCTTAACAATCGAACTTTTCACCTCTTTGATGTTTTTTGCGTGCGGACACCATAAGGAGATCGGCAGCTTCATTCCCTCTAACATCAACTCAAGCTCAAGTGGCGAAACCCCTTCGACCGCAAACTGAGACTCAGAAAGCGCTTTTGGCAACCATGCCCAGCCAAGCCCTTCTTTGATCATTTTAATCACCAATGCCAGTTGATCGACTTGCTCATTGTTGGCTGAAAATACAAATTTGTCGGCCAAGCCTTCATCCACCAGTGATTTGAGCATAAACTGCCGCTCAGTTTGCAACTCACTCACCACCGACGTTTTGTCCATTTGCGCCAATCGCCCACCTGTTTGTACATAGGGTAGAAACTCCACATGGCCTAAGAACGTCGAGTCAAAACTATGAATTGCGGTACTTTCATGAATATTGACCAGACCAAAATGAATTGTCCCATCAACAATGCCTTGCTTTATTTCGTCACGATCGCGGACAAGAAACTCTACGCGCATGGTCGGAAAATCTTGCGCTAACTGTTGGCGAATCAAAAATAGCGCTTGGTGAGGGACAAAACTTGGGTAGGCAATCACCACGCGTTCAAGCCCTCCGTAGGATAGGCTGAGAGCGATCTTGTCAAACACGCGCGCTTGCTCGATCGCTTGCTTAGCATAATGATAAAGAAGATGACCGTCTTCGGTGGGTTCAACAGAGCGACCAATTCGTTCAAACAAGGTGACCGCAAGTTGGTCTTCAAGGTTAGTGATAACCTGACCTATGGTAGTACGATGCTTGTTTAGTTTTACCGCGGCCTTGCTAAAAGAAAGGTGCTCATAGACGGTGACAAAGGCTAACAACTGTTCGAGGCTGAAATTCATTGTGCTTGCTTCCTGTAGACCATTGCCTACAAGATAGCACTTTTCGGCTTTCGCTCTCCAGTACAATCAAACACCTACACTCGTTCGAGCTATAAACTAATCACGACGCCCATCACCACACCGTCTTACTGAAAGGTCACGATGTCCGAGGCATCGATAACATAACCAATCTCAATATCCTGATTACCATCTGAGAGTGCAACGGATGCGGATACCCCTCCTGCTTTGATATCCCCTTCAACCCACACTGGCGTGTAAAGACTTTGCATCTGATACCCTTCCGGGAAGTCGACCAAGATAGTTTGGTTCGCCGGTGGCGGTGGTGTATGGATACAAGCGCCCGCCGTTGGTACCAAAATAAATTGCGTCCCGACTAAGCCTTCCATCTCTAGTGGCACCAAGAAGCCGCCTAGTTTCATGTCATTCACTTGCAAATCAGGAATAATGGCATTGGCATAACGCTTACCACTCACAAGTTCATCAAGTGCCTCTCTCACGTTCAACCCGCGTTTCTCTGCAAGCTCAATACGCTTTATGTAGCCATCGTGTTCCATTGGGCTTAGCTTGCGACTTTGCTGAGCCACTTCATAAACATAAATCTCTGTAACCAACGCTTTATCACTTGGAGATAAACTCTGCTGCTGTGTGTTTTGCGGACGAAGAGAGTCCCATGACAAAGTGTCTGCTGCATGAGTCAAAGGCGTGATCAGCGCTAGCATTAACAATATGTTTTTCATTCGTTTGTTCCCCAAAGTCGATAGAGCATGTCAGTCATGCTGGAAACGATGACCGCAGCACGTTGCGCCACGGTCAGTAAGGCTATGATTAAAGGTTTTCTAGGTTATCCATCAGTTTGTAGAAGAATCCAATCGAGCGACCATACTCATCAACCAGAATTCGTTCGTTCACACCGTGGAAACCTTCAAACTCTTTCACACTTTCTAGTTGCAAAGCGGTAATGGTGTACACATCCGGTGCAAAATCACGCGCTTGGAAGTGCTTAGAGTCTGACCCACCGATAACAAAGAATGGCGATACAATCAGGTCATTACCCCAGGTTTGGCGAATGGTTTTCTCTAGCATTTTGTATCCTTCACCGTTTGGATCGGCCACATTGGTTGCTGGCGTTGATGCTGAGATATCTCGTACTGTGATGCGCTCATCGCCGATGGCTTTTTTCACGTGTTCAATAATCACTTCAGGTGTATCACCAGGCATAGGGCGGAAGTTCACTACCGCTGTCGCGGCTGGTGGCAGTACGTTATCTTTGATACCGGCATTGAACATGGTCACTGCGGTTGTCGTGTGCAACATGGCACGCGTCACTTGGTTTTGCGACATCACATCAATAAACTTCTGCTCTAAATCGCTGATCGAATCGTTCTCTCCATAGGCCACCGCTTTGTACATTGGTTGCTGGTCTTCAGGTAACTCTGGCCCCATAAAGCGGTACTGGTAGCGAACCGCATCATGAATCTTGTATGGGAACTGCGCCGCTTCCACTTTTTCTACCGCTTTGGCTAGCGCAACAATATTCGACTCACCAGCAGGCTGCGAAGAGTGGCCGCCAATACCATTGATTGCGATCTCCAAGCTCACGTAGCCTTTCTGAGCAATACCAATTAGGGCCGTATTGTCACGAATGCCCGGGAACACGCCTGGGATTAGCGGCGCTGATTCATCAATCACAAAGGCAATTTTGTCATAACGCTGCTCAATAATATCCGCTGCCTGTTTTGCCCCTTCCGGTCCGCCAACTTCTTCATCATGACCAAACACAAACAAAATGGTGCGCTCTGGTTGGAAGCCTTCTTTAATCTTCATTTCAGTGGCTTCTAAGATGGCGTGAATTTGGTTTTTGTCATCCAGAGAACCACGTCCCCAAATGTAGCCATCTTTGATCTCACCGGAAAACGGCTCGACTTCCCATTGATCGCGAGATTCCTCTGCAATTGGCACCACATCTTGGTGAGCCATAAATACCGCCGGTGGCAGTGATGGGTCTTTGCCTTCCCAGGTGTAAATTAAGCTAAATGGGCGCGGGTCGCCAACTAGTTCACGCTTCAGTGTTTTATGTACTAGAGGGTAAGATTCAACTAAGAAGTCGTGATAGTTGTTAAACGCCTCTTCATCAAAATCACTGCGGTCTTGATTTGAAATGGTTGGAAACTGAACCGCTTGAGATAGGCGTTGTGCCGCCCCTTCTAGATCCACTTTCACTTCAACTTGCTCAACACCTTGCATTTGCATTGAGCTAAAGTCTTGGTCTTCCACCGCCCAAGCAGACACACTTGCTGTAAGCGCAAGCGCAGAGGCGATACCTTTAAAAAGTTTGGTTTGCTTAGTCATTACTAATTACCTTCATTCGCGAGAAATAATTTGAGTCTGTGTCGTGTTGATGGGCTTAGTATTGATGTTTTTTTTGCCGCGAACCAATCGCATATGAAGGACCAAACCCTACATATTCGAATCATCAATCCCGATTTCAGATAATAAGTGCGACATTAATGTTTATTGAGCCGCTCTGAGCATCTCTTTATTTATTGATTACACCGAAGTCACCAATCTCTTATGGGTTGATGGATACGACCCTACATATGCGAGTGTTGAATTACACCAAGCGCAGTTAATCTCTCGGAAAAGACGCTATACAGAGATCATTTATGCACGCTATCCCTCACGAAATCGCTTGGGGTGAAGTCTATTTCACGCCACTGCTATTAGTTGCAGCCCTTGCGTACGGGCTTACCCTGCTAACCACCAATATGTCCGTCAAAACTGGGCTCTATCAATACATTTCTCACCCGACTCTGGCGGAGATATGTCTGTTTGTGATTTTTACTGGCGTGATCAGCCAAGTTATTTCGATTGTTTAATAAGGGGAAGAAAATGGTTAAGCGCTATTTGGTGACTCTGATCCTAGTACTGGGGGCTGGAGCCGTGATCGCCAACTTTTATTCGATATTCACGCAAAATCCGTGGACACGCGATGGTCGCGTCAGTGCCTATATCGTTTCGATTACACCTCGTGTCACTGGCCAAGTGACCGCCATTCATATCTCAGACAACAGTCGGGTCACAAAAGGCGATCTGCTGTTTGAAATCGATGACAGCTTGTACCAAGCGGCATATCACAAAGCCATTGCATCTCAACAACAAGCCCAAGCCGCCCTCGATAAAGCGCTCAATGAAGAAAAGCGTGCGCTCGCGCTACAAAGCCGGACTCCAGGCTCTGTTGCGACGCTCACGCTCAACAACTTGAACAACGCGGTCGACTCGGCTAGAGCTAACTTAAACCTAACAAAAGCCATGGTTGAAGAGGCCAAACTCAACCTTGATTACACCAAAGTCTACGCATCAACCGATGGGTTCATTAGTAATTTTCATTTGCGGGTGGGCTCTCAGGTTGTCGCCAACAGTCCGGTTGTTGCGCTGATTGATGCCAATAGTTTCTGGGTAGAGGGCTATTTCAAAGAAACCGACCTAGAAGGCGTGGATCCCAATGACAAAGCATTCGTGACCTTGCTTATCGACCCAGACAAACCTTTAGCAGCAGAAGTGAGCAGCATTGGCTACGGCATCGCCAAGCAAGACGGCATAACAGGCAGTGAACTGCTACCAAATGTGAACCCGAATTTTCAGTGGATTCGACTGGCTCAGCGCATTCCCGTTAAGGTGACATTAAAAGAAAAACCCAAAAACTTGCAGTTACGTGTTGGCATGACGGCATCGATAAAAATCATTAAGCAATAAGGGGTCATAATGCTCAATCAGTCGACAAAAGAAGCGCTTAAAGCGGCGTTGGCGATCGTCATTGCCCTTTGTCTTGCCATCTGGTTTGAGTGGGATAAACCCTACTGGGCCGGCATCACCGCCGCTGTTCTGGCACTGAACGAAACGTTCGCACACTCTTTGCAAAAAGGACAGAATCGAGTGCTCGGCGCTTTGATGGGCGCGGGTTACGCACTGTTTTTGATTAGCTATTTTTCTCAAGACCCAGTTTTATTTGTCGTGTTCTATGCTTTGCTGCTTGCCGCCAGCTTGTTTATGGCGAGCGATGAAAAGCGCGGCTATATCTTTGTTCAAGGCTACACCGTCTGTACCATCATCTGCTGTATGGGAGGCTTCGACAGCTTAAATACCTTTGACTACATCATCCTAAGGTTACAAGAAACCTTACTGGGAATTGGTGTATTTACCTTCATATATCGGCTAATTTGGCCGGTTAGCACTGAGACGGTATTTTCACGTCGTTATTGGCAGTTACATGCCAAATTACAGCAAGCGCTCAATCACTATCATAATGGCAGGCTAAGTAGCGAGACCATTGCGCATATTCAGCACAGTGTCAGTCAACTTCATCACTTGCTCGAGCTGCCGAATCATGGCAGCTACGACTTGCAGTATTATCAGCACCAGTGGTTAGAAAGAGTGAGAGAAGTCGATGTGATTGTGCACATTATTGATAGCCTCAACCATAGACCTAGTGAGTTGGCCAATTACCTCGCAGACATTGAGCATAATCTTGTATCGACGTGGAAAACGCCGCCGACTGAGCCTCTGCTACCTGCAGCCTTACTTAATATGGCCCAGCGTTATTCAAGTCATAAACCTTCGTTAAGACAACGCAGCCTAAAGCAGCATCTTAAAGACGATTGGAGAAAAGTGCTGCAAGGGACCAGTACCTTTCTGGCCTGCATATTGGCGTGGGTCTACCTTCCTGTACCTGGCGGCTTTATATTCCCAATGATTGCCGGCATCTTTGCCACCAATCTTCCCCCGCTACCCACCAGTGCGATTAGAGATGCGTTCTTTGGTGCTGTTGGCTTGGGCGGATTCTACTTACTGCAGTATTCACTCATCATGCCATCCTTCACTGAGTTGTGGCAGCTGCTCGCGTTTTACTTCATTAACATTGTGGCTATTTGGAAGGTGTTCGATACTGTGCGATTGGGGATTTTTCGCGTGCTCGGGGTTAACTTGCTGTTGGTACTATCCTCCAGCGCGTTGAACCTCACGCCTTACTATACTATCGAAATGCCGCTGATGATGCTGGTCTATGTATTGATTATTCTGGCGATAGCCAAACTTGTTTCCGATCTACTTACACCCTGTAAAACGAAGGTCGCGTTCGATAAATAATCACTTGCCGCTGCGTCGATGCCCTGAGCGTCCTTAATGCCACGGCCTTGGTTCTCGCCAAGGCTGTTTCTATTTCATACCGTACTCTGATTTATTCACCTTTCGAGGAAACGTCTCTGATTAATCATCATAACTACGCTATTACGCTCACTTTGTAGGATTTCATCCATCATATGCGATTAACTCGCTTTCAAATACCCTCATAAAATCTCCACATACCCAATCAAAACAACTTGTGGAATCTACACTATGAACCATTTTAAAAAAGCACTTTTAACCACTCTTATCGGCACTACGCTAGTTGCAGGCGCTCACGCTGCAGACAATGCAAACAGCGAAGCACTTGACGCATCAGATATGACTCGCGCCTACTCAACTTTTTATGTCGGTGCAAGCAATAATGGCGACGTTAAAGCCTCTGGGTCTATCTCTTACCAATACGAAAATGGTATGGAGTCGATGTTCTCGCTAGAAGGAACAATGAACAAAGAAGGCGAGTACAGTGATAGTCGCTTCCAGTACTTCCATGTATTCAATACTGGTAACTCGGTCTCGCCACGTGTCGCTGTCTCGCTTGATGTTGTCGATAATGACACGGCAACCACGGCCGCACTCGGTGCCATTTCAATTTTCCGCACCCCAATTGACTCACTAACGTTTTTTGCACGTGTTGGCGCTCTAACCGGGACTTATTCTGACCAATCAATGAGTGCGTTTAACGTCACTGACGATAGCCTAGTTGGTGGAATGGGCGCAGCATACGCGGTATGGAAAACCGGCCAAGATGGTACTTTCTTAGCGTTATACCCAGAGGTGACATACTTGAGCGGTGACATCGACTCGACCACGGTGAAAACGACTTTAATGGCAGCAACCCCACTGAGCTCGGATAAAACCCGTTGGGGTCAAGTTAAGTTTGAAAACACCTCTGGCAGCATGGAATCGAGCAGTAAACACGTCGACATCAACGAGAATCGCGTATGGTTTAACTACAAAGTGTATCTATAACACTCTCGTCTAACCTGTCCTACTGTCCTCCATGGCCTGCGTGAAAACGCAGGCTTTTTTGGTTTTTGCCCAATCAGCGAGATCCATCACGCCAACACCAATTCGGTAGGATCACGTCCTCCAAACCTGATTATTAGCGCGCGGTGTTCGACGATAAAATCTTTGCCAAGCCCACGTATTTGGCGTGGGGCATGAATACAGCGACACAGAACAAGGCGGATCTGTGATTAGTAAACCATCGCATTTTCATAGGGGTGAGAGTCGATGGCTTGGGAACGAAACATCTATGCGTGCACTAGCAAATACACCGATTTTACTCACTGCACTTATCAGCTCACTCGTGAGTTTTGACAGCCTTGGCACAGAACAACCGCAAGAGGCTAATGGCATTCAAACCTACTCAGAAATCATGGCTCGTGGTCAGGATATTTTTGCTCGCTATGGCATCGACGATGATTTACCACGCTTAGGATTGAGCTCGCTTACCGCAGGAGAGCATCTCGTCGAACACGTCGAGCGCCAAATCACTATCGGTGACGAAGTGCGGAAATCTCGGGTCTTCTTAGTTAAGGATACCGATACGAAAGGGAACATCGATTTGCGCATCAAATACAACCCAAATGAACTGGATGAACGAGACGACGCGATCAGCGAAATTGAACGTAACACTCGCACAGAATACCGATTGCGTGATTACGCGCAAAGCTATGACCCAAATAGCATCACAGCCACAGACATGCCGGATGGCAGCAACGTAGTGAGCTTCAATTACTCCAAATATGGTTTACCGCAAGACATCGCTTATTTTCGCTTCATGCGCGTCAATATCACTGTAAAGGATGGCGTTCCTCAAAGCATGACCATAACCAACTCGAAGCCATTTGACTTTGACAACTATCGAGTTGAAAGCTATCGCCAAACCATCACTTTTGCCACATTAGACAGCGGTAAGCTAATTCTAAGCAAAAAGGCGATCGACATTAACGGCACCAAGAAGAATCAACCGATTCATGTTACTTCTGTTGCTGAGCCTATCGCCCTGTATAGTGAAGAGCGCGGCGTAGACATCATCAATCAAGCAAGGCTCAGCGAAGTGTCCGATCCACGTATTCGGGAAGTGAGCGTTAAACTGGACCGCGTCTTTCCGCTAATGGGCGACATGATAAGACGAAAGGGAATTGACCTCCCCCTTCCTTACGGGGTATCAGTGGCGTATCGAAACCAAAACATGAATATTCCCTTTAATGATTTTACTATCGATGGGGTCAGGCTCAATGATCTCTTTGATCCCGAAGATTCCATTGGCTCGGTCAACGCCGAGAGCCTGAACATCCGTGGAGATGTGAACATCCTGCCTTTTTGGAATGTGTTTGGATACATCGGCAAAATTAACGTCGATGCAAATGTCGATGCCCAATATACTGGCGCTGCAGGTGAGTTCATCCAAGACAGATTGAACGACAAACTCCCAGGCTTAGGTGACCGATTCTGTGATAGCGAAAGCGTAGGCGCGTTATGCCACAGCGCAAGAGTCAACGTACCCTTACACCTAGAGTATGATTTACGCGGTGTTGGTACGACACTTTCTGTTGGCTATCGAGAGTTTTTTGCCTCCGTTACAGGCACGATTTCTCAAACCCGACTTAAAGGCGCGACAGAATGGGGGGATCCAATTACCACCATTCAACCTATGATTGGCTATCAGCTGGTTGATTATCGCACGCAACTTTTTGTCGGCGCCGAATACCAAGGGCTTGAACCGAGAATGGAGGGGCACGTCAAAACCGGAGACATAGAGTTTGATTACGATATTGGCGTTGACTTGAATAAGTGGGCTTACATTGTTGGATTTAACAAGCAAATCGGTCGAAACTACAACCTGACGTTTATGTACAACAAAGGCGAAACTCGTGATGCCTTAACTCTAAATTTGGGCTACCGTTTTTGACGTTGTCGCCTTCTACACTTATCGCTCGATGTCCAAATCAATCCCTCAGTAAAACAAACTCCCGCTTGGTAGGAACACCAAGCGGGAGATAATACAAATGGCTTGCTCGCAGCTTTAACGAACAACGCGTATCACTGTTTTTGATCGAGCTGCTCTAACATGGCCTCCACTGCAACTTCAAGTTGACGGTCTTTATTCTTGGCAACATCTTCTGGCGATTTGTAGACCAAGATGTCAGGGACAATCTCTTGGTTTTCAAACCAATTACCGTTGTCATCTTTGAAGCCCAACTGCGGAACACCATAGTTGATCCGAGACTCTTGAAGGCTTGGCCAAATAACCGCCGTCCCCGTCCCTGGTACGCGTTCGCCGACGAGCATTCCTAGCCCCTCTCGCTTATAAAAGAAAGGCGTGATCGAACCATCAGAGTAGCTGTTCGCATCGGCAATCATAATGCTTGGTTTTGCCCAGCGTCTTTCTGGGAATGACGTCAATTTATACCCATCACGAGTTTCAATCGAGCTGTGACGTACACCAGAAAGCACCTCCATCAATTGACTAGTCAGGTTACCGCCCATATTGAAGCGCACATCCACAACCACCGCTTCCTTGTCGCGGTACTTGCCAAACAGATCATTCTGCATTTGCTCAAAGCTATCTGGCCCCATTTCAGCTAAGTGGACATAGCCAAGTCGACCATTCGACAGTTTTTCCGTCAGCGCTTGACGCTCCTCAACCCACGCATCATAAGCCAGTTGCCCTTCTTGCCAAACGCTAATTGGAACAAGCTTAAAGTCTTGTGCTGATTCATCACCCGGCTTCAATACATTGAGTTTGGTGACACGCCCCTGCTTAAAGTTGAGGTGGGAGTAAATGTCTTGATTTGGCGCGATCTCTACCCCATCTACCGCGTAAATGATACTACCCGCTTTGATTGGAGACTGGTAGGTATCCGCAGGTCCGCCTGCCAATACCGCTTTTACTCGCACGCCTTTGCCTCGGTAATTGTGATCATAAAACAGACCGAGTGAAGACGGCTCTTCCCAAGTACTTAGCGAATCATCAAACTGGGAGCCCGTATGAGAGGCATTCAATTCACCGGCAAGCTCGCTCAGCAGCTCAGCAAAATCAATGTAGTTGTGAATACCCGGAAGCTGCTGTTTGTACAACTCACCATACTTATCCCAATCAACGCCGTGCATGTTCGGATCGTAGAACTTCACTTTGGTCAACTGCCACACATGGTCAAACATGGCGCCAACTTCGGCTGAAAAGTCGTAATTGGCCTGCGCTGCGTAGTCAATGTATTCGCTCTCGGCTGCCACAACATTGAGCTTCTCGATGCCTTGGTCACCAATGATCACCAAGGTTTCATCATCGGGCGCCATAGCAGCAGCGCGAACGTCGTAGTAACTGCGCGTGAACAGAGGTGTGCGCTCTCCGGTTGTAAGGTCAATCTCAAAGATTTCCGCATTATCCCCTTCAGCACTGATGACCACCATATACTGATTGTTTGCCGATAAGTGAGTGAACATCGGTGACGTCGAGTAATCGGTGACGCGCTCAGTTCGATATTTCAATCCCTTCTCTTCAATGATGGTTGGCTCAGGTGGCGAATTTTCAGCATCACTCTCTTGGTTTGCCGCGATCTCTTCATCAAGCCAACGCTGTTCATCGGTCTTATTGGCATTAAACTGCGCTTGCTGGTTTAAGTAAGTGATGTAGATATCTTGCTGCTGGGCGAAGCCATCAATGCCATAAGTAGAATTGGCGTTACTCAACCAATACACCGCTTGGCCATCTTGAGAGAATTTCGGGCGATTTTGGGTAAACCCGCTCTTAGTGATATTGATCGGCGCTTCACTACCATCGGCTTTGATCAGAACAACGTCACTGTCTAACTCAGAGTTGTTGCGCGTCGCCACATATTCACTATCTGGGGACCAGCTGTACGACAAATCCCCATCCATGTAGGAATAGAGCGCTTGATTATCCAACAATGTATACGTTGCATCTTGCTCAAGATCGTACACTTTCAGCGTATTGCGATCTTCTCGATACAACACGCGCTTACCGTTCGGTGAATAGAGCGGCTGGAACTCATCGACTGGTTTATCAGACAATTGCTCTTCGACAATATCATACGATGTCGAGAAGCTTTTCCCCGTGTCATTTACATAACTTTGGAATACATCCCAGTTACCGTTTCGCTCCGACGCATACATGATGGAGTAGCCGTCGTTTGAAAATGAGATGTCTCTCTCTGCCGCTGGCGTGTCGGTAATTCGTTTCGTCATGCCAGATAATAGCGACACAACGTACACATCCCCACGGGCAACAATCGCCACTTCAGGCGCGTATGGTGAGACCGCAATTTCCGTCGCTTCATGATTCAAAGTCACAAAGCGTCGCCCCTGATTTAGCGAGGTTTGACGAATAAACACATCAACAGGTTTTGCGTCTTCCTGCTCTGCTTTTTTAAGCCAAATTTGGCCGTTATAACCGTAGGCGAGATCACCGCTTAAACTCGCACTAAGGAAACGAACTGGTAAGGTGTCATGGTTGGTGATTTGCTCTGGCTCAGCGCCATCCTCCATGCGCTTTTTCCACACATTGAATGACCCAGAACGTTCAGACAAATAGTAAAAGCTTGAGTCATCACTCGCCCAAACGGCATTTC
This sequence comes from Vibrio sinaloensis, assembly GCF_000808535.1. GTDB lineage: Bacteria > Pseudomonadota > Gammaproteobacteria > Enterobacterales > Vibrionaceae > Vibrio > Vibrio sinaloensis_D. Next base: position 292,344 of record NZ_JWLV01000045.1, read on the forward strand.
TGTCTTCGCCGCGAAACGAAGTGAGTTTACGATGCAGCTTCGTTTGCGTGTCATAACGCCAAATGTCACGAGTGGCGTCGGAAACTGCTCGCTTTCGCCACTCTTGCTCAAATGAAGGCTCATCAGTGTAGAGATATGCGGTGCCATCCTGCTTCATTGACAACGCACTCACTGGATTTGATAACAGCAGCTTCTCACGTCCACCTTCGCTTGATACGGAATACAAGCGCTTGCTGCTATTGCCCATAAAGCCGTTATTTAGCGTTGCGTCACTGTCACCAAGTCGTCTTGAACTGAACAACACCTCTGAACCATCAGAACTAAATGCGTATGGCACGTCGGCGCTTGAGTGGTAGGTCAACCTTTTCGCTTGTCCACCAGTAACGGGCACGATGAACACATCACCAGAACCAAACCGTTTCGATTGAAACGCAATCGACTGACCATCAGGAGACCAAACCGGGTGATCACTATACACATCACTCCCGGTCAATGGCGTCGCTTCTCCCCCATTCGAGCTGATAAGCCATATCTGCCCAGCATAGGTAAACGCGATCTTTTCGCCGTCTGGAGACATCGCGATATCTCTTAACCATTTAGGGCTCGTATTTTGAATGTCTGAAGCAGTGGCAACATTGGGTAATGCAAGTAACAAAGAGAGCGCAAGCAGGCCCTTCCTACGACTGAAGCGTAACATAATGTTCCTTATTGTTATTTTTAAAAGATAATTACTTATCGTATTACGATAAGTTTTTAATGACAACGATTAATTGAAAAATCGCATGGATTAATTAATACAAATAAGCCCTCTTAATGTACGACATAAGTCAAAAGAGTGCATATCTGAGCACCTTGAGAAGCCCGTCTCAATTAGAGCATTCGTTCTGTAACGCTATGTAAGGTATCCGTACAAAAACATATAAAACGTATAGAATTCTTCCTTATAAAAACGTCGGTGGCTCTATGAAAAGAATAATTGTTGTGTGTATTGCAGTGGCGGTGTTGGGTAGCATGGCTAACTCATCAACCACGACGAACAAAAAGATACTCCACTTAAAGCATGATGGTGAAGTTTACGTCTTCGATCGAGAGGAGTACGCGATGCTTCAATGTCAGTATGTTCTGGATGAAAAAACCTGTAACGAGCTTGAAGCTTATTATGCTGAAATGGAATCGACGCCGGAGCAATAAGTAATAAACGCAAGGCTTAATGCGTTTACTCTCCTCCAGCTAAACGTTTTTCATAATTTGGAAAACAAAAACTAGCGTTCTATTTTTCGCTGCTTTACCCCCAATAACTGTCCGTATTTGTGGGGCACGTACTTGGTTATACTCAGCCCGAAATTAAACAAAAAGCTCTGGATTTACGATTCAGCTCGCTTACAGGAATGAATATGACGAACTACGTAGTGTGCGCACTGTACAAATTTGTGCGACTTGAAGATTATGTTGACCTTCGCCCCACTCTAAAAACGTTAATGGATGAAAACGACATCCGTGGGACGTTACTTTTAGCAAATGAGGGCATCAATGGCACTGTGGCCTCCACTCGAGAGGGGATCGACGCTCTGCTTGCTTGGTTTAAGCAAGATCCTCGCTTGGCGGATATTGTTTACAAAGAATCATTTGAAGCCAATCAGCCGTTCAATCGCAGCAAAGTAAAGCTGAAAAAAGAAATTGTGACGTTAGGTGTCGAAGGTATCGATCCTCGCCATGTGGTTGGCACGTACGTAAAGCCGAGCGAATGGAACGACTTGATCTCCGATCCTGAGGTGTTTGTTGTCGATACTCGCAACGACTACGAAATTGAGATTGGCACATTCAAGCATGCGGTAAACCCAAAAACAGACACCTTCCGAGAGTTCCCTGACTACGTTGCTCAAAACATGGACCCAGCAAAACACAAAAAAGTGGCGATGTTCTGTACGGGCGGCATCCGTTGTGAGAAGTCCACGGCCTATATGAAAGAGCAAGGCTTTGAAGAGGTTTACCATCTTGAAGGTGGGATACTCAAATACCTTGAGGAAGTGCCAGAAGAAGAGAGCTTGTGGGAAGGTGATTGTTACGTCTTTGACGGACGGGTCGCGGTAGACCACAAACTAGAGAAAAGTGGTTACGAGATGTGCAACGCGTGTCGCTTACCGATAACGCTAGAAGACATGGCCTCTGAAGCCTACGAAAAAGGCGTAAGCTGCCCGAAATGTGTCGATAAACACACTGATGAACAAAAAGCACGTTTTCGCGAGCGCGAGCGCCAAGTTCAGTTAGCGAAAGCCCGTGGCGAAGTGCATGTTGGCGGTGAAGCGGATCAAGTGATCGCTCAGAGACGCAAAGAGAAACTTGAGCGCAAAGCCGCACAACGTAAATCGAAATAACGTTGTACCCAAACAACATCACTATTTAGTGTAAAAGGGAGCCTCGCTCCCTTAATTTCCTTATGAAAACCTCATTATCCAATGCGCTCTCCCTCCCACAGATACCTTATCGTTATAAATAACAATTATTCAGTGAAAATTTATTTTTAAACAATACTTTAACAATTCAATTTTTCCAGTTATGGTTGAGCGATGTTTAACCCGTCGTGAGATAACATTATGGAAATATTGATCCGTCCTACGCTTGTCAGTGATGCTGCGGCAATTTGTGACATTTACTCGCAACCGAGCGCTCAAAGAGAGACGCTGCAACTGCCAAAACCATCGGTTGCCATGTGGACCCAACGACTGGAAAACATCCCCGCTGGCGTATACAGCTTTGTTGCTGAAGTCGATGGAAAAGTGGTAGGAAACATTGGTTTTGAACACAATCAACGCCCTAGAATTAGCCACTGTGCCACTTTTGGTCTGGGGGTTCACGATGAGTATCAAGGCATTGGGGTTGGCAGTAAACTTATCGAAACGGTACTCGACCTTGCCGACAACTGGTTACAAGTAAAGCGAATCCAAATTGAAGTCAACACAGACAATGAAAAAGCGATTGCCTGCTATAAGAAGTTTGGCTTTGAGATAGAAGGAGAAGCAAAAGCACGCTCATTCCGCGATGGGGAGTACATCGACACTTACTACATGGCGCGTTTACGCTTTTAAATACAAAACACCAACCTAGACGATAACGGTTTAGGTTGGTGTTCGCGATTAGTTTATAAGCTGAGTAGCGATATCAACAAAAGCGGTTAATCTGTCACCTTGGCCGCTAGAAGCGCAATGGTATCGATAGTAATAGTGACTTCCTTTGGCAGAATAACGCTTATAATTTTCTTCAACTTCTAGCTCATACATATTTGCCCTACCTTCCGCGTAGTGAATGTTTTGATAAAAACTCGCGTTATCTTCGTCTCGCATTGACAGAATAACCCCAGAAGTTGGCATAGGGTGGAGCCATTTTACTGCGTATCGGTGGCATTTCTGCTCAGAAATTGGCGCAGAAAATAACGTATTCCATTGTGTACGTCCGACTTCAATACTGTACTTACCATAAATGGAGTTTTCGAGCCTAAGTACCCCTGATGCTTTAGCTGGCTTACCCGCCTTAAAGACACCATCGCTCCAACGAACAAAGAGACGATCTCCCAATGAGCGTAAATCAATATGCGCTTCAGGCAAAAGCGTTAAGTCAGCAATTGATACCTCTTTGTTGCTTAAATTATGCAGCGAAAACGAACCATCAAACTCTTCCTTCTCAAACCGCTCTAATATATTAACCGGAGCACCGGAAAACGCTAGAATCGCGAATATGGCGTACACAATGGTCGCCACCAAAGCGAAAAATGCCACAACGGCGATCGTACTCTTCATAGTTGGCGCTTCCTGTTGAATAAAGAAAATCGGATACACCCAGCATAACTGAGTATATCCGACCAATCAGCTAGTCATCACTGCCTAGGCGTTATGTCCGAGGCTAGTTAATTGACACTGGCACTAAACTTCCGTCTGATGCGACAAGCTTAACACCTGCCAAAGCAACATTGCCGGAACCTGTCGTACTTATTGTGGTCAATATTCCTTCTGTTGCTCCCGCGTCGAGCCCTATAAAGCCTCCATCTTTCACGGAAGAGATAGAGACACCATCAGCAAGAAGAAAGCTAATCTCATAACCTCTGACACTTTTTCCGTCACGGATGTCCACTTGACCCGTGCTTACGTCAAAACTCACTTTAGCCAATGGTGATGGCGCTCCATCTTCTGTCGCTGACGCCTCAAACGTTGCCGCCGCAACCGTCGCATAACTTCCATCAACTTTAGGCCCAAAACTGCTAATTGCTTTAGTTGGAGAAGCTCCCGGAGTGCTTGGTGTCGGTGTTGCCGCTGAGCCATCGCTTCCGCTATCACTTCCACCACCGCCGCCTCCACACGCGGCAAGCAGCACAGTAAGAATGATGGGAGAAACAATATTTTTAATTAAAAACGGTTTCATCTAAGTAATCCTTATTCTAATTCCATGTCGAGAACTGATTTTCAGCAATACGACTCAACTACTATTTGCTGTAAAGATCGATCTGCATCAGGTCTCGAATATCAATCTGACCATCACCATTAATATCCGCTCGCGAATCAAATTCTGCAGAACTGTACTCCTTGCCCCACGCTAAAACTGCAAGATCGAGATCCGCCTGGTTGATTAGATTATCTTCGTTGAGATCGCCCGCCATCGCGCCGTCTTTCGAGAATAACTTCAAATATGTGACTAAATCTTCGATACCATCACCATTTGAATCCGTTAGGCTTGGGTTCAAACCAACTTCGTATTCCACCAAGTTACTCAGTTTGTCTCCATCTTTATCGCTCGTGGCGTCAGTCGCATCATCGATGTTCAAGCCGTGCTTGATTTCCCATTCATTGGGTAGACCATCACCATCACTGTCTAGCGGTGCCGCAGGAAGTATTAATGCAGAACTACCAACAAGATGTGTACCGGCTTCGGCTTCAACCGACTCAACTTGGAACATATAGTTTTGTGAACGAATAGATTTGCCATCCGCCAGTGACACAGTCCAAGAAAGCGTCTGGGAACTATCAGCCGGCACTGACGCAAGACTTTGCTCTGGAGTCACAACCGTCACAAGGTCAGCGGTTTCAAACTCACTGTCACCACCTGAAACAATCTCTTTTGGCGGGATAAGCTTCAACGTTACTTGTCCTGAATCGCTGGCGCCAGAGTTGCTCAAAGTCGCGATCACTTCAAAGCTTTCACTGTCGTCAGATAATGAGCTGACATTACTTGTGAGTGACGAAATGTTCACCACAGGTCCTAGGCTTGACTCTACGGTGCTCAACGCATTATCCATACTGGTATAACTTGCTGCGACAACATCTTGAAGAACGTAAAGCAATTGTGCCAACTGTTCGCGATTCGCCAGTGACTCTGCGGAGTCATCAAACTCTTCGCGTACAATAAGCTCACTTAACATCAAACCAGACAACCCTGTCGATACGCTCATTGAAGTTTCAAGTAACGATTGATAATCATCACGCGCTTGAGTTGCCAACAAGTCATAGTTGATTGGTTTGGTCGAAGTAGCGAGTTTGTCACCTGCTGTTACTTTCGCTTTCTCGACTTCCTGCTGTTCTAGATAGCTGTCGATGGCACCAAGCAACTCTGAATCATAAAGATCAACAAAGGTCTCCAGTTGCTTGTTGTCCAAAGCCGTTAACATCGACTGGATTGAGTTGTTGAGCAAATCATACGCCGAAGTATCGATCGCATAAGGTACAACCGCATACTTTGCAGCCGATGCTCTTCTTATTGCGCTGGCCTTTTTCGAACTGCCGCCATACGCATACATCATTCCCAAAGCAGTATCATCGGATAATCCGTACAAGTGGACACCCGCTAAACCACCTTTGGCCACACCAGTCACACCTTCCAAGCCAGTTAGGACACTCGGGGCGACAATGATCGCTCGTCGAATTGGAGCTACGTAAGGAGTCGCAACCGGCACTTTCTCTACTACAGCCATCGCCTTATCTAGCTCACCAAGTGTTTCAATTACACCCTTAACCAAGCCAATGGTTCGCTTTACCGAGTCCACGGTATCAAGATTTCGCTCTAGATTGGCAAACTCCGCTTGAATCGCTTTAAGCTGAGTATTCGCGGCCAACAAGGCAGCGTTCATAGCATCAACATCGGCGGTAGAGATGGAACGCGAACGGGAGAGTACAGTATCGATTGTCGGTTCAACCGCATTCGCATAAACAGGTACAACTACGTTACGCGACAATGGCGCCGCAACCATATTCTTTACGATTTCACTCACAACACCTTTGTAGCTGTTGTCATCACCTGAAGATGCTGAAATCGTATCTTTGATAATCGTAATGATAGGTCCAGCAGAGGAGTAATCGCTCAATGCCCAATCGACGGTATCTAACACCGTGTTGATCAGTTTGACTTTCCATTTGTCCAGTTTCGCAGCGGTCCCAGTTAGAATTTTCTTAACTAACCCAAGAGTTTTTGCTTTAAACCAACCAGCGCCATCTGTATCTAGCTTACTCGCCAGAGAGACCATTGAGTTGGAAAGTTTGTTGAATACGCCGGATAAGTCGAGGACAGCGACGGTCACATCAACGACACTTGAAGAAATTGTTTGAGCATCTTGAATGACTTGTTGATTGGATTCATTAAGAACGAGGTGAGCGGCAATAAGACGTTTCAAACCTTCACGCTGTGCTGCGCTCGGTCCTGAATCGCCGTCAGCGGTATCAGGGATCTCGTCAAGCCAGCTAAGTACGTCCGAGGCTTCGTCTGCAAAAGGCTTTTGAACCCATGTACCAAATTCTGAGGCTTCATTGGCGAGTTTGCGCATTCTTGCTTTTTCGTCTTCGACGGTAGAGAGCGCAAGCTGAACGTCCAATGTAGTCGGTGCTAGCGAAGCTGACTCATCTTCCACAGAGACAGCAACGGTTTCACTCATTGGTGCGTAATCAGGTTCTTTGGTTATGGTTAGCGTCCAATCCCCTTCGCCTAGCTCGATCTCAAATGTGCCGTCCGATTTAGTTGAAGCGATAACACGCTCATCCGTTTCATCGTTGACCGCCGAAATTTGCGCATCAGCCAACTCGAGAGGAACGGGGTCGTTATTGGTGATTTTACCTGTCAGCGTGCCAGTCACTTCGCTTGGCGTATAGCTTGCCGAGTCTTGCACGTCTGAACTTGTTGATGATTTAAGAACTAAATTTCTCGTCAAACCGTCGCGCTTACCACTTGGGTCGTCAAAGGCAACAATGTATTTACCTGTGATACTTTCTCCAAGTTTACTGAGCAACGTGGAGGACTGAAATGGCCACCCCAAACTGCTACCAAGGGCGGCGTACTGTGATTCAGGAGACGAATAGAAAAAACTCAAGCCATTGAGCGCGCGGTCTGCTGCAGAAAATGTCGCGGACGTATTACTATCACCGCCATCTCCGGCAACGTGTGCTGGCGCGTCAGTGATGAGCACCACGATGTTTTGCGCATCATCACGGTAGTCCATCGCACCACTTGCGATCACTGAATCTAGAGGGTTTTCTGGCCAATCATTACCACCAGAAGCACTTAGCCCTGAAACCCATGACTTAAACGCATTCGAGTCAGAGGTAAAGGCGATTCTTCCGCGATAAGGGGTTTCATCACCATAGTGGAAGCCAGCTAATCGATAATCGACTTTGTCGCTCTCTAATTGGTTTACAAAGGCAATAATGTTATTGATAACAACACCTATTTCACTGCCCATAGAACCTGTGCTATCGAGGATAAATACGATATCAGCACGACTTTCAACGGCACCTAACTCTTCAACGGAAGTCGGAGTAACGGCCGTACCTACCGATGTTCCATCGTATGGGTGTTTCACCGAAAGTTTGAGATCCGAAGTCGTTAACCCTTCAACATGCTCTCCTTCGCCATCTTTAATTTGAACAAACAGTTTTACCTGTTCAAAATCGGTTACGTCTGTCGAACTCACCTCAATTGAACGGACTGTTTTAACCTCACCATCGACACTTGAATACGCCGAACGTTTTCTTTGTGTCAAAAGCTCATCAATACTCGCTTCTACCGCTTCATAATACCCATCGGAAACACCACCTTGCTGTTCATCAGCCGCAAAAACAGACTGAGAAACAAAGGTCAGTGAACAAGTTACGACTCCAGCAATCTTAAGTGCCGAAAATGCTTTCCGCATGACGTAATGGCCTTTAAGCTCCATAAAACTCTCCATGTGTCATCTATACTCGCCAAAGTAATAGATCCTGTGATTTAGGGGGAACTTGTCGAAGAAAGTGGATGAGAGAAATGGACTTACCAGACCACCATTCACATCATGTCATCGCTTTGCTTCGATAAAAAATCAGAATGGGAGTATGCCAATTAATATATTAGGCTTCTTTATGGATTATATAATTTGAGATCTAAAACTTACGATAATTATAAATATTCCCTCATGTATCAAAATTAGGAATATAAAACACAACAGAAGATTAGTTATTTTCAGATAGGTCAATAAAAATCAAGCGTGAATAAAAATGTGCTTTTATAACAATAACAAAGCTGACATAAAATACAGTTTAAAAGAAAGTAAACCACAATAACAAGGACGAAAAAACATCATTTTCAATTAGATATAATATTAATTTTAATAATAGAGATTAGGTGGTGTTAGATTAATTAAACAGAAGTCTAGTCAACTTCCTACTATTTAACTAGACTGTTCAATAAACTTAAGTGCTCGTAAAGTGAGGTTTTCAGTATAAGCATTAATCTTCCAGTGGTTGGGGCTCCACCCTTTTACAAATCGTTGAAAATCTGCCCAAGCGACCATAAACATAGGTCGAAGCTTTTGTTCCACATCCTTACTATCCAGTTCGGGGCGATATTGACTTAACGCTATTCTAAGCTGCGTGAAGTATTCGTCCAAAATCCACTCTTCCATCGCCTCACACTCATCCGGCGGTACCGCGCTGCTCATAAAAAGGGCGATATCTTTCATGGCGCAACCGTTACCAACGTATTGGAAGTCAACGGCAGCCGCTCGCTCGCCGCTTGGATCAAAACAGAAATTGGCCAACTTTCCATCGCCGTGGACGAGCGTCGAATAAGGGGCAAGCTTCAGTGTCTGATCAATCTTTTCAGCCGCATGTTTCAACCGAAGATCGGTCAGGGCGGCGAACTCATCTGGTCGAGTGTCTAGATGCCAATATGTTCCTGTAGGCCACAATCCGTCGACACTGCTCGACATGTGTTGGGCATGAAAATGAGCGAACCACCGCAGCGCAGCACGCAAATGGGTCTTGGAGGCTTCCTGAATCACTTGGGAAAAGCCGATTTGGCTAAGATCTTCCATCACCAAAAGGAGCTCATTATCTCCCTGCTCCACCAATAAGGTTTGAGGCACCGTGGCATAGCCTTCGCATCGGCTAGCGACGTGTTGGTAGAAGTTCATTTCGACTTGATAGGAGTACAACTTGCGTTTGTGGGAAAGCTCGGTGTTCCAACCTCTGGGGTGATGTTCAGGCTTGGGTAGCGTGATGTGTTTGACCACAACACTGGTCGAGTCACCCCATAACCGAACCAACTCGCCATACCCACCCCAGAGTGATTGCAATACGTCGATACAATGAAGAGTGTTAAAACCTAGCTGTTTAACAATCGCCTGATAGCGGCCTTTTTCCATCATGCTTTTAAATGCGCCCATTCAGGGTGGCGATCTAAATAGTGCACCACGTAACTGCAGACAGGCACAATCTTCACATCCAACTCTTCTAGTTTGGGCAGTACCGCTTCCATCATCACCTTGCCATACCCTTTCCCTTGCAAAGCATCAGGCACGCGCGTTGAGGTAATCTGGTACACCCCGTCCTCAATTTTGAATTTAACGGTCGCATAGTGTTCAGACTCTAAATGCACGCGAAACTGGCCTAATTCAGGCTCGAAAAGTACGGAATGCTGCATAGTAAACTCCTAAATTGATACATAGCTCAAAAAAATCATCACATTGATGTTTGAACAAACGCTCAAGCATAAATAGAATTTATATCAGTCTGAGCATTTAGACGTGAAAAGATAATAACCTGCGGCAAACATAGCACGCAGAGCTAATGGAGGCTAGATGAGTACTCAGGCGGTGGCAATGAAGGAACAGTCTTCAAGTCCTTATAACAAACAGAGAAATGTCGTCACAGTCAATAGTGTCGATGCCCTAGCCATGGTTGAACATGGTGGTGAACTTACCATGAGTATCACGACACCTGTCGGCCGTACTTTTCGCTGTAAAACGGCGTTTATTGGCACTCACTCAGACAGCATGATTCTTGCCGAACTTCCGAAAGTCTCCGATGAAGATTTGAATTTCTACTTTCAAGAAGGTTTTTGGACCACAGTGCGCGCTATTTCTCCACGAGGGGAAGGCGCCATTATTCATTTTAGAAGCCAACTCCAGCATATCCTTAAAGAGCCGATGCCATTGGTGATGATGTCTGTGCCAAAAGACATGCAGGTATCGCAGCTACGTAAAGAGCCACGCTTTGATGTAAACCTTGAAGCCAAAGCCAGCACTGAAAATAGAAAGATGGATTGCGAGATCCGTGATTTATCGAAAAGTGGGTGTCGATTCTTCGCGCCGCCTTTGAGTCGGCCTTTCCAAGTCGGTGACGAGATTGAGCTTATCGTTCAGGTACGAAACGGCAAGCAGATTCAGTTCGAACCTCTATTTGGTACTGTGTGTAACTTGCAACGCTCAATGCACTACGCCAGATATGGCGTCCAGTTCAATGAGATGGGCAGAAACAACGCCAAGACGCTACTTAGCCATCTAAAGTTCGATGGTACCAAGCTCGCGTTACGAACCTAGCAAACGAAAAATCCCCGCACGGTGCGGGGATTTTTGTTTTTAAGCCAGTCTGACCTTCAAACCTGTCTAACCGATGAAGGAAATGTAGCCCTGTAAAATAATCAAGTTAACGATGTCGATAAAAAACGCCCCAACAATAGGCACAACCATAAACGCCTGTGGGGAAGGGCCAAATTTGTTCACTAAAGAACCCATGTTCATCACTGCCGTCGGAGTGGCTCCCAAACCAAAGCCACAGTGTCCACCAGCAATGACCGCAGCATCATAGTTTGCCCCCATAACTTTGAACGTTACGAAGTACGCAAAGATACCCAGCACGAGTGACTGAACGGCCAAAATCACCAAGAATGGTACCGCCAGATCGAAAATATTCCACAGCTTTAAGCTCATCAACGCCATTGCTAAAAACAATGACAAAGAGACCGTACCTAAAATATCAACCGTCTCTGCATCCACCTTGTGGATTTTCGTCACCTCAAGCAAATTGGTAATGAACACACCAATAAACAACGCATAGACAAAGTCAGGGATCATCAGCCAACTGATATTAAAACTGCTTACCCACTGCTCTAGATATTTCGCGCCAGTCACGCAGATAAGCAGGATAAACAGCACTTCAATCACTTTCTTGGCGGTGACTTTATCTTCCTCGTACTCGTTATAGGTCACGAGCTCAGGGAATCTTTCGTGGGTTTGAGTGCCACGACCATACTCGGATTCAATCCCATTTTTATCGATAAGCTTTTGAGCCACCGGACTACCGATGATGCCGCCGATAATCAGACCAAAAGTCGCGGAAGCCATGGCAATTTCAAGCGTGTTGCTGATGCCGTAGTTTTCTGAAAACGTCTGCGACCACGCCGCACCGGTCCCATGTCCACCTGATAGAGTGATAGAGCCGGCGATGAGCCCCATTAAAGGATCAAGCCCTAACGCGGTGGCCAACGACACGCCAACACCATTTTGAATGATGATGTAAAAAGATGCGACCGCCAAAAAGACAAAGACCTTTGCGCCACCTTTCATCAGCTGAGTGTAGTTTGCAGCAAGACCAACGGTGCTAAAGAACATCAACATAAAGGTGTTCTGCAGCGGAAGTGAAAACTGAAGATCGACCCCGTTAAAATGCAAAAAAGTGATGACAACAGCCACAATTAAGCCACCTACGATCGGCTCGGGGATGTTGAACTTTTTCAATACGGGTAGTTTGGAACTAACAAAATGACCTAAGAATAGAACGCTGATGGCGATTAAGAAAGATTCTAGTGGTCCAATTGAAATTATCTGATTCATATAACCTCTTCATTGTGTGTCACCCATCTTCCTTAACGAGTTAAGAGCCCTTTGGCTCAACGTTTAAGTTCTGAGTCGTCGCCTCCCGGCGGCTGACCTAAACGCGATTAATCACATTTCTCTATTGAAAAAAATCCTCTAAACAGTGGGATACCCACTCTATTTCAACAGTAAAAACCCTACAAAAATCGGTAGAGTTGCGAAAGAAAGCCGCCATTATTAATAAAAATGGAGCAATTTGTCGAGTATTGACTCCAAAAACGTGCCTAGGCTAGATGTAAAGTGTGAAGAAAAACGACGCTAATGAGCTGTTATTTGGGGAGTTTCAGGCAAAAAAATAGCCAATCGCAAAAAGGGCGATTGGCTTATATATAGTGTGAACAAATGTTATTCACTAACAACGTCAGTTGGCTAGGTGACCCTCGGCTTAAAAAGGGTCGATTTAATTAATGCAGAATGCGTGCCAACTTTAAAACCGCGATATTTGATGATCCAGCCGCATTTTTGGCTAATTTTTGATTATCAAAATGCAATATGAAAATTGCAAAATGCAAACCTTTGCAAATTAATATTAAACTAGATTCTTATAAACAGTTCTATCAGTTTATTTTTTCATACTTTTTTTTATCCAGAATCGATATACTCCGTGCACCTAAATTTATTTACTGAGTAGCATGAACTATTTTTCGACATTTCTAAAAGGCATGGCGATGGGTGCAGCCGATGTTGTACCTGGTGTATCGGGTGGTACTATCGCGTTCATCACTGGCATTTACGACACTTTGCTAGAAAGCATCCGTCGCATTAACCCAAAAGTATTGGGAATTTGGAAACGTGATGGATTTAAAGCCGCATTTGACCATATCAATGGCTTTTTCCTGATCGCCTTATTTGGTGGTGTCCTTACCAGCATTGCCACATTAGCGAAGCTGATTTCATGGCTATTGGTAGAACACCCTGTGCCAATCTGGTCGTTTTTCTTTGGTCTGATTTTGGTGTCAGTGTTCCATATCTTAAAACAAATTGAGCAGCGCTCCGCTAGCCGATTTGTCTTTTTGTTACTGGGTGTGGCATTCGCCTACAGCATTACTGTGCTGCAACCGCTACAAATGGATCCGACCAGCGTCAACATCGTTATTGCGGGAGCAATCGCGATTTGCGCCATGATTCTTCCGGGCATTTCAGGCAGCTTTATCCTACTTTTGATAGGCATGTACACGCCTGTTCTTGGCGCTGTAAAATCCTTCGATTTAGCTGTCATTGCACTATTTATGAGTGGCTGTGTGCTTGGCTTACTGAGCTTCTCCCACGTTCTCTCTTGGCTACTAAAGCGCTTCCGTGATTTTACTCTTGTCTTTTTGACTGGCCTGATGATCGGTACGCTACCTAAGATTTGGCCTTGGAAAGAAACGCTCACATGGCGTACAAACTCTAAAGGCGAGCAAGTGCCATTGATTCAACAAAACCTTTCACCATTTGACTTCGAATCGGTGACATCTCAGCCTGCGCAGCTAGGTATTGCGATTGTCATGATGATCTGTGCAATTGCCTTGGTTTTAGGTTTAGAAAAATTCGCGGAGAATCGAGACATCTAATTGTCACGAAATGGAAAAAGGCGACTCGAAAGTCGCCTTTTTTGATCGGATATCGTTGAGCTGGTTACGCAGCAACAGATTGATAGTTCCCTAGCAGCGCCTCATAAAACTCGCTGTCATTAAGTACCCCCACCAACTCTCCATCTTCTATCAACAGGATTGGTTGACCACTGCGCTGTTTCAGTTCAATCGCTTCGCGCATGCCAATGTCTGGACTGGTCACAATCACCGTCGAGCTATCCACTTCCTCAATTTGGCTGCTATTTAAATCCCAATGCAGTAGCTTTAACGACTCGTCAGTTTTGATCAAACTGAGCTTTTGCTGATTTTGCTCGACCCAAATCGGCTGAGAGGTGCACACTTGCAACTGGGTATCTTGGCTGTTCAGTTCACTGACTGGCTGCATGAGCGAGCGACCTTTTAAGACATTTAATGGATTGGTGTGAGCAACGAAATCGCGCACATAATCATTTTTAGGCGCCAATATGATCTCTTCTGGTTTTCCATGTTGAATCAAACGACCAGATTCCATAATCGCGATGTTATTGCCGATTTTTAACGCTTCGTCGAGATCATGACTAACAAACAAAATCGTCTTGTTGAGCTTCTCTTGCAGTACCAATAACTCATCTTGAAGTTGAGCACGTATCAATGGGTCTAACGCAGAGAAAGGCTCGTCCATCAGCAAGATGTCGGTGTCCATAGCAAATGCACGGGCGAGCCCAACTCGTTGCTGCATTCCGCCAGAAAGCTCATGGGGGTATTTCTCTTCCCATTCTGCCAGATCAACCATCTCCAGTTGCTCGCGCGCTTTTTTACGGCGCTCAGCTTTTCCCATACCTTGGAGCTCAAGGCCAAACGCGACGTTGTCGAGAACCGTCAGCCAAGGCATTAGGGCGAATTTTTGAAACACCATAGACACTCGATGCGTGCGAAGGTGGCGCAGCGTCTCTTCGTCACAATTTGCCAAATCGACCGCTTGCTCTCCATCTTTGATTTCTAGGTGACCGCGTGAGATTGGGTTCAGACCATTCACCGCGCGGAGTAAACTCGACTTCCCCGAACCAGACAGCCCCATCAGGACACAGATTTCCCCTTCTTTGACGGTCAGTGAAACCTTATCCACACCAACAACTTGCCCTGTCTGGTCAATGATCTCTTGGCGAGTGTGGCCTTGGTCCAATTGCTGTAATGCCAGTTGTGGCTTATCACCAAAGACAACATCAAGCTCGGTAATTGTGATTGCATCCATTGTTATGCTTCCTTTTGATTCGGTGATTTACACAAGCGATCCAAGATGATCGCAACCAGTACAATCGCAAGACCTGCTTCAAAGCCCTGTGAGATATTCACGGTATTGAGTGCGCGAACCACTGGCTTGCCGAGCCCATCCGCCCCGACTAATGCTGCAATCACAACCATAGACAACGACAACATGATGCACTGAGTCACCCCCGCCATAATGGACGGCATCGCAGCGGGCAGTTCCACTTTGAATAGAAGCTTCATTCTGGTCGCACCGAATGCTTTACCCGCTTCCACCAGTTCCTCTGGTACTTTTGTAATACCAAGATACGTCAGTCGAATCGGCGCAGCGATAGCAAAAATGATGGTTGAGATTAATCCTGGGACAATGCCCAAGCCAAACAAAACAAGCGTTGGAATTAAATAGACAAACGTTGGCACCGTCTGCATTAGATCTAGAATGGGTCGCAATAGGGTATAGAGCCAAGGCCGGTGCGCCGCCATAATGCCAAGTGGCACGCCAACCAACACCGAAATCGTCGTCGCGGCGAAGACTAAAACGAAGGTTTCAAGCATCTCTTCCCAGTAGCCAAGATTCAGAATGGTCAACAGTGCTGCCACAATAAAGAGGACTAACGGAACGCTTCGGTGGAGATACCAAGCGATCGCTGCGGTCATCAAGATTGGCATTGCCGGTGGCATCCATTTAAAACCATCTACAACAAAAAGAATGATGGTTTCGAGGAAGATAGAAATCGCATCAAACAAGCCAGCAGCGTTGTCCGTCAACCAATCAACACCGGCTTCCATCCATTGACCCAGCGGGATTTTGTTGTCAGTAATAAAATTCACATTACAACCTTTGTGTTATTTGTGTTTGCTGAAAGTGTCGGTGGGCAAATACCCACCGAGCTGGCTTACGCCTTAGAACCAATGTAATTTTGAACCTGTGATACCGCGTCTTTGCCATCTAGCGTCTTCACGCCCTCTAGCCAATTTTTCACTTGCTCAGGGTTGGCTTGTAGCCACTGCTGTGCCGCTTTCGAAGGCTTGACGTTCTGGTTCAAAATGGCTTCCATCAATTGGTTTTCCATTTCTAAGCTAAACTCAAGGTTCTTAAGTAGCTGACCAACGTTTTGACACTCATTCAGGTAATTAGCGCGCACATTGGTGTAGACGTTAGCACCACCATAGTTTGGGCCAAAGAAGTCGTCACCGCCTGCTAGGTACTCCATCTCAACATTGCTGTTCATTGGGTGCGGAGCCCAACCTAAATAAACAATCCATTGATTACGGCGTACTGCACGGGACACCTGTGAAACCATGCCCGCCTCACTCGACTCCACTAAGTTAAAGTCCTTTAGACCAAAAGCATTGCTGTCAATCATCGATTGAATCAGGCGGTTACCATCGTTCCCAGGTTCAATGCCATAAATGCGGTCGCGAAACTTATCGGCGTGAGTGGCAAGATCAGCAAAGCTCTTTACGCCAGCGTCGTACACATATTTCGGCACAGCTAACGTGTACTTCGCCCCTTCTAAGTTGGCACGCACGGTTTCAACCGTTCCCGCTTCACGGTATTTAGCGATATCTCCCTCCATGGTTGGCATCCAGTTGCCAAGGAAGATATCGATATCACCGTTCGCCATTGACGAGTATGTGACCGGTACAGAGAGCAAATCCGTTTTGGTTTTGTAACCTAAACCTTTCAGCAGCTCTGAGGTGACCGCCGTTGTCGCCGTAATGTCAGTCCAGCCCACATCGGCAAAACGAACCGTTTCACACTGATTCGCGTAGGCATTCATAGCCATAGTACTCAGAGCGAGTGTTGAGAGTGTTTTTGTCATCATAGACATAGTGTTTTCCTTGTAATGATTACTGACTTTAGTTATTTGAATGCTCTTCTCGGAGAGTTCATTCGTTGTTTGTTTTGCCACTGCGGCGCTATCCAAACTGGCACGTCTTGCTCAGCTAACATAGGCTTGCCGAGGATCATGTCGGACGCTCGTTCAGCGACCATCATGGTCGGAGCATTGAGGTTGCCATTAGGGATAGTGGGAAAGACAGAAGAGTCCACCACGCGCAAGCCATCGATTCCTCGTACCCGGCACTGTTCATCCAGTACCGCCATCGGGTCGTCATCTGCGCCCATTTTGCAACTACACGACGGGTGGTATGCGCTCTCGACATTGGCTTTCACCCACTCATCAATCGCTTGGTCGCTGGTGATCGCGATGCCTGGCTGAATCTCCTCACCTCGGTATGAGTCCATAGCGGGCTGCATTAAGATCTCTCGAGTCAGGCGAATACAATCACGCCAGTCTTGGCGATCTTGCTCGGTAGAGATGTAGTTGAATTCAATATGTGGTTTCACCAAAGGGTCTGCGGATGTGATCGCCACATGACCGCGACTCTCAGGTTTGTTTGGTCCAACATGCACTTGGAAGCCGTGCCCATCGAAGGCGGCGCGACCGTCATATCGCATTGCTGCAGGCAAAAAATGATACTGAATGTTAGGCCACTTCAGACCTTCACGAGAACGAATAAAGGCGCAAGATTCAAAGTGATTGGTTGCCCCCAATCCAGTGCGGGTTAAGATCCACTGAGCGCCGATCATACCTTTGCTGACTAACCCTAATTTGCTGTTGAGAGTAATAGGCTGAGAGCAATGATACTGGAAGTAAATCTCTAGATGATCTTGAAGATTTTGTCCCACACCCGGAAGATCATGAACAAGGTCAACACCCGCTTTATTAAGCACATCTTTAGGACCAATGCCCGAAAGCTGCAGCAGTTGAGGTGAACCAATGGAGCCTGCGCTAGAAATCACTTCTTTTTCGGCAAAGCATTGCACCACTTTGCCCGACTTTTGAAACTCAACACCGACCGCGGTTTTACCTTCCAGAATCACTTTTCGAGCGACAACGCCTTTAATCAACGTGAGGTTTGAGCGCTTCAGAGCGCGTCGTAAATACGAGTTCGATGTCGAAGCGCGAACGCCTTTGTCAACGGTCATGTGCATTGGGCCAAAGCCTTCTTGCTGATAACCATTGTAGTCCTTGGTTTCTGGGTAGCCGGCCTCTTTCCCTGCATCAATAAAGGCTTGGTACAAAGGATTGAGCGCCATATCGTTCCCATTACAGGTTCCGACAGGACCTTGTCCACCCCGGTACTCGTCTTCGCCACCAGACCAAGTCTCCGTCCGGCGGAAGTAAGGTAAACACGCAGAATAACGCCAACCTTTAGCACCCTGCTGTTCCCACTCATCAAAATCGCACGCATGTCCACGCACATACACCATGCCATTGATCGAAGAGCTTCCCCCAAGCACTTTACCTCGCGGGCAATGGAGTTTGCGCCCATCAAGTCCCGCTTCCGCTTGAGTTTCAAATTGCCACGCGTAACGTTCGCTATTCATTGGGTAGGACAGCGCCGTCGGCATTTGAATAAAAATACTCTTGTCTGTTCCACCAGCTTCAAGCAAGAGAACGCGATGTTCACCACTCTCTGTTAGGCGATCTGCCAAAATACAGCCGGCCGAACCCGCGCCGACGATAATATAATCGTAGCGTTGTTCCATGTTATCTCTCCGTGATTGGGTTAAGCGTATGGGCTTGGGTAATCACCCAACTCGATCAAAATACTCTTCGTTTGGGTGTAGTGATGCAGGGTTTCGACCCCATTTTCGCGGCCAATTCCCGAGGATTTATAGCCACCCACAGGCATTTCAGCAGGAGAGTCACCCCAAGTGTTAACCCAACAAATACCCGCTTGCATTTGATGAATCACGCGATGTGCACGCGCTAAGTTTTGGGTGAAGACACCTGCGGCCAATCCATAGTCAGTATTGTTGGCGCGTTGAATCACTTCTGATTCATCTTTGAACGTCATCACTGACATGACAGGGCCAAAAATTTCTTGCTGTACATGCGCCATATCGTCAGAGCATTGAGCAAACACTGTCGGTGCGACAAAATTACCGTGTTTTAGGTCGCCCTCTGTGACTTGGTAGCCACCCGTAATCAGCTCTGCACCGCTCTGTTTTGCTGCTTCAATCGCGCCAAGTACTTTTTCCAAGTGAGGTTTGGAAATCAGTGCGCCGATTTGTGTTTCCATCGACATTGGGTCGCCAACACGCAATTTTTCTGTGCGCACTTTCAACTGTTCAATGAACTCTGGGTAAATAGATTCGTGAACAAATACGCGTGTGCCGTGAGTACACACTTCGCCTTGAGTATAGAAATTCGCAACCATTGCCGCCGACACAGCATCATCAAGCTTGGCATCATCAAAAATGATCATTGGCGATTTGCCACCTAGCTCCATGGTCACTTGTTTGAGTGAAACGGCACTGTCTGCCATCACCTTTTTGCCCGTACCTGACTCACCCGTGAACGAGACTTTGGCAATATCAGGATGCGCTGTGAGCATTTGCCCGACGCGATAATCGCCTTGTACTACATTGAAAACACCATCTGGCATACCAGCTTCAGTGAAGATTTCCGCCAGTTTAACGGCAGTCAGCGGCGTCTCTTCGGAAGGTTTAAACACCATCACATTTCCCGCGGCCAACGCTGGGGCAGATTTCCACATCGCGATTTGGATCGGATAATTCCACGCACCAATACCAGCGCAGATACCGAGCGGCTCTCTGCGAGTGTAAAAAAACTGGGATTCGCTAAGCGGTTGCTGCTCACCTTGCAGCGCGGGCGCAAGGCCAGCAAAGTACTCGATCACATCCGCGCCTGAAGCAACATCAACCTCAATTGCCTCTTGGAGTGGCTTCCCGGTGTCTTTCACCTCGAGTTTTGCCAGTTCATCGTTACGCTCGCGAAGAATCGCCACGGCTTTAAGTAAGATTCGACTGCGCTCGACCGCACTCATCTTCGACCAGATCGCAAAGCCGCGTTTTGCTGATGCTATCGCGCGTTCCACGTCTTGCTGGCTCGCTTGGCCAATGTCGGCAAGCGCCTCTCCCGTTGCTGGGTTGTATGTCGTAAATAGCTCACCCGACGTCGCAGAGTGAGTTTTACCATCGATAAAAAGTGATTTCGTTTCCATGTAAAGATCTGACTTAGTAGTTATTTTTTAGAATAAAAAGTGAGCTGTTTATCAAGATAATCGTTGATGATGAAGCGAGCCTTCGTCGCATCAATCCCTGAAGGGTTCAGGGTGCCACGTAGCCAGATACCATCAATCAGAGAAGCAATGCCAAACGCAATCAGTTCGGCTTGCTGCGGGTCAAAAAGCCCTTTGAGTTCTAACTTCAAATGAGACAGCAAACGCTTTTCATTGACCGACTGTAGGCGCTTTAACTGAGGGTCGTGCATAGAATGTGACCAGAAAGCCAACCAGGTTTTCGCCACTTTGTTTTCCGCTTGGAAACCGACAAAATTGCCGTCAATGATGGCATTGATTCGCTCTAGATGTGCGTCTTTGGGAATCTCTCTTAGTTGGCTGGTAATGGTTGAAGAGAGCTGACGCAAAATCGCCCGCATCGTCTCCTCGAGCAAACCGTGCTTGCCGCCAAAATAGTGGTTAATGATCCCAGTCGACACCCCTGCTTCTTTGCTGATCAATGAAATGCTCGCGGCGTGTAAACCCACCCGATCAATCACCGCCATTGTCGCTTGAACAAGCTGAGGTTTTCGTATTTCTGGCATACCCACTTTTGGCATGTTTTAGCCCTTTGTTATTTTTAATTGAACGATTAGTTAAATATAAAATGCCTGAAAATTAATTCGAACTCAAATCAATTTTCTATAAATTCAATTTCAAATTAGGGAATGTTGCCGTTTTTTGGTTAGTGTACAAAATCATAAACAACAACCAATACAGAGCTTAAATCACAGAAGTTAAGTTTTAAAATGAACGAGAAATTGATTAATATCAATGTTATACAAGTAAAACAAAAGCAAAAGTTCGCCACCAACCATCACCACCCAAAGAAGCGACAGAAACTCAAAACTCCCATAGAGAAACCAAAACCATAAAAAACAATTAGTGCACTAACCTTTGGCTTTTGCAGAAAAATTTCGTGCAACAAATAGCCAAATCACATTTCACTTACACAACCCCACTCCATTAAAATGATAATCAATTGCATTTACTTGATGAGTTAATTAGGCTATCCACTCTCACAGCAACGACCAATTAGCCATTCATGAGCACGAACTCTTTTTTTGATCATTTATTTCAACACGCTCAGCAAGTCACCCCTTACTTAGCAGGGAAGGTCGAATCACTCCCCGCAGACTTGCAATCGGAGCGCCTTATCCATATCAGCCAGCCTTGCTCTGAACAAATAGAGCAGCTTTACCTCTCTTTGCAGTCTGCACATCCTGAGGCAGGCAGCGCCTATTGGCTCACTCGTACTTGGACATTACTCTGCTGGCAACCTGTCTATGTGGCGTTTATCTCGATCTATGCATGCCAGGGACTGCCTTACCTCACCCAGATGGCGCAGCAAGTTCAAGAGCGGTTTATTGGTGGATTTCAGTTCGAAGAGGATGAGGTTAGAACAGGAACGAGCGAAGCATTAATCGAGCTGGCAGGGAGTGAACTCATGGTGTTGTTTGACCACTATCGTCAAGAGATGAATCAATGGACGCGCATCAGACCCGGGTTTACCAAGTACCTGATCGCAGATGGCATCTTAGGCTGCATTGTTCGTCTCCACCAATTCGCTCCCGACTTAAGTCACGATTACCTCAGACAACAAGCCCTGCTTTGGTTGAAAGCCTGTAACTTGCCCGACAAACTCGTTGCGACTTTGCACAGCGACCAACAAGATGGCCACTTAAAACTGGTACGCACGAGCTGCTGCCTTGTCTATAAATGTGACGGACGAGAGCTGTGCAGTGATTGCCCAAGACACCCTGAAAACAAAAAGGTGCTTACCGTTTAGCAAGGCGAAAACGTTCAGACCAAGGGCGAAATGCGACCATACCGATGGCAAGAGAAAAGCCAAGACATAAATAGATCGGATAGTGTGGCGACAGGGTTGCGGTAAATGCGAGTAAAGATGCTAAGCCATAGCCTATGGTGTGAGACATAGAAACGTAGCCCGATACCACACCGGGAGTGTCCGGCATCTTCTCTGTCGCCATTGAAGTGTACGCTGGCACCAACAAGGCGGCGCCGACAGAAACAACGGCTGACGCGAGCATGAACACGCCAAAGTCACCGGACAAGAACAAGCCAAACCCAATCAAGAGCGCAATCGAGCCAAGTCGATACATGCTCACTGCCGTCAGACGTTTCTTTTTTATAACAAATACTTGCGACAAAAATGTTGCCGCCGCACTGACCGTCAGCAATACCCCAATTGCATCACTGATTTCACTGGTCGACCATTGAGTGACGCTACCAATCAGCGGAGAAAAACTGTATTGCAACAAGGCAATGACCGCACACAAAAGCAGACCGCTCACTAAAAAGGGCATCAAGACCGCATCAGGCAGCCAGGGTGCAGAGGTGCGTTTACGCGAATCGGAATCAAGCAAGTTGGGGTTGGGTAACCATGCTGCCGCAAGCAAGGCGATAAGAGGTAACAGAATCATTAGCATTAAAGGGGCAAAAGGAGAGAGCTTCAGCGCTAACACGGCAACAAGTGGACCAATCAAACGGCCAACACTTAAGCCAATGCTGACCGATGTAATGGCTTGCAGGCGGTTCTCTTTGCCACAAAGAAGAATTGCCCAATGCTGGCTTGCTGGCACCATACCGGCGACTGTGCAGCCGTAAATAACCCTTGCCACAACCAAGCCGGTCAGCGTCCAACCCATTGCCCATTCTCCATCACTGCTCGCCATTGCAAAAAGACACAGCAGCAGAAAGCTCGCCGTCATTCCTGCAAGTGCTTGGAGGACAACATTTTTGGGTCCATGGCGATCGCTCACTCTTCCCCAAAAAGGTGCCGAAGGCAAAAACAGAAAACTTCCTACCGCAATCAGCAGTGACCACGTCGAGAGACTGAACGCAGATTGTTCGACTAAAAAGGGAAGTGAGACCAATAAGCCATTTTGCCCTACGCCCATTAGCGCTGCGACCAAACCAATAACCACGAGCTGGAACTGAGAAGATTTTACCCCTGACATACTAAGATACTCTTGAAACGTCAATGTGATGGAATGACACACTGATAGCGATGAGAAATAACCACTTATGATTTTGAAAATCATTATCATTAAGATTAAGTTATGGTAAGGTTAGCGCCTTGTAGACAATAACTCAACTTGTAATACCGCTATGTTCCAGTTGGTCGATGCATCATTCCATATTGATGATAGAGCGATTCTATCCCCGACATCCTTAACGTTTTCGCCAGGTAAGATTACGACACTACTCGGTCATAATGGCTGTGGAAAGTCGACCTTAATGAAGCTACTCAGTCGCCAAAATGCCCCTTCAACGGGCGAGGTGACACTTAGTGGCACCCCTGTCAGCCAATTAACGCCGTTGGAATTTGCCCACCGCGTGGCCTATCTACCTCAGCACCCGCCGCTGACTGACGGCGTGACCGTTAGAGAGTTGGTCAGCTTTGGTCGTTATCCTTGGAAAGGAGCGTTTGGACGTTACGGAGAGGAAGATAATCGGCTGATTGACCAAGCAATCGACAAAGTTGGCCTCAATTCATTTGCAAACCGTTTTGTCGCCACCCTCTCTGGAGGAGAAAGGCAAAGAGCGTGGGTCGCGATGTTACTGGCTCAGCAGAGTGAATGCATTTTGCTCGATGAGCCCACTTCTGCACTCGATGTTGCTCACCAATACGAGCTTCTTGCCCTCATCAGAGAACTCAATGAATCAATTGGCCTTACTGTGATTATGGTGTTGCATGATGTCAACATGGCCGCAAAGTTTAGCGATCACCTCATTGCACTCCATTCAGGAAAAGTGATCGCGCAAGGCACGCCCGAATCGATGATGACACCAGAAACATTGCTCAAGATTTATGGAATGGAGTTGGCTCTGTTCCCACACCCGGCGACAGGGCAGCCCATTAGCTATGTCCCGTAAGTCAACTACCGCTATACACTCAAAATCAAAAGGAACTGTTGTGAAAAGAATCATTCTAGCGCTCACCGCACTGCTTACCTTCCATGTTAATGCGATTGAAATCGAACACGAAATGGGCGTTGCGTCCTTTGAACAACGTCCAGAAAAAGTCGTGGCACTCGATTGGGCGTTAACTGAAACCGTACTTAGCCTAGGCATTGCGCCGCAGGGGATCGCTGACGTCAAAGGTTACAACACTTGGGTGGTTGAACCTGCGCTATCCCCTAACGTGATCGATGTCGGCTCTCGTCGTGAGCCCAACCTAGAGCTACTGACTGAAATCAAGCCGGATGTCATCTTGATCAGTAAGCACATGGCCCCTGCCTATGAACAGCTACAAAACATCGCCCCTGTGGTTGTGTTTAGTGTCTTTAGCGAAAGTAAGCAGCCAATTGAATCCGCGAAATCCATTACTCTGGCTCTAGGCAAGTTACTTGATAAAGAAGCTCAAGCTCAGCAGGTCATCGCCCAAACAGAGCAACGTTTGCAGCAAAATGGTGACAAGGTTCGCGCCGCCAACAAAACTGATAAACCGCTACTGTTTGCGCGTTTTCTAAATGAAAAAACACTGCGCATTCACAGCGATGGCTCATTGGCGCAAGCGACCATTCAAGGTATGGGACTCAAAAACGACTGGAATGAAGAGACCAACGTATGGGGTTTTACCACCGCGGGTACCGAGAAGCTCGCTGAACATCAAAAAGCCAACGTGATGTTATTTGGTCCACTCAAAGCATCTGAGCGTGAACAGTTAGACAGCAATGCACTGTGGCAAGCGATGGAGTTCACTCGTACAAACTCGGTTTATGAGCTACCTGCCATCTGGACTTTTGGTGGTTTAATCGCTGCACAACGCTTTAGTGACCATATCACCCAACAACTTATTGCACAGTAATGAACACCATAAGCTTGAATAGACCGACCGGGCACTCGTGGAGAGTGCCTTTCTTTGCCATTGTTGGCATGGTTGTATTACTTGGTCTGATCAACTTTTCGGCTCCCTACTCTGGCGGTATCCGTCTTGTGTGGGAGACGATCACACAGTTTGATGCCACCAACTACCAACACTTGATCACCCATCTGACCTATCTTCCCAGATTGACTGTCGCGGTGCTGTGTGGCTTTGCACTAGCGGTGGCAGGCTGCGTAATGCAGTTTGTGCTGCGCAACCCAATCGCGTCTCCGACAACCTTAGGGGTGGCTGCCGGAGCAGAGCTTGGGTTGGTACTCGGTCTGTTGTTTATTCCCGCTCAGATAGCCGTGTCTGGTTTTATCCCAGCCTTTTTAGGCGGGTGTTTTGCGACAGGACTGGTTTTTCTCCTCAGTGCATCTCGAGGGTTTGCGCCTTTACACATGGTGCTTGCTGGCATGGTCATCAGCCTATTTTTAGGTTCATTGAACACCATACTTATCATGCTCAATGAACAGCAACTGACCAGCGTGTTTGTCTGGGGAGCGGGCGCGCTAAATCAGAATGACTGGTCAAGTGCCAACGCTCTACTGCCACTCGTGATTATCCCGACCACTTTACTCTTGTTGCTACAAAGGCCGCTTTCGGCGCTGCAGTTTGGTGACACGGTCGCGACCTCTATCGGAGTCAATATCAAGCACATCAAACTGGTGTGTTTGTCATTGGCGATCTTTATTACGGCCGCCGTCGTCAGTGAAGTGGGTCTTATCGGCTTTGTCGGCATAGTCGCCCCCGCTGTCGCTCGTATGCTTGGCGCTAGAAAGCTACTCGCGCAAATTCTCACCAGTGGATTGATCGGCGCGGCAATGCTGCTAGCCGTCGATCTACTTATTCAGCCGTTTTCTGGCGTTGGTGGCGAAATGCTTCCGACCGGAGCAATGACGGCACTCATTGGCGCACCTTTCTTATTGTGGCTGCTGCGCAGAACTTCGCTACAAAGCGATCTAAAAGCGCGCACAGAAACGGTTCAGCATTACCAACATGTCCCAACCATTCGTATCGCGACGGTGTTAACGTTACTGCTGTCTCTTTTTGTCGCAGGCGCCATTTTTATCGGCAGGAATCAGTACGGCTGGTCAACCAGCTTGAGTTGGCCACTGTTTGAACTGCGTGCGCCTCGCGTTTTTGTCGCCCTTCTCGCGGGTATTGGGCTAGCGTTTGCTGGCACCATTATTCAACGTATTTCCAATAACCCGATGGCAAGCCCAGAAGTGCTAGGTATTAGCTCTGGCGCTGCGCTGGCATTGGTTCTTGGTACCTTAATAGGCGGTGCCGTTAGTCGAGAGCAGCAAATGTTCATCGGCACCATCGGCGCGTTAAGTGTGATTGGTGTGGTTTGGTTGATGGGTCGAAAGCACCAGTTCGCGCCTACCCAAACCTTGCTCACTGGCATTGCCTTGAGTGCAGGCTTAGACGCCTTTTTGAGAATTGCGATGAGCTCTGGTCACGATGACGTGCGAGCGTTACTCACTTGGCTTTCTGGCTCAACGTACTTGGTTTCAAGCCAAGACATCGTACTCCTTTTGGTGGGCGTTACGGTACTCGGTGCTGCTTCCCTTGTTGTCAGTCGGTGGATTGAAATCATGGGTCTGGGTGAGGTTAGCGCCAGTGCAATTGGTGTCAACTGCACCAAAGTCAGGCTACTGCTTTTGCTCCTTGTCGCCGCCTATACCACGCTTTGTACCATTGTTATCGGTCCATTGAGTTTTATCGGTTTGCTGGCTCCCCATATGGCCCGTTCACTTCACCAATACCGCGCGGCACCTCAAATGTTAACCGCAGCCCTGATTGGTGCGCTCGTTATGGTCACCGCAGATTGGGCAGGACGAACGCTTTGGTTCCCATGGCAATTTCCCGCAGGCTTGCTCGCTTCGATTATTGGTGGGGGATATTTCCTCTATCTTATGAGGCGCTAACTCCCACTTGCTCAATCAGGCACTTCACTCGCCGATCGTCTCGAAGTGCCTGACATTCCTCCCAATTGTTAAAAATATTCACGAAACATAAAAAACTAGTTGATCATAGTAATGATAATAATTAGCATTCGCATGTCAGTTTTGTTAATAACTATCGAGAACTATAATGAATCGTACAAACGATCTGCTCAGCACCTCATCGATAATCGATGACATACCCAAGAAGACAAATGGAAATGCGCCTCCTATGGCCTGCTTCCTCAATGCGCTTGCTCGTGAGTGTGAGGCCGTTCAAGTTGTCCATACCGAGACCCAGTCACGACTTAACATCAAGCTAAGTAACCTGCGAACCATTCAAATCGGTTTGCAGTATTTCTCTTCGCTGGGCAGTCATGAATACCAACTTCCGGCACAACTTGTTGATTCAAATGGCTCACGTGACATTGAATTTAGTGAAATGCTCCAGCTTATTGTCAGTGACCAGGGCTTAGTGGGCATGGTCAGCCAAGAGCAGCAACAAATTTTTGTTCAACGTGTGCTCGAAAGCGTGCGAAATACCTATCAAGCAATCGAACACTCGCCATACCAACGCCAGCTATTCGAAGACCGATTAGATTTTAAGACTGCCGAACAAGGCCTGCTGATTGGTCACTCATTCCATCCTGCGCCCAAGAGCCGAGAGCAGTTTTCTCTGCAAGATGCCAAACGTTACTCCCCTGAAATGGGCTCTCACTTTCCGCTACACTGGTTGGAAGTCCGTTCTCACCGCCTCCAGTTTGGCAGCTCCGCCGATGTAAGTTTCGATGAGAGAATGGCGCAATTGGTCGCCCACCATCCGCATTTAGTTGAGGCACACCAAAACGCGAGAGCCCGAGGAAATCAGCTACTGCCTGTGCATCCATGGCAATGGCAGGTGATGCGCGAGCGAGAAGACATTCAAGATTTCATCGAACAAGGTGAAATAACACCACTTGGCCAACTTGGCGCTCCTTGGTATCCGACCTCTTCAACGCGTTCACTGTACGCGCCAACGCTGCCTTATATGTTGAAGTTTTCGTTGAGCGTAAAACTGACCAATTCTGTTCGTAATCTCTCACTCAAAGAAGTGATTCGTGGGACGCGATTAAATGACCTGTTCCACTCAACCGAACTAAACAACCAGCTTGGTTCTGAGCGCGGCTTTCAGTTAATGCAAGAGCCCGCGTTTATCGGCTTAATCGACAAAGCGGGTGCGATTATTAACGAAAGTCTTGTGGCATTTAGAGATAACCCTCTTGCAACGAAACCACAAGAAGAGGCCGTTGTCCTTGCAACGCTTACCCAACAAAACCCTTATGCCACATGTTCGCTGGTTGCCCGGCGCATTAAAGACTACGCTGCGACTAAACGCATTCCTGAGCCTCTTGCCGCGCAGCAGTGGTTTGATGCTTATTGCCAACATGCTGTCGTCTCTTTGTTTGATTTGCAGGCCAATCACGGTGTGGTGTTCCTCGCCCACCAGCAAAACATCGTCATGCAGCTCAAAGATGGTTTCCCTATTGGCATGTATTACCGCGATTGCCAAGGCACTGGGTATACAGATCTTGCCTTTACACGCTACAGCGACGCTCTATCCAACGACAAAGAAAGCCTTGAGAACTACTGGAATCAAGAAAAAGTCAGACGCTACTTTGCGTACTACCTGATCATTAACTCCACCTTCAATGTCATATCTGCCATTGCCTCAGCAATCAACGTGGAAGAAGCAGATTTGGTGCGCATCTTAAGAGCTCAACTGCAAGCGCTGCTTGATTCGGGCGTTGAGGATGCAGCCTGCTTGAATTACGTACTTGAAAGCGACGTTTTGTGCTGCAAAGGGAATTTCTTCTGCTATCTACAAAATTTCAACGAGAACTCAATTCCTGACCCTGCGGTGATCTACTTCGATCTCGACAACCCATTGGTACAAGTTAAGGAGTCTTCTCATGCATGATTTCACTACCTTTATCTTTGAATCTCAACCTGAGCCGACAATAAAGCTAACGCTGCAATCCACTGACGTTGAAAACCAAGCGACTCAAGTTGGATTGATAGATGAAATCGATCGACTGTTTACCCAAGAGAAATCGCTTGCCTCTGTTGCAATGAGTGCCTCAGACCCTATGACTTGGTCCTACCTTGCACAGCAGCTGCCTCTGTTTGGTCAAACACTCACTCGTGAAGCCTTCTACCAATCAGGCTATCACTGGCATAAACATACACCCTCTGCCAATTTCCCACTGCAAAGGGTTCAGTCTGACAGCCGCTATCGCTCTCACCCTTTACGACCAAATAAACCCCATGGAGTGGTGTACAAACGCACCGACCTTGATGCGGAACTCGACGTCAGTTTTCGTCTACTCGACATCACTCAAGACATGCCAATGTTCACACGTTGGATGAACGACCCTCGTGTCGCACACTTTTGGGAACAAGCATGGAGTGAAGAAAAACTGACCGAATTTGCACAAGAGCGACTCAATGACCCGCACATACTGCCTTTGATTGGTGAGTTCAATGGCCAACCCTTTGGCTACGTTGAAGCCTATTGGGTTTGTGAAGATAGATTGAGCCCTTACTACGACGTGCAAGATTTTGACCGTGGCATCCACCTACTTGTCGGAGAACAAGCATTTCGTGGCCCTCGCTTCTTTAACGCTTGGATGCGCGCAATTAGTCACTATTTGTTTATCGACGACAGCCGTACCCAGCGTATTGTCCTTGAACCCCGCTCCGACAATGAACGCCTCTTCAATCGCATTCTTCCTTTGGGGTACACAAAATGTTTTGAGTTCGATTTCCCTCATAAACGCTCCGCACTCTTGATGCTTCAACGCGAAGCATTCTTTAAGGAGCAATGGTAATGGAACAAATCGCGCTACAAAAATACTGGGCGACGGCGAACAAAGCGTTGGTAGGCAAAATCCTCTCTGAGTTCGCGTATGAACAAGCCTTCCAGTTTCAGCCTAATGGCGATCGTCTTGACCTCCATTTGGCGAAAGGCGTGAGCTATAGCTTCTGCGGGGAGACGAACATCTGGGGACAAGTCCGTATTGACCCAAGCACGATCGTCCGTACTGCACGCTCCGAGCCGCCCTGTGATTTAACCGCGGCGCAATTGATGCGGGATCTTCAACCTTTGCTCAATATGTCCGATGATGCATTTGCCGAGCACCTTGAAGATCTCAATGCCACCCTGTTGGGCGACTGCAAAATCTGGCTGCGCAAAGAGACGATGACGGCAAGAGATCTGGCTCTGCTTGGCGGCGAGCAACAGCAGAGCTACTTCGATGGCCACCCAAAGTTTGCCTTCAACAAAGGACGCAGAGGTTGGGGTTTACACGCTCTTCGAGACTATGCGCCGGAAGCAGAAAAAGCCATTCAGCTCGATTGGGTTGCAGTACATCGCGATATTGTTCAATTGGCGACCAATGAACACGTCAATTGGCAAGAGCTTTTATCGGCGTCCATCTCGCGTGATGAGCTCAATGAAATGGATCGAATTGTCGCGGCGTTTAACGTCGATATCGCGGATTATCACTACGTTCCCGTCCACCCATGGCAGTGGGAGAACAAAGTCGCCATGCTCTTCACTCGAGAGCTCGCACTGAAACAAATGCTGTTTATCGGCTCATTTGGTGATGCGTTCTTACCGCAATTATCGCTGCGCACTTTGAGCAACCTCACCCGCCCCAATAGTTTCGATATTAAACTGCCGCTTACGGTCATGAATACTTCTTGCTATCGAGGCATTCCTGGGAAGTACATTTTGGCAGGCCCGATGGCATCCGATTGGATCGATTCTGTATTTAAAAGCGATCCTGTGTTGGTTGAAAAAGGTGCGCAAGTCTTGCAAGAACCGGCAGCGGCTTTCGCTCATCAGCACGACTACCAACAGCTTACTGATGCGCCCTACCGCTATCACGAGTTGCTTGGGGTCATCTGGCGCGAGTCTGCAGCAAGCAAATTGGCGCCAAACGAGCATGCCGTTTTAATGGCCGCGCTAATGGAATCTGACAATCAAGGACAACCATTAATTGCCGAGTATATTGCCCTATCTGGCCTCTCAACCGAGGCATGGCTAACGCAGCTGTTCGATAGTGTGGTTATCCCCTACTACCACTTGTTATGCAAATACGGCGTGTCACTGATTGCTCACGGGCAAAATGTCACCCTAGTGATGGAGAACCACCAGCCAAAACGCATCCTACTTAAAGATTTTCAGGGTGACATGAGATTGGTCGACCAAGATTATCCAGAGCAAGCGTCGCTTCCTGACCCAGTAAAACAGGTGACCGTGCGCTTACCTGAGTCGTTGATCATTCACGACCTACAAACGGGCCACTTCGTCACTACGCTGAGATTTATCTCTCCATTACTTACAAAGCTCGGCTTCAGCGAACAGAAGTTTTATCGATTGTTGGGTGATCGAATCAAACGCTACATGGCGGAAAACCCAGAATACCAACACCGATTTGCCAAGTTCGATCTGTTTAAACCTCAGATTTTACGAATTGGACTTAACCTCGCTAAGTTCAGACACAGCACAGACTCAAGTGCTTCAAGAATGCTTCCAGACATGGATGACATGTTGGACAACCCACTCTATCTCGCTCAAGCGAAAACAGAGACCAAACAATAACTATAAAAACGTTTAACGCCCGTTTAAGCCCATAGTAAAGGATGATTCAAATGGACAACACTAACAACGTCAAACTCGATCTTGCAGGTATTGGGGTCGGCCCCTTTAACCTCAGTGTCGCCGCACTTTTAGACACGCAGCCTCAAATCAATGCCACATTTTTTGAAGGTCGTGAACGCTTTTCTTGGCACCCTGGTTTGCTATTGGACAACACCAACATGCAGACCATGTTTTTGAAAGATTTGGTCAGTGCCGTCGATCCGGAGAATCGTTACTCCTTCCTATCGTATCTGGTTAGGAACAAAAAGTTCTACCGTTTCCTCTCGGCGGAGCTGAACTGCATCAGCCGACATGAGTTCTCAGACTACCTTGCTTGGGCAGCACACCAAATGGGTAACGTTCAGTTCTCAACTAAAGTAGAGCACGTTGATTACGACGGCGAGCAGTTCACCCTTCATACCAATCAAGGCGCTTACCACGCCAACAACTTATGTATCGGAACAGGCAAGGTGCCGTCATTCCCTGACTGCAGCAAAAAGTTCATTAGCGACAAGGTATTTCACGCAGCCGAGATTGGGCTACGAGATCGAGATTTCACCAACAAACGCGTCATGATCATTGGTGGAGGTCAAAGTGGCGCGGACATTTTCCTTAATGTCTTGCAAAGCAAATGGGGCAAACCTCGCTCGTTGGATTGGCTCTCGCGTCGTTCCAATTTCCAACCGCTCGACGAAGCCGCGTTTACTAATGAATTCTTCGCACCGGATTATGTGAATGCATTCATCAACCTATCGCCGGACGTTAAACGCAACGAGATTACTCAGCAAAAGCTCACCTCAGATGGCATAACACAAAAAGCCCTACTGATGATTTATCAAGAGCTCTACCACCGCTTTGATGTTCTCAAAGAAGAAAAGTGGGTGAGATTGCTGCCGCATCGCACCTTAACCAATATGCGTGAAATCAATACCGGCTACGAGCTGTGCGCGGGCAATGCGCTAAGCCAACAAACTGAATACCACCAAGCGGACATCGTTATTCTCGCCACCGGATTTGAGGCACCAACACCTACTTGTCTGAACGGGATTTTGCCGCTGCTCGATCTCGATGAGAACAACCGCTATCAGCTCACCGCCAACTTTGAGCTCAAATGGGCTGGTTCTGAAAACAACAAGATTTTTGCCGTAAATGCCGGCATGCACAGTCACGGCATTGCCGAGCCACAGCTCAGTTTAATGGCGTGGCGAAGTGCGCAAATCATCAACCAGCTCGCTGGGCAAACTCTTTACGACACCGACTCGGGGCAAGGCATGATTGAATGGCTCTCCCCCGATAGCGCCATCAGCAAAGTGGTGGCGTAAGTCAGAAAGTTTTCGTTATTTGCAGGTACTCAACTTGGTCACACAAAGCTGATTACCCGCTTTTTGTAGCAACATTGGAAGCCATAAAACCCGACACGTGGTTTGGCTTTCTTCATCTAAAAACAGAGATAAAAATGAAACTGAACAAAGGAAGTTTTCCTCTATCAACCATCGCATTGGCGATAGCTTCAACAACAGCCGCCGTTGCGGTACAAGCGCAAGACACCACCACGTTTGATGAAATGGTCGTGGTATCGAGTCGCCTACCGAAAGCGATCAGCGATATTCCAGGCACCGTCTGGTACATCGAATCTGAACAGGTTGAGCAGGAATATCGTGGTGGTAAAACCTTAGGGGAAATCCTCGCGACCGCCATCCCGTCACTGGATGTTAGCAGCGGCGCACGTACAAACTATGGTCAAAACCTTCGTGGACGCAAAATGCTAGTGATGATTGATGGTGTCTCGCTGCAATCTTCACGTCCAATCAGTCGCCACCTAGATTCCATCGACCCGTTCAACATTGAACGCATCGAAGTGCTATCAGGTGCGACATCGATTTACGGCGCAGGTGCTTCAGGCGGCGTCATCAATATTGTGACCAAAAAAGGGTCAGAAGATGGCCTTGAGCTTGAAACGCTGGTTGGCGGTGCAACCGGATTTAACTCAAGCAAAGATCTCGACTACCGATTTGCTCAGTCCATTGCTGGCGGCAACGAAAAAGTGCAAGCTCGTACCTCGATCGTGTACTCAAAGACCCAAGGTTTCTATGATGCCGATGGTGACATCATCACCCCTGACATCTCGCAAGGTTCACTTCAATTTAACGAGACTTTTGACGTGATGGCGAGCGCCAACATCAACCTAACAGATACGCAAAGCCTCAGCTTATTTGGCCAATACTATGACAGTGAACAAGACTCTCCGTACGGTCTGTACATTGAGGGCCGAAACTTTGTCGATGTGCGTGATGGTTTTAAATCTGACCGCCAACACGGTACAGAGCGCATTATGCTGAGCGCAGTCTACAACAATGAAGCCTTCTTAGGTCATCAGTTAATCGCCGAGGCCTCTTACCGTAAAGAAGACCAAACCTACACCCCATACTACCAAGGTGCATCGCAACAAATTACCGATGTGCTTACGTTGAAAACAGCACTTTCCAAACAGTTTGGTGCCGTAAACCTTATCTATGGTGTCGATGCTTATCGCGACAAACTGGACAGCAACCAAGCCTTGTTCGATCCGACCATTGCTGGCAACTCTGGTAACCTAATCAACGAGACGTACGCGACAACGGGTCGTTACCCTGGCGTGGAAGTCGGCTCCGTCGCAGGCTTTATCCAAGCGGATTGGGCAATCACTGACGACTGGCAACTTCAAGGTGGCTTCCGTTACCAGTACATGAACAACAAAATCGACGACTTCGTTGCCTACAGTGTGCAAAAGAAAATCGCGGCAGGGAATGGCGCATCAGCAGATGCGGTTCCGGGCGGTGAAACAAGCTACAACATTGGTCTTGCAAACCTAGGGACCATCTACAGCTTAAGCGATGCAACGCAGATCTGGGCAAACTTCTCGCAAGGTTTTGACTTAGCCGATCCAGCGAAGTACTACGGCCAAGGTAGCTACTCGTCGGCGCCAGATGCTAACGGTCACTGGTCTTTGCAAAACAGCATCAACGTTGACTCTTCGAAAATGGAAGGGGTGAAAACCAACAGTGTCGAACTTGGTTTCCGCACCAACCAAAACAACTTTAATATTCAGACGGCAGCTTACTACTCACAATCTGACCGCAGCATCAAATACAACCGCACCACGCTACTTATCGAGAAGTTGGACGACAAGCAACGCGTCTACGGTGCGGAAGGTATGGCCTCTTACTGGATAACGAGCAACCTGCAACTGGGCGCTTCAGGTCACTATGTGATTTCTGAAGTTGAAGCAGAGAGCGGCTGGGACAAGATGAGCGCAGGCAATGCAAGTACATCAAAAGCCAGCGCTTGGTTGGGTTGGTACGACGACAACCTAGCAGCGAAACTGCAAAGCCAAACCATGTTTGACTACGAAGATGACGCGGACAACAAACTGGAAGGCTACACAACATTCGACCTTGTTGGTAGCTACCAACTGCCTGTGGGTAGCTTAGGTTTCGGTATCCAAAACCTTCTAAATGCTGACTACACGACGATTTGGGGTCAACGCGCTCAAATTCTATACGCGCGCCACTACGCAGCAGAAGCGTACGATTACCGCAGCCGCGGCCGTACATTCACTCTGAACTACCAAGTTAAGTTCTAAGCAATAAAAAACCGCCCAACTGATTGGGCGGTTTTCCTTTTGTATAACGCTCAGCTACGATTAAACAAACTGCATCAAGTGTTTCTTCACATCGTCTGAAGCAAATGCTTGTTCAACACTCGCCGTGTAAATCTGCTTGTAGTCTTCAGCAGTTAGCTCAAACTGCTCCATCACCTTGGTCACTTCGTCCGTCATGGTTGTGTTCGATACCGTGCGGTTATCCGTGTTGATCGTCACAGCTAGACCATCTTTGTGGAAATCGTTTAACGGGTGCGCTTTCAGTTCAGGAATCGCTTTGGTTTGAACGTTGCTGCTTGGGCACGCTTCTAGGCCAACCACATCTTCTTTAACGCGCTGATAAGCCTCTGCGTGATCTTTAATTGCAACACCGTGGCCAATGCGCTCTGCGCCTAGCAACTCAATCGCGTCGTACACGTTTTGACCGCAACCTTGCTCACCAGCGTGAATGGTAATGCGATAACCCTGCTCGCGCGCATACTGAGTGTACTCAACGTAATCATGAGCGAAGTTATCCAGCTCTGCACCTGCTAAGTCAAAAGCGACAACACCTTTACCTACAAATGGCACACCCGCATCAATGATGTCGTTAACCGAATCGATTGGCAGCAATTTGACCAATGACAGAATGTAGTTACCATGAATGTCGTACAACGCTTCTGCACGCTTCATGCCCTTAACCACACTGTCGATGATTTCCGCGTAAGTTAATCCTTGCTGAGTATGTAACTGAGGTCCAAAACGCACCTCTAGGTACTTAACGTTTTCTTTCGCTGCGTCTTCAAACAGTTCAAACGAAATACGTTCAAGACTTTCTTTGGTCTGCATCACTTGAATTGGCAAAGCAAAACGGTCTAGATACTCTTGTAGATTAGGGCAAGTTTCAGGCGCAACCATCATCTCTTTGATCACTGCAGGATCTTGGCTAGGTAACTCAATTTTTTGCTCCGCCGCCAAATCAATAACGGTTTGCGGGCGAAGGCTACCATCTAGGTGGCAGTGAAGATCGATTTTTGGAAGATCAAAGTAATTCATCTGTTTACGTCCTAACTTTTACTTTTTATTCGATAAAACGCCTATCGTGGTCACACTATAACTATAGTCACCGTCAGGTTAATCACGCTTTATCTTTTGTTTTTGATAACGATAAAACTCATGGTATATGATCGACCAAGGTTAGCAACACGACAATTGTCCGGTAGAGCAAAAAATTTCACTTGGGCATTGTAGATAAATCACTATGGATAAAAGCAAAATATTGGCCGAAGGGTTGAGCAAAATCCGTCAATGGGTCAAAAACCAAGAGTATCGCACCATTCAAGTCTCCAAAGGCGACTTCATCATCAAGCAACATACGCAAGTAAGCGAGGTCTACTGGGCGGACAACGCGCAGTTTTCGGTGCTGCACACCGCAGAGAACGGTAAGACGCTCAGCTTGGGTGACTACCATCTCGCAGACAATTTTTTTGGTGAAATGGAATTCTTTTCAGACGGCCCCAGCCCATTTAGTGTGGTCGCCACATCGGACGTTGCATTGATCGCCATTCCCATGGACAAGTTTGCTGAGCTGCTACTTCAAGATGGGCATATCGCATTTTGGATGAACCATAGAATGTCGAACATCTACCTCAACACCATGAGCATTGCGATTGAACGATCCTTATATCCGCTGAAATACAACATCATCAAAGATATGGTCGATCGTCATACCTGTAACGAGAAGTCTCAAGGTCACAGCTATATGTATCAAGAAGCGCAACGATTTGGCTGTACCGAACGGGCATACACACGCATCATTCGCGAGCTGATTGATGAAGGTTTGGTCGAAAAGGAGAGCGATAAATCGGGCGTCGTGCCAGTGAGCCTAGACGCTCTGACTCAATCGTTGGAAAAGTATTACCAATAGCCCAAAAACAAAAGCGCTTTCCCAATTGAGAAAGCGCCGCTATTTATTTTATTGCTAATCCAACCGCCACTACAAAATGCGAGAGCGGCTTGGCAAGAA
>NZ_JWLV01000046.1 GCF_000808535.1 Vibrio sinaloensis
AAACATTGAGAACTTTACAATCAACAATAAATTGTTGATTTGTCAGCTTTCCAAATTGTTAAAGAGCTATGTTTTCCGAAGAAATACATTTTCTAAAGATTCTTAGACGGTCGAAAACTCCAACCACACACGTTTTACTGAAGTGGTTTGGAAATCCTAATCCAAAAACATTTAGAGAATGGTGGGCGATACCGGGCTCGAACCAGTGACCCCCTGCTTGTAAGGCAGGTGCTCTCCCAACTGAGCTAATCGCCCACATAAGTTTTGATTCTTCGTGGAGAAGAATGGTGGGTCGTGCAGG
>NZ_JWLV01000047.1 GCF_000808535.1 Vibrio sinaloensis
ACGTCACCTACAGCATCACCACCAATGTCACCAACGACGCCGATGAGCCGCTGTTTGAAATCGACGCCAACTCCGGTGAGATCAGCTTAACGGCAGCCGGGGTCGCTGCGTTTACCAATGATTTTGAACTTGCGGGCAATATTCACAGTCTTGTCGTGACTGCTACGGAAGTTGATGGACTTGGTCCAATTAAATCTACTGACGTTCAAGTCACGCTTGAAGAGCTCAATATTGATGACAATGCTCCGGTGTTTGATGCGAATGATGGTGATCAATATTCATTCTCCTACTATGAAAACAACAACGACGAACATGTTATCGGAACTGTATCTGCAACCGATGCTGATGGCGAAGACGTCACCTACAGCATCACCACCAATGTGACCAATGATGCGAATGAACCATTGTTCGCGATTGACTCTTCAAGTGGATCAATTTCCTTAACGGCTGCTGGTGTGCTTGCGTTTACAAACAACTTCGAGGCTTTGGCCAATGCGCATACATTAGTGGTAACCGCCACAGAAGTGGATGGATTCGGTATTCAGAAGTCGACCAATATTGATGTGGTTCTTACCGAGTTGAATGTCAATGAGTTGCCGGTGGCAGAGGACTTTGAGGTTGATGCCGGAGAGGCCATCGTGATACCGATCGTGTTTGACTCTGATGTTGAGGAGTTTGACCATATTTCAGATGAAGACGACGATTTCAACGATGTACAACTCAACGTCATGCTGACTTCCTTACCAGAATATGGGACGTTGCTGTATACCGATGATTTTGGTGACACTCGCGTCATTACCGAAGCGGATCTGCATGTGATCGGTGCCGAGATTGACTCTAGCAAATTGTTTGATCCTGATAACATCAGCTATGTTCCAGGACCAGGGGAAGCCTTTGAAATAGGTTACTCTGGTGATCCGGACAATATCGTTTTGGATGAAGATGGATTCTACAACTGGGGTGAGTATATCAGCGATACCGAGCGACTCATCACGTTGGAAAACGGCAACACGATTGGCATCAGTATTACTGATAACAATGATAAACCACTCAAACAGTACACTGGCGGCCCTGCTCACGTTGGATGGGGGATTGGCGATACTGATGGCAACGGGCTCAACGCGCAGGAGACGTTAATTGTTGATTTAAGTGATAACCCATTGGATGTGGTGACGTTTGGCCTAGATGGAATGGGGGGCGCATTTAACAGCAACAGTAACGTTTATGTCGAAGTTACCTATACCTTTGCAGATGGCACGACGGCCGTAGAGCACTATCAAAAAGACGAAGGTGATGTTGGAAACGACAAAATTCTCTATGAGTTTAGTTACTCCTCACCAGATAACCCGATTACAAAAATGGAATTGAGCTCTACTGGGGGAAACTGGGAGTTTAGATACTTATCCGGCAACCAAGACATCACGGAAGATGTGTCGTTCGATTACGTTGCTGTCGACTCTGATCTGGCAATAAGCAACGAAGCGACCGTCACCATCGATGTGTCTGATTCTCCGGAATACACGGTGCTATCTGCCGAGTTAGGGGAGGACTTAACCGCGCAGCTAGGCAATCAAATGATGCTTGGTGATGACAATAGCAACGTGTTTACTTGGCTTGATACCACGCTGGACAATGGTACCGATGTGATTGATAACTTCAAATTAGGCAGTGATTTAATCGATTTGCGTGAAATACTGCAAGACGATGACAACGTTGAAGTCGCCGATTTGGTTAATCAAATAGACGTGAGTATCAGTGAAGACGATGTAGTCTTTACCGTGAGTGACGAAGGCCGAGAGCAGACCATCGTTTTGGAGGGGGTCTATGACAGCTTTGCTGATGCGGGCCTTATCGCAAACAATGCGATAACGGATGAGCTGGAAATGCTCACTCAAGTTCTAAAAACTGACGCGGCGTAAGTGCGCTCGAGAGTGTTTTTAGCTAAAGATAGAGAGGCGAGTTAAGACACTCGCCTCTTTTTGATAGATGAATAAATAATTTAACATTCAAAAGTGAAAAATTGTTGCCAGAAGATTTTATTTTATGATACTTTCGCGCGCAATCTCGGACGAGAGTCTAGTAAAGACATTCTGGGGGATACGCGAGGTGTTCATTCGGGCTGAGTGAGCATCGCGTAGGGTAGGTATCGGTAAGTTCTTTTACCGATAGACGGGATACTAATGTCGTGGATGCGGCATGTGAATGGGAAACCCAACATTGAACTCACTTAACAAACACACAATAATCAGCTTCGTTCTCCCTCAATGCCCTGTTCTGCAAGACAGTTGCATTACCGAACCTTGATCTAATTTCTTACATGTAACCCGCGTCTTGTTATGCGGAGTGATTTGTCGTACCCGATTTACTTCATTGGGGCGGCTGACTGTACCTTGCATTCACCCATTGCGTGAAATTGCGAGTGTTCATTTACATTTCATGGGATTAAATCATGAGCACAGCCTTTGAAGTCGATACGCCAGCCCTAGACGCTGGGATCGCAACACCATTTTCTCGTCAGATTCCAACTGTGGAAGGTCTTTATGATTTAACGCCTGATGAGGTGTTACTAGACCAAGAACAACACGAATCTGAAGTTCGTTCATATCCACGTCGTTTACCGATTGCGATTAAACAAGCGTTTGGCTGTTTAGTCGAAGATACGCGTGGTCAAATCTTCCTAGATTGCCTCGCGGGTGCGGGTACATTGGCTCTGGGCTACAACCATCCAGAGATCAACCAAGCGCTAAAAGAACAATTGGATTCTGGTTTGCCATACCAGACTCTCGATATCGCGACCTCAGCGAAAACGCATTTTATTAAGTCTGTTAAAGGCTTCCTTCCTCAAGAGTTGAGCGACAACTGTGTGATCCAGTTCTGTGGTCCTTCTGGCGCGGATGCGGTTGAAGCGGCAATCAAACTGGCAAAGCAGACAACTGGTCGTAACACCATGTTTGCTTTCCGCGGTGCATACCACGGTATGACAAACGGCACCATGGGTATGATGGGTAACTTGGGCACCAAAGCACGTCGCACTGGCTTGATGTCAGACGTCCACTTTATGCCATTCCCTTACGATCTGCGTTGTCCATTTGGTCTAGGTGGCGATGAAGGCGCGAAAGCGGGTATTCGTTATATTGAACGTCTTTTAAACGATGATGAAGCAGGGATCATGAAGCCTGCGGCGATCGTAGTAGAGCCTGTGCAAGGTGAAGGTGGTGTTATTCCAGCACCTGCATTTTGGCTACGTGAGTTGCGTCGTATTTGTGACGAGCACGGCATCCTACTAATTTTTGATGAAATTCAATGTGGTGTAGGTAAATCTGGCTACAACTTCGCATTTGAAGAAGCAGGGATTGTTCCTGATATTTTGTGTTTGTCTAAAGCGATTGGCGGCGGCTTGCCGATGTCGCTACTTGTGATCAACAAACAACACGACACATGGAAGCCTGGTGAACACACCGGTACTTTCCGTGGCAACCAACTTGCAATGGTGTCAGGTGCGAAAGCATTAGAAATCATCCAGCGCGACAACCTTGTTGAGCACGCTAACGTTTCAGGCCAGTACCTTCGTTTTGGTCTTGAGAGCATTCAAAAGCGTGTCAACTGTATTGCAGATGTGCGCGGTAAAGGTTTGATGCTTGGCGTTGAGATTAAACATC
Source organism: Vibrio sinaloensis (assembly GCF_000808535.1). Classification (GTDB taxonomy): domain Bacteria; phylum Pseudomonadota; class Gammaproteobacteria; order Enterobacterales; family Vibrionaceae; genus Vibrio; species Vibrio sinaloensis_D. The sequence continues at coordinate 3,660 of NZ_JWLV01000047.1, forward strand.
CAAGTGGCGAGCTAAACAAGTTTGGCGAGCCTTTGTCTGATGGCCAGCTTACTCTTGCGATTCAACGCGCAGCCCTTGAGCGTGGCTTAATGGTAGAAAAGGGCGGCCGCGACGGTTCGGTGATTCGTTTCCTTCCACCACTGATTATCTCTTTCGAGCAAATCGACTTTGCACTACGTGTACTGGAAGATGCGATCATCGCTGCAGGCGGTAACCATGTTGAAGCGGACCCACAAGAAGAGTGGAAGAAGCACTTCATTCAAACTGGTGAGCTAGGCGGTACTGAGTTTGCCTCAGTAATGAATCACATGACAGCCGCGATGAAGTCCGTGTTCGAGCAGGTGGACGCGCCATACTCAGGTATGGATCCAAAACTGTTGGAAACGGCAATTAACGCAGTCGATCTGGACAACAAAAACGCATCTCTAAAATCTGTAATTGATGAAGCAGCAGAGCTTGTTGCGAAGAATGCGATTTTCACTCAGCACCCAGATTGCATTGCTCACCTGCATACACCGCCTCTTATGCCTGCAGTCGCGGCAGAAACCATGATTGCAGCATTGAACCAATCAATGGATTCATGGGATCAAGCATCGTCTGCGACTTACGTTGAGCAGAAAGTCATAAACTGGTTGTGTGACAAGTACGAACTTGGTGAGAAGTCGGACGGCATCTTCACTAGTGGCGGCACACAAAGCAACCAAATGGGCTTGATGTTGGCTCGTGATTGGATTGCTGACAAGCTAAGCGGTCACTCTATTCAGAAGTTGGGTCTTCCGGATTACGCCGACAAACTGCGTATTGTGTGCTCTAAGAAATCACACTTCACGGTTCAGAAGTCAGCATCTTGGATGGGGCTAGGTGAGAAAGCCGTGATGACCGTTGATGCGAACGCTGACGGCACAATGGACGTAAGCCAATTAGATCAAGTTCTAACTCAGGCAAAAGCAGAAGGTTTGATTCCATTCGCGGTTGTTGGCACTGCGGGTACGACCGATCACGGTGCGATTGACGATCTTGATTTCATTGCTGATATGGCAGCGAAACATGAGATGTGGATGCATGTTGACGGCGCTTATGGTGGTGCTCTGATTCTTAGCAGTCACAAATCTCGCCTGAAAGGTGTAGAGCGTGCACACTCGATCAGCGTCGATTTCCACAAATTGTTCTACCAAACAATCAGTTGTGGCGCTTTGCTGGTGAACGACAAGTCGAACTTTAAGTTCTTGCTTCACCATGCTGACTACCTAAACCGTGAACACGATGAGCTACCAAACTTGGTGGACAAATCCATCGCAACGACGAAGCGATTTGACGCATTGAAAGTCTTTATGACGATGCAAAACGTCGGTCCTAAAGCGCTTGGTGATATGTACGATCACTTGTTGGCACAAACTAAAGACGTTGCTGAGATGGTTCGTGCACATGATCAGTTCGAGCTTCTGGCTGAACCAGCACTTTCAACGGTTCTTTTCCGCGCAACCAATGTGTGTGCCGATCTTGATGAATTGAACAAAGCGTTGCGCCTTGAAGCGTTGACTCGTGGTATTGCAGTTCTGGGTGAAACCATCGTTGATGGTAAGACCGCACTTAAATTTACGATTTTAAACCCTTGTTTGACGACAGCGGATTTTGAATCTTTGCTTTTGAAAATTAACACGCTAGCGGCTGAGCTAGCTTAATAAAGGTAACGGAAAACTATGGCTATTCTACAGATTGGTGCAGGTGGTGTTGGTTGGGTTGTTGCACACAAAGCGGCACAAAACAACGACGTTCTAGGAGATATTACTATTGCGTCTCGCACGGTTGGTAAGTGTGAAAAAATCATCGAATCGATTCAGAAGAAAAATAACCTGAAAGATGCATCTAAGAAACTCGAAGCACGCGCAGTGAATGCTGATGATGTCGATGCACTCGTTGCTCTTATTAACGAAGTGAAGCCAGATCTTGTGATTAACGCAGGTCCTCCTTGGGTTAACATGACCATTATGGAAGCGTGTTACCAAGCGAAAGTTTCATACCTAGATACATCAGTAGCCGTTGATCTCTGTTCTGAAGGGCAGCAAGTGCCAGAGGCTTACGACTGGCAGTGGGGTTACCGTGAGAAGTTCGAAGAAGCGGGCATCACTGGTATTCTAGGTGCTGGTTTCGATCCTGGTGTAGTGTCGGTGTTCGCGGCGTACGCTGTGAAGCATCTGTTTGATGAAATCGATACGATCGACGTTATGGATGTAAACGCAGGCGATCACGGCAAGAAGTTCGCAACCAACTTTGACCCAGAAACGAACATGCTTGAGATCCAGGGCGACTCGTTCTACTGGGAAAACGGTGAGTGGAAGCAAGTGCCTTGTCACTCTCGTATGCTAGAGTTTGATTTCCCGAATTGTGGTTCACACAAAGTGTACTCAATGGCGCACGATGAAGTTCGTTCAATGAAAGAGTTCATCCCAGCTAAACGCATTGAATTCTGGATGGGTTTCGGTGACCGTTACCTAAACTACTTCAATGTAATGCGTGATATCGGCCTATTGAGCCCAGATCCACTCACGCTGCACGATGGCACTGTTGTACAGCCTCTACACGTGTTGAAGGCACTATTACCAGATCCAACATCACTAGCGCCAGGCTACACAGGTCTAACGTGTATCGGTACTTGGGTTCAAGGTAAGAAAGACGGTAAAGAGCGTAGTGTGTTTATCTACAACAACGCAGACCACGAAGTGGCTTACGAAGATGTAGAACACCAAGCGATCTCTTACACGACAGGTGTTCCTGCCATTACTGCTGCACTGCAATTCTTCCGTGGTAAGTGGGCGGATAAAGGCGTGTTCAACATGGAACAGCTAGATCCAGATCCGTTCTTAGAGACAATGCCAAGTATTGGTCTAGATTGGCACGTTCAGGAGTTGGAAGCGGGTCAAGGTCTGCCAGTAATTCACGAGCTTAATAAGTAACGACTGAATTTTCGTTTTGTATCAAAAGGGGACAGCAGTGTTCCCTTTTTCGGTCATAGCATTCGATTAGGTATGCTATTAACCATGTTTATTTTGTAACTCACTTCGTTCAAACAGGACAAAATAAACATAATCAATAGCAACGCCATCTGCTTTGGCTATTTATTCTTAGATTCTGCTTGAGTGCATAAAATGACATTTCAGAAAGAAGAACTTAAAACCCCGTACTTCATGATCAACGAAGATAAGTTGATTGAGAACCTTGAGAAAGCGAAACAGTTGAAAGAGATTTCGGGCGTGAAGCTAGTGTTGGCACTGAAGTGCTTCTCAACATGGGGGGTATTTGACATCATCAAGCCTTACCTAGACGGCACAACTAGCTCTGGCCCGTTTGAAGTGAAACTTGGCTACGAAACGTTTGGTGGTGAGACTCATGCATACAGCGTGGGCTACAGCGAAGATGATGTACGCGAAGTCGCGGATATCTGTGACAAGATGATTTTTAATTCGCAGTCACAGTTAGCGGCTTACCGCCATATCGTTGAAGGCAAAGCGTCAATTGGCCTTCGCCTAAACCCAGGTGTGAGCTACGCAGGTCAAGACTTAGCGAACCCTGCACGTCAGTTTTCTCGTTTGGGTGTACAAGCTGACCACATCAAACCAGAAATTTTCGATGGCATTGATGGTGTGATGTTCCACATGAACTGCGAAAACAAAGACGTGGATGCGTTTATTGGCCTGCTGGATTCCATCTCTGAGCAATTTGGCGAATACCTAAATAAACTCGATTGGGTGAGCATGGGCGGCGGCGTGTTTTTCACATGGCCGGGCTATGACATTGAAAAACTGGGTCTTGCACTTAAAGCCTTCTCTGAAAAGCACGGCGTACAAATGTACTTAGAGCCGGGAGAGGCAATCATCACCAAAACCACGGACCTTGTGGTGACTGTGGTCGACATCGTAGAAAACGTGAAGAAGACTGCGATTGTGGATTCGGCAACGGAAGCGCACCGCTTGGATACCTTGATTTATAACGAGCCAGCGTCAATCTTGGAAGCATCTGAAAACGGTGATCATGAATACGTGATTGGTTCGTGTTCTTGTCTGGCTGGTGACCAGTTCTGTGTTGCGAACTTCGAGCAGCCACTAGAAATTGGTCAGCGCTTACATATTTTGGACAGTGCCGGTTACACCATGGTGAAACTGAACTGGTTCAACGGTCTGCGTATGCCTTCGGTATACTGTGAACGTTCCAACGGTGAGATTCAAAAGCTGAACGAATTTGATTACTCAGACTTTAAACGCTCTCTCTCTCAGTGGAGTGTAGAGTAAGCGTAAATTGATTGGTGAAATGTAAAAAGAGCAGCTTGTCGCTGCTCTTTTTTTGCCTTTCTGAACTACTGATAATCTTTAACCAAACGAATAAGAATTCTATCGTTTTCTCCGTTAATAAATTCTTCTCCATTATTAAAGTCGATCACTAAACCTTTGATATCAGAGTTTATCTCAGTATTAGAAATCCCATTCACAGTTCTCGGAGCATCTGGAGTGTTGGTCCAATAAGGTTCATTTTCCGTTGCAGGGAAAAACGTTGTGTCAATGGCTGGGAACACACACTGGTAATTTACGATTGAGGTGAGCTCTTTGATATTCGGCAAACGAAAACCAGGGATTCCTTCAACAGTCGTAATAGCTGTGTCCTCTGTTGCTTTAAGAGCCGCTTGCCATGTTCCAAAGTGTTCTGCGCCATCGTTGGTACAACTGTTGCTGTCAGCCAAGTAGGTTTGCCCCAACGTACATTTTTGCCAAAGCAAGTTGGTTTTTACATCAAGGATGGTACCGTTTTCAAGGTCGACCAATTGCCCCTCGTCTTGTGACAGTGGCTGGTTGGTGATACAAGTTTGAGCCCAAGCCGAAGTTGTTACGAACGTTAAGCAAGCTATTAGATGTAGTGCTTTCATTATTCTTTACCTCCGCTTACGGCAATAACTGAGTTGTAGGATCCTTTGTTACAGAGTTTCGCTTGACCAGAGATGGTATCAATACACCAAGCAGAACCGTTACGTTCTGCGTTTGTCGCGCTGGTGAAATAGGTCTTTCCATGGATAAATTTTAGGAACGCTCGGTTGTTGTCGTCGTTGTTATCGACATTAAAGCTAACTAATGATTTCATTTCAGCAGGCGTGGGCAAGCGCCAGTCAGTAAACCCACAAATCGAAAATCGATTCATTTGGCTTAAATAACCCGCTGTATCACAACGGCGATCACCACCAGACAATTCATCAATAGCACAGGTTGTGTAAAAAGGTACTTTCTCTGGCATTGTATCGTTCTCTGCACCTAAAGAACCGCCATTGAGCTCATTATTTGGTTCATACCAAGTGTAAAAATAGTCGGTGTGTTGCCAATACTCAGAAGCCATTACGAAAACGTCTGGATAGATGTAATTGTCTGGATCTTTTTTCTGCTTGTCTCGCTCTTCTTTAACTTTGTTCTTTGAAGGTGGCCACTGACCAGGGAAGTTACTATCGAAATCAAAGAATGTTTTGTTTTCAACATATAGACCCGTCGTGTTATCACGGACACAAGCAAAGTTAGACGCATTCAAAGGAAGAGCGTTACCATGGATATCAAACTTAGTGTAACTAAAGCCGTAGCGTCCATCATCGTGCGTCATATCTGGAGCGGTGTCCAAACCAAAATCAGCATCTTGATTTGGATATTCCGCTTGAGGGTTAGCGTTGTTAAAGTTGTTACCGTCGTAACGAGTTACAAAGCCTGTATCGTTAAAGCGTTTGTCACCCGGAATATAAATGGTGAGCGCTTTGTGTTGTTCATCAATTGTGACGTTGTTTGGGTTTGTGAGAGTATAAATTAACTTCTCCGCGCCTTCGCTGATGTCATCTTTTGTCGCGGTGACGCCAAATGTTACGCTTAGTTCGTCTTTTAATATTGTGACGGTTTTCTCTGGGGTGAGTGTGTCGGTGAAGTCGTTTTGATTTACTGTCCCCGATTGTTCCAAAGTCACAGATATAGGCAGGCTCGACGGATGAGTAACACTAATAGAGAAAGTGTCACTTTCACCTTCAAGCAGTGTGCGGTTTAGTTTTTCAAAACTAATATGGGGCTCGCCATCGATGTCAGATAGGGTAACGGTTGATTGACCACGCTCAATTGTGTAGTCAGAGCGAATCGGACCGGAGATGGAATAGGTGAGTGACACATCATTTTCGAAATATTTGTTATTGCTTACGCTAAGTGGCAATTTTACTTGTGTCTCTCCAGCAACAATCGTAAAAGGTTCTGATACTTTCGCTGTGTAGTTTTTGAATTTACCGCTACTTCTCGCATTAATATCCGAAGTGGTGATATATAGCGTAAGGTCGCTTTTTAAAGCTTCCGAGAGTGTCAGTTGAATATATTGTGTTTCACTACCATTAATTGGCTCAACAAAGCTGATTGAGCTAGGGATATTGATTTTACTAACAGTAGGGAGAGGATCAGGATTGGGTGTTGGTCCCGGATTTGGAGAGACTCCACCATTGTCACCACCTAGGCTTCCGCCGCTGCCACCTTTACAACCACCGAGCAGAATTGCAAATAATGCAATAGCTATCGCTTTCTTATTATGCGTAATCTCATGCATGAGAATATAAATTCCTGAATATGTAATACAACTAATCTATCGATTGTATCAGAGATGTGTGCTGTAAAATAAGGGTATTTCTTGGATAGTTAGAGTTAATCACACTTGATTGGTGTTACTTTGTATATATAAATACTTTGATTATAATGCGATGGATTATTTATTATCTGGAATACACAAAATGTATAAAGCCCTTATCATTGCGCTGTCTGCTTCGGTTGCATTTACCGCACAAGCAGAGCAGGAAAAAGAGTATTTAACACAAGATTTCTATGTTGGCGGTAACTTTAGTTCTTACAGTCTTGAAGGTAATAACGGAGCATCGTTTGGTGCTCATGTTGGCGCGAAAAATATTTATAATGAGCGTTTTTTGGTTGGTGGTGAGTTTGTCATTGCAGGTTACGGTAGCAGTGATTTTGAAAAAGAACAAAACGCCTCAGAAAAATACTCTATTGCAGGTAATATCCCACTCGGTGTAAGGATTGATGCTGGCAACGCATTAAATGTAGATATTTACGGTTTGCTTGGTTATAAAGTGCTGTTTCTTGATGGTGCAAGCGACGACTATATTAAAGGTGTATCGTTTGGTGCCGGCGCCGATTTAGATTTCAAACACTGGGCATTGGGTTTGCAATTCTCTCGTACAGAGTATGACTATGAGATTACAGACAACACAGTAATGCTTAAAGGCAGTTACAAGTTCAATCTGTAATTGGTTAAGTCAGTTCTTACGATGAAAGACCGTAAGAACTGACATTTCGCTATGCTTCAACCATTACTCGTGTATCTTCGCTCAGTGATTCCAACTCATTGGCTATATCATCAATACTGATTTCTTGCGGCAATCGAATCGCCATATTGGCGGTAAACAAACTTGAACTTACACCGCCGCCACCGGCAATAAAGACGCGCTGACAGTCCATATCCAAAATATTTACGCCTTGTCCATCCAAAACATGGGTAATCTCATTAACGATGCCTGCACGATCGTTTGAATCGAGTCTTAGCTGATAGATCGTATCGACGTTATGACCCATAGAGTCAGAATCGACAATCTGTACGACAAGATCAGGGTGTTGTTTAAACGCTTCTTGAACAACTAAAGCATTTTCTTCTGGAACGTCGATCTTGATAACAGCAGCCACTTGATCTTCGATAAAGTTAACTTTGCTAATTAGCCATTTCCCACCGTTTTCGTGTGTGACAGCGGCTAACTGCTTAATGGTCGCAGGTGTTGCTTTACCAACGAAGTTGGCGATAAAGGTTGTATTCACAGTGGGCCTCCTAAGAGATTGCAGGAAGGGTTTAATTTGAGTGTAGATGGGGAGGCCATAATAGGTTTGATATGCGTCAAGTTTTCAACCTAATCCATTGTTCAGGTTGTAGTTATTGTATCTTGAGCACAAAAAAAGCGACGCATTGCGTCGCTTTTATAGGAACGTTGTCTCTACTCTAGAAAGTGATTTTCATTTCTACGCCGTAGAATGCTTTGTCATAGCTTGCGCCTGCATCCATCGCAAATTGTGCTGCATCATGATTGCCAAACCATGGCGTACTGCTGTATTGAAACTCTGCACTGCCACCCCAAGCATCACTAACCCAGCCATGAATGTGTCCTACCGGGTTTAGGAAAAAGAGGGTTACACCGCCCATGGTTTCTGAACCCCAAACTTCTCCCCCTGACGCCACGATGTCTTGTTCTGCTTCGAACATCAACTCACCGACAACCGCACCAAAGAAAGGGGTAATGAACAGATCTTGCCAAGATGGAACTTCAGCAAATGCTTCTACGCCATATTCCCAGAAGAAGGCAGACATTGTCGCGGAGTAGAGGAATGATTCAAATTCGTTGAAACCAGCATGACGCGCCGCAGTGTAATAAACACCACCGAAATAAGGGTGCATAATGTAGTTCAAGAAATGTTCGTCGCGATCCCAAACTGGGCCGTCAGTGACGTTATCTTTCCATTTGGTGCCAAGGCCGCTTAAGTTGCGATCTTCCGCATCCCATTTTGTGATGGATTCAGGGAGCAGTGTCATTAAGCCGACCGTTGCCACACTCAAGCCCAAGATTGTATAAGTTTGCCCTTTTAGGTAATCCCAATCCTTCTCGTTTTGTACAGTCAGGTATTTAGGTAGTGGTGGCTCTTCAAGATTCAGCGTGTTCTCTGACAAACTTAAGCTAAACGGGTCTGGGTTGATTGCGTCATTGGAGTATGAATACAAGGTGTAATTTTCCGCTTGATCAACCGTGTAGGAAAACTCAATATGTTGGTTGTAGTTGCTCATATTGGCATGAGCTAGGGTAGAGGTTGACAAGACTAAAGCGGCAATGCTTTTTTTGAACACGGAAAACTCCACTGCGATTTTTTAATGATCAGACTCACAATTATCTAATAAAGTCATGCTAATGGAAACCAGAAATTAGCTTGCAGGAACGATTTGTCAGATTCTCACTCTATAAGTAGCGAAAACGACAATTTTAAGTGCACCAAAAGTAATGCCTACTAGTAAGGACCTTTTTATGTTGAAAATTGCGATGCTGAGCACCGGGGAAGAAGTACTTCACGGAGATATCGTCGACACCAATGCGGCTTGGTTGTCTCAGCGTTTCTTTGAGAAGGGTTACTCCCTCAGCAAGCGTTCCACTGTTGGGGATGAGAGCCAAGCTCTAATCGAAGAGCTTCTAATGCTGAGTTTCAACAGTGATGTGGTCATTGTGAATGGTGGTCTTGGGCCCACAACTGATGACCTCAGTGCTCAGGCGGCAGCACAGGCTGCAGATGTAAACCTTGTTGAGTTCCCAGAGTGGATAGAACGGCTAGAAGCGTTTTTCGCTGCTCGTGGTCTAACCATGCCTGAAAGTAACCGAAAGCAAGCGATGTTACCGCAAGGTTCCTTACTTATTGACAACCCAGTCGGCACTGCGTGTGGTTTCAAACTTAAGATTAACGACTGTGACTTTTATTTTACGCCGGGCGTTCCAAGTGAGTTTAAGATGATGGTAGACACTCAGATTCTACCAGACCTTAAAAAATCACACTCTCAGGTGGTCGGGATGGATTGCAGTAAGCTTCATACCTTTGGTACCTCTGAATCGGCATTGTCCGATGCGTTAGACAAAGTCCAACTGCCGGAAGGGTATATGCTTGGATACCGTTCTTACTTGCCTTACATCGAGGTGAAGCTGTTTGGGCCCAAAGGGGATGTAGATACACGTATCAAGTTGCTACAGCTTATTTTCAAATTGATAGAGCCCAATGTTGTTAGTGTCGATGAGTCGATGCAAGATCACGTTGGTCACTTGATTCTGGATAAGAAACTTTCTATCTCGACAGCAGAGCAATCAACACAAGGTTGCCTGTCACATTGGCTACATTCGAATGAGCGCGCCGCTGACTATTGTGGGCACGGTTGGGTTTTAGGAAAACGTGTTGAAGTGGGGCAAGCGGATCAAGACTCGCTTGCAGCGGCTTTTGCCTTAGCCGGAGCAACTAAAGAGAAGTGCGCTACCGACATTTCGATCGTAACTGGACGTGTCTATGAAAAAAGCTTTTCTGTCGCCATTTCTACCCGTGAAGGTGAATGGGGGCAAACATTGAGCTTCAATCGTCAGTTTTCAGCAGATGATCAAGTGCTACTAATTACCACCGTGGCGGCCGATATGTTAAGGCGTTACCTAGCAGCGAAACCCATGTTTCCCAATTACAGCTCACTGAAACGTGAAAAGGAAATGTATGTTCCTCAGAGTGCGATTCAAACGGGGTAGGACTCGGTCGTCATTGCGTGATTAAATCGGTCCACCATGCTGTTTTAAATGAATGAATATTCTTGTTATTACTCATTTGCTTTCATACTTTTTTGTTATAGCAAAATCGTCTAATTGCTAAGCTAATGATTTCTAATAGGAGCGATTTTTGTCTCTAAATTGCAACGTGCATTTGCAACATTAGATCTTAAACTAAGAGTTCGTCGCAGGAGTCATTCAGGGAGGAAGGCATGTTTCATCAGTCTAAAATACTGGTTTGGTATCAAGTTGCTAGCCAAAAAGTGATTCTGGGTGAGGCAGTTAACTCAGAAAGCTTGGATGCAATTTCAATGTGGTTGACCGCGCCAGAAGAGAAGGAAATCACCTCTACCATGGGGTATCGACTCTCTCTGTTTGATGATGATGGTAGAGAAATCGCGGATAAAGCCGTGTCGATGCTGACAGCAGATGAGTTTTTATCAGGAGCAAATTTACGCGCGTAGATACAAAAAAGCCCGGATGAGATACATCCAGGCTTTCTTTTTATTGAATAGTTATGCGCGTTTTTCTCTTAGCGTGTAATTGACGTCTTGCAGTTCAATATCCGTTTTCGCACGAGATATACAAGGTAAAATTTCATCGCTTTGCACATAAGCCATCGCAAAACCAACGTATTCCACTTCACCTGATACAATTTTGCAGCGGCATGCACCACAATGGCCATCTCGGCAATTGTACTCAGGCTCTAATCCCGCTTGTTCCATTGTTTCCAACAGAGTATTCGAAGGGTTTGATTGAATCGGTGTGAAGCCGTTAATTTTAATTCTTGGCATATTCGTTTTTATAGCTCGAAGTCTTTAAAGTCGTCTGCACGAACGTCGCTGTCGATCTGACCAACAAGGTAAGATGAAATTTCAGCTTCTTGCGGAGCAACCTGAACATTATCCGAAGACAACCAAGCATTGATCCAAGGGATCGGGTTAGAGGTCGCTTCTGGATACGCCGCACTTAAGCCAACCGCTTGCATGCGGATGTTGGTGATGTATTCCACGTACTGGCAAAGAATGTCTTTGTTTAAGCCGATCATCGAGCCATCTTTGAATAGGTATTCTGCCCACTCTTTCTCTTGCTCTGCCGCTTCTTTGAACAGGTCGAAACACTCTTGTTTACACTCTTCGGCAATCTGCATGAAAGAGAAGTCATCCTGACCGTTACGAAGAAGGTTGATCATGTGCTGAGTACCGGTTAGGTGCAGCGCCTCATCACGAGCGATAAGCTTGATGATTTTTGCGTTGCCTTCCATCAGTTCACGCTCTGCAAACGCAAATGAACAAGCAAAGCTGACGTAGAAGCGAATAGCTTCTAGAGCGTTAACAGACATCAGACACAGGTAAAGCTTCTTCTTTAGGTCGTGAAGCTTGATAGTCTTCTCTTCACCTTTGATGACGTGAGTGCCTTCGCCGTAACGGTGATAATCGTTTGTTAGCTCAATTAGGTCATCGTAGTAACCAGAAATATCTTTCGCTCGCTTTAGAATGTGCTCGTTCTCAACGATGTCATCAAATACGATACCTGGATCGTTAACGATGTTACGAATGATATGTGTGTAAGAGCGTGAGTGAATTGTTTCAGAGAAAGACCAAGTCTCAATCCATGTCTCTACTTCTGGCAGAGAAACAAGAGGCAGAAGCGCAACGTTCGGGCTACGACCTTGAATAGAATCAAGCAACGTTTGATATTTTAAGTTGGAGATGAAAATGTGCTTTTCGTGATCAGGCAACTTGTTGTAGTCGATACGGTCGCTTGATACGTCTACTTCCTCTGGACGCCAAAAGAAAGAAAGCTGTTTTTCAATCAGCTTTTCGAAGATCTCAAATTTTTGTTGGTCGTAACGTGCTACGTTGACTGACTGACCTAAGAACATTGGTTCTTTTAGCTGATCGTTTTTGTTTCTGTTAAAAGTACTGTAAGCCATGATGCCTCAATTCCTTTTATGCCCCTCACTGTGGAGGGGCGAATAATGTCTATTGCCTAATAATCCGCTAGGGGATTATGGATTAAATCTTACAACCGCCGCCCGCACAATCATCATCTTGTGGTTGTACGGCGTCTTTCTGGTCATCGCTCGCACCGTCACGAGTATTGTGGTAGTAAAGCGTTTTCACACCGTACTTGTACGCAGTAAGAAGATCTTGGAGAAGTTTCTTCATTGGTACTTTACCGCTCTCGAAACGGGTTGGATCATAGTTTGTGTTCGCCGAGATAGCCTGATCCACAAACTTCTGCATGATGCCCACAAGGTGTAAGTAGCCATCATTCGAGCCGATATTCCAAAGAAGCTCATAGTTTTCCTTGTATTCTGTGAACTCTGGAACAACTTGCTTCAAGATACCATCTTTAGACGCTTTGACTGATACATAGCCACGTGGAGGCTCAATACCGTTGGTTGCGTTCGAAATTTGAGAAGATGTTTCAGACGGCATTAGCGCAGTTAGCGTCGAGTTACGCAGACCGTGTGTCATGATTTCTTCGCGTAGGCCATCCCAGTCGTAATGCAATGGTTCGTCACACACGAGATCGACGTCTTTCTTGTAAGTGTCGATTGGCAGTAGACCTTTCGCGTAGTTCGTCTCGTGGAATGAAGGACATTTACCTTGCTCTTTCGCTAGTGCCACAGACGCTTTGAGCAAGTAGTACTGCATTGCTTCAAATGTACGGTGAGTTAGGCCGTTTGCACTGCCGTCCGAATATTTCACGCCATTTTTCGCTAGGTAGTAAGCGTAGTTGATCACGCCCACACCCAAAGTACGGCGGTTCATCGTTGACTTGTAAGCCGCTGGAAGCGGGTAATCTTGGTAATCAAGCAGCGCATCAAGAGCACGAACAACTAGGTCAGACAGTTCTTCGAAATCATCAAGAGATTTAATCGCGCCAAGGTTGAATGCAGATAGCGTACACAGCGCAATCTCACCTGAATCATCTTCAACGTTGGTTAGCGGCTTAGTTGGCAGCGCGATTTCCAAACACAGGTTAGATTGACGAACAGGTGCAACTTCTGAATCAAACGGGCTGTGGGTGTTACAGTGGTCAACGTTTTGAATATAGATACGACCTGTAGAAGCACGTTCTTGCATCAAGATAGAGAACATCTCGATTGCTTTAACCGTTTCTTTCTTAACTGAAGGATCGTTTTCGTATTTAACGTATAGACGCTCGAACTCATCTTGGTTCTCAAAGAACGCATCATACAGACCTGGTACGTCAGAAGGAGAGAACAACGTGATGTTGCCACCTTCTACCAAGCGTTGATACATCAAGCGGTTCAACTGAACGCCGTAATCCATGTGACGAACACGGTTCTCTTCAACACCACGGTTATTCTTAAGAACCATCAGTGCTTGAGATTCACCATGCCACAGTGGGTAGAATACCGTTGCAGCACCACCACGAACACCACCTTGAGAACAGCATTTCACTGCGGTTTGGAAGTATTTGTAGAAAGGAATACAACCCGTGTGGAATGCTTCACCACCGCGGATCTCTGAACCCAGAGCACGGATACGACCTGCGTTGATACCGATACCGGCACGCTGAGAAACGTAACGAACAATGGAGCTTGCCGTTGCGTTGATAGAATCTAGGCTGTCACCACACTCGATCAGTACACACGAGCTGAACTGGCGAGTAGGAGTACGTACACCTGACATGATCGGTGTAGGTAGAGAAATCTTGAATGTAGAGGTCGCATCGTAAAAACGCTTGATGTAGTCAAGGCGCGTTTCTTTCGGGTATTTCGCGAACAAACAAGCAGCAACAAGAATGTAAAGGAACTGTGCACTCTCGTAGATCTCACCAGATACTCGGTTCTGAACAAAGTACTTACCTTCAAGCTGTTTAACCGCTGCGTAAGAGAAATCTAAATCACGGCGGTGATCGATATACGCGTCAAGCTCATCCAATTCCGCTTTTGTGTAGTCCTCTAGAATATGCTGGTCGTATTTACCCATATCGATCAGCTTCGCAACGTGATCATACAGTGCTGGTGGTTCGTACTGACCATACGCTTTTTTGCGCAGGTGGAATACCGCCAAGCGAGCAGCAAGGTATTGATAATCTGGCGTCTCTTCTGAGATCAGATCAGCTGCGGATTTGATGATGGTTTCATGGATGTCTGAAGTCGTGATGCCATCATAAAATTGAATGTGAGCGCGTAGTTCTACTTGAGATACAGAAACGTTGTCGAGGCCTTCTGCTGCCCAAGCGATTACTCGGTGGATCTTCTCAAGATCAATGCTTTCTTTACGACCGTCGCGTTTGGTAACGGTAAGTTGTTGGTTCATTCTGCTTAATTTCCCTAACAAAACTGATAAAAGCCGTGTTTTTGTGTAATTCTTGTAAAATTCGTACCGGCTTTGTGATCAAAGTCTATCTATATATTGTAGTACAAACACAATATATAGGGGTGCATTGGTGTGCGGGTTACAAGATAGTGCTATCTGAGGTGGTTTTCAAGTTGGAGATCTTGGATGACTTGTGGATAACTAACAAAATTGAAAAAATCAGTAAGTGACTACTAACCGATGAAATAAGAGCGGATAAGATTGTAGAAAATTACCGTTTTGGAATCGGTTTATTCGTAACCACAAACAAAAAAAAATATCTTGATCTTTGCCAATTTTTTCCCGCATTTTTCCGCCTGGTGAAAATGGAATCAACTCGACAAAAATCGTTCAAAAAAGCACTAAAAAAGGCGGTGAGCTTATGCTACCGCCTTAGAAATAACCACTAGATATAGGGTGTTATCTTGGTGTTAAAACTTCTGAGTGTGGACGATGTAATTAACGTCGACCTTACGACCAAGCTTATATGAATCAGTGAGCGGGTTATAGTGTAGCCCTGTAATTCCCGTCTCTGTCAGGTCGGTTTGGTCAACCATTTTAATCAGCTCAGACGGGCGAATGAACTTCTCGTGATCGTGAGTACCTTCAGGGACGATCTTAAGCAGTTTCTCTGCACCGACGATGGCAAACAAGTAAGACTTAATATTGCGATTTAAGGTCGAGAAAAAGACATGGCCACCTGGTTTAACTAGCGCTGCGCAAGAGCGAACAACGGAAAGTGGGTCAGGGACGTGCTCAAGCATCTCCATGCAAGTGACGACATCGTATTTTCCAGCATGGGTTGCGGCATGGTCTTCGATGGTGCTTTGGATGTACTCAAGCTTGGTGCCTGTCTCCAGAGCGTGAAGTCGAGCGACTTCAAGGGGGTCTTTGCCCATGTCTAATCCGGTCACGATCGCGCCTTCTTTCGCCATACTCTCAGCAAGGATGCCACCACCACAGCCAACGTCGAGCACTGTCTTGCCAAAAAGGCCATTGGCGTTATCTAAAACATAGTTCAAGCGTAGCGGGTTGATTTGATGCAGAGGTTTAAACTCGCCCTCCAGATCCCACCAGCGTGAAGCCATATCCTCAAATTTCTTAATTTCGTTTGGGTCGACGTTTTGTGCTTGTGTCATAACTGCTCTGTGTTGTACCGCTTCCTTGAATTAGGCAGGCATTATAGCGCGTTAAAATGAACACTCCATAGGGCACGTCACTTTTATACTGAAGTGGTGAAAATATAACCATTAATCAGCGAGATAAAATAAGAGTGTGCAATTTCTCGGCATTTGATTCACAACCAAGCTCACAACCTGATAAAAGGAGAGGGAAAGTAATGCCGAAGAGTCGATTTGTGTGTTATATTTTTGCACCTTAAACGTATTGTACATACGATCTATAAATAGAGGGATAATGGCTCTATGAGCGATCTAGCTAAAGAGATCACGCCCGTAAACATTGAAGATGAGCTTAGAGGTTCATACCTTGACTATGCGATGTCCGTAATCGTTGGTCGTGCTCTTCCTGATGTGCGTGATGGCCTAAAGCCTGTACACCGCCGCGTTTTGTTCGCGATGAATGTGCTAGGTAATGATTGGAATAAACCATACAAAAAATCTGCCCGTGTTGTTGGCGACGTAATCGGTAAATATCACCCGCATGGTGACAGTGCTGTATACGACACTATCGTTCGTATGGCTCAGCCGTTTTCATTACGTTACATGCTAGTTGATGGCCAAGGTAACTTTGGTTCTATCGATGGTGACTCAGCAGCGGCAATGCGTTATACCGAAGTTCGCATGGCAAAAATTGCCCATGAACTTCTCGCTGACCTAGACAAAGAAACCGTGGATTACGTACCGAACTATGACGGTACTGAGCAAATCCCAGCGGTTCTTCCTACTAAAATTCCTAACCTATTGGTAAACGGTGCCTCTGGTATCGCAGTAGGTATGGCAACCAACATCCCGCCACATAACCTTGGCGAAGTGATCGATGGCTGCTTGGCATACATCAATAATGAAGAGATCACGATTGATGAGTTAATGGACTACATTCCTGGTCCAGATTTCCCAACAGCGGCACTAATCAGTGGTCGCAAAGGTATTGTAGACGCGTACAAGACTGGCCGCGGTAAAATTTACATGCGTTCTAAAGCGGAAATCGAAGCGGACAAGAATGGTAAAGAGACCATTGTCGTTACCGAGATCCCTTATCAGGTGAACAAAGCTCGCTTGATCGAAAAGATCGCTGAGCTTGTTAAAGATAAGAAAGTTGAAGGCATTAGTGCACTGCGCGATGAGTCTGACAAAGACGGTATGCGCATTGTTATCGAATGTAAGCGTGATGCAGTGGGCGAAGTGGTTCTAAACAACCTATACGCGAACACTCAGCTTCAAACGACGTTCGGTATCAACATGGTTGCGCTGAACAACGGCCAGCCACAGCTGTTCAACCTAAAAGAGATGTTGAAGTGCTTCGTGGATCACCGCCGTGAAGTGGTGACTCGTCGTACTATCTTTGAATTGCGTAAAGCTCGTGAGCGTGCGCATATCCTAGAAGGTTTGGCACTGGCATTAGCGAACATCGATGAGATCATCGAACTGATCCGTAAGGCGCCAACACCAGCAGAGGCGAAAGCCGGTCTTGTGGCTCGCGGTTGGGATCTAGGTAATGTAGCAGCAATGCTAGAGCGCGCGGGTACTGATGCGGCTCGTCCTGAGTGGCTAGAAGCACAATACGGTATCCGTGATGGTCAGTACTTCCTGACTGAAACTCAAGCGCAAGCAATCCTAGACCTACGTCTACACAAGCTTACTGGTCTTGAGCACGAGAAGATTCTTGACGAGTACAAAGCGCTTCTAGAAGAAATCGCTGAACTGATGCATATTCTTGCAAGCACTGAGCGTTTGATGGAAGTGATCCGCGAAGAACTAGAAACAGTTCGCGATGCATTTGGTGATGTTCGTCGTACGGAAATCACAGCAGCAAGCCATGACATCGACATGGAAGAGCTGATTGCACGTGAAGACGTGGTCGTGACTCTTTCTCACGAAGGTTACGTTAAGTACCAAATCCTAAGCGACTACGAAGCACAGCGTCGTGGTGGTAAAGGTAAGAGTGCAACGAAGATGAAAGATGAAGATTACATCGAGCGTCTGTTGGTTGCGAATACTCACGATAACATCCTATGTTTCTCTACACGTGGTAAAACTTACCGTCTGAAAGTGTATCAATTGCCGTTAGCGAGCCGAACTGCTCGTGGTAAGCCAATCATCAATATTCTACCGCTAGAAGAAGGTGAGCGTATTACCGCAATTCTACCAGTTGATGAGTTCTCACCAGAGAAATTCATCTTTATGGCAACTGGTGACGGTACGGTTAAGAAGACATCGCTTGATCAATTTGCAAACGTACGTTCAAACGGTCTAATTGCAGTTAACCTACGTGATGACGATTCCTTGATTGGCGTTGATATTACCAACGGCGATAGCGACATCATGCTGTTCTCTAAAGCGGGTAAAGTAGTTCGTTTCAACGAAGATAAAGTTCGTGCAATGGGTCGTACTGCGGCAGGTGTTCGCGGTATGAAACTGGCTGATGAAGATCAAGTGGTCTCTCTCATTGTTCCTTCAAACGAAGGTGACATTCTAACTGTAACGCAAAACGGCTACGGTAAACGTACCGAGCTTGCCGAGTACCCGACGAAAGGTCGTGCAACACAAGGTGTCGTCTCTATCAAAGTGTCAGAGCGTAACGGTCCAGTTGTTGGCGCGGTACAGGTAGAAGAAGGCGATGAGATGATGATGATCACTGACGCTGGTACTCTAGTTCGTACACGTGTTTCTGAAGTGAGCCAAGTTGGCCGTAATACGCAAGGTGTTACGCTAATTCGCACTGCAGAAGATGAGAGTGTTGTTGGACTTCAGCGTATTGACGAAGTAGAAGAGGTGGATTTACCAGAAGGTGAAGATGCTGCTGATACAGAAAACACAGCTGAAGTAACGTCTGAGAATCCAGAAACGCCGACTGGCGATGATGAGCCTCAAGCGTAAACACGTTTTAAATGAATCAAAGCCGAGCAATTGCTCGGCTTTTTTGTGCTCAGAATTAAGCAATTTCGCCAATAGTTTCAATAAGGTGTATAACTCGTCTCAAAAGTGTCTCTCTCTGAGTTAGTCTGCACTTTGGTTCACGTATAGTGACCAAACTACGCAGTAAAAGGAGAGATGAGATGGGTTTAGATACACCAATGGCGATATCCAATTATCTAGGTGGCTTGCTCGCCTTGCTCATTTTCTATCCATTTGCTCTTGTTACACTGCAAATTGCTATTTACTCCCCCACTAAACGCGGCCGTATTACGAAAAAATTTAATATTCTTTGCGCTTGTGCGGCAGCGTTCCTGCTTGTCATGCATATGCAAACTGAGGTGATTTATGGCAAAGAGCTGTTAGATCGCTACTATTCGACGCACGCCAACGAACGACCTGTTGTAAGTGAAGAGGATGGGTCCACGCAAGCGGCTAACGACGGGGTTGGGCTGCCTGAAATGACGGAAAAATGACGTCAATATTTTGCAGTCAATTCAATAATTTACAGTCTGTTGTTTGGTTGTCAAATGTTCGTGCATCTTGGTTAAAATCCCGATAATATTCGCCACTTTCCTACTGTTCCAGGCGAAATATCAACCATGAAATTATCATTAAAACAAAAACTGATAGGTGCCAGCTTATTAGCGGTGGTGCTAATGGCAAGCGTGCTAACTTGGCTATCTGCAGACCAACTTTTCCAACAAACTCGTAACGGCGTATACGCTCGTGCAGAGAGTCTAGCCGCTGCTGCTTCAGAAGGGATCTCTGACTGGATTTCCATTCGTAAACAAATTTCTACTGCGTTCAACGATTACAGCCAAGAAGCCGATGTCGTTCCATACTTGCAGCAAGCGCGTAAAGCGGGTGGGTTCGATGATATCTTCCTCGGTACTCCAGAGGGCGGAATGTACCGCTCGCATCCAGAGCGAAATCGTGCAGACTATGATCCACGTACTCGCCCTTGGTACAAAGATGCCAATGCTGCGGGCAAGCAAATCATCACAACTGCCTATAAAGATGCGATTACCAATGCGCTATTGGTGACAATTGCTGAGCCAGTTCGTCGCAACGGCCAGTTTGTCGGCATTGTTGGAGCTGATGTTTTGATCGATCAGTTGATCAACGATGTCATTAATCTCGATGCGGGTAAGAACGCTTACGCGATGCTTATTGATACTCAAGATGGCAACTTCCTAGCGCACCCAAACAAAGACTTATCGCTGAAACCTGTGTCAACGCTTTCAAATAAATTTACCCTTCGCGCGATTCAAGAAGCGGCAAATACCGGCTCTATTGAGCTGATTGAGCGAAACGGCGTAGAGAAAATGGTCTTCTTTAAACAAGTACCAGATACCCCGTGGATTTTTGCGATTGAAATGGATCGCGCAACAGAAGAAGCGGCACACTCAGAGCTGTTGGTTGACCTGATTATTACGGCAATCGTAATTACTTTGATCGTTGTCTTTGTTGTCTCTTGGTTGGTGAGCTTCTTGTTCCGCGATTTAGGCCGTGTGTCCAAAGCGTTGGAAGAAATTGCATCAGGTGAAGGTGATTTGACTCAAAGACTTGAACCTCGTAGTGACGACGAAGTTGGTCAATTGGCGTCAAACTTCAATACCTTCGTTGGTAACATGCATTCGATGGTGTCTAAACTGAGCTTAGTTTCGGCGTCACTGTCAGAGCAGGCGAAGCAAACTGCGCAACATGCTGAAGAGCGCAGTGCCCGTATTCGTCATCAACAAGATGAAATCAACATGGTTGCTACCGCTATCAATGAAATGGCTGCAGCCACACAGGAAATCGCGGGCAACGCCGATCATACGGCGCAAAACTCGTCAGAAGCGGTATCAGCGTGTGTGCATGGTGGTCAGCAAGTGGTGCAAACACAAAGTTCGATTCAAAATCTGGCGCAGGAAGTTCAGGTAGCGACCGAGGTTATTCAAGAACTTGAAGCACACGGCAATAGCATTAGTACGATTCTATCGACCATTCAAGATATTGCAGAGCAAACCAACCTACTTGCACTTAACGCGGCAATTGAAGCGGCGCGTGCGGGTGAACAAGGTCGTGGATTTGCAGTGGTGGCCGACGAAGTTCGTGTGTTGAGTCAACGTACTCATGCTTCGACGAAAGAGATCCAGCAGATGATTGAAACTCTGCAAGGTACGACGGGTAAAGCCGTGGGCATTATGGGCGATAGCCGCATGTTGGCGGATACCAGTGTGGGCGATGCAGATTCTGCGGCAGTGAGTTTAACCCAAATCCAAACGGCTGTTGAACGCATCAGTGATATGGCGACTCAAATTGCTTCAGCGGCAGAAGAGCAAGCGTCGGTCACATCTGAAATTACGCGAAACACCGTGGGTATTCGTGATGTGTCGAATGACTTGGCGGATGAGGCACATGACGCGGCATCTCAAGCGGCGCAATTGTCAGAGCTATCTCATGAGCTAGAACAAGAAATCAATCGCTTCAAGTTGTAAGCGCCATACCTTGTTTCGACTAAGCCCGGTTTTTACTACCGGGCTTTTTTTGTTTGATGCTTTTCCGAAATGGAAAAATAAACTTATCAAAGTTTCAATAGTAGAAATGATCGTGCAAGTTTTAAAATCCATACAAAAAACAAGGATTACAAGCTATGCCGACTTCTCTCAACGCATTCCAACAACGTGTTCACGCTATCGTGACCGACACCAACCTTAGCCCAAAACAAAAGAACCAATTTCTCGCGTTAGAAGCGGAGGCGAACCTTCCATATTTGGAGGTGTCTGATGCCGTTTCGATTGCGATGGAGCAAGGCATCATTTGTGACATGTTTGAGGGACACGCACCTTTCAAACCTCGCTACGTGCTGCCCGATTATGCAAAATATCTAAAGCAAGGCTCGATGCATCTTGAAGTTGAGCCTGCGCAAGATTTTGATGATGCCCTCAATTTGCTGACCATTCTTTATCATCACGTTCCCTCAGTCACTAATATTCCCGTTTATCTTGGTCAACTTGACGAAGTGCTGCTTCCTTATGTCGGCTCTCTAACAGAGCAACAGGTTTATGCCAAACTCAAGCGCTTCTGGATTATGTTGGACCGCACCCTACCTGATGCGTTCATGCATGTGAATATCGGTCCTACGGACAATATGATTTGCCGAACCATTCTTAAAGTCGATGCAGAGCTTAAGCAGATCGCGCCCAACTTAACTTTTATGTATGACTCGAGCATCACTCCGGACGATCTTTTAAGGCAGGCAACCAGTAATATTTGCGAATGCAGTAAGCCACACATCGCCAACTATCCGATGCATGTAACCGCATATGGTGATAAACAGTTTGGCATTGTTAGCTGCTACAACTCATTGCCGTTAGCGGGTGGTTCCAACACGCTAGTGAGAATGAACTTGAAAGAAGTGGCTAAGCGTTCAAAAGACAGTACGGACTTTATTGATTACGTTCTTCCGACGTACAACGAGCTAATGATTGAGCTGATTGAGGCAAGAAGCCGTCATCTGCATGAACACTCAAACTTTTTTAAAGGCTTTTTGGCGACGGAGGCGCTGATTTACGAGAACCGTTTTGCACCAATGTACGGGATATACGGCATGGCAGAGGCGGTCAATATCCTTTTAGAGAAAGAAGATTGCAATGAACAATATGGCCACAGTGATAAGGCAAACCGACTCGCACTTGCCATTTCAGAAAAGCTGGCGCATTTGGTCGACACTAGCCCGGTTAAATACGGCTATGAAGGCAAAGCATTATTGCATGCTCAGGGCGGGATTAGTCTTGATAAAGATGTCACACCAGGTGTGCGTATTCCTTATGGGACCGAGCCGGATCCGGTGAGCTATGTTCAAGCGACCGCGCCGCAGCACAAATACTATACGTCGGGGATCAGTGATATCTTAACGATTGATGAAACCGTTAAATCGAACCCTGAAGCGATGTTCAATCTTTGCAAAGGTGCGTTGGCCATGGGCTACCGCGAGTTTACGGCAAACGTGGCATCAAACGATTTAGTTCGTGTAACTGGCTATATGGTTAAGCTTTCTGACATCGCCAAGTTCGCCGCTTCAGGTTCACGCTCGAACACGACATTTCTTGGGGCAGAAGCGGCAAATAACACCGGGATACTTGAGCGCAGTCCACGAGTCGTCAGCATGGAATCGCAGCCGTACTATCAGTAAGGCCTTAAGATGGAAAAAAGCGCGTTTGTCAGCCGAATTCTGAATTTTTCATGTGTGGATGGACCAGGGAATCGCCTGGTCATCTTCCTACAAGGGTGTAATTTTAGCTGCATTACCTGCCATAACCCTCACACAATCAATCACTGCAACCATTGTGGTGATTGTGTTGCTGTGTGCCCAAGCGGAGCTTTAACGCTAGAGGATAGTGGGCGAGTCGCATGGAACGAGGTCAAGTGCACCCATTGTGATGCTTGCCTTGATCGCTGCGATCATCATTCGAGCCCAAAGATTTTGAGTTACACTGTCACTAAGATCGTGGGGCTGATTAGAAAGCAGCGCCATTTTATCAGTGGCATTACCATGTCCGGAGGTGAAGCGACTTTGCAGCTTCCTTTCATCATTGATCTATTCAAAGCAATCAAACAGGACGAAGAGTTATCACACCTCACTTGTTTTATTGATAGCAATGGTTATTTGTCGCAACAAGGATGGCTCAACGTGTTGCCCTTTATGGATGGGGCGATGATTGACCTGAAATCTTGGCAGGATGAAACCCATCAGTGGCTTGTTGGTCGCGACAACCATAAAGTTATTCAATCGATTCGCTTGTTAGCAGAGCAGGGAAAATTACACGAGCTTAGACTTCTTCACGTGCCAGATAAAAGTGATTTGGAGAGTGAAATTTCCCATATTGCAGCGCTTATCAACCAGCTGCCAGCCAACGTCAATATTAGGCTCAACGCTTTTCAGCATCATGGCGTGATTGGGCAAGCGCTATCTTGGTCAAAATGTAGCGAAGGGCAAATCGATCACCTCTACCAACGGCTTGAAAAGCTCGTTCCAAATCCGATCAGCCGCGCCTGCGTTTACGTCTGATGCACTGCCAAAAGTTGCTGATGGAGCCAGCGCAATGCCGGATGATTTAAACTGGCTTGATTCCAAACCAAACTGTATCCAACTTGGCCATAATCAAAGGGTAGAGGTTTCTGAATGAGCAATTTCGCTTGATATGCCTTGTCTGCCCAGGCTTTGGAGCAGGTTAATATTCGTTCGGAGTGATGGCACAACACGGCGGCAGAACCAAAATCTGAAACAGAGATACTCACATCACGTGAACGATGTTGCTGAGTCAAATTCTGTTCAAAGAAGGGTTCGGCAAGGTCGTCATCGTGAATCCCAATATGTTGGTATTGGAGATAATCATCGATTGATATTGTTCGCTTGCTCGCTAAAGGGTGGGTGGGCGAAAGCAGACAGACCATTTCATCTTCCATGATTTGCTGCCACATCAAATCGCGGCTTCGTGTCGGCGGTTGGCTCACATCGTGGGGCAGCAGCATAAAATCGACCTGACCGCGACTCAACGAATCAAAGTTCATTTGCTCTTTAGCGAAAAGCTGAACGTGTTTAGCAGAGGACAACTGTTGGCAGATTTGTTCAATTCGCTCGGCAAATAGCTCGAAGGTACTTTCGCGCATGGACAATGAAATGGTGCCGGTAAAACTGGCAGGTTCGAATTCTCCTTGATGAAGAATCCCGTTCATGCTCGACAAGATACCATGGATTTGCGGAGCAATGCTCAGAGCAAAGGAGGTTGGGAGCAATAAGGTTCCCTCTCGATAAAATAGCTCATCACCTAACTGCTCTCTAAGTTGTGACAGCGTTTTGCTTACACTAGAGGGCGTGACACATAATTTCTCAGCCGCTTTAGTCACGCTGTTGGTTGAAAGCATAACGTGAAGTACCGTTAAGTGCTTCATGCTGATTCGGGAAAGGGCAATAAAATCCATGGCGTAACATTGTTGGTCAGTTTCTACTGCATTATATCCGCGTTGACTGCTTTGCAAAGTGCTCGTTGTGTGGAAGTGCTATTCCGCTTCTATACTAGAGTAACAATGGCTATTAATTTATTGCTTAATAGTTAGATCGTGTTGGACTAGGAGGAAAACATGAAGGTACAAAGTTTATTGATCATTGGTTTGTTGTTGGTGGTTAATCCAGTGTTGGCTGATGAGGATGATATGGATGAAGCGACCAAGGTGAAGGTTGCTCCAGATTTTCAAGTCATGGACGAGGATAAAGACGGGTTCGTGTCGAAAGAAGAGTTTGATGCGTTTCGTTTAACGATGGACGACGGTGAAGAAGAGGAAGAGAACTCATTAAGTGCTTTCGCTTCGTTTGATAAAGACAAAGATGGTTTTGTCAGCGAAGAAGAGTTAGCGGCTCACGCAAAATACTCAAACCCAGGTAATGGCACAGGCGCATTACTTGATAACAAAAAGCAAAAGTCCAACGCCAACCGTAAAGAGAAAAAGGAAAAGCCCGACCGCAGCGATAGAGGAAAAAACAGTGATCGCGGCAATGGTGGTGGAAAAGATAAATAATCGTAATAAACACAACGCCCCAAATATGGGGCGTTGTGTTTATAGGTATCAGTCAATCAGACCATACTGAGATCCAAGGACATCGATAATCTCTTGCTTTGGATTATCACTTAGCTCAATTGGGCGACCTGTAATCTTTTCTGCGATCCCTGTGTATGTGCGGGAAATATCCATAAGCGCTTCAAGAGGCAGTGCGTTTTCGCGCGCCAGTGCTTCACGTTCAGGCATACGTTCTTTGTTAAGAAGGATATCTGGATCAGGGAAGTGGTTAAGCAAAAATTGTCGGAATCCTTCTTTTGAATTCTCGACAATATTACCGGCTTGATACTCCTTTTCATCCCAAATACGGGATGAATCTGGCGTACCGACCTCATCCATGTAGATCAGTTTTTCGTTGCCTGCAGCATCTTGAACGTAGCCAAACTCAAATTTTGTATCGACAAAGATTTGGTCCACTTTAGCCAGTGCATCACTGATGACGCCAAACCCTTCGCGGAGCAACTTCTCGTAGAGTGCAATATCCTCTGGTTTGGAAAAGTTGAAGGCGGCAAAGTTGTCTTCGATATTTTTACGAGTGATGTTGACATCATCGGCTTCTGGAACGTCTGGGATACCTTTAAGAATGCCTTTGGTTGAAGGAGTCATTAGCAAGTCAGGGAGTGCTTTATCGCGCTCGAGTCCCTCTGGAAGTTCAATGCCACAGAACTCACGCTCACCCTTTTCATAGGCACGCCACATCGAGCCCGTGATGTATTTGCGACAAATCGCTTCGATCATAATTGGTTTGGCTTTTTGAACGATCCAAACTAGTGGATGAGGGATATCAAGAATGTGACTATCGGCGAGTCCATTTTCTTTAAAGAGGCTAAACCAGTGATTAGAGATCGCATTCAAGGCAGCGCCTTTTCCTGGTACACCTTGCAATCCACCCTCTGCATGCCAAATGCAGTCAAACGCCGATATACGGTCACTGATAACCATGATGGCTAAAGGCGCATCAGGGGCAACATCGTAGCCTTTTTCTTGAATAAGGCGTTGGCTGTCTTCTTCAGTTAACCAATATACAGAGCGTACTTTTCCGCTATGAACTGGCTTATTGGTGCGAATTGGAAGATCGTCATTTACGGCGAGAACTTGATCGGCGAGACTCATTTAGACATTCCTATCTTTGTCAAAAATGGGTGAAAGACGTAATTTGCTTTCGATTTGCAGTGCATAATACCAGAACTTAGCGAGGCTTCCAGATAAAAAGCAAACGTTTGCTTAATTTTTTAACGGCGCAATGGCGATGTGATAAAAAGAAAAAGCCCCTCACAAAGGGAGGGGCCAAAGACAGTGTAAATGTTGAGCTTATTAGTGGTACTGGAATGATCTGCCCTCAACAAAAAAGACCGCACACTGGAATTGGTTAGCGAGGTCAGTAAGTAACGCTTGATCTAATTCTGAAATTTGGTTGGACGCGACAACGGCACTTGCGTTACCCGACTGAATGGCTTTGGTCACAATCTCTACCTCTGACTGAGTTTGAGATGCTCTCATCTGGATGATCTTTTTGCAGCTGACATTGTATGAAGCGAACTGTTCGTAGTCTGGACGTGGACATTCAGCAGTAAACAAAATCCATTGCTTTTGGTGCGATAGGCTCGCTAAGCGGTAAAGAACGGTGTCATCGATGTTCATCGGCTGGGTAGGTTGAGCGAGAACATTGAATTTAGAAACCGAGCGACTTGTTGGTTGAAACTGAATCATAATACTGTCCTTTCATACATGCTGTATGTGTATACAGTAGTTTGTTTGCTGGAAGTGATCAAGACTTTTTGTTGTCTTTTTAATCGAAAAATAGAAGCACGTGAGCGAGAATGAAAGTTAAGTGTTTGAATTTAAATGATTACCTTTATCTTATTGCAAGTAATCTAAGTATGAGAAACTGTGAGTGAACGCACATGGTTTTATACAGTACTGTGGAGAAAGTACTGTATAAAACCAGAGAGGTTGTTTGTTGGAAATCGCCCCTAAGTGTCAAGATATCCTCAACCAGCTTGGTATCTTGTCATCTTCATGCTGAGGCTTTGTGGTTTGGGGCGCTAATTTCGACTTGAGCTAATTTAGCACTTTCTAGGGGGTAAGAAAGCGCTCAGGATAATCACTAAAAATACCATCTAGATTGCTAAGGCGCTTTAAGCGATTTGGGTTGTTTACTGTGTAGCACCAGACTTTATAGCCGAGCTTTTGCAGAGATGAAATCTGTCGTTTGCTTGTCCAGAGATGGTTGAGATTGCAACCAACGGCTTGAACCTCTTCTAGAAGAAGCCGATCTTTTCTCCTCAACCTTTCTAACAAAACGGCAATGGCGTGGGTGGGAAACTGCTTTCTAAGCTGGCGAACGACATCGTGGTTAAAACTCGAAAACAGAATCGCCTCTGTTGGCAACTCAATGCCTTTGAGGGTGTGCGCAAGGAGGTCGACAACGTGTTCAGGGTCATGGTGATCGATTTTTACTTCAAGGTTTAACTTGATGCGGTGTCGATTGGCAATGTCGAGCAACTCACTCAAGGTCAATATTGTTTGCGGAGAACATTCAGGATAACGATGGGCAAAATTAAGCTGGCGTAGTTCGCTTAAGGTCAGTGTATCAACTCGACCTTTCCCATTACTGCATCGATCAACTGTGTGATCATGGCAAACCACAAGAACATCATCTTTGCTTGGTTGGATATCGACTTCTATCCAGTTGAGGCCGAGCTCTATCGCAGCTTCAATACTCACTCGGGTGTTTTCAGGGTAATGACCGGCAATGCCTCGGTGTCCGACTATATTCATTTGCTTAACACAATCAAAAAATAATGAGCGGTTAGATTAGCGCTAAAGAGTGGTTGTCACTACAAAAATCTGAGACTATCGCCAAACAACAAAACAATAAAACAACAAAACAACAAAACAATAAAAAATAACGAAGAGATTTGATTTTGAACGCTGAACGTAAAGCTGCTTGGATACTTATTGCCACAACGATGTTGGCAGGTCTGGGGTGGATATTTTCCAAAGAAACCATTCAAGGCTTACCGCCTTTCGGTTTTATAGGCCTTCGCTTTTTGGTTGCTTCGGTTTGTTTGCTGCCATTGTGTTTTCGGGCATTTCGACGCTTGAGTCGCGTTCAGCTAGCACAAGCCATTGGTGGGGGCGGTATTCTCGCTCTGGCACTTTTGGCTTGGGTCCACGCTATCTCTATAAGCGAAACCCTTGGAGAAGGGGCGTTTATTGTTAGTTTGTCTATGATCATTGTGCCAATTGTGGCTTGGGCACTGTTTAAAGAGCGGCCAAAGCGTGCATTTTGGTTTGCGATGCCAATTGCCATCGCTGGATTGGCGTTTCTTTCGTTGCAAGGAGGCTGGAATAGTTCGCCCGGGCAAATTTGGTTTCTTGCCAATGCGTGTTTGTTAGCACTTCATTTCAATGTCAATAGCAAGCTAGCGCAAAAGCTTCCAATCTTACTGCTTACGTGTATACAGCTATTTGTGACGGGCTTGATTGCCTTGGTGATGTCACTTCTGCTCGAAGAGTCGCCAGTCAGTGTCGATTCGTCAATCTGGGGGTGGTTTGCAGCCAGCGCGGTTCTGGCCACCAGTCTAAGATACGTGATGCAGACACTTGGCCAGAAGGGATGTAACCCCGGCAACGCGGCGCTCATCATGTTGTTAGAACCTATTTGGACGGTGATTTTAAGTATCCTCTGGTACGGCGAACAACTTTCAACCAACAAACTGATTGGGTGCAGCTTGATCTTATTTGCTCTTCTATTTTATCGCACCGATGGCAGACTCTTCAGAGTTCGCCGCTAGCAATAGTCTAGGTTTCTAGTGAGATCCTTCATTACTTATTTAGAAGGTAAAATTAAATTGCTATAATTGATGTGATTATTAGTAATTTGTCGTAAGAAACACAGGGATGAACGCATGAAAATTGGAGTAATTGGTGCTGGTGCCGTTGGGGTGGGAGTGTGCAACTACCTTCTGACGATAGGCAGTGTGAGTGAGTTGGTACTGCTTGATAAAAATCTTGAACGTGCCGAAGGTGAAGTGTTCGATTTTCGCCACACCGCAGCGCTGACGTTTTCAAAGAATACTCACTTAGTGCCAACTGATGACTATTTGAACCTGATTGGCGCGGACATTGTGGTGATTACCGCAGGCGCACAAATCCAACAGGGTCAGACTCGAATTGATTTGGCTGAGGTCAATAGCCGAATTGGTGTTGAAATTGCCAAAGAAGTCGAGCGAGTAGCGCCAAACGCCATTTTGATCGTCGTATCGAACCCTTGCGATATTGTGGCGCATTTTATCGCGACAAATACCAAGTTTCCTCGCTCCAAGGTGATCAGTAGCGGTTGTGTAATTGATACCGCGCGTCTGATGACGATAGTGGCAAATCGAGTCAACTTAGACCCTAAAAACGTGTTTGGTTATGTGTTGGGTGAGCATGGAAGTAACTGCTTTACGCCTAAAAGTTTGATTTCAATCGCTGGGCAGCCTGCAGACTACTATTGTGATACTCACCATATCGACCGAATTTGCGCGGATGAGTTATTAGAGTCTGTAAAGCAAGCTGGCTATGAAATATTTAAACGTAAACAAAATACCACTCACGGTATTGCGGCCAGTGTGTTTAGAATTATCCAAGCGATAATGATTAACGAACGCTCAGTATTACCTGTGGCGACTCTTCTTGATGGGCAGTATGGTATTAAGGATGTTGTTCTAAGCCTTCCAACCGTGATTGGTAAGAATGGGGCGGAATCTGTCTTGAGCCATCCATTTACAGAAGAAGAACAGCAGACATTGAAACAAATTGCGCAAAACTTGGATGCCGTTGTGGCTGAAGTAGCCGAAAAAACAGGGCTTCTAAAGTCGTAGCAAATTCACACCTTAGAGTTTTTGCTCTTTCCATTTATTGAGGACTCGCTAAATTAACAAGTGTAAATAACTTGTTAATAATTGCGAATGATACTCCACACTCTCAAAGGCTATATACAAACTCTGTATATAGCCGAATATCCCGATAAATTGATGCTGCTCGATGGTGCAAGCCGAGCGGATGTTGATGATATAACGCAGTTCATCACCCTGAAGTTAAACAGACCAATCACTGATCTTAAAGTCGTGGTGATTACCCATATGCACCCTGACCATGCTGGTGGAGCGAATCTACTGCGGGCGCGCACGGGGTGTGCACTGGTGTCGGCGGACCGCCCTAATCAGTGGTATTCGGGGCTAGATGGTTTCATCATGCACCTAACGGATATTGCATTGGCCATGTGGGTAGCTAAACGCAAGAATCAGCCTAAGAGAAACCTTTGGTATAGTCGCCATTTACATCCTGAGGTAAGGGTTAGAGAGGGCGATGTTATACCCGGATTTGAAGATTGGCGGGTAATGGAAACACCAGGTCACACCGATAGAGACTTGTCACTATACCACTGTGAACAAGACCTGCTTTATGTGGCGGATCTAATTGTTGAAGTTAAGCAGCGTTTGATCTCTCCCTTTCCGATATTCCACCCGAATCAGTACCGAGCTTCAGTAAAAAGGGTATTTGAAATGGCTCCGAAGCGTCTACTGGCAGCGCATGGAGGGGAGGTGACTTTTGATAAGGAAACCTATCGATACCTGATCGAAACCACCCCTCGCACGCCGTCCACGCATTGGCGCGTCACTAAAATTCAATTGAGAAGTTTATTCACCGCACTTTGGTCACTCGGCCGAGCGAAACGGAAAAATCAATGACTCAGTGTTAAACCCTGCTTGTTCGGCAATGCGGAGATATTTATTCAGCTTGTAATCTGGAATGGTGGTGTTGCGAGATAGAATCCAGAAATACTCGTTGTTATAGCCAGAAACAAGCGCAGTTGAGTAATCCGGTTCGAGATAAAAGACGACATAGCTGCTGTAAAACGGCCCAAAAAAGGAAACTTTCAAATGACCGACATCAGCGTCTTGAACAAACTTCGCTTTGCCGATGGCTTCATTCCAGATTTGATCTTTTTCGCTCCAACCTCGGTTAATGACTTTAATGGTGCCATCGTCGTTAAACGAATAGTTTGCCGAGACATTCGTCAGGCCACGTTCAAAGCTGTGGTCAAGCCTAGCGATTTCATACCATGTGCCGAGGTAACGATTGGCATCAAAATCAGAGACGGGTTTTACTCGCTCAGGAATTGCCGTACAGCCGTGGAGAAATATAAGTGCAATAAATAGAATGATTCTTTTCATATTTATCAGCCAGTTAACATAGATATCAATAACTTTAGCTCTGTTGGGCGTGAAGATCTAGCAAAGTCTTATCGCGACTCATTTGCTTCGAGGATTTGCAGGTAATAAAAAAGAGAAGCCGAGCTTCTCTTCGTAGAAAGGTTGAATCTTGCGCGATTCTCTGTGCACTATTTTTGTTCTAAACAAGCAAATTCAGCACGCCACAGTAACGAGTTAGATGACTCCATGTTAGCCAAGATCTCCTTCCCGGATAGTTGGGGGAAAGCGTGCATCACCTTCGCATCGTCTTCGCGATTTGATCTTGCATAAGCCCTAACATGAGTGAAAGTGCCAGATAAATTACTAGACAGCATAGAGCGTGAAAGGCAGATCCCAAATATGTCCCTTTTCATTTCGATTCCCTCAAAAAAGCAGCGATTATAGAGTGTTATTTTTTGCTGCGTAGCCAAATACGTTGCGCGCGTTTGCGCTGCTTAATAATTATACAAGAGGATTGCGTGAATAGCGTAAAAAATGAACATAAAAAAGATTGATCGTAATCAATAAACGATGAGTTTCTGCTCGTAGGTTTGGTGTGTCATCTGGTTAATTCGTTTTAGTTATAAAAATGGCTAAAAACAACAAATCATATACACACTTCATTCACAATTTCGCTACGACAAACTCGGACAGATTCGGCAACAGTGATAGCCTATAGGCGAGTTAAGGAGAGGCTATGAAATGGAGCAGTATCAGCTTTCGTAAGCGAATGTTGATTATCATGACGCTGTCTGGATTGATCGAGCTACTATTGCTCGTGGCAGCGGGCTTTATCTATGTGAAGCATTCTCAGGAAGAAGAGATGGGAATGAAAGCGCTAGGTTTGGCCTCTTTTTTGTCGAAATCCCAATATGTGATTGATGCAATCGAAACGGGAGTGACATCGGAGCAACAACAGCGATTTAGGGACCTGACTCAGCTTGTCGGTGCGGCATTCATTGTGATCGGTGACGAAAATGGCGTTCGGCTCGTTCATCCTGTCGATGAGCGTATTGGTTTACCGATGAAAGGCGGTGACAACAAGCGCGCATTAGTGGATGGTGAGGCATACATTTCTACTGCTAAAGGATCATTGGGCTACTCTGTGAGGGGAAAAGCAGCAGTATTTGATTCTCACGGAAACATTATTGGGGTGGTATCTGTTGGTTATTTGCTAGATAGACTTCAAGATCGAATCGAACCCTTCTTGCTTTATCTCATTTTGATGGCGCTTGCCGTCGTTGCCGCTAATGCGATTTTGTCGAGCTACGCCTCTCGACGTTTTCAAAAAGCCATTCTAGGTTTTGAGCCAGAAGAGATAGGGCGTTTGTATGTTGAGCTTGACGTCACGTTGGAAACATTAAAAGAAGGAATACTGAGTATTGACGGTGATGGGCGACTCCGATCGATAAACCGTAGTGCTTGTCAGATCCTGAATATTAATAAAGCGGACTCTATCAACAAGCCATTGAGTGAAGTACTTCCTGATAGCGACCTGCAATCGGTTCTTCAAACGGCGCGAACCGACCATGATATCAACCTCTATTTAAACCAAAAAAGGCTAATTGCGAACCGCAGTCCAATCATCGTTGATGGAAAGGTGGTCGGTGCGGTTTCAAGTTTCCGACTCAAAGATGATTTGACCGAATTGACCGAGCAGCTCGCAAAAACCAAAGAATACGCAGACCTACTGCGCTCTCAGACACATGAGCATCGTAACAAACTCAACACCATCAGTGGCATGGTTCAAATGGGAGAACTCGAAGCTGTTCAACATCTAATTGGCCAAGAAACCGCCCATTACCAAGCGATTATCGAGTTTTTGCGTGAAACCATTAAAGAGCCACTCATTGCGGGTATGTTACTCGGAAAGACAGAGAGAGCGAGAGAGCTTGGCCTTGAGCTGATGGTTGAAGAAGGCTCAAGGCTACTTCCTCTGCCGGATCGAATTAACGCCGAAGATGTGGTAACGATTTTAGGTAACTTAATCGACAATGCTTTTGATGCCTCGAGAGAAGCGATGGCCAAAGACTCCGCGTTTAACGCCATTAGGCGCAAGGTTGAAGTTTCCATCAGTGATTATGGCAACGAAATCATTCTGGAAGTGTTGGATCGTGGATGCGGCTTACCCGATACCATAACACCAGAATCACTGGTTGAGAGAGGAGTCTCTACCAAAGATCAGGAAACCCGAGGCGTCGGCTTGTATTTAGTTAATGAGTTGGCGATGCGCTATAGGGGCGAGCTGGAAATGGTCAATAACAAGGATAATGGAGCAAGAATGACGGTGTATTTACCGAAGGAAGATGTGGTATGAGCAAGCAAACAAAGGTGATGATCATCGAAGATGATATTGCCATAGCGCAATTGCATCAAAAGTACTTGGAGCAAATTGGTGGTTATGAAGTGATCGGTATTTGTACCACTAAGATGGAAGCCAATATTCAACTCGAGATCTTGAAACCTGACCTAATTATGCTCGATGTTCATCTTCCTGATGGTTCGGGTTTAGAGATCCTCAATGAGCTGCGCAGCAAAAGTCTTCAGTGTGATGTAATTTTGATTACCGCCGCAAGAGATGTGGATACGCTGCAAATGGCGATGCGCGGTGGCGTGGTTGATTACTTACTTAAGCCCGTTATGTTTCCGCGATTGGAGGCGGCCCTAGCTAAGTACGTCGAGCAAAAACAGCAACTGACGCGTGCTTCTGATTTAGACCAAACAATCGTTGATAAAATGCTGCAATCCACCAGCATTCACGAACCTTCCGTCAACCGACTGCCTAAAGGAATCGATGGCGTCACCTTGGATAAAATAAAAGCGTTATTCCAAGAGCCGATAAGCTTAACGGCCGATGAAGCTGGCGAGAGAATCGGTGCCAGTCGAACAACGGCGCGCCGTTATCTAGAATACTTAATTAGCACTGGAGAGTTAGAAGCTGATCTGAACTATGGCTCAGTAGGACGTCCAGAGAGAAGTTACAGAAGATCCCAATAAGAACAACCATTCCTCACTCTCACCTAGACGTTTTAGGTATCGACCTCTAAAGTTGTAGAGTAGCTCGTGTCAGTTTATTCGCTCAATAGGGCGGACACTATAAGATGGAGCGTTGCACGCAACAGCTTCACGTATTGAAGGCTATTTTGATTAGTTGTCACATGACGTTGTCACTTTTGGTTGGGAGTTTGCCAAGATAAGTTTACTAAAACATTTCCAGCCGCTTCGGAGGGTGTATGAGAGTTTCAATTCTTTTCCTTTTGTTCGTTGCTCAAATGGTCGCTGCGAACCAAGAGATAAAACTCAGTTTGTCCTCACAATTGGATGGCGGTCACTCCTTTTATCACGAGTTATTGTATGAGTCGTTAACCGATCTCGGTTACAAAGTGTCGATCTCAAGCCCTAGTGAGCATATTCCTCAGAAACGCGTGGTTAAAATGGTTGAGAGTGGAGCGCTCACGCTCACTTGGTTACTACCCACACCAGAACGAGACGAAAGGTTCGTTGTGGTACCTGTGCCGTTAACCAACGGAATGATTGGCAAACGGATCTTACTCATCCCTCCCCAATTACAATCACAATTTGATGCAGTTAACAGCCTCGATGAACTGCAACGTTCGGGTTTAGTGGCGGGGCTCGGTATTAACTGGTTTGATGTCGCAGTGTGGAAAACCAATCAACTTCCAGTTTATCTCGCCGATGGTGAGTGGCGCTCTCTTTACAGGCTGATTTCTACGGATGGAAAAGTGAACTACTTTCCAAGGGGACTTAATGAGATCGTGTCTGAGGCGGAGCTTAACCCTCATTTGGCGATTGAGCAGCGTTTAATGCTGCAATATGATCGAGATTTTTATTTCTATTTGTCACCGCAAGCAAAAGAATACCAGCCCATCATAGAGCGTGCGCTTCGGAAAGCGAAAAGTTCTGGGCTGCTCGATAAGATCATCACTAAGCATTGGGGACGAACGTTTCAAGTCATAGACCCAGCCAAGCGTGTCGTTATTCGACTCACCACCCCGAACGCCAAATCGCAAAATAACTAGCCGGATCTTGCTGTAAGCGTATAAAATCTAATAATAAACCTTTAGACATGTTTTAACCGGTGAGTCTTCGATGGAAAGTGTTTTTATTGTTGTTGCTATCTTGGTGATCTTTTTCTTTGTTGTGCAGCAGCGATACCTTAAGCAAGATGAGTTAAAAGACAGTGCTTACAAAAAGAAAGGACCTTTGCTCAATATGCAAGAGTCTGCCTTTTATAACGCTTTGGTTACCGCGGTCGGTCAACATGGCGTCGTGTTAGCCAAAGTCAACATGAGCAATGCCATCGCACCTTTGGCAACCAATAAGAAAGAATGGTTTATTGCAAACAATCGCATCGCAAAGAGCTACTTTGACTTCGTCGTGTGTGACCCACGCACCTTGCACCCGAGAGTCGTGATCGAACTCGATAACGGCAAAGAGTTGGATAAAGGGAAGGTCGAACGACAAAAGCTCTTGATGCACGTTTGTAAGTCTGCTGGGGTGCCTTTGATTGGCGCGAGCATTAAGCACAGCTATCAAGTTGGACGACTAAGACGCTTACTGGCGGCGCATATTGATCTGATTGAGCCAGAAAAAGAAGTTCGATTTTGTAAGCGCTGCGGTAGCCCAATGGTGATCAAAATTGCTAGCCAAGGTGAACACAAAGGGCGTCGTTTCTTTACGTGTAGCCGTCAGCCTCATTGTACCTACACGGAAAACTATAATGTAGTCTTTGATGAAGAGGCATCATAGAGCCTTTAAGATAATAAGAGACTGACACTGGTTGAGCGTGAGCTCGTGGGAAAGCAATTTTCCCAAGCGCTTATCACATCAAGCAAGGGTTAAGAGGTTGATCTAGTGGTTAGTATTAGTGATTAAGAACTGGCTGAGGTCACTGCCTCTTGACTTACCATCACTTGATTTCGACCATTTTTCTTCGCTTTGTATAGCTCTTTGTCGGCCTCTTTTAGCACAGACTCCAAGCTATCGAAGTGGTGGCACTCATAAACACCAATACTCACGGTGAGTTTAATGGGGGCTTCCGCACCACTGAAGGAGTATTGCTCGATGGCTTGGCGAATAAGCTCAGCTTTGTACTTAGCGTGCTGTAGGTTTGAGTTGTGCAGTGCGATACAAAATTCCTCCCCACCTATGCGATAGACTAAATGTTCATCGCATAATGCATCAAGCAACGCTGCGGTTTCAACTAAGACTTTATCGCCGACATCATGCCCATATTGGTCATTCACTTGCTTAAAATAATCCAAATCTAATATCAAAAGAGATAGCGGCACTTTTGCACTTTCATTGTGATAGCGGTTGAAATTGTGCACCAGTGCGTGACGATTGTAGACTCCGGTAAGAGAGTCCCGTGAAGCAAGCTGCCCTAATGACGCTTCAGAGGTTTTTCGTTTCACTTCCAGAATGTGGGAGGTAAGCCAAATACAGCAAAAAGTCAGGGCGAAATTGATCGCTAAATGAGCACTGTCAACAAAACTACATTCAATGATTTTGTAGCTAACCGTCATTAGAACGGTCAAAAAACCCGCTCCGGTCGCGAGCGTTCCTTTACGCCTCCCCAATATGAGATAGAACAAGACAGGGAACAAGCAAGCCCAAGTGAACAAGCCATAGGATAAGGGATAGACGAAAGTCGCATAAGTAACCAGAGATATCAGCGTGAACACATAACTGACCGTTAACGGTGCGCCTGAAGAGTGTTGGTAGGTGTTGTAACTAACAAACAGCGAGATAAGGCTAAACGTCGCTAAAGGCCATATTTGAATCGGTTCTGCACCGCCTAAAAAGTTGAAAATGCTAAAAATTGCAGACATACAGGCAAGCATAAGGCTTAACCAAAAAAGGACAGCCCGACGTAAATGTCGAGAAGGATGAAATATATCTAGCTCCATGTCCTTACTTCCTGCATTAATATGCTCTATAGCGAATATCAGACCATAGTATGCTTTTAGTTGCGGGAATCAAGATTGTATCGGGCTCAAGATCACATAATTAAAACGAGAATCGTTGCTTTTGTGAACAGACTAGTCCAAAAGTACTGTTGTTGAATAGCTATGCATTTAACTCAAAGGTAATTTATTTTGAAATATAAAAGAATTCCCTTCGGGTTGGTTCTTTACCGTATGAATGCGTAGGAAAACAAAGGGGAAAGCATGCTGAACAAATCGCCAGCATGCTATTGAGAGGGTTACTCGTAGTCTGAAGCGTAAGTTTCTTCATATGAGTGTGAGTAAAACTCGAACAAATTACCAAACGGGTCTTCTAGGTAAACCATTTGCGCTTGTTTCAGCTCATCTTCCGGATGGTAACGCATAATATCCATGCGAACCTTACCGCCAAACTCTTCAACGCGTTTAATCGCCGTTTCAAATTGTTCTTTTGATACTTGTAGACAGAAGTGGAAGATTCCTAAGCGAGAGAAATCCACTACGTGACGCTCTTGACGTTCTTTCATTTCGAATAGCTCAACACCAATACCGTCTGAAGTCACAAGGTGAGCGATGTTAAAGCCTTTAAAGCCTTCTCCGAATACAGCGATACACATGCGGCCGATTGCAGTTTCACGTTCTTCAATCACTTTGGTGTTGTTCATAACAATACGAAGACCGAGTGCTTTGGTGTAAAACTCGACGGCTTTGTCCATGTCGCCAACCATGATGCCTACGTGATTCATTTTCATAATATGCTCCAAAATTCGTTGTGTGTTTCGTTTCAATGGAGAGAAGTGTAGGGTTAGCGTTGGCAAAATAAAAATTATTGATAATTATTATTTTAATAAATATTGGTTATCAGCAAGGGTGGTTGCAAACAGGAAATTAGCAAGGCGTGCTTTGTCAAAAATATCGTTATAGAATTCGAGATATTTCACGAAATGGAACTGACTGTTCTAAAATGAAAAGTAATTACAAAATATGAGTGGTTATTTTGTGTTCCTACCCCTTTAGAGTAGTTTAATTTTGTAATTGATTTACATCATGTATTAATTATTTTTCATAATTAACAATGCGCTCAGATAAGAACCTAACCCTTAGGAAGTAATATGAGCAAGTTGAAGCTAGTCGTTATTGGTAACGGTATGGTAGGGCACCGTTACATTGAAGACTTAGTCGAGAAAGCGGACGCATCTCAGTACGAGATCACTGTTTTTTGTGAAGAACCACGTGTCGCTTATGACCGTGTCCACCTTTCTTCTTACTTTTCTCACCACACTGCGGACGAGTTATCTCTAGTTAAAGAAGGTTTCTACGAGAAGCATGGTGTGAATATGTTAATTGGTGAACGTGCCATTAACGTAAACCGCGAGAAACGTATCGTTCATTCAAGCACAGGTCGTGAAGTTCAATACGACAAGCTGATTATGGCAACTGGCTCCTTCCCATTTGTTCCACCTATCAAGGGACGTGAAAGCAAAGACTGTTTTG
This sequence comes from Vibrio sinaloensis, assembly GCF_000808535.1. Taxonomy (GTDB): domain Bacteria; phylum Pseudomonadota; class Gammaproteobacteria; order Enterobacterales; family Vibrionaceae; genus Vibrio; species Vibrio sinaloensis_D. The sequence continues at coordinate 42,792 of NZ_JWLV01000047.1, forward strand.
TTTACCGTACTATCGAAGATCTCAAAGCGATCGAAGCGTGCGCGAAGAAGAGCAAAGTCGGTGTAGTTATCGGTGGCGGCCTACTTGGTCTTGAAGCGGCGGGTGCATTGAAAGCGCTGGGCGTTGAAACTCACGTGGTGGAGTTCGCACCGAAGCTGATGGCTGAACAGCTAGACCAAGCGGGCGGCAACCAACTACGCCAAAAAATCGAGAGCATGGGTGTTAAGGTTCACACAAGCAAAAACACACTCGAAATCGCTCCTGAGGGTAGAGAATCACGCAACGTTATGCGTTTTGCAGACGGCACTGAACTAGAGACAGATTTCATCGTTTTCTCTGCAGGTATTCGCCCACAAGATAAGCTGGCTCGTGACATGCAGTTGGATGTAGCACCACGTGGTGGTATCGCCATTAACGACTTCTGTCAGACGTCGGATGAGAACATCTACGCGATTGGCGAGTGTGCGTCTTGGAATGAAACCTTCTACGGTCTAGTCGCTCCTGGTTACAAGATGGCTACTGTTGCGGTTGACCACATTGTAGGTAACGACAGCAAGTTCGAAGGTGCTGATATGTCGGCAAAACTTAAGCTTCTCGGCGTAAAAGTTGGCTCTATCGGTGACGCTAATGGTCGCACTCCTGGTTGTAAGAGCTACGTTTACCAAAACGAAGAGCAAGAAGTTTACAAACGCTTAATCGTATCAAAAGACAACAAGAAGCTTCTTGGCGCAGTAATGGTCGGTGATACCTCTGATTATGGCGATCTTCTGCAGCTACTGCTTAACGAAATCGACCTACCAGAACACCCAGACGCATTGATTCTGCCAGCTCACGTAGGTGCAGAAAAACCAACACTAGGTGCAGATGCTCTGCCTGACTCTGCGGTTATCTGTTCTTGCTTCGACGTAACAAAGGGCAAAATCGCCGAAGCCGTTGCACAAGGTCACCATACGATTGGCGACATCAAAGCAGTAACGGGCGCAGGTACGGGGTGTGGCGGCTGTATTCCACTTGTTACCTCTGTGCTAAATGCTGAACTTGAAAAAGCAGGCGTTGAAGTGAAAGCAGACGTTTGTGAGCACTTTGCTTATTCTCGCCAAGAGCTTTTCCACCTAGTACGCATTGGTGAAATCAAATCGTTTGAAGAATTGCTAGAGAAACACGGTAAAGGCTACGGCTGTGAAGTGTGTAAACCACTAGCAGGCTCTATCCTTGCTTCATGCTGGGGTGACCACATCCTTAAGCCATCTCTGGTTAAACTGCACGATACCAACGATAACTTCCTAGGTAACATGCAAAAAGACGGTACTTACTCTGTTATTCCACGTATGGCAGGTGGTGAAGTTACGCCACAAGCACTTGCTGCACTTGCAGAGGTTGCTGCGGAATACAACTTGTACACCAAGATCACAGGCGCTCAACGTATCGGTCTATTTGGTGCACAGAAAGATGACCTTCCTGCAATCTGGAAAAAGCTAATCGAAGCGGGTTATGAAACGGGTCAGGCTTATGCGAAAGCACTGCGTATGGCGAAAACGTGTGTTGGCTCTACTTGGTGTCGTTACGGCGTTCAAGATTCAGTTGGCCTTGGCGTGATGATCGAGAATCGTTACAAAGGCATTCGCACTCCTCATAAGATGAAGTTCGGTGTGTCTGGTTGTACTCGTGAGTGTGCAGAAGCGCAAGGCAAAGACTTGGGCATCATCGCAACAGACGCGGGTTGGAACATGTACGTGTGTGGTAACGGTGGTATGAAGCCTCGCCATGCAACATTACTGGCCGGTGACCTAGACCAAGAAACCCTCATCAAATACATCGACCGATTCATGATGTTCTACATCCGCACTGCAGCGCCACTGCAGCGCACATCAGTATGGTTTGAAAACCTAGAAGGTGGCATTGATTACCTACGTGACGTGATCATCGAAGACAAGTTAGGTATTAATGACCAACTTGAAACAGACGTAGCAAAATTGGTTGAAGAGTATCGCTGTGAGTGGACTGACACGATTAACGATGAAACTCAGCTTAAGCGCTTTGCGCACTTTGTTAACTCTGATGAGCGCGATGACAACGTTAAGTTTATCACGGATGGTCGTAGTCAGCATCGCCCTGCAACATTCACTGAAAAACACTCTGAAGCCATTGTTAAGAAGCATCAGGGCGACATCATCCACGTTGAGACAGTTTAAGGGGAGACAACATCATGGCATTTACAAAAGTTTGCAACATTGAAGACATCATCCCAGGCACTGGTGTAGTGGCACTGTTTGAGGGGGAGCAAGTGGCTATCTTCCGCCCACGAGCAACGGAAGAAGTCTTTGCAATCAACAATATGGACCCATTTTTTCAGTCAAATGTACTGTCTCGTGGCCTGATTGTTGAGCACGATGAGCAATTATGGGTAGCAAGCCCACTTAAGAAGCAACGCTTTAACCTAGCAACTGGTGCATGTATGGAAGATGAGCGCATGAGCGTGAAATCGTACAAAGCACGGGTTGCGAAGGGCAAAGTAGAGATAGCGGCTTAATCAAGTGTTAAACGAGATCTAATAGCTTAAAGGCTCGCCACCTTTTGGCGGAAAACAAAGAAATTCGCGAGCCTTTCACTATTCGATTTTAACTTTTTACTTTCAATTTTGAATAAGGACACATTCATGTCTACAGATTTTAAACCTGCTGAATTCGTGCAAACTATGATCAATGTTGGTGAAGCTAAGACGAAAACGAGCACTCGTGATCTGCTTCTTCGCGGCACAATGGCGGGTATCATCTTATCGCTTGCTGTTGTGGTTGCGATTACCACAATCGTACAAACGGGTGTGGGCGTCGTTGGTGCGTTGGTCTTCCCAGTTGGCTTCGTTATTCTTTCGGTGATGGGATATGACTTGGTAACAGGTGTATTTGGTCTCGCGCCACTGGCTAAGTTTGAAGGTCGTCCTGGCATTACTTGGAATCGTATCTTCCGTTGTTGGGGCCTTGTTGGTCTGGGTAACCTTATAGGTTCTCTAATCGTAGCTTACCTAGTGGCAATCTCTCTAACGGGTAACTTCTCTCTAGAACTAAACGCAGTAGCGAAGAAATTCATCGCGGTTTCTACTGCACGTAGCCTAGGTTTTGAAAACATGGGTATGGACGGATGGATCACCTGTTTCGTGCGTGGCATCTTCTGTAACCTGATGGTGTGTCTAGGCGTTATCGGCAACATGACAGCACGCACGGTAGCTGGCCGTGTCGCAATGATGTGGTTCCCAATCTTCATCTTCTTTGCACTCGTGTTCGAGCACACAGTAGTCAACATGTTCCTATTCCCACTAGGTATGATTCTAGGCGCGGACTTTGGTATTGCGACTTGGCTGAACTTTAACCTAATCCCAACCATCCTAGGTAACATTGTGGGTGGTCTGATCATGACTTGTATCCCGCTTTACCTAACTCACGCAAAAACGGCACCTTCTCTAAATGATGAAGAGAATGTGAACGCAAAACCTGTGCTAGCAAAATAGTGATGTAAAGACCTCGCGCTAAAATGTGGGGTCTTGTTTCTTTCTCGAGTTTCACTCTGTTTGAATATAAACAGTCTTTATTCCGCCGCTTCGCGCGAGTTTGACTCTTTATATCCAAATTTATTAATAGGCATCGACATGAGCGTGACGACAAATTCTCAAATCAACCAAGGCTTCGTATCACTTGTTGGAGCAGGGCCAGGCGATCCAGACCTACTAACAGTGAAAGGCTATCGAGTTATTCAACAGGCCGACGTTGTTGTGTATGACCGACTGGTGTCTGCGGAAATCCTCGCGCTAGCAAACTGCACTGCGGAAATGATTTATGTGGGTAAAAAGTTAGATTTTCACTGCGTCCCGCAAGATCAGATTAACCAACTGTTAGTAGAGAAAGCACAACAAGGTAAGCGAGTCGTACGTTTAAAAGGTGGAGACTCGTTCATCTTTGGGCGAGGTGGGGAAGAGTTGGAAGAACTTGCACAGCATGGAATATCGTTTGAGGTGGTACCGGGTATTACCGCAGCAGCAGGTGCTACTGCGTATGCGGGGATCCCACTCACTCACCGAGACCATGCGCAAAGCGTTCAGTTTATTACGGGCCATGTACAAAAAGACGGTCGTGAGATTGAGTGGCACTCATTAGCGCAATCGAACAATACGCTTGTGTTCTATATGGGTCTTAAGCAAAGCGGCTATATTACTGAGAAGTTACTCGAAACAGGTTTAGACGCTGAGATCTCTTGCGCCATCATTGAGAACGGTACCCGTCGAGAGCAACGTGTATTTACCGGCCCACTAAAAGATTTGCCGGATATGGCGAAAAAAGCCGTGAGCCCAGCACTTATTGTAGTTGGTAGCGTCACCTCGCTACACGACAAGCTGAATTGGTTTAACTAGCCACGAGCTTGGCGGCATATCGGGCTAAAAAATCGATAACCAAATGGGTTAGCTTACTGAAAACGTCAAGCAGTTCTGTTACAGTCTCGGCGTTGCAGTAAGGGTAATCTAATCATGGAAAAAATCGCTATCTTCGTCGATGTGCAAAACATCTACTACACCACCAGAGATAAATATCGCGCAAACTTTGACTACAACGAGTTTTGGTACCTTGCAACTGAAGGGAAAGAGGTCGTGGAGGCGAAAGCCTACGCCATTGCTTCAACGGATCCAAAGCAAAGGCAGTTTCACCACATCTTGAGAGGAATTGGCTTTGATGTGAAGTTGAAGCCTTATATCCAGCGTTCAGATGGCAGTACCAAAGGGGACTGGGATGTTGGCATCGCGTTGGATGTGTATGAGGCCGCAAACAAAGTCGACCGCGTGATTCTGTTGTCAGGAGATGGCGATTTTGAAATCTTGGTTGAGCGCATTCAGCAACGATTTGGAACCAAGGTGGATGTATACTCTGTTCCTGGTCTTACCGCACAAGCCTTGATAGACGTGTGCGATAAACATATTCCGATTGAAGAGAACTTATTGCTCAGAAGAGTCGGCTGAGGTTGACTCTTGCTCGCTGAGCTCGGTTGAAGTTTGTTCAGTGTTATCTTCTGATTCAAGTTTTGCACGCTCAGCTTTGGAGATATAGCGAGGCTTATTGCTTTTATGTAGCTTCGCGTTTTTCTTCTTAAGTTTCGCCTTCAAGATACTGTTGATCTTCTTTTTACGATTCATGGCTTTTGGTCTGCTGTCTAAATGTGGCGCGCATCATACCGAACTTACCAGCAAACCACAAAAGATAACGTTACAGAGCGGGTTGCAAAACGTGTGGTGTGGCAAATGCTCGATTAAATTCTTTTACCGGTAACGGGCGACTGATCAGATACCCTTGCCCGTATTCGCAGCCTAATTGTTCGAGTAGCAAGCATTGATGTTCGGTCTCGATCCCCTCAGCGACGCTTTGCATTTTCATACTTTTCGCGATAGATAGAATCGCTTCAATCAGAGATGTATTGTTGTTCTCTGGCGATAAACAAAAGATGAAAGAGCGATCTATTTTAACGCCATCAAACTGGTACTCTTGCAAATAACTTAGCGATGAATAACCGGTACCAAAATCGTCGAGCCAAATTTTGATCCCCAAGTCGCGGATTCCCGCCAACACTTTTTTGATGCGCTCACTGTCAGAAAGCAGCAGCGTTTCGGTGACCTCGACGTGAAATGCGCAAGCTGGGAGATGAAATTCGCTGAGCACTTGCTGAAAAATTCCCACCAAATCTTGTCGATGTAACTGCCTAGGCGATAGGTTTAATGCGATGTAAAACCCCCGACCATATTGGCTTCTCCATTCTGCCGCTTGCTTAGCGGCCAGTCGAATCAGGTACTCGCCGAGCTGAAGAATAAAGTCTGTAGACTCTGCGACGGGTATAAACTTATCTGGGCCAATGTAACCTTGTGTCGGGTGATTCCATCGGACAAGCGCTTCGGCACCCACAATACGTCTTGTCTCGGTATGAAACTTAGGCTGATACCAGAGCTCGAACTGGGACAAGTCATCCATCGCTTTACGCAGCTCTCGTTCAATATACAAGCGTTCTTCAATCGATTTGTCCATTTCGCGTGTGTAAATGCTGTAAGCATTCTTACCTTTTTGCTTTTGCTCAAACATGGCCAACTCAGCATGTCGACACAGTAGATCCGCGGAGTTGCCAAAGTCGGGATAACACGCCACCCCAATGCTGGCACTGCATGCGAGCTTGTAGCGCTCATGTTCAATCGGCTCTGTGACTGTGGTTAATACGGCGTTGGCAATGGAAGTGATTCGAGTATCACGCGAGTAAGGCACCATCAGCATAAACTCGTCACCACCGACTCGTGAGAGGATCACCGAATCGGTAAGTGTCGTTTCGGCAAGTCGACGCAAGCGAGTACAGACATGCTGAATTACATCATCACCGATATGGTGGCCGTAATTGTCGTTAATGAATTTGAAATCGTCGAGGTCAATAAACAACACCGCGAGTAATTCGTGTTGCTCCGTTGCGATAGCTTCGTCAAGCAATTGAGTGAAACGCAGGCGGTTGGGTAACCCAGTGAGTTGGTCATGAAATGCGAGGTGCTGGATATGATCTGTGTGGCGAGTGACGGAGTGCTGCATCTCGTTGAAGGCGTCGACTAGGCGATTGAGTTCTTTGTAAGGGGCAGAATTCTCTATGGGTTTGAAACGACCTGACTTGGTTTGCTGGAGCTGCTTGATGATCTGAGTGATGGGGTTAGCAAATGAGTTTGCGACGCTATAGGCCATCGCGACACCGCACACAAGCCCAATGGCGGAAAACACAATTTGCCAATGACGCATTCGCAGACTGTCTTGCTCGCCAAGCGTATCGATCTGCTCAGCGCTGTTTTTGAGTTCAGCAATCAAGCTGTGTTTATTTAGCTCCAAATAGAGAACGCCAATCGGATTCCCCGGCTCGGAAATAGGCGAGGCGACCAAAAAACGCCCCTCGTCATGTCTTGTAACGGTACTTTGAGTGGCGAGTACCTGTTTGATCATATCTGGATGAGCGTTAGGCAAACCATATCGAACAATGTCTGGTGTACCATCGTGAAAAATCAATCCTTCTTTGTCGACGATCTGAATCGTTTCCACATTGGGTTGGCTTAGGTTGGTTTGCAAAAGGTGCAACGCTTCCGAAACATTGTAGTGATAAAGAGGGTTGAAGGTTTGCTGGCTAAGGGTCTGAGCCAGCGAGATCGCTTGTTGCTCAACTTTTTTCTGTAACGTCTGTTCGACGCTTTGGGTAATCTTGTCTAGGTTCTGCTGCGATTGTTGCTCATAAGCAACCGTGTAAAGGATAAAATTAAGCGCACAAACTAGAGCGACAACGCAAGCTGATGAGAACATCAGGTGTCCTTTGAATCCGATGTTCTTCATTACTTACTTTTGTTCCTCAAACTGGCTTAAAAGCTGTTCCGCTTCGTCGAGTAGTTTTTCTGCATTACTATCTATAACGGAAAATCGCTTGGTTTCTTGATAGCTTTGCAGCACTTTTTTCCCCATGTCAGATTGATCTAAATTGAGTAAAACGGATCTGAGCTTTTCCGCTACCGCTGGGTCCAGTTTCGAAGAGACACTGATGATAGAGCGAGGGTAATGACCTGTTTGAGCGAACATGTGCAAGCGCTGTTTGAGTGCTGCCGGGGTGTCTTTGGGGTTTGTCCAGTTTGATGAGCTGTAAGCGATGGCATCGACTTTACCCTTGGCCGCCCACATACTCATGTTGACCTCATTGGTTTCCCTTAGCCGGTCATCAAAAAAGAAATAGCCGATTTTATCACTGTCAGGTTGTTGTTGCGCTGAGGTTATGTGCTGTACTTCAAGCCCTTGATTGAGCAAGGTCACCATAGGAAGAAAATACCCGCTGGTGGAATTGCGGTCTTCAAAACCAATGACTTTGCCTTGAAGTTCGGATAAGTCGTTATAACGCTGACGGTTGTTGGCGACAAAAACAGAGCTATAGCTGGCTTCGCCTTTCTTCCATCTCACCAAAAAGGGCTGAGCTTGCGCTTTATTCTTCAGCAACAGCGCGGGATAAATGGTTGAACTAATCAGGTCGATGCGACCAGATTGTAAGTCTGAGGCAAGTTCATCGATAGAAGAGTAGACGTGAACTTGTGCGCCCTCAAATCCAGAATCAGCCAACTGTTTTGCAACATACGAGAATAGCGGGTAGCTGTCTTTGATGCGCTTGTTTGGCTTCGAGGAGATGACACCATAATTGAGAGTGCGTGCCGATGTGTTTTGTTCCGCATGTATTGGATGGGAGAATCCCACGCAAGTACATACAAGTATCAGAGCGACTGCTTTTGAACTGATGGTCATCTACGTTTTACCTCTTTCATGGTACGCTGTACTTTTTATCATGACGCGAGGTCAATTGGAAGTTTATAGGTCAGCTATTAACAAAGACAAAAACTATAATTTGCTAATTATGCGGCAAGCAACACGATTATCTGGCAATAAGTTTGATAATAATCAACTCGTTTCTCAATAACGGGACATAAGTATCACTCAATACACAAGTGTTTAAAATGGCGTTAAATGAATAATGGGTCTATTTTCGTAGCTGCAGTTTTGCAACACGTTTACTCAATGTGTAGATGCGTTTGAGTGCTTCAACCCATTCCATTTGAATACGGAAAATATCCAAACGTTGCTCGGTCGCTTGTGAGAGTCGCTCAGCTTGAAGCTCCAATATTGACTCCAATAATACGTTGATCTCCCGTTTTGCGCTCAGCACACTCTCGGCCAATTGACGATCACCACGTCGGGTGGCATTCACACTATCCAATAACGCTTGGTTCACTCTTGCATGGGTTCGATCTAGCGTTTTTCTCATTTCGGGGCTCGCCGTGAGATTGGCGTCGAGGGTCTTATAGCTTAACGGGAGCATGGAGTTAACGACTAAGTCTGCCACGCTCTCTAGTTGGTCGGTAATACTCACCAGTTTGATTTGCAAGCGACTTTCCTCTTTGGTCAGAGGGGACTGGCGCAACTTTCCTAAGTACGCGAGGATTTTGGCGTGGAGTATATCGACTTCATCTTCAACTTTTTCGATCTCTCTTAAAGCTTGTCGAATGGATTCTTTGTTTTGTTCATTATGGACAGGGGTGGCTAATGGGGGGAGTTGATTCACCATGTTAGCAACACGTCGCCCTAATCGGCCAATTTCAAGGTGAGTTTGTTCAAGAGCGATATCGGGGGTCGCCAAATATTCAGGTTTGATGTATTTGAGTTCGACTTTCTGCTGCTCTTTGTTAGTCGCAGTATGCGGCACGAGCTTTTTAACGGCGGTGACAAAGAAAGCGCTTAACGGCAGCATGATTAAGGTGTTAGCCACATTAAATAAGGTATTGGCGTTGGCGATTTGGCGCGGCGTTTCTGCTGCCAAGCGCTCCATACCGGTTAAGTCGACGTAACTTGGCGAGATAGAAGTGGACGCAAAGGCGATAATGCTGATTGCGGGTAGCCATATCAATACCCCCGCGAGATTAAAGATAAGGTGAATCGCAGAGGTCTGTTTTGCTTCGGTACTTTTGCCAATTGCGGCCAATAATGCGGTCACACAAGTACCAATGTTCGCTCCCATGGCCATAGCAATACCGGATTCGAGCGAGATAAATCCTTGGCTTGCAAGTACGATGACAATCCCTGTTGTGGCAGAGGAAGATTGAACCAATGCAGTAAAGGAAGCGGCGAGAAGAATGGCAAAGATGGGGTTATCCATTTTGGCCATAAAATCAATAAAGGGCTGAAACACGCGAAGTGGTGACATCGCTTCGCTCATCAGGTTCATGCCTAAAAACAATAGGCCAAGACCAAACAGGATGTTGCCATAGTTTTTGTTTTGTTGCTGTTTGGATGCCATTTCAACAGCAAAACCGATCGCTATCATCGCCATGGCTGCTTTTGTCACTTTGAACGCGATGATCTGAGCCGTGACAGTGGTACCGATGTTAGCACCCATAATGACGCCAACCGCTTGGTTCAACGACATGAGACCAGCACTTACAAATCCCACAACCAGTACCGTTGTAACGGAAGAGGATTGGATTACCGCAGTCAAACCGGCTCCGGTGGCGACAGAGCTGAGCCGCGTTTTGGTTAACGTCCCGAGTACTTGCTTCATCTTGCTGCCAGCGGTGCGTTTTAAAGCATCTGACATCTTCTCCATCCCATAGAGAAACATAGCCAAACCGCCAAATAGGCCCATTGACATGGAAATGTAGTCGAGTTGGCTCTCTGAAGTCTCCGCCAGAGCGCATGGTGAAGCGAGTAAGATCAAGAATAGAAGGGCAGTCAGCATAGCGATACTTATTATTGTTTTTTATAAGTATAGGAGAAATTTACTAAAACAGAGGAGAGGTTAACTGCTTGAAATAAAGAGGGAAGAGGTCAGAATGCAAAAAAGCCACACCTTGGTATGGCTTAAGACAATAACAAAAAGTTAGTGACTGCTTAAAGTCGTGGACTTGAGAAGGTTTATCACAGTGTAAACTGTAATCCAACTGTCACTGCTGTCTCTGGCTTTAGGCGTTTTGCGTATTCCATGCCGATCGTGAATCCAAAAACTGAGCCAAATTGAAAGACGTTGTTGATTCGATAGGTATCCTTCGCGATGTCAAAGAAGTCGTGCTGGTATGTGGCGTCAACCAGCCAATGTTGTGCGACTTGGGCTCTTAGACCGCCCTTGCAGTAGGCTGCTTGCTCAGAATGTGATGACGTTTTATCTGTATCGGCATAGTAGTTAATAACACCGCAAGATAAAGGCATTCTAGCAACAGGCGAGATCGGGGTGTTAAATCCAGCACCAACTTTCCAAGAATCGATAGAAGAACTGAAGCGGGTAATGAAGTCTGCGTTACCTTCCAAGAAAACCGTGTCGGTGACACTCAATCCAAGGTCAAGGTATAAGCCACCATAAGTTTTGCTCTCGTCATTGACGTATTTATTATCTGAGTAGGGTTCAAAGGCCCCTTTTCTAAGGTGGGCATGTTTATAGCCAAATCCAATGTGGGACATTTGAGCAACTATGTTGCTATCAGCGATTGTTGCAAATGAAGTCAGCGAAAGAAGGGGCAGTAAAAAGAGTGATTTTTTGAGCATAATAAACGTTTTATGTCGATTCGGAACCGCCCAACTTTATGCTCATATCTATGTAAGATCGATGAAAGTTTCGTAAGCCTGTGTAAGTGATACACAACTTACAAATACAACAAAGCCCGCTAAAAAGCGGGCTTTGCGTTTCGTTCACTGAGAACTAAATTTGGTGGGTCCGGGCGAACTCGAATCGCCGACCCCTACCATGTCAAGGTAGTACTCTAACCAACTGAGCTACGGACCCAAATTTAATCTTCGGCATACTTTGGTTTTAGTATGGCTTTAAGGAGTGGTGGGTCCGGGCGAACTCGAATCGCCGACCCCTACCATGTCAAGGTAGTACTCTAACCAACTGAGCTACGGACCCATTCCTTAAGAACGAGATGGATATTACCGAGAGTTATTCTCGCGTGCAAGAGCAAATTATTGGTTTTTCTACCGTTTGCTTTACATCTAATCAAAAAGCCTGTTTTTTATACGCCGTGGCCGAATAAATGTGCACTAAATCATGTTTTAATTTTCGTTTGAGGTGAGCTTATCTACCTCGTCCATCAAACATAACGATAATCGTGCGAGTAATAATATCAATATCCATCGCCAACCATGAGCGTAGCGAGCGAAGCGAAAGGGCGTAGCTGTGGTCAAAGCCTACTTTTCTGCGTACATCGTCAATACAGGTATCATAGCCTTGGTTTACTTGAGCAAGTCCAGTAATGCCTGGCATTACGCCATAAGTTCGATCAGCAAAGAAGGGGATCGCGTTTTCCAGTTTACTGTAGAAACTTGGGCGCTCTGGTCTTGGTCCAATCAACGACATTTCCCCACGAATCACGTTGAACAATTGTGGAATCTCATCAAGGCGTGTCTTTCTGAGGAAACGGCCCACAGGCGTAATGCGAGGATCGTTTTCTGTCGCCCAAACGGCACCGGTACGCTGCTCGGCATCTTGATACATAGTGCGAAACTTGATGATTTCGAAGAACACCATTTTTTCTGGCGTCGATTTACCAACACGTAGCTGTTTATAAAACACGGGCCCGGGTGACGAGAGCTTAATCGCGATAGCAATAAACGGCAGGATTGGTAAAAGCAGGATCAAAGCCACAACCGAGCCAGTAAGGTCAAACAGACGCTTTGCAAAGTAGATGCTCATTGGGGTAGTTAAAATACTCATCATAAACTCCTTAGTGGTTCACTTTTGACCACTTGCCGGTTTCAATACCAAGTAAGTAACGGACGCCACCGACGAAGTTGGCAAGGTGCCCGGCAACAATATACAGAACTAACTTGCACACTTTGTGCTTGAAGATAAACGGAAACTGATAGCTAAGATATGCAAGGCAGTAAACAGCCAGTTGGCCTGCACATAAAACTGCAAATAGCGGTGAATGTAAAAGCAAGGCAGAGCTTAGCAAGCACGCAATCATTAGGTATGGGGTGACCAGTCTTAATCCTTTACCTGAAAGAAAAGCAAACGCGACTCCGCCGTGTCTTGGGAGGAACATTTCAGCAAGCAGGATGGCTTGCTGCATGTTGCCAGCGGAAATACGCAAGCGGCGTTTGAAATCCATGCTCTCTGATGAGGCTTCCAGTTCAAGGGCTGTCATGTTTGCGTCATATTCGGCAAGGTAACCTTTTTTAACGATGTTCATCGGCAAGATGAAATCATCATTGATGGTGTTGGCTTGCAATTGCTCAAACAAACGCGTTCTGAATAGATAGAAGGCTCCGTGCGCACCAAGTGTTGAGCCGAACGTGGCTTCGTTCATTTTGACTTGGCACTGGTATTGCCAGTACTTTTGCTCACCTTTGTTTTGCGTATCAAACAAGGTATAAGCGCCATTGACTACGCCCACTTCTGGGTTACTAAAATGCTTATTGGCTCTCCAGAGTGCATCGAGAGAGATGATGGCAGAAACGTCGCTCAGTGCGGTGATATCACTGGTGATGTGTTTCATTTCATCATTGACTACCGCCACCTTGCCGCGGTTGGTCTCATGAGCGTGAATTTCAAAATGGGTATCGCAACAGATCGCTTCTTGAATTGTCTCTTCGGCCACCAAGACGGTGTTGTCGGTGCAACCATCGCAGGCAATGATCACTTTGAACTTTTTCTTTGGATAATCTAAAGATGCGAGATTACGGATCTTGTCGGCGATCCACTGTTCTTCGTTGTACGCGGGAATCAAAATGGTCACGGTTGCGCATTCTTGATCCGCATTCTGCGTTTTGAAGCCACGTGTTTGATGGCGTAATGCCTTCAGTGGGTGACTTTTCGAATACCAAGCAAGAATCACGGGGTAGCCCACGTGGTGGTAGACGATCAACAACGCACCAACAGAAAAAATAAGCATTAAAATTGTATCGCTCATGCGAGTTTCTCCTCAGTCAATGCGTTGTAGGCGTGAACCATTTGGCGGATATCATTGTTGGAATGCACAAATGCTCTAGGGCGGGCGATTATGGACGCTTTAAGCGCCGATTCTAGAGCGCAAGCGAGGGCAACGGCGTCTTCGCTATCCACCAAAATGCCCGATTCAGGGTCTAGGGTTTCGTCTGTCGCACCCACATCGGTGGCCACTGTGATAATGCCGCATGACTGAGCCTCTAGTGTTGAGAGCGGAAAGCCTTCAGAGCGCGAGGGTAAGCAAAACACATCTAGAGCTTGATAAAAGCGGGGCATATCATCGACTAAGCCGAGGAAGGCGACTCGATTTGCTACTCCGAGCGCGCGAGCTTGATCCTCTAGCGTTTCCCGCTCGCTGCCGTGCCCAGCGATAACTAAATGAGTAGAACTCGGCATATGAGAAAACGCCTCAATCAGTACGTCATGACCTTTGACTGGCTCCAGTCTTCCCGCAGAGCCAATGATCTTGGCGTCTTCTGGTAATCCTAGCGATTGGCGAGCGAGCAACTTCGCACCCGGTTTGAAACGTTCACAGTCAACGCCGTTTTTGATGACCGAGAGGTCGTTGTAAGCGAAATATTGATGAATTTGATCGCGCACGCGTTTGGCGTCTGCCACTACTTTCGGCTTGGCAATTTTCAACGCTAGACTTTGTAGGAAACGGTGTTTGAAAGCCTGCAAGTGCCACGCATCGTGCTCGGTATGAATTCTAGTATGAACACCAGCCAGCCTTGCGGCTACCGCGCCATAAAGTAATGGACCAATATGGTGGGTATGAACGCAGTGTGGTTTGAGCAAGCGAAACAGGGTATGGAGTTGACGAAAAACTTGCCCACTGCGACCCGCGGGCTTGTCTAGAAACATGAGCTGGTTTTGGTAGCGTGCCAATTTTGGCCAGTGGGCGATGGCGTCTGCTTTGTTTCCTTCTAGGCTCACAATCATAACGCGCTGACTAGGGTTCGAAAATGCCAACATATTTAGCGCAAGCGCTTCTAAGCCTCCAGGGGCGAGGTGTTGCACGACATGGATAATGAGTTTTTGTTGGATTGCCATTGTGTGACCTCTCTTAAAGCGGGTAGTCAATACCCTAATTTCACTTATGTCTTTCTGGATAATTTGCATAGGTCGTGCCAACTAAAAACTCTTATATAAACAATGATTTGTGATTGTTTTTCATCTTCCTTTTTCAAATTGGTCAAAATGAAATGCGAAATGATTGGAACTATTTCATTTTGGGTAGATAGGTGAGCACCGGTGCCTTGGTGATGGTTTCGATCTCTTCGATTCGTCGAATGGAAGAGTTGAAAAGCTCAATGAAGGTCGCAACACCGCCCCCCAAACCTATCCCTGCGACTAAACCAGCAAGGATGAACACAATCACAGGTAAATTAGACGGGTGGCTAGGTGTGTAAGGTAAGTCGATGATCTTAACACGCTTACTTTGCTCGAATACGCCGAGTGAGCCAGTAAGCTGCGCCATTTCATAGCGTTGAACCAGTTCATCATACAGCTGTCGCTTGAGGTTAACTTCTCGCTCAAGTTGATAAAGCGTTCTTGCGCGGTCACCAAATTGATTGGCTGACGTTTCTAGCTCTTCAATCATGGCTCTCAAACTCTTGGTTTCTTCAGTGAGCGATTCATAGCGGCTACGTACGAGTTGCAAATTGTGCAACTGTGTCACCAGTAAAGGTTGGACTTCGCCAAGTTCGGATAAACGGCCGCTACTCGCGATATCCCACAATTGGTTACTGTCAACGCTGGGTTGCTCGAGATTAATCAGTTGGCTTCTCTCGCTTTCGAGGCGGCGAAGTTCACGCTCTTTACCTTGAACCGCACTGTGACTATTGGTGTACTTTGCTTTTAGCAAGGTGAGTGCGCTGCGCGTTTCGATGATCTGCTCCTCGATTTTACCGACGACGGGGTTTGTACGGGAGAGCTGTTGATCCAAGGAGCCCAAACTGCGTTTCACCCCCGCGAGCTCAGCCTCTTTCTCTGCCAAGCTCTGCTTCAATGAGGCAAGGCGAGAAAGGCTCTGACTTTGCATTTCAGGCGTGACGGATGAAAACTCGTTTTTGAAATTTGCCAGTTTGACTTCAGCGTTTTCCAACGCGGTTTTACGTTCTTCAATGTGGATGGCAAGAAATTCAGCCGAGTCTTTAATCGATGAACGTTCCGGAGCTAGAAGCTGCTCTATAAAGTGATCGCTGATTGACTCCAACAATCCTTTCATACCGTCAGGTCGAGGCGCGGTTAGCGTGATTTTCAAAAAGTCTTTGCCTGGCTGAGTCACGTTCAGACTGGCAGCAAGGCGGTTGATCACGCGATCTTTTTCAAGCGGCGACATGGCGTCATTAATGAGTTGGTGCTCAATGGCCACTGCGGTTAACACATGGCGACTTTTCAGCAGGGTACTCAAGGCGTTGAGTCGCTCTTTAAGCATGGTTGAGACGGCAATATCTTCCAGAAACGGGTTCATTTTTGCGGTTTCTTGAATCAACATACTGGTGTGTGAGACATAATTAGCGGGCGCCATTTTGCCAATAAAGTAACCCGCAAACGGAAAGATCAAGATGGGCAACACAATGATGTATCGCTGTCTCCACGCCGCATTCAGTAACACGATCAGTCGTAATTTAAGCTCGGTCATATGGCCTCCAACAAGCGAGATAACTCGATACTTCGGCTGTCCCAACTTTCGTCAATGAAATGCATGTGGGTTTGCTTACTGGGTTGTTGCTGGACACGGTCGAGTGCAGCGCTGAACTCGTTGACGGTTTGGGCAAACTGCAGCTGGTTTTGGTACGGATATGCCGCTGGAAAAGGCGATGAAATGACCGCCGAGCCTGCTGCGAGATACTCTTTGAGTTTTAACGGGCTGCAAGCGCGAATTTGATCATTAAGTAGAAACGGCAGTAATCCGACGGTCCAATGCTGGCTATATTGTGGAAGCTCGTGATGCGCTTTCGCGCCCAGATAATGCACATTGGGTAATCTTGGTAGTGGGTTATGCGATAGCTCTAATGGGCCGATAAAAACAAACTCCCAATCAGCGCGCTGCTTACATAGCTGTTCGAGCATCTTGTAGTCGAGCCAGTTCGATAAGCTGCCATAAAACCCCGCAATAGGCTTTCCGTTGCTGGGCAAATCTAGGGCGCGAGGGTGCGGCTGGGTAAACAAAGAGACATCAACGCCATGGGGCAGAAAGTGGGTTTTGGCGCGCGGAAACTTGAGGCATAGCTTGTCACTTGCCGCGAGCACAAGATTGGCGTGAGAAACTAAGTCCAATTCATGTTCGCGAACGACATCATGATCAACACCCGCTAAAGAAGTAAAATCATCGCCGCAGTAGTAGACCACCGCTGACTCGTTGAGGTGGCCACACACATCGGCGGCTGTCGGTAGTGAGGTCCAAAGGATCGGCTCTTTAAGCTGCAGCATTTTGATGATGGGTTTAAGCTGGCTGACCATCAGCTGTTTCGCCATGGCTCTCGCAAAGGCCGATGAAGGCGCTGGTATGGTTTTAATATTGGCAACATGGATGTTGGGATGCTGCTGCGACGAAGTTTGGTATCCTTGCTTCGCTTTACCGAGCAATTTATTCCAAGCTCTCCCGATGTCATTTTTGCTCAATCGTGGCTGACGCAAACCAATGGAGTTGACCCAGAGTACGCGGCGGTCATCGGTCAAACGTGTGATGAGGTGTTGGGTGCTAGAAGGCAGTCCGCCAAAGTCTTCACCAAAAACAATAAGATCACGCATCTTAAACCTCCGACTTATCCAGTGAACGAACGACTTTTGCAGGGTTACCGACTGCAACCACAAAGGGCGGTACATCCTTTGTCACAACACTTCCCGTGCCGATGATAGAACCTTGACCAATGGTGACGTTGGGGCAGATGGTGACGTTGGTGCCGATCCACACGTCTTTCTCCAGTAAGATGTCGCCAATGTCTTGTTCCAAATCGCCATCGCCTTTCGCTCGCAATGCAGCATCCATTGAGTGACCGGAATAGCCAAAGAAAAAAGCGCGACCCGCTATGCGAACGTTGTCTTGAATTTCAATTTTCCGACCAACGGCGAACGTGCTTTGCCAGCCGATATCCACATTGCTGCCAACGATCAATTGAGGACGGTGAGTCTGTGGGCGACCGCTGAAGGTGGTTTGTCCGGAAATGCGGCAATCATCACCGATCGAAATTTCGAGAGGACCAGATACAAATGGAACGCCCCCAAATAGATACAAACCTCGACCATACTGGCTCAGGCGCCCTTTAAATGCAGGCGTATGAATCAATACTCGCAAGACGCTGGCTATGACGCTGTTAAACAGGTTATACAGCGCAGCTATCAGAGTGTTGAACCACCTTGGGGTGGGTAGATCGCACGCTCTGACCGCTTTCAAAATGAGAAACACTTTGCGAGAGGTTGGGTTGTCACTCTCTTTAAGCCAAATTTTTAATCCGTTGAGTTGTTGCGTTAGCATAAGCCCATCCTCAATTTACGAGTTATGAGTTAGCTATTACACAGAGCGTGCCAGAAAATAACCTGAACAATTACAAATAGTTAAACTATCTTAACTGTCGCTTTGAGCGGTTTTCTCATTTTGAGTTGAATTTTGAGTGATGCGAGAGATAGCAATGCACAGCGCGGCCAAGATATAAATCGGCCAAGTGAAGCCTTGTGTCAGGAAAGTGCCAGAGACAATGGTGCCGACAATGCCAGCATAAACCGCCATAGAAGTCGCAACGAAGAGTGGTGAGAAAAGTGCAGGGTTTGCGTCGAGGCTTTTCATGGTTTGCCGACTGGTTTTGAGTAAGCCAATGATTAACCAGATAAACACGAGAAGCCCCAAAAAACCTGTTTCAGCTAAGACACCAAACCAAGTGCTGTGTACAGCGTGATTCAACCCGTCCCAATGTGGGCTGTAGAAGAAGTAGTTGACGTAAAAGTTATCTAGGCCAACGCCAGTTAGCGGATTGCTAACCGCCATTTTGAATGCTGCTTCCCACGCGTATAAACGCCCCATAGCTGACGCATCAATCCCTTCTTCGGCAGCGCCGCCTGATTGTCTGTCAGAAATACCCGCCGCCAAGAAAAGCGCGGATGCCGCGACAACCCCTAGGGATATGAGCAACGTTTTTGACTTTATCAATCGGAGCCCGAACATGCCAAAGACCGCCAATGAACCGAGCAACCCGCCACGACTTTGAGTCGCCAGTACTGCCCAAATGGCGAGAAGCACCCCAACAATCCCTAATAGCCTAGCCATGCCGATGTTCTTGGTGGTGGCAAATGAAATGGCAAACGCCAGCGGGAACATCAGCACCAATGAGAGATCATTTGGATCGCCGAGCATCGAGCCTAAATGGCGGCCTATCGTGACACGCGTTCCTTCGACCAATCCAATCCCGTTAAGGGAGTTAAAAATCGCGACCCCAGAGATGAGAATGCCCGAAATGATGATGAGTGTAGCGATTTTTTTCACCGCGTCTTCCGTGTCAACCAACCAAGCGATCGCGAGGGTCATCACGATGATCTTCCAGTAGATATTTTTAAAAAATGCAATCGAAATACCCGGGTTGGACGCAAAAACAATCCCAATAATGACAAGCAACCAAAAAGCAGCAAGTTGGGTTAAGTTTGGATGCCAGTAGGTTTTTACCTGACGACTGATAATGGTATGCCACATGAGCGCAGACAACGCCCCGAGTGAGAGTAGCAACGGGATTTTCAAAGAGTACAGCGCGGGGAAGGCTTCGTGAATTCTGAAAAAAGAGAACAGAACAAACAGGCTGACCAACCAAAAAGTTTGGTTGAGCACGAACAAGATTCCAAAGGGCACTAAGCATAGAACGGCAATGAGAGCAGGGTGCGGTGCTAAACTCCAAATGCCAATAAGGAGAAAGCACAGCACTGTCATGCCAATGATTGCGGTTCTTTGCTTATGTGCAGTCACCATTTGAATGTTCTCCCTACTTTTCACCCGCCGCAGCGGTGGTCGAGAACTGTTTACGGACCTGCTTGATGTCAATCAAGTTGACGCGCTGCGCGTAGGCGATCAGTGCTAACGGTTGAAGGACGAACATTAATAGGGTCACGGATTGCGGCTGTTCGAAACTGCCACTGATGACCAACAGCGAGCTCAAAGCGATCAGCCCTAGCGTAGCACCAGTATGATAAGGAAGTGGCAACAACCGCTGACTCATGATGAGTGCAAACAGGAATCGGCTGACTTGGCCACACAATAGCGCAACCAAAATGGCGTAGACCCCATGTTCAATGGTAAGCGCGCCAACGATAAACGCGATGACGATAGCAACGAGATTAATCGACAATAATTTGGTGGTCTGCTTGGCATGGAGAATACCAATATTGATCATTTCAGTGAGCTCTTTGAACACCATAATCAAAATAGTAATCGCGACCAATTGCGCTGCTTGATGATAGTTTGCTGGCAGCGCTAGCGTGATAAACAACTGGCTCGCCCAAGATAAAGTCACAGCAATCACACAAAGCAACAGCGCGCCCTGTTGAATGGTTTTTGCGACCGCCAAATTGCCTTGAGTCTGTTGTACCTGAAATCGTCTTGGCATCCACCACATGTGAAAGGGTTGAATCATGATGCCCACGCCTAGGGCAAACTTTGCTGCGATGGCGTAAATGCCAAGTGTTTCTAGATCTGTATAGCCGGCAATAAACCAACGCTCTGCGCCGCTTAGTGCAAACGCGACCATTGCAGACAGCATTAAAGGAGAGGAATAGCGCAAATAGCTTTGCAGTTGTTCACGGCTTGGTAGGCGAATGCTAAATGGCAAGTAGACATGCAAAAACAAAAACTGCCCCAGTGTGCAAATGACATTTGCAGCGAAAATAAGTGTCACGTCTGGGCGATAAAACAAAATCATAACCAGTAACGCCACTTGTACAATAACGGTGGTGACGCACAGTTTGAAAAACAGCATGGCTTGATTGTGAAGGCGCAACCAAGCAAGCCCAATCGCGAGCGGCGCTTCATAGCAAAGCACAATACCGATTAAAAATGACTGGCTTTCACTGATGCTCTCAATAGGCGCACCGATAAGGTTGTAAAGGGTGAAACACGCTATCCCTAGGCCAGATGAGATCAGCAGCGTTGCGGTATAGAGCTCACTCGCTTTGCGCTTTTGGGTGTCATGGCAATCAATGGTTCCAATGAAACGGTAGAGATTCTCGTGCATGGCTAAGCCAATGACCATCGAAAAAAAGACCGCTGTGATGCCGATAAACTCAAGCTGACCGAGTTGAACAGGAGAGAGGTAATGCGCCATCAATGGAAGGGTAAACAGCGAGATACCCTTCATCAAAAAGAGGCTAACTGCATAAAGGCTCATGTTTTTAAGAGGATTACTCGCCATGTCCGCCTCCTTAAGCGTGCTGTTCGACAGTTGCCGAATGACGGCACAGGTAACGCGCGAAGGTGTCGTAACGTACCGACGCCTTGTATTGCTGCGCAATATCGAGACCATTTTGGCAACAGCGCTGCATTGCTTGCTTATCATTGAACACGTACAAGAGAGCATCGCACAGTGAGTCAACATCGTTAGGCTGGTATTTGACGCAGTTTTCGTTATGAGTCAGGACTTGATCCCAATAAGCATTGTCACTGGGGATAAGCACGCACATCCCAGCCGCAAGCGCTTCAAGAATCGATAAACCAAACGGCTCATTGTGGCTGGTCGAGACAAAAATGTTGGACTGGCGACGAATCTCATCTAGGCCGATAGGGTCTTGATGCCATTGGGTGTGGGGCAGTTCAACAGGCGCGTTTGAGACGGGCATATTGGTGTTTTGTGGCTGGATGTAGCAAATATTGAACGGCAGCGGATGCAGAGTGTGAGCCAATTTCACTGCATCGATTAAGGTATCGACACCTTTCCACTTCAATAGCGACGCTGCCCAAAAACCAACAGGGATGTCACGTTGGCATGGAGTGGGCCAGCGTGATTCAGTGATGCCGTTAACCGTCTCAAAATAGTTCTCAGATTGAATGAAAAGTTCAGACAATGCACCTACGTCACCGGTATTCAAGCTAGACCAGAAGTATTGTTCGATGGCGTTTTGAATGCTTCTTTTGGTTGAAGGCAAGAAAAAGACCGCATCAGCATTGACGAGGCAATAACCGATTGAACGAGAAAGCCCAACATTACCATGAACCCATTGAATCACGCGTTTGCCGGTCAGCTTCTTGACGAGATAAAGGGGCATGTCGATCCCCGGACCTGAAGCGCCAAGCAGTTGCGAGGTTTGGTAAAACCGCACCATAAAAAAAAGAACAACAACGGTCGCGATCAGTTGCTCAAACCAGTAAAGCAACCCGTTGTGATGTTGAGAGGTCCATTTGCAAAGAGGCAGCGAGCAGATTTTGGCATCATGCAGCTGGTGGAATTCACTTTTTTGCCAGTATTGCTTATCTGCGGTTAACACGATAAACCGCTGCGTTTGAGGGTTACATTGCGCAAGCGCGTCACTGGTGGCGACTTTAGAGCCGCCTTTGAACATGATGGGGTCATAAATGAGAGTTACTGGGCGCTTATCCATGTTGACCTCCCAAAAGACTGAAACGTCTTGCCATCACTGCTTTCAGTGGCTGAAAGGTACTCAAAACACCGATTGAGCGAACAGGTTTGTTTTGCCATAGGTTTAGGTAGACTTTCTCGATCGCGCGACAAGTCACTTCAAGGTCATGATGAGCGATAATGTGTTCATAGCCTTTGGTCGCCAAGTAGGCGCTCAGTTTCGGATTTGCCATCACGAGGCGCATCGCTTTGGTCATGCTCCGGATACCCACATTTTTGTACAGAAGTCCTGTTTCACCATGGCGGACAAATTCTGGAATGCCTCCTTCGTACGGGGCTATCACAGGAATGTTGGCCAATGATGCTTCCGCGATCACCAAGCCAAACGCTTCATTGCGGGCTCCGCTGATGAATGCATCACAATCTTTTAGCCATCCGACCACATTGCTCTGTTCCCCGACAAAGTGAATGCAGTGAGTGAGTCTTAGTAGTTCTGCTTGGTTTTCTAGGTTACTGCGCAGCGGGCCATCACCGATGACAACTAGGTGGGCATTTGGGTATTCCAACGTTAGATGTCTCAGCGCAGTCATGATTCGGTCAACGCCCTTGCGGTGAATCAAAGAGCCAACGGTGGCGAACACAAAGTCATCGTCAGGGATATTGAGTTGTTTACGCACATCGACCTTGGGTTGGTCAATGAGCGCTTGGGTGTCGATACCGTTATGCACAACGGATAGGTTGGATTTCGGATAGCCATCATCGAGTAACGATTGCGCGGCATGTTTACTGACCGCGATAATATGTGGGCTGGCGTTGATACCAAGCGTCAATCTGTCTCGCGCGATGTAGCTGCAATGCAGTTGCGTAACAAGCGGTATGTGCTTGATTTTGGCAGCGGCTATCATCCACTGGCAGGGAGCGGCGCTGTTGACATGAACAAGGTCGATGGACTCTCGCTCAATGATTTTGCAGCCGTATTCGATAAGATTAAGCCAATTTGCAGCGTCAAAACGAGGGGCTTTCCAGCCAAGCAGTAACGGAAACTGATTAACCTCGTTGTCGATGTTCATTATGTCGAGTTGTCGAGACAGGGTTTGATTATTGGTCCAAATAAATGGGTGGTACTGGCGGTCGTCGAGATATTTCACCAGATCTAGCAAGCAACGTTCGCTACCACGAATCCAATTATCACCATAATGAACAAACAGTATTTTCTTCGCCATAACGTGTCCTTCCTGTTCCAAATTTGAACGTTATAAGGAAAGAGCAAGTTAGGTGCCAAGTTGTGCTTTGAATTAAGTTGCTGATTAATAATGAATTGTTTTTTGTTTGCTGACCAATTTTCAAAATGAAAATCAGATTGATAGCACTCAGCTTTGGTAGGTGTCTAAAAGTTGCGGGATGACCGCTTGTTGAGAGAAAGCGTCTTGAACGGTTTGTTTGGCATTTTGTCGAATGGATTCGCTATCTGGGGAGGGGAGTTCAACCCATTGGCGATAAAACTTGGACAATTGGTCAAAGTCATCAAACAGATAGCCGTTTTGTTGATGATTGACCAGAGTATCCAAACTGCCAACGTTCACTGCCATTACAATGATTCCTCGCGCCATTGCTTCTAGTGCCGTCATTGGTAGTCCTTCAAATCGAGAACAGATAATGAGGACATCAATCTGTTCCCAAACGGCGTTCATATTGGTTTGGTGCCCATGGAACGTGACGTTAGGCGGGGCGATTTGTTGCAGCTTGCTTTCGTCTGGTCCAGTGCCATAAATATCAAATTGGCGCTGAGGAAGAGACTGAGCAAGCCTGACAAAGCGATCGGCGGCTTTTTCATGACTTAGTCGACCAACAAACGCGGTCTGTTTTCCTGATGAGGGAGTAACGGTACCAGTATCAATGAAGTTGTTAAACCGCTTTGCGGCAACAGGAAGCTTATCACTGATTGGCGAACTGACGGCAATTGAGGTCGATGAAATCATTGCAGAGTATCGGTCGAGAAGGTCATAGAGTTTTACCCACCCAGTTGGCGTTTCCCCTGCATGATAAGTGGAGATTTGGCGGATTCCAGTGAACAGTTTAGTGAGTTTACACAGCAAACTCGCTTTGTAGCCGTGAGCATGTAGAGCGTTAGGGCGATGACGTTTAACCAGCTTCAATAGGTTCTCGAACGCTTCCCCCTTTTGATTGGCTAAATAGTCACATGGAATATCGAGCGCTACCAGTTTGTCATACAAAGGGGAAGGACGTTGGTATGCGCGGACTAACCAAACTTTGACGTCGACACCGAAATGTTTCAACCCTTTGGCGAGCTCAATAACGTGACTCTCGATCCCGCCAAAGGTTAAGCTGTCGATGACCAACCAAACACTAGTCGGTGTATTGTTGCTCATCTTCTGCTTCCCATGCTTGCTTCTTGCGGTAAACCGTCGATGGGCTTAGTTCCAAAAGAACCGCTGCATTGAGAACATTACCATCGCAATAATCAATGGCTTGTTGAATGGCTTCTCGTTCAATCTGCCACATTGGACGAATATGCGTTGGCGGATTGTCTGCAACTTGCGATGGGGTATACGTGCTCTCTATTTCATCGATGATCGGCTCAGCAGGGGGCGCTTCAACAGAGTGTGGCGTCGGTGGTGGCGCAGTTCTGTTATTTTTAGCCGCTGTGGATTGGCGAACCTGCTCTGGCAAATGATCAACCGTGAGCTTGGTATCATCATTTAATACCACAATATTGCGGATGATGTTTTGCAGCTGCCTAACATTGCCCGGCCAACGGTAACGTTTGAGCAAGGTTTCCGCATCGCGATTGATTGCTCTAAACTGCTTGCCATCTTCTTTGGCGTACAGCTTCAAGAAATGGTTAGCGAGCGTGACAATGTCGTTACTGCGTTCGCGCAGTGGCGGCATGTCGACAGGGACGACATGGACTCGATAATAGAGATCTTCACGAAAGCGTCCTTCTTCGACTTCAACTAGGGGCTCTCGGTTGGTGGCGCAAATGATGCGGACATCCACTTTAACCTCTCGACTACCACCGAGTGGCGTAAACGTCCCAGTTTGAAGAAAACGCAGTAACTTTTTCTGCATCTCCAAGTCCATTTCGCAAAGCTCGTCTAAAAATAACGTACCGCCGTGGGCTTGTGATGCTGCGCCTTTTCGGTCTGTCGTTGCGCCCGTGAATGCGCCTTTTACATGGCCGAAAATTTCACTTTCCATCAGATCTTTCGGGATCGCTCCGCAGTTAATCGCAACGAACGGTTTGTCTGAACGTTTGCTCTCTTTGTGAATGGCTTCCGCGCATACCTCTTTACCTGTGCCACTTTCACCAACGATGAAAACACTCGCGGTGGTCGGTGCGACCGAGTCGATGATTTTGTAAACACCTTGCATTGGCAAACTGGAACCGATGAAACCATGGAAACGGTTTCGGTCAAATTTCGTTTCTATATCTTCCACCAAGTGCTCGAGTTTCACTTGTTGCAAATGAAGGTTGATGGAAGTCTTCAGGCGGTCTGCATTGATGGGTTTTTCAAGGAAGTCTTTCGCCCCTTTTTGCACTAGGCTAACGGCAACATTCACTGAACCATGCGCGGTAGCGACAATCACGGAAGTGGGAATTTGCTGTTCGTTGATCCAATCCAAGATGTCTTCACCATCCATATCTGGCAGCTTAAGATCGAGAATAACGAGCTGAGGAACATTTCGTTCAATGAAGGCGATGGCTTCGCGTCCCGTTTCAACATGGAACAGGTCGTATGGTTCATCTTTGATGTACTGCTTGTACAAAATAGCGAGCGACGTTGAGTCTTCAATGAGTAATACTTTTGGTTTCATGGGGTAATCCTTCGCCACCTTATTTTGTGGATTCAGTGAATCCTTTCATTTTTCGTTGTTCTAGGGCTTCGAGTGAGTCATTGGCCACTTGCTGCAGTTCTTCTTTTAGCTCGAACGCAAGTTGGCACTGCCCATCTAAGCATTGGTGCTCAATTTTCCGTGCGATATTCGACAGTGATCGGTTACCCAGCGCGAGAGAAGAACTGCCTAGTGTGTGCGCTTCAAACTCGAGCGTTTGCTTGTCTTTGTTGTCCATCGCAAGGTAGATTTTTTCGAGACGCTGGTGGGACTCTTCCAAATAGTGGTCGATCAGAAGCGGAATGACGTCCGCACTGGTGTCTTCAATCATCTGCTGGAGTATTGCTTCGTCGACGAGTTCCAAATTGATAGTGTCCTTCTCGATAGGATGAGTATCCATGTTTGGCATTAATGCTTCATCCGTTAGTGTTACGTCCTGTTGCATATTTACTATAGACGTATCTTCGCTAGCTTGCGTAGCCTTTGCGATCGATTTATTGGTAAATAGGTCAATTTTTTCAACAAGTTGTGACAAGCGAAGGGGTTTGGAAATGTAATCGTCCATGCCGCATGCCAAGAATTTTTCTTTGTCTCCCGCGAGGGAGTGCGCTGTTAGGGCGATTATTGGTGTACTGGCACTGCGAGCATCTGGCATGGCTCGAATGGCTTGGCAAGCTTGTATACCATCCATTTCGGGCATGGAGATGTCCATGAAAATCAAATCATAGTTGTATTGTTTCACTTGATTGACGGCTTGGTGCCCATTTTCGGCAATGTCTATCTTTAGGTTCAACCGTTTGAACATCTCTTTAATAACCAGTTGGTTGGCCTTGTTGTCTTCTGCAACCAAGATGGCAAGATCATCTCGCACCGCCGTTTTAGTGTTCTCGTTGCTTTCGCTGGTGCTCGACTCTTCATCGGCGAGCTCTAGCTGGATGGTGAAAGCGAAGGTACTGCCGACATTGGGTTCGCTTTGTACATTGACGTCCCCATCCATCAGGTTACAGAGTCGCTTACAGATCGCTAAGCCAAGCCCTGATCCTTCTTTGCTTCGAGAGTAACTTTGGTCAACCATGGTGAACTCATCGAAGAGGTAGTCTATGGCGTTTTTGCTGATGCCGATTCCAGTATCAGAAATTTCACACTTGATGGTGGCATGGCTGCCCTCGCTAGCGGTGCTGCTTACATGGATGCGAATACTGCCTTCATGGGTAAATTTGACGGCGTTTCCAATTAGGTTGAGTAGAATCTGTTTTACTCGGTTTTTGTCTCCGAGCACCATCACAGGGACGGACGGTTCAATGTAGCAGTGCAGCACCAATCCTTGAGCTCGCGCTGTTGGGTAGAAACTGTCTGTAACACTGGTAATACAGCGATGTAAGTCAAAAGGGCGGTTTTCGAGGATCAGCGTATTTGACTCCATGCGGGTGAAGTCGAGAATATCGTTAATGACAGAGAGCAAAAAGTGGCCAGACTCGGTGGCCGTGTTGACGAGTTTTTGCTGTTCTTTGGTCAAATTTGTCTCTTCTAGGATATTGAGAATGCCAAGCACGCCATTCATGGGCGTACGAATTTCATGAGACATTGAAGCGAGAAAACGACTTTTTGAGCTGCTCGCTTGTTCCGCGTCAGCTCTGGCGGTGTTGAGGTCGATGTAGTCTTTCTCGAGTTTGGCGGACATGCTATCAAAAGCGCGTGCCACATCACCCAGTTCGTCGGGGCGTTGATCGTTTAATTGGAAACCCGGTCCACTTTGACCAAGTGTATGTGCCGCCGTTGCCAAGCGGGTCAAACTTCGTGTTAAGTAGGTACCTAAAACAAATGAAAATAGCGCCACCAGCACCACTTCAATCGACGCAATGGCGATGATGGCTTGTTTGGCCTCACTCAACATGGCACTAATGGGCGCAGTTTCAAAGCCGATATCGACCGTCGCGAATTCCGTTGTTCCAACACTGATAGGGACTCGAACATCAAAAACACCATCCGATACGTCATCTAGCGAGCGGTCTTCAATCATCTGGCGCGCCAGCAGATCTTTATCGCCAGCGTGCGCCATTTCCCTGCCATTTCGCAGTACTCTGACGTAAGCCACATCTTCAAGTTGAATAAACTCGTCAATGAGATCATTAAGCGTCGCGAGATCTGTGGACAATACTGCATTTTTCGCGGCATGGCTGAACATGGTCGCGGCTCCATTTGCGCGCTGTATCAACTGTTTTTCGTTTGATTGCGACAAGAAAGTCATGGCGTAGAAGGTCAGGACCATAAGCAGCGCAATTTCAATCACTG
This sequence comes from Vibrio sinaloensis, assembly GCF_000808535.1. Lineage (GTDB taxonomy): Bacteria > Pseudomonadota > Gammaproteobacteria > Enterobacterales > Vibrionaceae > Vibrio > Vibrio sinaloensis_D. Next base: position 71,006 of record NZ_JWLV01000047.1, read on the forward strand.
CGATGCCGAGGATGGTTTTGGTGCGTATAGACATAACGACCACCTATTGAGATAACAGATTGATGTTTAAGCGTCGAACGTCGTCCCAGTCTTGGTCTTGAGCTGGGACGAAGCCCTTAATATTGAGCGTAGAGAGTTGTTCAAGGGTTACTGGGTCATTCTCGAGCTTGTAGAGAGCTTGGCTCACTTCTTGGCGCGTTTTCTCTGCGACCCTAGGGTGTACAGCGATAGCATGAGGCGTGTAACCCTCAGTGACATAAATAGGTGTCAGTTGATCGCGTGTCTCTGCAGGCAAGGAGTTGAATGTGCGGAAAATACCGCCTCCTGCTGGGTAGAATCCTTTAGCGACCGACAGATAAACAGAATCATGCGAAGAGACGTACTCGGGCTTAAATGGAATATCAGATTGAGCAAGCGCCCCGCGGGTGAGGATGGAAGCCGCAAACGCTGCAGGAGAAGGAAACGCAAGAGTGGTGTTGGCCAGTTGTTCGATTGACGTGATCCCGCTGTCTTTTCTTACAACGATGATCCCTTTAATGAGTTTGTCTTTGGCTTTAGCGACGGCAAGATACCCAGTTTGCTCACTGTAGACACTGTAATGATAGGGATTCATGTAGGCGAAGTCGTAGTCGCCTTGCTCTAGTCGCTTCTCGAAGGTTGGAATATCAGAGGCGGTACTAAAGACGATTTTGTGGCCGGTTTGCGCGCTGATGTGGTCTAAAATTGGCCCCCATTGCTGCGCCAATCGACTGGCCGATTGTTGTGGGACAATGCCAAAAGTGTACACTTTGGCGTAGCTATGCACACTGATTAAGCCTGCCAGTATGACTAGAATTATCCTTTTCATCGTCGCTCCTAAGCCGAGTGTGCGAGTAAATCGTTGGCCAAAATTCGATTGCATAACTTTTCTCTCCAGCGCTTGGGCAAAAATGTCAGGCGGTTGAGTTCTCTAACCATTTCTTGACCTAACGTCGCTTGATGTTGGAGATTAAGGACGGAACCAAGCAATTGAATCGATGAGTGAGAAAGCAGCTCCGTTGCTTTGGAGAGTTGCCCCGAGGTGGTTTTCCCTCCCATGACCACCAAGATGGTATGATCGCAGGCATTTGCTACGACTTGCGCTGGGATATTACTGCGATTGATCTGCAATAGCGGTGAGGTATCGCAAATGACCCGATCAAAATCATTGAGCCAACTTTCAACATTGACAGAAAGTTGAGCAGGGTCTCGATAGCTTAATAACTCCGCTTGCTGGCTAGGAACCGGAAGCCCTGTAAAGAGTTGGTGAGACTCTTTGTGCTCAAGTAGTACGCCACATTGTGCATGGAGTGTGTTTGAAACCAACCCGGCAGATTCAAACGCCGGATGGAAGGTGTTCAAATCCACTATCAAGGTTTTCAATCCTGCGAGTAGGTAACGTTCCGCCAGTGCGGTTGCTACAGACGTGACGCCGTCACCTGATTGGCAAGCTGTAATACAGAGAGAACGGCTTTGGCTCATTTCTGCCGCCAAGTAGATTTGTTCAATTTCGCTGTGCGTTGCAGGAATCATTACAATGCTCCTATCAGTACAATCGTGGTCGTCAGTCTTAGGATGTCCTCAAGCCCAACACGTGCCTTCTCTAAGAAACTTTCGCCACGGTCAGGGACATAAATGGTGTCACCAGAGCGAAGTACAGGCAGTTGGTAGATATTGGCTGTTTTGCTGAACTCGATAAGATCAAAGGTACGAGCTTGACCTTGGCAGCAAGACATATTGACGATCGATATCTTCTCTAGGTAAGCGCGCTCAGCAGGGCCTCCCGCCTCTGCTAGCAAGTCCAAGATGGTCATGTTGTCATCGAAGACGTAACGGCCCGGTTTGTTGACGGCGCCAAGCACTCTTACGGTGGACTCTTTCGAGCGGTCGAGCCAAATCTTGTCTTTCTCAGGAATGTAGATGGTGTCGCCCATCGTCACGTTGGGTAGCAGGCTTTCGTCGCCAGTTTCAAAATAGAGCGACAGATTCAATCGGCTCACTTTCGAGTAACTCTTATCGCGATGAGTGATGCGAATGTTGTGGATGTCGGCGTCTTTGGTTGGGCCATCAGCCGCAGACAAAATATCCAAAAAGTGCATGTCTTTAGTGAAGCGGTAGCGGCCTGGTGCGTTAACTTGGCCAAACACGTAGATTGACGCATCTGAGCTTTGGCGCACCCACTGGGATTTGTTGTCCGACGGGTCTTGCGGAAGGTCGTGAATACGCACAATAGAGCCCGCTGAGATTTGAGGAAGTTCGGCAGGGCGAGCGCCGTTGAGGATAAACTCATCTAAGTTGAACACTTCCATGCGTCCGGCTTGTGTTACGACCTCGATCTTTGATGTATCAGCTCGCAGTGTTGGCCCGCCAACGTGAGAGAGCAGGTCAATCAGGTTCATTTCATCAGACCATTCAATGCGCCCCGGACGAACCACTTCTCCCATCACACTAACGGCGCGGTCTGGTGCGATTTTTAGCCATGACTTCTCGTTCATGTCCGTTTTCTCAGGAACAAAAATCGCATCACCCGCTTCAATTTTCGGCGGACTACGACGTGAGAGCCCTTCGGTGAAGGCCGTCAAATCAAACTTCACAACTTGGCCGTTAGCCTTGATCAAACGAATCTGGCGAGATTCTGCAAATCGAGTAGGGCCGCCAGCATTGGCCAAAATATCCATGAATGACGCATTGCGTTTACCTTCATAAGCGCCGGGGCGAGCAACTTCACCCATGATGTAAATGACATTTGCCCCAGCTTTGATTTCGTCTTCTTGTTTCGGCACAAAGATGGTCGCACCGGGCTTCAAAGTCGGAAGCAATGACACGTCACCGCTGTCAAGGTAGGTTTTAAGGTTGAAAAGCTGTGGCGCATTGTTGGTGATGACGCGAATTTGCTCGACGGAAGCGTAGCGGGTCACACCTCCGGCACGCATGAGAATATCGACCAAGTCAGTATTGGCTTTATAACTGTATGAGCCTGGCGCATTCACTTCGCCAAATACTTTAATCGCTGTGCGTCCATCTGCGCTGTCGCCTGCATCGGCCAGTTTACTTGAGTCAAATTCTTGCTCGATGTTGCCCACCAAAGGAGAGGTCGGGACGAAAATGGTATCGAGAGAGTTGAGTTGAGGAAGGATGGTTTCATCACCCGAATCAAGAAAAGATTTGTAATTGAAGGTGATCTTTTCTTTGCCTCGCTTGATTAGCAGATTGTTTAACTGCGCGCCCGGACGGATCCCGCCTGCGGCATGTAAGGCCATTTGCACATCGGCGCTTTTCGTTAAGGTATATTCACCCGGAGAATTGACATAGCCTTGCACAGAAATGAGAATTTGCTGTTCAGCAACGAAAACAGAAGCGGAAGAAAGATCTCGATAGACTTTTTCCAACGCATCTAACACGGTTCGCTCGAGTTGTGCTTCGGTATATCCAGCGACAAACAAGGTCCCCACTTCAGGTAAGGTAATGCGCCCGCGTTTGTCGACTTGAAATCCTTTGTTGAGCGACGCTTCTCCTGGTAGATCAACTTGGATGAGGTCACCCACTTGAACGCGCACTGTTTCTTCTGCGTGCGAGTTCGGTAACCCGATGACCACTAACAGCGCGATGAGAATGAGCTTAGTCCATGGCATGGTAACCTCCTTGAAGCGGCAGGTCTTTTTCTTGGGTATCAATAACTTCGATGCTTACTCTGCGGTTGGTCAGTTTAACGCCCTCTGAATTGCCTTCGTGCAACGGCAGCGTATCTCCAACAGAGTGAGTCGCGATTCGGGTTGGCGCTAGGCCAAATATAGAGAGGTAGCGCTTAACTTGTTGAGCTCTTTCCAACGCTAGCTTTTCGTTGTACGCCACGTCGCCTACGGAGTCAGCATGGCCGGTCACTTTTAAATTCAAGCTTGGGTGGTCTGCGAGCATATTCGCCGCTTTAGCCAAATGCCCCATGTATTTCGGGTTCACTTCAGAGGAGTTAAAGGCGAACTGATTGTCCACGTTGAGCAGATTAAACAGCTCATCAATCACCGCTAAACGTTGATGGAAAGCACCTTCGTCCATCGGAGGGACACACTTGGTTTGTGATGTGACGTAGTCAAGCTGCAGTTCGAGCTCGTTGAGGCGCTTTCTTTGAATCACAATATCGTTGGCAGCATCAAGAAGAAGCCCTCCCTCAAGCTCGCGAGCGATGCGGTTTTGCTTTTCGATTGCTTGCACGACCGCGGCAGGGAAACACCAGCGAGCGCCTTCTCGGATCAGAGAGTCAAGATGAAGTTTAGTGAGTTGCCAGTCAAAGCGTAGACCGTGTTCAGGGCCTAGCGGCTCGTCTGGCATCACAGGAGTGAACTTCGATTGAATGTAATTTTCTGCGAGACCGCCCTGGCTTTGTTGCGGGTAACTGGTACACCCGACAACGCTCGCAATAGATACAGCTAGGGCTATGTATTTGATGTAAGAAACCATGCCAACTTCCTTTGTTTTATTATTTTAGTGTTTGCTTGAGTTCACCGGAATCGCTTGATCGATTCTCAGTAAGTTCATAATTTCCAGTGGTTGACCGGAAACGTTCTCTAAACGCATGCCACGTTGGCGTTCGATCAATCGTTTGTATAAGTAAACAATGGCACCGACTCCCGAAGAGTCCAGAAATTGCACTTGGCTAAAGTCGATTTCGATCTCGCGATCACTTTTGTCTGCAATGATTTCATCGATATGGGGCTGGGCACTGCGGCTACCGGCAGCATCTAAATTTCCGTTGATGACAAGAGTAAGAACAGTGTCGCTTGCTTCAATTTTACGTAGTTCCATGATGCTATCTCCTTGTTGGGTTGATATCTAAAAAGCAGAATACGTGCCAAAAATTAAAGCCTTAATATTCAATAGCTTAATATTATTTACTTGTGGCTTCTCAAATTGAGAACGGCGTTTTTCTCAATTTGATAGCCAGTTTTTGTGAATAGGAAAATGTGTAATTGATAGAGAACGTTTTATTTAACTAACTAGATCTAGCTCGTAATGATGAAAGGGACAGATTGAAGCGTAGTAAACAGGCAACGCAAAATGGCCCGGTCACAATCAACGAGCGTTACTCATGAACTATCAACTCACGAGCCTTGCTGCTTCAGTCCTTATCGCCTTGTCTATGTCAGCAAATGCTGCGAATGTCGATGACTTTCTTGTCGCGGTGCCGCTAGCACACAGTTACGATCAAAAAATCGAGGTGTCAGAATATTGGAAAAGCGAGAAGCTTGATGGCATAAGAGCGATTTGGACGGGTAAGCGCCTCGTTACACGCAACGGGAACCCAATACATGCGCCCGACTGGTTTGTAGAACCGCTTCCTCCATATCCTCTTGAGGGAGAACTGTGGGCAGGAAGAGGTAACTTTCATCTGGTTCAACAAACCGTGTTAGACACCAAACCAACGGACGCGGCGTGGCGTAAAATCGATTACATGTTGTTTGATATGCCGGAGGCCGCCGGAGACTACCAGAAGCGATACCACAACGTGATCTACTTTACCCGAGCCAGCAAGCGAGACCACATTAAGTATATTGAGCACACTCCAATAAAAAGTGAAACCGAGTTGTTCGGCTATTTAGATACTATAGATAGTGCAAAGGGAGAGGGGGTGATGCTGCGGAAAATCACCAGTCGCTATCAAGCTGGCCGAAGCAACGATCTTTTGAAGTTAAAGAAACACCAAGATGCAGAAGCTCGAGTGGTTGGATACAAAGTTGGCCGAGGCAAGTACCATGGGCTGATGGGCGCTTTGCTCGTTCAACTGAACTCGGGGATCAAATTCTACATTGGCAGTGGGTTTAGTGACATTCAACGAAAAGATCCCCCTGAGTTAGGTTCGGTGATTACCTTTCGCTACAACGGCTATACGCAAAATGGTGTCCCCAAGTTTGCTCGGTTTGTGCGAGAGCGTGTCGAATGACCTCTAGTTGCGCGTTGGTGATGCGCCGCAGCGTTTAAACAGCGTTTTCCAGTAATTGACGTGATCGGCGATGGCCTGCCTAAACTCTGTATGAAGCGTATCAATGGGGTAGGTGTAATCAGCGTTGGCATTGCGAACAAAATCGAGTTGCGGTGAAACTTGAAGGTACAGACGATCGAGTTTGGCGAAGTAGGGCTGCAACTGTTCAACGTAGTAAAGCTGAAAGACATTTCGCAGTGTTTTGAACCTTGTGTCATTTCTTCCGACGCCACACACTATGACAGCGTCATACTGTTCGAGTTGTTGAGTAATCGCTGCTAGCTTGGACGAGGCATTTTGCATCGAATAACTCAAAGAGCCGACCAGCGGTTGTTTTTCTATCACTTCTTGATAGTCGGTTAGTACAGTGTCCCTGCTTTCAACTTGGGAACGTGAGATCGCTTGGTGGGTTTTTGAAACCGCTTGTAGCCCTTGTTTTAACTCAGCAGAAAGTGACGACATGTCTGTCGCTACCCAGTTGCTGCCATTAAGTTGCGCGCGCATTTCTTGGCTGACAAAAACAAGATTATTGAAATGATCTGGCAGTTGACGCCGTTTTGCATCAAGAACCACTTTTAGCTCTGCTTTCATTTCTTCAGAAATCTCAGGCGAAGCCAGACAACGCGAGAGGCCAGCGACGAGCTGAGTTTGGTAGTCGAGATTACGAAAAGCGTCTTGTACTTTCCCCAATATGGAGTTTTTCTCCGCGATCAAGTTGAAGAGATCGCATTTCCTCAACTCATAGCTGTCTAAAAATCCGAATGGAATGTCTGGGGCCTCCATCATCAATTGTCGCTTCTCGGGTAAGGCAACGAGAGCATTGTCAGGCAGTGTTATGTCAGGCGATTGCTGCACGTTTGAGATACGACTGGTATAGGTTGAGAAACTCGCGTCAACAGGGTGTTGATTCCACCAACATCCAGAAATAAAGACGGTGCCCAAAACAGTCACAACCCAACGCATAAAAAACCTCGATACAATTCACCTTCTCGAAATCATACGCGTATAGATAAAAAAAAGGCCAGTTTAAACTGACCTTTAAAAGCAAATTAGGGTTTATTTAGCGGCCAACTCCAATTGAATCGTCTCAGGCTGTTTATGCATCCAGTGGAGTCGGACTCCGAGCATAATTGCCGCAGAAGACAGACCAATAATAAAGCCATACCAGAAACCATGTGCGCCCATTGGCTCAACAATCCAGTCTGTCATGCCCAAGATATAACCCGCAGGTAATCCCAGAATCCAATAGGCGATAAAGGTACGATTGAAAATCGCCGCCATATCTTTGTAGCCGCGCAATGCGCCAGCGGCAACGACTTGTATGGCATCGGTGACTTGATAAACCGCCGCCAACAATAAAAGTTGTAGCGCGATTTCGATAACGGCTCGGTTGTCTGTGTATAGCAACGCAACTTGTTCACGAAATAGTACCGTCAACGCAGCGGTAATGAGCGACAGTGCAACTGCCACAATCAGACCCACACGAGAGGCGACTTTTGCACCGTCGACATTATTCTCACCCAGTCTATGACCTACGCGGATACTGGTTGCAGCGCCAATACTCATTGGCAACATAAATACCAGTGATGAGAAGTTAATAGCAACTTGGTGTGCGGCGACAACTAAAGGCCCGAGGGGCGCGACGAGAAGAGCAACAACCGCAAAGAGTGTCACTTCAAAAAACATCGCAGCGGCAACAGGGAAGCCAAGTTTGAGCAAGCGAATCAGGGGTTTGAGCTCTGGGCGATGAAACTGACCAAACACGTTCACGTGTGCGACTCGGTTTGATGTCAGTACATAAAACAGCAGCATTGCAAACATGATCCAGTAAACAATCGCTGTCGCCACACCACAGCCCACACCGCCAAGTGCTGGAGCACCAAATTTTCCGTAAACAAAAATCCAGTTCAACGGAATATTAAGCATCAGACCAATAAAGCCAATCACCATCGCAGGTTGAGTCAGAGACATACCATCAGTAAAACTGCGCAGTGCTTGGAAAAGCAAAAATGCCGGAACAGCAAACATCACCGCAGACATATAGCCATTGGTTTTTTCTGCCATCAGCGTTTCGACATCCATTAAGCCTAAAATCGTTTTGGTTTGAAATAAAACGGCGATGATCGGCACTGAGATGATTAGCGCCATGGCCAGACCCTGTTGGATCTCATAGGGAATTTTTACTTGTCGGCCAGAACCATTGAGCTGAGCGACAACGGGCACTAACGCCATGAGCAATCCGACCCCAAATAGTATCGATGGTAGCCAAATGCTGGCCGCAATGGATACCGCCGCCATGTCTGTAGCACTTACGCCACCCGCCATCACGGTGTCAACAAAACCCATACCAGTTTGTGCCACGGAAGCAATTAATACGGGGGTCGCCAATTTAACTAGGGTGTTGGCTTCTGTTTTATAACGATGCACGTAGAACTCCAAAGGAAGCAATCTTTTCAACACAATGCGGAGTGAACGCGATTGAAAAGAGAAAAGGAAATTTAGCTTTGCGCTATTGTGCCGAATGATAAAGAAATGTCACACTAAGCACCATCAAAAACTGAAGGATCTGTATATGTTTACGGGAATTGTGCAAGGCATGGCGGAAGTGGTTGCCATAGAAAAGAAAGAAGCGTTCCAAACCCACAAACTTCGATTGATTGGGGAAATGAATCAGGGCTTGTCCATTGGTGCTTCAGTTGCGCACAATGGCTGCTGCCTTACCGTTACCGAAATCGAAGGCGAGATTGTTTCGTTCGATTTAATGCAAGCTACGTTGAAACTGACAAACTTAGGTGAGCTTCAAGTGGGAGACTGCGTAAACATTGAACGAGCCGCTAAGTTTGGTGATGAGATTGGTGGCCACAGTATGTCTGGTCACATCACGTTGGTCGGGGAAATCGTCGATGTCATCGATACTCCCAACAACCGAACAATTTGGTTTGAACTACCTCAAGCGTCAATGAAATACGTATTGGCGAAAGGGTATATTGGTTTGGATGGTTGCTCTCTCACTATCGGGGAAGTAGAGCAGAACCGCTTTTCTGTTCATTTAATTCCTGAGACGCTGCAACGCACACGGTTTGGACAGCGTAAAGTGGGAGAAAAAATCAACGTTGAATTTGACCCACAAACACAAGCTATCGTTGATACGGTTGAACGGGTGTTAGCGAGTAAACAGCTGGGATAAAGAGTGTTAGATTCCGGCGTTACTAGCCGGAATTATCACCCATCAACGTCCGTGTTGATGAAGGTAGAACGTTAAAAAATTTGCTCATCGTCTGCATCAACAAACAACTCAATGGAGTCCATTTGCTCATTGACCATCATATTGAGATGGATAGCATGGCAACATGCAGGGCAGTCATCGTAAAAGTTTTGACTGCCGTTAGACGCATCCAATGTGATTGAAATGGAATGTCCGCAATGGGGACAAGAAACGACTTTCTCGGTGTAATTTCGCATAACTCTCTTCCTTACTTCTCGATGAGATAAATGGCTTTCAAGGTGAAACGTCCATGTGACACTTCAATCTTAAGTCGAGAAGTTAGTATTAGATGTGAATTAAGTACAAACTTTGATTTGGCTAATAAATTTCAAAACTGGGTATAACCAGCGTCTATTATTGCCTCTTTTCTGTTTGACAAAACTTACCATCAACACTTGTAACCAATTGTTAAATATAGGTTTTGCTAAAATTACTAGTAAGATAATATCCGATTAATCAACTTCTGTGATTGTTCTAAATAGTGTCCACCAAATTGATTGTAGTGATTCAATAGGTGATACAAGCTGTAAATATCTTTTCGTTCAGAGTATTTAAAATCAAGAGGTAAGATACTCTCGTAGCCTTGATAGAATTCTGGCTGGAACCCCTCGAACAACTCGGTCATTGCAATATCGCACTCTCTGTCGCCCCAGTAGCAGGCTGGGTCGTAGCAAATCGGGCCAAAAACGGAATTAGCGACGTTACCATGCCACAAGTCACCATGTAGGAGTGACGGGGTGGGTTGATGAGTGGCTAATTGATCGTGTACGACTTCAATAAACTCGTTGATATCGACTAGATTGACGCCCTTTTCTCTGACCAACTGCAGTTGCCATCCGATACGTTGCTCAGCAAAAAAGCGCGCCCATTTGCGGTCCCATTTATTGGGTTGTAGCGTCGCGCCAATGTAATTATCGTGATCAAATCCGTACTCTTTTTGCTCTCCCCACTTGTGGAGGCGCGCAAGTTGTTGACCGAACAAAAAGCTGTTCTTGTCATCATCTAACTGCTTAGTCGGGAGGTAGTTAAGAACGATAAAAGCGTTTTGCTTTGATTTGCCCGTTAGAATGACTTCGGGTACAAAAACGGTATTGCTCTCACGCATGATGCGGATATTCTCCGCTTCGATTTCAAACTTGGATAAGAATTGACGCGTATTTACTTTGACGAAATAACGTTGCTCTCCGTCTGAGACCATGTAGCACTCGTTAATATCACCTCCCGAGACACGGACCTTTTCTTCAATATTAAATGAAAACATCAGAGTTTCAGACAGCTGCTGAGCTATGGCTTGCCACATACTTGTTCTCCATTGAATACGCAACATACTCATTGTAGAAGATGGTTCCGCAGTAAACTGGACAGGAGTGCAAAAAATTCAATCATTTAGCAAATTTTCATGCTTGATTAGGCAAACTGTGACCTGAATCGCTTCTATCTGCTATGAATTAGAACAGTATTTCGAACTAAGCAAAATTGGTCTATTTAGACTTATCGTGTTCAAAAGCAAAGAATTAGTGCAGATATTGGGTTTAAATACACAATATTAACGATTGTTGGGGAAATTATCGGCAACCGAATCCCCATGAGTTGTGTAAACTTATTGATATGGCATAGTATTAAAAGGTATTGTGTCGTCATAATGATAAATGGAGATGTGCTGTGGTTGTTGAAACCGATGGTTACTTGGCTTTGATCGAGCACTTAGCGTTTAATTTAGACGTGTTTGCATCTGATGATGGGGATACGGGTTCAGAAAGCGTAGAAGATGTGGTAACCGACATGGTTGCTAGTAACATCATGGCTATTTTTGAACAAAACCCTGAGCTGCACTCAAGTGTTCGTTTCCAACTGTTGAAAGAAGCTGACTCTGTTGTCGAAGATTTGGGTGAAGTATTGGCTGGTGTCTGGGCCAAGCCCGCGACTAACGGTCAGATCGAGTTTTTAGACGAATACATCGCCCTCGTAAAGAACCTGTTTGATTCTGCTGTCGCGAAATACGATTAAACCAAGTCAATTCATTTCAGGCGAGGAAATCACTCGTCTGAAATGCCAAAATTTTGAAGCCCAATATGGGTTATCTAGCCTCGAAATAATCACCCCTTTTGATGTCGAGGCGTGCATAAACTGCTTGTTTCCCACATAAATACCCACATGCCTGACGTTGGGCGACGTTTTAAAAAACGCTAAATCTCCGATTTGTGCTTCGTCGTATGCGAGCTTAGCGCCGACCTTTACTTGCTGCTTTGTTGTTCTTGGTAGCGATAGATTGAGCGCATCATGAAACGCAACTTGCACAAAAGCAGAGCAGTCAACACCATTCAATGAGCTGCCGCCCAGTCGGTAGGGAGCTCCTTGCCAAAGCTGATACACGTCCAAAAACGCTTCCTTCATCTCCGTATGGAAAGGGCTACTACTCTGGTTTGCTACCAGTTCGTCAATACTTCCATGCTCTGGTGATGACGTGCATCCAAAGAGAGAAGTAAGGGCTATCAGTGTTAAGCAACTCGAAACTTTTTTCATGCAACATTAATGACTTATTAGTGAAATCTTTCTGTCATGAGCGCTAAATAGTATTTCGCCATATAAACTTACGTATTACTTTAGGTTAGGCTTACATGGCTCAGACATCTGGCAAGCGATCCTTGTCACTTATTCAGTCACTTAGCGCAATTTTTATTACCATCACTCTACTCGTCGTGACCCTCTCTGTCACTACCGTCAAGGGGATAAACCGAGTCAGCGACCAGTTTACTGTTCTTTCGGATAACGCATTACCGCTCTCTATGACTAACGCTAAGCTTACGCAGTCTATCCTAGAGCAAGTCAAACAACTGAGCTACAGTCGGCAAGCCGAGACGCTTGGTGATCTTAGTGACATTGAGTCAACCATCACTAATTTGGGACAGGAAAGCCAGGGGTATGTCCAAGATGTTGTCGCCACCTCAAGAGACTTTTCTCAGTCAATAAAAACGGAACAACTTGAGCAGCTTGAAGTAAACCTTGATTTGCTGCGGAGCAACACGAATAGCATTCTAGATACCCAGCGTAGGCTGCTGCAGATGCAAGAAATGATCGATTCACAGGTATCAGGGTTTCGCTACGGACTTAGCTCAATTGGTCCAGAGATGAATCGCATTAGCTCTTTTTTAACGGGAGACAACCCTGAATCAGCCGATGCAGCGAACCGCTTTATCGCTAGTGCCAGCTCTATGGAAAGCACGTTTTTGGTTTTGATGATGCAAACCGATTTAGCCAAGGCATTGCCAGAATATAAAGAAATGCGTAATCGCATCGCAGGCATCCAGTTAGCGTTCGACGACTTTGCGCAGTGGCATCCAGAAGTGGAAGAGTTTGCGAGCTTAACCGCTCCTTATGAGATGGTGAATTCGGGCTTCAAGGATGATGGAGTATTGCAGCAAATCCTAGCAAAACTCGAACTGATGCAGACACAAAGAGCGCTCAATAGTGACGTTGTGACATCGGCAAACGAAACAATTTTGTTGCTCAACGCGATCTCCAATCAAGCGGAGCAGCTAGTTCACAAAAGCCAGCAAGACGTTTCTACTACAATTGATTACATCGCATTCATCGTGTTGGTGAGCGGCGTCGGGCTGGTGGTGTTAATCGTTGTTTCTTGGCTGGTGCTAAGAGGCTGGGTTAACCTTGGATTACGCAATATTCTTAAAAGCCTATCACGCCTTACTCAACATGATCTTACCCAACAAGCAGAACGGGTCGGTCCGTATGAGATGCAAGAAATCGCGCTTCAGCTTAACGACGTTGTGGAGTCAACCAGATCATCCATCGCTAGCGTGACAAGAAATTGTGAAACCTTATACCAAACGGCCGAAATCAGTCACGACGCCGCAGAGTCATCCAATCAAAGCTTAACCATCCAGAACCAATCTTTGGCCAGTATGGTAGAAACACTCTTAGAGTTGGAACAGTCGATATCTGAAATCACAACAGTAACCAATGAGTCTTATTCGGAGTCAAAGGTTGCGGCTCAGCATTCTAGCCACGGTGTTCAGGCCATTGAACAGAATCAGCAACGACTTAAATCGCTAGAAGCATCGTTGAACCTAAATGATGCCTCTATGGAGGAGCTTGATAGCCGCGTTAAGCAGATTCGAGAGATGGTCGATATGATTTCAGGGATAGCAGAAAATACCAATTTGTTGGCGTTGAATGCGGCGATTGAAGCAGCAAGAGCAGGTGAGCAAGGGCGAGGGTTTGCTGTGGTTGCCGACGAAGTCAGAAAGCTCGCCAGCGATACCTCGCAGCAAACGTCGAACATTCGTGAGCGAATGAATGAATTGGTCGCAGCGGCAGAACACTCACGAACGGCAGTGAATCATTCTCGCCAAGAAATGTCGCACGCCCTAGAGTCGAGTGATTTGGTTAAAGTCGCCTTTGAAGATATTGAGACCGCGGTGAACCAAATTCGTTCTAGAGTAGAGAAAGTGACCATCGCCACCGAAGAGCAAAAAAGAGCGACCGCTGAAGTTAGCGAAGCAGTGGCCCTTGTTTCGGACCAGGGTGTGAAGACCAAACTTCAATTGGAATCCATGGTTGAGAGCGCTCAGCAAGTCTCCAACATTGCTGGTCAGCAGCAAACGCAATTGCACAAATACCGACTCAATTAGGCTAGATTAATGTTGGCGAAAAGGCTGGGTGAGCATCTTGTCCAGCCGCTGTTCTTCACGGCGTTGAAATAGCGGAATACCAATTTTAACCTTGTCATGACCGAGTTCAGGCTGGGCGCGATAGGTGCCAAACCATTGATCCCAAACAGACAAGAAAAAGCCGAAATTAGAGTGCGTCTCTTTGACAATGACTGAATGGTGCACTCGATGCATATCTGGCGTCACAATCACACGGCGCAACCATCGGTCGATATTGAGGGGCAACTTTGCATTACTGTGATTAAACATCGCACTGGCATTGAGCACGATTTCAAACACCACAATCGCGATTGGCGAAACGCCCAGAATGAAGATAAACGCGACTTTAATCCACATCGACATCAAAATTTCGATAGGGTGGAACCGAGTGCCAGTGGTGACATCAATATCTTGATCGGCGTGGTGCATTCTGTGTAAGCGCCATAGCCAAGGAACGCGGTGAAACACCAAGTGCTGAAGGTATATCACCAGATCGAGCAGGATTACACTCACTAAAAGTTCGACGACCCAAGGCAATTCCAGCGTATTAAACAAACCGTAGTGGTACTGCGTTGCTCGCGTTGCGGCTTCAAAGGCCAAAATAGGCATAAATAAGCTGAGACAAATCGAGTTAAATGCGATTAGCCCAAGATTGTTCGCCCAACGGTAGAGTTTGTTCTGAGTTAGTACCTTTCTTGGCGTCAACCACTCCCATAAGGCGCAGGCCGCTAGTACGGAGAGAAATACAGTCAAACGAATCATTTCCGGGTTGTGCATAGGATGAGTTCCACACTTTATCTTGCAACTTGAAGCCTGACGGGTACACTTTGCACCCTTTGCCATTATTACCAAAAACCTATGAGAGTCCACGCTTTTCACCATCTATATCAACGCAGATTGGCGCAATCGACCAAGCCGTTCAATGCTCGTGGTTGCAAGGTTAAGCGCTGTCAATATTGTCAGGTGTCAGAGCAATACTGTATTTGCGAACATCAACCCAAGATAAAGTCAGATGTGGCAGTGATGCTGTTGCTGTCTGAAAACGAAGTTTTTAAACCAAGCAATACAGGGCGACTGATCTTAGATACGGTGGAAGAGGGCTATGCGTATCAATGGAGTCGAACAGAACCAGATGCAGAGATGTTGGCGCTGCTGGCAAACGAAGCGTATCAGCCAATCATCATTTTCCCAGACGAGTATGTTGAGGAGCGCTCTCGGTTAATTGATATTAATCCCCGAGTGTACTGTGGTGAGAAAAAACCGCTATTGATCTTTCTGGATGGCAGTTGGCGTGAAGCGCGGCGTATTTTCCGTAAATCGCCTTATCTCAACTCATTGCCCGTTTTGTCGATTCAGCCAGAGTCACTGTCGCAGTATTTGATGCGTCGCTCAGACAACGAACAACATTTGGCAACAGCAGAAGTTGCAACCATCGTTCTCAAGCAGCTAGGCGAAGTGCATGCATCTAAAGTTCTAGCAGAGTGGTTTGATGCCTTTAGAGAAAGCTACCTGTTAAGTAAAACTCGAATGAAGACCGATGAACGCCGTCTTGCGTTGAAACATTACATGCAGGAGCGGGAAAACGAGAAACCTGTCTAAAAGTTGAGGCCTAGTTGGCGATAGTCTGCGCATTTAATACGAGCTGGCAATTAAATCGGTCATAGGTCACGGATTGTAGGCTTAGCTATATGGATAATAAATCAGTTTTTGATTTTATATTTTGGTATTTATGGGAGAGAGCCAATGTATTACGGCTTTGACGTTGGTGGCACTAAAATTGAATTTGGTGCATTTAATGACAAACTAGAGCGTGTAGCGACAGAGCGTGTACCAACGCCGACGGATGATTATGCACTACTGATCGACACCATTGCAGGTTTGGTTGAAAAGTATGACCACGAATTTGGCTGCGAAGGCAAAATTGGCTTGGGTTTACCGGGTATGGAAGATGCGGACGACGCAACAGTACTTACCGTCAACGTTCCTGCAGCGAAAGGCAAGCCACTGCGCGCTGATCTTGAAGCGAAAATCGGTCGCACCGTTAAAATTGAAAACGACGCAAACTGTTTTGCGTTATCCGAAGCTTGGGATGAAGAGCTTCAAGACGCACCATCCGTTATGGGTCTTATCTTAGGCACCGGTTTTGGTGGCGGTTTGATCTATGAAGGTAAGGTGTTCTCAGGTCGCAATAACGTAGCCGGCGAACTGGGTCATATGCGTTTACCTATTGATGCATGGTTCCATTTGGGCGACAACGCGCCGCTGCTTGGTTGTGGTTGTGGCAAAAAAGGCTGCCTTGACAGCTACCTTTCTGGACGCGGCTTTGAGTTGATCTACGAACACTACTTTGGTGAGAAGAAGAAAGCTGTTGAGATCATTCAAGCGCATGCGGAAGGTGAAGAAAAAGCCGTAGAGCACGTAGAACGCTTCATGGAGCTATTGGCTATCTGTTTTGCAAATATCTTCACAGGGAATGATCCTCATGTTGTTGCTTTGGGTGGCGGGCTATCCAACTTCGAACTGATTTACGAAGAAATGCCTAAGCGTGTTCCCAAATATCTACTCTCTGTCGCTAAGTGCCCTAAGATCGTTAAAGCGAAGCACGGCGATTCAGGCGGTGTACGTGGCGCAGCGTTCCTAAACATCAAATAGTCTTGATTTAAATGACTAAATTTGAGAGCTTGCTTTGGCAAGCTCTTTTTTATTGCAGTAAGGAAACCGCAATGACGCTAGAACCGTTTTCACCCTCCCACGCCCAATATCTTATTGATTGGATTGATTCTGCCAAACTCAACTATTTGTGGGGTGGCTCCGCTTTTGAATATCCCCTCACTCGAGAAGCGATCCTGACCCATACCGCCAAACCTGAAGTGAGTGCGTTTCTGCTTAATGATCAGGCTGCGCCTGCGGGCTACATCGAGCTTATTGAACAAAGCTCAGTATGCGCCCGCGTAAGCCGAGTGTTTGTGGCTGAGCCCTATCGGGGAAAAGGAACTGCGCAACAAATGATGCAGGCTCTGTTTGAAATCGCCAAAGGGCGAGGATATCTCCAATTAGATTTGTGCGTGTTTGCTAGCAACATAAAAGCTATCAATTGCTATCAGACGCTAGGGTTTAGTGAAGTAAAACGGGAACAGGGAGTCCGCGAGTTTGAAGGGGAGTCTTGGGAACTGATCTATATGAGCAAACCTCTTTAACTCCAACGAAACAGTAGAAGGACCAACGAGAAATGATACGAAACTACCACCCCGACGATGCCTACGAGCTTTGGCAGATCTACTTCAATACGATTCGAAAAGTGAACATTCGAGATTACACGGACGATCAAGTCCGCGTCTGGGCAAAAGAAGATCTCTCTCAGCAATTATGGGCTGAGAAGATGAAGTCGCTGTCACCTTTTGTTTGTGTCAGAGACGGCGTGATCCTTGGTTACTCAGACCTTCAAACCGATGGTCTGATCGACCACTTTTTTTGCCACTACGAATATCAAGGTGTGGGTGTTGGAACGGAATTAATGGAAAAGATTCATCAGACGGCGAAAGAGAAGGGGATTCGTCAGCTCTATTCAAACGTGAGTATCACCGCGAGGCCTTTTTATGAGCGCTTTGGATTTGTCGCTGTGAAAGAGCAGCACAACGAAAAAGAGGGGCAGGTTTTAATCAATTTTCGTATGGAAAAATCGTTATAAAAGCAGAACACACGGCTCTGCTTTCAAACATGTTAACGCTTACTTGTTTTTCTTGCCAACCCCAAGGTTTTCTTTTTGTTGCAGCGTTAGCTTTTCAAAACCGAGTTTTCTGAAGTGATTGTCGCGGTAGTTTCGTACCGCTTTTGTATCGGAAACCGCCTCGATTTGCTGCTCCATTTTTAGGTACTGAGAAATATCGATCCCTTCTGCTTCAGCGACGGCTTCATGAATGTTGCGGTGCTTTTCATAAGAAAAGGTCAGGGTCTTGTCTTCACCTTTGTAGGTGTAAAGGATGGTACGAGCCATAAAGATCTCTCAAATAGTCGAAAAAGTTTAAGGCCGACAAAGCGGCCTTAAGTTCATGGGGCTAGATTCTGCCTTGAAGCGGGATGATTGTCACGCTTTCACCGACTTTCACTGTATCGACAGAGGGAGAAATCTCAATCAAGCAGTTGGCTTCACTCATAGAACGCAGTATCCCTGAGCCTTGCTTGCCAGTGGTTCTTACGGTTAGCTGGCCTGAGTGGTCAAGTTGGTAAATACCTCGGCTAAACTCTGTGCGACCTTGACGAGAGCGAAGATTCTCAGAAGCCATCGCATTCACCTTGAGCGGCGTCCAATTGTGTTCCCCCTGCATCTTGCGAAGTGCGGGTTCAACAAAGTTGATGAATGAGACCATAACGGCAACAGGGTTTCCTGGCAGACCAAAGAATGGTTTTTGATTTATGTGGCCAAAAGCGAGAGGGCGTCCTGGTCGCATGTTGATACGCCAAAAGTCAATTTTCCCAAGTTTATCGAGCGCTAGTTTGATGTAATCTGCATCGCCAACAGAGACGCCGCCTGAAGTAATCACGACGTCTGCTTGCTCGGCTGCCTTTTCCAATGCGTCGATCATTAACGCTTCATTGTCTTCCAATATACCAAAGTCAATGATGTCACAGCCCAACTTCTCTAAAAGACCCATAATCGTGAAGCGGTTTGAGTCATAGATGGTGTTTTCTTGCTGCTTGCTTCCCGGCGCTTGCACTTCATCACCCGTTGAGAAAACGGCGACTTTCAGTTTACGAAAGACCGAGCACTCACCGAATCCGAGAGAGGCGATCATGCCCATCTCTGCTGACGCGATGCGCTGGCCTTGATTAAACACATTGGCGCCGAGTGGTAGATCTTCCCCTGCTTGGCGAACGTTCTGCCCACGCTTAATAGGTGCACCGTTAAATGTGACATTGTCACCGATTTCGGTCGCTTGCTCACGCATCACTACTGTGTCCGCGAACTCAGGCGTTGGTGCGCCCGTCATGATTTTTACCGCTTGGCCTTTGTCCAAAGCATGAGGATAAGCGTGACCTGCAAGGACTTCCGCCACCACGTGGTATTGGGCTCGGTCTAAATCGTCGCCGCGAATTGCATAACCATCCATCGCAGAGTTAGTGTATTGAGGTACGTTGACCGGTGATTGAACATCGCTTGCCAATACTCGGCCGTAACTTTGTTCAACAGGGCAAGTTTGAGTCTCGGTAACGGTATCGACCAGTGACAAGATTTTCTCTTGCCCTTGTGTTACCGAAAGAAACGCAGGAGATAGAGTGTCACAGCATGCGGCTTCGGTTTTCGCTGCCGAAGGCTGTTTCGAAGCACGAGCATAATCGACGACAAACTTGGCAATCGTTTCAAGGTCGTTGATCGACATTTGTGGCAGTGATGTATCTGCTACCACTTCATCGGCAGCAATGGCGATAATGTTGTTATCGTTCGGGTAAAGCCAAGGTTTTCCCACTTCTTCACGATGAAGCTCTATCTTAGGGAAAGCGATGTTCTTGCACCCCTCAACAAGGATGATGTCGAGTTTTTCGGTATCAAATCGGCTGAGAAGGTAATCAAACTCTGACTCTGACTCCGGTGTTTCGGTCATGAGAGCGAAACGGTTTCGGGAGGAAATCAACATTTGCGATGCACCAGCTTTTCGTAAGCGGTAGCTGTCTTTGCCTTCCTTATCGACGTCAAAGTTGTGGTGCGCATGCTTCAACATGCCGATGCGTAAACCTGCATCAGTCAATTTAGGCAGTAGTGCTTCAAGTAACGTTGTCTTGCCCGTGCCAGAGTAGGCAGCAAAACCAAGAATCGGAATTGGGAGAGATTTAATCATGCGGATAGTGTTCCAAATTGAGCCAGTTCTTCCGGAGTGTTTAAGTTAACGAAGCAATCGGGAGAATCACTAAAATCGACGTAAGCGGTATTACATTCTTTGTAAAGCAAGATGATTTTTCTGTCGCCGCGTTCTAGAAATGCGGTGAGCTTAGTAAGCACACGTTTGTGATAGAGCGTGAAGACAGGTTGTTTAAACTCACCATCGTGAGCGACCAGGATGTCGGTATCCTTGTTTACCGCTTGGCAGAATCGTTCGACCAAATCGTGGTTGATTTGTGGACTATCGCAAGGCACAAATCCTACCCAGTCAGTTGTTGCGTGAACCAACCCAGCGTGAATCCCACCCATTGGGCCAGGAAAGTGGGCAAATTGGTCACTAAACACCTGTCCAAACTGAGCGTAAGCATCATGGTTACGATTGGCGTTGATCAGTATATTTGGAGTTTGAGGAGAGAGTCGCTCAATAACATGTTGTATCAGCGGTTTATGGTTCAACTCTATTAAACCTTTGTCTTTTCCGCCCATACGGCTGGCTTGACCACCAGCCAAAATAACCCAACTAGTTTGCGTTGGAAGAAGCATAGCTGTTCTCTTGTTTTGCATCAGTAATCACTTGTAACAGCGGAGACTCTATCAAAGTTGTGTCTTTTATCCACCATTGCTTGCGACATAAATCCGTTAGCGCGTTCTTTTGGTGGCTAGTGACGACGATACTCGACCCTCGTTGAAGTAAGTCTTTCGCCATCACAACCAAGCGCTCGATCGACTCTTGATCTAATGACGCACTGGGCTCATCCATTAAAAGGATTGAGGGTTTGAGGATCCAAGCTCGTGCCATTGCCACACGCTGTTTTTCACCGCCAGACAACACCGAGATGTGTTCATCAGCGAGTGTTTCCAAGCCTACCATTCTTAATGCGGTGATGACTTGAGCTCGCTTATCTTTCTGCGACTCTTTGTGAAATCGAATGCCGTAAGCGACGTTTTGGTAAACGGTGCCATCAAAGAGGTAGGGGGATTGATGGAGATAGATAACATCTTTACGACCAGTACGGCTAAACAATCGGTGAATCCAATGATCATTGGGCGCATTGACCGAGCCTGTGGTTGGCTTGATCAAACCAGACAAAATCTTCAGTAGGGTGGTTTTACCTACGCCATTGTCACCTTTTAAATAGATCGCGTCATTGGGGCCAATAGAAAGATGAGGGATATGAAAAAGCACACGCTCTTTGTATCGCATGGACAGTTGCTGCGCATTGATTTTTATTGTCATACAGCGTCCTTATGTTCTTAGATACCCTTTACCACGCATCGAGGTAAGAGCGAAGTTTAACGCGAGCGCCAGTGCCAGTAACACCATACCTAGTGCGACACCTTGAGCAAATGCGCCTTTATGGCTTTCCATCGCGATGGCGGTCGGAATATTACGGGTGAGCCCCATGATATTGCCTCCGACCATGGTTGAGCAGCCCACTTCGGTCACAATTCTTGAAAAAGCTGCAATGGTTGCCGCCATCAAAGGAAATCGAGTTTCCCAAATCATGGTAGCGGCGATGCGGGTTGGTGAAGCGCCGAGGGTAATCGCAGTTTCAATGGCGCGGCGATCACTCGATTGCAGTGCGCCGTGCATCATTGAGACTAAAACCGGAAAGCCAATCAGCATTTGGCCAACGATCATCGCCTTTTGAGTGAAGAGCATTTGCCAATCTCCCATAGGACCTGAGCGGGAGAGTAGGATATAAAGCAGCAGACCAATCACCACAGTCGGTATGGCTTGCAACGTATTAACCAGCGATAAGAACAACCATTTCCCGCGAAATTCTGTATACGCCAGAATAAAGGAGAACAGGATAGCAGGTAAAAGCACCAAAGAAATCGCAGTCAGAGAAACACTAAAGGAGACCGCAACGATCTCCCATAGTTCTCGATCCAAACTCACCAATAAGGCAAGGGCATCAAGGGTAGTTTGCCAAAGGCTCATAGAGGTTATTTCTCGTTCGCGTTCGCGACAAACAACTGCTTACCGCTCAACTTGAACTCGTTGATCAGTTGCTGGCCTTTAGGGTTTACAAGCCAGTCACTGAATACTTTAGCGCCTTGGTAGTTGATGGTTGGGTAGCGCTCAGGGTTTACCAAAATCACTTGGTAAGGGTTAAATAGGTTTTTGTCACCTTGGAACAGAATTTTAAGATCGAGCTTATTGTTGTACGCAAGCCACGTACCGCGGTCGGTCATGGTGTAACCTTGCATTTCATTCGCCATGTTGAGTGTTGGCCCCATGCCTTGGCCCACGCTGCGGTAGCCGCCAAAGTTTGGTTCGATCTTACTTTGCTGCCAAATGCCTTTCTCTTTTTTGTGAGTACCCGAATCGTCGCCGCGTGAGACAAACGTCATGTTCATGTTGGCGATCTTTTGGAATGCTTGAGCAACGTCTGCTGATTCAGCGATCTTCGCAGGATCTTTTTCTGGGCCAACGATAACGAAATCGTTATACATCAGTTTACGCGGTAAGACACCGTAACCTTTTTCAACAAAATTCGCTTCCGCTTTTGGTGCGTGAGTCATCACCAAATCCACATCGCCGTTTTCGCCCATTTTTAGGGATTTACCGGTGCCCGCGGCAATCACGTCAACTTTGTAGCCTGTATCTTTTTCGAATTCAGGAAGCAGGTAGTCGAGTAAGCCTGAGTGGTAGGTGCTTGTGGTAGTCGCTAAACGAACATGAGGCTGTTCATCTGCCGATGACGCTGAATAGCTAACGAGGGCCAAGGACGCTGTTGCAAGAGTTAAAGTCATTGTTTTCATTATATTATCATTCCATGTGATGGTATTGACTTGCCAAAATAATCTTCTAAGTTGAGATAACGTAGCGGTCTCTACTTTATCGATAGACACGCATTTAAAGCAATCTTAATGCCAATAATTGGGATGATATAAATCACGAAATATCAATGATTTATCATTGCAAAATTTGATGTGAGACAAAATGTCGCAGATTAGTTTATTCCCTTGGCCTAAAGCTTGGTACACTCTGTCCCAACCTCTATTTAATTGAACGAGTCATTATGTCCCCAACGTTTGATCCCAATAAAACCTCCCAATATCAGGCCTTTTCCGTATTAGTGGTGGATGATGAAACCGGTATGCAGGCCATATTGAATAAGGCGCTCAGCAAATGGTTTTCTCGCGTCGATACCGCTGGCTCTATTGAACAAGCTGAGACAATGCGGGTCGCCAATCATTACGATTTGATCATATTGGACATCAATTTGCCGGGGCGCTCGGGGATAGAATGGAAAGAGGCTTTCACGGATGAAGATCGCAAGGCTGACGTTATTTTTATGACAGGCTACGCCGATCTAGAAACCGCGATTTCAGCGCTTAAACTGGGGGCTTCAGACTTTATCTTGAAGCCGTTTAACCTTGAGCAAATGCTGCAAGCCGTCCAGCGCTGTATGGATAAACGCTTGGCTGAGCGACACCAGTACGCGCTAAGCCACGATTTTAAGCGCCATATTAAAACGGAAATTGTAGGTGGGTCAGAGCGCACCAAACAACTTAAACAACTGATCAGCCAATTTGCTCCGTCTCGAGCTTCTGTACTAATCGAAGGAGAGTCAGGAACGGGCAAAGAGCTGGTGGCGCGAGGTGTGCATGAAGCGAGCCAGCGTAAAGGCCCCTTTGTTCCTATTAACTGTGGGGCAATCGCTCCTGAGCTTCTCGAAAGTGAACTGTTCGGCCATACCTCCGGCGCGTTTACGGGAGCAAAGAAAAACCGTGAAGGCATGTTCCGCGTTGCCAGCGGTGGCACACTATTTTTGGACGAAATCGGGGAAATGCCACTCTCTATGCAGTCGGCATTGTTACGCGTATTAGAGCAACGCACTATTCGTCCGGTAGGTAGCGAGAAAGAGATCACCATTGATGTTCGTGTGGTTGCTGCGACGAACCGAAACCTACAAGAAGAAGTCGACAAAGGAAACTTTCGTCGCGACTTATTCTACCGACTCAACGTATTGAAGATTGACGTTGCTCCACTGAGAGACCGAAAAGCGGACTTAATCGAGTTGGTACCATTCTTCACTCGAATGCTGTCTGCCGAGTTAGGCGTGACGGATCCTAAGTGGGCCCATGAAGACATTATCGCCATGAATGACTATGACTGGCCTGGTAACATTCGTGAGCTAAAGAACTTGATTGAACGATGTATCTTACTTGGTAAGCCTCCTGCTCATTACTGGCGTGAGGTAAATGGCGTACCACCGCAGCAAAATGTCTCTGTGACGGTATCAAGTGGCTGTGAAATGATTGACCTACCTCAAGCCAATGATGTTCAAGGCTATCCGAGCAGCTGGACACTGAAAGAAGTGGAGAAAGCGCATATCCAGCAATTAGTTGACCTGCATGACGGCAACAAATCGGCAGCTGCAAGAGAACTTGGCGTAGCGCGCAAGACACTAGAGCGCAAATACAAAGAGTGGGATGCGGAGGAGTCTAATTATGCCGAATAACGGCAACTTGTGGACAAAGTGGCGCTATCGCTTCAAAACCATGGTGCGCTATCGTCTGATGATTCTGACGTCTGCACCGATATTTTTGACCTTGGTTGCCTTGATAGGCATCACCATCTATTGGTCGATTCATTACACATGGCAAAGCGCGCTGCTTGATGTTTCTGAACGCTTGGGCGTTGCGGATAACAGCATCGAGTTAATTCAAGAGAAGCAAGCCAATCACGTTAAGGCGTTTTCTGAATCATTCGATTTTGTTTACGCGATCAACAATCAAAGCGAGTTTGATGACTTTAGCGGCTGGGTTTCAGAGCAAAAGCATCGCTACAATCTCGACTTCCTGCGTTTTCACCGAGTAGAGAGACCAGAAGACAAGTTTCGCTTCCTAGATTTAACGCTTAAAGAGTCTTTTTTTGATGTGTTAGACGAGCATGAGCTGGATGAGCTTGATAAAGAACTCGTTAAACGGGCGCAAATTCCGATTTTAAACAGCCAAAAACTTGAAAGGCGCGGGCTGGTGAGCCGCACTGTCGTCCCTATCTACGATCAAAAAAACAATATCATCGGTTTTTTAGATGGGGGATTGCTGCTCAACAACAGCACGGTGTTGGTCGATCAAATCCGCGATCTTATCTATCCGTCTAAACATGACAGCTTGAGACCTGTGGGGACCTTAACTGTCTTTCTGGATGATCTCCGTGTCAGTACCAATGTGCCCCTGGATAGCAACGATCGAGTCGGACGCGCCATTGGTACGCGCGTCTCTTCAGAGGTCAATCGCGCCGTATTGCATGAAGGGAGAGAGTGGGTCAACCGCGCATTTGTGTATGATGCTTGGTACATCACCGCATACCAACCGATACGCGACCAATATGACAATGTGATTGGAATGCTCTACACCGGTTATTTGCTGTGGCCGTTTGTCAAAGCGTACATGACCAACATCGCTGAAATCTCGGTAACGACACTGCTGTTGCTGTTGGTATCTGGTCTGATTGTTTACCGTGGTTCACGAGATTTGTTCAATCCGATTGAGCATATTCATCGCGTAGTCAAAATGATTCAAATGGGTAAAGAGACTCGAATTGGCACCTTGGGCTTAGACGAAAACCATGAACTCGCACAACTTGCTCGCCAATTTGACAACATGCTTGATTTGCTCAAACAGCGGAAAAACGAGTTGAAAGCTGCGGCCATTGAACTTGAAGCCAAGGTAGAAGAACGTACCGCCAGCTTGATGGAAAAAACCGAAGACCTTGAGCTTCATATTCAACTCTTGAATCAAACTCGCGATAAGTTGGTTGTAAACGAAAAACTTGCCGCGCTTGGTGAACTGACTGCTGGGATCGCGCATGAGATCAACAACCCAAGCGCGGTAATACTGGGCAACGTGGAGTTGATTCAATTTGAACTTGGTGATGATGCCGAGCGAGTAAAAGAAGAGATAGACGCAATCCACGCGCAAATTGACCGCATTCGTAATATCACACGCAGTTTGCTTCAATACAGCCGTCAAGGTGGCGTGCAAGACGAGATCACTTGGCAGCATGTCAATCCCGTTGTCGATGAGAGCATTACACTGGTGAAAACGGGCACCAAGAAACGCGATGTTGAGTTTGTTACTAAGCTCAATGCCAAAAGCTCTGTCGAGGTCAATCGTCACCAACTGTTGCAGATTTTGGTCAATTTGCAGATGAACGGAATCCACGCAATGGACGGAAAGGGCAAACTGACGATAACCACCGAGGATTGGTTGGAAGGCGATCGTTGTGTTGGCGCTATCATCCACGTAACGGATCAAGGATGCGGAATTAAGCCTGAAAATCTGAAACGCATTTTCTCACCTTTCTATACCACCAAACGTGAAGGCACTGGGCTTGGACTGTCTGTCTCCCAAAGTATTCTTAGCCAAACGGGTGGGGAGCTTAAGGTGGAGTCACAATGGGGCAAGGGGACAACCTTTAGTATCTATCTCCCTCAACGAGCGGAAACCGACTTTAAAATCACCAACCTATAACATCTAACGCGGAGCCAAAGTGCTCCGCTTCTTCTATCTGACATCTTGCTTTGGGGAAAGTGAACCTAAATCACACTTTGCCTGTTAGGAAACAAAGTTAAAACAACACTTGAAGTTATTCGCGGTAAACAGTAGTGTGGCGCGGTTTTTCATCATTTAAAGGTAAACACATTGATTTCCACTAATAACATTACGCAGCAATTTGGTGCTAAGCCGCTGTTTGAAAATATTTCGGTAAAATTCGGTGAAGGTAACCGCTACGGTCTTATTGGTGCAAATGGTTGTGGTAAATCAACCTTTATGAAGATCCTAAGTGGTGAGCTTGAACCAACAGGCGGTAACGTAAGCTATGACCCAAATGAGCGCGTTGCCAAGCTGAATCAGGATCAGTTCGCATACGAAGAGTTCACTGTCATCGATACGGTGATTATGGGCTACAAAGAGCTTTGGGAAGTGAAGAAAGAGCGTGACCGCATTTACTCTCTGCCAGAAATGACAGAAGAAGAAGGCATGCTGGTTGCGGATCTTGAAGTTCAGTTCGCTGAGATGGATGGCTACATGGCGGACGCGAAAGCCGGCGAGCTTTTGCTAGCGGTGGGTATCCCAGAAGAGCAACATTACGGTCTGATGAGCGAGGTTGCACCAGGTTGGAAACTTCGTGTTCTTCTTGCACAGGTTCTTTTCGCTGACCCGCACATCATGCTGCTTGACGAACCAACCAACAACTTGGATATGGACACTATTCGCTGGCTAGAAGAAACCCTTAACCAGCGTAACTGCACAATGATCATCATCTCGCACGACCGTCACTTCCTAAACTCTGTGTGTACACACATGGCCGATTTGGATTACGGTGAACTGCGTGTTTACCACGGTAACTACGATGAGTACATGACGGCAGCAACTCAAGCTCGTGAACGTCTACTGTCTGACAACGCGAAGAAGAAAGCGCAAATTGCAGAGCTGCAAACCTTCGTGGCGCGTTTCTCGGCAAACGCATCAAAAGCGAAGCAGGCCACCTCTCGTGCGAAACAGATCGATAAGATTCAATTGGATGAAGTTAAGGCATCAAGCCGTCAGAACCCGTTCATTCGTTTTGAGCAATCTAAAGAGCTGTTCCGTAACGCTCTGATCGTTGAAAACCTAAGCCAAGGTTTTGAAGACGATCTGTTCAGCAACTTTGATGCGATTTTTGAAGTGGGTGAACGTGTTGCCATCATCGGTGAAAACGGCGTGGGTAAAACAACGCTGCTTAATACACTGGCGGGCGTCCTCGAGCCACGCACAGGCGAATACAAGTGGTCAGAAAACTCAAACATTGGCTACTACGCTCAAGACCATGCACATGACTTTGAAGAAGACATGAACTTGATGGATTGGATGGGCCAATGGCGTCAAGAGGGCGACGACGAGCAAGTTCTGCGTAGCTTCCTTGGACGTATGCTGTTCTCGCAAGATGACATCAAGAAGTCTGTAAAAGTGCTATCGGGTGGTGAGCAAGGTCGTATGCTGCTAGGTAAACTGCAAATGCATAAGCCAAACATGCTGTTGATGGACGAACCGACGAACCACATGGATATGGAATCTATCGAATCACTGAACAACGCACTTGAGCAATACAAGGGCACACTGTTCTTCGTTTCTCACGACCGCGTATTCGTTGACTCACTGGCAACCCGTATTCTAGAGATCAAAGATGGTCAGATTCACGATTTCCGCGGTACTTACGCAGAGTTCCTAAAAGCGCGTGGTATTGACGGATAATTCGTTGAAAATATTGCTAAAAGAGCCTCACTATTGAGGCTCTTTTTGTATCCGACTGACTTTCAAATAGACTGCTTTCTAATATTTGAACTGTGCGACAATCCCTTCGAGCTTGTGGCTGACGCCTGATACCTGTTCACTGCATTTCACAGAACTAGAGACAATTTGATAGGTATTGCCCGCAAGGTGAGCAATCTCTGTGATATTGCGATCGATTTCCGCAGAGACGGCGGACTGTTCTTCAGAGGCAGTAGCGATTTGCGTATTCATATCAAACATTTCACTGATTTGAGTGCTGATACTCTCAATCGCCGTCACCACTTGATGAGTATGGGTGTTGGTAGTTCTTGCTTGCTCAGCGCTAGACGCCATTTTCGACACCGTTTGCGAGATACCATTGGTTAATCCTTGGATGGTTGATTCAATCTGGTGGGTCGAATCGTTGGTCATCACCGACAATTGGCGAACTTCATCGGCGACGACAGCAAAGCCTCGTCCACTTTCTCCCGCACGGGCGGCTTCAATCGCGGCGTTTAGCGCAAGTAAATTAGTCTGTTCTGCGATGCTTTGAATGGTCGAGACGACCTGATGAATCTCTCTGCTTTGTTCTTCAAGCGCCATGATTTGCGCTTGCGACTGCTCAATGCTTTCTGCTAATTCATCAATTCGATCACCAGTATTATGAGTCATATCGAGGGCGTTTTGCGCTTCACTTTTTACACGCTCAGCATTTTGCGCAGCTGATTCAATGTTGGCGGTAATCTCGTTGGTGGTCATGACCAGCTCATTTACCGCCGTGGCTACCGATTCTGATTCCAGTTTTTGCTGCTCCGCATTCTTCATGCTTTGAATCGCAGCATGTTCGGAGCTACACGAACTTTCGCTAAGGACATTCATCACGCTTGCTAAATCTTTGATGTGGCCGTGAAGGCTGGCAATAAACAGGTCAAACGAATTGGCCAGACTCGCCAGTTCATCATTGCCTTTCGCATTCATTCTCACGGTTAAATCACCGTTGCCGCTCGCGATTTGCATCATGAGTGTATTGATCGCTTTAATTCTGCTCAGAATGCTTCGACCAATCAAAAACAGGAGTGTGGACAACAACACAACGAGTCCAAAGCCAATGGAATGAAGTTGGCTTTTAATTGCCTCGCTTTTGCTGACAATCGCTGCGTTGATTTCAGATTGGAGACCTGCAATCGCATCCTCTGTCGTATGGACGTTATCTCTCAGCGCTCCTCGCAATCCTTCATTGGCGCTCAAACCCAATACCACGGTCTTGTCGATATGGGTTAATAAGTTCTCTTTATACTGTTCAAACGCATTAAAAACATTCGACGGCATCGGTGAAAACTGAGCAAAACGCGCCATCGCTTGGTTGACCATTTCAATGCTTTCTCTGGACGGAGCGGCGAGATAACTCAGATCAGACTCAATGAGTTCGAGCAAAGCAACTTTAAGCAAGAAATCCTCATGTGTAGACACGGTCTTTTTCAGGCGCTCTCGGTCGCCTGCGACTTGCAAAGACAAACTCTGCTGACCGCTTTGGGCATCAAGCTCATTGACTTGCGCTGCCAATTGATGAAATTGGAGCTGATACTGGTTTAGCGTTGAGACGATTTGTGCGCTTTGTTGATTGAGGTTGAGTTGGTGTTCGTTTAGAGAAGCTTGTAGGCCGGAGATACGGCGAGATAGTTGTTCAAATGTGGAGTCAAACTGAGTGACATATTTGCTGTCTTTGCGAGCAAGAAAATCTTTCTCGTGTCGACGAAGCATGAGTAAATCCACAGAGCTACTCAAGTTGTCGCTGGCTGCCCGTTCTAGCGAGGTGAGGTCTGCCAAACTTTTTTGTTCGTAGTAGGCGTATACAACAACACCTACGAGTAGAGTCAGATTAATTAAGACCAGTTTTGTTCTGATAGACAGCGAGAGCGTAAAGCCCTGACCTTTCGGTGTACCAGCCATGGACACCTCCCCTTATTAGACCAATGACGTTGCACAACCACTGATGATGAAGTTTTTGTGACATTTTTGTTTCAGTGGTTATACAACTAATAGCGTAAAGGGGGTGGTTTGCAAGCTGGGTCAAAGGCTATTGATTTCCTTTGACATCAAATTCTATCTTTTCTGCGCCGGTAAAGACTTGAAACCTCAAACCTTTTGCCCGTGCAATGGTGGTAATGCCAAATTTTTTCGCCAAGTCGAGTCCCATTTGCGTAACACCCGAGCGGGAGAGCAAAATAGGGATACCCATTTGGGCAACTTTGATCACCATTTCTGAGGTGAGTCGTCCTGTGGTGTAGAAGATTTTGTCGTCACCAATCTCTTGGTTGAGCCACATTTCCCCAGCGAGTGTATCAACAGCATTGTGACGACCAACATCCTCGACAAATGACAGAACTTCATCAGATTTGCATACCGCGCAACCATGGACTGCACCAGCTTTTTTGTAGGTGTCGTTGTAATGGGTTAACACCTCAAGCGCGGAGTAGATATCGGACTGCTTGATTTTGATTTGCGGCACTTGGTAGTTTTCAAGTTGCTTCATGACGTTGCCATACATGGTCCCTTGACCGCAGCCAGAGGTGACGGTTTTCTTTTTAAGTGCGCCTTCTATTTCTTTTGTATCTTCTTTCGTTACAACCGCGGCTGTGTGCGTTTCCCAATCAATAATCACTGACTCTAACGCATCAGGATCAGAGATAAAGCTCTGGTTCTTAAGATAGCCAAGGACGAGCGATTCAGGTCGAGAGCCCAACGTCATGAGCGTGACCACTTCTTTCCAGTTGAGCATCACAGTCAAAGGACGTTCACAGGCAATTTGCTTGGTAAGCTTTTCGCCATACTCGTCGAACACTTCTACTTCGATGGTTTGTAGGGGATTTTCACTGGTTTTAATAATGTTCGCTTTCACCACATGAGGTCCTATTGATAACGTTGGTTATTATTATTGAAACAGCTTACTTGCAAATAACATTCCCAAGTTTGTCTGTGTCGTGTTTTTGAACTTGTCCATTACCTTACCACAAGATATCGAACTACATTTTCAATCAGCGTAGGTACAAATATTGCTTGTGACAAAAGTAACAACAACTCGGGGTAGGTAAACAATGTCAAAACAACCGTCGACTCAAGTCAATTTAACAAAAACAGAAGAGTTATGGCCGATACAATGTGAGCTTATCTCTCATGAGATCTCTACAGGTATCTGGGTAACCACGCAATGGCAGCTATCGGGTTTTGAACTCGCACCTAGTGACGCTAGCCAAAACGTGGCGCTTCTTCAGCTTCATCGAGACGAGAGAACAGACTATCGTTTCAATCTTAGCTCCCAGCAGCCTAAACTCTTTCTTGTACTTGATTCGGTTGATAATGACGACGAGCCTAATATCGTCGCGCTGACAGCTTCTCAAAGCGTTGCTGGGCAATATATGGATGGAGATTATCTCGTCCTTTCTAAAGAGATGCCACTTCCGGTACAAGCATGGATGGAAGCCTATATTGGTCGACATGGTGAACTGCTCGAGCAAAGAAGAAAGAAACGTAAGGGAGCAGGGCGCGCTAGTGGCAACTAATTTTCTAAGTCGTTGGTCTCAACGCAAACTGGATGTCGGTTTCGATAAGGCAGAAGAAAGCGTTGAAACCAACGAATCAGCGCGAGTCAGTGAGGCTGAAAGCCACGTCGAAAAGCCGTATGAGACTACAACGGATGACGCTCAAATTCTTTCTGATGGAAGTGATGCTCAGGGTGTGGCGACACTGCTTGCGTCACAAGTAGAGAGTAGCGTTAAGAAAGCCGCACTTCGGAAGTTGTTTTTATCGGGTGAGTTTAGTGAAGTAGACCGCCTCAATGACTATGATCATGATTATCAATCGGTTAAGTCATTGTCGAGTGAAGTTGCCAGTAAACTGAGAGATTGGGTCAATGATGAAAGCGAAGATAAAGACATGGAGTCACACTCTTCCGCTAGTGACCATGAACCCTCGACTGAGCCAGCCGATGCCACATTGGCTGCGGATTCACAAAACGTCATTAACGCAGAAGGCGAGGACTCGACCTTAGATGCTGGCAGTGAACAGGTGGGACAAAATATACCACACAAACAATAGGTACATTTTGACTAAATACTAACTAAAGCGGGTGGGACATTTTGTCTCGCCCGCTTTTCATTTCTCGTTATCTCACTGCATTTTCCCCTAAGTTATTGATAAATTTATATTAAAAAGTTGGTACAGCAATTGCTACCACTCAGCAGAGTGAATATTCATGTTCTTACTGGAATAGAACTGGAAGTGAGCAATGCTTAAACAACTACTACAAGAATCAACGTCAACCAACGGAAAGGCACGTTTATACGCCTTCGAAAATACCGTTGAACTGACGAATCTCATTCCACCTACAGTCAGCTATGAAAGCGGTGGTCACACTTTGATCGTTGGCCCTACGGCGATTATCGAAAGCGCGGCTGAGCAGCTGGCTCAAATGAAAAGCCTGACACTTCTCTCCACTGATGGGGAAATGGGTCAACACGCTAACCTTTACTTTGCAAACAGCGTTCAAGTCTCTGGCTTTCTCGGCACGTTTGAGGTTGTGATCGAAAACAAAGGCACGTCGAGCAATCTTGCGAAAGTCGCTATCAATCATGACTGCTTTGATATCGTGCTCGATCTGTGTCTTGAAAGCTGCATGAAAGAGGAAGTGCCGGTTCCTGGTTATTACCCCGTTGGACGTGGCTATCCAAAATTGGCGGAAGCGTTAGAAGAGATTCCAACCTTGATGGGCACCTTTGATAAGCCTAAGTATTTTCGCCTAGATACTGATTTGTGTGCACACAGTTCACGCGGTGTTAAAGGCTGTGAGCGCTGTGTCGACGCTTGTCCTGCGGGAGCGTTATCGAGTGAAGGTTCAGATAAGACGGGTCACCGTATCGAGATTAACCCGTATTTGTGTCAAGGCGTAGGCACATGTGCGACTGCTTGCCCGACAGAAGCGATTCACTATGCACTGCCGAATCCGCAAGAAACACAAAAATTCGTTGAGCGCACCTTGGCGAACTACGAACAAGCCGGTGGTGTCGACCCCATTGTCCTAATCTGCAGTTCTCGTCATGAACAGTATAACGTCATGGCATTGAAAGCCCTCCCAGATAACGTTGTTCCAATCGTTGTAGAAGAGTTGCCTTCCGTGGGAATAGACAGTTGGTTAGCGGCATTGGTGAACGGGGCCACGCAGGTTCTTTTTGCGGCAAGTCGCTTTATGCCACCGACCATCATTCGAGTGCTCAATAATGAAGTCTCTATTGCTCAAGAGTTATTAAGTCAGCTCGGGATCGCGAAAGAGACTATCGATATTTTGTATTTGGAATCTCTACGCGAAGGTCAACCAACACTTTGCACGGATTCATTTGATTTAGCGCTTGGCGATCTTGAAGGCAATAAACGTGCTCGTCTATTTTCGGCGCTTGATGCGCTCGCTAAAGCGCGTATCCCTGTTGAAAATGTCGTGGATCTTCCAGCTAACGTGCCGTTTGGCTCTGTTTCATGCGAAAGCAAAGACTGCACCTTGTGTATGAGCTGTGTGGCGGTTTGTCCGACACGCGCACTTCACACGGATGGCACCTCGCCATCTCTTCAATTTGTTGAACAAGACTGTGTTCAATGTGGGCTATGTGAAAAAGCGTGCCCTGAGAATGCGCTTAGTTTGACGCCTCGAATGAACTGGGACAGTCAAACGCGTCAGAATGCGGTGGTGCTGCATGAAGAGAAAGCCGCGGAATGTATTCGTTGCCACAAACCGTTCGCGCCGCAATCAATGATTGACATGCTGCAAAATAAGTTACGCGGTCACTCTCATTTCTCTGATGAAGCAGCGATCAACCGTATCGCCATGTGTGAAGACTGCCGAGTGGTAGATATGTTTGAGTCAATGGCTCAAGACCCGATGCAACAACTCAAATACTAGGAGCGGCGTGTGAGTATCGAACAACAAACATTACGTACAGAGATTTACTTGCTGCTTTCAGCACTGCTGCGTCAATCGCCTCCAACAGAGATGCTTGCGTTCCTTTGTCAACTCGAGGCGGAATCAGAACAAAGTGACATGCAAAAAGCGTGGCAGGGCATTTCTACTGCGGCAGCCAAAGCAAACATTAGTGCACTGGAAGACGAATACCAAGAGTTGTTTATCGGCATTGGCCGTGGAGAAGTTGTGCCATTTGCTTCTTGGCATCGCACAGGTTCTTTAATGGAAAAACCACTGGCAGAGATCCGCAATGATCTTGACCAGATGGGGTTTGAACGTGAAGAGCAGGTGAAAGAACCAGAAGACCATATTGCGGCATTGTGTGAAGTGATGGCGATGATCACTCAAGAGGATGAAACGCTTCAGCAAGCGTTTTTCAATAAGCACATTGCACCTTGGTTTGGCTCACTCGTTAATCAAATTCGCGAGGCAAAGAGCGCTGACTTTTATCTGAACGTTGCCGCATTGCTCAATGCATTCCTTTCGCTAGAGCAAGTGCGCTTTAGCGAGAAAACGAAAAGCAGTAAAACACAATTAAAAATTGATGTGAAAAACGTCACTGAGTACGACCAAGCTCAGCAGTAACGAGTTCGCGTCGATAAGAGAGACGCTGAGTCTCCAAGTACCGTAAAGGTAAGGAAGCAAAATGAAAGATAATAAAGAAATAAACACAAGGCGTAGGGATCTTCTTAAAGGCTTGACCACAGCTGCCGTTGCAGGTGCTGTTGTTACAGGTACTGCAACTGTGGCAAACGCATCGGAGACGGTAGCAGTGGATAAAGAGTCAAAGAAGACAGGTTATCGCGAAACGCAACATATCCGTGATTACTACGAAACCCTATAGGAGCTAAGCAATGAAACTCGTTAAACGCTCCGATAGTGTGAGCAAAGAACAAAATCAATTGGGTATTTCACGCCGCGCATTCATGAAAAACAGCTCATTGGCTGCTGGTGGTGCGGTTGCAGGTGCGTGCCTATTTACACCGGGCATGATCAAGAAAGCAGAAGCAAAATCTGTTGATCCAAGTGCTAAAACCGACGTCAAACGTACGATCTGTTCTCACTGTTCTGTGGGCTGTGGTATCTATGCCGAAGTGCAAAACGGTGTGTGGACAGGGCAAGAGCCTGCGTTTGACCATCCTTTCAACGCTGGTGGCCACTGTGCTAAAGGGGCAGCACTGCGTGAACATGGACATGGTGAGCGTCGCTTGAAATACCCAATGAAACTGGAAGGCGGTAAGTGGAAAAAGCTTTCTTGGGATCAAGCGATCGAAGAGATCGGCAATAAAGTGCTCGATATTCGCAAAGAATCAGGTCCTGACTCAGTGTATTGGCTTGGTAGCGCGAAGCACAATAACGAGCAAGCGTACATGTTCCGCAAAATGGCGTCACTGTGGGGCACCAATAACGTCGATCACCAAGCGCGTATCTGTCACTCCACAACCGTAGCAGGTGTAGCAAACACTTGGGGCTATGGCGCGATGACTAACTCGTTCAATGACATGCACAACTGTAAGTCGATGCTGTTCATTGGCTCCAACCCAGCTGAGGCTCACCCAGTTGCCATGCAGCACATCTTGATCGCCAAAGAGAAAAACAACTGTAAGATCGTTGTTGCTGACCCGCGTCGCACACGTACCGCTGCAAAATCAGATCACTACGTATCGCTGCGTCCAGGCTCTGATGTCGCCTTCATCTGGGGTATCTTGTGGCATGTCTTTGCTAACCAGTGGGAAGACAAAGAATTCATTCGCCAGCGCGTATTCGGCATGGATGAGATCCGTGAAGAAGTCGCTAAATGGAACCCAGCAGAAGTTGAGCGTGTAACGGGTGTGGCTGAAGCTGACGTCTACAAAACCGCGAAACTGCTGTCTGAAAACCGTCCAGGCTGTGTGGTTTGGTGTATGGGTGGTACTCAACATACAACCGGTAACAACAACACGCGTGCATACTGTGTACTTGAGCTTGCGCTAGGTAACATGGGTAAATCTGGTGGCGGTGCGAACATCTTCCGTGGTCACGATAACGTACAGGGCGCAACTGACCTAGGCGTACTTTCGCACACACTTCCTGGTTACTACGGTCTGTCAGATGGTGCTTGGAAACACTGGTCTAAGGTTTGGGATCTAGACCATGAGTGGGTACAAAACCGCTTCGACCAAAACGAATACCGCGGCAAAAAGCCAATGAACAACATGGGTATTCCTGTGTCTCGTTGGATTGATGGTGTTTTAGAAAACAAAGATAACATCGAACAAAACGACAACATTCGCGCTATGTTCTACTGGGGTCACGCGGTTAACTCCCAGACTCGCGGCGTAGAAATGCGCAAAGCGATGCAAAAGCTAGATATGATGGTTATCGTCGATCCATACCCAACCGTCGCAGCGGTAATGAACGATCGTACCGATGGTGTTTATCTTCTACCTGCTACCACTCAATTTGAAACTTACGGCAGTGTGACGGCGTCTAACCGCTCTATCCAGTGGCGTGATAAAGTCGTTGAGCCTCTTTTCGACTCCAAGCCTGACCACGAAATCATGTACCTACTGACCAAGAAGCTAGGCTTTGCAGAGCAGTTGTTCAAGAACGTGAAAGTGGAAAACAACCAACCTGTTATCGAAGACATTACTCGTGAATTTAACAAGGGTATGTGGACGATTGGTTATACAGGTCAAAGCCCAGAGCGTTTAAAAGCGCACCAACAAAACTGGCATACCTTCCACAAAACCACGCTGGAAGCAGAAGGTGGTGTTGCTCACGGTGAAACCTATGGTTTGCCTTGGCCATGTTGGGGTACACCTGAGATGAAACACCCGGGTACGCATATCCTGTACGATACGTCTAAACCCGTTGCTCAGGGCGGTGGTAACTTCCGTGCTCGTTTTGGTGTGGAGTTTGAAGGCACCAATATTCTTGCTGAAGACAGCTACTCAAAAGGCTGTGAGATTGAAGATGGCTATCCAGAGTTTAGTGACAAATTGCTGAAATCTCTGGGTTGGTGGGACGATCTTACTGCAGAAGAGAAAGCAGCAGCAGAAGGCAAAAACTGGAAGACCGACCTATCTGGCGGTATCCAGCGCGTAGCCATCAAGCACGGCTGTATTCCTTTTGGGAACGCGAAAGCGCGCGCGGTAGTTTGGACCTTCCCAGATCGCGTACCACTGCATCGTGAACCGCTCTACACACCACGTCGTGACCTAGTCGCGGATTACCCAACGTGGGACGACAGCGAGTCTATCTATCGTCTGCCAACCATGTACAAGTCAATTCAAGACAAAGATGTATCGGGTGAGTACCCAATCATCCTAACCTCAGGTCGTCTGGTTGAGTACGAAGGTGGTGGTGAAGAGACTCGTTCAAACCCATGGCTTGCTGAGCTTCAACAAGAAATGTTTGTTGAGGTGAACCCGAAAGATGCCAATGATCTTGGCTTCAAAGATGGCGAAATGGTTTGGGTTGAAGGTGCAGAGAAAGGCCGAATCCATGTGAAGGCGATGGTGACTCGACGCGTGAAGCCAGGCATGGCGTTTATTCCATTCCACTTCGGCGGTAAGTTCCAAGGCGAAGACCTTCGCGGCAAGTACCCTGAAGGGACAGACCCATACGTGATTGGTGAATCTGCCAACATTGCAACGACTTACGGTTATGACCCTGTTACGCAAATGCAGGAAACCAAAGTCACCCTATGTAACATTCGCAAAGCTTAAGGAGTCAACAAATGGCTAGAATGAAATTCCTTTGTGACACCAAGCGCTGTATCGAATGTAACGGCTGTGTCACTGCATGTAAGAATGAAAATGATGACGCGCTAGAGTGGGGTATTCAGCGCCGCCGCGTTGTTACCTTGAACGATGGTGAACCGGGTGAGAACTCGATCTCGGTTGCTTGTATGCACTGTACTGATGCGCCTTGTATGGCGGTGTGTCCAGCAGACTGTTTCGAGCACACAGAAGATGGCATCGTGCTGCACAACAAAGACCTTTGTATCGGTTGTGGGTACTGCCTGTTTGCTTGTCCGTTTGGTGCGCCTCAGTTCCCTAAACAGGAAGCCTTTGGCGAGCGCGGTAAGATGGACAAATGTACCTTCTGTGCCGGTGGTCCTGAAACTGAGCCAGGTTCAGTAGAAGAACGTCAGAAGTACGGGGCGAACCGTATTGCTGAAGGCAAACTACCGATGTGTGCTTCACTATGTTCGACAAAAGCGCTGTTAGCGGGTGATGCTGAGAAAGTCTCAGATATCTTCCGTCAACGTGTGGTTGAGCGCGGTGCGAAAGGCGCGGGTTGGACGAATGGTAACGACTTGTCTTACGACGCAACGAAAAGTTAAGGGTGGAGAGATTCATGTTTTCAATGTTTAAACGTGCATCTCTTGTAATGCTGTCAATGATGGCAGCATTACTCTTTGCTTTATCGCTGCCTGCGCATGCTGAGCAAAAAGAGTCTGAAGTTGCACAACGTGAAATGACCCAATTGGCTGGCGCCGATTTTTGGCGTCAAGTTCGTCAAGGCGAAGAGGGCTACACGACGTCTCAGTTCCCAGAGCATGGAATGCTGATCAGTACCCCAGGGCAAACCTGGTACATTTTGAAAGAGAAATGGATGTCACCAGCGGGAGCTGTGGCGATTTTCGGTAGTATCGCTTTCGTTACTCTCATGTACATTGTCATTGGCCCACTTATGTTAAGTGCGCCAAGAACAGGTAAGAAGATCAAGCGTTGGTCTCGATTGGATCGCGCTCTTCACTGGAGCATGGCATTCACTTTCTTAACCTTAGCGTTTAGTGGGCTAATGCTGGTTTATGGTAAACATTTCCTTAAGCCGTACATTCCGTCTGAGCTATGGGGCTTCATCATTATGTTGGCGAAGCAATACCATAACTACATTGGTCCAATCTTCTACGTGTTGCTGCTATGTGTGCTGATTAAGTGGTGGCGAAAGTCGATCTTCAAAAAAGTCGATCTTGCTTGGTTTATGAAGCTTGGTGGCATGGTGGGTAAACATAAAGGCTCGCATCCATCAGCAGAGTTCTCTAACGCTGGTGAAAAAGCGCTGTTCTGGTTACTCATTGTTGTGGGAACGGTCGTTGCGATCAGTGGCTTGGTATTGGATTTCCCAATCTTTGGTCAGACGCGACGGGATATGGAGCTTTCTAACCTGGTCCATATGTTAGCGGCTCTGATTCTAATCTGTGGTTTCGTGTTCCACATCTATATCGGTTTATTCGGAATGGAAGGAGCACTTGAAGGTATGGTAACGGGTGAGGTTGATGAAACTTGGGCCAAAGAGCACCATGACCTTTGGTATGAAGAGATGATGGCTAAAGAGCGAGAAGAGCAGGGTGGAAATGCAAACACCGCGAGCTCTGACCACGAAGTAAAAGGAGCGCAGACGAATGAACAAACCTCATAATGGCATTTGGGTTGCGTACATCTTAAGTTGTTTTACTCCGTTTACCTGCTTAATTTCAGGCGTGATTGCGATTGTTTACGCGGGTTACCGTTTAGATCGAGGTGAAGATGGCGAAATAATCGATTCTCACTATTACGGCTTGATTCGAACTTTTTTCCTGAACTTAACCTACTTTGTCGTATTGATCATCACGGTAGCGACGTCAAATGGTGTCCTGAAAGGGGTCAACGATTACTGGTATCAAAGTCATATCATCGATGAGATTGCTTATTACATCCCATACGTAGGAATGTTGTTTGGTGTAATTGCGATAGTGATTTGGTTTGTCCGCATGTTCCAAGGCATGAGCAAACTCAGAGACAACCAACCATTTAGCTTTTCAAAAGGACCAAACCTGTAAAAAGCCTCTTACTAAGTGAGCCCTGATTTCTTCAGGGCTCTTTTTATGCACCAAAAGATTGCGCCTCTATCTG
Organism: Vibrio sinaloensis; assembly: GCF_000808535.1. GTDB lineage: Bacteria > Pseudomonadota > Gammaproteobacteria > Enterobacterales > Vibrionaceae > Vibrio > Vibrio sinaloensis_D. The sequence goes on from NZ_JWLV01000047.1 coordinate 110,971, forward strand.
GTGCAACTATCCCTCTCATGGTGCATATCCTCACCAAGTTTGCACATTTAAATCGTCATTCCTAATTTAATTTCTTTAATAATTTTAATAAATTCAATTACTAATATGTAGATTATAAAATTATAGTTTAGTGGCATGTAACTTGCCGTATCAGGGCTTCAAGCAATATCACCAATGTGGTGAGCGATGTTATATGACGCACAGGAAAAGTGCGCGACAAACAAAAATGGAGACTTATACGGATGAGCGTAACAGCCAGTCAGGTTCATGGAGCCGTTCAAACCCTGACTCAAAGTTCGGACACACTTTTTCTTCTTCTTGGTGCCATTATGGTGTTCTTAATGCACGCTGGGTTCGCATTTCTCGAAGTCGGTACGGTCAGACATAAGAACCAAGTGAATGCTCTGGTTAAAATTCTTGCAGACTTCGGCATTTCAGCGCTTGCCTATTTCTTCATCGGTTATTGGGTCGCTTATGGAGCAAACTTCTTCGCTGACGCACAAACTCTTTCACAAGGAAATGGGTATGAGTTGGTCAAGTTCTTCTTCTTACTAACCTTTGCCGCTGCGATTCCAGCCATCGTTTCTGGCGGGATTGCTGAGCGAGCTCGTTTTTATCCTATCCTTGTGGCGACCTTCTTTACGGTTGGATTGGTCTACCCAGTGTTTGAAGGCATGATCTGGAATGGCAACTTTGGTTTGCAGGCTTGGTTCGAATCACAATTTGGCTATGGGTTCCATGATTTTGCAGGCTCCGTTGTTGTGCATGGTGTCGGCGGTTGGATTGCGTTGGTTGCGGTTCTCTTTCTCGGTATGCGTAAAGGGCGAATCAGAGCAGGAAAGCACACCAACTTTGCGCCATCGAATATCCCGTTTTTAGCGCTCGGCGCATGGATTCTGTGTGTTGGCTGGTTTGGATTTAACGTGATGTCAGCGCAAACGCTTAATGGCATCAGCGGACTCGTCGCGATGAACTCATTGATGGCGATGGTAGGTGGAATTGTTGCTGCCTTAATCGCAGGCAAAAACGACCCTGGCTTTATTCACAATGGTCCTTTAGCAGGTCTGGTCGCCATTTGTGCCGGGTCTGACTTAATGCATCCCATTGGCTCTTTGATTACGGGTGCTGTCGCGGGGGCGTTATTTGTTTATCTATTTACCTACCTTCAAAACAAAACCAAAATCGATGATGTTCTTGGAGTTTGGCCGCTCCACGGAGTTTGTGGGGCGTGGGGTGGCATTGCTGCCGGTATTTTCGGCCAGACTGCGTTAGGAGGCCTCGGAGGCGTGAGCTTTGTGGTTCAGTTGCTCGGCACATTAGTCGGCATTGGGATTGCGGTTGGGGGCGCTTTGGTTGTTTACGGCATCATTAACAAAGTATCTGGCTTACGCTTATCGGAAGAAGATGAGTTCAATGGTGCAGACTTGGCGATTCATAAAATCTCTGCCACGAGTGACGATTAAACAATCGGTTGAGATAGGGCGGCTTCGGTCGCCTTTTTTGTTTTAGTTCACATTACGTTGTATAACTCGTTTGATTTCGACTATGGTCTAATCCGCATAACTTCTGATGTTATTAGCGAAGTGCTAAGCTACATCTAAAGGAAAAATATAAGGATGTGGTATGAAGTTTCCGTATCGTAACGTCGTAATTCTCACTGGAGCAGGGATCTCAGCTGAATCAGGTATTCAAACTTTTCGAGCACAAGATGGCTTGTGGGAAGATCACCGCATAGAAGATGTCGCGACCCCTGAAGGATTTGCCCGCGACCCTGATCTTGTTCAAGATTTCTATAACAAACGCCGCATCATGCTACAAGAACCGCATATTGAACCCAATGCAGCTCACATCGCATTAGGGCAACTGGAAGCTGAGTTAGACGGGACGGTTACCGTGATTACACAGAACATCGATAACCTACATGAGCGAGGTGGCAGCTCGAACGTCATTCACATGCATGGCGAACTCCTAAAAGCACGTTGCAGCGTATCGAATCAAGTGGTTGAAGAGTTGGGAGAAATCAAAACGGGCGATCTTTGTCATTGCTGTCAAATGCCGTCTCAAATGCGACCTCATGTTGTTTGGTTTGGCGAAATGCCATTACGAATGGGAGAGATTTATCAATCCCTAGAAGACGCAGATCTGTTCATTTCGATTGGGACATCAGGGGTTGTTTTCCCCGCAGCTGGATTTGTTCACGATGCGAAAATGCATGGCGCCCATACAATAGAAATCAATTTAGAGCCAAGTGCTGTTGAGAGCGAGTTTGAAGAGAAGCGTTATGGAAAAGCCAGTGTGGAAGTCCCGAAACTGGTTGAGGAAATCCTAGCTTTGCAGAAACCTCAAGCAAAGCACGCATAAACGTTGCGTTTTGAATAGATGCTCAGCGCTTGCCTCGCTGAGCTCTTTTCATTTCATACATGGCTTTATCTGTATTGATTAACGCTTGATGGAACTGAGTTTTGGTTGTTGAATCAATACCATAGCTAAACTTGATGTCTTCTCCTTCTAGATGAGCGTTGATCTTGTGAATGAACGCGAGTCCTGCCCCTGGCGACGCCACAACAGCAAATTCATCGCCACCCAGTCTAAACGCTTGTTCCGCATCAGAAGTCGATTCTCGTAACGCCTGCGCAAAGCGAACCAACATAATATCGCCTTGCGCGTGACCTTGTGTATCGTTGACTAGCTTTAAGCCATCCAAATCAAAGTAGATTAAGTCAAATTTTTCGAGGGTGATGTTGTTGAGCTTTTTTCGGTTGTATAGCCCAGTTAACTCATCAATAGTGGCGTTCTCTTTCGCTTTATTGACCATACGAGTAATGCCAAAGGCCAACAACAAGAACGAAAGTTGTAACAAGCCGTCTTCTAGAAACGAGTCAACTAACGGATGTTGCGCTGCGATGTCGTTGAAGTAAGTGATTTCCGTGACGACTTCATAAAAACTGTTTGTGATCAGTAAGCCAACCCCATAATTAACCAATGAGTTGGAACGCACTGTTCGCAGAGAGATGTAAGCTAAATAAATTACCAGAAAGAGGGTGTTTGTCTCGAAAAGCAGATCGTAGCGTGAATCAACAGCGAAGAAATGACTCATCACCAATAGTAATAATTGGACGATGATCAGCAATGAAAGAAAGAAAAGGGTGACTCTGTACATAGTCCTCTCAAACTAATAAAGCGGCAGATGCCGCTTTATTAAGTGTAAGATAAATCGCTTAATTATCTACTTTCAGTTTCTGGAAGTATTCGTCGTAAAGCACGCTTGCTTCACCCACTTCGTCTTGCCACGTGCCACTTTCCATCACTTCTTGTGGTGGGAAAATGCTTGGATCGTTCGCAAACTCTTTAGGCAGTAGATCGTGTGCTGTAGCCACTGGCGTAGGGTAGCCAATCTCAAGAGCGATTTTCGCTGCATTCTCTGGGCGAAGTAGGAAGTCGATCATTTTGTGTGCCGCTTCGATGTTCTTCGCGCCTGCTGGAATAGCTAGGCTGTCCATCCAGAAAATAGCGCCTTTTTCAGGCCAGATGATGCTGATAGATGCGCCTTCTTGACGCGCCATGTATGCCGAACCATTCCAAAGCATGCCAAGAGAAACTTCGCCTGCTAAGTATGGGTTTGCTGGGAAATCAGAGTTAAAAACTAATACATTTGGCATTAGCTTTTTAAGCTCTTCATATGCTGCTTTAATTTCATCTGGATCCGTGGTGTTTGGTGAGTAACCAAGCTTAGTTAGGGCGATATGGAAGACTTCGCGCGAGTCATCCATCAGCATAAGTTGGCCTTCCCACTTGCTATCCCAGAAATCATCCCACTTAGTTACTGAAGAGCTGTCAAGCATGTCTGAGTTAATGCCAATACCTGTCGCGCCCCAGATGTAAGGGATAGAGTAACTGTTGTTTGGGTCGAACGGTTTGTTTAGGAAGTTTGTATCAAGATCGGCAAAGTGAGAAAGCTTCTCTTTGTCAATTTTTTGTAGCATGCCTTCTTTGCGCATCTTAGAGACAAAGTAAGTAGACGGTACTACTAGATCGTAACCAGAACCTTGAGTCTTTAACTTAGCGTACATGCTTTCGTTAGACTCGTAAGTTGAGTAAATCACCTTAATTCCGGTTTCTTTTGTAAAGTCTTCAAGAACTTCGTTTGGAATGTATTCAGACCAGTTGTAGAAGTAGAGTTCTTGATCAGCAGCCATTGCAGGGGAAGCGATCAGAGTCGCCGCGCACAGTGCGCTTGCATAGAATTTACTTTTCATTATTTTTCCGTTTTTCCTGTGCTTAGACAGCATAAGCATTTCCAAGCTTATGTACGCTGGGTAAGCAGTGAGTTAAGTCGCTTGTTAGAACAACAAACCATGCAAACGGAAATTATATCAGCCAATGACGAAAATAGGCAGCGAATGCTGCCTATTTTCCTGTTTAGTTTGGGTTATTGACCCGCTTTAAGCTTTAGGAAGTACTCTTCATACTTCACGGTTAAATCGCCTACCGAATCTTGCCACTCCACACGGTCCAGATCTTCTTGAGAAGGAAACAGTGGAGCAACATCTTTAAACTTCGCGTTAGATTCTGCTACAGCAGTCAGATAACCAGTATCACGAGAGATTTGCTCTGCAATTTCTGGGCTAAGTAGGAAATCGATCATCTTATGAGCCGCATCTACGTTCTTTGCACCCGAAGAGATGGCAAAGTTGTCAACCCAACCGATACCGCCTTCTTTAGGGAAGACAAGTTTTAGGTTCATACCTTCATTTTGAGCCGCAGCCGCACTGCCGTTCCAAAGCATACCTACGCCAACTTCACCAGACATATATGGAGCGCCTGGGTTGTCAGAGTTAAATACCAATACGTTTGGAATTAGCTTCTGTAGTTCTGCGTACGCTTCGTCGATCTGTTTCGGATCGGTTGAGTTACCAGAGTAACCCAGTTTACGCAAAGCGATGTGGAACACTTCGCGGGTGTCGTCCATCAACATTAGCTGACCTTCAAGTTCTGGGTTCCATAGATCAGCCCAGCTCGTAAAGTCGTTCGGATCGTACATGTCAGCGTTAACGGCAAGGCCAGTAATCGCAACTACGTGAGGAATCGAATAGTCGTTGTTTGGATCGTAAGGCTTGTCCAAGTAGTTCTTATCTAGGTTAGAGAAGTTACTCAGTTTCGACTTATCGATTTTTTGTAGCATTCCTTCATCGCGCATTTTTGCGACGAAGTAAGTTGACGGTACGACAAGATCATAACCTTGATTATGTGTTTTTAGCTTTGCATACAGTGTTTCATTCGACTCGTAAGTCGAGTAAATCACCTTGATGCCAGTTTCTTTTGTAAATTGCTCTAGGATATTACTGTTGATGTAAGGACCCCAGTTCATAAATACAAGTTCTTTGTTTTCGTCCGCTGCAACTGATCCTGAGAACAGAGAAAGCGCACATGCACTACCAGCTAATAAAGTAGCCCATTTTTTCATTGACGTTAGCTCCAAACCAAACGTATCTCCACAATGGAGATTGGATAGAAAAACAGAATGGCGACATGCCATTCTGTTTCGTGTTTTTCGATGCGGATTCTACTTCACTTTTTCTCTGGCTAGCAACTGAGATGTTACAACCAAAATTAGTGAGACAATCAGCATCACGGTTGCGAGGGCATTCACTTCAGGTGAAATGCCGACTTTCACCATTGAATAGATCTTCAACGGTAAGATTTCATATGTTGGGCCTGTCACGAACGAGCTGATAATCACGTCGTCTAGTGATAGGGTGAAACTCAGTAGCCAGCCTGCTGCAACTGCTGGTTTAGCAAGAGGCAAAATAATTTGCTTCAAGATAACCCATTCGCTTGCACCCAAATCTTTGGCCGCTTCGAGCATCTTGACGTCAAAGCCATTTAAGCGGCTGTATACGCTCACGACCACAAACGGCAGACAGAATGTAATGTGAGCAACCAACAAGGTGAAGAATCCTAGTTGCGCTCCCATCACCAAAAACAGCGCGAGCAGCGAAATCGCCATTACGATGTCCGGAGACATCATCACGACAAAAAGCATCCCGTTGACCACACCCTTACCCTTAAAGGTATAACGAAATAGGGCAACAGCCGTTAAGCTACCAATTATGGTTGCTGCTGTTGCTGAAAAAATCGCAACATTTAACGAGTGCCACGCGGCTTGCATCAGGCTGTCGTTGTTGATCAAGGTTTCGTACCACTTTGTGGTAAAACCGCCCCATTTCATGCCAAATTTGTTGGCGTTAAATGAGTTAACAATCAAGACAATAATTGGTAGATACAAAAATGCGTACACCAATGTCATAAAGCTAAATCTAACTGTACGGCCCATCAGTCTAGCTCCACTTTCTTATTCAATAATTTGCCCGCTCTGTAGTAGGCGTAAAGCATGATTGCCATCGCAATGGTTAGGGCGATACTGGTCGCGGCACCAAATGGCCAATCACGTGCGTTCAATACTTGGCTCTTAATGACGTTACCAATCAATAAGTTTTTCGCTCCGCCGAGTAAGTCAGAAATGTAGAACATACCCAGTGCAGGCAGTAGCACCAATAAACAGCCTCCAATAATGCCAGGCATGGTCAGAGGGAGCGTTACTTTGGTAAATATCTGGAACTTGTTTGCCCCTAAGTCTTGCGCCGCTTCCGTGTAGGTATGGTCTAACTTCTCAATCGCTGAGTAGAGCGGAAGTATCATAAACGGCAGCAGAATATAGACCAGACCAATCATTACCGCAGTTTCGGTGTACATCAATCGAATCGGTTTATCGATGATTTCCATCGCCATCAGCGATTTGTTCAAGATGCCCTGAGTACCCAATACGATTTTAAGGCCGTACGTACGAATCAGCGAGTTAGTCCAGAAAGGAACAATTACCAGAAACAGCATGATTGGTCGCCATTTCTCAGGCATTTTTGCCACGATGTAGGCAAATGGATAACCAATGACCAAACAGATCAGCGTCGCGACAATCGCCATGTAGAATGAGTGCCACAGTACCTTGGCGTACAGTGGGTCCATCAAGCGCACATAGTTGTCTAATGTGAACGTCATTTCGATTAGGTTAGCTTCATCACGCGTGAGGAAACTGGTACCAATAATCATGACGTTAGGGATTAGCACAAACAGTGTTAACCAACCAACAATTAGGGCAATGATGGCGTTTTGTAGATTAAGCTTCTTGCTTATCATTGAGTACCACCTCCCAGCTCTCAACCCAAGTGATTGCGACTTTTTGTCCAAGAGAGTGGTCCACATCGGGATCGTCTTCATTGAAGAATTCGCTAACCATCACACGCATACCTGATTCGAGCTCGATGACCGAGTCTAAGGTCATACCTTTGTAGGTTCGTTCAGTAACGTGACCAACAATACCTTTTTGCTCAGACTCTTTGATCTCTTCGATACGTAAGTCTTCAGGGCGAAGAAGCACTTGTAGCTTGTCACCCGATTGCGCGTCTTGATCGTAGTACACAACAGATTCAACACCTTCGATGTCAGCACGAATGCGCTTGTCATCTAAACGCTCGAGCATGGTCGCGTTGAACACATTGATTTCGCCGATAAAGCGAGCGACGAACAAGTTCTTCGGTTCTTCATAGATCTCACGTGGAGAACCATCTTGCTCTATTACACCGTCACGCATAACGATAATGCGGTCAGACATAGAGAGTGCTTCTTCCTGATCATGTGTCACGAAGATGAAGGTAATGCCTAACTGGCGCTGAAGCTGTTTCAATTCGATCTGCATTTGCTTACGCAGTTTGTAATCAAGCGCAGAGAGAGATTCATCCAACAACAGGACTTTAGGTTTGTTCACAACTGCGCGCGCGATAGCGATACGTTGTTGCTGGCCACCAGATAGCTGATGGGGTTTACGCTGCGCCATTTTCTCTAGGCGAACCATGCGCAATGCTTCCATGACGCGAGGTTCGATATCCGCAGCCGGTGTTTTTTGCATACGCAGACCAAATGCTACGTTCTCAAACACGGTCATATGTGGGAAGAGTGCGTAACTTTGGAATACAGTGTTGACATGCCTTTGTTCTGCAGGGACTGAGGTTACATTCTGATTATCAAGAATAATGTCACCTTGGTCAGCGGTTTCGAAACCAGCAATCATTCTAAGAACGGTTGTTTTACCACAACCCGATGGACCAAGAATGGTAAGGAATTCACCATGGTTCACATCTAAATTCAGATTACCGATGATTTCCTTACCATCGAAACTTTTACTGATACCAGTTAGACGAATAACTGGTTGTCCTGCTTTTTGTTTAGCGTTCAACGTCTGTTTTTCTCCCACAATGGTCATTATGTCGCGAGTTTTAGCGAAGACCCGTAGTTACACAAAATAGAGGCGCGCATCATAATCACCAAAATTGTGAAATCAAAGCATTTTCTTATCCTGAAACCGAAATATTTTTGCAGGTAAAAGTAAACTTTTCTTACCATACTCTCTCTATACCTTTTACACGCTTTGGAGTAGGGTATTTTTCTCTCTGAATCAGGAATCTAGGCTTTGTAAATGCGTTTAGTGGTCAATTATCAACCATAAAGTCAAGAAAGCAAGTAATTGGCATGGATCTGATTTTGGAGTTTGAGGGGTTTCAGTATAATGTCTCTCACTTGCAACAAAGCATTAATCAACCAGTTTGCCTTGTCAGTTGATGAGGCATCGGACTTAGTAATGAATAACGACATAGAGAAAGATTTTAATTTAGGTGGAAGTATTGAGCGTGCGCTTGAAGGTAACTATGAGCTCAACGCTGGCGATGTTCTTAAAGAGGCATGGAATCACACGATAAAGAACTTCTTGTCCTTTTCACCTGCCATTGTGTTGCTCATCGCGATTCAAGTCGCCATATTCGTCATCGCGTTAAAGCTACAACTTGGTGACCCATCGGTGATTTTTGATGCTGTTTTAGATCCTGAGTCATTCGACCCGAGCATCTTCAGCGCGATCATGATTGCTAATTTCAGCTTTGAGGTCATCAGCGCCCCAATCTATGCGGGGATTAGCCTTATGGCAATGAGTCACGCTGCCGGGCTATCAACCAAACCTCGACATATTGGTAAAGGATTGCAGTTCACCATTCCTGTGATCATTGCGACGCTAGCCAGTCTTGTTTTACAAGGAATTGCGGGAACATTGCTGCCGTTTCTTTCTTTGTACTTTTCTCTCGCGTTCAGTAATTCGATGTTACTCATTTGCGAAAAGAAAGTGCCACCAATGCAGTCTTTACTGCTATCGCTTCGTGCAGTGAACAAGAAATTATTCCCGCTGCTAGGCATTTATTTCTTCATCGTGATTATGTTCATGGTTGGCGTAATGCTTTATGGCATTGGTTTGATTTTTGTTTTGCCTTTCTTCTTCCACGTAAAAGGCATTATTTATCGCAACATGTTTGGTATTAAACTGAAGATCATCGCTTCAGACCGTCCGAAAAATGGGGATGACAACGACAATGATTCACAAGTGTTCAATGCGTAAAAGTGAATTTATTGCTATTGCTGCAGCTGGCCTATTAGCCAGCTGTAGTTTTTATGGCTACGAGAAAAACCGAATAGAAGAAGAGCGCCAAACTGCCTATCAAACCGAGAACAACAGTAAAGCAAAGGCTTTGGGGGCTGCGCCTGACTTCTCTGCAATTACTGAAACGCGCTTAAAAAAACAGACGTTTTTCGATTATTTAAGGCCGGGGATTGCGCTAGAGAATGAACGCGTTAAAAAGGAACGCAAACGACTTGAAGCTATCCAAACGTCGTTTGATGTCGGTAATTTGACCTCGTCTGAACTCAGCGATGCGAAACGCTTAGGGCGTCTCTACAACCTCAGTTTGACCGAAGAAGGCATTACTCAGAGTTGGCTGGATAAAATGCGCCACCGCGTTGATGTCATACCCGAAGCGCTCGTGTTGGTCCAAGCTGCTAATGAGTCAGCGTGGGGGACATCTCGCTTTGCAACTAAGGCAAATAACTACTTTGGTCAGTGGTGTTATAGCAAGGGATGTGGGCTTGTTCCCCTGAAACGTTCAGAAGGAATGACACATGAAGTGGCTAAGTTCGCCTCAGCCCAGCAGTCTATTCATGGGTATTTCATGAATGTAAACCGAAACAAAGCCTATCATGAGCTAAGAGAAATTCGATACCAGCGCCATACACAAGGGGAAAGTCTCATAGACACAGAGGCGGCGATGGCACTTGCGAATGGTCTATTGAAATACTCTGAGCGAGGTGAGGCATACGTCAACGACTTGCAAAGCATGATTCGTCATAATAAGCAGTTCTGGGAAGGCAATTCTCAATCCAGTGCGAGTCGGTAGACCTTATAAGCACTGCCCGTTATCCAACTAAAACAGCAAGACTATAAATTCAATGAAGAAACTATCGTTAGCCCTTTTGACCGCTGCAGTAGGTATTACCGCAGCGATGCCAAGTTACGCTCAAGAATATATGTTCACCTATTCAAAACTGTTTTCTCATATGAAGCAGAATGCGAAAGAAGGGCATGATGATGTAAAAGTGGGCTTCTTTTTCTTAAATGCCAATACCAAGCAGTTGTGCAATATTGAAAAAGCTTGGATGGAAAAAGAAGAGCATTATGAGGAGCTGACGATTTCTCCTTATAACGAAGTGATTGTCCCGTTAGACAACAATCTACGCTCAGCCAATCCATTGGTGTTTGTCCACACGCCGAGGGATATGCGCTGTGACTTCTCTATGGTTGTTATGACAAAAGAGCCAATGAACGGAGAGGTCAGCTACGATGACGTTAAAGTACTGTTACCGCAAATGCAGGTTATTCTAGAGCAATTAGGTGGCATGTTCGCGAGCTGGTTTACGCCTGATGTAGAAGGGGTAACGTTAGAGTTTCCAAATAAGCTAAATTCAACCATCCAGTTTTCTAATGGAACCACGAAACCTATCGTAGATGGTAAGGCTCAAGTGTCGTTAGCAGAGATTGGTGAAGGTGGCACGATGACACTTCCGGCTGAAACGGCGAGAGTTCTTCCTTATCTACCCAAAGCAAACTAACCAAAAGGCTGCCCACGCGGCCTTTTTTGACTCTATTCCAATGAGTTTCCTCGTTCTTCATTTATTTCCCATCAAATGGAATCGAATTTTGCTTACCTATTTAACCGCAGACGTTTAATCCTCTCCAAAAAGCTCGTATAATCCACGCCCCGAATATGACACGTTAGGAAGTCCTACTGTTGGCCTAGCCGACGATGTGAGAGCTCGCAATGACACAATTAGATACAAGAAAAGAAACCCTAGAATTCAACAAACTTCAAAAGCGCCTAAGAAGAAACGTTGGAAATGCTATTACCGATTACAACATGATTGAAGAAGGCGATGTTGTGATGGCATGTATCAGTGGTGGTAAAGATTCATTCGCGATGCTGGATATCCTATTGAATCTACAAAAAGCGGCGCCAATTAAGTTTGACGTTGTTGCGGTTAACCTAGATCAAAAGCAGCCAGGATTCCCTGAACACATTCTTCCAGACTACTTTGAAACGTTAAACATCCCATATTACATCGTGGATAAAGATACGTACTCGGTTGTAAAAGAGAAGGTGCCAGAAGGAAAAACGACGTGTGGTCTTTGTTCACGTTTACGCCGTGGTACGCTTTACTCGTTTGCTGAGAAGATCGGTGCTACGAAGCTTGCTCTTGGTCACCATATGGACGACATCGTCGAAACCATGTTCTTGAATATGTTCCATGGCTCTCGTCTTAAAGCAATGCCGCCAAAACTGCGTTCAGATGATGGCCGCAATGTGGTAATCCGCCCGCTGACTTACTGTCGTGAGAAAGATCTTATCAAGTACGCAGAACATAAAGCGTTCCCGATCATCCCTTGTAACCTTTGTGGTTCACAAGAAAACCTGCAACGACAAGCAATCAAAGCGATGTTGATTGATTGGGATAAAAAAACACCTGGTCGCGTTGAAGCGATCTTTAAGTCCATTCAAAACGTCAGCCCTAGCCAACTGGCAGACAAAAACCTGTTTGACTTTGAAAACTTGCCGCTTGATCGTGATGGAGATCGAGAAGAGTATGAGTTTAATGAAGCCATCGTTTCGTCAACCAACATTGACGAGTCCATGTTTATCGATGTGACAAACATCTAATTACAGATAAGCAAAGAAAAGGAAGATAATGATTATCTTCCTTTTTTGTTTCTGATGATTAAATTGCGGTTCTTGGATCAAGCGGGCTAATGTAACCCTGAGGCTTCAATGCCAAGACATCACAGTTAATTTTATCGATGACGTGCTCAGCGGTATTGCCGATAAACACGGCAGACAACCCAGTGCGTCCCGTTGTTCCAATGATTACCATCGCGGCATTTAAGCGCTGGGCGACTTCAGGAATGATATCTTCTGGCAGCCCTTGTTCAACCACAGTCTGTTCATCATCATAACCGTGTTTTTGGCGTAGCGCTTTCATGGCGGTTAGGTGATGCCCACGCACAGCATCTGTATATGTTGCGGGGTCGAATTCGGGTAATTCAATCGTGATGTTAGCCGGTGTGACAGGGTAGGCGTTAACCAAATATGGTTTGGCGTCCAAACGTTCGGTTAGGCTATTGAGCTGTTCAACCATGCTATCGTTGAGGTTAAGGTGCGTTTCATTCTCCGAACCAACGTGAACCGAAGCGATGATGCTTGCATCCTCAGGCCAATCTTGGTTTTTAACTAATAGAACAGGGCATGGACACTTACGAAGTAAATGCCAATCCGTCGGAGTGAAGATTACCGACTCAAGAACATCGTGTTTGCGAGTTCCTTTGATCACGATGTCGTGCTCACCACCAAACACCTCGGCGATGATCGCTTCATATGGACGATTGTGCCAGACGACTCTTACATCGAACTCAACACCGTCGAGGAGATAATCTTGAGCAATCTTACGCATCCATTGCTCTCGTTGCCCGATAACGCCTCGACGCATTGCGTCACGCTCATCAATGGACAGCATGGATGTCATGTCATAGGAAAAATCATAAATGGATAGGAAAAAAGTCACCTGACTTGGTGAGCGACTTTTCGCAGCAAGCTGCATAGCGCGGGCTAATGCGGGTTGTTCATCTTTATTGATGTCAGCAACAACTAATATTTTATTATAAATGCTCATACGAACTCCTTTAGAAAGAGGAGGAACATATGATTAATGTAGCTTAGTTAGCGAAAGAGTTTTAGGAAAAAATGCAGGAATATGAGAGAAGTATGATGTAGCTCTATATCGAAAGGAGTAGAGCTACATCATTGAAGTTATTAAGATTCTGTAGAAACGCCAGCCAATTCCATCAACGCGTCGTGATCGAGAATGGTGATATATTTGCCTTTCACACTCAGAATTTCTGACTTTTGGAAGCGTCCAAGGAGTCGAGAAATCGTCTCAACGGTCAAGCCAAGGTAGTTACCAATATCGCCACGAGTCATGGTTAAGCGGAACTCACGTGGGCTGAATCCACGTTGAGAAAAGCGAGTAGAAAGGTTGTATAGGAATGCCGCTAGACGTTCTTCAGCATTCTTTTTCGAGAGCAAAAGGATCATCTCTTGATCGCCTTTAATCTCGTTACTCATCAAACGCATAATTTGCTGACGAAGCTTCGGCATTTTCCCTGATAGGTCATCCAAGATCTCATAGGGAATCTCACACACCATAGAAGTCTCTAGCGCTTGAGCAAAACTAGGATGCGCGTCATCAGTGATTGCATCAAAACCAACCAAGTCACCTGCTAGGTGAAAGGCGGTTATCTGCTCGTCACCTTGTTCTGTGATCGTGTAGCTTTTGATAGTGCCTGAACGAATAGCGTAAAGCGATTTCAGCTCATCACCCGCTTTGAACAGTTCTTGTCCTTTCTGGATTGGCTTTTTACGCTCGATAATTTGATCAAGCTGATCAAGCTCAGATTCATTCAGAGTAAAGGGGATACAAAGCTGGCTGATACTGCAGTCTTGGCAATGGATGGCACAACCACCCGACTGGATTCGCTTTGTTGCAGGTTTTTCAGAAATCATAACAACCTTTCACTATTTGATATACATCAATATTTTAGCATTCCTTAACACTAATGGGTAGTGGAAAAAGACGCATAAAAACAGTGATCTAAAAAGTAATTGATAAGAGACTTAGTGCACCATAGCCGGTATATAAGCCATAAATTAACAGCATAACTGCGACTATGTGACGGAATATGACGGAATTTTGCAGCCTATGTAACACACTTGCACTGTGCCCAACAGCAAGCATCGCGGGGAGAGTGCCCAGTCCAAACATGAGCATCACAAGTGCACCGCTTGCAGCGCTACCGGAGACGGCAGACCATGTGAGAGTGGAGTAGACAAGCCCACATGGCAACCAACCCCAGATGAAGCCGAAAGGGAGTGCATGTATTGGACTTTTGAGCGGCAACAAAGATTTTCCTGCGGGAGAAATACGCTTCCACAGTAATTGGCCAAGTTTTTCAATGTACAAAAGGCCATGCCACCAACGCCCTATGTAGCAGGCAAGCAGTACCATAAAGAGTGCCGCAAACAATCTTAACCAAGCAAGTGCATCATTGAGTTGGCTGACTTGGGAGATGGACGAAACAGCACCTCCAACCAGCGCACCAATCACAGCGTAACTAGTTATACGACCAAGATTGTAGAACAGAGGGGTGAGCTTGGAAGGTGCATTTTGGCCAATAGACAACATGGAGGCTATGCCCCCACACATCCCCATGCAGTGGCCGGCACCAACTAAACCAATAACAAAAGCACCAATCCAATCAGGGGTCATTGAGGCTTCTTCTCGTTACTCTGCTTCTCGTCTTCATCGAACAGTATGTTGTGGCCTTGTCTTTCAAGGTCTTCAAACTGTTCACTTCGCACTGCCCACAAGAATACCGCGACAGCGACGCAGACCAGTACAATGGCGATCGGAATGAGGATATATATGCTTTCCATCTATTTACCTTGTTCTTTGAGCAAGCGAAGAGAGTTCGATACTACAATAATTGAGCTCGCAGACATACCGACAACTGCAAAATATGGAGCAACCAGTCCTGCCACAGCTAAAGGCAGAATCAGTAAGTTGTACCCTAGAGACCATGCCAGATTTTCGCGGATGATTTTTCGTGTTTGCAGGGCAAGTTGGCGCGCTTCAAGAATACGTTCTAGATGATCGCCAAGGAGCACCATATCGGCAGACGCTTTTGCTACATCGGCACCGCCACCCATAGCCACAGACAGATGAGCTCCTGCTAATGTTGGGGCATCATTTATACCATCACCAATCATCATGGTAATGTCTCGCTCATCTACCCGTTTGAGGTAGTCCAGTTTGTCTTGCGGTTTCGCTCCGGCAATCACTGTTTCTATACCTATTTCTTTAGCGACGACATCTGCGTTGGCCTGAGAATCTCCTGTCAGCAAGGTGATTTTTATGCCTGATTTATTAAATCGTTCAATAAAGGATTGAGCTTCCTTACGAATCGGGTCTTGGTAGCGGAAGGTGGCGATGTGGGCGCCATCAATAGAGAGGTAGACTGAATTAGGCTCAGCAAAAGCACTTTCACCAAGAATAAAACTGGCGCTGCCAATTTTTACTTGCTTGCCTTGATAGGTACCTTCAATACCCGAACCAATTACATTCTCGACATTATCAACAACCGTTTGTTTGTCACCGTAGCGCTTGAACGCTCGAGCAATTGGGTGATTTGCATGGGCTTCGAGTGCTGCTGCTATCGCGAGCGCTTTTGATTCAGTCACATCGGCGATGAGGTCAACTTTACTGATCACAATATCGCCGTGAGTCAGCGTCCCTGTTTTATCTACAATAAGGTGATTCACCTTACACAGTGTTTCAAAGACATGGCTTTTACGCAGCAAGATACCGTAGTTACCCATTCTCGAGGTCGCACATGTAAGTGCTGTCGGCGTCGCTAAAGATAGAGCGCAAGGACAAGTAGCGACAAGCACAGAGAGCATGATCCAAAAAGCGTCATCTGGGTTTGCTTGATGCCAGTAATACCAAGTTCCTGCTGCAATCACCAAAATGATGGCAACAAAGTAACGAGCAACAATATCTGCAATTTCAGCAATCTTTGGCTTGGAGAGTTGCGCCTCATCCTGCAAGCGAACAATGTTAGAAATCATTGAATCTGCTTTTGAAGAGGTAACTTCCAGTTCGAAAGATTCTTCTCCGTTCAATGTACCCGCATATACATGATCATCAATCGTTTTAACAACGGGGACAGACTCTCCAGTCAACATTGATTCATCAATATGGACTCGTCCGGAAATAATCTTTCCATCTGCAGGTACGTGCTCTCCGGGTAGAACTCGAATTCGGTCTCCCAACTTAAGCGTTTTGACAGGAACTTGATCGCCATCCAACTTGGTTGCAATTGCAGGTATCAACTTTAGCAAGTTGCCACTGGCTGCCGCCGCTTTTCTGCGCGCGCGCATTTCTAGGAAGCGTCCAACCAGCAAGAAAAACGCAAACATTGAAATTGACTCAAAGAAGACTTCGCCTTTCTCTGTAACGGTTGCCACCAAACTGGCGAAATAGGCAAAGATCATAGCGATCGAAACAGGAACATCCATGCCCAATGTTCGACTTCGAATACTTCGCCAAGCATTGATATAAAAAGGTAGGGCAGAGTAGAGCATCACTGGAGTCGCAAAGATTAAGCTCACCCAACGAAAGTAGTTTTTAAATTCGGGTTCAAGATCGCCAAACACTTCGAGATAAAGCGCGACAGCAAGCATCATAACTTGCATGGTCGCAAGCCCAGCTATACCTAAACGATACAGGTACTGCTTCATTTGCTGATGATAAGCTGCCTCTTGTTTGTCGGCTTCAAAAGGCGCCGCTTTATATCCCAATTGGTGAATAGCAGACAACAGTTCACTAAGGCGAGTCTTGCTTTTATCCCAGGCAAGAATCGCACGGTTAGTCGTTGTATTAACGCGAATCGATAGGACGCCAGATTTGTTAGAGACTTGTTTTTCAATTAACCACGCACAAGCAGCACAAGAAACGCCATCAAGTGAAAGAGTGACTTCTACTCTGTCATCGGCATTTCGGACAAACTCTGATTGGACATCTTCATTGTCGTAGTGGATAAGTGCTTGTAACTGCTCAGGTACTAGCTCCGCTTTTTCAGCTGGAGCCGTCCGATATTGGTAGTAGGAGACGAGACCGCTATCAACGATCGTCTGCGCGACCGTCTCACAGCCAGGGCAACACATTTCTCTGATTTCACCAAGGATTTCTACTTTAAAATCCGTGTTGACTGGTACTTCTTCACCGCAGTGATAACAGGATTTACACATAGACACCGACTAGTTTTCTAAATAAACAGGGGTTGATGATGGGAAAGTGACACGACCTTGTACTAGCCATTTCTTATCGTGGCCAGTTAGCTCAATAAACCATGGACCTTGAAGTTCAGCGTCCAAGTTTAGTCGGTAGAATCCTTGTGCATCAGAGGTAAGAAGTTGTGAGAAGTCTCGATCTGGCAATGTTCGATGAGCAAACATCGCAGTAAGTGCTGGATAATGCTCTAGCTGACCTTTTTCAAATTGAATAATAACAGTGTTGCCTTCTGAGGAGACTGAAGCACTTAAGCCGAGATCTTTGGCGACATTGATTTTAGAAATATCAATGTTGATGCCTTTTCCTTTTTTATAGTAATCCTCAGTGACCAATGACACAGAGTTCTGAGAAAAAACGATGACCGTGATGATCGTCCATACAACAACAGTGAGTGGCAGAATAATAAGAAACCACGGCCAAAACTGCTTATACCAAGGCTTTACCATAAAAAAGTTCTCAATTAATAAAATAGAATCAGGGATTTAACTCTAAAGGAAAGACAGCCCCTTTGCCATCGATAGAAAGTAAGGGGCTGTTATTGAAATGTAACTTATTGTTCCGAGTTGCTTAGACTCCAAACATAAGCTGAAACAAGCTGAACTTTGTCTTCACCTAGAATGTCCTTCCAAGCAGGCATTACGCCTGAGCGACCGTTCATCACAGTTTCGGTTACGTCCGCACGTGAACCACCAAATAGCCAGTCTTGGTCAGTTAGGTCAGGAGCACCCACTGCTGGGTTACCTTTACCGTCTGTACCATGACATGCTGCACACACAACGAAACGAGCTTTACCAGCCTCTGCTTCTCTTGCGTTAACAGAACGACCAGATAGGCTTAGTGTGTAGCTTACTACTTCTTTCACACCTTGCTCACCAAGTGCGTCTTTCCAAGCTGGCATTTGACCAATGCGGCCCTGCATAACAGTCGTTACGATAGCTTGCGGCTCACCACCATATAGCCATGCATCGTCAGTTAGGTTAGGGAAGCCCTTAAGACCGCGAGCATCAGAACCGTGACATTGAGAACAGTTTTGTAGGAACAGACGTTGACCTACTTTAACTGCTTCCGAGTCAGCTGCGATCTCTGGGATAGGACGAAGCTCGTCAGTACCGTTTACGTGCGCAAGCTTTTTGAATGCCTCGCCGAAGTAAGCATCAGCATCGTCAAGCTCTTTAGCGAACTGGTTAAGTTGCTTGTTGCTTTGCGCTGCAGCAATCGACGCCTTTGATTCTTCAACAGTGCGTACAGTTTGGTCTGAACTTGTCCAGCCTAGTACACCTTTGAAGCTACCTAAACCTGGGTAAAGGGTTAGATAGATTGCAGCGAAAATAAACGTACCAACGAAAAGGTAAGTCCACCACTTAGGTAGTGGGTTATTCAGTTCACGAATCCCATCGTATTCGTGCCCCATATCTGCACCTTCTTCAACGCCCATTTTATCTTTAAGGCACCAGAAAAGTAGTGCAGCACAGCCGACAAGTGTCCCGACTGTAATGATGATTATCCAAAGACTCCAAAATGTCGTCATTGCTTAGTCACTCCTTGTTCTTTTGAAGGCGCTTGCTCTTCATCAGCGAAAACAAGGTTTGCAGCTTCGTCAAATCGAGCTTTTCGACTCTTGCCGTAAGCCCACCAAACTACACCTAAAAAGCTAACGAATAGCACTATGGTCCAAATACTGTGAATAGTACCGATATCCATAACTACCTCCTTATTTACTTCATCGCGTGACCAAGAGACTGAAGATAAGCGATGATGGCATCCATCTCTGTCTTACCTTCTACTTCTTTAGACGCATTTGCGATCTGTTCATCAGTGTACGGAACACCAAATTGATCACGGAAAATAGTCAGTTTCTTCTGAGTGTCCTTACCATCAAGAACATTTTCCTCAAGCCATGGGAAACCTGGCATGTTTGACTCAGGAACCAACTCGCGTGGATCGATTAAGTGAACGCGGTGCCACTCATCAGAGTAACGACCACCTACGCGTGCTAGGTCTGGACCTGTACGCTTAGAACCCCATAAGAACGGGTGTTCGTATACACTTTCACCAGCAACAGAGTAGTGACCGTAACGCTCCGTTTCAGAACGGAATGGACGAATCATTTGGCTGTGACAAACGTTACAACCTTCACGGATGTAGACATCACGACCTTCCATTTCAAGCGCTGTATAAGGACGTAGGTTCTCAACAGGCTCTGTGGTTTGTTTTTGGAAAATCAGCGGCGTGATTTCTACAAGAGCACCCAAACTGATTGCAAAAACGATAAGAATCGCTAGTAAACCGACATTGCGTTCTACAATTTCGTGGCGATTGTTAGAATTAGAACTCATTCTTTAATCTCCTTATGCCGGTTGTGGGATAGCTTTTAGGCTATCTTTAGGCGCTGTTACCGTCTTGTACGTGTTGTATGCCATTAGGAACATACCAGCTAGGAAGATGAAACCACCTAGGAAACGTACAAAGTAGAACGGGTAAGACGCTTGTACAGATTCGACAAAGCTGTACGTCAACGTACCGTCTGAGTTGACCGCACGCCACATTAGGCCTTGCATTACACCAGAGATCCACATCGCAACGATGTATAGAACGGTACCGATTGTTGCCAACCAGAAGTGCGTATTGATCATGCTAACAGAGTACATGCGCTCTTGGCCGAACAAGCGAGGGACTAAGTGGTATACCGAACCGATAGATACCATAGCAACCCAGCCTAATGCACCAGAGTGTACGTGGCCGATAGTCCAGTCGGTGTAGTGAGACAGCGCGTTAACTGTCTTGATAGACATCATTGGACCTTCAAACGTAGACATACCGTAGAACGATAGAGAAACGATTAGGAAACGAAGGATTGGGTCATAACGCAACTTATGCCAAGCACCAGAAAGCGTCATAATACCGTTGATCATACCACCCCAAGACGGCGCGAATAGAACCAGTGACATCACCATACCTAGCGACTGAGTCCAATCTGGAAGCGCAGTGTAATGTAGGTGGTGAGGACCAGCCCAAATGTATAGAGATACTAATGCCCAGAAGTGAACGATAGACAAACGGTATGAATAAACAGGACGTTCAGCTTGCTTAGGAACGAAGTAGTACATCATGCCTAGGAAACCAGCTGTCAGTAGGAAACCTACTGCGTTGTGTCCGTACCACCACTGAACCATCGCATCCACTGCACCAGAGTAGATCGAATACGATTTACCCATAGAGACAGGAATAGCCATGCTGTTCACGATATGAAGAACCGCGACAGTGATAATAAAGGCACCGAAGAACCAGTTTGCTACGTAGATGTGGGAGGTCTTACGAGTAATCAATGTTCCGAAGAACACGATAGCGTAAGAGACCCATACTACCGCAATGGCAATATCGATAGGCCATTCTAGTTCAGCGTACTCTTTACCTGAGGTAAAACCCAACGGTAAAGTAATCGCGGCTGCTAGGATGATTGCCTGCCAACCCCAGAAGGTGAAGGCGACAAGAGGGCCACCAAATAGACGAGTTTGACAGGTACGCTGTACAACGTAATAAGACGTTGCGAACAGGGCACTTGTACCAAACGCAAAAATAACCGCATTAGTATGCAGAGGACGTAAGCGACTGTACGTCAACCACGGCGTATCAAAGTTTAGCTGTGGCCAAACTAATTGAGCGGCAATCAAAACACCAACAGCCATACCGACAATACCCCACAAAATAGTAACCAGGGTAAATTGACGGACGACCGTATAGTTGTAGTTTTGTTCAAGCTGCTTTTCTTGGCTCATTTGCATGCTTCCAATTTCTAATTAACTACACTTTACTTCCAACACGACACATGTCGTAATGCCACCCAAATCATTAAGGAAATTCGCACCGATAACTTCGGTTAAATCTTCTTGCTGATTTTTAAAAAAAGTGGCATTTTCAGCCGCCAACTATACTGCATTTAACAATTCAATGACAGAGTAGTAACCTTACAGTCGGTCAGGTTTTGGCCTTTTATTTTAAAACTTTGAAGTTTGTTACACGGAGAACCCCACAGTATGGCTGCCGAAAAACTCACAAGAGGCCGTTTTGTTCAAATAATCATCATGTTAACCATACTTATTGCGGCGTTTATTTGGCGTACTGTTGACCACCCAAAAGTGATAAATGTGGCTTGTAGCATCGACGAAAAATGTACTTTTTTTGTAAATGACTTTCGTTTCTATGCGACTCTTTCAAAGCAAAATATAAAACTGGAAACGGACGAAAACGATTGGCGGGTGCAACTAATCGATAGCGACGAAATATTGCCAAGAAATGGAAACATATATCTCATCAATTTAAGTCCAGAAATTGATGAAATAACATTCCAACTATCTTTAAAAAATGCGAATATCGACCGTTACGTCAGTATTAAAAGTAGATAAATGGATTTTAAGACCCACATTACTCATCGGCTTAATGAGCAAGAGGCCATAGAGGAACTGAGCAACAAAATTTGCCGAACTAACTTAGTAAGCATAATTTGCTACTTCACACAGAATTATGGCGCTGAGAAACTCAGATTGGCTTTTAAAAATTACTTTCCTCAAGTTTCAATCACTGGGTGCTCTACATGTAAGGGGTTGATGACAGAGCGGGGACTACACTTTGGCTCAGTTATTGGCGTAATAGCAATCTATGATTCTAATTCAACCGCCTATGGAAGCGGCGTAGTCTCTATTGAAGATACGTCGGTCATAGAAGAAGCCACAAGGGCAGCGATAGATGTGGCTCTCCGTAAAGCTGAACGAGTGGGAGAAGTGCCCAGTTTCGCGATCATTCATAGCACGCCGGGCATTGAAGAAAAGTTAATCAGCGCATTTGATAATGTATTCAAAACGCCTATCCCTATTATCGGTGCTACGGCGGCAGACAACGCTATCAAGGGTCAATGGTCAATATTTAACGAAGACGAATCAACAAGCCAAGGCATTTCAATTCAGCTACTTTTCCCTTCCAAACCGCTCACCACAGGCTTCAGCGCGGGTTACTCCCCGACGAAGTACCAAGGCTTGATTACCAAGTGTAAAGACAGAGAAATCATAGAAATTGACCATATGCCTGCACAAGAAAGGTATCGTGGCTGGATTTCAGAGCATTCAGGTGAAGACATTCCCGAATGGTTTAAGTTTCAGGTTGTGACTCAATACCCGCTAGGAAGAATAGCAGGCACGTTATACAACCAACCTTATTTTAAGCTATCACATCCGATAAATGTTACGGATGAACAAGGCATTCTCTTATTTACTAATGTGAACCAAGGTGACGTTGTCACACTTATGTCTGGTGATAGACAACAGTTAATCTCTCGACCTGCAAGAGTGATTCGAGAAGCAAGACGTCAGTCAGAGCTCAATACGCAACTTACGGGCGCTATTTGTGTGATTTGTGCCGGAGCAATGCTTCATTTAGAGGAAGATATGGGCAAGGTCTATGACAAAATAAAGCACGAAATGGGTGATATCCCATTTATTTGTCCGTTCACGTTTGGTGAACAAGGCCGCTTTATCAATGGTGACAATGGTCATGGGAATCTAATGATTTCGGCAGCAACTTTTTACTCAGATTAGAACAAATTTATGAGTCTAAAATTACAAGAACAGCTACAAGAAGCGCTAATTGAACTAAAGCAAAGCCAAGTGCGAGAGGCAAAACTAGCCGAAGAGAACCGCGCTATTTTAGACGCAATATCAAGCATTACCGTCGCATCAGACAAGCAACAAATATTCACAGAACTCCAAAAAGTCTTATCACTCTATATCAACTTTTCCGACTTTTTGGTGTTGAGCAAACCAAGTAAAAACGAACACGCTTATCATACTTTACTAGCGTCGAGTTCGTGCTTTCAAAATCTAGCCTGGCAGGATCAAAGCCGCTTCAAACGCGCATTATCTGGTGAAAGCATCATTCTATACGAACCAAGTAATGCACAAGAATTCAGCCATTTGGTCGGTAATACAGACTACGACATCAATTCCGCGTTGATAACTGGGGCACAGGGCACCATTACCGATTCCATCATCGTACTGTTGGGAGAAGAAGTAGGGCAGTTCACACTTGAATCGCGTGACACCCTGTCACGTTTTAGGCCTTTGCTGGAGCGTGCTCTTATAGATATCGAAAGAACTGAGCAGCTCCAGCAGCTTGTTGACATTAAAACGCGTCAATTAAAATCGGCACAAGTTCGAGCAGAACAAGCGAACCAAGCAAAATCACGCTTTCTTGCCATGATGAGCCATGAACTCAGAACGCCGCTCAGTGCAGTCCTAGGATATGTCGACGTCCTTTTGGCTGATTCAAAGTGCGATCATCAAATAGAAATCTTGGAAAAGATGGAATCATCAGCAGAGCTTTTGTTGGTGCTAATTAATGACATTTTGGAGTTGTCTAGAATTGAAAGTGGTGAGTTTCGAATCAAATGTCAGTGGGTAAATTTGAAAAACGAACTCGAGTTTATGCTAGAGCATTTTTACGCACTATCAGACGCTAAAGGTCTTAAACTAAATGTAAATCTTGACATTGACTCTCATCATTCTGTTTGGGTTGATCCGGCAAGAATCTTACAGATAGTTTTCAACTTGCTAGGCAATGCAATCAAATTTACTCATGCTGGCCATGTATCTTTGCACGCAAAAGTCACTAGCCAAGAACTTATCATCGAAGTGGAAGATACTGGTATTGGTATTGACCCTTCTCGTATCGAGACAGTGTTTAACCAGTTTAAACAAGCCGATGACTCCATCACTAGGCGCTATGGTGGCAGTGGACTTGGCTTAACTATTTCAAAACACTTGGTCACTTTAATGAACGGAAGCATACGCGTTGAAAGTGAAAAAGGGAAAGGTTCTAGGTTTAAAATAAAATTACCTGTATCGGTTAAATCTGGGCATGAGTTGACGCAGCCGCGACTTTCAAAGAGCCAAGGGACACGCCCATTGTCAGTGTTGGTAGTAGAAGATACAGAGACAAACCAAATGGTTTTAAAATTACTACTAGAGCGGCTCGGACACAAAGTAGCTATCGTCAACGATGGCAAAAAATCAGTCAAATACATCAAAGATAACATGGCAGCAGTAGATCTGATTTTTATGGACGTTTCGATGCCTGTCATGGATGGACTTACCGCAACCAAAGAAATCCGAAAGTTTTGTCGACATACGCCCATTATCGCTTTGACAGCCCACGCGATGGAGCAAGATAAACAGGCATGTTTGAACTCGGGAATGAACGCATTTGTCTCGAAGCCTATAAGAGGTAAAGAAATACAACGTTCCATAGAATCTGTTTTAGGGAGATCCTAATAAACACGGACATTAATCTTGATTAATTGTTTGTGTTTATTAGGTATTTTATGGTAAATGCAGTTATGTTTAATCGGATACTATAGCGACAATATTGTAGGGCATCACGGTGCTCTATTTATTAATAAATATCATTTAACATAATATACATAATGCGCACTTGGCTGTGGCTTCATTAGGGCTGCCAATCCACATAGCTAAACCCACGCAAGCTATTGATATTCCGTGTAAATTCAGCCCGTTAAACTTTTTTGCAATGCTGTTCCAAAGCGTTTGTGCCTCGTAGCTCTTTGCTTTATCGGCTGCTAGGTACACTAAAACCATTTCTTTATCTGCACCGGCTTCATCCGCTAGATAAAGTGCTTCATTTTCAGTTAGATAGCGTCGTCCTTTTCTAATATCAGACAACTTTTTCACGCTTATCCCTAAACCATGTGCAATGGACATAACTTTTAGTCGCTTTATAGGCGTCTATTAGTTGGTTGATGTACATACCCGCAATCCTCATTTACGCGAATTAACTTCATTCTAGTTGAGATTTACGTTGCGGTTTTGCAGACTTCATCTGCTTTATTATAGCGACCATGCACGTTGGCTCTGCTTGTTGATAATTAAAGTAAACAAACAGCTGGCCTTTACCCAATACCGCTCGCTCGCGTTAACAAATCTTAGGCTAATGTTACCGCCAAGCCATCAAACGAAACTCAATATTGTGATTGAACTCCATGACCGTCTCTATAACTGGAAGAACTGAGTTGTGTTCTATCAAAGCGCCATCGTTTAGTTCGTTTCAAATTTCACATAGGAAATGGCCTTGCGCCGAACACAGTTATCTGCAGTGAGCAAAGCTGATCAAGTGACCGTGTCACAATGCTTATGTCATATTACTAATATTGTCTCGCTACGAGATAAGTCTTTATCTGAATTTTGTTATGCTTTTGATTCGGTTATTTAATTTAGCGACCATGTTTTATATCGTTTGTAAGTTGAAATTTAGTTATAGTGCATTATGGCATATTCCCAATATAGTCTGAGTGAAAAAACGTGTTTAACTATTTGCGTTAGATAAGCCAATTCGACCCGGATGTTTAGCTCGCAGTTCGTTAAGAGCGCTTGGTGGCATTTGAACATGAGCAAACCAAAAGGGTTTATGCTTTTCTAAAAACGCATCACTTCGATCAAGCATATCAAAAATGGCATATGCTTGGCCTTGTGCAAGCGCTACACCAAACTCACTTCGCTCTAAGATTGGGCGTTCTTCAAGATCATCCAAGAGCGCATTTTTTAAGTGTACTGTATTTGGGCCCCACTCTATTTCCTCTATGACTTTTCGAGTAATCGCATTATCCAAATTAACTAATAGCTTGGGCAAAAGATTCAAATTAGGAGTAACCTCTGCGCAGGCGTAGTATTCGTCTCTTAGGTTGTTTTCACGGTAATAACGCATCTTCTCGACCAATGCATCCTCGAACAATTGGGGAAACTGATTCACTACTGCGAAGTTCCCTATCGTTCTTAGAACCCCGAGCAAGACCCCCTGTTCCGGATTTTTAATTCCTGCCATATCCAAACGCATTCGCGTCACGTTTGCAGTTAAAATCATGTGTTGCCATAGCTTAGGAGCAATGTTTTTTGTTAACGGATTGTGCCAACGCAAAATAGGTTTCACCATTAAGATGGGCAAAAGTACTCGGCAATTTTCAGTACCTAAAGTGCCTATCGCGACTTGAGGCTCGTTAATTCCGCGAGCCATCTTGCCAATTCGGGCACAAAACTTGGGATCGTTAACCAACATCAGTAGATTGTTTCGTAACTGGTTATCATTAGTTGGGAGTACGGTTAGTTTGCTGTAACTGGCAGATGGAGAATAGGCAATACTTGAGAAGTACGAAAAATCTGGAAAACGTCCAAAAAGTTTAATTGCCGGCATATTTAAGAGCGTATCGGTAATCAGTTGCTCCGCATGTTTCGTAACATCATCAACGACATTACCCAGGATTCGTTGCTTATCTTCAGCCGCTTGCCTTCTTTCCTGGACTCGCTCGCTTTCACACTCCAAGAGCAAACGTTGGTTGTTCGTGATACGTTCTTCTTCTTTTAAAATTACACTGTCACAAAACTCGCTTTGACGACTGAGTGTCGCGTCCACATCAGACTGATCAAGAATATATTTGAGACTAACCAACCACTTCGCGTGACGCTCTCGCGTAAGGTGGTTAACTTTTTGGGCTATTGCTAACGCTTCGCTATTGTATTTCTTATTTGTTACTAACAAAGTGAGACTTCGGTTCAATAAACATATTAATAATTTAGCACACATTCTCTGTATCTATTCATTCGTTTGCAACATGAATTCTCAAATATTTCTCTGGTGTACGGTATCTGAACTTTTCTCCCTTCTTGATGAGATGCTTGCTTACTTTGCAAATTTTAAAATCTCCATTCGTGTTCACTCTAGTGACAATCGCATGATATTTAGAGTGTTTGAATTCGATGAAGACATTGCAATACCCAGGAAGACTATGTTTGGCTATTTTTGTTTCAATTCTGGCTTTAAGTTTTTTTGCAATGGCGTTCCATTCGGAATCATCTGCACAGTGTGCGTTAGTTGATAATAGCAGACTTAATATTAGGATATTTGTTTTCATACATTCACCTCAGAAACGAGTCTACCAAGTGTCTGAGATGAATGTGGGGTGAAGGAAATGGAACTGAAGGGAAAATTCTCTTATGTGTAATTGATAGGTTTATCACCCACGTTTTTTTGTACCTTTACTTTTAAATCCTTGATGCGGAAATACATTGCGGATTCTTTGCTGGACTTTTTTAGGGATTTCCTTGCTGAAAACCAGTTTGGTTCCCGTTCGAAGTTGGTACACTTTAAGCTCACCGGTGAAGGATTCACGCTCAGCTATATCAACAACGTTGTGCTTAAACGTTGGAGGGAAATGCCCCTTTTCGGTTACGATCTTCCCGTTTGAAAACTTCACCTTCAACACAGGTCTGTCGACTGCAACTAGCCAAAAAACAACCACTGCAGCAATCAAAATGACATACAGCATCCCTACTACTCCTTAATCCAATAACTTCGACAAATCTTCTTTAAGGCTACTCACCGTTTTACTTGCTTTCTCGCTTCTTGAAGCCTCTGACAGCAAGTATTCAATTGCGTCGGACAACGTACATCCTAGCTCGTTTGCTCGATAGGACAGTTTTTCCCAAACTCGATAGTCTAGATCGATCGATTTTTTCTTGGTGTGAATCTGTTCAGCGTTGAAGTGTCTTTTACGCTTCGCTCGAATGGCTTGTTTGAGTTTGTTGTCTAACTCAAGTGACATGTGGTTTTCAATCCATTCTAAAACTTGAGTTGGCTCATGCTCGATATTGCGAAGCTCATTGATAGCGGCTTCAGCTTCACTTGAATCAATGTGTCGAGTGATGGCTTCACCAGCCTTCCATTTGTTGATTAAATAGGTCCACTTCCATCCACATTCTAGATTTTCAAGCTGTTGATATTTCATGAGTAACAATGTTCCATTGAGTTTCTGGTGACAGCGTAACTGCATTAAGCGTTCGTTACAATCCCCATTGTAATCGAAAAGCGATCCAGATCATCAGATTAAATTACCAGTATCTCATCATTGGCTTTTTCTATATAATTTCGCGCATTTAGAGATTAATGAACCAATTTGATGAAGCAAGAAAGCTGGCGTTCAGTAACGCCTCAGTACTCCCAATATGACGGAATTCTAAAGCGATTTAATGAACTGGATCTTGTCAGATTTATCGACATTCAACCCCGACTCAAACAATCTATAGACACCTTATCTAGAGTCAACGGCTATACGCGCGCACTCATCATTAACTCGATTGACAATGCTTTCTACCGACACTTGGTAAAAGAAGCGATAGAGCAACATACACAAAATGATTGTGTTCATGTGACTGAATCACTCACAGCAGACTCTTTACTTGGTTCTTACTCATGCGACGACGGACAAATTACCGTTCGCCATAAGGGGCTACTTGATCAAGCAGATGGCGGGTTTCTCGTCATACCTGTTAACTTAATTCTAGCAAACCCCGCGAGTTGGCAAGCGCTCAAAACCGTTCTTTTAGGGCAACCTATCTCGCCGCTGAATGCAAATCCACGCAAGGTTGCCACCCTAGTCCCAAGCCAAACCTATGATGTAAAA
Organism: Vibrio sinaloensis; assembly: GCF_000808535.1. GTDB lineage: Bacteria > Pseudomonadota > Gammaproteobacteria > Enterobacterales > Vibrionaceae > Vibrio > Vibrio sinaloensis_D. Next base: position 139,871 of record NZ_JWLV01000047.1, read on the forward strand.
GTAGTCATTGTCGGCGACCGACATCAAATCTCAGATCTTGAGTATTTAGATGACGAGCTATACAGCGGCCTAGCCATGTATACCGAAATCGAAAACGAGATAGCTTTTGGGGAAAAGTCATGTGAAAAGCTGCTGGGCTTCATTCGATGGATTCTTACTACCTATCAACTCCCTACGCTGACATTTGGCGCGTTGCATCGACTTTTGGTCGCAGGAGCTCGATATACCGAAGATCAGGAGTACATGCCTATCGAAATACTTTGGTATCTCGCTCTTTTCCAAGAGTCTTTGCTTTCATCGTCAGACAATGTCCTTGATGAAAATGACATCTCAAACGCTGTCAACAACAAGTACCATCGTGAGGCTTATCTTCCTGAACGCGCTCTTGCTGACATCACCGACGGGCAAGTTATCATAGAGACACAAGGCGAATGCGTTGGTCAAGTTAACGGGTTGACCGTCATCGATGTGCCTGGCCACCCAATGCCATATGGAGAGCCCGCTCGAATCTCTTGTGTTATCCATTTTGGTGACGGTGATATTTCAGACGTTGAACGCAAAGCGGAGCTTGGCGGTAATCTACACGCGAAAGGTATGATGATTATGCAAGCCTTCGTGAGTAGCGCATTGCAGTTAGAGGAACCGTTACCCTATTCTGCTTCTGTGGTGTTCGAACAGTCTTACAGTGAAGTCGATGGTGACAGTGCAACTCTCGCCGAGTTATGTACATTTGTCAGTGCTTTGTCTGAGATCCCAATCAATCAACAAATTGCAGTCACCGGCGCGGTAGACCAATTTGGACGAGTCCAAGCTGTAGGCGGCTTGAATGAAAAAATCGAAGGCTTCTATCACGTATGTAAACATCAAGGACTGACCGGCGAGCAAGGTGTGATTCTTCCAAAATCTAACCTAAAGCATCTTGCACTGAATCAGGATGTGGTCGATAGCATTAAACAGGATCAGTTTCACATCTGGTCTGTATCAACTGTCGATGAAGCTATCCCTCTCATCATGGGCAAACCTTTCCGCGGTGATGATGAAGAAAGTGTCATCAACAAAATCGCACAACGAATTGAAAACTTTGAAAAACACGAACACCCACAAGGAATTGTGGAACGCTTCAAAAACTGGTTTAGATAATGTAAATATTCATTAGATTCAGACTGGTTGGAGTTGTTTAGCGTACACGTGTTCACTAAGATGCGACTATCAAATATTGGAGTCATTGATAATGCAAAACAAACGTGAATCATATAACCGTGAAGATCTTCTAGCGTCGAGCCAAGGCGAGCTTTTTGGCCCTGGATATCCTCAACTGCCTGCACCAAACATGCTGATGATGGACCGCATCACCAAGATGTCTGAGACTGAAGGTGATTTTGGTAAAGGTCTTATCCTTGCGGAGTTAGATATCACACCTGACCTGTGGTTCTTTGATTGCCACTTCCCTGGCGACCCTGTAATGCCAGGTTGTTTAGGACTGGATGCAATGTGGCAGCTTGTTGGCTTCTTCCTTGGCTGGGTTGGCGGCAAAGGTAAAGGTCGAGCTCTAGGTGTTGGCGAAGTTAAGTTTACGGGCCAAATCCTACCGACAGCGAAAAAAGTGACTTATGAAATTCACATGAAACGCGTTGTTAACCGCAAGCTAGTTATGGGTTTAGCTGACGGTCGTGTTCTTGTGGACGGTAAAGAAATCTACGTAGCAAAAGATTTAAAAGTTGGTCTTTTCCAAGATACATCTGCGTTTTAATAGAATCCTTTTAAAGACGACTCTTCGGAGTCGTTTTTTATCCCCTGGCAATTTAGTTATAGTGCATTATACTACTATTTATTGTGCGCTAATAACGGTTAAAGCCCCTTTCGGGGCTTTATTCCTATATGTATGTGGATTTGAGTCGTTATTTGTAGAGACCAGATTGTTTATCTTCTCTGGCATCGCGCCAACCACCAAGCCAATAGGATCGAGCATCCATCTGTTGGTATGGACATGCGTCCATAGAACGGCCATTTAAGCCTGCCTTATAACCTTGAGATTGCGCTCTTTCCATGCGGTCACGCTTTTGTCTCTTCATAGTGTCGTCCTCATACAAGAAAGTGTTTTCTAACGTACTACTATTAAACTAATGTGGAGCTTTTGTGACTCCACAATTAAGAATCGATCAAAACAGAGCCTTTCTCAAGGTATAAAAAAAGCACAGATCCAAAAATGTGAACCTGTGCCCTAGATTAAAAAATCACCTATTTTCTACGGAACCCTATCAGGCCAAGTACTGTCAGAGCAAAAAGACCAAATCCAGCACCTTGTCGCTCAACCTTAGTCGTTTCGCGAGGACGCGATTGAATATCGCTAGAAGTCTTACCATTCATCGGGACCAACTTAACCGCTACGATTGAAGCGCCTGCTTTACAACTTGCATCAATGGCAGAACTATCAAAACCACCAGCACAATAGTAGGCAGTACCAGCAATAACACCAGCATCATTGATATCAGTCGCATCGATCACACGATAAGCATTATTGCTACTTAAACCATAGGTAAGATCGTCAAGATACCAAGCTTTATTGCCTAATGGAGCTTTTGCGTCTGTGGACAAAAGTGGTGCGATAAACGCTCGCTTAGCTCTCGGCTTACCACCGTTTGATTCCTGGTGGCGTTCAAAGTCAACCTGTCCAACTGCTTCACTGTTGTTGTTGATTGCGCCAGCAATGCCATTGGCACTAGTAAAGAAGATGTCACCAGGAAAATCTGCACCACCAAGTGAAGACTTCGTCACATCAGGTACATAGAACAAACGATTTGCGTATGCACCGTCAATTGGCTCACGGTATTTTACCGTGCCAATCGCAACGCCTTTGTCGTTGACTGACGTTAACAAGGAATTAAGGTATTTATTGTCGTCGTTGTATGTACCGACGTAGGTTTTGTTTACCGTGGTTCCATCGATCTTAAATACCGCAGCAAGAGGAATCTCGTCACTGTTGGAATCATAACCAACCGCGTAAACCCCTACTGGGTTATTGCTATTATCTTTAACTTCAGCGACGTCTCTTGCACTGCCTTGAGGGATTGAGCGGCTGCTAATGCTACCACCAGATGCTATCAAAGTTTGCGTAGCACCACTGTTGGTCCAAATCGCCGCTTGAGAGCGGAAATCGTTAGCGTTACTTGTCTCAAAAGAAACACTACCTACATATAGGTCTTGCCCTTCTAATTTAGAGAAGACCTTTCGTTGCACGCCATCAGCATCAGCAATGTCGACATCAGCGAAAGACTGCGTTCGCGCTTTAAGACTGTCGCCATAGTAAGTACCGATGGCTTTGTTATTCGCTGGATCAACAATTTGATTAATAATTACGTTGTCACGTGCACTTTCAATCGCTGTATCTTCAATATATGCATACGAGTTGTTCAACGATCCTTCTGTCGCATAACCCGCAGAATACTGTCTACTCGCCCAACGCTTACATAGCTCTTTAGAGTAATCTAAAAAGTTATCACAGTACTTACGAAAGCCATCGTAGCCATCTTCAAGATAGTCATAACCGTTTTCGAGCAAAAATGGCGCTTCGTTTCGGTAGTTGAAACCTTCTGGGTTTTGTTTTTCCTCAAAACCGATTTTTTGTTCATCCTCATGGAGAATATTACAATCCTTGCCGGGATCAATTGGAGCATTGATATCTGTCCAGCAATCTATAGATGAACTTTGAATCGCTGCACCAAACGTTTCACCACCATTCGCAGGTTGATAAGCATGGATCTGATAGATAGCGGCACTTGCGCTAAAAGATGCGGCAACCATTGCCGCAACCATTGAAATTTTAAAAATCTTACTACTCATTAGACGTTAACTTTCCTGTTGCATTGCTTCGAGCTCTTCCCAGCGCTCAAAAGCAACTTCAAGCTCCTGCTCGGTGGCAGCAAGCTTATCTAAAATGGGTTGTGTCTGCTCTACTGATTTTGAGAAAAACTCAGGATTGTTCACCTGCTCTTGCAGACTTTCAATCTCGGCTTCTAACTCTTCAAGCTTGGCTGGTAGTGCCTCTAACTCTCGCTGCAGTTTATAAGATAATTTCTTAGGCTTATTCTTAACAGGTGCAGTTTTGGGAGTTTCCTCAAGCTGTTTTTCATTTTTCGTTGGTTTTTCAACCGTACGTTGACTGTGCGCTTGAGCTCGTTGTTGCTGAGCGTCATGGTAGCCGCCGACAAACTCTTCAATAACGCCTTCACCTTCAAAGATCCAGCTCGTCGTTACCGTGTTATCAACAAATTGACGATCGTGGCTGACTAAAAGAAGCGTACCCTGATAATTGGCAAGCAAATCTTCTAAAAGTTCCAACGTTTCGATGTCTAAATCGTTAGTTGGTTCATCTAGCACCAATAAGTTGTTCGCACGGAGGAATATGCGCGCAAGAAGTAATCGGTTCTTCTCTCCTCCGGACAGAGCTTTAACTGGTGTACGCGCTCGCTTGGGCGCAAACAAAAAGTCTTGCAGGTAGCTCAACGCATGTCTCTGGCGCCCACCCACCATCACTTCTTGCTTGCCATCGGCCAAGTTGTCGATCACAGACTTCTCTGGGTCAAGCACTTCGCGATACTGATCAAAGTAGGCAACTTCCAGTTTGGTACCACAGTGTAAACGGCCGCTTTGCGGTTCAAGCTCGTTAAGCAGTAGTTTCAGCAGCGTACTCTTACCGCAACCATTCGGACCGATAAGTGCGATCCGATCGCCGCGCATGATGTTGAAAGAGAAATCTTTGACAATACTCTTTCCTTCAATGGAGTAATTGATGTTTTGCGCTTCAAACACAATCTTGCCTGAACGAGATGCATCATCGATTTGGATGTTCGCTTTACCTTGGACTTCGCGTCTGTCTGAACGCTCTTCACGGAGCTTTTTGAGCGCGCGAACTCGGCCTTCGTTACGTGTACGGCGCGCTTTAATCCCTTGGCGAATCCACACCTCTTCCTGAGCCAGTTTTTTATCAAACTCTGCGTTTTGCATCTCTTCGACGCGTAGCATCTCCTCTTTTTCAACCAAGTAGTTCTCATAATCACCAGGAAAAGAAGAGAGCTTACCGCGATCTAAGTCAACAATGCGTGTCGCCATCGATTTAATGAATGCACGGTCATGGGAGATAAAAATGATCGAGCCGCGGAAGTCTTTCAGGAAGTTCTCCAACCACTCGATAGTCGTAACGTCTAGGTGGTTAGTTGGTTCGTCAAGCAGCAGAACATCCGGATCGCATACCAACGCACGCGCTAACGCAGCCTTACGCTGCCAACCGCCAGAAAGGTCGGTCAATTGGGTATGCCCATCAAGCTTAAGAGCCGTAAGGACGTTTTTAATGCGATCTTCAAAACGCCAAGCGCCTGAGTGTTCGAGCTGCTCTTGAATTCGGGCGAGCTTGTTGATGTTTTGCTCTGAAGGGTCGATGGCAATCAGATCAAGCTGATCTTGGTAGATCTTAAGCTGCTCGCCGACTTCGGCTAATCCACCAGCGACGTATTCAAGAACAGTTCCCTCTTGATTTCGGGGCGGATCTTGTTCGAGACGAGAGACAATGACATCTTGCGTAACGGTCAGTTTACCATCATCAAGTAATACATCGCCTGCTAGGACTTTCATCAGCGTGGATTTACCCGCGCCATTGCGACCAACTAAACAGACTCGTTCGTTTTCTTGTAATGCAAAATCTGCATGGTCAAGTAGAGGGTGATCACCGTAAGCCAGCAATCCATTATTGATGGTAAGTAATGCCATTTTTATCTAACCAAAGTTTCAATTCTTGTAAGTCGAAAGGCCAGTTAAGCTCGGTATCGTTGAAATTGAGCACTGGAATAGTGACGCCGTAACGAGAAAATAGCTCATCGTCAAAGGCAATATCGATGATACGTATGTGCTCTGCAATACCTGCTTGCTGACACAATTGAAAAGCCATCTCACAGAGATGGCACCCTTCTGTACTATATAAAGTGATCACGAAACCAACTTATTCCTTGTGGGTTAAGATCCAGCAGTTATGAATATGCTTGTTGCGAGAAAAATCAAGCGGCAGAGTTTGATTTGAAATGTTTTTCGCCTCTAGCCCCAACTCATTCAATGCGTCCAAGTCCATTTTAAAGTGGCGTTTGTTGTTTGAAAAAACAATGGTTCCACCGGCACGAAGGAGTCGCTTAAGATCTTTCATCAATTGAATGTGGTCACGCTGGACATCAAATGACTGTTCCATACGTTTCGAGTTAGAAAACGTCGGTGGGTCAATAAAGATTAAATCAAACTTCTCTGTAGAGTTTGCCAACCACTGCAAGCAATCTGCCTGCTCGTACCGATGTTGTCTGCCAACCTGCCCGTTGAGCTTCATGTTCTCTTTCGCCCACTCCAAGTAGGTTTTAGACATGTCGACCGTGGTCGTGGACTTTGCACCGCCACATGCGGCGTGAACTGTGCCTGACCCAGTGTAAGCAAATAGGTTTAAGAAATCTTTACCTTGCGAGAGTTCACCCAATTTACGACGGGTGATTTTATGATCAAGGAACAATCCAGTATCTAGGTAGTCGTGAAGGTTAACGAGCAGCTTCACGCCATACTCGTTGACTTGCATTGTTTCTGACTCCTGAGAGAGCTTTTGATACTGAGAGCGCCCTTTTTGCTTCTCACGCACTTTCAGCACAACTTTGTTAGCCTCAGTACCAGTCACCTGAATTGCTGCGCGAATAATATCTGTAAGACGACGCTTTGCTTTCTCTTCAGGGATATTCTTTGGAGCCGCGTATTCCTGAATCACTAGGTGATCAAGGTAGACATCGATAGCCACGTTGTACTCTGGTAAATCTGCATCATAAATACGGTAGCAATCGAGCTGCTCTTTGCGCGCCCATTTACCAATCTTACCAATGTTCTTCTTTAGACGGTTGGCAAAATCTGGTGCGATTAAAGATTCAGTGACAGCGTCACCTCTAGATTCTGCAGGGCGATCTGAAATGGAGTAGTTTTTTTGATGACAAGGCAACGCGCCATTGTTCAATTTGAACTGCTTATCAGCTCGCATACGCAGGCAACTGAGCAGCTCATCAGAGCTTGAGAAGATAGACGCTTGGCATCCGCCGAACTGGTCTTTGAGCTGTGCACCAAAGGCTGTATATAGAGCAATCAGACCAGGATGAGTACCTAAGCGTTCACCATAAGGTGGGTTTGACACGATGACGCCATGCTCAAAACCAGCAGGTCGCATAACCTTAGCTGCATCCCCTTCTTGGAACTCAATAAGCGACTCAACACCTGCACGGCGCGCATTGTCTTTCGCGGTTTTAAGTACACGAGCATCGTTGTCAAAGCCGTAGAACTTAGCGTCAACTTTTTTGACACCACGACGAGCCTGCACTGAAGCTTCAGACTTTATCTCAGCCCAAAGCTCTGGCTCAAAGTCTTCAAGGGATTCGAAGCCCCACTTTTTACGATTCACACCTGGCGCCATATTCGCAGCCATCATCGCAGCTTCAATCAAGAGCGTTCCTGAACCACACATAGGGTCTAACATCGACTTACTCTCATCCCAGCCACTGCGAAGAATAATAGCCGCCGCTAACGTCTCACGCAGAGGCGCACGGCCTGATTCTGGGCGATAGCCACGTTGATGTAGGCCTCCACCGACCATATCGATACCAAGTAACGCTTTATCTTTATGTAAGCGAACGTGGATACGAAGATCGGCACGATCTTTACTGATCGACGGTCGTGGGAGGTTCTTCTTCTCATAACAGTCCACTACCGCATCTTTGACTTTCATCGCTCCGTACTGACTGTTACGAATCTCTCGGTTCGTACCATTAAAGTCAACGACGAACTTTTTCGAACTATGGAAATGGTTGACCCAGTTTACTGATGATGTCGCAAGGTATAGATCCATATCGTCGTTACAAGTGAACTCTGATAGAACGCGAACAAAGCGAGAAGCCAAACGGCTCCATAGACAGCAGCGATAAATCTGCTCAATTGATGCTTTAAAACGGACACCTGCTTGTACAGGTTTTGCGTCGTTAATCCCTAGCTTTGTTAACTCTTCTACTAACAGGTTCTCCAAACCATTGGATGTAACCGCAAGATATTGATGCATAGTGAACTTATTATTCTGTTGAAAATGACCTCTCATTATACCTGACAACCGAGCAACATCGTTAATCCAAATAGCGTTATTCAGCCTTTCCGCTGCTGTCTGATGAAATAACCATCAACTCTCATCTAGTCAGAGAGTTACCAACCTTTCTAATAAATCGTCAATTTCCTATCGAATTTCTTGGCCTAAGGAGATAGTGAATACTTATTTACTTTATAATTGGTCTATACCAACCAACAAAAAAGACGTAAGTTTATTACCAAATAATACCAAAAGGGGGAATTTTGCATATTGATGGAAGCGATTAAGCCAAAATTGCCGATGAAAGTGACTCAAATTATTGTCTGAAAACCGAACGATTCTCACATTCAATAATCAGTTCTCCGTGAGGATACGAAGGAATTTAGATGGAATAAGATGGGTTTTAGGCAAAAAAAATCGGCCATAGGGCCGATGGGAAATCATAAAAGGAACGAAAAATTAGCCAACCAAAGCGATTGGTTGAGCTTGGAACTGGTGGTTTATAAGCAGCATTCGGTCATGCATCACTTTGATTGCCTCACCAAACGACAACGACTTAATGCCATTCAACTGGAATTCGTCAAGTGAGACAGACACACATAAGCTGGCGTACTCCCCGACTTCGATGACAATAAAAGAGCTCGAACCGCTTGACGTCGACAACTGAACAAAGTCACCTTCCTCAAGCGCTAGATTTCCATCCGATAGTGAATCAAAAAACCAGCTCTTGGGTTGCACAGGTTTGTGAAAGCGTTTCGCTGCCACACAGTACAAGGCTAATTCGGCTTGACGTGGCTCAGAGAGCCCAAGCAGCGCAATTTGTTCTTTGTAGGTTTGATAAGCGGATGCATCATCGACAGAAAACTCGTTGATGCCAATCGCACACTCGACGATTAGTTTGCGAGGAAGGTTGGTCTTAAACAGCATACCATCACCCAGATCGAGCATCAGGTGCCCTTCTGAGTCATCGTAGTACCAAGTCCATTTGTCACTGGGTTTAAGCATCATTCCAATCTCTATGTCGTTTGAATTTAGGTAAACGCTTAATTACCTGTCCAAGCAATGATTTGAATTTTATTCGCTATACCAATAAAAAAAAGAGGAAATGAAAACTCATTTCCTCTTCAAATTCGGTGTTTGAAACCCATCTAGCTCAGTGTGACAATGTCACGCCAATCAATATGTTAGGCGTAAAGCTACAGGTTTTTGACAATGTCTTTTACAAGACCCGGGCCGTGATAAATGAAGCCAGAGTAAACCTGAACAAGTTTTGCTCCTGCCATCAGTTTCTCTTTCGCGGCAACATAAGAGTCAACGCCACCTACCCCGATTACTGGGATCTGGTCACCAAGCTCTTCGTGCAAACGACGAACCACTTCAGTACTGCGCGATTGCACCGGACGACCGCTTAAACCACCAGCCTCGTTTGCGTGCTTCATGCCTTCTACTATGGTTCTGTCTAGCGTCGTGTTGGTTGCGATAACGCCATCAATCTTGTTTTTAAGTAACGATTCACAGATCTGTTTGATCTCATCGTCACTTAGATCCGGAGCGATCTTCAGAGCAAGCGGTACGTACTTGCCGTGCTTCTCTGCCAATTCAGCTTGCTTCGCTTTTAGCTCAGATAGAAGATCATCCAGCGCTTCACCATATTGAAGAGAGCGAAGCCCTGGTGTATTTGGAGAAGAAATGTTTACCGCGATGTAGCCAGCATACTCGTATACCTTTTCCATACAGATAAGGTAATCTTCAGCACCCTTTTCAATCGGAGTGTCTTTGTTCTTACCGATATTGATCCCCAGCACGCAAGAATATTTGGAGTTCTTAACATTCTCGACAAGGTTATCAACACCTAGGTTGTTAAAGCCCATACGGTTGATGATGCCTTCCGCTTCAACAAGACGGAACAAACGTGGTTTGTCGTTTCCGGATTGTGGACGAGGCGTAACAGTCCCCACTTCAACAAAGCCAAAACCCATTGCATCGAACGCTTCGATACACTCACCATTTTTATCTAGCCCAGCCGCAAGGCCAACTGGATTTCGGAATGTCAGACCCATGCATTCGACTGGGCGATGTGGGAGTTGTTGACGGTAAAGAAGATCGACTGGAGTGCCGGTGAAACGTTTGAAGTTCTGAATTGCAAGATCATGTGCCTTTTCGGCATCAAGTTGGAAAAAGCCAGCTCTGGCTAGACGGTAAAGCATTGTGCCTCCGAAAGAAAAAAGCCCCGTGTAAACGGGGCTGTATTATTAATGGTTTTACCGAACAATTCAATCTATTATGGCAAACGTTTACTCATTTGCTGAACAATTCAGATTTAGCAGCATCAGTTCGCGCAGAGCTACAGAAAACTTGGCAAACTCATGAACTGAACCAATCTTGAATTCGTTCAAGATATTCTCCCAACGATGAAGAGATGTTTCGTTCGTTGAAATCCAATCCTCTAGCGCTTTCATAACATCAAGCTCTTCAGGCGCACAGCTACAACTCAACACTTGTCCAGTCAATTGACGCTGCTGCCAATCTAGATCTTCACGGAACGCTGCTCGAGCGAGAGCCTGCCAATGGTTGTCAACAGCCTGAGTATTGATTTGCTTCAAGAACCAATGTAGCGACAATCGATCGCCTAGGTTGTAGTACAACTTAGCACTTTGCTCGACTGATTTACCTTTTTCACGGGATACTGTGGATATATCCAGTGCCGAGTATAGGCTAGATAAGCGAGACACATAACTCGCCAATTCTGGCGTAATACCCTGCTCGATCCACGCTTTCGCCATCTCGTTGTGTTCTTCCACTTCTGACGGTACCAACATGTCATCAAGGTTTGACTTAATCACTTCAACGTCAGACTGGTAAAGGTCAATCAAGGCTTTAACGCATTGACGGCCATTACGGTTACGCAATAACCAACGAGATAAACGACGTAACGTACGGCGAACATAGAACATCATGTCGTACTGAGCTTCAGTTGTTGCTTGGTTGTCTAGCGAGCGTACCTCTTCAAAGACTTTGCCTAAGCCGAATATCTCTCTCGCAGCAACATACGCATTTGCGATGTCCACAACATGAGCGCCAGTCTCTTCTTGCAAACGGGTCACGAAATTACAACCCATCTCGTTAACCATTTGGTTCGCAAGTGCCGTCGCAATAATTTCTGCACGTAGTGGATGATTGTCCATTTGTGTAGAATAGTTACGGCGTAACTCAGTTGGGAAGTATTGTACTAACTGCTGTGCATGGAATGCATCATTAGCAATGTCATCATGGACAAGCTCTTCTTTAAGAACCATCTTTCCGTAAGCAACGAGCACAGACAGCTCTGGGCGAGTCAATGCCTGGCCTTGTTTCTCACGTTCAATCAAGGTCTCATCGTCTGGGATGTACTCAAGAGCGCGATCAAGATGACCTGATTTTTCCATCGTATGGATGAAACGGATTTGTTCTTTAACCAGCGAAGTGCCCTGCTGCTCTGTCACAGAAATAGACTCTGATTGACAGTAGGCATCATCCAGTACGATCTCTCCTACCTCATCTTCCATCGATTCTAGGATTTGGTTACGTTGCTTGACCGTAAGGTCACCATTTGCGACCAAACCATTTAGGAAGATTTTGATATTTACTTCGTTATCCGAACAATCCACACCACCAACGTTGTCAACAAAGTCAGTGTTGACGCGACCACCTGTTAGCGCGTATTCAACGCGGCCAAGCTGGGTCATACCTAAGTTACCGCCTTCGCCGACAACTTTGGCACGCAATTCACGTCCATCGATACGTAACACATCGTTTGCTCGGTCGCCGACATCTGTATGTGTCTCCGATGAGGCTTTAACATAAGTACCGATCCCGCCATTCCATAGAAGATCAACTTCCATTTTTAGGATCATCTTGATGAGTTCGTTTGGTGCTAGAGACGCTTTTTTGGTGCCCAGCATTTTTTGAATCTCAGGAGTCAGTGAGATTGACTTCGCACGGCGAGAGAAAATGCCACCACCTTTAGAGATAAGCTCGGCGTTGTAGTCTTCCCAGCTTGAACGCGGTAAGTTGAATAAGCGATTGCGCTCTTCCCACCCCGTAGCCGAGTCAGGGTTTGGATCAATAAAGATATGCATGTGGTTAAACGCCGCTTGCAAACGAATATGCTTAGATAGAAGCATACCGTTACCAAACACGTCTCCAGCCATATCACCAACACCAATCGCAGTAAAATCGGTTGTTTGACAATCAATGCCCATCTCACGGAAGTGGCGTTTCACCGACTCCCAACCGCCCTTCGCGGTAATCCCCATCGCCTTATGGTCATAACCGTTAGAGCCGCCTGATGCAAACGCATCACCTAGCCAGAAGTTGTACTCCTCAGATACTGAGTTAGCCAAATCTGAGAACGTTGCAGTGCCTTTATCAGCCGCTACAACCAAATACGGGTCATCTTCATCATGACGAACCACGCTCTTCGGTGGAATAACTTCGCCTTCAATGATGTTATCAGAGACATCCAATAACGCTCGGATAAAGCGTTTGTAGCAACGCTGGCCTTCAGCGAAAATTTCATCACGGCCACTAAAGTTGTGCTGACGTTTACAAACAAAGCCACCTTTCGCACCAACCGGTACGATTACGGTGTTCTTAACTTGCTGCGCTTTCACAAGACCAAGAATTTCTGTACGGAAATCCTCTTGACGATCTGACCAACGCAGACCACCACGTGCTACCTTACCACCACGTAGGTGTACACCTTCAATATCAGGTGCGTAGACAAAGATCTCAAATGCCGGCACAGGCTGCGGGATTTCTGGAATCTCACTTGGCTTCATCTTGAGTGATAACCAAGGCTTAGGTTGTTTATCTGCGTCAAGTTGATAGTAGTTCGTACGCAGCGTTGCCGAGATCATTTCTACATAACGACGAATAATACGGTCGTCATCGAGACTTTCGACGTGATCAAGTTGCTCAGTAATCTTCTTAACAAGATCCGCCTGTCCTTTTTGGCTGCCTTTGAACTTAGGATCAAAACGTTTAGCGAATAGATCAACCAGAGCTTTCGCCAAATCAGGATAATGGCTGAGCGTATCTTCAATGTACTGTTGACTGAATGGGAAACCGACTTGACGCATGTAACGCGCGTAAGCACGTAAAATGGAAATCTCGCGACCAGTCAACGAAGCACCAAGAACTAAACGGTTAAAACCATCGCTTTCTAGATCACCAGCCCAAATCGCAGCAAAGGCTTGTTGAAAACGATCTCTCGCTTCACGCAAGTCGACGGTTTTCTCACTCTTATGCAGCATTGAGAAATCAAGTATCCAATAAACTTGTCCATTCGCCTTACGCACTTCATAAGGAGACTCTCCGATCACTCGCAATCCTAAGTTTTCGAGCATCGGCATGACATCAGAAAGGTGGATAGGTTCATCGCGGTGATACAGTTTCAGGCGCACTGCTTTAGAATCGGAACCAAGCTCTTGCGGACGGTAGAACAGCATTCCTAGCTTGTTGTCATCGCTAAGTGCTTCTAATCGCTCGATATCAGCCACCGCCGAGCCAGGCATAACATCTTCTTTGTATGAACGTGGGAACGCGCGGTTGTAATCTTTTGATAAAGGTAAGCCTTTACTCTCACCAAAGTTCGCAACGATCGCATCTGACAAACGATCATCCCAAGTCGAAGATGCTTCCATTAAGTTTTGCTCAATCGTTTTGACATTAATATCTGAGTTGTTGTTGTCCACACGAACAATGTAGTGTGTACGGGCAAGTGGGCTTTCGGAGAAATAGGTAGTGAACTCAACCTCTTTATCACAACCGAAATACTGTTTGAGAATTCGTTGCGTCTGACGGCGAAGCTCGGTGTTGTAACGATCTTTTGTCACATAAACCATGCAGCTGAAGAAACGGCCAAACGGGTCTTTACGCACGAACAAACGCAGTAAATCGCGGTCCTGCATTTGAACCACACCCATACCGACTTCAAGCAACTCTTCTTCTTTTGCCTGAAGCAGTTCATCACGTGGGTAGTTTTCTAGAATGTTATGCAGCGCTTTGTAGGAGTATGACCCTTCACGGTATCGACTCGCTTCTAGGATACGTTCGACTTTTTCACGAATTAGAGGAATGCTTTCTACGCTTTGGTTGTAAACTGCGGAGGTGTAAAGACCTGTGAAACGGTGTTCGCCGATCACTTTGCCATTCTTATCGAATTTCTTAATGCCGATGTAGTCGGTGTATGCTGGTCTGTGGATCCGCGAAGGCGTATTGCCTTTGGTGAGGATCAGTAAGAATGGTTTTTTCGCTTCAAGTCTTGCCGAATCAGGGAAGTCTGACAGTTTAACGCTTCGAACACGGTCGCGATTCGCAAAAAGACCCAAGCCTTTGTCTGGCGTTGGACGCAACTCCGTATCACCATCGACGGAAACAAGATCGTATTCCTTGTATCCCATAAAGGTAAAGTTGTGTCTTCCTAACCAACGCAGGAAGTTAATCGTTTCATCGTAACGATCGCGCTCAACGGTGACTGTCTCTTGCTGAGCTTCGACTTGATTGGTGACTTCTTCAAGTTTTTCAACCATCAGTAACCAATCCTGAACAACAAGGCCGGTGTCTTTCAGAATACTCAGCAACTCTTCCTTCAAAGAAGCCATTGCGCCTTTGTCACTTAAGCGGTCAACTTCGATATGGAAAAGTGACTGCAGCGCCCCTTCACCTTCGTTGATACCGGTAATCTCACCTTTGGCATTGCGAGCAACTTGCGTAGGACCATGCAGCATCAGGTGTGATGCAAGATCCAAACGACTCAATGCCATCTTAATCGAATCGACCAAGAACGGGCTGTCTTGTACGACGATTTCAACAATAGTGTGTGTGGATTGCCAGCCTTGACGACTAACAGTTGGGTTGAAGACTCGGACAGATACGTCATCGGCTTTCTTTTCGCTGATGTGATGCCAAAGGCTCACCACTGCACCGTAAAGATCGGATTCGTTGCGTTCGACTAAGTCGTCCTGAGAGATATTGCTAAATAAATGTTGAGCAAGTTGAGTGACTAAAGGTTGATGAGCAAGCTCGAGTTTGTCTTGAATCAGTTGGTACACTTTTTCAAGCAGAACCGGCATCAATGTTTCACGCGCGGTCATAATCACACTCCACTATTATAGAATTGTATGTTTTTGTAGGGATGTTGTAAGCATAGTGCTTAACACGGGTAATGCCGCTTTATTGTAAAAGCTTTATTGATAAATAGTTAATTCTTTTAGGAGTGGTAAGAGGTGAAATGTTTGAGAATGTGATTGAGGTTCTATTTAAACTTCTAAGAAATCAGTCGCTCACAGAACTTCTAACTTGAGAAACTTATTATTTTGGTCAGTTGTTAAACGAAACCGCCCTTTTACACCAATTTGACTAAGAAATGGTCTGAACTTGGTTGCAGGTAATTGTAGACGTAACCCGTTGTCAGTAACGACTAAAACACTGCTTGCAGCACCATTGTAGTGAGCAAGGAAAGTTTGATATGAGATGTTTAAGGAGAAGTAATAGTAGTTCATGGTCAATAAAGTAACACTTTTGGTACCAACCGAAAAATACTGTATAAATAAACAGTAGCACATAATTGTGCTACTGTTTTAACCCGTCGATTAAGCTTCGAGCGCTTTTGTTACTTTTTCGAACAGGTCTTTTGCCAAGTTGTCCATTGATTTAAGCGCTTCAAGCTCAGCTTTTATCAAGGCTTGACGCTCTT
The DNA here is from genome assembly GCF_000808535.1 of Vibrio sinaloensis. Lineage (GTDB taxonomy): Bacteria > Pseudomonadota > Gammaproteobacteria > Enterobacterales > Vibrionaceae > Vibrio > Vibrio sinaloensis_D. The sequence goes on from NZ_JWLV01000047.1 coordinate 155,746, forward strand.
CATCGTATTTACGGAACTTCAGCAACGGATCAATCAATCGAGAGGCGACTTGCGGGTTACTGCTGTTCATCTCTTTGAGGATCTCACCTGCAAACTTGTACCCTTCGCCCGTTTTCGCATGGAAACGCACTGGGTTCATGTTTAGGAACGAGCCAATCAAGCTACGAGTACGGTTTGGATTCTTAAGACTGAACGCTTCATGATTCATTGTCTCTTTAATCACTTCCAACACGTTCTCTGCCGGATTACAGCCTTGTAGCGCAAACCACTTGTCCATAACCAGACCATCGTGCTTCCATTTATCGCTGTAATCAGCCATTAAGGCTTCACGACAAGGGAGTTGTGCGCTGTTTGCTGCTGACATCGCCGCCACAGTATCGGTCATATTATTGGCTTCGAAGTACTGTTTTTCTGCCAGTTGATTACCTTGCTCTGTGTACGCCAGATACGCTAACGCTGTATTACGCAACGAGCGCTTGCCAATTGCAGGGTGATCCACTGTGTACTCCGCTTGATTCAAACTGTGGTACAACGCTGTCAACTCGTCTTCAAGTTCTGTCGCCAGTTTCACCTTAATTGCTTTTAGAACGCTCGCCACCGCGTCAACGTCTACGGTTTTGTACCAGCCAGACACTTCGTTGTGACTCGGAACTGACATCATTTCCGCAATGAAGGCAGGTTCAAGAGAATCAGAAAGCAGAACACCTCGGAACGCATCGATCAGTGATTCAGGCAAGGCGACTTCCTCACCATTTTGCACAGCCGTCACATTACTACGAATGTATTTCGCAAGCAGCATCTGCCCTGCATCCCAGCGTGCAAACTCATTGCGCGCGTGAACCATCAAAAAGATCAGTTCTTCATCACTGTAATCGTATTCTAGAATAACAGGTGCTGAGAACTCTCTTAGCAATGACGGAATCGGCTCTTCATTCACGTTTTCAAACACAAACGTCTGCTTGTCTTCTGTTACGTCTAGGACGTTATGAACTTTTTCACCGTTACGGCGTAACTCAATAACATCACCATTCGCGGCATACAGTTCCACATCGAAAGGAATGTGTAACGCTTGCTTCTCTTTTTGTTCGTGTGTCGCCTCTGTCGATTGAGAAATTGTTAGTGCATAAGTTTTCTGCTCTGCATCGTAAGTGCTTTCCACAGAAACGGTTGGTGTACCTGACTGGCTGTACCACAAGCGGAACTGTTTCAAGTCTACGCCAGAGGCATCTTCCATTGCCGCAACAAAGTCTTCACAAGTTGCAGCAGTACCGTCATGACGCTCAAAGTACAGCTTCATGCCCGCTTGGAAACCTTCTTCGCCTAATAAAGTGTGCATCATACGAATAACTTCACTGCCCTTTTCATAAACGGTTAGGGTGTAGAAGTTATTCATCTCGATCACTTTTTCAGGGCGAATCGGATGAGACATCGGACTTGCATCTTCAGCAAACTGAGGGCCACGAATGATTCGGACATTGTTGATTCGGTTTACTGCACGAGAACCTAAATCAGAGGAGAACTCCTGATCGCGGAAGACGGTTAAACCTTCTTTTAAGCTCAGTTGGAACCAATCGCGACATGTCACTCGGTTGCCCGTCCAGTTGTGGAAGTATTCGTGACCAATAACCGCTTCGATACCTAGGTAGTCTGTGTCTGTCGCTGTTTTCTCATTGGCTAAAACATATTTAGAGTTGAAGATGTTTAAACCTTTGTTCTCCATTGCGCCCATGTTGAAGAAATCAACCGCCACAATCATGTAGATGTCTAGGTCGTACTCTAAGCCAAAGCGCTCCTCATCCCACTTCATGGAATTGATGAGCGAGGTCATCGCATGGGGTGCACGATCAAGGTTGCCTTTATCAACGAAGATTTCTAGCTCAACATTGCGACCAGATTGCGTCACATATTGGTCGCGCAGAACATCAAAGTCACCCGCGACAAGTGCAAACAAGTAGGCTGGTTTTGGGTGCGGATCTTGCCACTGAACCCAGTGACGGCCGCCTTCAAGATCCCCTTCTGCAATACGGTTACCGTTGCTCAACAAGTATGGGTATTGCGCTTTTTCTGCGATAACCTTGGTGGTGTACTTGGCCAACACATCTGGTCGGTCTAGATAGTAGGTAATGCGACGGAAGCCTTCAGCTTCACATTGCGTACAAAATGCACCGCCCGACTTGTACAAACCTTCTAACGCAGTGTTCGCTTCCGGATCAATTTCAGTGACAATGGTGAGTTCGAATTGTGCAGGAAGTGCGTTAAGCACCAGCGCGCCTTCCACTTCTTGATAATCTTCCCAAGCAGTGCCATTTACAGAGACACTCACCAGTTTGAGGCTTTCACCATCAAGGCGCAGTGATGCCTCGTCTCTGAGTTGTTTTACTTGTGAAACGGCGGTAACGATCGTTTCTTTGTCATGCAAATCAAACGTCAAATCCAATTCAGTAATGGTGTGTGACGGTGATAAATAATCTTTACGATACTTGGCTTGTGGAGTCTGAGCCATGTCGAAATCCTTCTGACTGATACTAATGAAGACACTCACATTCTATGAGTGGGGCGAACGATAAAAGATTCTCATCCGCAAAGTGGCAGTTAGCTTACAACTCTATGTGCAAAAAAACGAGGTATTCTCTACAAATACCTCGTTTTTTGCCTATTGTTCAAACATAAATCAAACTATATGGCTACAAAAGCGTCGTTCGTCATATAAAATGACTGTCATATCCTTGGTGATCACCGTATTCTATTGAGCACTGCGTACATACCGCCTTCTTCACCTTCTAAAGTCAGGACGTCTCGATTGAGTGTGTAACGTGTATCGTGTTCACCATCTTCGTATAAAAGAACCAGTTGATCCCCTTCGGTATAGTAGACACCTTGATGAATAGCCTCATCACCATCTTCGTTAGCCACGCGGAAAGTAAAAACAAAATCGGGCTGAAGGACCAGATCCATTCTTCGAACGTCACTAGCAAGTAAATCATCACCAGCAAGATGCTCACTAGACCACATACCGGCAAGAGAATTAGACAGCGCTTTGGTAAAGGTCACACCATTTAGGTTAAGCAGATTGTGATTAGCTGAATACTGGTAGACTTGAGGCTCAGATGTATTGAGACCAAGAATAATGGTGTCATTGTTAGCGTTGTATAACCCTTCCCAGTGATCTACCGAGTAGTCCTTTTTCTGTATATCAATAACGAAACTGTAGTTTGAGTTGAGTGAGAGCTTAATCGCTAGAAAGTTTTCTTGAGAGTTTTCTGGGTTAGGATTGATTAAATACCAGTCCCCTAATAAAAAAGGCTGATCAAATTGGGTAAGATCCGCATTGTCTTTGTTTTGATTTGCAGACGCAGTTAGGCTAAAAAGCAAGCAAAAAAGTCCGAACCATTTCATAACATACCCTCACTCTTTTTCTTTAAGCTTAGGCAGATTCGTTCTATTTGGCTAAAAAATTGATCTAAATCACATTAATTATTGACATAAAAAAAGCGAGCCACGTGGGCTCGCCTTTCTAAGCTGTTGAAACTACGATTTAATCATGTCTACCGTAATCGCGACAGCTTCATTCAAGTAAGCGTCTGGCGCTTCATAATCTTTAGGGATATCGTCCAAAGATTTGAATTCTGCTTCACCTTTTGCTTTCTGACGTTGGTTAATTCGTGCTAGACGATCAGCGTCAGCTTTATCTGCTTCGGCTTTGCGAACTTTTTCATTCAAAGAAAGCGTGTTGTCATCTTTCTCTGCCTTGTACTTTTCAATGTCCTCGGCAATGAAACGAAACTCCAAGTCTTCCGCAATTCTAGCTTGGTGCTTGACGCTTAACTCACTGATAAGCTTTTCGTTACGGCGTAACACATCATATTTTGCCTTGTCGATACTATCCCACGGCAACGCATTGTCTTCTACGCTCTCGCCTGTTTCACTTGGATCGACTGCCGTTGGAAAAGCAATATCCGGTGCAACACCTCGATTTTGCGTACTACCGCCATCTATTCGATAAAACTTTTGGATTGTGTATTGCACATAACCCAACTCTTTGTCGAACAAATCATAGATGTGATTTAACGAGCGGTGCTGCTGCACTGTACCTTTACCAAAAGAGTTTTCGCCTAAAACTACGGCACGGCCATAATCTTGCATCGCCGCGGCAAAAATTTCAGAAGCTGATGCACTGTAGCGGTTAACTAAAACAGTCAACGGTCCTTCGTAGCTAATCTTACCGTCGGTATCGCTATTAACATTCACTCTACCATAGCTGTCTCTAACCTGTACCACAGGGCCACTGGTAATAAACAACCCAGACAACGCCGTCGCTTCCGTTAACGCACCACCACCATTGTTACGCAAATCAACAACAATACCGGCAACGCCTTTCTGTTTGAGTTCACTAATCAACTTGTCCGTATCTTTTGCAAGACCAACGTAGAAACTTGGAACTTCAAGCACCCCAATTTTCTTGCCATCTTGCTCGATAACTTCCGCTTTCACTGCACGATCTTCAAGTCGAATCTTATCTCGTACGATGGTGATCACTTCCGCTTTGCTATCCTTACCTTCTGGGAGAATTTGCAAGTTAACTTTGGTGCCTTTCGGGCCTTTGATCAGTTGCACGACGTCATCTAAGCGCCAGCCAATCACATCAACGACCTCTTCACCATCTTGTCCGACACCGATAATCCTGTCACCTTCGGCAAGTTGCTTGCTATTGGAAGCAGGTCCACCAGCAACTAACGAGCGAATGACCGTGTAATCATCTGTCATTTGCAAAACGGCGCCAATGCCCTCAAGAGACAGGTTCATTTCAGTCTGGAATTGATCGGCACTTCGCGGAGAAAGGTAACTTGTATGAGGATCGACTTCACGAGCAAACGCGTTCATGTAAAGTTGAAACGCATCTTCGTTGTGAGTTTGACTAAGACGTTTAAGCGCATTGTTGTAACGCTTGCCGAGAACATCTTTGATCTCATCCCAGTCTTTACCCGTCATCTTCAAGTTGAGCGCGTCATACTTAACACGTTTGCGCCACAACTCGTTTAGCTCAGCGGTGTCTTTAGGCCAAGCAGACTCACTGCGATCAAGCTCGATAGTCTCGTCGGTATCGAACGTCATCTCTTTGTCTAACAAAGACAAAGCGTATTGGAAGCGTTCATAACGACGTTTCATGGATAGATTGTACGCATCAAAGGCAATCTGGTTTTCACCCGACTTCAACTGATCATCAATGCCCAGGGCCAATTTATCTAGTTGGTCAATGTCAGATTGAGTGAACACATTACGATTGTAATCAAGCATCCCAATATAGCGGTCAAAAATCGCTTTTGAGAACTGATCATTCAACGTGAAGTGTTTGTAATGGGAACGAGTAAAGCGAGAGGTCACACGCTTACTTGCTGTGGCGTGCTGAGCTTCCGGTGCTAATGTGGGTAAATCTTCTAGACCAATCTTTGCTTCTAGAGCTTGGGCTGAAGACGCTGCTAGCCATAAGCTAGCAGCAATCAGCGACAGTTTTGAACGGCATTTCATGCGTAGGAGACTCTCCTTTATGCGCGTAGGTGCTCCGCTTTCACAACCATTTGTAGGCCGTTAGACAGTTGAACACGCACATCTTCCTTATTGATTTCAACGATAGTCGCAGCCATATTTCCTTTGCCCATGTTCACGTTTACTGCGTTGCCAACTTTCACTTCGTCAGCAGTCAGAGCGCGTGTTTCCACTGGCTTCTTGGCTTTTTGCGGCTTGTTTTGTTGTGGGCGACGGCTTTGAGGCTTCTTCGCAGCCGGCTTAGCTTTCGCCTTACCCTCTTCGCGCGCTTTTTGAGCTTGCTCTTTACGACGAGCTTGAACTTTCGCTTTACTTTCAGCTAATGCTGTTTTTGCATGTTCTACGTGTTCTTCTTCAAGTTCACCCGCTGGGTTACCATCTAAATCAACACGTACTGCACCAGGTTTTACACCGTGTAGGTAACGCCATGATGAAGTGTACTGTCTTAACGCTGCACGAAGTTGTGTTTTACTCACTTTTGGATCGTCACTTAGACGTTCCGCAAGATCTTGAAAAATACCAATTTTAAGTGGCTTTGCTTCACCTTCTAAAGTAAAGCACTTAGGGAAACATTCAGCAATGTATGCAATGATTTCTTTGCTGTTTTTTAACTTTTCAGTGTTTTCCATGTGGGTTCCTGGTTATTGCGGACTGTCCGCGAGCATTAAGATAAATATTTCAGGTATTATAGTGACCTGCATGGGAAAAACCACAGTGAAAAGCCAATTTATGCCTTGATAGCGTGTGAATTGAGCAGCTTTTCTACTTCTGCCATTAAAAACGTCAGTCCTTCTTCGTCGATCTCACTAAAACGACCAACCACAGGGCTATCGATATCTAATACGCCAGCAACCTCACCCGAGATCGAAAATGGAATCACGATTTCAGAGTTACTTGCCGCATCACACGCAATGTGCCCTTCAAATTGATGAACATCATAGACACGCTGAACACTGTTCGTTGCAACTGATGTCCCGCACACCCCGCGCCCTACTGGGATTCGGACACATGCTGGGTTCCCTTGAAAAGGACCGAGCACCAACTCTTCCTCTTTCATCAAATAGAATCCGACCCAGTTGATGTTATCGAGTTCCATGTTAAGCAAGGCGCTCAAGTTGGCTAAGTTAGCAATCAGGTCTTGCTCGCCTTCAAGTAGTGCGACGGCTTGTTTGGTTAAACGTTGATACTGTTCTAATGTCATAGTGACTGCTGTTCCGTTTGAATTTAGAGACTTCGTTAATGAATTTACGTACAATTCCATAAACCATTAAATAGTAAGCATTCTCATTATAATGAATCCTAGTAACAACACTATTAGCCGTTCTTGGTTGATAAGACAAGTAAAATTACACAAGTCTAAACTCGTGTTTGCCAACATCATCGCCATCATAGCGACGTTAATCAGTGTCCCGATCCCACTTTTAATGCCTCTGATGGTTGATGAGGTACTTCTCAATCAACCTGCAAATGGCGTTGCAGCCATGAACTCGGTGCTGCCGTCTTCATGGCAAACGCCAACAGGCTATATTTTCCTAACTCTTGCGTTAGTGATTGTAATGCGAAGCGCGAGCCAAGCGTTGAACATCCTGCAAAGTCGCCAGTTTACTTTGGTGTCAAAAACCATCACGTTTCAAATGCGAAGTAAGATGATCGATAAGCTCGGTCGCATAAGCATTCGTCAATATGAAACCCGCGGTAGTGGCGGCATCAATGCTCATCTCGTCACTGACGTCGAGACAATTGATCAATTCATAGGCTCTACACTGAGCAAGTTTTTAATCAGCCTGTTCACTGTTATCGGTACCGCTGGCGTGCTGCTGTGGTTAGATTGGCGCCTGGGTCTGTTCATTTTGCTGGTCAACCCCATTGTTATCTATTTTTCTCGCAAGTTAGGGAGCAAAGTTAAGCACCTAAAAAAGAAAGAAAACCAGTCATTTGAACATTTTCAAAATCGACTCGTCGAAACATTGGATGGTATCTATCAGCTTAGGGCCGCCAACAGAGAGCGCGAGTTTCTTGATGAACTAAAGCAACAGGCTAATGCTATCCGTATTGATGCAGATAAATACGCTTGGCAGTCTGAGGCAGCAGGAAGAGTATCTTTTTTGCTGTTCTTGCTAGGATTTGAACTGTTCCGCGCCGTTGCCATGTTAATGGTGCTGTTTAGTGACCTCACTATCGGGCAAATCTTCGCTGTATTTGGTTATCTTTGGTTTATGTTAAGTCCCGTACAGGAGCTGCTCGGCATCCAATTCTCTTGGTACAGTGCAAAAGCAGCGCTTGGCCGAATCAATCAATTGCTTGAGCTTGAGGAGGAGCACCGCCCTGTAAGTAAAGTAAATCCATTTAACAAAGAGTCCGATGTAGATATCAAGCTCGAGAACATTTGCTTTTCATACAACGAAGAAAATGAAGTGTTAAGAAGTCTGAGCTTGCACATTCCAGCGGGTAAAAAAGTAGCTTTAGTCGGAGCGAGCGGAGGCGGAAAATCAACCTTAATTCAATTACTCATTGGAGTATATCGTGCCAACTCTGGAACCATTCGCTTCAATGATGAAACGGTTGAAGATATCAGTTTTGAGGTTATCCGCGATCAGATTGCTGTGGTTTTACAACAACCTATACTCTTTAATGACACTTTAAGGCATAATCTAACGCTCGGCGCACATTACGATGACTTGAAGTTATGGCATGCGTTGGAAGTGGCACAGCTACACGATGTCATTGAACAGCTCAGTGATGGGTTAGAAACACAGATAGGGCGAAGCGGCATTCGTTTATCTGGAGGGCAGCGCCAGCGACTAGCAATTGCTCGGATGATATTGAGCGATCCAAAATTTGTGATTCTCGATGAAGCCACGTCAGCGCTAGATACAGCAACAGAAGCGGCCTTGCATAAAGCATTGACCGAGTTCTTACAAGGACGCACGACGTTGATTGTCGCTCATCGACTTTCTGCAGTTAAACAAGCTGACCTCATTTATGTTTTGGAAGATGGTCAGGTGACACAAACGGGTACACATGGTGAGTTGGTTGAACAACAAGGCTTATATCAAACCCTGTATGGCAGCGTACAATCGCACGCCTAAAACTCAACTCGCCACTATTAATAGAGGGTGGTTATGAATCACCCTCCTCGAATAAAACCGCAATATCACCAAACTCAAGTGAAATCACTTCGCCTTTGCCAAGGGTGTGAGTTACCCGTTGATACTTTCGCCCTCGAAAAGGGTAAAAACGCATACTGCCCCCGCTGCGGAACCCAGCTGTACCGAGGAGGCAACCCTTCTCTTTCTGGCAATTTGGCGATCGCGGTAACTTGTCTACTGCTTTTTATACCCTCACACTTTTTCAACTTCATCAGTATTCGCCTGTTTGGTGTCATGATTCCTGCAACGCTCCCTCATGGAGTATGGACCTTGATGCAGGAAGGGTTTGTCATGCTGGCTTTACTGATTTTTTTCTGCAGTTCCATTGCCCCACTGATTCTATCCGCCTCGGTTGTTGTCGCTCATGTCGCGGTTCAGCAGCGAGCGTTCCGTGCACTTAAGTATTCGCTCGCCCTTATTCAGCATCTTAAAGTCTGGGTAATGATTGACGTTTTCCTTATTAGCGTGGCTATTTCGTGTTTTAAACTTCAAGATTATTCAGACATTTTTGTTGGCCCCGGTCTGATCGGATTGGTTTTGCTTCAGGTAGCAACGGTATTACTAGTGACTCGAGTTAGCGTACGTCGTTACTGGGAAGAATATATGCCAGAGCGTACGCTGCCAATGAAGAACAAAACGCTACACTGTCACAGTTGTCACCTCTCTCAACCAGAAGGTGAGCACTGTATTCGTTGCCATAACCCGATCCATCATCGCAAACCCAACTCTATCCAAAAGACTTGGGCCTATTTGTTTGCTGCTTCTATCGCCATATTCCCAGCAAATTTTATCCCGATTTCAATCTTGATGACCAACGGAAAACGATTAGAGGACACCATTTTTTCTGGTGTTGCTGGTCTGGTTAAAAATGGAATGCCTGGTATCGCCGCGATTATTTTTATTGCCAGCATTGTGGTACCTGTGGCTAAGATTCTTGGCCTGAGTTACATCCTTCTCGCGATCAAGTTCAAGCGAAGCATCTTCCACAGACAACGGATGATCATCTATTTCGTCGTCAAATGGATTGGTCGTTGGTCGATGATGGACCTGTTTGTTATTTCCATCATGATGACTCTCGTAGACCGTGGGCAAATTCTTGATTTCACCCCAGGCTTTGGCGCAGTTGCGTTTGGCTTGGTGGTAATATTTACTATGCTGGCAGCAGAAAGCCTCGATCCCCGCTTGATTTGGGACAACTATAAGCAACCATCGAACAATAGAGAATCGATAAATGAGTAACCCTTCCCCGTCACAAAATTCGTACTCACCCGACGTCAAGAAGAGTCGCGGTATATCCCCTTTATGGTTGTTGCCTATTCTCACCGTCATCTTAGCCGGATGGTTGGTTTTCAAGGCCATTCAAGATGCGGGCGAGCGGGTTCAAATCTACTTCTCGGAAGCCTCTGGTTTGATCGCGGGAAGAACCACGATTCGCTATCAAGGTCTTGAAGTGGGTATGGTCAGAGACATCAACTTAGCGAAAGATCTTCAAAGCATCTATGTCGAAGCGGATATCTACCCTGAAGCAACCAAACTGCTTAACGAAAACACTCGTTTTTGGATGGTCAAGCCAACCGCTAGCCTTTCTGGCATCTCAGGTCTAGATGCATTAGTTTCGGGTAACTATATCGCGATTTCTCCGAGTGACGAGCCCGGCGATCCCGAGACTGTTTTCCGTGCGTTAGATAGAGCACCTGCGGATTTGCTAGCAGAGCAAGGATTGTCAGTAACTCTACGTGCCCGAGACTTAGGTGGCGTTTCCATAGGGTCGAAGATTGTCTATCGGAAGATTCCTATCGGTGAAGTCTACAGCTATCAACTTGATGACAAGGCAAAAAATGTACTTATCAAAGCCGCCATCAAAGAAGAGTATCGCCACATTATCACCGGTGATAGCCGTTTTTGGAATGTCAGTGGCATCGGCACAAAAATTGGTTTCGACGGTGTCGATGTTCGATTGGAAAGCATGAGCGCGCTTATTGGCGGCGCTATTGCCGTTGACTCTCCTGAAGGGGGCGAGCCCATTGGTGATGACACGGTATTTCGCCTCTACCCAGACTTAAAAACGGCCGGACGCGGTATCGCAGTTAAGATCCAATTACCGGATGACAATAACATCAGTGCATCAGGTGCCCCGATCATGTATCGCGGCATTGAAATCGGCCAAGTCACCGACCTACAGCTTAGAGATGAACGGAAAAACATTGTTGCATTTGCGGCGATCCAGCCTGCTTTCAGCGATATGCTGACATCAGGGTCGCGTTTCATTCTAGAGGAAGCGACCGTGTCACTTTCTGAAGTTAAAAATCTATCCAACTTGGTAAAAGGCAACTTCCTGACCATCGTGCCCGGTGAAGGCAAACGCACAAGAAACTTCACCGCAATTCGTCAGAATGATTTTGACCGCCAGCAAGCCCGTTCAATCGAGGTTAAGCTGCTTGCCGACAACTCATTTGGCTTAGATAAAGGCGCGAACATCCTATACAAAGGTATATCGGTCGGCTCTGTTGCTGGCGTGAAGCTCGTGGATGACAAAATCCATATCGACACCTTAGTGGATGCCGAATACGCTCACCTCATCAAATCTAAAAACCGCTTCTTCGTAACAGGCAGTGCAAGCGCAGAGCTTACTGAATCTGGCTTAAACATCAATGTTCCACCCGCCAAGCAACTACTAACAGGCTCGATTAGCTTTGTCAGCGAAGGGGAAAACTCAGCCAAAGAGAGCTATCAGCTTTATCAAAGTAAATCATTAGCTGAGTTGGCTAAATATAACTTGTCAGGTTCTTCGAAGTTAACACTCTTTGCTCCAGAACTTCCTCCCGTAAGCAAGGGAAGCCCTCTGCTCTATCGCAACCTACAAGTGGGCTCAATTGCCGACTTCCATCTTGTCGATGGTGGCGTGGTGATTTCTGCCAGTATAGAGAACCAATACAAGCACTTGGTTACTGAACAAACCGTTTTCTGGAACCGCTCTGGCATCGAGGTCGACGCGGGATTGTCTGGCGTGAGCGTTAAAGCTGCACCATTAAAATCTCTTATCCAAGGTGGCATCGCCTTTGATTCATTACCCGGCGTAGACAACAAACAAAACGGCAAGTGGGTACTCTACAAAGATTTCAAAACAGCACGTAAGTTTGGTCAGGTTATTACCCTCTCTCTTAGCGGAGAAAATTCGCTCACTCAAGGAACCGACATTAAATACAACGGAGTAAAAGTCGGTGAAGTTACACTGGTGACGCCTCGATTCAATAGCAATAAAGTGGATATCAAAGCGCGTATTTTGCCCGAATATGCGAGCAAAATAGCGGTCAGCGGATCTTACTTTTGGTTAGCCAAAGCAGAGGTCAGCTTAAGCGGTGTACGTAATCTAGAAAACTTGATCAGTCAGACCATTAGCGTCAGCCCAGGTAAAGGTAAGGCAGCCACTCAATTTGCCTTACACACGCAAGAGCCAGCGCTAAAAGGAGTGACATTCACTCTTCAAAGCGAAACACGCGGCTCGATTGCCAAGGGGACGCCTGTACTCTATCGAGAAATTGAAGTGGGCAGCGTGACTGGAGTTGAGCTTGGAGAGTTCGCTGACCGAGTCATCACAGAGATTTCCATTCATCCTCAATACGCCTACTTGGTGCGTCAAAACAGTATTTTTTGGAATACCTCAGGACTTGACGTGTCAATTGGCATTAGCGGTGCCAACATTAAGGCAGGAACAGTAGATAGCTTGGTTCGTGGTGGTATCACGTTCGCAACGCCTCAAGATAAGCAGCTTCGTCCGGTAGCGAAACAAGGCCAATCATTCTTCCTACACGCACAAGGTGAAGAACAATGGAAACAGTGGCGCACACCGATACCTAAACCCTAACAAGACTTTTAAAACGCAGCCAACCGCTGCGTTTTTTGTTTTGATTGGTTATAATCCCTGCCCCTTTACCTCCTCAGAGATAGAACATTGCACTCTAACGTTTATCTGCCCCAAGAATTCCTTGATGAAATGGCGGCCATCATTCCAACATCATCAACTTTGGAAGAGTTTGTTGCCGCTTGCCAACGCCCCCTTCGCAAGAGCATTCGCGTCAACACATTGAAAACTACGGTTGCCGACTTTCTCACTCGCGCGAACGAAAAAGGCTGGCAACTGTACCCTGTGCCATGGTGTGACGAAGGGTTCTGGATTGAAGCAGATGAGAGTGTAGTTCCACTGGGCAATACAGCTGAACACATGTCCGGGCTATTTTACATACAAGAAGCGAGCTCAATGATGCCTGTTTCCGCGCTGTTTAAATCAGACACTGATGTGTATGACGCGGTTCTCGACATGGCTGCCGCTCCAGGTTCTAAAACAACGCAAATAGCCGCTAAAATGGCCAATGAAGGCGTATTAGTGGCCAACGAATATTCGTCTAGCCGCGTAAAAGTGCTTCATGCCAACATTGAACGTTGTGGAGTACGAAATGCCGCATTAAGCAACTATGATGGCAGAGTGTTCGGTGGGTGGTTGCCAGAACAATTTGAAGCGGTGTTGATCGATGCCCCTTGCTCCGGTGAAGGCACTGTTCGTAAAGACGCAGATGCGATGAAGAATTGGAGTAAAGCGTCGGTTATTGAAATCTCTAACACTCAGAAAGATCTTATCGAAAGCGCATTTCACGCCCTCAAAGTTGGTGGCCATCTTGTATACTCAACCTGTACCTTGAGCGTTGAAGAAAACCAGCAAGTGTGTCATCACTTAAAGGAGACTTTTGGTGAAGCGGTAGAGTTCGACAGCCTTGAAGATCTATTTCCAAATGCGGACAAATCACTTACGCCTGAAGGCTTTTTACATATATTCCCCCAAACCTATGATTGTGAGGGATTTTTTGTCGCACGGCTGCGCAAAGTAAGCTCGGTCGAAGCACCAAACGTTAAAAAACGCCTCGGCAAATTTCCTTTCGAGAAAGCTTCAGCCAAGGTCCAACAAGATATTGAGAAGCAACTGGCCCAAACGCTTGATGTTCGGTTACCGAGTGACAGTTCAGTCTGGCTACGTGATAACGATGTATGGCTTTTTCCTAACGCGCTTGAAGCCATGCTCGGTGAGTTTAAGTTCTCACGTATGGGAATCAAGATTGCTGAAGCCCACAAGAAAGGCTATCGCTGGCAACATCAGGTTGCGACCGCACTGGCAACAGGAAACGAGCGCCAATGTGTAGTACTTAGTGTTGAAGAGGCTCGTGAATGGTATATGGGACGCGATGTAAGACCAGAAGGTCAATCGGGTAAAGGGGAAGTATTCGTCAAGCTAGGTAACGATGTGATTGGACTAGGGAAATGGGTTGGAAACAGAGTTAAAAATGGCCTACCGCGCGAATTGGTTAGAGACAAAAACTTATTTTAGTGTCTAAACCAATAGTATGAAATTCTAGCTAAGCCTCGCGAACTGACTACGATGCACTACACTAAAAGATAAGAATTGTTATGTATTACACTCATTAGCGCAGGCTCTGTAGGAGCCATTCCCCTAGGCCCAAAGCAGGATAAGCTTTGGGCCATTTTTTGTCGATTGGGTTATTGCTCAATCGACAAACGTTAAGCGAGTCGAATGCCTTCTTTCTCGATAACGATTTTACCTTGTTTGTACAAACCACCGATCGACTTTTTAAATGTCCCTTTGCTAGTACGGAAAGCCGAGAAGATCGCTTCAGGTGAAGATTTATCATTCAGTGGCAAAAATCCGCCTTTCTTCTCGAGCAACTCAATAATCTTCTCGCTCAAGTCGTCCATCTTAGCGACACCAATCTTTTGCAGGGAAAGATCGATCTTGCCATCTTCACGAACTGACTTGATGTAGCCTTTCAACTTTTTACCGATAAACAGCTTTCCAAATACGTCAGACTTAAAAATCATTCCCCAGTGTTGGCCTTCCACAATCGCTTTGTAGCCCAAGTCACTGCGTTCAGCGATAATAAGATCAACCTGTTGATTTCGTTTATAGTTGGCGGGCGTTTTATCGAGCAGTTTGTTGAACTTCGTGGTTCCAACAATACGCCCAGACGCTTTGTCGGTGTAGACATAAACAAGAACGTTTTGACCCGCACTGAAACGCGTACGTTGCTCGCTAAATGGGATCAGCAGATCTTTCTCTTTAATGCCCCAACTCGCGAATGCACCTGTGCTATTGACACCTTCAATGGTCATCAATCCCCACTCACCAACTTGAGCAATAGGTGTTTCAGTTGTTGCGACTAACTGGCTGTCAGAATCAAAGTACAAAAAAGCGTCAACGAAATCGCCAACCTTGAGCCCTTCTGGGACATAGCGATTTGGAAGTAAGGTCGTGCCGTAATCTCCGGCATCAAGAAATACCCCAAAATCTGCCTTTTTTACTACTTCTAAGTGGTTAATCTGACCAACTTTAATCATTTCAACTGTCTCTTGTTAAATTTGCGGTGATTATAGCGAATCTCTGATATGCTTTCGCCAGTTATTGTTACTTTTTTTAGGAGCTTTCCTTGATCACCGTTGATAAGCAGGACGGCATCACTTTAAAAGTCTCTCATGCGATGGCGTCTACCAAGAAATCGACTCTCGATCTCTACTTTTTTGTTCCAGGTGAACTCGGTCTATCCTCAGATGTACTTAAAGAAAGCGAGTTTTACTACGAGTCTTTGATTCAAAAGCGCGCCTATTACAGTGACAAAACCCTTCTTCCACTCGTGCACAGCCGCTTAGCAAAACGAGGCCGACTCTCTTCTACCCAGTATCGCGTTAGTTTGAGTTTGTTCGCCTACCAATATGTTATTGCATTAGACAAAGCGGTAAACCAACTCAATAAAAACAATACCGACAGTGTCACCACAGATGAAGTGGATGAAGTCATTGACCTCGCACTAGACATCCTAAAGAAGCTACGTAGAGGCGCACCATACGAAGAGAACTTAAAACGCTACTACGCGAATATAGACAACTATCTCTCTTGGTACACAGGCCAACGTTTGATGTCGCTGGTGGCACACATGCCTCGTGACGGTGACTACAAAGCCGTCAAAGAGAGTTTGCTCGCCATTGTCGAAAAAGAAGCGGCGCATCGTAAGCTGAACAATTACAACTCGAAAAATGTACGTGACGACGTAACGCGTTTAAGTAATAAGATGCGTTTGCTGCGCCGATTGATCGAGCACCCCGTGGTATTGCAAGAGAAAACCCAATCCCTTGGCAGTAATATGCAGCGAATGGTCAAAGGCGGCGCGACTGGTTTTGTGATGGTGTTCGTAACGATTGCAGCGATTTTAGCCAGAGATTACTGGGGAGAGATCACCGTCTCTTTCATCGTATTAATGTCCTTTGTTTACGCATTACGTGAGATTTTTAAAGACGACTTGAGAGACGTGCTCTGGCGTTGGCTTCGCAAAGGGCGACCAAAGTGGCGCAAGCTCTACTTAGACCCAACCACTAAGAAAGCCGTCGGTCAGAAACTAGAGTGGCTCGACTACAAAAACTTAGAGAAACTGCCCGACCGAATTAAGAACATTCGTAAAAAGCGAGTCGTACAAAGAGAAGAAACCATCCTCCACTATCGCGCGGGGGTTGAAATGTCGACCTCTAAGTTTATGAGTGGTTATGAAGAAACCCGAGAATCACTGCTCATAAGCATGAGACCCCTAATGCGGCTCATGGATAAAGGCTCAAACAAGGTGTATGTGCTGAACAATAATCAAGTCAGCAAGGAGTCAGTGGAAAAACGCCACCTAGTCAATTTGATCGCCAAAGAAGACAATCACGATGGCGAACCGAAGTATTATCGTTGGAAGATTGTCCTCAATCGAAGCAAAATTGTTGCCGTTGAACAGATCGAGGTGGAAGCGGCTATCCACCCTTTTTCTTCAGTGAAAGAGTAAGAAGAAATTCCGCCATGGGTTCATCTCCGTGCAGAGATGGGCATATGGCGGTTATCTTGACCGCCTGGTTTACGCGCTCGCCAGTCTTGAAGGTTTCATCAAGCATGTCGTCAATTAATTTGCCATCATGACACACAAAATGAACGTCAGCTTCCGGTCTTTTGAGAAACTTCCCTTCGACTTCCTTAAACGCCAAAGAAACACGCTCCCCTCGCTCCTGCGCTTTACTCATCGCCATGAAACCGCCCGCCACATCAGCGCCCACCGCGAGCACACCGAAATACATGCTGTTTAGGTGATTTTTTGTTCGTCGTTTCAGGGGAATTTTGATTTCAACGCTTTGATCATCCAACCTTAGGATCTTCGGTCTGCACAACCATATAAACGGTACTTTGAAAAATCCAAACCAATTGAGGTACATATTGGCTTTTGCGATTGAAGTGATCATGAACTGGTCCGATTAGTTAAAATAGTCGCTTTAGTTCATAACGAACAAAGCTCAATGTCAACATTTTGTTAACATTGAGCTTTACAAAAGGTGATGTTGCTACGCTGCTAGTTACAGCGTCACTACACAATCAATCGAGCCTCGCTCCAAAATATACTCTTGTATTTTGGGATATTGCGTAAGGTTAGACGAAGTGAGTAAGACCGGCTTATTGCTCGTTGTTGCAGATTTAACCACAATATCGAGAAGTTGCACCACAGCTTCGCTTTGTGGGTCAAATAGATATTCTAACGCCTCACTGATCCTATCAACGCCTAAGGTAAACTGGGCCAAGTTCTCTAGATTGATCACCACACCGTCGAAATAAGGAAGAAGCCGCTCGCAAAGAAGCGCAGCAGAAGGCACATCCACAGTGTAGAAAACTTTAAGCCCATTTAGCCCGCGAGGTAATCCCTGCTCCGCAAGGAGATCAATAACTTTTGCAGCGTCAGACAGAGCGCGAACAAAGGGAACAACGATATCGACTTGAATGCCCTGTTCTCGCAATTGTTTGATCGCTTGGCACTCTAACGCAAACGTTGAACCAAACTGCTCAGATGCATAACGAGAGACGCCTCGCAAACCTAGCGCAGGGTTTACCTCTTCGATTTCAGCGCTACCTCCAAGTAGTGAACTGAACGCATAACTATCAGCACTGCTCAGGCTCACTCTAATGGACTCATGTTCAGGTTTGATCGCCGCTTTGACACTGGTGACCAAGGTGTCTACAAAGTGTTGCTCCAATGACTGCCCCGCTAAGATTGCCTCTATCGAACTCTTTTCAACTTCGGAGAGGTTCTCTGTATTTTCTTTAAATTCAGGGTGATAAAAGACGTTCCCTAGAATGAGATCTGAAAATGACACATACAAATGGGTTCCATCACCACTGTCATCTGCGCTTGGAAGTGCACTACCCAAAGTTAGTGCGGGATGTAAACCGATAAAAGTCTCTACACTCATTACTGCTCCGTGCAATTTATTGTTGTTTCGTTACTTCGAACATACCCACAAGCGCAGGCTTAAACAAGAGCGAAATACATTTTTAGTTCTTGAAAGTGAATAATTTTTCATTTTTACACAAATTGAATATGAAGATTATCGATAAGTGGTTTATTCCTAGCAGCGTTTCCGTTATCTTTACCGCTTCGCAATAAAAAGAACAGGCTATGGTATGCCACTCAAAACCGATGAATTAAGAACCCAACCACTGGGTCCAATGCCAACTCCGGCAGAACTTGGGAGCGCACACCCTATTACTGATGATGTTGCAGAACGCATTGCCAACTCTCGTCGTCAAATCGAACAAATTCTTACAGGCCAAGATGATCGACTGCTTGTCATTGTTGGCCCTTGCTCTGTTCATGATACAGATGCCGCGCTGGATTACGCTCAGCGCCTTGCTCAAACTCAAGAGCAATATAAAGATGAGTTGTTTATCGTCATGCGTACTTACTTTGAAAAGCCGCGTACTGTCGTTGGCTGGAAAGGCCTTATCACTGACCCAAATCTAGATGGTTCTTATGCTCTGGAAGCGGGGTTGAACAAAGCGCGCAAACTGCTACTCGACATCAATAAGCTTGGGTTAGCGACAGCGACTGAGTTCCTAGATATGATTACCGGCCAGTACATTGCTGATCTCATCACTTGGGGGGCAATTGGTGCCCGTACAACGGAATCTCAAATTCACCGCGAGATGGCCTCTGCACTCTCTTGTCCAGTAGGTTTTAAGAACGGTACCAATGGCAACATTAAGATCGCTATTGATGCGATCCGCGCCTCTCAAGCGTCACATTACTTTTACTCTCCAGACAAAAATGGACGTATGACGGTTTATCGCACAAGTGGTAACCCATTTGGCCATGTAATCCTTCGTGGTGGTGACAAAGGGCCAAACTACGATGTCGAGTCCGTCAACGCGGCTTGTGAGCAACTTGCTGAGTTTGGCTTGCCACAACGTTTGGTTGTTGACTTCAGCCACGCGAACTGTCAAAAGCAGCACCGCAAGCAACTCGATGTTGCAAAAGAGCTGTGTGCTCAAATTAAGTCAGGTAAAAACCAGATTGCAGGTATTATGGCAGAAAGCTTTATTGTTGAAGGTAACCAGTCAATGGCAGACATCAACAATCTCACCTACGGCCAATCCATTACGGACCCGTGCCTAGGCTGGGATGATACTGAACAAATGCTTGCCCTACTTGCTGACGCTGTAAAATCGCGCTAACTGAATCTGAGGAGTAATGAACAATGCCATCTTTTGATATTGTATCTGAAATCGATACTGTAGAACTGCGTAACGCTGTTGATAACGCATCTCGAGAGCTATCAACTCGATTCGATTTTCGTGGTGTCTCAGCCTCTTTTGAGCTTCAAAAAGACGAGTCTGTACGAATGAATGCGGAAGGCGACTTCCAACTTAAACAGATGCGCGACATCCTACGCGGTAATCTGGCAAAACGCGGTGTCGATGCAAATGCAATGGACGCAAAGCCAGAGGAAGCAACGGGTAAAAACTGGCATCAAATCATTGTCTTTAAACAAGGTATTGAAACCGTGATGGCGAAGAAGATCGTCAAACTGATTAAAGATAAGAAGATGAAAGTCCAAGCCTCTATTCAGGGTGAAAAAGTTCGAGTGACCGGTAAAAAACGTGACGACCTTCAAGCGGTTATCGCTGTGATTCGTGAGGCAGAGCTGGGTCAACCTTTCCAGTATGAAAACTTCCGAGACTAGTCTCTGAATGTGACCAATGTGAAAAACCCGCTTTACGCGGGTTTTCTTTTATTTTGCGGTCGCTAAAGCTAAATGTAAATCACGCTGCTTTAATAGATTGTGTTGGTTACTATTTGGAGAAACAAACACCACGATTCGCAAGCTCTCTTCTCTCGCCGCCACCAAACGTTCAGCAAGTTCCGTATGGCTGCGGTATGTTTCGCGCTCCGCATCTCGACGCACTAAGTCAACAAATGTGTACGGACAGTCTTGAGGATAGAGAACCAACTCTGCTTCTTGCATATAGCGTAACGCCTTCATTGGCAGCAACTCGACATCCTCGCCAAAGTCTATCCAAGTAACGCTCCCTGCATCATCAACTTCATCCGCCAGCAAGCGCTGATAAGCACTCTCCAACTCACCGCTTGTGGTTGCTGAATCCACTTGCGGAAGCGCGAAAAAACGCTCCCAAAACTTGCGCCTTAAATCGACACTCGGCATCACCTTTTTGATGTCACTTCGTTTGGAGGCGCCAAAGTCTGCAAGCAAAGACAAGTTCTGCGGCAGCGCAGCTTCGAGCTTTTCTCGGATGTTACGGACCAAAACGGGAGAGGCCCCACCACTTGAAATGGCTAACTGGATACGCCCCCGATTGATCATAGAAGGAGTGATAAAATCGCAGTAAGGTTGATCGTCAACCACATTAACCAAGATTCCCAATGACTTCGCATGGTGATGGACTTGATGGTTTAATTCAGGGTTATCTGTTGTTGCCCAAACTTGAATGTATTTTTCGTTCATCAAATCTTGGGAATAGAAATTTTGTACCCAAATACACTCCCCATCTTCTACGAGTTTTTGCAAGAAGGGGTCGATCTGAGGAGAGACAATCGTAACGATAGCGCCAGAGCGAACCAGACTATCGACTTTTCGGCTTGCCACTTCTCCACCACCCACAACAAGTACCGGCTTACCTTTTAAATCGAGAAACAGAGGAAAATACTGCATTTCATTCCTTGAATAATTCAACTAACTATTTGACTGATACTACCAAAATTGGGGCACACAACGAAACTACAGTTTGATTTTGGATAATTTATCACCAAATTTTCCACTATTTATAGAATTAAATCTTAGGCTACTTTTCAATCACATCACGTTAAATCTAAGTAAACATGACACTTTAGTCAGTAAGGCCTATTGCACTAAATTTGTGAACTCTTGCACTATTTACATTCACGTAACATTTCGTCATTCTAGTGACTGAACGGGTTTGTGATTTCAATCAAAAATCTTTTTAAATTATACATTTGAGAAAACACAAATCCTTTCCTACGCTTATAAACAGTTGATTTTTAAAAAGCACTATGATTGCGAAATCAACTCATAATAGAGATACACAACATATTTCATTCGTTGTATCAGGCAACACCTGATTTAACATGGATCATACAGGAAGGATACAAATGGCAAATAAACTAACACTTCTTGCTTCAGTTGTAGCGGCATCTACTGCTTTCATGGCTACAAGCGCATCGGCAGCTGATAGCACGCTTGATAAAGTAACGAAACAAGGTTTTATTACTTGTGGTGTAAGTACTGGTCTGCCAGGTTTCTCTAACCCGAACTCGAAGGGTGAATGGGAAGGCATTGACGTTGAGTATTGTCAGGCACTCGCCGCAGCAGTACTTGGCGACAAATCAAAAGTGAAATACGTACCACTCACCGCGAAAGAGCGTTTTACGGCGCTTCAATCAGGCGAAATTGATGTTCTATCGCGTAACACAACGTGGACACTTCACCGCGACACCGCGCTTGGCTTGAACTTTGTAGGCGTTAACTACTACGACGGTCAAGGTTTCATGGTCAAAAAAGATCTTGGCCTTAAGAGTGCGAAGGAGCTAGACGGTGCTTCAGTATGTGTTCAATCTGGTACAACGACAGAGCTTAACCTAGCTGACTACTTCCGCAACAGCGGCATGTCTTACAAACCTGTGGTATTTGACACCGCGGCTCAAACATCGAAAGGTTTCGATGCTGGTCGTTGTGACGTGCTAACCACAGACCAATCAGGTCTATACGCGCTTCGTCTAAATCTTCAAGATCCAGCGTCTGCACAGGTACTTCCTGAAATCATTTCTAAAGAGCCGCTTGGCCCAGTAGTTCGTCAAGGCGACGACCAATGGTTCAATATTGCGAAGTGGACGCTAAATGCAATGATTAACGCAGAAGAGTACGGAATTTCGTCGAAAAATGCCGACGAAATGCTGAAGTCTAAAGATCCAAACGTGAAGCGCATCCTTGGTGTAGATGGTCCTAAAGGTAAAGGCCTTGGCATCCGTGACGATTGGGGTTACCAAGTTATCAAGCAAGTCGGTAACTACGGCGAAAGCTTCGAGCGTACGGTTGGTACAGGCTCTCCTCTTCAAATCTCTCGTGGTGTAAACGCACTATGGAATGCGGGTGGCTTTATGTACGCTCCGCCAATCCGTTAAGCAACACATAACAACAAAATGGGCGGTTTAGGCCGCCCTTTTTACAAAATATGGATTTGAGGTTATAGCTGTATGAAACCTACTAATACTGTTGCATCTAAAGCGGATAACGGACCGTCTTCAGGTGCTAGCCTTATTTACAATCCCACCTTTCGTTCAGTCGTGTTCCAGATTATCGCGATACTCGCACTGTTCTTTTTCTTTTATACAATTGTCAACAATGCACTGTCTAACTTAGAAGCTCGAGGCATCGCCACGGGTTTTGGTTTCCTTGATCAAGAAGCTGGCTTTGGGATTGGCCTAACATTGATTGAATATGACGAAACCTATTCTTACGGACGCACATTTCTCATCGGCCTACTTAACACCGCTCTAGTATCATTTCTGGGTATTATCCTAGCGACTATCGTGGGTTTTGTTATGGGTATTGCTCGGCTCTCAAATAACTGGCTCGTTAGCCGACTAGCCGCTGTTTATATCGAGATTTTCCGTAACGTTCCGCTGCTGCTACAAATTTTCTTTTGGTATTTCGCAGTACTACAGGCACTACCATCGGCAAGGCAAAGTTTAAGTCTTGGAGAAGCCATTTTCCTCAACGTTCGCGGTCTATACTTTCCTGCCCCAATTTTTGAAGCGGGATCAGGAGTGGTGATTGCAAGTTTGGTTATTGGAGTTCTGGCATCGATATTTGTCGGCATCTGGGCGAGAAACAAACAACGTATAACGGGTCAACAAACCCCGATGGGGCGCATTGTTTTTGGCCTTGTTGTGGTTTTACCAACGATTGTCTACTTTGTGATGGGCTCACCGATCTCGGCAGAGTATCCTGAACTCAAGGGGTTCAACTTCCGTGGCGGCATTAGCATCATTCCTGAACTCGCCGCGTTATTGCTTGCACTGAGTATTTACACGGCGTCTTTCATTGCGGAAATCGTCCGTTCAGGTATCAACGCGGTTAGCCATGGTCAAACCGAAGCAGCGATGTCTCTTGGTCTACCAAAGTCCAGAACGCTTAAGTTGGTGATTATCCCTCAAGCATTAAGGATTATCATTCCGCCCCTGACAAGCCAATATTTAAACCTAACGAAGAACTCTTCGCTCGCGATGGCGATTGGTTACCCTGACCTAGTCTCGGTTTTCGCAGGGACAACGTTGAACCAAACGGGTCAGGCGATTGAAATCATCGCGATGACAATGGCGGTGTACCTCACGTTGAGTCTGTTGACATCAGCGCTGATGAACATCTACAACCGTAAAGTTGCCTTGGTGGAGAGATAATATGAAAGAGCATCAGTTTTTGCCCGATCTGCCACCACCGTCCAATACAGTGGGTGTCGTCGGTTGGCTACGTAAAAACCTATTTAATGGCCCTGTTAACTCAGTCGTTACCGTCATTCTTGCTTATCTTGCAGCCGTGCTGCTTTGGAATATCGTTGACTGGGCATTCCTAAAAGCAGATTGGGTTGGTACTACCCGCGACGCTTGCTCAAGAGATGGCGCTTGCTGGGTATTTATCAGCGTGAGATGGGAGCAGTTTATGTACGGCTTCTATCCGCCAGAAGAGCTTTGGCGTCCACGCTTGTTTTACATTACGTTAGCGATCTTTACTGTATTGCTTGCGTATGAGAAAACGCCGAAGCGTATGTGGATTTGGCTGTTCTTTGTTAACGTTTATCCTTTCATTATTGCCGCATTGCTTTACGGTGGTGTCTTTGGCCTTGAAGTTGTCGAAACTCACAAATGGGGTGGCTTGCTAGTTACTCTGATCATTGCGTTGGTGGGTATCGTTGTGTCATTGCCAATCGGTGTCGCTTTAGCCTTGGGTCGTCGGTCCGAAATGCCAATTATCCGAAGCATCTGTACCGTCTACATTGAGGTATGGCGTGGCGTTCCACTCATTACCGTTCTGTTTATGGCATCGGTAATGCTGCCTCTTTTCCTTTCAGAAGGCTCAGAGACAGACAAACTCATTCGCGCCCTGATTGGTGTAGTCATGTTCAGTGCTGCCTACATGGCGGAAGTGGTCCGCGGTGGCTTACAAGCCATTCCAAAAGGACAGTATGAAGCTGCCGATGCGCTTGGGTTAAGCTATTGGAAGAAGATGGGGCTCATCATTTTGCCGCAGGCGTTGAAAATCACCATCCCTTCTATAGTGAACACCTTTATCGGCTTGTTTAAAGATACCAGTCTGGTACTCATCATCGGTATGTTTGATGTTCTCGGTATTGGACAGGCTGCGAACACTGACCCTGAGTGGTTAGGCTTTGCAACAGAAAGTTATGTATTTGTCGCGTTAGTGTTCTGGGTATTTTGTTTCGGCATGTCGAGATACTCGATATGGTTAGAAAACAAACTTCATACCGGTCACAAACGATAATCAAAAAGCTCAAGGACGTATTATGACGCAGCAACAAGATTACATGATCCAAATTAAGGATATGAACAAATGGTACGGTGAGTTTCACGTACTAAAGAACATCAACCTGGATGTAAAAAAGGGTGAGAAAATCGTAATTTGTGGCCCATCGGGTTCTGGTAAGTCAACCATGATCCGTTGTATTAACCGCCTCGAAGAACACCAGAAGGGTCAGATCATTGTCTCTGGCAATGAGCTAACGGAAGATCTAAAAAACATCGAAGCCGTTCGTCGAGAAGTCGGAATGTGTTTCCAACACTTTAACCTCTTCCCTCACCTCACCGTGCTAGAAAACTGCACATTGGCGCCAATTTGGGTGAAGAAGATGCCCAAAGAGGAAGCAGAAAAAGTGGCGATGAAGTACTTGGAGCGAGTGAAGATCCCGGACCAAGCGGATAAGTTCCCTGGTCAATTATCAGGCGGTCAGCAGCAACGTGTGGCTATTGCACGCTCTCTTTGTATGAGTCCTCAAGTGATGCTGTTTGATGAACCAACGTCAGCCCTTGACCCAGAAATGGTTCGTGAAGTGCTGGATGTAATGGTAGAACTTGCAGAAGAAGGGATGACCATGCTTTGTGTAACCCATGAAATGGGATTTGCCAAAGAGGTTGCGGACCGAGTCATCTTTATGGATGCTGGTGAAATCATTGAAGAAAACAACCCAGTTGAATTCTTTGAAAATCCTCAATCTGAGAGAACTCAAAACTTCTTGTCGCAGATTTTGAGCCATTAATCACATCGCGATAATATCCAAAGAGGCGGCTAAGGTCGCCTCTTTCATTTGTGTTATATTGTGTTACATCTTCAAAAATACTTAACACTCTAATTCTATTATTATTTTAGATACTACTTATTCAATGAGGGCTTGATCTTTTCATCGTGCAGCCCCATAAATGTAAGTGATAAACAGAAAAACCTAATGAGGAAGACCATGAACAGCCCTATGTTTTCTCGCACATCTACACAAGAGAGTGCACTGCAAACAAACAAAGTACTGCGTAACACATACGCGCTACTTTCTATGACTTTACTTTGGTCAGCTATCGTTGCTGGTGTCGCTATGGTGATGAACCTTCCTCACCCTGGCCTTATCATCACTCTAGTTGGCTTCTACGGACTCCTTTTCCTAACTGAGAAAAACCGCAACAACGGAATGGGTCTAGTATTTACCTTCGCACTGACTGGCTTTATGGGTTACACACTTGGCCCTATCCTAAACGCTTATGTTGGCGCGGGAATGGGTGATTTGATCGTAACAGCGCTTGGTGGTACTGCACTGTCATTCCTTGCTGCGTCAGCTTATGCACTTACAACTAAGCGTGACCTGTCAATGATGGGTGGCTTAATGCTGTCACTATTTGTTGTACTTGTTGTAGGTATGATTGCAAGCATCTTCATCCAATCAACAATCCTGCACCTAGCACTAAGCAGCTTGTTTATTGTGTTTTCGACCATGGCTATCTTGATGACTACTCAAGGTATTATTCGTGGCGGTGAAACCAACTACATCTCAGCGACCGTGACGCTATACGTATCAATCTACAACATCTTCATCAGCCTACTTCAAATTCTAGGCATTATGAACGACGACTAATTGAACATATCTCGTTAAACAAAGCCCGAAAGAAACTCTCTTTCGGGCTTTTTGTTTATTTGTCTATTGTGAAACAGCCTACGGGTAAGTACCCTACTCTCCATACGTTGATTTTAGGGTTATTAGAGATGTTCGAATACAACGGCAAGCAAATTGAAACCGATGCTCAAGGTTACTTACTAGACTACACTCAATGGGAAGAAGGCATGATAGAGCTTCTCGCCCAACAAGAAGGTATCGAGGTAACTGACGCGCACCTTGAAGTGATTCACTTTGTTCGTGATTTCTATGTAGAGTTTAATACCTCACCAGCCGTACGCATGTTGGTGAAAGCGATGGAAAAAGCCCACGGTCCAGAAAAAGGCAACAGCAAGTATTTGTTTAAGCTTTTTAAGCAAGGTCCTGCCAAGCAAGCGACTAAACTGGCGGGACTGCCTAAGCCAGCAAAATGCCTATAGAATCTTAAAACCGTTAAACGGTTTGTATGCGATTGGCTCTGAAACGACCTTATCAACTCTTGACGTTTTAGGGCCATGTTGAAGCCACTCTGCCATTCGCGCGATATTCCCTTCTTCCCCACACACTACGACTTCGACATCCCCATTGTTAAGATTCATCGCATAGCCGCTAAGACTGAGCTTCACTCCTTGGTGTGACGTGTGATAACGGAATCCAACCCCTTGAACTAGACCTGACACTGTGAACTTCTCGCATTTTTGGACCATATTTAATACCTCAATACATCGTACAGTGATATATTTGTAAATGTGTTTTTTATAACCCTCTATGGAACAGACAGGGTTTTCACGGAATTATTATTATGAAAGAAATACCTTTTCGCTGGATTGACAAATATCTCATTCATCTAAAAATTCAAGAGAAGTTCTATCTACTCTTCGCTCTCCCAGTCATCGCACTCTTAGTCCTCACCTTTGTACTGGATAATGCTGCAGACAACATGTTGAGTCACCTTTACAAAGATGAGTTGGTGCTTATGCGCGATCTCATTGAATCAGGGAACCTTAATCGCTCCCAAGTAGCAAGTTTAATAGCGGGTTCAGAAACCATCGCAATAGGCTCTGGTCTTGGTTCAGTATCCGTCAACAATGGTGAATTCAGTTTAGTAGCGATTCATAACCAAAACCTATGGACTGCGCTTTCTACTACTCATATTACCATTATTGCGGTCACACTCTTCCTTATCGCAATGGGTGTTTATTACATCATGACCTTTATCGGCGGTGCGATGTTCACAATGAACAAGGCACTCACGACCTTATCTAGTGGTGACCTCACCAGTCGTATGAACTTTTTCAAAGTGCGAGATGAGTTTAGTGAAATTGCCATCACAATCGATAAGGTCGCAGAACGCGAGCAAAACATGGTTCTCTCCATTCAAGAATCCATCGCGCTCATGCAACAAATTAGTTCTGACCTCAACCTCTCAAATCGTCAAAGCGCGGATATTTCAGGCTCTCAACAAGAACACCTGAACTCACTTGCGAGTGCCACGGAGCAAATGGCATCTACCATTCGCGAAGTCGCAAATCTTGCACACGACTCAAGTGCGCAGACAGAAGATGCGCGTTCTGTTGCCCATCAAGGACAGCAAAAAGTTGAGCATACATTATCTTCTATTTCGCAGCTATCGAGTGAAATTCAATCCGCTTCCGAAGCGGTGGCGGAACTTGACGCGAACGCCGCTCAAATTGATGAAGTGGTCACGACGATTAACGGTATCTCAGAACAAACCAATCTACTTGCTTTGAACGCCGCCATTGAAGCCGCGCGTGCGGGCGAGCAAGGTCGCGGCTTTGCAGTTGTTGCCGATGAAGTTCGAGCGTTGGCAGGTCGAACTCAACAGGCAACGGTTGAGATCCAATCCATGATTGAAGCGCTACAACGCAATAGTCAATCACTCACCAAATTAATGGAAACAACCGTTATTAATGCTAGCGAAGGCCAAAGCCGAATGTCTGAAGTCGACTCTGAAATCGCCTCATTAGCCGACAAAAACCAATCCATCTCAGACAGCAGCATTCAAATAGCGACTGCTGCAGAAGAGCAAGGCGTCGTTGCTGATAACATTGCGGCGAGTGTGGAAGAGATTCGGGTTCAATCAAATCAAGTGTGCGAAATGATTAACACAACCAACAACAACATTGAACAACTACGCAGACAAAGTGACACCATGGAGTCACTACTTACAGGGTTAAAAGCCTAGACGAAGAGCCGCCAAAATGGCGGCTCTTTTATTTGATTTTCCAAAGCACTTCCCAGACAATACCCCTCCTTTCAAATTAAACCTATTGAGCAAACTCATGACTCCATCTATCTATCTCGTAAAAGGCCGTGATAAATCCCTTCGCCGTAAACATCCTTGGGTGTTTTCGCGTGGTATAAGCAAAGTTGAAGGTGAGCCTGAGCTTGGCGAAACAGTGGATGTGTTTGCTCACGACGGCAAATGGCTGGCAAAAGCGGCATACTCGCCTAACTCTCAAATCCGCGCTCGGGTTTGGTCATTTGAAAAAGAGACCATCGACAAATCGTTCTTCGTCAAGCGTATTAAAGATGCTCATTTACTCAGAGCCGATATTATCGACCGCGACGGTCTAACAGGCTATCGCTTAATCGCAGCTGAGTCTGACGGTTTGCCGGGCATTACTATCGATAAATACCAAGATTATTTGGTCTGCCAACTGCTAAGTGCTGGCGCTGAATACAATAAGCAGACACTAGTTGAAGCTCTACTCGACGTATTTCCTGAATGTAGCGTATATGAACGTTCGGATGTTGCGGTGCGTAAAAAAGAAGGCTTAGAGGAAGTAACTGGCGTATTACACGGTCAAGAGCCTCCAAAATCTGTAGTGATTGAAGAAAATGGCGTCAAAATCAGTGTCGATATTGTCGGCGGGCACAAAACAGGTTTCTACCTTGATCAACGCGACAGTCGCCAACAAGCGATGAAGTACGTCAAAGATAAAGAAGTGTTGAACTGTTTCTCATACACTGGTGGTTTTGGTCTATATGCACTCAAAGGTGGAGCTAAGCGTGTCATTAACGCTGATGTTTCTCAACCTGCTCTTGATACTGCAAAGTATAACGCGGAGCTCAACGAGTTTGATATTTCAAAGAAACGCGCAGTGTTCTTAAACGCGGATGTATTCAAGCTACTTCGCGAATACCGTGATCAAGGGACTAAGTTTGATGTTGTGATTATGGACCCGCCAAAATTTGTCTCTAGTAAGAACAATTTAACGTCTGGGGCAAACGGTTATAAAGACATCAACATGCTTGCAATGCAAATCCTAAAGCCCGGCGGAACGTTGCTGACCTACTCTTGCTCTGGGTTAATGAGCTCAGATCTGTTTCAAAAGATTATCGCAGATGCCGCCGTGGATTCAGGGCGTCAGGTAAAATTCGTAGAACGCTTCGAACAAGCGGCTGACCACCCAACAGACAGTGCTTATCCAGAAGGTTTCTACCTAAAAGGTTTTGCTTGTAAGGTGTTATAGTCATTTCTCCCTGACTATGTAAAACTCCATTTAGGATGGGACAAACAAATCAATAAAGCCTCGCTATTATAGCGAGGCTTTTTATTGCGGATATTTACTGGGCCAACAACAGCCCAGTTGTCACATACCTAGTCTTTTAAGTGACTGAGGTTATCCATAAGGCTGTTAGTAACGTCAGCAGCTGATGCACCATCAAAATCGATAATTAAGGTTTGTCCACCTTTTACAATGGTCAAATGAGATGCGCTCTGATCGTCTGTAACCGTGATGGAAACATCGCCAACTTGGCCGTGGAAATCCCCACTTCCTAAATCTGTTAGCAACTGACTGATATCATCATTAGATAAATCTTCAAACAAATCGCCAACATCAATCGAATCGCCTTCGCTAACATTAAAGTCCGTCACGCGATCTGTTGATGATTCCATCTCAGTCCACATGAAGATATCAGCATCATCTCCACCAGTTAGGATGTCATTACCTAAACCACCGACTAAGGTATCCTTACCTTCGCCGCCATCTAAGGTATCACTACCACCATGACCGAATAAGATATCATCACCTTTTCCGCCATCAAGAACATCTGACTTGTCCCCAGTATGGCTTTGATCAAACTCTTGGATGTTATCTTTTACATAGTTGTGAATGTCTTCAGCATCAATTGTTGAGATGTCTTGACCTGTTTGGCTAGCAACATGTGATTGAATTGCACTCAACCCTTGTTCATTAGTACCAAATTCAATCAAGTCACCTAACAAGATATCATCGCCTTCACCTCCACTTAGTGTATCTTCACCTTGTTTAAGTGGGACATCTTGACCAAGGATTGTCTCGGCAAGTTTAGTTACGTCAATATGCGAGTCAACCACGCCATCTGTATCATACTGTTGAAGTATGCTTTCACTAACACCACTGCCAATACCAATTGCCTCTACCGTCGACAACGCTGCCAGCACTTGATACATATGCTGAGCTTGCACTGAATTAGAACCTTCATCGTCATAGTATAAATTACCGGATGATGAATCGATATCACCTATTTTCTGCCCCGTAAATGGAGAATAAATACGACCGTAACTATCAATTAGAACGTTACCTTTGTAGTTCACAGTCTGACCGTAGGTGTAGTTGAAGTCATTAACGATGTCCGCTAGCGTCACCAACTCACCGTTTGAATCTACATCCAAAATCACTTTTGAAAATTGATTTTGAGGTATGTCGTCTAGATCTGTATGCCTATTCGGTTGTCCATCTGTAATAAAGTAAGTAATGTTCTGACCGTTTGGATTCGGTTGCCCACCAAACCAATCTACTGCTGACTGTAAGCCTGATTCATAGTTTGTCGCACCCTTACCCTCATTTTCAATTGTATTAAGCTGCGTGACAAAGTCTTGTCTTGCCGTTGAAGAGCTCAAATCAACAGAAACAATAAAGGTAGCGCCTGTGGCAAACTCAGTTAATAGAACATTAACGGTACCTGGCTGAGAACCTTGTGTCGCTGCAGCCTGTAGCTCATCAAATACATCTAGTATCTCTTGTTTTGCTGTACCAACCCAGCTCCCCATACTACCTGATGTATCAAGCACAAACGCAATGTTGTAATCATCACCAGCAATTATCTCAATACCCTGAACATCGCCAACAATCAGGTCATGATCCGCAGTGCCTGCAATCGTATCATCGCCATGAGAGCCAGATTCCATTACGTAATCACGAGCTGTTACATCAACAGTTTCAGTGGTAGATGCACTATCACTATTTGATGACTCTACCGACGTTGCGGTCACGCTTAGTGGGAAGTCGAGGCTGCCTTCGTAGTCAAATGGTACCTTAATATCAAATGAAGCATTACCATTCGCGTCGATCGGTACAATGAACGTGCCGTCTGCCTCAGCGTCAATAGCTTTTCCATTAACATAGACTTCAATGCCTTCAGGAAGGCCATCTACCGTAACTGTCTGAACCAAGCTTTCGCTTCCATCTGTATCAACGAGATCGACGTCAATATCAACTGGAATCATTCTGTCTTGAAGTACTTCGTATGTACCATCAGGCTTAAGCTCAATAACCTTATCAGCAAACACAACACGTTCAATTTCATACAGATGGTCACCACGGTCTTCTTGACCTGTATGGTCATTCACTGAATCGACAGAATTAGTATCTAATACAATCCAGTATGGAACACCACCTCCATGGTTGTCTTTGAAGGTAAACTTGTAGTCTTCAAAGTTTCCAGATAGATAAACGGTGTCTGTACCATCATGGGCAGTGTTACTTGTCGCATCATCGCCATAGAATGAATCGTTTTGCGCACCACCAACAAAAGTGTCGTCACCGCCACCACCGTACATGGTGTCGACGTTGTTTCCGCCCACAAAGAGCGTATCGGTGTCACTATAGTCATTGTTATTACCTAAGTGAGACGGTAGCGAATTGTCTAGTCCCATCTCAACGGCAAGGTCATTGTTTTCGGCTTGGGTCTTACCTACAGCAGCAATAACATCAGCGTGATGAACTGAAGTCGCATCTGATTTAACCATTTCGCCAAGCGTAATCTTGACAGTTGGAGCATCAGCGACCGCGATAACGTCGATGTCTAAGCTCTCTGTGGCACCTGTATTGGTTGTGTAGGTAATCGTTGGAACATCACCAGACCAATGTGTTGCTGGCTCGAAGCTATAGCTACCATCTTGATTCATTACCAAAATGCCTGCATCGATAGAAACCGTTTGGCCGACCGCATAATCGGTTCCATCAACAGTAATAAAGTCAACCTGAAGAACATTATCTCCATCAGTGTCATTATCTAATACGTTACCTTGTAACGTATTGTCTTCATTGATAGTTCCAGTATCAGCAACCGTATTCGTTACTAAGTTCTCATGGACAACTACATTGATCGTTGCGTGTGACTGAGCTGAGTCTCCATTCGAATCCTCAGTGCTTGTCGCAGTAACGAATATAGTAAAGTCGTCATGGCTTCCTTGAGGAGGAGTGACAGTAAGTGAGTCAAGTGACCACCCCGTAACATCTACTGACTCATTTGCGCTACTGATTGTGACTGACGTATTGCCATCAGAAATAATCGCGCCAACAGGAAGACCTGCCAACGTCACAGCCAATGATTCTGAACCGTCGGTATCACTCAAACTCGCACGGATTTCAGATAATGGAATTTCAGTATCTTGAAGCCCTTCATTAACTTCATACGTTTCATAAAACTCGACGCCGTCCACTTCCTTAAGTTCCGAAGTACGAACGTCTGCGTTATCTAGCGCGCTCTCATCACTAACGATATAAAGGTTGCTATTGCTCAAGTCGACAGGTGTATTGCCATCTATGGAAACATTTACGTTGTAATTCCCGGGGCCACTCTGATTATGGTGATAAATTTCTATTGGGTAGAAGCCAGATACTGACGGAACAAAGGCTCCACCTTTAATGTCACCACTGTCATTTCCCCATCGAGCTTCATCGACTAAAACTCCCCCAATTGTGATCGCCATGCTATCGTCAGCTGTACCGACAAAATCATAGCTAGTCCCAGCTTCAAGGTATACCAACGCTGTAACTAACACAGCCTCATCTTGTAGTGTTGCGTTTGTACCCGTGTCTTCAGCATTTGCAGTCGTTGATAGCACGCCGTTTGCTGGGTCAAGTGCATCAATAGCATTAATGAGCACAAGACCAGCTACACCAAGCCCGTTGTGACCACCAATATTAACGTTATTCCACGTTGTAACGTTAAATTCTTGTTGAGGCAACGAAAGTCCAGGCGTAACCGTAGCAAGGTTTGGTTTGTCTGCTACCGGTGTAACGTCAATAGTGAGTGTCGACTCCTGACCATCGTCTTGCCCATCGGTTGGCTTAAACCCAATTTGCGCATAGTCAGATGCTTGATCACCTACATTCGAACCACCGAAGCTATCATCTCCAGATTCATTGTAATCAGGAGTGAAACGAACTTCATTTGAGTCGAATTGATCTTTACTTAGCTCTTGCCCCTGCTGGACCGTTTGCCAAACGCCTTGGGCATCTTGATACTCCAACACACCGTCAACTGGTAAGGACGTAATAACCACAGACAAAGATGCATCTGGCGAGTCGACGTCTGAAATCCCAAACGATGACCATGCAAGCATCAAGGCCATGCCATGAGCATCCTCCGCAATAGTCACCGCAGAAGGTGAAGCTTCCGGTGCATCGTTAACATTAGTCAACGAAACCTCTACCACAGCGGTGTCTTCACCGCCAGTTCCATCGATGACCTTGACGTTTAACGTATAATCCCCTAAATGAGCATCATCGATTGTTTGATTTAGAGTGATATCACCACTTACAGGGTCGATATCAAATAATCCATTGCTCAACGAGCCATCAGCAAAACTATAGTGCAGGTCATCATTATCTTGATCTTCGGCCACGACAGTGCCAACAACTGTTCCACTTGTAGAGTTCTCACTTACAGAACCGAAATCATAACTATCAGCATTTGGCGCATCGCCGGCAGCGTCACCATCTGAAATGAATTCAGGAGCGTGTTGAGCGTCTTCCACGCTCACGCTGGCTTGAGAAGCGTTGCTATCAATCGTTGAGCCTGCACCGCTGGTGCTCACGAGGGTGATGTCTAAGTCTTCCGCACCTTCATAGATGCCGTCATCAAGCGTCTTGATGTCTAATGGCGCCGACGTTTGACCCGCTGGGATCGTCACGGTGTACGTCGTTGGCGCCGTGTAGTCGTTGCCATCCACATCGCCACCAATGGTGAACGTCACCACCACGTCTTCTTCCGCCGCTTGATCGATGCTCACCGTGAAGCTCGCATCGCCTCCTTCGGTCACGCTGTCCACGTCGGCACTTATACCAACTATTGGCGCATTCTGAGCGTCGATAATATTAGCTACAGCTGTAGCCTGACCATTCGTCGTCACATTGTTTGATTCTGTCACCACAAGACCAAACGTCTCGTCGCCTTCGTAGACATCATCACCCGTAGTTGGGATGGTCACGGTAATATCGGTGATGCCCGCTGGGATAGTCACGTTGCCGCTGCCATCGACTGTCAGTGTTTGCGTCTGGTTATTGCTGTCGACGTAGGTCACGACCATCTCACCGATGTCACCCGCTTCCGCCGTGTAACCGTCCGTCGTTGGCGCAAGGTTCACCACCACTGG
>NZ_JWLV01000048.1 GCF_000808535.1 Vibrio sinaloensis
CCCCCCGTTGTACGCCGAGATCATGCTGTACTCGAGTGAAAGTGGGTGATTGACGTCTTTCAAATAGCGGTTTTTCAAAATGTAGAAGTAGGCGGTACCAGTATCTATGTTGTTTTCAGGGTTAAATAAATACTCTGGAGTTGGCTCCCCCGACTTTTTCTTTACGAGCTTAAACACATCTTTACCCGCAGTCTTAGGGACAACTTGCATCAAGCCATAGGCATTGGCCCAACTGACCGCGTAAGGGTTAAAGCTGCTCTCAGTTTTAATGATGGCGTAAATTAGATCTTCGGGGATGTCGTACTTACGAGACGCGCGCTGAACAATGTCTGCGTATTTATAGCTGCGGATCTCGAACTGTTCTTCCACCATAGGAATTTCGACATAGTAGGCTTTCTTAAAGTCGACATCTTTGACTTTGAGGTGATTGGCGATCAGATAATCGGCAAATCGATTAGCTCGCCAAGACCACTGAATGGGCTGTTTATCTTGATCAACCACTTGTCGATAAAGAAAGGGCTGACCCTCGAGGGTGATCTCTTTAGAAGAGAACAGATCAACGTTGGCTGGGTCGTCTGGTGTTAGGAGTGTGGTGATGATGGCATTTTTTAAATGCCCTTTTGGGTCGGTCGGAGAGACGGTCTCTACCGTGATCAACCCTTTATCGAAGTTGACCTCTGAGCGGCTCAAATAATTGTCGATGTACTTAACGTAGTTACTTTTGCCCGCAAACTTGATTTCATTCCGTCCCCAGCGTTTTTCAATGTTGCCTGAAAAACTATTGATTAGGGCGTCAAGGGCATCGGTATCTTTTGCGAATTGACCAGGTAGCCCCGCTAGGTTTTTTGCAAAACGGTTGGTCGGTTCGTAATTGACGTCATATATGCTTTCGACAAATTCTCGGCTGCAACCGGTCAAGGTCATGGCCAGAGCAAAGTAGGCTAACTTCTTCATAATTCTCCTAAAAAAAGACATCAATGCAATGCAGTGATGTCTTTTCGTTGATCGTTACGCTTCGGTGAGTTTTTACTCACTCGGTGGCGTGTAACCCTCGATGTGAACCTCTTTGCCTTCAAATAAGAAGCTGACCATCTCTGCTTCAAGCAGTTTACGATGCTCAGGATCCATCATATTCAGTTTCTTTTCATTGATCAGCATGGTCTGTTTGTGTTGCCACTCAGCCCAAGCTTCTTTTGAAATGTTGTCGAAAATACGTTTGCCCAGTTCACCTGGATAAAGTTGAAAGTCTAGACCGTCAGCTTCTTTCTGCAGTCGAGCACAAAATACGGTGCGGCTCATAACGATTCCTTAAATAGATTAATGTTGAAGCTCAAAGGGTAAGCTTTCCAGCAATTGTTTGACTGGTGCAGCTAAACCGATCTCTTCAGGTTGGGATAAGTTATACCAAAGACCTTTGCCTGCTTCCATTGCCACATTAGGTTGGTTTGATAAGTCTACCAAAATTGGGGTGATGTCGAGGTGGTAGTGACTGAAGGTATGACGAAAAGCGATCAGTTGGCTGGTTTGATTGATGCTAGTTTCTAAGACGCCGCGAAGGTCCAACTGATGCTGAATATCGGCGTCACTGTGTTCTGGAAAGCAGAATAGCCCGCCCCAGATACCAGACTGCGGGCGTTGCTCTAGCCAGACTTTGCCATCGAAGTGAAGCATTACAAACCATGCTTCTTTCACAGGCTTCTCTTTTTTCGGCTTTTTACCTGGATAATCAAGCGGATTACCTTGCTGTTTGGCAACGCACATTGATTCGACTGGGCACAAGGTACACTTGGGCTTGCTGCGCGTGCACACCATGGCGCCCATGTCCATCATGGCTTGATTGTATTTATCGACGTCCACATCGGGCGTGTGTGCCTCAGCGTAGTGCCACAATTGATTTTCAACTTTCTTTTGTCCGGGCCAACCTTCTACAGCAAAACTACGTGCTAAGGTTCGCTTAACGTTACCATCTAATATAGCGTGTGGCTGTTTATAGACTGAGGAAAGAATCGCTGCGGCTGTCGAACGCCCAATACCGGGTAGCGCATTCATCTCTTCTATGTTGAGCGGAAACTCTCCTCCATATTGTTCTGCGACCACTTTTGCGGCTTTATGCAGGTTACGAGCACGCGCGTAATAGCCCAGTCCCGTCCAAAGGTGGAGAACTTCATCTTGCTCCGCGTTGGCTAAATCGATAACCGTTGGGAATCGCTCTAGAAAACGTTGGTAATAGGGGATGACGGTAGCAACTTGAGTTTGTTGCAACATGATTTCTGACAGCCAAACGCTATATGCGGTTTTATCTTGCTGCCAAGGTAGGCTTTTACGGCCATAGTTTTCATACCACTCTAGGATGGCACTAGCGAATGGAGTCACGACTTGCTCTGTTTATTTTGTTATCGAATCTGGCAAAATTGCATCATAGTTTGTAGGTAAAGTACAACCGACAAACAGTAAGGGTATACTTTCCAGCAGGGATAAGAGTGGAATTCGCTAAAAAACTTGCACCAGTGGCAATTCTTTGGATAATCACAATCCCTTTGAGTCGAGAGCAAATTTTAAACAGGCAAAATCATGAGTGAAGTGACCACTAACGAGTACAACGAAGACGGTAAACTGATACGCAAAATTCGCAGCTTTGTTCGCCGCGAA
Source organism: Vibrio sinaloensis (assembly GCF_000808535.1). GTDB lineage: Bacteria > Pseudomonadota > Gammaproteobacteria > Enterobacterales > Vibrionaceae > Vibrio > Vibrio sinaloensis_D. Next base: position 2,650 of record NZ_JWLV01000048.1, read on the forward strand.
GGTCGTTTGACCAAAGGTCAAGAAAACGCGATGAATGAGTGTTGGCCAACCATGGGTATTGATTACCAAGAAAAGCTTCTTGATTGGAAAGAAGTGTTTGGCAACGATAACCCTGTCGTTCTCGAGATTGGTTTTGGCATGGGCGCATCGCTGGTTGAAATGGCGAAGAATGCACCAGAAAAGAACTTTATCGGCATCGAAGTACACAGCCCTGGCGTGGGTGCGTGCTTGTCTGACGCTCGCGAGGCGGGTATTACTAACCTACGCGTTATGTGTCACGATGCGGTTGAAGTTTTTGAGCACATGATCCCTGATAGCAGCCTAGCAACGCTGCAACTCTTCTTCCCTGACCCATGGCACAAGAAGCGCCACCACAAGCGTCGTATCGTTCAGCTCGGCTTCGCTGAAATGGTTCGCCAAAAACTGATTGATGGCGAAGGTGTTTTCCATATGGCGACAGACTGGGAAAACTACGCCGAGCACATGATCGAAGTGATGAATCAAGCGCCTGGTTTTGAGAACATCGCGGAGGATGGTGATTACATTCCTCGCCCTGATGAGCGCCCGCTAACAAAATTTGAAGCGCGCGGTCACCGTTTGGGTCACGGTGTTTGGGATATTAAATACAAGCGCGTAAAATAGCCTCGCGCAGGTTACTCTGCTAACCGCTCAACAAACAACGAGAAAGCCAACATTCCACGATGTTGGCTTTTTTGACCCTACAAGAAAATAATAATAACTAATTGATTTTTAAGGTTGCCATGAAACCGACAAAAGAAATTCTCACTGAAATCCTAGAAGAGGTTCGTCCTCTGATTGGGAAAGGTAAAGTTGCTGATTACATTCCGGCTCTTGCGAAAGTGCCGGCAAACAAACTGGGGATTGCGGTATTTACCAACGATGGTCAAGTGATCAAAGCTGGAGATGCTGATGAGTCTTTTTCCATTCAATCCATCTCTAAAGCGCTTAGTCTAACGCTTGCCATGTGTTTGTATAAACCGGACGAGATTTGGAGTCGAGTCGGTAAAGAACCATCGGGTCAGGCGTTTAACTCTCTGATTCAGCTTGAGATGGAGCAAGGCATTCCACGTAACCCGTTTATTAATGCGGGTGCGATTGTGGTGGCTGACTTGCTCAACAGCCGTTTGTCGGCGCCGCGCCAACGACTGCTTGAATTCGTTCGTCAGCTATCGGGCGATACCCATATTTGTTATGACAAAGTGGTGGCAGCTTCGGAGATGATGCACAGCGATCGCAATGCAGCGATCGCGTATCTGATGCGCTCGTTTGGTAACTTTGAAAACGATGTGATTCCGGTACTGAACAACTATTTCCACGCCTGTGCGCTCAAAATGAGCTGCGTCGATTTAGCAAAGACCTTCAGCTACTTGGCCAACAAAGGGACATCAGTGCAAACGGGTAAGCCAGTGATTACGCCAACTCAAACGAAGCAGCTCAATGCATTACTGGCAACGTGTGGTCTCTATGACGGAGCGGGCGAGTTTGCGTATCGCGTGGGTATGCCGGGTAAATCAGGGGTTGGTGGGGGCATCATTGCAGTAGTTCCCGGAGAAATGACAATTGCGGTTTGGTCGCCTGAACTTGATCCTTCAGGTAACTCATTGGCAGGAACCAAAGCGTTAGAGTTGCTTGCTGAGCGAATCGGTCGTTCGATCTTCTAATCTGACACACCTTATAAACAACGGGTTGAGGTTTGCGCCTCAACCCTTTTTTATATCGGTTTTATTCTTCTGCCATAAAGGCTTCAAGCAGATCGTTTAGGAACAACTTACCTTTCTCTGTGATTTGCCACTGAGTATCGCTCTCGTCGATGTAGCCCATCTCAATCGCCCAGTTCATGGTGGCTTGAATTGCTTCAAAGCCTAAGCCTGTTGTATCAAGAAAGTCTTGCTTAGGGCAGGCTTCAAGAAGTCGAAAGCGGTTCATAAAGAACTCGAAAGGGCGATCGTCTGCTGCAACTTCCTCTTCGCTGTTCAAGTACGGTTTGACCATATTGTCGTACGCGGCGAGGTAGCCTTTAGGGTGCTTAATTTTGGTGGTGCGAACAATGCGTCCATCACGAAAACTGATCTTACCGTGAGCGCCACAGCCTATGCCAAGGTAATCACCAAAGCGCCAGTAGTTGAGGTTGTGTTGGCATTGGAATCCTGGCTTGCTGTAACCGGAGATTTCGTATTGAACGTAGCCTGCGTCAGCGAGCTTTTTATGCCCAAGTTCGAAGATATCCCACAGGTCATCGTCGTCAGGTAGCGTTGGCTGTTTGTAGTAGAACAGAGTATTGGGCTCAATGGTCAGCTGATACCAAGATAGATGCGGAGGATCAAGCGCGATCGCTTTCTCAAGGTCAGCAAGAGCTTGATCGACAGATTGATCCGGTAAGCCGTGCATAAGATCGAGGTTAAAGCTGTTTAAGCCAATCTGATGAGCAAGCTTGGCGGCGTTAACGGCTTCATCTTGACCGTGAATACGCCCAAGCCGTTCTAACTTTTGTTGCTCGAAGCTCTGCACGCCTACCGAAATTCGAGTGACTCCTGCTTTTTGGTAACCAGCAAAACGTTCTGCCTCAATGGTGCCTGGGTTGGCTTCCATAGTGATCTCAATATCGGGCTTAAATGGCAGTCTTGCCTCAATGCCAGAGAGCAGATCGGCAATGCCTTGTGCTGAGATTAAACTTGGCGTACCGCCGCCAATAAATATGGAATGCAGTAGACGTGGGTTGCTCTCTAGTTGATAGCGTTCAATATCGGCCTCTAAATCTTGAAGCAGAGCGGCAATGTATTCCTTCTCGGGAATCTCTGCCTTTTGAGCATGCGAGTTAAAGTCGCAATATGGGCATTTTTGTACACACCATGGGATGTGTACATAAAGGCTTAACGCTGGTGGAATTAGTTGGCTCATTACGATTACAAAGGTTGCTCAGAAAGCGTTGCAAACAGTGTTTTGAGCGCTTTACCACGATGAGAAAGTTGCTTCTTGCGTGCTGGCTCTAGCTCAGCTGAAGCGCAGTTATCTTCAGGGACAAAGAAGATTGGGTCGTAACCAAAGCCGTTATCTCCGTGAGCTTCCGTCAGAATGCGGCCTTCCCATTTGCCGTGACAAACGATCGGTGTTGGATCGTTTTCATGGCGCATAAGCACCAGTACACAGTGGAAACGTGCAGTGCGTTCTGCTTCCGGTACGTCTTTCATTGCTTCAAGTAGCTTTTCTAAATTCTGTTGGTCAGTCGCACCAACACCTGCATAACGGGCAGAATAGATACCTGGTGCGCCTTTAAGGGCATCCACTTCAAGGCCAGAGTCATCCGCAATCGCGGCAAGGCCAGTTTCTTTTGCTGCGTGGCGCGCTTTGATGATGGCATTTTCGATAAAGGTTGTGCCAGTCTCGGCGACTTCCGATACATTGAACTCGCTTTGAGCAACAACATTGAAGCCGAAGTCAGACAGTAGGTCAGCCATTTCACGAACTTTGCCTTGGTTGCCAGTTGCTAGCACTATCTTTTTCATGGTGGTCTCTTTCGTTTTTATAAGTGGGGAGAGTGACGCCTCTTCCCGTTAAATAGGTTTCGGTCTTAGGGTGTCCAAAAGCATTTAGATCATCACAGCCTAATTACTCTTCGACATAAAATTTTTGGGTGAACTTTAATGTGCCCGTGCCTTTATTGCCAGCATTAACATCAATGGTGAAGGTTAAGTTCTCTTCGTCGCTGATGGGAAACTCTGCTAAGTAATAAATGGCGTTCGCCTCTTTGACTTCACGGAAGGTCAGCTGACGAGTTTGACCAAGCAGGTTTTTCGCCGAGCCACTGATTTTCGCTGTAATAGCAGGCTTACCTGGTTGGTAGTTGTCGAGCACACTGATGTTGAGAAGCGCGGAGTAGCCATTGCGTTTTAGCTTATAGCTGCGCGCGACTTGCGGTGTCAAAAAAGTAGAGTTAAAGGCAGAGTAGTGTACTTCCACCTCTTTAATGGTTTTAAACTGACCTGCCCATGTCGGTAGGGCAAGCAAGCTTGCACACAGTAGGGTAATCCATTTTTTCATAGCTGCTTCTTCCTTTGTAAACAAAAAGCCATCATAAGATGGCTTTAATTTCTGCGGGGATTTGAGTGGGCGAGTTTACTCTGAGCTGTTTGTGCCGGCCGAGTTCGCCTTTTTCTATCTTGATGAATCCCTTCGCGACTTTAAATTGTTTTGCGAGGTATTTGCTCAAATGCGCATTGGCCTTGCCATCTACGGGTGGGGCAGTAATGGCGACTTTCAGTTCGTCGCCATGTAACCCGACTAACTTGTCTCTACTCGCTTTTGGTTGAATATAGAGGCGAAGAACTAAATCTTCGCCATCAAACCAAGCAACGTTAGACATTATAGTTGGAACCAGATTGGACCGATCAAATCGCCCATTAGGAAGTTAGCGAATTGAAGAGCGATGAACAGCACCAGCACGCTGAGGTCGAAACCACCCATCGCCGGAATAATGCGACGAATTGGTGCCAGCATAGGTTCAGTGAGCTGGTGGAACACGTACTCAATCGGGCTGCGACCTTGACTCACCCAGCTTAAGATGGCGCGGATCAATAGCACCCAGAACAACAGACTGCCGGCCGCTTTTAGAAGTGACAAGAAGCCCAAGAATAGAAAATCTGCACTGAATGATACTGAGCCGTTGGATGCAATAAGAATCAGCGCGACAAACTTGAGTACACACAATACGTAGGCAAACAAGACGGTTGCCATATCCAAGCTACCGATAGATGGAATGACTCGGCGTAGTGGGCCAATCACAGGTTGAGTGGCTTTGACGATAAACTGCGAAAACGGATTGTAGAAATCGGCACGGGCGGCTTGCAGCCAAATGCGTAAGATCACCACCATGATGTACAAATCAAATAGGGTGGAAATCAGAAAACTCATCGAATTCATAGGTGACCCTTAGTTAGTGAGCCTGAGGCTCAAATAGTTAAAATAGTGCTTCCATCTCTTTAGCGCGCGCGACCGCCGCTTGCATGGCTTTGGCTACTATATCTGAAAGTTGGTGTTCATTGAATGTGCGCAGCGCCTCTGCGGTTGTTCCACCTTTAGAGGTGACATTCTCTCTTAGTGTGGACAGCTCGGTTTCTGGGTTGTTCACCACCATACTGGCCGCGCCAAGTGCTGATTGTTGAACCAACAAACGCGCGGTGTCTTTATCAAAGCCTTGCGCGATGGCCTCGGCTTGCATCGCTTCCATAAACAGGAAGAAATAGGCTGGCGCACTGCCTGCGGCGGCAATGATGTTGTTGATACCAGATTCTTGCTCAACCCAGCAGACCTTTCCACATGATTCCATGAGCTGAGCTGCAAAGGCTTTGTCTTGCTCAGAAACATGCGCTGGTGCAAACAAGCCGCTCATGCCCAAGCCTAACTGCGAAGGTGTATTAGGCATCACTCGAACCAAGTTGAGCTCACTGTTTAGCATTTCATTAAAGCGCGCACTTTGAATACCCGCGGCAATCGAGATAACCAATTTGCCTGACCAATCTAGCTGCCGAAGAGGCTTGCATACCTCCTCCATCATTTGTGGCTTCACAGACAACACAATCACATCGGCTTCCTGTACGGCGTCGCTATTGTTATTCGTGGTATTGATACCAAACTCTCGCTCTAGCGGTAGGCGCCTTGTTTCTGAAGGTGCAGTCGCCGTAATCAAAGATGAAGGATACCCACCTGCAATTAATCCAGAAACAATGGCTTTGACCATGTTGCCCGCGCCAATGAAGGCAATTTTCTTGTGTTCCATTGGTTATCTTGTCCTTCTGTTTGTTTATGACTTGCTGTAGTCACGTGCGCCGAAAATGGCGGTCCCGATACGAACCATAGTGCTTCCCGCTTCGATGGCCGCGTCCATATCGCCGCTCATTCCCATCGATAGGGTATCAAGCTGCTCATCTGGAAAACGCTTTGCCAACGCATCTTTTAACTCGGCCAATTGCTTAAATGCGGACAGCTGTGATGCGTAGTCAGACACGTTGGCAGGAATTGACATCAATCCTCTTAACGTGAGGTTGGGCAGCGAAGAAATCAACTCTGCCAGAGCAAAGATTTCATTTTCATTCAGGCCAGATTTTGATGCTTCACCACTGGTGTTGACTTGCATTAGGACTTGAAGCGGAGGCATGCCTGCTGGACGTTGGTCATTGAGGCGCTGAGCTATCTTGGCGCGGTCAACCGTATGTACCCAAGCAAAGTTCTCTGCCACGTGACGAGACTTGTTGGATTGGATCGGACCAATGAAATGCCACTCAAGCGCAAGTTCTGGATGGTGTTCGTTAAAATATGCTACTTTATCGGCCCCTTCTTGCACGTAGTTTTCACCAAATGCAACTTGGCCTGCGTGGGCAGCTTCGAGAATTGCGTCTACAGGTTTCGTTTTACTCACCGCCAGAAGTTGCACTGACTCTCGAGGTCGTCCACACTTTTGTTGTGCGCTCTCAATCTGTGAGGTGATCTGTTCAATATTTTGTTGAATACTGTTCATAGCCGATTTTACTTAAGGAAAATAAATGGATATCGCTGAATTACTAGATTTTAGTGTAAAGCATAATGCATCAGATCTACATCTTTCTGCGGGTGTTTCACCCATGGTACGTATAGATGGAGAAGTAAGAAAGCTTGGTGTTCCTGCTTTTAGTCATTCTGATGTGCACCGTTTGATTTTTGAGATCATGAACGATGCTCAGCGAAGTGAGTTTGAAGAGCGGCTTGAAGTCGATTTTTCATTTGAGTTACCCAACGTCGGTCGATTCCGTGTCAATGCGTTCAACCAGTCTCGCGGTAGCTCTGCGGTGTTTCGTACCATTCCAACCGATATTCCAACCTTAGAGCAATTGGAAGCGCCGCAAATTTTCGAAAAGATCGCCAATATGGAGAAGGGCTTGGTCTTGGTTACTGGACCAACTGGCTCGGGTAAGTCGACAACGCTTGCTGCCATGGTAGATCACATTAACCGCCACCAGAATAAACACATCCTTACCATCGAAGATCCTATCGAATTTGTTCACACCAACAACAAGTGCCTGATAAACCAACGCGAAGTGCACCGTGATACCCACAGCTTTAGTAATGCGCTGCGTAGTGCGTTGCGTGAAGATCCCGATGTCATTTTGGTGGGTGAGCTGCGTGACCAAGAGACGATCAGCTTGGCGCTGACGGCGGCGGAAACAGGCCATTTAGTGTTTGGTACGCTGCATACCAGTAGTGCCGCTAAGACCATTGACCGTATTATCGATGTTTTTCCTGGTAGAGATAAAGACATGGTGCGCTCCATGTTGTCGGAGTCACTGCGTGCTGTTATCGCGCAGAAACTGCTGAAACGGATTGGGGGAGGGCGCACCGCCTGCCATGAGATCATGATGGCGACCCCAGCGATTCGAAACTTGGTTCGTGAAGACAAAGTGGCACAGATGTATTCAGTGATCCAAACAGGTGCAGCGCACGGCATGCAGACTATGGAGCAGCACGCCAAGCAGTTGATTGCTCAAGGTCAGGTGGATCCTGATGAAGTGGCGAAGAAGATCGAAACTGAATCCAATAGTTTGTTCTGATGGGTGAGAATATGGATATTAATGCTTACCTTCAGGGAATGAACAACCAAAAGTCGTCGGATCTATACATTACCGTAGGCGCTCCGATCCTTTATCGAGTAGACGGGGAACTGCGTGCGCATGGTGAGAAGCTGTCACTGAATGATGTGGATATGCTACTCAGAAGTATGATGGATCAAGATCGGCAGCGAGAATTCCATTCAAGCAAAGAGGCGAACTTTGCGATTGTACGAGACTTTGGGCGTTATCGGGTTTCGGCGTTCTATCAACGAGAATTGCCCGGCGCGGTGATCCGCCGCATTGAAACTACGATTCCTAGCTTTGCAGATTTGCGCTTGCCTGATGTGCTGCAAGATCTGTCGATCGCCAAGCGAGGGCTCGTGTTGGTCGTCGGTGCTACAGGGTCGGGGAAATCCACCACCATGGCCGCAATGACTGGCTATCGAAATACCCACCGAACTGGTCATATTCTTACCGTGGAAGATCCGATCGAGTTTGTGCATGAGCATAAGCGTTGCATTGTTACCCAGCGTGAGGTGGGGCTAGATACCGAAAGCTATGAAGTCGCGCTTAAAAACTCGCTGCGCCAAGCGCCGGATATGATATTAATTGGTGAAATTCGTTCTCGTGAAACCATGGAATACGCGATGACGTTTGCTGAAACAGGTCACCTGTGTATGGCGACGCTCCACGCGAACAACGCAAACCAAGCGCTTGAGCGTATCTTGCATTTGGTGCCTAAAGAGCAAAAAGAGCAGTTCTTGTTTGATTTGTCGATGAACCTACGCGGAGTGATAGGCCAACAGTTGATTCGTGATAAGAATGGCCAAGGGCGTCACGGTGTATTTGAAATACTGCTTAATAGCCCACGCGTGTCAGACCTGATTCGCCGAGGTGAACTGCATGAGTTGAAATCGACCATGGCCAAGTCAAAAGAGATAGGCATGCAGACCTTTGACCAAGCTTTATATCAGTTAGTTATCGATGGAAAAATCAATGAAAAAGATGCCTTGCACAGTGCGGACTCCGCCAATGACTTACGCATTATGCTGAAGACAAGGCGAGGTGACGGATTCGCTGGTGGCTCTTTGAGTAATGTGAAAATTGATATGGATTGAACCATGCCCTGCTATTCTGCAGGGCATTTTTTACTGGCTAGATTTTCTCTTTCGATTTATCTGAGCAGCAGCCACCACAACCATTGCCACAACTGGCTTTTTTTCTCACCAAGCGAACGTAAAGGTAGACAATGGCGATTGCTACAACCGCGACTAACCCAAATGTATCCAAGACGGTATAGTTTTGTTCGAACATGCTATTTCTCAACAACTTTTATAGGAATAGGTTGCCCCTGTTTTTTCTGCTGCTTTCTATCGTGTAGACCGACCAGCAGCAGAGCGGCTAAGGCTGAAAAGTAGGTGAGTGACATCACTTGGATTCCACTTAGAGCAAAGCGGGTACCGATCGTATAAACAAGCGTTGCGACGGTAAAACCGAGCAAGGTAGGCAATACGATGGAGAGGAGCATCCATTTATACTCTCCCGTCTGCACTTTTATCATCATCACGGTGGCGAGACAGGGTGGGTACAAAATGAAGAACAAGATCAGCGCAACAGCAGCGACTTCGCCGTGACCGGCAAGTTCATCTGATTGGGCCATCCGCTGCTCCAGTTTTTGGTTATTGTCCTCTTCGGGTTGAAATAGCACGCCGAGTGTCGCCACACTGCTTTCGCGAGCGGCAAACGAAGAAAATAGCGCAACGTTGATCTTCCAATCAAACCCTGCATATTGGGTGACCGGTTCCAAAGCTCGGCCAAAACTACCTAACAGTGAAGCTTCAAGGCGCCTCTCTTTCATTTCTCGGCGAATTTTCTTTCTTTCCGAAGCCAGCTTTCTTAATGCTTTGTTGAGTTTAGCGGCATCTTTTCCTCCCTTTCTCGCAGTAATGGCGAAGTAAAGTTCATTGCGAGATTGGAAAGCGGTGTTCACTGATTGAGATGCGTCAGCGCCTTTCGCATTCAGTTTTGCTGCGCGGTAATCCGTATAGAAGTTTACGAGGTCTGTTAACGACTGTTCATCAAATGAGTCGGCATACTGAGTTTTTTTCGCTGCTTTTTGAAAGCGAGCGACGGCTTTTTCCGCTCGGGCTTGGAACGCTTGCTGCTCTTGCTCTGGAACGCCGGGAAATTGCAACAAGACGAAAATGACCGTAGAGACCGCAAGCACAATGGTGCCCACTTTGCGTACGTACATCCAGGTTCTCTCTAGAGAACGAGTCACCACACTGCGTGCCGTTGGCAGGTTGTAGCGCGGCAGTTCCATGACAAAGGGGGCTTGCTCGGTACGGCGCAAGACAGATTGGGTTAACAGCTTTGCCACAAGTAGCGCTGCGATGATTGAAATTGTCGAAATGTAAAATGTCATCAAAGACTTGTCTTCAACAAAGAAAATACCCAGAAGCAGGGTGTACAGAGGGACTTTCGCTAAACAGTTCATATACGGCACCGTTAGGATCGTCGCAATGCGAGCGCGATTGTCTGGAATCCCTTTGGTTGCCATGACGCCCGGTACGGCGCATCCCCCGGCAAAGACGCCTGCGAGAATCATCGGCAATGTACTTTGTCCATGTAAGCCAAAGCGATTGAGTACCCGATCTGAAATAAATGCGATCCTTGCCATGTAGCCTGAATCTTCAATGATCGCGATAAGCGCAAACAGAATCAGAAAAATGGGGATATAGTTGAGTAGCGTGTTGGCTGAGTCGACAATCCATAGGCCGAGCGATCGAACGTAAGGATCGTGGAGAAAACCCGCGTCGGGTAAGACCCCGGCAATGAGCTCTCTAAGCCCAGCGAGATAAGGCCACCAGTAGTTGGTTAGCTCGTATCCATAGACAATGGAGCTTTGATAGATGACAAATACGGTCGCGATAAGAAACAGCGGCGCGCCAAATTTATTGAGGACAACCTTGTCAATTTTGTCGCTCACAGAGAGTTTTTCGATTTGGTGGCAAGATTGACTGCTGCACGCTTCAACAAGCATCGAGACACGCAGATGTCGCTGCTCAACAATGTAATCACTGACTGTGCTGCTTAACCTTGTTTCAATGCCGTTTAAATAGAGCTGGACTTTGGCACTCAACTGCTGAGCTTGCTGGTCAGACAGCAACTCACCTAGCCATTCATCGATATGACTATCGCGTTCTAACAGTCGCAGTGCAAGCCAACGGAACGAGTAGCTTTGCGGGGCAATCGCGCTATCGAGCCACTCGGTGAGTGAAGAAAGCTCGGGCTCTAATTGCGGATAATCGATTGGCGCTTGCTGCTTTTTGGCATTGAGCAGAGCAGCGTTGATCTGATCTTCACCTTTTCCTTTCCTACCAATACATTCTGCGACAGGCACACCGACTTGTTGACTCAACGCACTCGAGTCGATAGCGATACCCTCTGACTGAGCAACGTCCATCATGTTAAGTACCAAGGCGATTGGCAGACCCATTTCAATCAGTTGCAGTGTGAGGTGCAAAGAGCGGTTGAGGTTGGCGGCATCGACTACGTTGAGCACCACGTCAGCCGACTCTTGCCTAAGGGCATCGCGAGCCACCCTTTCTTCTAGTGAGTAGCAGCTCAAACTGTATGTACCGGGTAAATCGATGAGTTGGTAGGCGTCGCCGGCTACCGAGAAATAGCCTGTTTTTTTGTCTACAGTAACGCCTGGGTAGTTAGCAACATGCTGTCTTGCGCCTGTCAGCATATTAAAAATCGTCGACTTGCCCGCGTTTTGTTGGCCTGCCAGTAGTACTTTTTTCCGTTGCATAACGATTTCCTTACGACAACGTTGCGAGTTGCACGACAACGGTCTCGGCTTCTGTTTTTCTGATCACGACGCTGGTTGCGCCCACTCTAAACTCGAAAGGATCACGCAGCGGCGCTTTGCGAATCAGCTTGATTTGAGACTGTGGAATGAGCCCTAAATCAAGCAGGCGTTGGCGAACGGCTCCGTTCGATTGATGAGAAACAATCGTTGCGCTTTGTCCAATGGATAGCTGGCTTAAGGTAGTTTGCATGTAATAACAGTGAGTAGTTTTTCCTTTCGAGATTGTAAACAATGCGCCGAAAATTAATTAAACAATAACCATTGTATAAATGATTTATATCAATGAAGATGTATTTAATAATCATTCTCACTTTCATTTGTTGGGTTCAGTCGTTAATCTCTCGGCATAAAATTGGGATTCATTCTCAATATCTTTTTAAAAATGCTAGAAATGGACGAAAGAATGAAACAAAAAACTCTGCTCTTACTAATGAGTGCAGTGCTTCCTAGTGCAGCACTGGCTCACACCCCGTTATTTTCATGTTATGACTTCGGCGACAATACCATTTTGTGTGAAGGTGGCTTTTCCGATGGCTCTTCAGCATCCGGCGTAGAAGTGTTGGTGATTGACGGCTCGGGCAAGACGTTAATTACCAGTGAAATTAACGAAGATGGTGAAATTGAATTTGAGAAACCTGCAGGTGAGTACAAAGTTCAGTTCAATGCTGGGCCGGGACATTCCATAGAAGTTGATGGCAAGAATATTGTTGAATAACCAAAGAAATTTAGGATGAAAAAATGAAAAAGTTATCTCTAGCGGTTGGTGTGGCTGCACTCTCTTTGTCTGCCGCTTCTCAGGCTCACTTCCTATTAATGCATACGCCAACTTCTCAGCTTGACGCTCCAACGACCGTGGACATGAAGGTTGTGTTTGGTCACCCGATGGACAACGGCCATGTGATGGACATTGAAAAGCCAGAAGCCCTAACGGTTACATTCAAAGGCAAGAAAACAGATCTGCTGGAAACGTTGCAACCTATTGAGTGGACCGGCCCGGACAACAAGGCGAAGGCGTTTGAGTTAGAGTACAAAATCCGTCGCAACGGTGATTACATTTTTGCCGCAACACCAGCGCCTTATTATGAAGGCGGTGAGGACATCTACATTCAACAAATCACCAAGCGTTACATCAATAAAGGTGGACTGCCAACTGGGTGGGAGAAGCCACTGGGTTTGAAGACGGAAATTGTGCCGAAGAACAAGCCTTATCAAGTGCTTGCTGGTAGTACATTCACTGGCCAGCTTCTCTCTGAAGGCAAGCCAGCGGCAGGTGTTGAGTGTGAGATTGAATTCCTAAACACGGACATTGATAGTAAAGCGAATGCTTTTGGTAAAGGTACGCATCGCAGCACTCCTGCGTCTGCGATTGTTGCCATCACGGATGACAATGGCATGTTTACTTTCGGTGTGCCAACAGCAGGCAAGTGGGGATTTGCGTGCCTAGGGTCAGGTCCTGATAAAGAGTTTAAAGGCAAAGAGCTGTCGCAAGACGCTGTGCTTTGGATTGAAGCGCAAGACTTATAAACGCTATTCGATCAAAAAAGCTGGCGCTTAATCGCCAGCTTTTTTCGTTTAGTTTCTGCGATGGGAAGGCTTATTCACCCCATTGCGCTTCAAACCAACTTTCCAGAATCACAACGGCGGATTGGCAATCGACATTACCCTTGCTTAGCGCTTTGTATCCTCCCATGTTGAAGAGGTCTGCTCGCGCTTCGGTGGTTGAGAGTCTTTCATCATGCAACTCGACAGGTAAGCCATAGCGACCGTGCAGTCGGTTGGCAAACTTTTTCGCCCGAGGTGTGATGGTTTCTAAGTCGCGACCATGGAGGTCGGTCGGTAAACCAACAACCAATAAATCGGGTTGCCACTCTTTGATTAATTTTTCGATGTCATCCCAATTGGGGATTCCGTCATTGGCTTTAAATGCACGAAGAGGAGAGGCGGTACCCGTGACCTCTTGACCAATTGCACTGCCAATGCTTTTGGTACCGAAGTCAAAGGACATGATGGTTTTAGACATGAGAATCCTGTTTTTAGTCTTTATGGTCGATTACGCGTGGCCAATCTCACTTGAGAGCTGAGCAACGTTAATACCCAACATTTGCACGGCTTTTTGCCAGCGCTCAGCAATGGGCGTGTTAAAAATGACGTCTGGGTCCGCTTCGATGGTCAGCCATGAGTTGTCTGAGAGTTCACTTTCGAGCTGGCCAGGCTCCCAGCCGGAATAGCCCAATGCCACCAAGTACTCGTTTGGTTCCGCTTCGGTGCCTAGCACGGTGAGAATATCTCGCGAGGTGGTGACAGAAATACTGTCCGTCATCTGAATACTCGATTCATACTCATCTTTGGGTTGGTGCAAGATGAAGCCTCGATCGCTTGAGACCGGGCCACCTTTTAAGACAGGCTTGTCGAGGCTGTCGGTGAACAGCTGCGGATGAACCGATTGGACATCCACTTGTTTGAGCATTTTGCCGACGGTGACGTCGATTGGAGCATTAATCATTAGACCCATGGCGCCCTCATCATTGTGTTCGCACACGTAGATGACGCTGCGCTCAAAGTAGGGATCTTTCATCCCGGGCATCGCCACTAAAAAATGGTTAGTTAAATTCATAGACACTCCAACAGATTATTAGGGGCAGAGGTTCCACCCCCTTGTTATTATTTGTTGATGCGGCGTTCAATCGCATCCATAAGCTTGCCTGTGATCGAAACATCAAATGCAGCCTCGATTTCACGAATGCACGTTGGGCTTGTTACATTAATTTCAGTTAGCTTGTCGCCGATGACATCCAAACCAACAAAAATCAGTCCTTTTTCCTTAAGTGTAGGCGCTACAGCTTCAGCGATCTTTTTATCTGTTTCACTTAATGGTCTTGCTTCACCAGTCCCTCCAGCAGCTAGGTTGCCGCGGGTTTCACCTTTAGCTGGAATACGGGCTAAGCAGTAACCAATCGGCTCACCATCGACCACTAGGATGCGCTTGTCACCATTGCTGATGTCTGGGACGAAGGTTTGCGCCATTGCGTAGTTTTGACCGTGGTTGGTCAGGGTTTCAATGATCACCGACACGTTTGGATCACCCTCTTTCACGCGGAAGATAGATGCGCCACCCATGCCATCAAGTGGCTTAAGGATCACATCTCCATGCTTTTCACGGAACTGTTTAATCTTCTCGGCTTTGCGCGTTACGATGGTGGTCGGGGTAAGTTCTGGGAACCAAGCAGTGAACAGCTTCTCGTTGCAATCACGTAGGCTTTGCGGCTTGTTTACAATCAGAGTGCCTTGCTCTTCAGCGCGCTCTAGGATGTAAGTCGCGTAGATGTATTCGGTATCAAACGGAGGATCCTTACGCATCAGAACGGCATCAAGCTCAGACAGTTCAATGGTTTGCTCCGATTTAAACTCATACCAACCCGTTGGATCTTCTTTTAGCTCGACGACCTTGGTATCTGCAATGGCGACACCTTGGTCTAGGTGAAGGTCACCCATCTCCATGTAATGGATTTCGTAGCCGCGGCGCTGCGCTTCAAGCATCATGGCAAAGCTAGAGTCTTTTTTGATGTTAATGGACGAGATAGGGTCCATTACGATACCTAATTTGATCATTGTTGTTCTCCGTTTAACCAAGATCGCCGAAACGAACTTGCAAGGCTGTAATTGCAGTGAGAGCCGCTGTTTCCGTGCGCAGTACGCGTGGGCCAAGCAGTGTCTCTTCAAATTTATACTCTTCTGTCATGCCGATTTCTTCCGCTGACAAGCCACCTTCTGGACCAATCAATAGACGAACCTTCTCTACCGGTGTTGGCAGGGTATTGATAGAGTATTTTGCACGTGGATGAAGGTTGAGCTTTAAGCCGTCATAGTCTTCGGCGCACCACTCTTCAAGCTGCATGATTGGGCGGATTTCTGGAACGGTATTACGACCACATTGCTCACAGGCACTGATAGCGATTTTCTGCCATTGCGCGAGCTTCTTTTCGAAGCGCTTTTGATCCAGTTTCACACCACAGCGCTCTGAAATCAGAGGAGTAATGGTATTTACACCAAGCTCAACCGATTTTTGGATGGTGAACTCCATCTTGTCACCACGTGAGATAACCTGACCTAGGTGCAAATCAAGCGGTGATTCCGCGCTGCGTTCAATGCGTTCGGTGACATCCACTTCGACGTGTTTTTTTGTCACACTTGAAATGGTTGCTGGAAATTCAGCACCACTGCCATCAAACAGCAGGACATCTTGCCCCTCTTTCATTCGCAATACACGGCCAATGTGGCCGGCAGCGTCGTCACTCAACATGAGAGTGCCTAGCTGTGAGATGGTTTCTGGATGATAGATTCGTGGGATTCGCATTGGTTTCGATTTCCAGCAAGAGATTTAGAGATAACCTCTAACATGGATGCTTTTAAGGGAAAAAACAAGGGGCGCAAAGCGTTTCCAGCTAAGAACTGGAAACTCTTTGTTGGTTGAAGGATAGATAACTTAAAGGGCTTGGCACGCTTGATAAACAAACGGGTTGTGATTGCCCTGAATTTTGAAAATTCGCTCTTCTCGCTCACATTCCCATGAATCAACCGGAAACTGCTTGTTCCATGCATTCATCAGTTGGGTTTGCTGTTTAGATAGCCTAAATCCATACTCTTTGCTCATATAAAGGTACGTACGCGCGATAGAGCCTTTTGCTCGATCGGGTGGCATCACTTTGCGCTGCTTAAAGTTGACCTGCATTTCACAGCGGCCATAGCTGACGCCGTCGACGCCATTCCACTGGCTAAAGTTATAGTTGGAACGATCGCCATTCACTTCACCGATCGCAGGAGTCAGGTTGTGAAGATCGGCTTCCATCATGCGGAAGGTTTTATCTTTCTTCGCGCAGTTTTTGCGTCCGCCCTCTTGCCAACATTGACGCTGGTGGCCAAATTGCCACGCAGGGACCACATGTTCCCATTCGATACGTGACGCGCGTTTGAGCTGTTTTCGAACTTGGTAGCCACAAGATTCTAAGTCGGGGATACCTTTTCTTCCTTGCCACTGAATATCACAACCACAATAAAAACTGGTTGGGTGATCGGCGTATATTTTGACCGCCTCTTTCTTTGCTTTCGAGAAAGAAGAAGGTGGAGCGGCGACGGCCACGGATGACAGGAGCGCAATGGTGAATGCAAGCAAGCGTTGTGTTTTCATATCTTGGTATTAGAAAAGTATGAGTGCTTACAGTCTAGCACGCATTGCTGGCTTGTATTACTGAGAAAACAATTAACTAGGAGAGTTGTTTACCACTGAAAGCGAGTGTTTGTTGGCACTGCTGACAGCGGTAACTGGCTTGCTTTCGCTGTACTTTATTGTGTCGGCGAATCGACAAAGGGTAGGTGGTACAGGCACAAAGGTATTCAAAGGTCTTCCCTTGTACTGAAGTGATTTCAAAGCTGTGCGTCGTTCTTGCAGGGACTTTAAATACAGCTTCCATCACCCCTTGCCACTCTTTACCGTGTGGTCTTACTCGGCCATAGACTTGGAAGGTCACAAGGTGGGCGACTTCATGGGGAATCACCTCGTTAAAGAAGGCCTGTTGGTTCTCTTTAAATAGAGTTGGGTTGAGGCGGATTTCATTGAGTTGTAGATAAGCTTTACCGGCAGCTTTACCACGTAGCTTGTAGTTGAGTGAAGGTTGTGGGAATTGACGTTTGAAGGCGTTTTGCGCTTGGACTAGACACTCTGCGATGACTTTGTGCGCACGATAATCGAGTTCTAAATACACATCTACTCCTAAAACAACGCCCCAACCAAAAGGGTTGGGGCGCATCATAGATCGAAACGGCTCATCTTGTTAAGGGTGATGTTTCTTCTTAATGGTTTCGTGGTATGCGTGCCAAGTGCCGTAGCCCAGTATTGGCATTGTGAACAACATGCCAATTCCGTAAGTGGCGAAGCCCACCAAGATACCGCCACAAATTAAACCAGCCCACACAATCATGGCCGGAATGTTGGATTTAACGGCATTGAAGCTGGTAAATACCGCGGTCATCATATCGACGCGACGTTCCATCATCAGCGGAATTGAAAATGCGGAGATGCTGAACACAACACAAGCGAGGATAAAGCCAACTAGCGAGCCTATCACGAGGAAAGGCATAAATTCGGTGAGCGGAGCACCTTGCACGGAAGGGTATAAGGCGTGAAGCAACGCAGCGATGCGCATCCAGAAAATCATACATACTGCCAGCAAGACCGCGAATGCCCATTGAGAGGTCGAATTGCGTCCGATCGCTTTCATTGAGTGAAGCAGGCTAGCGCTGTGTCCTTTCTCTCTTTCCCAACTCGCATCGTATAGACCGAGAGCGAGGAAAGGGCCGATTAGCATGTAAACAACGAGGCTAGGCATTACCACGAGGTGAGTTCCTTGCCATTGAACGAGCAATACAATACCAATCGCGGCGGCCATAAAGCATAAACCGTAGAATGCGCTGATAAGAGGCATTCTGATAAAGTCGTGTAAGCCCAACGAGAGCCAATGAAATGGCGCTGAAACGCTTACCTGATTACACGGAATAGTACGAGCGTATTCCGAGTCCGGGACTTCTTTCTGCTTATCTTTGAAGTCGTGTGGGTTCACCGTACGAGGCATACATCCTCCTTGATCGATTCTCTACGTAGACTAAATTCGTTGGCAAATTTAGCGTTTGAAACTCGATGCCCGGCTTGGCGACGTCTGGAATATAAGCGGCGCATCAGTTAACGCTAACGAGGTTTCAATCGCTGAAACTGCTCGTTAACATATTTTTAACTATTGACCCCATGGCAAAAAAATACAACTTTGAGTGGCAAATTAATCCTTAAAGAAAAAGGGCTTTTGGTTTCCCAAAAGCCCTTTTAAATTCGATTATGTCTTATGTTCTAATTACTTAAGACCTGCGAAGTCGGCAAGAATTGCTGCTTTGTCAGTCGCTTCCCATGGGAACTCTTCACGACCGAAGTGACCGTAAGCTGCTGTCTTCTTGTAGATAGGCTGAAGTAGGTTAAGCATCTCTTGTAGGCCGTACGGACGTAGGTCGAAGTTCTGGCGAACAGCTTCCACGATAATGTCGTGAGAGACTTTCTCTGTGCCGAACGTTTCAACCATGATAGACGTTGGATCCGCAACACCGATTGCGTAAGAAAGTTGGATCTCACAACGGTCAGCCATGCCAGCCGCAACGATGTTTTTCGCTACGTAACGGGCTGCGTATGCTGCAGAGCGGTCTACTTTTGATGGATCTTTACCAGAGAACGCACCGCCACCGTGACGCGCTGCACCGCCGTAAGTATCCACGATGATCTTACGACCAGTTAGACCACAGTCACCCATTGGACCGCCGATTACGAAACGACCTGTTGGGTTGATGAAGAAGTTTGTCTCTTTGTTGATCCACTCTGAAGGTAGTACTGGCTTGATGATCTCTTCCATTACCGCTTCACGTAGGTCAGGAGTTGATACTGAGTCACAGTGCTGAGTTGAAAGAACAACCGCATCGATACCTACAATCTTACCTTGATCGTATTGGAACGTTACCTGAGATTTCGCATCTGGACGTAGGAAGTTTAGTTTGCCGCTCTTACGTACTTCCGCTTGTTTTTCAACTAAGCGGTGTGCGTAAGTGATAGGTGCTGGCATTAGGATTTCAGTTTCGTTGGTTGCGTAACCAAACATAATGCCTTGGTCGCCTGCGCCTTGCTCTTTAGGATCGGCTTTATCAACACCTTGGTTGATGTCAGGTGACTGCTTACCAATCGTGTTCAGAACCGCACAAGAATCCGCATCAAAGCCCATGTCTGAATGCACGTAGCCAATTTCACGCACGGTTTGACGCGTTAGCTCTTCGATATCTACCCATGCTGAAGTAGTGATCTCACCACCAACCATGACCATACCGGTTTTAACGTAAGTTTCACACGCGACACGTGCTTTTGGGTCTTGTTCTAGAATTGCATCAAGAACAGCATCAGAAATTTGGTCTGCAATTTTATCTGGATGACCTTCTGATACCGACTCAGAAGTGAATAGGTGCTTAGCCATGTTAGCTCCACTATATCTGGTTAATGTTGGAGGTTTGGTAACACTCCAGCATTCAATAATACTAATAATTGTAGGTGTATCTACATCTAGACGTCTATTCTAGTTTTGAATGCTCAAATTACAAGCTCTTTTTTATTATTAGATAAAACCAAACGTTTGCCTTAAATTGGCTTCAAATGAGTAACTTCGAGCGATTTGCTGCGAAAGGTCGGAAATTTGTGAACAAATGGCTTGGAAAACGTTTGCACAGCTAGATTCGCTTTGAGAGAATTATCGCCCACATTTATATGATTCGCTTAATGCACTCAGGAGCTGACATGTCTTCTCGTCAACATCTCGCTAATGCTATCCGCGCTCTAAGCATGGATGGTGTACAACAGGCTAACTCTGGCCACCCAGGCGCCCCTATGGGTATGGCTGATATCGCTGAAGTTCTTTGGCGCTCTCACCTAAACCACAACCCAGCTAACCCAGAGTGGGCTGACCGCGACCGTTTTGTTCTGTCTAACGGTCACGGCTCTATGCTGATTTACTCTTTACTGCACCTTGCTGGTTACGAGCTATCGATTGACGATCTGAAAAACTTCCGTCAGCTACACTCTAAGACCCCAGGCCACCCAGAATACGGTTACGCACCAGGTGTTGAAACAACAACAGGTCCTCTAGGGCAAGGTATCACTAACGCTGTGGGTATGGCGCTAGCTGAGAAGACGTTGGCAGCACAGTTCAACAAAGAAGGCTTTGATATCGTTGACCACTTCACTTATGCATTCATGGGTGACGGCTGTCTGATGGAAGGTATCTCTCACGAAGCATGCTCTCTAGCAGGTACACTAGGTCTTGGTAAGCTGATTGCGTTCTGGGATGACAACGGCATCTCTATTGATGGTCACGTTGAAGGCTGGTTCTCTGATGATACACCTAAGCGTTTTGAAGCGTACGGCTGGCACGTAATTCCAGCAGTAGATGGTCACGATCCAGAAGCGATCAACGCATCTATCATCGCCGCTAAAGCGGATCCTCGTCCAACTCTGATTTGTACTAAAACAGTGATCGGTTTTGGTTCGCCTAACAAGTCTGGTTCTCACGACTGTCACGGTGCACCACTAGGCGCAGAAGAAATTGCAGCGACTCGCAAGCAACTGGGTTGGGAGCACGGTCCATTTGAAATTCCTGCTGATGTTTATGCTCAGTGGGATGCAAAACAAGCGGGTGCTGAAAAAGAAGCAGCATGGAATGCTAAGTTCGATGCTTATGCCGCGGCATACCCTGCAGAAGCCGCTGAGCTTAAGCGTCGCCTAAACGGTGAACTTCCAGCACAGTGGGAAGAGAAAGCAAACGCAATCATTGCTGACCTTCAAGCGAACCCAGCAAACATTGCATCACGTAAAGCATCTCAAAACGCGCTAGAAGCGTTTGGTGCTATGCTACCAGAATTCCTAGGCGGCTCTGCTGACCTTGCACCATCTAACCTAACCATGTGGTCTGGCTCTAAGTCTGTTTCTGCTGACGATGCATCGGGTAACTACATTCACTATGGTGTCCGTGAATTCGGTATGACAGCAATCATGAACGGTATCGCTCTGCACGGTGGTTTTGTACCATACGGCGCGACTTTCCTAATGTTCATGGAATACGCACGTAACGCGATGCGCATGGCGGCTCTGATGAAAGTTCAGAACATCCAAGTGTACACTCACGATTCTATCGGTCTTGGCGAAGATGGCCCAACTCACCAACCTGTTGAGCAAATGGCATCGCTACGTCTAACTCCAAACATGAGCACATGGCGTCCATGTGACCAAGTAGAGTCTGCAGTCGCTTGGAAACTGGCTATCGAGCGTAAAGACGGTCCAACGTCGCTAATCTTCTCGCGTCAAAACCTTGCGCAGCAAGAGCGTGACGCAGAGCAACTAGCGAACATTGCTAAAGGTGCTTACATCCTGAAAGATTGTGCTGGCAAGCCAGAGCTAATCCTTATCGCGACAGGTTCAGAAGTTGAGCTAGCAGTAGAAGCAGCAGCACAGCTAACAGCTGAAGGTAAGCAAGTACGCGTTGTTTCAATGCCATCTACAGATGCTTTCGACAAACAAGACGTAGCTTACCGTGAAGCAGTACTGCCATCAGACGTAACGGCACGTATCGCTATCGAAGCAGGTATCGCTGACTTCTGGTACAAGTACGTTGGCTTCGGCGGCAAGATCATCGGTATGACAACGTTCGGTGAATCTGCTCCAGCAGGCGAACTGTTCAAGATGTTCGGTTTCACCACTGAAAACGTTGTGAACACAGCGAAAGAACTACTTTCTTAATTTAGTTCGTATCAACGAAAAAGAGAAAACCGAGCCATTTGGCTCGGTTTTTTTATGCGTTCAAGTTAAGTCTGCGCAGCAGTTACTCAAACTCTTTACCCCAGTTATCTTTCTCTTTATGGCCACACACTTTACATGTGACGTATCTGTCCATGTCATAGTAATGACCACCATTGATAAAGGTATGAGCCATCAATTTGATTCGACCTAAAAGAGAAGTGTCCGTGTCGTAGCTGCTGTTTTTTCTGACAAGCACTTCACTATGGGGCGTTTCTTGTTCGCATTGTTTACAAAAGTGAGTGGCTGGGTATCCAGACATAGTCATTTCCTTTGGTTGATAAAACTAGAATAGAAACAGCCAATAGAAAAACGACATACTCCGCCTCACTATGCATAAGAAAAATGTATCAATCAAGTTGAATAAACTCACATTGCTGTCTAGGTAACTTCTCCTTGGTTTTTGTCTAAGGATGGACTGCAATCGGCCGTCTGTGATTAATCAGTCATTCCGTTTAGCCAAGTATTTGTTAGCCATGACAAGAAGATTGTAAGGGATGAGTTACAAACTGCTTTCTATTTGTAACCTTAGGCTTCGTCGTTGTTGGTAGTGTTCTTTGGTAATCCATCGATACTAAAGGACTGTATTATGCTAGATAGTTTAAAAACAGGCTTATCTAAGCTTTCCTTGATAGGGAAGGCATTGATGCTGCCTATATCCATCTTACCAGCAGCAGGTCTACTGCTCGCCTTTGGCGCTAAGCTCGATATCCCGCTTATGATGCGTGCTGGGGGCGTTATATTTGATAACTTAGCCTTGCTGTTTGCCGTCGGGGCTGCCGTTGGTTTGACTAAGGAATCTGGGATCGCCGCCTTAGCTGCGATTGTTGCGATGGTTGTCATGAATGCAACCATGGGGGTCGCGTTAGGTATTACGCCTGAGATGGCGATAGGCGGTGGTCGTTATGCGATGGTGATGGGCATTCCGTCATTGCAAACGGGTGTCTTTGGTGGACTCATCGCTGGTATTCTCGCTGCCGTTATGTACCAACGTTTTTATGATACTAAGCTGCCTGACTTCCTTGGCTTCTTTGCCGGTAAACGTTTTGTCCCTATTGTTACTGCATTTTCTGCGTTTCTCATCGGGTTAGTATTGCCTTATATTTGGTCATATATTCAGTCAGGGATTGATGCGCTGTCGCACATGGCGAATGGCGGCAACATGTATGTCTCAACGTTCATCTACGGATTTATGGAACGTGCTTTAATTCCAGTTGGTCTCCATCATATCTTTTATAGCCCTTATTGGTTCTCTTTTGGTGAGTACACCACCGCCGCTGGAACTATTGTAAACGGCGATCATACGATTTGGTTTAAAATGCTCGAAGATGGCGTCAAAACATTCTCAACCAGCGAATACCAAGAAGCAGGTAAATTCCTATCGGGCAACTTTGCAATTTACATGTTCGCTTTCCCTGCGGCGTGTTTAGCGATGTATCACGAAGCGAATGACAAAAACAAAAAAATAGCAGCGGGTATTTTGGGTTCAGCTGCACTTACCTCTTTTGTTACCGGTATTACAGAGCCAGTGGAATTCGCGTTTATCTTTGTCGCGCCTGTACTTTATGTGTTCTCTGCAATTATGGCTGGGGTGTCTTATGCGGTGACGTATGCGCTGGATGTTCACATAGGTAAAACCTTCTCTGCAGGTATCATTGATTTTGTTTCATTTGGGGTTCTTCCAGCGATGGATGGCTTTAAAACAAACTGGTTCAATGTGATTCTTTGGGGCTCAGCGATGGCTGCGATTTACTACACGGTTTTCCGCTTTGCAATTCGACAACTCAACTTGAAAACGGTTGGGCGTGAGGATACGCAAAGTAAGGCTATCACCTTAGAAAATGAAGAGCTAGCGAGTGAAATTACAACCTTGATTGGTGGTGCGGCGAACATTACTTCGATAGGGGCATGTATTACCAGGTTGCGCCTACAGATTAAAGATCAGTCACTTGTGAATGAGGAGGGAATCAAAGACCTCGGCGCGATGGGAGTCATAAAAGTAGGCTCAAGTGGCTTGCAAATCATTCTAGGAGCGAGAGCTCAATTTGTGGCTGAAATTATGAGTGATAGCCTCAGCGATACTTCGGCTTCACTGTCAGTAAGCCCTAGCTAATCATCTACAACTAACGATCTTCAACAATTACGCTATCAATCGAGAGGTTGGTAGCGTTGCCTTGCATTTAATTTTCAAACTTATTGATCGCTTTAGCATTCTACTAATGCGCTTCGAGTGGCTATCGGTTACTATTTGTGACACGAAAATCATGTAAGGCGATGGAATCATGCTAAGAGTTGCGATCAATGGATTTGGACGTATCGGTCGTAATGTACTGCGGGCAGTATATGAAAGTGGCAAAAGCCAGCAGATTAAAGTCGTTGCAGTGAATGAGCTTGCTCAGCCAGATGCCATGGCGCACCTACTGCAATACGATACGAGCCACGGTCGATTCGGCAAGAAGGTGACCAACGATCAAGAGCATATCTATATTCATCATGACAGCGGAGAATTTGATTCTGTCCGCATTCTACATCTCAGTGTTATTGAGCTGCTGCCGTGGCGCGATCTAGAGGTCGATCTGGTCCTAGATTGCACTGGTGTTTTTGGCTCTCAAGCGGATGGCCAAGAGCACATCAAAGCGGGCGCAAAGAAAGTCCTATTTTCACACCCTGGGGCCAACGATCTCGACAATACCATTATCTATGGCGTGAACCACGATACGCTAAAAGCCGAACACAAAGTTGTCTCCAACGGTTCGTGTACCACCAACTGTATTGTCCCTATCATTAAAGCCCTTGATGACGCTTTTGAAATTGAGTCTGGCACCATTACTACGATTCACTCATCGATGAACGACCAACAAGTCATTGATGCGTACCACTCCGATTTGCGTCGAACACGTGCCGCCAGCCAGTCGATCATTCCTGTAGACACTAAGTTGCATAAAGGTATTGAAAGAATCTTCCCGAAATTTTCTAACAAATTTGAAGCGATTTCCGTGCGAGTACCAACGGTAAACGTCACGGCGATGGATTTAAGTGTCACAATTAATACAAATGTGAAAGTTAATGACGTAAATCAAACCATTGTTAACGCATCTCAGTGTACATTACAGGGCATTGTTGACTATACTGAAGCGCCGCTCGTTTCTATCGACTTTAATCATGATCCCCATAGCGCGATTGTCGATGGTACACAGACTCGAGTGAGCAATGGGCATTTAGTGAAAATGCTTGTTTGGTGTGATAACGAATGGGGCTTTGCGAACCGCATGCTGGATACTGCGCTCGCAATGCAAGCTGCAAAGTAAGCCGTAGTGCAGCGAGGAGAATTATTTATTTTCACCCTTGAAATAAATAAATGATGGCTCCATATCTGAACCAGTTTAAAGAATTAATAGGCTTGGCAGGGTTGCCGGGCTACTGAAAACTTTACTTATTGAATATTTGAGAGGACACATCATGTCTGTAATCAAGATGACTGACCTGGATCTAGCAGGTAAACGTGTATTTATCCGTGCGGACCTAAACGTACCTGTAAAAGAAGGCAAAGTGACTTCTGATGCACGTATCCTAGCATCTCTACCAACGATCAAGCACTGTCTAGAAGCTGGCGCTAAAGTTATGGTTACTTCTCACCTAGGTCGTCCAACTGAAGGTGAATACGCAGAAGAGTTCTCTCTACAACCTGTTGTTAACTACCTAAACGACGCACTAGATTGCGAAGTTAAACTAGCTAAAGATTACCTAGATGGCCTAGAGCTAAACACAGGTGAGCTAGTTGTTCTTGAAAACGTTCGCTTTAACAAAGGCGAGAAGAAGAACGAAGAAGAGCTATCTAAGAAATACGCTGCACTTTGTGACATCTTCGTAATGGATGCATTTGGTACGGCTCACCGTGCTCAAGCGTCTACTCACGGTGTTGGTATGAACGCGCCTGTTGCGTGTGCTGGTCCTCTTCTTGCTGCTGAACTAGAAGCACTAGGTAAAGCAATGGACAACCCAGAGCGTCCACTTGTTGCTATCGTTGGTGGTTCTAAAGTTTCTACTAAGCTAACCGTTCTAGAGTCTCTATCTAAAGTCGCTGACCAGCTAGTCGTTGGTGGTGGTATCGCGAACACATTTATCGCTGCAGCAGGCCACAACGTAGGTAAGTCTCTATACGAAGCTGACCTAGTTGAAACCGCTCAAAAACTAATGAAAGAGTGTTCTATCCCAGTTGCGACTGACGTTGCATGTGCGAAAGCATTCGACGAGAACGCTGAAGCTGAAATCAAGAACGTTGCTGACGTCGCTGACGACGACATGATCTTCGACCTAGGTCCAGACTCAACGGCAGCTCTAGCTGAAATCATCGCTAACGCTAAGACAATCCTATGGAACGGTCCTGTAGGCGTATTCGAATTCAAGAACTTCGAAGCGGGTACCAAAGGTATCTCTGAAGCGATCGCTAAGTCAGCAGGTTTCTCTGTAGCAGGTGGTGGTGACACGCTAGCGGCTATCGACCAATTCGGTATCAAAGCTGACGTTTCTTACATCTCTACTGGTGGTGGTGCATTCCTTGAATTCGTTGAAGGTAAAGTACTTCCAGCAGTTGCAATGCTTGAAGAGCGCGCTAAGTAATTAAGTGAAAGCGGGAGAGTGATTCTCCCGCTTTCTTGTTTGCTGCACATCACAGTTTTTTGCTAGAATAGCGCGAGTTGTGAGCAAACGTTTGCAAGAATTTAAACTTAACAAGTTTTATTTTTAAAACGACAGATAAATAGGATTAAATCCATGTCTAAGATCTTCGATTTCGTAAAACCAGGTGTTATCTCTGGCGACGACGTACAGAAAGTTTTTGAAGTTGCTAAAGAAAACAACTTCGCTCTACCAGCAGTTAACGTTGTAGGTACTGACTCTGTAAACGCAGTACTAGAAGCAGCAGCTAAAGTTAAAGCTCCAGTTGTTGTTCAGTTCTCTAACGGCGGTGCAGCTTTCTTCGCTGGTAAAGGCGTTAAACTTGAAGGTCAAGGTGCTCAAATCCTTGGTGCTGTAGCGGGTGCTAAATACGTTCACGCTGTAGCTGAAGCTTACGGTGTGCCAGTAATCCTACACACTGACCACGCAGCTAAGAAACTTCTTCCATGGATCGACGGTCTACTAGACGCTGGTGAAGAGTTCTTCGCTCAAACTGGTAAGCCTCTATTCTCTTCTCACATGCTAGACCTTTCTGAAGAGTCTCTAGAAGAGAACATCGAAACATGTGCTAAGTACCTAGAGCGCATGGCTAAGATGAACATGACAATCGAGATCGAACTTGGTTGTACTGGTGGTGAAGAAGACGGCGTAGATAACTCTCACATGGACGCATCTGAGCTTTACACTTCTCCTGAAGACGTTGCTTACGCATACGAGAAACTAAGCGCTGTTTCACACCGCTTCACTATCGCAGCATCTTTCGGTAACGTACACGGCGTTTACAAGCCAGGTAACGTTGTTCTAACTCCAACTATCCTACGTGATTCTCAAGCATACTGTGCAGAGAAGTTCGGTATCGCACCAAACGCTCTAAACTTCGTATTCCACGGTGGTTCTGGTTCTACTCAAGAAGAGATCCAAGAGTCTATCGGTTACGGTGTTATCAAGATGAACATCGATACTGATACACAGTGGGCAACTTGGGATGGTATCCGTAAGTACGAAGCGGAAAACCACGATTACCTACAAGGTCAAATCGGTAACCCAACTGGCGAAGACGCACCAAACAAGAAGTACTACGACCCACGCGTATGGCTACGTGCTGGTCAAGCTTCAATGGTTGCTCGTCTAGAGCAAGCTTTTGCTGACCTAAACGCAGTAGACGTACTATAAGTTAGTCGCTATTACGAATGATAAAAACCCGCTCATTGAGCGGGTTTTTTTATATCTGATACTTGGCTCGTTTATCTGAGTGAGTGATGTGAAAAATCTGGCTAAATGTAAATGCTTTGCGTAATCTGTAACAAGCCGATTTCAACATGTTTTGATAAACGTCTGTTTTTATTCTCTTTGCAAAAACTTGACTTTGAGAATGGTCAAAAATGAGATATTGTGCCAAAAAAATGGCATTGCTTGACCGGATGGATAAGCAAGCCGTGGTTAATTACTAATATAAAGCAGTTTGATTCATAGAATTATTACATTTTGAGAGGATACAAATATGGCAGGCGAATCAGCGGGAATTGAAGCTCCCCTAGTTGATGGATTAAGTCACGCAGAAAAATGGTTAACGACGAACTCTGATCTATTGGTTCAATACGGCGTAAACATCATTTCTGCCGTTCTGATTCTATTTATCGGTAACATGATCGTGAAAGCCGTAGCAAACAGTGTTGCTAAGGTTTTAGAAAAGAAAAATATGGATAAGGCGGTTGTCGAGTTTATCCATGGTCTTGTACGTTACTTGCTGTTTGTGATTGTTCTAATTGCAGCGCTGGGCCGCTTAGGTGTTCAAACCGCATCTGTTGTGGCAGTAATCGGTGCCGCCGGTCTTGCTGTTGGTCTTGCTCTTCAAGGCTCACTATCTAACTTTGCGGCGGGCGTACTTATTGTTGCTTTCCGTCCGTTTAAGTCAGGCGACTACGTTGAAATTGGTGGTGTAGCAGGCAGTGTTGAAGCGATTCAGATTTTCCAAACTGTATTGAAAACACCTGATAACAAAATGGTAGTTGTTCCAAATGGCAGCGTCATTGGCAGCCCTATCACGAACTATTCTCGTCACGAAACACGACGTGTCGATTTAATGATTGGGGTTTCTTACAATTCCGATCTACAGAAGACTAAAGAGCTGCTGACTAAGATTTGTCAGTCAGATGAGCGCGTATTGAAAGAGCCTGGCGTGCAAGTTGGTGTTCATACTCTTGCGGATTCTTCAGTTAACTTCGTTGTGCGCCCTTGGGTGAAAACGGCGGACTACTGGAATGTTTACTTTGATCTGATGCAAGCGATCAAAGAAGGCCTAGACAAAGAAGGCATCGAAATTCCGTTCCCGCAAATGGATGTTCACTTGAACAAAGTTGAAGCGTAATCACCGCTTAACACGATACAAAGCGAAGCCATTGGCTTCGCTTTTTTTGTACGTTTTTACAGCTCGAAGATTGGGTTGCTCAAGGCTGATAAAACAATCTTGAGATCGCTAGCAGAAATACCAAATGTGCATTCCGGGTGACCTGGTGTGTAGAGAAGCTGTTCGAATTCATACAGTCGACGGTCAACCACGATTGGGATCTCTGCGGGCAAACCGAAGGGACAGACGGCACCAGCAACACAACCTGTTGCTTCACTCATTGCCTCATTACTTACAATCGATGGGCGTTTGCCTAGTAATGCTTTGATACCCTTGCTGTCCAACCGACTGTCTTTGTCTGTCAAGAACAGAGCGAAGCCAGCTCCTTTGAGTTGCAAGAACAGGCTTTTGGTGTGTGTCCCTGTCCATCCTAGCTCTTTAGCGACTCTCTCGTCTGTGGTGAAATCAAGAATTGGCTCGTGATGCCACTCTTGGTATTCAACGTTTAGCTTTCCCAGCAATGTCTTATTAAACAGATAAATTTCTTCGAGTTTATTCATGAATTACCCAACCAAACATAGTGAACAGCTCGAGCGCCAACATCAGCGCAATCGCATACATCATAATAGCAACCGCGATATCAATACCTTGCTTGACTCGAGGTTGTGATAACACTGGGCCTAATTTAGCGGCACCAATAGACAGCGAGTAGAACCAAACGAGTGAAGCCATCATCGTTCCTAGAGCAAAGGAAATGCGATCTTGGCCTTCAAACTGACCACCAATCGAACCCAGAATGACAACGGTGTCGAGATATAAGTGAGGGTTTAATACCGTCACGGCGAGTGCACCGAGAATCACGGCACGCTTTCCCCGAAGTGTTTGATTTTCTTTTGTTTCATTGGACTGAGTGCTAAAAGCACTTTTCAATGATAGGGAGCCATAAAGGGTTAAAAAAGCGATACCCCCCAGTGTAACTAGCATCAGTAGCGTCTCGTTTTTGGACAACAGTGCGCCGCCACCAAAAATACCCAACGAGATAAAAACGATATCAAGCAAACTGCAAATACTTGCTGTTGTTAAATGATGTTGTCGTTTTATTCCTTGGTTAAGCACGTAGGCATTTTGTGCGCCTATAGGAATGATCATGCTTGCACCCAGTCCAAACCCTTGCAAAATCAACCAAACATTCACCGCTATTACTCCATGTTAATTGTGTCTATCACCTAATGGGTAAAGTATTCAAACTTGGAAAATTAGTAAAATTAATGATTTTAACTTTACATAAGTAGTGCTAATAATTGTGTTTTGAACAGCTGCTAAGTAAGGGAATGTTTTGCGAGGTTTAGATTACAAATGGATTGAAGCGTTAGAAATGGTGGCCAGTCGTGGCAGTTTTGAGCGCGCGGCGAGCGAGCTATACATCTCTCAATCAGCGGTTTCGCAGCGTATTAAACAGTTGGAAAAGTTTCTTGCAAAGCCAGTGCTGATTCGTGAGAAGCCGTTGAGATTGACCACAACGGGTAAGAAACTGCTGGGTTTTTATCATCGTGTTCAAGTGCTTGAACGCGAGCTGTTGCCTGAGTTGACTAACCAAGATAGCGAACGCCCAATTCAAGTCTCCATCGCGACCAATGCTGACAGCCTAGCGACTTGGCTGCTTCCCGCGTTAACGCCCATCATGAAACAGCGCAAAGTCGAGTTTAACCTGTCCGTGGATCTTGAAGATCGCACCTTAGAGAAGGTAAGGAAAGGGGAAGTAACAGGAGCGATAAGTTGGGAAGAAAGCGCGCTCAAAGGGTGCGAAAGCCATTATTTGGGCAAAATGGATTACGTTTGTGTCGCCAACCCTGCGTTTGCGCAGCAGTACTTTCGAGAGGGCGTCACCCGAAAGGCTTTAGAATGCGCTCCAGCAGTGTCGTATGATCAATACGATCAAATGCATCGCCAGTTTCTTCAACAGCACTTTAATCTTTCTCCAGAAGCAATTGTTCATCACCGTGTAGCCAGCTCTGAAGCTTTTGTGAATCTTGCTCTACTCGGGGTTGCCTATTGTTTAATCCCCCGTCTGCAAATCAGCGACGAGTTAGCGCAAGGGCGGTTGGTAGACTTAATGCCAGGGTTCCAGCTGAGCTTTAAAATTTATTGGCACCACTGGCAGTTAGAGAGCGGGGTTTTACAACAAGTGACCCAAGCTATTCTCGAATACTGCCATGGCAAGCTGCCAAAATAGTTTGGGTTAAATCTTTGTCAGAACGGAGCTGTTCGCTTGGTCAAACCTTGTTCCTTACCTATGATGTAGTCAGTTAATCCGATAGGGCAATTTTAGTATGAAAGTGATTCCTTCCGTTGTTGCGCTTCTTTCATTGGCAACGTTAAGCACAAGCGTGTTGGCGAATACGCCAGATTTTCCTCATCTTGTGACCACAGGTTACGGTGAGGTCGTTGCTAAACCCGATATGGCTCAGTTCACTACTAGAGTCGTGGAAACCACTATGACGGCTGAGCAGTCCAAACAAGCCGTTGATAAAGTGGTTTCCGACTTCCTTACGGCACTCAAAGCACAAGGCGTTGAAGGAGAGAGTATTACTAGCTCCAACCTCTATATTTCTCCCCAATACCACTACCCAAAAAATGGTAAACCCGAGTTGGTCGGTTACCGCGCGAGTCGCACGATCAATGTGACAGTGAATGATCTGGATAAGTTGAATCAGTACTTAGATACGGCTCTAAATGCAGGTATTAATCAGGTCGACAATATCCAACTTCAAGTCAAAGACCCGGGCAAATATCAAGATCAAGCCAGAATGGCAGCGATCAAAGATGCCAATAATAAGGCAGACTTTCTCGCTGAAGGGTTTGATAAAGAGATCAAAGGGGTCTGGCGTATTGATTACAACATGCCAAGCTCTCAGCCAGTATTAATGCGATCGATGGCGATGGACGCAAAAACGGAGTCCAATACCTATCAAGACTCAACCATTGTGATTCGCGATAGAGTTGATGTTATTTATCAGCTGGACTGATTGCACCAATAGTTTAGGTGTGGCAGCCCCAAACTTTAACCCACACTCTGGTAAGTGGTATACTGATCAGCCAAATGATTAGGAGTAGTGGTATCAATGCGTCGTAAATATGTTTTCTCGTATTTATTAGCCACTACGCTTACATTTACGGTGATAGTAACCACTTACTACTTACAAAAGTTTTATCAGCTAAAAGATCAAGTTATTGATCAAACTGCAAGGCAAGCGGCTCATCAGCTCGCATATAGTGAGCGTGAATATCTCTCTTTCCGCAGTCAATTCCTTTCCATTATTGAGCTGCTTTCTCACAGTCGAAACCTTTACGATTACGTGCAGGATCCTTCCAATGAAAACAAACGTGTAGTGGAAGAAGTGTGGCGCTCTGTTGCCTTGAATCAGCGCTGGTACACTCAGATTCGCTATGTCGATTTGCAGGGCAACGAGCAAGTACAAATTAACTACTACCAAGGAAATGAACAGGTAGAAGTCGCTGAAACACTGTATAACGTATCGCAGCGGGACTATTTTCAGTTTGCTTCGCAGCTAAAAGAGAACCAAGTTGGGGCATCAGAAATCGATCTGCAACGTGAAGGCGGCAACATCAGCGTGCCTTATCAACCGACGTTGAGGTTGTTCACTCCCGTATTTGTCGATGGGGTGAAATATGGCTATTTGGTGGTCAATATTGATGTTTGGTATCTGGCTTCGCGGCTTAACTACTCACCTGATGAAATTTTCAGACCTGAACTGATTGGTGAGAACGGCTTTTATCTTGCTAGTGGGAATCAGAGCAAGCTCTTTGGGGATTTAATAGAAAGCAGGCAACACTACAATTTAGCTAAAGAGCTGCCAACGGCTTGGAGTGCCATGAAGGAGCAACCTTCAGGTCATTTGATCGAGAATGGTACCTTAGTGGTTTACAACGGCATTTCATTGACCCCGCACCAGAAGCTCTACTTAGTGATCCAAATGGGGCCAGAACAGATCGAAGCCTTGACCAAACGTGACGTCAGTGAGCTTGTTCAGCAAGCCATCTTGGTTGTCCTTTTGATGCTGGCTTTTGTTGTGCCTGCGACTTGGTTGGTGATGCACTACCGAAAGCGCAGTATTGAAAGTCAACTTGCGAGAGCCGCACTCAGTGGGATGTCTGCTGTGATCATCTCTGACAGAAATCACCGTACCATAATGGTTAACGATGAGTTTGTGCAGTTGACAGGATTAGCTCACTCTTCGGTTACCTCTAAAAATACCTTGGCTAAACTGCTCGGCGATAAACAACTCGAGTTGATGTTAGAGATATTTGAGCACGTTGCTCGTGACCATTACTGGCAAGGCGAAGTGCTCTTTTCAAAACCCAATAGCGACGAAGAGGTGACCGCAATACTCAGAATTCAGAGCGTGTTGTCAAAGTCTGGTCGCGTGAGTTACTACATTAGCTCATTGGTTGATATTACCGAGCGTAAGAAGCTTGAAGAGCGGCTGCGAATTCTGAGTGAAAAAGATGAACTCACCCAACTTTGGAACCGACGCAAATTTGAATCTGAGCTGAGTAAATACGCGAAGTTGGTTGACCGCTATCCTCGCCAGACGACATGTTTAGCGCTGCTGGATATCGACCACTTCAAGCGTGTTAATGATCAGCAAGGTCATGATGAAGGCGATCGCGTAATCAAACGCGTCGGCGTTATTTTGCAAGACACGCTGCGAGATACTGACTTCGTTGCGCGAATTGGTGGCGAGGAGTTTGCGGTGATCTTACCGCATACCAGTCTTGCTGAAGCCGAAATGGCATTGAATCGACTGCGTGTTGCCGTTGAGATTGCACCGGACCTTTCTGTCACGATCAGTGCAGGGGTGACGGATTTGCTTGCGGACAGAACGCGCAGTTATAAGTGTGCCGATATCGCGCTTTACGAATCTAAGACGTTGGGACGTAATTTGGTCTCTGTTTGTAGCTCGTCAGAAGAAGTGGCATAAAAAATCGAGCTGAAGTGCTCGATTTTTTATAGTTGATTTGATTACGCAGCTTGCTCAATCGCACCTTGAATATGTGACATTGAGCGATTTAGATGATGCTCAAACACTTCCGTTGCTTTTTGAGTTTCTTTAGAAAGTACCAGCTTCATGATGCTTTCGTATTCATCGATGTTGAACATCTCTGAGCTTGAACCATTGGCCAACGCAAAATAGCGATAGCGTTTGATTTGATTGATTAGATCAGTGAAAAAGTTCAGCATTTGCTTCGAAGTCGCCCCTTCAAGTAACGAAACATGGAATTGATGCTGACGTTCCTCCCATTCAGACCAATCAAAGGTTTCTTGTACGTTTTTGATGCGAGAAAGTTTATGGAAAGAGGTCAAGACTTGCAGCTCCCAGTTCTCATCACCATGTTCAATCGCCTGCTTTAATAGCGCCGCCGCGACAAAACGTAGGCTTTGGTAGAGGTCGGTTAGCTCTTCGACGGTCACGGCCGCAACCCAACAACCTTTTTGAGGTTCAAGGTTGACGTAGTTACTCCAAGATAACTGAACTAAGGCTTCACGGATAGGAGATGCGCCAACGTTGTACTTGGCTTTGAGGTCTGCAACGACGAGTTTTTGTCCAGGTTTAAGTTCACCGCTTAAAATATCCAGATAAATCATCTTAGCGACTTTATCTGTCAATGTTGGGCTAGGCACAATCCAATCCTCACTCACTGATAATACTGATATACAACTAATTCCATTTAACGGTATGAAGTACCGCTGGGTGAATTTGATGATACAGCGTACCGAATATAGGAGCAAGCAGAATATATAAAAAAAAGAGGGCGTTAGCCCTCTTTTTATCAAATGGTAAGAAAGTACTAGATTCTTATAGAACGTGTACTGACGCTGTGTTTGTAGTGCCTGAAGCAACTAGAGCACCAGAAACCATAACCACGATATCGCCTTTTTTACCTAGACCAGATTCTAGAGCAAGTTCTTTACCTGCTACGTAGAATGCGTCAGTGCTGTCGATTGACTCAACAACTACTGGAGTAACACCTTTAGTTAGAACTAGCTGCGCAGCCGTCTTAGTGTTAGTTGTTAGTGCTAGGATGTTTGCTGTTGGGAAGTACTTACGTACTGAACGTGCAGACTTACCACCTTCAGTTGCAACAACGATAAGTGGAGCAGCTAGTTTCTCAGCTGTGTCTACTGCGCCTTTACATACTGCTTCAGTGATGCGTAGACGTGGGCTGTCTAGACGAGAACCTAGCTCAGCTTTTAGAGCTGAATCAGTACGGTTCGCGATTTGAGCCATGATAGTTACTGCTTCAACTGGGTACTTACCTTTAGCAGTTTCACCAGAAAGCATTACTGCGTCAGTACCGTCCATTACTGCGTTAGCAACGTCGCCTGCTTCCGCACGAGTAGGACGTGGGTTGTTGATCATAGAATCAAGCATTTGAGTTGCAGTGATAACCATCTTACGTGCACGGTTACACTTCTCGATCATCATCTTCTGAGCAAAGATTACTTCTTCAGCTGGGATTTCAACACCTAGGTCACCACGAGCAACCATGATGCCGTCAGAAAGCTCTAGGATCTCGTCGAAGTTATCAACACCTTCTTGGTTTTCGATCTTAGAGATGATGTGGATGTTCTCGCCGCCGTTTGCAGCAAGTACTTCACGGATTTCTTGAACGTCAGAAGCTTTACGGATGAAAGAAGCTGCTACGAAGTCAACGCCTTGCTCACAACCGAATTTAAGGTCGTTCTTATCTTTTTCAGATAGTGCAGGTAGGTTTACAGAAACGCCAGGAAGGTTAACACCTTTGTTTTCGCCTAGAGCACCGTTGTTAAGAACTTTACATTTAACTTCAGTGTCAGTTGTTGCGATCACTTCCATTTCGATTAGACCGTCGTCTACTAGGATAGTGTTACCAACGTTTAGGTCAGCCGCAAAGCCAGCGTAAGTTACAGCAACTTTGTCTTTGTTACCCACAACTGAGATGTCAGTTGTGAATGTGAATTCTTGACCAGCTACTAGATCAACGTCGTCGCCGTTTTCTAGTTTGATCGTACGGATTTCAGGACCTTTAGTGTCTAGAAGGATTGCAAGTTGCTTACCAGACTCTTCCATCACTTTGCGGAAGTTCGCGATACGAGTGCCGTGCTCTTCGTAGTCACCGTGAGAGAAGTTCAGGCGCATTACGTTCATGCCTGCGTTTACTAGCTCAGTTAGCTTCTCTACAGATTCAGTTTTAGGGCCAATCGTACATACGATTTTGGTCTTTTTCATGGAAGATACTCTCCGGTCAATAATAGTTACAATTTGAAAGTTGTTAATCTTGTGGAAGTCTCAACAGTTTACCGAGCATTTTGTGCCTGCTTTTTACAGGTAAACCGACAAAATTCATGTGACTTCAAAACTGAAAGTCTTTCACCAAGTTTAGTCATTTTCTGACCAATCTGGTGCGCTATTATTCAGCATTTATGTGACTAACCTAGGATATACGCAGTTAGTTGCAAAAAAATAACGTTCAATTCTGTAATTTTTTTTCTTTTAGGTGGCGCATTCTACCACCGAATGATTTCAATATCACTGCTTAAGAATTGTCTTAGGACAAGGTTTTATCGCTATTTATTAATTTTTTGGATCGAAATAAATGGACTTAAATCTTTCGACTTGACTATAATAACTTTCACTTCGAAACTTTAAAGTAATCAATAAATGTCGAAACGAAACACTCAGCTAAGAAGACACGCGATTTCCAATTTGGTGAATGAGAAAGGTGAGGTCAGTGTTGAAGAGCTATCGGTTCAGTTTTCAACTTCTGAAGTCACGATACGAAAGGATCTTGCTTCTCTTGAAAAAAATGGTCAGTTGCTGCGTCGTTACGGTGGCGCGATTGCATTACTAAAAGAAGTGGTCAACGACGAATTGAGCCAACATGTTTCGATTCGTAAGAATGAACTTGCTGAAGCAGCCGCTAAATTGATCCGTGAACACAATCGCATAGTAATCGATAGTGGCAGCACGACGGGGGCATTGATTAAGCAACTCGATGGAATGCGTGGCCTTGTGGTGATGACCAATTCGCTCACCGTGGCAAATGCGCTGAATGAACTCGAGAGTGAGCCCACTTTGCTGATGACTGGCGGAACATGGGATGCGCACTCGGAGTCGTTTCAGGGGCAAGTCGCCGAATCTGTTCTAAGATCGTATGACTTCGACCAACTCTTTATTGGGGCTGATGGCGTTGACTTGGAGCGTGGTACTACGACCTTTAATGAGTTAGTCGGCTTAAGCAAAGTGATGGCAGAAGTGTCACGAGAAGTCATTGTTATGGTCGAATCTGAAAAGATCGGCCGAAAGATCCCCAACTTGGAACTGGCTTGGGACAGCGTCGATATTTTAATTACTAACAAAGATTTAGAACCAGAATCTAAGCAAGTTATTGAGTCGCATGGCGTCACAGTGATTTGCGCTTAAAGCAAAAATTATCAACAAATATTAACCGATCCGCTTTTGGCTTTGCTTGTTGCCACTCGGAAAATTAAATTGGAGTTACCATTATGTGTGGAATCGTCGGTGCTGTTGCACAACGAGATGTCGCTGAAATTTTAGTAGAAGGATTACGTCGCTTAGAGTACCGCGGTTATGATTCGGCAGGGGTTGCGATCGTTGATAACGAATCGAACCTAACGCGTGTTCGTCGCCTTGGTAAAGTACAAGAGCTCGCGGATGCCGTCGATTCAGCGCAAGTTGTGGGTGGAACAGGTATTGCTCACACGCGCTGGGCAACACACGGCGAACCTTCAGAAGTGAACGCACACCCACACATGTCAGGTGACATCGCAGTGGTACATAACGGCATCATCGAAAACCACGAAGAGCTACGTGAATTGCTGCAATCTCGCGGTTACGTATTTGAATCTCAAACCGATACGGAAGTTATCGCTCACATGGTTGAGTGGGAACTTCGCACGTCAGAAACACTGCTTGAAGCGGTACAAAAAACAGCAAAACAACTGGAAGGCGCATACGGCACGGTAGCGCTGGATCGTAACGATCCTTCACGCATCGTCGTGGCGCGATCAGGTAGCCCAATCGTTATTGGCTTTGGTGTGGGTGAAAACTTCCTCGCGTCTGACCAACTTGCGCTACTTAACGTAACACGCCGTTTCATGTACCTAGAAGAAGGTGATGTTGCTGAGATCACTCGTCGTGACGTAACGGTATTTGATGCAACAGGTGAGCGCGTAGAACGTGAAATCACAGAATCAAACGCTGAGCACGATGCGGGTGACAAAGGCCAATACCGTCACTTCATGCAGAAAGAGATCTACGAGCAACCAACGGCGCTGATCAACACCATGGAAGGTCGTATTACGGCGGATTCTGTTGTTACTGAAGCCATTGGTGTGAACGCGACAGAAATTCTAAGCAAAGTGGAACACGTACAGATCGTGGCATGTGGTACGTCTTACAATGCAGGTATGACAGCACGTTACTGGTTCGAAGATATTGCAGGCGTAAGCTGTGACGTAGAAATCGCGTCTGAATTCCGTTACCGCAAATTTGTGACGCGTCCAAACAGTCTATTGATCACGCTTTCTCAATCTGGTGAAACCGCCGATACGTTAGCAGCCCTTCGCCTAGCAAAAGAGAAAGGTTACATGGCGGCAATGACCATCTGTAACGTAGCGGGCTCTTCTTTGGTTCGTGAATCTGATTTCGCATTTATGACCCGTGCAGGTGTGGAAATCGGTGTGGCATCAACTAAAGCGTTCACCACTCAGCTTTCTGCGCTACTGATGCTGGTAACTGCTCTTGGTAAGCAACAAAACCGCATCAGCAAGGAGAAAGAAAAAGAGATCGTAGAGGCACTTCACGCTCTACCGAAGCAAATCAACGCAGCGCTCTCTTTCGAAAAAGAAATCGAAGCACTCGCACCGGACTTTGCTGATAAACATCACACACTATTCCTAGGTCGTGGTGAGTTCTACCCAATCGCGATGGAAGCGTCTCTAAAACTGAAAGAGATCTCTTACATTCACGCAGAAGCGTACGCAGCGGGTGAACTGAAACACGGTCCTTTAGCGTTGATCGATGCAGATATGCCCGTAGTGGTTGTTGCACCAAGCAACGATCTTCTAGAGAAGCTGAAATCAAACGTTGAAGAAGTACGTGCGCGTGGCGGTCTGCTTTACGTATTCGCAGACGCGGACGCAGGTTTCGAAGGCGATGAGACTATGAAGATCATCACTATGCCACACGTTAGTGAAATCACAGCAGCGATCTACTACACCATCCCAATGCAGCTACTGTCTTACTACGTAGCATTGATCAAAGGTACTGACGTAGACCAACCTCGTAACCTAGCGAAAGCGGTAACGGTAGAGTAATCGCGATATAACTCGATTCAGCCGAGGCTTTGTCCTCGGCTTTTTTGTCTCTGGGGAAAATGAATCAAGTGCTTAGGAGATATGTTTTAGGTTATTGACTGCTGTGATTTATCGGTTTACTAGAGGCGTTGCGATAGGAAGTAGCGTTAGAATGGGCTCTCTTTGTTGAGTTCGTTACAAATCTCAACAATCGCAAGTGAGAGCCCTGATTTTATGATCTGCTGCTGTCGTTGCAGTTGAAGTTGATAAAACTCGAGGTCAATGTCGTCGTCAGGTTCGGTCACTTCCAACTGAACCATTCCCATTTTACTTGCCAAGTTGAGCTTCTTAATCGGTTCTAACACGTTTGGATCGGTGAATTCATAATCGGAGGTATCACTGTTTAACGTGTTCTTTATTTTGATTATGTCTTCGATGTCGTGATAAACCTGGTTGGGAAGTACCCCTAAACCAAAAAGTAGTTTTAGGCGGACAGAAAGATCACCAAGTGGACCTGTGTCATGGAGTAATGGACCAACCACAGATTGCACAGCGAAGTTATCTTTTTGGAATATTCTCTGCATTAATGCGTCGATCGACTCATTAAATACGTCAACGGTAGCGATAAAAAAACCGCGTACCGAAGGGGCGCTATTTAATCGTTCGATAATCTCGGTTTCATTGATAGTGTCTACCATATACTGAACTAAATTGCTGTTAGTGAGGGAGGAGTCCGCAAACCCCTCCTTGAATGTTTTATTATAATGTTTCGAAAATGGATTCGATTTTTGCCACTTCGAGACTCTCTTCCGCTAGCCCAGTGTATTTTGCTAGCGTCTGCTTCACACCCACTTCTTTTAATGAGGTTTGCAGTTCTACTGCTTGTGGGTCGGTGTCGTTAGTGTACTTCAACGCAGCGGCAATGCCTTTCAAAAGTGTTTGATTTTCAGTGCCATACTCAATTGTACCGAGTAACGGCTTCACTAATCTATCGTTTGCACCTAATTTGCGAATTGGTTGACGGCCGACACGGTCAACTTCATCAACTAAGAATGGGTTAGCGAAACGACCTAGGATCTTTTCGATGTACGCATTGTGCATGTCGCGATCAAAGCCGTAGCGTTTGATCAGTACTTCTCCGCTTTCTTGCATCGCCTGTTTTACTTCAGCGTGAATGCTTGGATCTTCAATCGCTTCACGAATGGTGCGATGCCCTTTCAAGCAACCTAGGTAAGCGGTAATGCAGTGACCTGTATTGAGCGTGAACAGCTTGCGTTCGACAAACGCCATTAGGTTGTTGGTTTTTTCCATGCCTGCGATGTCAGGGATTTCGCCCTTGAATTGCTGCTCATCCACAATCCATTCGCTAAAGCTTTCTACCGTCACTTCTAGTGGGTCATCGTTCGCCGCTTCTGCTGGTGGTACGATGCGGTCTACTGCTGAATCGACAAAGCCAACCAACTCGTCTGCTTTTGCGTGCAATGATTCATCTAAGTGTTTGTACACTTCACCTTTTAGGTGTGTGGTGCCACGAACCATGTTTTCACACGCGATGATGTTTAATGGTTTTTCGTTGCCTGCCGCAAAGCGTTTTGCTATGCCGGTAGCGATGGTTTTCGCAATGATGTCCAGTACGTTAGGACCCACTGCTGTTGTTACCAAATCGGTTTTTACAATGCGGTCGATGACATCTTCGCTAGCGGAATTAACAGCGGTGACGTGAGTTACTGTGTCGATTTGGCACTCAGTACCGACCACTTTTACTTTGTATTCTTGTTTGTGGCTAAGTTGATCAACCAGTGGAGCATCAACGTCTGCAAATGTCACCTCGACTTCTGCGTCTGCTAAGAGTTTACCGATGAAACCGCGACCGATGTTACCTGCACCAAAATGAACTGCGTTTTTCATAATTCTTACCTACCAATATCTGAAAATGTTGACTTACGAAACTAGGGTGAGGCCAACCGCATAGGGGGTGACAGCTGACCTCATTTGCCTCAGGAGCAAATTAAAGGAGTAATTAAGCCGCTTGCTGGCCGCCAAGGATGTTCAGAATCTCTTCCACATCGTTGGTGCTGGTTAGCTTTTCAATCGACTCCGGCTCATCGAGCGCGTTGGTAATGGTGGTAATCACCTGGATGTGCTCATCGTTCTTAGCGGCAATGCCGATAACCAGTTTCGCTACATCATCGTCGTCTTCAGTAAATTGGATACCCGATGGGTATTGGCAGATTACAATGCCGGTTTTCTTCACGCGGTCTTTCGCTTCTACTGTACCGTGAGGCACTGCGATAGATTCGCCTAGGTAAGTAGGAACCAATGCTTCACGTTCAAACATCGCGTCTACGTATTCTGGTTCTGCGTAGCCAAGTTCAACCAATTTGTTGCCTGCAAAGCGAATGGCTTCTTCTTTGTTGGCTGCTTTCAAACCTAGGTGAATGTTCTCACGCTGGATTTGGAATACCGATGGTTGTTGTGGCTCAAAGCTGTCGTCGTTCGCCGCCATGACGGACACTTTTACCATCTGGTCGTCATTGGCTGCGGATTGGTTTTGTGCTGCTAGTAGTTTGGTGACTAGCTGGTTGTACATTTCGCTGTCTAGGAAGTTCGTCAATGAAATGTGGTGTGCGTTTGGAGCATGCT
This sequence comes from Vibrio sinaloensis, assembly GCF_000808535.1. GTDB lineage: Bacteria > Pseudomonadota > Gammaproteobacteria > Enterobacterales > Vibrionaceae > Vibrio > Vibrio sinaloensis_D. The sequence continues at coordinate 44,596 of NZ_JWLV01000048.1, forward strand.
TGCGTGCACGATCCGTTAAGTCTTTATGAGTAATCACGATATCTGCACTCTCTGGTAAGCTGTTAATGGCAAGGTTGGTTACGTGGATGTTCAGACCTGCGTCTTGAACCTTTTTGCGTAGCATGCTCGCGCCCATTGCACTCGAGCCCATGCCCGCATCACAAGCGACAATGATGCTTTGTACTGTCGCTAGATCTACGTCACCTTTGCTTTGGCTGTTTACCACCGCATCGTTTTTAGATGCAGATTTCATGTCTTTCATTTGTGATGTTGCTTTCTCTAGTGCAGCTTCATCACCGTCTTCTTCTATTGACGTTTGTGTCTTCATTAGCAGTGCTGCTACGGCGAATGACACGCCTGTTGCTGCAGCGATAGACGCTAGAACACCAACGATTGAACCTTTCTGAGTCATCAACAAGATAGCGAAGATTGAACCTGGTGATGCTGGAGAAACGATACCTGCGTTAAACATTGTTAGAACGAATACGCCAGTCATACCACCTGCAATAGCTGCAAGGATTAGGCGAGGGTTCATTAGGATGTATGGGAAGTAAATCTCGTGGATACCGCCGAAGAAGTGGATGATTGATGCACCACCTGCAGTTTGACGAGCTGTACCCTTACCAAACACCATGTACGCTAGAAGGATACCTAGACCAGGACCTGGGTTTGCTTCGATTAGGAAGAAGATCGATTGACCAGCTTCAGACGCTTGCTGAATACCCAGTGGAGAGAAGATACCGTGGTTGATCGCGTTATTTAGGAACAGGATCTTCGCTGGCTCAACAAAAATAGAGGTTAAAGGCAGTAAGTGCGCTGACACCAGGAAGTTTACGCCAGCAGCCAAGCCGCCAGATAACACTTTGACAAATGGTCCGATAAAGAAGAAAGCGAGGATCGCACACGCCATACCGATGATGCCGGCAGAGAAGTTGTTGACCAACATTTCAAAGCCGCTTTTTACTTTACCGTCGATGTAGTTATCGAATTTCTTGATCGCCCAGCCGCCCATCGGACCAACCATCATCGCGCCCATAAACATTGGGATGTCGGTACCGACAATCACACCCATTGTTGTAATTGCACCGACGACCGCCCCACGATCGCCACCAACTAACTTACCACCGGTGTAACCGATAAGTAGTGGCAGCAAGTAGGTAATCATAGGACCAACCATAGAAGCTAACGTTTCGTTAGGTAGCCATCCAGTTGGGATAAATAGAGCAGTGATAAAGCCCCACGCGATAAACGCGCCGATGTTAGGCATTACCATGTTAGATAGAAAACGACCAAAATTTTGTATCTTGATCTTAGCATCTGGTGATATCATAACAGTTCCCCGTTCGATGTTCTGATGAATATTGTAGTAGTACGGTTCGCCAAAACCGCTTGATTGCTTAGTTCTCAATCAATTTACCACACAAATTCATTCTGGAACTGACGACGGGTTTTTTGTGATCACTACCTCGTAAACACCTACCTCCAACGTATTTCTTCGTGATTTTCATCTCGTTTTTACAACGTAATTTTAATACAAATTTTAAATTTCAAATTTGTCAATAAAAATTAAACAACCAATGTCTCGTTTTTGTGGTTTTAAAATTCAAACTAATGGTGATCTAAATCACCTTTATTGTTTTTGTTTTTATCGAATAAACTTAAAGTGAGGTTTTTATCACGTTTCACCGTGGTGCTATCTAAATGTGCATTGTGATCTATGTCTTATTTTGTTGTTTTGTGAAATTTAGCAACATAAATGGATGACGTAAGTGAGGTTGGATAATCTGATGTGCTGGTTGAAAAATGGCAAGGTTGCCCTTGCCATTTATTCGCTAGTTAGCCTCAAGATACGCTTTTGAAGAAATATCGGTCCAAGCGCGTACTTTTGTTAGGTATTGCTTTTGGGACTCTATGATCTCTTTGGCGAGAGCGTCATTGTTCGCTTGCTCTTCGAGTAACTCAGCGGTGGCTGTTTGCATCGCTTTGAGTACTTCTGGTGGGAAGTCTCGAACCTTGATGTCAGGGTATTCAGCGCTCATGGTTGCCCAGCTGTTTGCATTGGCATCGACGGCTTGAGTGTACATATCAAATGCAGCGACGCGGAACGCGGTTTCTAAGATCGTTTGCAGATCTTTTGGTAAGGAATCCCATTTCTTTTTGTTTACTAGGAATTGGGTTTCCGAACCAGGCTCATGCCAAGCGGTATAGTAGTACGGAGCGATTTTTTGAAAGCCCATACGTAAATCGAATGCAGGACCTACCCACTCTAGAGCGTCAATGGTCCCACGTTCCAATGAGGTGTACAGCTCACCAGGGGCAATATTCGTTGGCGCAGCACCGACTTTTGCCATCACTTCTCCTGCAAACCCCGGGATACGGATTTTTAGCCCTTTCAGATCATCGACTGAGTTGATCTCTTTTTTAAACCATCCACCCATTTGAATATCGGAGTTACCCCCAGGGAAAGAGAGCAAGTTATGTGGAGCGTAGACTTTTTCCATCAATTCCATACCGCCTCCGCGGTAGAACCAAGCGTACTGCTCCGTTGAAATCATGCCAAATGGCATAGAAGAGAAGTATAGGGTGTTGGGTACTTTGCCCTTCCAGTAATAAGAGCTGGAATGCCCCAAGTCGTATTGGCCAGATTTAACCATGTCAAAAATACCCAGAGGGGCTTTATGTTTATTGGCAGAATCGATGCGAATTTGCAGGCGTCCATTGGACATCTCTTCTGCCAGCTTCGCCATGTTTTTTGTCGCATCGCCCAAGATAGGGGTATTTGGTCCCCATGTTTCGGCAAGTTTTAGGCGGTAGACTTTATCGGCGGCAAAACTAGCAAATGAGGCGGACGCTAAAGAGAGCGTGGCGGCGCCTATTAGCAACGGACGGAGGAATTTTTGTTTTGGCAGCATGACTTTACGACTTCCTTGTTGTTGTGTTTATCATCAAAGGCTAGCTTTTCCTTTGGTGAATTTTTCGTCAATCTAATTTTGTTCTACTGAGCCGCTGCTAGATAAGATAAGGTACCGCGTTGGAAACACTTCATGGTGAGAGTGCATAGTGGTAAGTGATGGTTGTGCAATATATGAGCAGAAATAGAGGCACTAAAAGAAGATTATCTTGATAGTAAAAGTGCTGCATAGGTCACGCAGCACTGAGCATGGTTAGCGTTCGGCGTGATAAGAGAGATATTGCTGAGCGTGTTGAACTCCCATGTACCGTGCTAAGGTTTTTACTGGAACATCTCTAAGATCGACCATGATCAAACCGTCTAGCGCATTGTTGAAGGCGGGATCGACGTTGAAAGCGATCAGCTTTCCATTCAATCCAAGGTATTGGCGCAGTAAAACCGGCACGCCTTTACCCTCATCCATACGTGAAATCACTTTCGAGAGTAATTGAATATCACCTAAAGCAGTCAGCATGGAAGTATTCCAGTGATGACTCTTTGTCGGGAGTGGATTTGAGGGCGTAACAAATTCGGCAACGTCAGAGTTGTAATAATGCAGCGTCATGGTTTCTGCTAGCAGTTGCCTTGCTTGTTCACTGTAGTCGTTGCTGATGCTGACTGGACCAAATAGGTGAGTGTAGTGAGGGTTGCGCTGAACAAAAGTGGCGATGCCTTTCCAGAGCAACAATAGGGGAGCCATGGTTTTTTGGTAGTGTTCATCGATTACAGAGCGCCCCATTTCAATCGCCGGGCCCATACTTTCAATAAAGGGGTGGTCAAACTGGAAGAGTGTTTTCGAATACAGTGTAGATAACCCACCTTTTTCAATGAGTTTACCGACAAGTCCGAGTCTGTATGCACCAACCAAGCGTTGGTGTTGTTTATCCCAAATAAACAGCTGTAAGTAGTCGCGATCAAACTCATCAAGATCAATGCTGCGGCCTGTGCCTTCTCCAACTTTCCTGAAATTGGCTTCACGTAAACGGCCAATTTCATGCATCAGCGCGGGGATTTCGTCAGATCGGCAGCAATATACATCAAAGTCGCCGCTAGATAGTAAATGGTGATCTTCATGCAGACGTGCAAGATCATTTAATCGATCCGCTAGAGGCAGTGGTTGAGCAATGGGTTCAATCGGCGTTTGTTGCTGATGTCGGGCAGAGGTCGATGGGCTTTGAAGCACATAGGTATTAAGACGCAAATATTGGGTCATTTGATCATCGCTGAGCCCTTTGAGTTCTCTATATTGAATCGCATTGCCCAGCGAGATGTTGATGCATTGCTCCCGTTTGTTGAGCAGCTCACGCCCTAACATCAAAGTTCTTAGCAGTGGGTGAACTTTGCCAGCGACATAAAAACGTTTCGAGTTTTGACCATCGATAAAAACCGGAACGGCGGTGGCTGAGGACTTTCGAATCAGGCGACTGACCGATCGGCTCCATTGCTTGTCTTCTAGATACGCTTCTTTGCTGTTGATGAGTTGAGAAACTTCGCCTGCTGGGAATAACAAGAGGAGTCCACCTTGTTCTAGGTGTTGGTGAGCATGGCGAAGCGCCTTCAAATTGGCCTGTTTAGCGGTATTGCCCTCAAACACATCGACGCCAATGAATAATTCGTCTAGCTCAGGTACGGTTTTAAGATGGTGGTTGGCGAGAATTTGAACATCAGGTCGTACTTGCAACAAAAGCTCAGCAAGGATAACGCCTTCCACACAGCCTAGTGGGTGGTTAGCGACCACGACGGTTGCGCCCGATGATGGAATGTTTCCAAGCCCACCTTTTATGACTTGGTAGTCGATCCCTAACACTTCTAAAGTAAAGCGGAGAAATGCTTGAGTGGAGCAGCCTGCTGGACGTTGGGTATAAAACTTATCTAACTGAGACAGGCCAGTAGCCCACTCGGTAAACTGTTCGCCTAAGCGGAATGGTGTTTTTTGAGGGAGACGAAAAGGGCTCGAAACTTCCATATATCCTCACAGATGATTGAGTTCTGTAGAAGAGGTTATGAGGATGTTGTGACAGGGAAGCTTCAACTTAGTGAGTTCTGAATGACATTCAGGTGACAGTTGAATGACACTTAACTCTATTGCGGTAATGTTGGTGAGCGAAAATGTAACGATGATTATTTAATTTTATTAAAAAATATATCGCTCACAAAATATACTAATTTTGCATCTAAACCAAAGTTTCATTGCTAATGTGTCTAGGCGGGTAGGGCTATCGAACCGAGATGAGCGATAGACTCCTATGGAAGATAGCCAGTCAATTTACCTTCGCAATTGCTGATCTGGAATACCTCACCTTAAGAGGTAAAACGGGAACCTAAGGTTCCCGTTGTTGTATCTGCTGTTTTTAGACACTGCACGCTTAACTGGTTCGGTGAACCGCCATATGTGCGAGTGTGACTAGCGCTTGCTTATACTCAGACTCTTCAAGCACGCGAAGCTCTGCAATGGCTTTGTCCGCTTCTTGGTAAGCTTTTTGGCGTGTGTACTCTAACGAGCCAGTCTCTTCCATGGCCGCTAGAATCTCAGTGAGTTTTTCCATGCCGTTCGCTTTTTCAATCGCTTCACGAATCATGGCAACTTGCGCGTCATTACCATGACGCATCGCGTACAGCAGAGGCAGAGTCGGTTTACCTTCTGCAAGATCATCGCCGACATTTTTCCCCATTTCTTCTCCGTCTGACGTGTAGTCCATAACGTCGTCAATGAGCTGGAATGCCGTGCCTAAATATTTGCCGTAGTTTTGTAGGGCAGTCTCCACTTCTTCAGGTGCGTCATTAAGAATCGCACCGATCTGTGTCGCGGCTTCAAACAGACGTGCCGTTTTTGAATAGATCACGTCCATATAGATCTCTTCAGTTGTGTCAGGATCGTTGCAGTTCATTAACTGCTGAACTTCACCTTCTGCAATCACGTTAACAGCATCACTCATGAGCTTAAGGATCTTCATGGATCCTAGCTCTGTCATCATCTGAAAAGAGCGTGTGTAGATAAAATCGCCAACTAATACGCTAGCAGCATTACCAAATGCCGCATTTGCGGTTGCTTTACCGCGGCGCATGTCAGATTCATCAACGACATCATCGTGCAATAGCGTCGCCGTATGAATGAACTCAATAAAGGCTGCCGCCGTTGTATGAGCGTTTCCTTGATAACCCAAAGCGCGAGCAGATAATACTGCTAACAATGGACGTATGCGCTTACCACCACCACTAATGATGTAAAAACCTAATTGGTTGATTAAAGATACGTCTGAGTTGAGTTGGGCGTGAATTGTTTCATTCACTTTTGCCATGTCATCGGCAGTTAGCGCTTGGATAGCTTTAAAATCCATGGTAAATCCGGCTGAAGTTAGAACTTGTAAGGTCTTCTTATCTGCTTTAATCGCTGAATAATACACTAAAAAACGTTGATTAATACATGCTTAACGGGCATGATTGCCGCACTTTTAATTGGCGAACAGCTTTTCGCCAATTTTTTCAAAATATGGCTTGTCATAGGGAGATCTCTTCTGTAGAATCTGCGCCCTATTGATGATTAGTTTAGCGCACACCCAAGATGCTCATTTAATATGCATATGGCTGTGCGGAAAAAGCGGAGTAAGATATGTACGCTGTTTTCCAATCTGGTGGTAAACAACACCGTGTAAGCGAAGGTCAAACTCTTCGTTTAGAGAAATTAGACGTTGAAACTGGTGCAACTGTAGAATTTGATAAAGTTCTTCTTGTTGCTAACGGCGAAGATGTTAAAGTTGGCGCTCCTCTAGTAGAGGGCGGTAAAGTAGTTGCTGAAGTTGTACAACACGGTCGTGGCGATAAAGTTAAAATCGTTAAGTTCCGTCGTCGTAAGCACTCTCGTAAGCAACAAGGTCACCGTCAGTGGTTCACGGAAGTGAAAATCACTGGTATCAACGCTTAATCGATTAGGAGAGTTTAACAATGGCACACAAAAAAGCTGGTGGTTCTACTCGTAACGGCCGCGATTCAGAAAGCAAACGTCTAGGTGTTAAGCGTTTCGGTGGTGAGTCTGTTCTTGCAGGTAACATCATCGTTCGTCAACGTGGTACTAAGTTCCACGCTGGTACTAACGTTGGTATCGGTAAAGACCACACTCTATTCGCTCTTACTGAAGGTAAAGTGAAGTTCGAAGTGAAAGGTCCTAAAAACCGTAAATTCGTTAGCATCGAAGCTGAGTAATTAAACCCAGTTTAATTTATTCATTAGCTTTCAAGCTGAATTCAAAAGCCCTGCCGATTCGGCGGGGTTTTTTATTTATGGCGACTTGAGTTTGCCAACATTGCGGAATGAATACTAAGGCACTCTGGTAAAGAGTCCCTTCATATTTGTTCCAGTAGCAGAACATTACAGATCTAAGGTGATCAGTCTGAGATTGGAATCTGCTAGAATTTGTATCATTCACTTCACTTGGTGGAGTTTGAGATGATATTTGCAACGCAGCTATGACACATAGCAAAAGGGCGGAGTAAGAGATGAAATTCGTTGATGAAGCGGTAGTAAAAGTTCAAGCCGGTGATGGCGGTAACGGTGTAGTGAGTTTCTGGCGAGAGAAATTCGTTGCGAAAGGTGGCCCTGATGGTGGTGATGGTGGCGATGGCGGCGATGTATACATCCAAGCTGACGAAAACCTAAATACCTTGATCGATTACCGTTTCCAACGCTTCTATGAAGCAGAACGTGGTGAAAACGGTCGTGGCGGTAACTGTACAGGTAAGCGCGGCAAAGACAATGTATTGCGTGTTCCAGTTGGTACACGTGCAGTTGATATCCATACCAATGAAATCGTTGCGGAAGTGGCGGAACATGGTAAGAAAGTGATGATCGCGAAAGGCGGTTGGCATGGTCTGGGTAACACGCGTTTTAAATCGTCAGTAAACCGAGCGCCACGTCAAAAGACGCTAGGTACTAAAGGTGAAATCCGTGAGATTCGCTTAGAGCTACTGCTACTTGCTGATGTGGGCATGCTAGGCCTACCGAATGCGGGTAAGTCGACATTTATTCGAGCGGTGTCTGCGGCGAAACCAAAAGTTGCTGATTACCCGTTTACAACACTTATCCCGAGCCTAGGGGTAGTGAGTGTGGTCCCTGAGAAGAGCTTTGTCGTTGCGGATATTCCAGGCTTGATTGAAGGCGCTGCGGACGGTGCTGGACTTGGTATTCGCTTCTTGAAGCACCTAGAACGTTGTCGAGTGCTTCTACATATGATCGACATTATGCCGATTGATCAATCTGATCCTGTTCAGAATGCATTGACGATCATTGATGAGCTTGAGCAGTACAGTGAAAAACTGGCTGATAAACCACGTTGGTTGATCTTCAATAAAGTCGATCTGATGCCAGAAGAAGAAGCTAACGAAGTAATCCAAAATATTCTTGATGCACTTGGTTGGGAAGAGGATTACTACAAGATTTCAGCGGTGAATCGTCAAGGTACTAAAGAGCTTTGTTATAAGCTGGCTGACTTTATGGAAAATCTACCTCGTGAAGAAGAAGAGCTTTCGGAAGAAGAGAAAGTTGACTTCATGTGGGATGATTACCACAAAGATGCGATGGCTGGTAAAGACGTGATCACTGAAGATGATGACGACTGGGATGATTGGGACGACGAGGAAGATGACGGCCACGTTGTCTACGTTCGTGACTAATCAGTGAAACTATATCTAAGCCGCAATGACTATTGCGGCTTTTTTGTGTCTAAATCAAATCATGATGTTGCAATTCCGAGGACAATAGCCGGATTCTAAAGGAGTAGGATTGTTATATGGCATCTAAGCAACGCGCCGTTTCCCGCATGATCGCCCAAGCAGGGCAAATGCTGTTGGCTCACGGCGCTGAAAGTACATTAGTTGGTGACTTGATGCGCCGTTTTGGTATGGCATCAGGCATGGATGAAGTTGAGGTTTCTCTCTCTGCCAGTTCTTTGGTGGTAACGACTGTCTATCAAGAACACTGCATCACGACCGCTCGTCGATGTCCTGACAGAGGGATCAACATGCGGGCGATCACTCAAGTTCAGCGTATCTGTATTATGTTAGAGCGTGGCATCATTGACTCAACAATGGCTCAGAAGAAACTCAACCAGATCAGTCCTGAACGTTATAACCGCTGGTTAGTGGTATTCATGATCGGTTTGTCGTGCGCGGCGTTCAGTCGTCTAGCTGGGGGAGATTGGGCGGTATTTGTGATGACGTTTATTGCGTCTGCGACGGGTATGGTTGTTCGACAAGAAATTGGTCATCGTCACTTTAATCCACTTTTGAACTTTGCCGCGACCGCTTTTGTCACTACCGCTGTTTCTGCTCAGGCGGTGATTTATGACATCGGAAACTCCCCTTCGATCGTTATGGCATCATCTGTTTTGATGCTCGTCCCTGGTTTCCCTTTGATTAACTCTGTAGCGGATATGCTCAAGGGCTACATCAATATGGGCATTGCGCGCTTTGTTATGGCAAGTCTTCTAACCTTAGCAACCAGTTTAGGAATCGTAGCCGCCATGAGCTTAGTCGGTGTTTGGGGGTGGGTAGCATGATCTCAATAGAACTGCTGTTAGGTTTGCTCAACGACATGTTGTTTGCTGCAATCCCCGCTGTTGGGTTTGCTTTGGTTTTCAACGTGCCGCAGAAAGCCCTGATGTATTGTGCGTTAGGGGGAGCGATAGGTCATGGTTCACGTTACTTGATGATGCACTTTGGTATTCCGATAGAGTGGGCAACCTTCTTTGCAGCCATGATCGTGAGTATGGTTGGCATTCATTGGTCACACCGCTTTCTTGCTCACCCAAAAGTATTTACCGTTGCCGCTTTGATTCCAATGGTCCCTGGGGTATTTGCTTTTAAAGCGATGATCGCTTTAGTTGAATTGAACCACCGAGGCTACAGCCCTGAATTGGTGGCGATGTTGATGGAGAACTTCTTAAAGGCAATGTTTATTATCGCTGGATTAGCAGTTGGTCTTGCTATGCCTGGCTTGCTATTCTATCGCCGTAAACCCATTGTCTAACTCAGGAGTAAGTGAATGATCATTAGCATGATCGCTGCCATGGCAAACGATCGAATTATCGGCAAAGACAATCAAATGCCTTGGCATTTACCTGCAGATTTTGCGTGGTTCAAGCGCTGTACTATGGGAAAGCCCGTCGTGATGGGGCGCAAGACCTATGACTCGATTGGTCGACCTCTACCTGGTCGCGAGAACATTGTCATTAGCCGAGATGCCAGCCTGACGATTGAAGGGGTGACTACGGTTACGTCGATTGACGATGCTTTGAAGGCGGCAGGTGATGTGGAAGAGGTCATGATCATTGGTGGTGGAGCGATTTATGCCGCTTGTTTGCCTTTGGCCAATAAGTTGTACGTGACCCATATTGACGCTTGTGTTGACGGTGATACACAGTTTCCAGATTGGGGGACTGAGTTCGAAGAGTGTTACTCAGAGACGTTTACTGCAGATGAGAAGAATGCCTATAACATGCGTTTTGTCGTGTTGGAAAAGAACAGCTAGCAATTGACTAACTTTTCAAATTAAAAACGGTTGATGTTATCGCATCAACCGTTTTTGTTTATCGCTCTAACGCATCCTGTGTGAAGTACGTTTTATCTTCCCAACGCAGCATCGTTAAACTGCCCCCCCAAACACATCCGGTATCTAAACCGATCACGTCTTTACCGTCATAACCTTCCAGTGCAGCCCAGTGACCAAACAGGACGGGCTTGCTGAGAGGAATTCTTTCTTTAAGGTTAAACCAAGGAACAAACTTATCGCCGCTCACTTCTCGTGGTGGCAATTTACACCCCATATCCAGTCGCCCATCAGGAAAACAAAAGCGCATGCGCGTAAATGCATTGATAATATAACGGTAGCGATCGATACCTTGTAGAGTCTCCTGCCAAAAGTCGGGTTGATTGTCGTACATGTTTTCGATCAGCCACGTCCAATCATCACCTCGTAGGCAGGCTTCGACTTCGTTCGCGTACTGGCGAGCTTGTTCAAGTGTCCATTGTGGCGAGACACCCGCGTGACACATCACAAACTCAGGATGCTCAGCAAGTAATGGCTGTTTTCTGAGCCAATGGAGTAACTCATCGCGGTCTTCTGCATCAAAAATTGGCGCTGTTTTGTCTTTATTTTTGAGTTTGTGGATGCCCAGAGCAACCGCGAGAAGGTGCAAATCATGATTACCTAACACGACTTTAGCGCTGTCACCAAGGCCACGTACAAATCTTAGTGTTTCTAAAGATTTAGGACCTCTAGCCACCAGATCTCCCGCTAGCCATAGGGTGTCTTTTTTAGGATTGAAGCTTACGGTTTTAAGAAGGAGTTGTAGCTCGTCAAAGCAACCTTGAATATCGCCAACAATATATGTAGCCAAAATCGCCCCTGTCGTTGATTAGTTGAGAATATTAGGAATCGCGAGTCGAAATGGATCAATTTCCGCGATGAACTGATTGCCTTTTTCATCCAACATCATGTATTGACCTTGCATGACGCCAACAGGTGTTTCAATAGCGGTACCGCTGCTGTAGGTATACTCATCATTGCTGGGAATAAAAGGCTGTTGACCCACCACACCGTCGCCTTCTATGGTCAGTTGCTTGCCATTCGCATCTGTAATCAACCAGCGCCGGCTCTGAAGCTGAACCGTTTGGTTGCTTAGGTTTTTAATGGTGATCATGTAAGCGAAGAGGTAGCGGTTGGCATCTGGTTGAGATTGCTCAGGAATGTACTTGCTGTGAACTTGGACTTTTATACAAGGGACTGCTTCCATGTAAACTCCTTTATAAAGTCGAAAAAGGGCGATAAACCAATGTTTATCACCCTTTGATTTTAACTAAAACTACTTGCGATTGGCATCTAACCAGTTCGCCAAGTCAACAAACTGTTTCAAGGTGAGGTTCTCCGGACGCATCCCTGGGTTGATATCTAAACTTTCCAAGGTTTCCGCATCAACCAAGCCTTTGTAACAGTTACGGACTGTTTTGCGGCGTTGGTTAAAGCCTTCACGACAGACGCGATCAAGCCAGTTTAGGTTTGTCGCTGGATAAGGCAGCTCCTCGTATGGAACTAGGCGTACTACCGCTGAATCTACTTTTGGTGGTGGCACGAAGGCTGTCGGTGGCACTTCGAGAACAGGGACCACTTTACAGTAGTATTGTGCCATCACGGTTAGACGCCCATACGCTTTGGTACCAGGCCCTGCCGCTAAGCGGTTAACCACTTCTTTTTGCAGCATAAAGTGCATGTCTTGCACATCTTTATGGTACTCAAACAAGTGGAACATCAATGGCGTGGAGATGTTGTAAGGAAGGTTACCGAAGATGCGTAGCTTGTTGTTTGGCTTCACTAGCTGTGTGAAGTCAAAGCGCATCGCATCGCCTTCATGAATCGTGAGTTTATCCGCCAATTCAGGGTGGTTACGTAAGCGTTCGGCTAGATCTCGGTCAAGCTCAATAACTGTGAACTTATCAACTTCACGGCCAACAGGCTCCGTGATTGCGCCAAGGCCCGGACCAATCTCTACAAGATTCTGCCCAGGTCTAGGATTAATCGCAGATACGATCCCATCAATAATGTAAGGATCGTTCAGGAAGTTTTGACCAAAGCGTTTACGTGCTTTGTGCCCTAAGTGGACATCATTTCTCATAATTTTCTCAAGTTAACTGGTTTTCTTTTCGACTAGCTCAATCGCATGAGCGAGTGCAGTTCTAAAGCTTCCTGTGTCTGCATTGCCTGAACCTGCCAAGTCTAATGCAGTGCCGTGATCAACGGAGGTCCTGATAAAAGGTAGGCCCAAAGTAATGTTTACTGAGCGACCAAAGCCTTTGTATTTTAGTACAGGAAGTACCTGATCGTGATACATCCCTAACACTGCATCGGCTTCCTCAAGATACTTCTCGTTGAAGATAGTATCTGCCGGAAGGGGGCCGACTAAGTCAAGGCTATCGCGTTGACGTAGCATTTCAAGTGTTGGTGTGATGGTCTCTATCTCTTCATTGCCGAGACAACCATCTTCACCGGCATGTGGATTTAGGCCACATACGTAGATCTTAGGCGATGGAATTGCAAACTTCTCAACCAAATCAGTATGGAGAATGTTGATAATGCTTTCCAAGCGCTCTGCGGTGACCGCCTTCGAGACATACGCAAGCGGTATATGGGTTGTGACCAACGCTACACGCAGTCCTTCTGTAGCCAACATCATCACCACCAGAGGGGTGTTGGATTTCTCTGCGAAAAATTCAGTATGGCCGCTGAAGGCGACTCCCGCTCGATTGATGACCCCTTTGTGCACAGGGCCGGTGACAATAGCATCAAACTCACCACTCATACAGCCCAAAGCGGCTCTTTCCAGTGTTTTTAATACATAATGTCCGTTCGCCTCGTTGAGTTCCCCAGCAACCGCTGGGCTATCGAGCGCAATATGATCGACAATGAGAGAGCCAGCTTGCTGAGCGGTTACTGGACTATCCATTTGATAATCCAGTAGTTCAACGTCAATTCCAAGTTGCTGCGCTCGCTGCTGAAGCAACTGCTTGTCAGCGCAGACGACAATTTGATGGGCCCAACTCTCTTTAGACAGTGCCAATACGAGATCGGGGCCGATTCCAGCGGGCTCTCCAGCGGTGACGATGATGCGCTTAACTGTCATCTTCGTCGTCCTCAAGAATTTCAACAAAGGCACTCGCTCGTAGCTCCTGAAGCCAAGCGCTTGCTTCTTCATTGAACTTACGGTTAAACAAAATGCGGTAAGCTTTGTTCTTCATCGCAGAATCGGTGCGGTCTACCTGACGACGGTCAAGTACTTCGACAATGTGCCAGCCATGTACGGTTTTGAAAGGTTCACTGATTTGACCTTCTGGCAGCGTATCCACTTGGTGCTTAAATTCAGGCACATAAAGATCAGACGTTTGATAGCCTAACTCACCATTTTGCGCAGCAGAACCTGGGTCTTGGCTATATTGACGTGCCAACTCACCAAAGGTCGCTTCACCAGCCTGAATACGCTCAATAATTTCATTTAACTCTTTTTGAACGCCTTCATCACTCAGAATAACGGTTGGTCGAATCAGAATATGGCGTGCATTCACTTCTGTAACGGCGACGGTTTCAAGACCCTTTACGTCATCAATTTTTAGAATATGGAAGCCAACACCGCTTCGAAACGGGCCAATAACGCTGCCCTTGTTTTCTAAGTTGATGTTGTCCGCGAAGATGGTTGGCATCTCTTCTTTACGCATCCAGCCCCAATCACCACCTTGAAGTGCTTTTGGACCTTTAGAGTAGGTGTAAGCCATGGTTGCGAAGTCGGCACCCTCTTTGAGTTTAGCGACAATATCCTTGGCTTGTTTTTCTAGCGCTGATGCATCGTCGCCATCGTTTACACGCAGTTGGATATGACTGATTTTGTACTGAACAGTGGCGTTGGTCTCTTGGGCTAAGATGTTGGCTAAGTTATCCACTTCTGCCGGTAAGATATTGATGCGGCGACGAACCAATGCATTGCGTGCCTCCGTTGCTGCGATTTCCTTGCGCACTTGCTCGCGAAATTCAGAGTACTCTAGGCCTTCAGCGGCAATGGAGTCGCTCAACTGCTCAATGGTTTGGTTGTTATTTTTAGCGATCTCTTCGATAGCCTGATTGAGTCGATTGTCATCGATACGTACACCGATTCGCTCTGCTTCTTGCTGTTGTAGGGTGTCAATAATCAGCTTCTCGGTCACTTGCTGACGTAGAACCTCTTGCTCTGGTAAGCCTTGACCATTTTGGCGTGCATTAGCCTTTAGAGTTTTAATTGAAGTGTCAATATCACTCTCAAGAATGACTCCGCTGTTTACAATGACATTAATTTTATCAAGTGCGACTGGCTGAGCGTATGCCAAGGTAAACTGGCTTGCCGCAAACAGTGCTAACAACGACTTTTTCCAAAATTTCATTTGTAGTCCTATCCATTCATCGCTTGCTTGTTAGACAGCAAGCGGTCAAATTAGTTGTTTAAGAAGAATGGGCGACCGTAGCCCAATGAGTTATCACTGCTTCCTGAACCACCACCTAGGTTGGTACCAAAGCCTATAATGCCGAAGTTAACACTGAAGTTGCTTTCATATTTAGGCTCTGAGTTCGGGTAACTGTTGAAATCAGGTTTCCAGTTACGCAGTTGGTTGCTGTATGAGAAACCCACATACCAACAATCCGAGGTGTAGTTAATACGACCTAGCCATTCAATGGTTTGCTCAGTGGTAAAATCATAAAAGTACTGCAAGCTGGTATCCCAGTGACGAGTCAATTGATAACTGGCCAGTAATCCACCTTGCGAAATGCCGTCTTCAGTAATTGCATCGAGGTCACCTAGGCTATCTCCTAAGGTATTTTCGATGTAGCTACGGGTAACGTAACGATAGTTACCTTGTAGGTAACCTTTATCGAAACGATATTCTAACGTGCTGTTTCCTAGCTGAACCTCGCTTGAGTCAACATCGTACTGAATACCGCCGTGGTAGAACAAGTAATCGCCATAGTTGAAATCCATTTCAACCGCCCACGCGGAGTAATTTGATGGTTTTTCTGCGGTGCTATCAAGGCGATTGGTTCTGTCTAGATAAATTATTTGACCGAAGGAGACACTCAGGCGCTCTTTATAGTCACTATCGTAAAAACGCGAGCTCGCACCGTAGCTAAACTGATTGGCACCTTGGATTTTATCGACACCACTGTATTTGCGGCTACGGAACAAGCCGTAATAGTCGGTTTGAAGCAAGGTCGTATCGTAGTTGGCGATGTTATTTTGTTCGACTTCTGGAATATACAGATACTGAATCTGAGGTTCGAGCGTTTGAGTGTAATCGTCCATTACCACGGTATCGCGCTCTAGAACAACACCAGCGAGCGAGCGCACTTCTGGCATGATTCGATTAACTTGCTCTTCTAGTTCGCTGTCCACCACTCCATTGAGGTCTTGTTGATAGTAGGTGCTGAGTAAGCGCGCTTCTGTCACCCATGAACCCCAAGTTGTACCGAGCGGTACCGTTAGGCCCGGCTCAATATGAACGCGTGTTGCAGAAGGTTTACCTTTGGCCTCTGTGTCAAAACGTGTGATGTGGCTAATGACATCGAAATCTAAATAGCGCAGTAATTCTGGCGCGTAGTAGTTAAGTTTCAACTGCGGCAAAATATGATAAGGCAGGTTGTCACTTTCGGTCAGTACTTGGAAATCACGAGTGAGGAGTGTGGCATCCCAATTGTTTGCGCGGTACTGAACTTGTCCTTCTTGGACGAGTTGGCCATCTTCTCGGCTACCAATACTTGAATCAACATCGGTAAAGTAGTCAACATCACTGACTTGTGAGTAATCGATGTTAAATTTCCAAGCCTGCTCGTAGATGCCTTCATGCTTATATTGGAAACCCCAGCGATCACCTTTCTCTTCAAACTTGCGATCATTAGGCAAATATTCGGCGTCTATCTCACCTTCACCGAAGGTAGTGAGATATCGGAATTTGCTGTTCAGTTGCGTGCCGCGCAGTTGCATGTGCTTGATGGTGGTCTCAAGATCGTAGTTCGGTGCAATATTCCAATAAAATGGAACTTCAACTTCTAGACCATCACTCGAACCATAAGACGCTGTGGGGTATAGAAAACCGGTCTTACGAGTGTCACCGATAGGAACAGTAAGATAAGGCACGTAGAAAACAGGCACATCCAGCACTTCGAAACGCGGATGATAGAAAGTGGCCACTTCTTCATTTTGGTCGACTTCAATGCCCGATGCTTTCATCGTCCAAGCGTTGTCGCCTTCTGGACAAGAAGTAATGCTTCCATCGTCTATCTCGTAAACCGCTTTACCAGTGCGAGCGATATAGGCAGCGTTACCACGGCCCGGTTCGCATAGAAACTTATACTGGGTGTTTTCAAGCGTAATGTTTTCCGACGATAGACTATTGGTCACTCTGTCTGACGTTGACTTGACCGTTCCGTCACTAAACTCGACGTTACCCTCTGCAACAATGATGTTTTCACTTTGGTGCAGAGTGACTTGATCAGCTTCAAAACGCTTGTTGCCCTGCACAACAACAACATCGCCTTGATAAGTTGCCTTATCGCCATTGATTGCTTCTAAGCGGTCAGCTTCAACAGTGACGGGTTGCTGATTTGGGTTTTCTGGCTCTGGGACGTTGATCAAACATTGATCTATAGCGGGCAGTTCCTGCACACTATCGTCTACCATAGCTTCTGCTTGAGTTTGAGGCACAAAAAGAGCAGCGCTGATTGAAGCGGCTAACAAGGTGCGGGAAGAACGTGGCATCGAGTTTTACTATCCTGTTTAACTTGATATATCCGGAGGCTGCGTTGACGAACCTCTGTAAATGGAGGATTGGTGTTCGCCATCTATAAACGACCGAATGTAAAATAAACGGTCCTTATGATAAAGGAATTTGTGGCTAACAGCACTATCAGACCGCGGAACGGTGAAAAAATTCAGAGATTGAGAGCACATAATGCATATTTTCGGCAAAATTTTAGGTTCGTTTTTTGGCTTTTTATTCGGTGGCGTATTTGGCGCGCTATTCGGACTATTCATTGGTCATCAGTTTGATAAAGCACGCCGATTAAGACAGGCTGGCTTTAGTAGTAGCTTTGGCAGTGGACCTAGCCAAGCTGAGCGACAAGAGGAATTCTTTAAAGCGGCATTTGCTGTCATGGGGCATGTTGCGAAGGCCAAAGGTCAGGTTACTCGAGAAGAGATTCAACTCGCGACAGCCATGATGGATAGAATGAACTTGCACGGCGCTCAGAGAAAAGCCGCTCAGGAAGCGTTTCGTGAAGGCAAGGAGAGTGATTTTCCTCTAGAAACTGTGCTTGAACGAGTCAGAATTTCTGCTGGTGGACGTTTTGATTTGATGCAGTTTTTCCTAGAGTTACAGATTTCAGCGGCCTTTGCTGATGGTGATATTCACCCTAGTGAGCGCAGTGTGCTCCACAAGGTTGCGCGCGGGCTTGGATTTTCTGCCGATCAACTTGAGCAGCGTTTGAAGATGCAAGAAGCTGCGTTTCGTTTTCAGCGTGGTGGATTTGGTGGCCAAAGTGGTGGTCAATCTCAACACTCCGGTGGTGCTTGGCAACAAACATCAAGCGCAGACCAACTTAGCGACGCTTACAAGCTGTTGGGTGTCGATAGCAGCGCCGATGCCAAAGCAGTGAAGCGAGCGTATCGAAAACTGATGAATGAACACCACCCTGATAAATTGATGGCAAAGGGTCTGCCCCCAGAGATGATGAATGTCGCCAAGGAAAAGGCGCAAGAGATTCAAAACGCATACGATCTAATCAAAAAGTCGAAAGGGTTTTAACGCGGTAACTGTTTTTCAATCTGAACACATCATGGGGCGCAAATTTGCGCCCCTTTTCGTGCTCGTAAGCCTGACCTCATCGAGTGTGTAAAATAAGTCGTAGAGCGCTTCAGAAGGTGAGAATCTGCTCCAGATCAATTTAGTGTTTAAATTGTCATTAAAGTGGAATTTTCTGGCTACGACTTTAGTAATCACATCTACACTTATCAAAAAGGATGTAAGGGTGTGATTCGAGATGGAAGTGTTAACAACGAACATAGGAGCATTAGAGGCATACCAATGTGGTCTCAGTCATCAATTATCTGAGATCCAAAAGCGAATGAAAGTTCACCAACCCAAGCTAGCTAAAGTCTGCTTCGCCCTTTATGACAGTCGAGACCATTTACTCAGAAGTTACGCTGATAGTTCGTCACTTTCTCTGCGTATGGCGCATTACGAAGCACCTCTGAGCTCTTTACCTTACCTCAAATCGTGTCTAGAGAGTCGCACCGAAACCTATCTGTCTGAGCTTAGTGACCTACATCCTTCTCCGCATGTTAGAGCCTTGTTAGGGGAGGGGTTTCATTCTTCTGTGGCGATGCCTATTTTCGCTGAGCAGAGGTTTTGCGGATTCTTGTTTCTTAATTCCCACTATCCTGACGCTTTTACTCAGAGCGACATAAAGGCGCTCAAGCCTTATCTGAAAATGCTGGAAGTCGCTATTTTCTCGGAGTACCAACTCGTCCATTTATTGGTGGAGAAATTAAGTAAATTGATCGCACGCTCTCCTGTTTATCAAAGGGAGTCTTTTAGCCACAAGCAACGGGTAGCCGCCTATACCAACATGATCGCGTTGGCACTGGCGGACCACTATGACGTGGATGATGAGTTTGTTGAGCATCTTACTCTGTTTGCTCAATATCATGACATTGGCAAAATTCGACTTTCACCTGAATTACTCTGCAAACAGCAGGTTCTCACCCAAGATGAGGTGAACCAATTGCGTCAGCATATTATTTTTGGTGAAGAGATTGTTGAGCAGCTCATTGCTGAGTTAAATGCGCTTGACCACCCAAGTGCAATACTGTTGCATGACGTGATTTCTTACCATTACGAGTTCTTAGATGGCAGCGGTTACCCACGACAATTACAAGCCGATGAGATACCTCTTGGCGCTCGCATCGTGTGTGTTGCGAACATCTTCGATGCGATGACAACACATAAACCATACAAGCAAGGCTGTTCAGTACCTTATGCGTTGTTAGAGCTCGAAAAAATGGTCGCTATGAACAAGCTCGATGCTCGCTGTGTCGATGCCTTGAGAAATCATCAGCATCAGTTGAAATCGATTCTTGAGCGTTACCCTGAAAGGGACCCGATGGAAGGCTTGTATTGAGTCATTAGTTTTCATTGAGTAATGATTTGTCGCATTGTGTGGTTTTTGGGGGGAGTTAACGTGTCCAACTACACCCAAAATCATCAAATGCAAAAAAGGCGTAGTAGGTATTAACCTGCTACGCCTTTTCGAATATGGTGGCCCCTCGCAGACTTGAACCATTATGTGGGGTAGTTTTTACCCTAGAGTTTGGTGCTCTTCGTCTGAATTGTCAGGGTTATCCCTTATCATATAAGGGATTTTTGAACTACATGCCCCCTTTTATTTAAATGCTTCCTCAAGGTTGTGTTTAAATGGGGGCTTTTTTGAACAAAAGAGCTTCCTAGGTAAAAGCTATTAAATCGCAAACACCACACCTAACTCTGATGAGCGACTCCCTTTTCCTACAGTACGTCTTGACACATTATATCTACCTGTAATGGGGCAACTTCTTACTCATAGTTTCCCCTCAAGAATATCAAAGTAAGTACTGCTGATGGATTTAGATAAGACGCTATTAATGTCAAGGGCGAGGTTAGTAATGCTTCTTTCCTCTTTATTGATGTCAACAATCCCTTCTGTCGCCATAACTAAGAAATCAATTGTTGCGATGAGGTTATTAACCATCTCATGATCTATTGCTGTATTTTCAGTAGGTGTTTTGTCTTGAAGCTTGTTTTTTGCAATATACGTTTTAAGAGCCTCATTTTCTTGTGTGAGTAATTTTCTTTCCTGCTCCAAATTCTCTATTTTCTCTTTATCTCCGAGCTTTCTAACAGCTTCCTTTTTAAGAGCATCTAAAGGTTTGGAACCATCAGCATCATAGTATGAGTGGTAAACTGCACCGACAATCCCCCAGTATTTTGGATTAGTAGCGATAGCGCGGTGAGTGATTTCCTTCATGTTTATAGGGAGGTTTTCGTTGAAAATCTCCGCGCACATCTTCTGGAAAGCAGTCTTATTACGGATGTGAACGAGGTCACACATAGCTTTCATTTTTGGTACAACATGTTCTTCGAAGCGCAAAGCCCGAGCTTCTACACCTGCAACCTGAGAGCCTTTAAATCGGTTCTCACCTTTCTTTGCTCCTTTAGGCATTAAAACCTCCTGTAATTGCTGCTGGAAGGCTCAAAGTACCCCCAAGGGCTTTCTGGGCATCCATCTCGATTTGCTCCAACTCGTCAGGTAATTCGTTAACTCCAATGCCTGAAATATCGCAGATAATTTTGATTACACCTTTGAAATCAGAAAGTAACACTTTACCTGTCGGCAGTTCTCCAAGGAGGGCTTTAAACTGACCTGTTTGCGCCAATATTTTATTACGGAATAGCGTAACTCTTGCTTTTAATTGGGGGGTCAAGAACTCCTGATAGCAAGCGGCTTCCTCGATACGTACAAGAGTGTTAGTGAGCTCGTTAGATGACTTTAACTTAGTCAACTTTTCCCTGATGAACTCCGGTTCTCTTACTAACCATTTATCTTTCTGGGATAGGTTGTTAGCCATTGCGTCCAAACATGTTGCAGTAGTAGCCCATGCTGATACTTCATCACTATAGAACCTCTTGAGGGTAATTTCGTTTATATAGGCACCCATATCCTCGCTATTCGCTTTAGCTTCATCGATAATGACCTCAAGTTCTGCTGCCTTATCAGTAAGCGCCCTTATTTTTGCACTTATTGCAGGGAGGTGATCGACTGTTTTGACGGAATATGGGCACTCACCACACTTAGAGAGACCACCAATAGTGTTCTTCTTAATGTCATGTGGACACTCGTTATTGAAAGGGCAAATGTGTGTGGAGTTAAATGCCAGTTGATCAACGATTGTAGTAGTGCCATGGGAATTATCTTCTAACTCATCCAGTCTTTTCTTGATGATTAGCATCCCACTTCGGGTTTCTTTTGACTCATGATCAGAAAATGACAATGCTCCAAAATCATTCAGTGCACCATTCGCATTCCTAGCAAATGCTTGCTGCAGAGCAGATTGTTTGCTCTTTGCATCAACCATCATTGGTGCAACAAAGTCTCTGAACTCTTGTTCTTGTCCGGCTTTTTGAGCATCCAGAAATTTATGTTGGATCTTCGCGTAATAGATCACATGCGCATCGTCCGCATGTCCAGTTGACTTCTTAATGACAGAAGGAGGAAGAATAGTGATGTTATTGCTAACTACCTGAACACGCATTGAGTGAGGGGTGATATCTAACTTTGCATCACCCACAAAACCTTTCACACGTTGCAAATTACCAGCAAGATCTTTGTCATGGTGAATCTCAACTGGAGGAACATGATGCTCACTTATCTTTGAGTAAAAATATGAAAAGTGGACTAAAATGTGCTTAAAGGTGGCTCTATAAGTGTTGTCAGTAACAGTGGAGAATGAGTCTTTGATTTGTAAGTGAGGATCTACCTGTGCAAATAGCGGTTTGAGCATGCTAAAACCTGAATGTTCGTGTCCATCATAATAAATAGGTGCATCATCACCATTGAGGAAAGCCTTTTTCCACGTTGACTGCCTGTCTAGTATTCCAATGACGGTTTCGCTGACATCAGCTTCCCATGCATCATGTGACTTATCTGAATTCACCCATAGCTTGGTAATTAGATAAGAGCGCTCATCAAAGAGGTCTCGGTTGACATTTTGGTCGTATGTCTGGTCGTCAAGCCATCGTAGTGCCATTAACCTGATTCCTGTCTCAGCCATCACGATACTTAAGTGAATGTAGTGAGGAAGAAATGTGCATGATTTAAGCTGGCACACTTGATTCACTCTAGGTCTGAAACAAGGGATAATTTTTGTTGGAATCTCATCAATCGGATAATACTTATCGTTGCACCGAAAGATAGGTGTGAACCCAGTATCACTCGTTTTAATCGTTTTGTTTAGTTGGTTTAACCCTAAGATGAAACCATCCCTATTAGGGTGATTGTGGTTCATATACCAAACCCACTCAGCGACCCCATAAAGGTATGATAGGTAGGGAGCAAAGCTATCTTCGGGCAATAATTCCTTGACCGTCCCTTTACTTCGGCCACTAACCGGAAAGTCCAGCTGCCTACTTACAGGTTTCTTGAAGTCATCATGAGTCATGGCAAGGTAATCGAAAAAACCTTCAAGCTTATACAGTTGTTCTTTATAGGAGGTTGTTTTGACACCTTGACCCAGCCCCTTCATCATCTCTTTTGCCTGTTTACGATTGATGTTTTTTGGCACCGGTAGAGGCTCTCCCGAATTTATAAGGGTTTGCATCCCTTTTCTTATTGCACTTTGATACTTATCGTAGCTTTTTAGCCCCTTTTCTTTCAGTGTATTTATGTAGTCATTCACATCTTCCAACCACATAGGAATAGCAGGATGCTTCTTTAGTTCTAGAGGGGTAAAGTCAGCAGTAGTTAATTTTCCTTTAACACCCGGAATGTTGCTATTCCTGACAAATACTTTATTTGTATCAAATCGCACTCTGTCTGGTAGGCATGTTTTAAGTGCTAAATACCAGTCAACAGTCCTTGGGACACTTTTAATCGTATGACTTGCAAGATCATCAAGTAGCTCATCGGTGATATCCTCAACCTCCCAAGCAGCGCAGGCTCGAACGTACCTGTGGGCATACCACCCAAAGTTCTTCATCGACGACTTAGCCATATATTTAGTGATGTCGATGTCACACTCTAGTCCCTCAAAAAAAGGGGCACGAATGATTTTGAGTATTTCTGGGTAGGCATCTGCTGCATACTCTGTGGGTGCACCTGACTGACCACGTTTGATCGTTGGTATATCGCTGTAATAGACAGGGAGTAAAAGGAATTTGGATGCCCAACAGCAATGAAGGAATAGTCTCAAGTCAGTGCGCAAACCTCTGGCATCATTCAGGGTGATCTTTATGTGCCTTGAGTGCTCAGGCAGGATTTGATGAAATTCCTTTCGAGATTCTCTTGGGTCAATATCAACAAGTTGATAGACGTTTATTAACCATGCCTCATCAAGCTCAAACTCATCTTCGAATTGGTCTAGGTACTTGAATAAAGATATTTTTGTTGCCCCTAGCCGTGCCTTCTCGTTCAACCCATCCTCATGAGTAAGCGTTTTAACCCCCTGCCTTTTGCAAACCACTTGCTTGGTCAACTCAAGTGCTTCAAGGATTTTATCTCTCAGCTCTGACTTTCCGCAGATGATTGCGGGCTTTCTTGTATGGTTGAATAACATCCTAAGCAACCTTCTCTAGGTTTTCTTTCTCTACTTCAAGCTTTTTAAGCTGTCGGTCATAGTATTGAATCGCTAGTTCCTTTAATGAAACGTTCTGATCTCTGATATATGAATTGGCGGCTGATAGCATAAACTCAATTAAATCGACATCTTGTTTAGCGTAAACTTCTGTCGAACTAATATTCTGATGCCCCATCAGTAGCTTGACGTATGCTAAAGGTAAACCTTGTCGATCAGTCGGGTTACCATTCTCATCTACAATAGGGAAGTAATTCAGGGTGTAAAAGGCATAAGTGTGTCTGAAACCATGGTGGCCCAAGTGAAGAAGTGTTGGGTCAAACTCTTTAATGTATCGTTTTAGTGTTTTTGAACGCGTAGACCTACAACTACAGAAGAACGGCCGGCCATTTGCCTTCTGAAATAGGAAGCGATGACTAACATTTGATTTGTAATGATGCTCCATATAAACCTTCAGAATAGACCAGAAAACTTGTGCAAATGGTTGAATCATAAAGGTAAGAGATGTAGCGCGACCTTTATCACGAAGCGCTTCTGATTCCTCCTGTGTTAAGCCAACATTATGGCGAGCACTGGGAGAAATAATATCAATGGTTCTTTCATCCCAGTTTATGTCGTCTACCGTGACTTGAAGCGCCTCAGATGTGCGGACACCTGTTGCAGCCAAAAGAGCATAGAGTAGGAAGTCTCTAACTTTAGAGAAGCTAGATGCTGGCGTAATATCCGAGTAGGAAAAGAACTGGAAGCTTTTATCGATAGGAAATGATTTTTTGATCTTTTTGTTGGTTAGTGCCTTCAATGATGACTTATTGCTCTTCCTAGTTGCTTTCCTGAATAGCTTAACTTTCTTTTTGCTTTTAGAGCCAAAGTTGCGTTTTGTTGCTTCAAACCATGACCTTCTAGCCATTTGACTTAGCTCTCGATGGCTGATGTTGTGCTCATGTTTGATAGCATTAAGGAAAGATTCATCATTTTTATCGAACAATCTTAACTCCATAAATATGGATAAAGAGGCTTCGATTACGTTGGCAATACTTTCATCGCTTGTTTCGTTATCTTTACCAATGTTTATAGCGACTTGGCGGATCAGTTTCGTTTCAGAACGCTCGCCAAGCGTCAGATAGTCTTGGTAAAGGCGAAATGTCTTGGATGGCTCAAAGGTAACGTTTAGCTCATCGGATACTGTTCTCACCTCATATAGAAAATCAAGGAATCGAGACACATGGCCTGCATATTGCTCGATTGTTGTAGAGGCATACCCTCTATCAATAAGTAGCTCGACGTACTCTTCAAAAGGGGCATACATCTCAGACGTATGGATGTTCATCAGTAGCATACCTTGGCTAACAATAGGGCCACTTATGCAGGTAAAGTTCTTCATTTAGTGCCAATACTCCCAAAGCTTATAATTGCGTCCTTAAATAAGGTTATATTTGAAATTGTAGGGGTGTCAATGGTTTTGGATAAAAAAAACATGTATACATGTACAGGTTTCTATATAAGTGTAAATGCTGAGTGAGGATGGTTATTCAGAAACCTGAGAGCAAGGACTCGCTCTTTGTCTGTATGCAATTGAGTTTGATCGTAAATGCGTCTTTCTGACATATATAGACGATGAAAGAAGTAAAGAATCTCATGTCTGATTATATAGTCTGGGAAGCGACAATAAGGATCTGGTCTTAGAGTTAGTGAGCTAATCTACACGTTTCGCACAAGCTGAGTTTTGGTAAAGAATGCTATCATTCCGAAAAACATGATCGCCTTCCTATTCATATCCGAGACATTTATTGAAGAAAGGACGTGCTTGTTCAACGGCACCCAATTAAAGTGTCGCTACGCGACACTTGCTCTTTTTTGCTCTCGTAAACTTTGGGTCAAAATTATTGTGCACTACTTAATGTTGTAATTATCTTTGAAACACTTTTCGCACTTGCAGTCGAAATTAAACCTAGCTTTAAGTCGTTTCTGTCTCGCTTTTAGATCCAATTTCGTACATTCGTCGTCGTACGACCATGTGATTTCATCTCCTTTTTTGATATTTTTAGTCGCTAGAATAAGCGGATGGGAAATGCTAATAAGGTCTTTGGTGAAGGGATTTGCTTTAAGCGTGGCTTTAACCTTAGCGTTTGCATCGCAACTGTGATTCATAAAGATCGTTGCTGCAGACATGTACGCAAACGTGGACACAGTATTGCGAGGGTTTATAGCAGTCAATACTGAGTGATACGTAGCTACGATAGAGTGAACATAGGAAACATAATCTCGATCGTGCCCTAGATTAGTTGATAATAAATCTAGGATCTCTTTGTCATGCTGATTGAAATTTGGGCGAGCACTATTTCTCAGGTTATATTGCTCAATGATTCTATCAATTATCCCTCTACTTTCTTCCGCTAGTAATAATAAAGTCATTGCCCAAGAGCCTGACTTTCCAGCAAGTCCGATTTGTGAGATGTTGTATCCGATTAGTAAATCATCGATCAATATTGTTTCGTTTGCTTTGAAGTCCCTAGTTGCTTTGAGCCCGCGCAGCCCATCTGCTCTAACGAACACTGCAACGCCACTACCAACAGAGGGATATACAAAGCGGGATGAATTGTTACTTTTAAGTGCAAAAGTTATTTTATCCCTTACATCAGACTCTTTTTCCGTTTTTAGTAGGGCTTTAAAACTTTTGTATCCATGTTTAATGGCAAGATTATTTTGATGTTCGGTAAGTTTTAATGACTTGTCTTGACCACGCAGCAACTTTGCTTGCTTTTTAATAGTGGAGCTTAATTTAGGCATAGAATAACCTTACAGTTTGCATCTCGCTTCTTGGTACGCGAGATTTGAGTAGGTTTTTCTGCCTCAACCATTGAGTCAACAAATTTTTAACTAGTGTTGAGCTAGGCAACTTTGAAATCCAAGAGCGCCTCCAGTATGCGCGTAATAAAACCATACGCTAATTTGCATATTTAGGCAACTGTGTTCAGGTGATTATCGATTCAATAAAGGGCTGCGTGCCGAGTTTCACTACTCGTTGCTCTTGAGTTGATTTGGTAACAAACAAAGAGACAAAAAATTGCAAGCTATCAAGTTATTGGCTTGTACATTTAGACACTACTCTAAATAGGTTGCCTCAATTAACCTATTTAGAGTGATAGGTTAAAAATACACAAAAAAATTAACCTATCGCCGTAAGGCTGTGAACTAGCTAGCTCTTTTAATGGCACTTTCGAGTTAGAAAGTGCCACGGGCAAGAATTCAGACTGTGAAGGTTTTGGACAAAAGCCATTTTCGCGCTTTGAGCAAACTAAGCGAGTTTGCATTGGAACTTGTATGGAAAAGGCGTTTTTAAGGCGAGTAATTGATGCTTAAAAGGGAATGGA
The DNA here is from genome assembly GCF_000808535.1 of Vibrio sinaloensis. Classification (GTDB taxonomy): domain Bacteria; phylum Pseudomonadota; class Gammaproteobacteria; order Enterobacterales; family Vibrionaceae; genus Vibrio; species Vibrio sinaloensis_D. Next base: position 71,858 of record NZ_JWLV01000048.1, read on the forward strand.
GGTGTTGAGGTATGGATACTAATGAACTTACAGTAAAAACTTTAATCTCTACATGAAAGGCTGGATAGCTTTTAGCCTTTCCTTAAGGATATCAGCTTCTTTTTTATGTAATCTGGCTAACGTATTAACTCGCCCGAGAGCACTCCGATACATGGATAGATACTCTTGCGTTGTTGATGCTTTCGGAAAAAGCTGCTCACACTGAAAAACTGCGGTTTTAATTTTACTCCTCTCTTTCTTTGAGAATGTTGGTCGTCCAGCACTAACATTTACTCTGTGTACAGTTTGGCGCTTCCCTTTAGACATCACTTCATGTTTAGTTCGGTTCGGCTTTACATTAATCGTCTTGAAAAGTCCATACACGCTGGATATTGCGTTAGTAATTTCGGATTTACTTAATGGGCGAGGGCTTGATACTGTTACGTCATCGACATATCTTGTGTATGTTATGCCCTTGCGCTTAAGTTCTTCTACGAGTTTTGACTCACGACTCCAAAGCACCAGATTGCTTATGTAGCTGCTAGTTTTGCCACCTTGCACCAGATGTCCATTGTGAGTAACTAAAGCGGTTAAACAACTAGCTACCTCGTTAGAGAAGCCAAAGCAGCCAACCCAAACCTCATGTACAACTTTGTTACTTATCGAAGGGTAAAAGTTTGAGATATCTTCACTAATAATGATGTGTTTATTTATGTGCTGTTTTGTGTTCGAAAGGTAATCCCTTCCTTTTAAACTTCCTTGGAGGTAGCTTGGATAAGAGACTTGCTTTAAGAATACTGAGTTTATTCTTTCATGAACCCGCTTGAGCCTGGCCTTAACATCATGAGTTATTCGCTTTGACCCATCAGGCTTCTCTATCACTCTAGTAACGAAGTACATTGAGTTAGCAACACTTGCAAGTTCAATTAGCTCACTGTGAGTTAAGCCAAGAGCTAGTGCTAGGCTGTCAAGCTTAGCTACTGGTTGGTGGGGGTAAGTCGGTTTCATGTGATGAAGCCTCAATGAGCTGCAACGCTGTCAGAGAAAGTTGTGCTGCTAATTCGTTGCTGATTCCTTCAAGTTCGCTTGTGTCTGAGGCTAGGAACATGAAGATGCTAGCTGGGATATTGAAAGCGTCACATAGCTTATTAATTGTCGAGATATTTGGGTCTCGTTTACCTTGCTCTAATAGAGTTAGGTATGAGACAGAAATATCTGAGAGTTCGGCTAGCTTGGTCTTAGTTAGTCCTTTTTGAGTTCGACATAACTTCAAAGCTTTACTGATATTCATTTCATTACCTCAAGAACAAAGTGACCTGCTGTAAACATTTATCTGTATTGCTCATGGTGATTACTCACCAAAAAATTTAAGTAAGCGTTCGACAGCAGGCACCCAAGCAATGACTTTGCCAATTACCTCTAGGAGGTAGGTGGGGCTTACTGAAGACTCATTCTTACTACAATACTCAAGCTGTTGGATTACTCGCTCCAGCTCAATTTGTTTACTACTATCCATACCATCATGCATCTCCAACTGAATTTGTTTTAGTGATTCAATTGAGGATTTTAAAAGCTGTTGATTATTCATAACCATTGACCTATTTGTTTTTTCAGTGCGACATTGCACCAGTCAAACAATATTGAACTGAAAATAAATGGTACGGACAGCACAGGTCACTCAATCTCCGGATACCAAAGGTATCCCACCAGTCACATTTAAATCTCAATCAATCATTTACCCAACCATTCTATCCGGCTCGTAGTTGAAGCAGGCGTCTGTGGTTTCAGTAGATGCAGAGACGAGGTCAATTCTTATCTGGCAAACAGATTGTGATGACACAATCGACTCGAAGAGTCACTATCTAGTTCAATTAAAGGTTGTAGCTTTTAAAGAGCATCAGGGTGGTTCACCCTGTACACGATAAATAATACAACAAAAATTCACACAGTCAACTTTATTTTTACTGGTAGTCAAAATTTGGCTTGTTTGGTTAATTTTGAACTATAAACAGGGACAGGCATAACTCCTCAATAAAAGCTCGTACCAATCCCCAACATATCCTCAAAGTAACCGCCTACAGATGGGTGAGTATGGCAACGGCATGTGCTCACGAATGAGAGTTAAGTAGGGCGAACTGACACTTGCGCGTGAGCGTACTTGCTGCGTATTACGATTGGGGATATGTAAAAGAACCTCTTATCCTCTCATTAGCGTTTCTAACGCAAACTAGATGGTTAAAAAATGCACTAGAGTAAATGCGTTAACTAATAATGGGGCATAGGCGAGTTAGCTCGACTCAGGATGATTTTGACTCAGGATGATTTGCTAAACCATCGGTATTTGCAGTATGGTTTGTTTGGAACAGTGGTCAGAAAGTAAAGGCACACCTATGAAGCCAATAAAGCAAATTTCGAAAGCTCGAAGTGCGAAAATTGAAAGCATGAAAGCAATTAAAGCTGCTTACCTGAAGGCTAAGGCTGAAGGAAGCATCAAGACTTACCGAATTACGCGAACCCGTTAGCGAGCATGTAGAGGTAGATTTAAGCTCTGGTTGCTTTGTTGTTGAGTTTAAGGATAGACTAGGTTCTATCAATGACAGCGGGACTTTTTCAGTACATTGATGTCTACTCTGATGAGTCGCAGGCCGCGCCGCGATAGCCAAAGACCTCCGCCTTTCAATAGCCCTGTTCTCTTCCGCTCATAGAGTATTGACTGCAGGTAGCGCGTAATAGAGCCACTATTTAGTGGCTCTTGTCGTATCTGAGCGTTAGAAAAGCTAAAGTCTTTCCCTTCGAGTTTCCCAAGTTCATATGTGGGTCGTAACAAACTTCGGGGCAGAAGTGCGTTACTTACTCTTCAGTGTAAAGCTCGGCGTAGTCGATTAAATCCATGCTGCGATCGATACACTTTAAGTCTTCAAAAGCCCTCCACTTTTTAGCAAGCCTAAGCGAATAGTTAAACTCGACAGTGTTTTCTAAAATTTCTTTATTGGTATGTTCAACATGCACAAACTCAATACGACCAAATGGTGTTGAGTAAAGACCGGGCTTTCCTGTTGTCGCGAGGATTAACATCATGGGTATCTGTGAGATTACATGCCAACGTGATAGAGCGTCTTCGAATGATATGTAACACTGTTGGTCTTTACGGAGTGATAAAGCGATCTGCTCAATGGCACCTGAAGGTTTTTGGTAGCCTAAAAACACAATCAACTCAAACTGTATATTCACGAGATAAGGACTTCTGGACAAAATCTGTTCAATATTGTCAGTTTGGAAAATCGAGCAGATCTCACCTTTCGTGTAAATAAACTGTCCTGTGCGGCGGTAACGCATTTCTAATAGCATTCTCATGCAAGGCCCCTGTATCGCTAATGAACTCTTATATTGAACATGTGAATTTGGGTAATAAAGAACACCTGAATCAGTACTTTTTTCTTCCCCATACTACGATTTAGTGAGAGTGTGTTGAATCAGTCTAAACAAGGCATGGGGCAAAGGCTTGTTTAGATTATGGTTTGAACATTTACCCATAGGTTGTCTCAATTAACCTAATTAAAGCGATAGGTTAAAAAAACACGAAAAATTTAACCTATCGCAGTAGAAAATTTAATTCATTATCCAATTATTACTTAGATTAGTGCAACTTCCATCAGCTAAGTTTATATTGGTTCTCTCTAGTAGTATGCATTAAAGTTATCATTATTGTTCATGGGGGTATAACGAATGAGAGTCCTATATTTTGATGTTCGCAGTCTATTATACTCTCAGCGCTATATTGACAGTGATAAATGGGTGCTGTCTGCCTACAGGTGCTGGTTGAATAGTCGGAGATCCTCGAGTCTATTAACTGCTGTTAAACCTGAACAGTCAAGCATTGAGGCTCTACGCTCTGCGGTTTCCGTTGCTGGCATGCTGTTATACCCTCTGGGTGATCGTTACACACGTTCAATGCTTATAGAGTCTGGTGTATTTGCGGACAGCGAATTAGCTCCAGATGTACACCTAAAAATACGAATTGGGGATAGGGACCCGATTCGTAGGATGCTCAATCATGCACAAACATTGAGTGCGAAGTGGTATGTTTGTGGAGATTGTTATGATGACAATATACTGCGGTCACACCCAGAACGATATTTGAGTAGTGCGGATGGACAGGGAGTTACCCCTGAATTGCTGTGTAAAATTCGATCACTGTAGCGGTGTTACGTAAGTGGATAAATGTCGATGTTCTACATTTATCCATCAGATTCTTTCTTTTCAATTGGGGGGGGGATACCTGCCGAATGACTCATGTGTATACCCGTCAATCAAAACCGTCACACCAAATGAACATATTTCTGCTACGAGTTCATCATCGTCAGAGCAATAATAGGGTGCCAGTTTCATCCTGCCCTGAATCAACCATCAACACCTTATAACTCTATATCAATTGAACTAGGAAGGATTTCTTCTGGGTTCGTAAATATCTTTCGAAACGCAACTTATGATTGGCTAAAGAAGGGGGAATTGGTTTTAGGTTGGTGTTGAACTGAAGCCCCAAAAAAGGACGTTATATACATCGACGTTACTCCTTTATTGGATATTCCAAATACAACCTTAAATTTACTTATCTCAAGGGAAGAGAGGGTTAATTGCAACCCTAAAAAGGTTGTATTTGTAAGGTGGTCACTAGGTAAAAAAAAAGAAGCTAAATGGCTTCTTCTCTTTTTTAACCAACTGCGTTGATTAAGAAAATATGGTGGCCCCTCGCAGACTTGAACTGCGGACCAATCGATTCAGTTTATCCAATACTTTCGTAAAGGGCTGGACTATATCATCATCCTCGCATTGCGGTGGGATGTCGGACGCTAATGTTGTATTACACAGCAAGATCGTGCTGAACCAACTAGTCTCTGAACCTTCCTTTCACGCCTGAAAGGCTTGGCTGCTGATCGGCTTGGGGTGTTTTACATCCGGTAGCTTTCCAGCAATTCATCCGATTTTTCCATATGTTATTACTAACATAGGTCACAACTTAATATGAGTCGACTGCTCTAACCACTGAGCTAAGGGGCCATATTTAAATGCTAATACACGTGGAGTATATCAGACTTTTTGGGTGATACTAGCATTAACTAGTAATCACTAAAATCTATTGAATCTGAAGTTCTAAATACAACCTCAAAAGAAACCCCAAATAAGAACTGCGGACCAATCGATTATGAGTCGACTGCTCTAACCACTGAGCTAAGGGGCCGTATAGGGCAATGATTATAGGGGAAGCCGATCTCGCTGTCTAGCCAGTGGGGTGGCTAAATGCGCTTAGTTTTTATTCACTTAAATCGGTTCAATACAAAAAAGGTGAGCTATTGCTCACCTTTTAATCATTAACGGTTGGTTTCGCAATTATTCGTCTAGGAAGCTGCGCAGAGTTTCTGAGCGGCTAGGGTGACGAAGTTTACGTAGTGCTTTCGCTTCGATCTGACGGATACGTTCACGTGTAACGTCAAACTGCTTGCCCACTTCTTCAAGGGTGTGGTCAGTATTCATATCAATACCGAAACGCATACGAAGAACTTTCGCTTCACGCGGAGTAAGACCAGCAAGAACGTCTTTAGTCGCTACTTTTAGGCTGCCTGCAGTCGCAGAGTCTAGTGGTAGCTCAAGCGTTGTATCTTCGATGAAATCACCTAGATGCGAATCTTCGTCGTCACCGATTGGTGTCTCCATTGAGATTGGCTCTTTCGCGATCTTCAGTACTTTACGGATCTTGTCTTCTGGCATTTGCATGCGCTCTGCCAGCTCTTCCGGTAGCGGTTCACGACCCATCTCTTGTAGCATTTGACGAGAGATACGGTTTAGCTTGTTGATCGTTTCGATCATGTGTACCGGAATACGAATCGTACGTGCTTGGTCTGCTATCGAGCGTGTGATTGCCTGGCGGATCCACCACGTTGCGTAAGTCGAGAACTTGTAACCACGACGGTATTCAAACTTATCAACCGCTTTCATCAGACCGATGTTACCTTCTTGGATCAGATCCAAGAACTGCAAGCCACGGTTGGTGTATTTCTTCGCGATAGAGATTACAAGACGCAAGTTCGCTTCTACCATCTCTTTCTTCGCGCGGCGAGCTTTCGCTTCACCAATCGACATACGACGGCTGATATCTTTGATGTTTTGAACTGTCAGTGACGTCTCTTCTTCAATGATCTTCAGCTTAGCGATTGAGCGACGAATGTCGTCTTCGCTACGACGGATTTTATCTGCGTACGGCTTGTCTGATGCAAGAATTTCATCTAACCAAGCGTCACTTGATTCGTTACCACTAAATAGGGCGATGAACGATTTCTTAGGCATTTTGCCGTATTCAACCGAAGCTTTCATGATTAGACGTTCTTGAGTACGTACACGTTCCATTGAGGTGCGTAGTTCGTCAACAAGGTAGTCAAATTGCTTTGGTGTTAGACGGAATTCTTTGAATACGTCAATGACCATTTCGTGAGCAACGGTTGCTTTCGGGCTTTCACTGCCGTACTCGTTGCACGCAAGTTGGTAGTTTTGGAACGTATTACGAAGTGCTGTGAACTTCTCTAGAGCAAATTCAGGGTCGATGCCTGTATCTTCTTCTTCGGACTCTTCGTCTTCAGACTCTTCGTCTTCTTCATCCGCATCTTCAGCGTCTTCATCTTCGAGATCAGATTCGGCGAGCTCAGAACCGATGTGCGTTGCAGTAGGGGCTGCGGTTTCATCGGCATCTGGGTCTACGAAGCCTGTGATCAGGTCAGTCAGACGAAGTTCTTCTGCCTGAACTTTGTCAAACTGCTCGAGAATGTACGGGATAGTGCCAGGATATTCTGCGACAGCGTTTTGAACTTGGTTAATACCATCTTCAATGCGCTTCGCGATATCGATCTCACCTTCACGAGTCAGAAGCTCCACAGTACCCATTTCACGCATGTACATACGTACTGGGTCTGTAGTGCGGCCAATCTCGTTTTCAACGCTTGAAAGTGCCGCTGCTGCAGCTTCTGCTGCATCTTCATCGGTGATGGTTTCATCGTCATTCAGCGCAAGATCATCCGCATCAGGCGCGGTCTCAACAACACGGATACCCATGTCATTGATCATCTGAATGATATCTTCTACCTGCTCAGAATCTACGATTTCTGCTGGTAGGTGGTCGTTTACTTCTGCGTAGGTCAGATAGCCTTGTTCCTTGCCTTTAATGACAAGTTGCTTTAGCTGTGACTGCGGATTTTGATCCATAGACGGTATCCAACTTAGTATCTGGTGAAGGAATTAGTATGCGAGTTGCAAACCACACATAATAACAAATTAATTGATTGCTGACTATTCGAACAGGGTTACGCTTTTAAATCTAGCATGAGCGCTAGCAGCTCCCTTCTTTCTTCGGTTGATAAACCGACACTTCTTTCTTTGGCCTGCAGGTTTTCAATTTGTTTTTCAACGCACTGGGCAAGAATTTTGTCCAATGAGTCTAAAAATATATCTTGTTCGTTATCATCGTCGAGGGGGATTTCCCACCCTGCGAGACGAGACAGTAGAGCCTCATGGCTGCTGTTGCGCCAATGTTCTATCAACTGGCCCGTTGTTATATTGGGATGCGAGTGACAATATTCAAGCACCTCCACAAATAAACTTAGCCCTGGTACTGTTAACTCTCTCACAGTTGAGAGATCGGGTACCATTTGAGCATAGCTCGGATTTTGGATAAGCAAAGCGATCACTTCTCGCATTGGTGTGCGCTTGATCTCTTTGTGCGGCTGAGGTCGACTTTCTACCTGCTTTTTACGAGGTTGACGAAGTCGGTTGTCAAAACCGGTGCGCTCATCGAGTAGTTTTTCTAGTAACTCTTGGAAATACGGATCTGGGATCTTATCGATCAGTGCACTGGCGTGAGCCCTCAACGCTGATTTACCCTCATTGGTTCCCAAGTTTAATCGATGGATCTCGATTAAGTTGTCAAATAGGTAACTAGAGAGCGGTGTTGCCTGTTCTATTTGTTGCTCGAAAGCTTGTTTACCAAACTTCCTTACATAGCTGTCAGGATCTTCACCATCGGGTAAAAATAGGAACTTGAGCGTATTGCCTGTTTTCAAATACTGAAGAGCATTTTCCAGCGCGCGCCATGCCGCTTCTTTCCCCGCTCGGTCACCATCGTAACAACACACCACAGTGTTCGTTTGCCGGAATAGCAGCTGAATATGATCGCCCGTTGTTGATGTGCCCAGTGATGCGACCGAGTAGTCCACCCCATATTGGGCCAAAGCAACCACATCCATATAGCCTTCAACCACCAAGATCTGACTTGGCTCGCGATGGGCTTGCATCACTTCATATAGGCCGTAGAGCTCTTTGCCTTTATGGAAAATAGGGGTTTCTGGTGAGTTTAAGTACTTTGGTGTGCCATCACCAATTACTCGGCCACCAAAGCCGATCACTCGACCACGTCGATCTCGAATGGGGAACATGACCCGACCACGAAAACGATCATAACGATTGCCTTTGTCGTTTTCGATCAACATTCCGCCAGAAACGAGCATTTCCTGCGTTTGTTGCTGCTGCCCAAAGTTCTTACGGACGAGATCCCATTCGTCAGCCACGTAACCGATACCGAATTTTTGGACGATCTCGCCAGATAGGCCACGATCTTTTAGGTATTCGATGGCGATCTTACTTGATGATTGCTTAAGTTGATCGCGATAGAACTGAGCAATACTGCCCATAAGATCATAAAGAGTACGTTTTTGTGCTGTACTCGCTTGGGGCTGATTGGACTGAAAACCGCCACCTTGGCGCTGCTCTCTTGGAACATCTAAACCAAGAAATGAAGCGAGTTCTTCAATCGCTTCAACAAACTCTAAGCGTTCATATTCCATCAAGAAATCGATGGCATTGCCGTGCACGCCACAACCAAAACAGTGATAAAACTGCTTCTCTTGGCTTACGCTGAACGAAGGGGTTTTCTCGTTGTGGAATGGGCAACAGGCACCGTAGTTTTTGCCTTTTTTCTTAAGTTTTACTCGTGCGTCAATGATGTCGACAATATCAAGTCGAGCAAGTAGATCATCAATAAAGCTGCGAGGGATATGTCCTGCCATAAAACCTTAGAAAAACACAATAACCATGGAAAAGGGCTAGATACAAACAAGCCGTGCGTTCCAGAGGATAGCACGGCTTGCTGCAATTTGGGTTGGGTAATTAAGCCAGCTTAGCGCGAACTAAACCACTTACTTTACCCATGTCTGCACGTCCTTGAATTTGTGGCTTAAGAACACCCATTACTTTACCCATGTCTTGCATGCCCGCAGCACCTGACTCAGCAATTGCACTTTCGACTAGTGCAGCGACTTCATCTTCAGTCAGCGGTTGAGGCATAAAGTCCTCAAGTACGGTAATTTCAGCTTTCTCAGCGTCTGCTAGATCTTGACGACCAGCAGCTTCAAATTGCGTAACAGAGTCGCGACGTTGTTTAACCATTTTTGTCAGCACAGCAAGAATGTCGTCGTCATTCAGAGTAATCTGCTCGTCGACTTCACGTTGCTTAATAGCAGACAGAGCTAAACGGATAGTGCCAAGGCGCAATTTGTCCTTGGCTTTCATCGCTAATTTTTGCTCTTCTTTGAGCGTGTCAATAAGAGCCATAACTATAATCCTTTAGGACTTAGTTATTAGTACAGGCGAACGCGACGAGCGTTTTCGCGAGCTAGCTTCTTAGCGTGACGCTTTTGAGCTGCTGCTTTAGCGCGTTTGCGAACTGTAGTTGGTTTTTCGTAGTGCTCACGACGACGCACTTCAGAAAGGATACCTGCTTTTTCGCAAGAGCGTTTGAAACGACGTAGAGCAACGTCGAACGGTTCGTTTTCACGTACTTTAACTACTGGCATATGCCTTTCACCTCAGGGGTTAATTCGTTAATGCTGGAACGTTAGTGAGCCAAACACTGATGTTCGGTCTCAAACCAGCTTGATCAAAAATGGTGCGGAATTTTAATCCGATCACATAGCCTTTGTAAAGCGTTTTGTTGAGTACAGTTTGCACAAAATTTGTTTGCAAGCCAAAGGCGCGGTAATATTGCGCCAATTTTGAATTTTAGACAAATACATCCTAGGTAACCCATGCGTATTATCGGTATCGAAACCTCTTGTGATGAGACAGGCATTGCAATTTATGATGATGAGAAAGGATTGCTTTCCCATCAACTATATAGCCAGGTAAAACTGCACGCAGACTATGGCGGTGTGGTTCCTGAGCTGGCTTCTCGTGACCACGTTAAGAAGACCATTCCTCTGATTAAAGCGGCGATGGCAGAGGCCAATCTTACACCGAAGGATATTGATGGTATCGCTTATACAGCTGGCCCAGGTCTAGTCGGTGCTCTGCTCGTTGGTGCCACGATCGGTCGTAGTATTGCGTATGCATGGGATATTCCTGCCGTTCCTGTTCATCATATGGAAGGACATTTGCTGGCGCCAATGTTAGAAGACAACCCTCCGCCATTCCCATTTGTTGCGGTGCTTGTTTCTGGTGGGCACTCGATGATGGTGGAAGTGAAAGGGATTGGCGAATACACCATACTAGGTGAGTCAATTGATGATGCGGCGGGTGAAGCGTTTGATAAAACGGCGAAACTAATGGGTTTGGATTACCCTGGTGGACCGCTCCTTTCTAAACTGGCTGAAAAAGGTACGCCAGGCCGATTTAAGTTTCCTCGTCCAATGACAGATCGTCCTGGACTTGATATGAGCTTTTCTGGTTTGAAGACGTTCACTGCCAATACTATTGCTGCCAATGGTGATGATGAGCAAACTCGAGCCGATATTGCTCTTGCGTTTGAAGAAGCGGTGTGTGCGACGTTAACCATTAAGTGTAAGCGTGCATTAGAGCAAACTGGCTTTAAACGTATTGTTATCGCTGGTGGGGTGAGTGCAAACCGTCGCTTACGTGCAGATTTAGAGCAGTTGGCCAAAAAAATTGGTGGGGAAGTTTATTATCCTCGTACAGAATTCTGTACCGACAATGGTGCCATGATTGCTTACGCAGGCATGCAGCGTTTGAAAAACGGTGAAGTCGCGGATCTTTCTGTACAAGCCAAGCCCCGTTGGCCCATTGATCAATTGGATCCGATCAACTAACGATCTCTAACAATCAATAAGGTCGCTCATTATGGCGGCCTTTTTGTTTTGTGGCAGTCTAAGTGTTCCGAGTTGTTAATAGAATTACTGATGGTAAGCTCGGGCTGAATAAAAATAGTAGTGGATAACACCATGGAAAGATTTTCGATAGATGGCCGAGAAATGGCGTATCTGGATGTGGGCACTGGCCCTGTTGTTGTTTTTGGTCACAGCTACCTTTGGGATAGTGCCATGTGGGCCCCTCAAGTCGAAGCGCTGAGTCAACATTACCGTTGTATTGTGCCTGAGCTTTGGGCTCACGGCGAATCGGATGCCGCACCAGAGCAGACTCGTTCACTCGGCGATTACGCGAAGCAAATTGTCGCTCTGATGGATCATCTGGATGTAGAGCAGTTTTCTCTTGTGGGGCTGTCGGTTGGTGGCATGTGGGGCTGTGAAGTGGTTTCACTTGTGCCATCACGTGTGACGTCTTTGGTATTAATGGATACCTTTGTAGGTTTAGAGCCTGAAGTTACGCACGCTAAGTACTTTGGTATGTTAGATGCGATTAGCACTGCGAAAATGATTCCAGAACCGATTGTTGAGGCCGTCACTCCGCTGTTTTTTGCTCGTAATGTTGAGCAAGATAATCCTGAGTTAGTACGTCTGTTCCGTTCTAAGCTGACGGGTTTAACGGGTGAAGCCGCGGTCGAAACCGCCCGAGTAGGCCGAATGGTATTTGGTCGCCGAGACCAGATGGAAGATATAGAGAAGTTTGCGTTGCCAGTATTAGTGGCTGTGGGGCAAGAAGATATACCTAGACCAGTGCTTGAGTCATACCTTATGCATGACACTATCTCAGGGTCGCAATTGGTTGAAATACCACAAGCCGGTCATATCTCCAGCCTAGAGCAAGCGGAGTTTGTCACGGATATGCTTAAGGTCTTTTTAGATAAGCATGCCAAATAGCGAACAGTATCAAATCAATAAGGCCTCATTGCGAGGCCTTATTTAATTCTTGTTTCTTTTCGCCAATTTTGGGTTCAGATCCATCTAGCAACCGACGGATGTTTTGGTGATGTCTAAATACAATCAGACAACACAACATCGCCACGGGTAAGGTGTATTGGGGCTTGAACATCCAAGTGTAGAGAGGAGCGAGTAACACGGTGACAATGGCCGCGAGCGACGAGTAGCGAAAAACCAGTGCGACCGCTAACCAAGTGGCGATTACCATAGCGGTAAAATCTAAACCTATTGGCGCGATAGCTCCAAGCGCTGTAGCAACCCCTTTTCCGCCTTTAAAATGAAAGAAAAGCGGGTACATGTGACCTAAACAAGCCGCAATCGCGATGACACCTAAAATCACAGGGTCGATACCCAAGAAAAAGCCACTCCAGACAGGAATGGTTCCCTTTAACATGTCACAAAGCAGAACTGCGGCGGCGGCTTTTTTCCCCCCGATGCGCAATACATTTGTCGCTCCAGGATTGTTGGAGCCCATTTTACGAGGATCAGGAAGACGAAGCATTCGGCAGATCAAAACGGCACTCGATATCGAGCCTAATAAGTAGGCAATGATGATCATAACAAGTGCTAGTGGTGTCATATCAAGTTAACTCGTCTTTTGAGGTGTTTGTCAGGCAACTAATTGATATTATATCGACCTTGCCAACCTCAACAATAATGGTTTGGGCACAGGAATAGTAATTCTTTTTGTCAAAATTGGGTATCCGACCTCTAAAGGAAAAACGCATGGATAAGGTATTTATCGAGCAGCTAGAAGTAATTACCACAATTGGTGTTTACGATTGGGAACAAGAAATAAAGCAAAAATTGGTGCTTGATATCGAGATGGCTCACGACAATCGCCCTGCAGGGAAAAGTGACAATGTGGTCGATGCTTTGGATTATGCCGAGGTGAGCGGCGCTGTATTAGCCCACATAGAAGGCGGACGATTCCTTTTAGTTGAGCGAGTAGCAGAAGAGATTGCCGACCTAATCATGACCCGATTTAACGTGCCGTGGATTAAGATTCGTTTAACCAAACCTGGTGCGGTCCCTCAAGCAAAAGGTGTGGGCGTTATCATCGAGCGAGGCGCTGCATGATAACGGCTTACGTTGGCATTGGCTCTAACATTGAAAGACGTAAGCATATTCAAGCTGCTATTGATGAGCTTAGCGCGTTAGGCAGTGAACTGCGTCTCTCGACCATTTTTGAATGCGAAGCCGTCGACTTTGAAAGCCATCCGTTTTACAACCTTGTCGTAGAAATGAAAACAACGTTAGATTTGGCGGAATTCTCGCGACAACTTCGCCAAATTGAGCTCAAATGGGGCCGAGCTGAAAACGCGGCAAAATATGAACCGCGCACGTTGGATCTTGATATCATTTTATTTGGTGATGTGGTGTCTGACGCTCAACCTGAGCTACCTCGTAGCGACATATTTAAGTATGCTTTTGTCCTTAAGCCCCTTGTCGAGCTATGCCCCGCAAGAGTGGTTCCCCAAGATGGTCGAAGCATCAAACAAATTTGGCAACAGTCGACGTTTGACACTGCACTGGTGCCGGTTCCTCTATGGTTTAACCACAAATTTTAAGAGATTCTAATGAGTTATATTGAAGCCTTCTTACTCGCGTTGATTCAAGGCCTGACTGAGTTTTTGCCTATTTCTAGCTCTGCCCACCTTATCTTGCCTTCGGCAGTGTTGGGTTGGGAAGACCAAGGGCTTGCGTTCGATGTGGCGGTTCATGTGGGTACCTTGGCCGCTGTTATGATCTACTTCCGTAAAGAAGTCGTGACGTTACTGGGCGCGTTTTTTGGCTCTATCTTTAAAGGTGACCGAAGCAAAGAAGCCAAGTTTGCGTGGATGATTGTTATCGCAACTATCCCAGCCTGTTTACTGGGTTTGTTCCTAAAAGATTTCATTGAACTGTATTTACGCAGTGCTTGGGTGATAGCGACGACGACCATCATTTTTGGTCTGCTGCTTTGGTACGTCGATAGAAACGCGAAACTTGTCGCGGATGAATATCAAGCAGATTGGAAGAAAGCGTTGTTTGTCGGTTTAGCGCAAGCAATGGCGCTTATCCCAGGGACGTCACGCTCTGGAGCAACGATTACTGCCGCGCTGTATCTCGGTTTTACCCGTGAAGCAGCCGCACGATTCTCGTTTTTAATGTCGATTCCAATCATCTTACTCGCGGGTGGTTACTTAGGTTTAAAACTGGTGACGAGCGGAGAGCCGATTCATTTTGGTTTCTTGATGACGGGGATCATCACCTCATTTGTCAGTGCGTACCTATGTATTCATTTCTTCTTGAAGCTGATTTCTCGTATGGGGATGACACCGTTTGTCATTTATCGATTGATTCTAGGTGTTGGCTTGTTCGGCTTTTTAATGATGTCGTAGTGTAGAGCCCAAATCTCAATTCAATAAGGACCACATCGCCCAATCTCGCGCACCGTGTGACATTGTGGTATATATGTGGTCTTTCTTTATCCCTCTTCTTTGAATCATTGTTTATGCGAATTTTTGCACTCACACTTCTTATCATTTTAGGCTGGCTGCAATTCGAACTGTGGTTTGGTAAGAATGGCATTTCTGATTTCCAACTGGTGAACGCCGACATTGAAGTTCAACATCAAGTGAATGGAAACTTGCAGACTCGCAATAATGAAATGTTTGCTGAAATCGACGACTTGCGCCAAGGTTTAGATGCCATTGAAGAGCGCGCTCGACATGAACTGGGCATGATTAAAGAAGGGGAGACTTTCTATCGTATTATAGGAGAGGATGACTAAGTGTCCGATCTCGCCCCTACGGCCATGGTTGCCATCGTGCCTGCCGCTGGCGTCGGTAGCCGAATGCAAGCTGACCGTCCTAAGCAGTATCTTACTATTCATGGCAAAACCGTATTAGAACATACTGTTGAAAAGCTTCTGTCTCACCCTTTGATTACCCGCGTTATTGTCGCCATTAGTGAGGGTGACCCATACTACCCGACGTTGGCGCTCAGCCAGCGACAAGACGTGACTACCGTCGCGGGAGGAAAAGAGCGGGCAGACTCGGTACTGTCTGGTTTGAACTATGTCTGTGAGCACCAGCTTTCAACATGGGTGATGGTGCACGATGCGGCGCGTCCTTGTGTTCGCTTGACGGATATTGATCAACTCATAGCACAGTCACTCCATCATGGTTGCGGCGCAATACTCGCCGCGCCAGTGAGAGATACGATGAAACGAGCGAATGCTCAACAAACCATTGAACACACTGTAGAAAGAGAAGCTTTGTGGCATGCTTTAACTCCACAAATGTTTAAAACTGAGCAATTGACTCATGCCCTCACTTCAGCTTTATCTGAAGGAGTAGCGATTACTGACGAAGCCTCAGCACTGGAATGGTTAGGAGAATCTCCTGCGCTAGTGAAGGGGAGTGCCGATAATATAAAAATAACCCAACCAGAAGATTTGGCACTTGCAGAGTTTTATCTAACGCGAAATAAAGGATAACGTATGATTCGAATTGGTCATGGTTTTGACGTACACAAGTTTGGTGGTGAAGGGCCTGTCATTATTGGTGGCGTAGCACTTCCTTATGAACAAGGTCTTATCGCTCACTCAGACGGTGACGTTGCATTGCATGCACTGTCTGACGCACTACTCGGCGCCATTGCGGAAGGGGATATTGGTCGTCATTTCCCTGATACTGATGATAAATGGAAAGGCGCAGATAGCCGAGCGTTGCTGCGAGACGTGTATCGTCGAGTGAAAGAAAAAGGCTACGTGCTGGGGAATGCGGACATCACAATAATGGCTCAAGCGCCGAAAATGGCACCACATATTGAAGCAATGTGCCAAGTGATCGCTCAGGACTTAGAAACCGACATTGGTAACGTCAATGTAAAAGCCACCACTACGGAGCGTCTTGGTTTTACAGGACGCAAAGAAGGCATCGCGACAGAAGCGGT
The DNA here is from genome assembly GCF_000808535.1 of Vibrio sinaloensis. Lineage (GTDB taxonomy): Bacteria > Pseudomonadota > Gammaproteobacteria > Enterobacterales > Vibrionaceae > Vibrio > Vibrio sinaloensis_D. The sequence goes on from NZ_JWLV01000048.1 coordinate 87,928, forward strand.
CGTATTACTTATTAAAAAATAACTCAGTTACACGCCGTCTATTCTTAAGTGAATAGGCGGCGTGTAATGGAAAACATTATGTCAGATATCTTATCTTCACTGGCTTACCTCAATGGTAAACCGACAGCTACGGCAAAAATTAAAGCACAACCAGAGCACTTCCAGGTTAACGAAGTGCTGGGTTATGAGTTTACAGGCAGTGGTGAGCACCTCATGGTACGGGTTCGTAAAACCGGTGAGAACACCAGTTTTGTAGCAAATGAGCTTGCGAAGGCATGCGGCGTAAAATCGAAAGACGTCAGCTGCGCTGGGTTGAAAGATCGCCATGCCGTGACGGAGCAGTGGTTAAGTATCCATCTACCTAAAGGCGACACGCCAGACTTCAGTGCTTTCCTCGCGCAATACCCAAGTATCGAAATTCTCGAGACGACAAGACACAACAAAAAGCTGCGTCCGGGGGAGTTAGCGGGCAACCAGTTCGTGGTTACATTATCGGAAGTGAGTGATGTCGACGATGTTGTGAAGCGTCTAGAATCGATAGTCCAAACCGGCGTTCCTAACTATTTTGGTAGCCAACGTTTTGGTAACCAAGGCAATAATATTGAAGAAGCAAGACGCTGGGGCAAAGAAAACGTCCGCACTCGCAACCAAAACAAACGCAGTATGTTGTTATCTGCGGCGCGCTCGTGGATTTTCAACCGAATTGTCTCTGCGCGTATTGAGCAAGGTGTCTTTAACCAAGCCATCATCGGCGATTTGGTCCAGACTCCAACGTCTCTGGTTCAAGTTGAGGAAAATGCTCTTGATGAGGTAAACCGTACATTGCTTGCAGGCAACGCTGAGCTTACCGCAGCAATGGCAGGTGACAACGCACTTCCAACGCAGGCTCAGGCTCTTGAATTGGAGCAGCCTCACTTGGATGCAGAACCGGATCTTATGGCGCTGATTCGAGGTAACCGCATGCGTCACGATCGCCGAGCCATATCGTTAAAAGCGCAAGACTTCTCTTGGCAAACGGAGAATGACTGCGTCACCCTACAATTTTCTTTGGATGCAGGGTGTTTTGCGACTTCCATTGTTCGTGAATTAGTTAATGAGATAGAAGTTGAACGAGTTTACTAATGGGTGAGAAAAAACTGAAAGTTCTTCTCAGTAATGACGATGGCGTGCATGCCCAAGGCATTCACGCTTTGGCTGAGAGCTTAAATGATATCGCTGATGTGACGATTGTCGCGCCAGACCGAAATCGTTCGGGCGCGTCCAATTCACTGACGTTAGAGCAACCGCTGCGCGTGAATGAAATTGCGGATGGTGTGTTCTCTGTTCAGGGAACGCCGACCGATTGCGTGCACTTTGCGTTGAATGAGCTAATGAAAGACGATTTGCCGGACTTGGTGTTGTCCGGTATCAACCATGGCGCAAATCTTGGCGATGATGTTCTCTATTCGGGCACCGTCGCGGCGGCAATGGAAGGCCATTTTCTCGGTGTTCAAGCTGTTGCTTTCTCATTGGTGGGTAAGCAGAACTTCACAAGTGCTGGCAAGATTGCCCGGCATATTGTGGAACAACACCTAGCAAAACCGATCCCGACCAATCGACTGCTCAATATTAATGTGCCAGACCTTCCTTTTGATGAATTAAAAGGTATCGCTGTTACTCGTTTAGGTGCTCGACATCACGCGGAAGCGATGATTAAGCAGCAAGACCCTCGAGGTCATGATATATACTGGCTTGGTCCTCCTGGGAAAGAGCAAGATGCCGGTGAAGGAACGGATTTTTACGCGGTCGATCAAGGGTTTGTGTCTGTCACGCCTTTGCAGGTAGATCTTACTGCGCATGAGTCACTAATGAGCATGGAAAACTGGTTGAAGGATCAATAAGCATGGCAAACCCACAAGCAGATAGATTGATCGACTTTCTAGTAGCAAGTGGTATTCATAACTCTGATGTACTAGAAGCGATAAGACGCTTACCTCGAGAGCAGTTTGTTTCTCAAGCGATGATGCATCAAGCCTATGACAATAATGCTTTACCTATTGGGCAAGGGCAAACTATCTCTCAGCCGTATATTGTGGCGAAAATGACTGAAATTCTGGAACTTAGCCGTAAGAGCAAAGTCCTAGAAGTGGGGACGGGTTCTGGTTATCAAACCGCGGTTTTAGCGCAGTTGGTCGACCATGTCTTTTCGGTTGAACGAATCAAATCGTTACAATGGGAAGCGAAACGTCGCTTGAAGCAGTTGGATATCTACAATGTGTCAACGAAACATGGTGATGGTTGGCAAGGTTGGGCAGCGAAAGCGCCGTTTGATGCGATTATCGTCACCGCGGCGGCAGAATCTGTTCCAGAAGCTCTGCTGACTCAGCTGTCGGAAGGTGGCATTTTGGTCATCCCTGTCGGAACCGATGAGCAGCAGTTGCTCAAGATAACGCGCTGCGCTGACTCATTCACATCAGAAGTTATAGAAGTTGTACGTTTTGTTCCTTTGGTTGCTGGTGATCTCGCCTAGATATGTCGCTTAAGTCTCTTTTATTCATTATTGGTGTTTGCAGTGTGCTCCTCGGGTGCGCTGCGCAATCCCCTGCGCCAGTTTCAGGATTAAAGAAAGACTATGATTCAGTCTCTCGAGGTAGCTATAGAGGCAGTTACTACGAAGTCGAGAAAGGCGATACGCTCTATTTTATAGCTTACATCACAGATAAAGATGTAAATGAGATCATTGCTTACAACAAGTTGACAGCGCCATACACCATATATCCAGGGCAGAAACTCAGGCTATGGAAACCTGCATACACCCCGCCAGCCTATGGTGGTACAGGCGCAGGCGCTCCAGTTGTTGCAGTGGCGGCAGTGCCAGCGACGCCGAGTGTGAATTCGAGCAAAAACTCAAATCAAAAGGTTACGCAACACAGTTCACAAAATGTACCAAAATCGACCAAAAAAGAACCAGCAAAGAAGGTTGAACAATCTAAACCAAAGGAGTATGTTAACTCTACAGGTAAACAAAATGTTAATAAGGTAGTCAGTAACGACAAACCTAAAAACACAAAAGTTTCCAAATGGTTATGGCCAACAAAAGGGAGAGTGATTAAAAACTTCTCTGCTGGAGACCAAGGGAATAAAGGCATCGACATTGCAGGACAGCGAGGTCAGCCGATTGTCTCTACAGCAGGTGGCACCGTCGTCTATTCAGGCAACGCATTGCGAGGTTACGGCAATCTTGTGATTGTAAAACATAACGACAACTACCTCAGCGCGTATGCACATAATGACCGGTTGCTAGTACACGAAGGACAGAGTGTAAAAGCAGGCCAGAAAATAGCAACAATGGGAAGTTCTGGAGCAAATAGTGTTCGATTACACTTTGAAATTCGCTATCAAGGTAAGTCGGTGAACCCAAAACGCTACTTACCGTAAAAATTACTGACAAGGTAAAATAGCGACATTAGACGTAGTAATGTCTTGCTAGCTCGCCAGGGGGAGGCGCTATGAGTATCAGCAATGCAGCAACGAAAGTCGAAGAATTCGAAGTAGGACAAGAAAACGTTACGGCGTTTGAATCTGAACAAGAATCACCATCCACAAAATCTACACCTGCTGAAGAAGCTAAAGGAAAGGAAGAATTTGACGCTTCAGCAAAAAGTCTCGATGCCACTCAGCTCTATTTGGGTGAAATTGGCTTTTCTCCACTATTAACCGCAGAAGAAGAAGTGCTGTACGCCCGCAGAGCCTTAAGAGGTGATGAGGCTGCAAGAAAGCGCATGATAGAAAGTAACTTGCGTTTAGTGGTGAAAATTTCTCGTCGATACAGCAATCGAGGACTCGCACTTTTAGATCTTATTGAAGAAGGTAACCTAGGTCTTATTCGAGCTGTTGAAAAGTTCGATCCTGAGCGTGGTTTCCGTTTTTCTACCTATGCCACTTGGTGGATTCGTCAGACCATTGAACGAGCCCTAATGAACCAGACTCGCACGATTCGTTTACCAATCCATGTTGTGAAAGAGCTGAACATCTATTTACGTACCGCGCGTGAACTTTCTCAAAAGCTAGATCATGAACCGACTGCTGAAGAGATTGCGACCCAACTAGATAAGCCGGTGGATGATGTCAGCAAAATGCTTCGTCTCAATGAGCGAATCAGTTCGGTTGATACACCAATTGGTGGGGATGGCGAAAAAGCGTTGTTGGATATCATTCCCGACGTTAATAACTCAGACCCTGAAGTATCGACGCAAGATGACGATATTAAAAGCTCGCTTGTGCATTGGTTAGATGAACTTAACCCGAAACAAAAAGAAGTCTTAGCTCGTCGCTTTGGCCTGCTGGGTTATGAGCCATCGACACTTGAAGAAGTAGGACGTGAAATCAATTTAACTCGAGAGCGAGTACGCCAAATTCAAGTAGAAGGTCTACGCCGTTTAAGAGAGATTTTGATTAAACAAGGCTTGAGTATGGAAAGTTTGTTTAGCGTTACCGAAGATTAGGAGCAAAAAGCCTTGGCAGTGCCAAGGCTTTTTTCATTTGCTTAGTTGTCCCGTCCTGAAATGTGCCTACATAGGTAAAATATTATGCCCTACGCTTAGGAAAGACACGAACTGACTTAATTCTATTCTCTTCTAGTTCAACAATTTCCATTGGGTGACCAGAGACTTGAACGCTCAAGTGACTCTCTGGGATATCCTCTAAATGTTCTAAGATAAGCCCGTTTAATGTTCTAGGGCCATCAGTTGGCAGTTTCCATTTTAACCCTTTGTTGATATCGCGAATGTTGGCGCTACCATCGATTAGAAAGCTACCATCGCCTTGAGGCGAAATTTCTTCCGAAAGGCTTGGTGTAATTGATGTGGTGAACTCGCCAACAATCTCTTCTAGAATATCTTCCAAAGTAATCAGGCCGATAATGTCGCCATACTCATCAACGATTAGACCAATACGCTGCTTATTGCGCTGGAATTTTAGCAGTTGAACGTTGAGTGGCGTACTCTCTGGAATGAAGTAAACTTCATCAGCTGCTCTTAATAAGGTCTCTTTAGTGAACTCATTCTTCTCTAACATCAATCGGTACGACTCTCGTAGGCGTAGCATACCAACCACTTCGTCGATTTGGTCGCGATACAATACCACTCGACCATGAGGTGAGTGAGTCAGCTGTCGAACAATAGATTTCCAATCATCATTGATATCGATGCCCGTAATCTCGTTTCGTGGCACCATGATGTCATTCACCGTCACATGTTCAAGATCCAAAATGGAAATCAACATATCTTGGTGGCGTCTAGGAATAAGACTGCCAGCTTCATTCACTACGGTTCTCAACTCTTCAGAGCTTAGGTGGTCGTCTCCGCCATGATCTGCCTTTATACCGAGTAAGCGGATAAAGCCATTAGTAATGAAGTTCACCAGCATGACGAGAGGAGAGAGCAGTTTCATCAAGATGGTGAGAACAATACTGCTCGCGTAAGACACGCGCTCTGGATAAAGTGAAGCTAGGGTCTTTGGGGTGACTTCGGCAAACACGAGCACAACCATAGTAAGTGCTCCCGTTGCAATTGCTACACCTAGGTCGCCATATAAACGCATACCCAGAATTGTCGCGATAGCTGAAGCAAGAATATTGACAAGGTTGTTGCCGATAAGAATAAGACCAATTAAGCGGTCTGGGCGGTCGAGTAGTTTCTCGACGCGTTTTGCACCTTTATGCCCGTGGTTTGCTAGGTGCTTGAGGCGGTATCGGTTCAAGGACATCATCCCTGTCTCTGAACCCGAAAAATATCCTGAAATTACGATAAGACACGCGAGTAGCGCAAATAAGATACCCGTTGATATGTCGTCCAAAGCTTATCTTTTCCTTGTTGGGTTTGGTTAATTTATGACCTAATTGTCAAAGTAAGTCAATTTAGATTAGGGTGGGCTGTATTGTAAAAGAAAGGTGCAATTGGTGCACCTTTGACTCGTTATTAACCCAGAATTATCTCGCGAACAAATCGACTGCCAAAATAGGCTAGAGTGAGCAAGGTCGCACCAGCAACCGCAAACCATGTAATTTTGCGTCCACGCCATCCTTTTTGATAATGCCCCCACAATAAAGTGGTGTATATCAGCCATGCAATAAAGGAAAGAATACCCTTATGTGCTTTCCCCTGAGCAAACATATCTTGGACAAACACAAACCCCGTTATTAGCGTGCCGGTCAGCAGCAAGGTGCCAAGCAGGATGATGTTAAACAATTGACGTTCAACCATCAGCAAAGGCGGTAAGTTTGGGTTTATCGCCAGTGCTTTTTTGGCTTTCAATTTATGATCGAGCCAAGCAAGTTGCAGCGCGTACAGGGCTCCTATCGTCAGTGTTGAGTATGAAAACAACGCTAGCGAGATATGAATCAGCAGCTTAGGGTCTTGTTCAAGGTGAGTTATAAAGGTACTCGGAAGAAATGCGGCAGCGGAGAGGTTAATCGCAGCAAAGCTATAGACAACTGGCAGTAAAAACCACAACCGAGTTTTGAGCATGGCAATGCTCATCACCAATGAAATGATAAAACTAATTAACGAAGCCACATTGAGAATACTCAGGTTTTGCCCTGAGGCTTCTATGATCAAATCACTGAGCAACCAAGCATGAAAAGCCAATGCTAAAAAGGCACTGACTAAGACGGTTTTAGCTCTGATACCGGTCTGATTTACAAGCCCAGGTATGATTGTCGCGATTGCTAAAAAATAGAGTATTGCAGCAACAACGGCGATTAAGTTGTCCATGGTTCTCTATAAGCTGGTGGATTTTTAACAAATTATACCCTGCATCAACGACTTGAGCTATGACTTATCTCCCTCATTTACGTGACATGAGGTATCAAATGTTGTTAATGCTGTGTCCACACTCGGTTGGCTAAGGTATAATCACAGTAATTGTCGCTAAATTTAACGGGTGAGATGTATTAACGCTCGCTCAAAAAAGAGACTTAAGATGTTTGAGAATTTAACGGATCGATTGTCCAAAACGCTGAAAAATATCAGCGGAAAAGGTCGCCTGACCGAAGACAACATAAAAGATACCTTACGTGAAGTACGTATGGCGCTTTTGGAGGCGGATGTCGCGCTTCCAGTGGTACGCGATTTTATTAAACGCGTTAAAGAAGCAGCCGTTGGTGTTGAGGTTTCCAAATCCCTGACGCCTGGCCAAGAGTTCATTAAGATTGTTCAAGGTGAACTTGAAGCCGTAATGGGCGAGTCAAATGAAGCTCTAAATCTTGCTGCGCAGCCACCTGCTGTTATCTTGATGGCAGGTCTACAAGGTGCGGGTAAAACCACATCGGTCGGTAAGCTATCTAAGCTTTTAAAAGAGCGTGATAAGAAGAAGGTACTGGTTGTTTCTGCTGACGTTTATCGCCCAGCCGCGATCAAACAGCTTGAAACGTTAGCGTCAGATATTGGTGTCGACTTCTTCCCGTCTAGTGCGGATCAAAAGCCAATTGATATCGCTAATGCTGCTATCGATCATGCGAAGAAGAAGTTCTACGACGTTTTGGTTGTCGATACCGCAGGTCGCTTAGCCATCGATGAGCAAATGATGGGAGAAATCAAAGAGCTTCACTCTGCGATTGATCCTGTTGAGACGCTATTCGTCGTCGATGCGATGACAGGTCAAGACGCGGCAAACACTGCGAAAGCATTTGGTGATACGCTGCCACTTACGGGCGTGATCTTAACCAAAGTAGATGGTGATGCTCGTGGTGGTGCGGCGCTTTCTGTTCGCCATATCACGGGTAAACCGATCAAATTCTTAGGTGTTGGTGAAAAGACGGATGCACTTGAACCTTTCCACCCAGATCGTGTGGCATCACGCATCTTGGGCATGGGTGACGTCCTATCTCTAATCGAAGACCTGCAACGTAATGTTGACCAAGAAAAAGCAGAGAAACTGGCAAAAAAGTTCAAAGAGAAGAAAGGTTTTGACCTTGAAGATTTCCGTGAGCAGCTAGGTCAGATGCAAAACATGGGCGGCATGATGGGCATGATGGATAAGCTGCCGGGTATGAGCAACTTGCCTGACAATGTGAAAGACAAAGTTGACGACAAGATGTTCAAGCAGATGGAAGCGATCATCAACTCGATGACCATGAAAGAGCGTCAACGCCCAGAACTGATTAAAGGATCACGTAAAAAGCGTATCGCTGCAGGTTCTGGCACCCAGGTGCAAGATGTTAACCGTCTACTCAAGCAGTTCACCCAGATGCAGAAAATGATGAAGAAAATGCAGAAAGGTGGCATGAAAGGCATGATGCGCAACATGCAAGGCATGATGGGCGGCATGGGAGGAATGGGCGGTGGCGGTTTTAATCCGTTTGGCCGTTAAATCAGACCTGCAATAAAAATTTCAAGGTGTTAGCTGCGTCACAAACTTAAGTTTCGTTTTATGTTGGTGAAAAAGTAGCTAAAGACCTTGCATTGCTCCGGAATAAGAGTAAAATTCCGGAGCTTTATTTTGGCACGAGCCCCAAATCATTTAGCGATAAATGGTTTCTGGGGTTAATTTTATTTTTGAGAAAGCAAAGAGGACGACATGGTAACCATTCGTTTGGCACGTCACGGCGCTAAGAAGCGTCCATTTTATCAAATCGTAGTAGCGGACAGCCGCAATGCAGCAACTGGCCGTTTCATCGAGAAAGTTGGTTTCTTCAACCCAACTGCTAAAGGTCAAGAAGAAGGTCTACGTCTAGACCTAGATCGCGTTAACCACTGGGTTGGTCAAGGCGCATCTCTATCTGACCGCGTTGCTAAGCTAGTAAAAGACGCTCAAAAAGCGGCTTAATTCTTACTTGAAAGAAGAAATTAGCTTATGTCGATGAAAGGTAAAGAAACAATGAGTGAAGACAAGATTGTTGTAGGTAAGTTAGGTGCTTCTTACGGCATTCGCGGCTGGCTTAAAGTTTTTTCCTACACAGACAATGCTGAAAGCATGTTTGATTACACCCCATGGTTTATTAACCAAGGTGGTAAGTGGGTTGAGTACAAGGTTGAGAGTTGGAAGCGCCATAACAAAGGTTTGGTGGTGAAACTCGAAGGTCTGGATGTGCGCGAAGATGCGCAATTACTGACAAACTTTGAAATCTCTATTGACCCTGCTGTTCTTCCAGAATTGCCATCAGATGAATTCTATTGGCGTGATTTGATTGGGATGCACGTAGTAACCGACAAAGGTTACGATCTAGGTACTGTCTCTGACATGCTAGAAACGGGTTCCAACGATGTTTTGGTTGTAAAAGCAAATCTAAAAGATGCTTTCGGGCAAAAGGAACGATTAATTCCGTTCCTTGAAGAGCAAGTGATCAAACATGTTGATCGCGAAGCTCAACGGATCGAAGTTGACTGGGATCCTGGATTCTAAACTCCAAAATTTCAGAGCGAGATAAACATGTGGGTTGGCGTAATAAGCCTTTTTCCTGAAATGTTCCGTTCTGTTACTGATTATGGAGTAACAGGTCAAGCGGTTAAAAAAGGTCTTTTGTCGATTGAGACTTGGAATCCTCGCGATTTCACGCACGACAAACATCGCACTGTTGATGATAGACCTTACGGTGGCGGCCCTGGCATGCTCATGATGGTTCAGCCTTTGCGCGATGCTATTCATGCAGCCAAACAAGCTTCACCGGGTAAGACGAAAGTCATTTATCTTTCTCCTCAAGGTCGAAAGCTCGACCAAAAAGGAGTTGAGGAGCTGGCAACAAATGAGAACTTGCTTTTGATTTGTGGCCGCTATGAAGGGGTAGATGAGCGTATCATCCAATCTGAAGTTGACGAAGAATGGTCAATTGGGGATTTCGTGATGACGGGTGGTGAGATTCCAGCCATGACGTTGATTGATTCAGTGTCTCGGTTTGTGCCGGGAGTGCTAGGAGATTTTGCGTCAGCAGAGGAAGACTCCTTTGCTAATGGCTTGTTAGATTGCCCTCACTATACGCGTCCAGAGGTGTTAGATGACAAAGAAGTACCTTCGGTGCTGATGTCAGGTAACCACAAGGAAATTCGTCGCTGGCGACTTAAACAGTCGTTAGGCCGTACTTGGCTAAGAAGACCAGAACTCCTGGAAAACCTAGCTCTGACTGACGAACAGGAACAATTACTGGCCGAATTTATTAAAGAGCACCGCTCTGGTAAAAAGTAAGCAGTAACCTATTAAATTTAGTATCAGTTTATTCTAGGAATTTATTAAAATGAGTAACATCATCAAGGCTCTTGAAGAAGAGCAACTAAAATCAGACCTACCTAAATTTGCACCAGGTGACACTGTTGTAGTTCAAGTTAAGGTAAAAGAAGGTGACCGTGAGCGTCTACAGGCTTTCGAAGGCGTTGTAATCGCAATCCGTAACCGTGGTCTACACTCTGCTTTCACTGTACGTAAGATTTCTAACGGTGAAGGTGTTGAGCGTACGTTCCAAACACACTCTCCAATCGTTGATAGCATCGAAGTTAAACGCCGTGGTGCAGTACGTCGTGCCAAGTTGTACTACCTACGTGAGCGTTCTGGTAAGTCTGCTCGTATTAAAGAGAAACTTGCTAAGAAGTAATGCTATAACTAGCGTTCTCATAGTATTAGCGGAGCCCTGTGGCTCCGCTTTTTTATTCTTTGCTTATAACTTGCCACTTCTCTCTACCGTTGTCATCGGTACTCATTTACTGGCTCCATTTGTTCAAAGAAAGTTCCGCGATTCTTCCTAGGTACAAAGAAAAATATCTCCGTTCTAAGTTAAAAATTGTATTTGATATAACTACCTAAGTAATACGCTGGATACAAAAAGAGCCGATGTTTTCACATCAGCCCTCTAGTCAGCTTAAATCACATTGTCTCAATCAATATTGGTCTTCTGACCAGCCATCTGAATCAGACATATCCGGTGCTCCCGGAATGGTATTTTCTTCATCTGCCCATTCACCAAAATCGATCATTTGGCATTGTTTGCTGCAAAACGGACGATAAGGGCTTTGTTCCCCCCAAGTCACGTCTGTACCACACTGTGGGCAGGGAACGATAGTAATCTTAGTCATAATCAACTCATTGTCGAAGATCGGGTTTAGAGATGAGTTTAGCGGAAAGGCTTAACAACACACCGCTAATTTAAACTCTATGTTTGCAGTCGATGCCTGCCCAGAAGCAAATTCGATAAATTTGATCGCAAATCTATTCTTGTGCCCTGAGATCATTGGGTAGACACCAAACTCCATCGGAATCTCCAAGCGTAAAATATTGGCTTCATCGGCATCACTCTGATAGAAACCAGCCGGCGCATTATACGCGCGGAAGTGACCAGTTTCACGAGTCAGTCTTAGCCATAGCTTCAACGCTTGTGCTAGGGGCAATAAACTACCGAGCCATTTGTTAGCGTCGGCTTGTTTTTGATTGATAGGTAAGTGCAGCCAATGATGTAGGGCGGGCAAGTCAAAGCAACATGAGCCACCAGGCAAGTTAAAACGCTGGCGAATTGCACTTAGGAATCGGTCCTCTTTTAAGCTCTGGCCAAATCGTTCAGCGGCCATGAGATGGCTATGCGCTTCGTCGACTTCACGCAAAATACCGAGGAGCATTTCCTGATCGACGCCATCAACATTAAGCCAGTTGCGATAGGTTAAACGTTGCTTCTCAATATCCTTAGCGAGCTCACTTTTTAGCTGTATTTGCTCAAAGATTTCTAGCAGGTCAAATAGAGAACGATAAAAAACCAAATGCTGCATATCGTCACTGAATTCTGCAGCCAAACGCAGCTGATTGAGCAGTGCTTCGACTCTCAAGTAGATGCGGGTTTTTTCGTTCAATGGATGTTCGAAGTAGTGAGTGGTCATTAAAATGCAGTCGTGAATGGTTCTACCTTTATTCTCACCGATTTGCCCTACCGATTTCTAGGAACTTTTGATGCAAATCTGTGATTTGAGGCAAAAGTTTTTGGTTTTCTGTATCATTTTTAATCACGAAGTCCGCAATGGCTAATCGTTGCTCTCTGCTTGCTTGAGCTGCAACAATGGCTTGTGCTTGCTCAAGCGCTACGTTGTCTCGTGCCACCGTCCTTTCTAACTGAGTAGCCTCATCGACATCGACGACAACAACTTTGTCCGCTAGATGCTGCAAGTGATTTTCAACCATCAAAGGAATGACTAAAAGCGCATACTCTGAGGTAGTGTTTGCTAACTCAGCGAGCATGTTTGCGCGAATCATTGGGTGTAGTAATTGGTCTAGCCAGGCCTTTTGGCTTGGGTCTGAGAAGATGATCTCTCGAAGTTTACTTCTGTCGAGATTGCCGTCTTCTAGTAAAACAGAGGAGCCAAATTTGTTCTCTATGGCTTTTAATCCTTCACTGCCTGGCGCCACTACTTCACGAGCGATGACGTCAGCGTCCACAATTTCGATGCCAAAGTGCTGATGAAAAAGGTTTGCGACGGTCGTTTTGCCACTAGCAATCCCACCGGTTAAACCCACAACAAAGGTCATATTAGAGTCCTAAAAAATGAGTCAGATAAAAGCCCCATATCTGAGAGCCCCACATCATGCTTATCCAACCAGCTATCGCCAAGTAAGGGCCAAATGGAAAGGCTTTATCGATACCTTGGCGTTTTAGTCGCAGTTGAATCAGGCCAAATACCAGTCCGACTAAAGAAGAGAATAGGATAAGCATGGGAAGTTGTTGCCATCCGAGCCAAGCGCCTAGAGCCGCCAGCAGTTTAAAGTCACCGTAACCCATACCTTCTTTACCGGTAGCTAGTTTAAACAGCCAATATACCGACCAAAGGGATAGATAACCGGCCATCGCGCCAATAACCGAGTCTTGCAGTGAGATAGGGCTTATTTGAAACAGGGCCAACGCGATACCCGCCCAAGTGAGGGGTAGGGTAAGGGAGTCTGGCAGCAGCATGGTATCGAGGTCGATAAAGGTTGCCGCAATCAATACGAACGTAAAAATCAGTAGGGCGAGTGTGAAGTAACTAAAGCCAAGCTGATACGATACAACAAAGCTTAAGCCGCCACTGAGCAGCTCAATCAGAGGGTAGCGGGCGCTGATTGGATTGTCACATTGTCGACACTTCCCTCTTAGCAACAACCAACTCACCACAGGAATATTATCTATAATGCGGATTGGGGTGTGGCATTTAGGGCAAGTTGAACGAGGAACACTGAGGTTATAAGTTCCCTTTGGTGCTTCTATGTTGTACTCGGGAAAGCTTTCGGCGCACTCTTGTCGCCACTCTCGCTCCATTATTTTTGGTAGACGATGTATGACCACGTTGAGAAAACTACCAATGATAAGGCCAAAAACGGTCGCCATGGTTGGAAATAACCAAGGGTAGTAATGAAATTGCTCGATCAAACCAATATCGCCCTAGATGAAAGAAAGTGCCAAGCACAAAATAGTAAAGGCTAATACTATCCTAATACACTCATTAAGTTAAAGATCGGCAAGTACATAGCGACCACTAAGCCTCCTACTACCACACCAAGGAAAATAATAATCATAGGCTCTAGGACTTTTCCTAGATTATCGACGGTGTTATCAATTTCAAACTCATAGATGGTGGCGACTTTATTGAGCATGTCATCTAAGCTTCCCGATTCTTCGCCAATCATCACCATTTGCAGCACCATTTCAGGAAAGGTTTGTGAGTTTCGCATCGCAATGTACATCGGCATGCCTGCTGCGGTATCGGCATAAACTTGTTCGATGACGTTTTGATAGTGAATATTATTGGCGGTTTTCGCTGATGTTTTTAAGCATGAAAGTATCGGGATACCAGCACTAAAACTCGTTGCCAACGTTCGGCTAAACTTCGCAATGGAAGCTTTGCTAATGATGGTACCAATTATTGGGATGTTTAAGCTTGCTCGACTTGTTGCCAATTGAATGCGGAAGGATTTTTTTCGTCCGAGTTTTAACAGCAAAAACGCGATGGCAAGCGCCATAAACACCATGCCTGAATAAGATTGAACCCAGTGAGAGAGAATAAGGACCTGCGCGGTAAACCAAGGCAGTTCAGCGCCAAATCCGGAAAACATTGACTCAAACTCTGGTATGACGACGGTTAACATTAAATAAGTGACCGATAACGCGGTAATCACAACCATGGATGGGTAGATCAGAGCTTTGATTACTTTTGCTCTCAGTTGTTCTGACTTTTCTCGATAAGTTGCAATTCGTTCAAACACTTCAGCTAGGTTACCAGATTGCTCACCGGTTGCGACAAGGTCTACGTATAAGGTGTCAAAATGCGTGCTCGCTGTTCGCAGCGTTTTTGATAGTGGTGTGCCAGATTCAACCCCTTTCACTATTTGGGACAAAATCGATTTCATCTCGGCTTTACGGTGATTATCTGCGACTAACTTAAGAGCCTGAATCAAGGGCACGCCCGTCATCAGCATCGTCGCTAACTGCCTCGTTAAAATCGTAATGTCTTTGCGTTTTACGCGCTGCGTTATGCGTTTGTATAAGGAAAGATTGCGCTTTTTCAGCTTTTTGACTTGGATATGTTGTTCTTTCAGTTTGTCTCGTACCTCGTTTTCGTTCAGCGCTAATAACTGACCTGAAACTGGTTTGCCGATGCTATTGAGACCTCGCCAATGGAAGCTTTTTAATTGGTTCTTGTATCGATTTTTCACATGAACTTCCCGCTATAAGTAGAGTACGCGTTGCAGCTCAGAGACACTAGTAATGCCTAAACGCAACTTTTCTAAGCCAGATTCTTTTAATGTTGCCATCCCTTCACTACGAGCAAGTTGCTCGAGGCTTTGGATTGAAGAGCCCTGCGCGATGGCTTGAGATAAGGTAGGGGTAAAGGACATGACTTCGTAGATGCCAACACGTCCTACGTAGCCGTTATTACATTCTGAACACCCATCGCTAGATGCACGATAAAGAGTTTCACCTAGGGTTAGGTCGAGTCCTATCGCGTGAGAGTGGTCGACTTGATAAGCGATTTTGCAATGATTACACAAACGTCGAGCAAGCCGTTGGGCGATAATCAAACTGAGTGAAGAGGCGATATTAAAGGGTTCTACGCCCATATTGCTGAGTCTAGCGACACTTTCTGCGGCAGAGTTTGTGTGCAAAGTCGAGAGCACGAGGTGGCCAGTTTGGGCGGCTTTAACGGCAATCTCTGCGGTCTCAATATCTCGGATTTCACCCACCATTACGATGTCTGGGTCTTGGCGGAGAAATGCGCGTAAGGCTTGCGCAAAACCAAAGCCAATCTGAGGTTGGACTTGGACTTGATTGATACCAGAGAGGTTGATTTCTACGGGATCTTCCGCTGTCGCGATGTTCACTTCCGCCGTGTTTAATAGTTTTAATCCGGTATAGAGTGAGACGGTTTTACCACTGCCCGTTGGTCCCGTCATAAGGATTAGCCCTTGTGGGCGGCGTAATGCATTCAGGTATTGCTGTTTTTGTGTGTCATTATATCCGAGGGCATCAATGTTAAGACTCGCCTCACTGCTATCTAGCAAGCGGAGGACGATTTTTTCTCCCCACAAGGTGGGTAATGTTGAAACGCGCATATCAATTGCGGTACTGGTGCCGATTTTTAGTTTAATACGCCCATCTTGCGGAAGCCGCCGTTCTGCGATGTCGAGTTTGGAGAGAATTTTCAATCGGGCGGCTAAACGTCGACTTAAATGATGTGCAGGTTGCTGGATTTCGACCAAAATACCGTCACAGCGAAGCCTGACGCGGTAGGAATCTTCATAGGGTTCGAAGTGAATGTCGGATGCCCCTTTTCGCACAGCATCAAGCAGAATTTGATTGATATAACGACTCACCGGAGCGGTGTCTAAGCTGAGATCTTCAATGGTGCCGATTTCATCATCGGAAACATCGACCAGCTGTTCGAGGTCTTGCTCATTGAGCTCTTTTTTTGCTGATAGTCCCGTCTCTATTGTTCGGCCATAGAGTTTACGAATTGCACTATGAAGCGCTTTTATATCGGCAAGAACTAGCTCAATTTGCCGACCCGTCGCAAAGCGAAATTCATCTTCTAGTTCAAGGTTTGTCGGATCGGCAATGGCAATAGTGAGTTGCTGAGCACTTTCATAGAGTGGCAAGGCTTGGTGGCGGGTGATGAGTTCCCTCAGCCCTAACCTTTGACAAATCGCAGCGTAGTCAAATTGGTCAATCTCTACTTTCGGCAGGCCAAAAATGTGTGCGAGTTGCTCAGTCAGTTGCTGGTGTTCAATCAGGTTCAGAGTGAGCAAAGCCTCCGGCACGGATTGGCCGGAGGCTTGACAATGTTCGATAACGCTCGCTTCTTGCGCCGCATCCAAAAGGTGGGCTTGGCGCAAGATAGCTGGGAGGTTAGTTAGCATCAAGATTAGATTGAGCTATTGTAGCTGCATCCAGTTACGTTAATATCTGTACCGTTGTGTTCGCATGTCCACTGTCCTGCAGTAGAGCGTGATAGTTTAACCTTACTACCAGTGCCCGCCCCCTGGGTTACTTCTGCTAGGATATTATTGGCGGAGCTAACCGCACCGGAAGTGGCGTTAATTGTCCCTATCCCAAAAGCGGCGGATATAGATGGAAATTGATTTTGAAACGCAATTGTGTCTTCAGCTTGTGTTTTATATGCCGAAGCAGAGGCAAGGGCTGTACCCAAAGCGCTTTTCTTAACGTATCCCTGATATTGAGGGATGGCAATCGCCGCCAATACGCCGATAACTGCCACTACTATCATTAACTCAATCAGCGTAAAACCCTTTGCTTTACGGTTATTCGTTTGTTTCATTTGTACTCTCCAAAGTGAAAAAGATTATGTGCCTGAGAGCATAAAAGGGTTGAGTGGAGTGGGGTATGTGGGAAAAGGCGCTTTCCGAGTGGATTAGGGAAAGTTAATGTTTAGTTGCAGTGTGGCGGCAAAAGTTTTCGAGATATCGCACGGTTTAATGTGGTGTTTCTTATGATTGAAACAAAAACAGAGGCTTTGATGCCTCTGCTTAATAATTGAAAAATATGATTTTTATTCCAGAATCAATGGCTGCTATTTATTTAAATCGCATTGAAAGGTCGAGCGCTTTAAGGTGCTTGGTGAGTGCGCCAACTGAAATGTAATCTACACCAGTCTCAGCATATTCACGCAGTGTTGCTAACGTCACGTTTCCTGAGTTTTCTAGTGCGGCACGACCGGCATTGATTTTTACCGCTTCTCGCATCATCTCTGTCGTAAAGTTATCGAGCATGATGATATCAGCGCCAGCATCAATCGCTTCTTGCAACTCTTCTAAGCTTTCTGTTTCAACTTCAACAGGCTTACCTGGGTTGAGCTCTTTGGCCGTTTTGATGGTTTGAGAAATGCCACCATTAGCAATAATGTGATTTTCTTTAATTAAGTAAGCATCAAACACGCCAATGCGATGGTTAAAACCGCCACCACAGGCAACGGCATACTTCAAAGCGCTGCGTAAACCTGGAATGGTTTTGCGTGTGTCGAGAAGGCGACAGTTTGTCCCTTCAAGCTCGGCTGCGTATTGGGCGGTGATGGTTGCACAGCCGGAGAGTGTTTGAATGAAGTTCATCGCATTACGTTCGCCTGTCAATAACGCGCGCGAAGGACCTTCCAGAGTACACAATACTTGGTTTGGCTCGACTTTGTCGCCATCTTGCACATGCCAAGTAATCGTGACTTGACCACCGAGTTGCTTAAACACTTCATCAGCCCATGCTTGGCCACAAAATACACCGTGTTCGCGAGTGATAATGGTTGCTTCATTACGAGCGTCATCAGGAATTAGACTTGCGGTGATGTCTGCGGCTGGATCGAGAGTCCCACCTAAATCTTCTTTTATGGTGTCAGCGACAGCACGTGAGATTTCTAGAGGAAGTTGCTGCTTCAAATATTCGAGGCGTTCTTGGCTGTTGTGTGTGTTTTTCATCGCAAATCTAATACGCAGTTGGACAAGAGGTGGGCATGATACGCTGACTGTGGATGAAATTCAGCCTTTAATCTCGCATTTCATTGCTAAAGGGATAAAATCACAGAAAACTCAAAGAGTAACTTCAGAAAGAGCTCAGCTATGATTGATGATAGAGGTTGGTATCGACCGGCACGCCATGTTCCCTCGCCATTTTTTGATCAAAGAAGTGATGAGACGGATATTTCGCTATTGGTCGTACACAATATTAGTCTGCCACCGGGTCAGTTTGGCGGGCCATATATCGAGCAGTTCTTCACTGGCAAGCTCGATCCTAACGCGCATCCCTTCTTTAAGGTGATTCATACTATGGGCGTATCGGCACATTGCCTTGTTCGCCGTGATGGAGAGATCATTCAATTCGTGCCTTTTAATGCCAGAGCTTGGCACGCGGGCGTATCGAGTTTTGCTGGCCGAGAAAAATGCAACGATTACTCGATTGGCATTGAGCTAGAAGGCTGTGATTACGTAGCTTATACCGATGCGCAATATCAATCGCTGACAGAGCTGACTCAACAGTTGCAATTGCGTTACCCGCAGATCACTTCCTCAAGAATCACTGGCCATCAGTATATCGCGCCGCTTCGTAAGAGTGACCCGGGCTTAGTCTTTGATTGGCGACGTTTTCATGATGCATTAAAACGTTGTGAGAGCTGAGCTCAAGCTGATTAGAAAAGGGTTGGATCTATAACCAACCCCTAAAGCATTTGTTAAAGCGTCTCTTGATACTCAACCAGAACTTGTTCAACCCAAGTCGCGATGCGTTCGTCGCTGAGCTCGTATTGAGAGTCTTCATCTAGCGCTAAGCCGACAAACTTGCTCTGGTCTTCAGTTAAGGCTTTGGATGCTTCAAACTCATAGCTGTCGTCGTTTGGCCAGTATCCGATAAAATTCACTCCCGTTGCTTTGAGCTCATCGTGCAGCATGCCCATCGCATCAAGATACCATTCGCCGTATCCTTCTTGGTCACCCAGACCAAACAGTGCGACGGTTTTGCCAGCAAGAGACAGACCGCTGACCTGATCCCAAAGCTCATTCCAGTCTTCTTGAATTTCACCGAAGTCCCATGTAGAGATGCCAAGGAGCAGAAGATCGTAGTCAGCCATTAGGCTAAGAGGAGATTCTTTTACGTTGTGGATGTCGACAAGATCGTCACCGATGATCGCGCGAATTTTTTCTGCTGCCATCTCGGTATAGCAGGTAGTTGAGCCGTAAAATAGACCGATTTTCATAGCGTTTTGTTCTTTACTCGGGAGTTGATAGCGAATTCTAACCACAAATTGGCGAGGTTTGCAGCGAATATCGAAGGGAAAGGACAAATTTTATGGCTTTATTGCTTAGCCACACTTACATTGGAGCCATGTCGAAGAATTGAGGAATACCGTGTCTGAGGTAATGTCTCCTGAACAAGGACTTGTTGAACAGTTTTTAGATGCGATGTGGATGGAACGCGGGTTATCCGAAAACACATTAGCGTCTTACCGCAACGATTTAAGCAAACTGCTTCAATGGATGAGTAAGCATAACTATCGTCTAGATTTCATTAGCTTATCAGGTTTGCAGGAATATCAAACTTGGTTGGTAGACGAAGGGTACAAGCAAACTTCTCGTGCTAGAATGCTGTCGGCAATTCGTCGGTTATTTCAGTATTTGCATCGAGAGAAAGTCCGCGCGGATGATCCCAGCGCCTTACTCGTAAGCCCTAAATTGCCTAAGCGTTTACCCAAAGATCTCAGTGAAGCGCAGGTAGACGCGCTGCTTGATGCCCCCGATCCTAATGATCCCATGGAGCTTCGTGATAAAGCGATGCTGGAACTTTTGTACGCTACCGGGCTGCGTGTGACCGAGTTAGTGAGCCTTACCATGGAAAACATTAGCCTACGTCAAGGGGTGGTTCGTGTTACGGGTAAAGGGGGCAAAGAACGCCTTGTTCCGATGGGAGAAAACGCAGTCGATTGGATTGAAACTTTTCTTGAGCAGGGGCGGTCTGAGTTACTAGGTGAAAATACTTCCGATGTGGTCTTTCCAAGCAAACGGGCTCGGCAGATGACTCGCCAGACGTTTTGGCACCGGATAAAACATTACGCCGTGATAGCGGGTATTGATAGCGAAAAGTTGTCACCTCACGTATTGCGGCATGCGTTCGCGACGCACTTACTCAATTATGGTGCTGACTTACGGGTTGTGCAGATGTTACTCGGACATAGTGACTTGTCGACCACGCAAATTTATACTCATGTCGCCACAGAGCGATTGAAACAATTACACAGCGAGCACCACCCAAGGGCGTAGGCTCTCGCACAAAATGAAGGTGAACTTGATGAGCGTATTACGCCGTATGACTCTACTGACTCTGCCGTTGCTCCTTGCGGCCCAGAGTGTTTCTGCAAACGAAGTGACATTTGACAAAGCTCAGCTTGAAGCGCGCTTTGCAAAACTGGGTTTGGAAGTGAAGCAAGTGGTTCCTGCTGATATTGATGGTCTCGTGGAAGTGCAAACAACCGGTGGGGTGTTATTCGCTTCACCAACGGGTGATTACTTTCTTGCCGGGACCTTGTACAAGTTAGATGGGAATGGTCAGTACGAAGATGTACTTGCCAAGCGCCAGGCACCTATTAATGCGGCCAAAATTGAATCGTTCAAGGACAGCATGATCGAGTTCAAAGCCGACAACGAAAAGTACGTAGTGACGGTATTTACCGACATTACATGTGGTTACTGTGTTCGCCTACATAATCAGATGCAAGGCTACAATGAGCTGGGTATTACTGTTCGCTACATGGCATACCCACGTCAAGGTGGAACGGGTTCCGTCGCGGATCAAATGGCGGCCATTTGGGGGGCTGATAATCCTCAGTCTGCGATGCATGACGGTAAAGTAAACCGCAAGTTCCCAGAACAGAGCAAAGACTTTGCCAAGTATCAAGACATCATCAAACAGCATTATGCGTTAGGTCGAGAACTTGGTATTAGTGGAACGCCTGCTATCTTCCTTCCTAACGGCGAAATGGTGGGTGGTTACTTACCGCCAGCACAGCTTTTACAGCGCCTTGAACAGATTTAATAATCTGCTGACTTGATTGAATAAGATTGGGAGCGTCGTAATGCTCCCTTTTTGTTTATACTCAGACCACGTACCTTAGGTTTCCCCAACAAGACCTCACGATATTTATGATAGAAATTCAACGACGACCGGAAGTCGATCTCTCTCTGCTCCCTGACACCATTGCACCTCTGTTAAAACGCGTTTATATCAGCCGCGGAATTACATCGCCTGAGCAACTCGAAACAACGGCAAGAGCACTGCACTCTTATCAAAAACTGCACGGGATAGAGGCTGCTGTTGAGCTGCTTTTCAACGCAATTGCGGAGCAAAAGCGAATTATTGTGGTGGGTGATTTTGATGCCGATGGTGCAACCAGCTCTGCGCTTTCTGTGCTTGCGCTGCGCATGCTCGGCTCAAACAATGTTGATTATCTTGTTCCTAACCGCTTTGAAGATGGCTATGGCTTAAGCCCAGAGGTGGTAGATCAAGCGATCGAAATTGGCGCACAAGTGATCATGACGGTCGACAACGGCGTCTCTTCTATTGATGGTGTGCGTTATGCCAAAGAGCAAGGGCTAAAGGTATTGGTGACTGACCACCATTTACCTGGTCATGAACTGCCAAATGTTGATGCTATGGTCAATCCCAACCTTCAAGAATGTGCGTTTCCATCAAAAGCATTAGCAGGTGTGGGCGTGGCGTTTTATCTGATGATGGCGCTTTGTGTCCATATGCGTAAAAACGGTTGGTTTGCCCAGCAAGGAATGGCAGAACCGAAATTGATGGAGCTGATTGACCTAGTGGCGCTAGGTACAGTGGCTGACGTTGTGCCGCTGGATGAAAACAACCGTATTTTAGTCCATCAGGGATTGCAGCGAATTCGCGCAGGTAAAGCGCGCCCGGGAATTCAAGCTTTGATTGAAGTCGCTAAGCGTGATGCAAGGCGATTGGTGGCGTCTGACTTTGGCTTTGCTTTAGGTCCGCGCATTAATGCCGCGGGGCGCTTGGATGATATGTCGTTTGGTGTTGAGCTTTTGATGGCGAGTAACATCCATGCAGCTCGTCGAATGGCAAGTGAGTTGGATGGACTAAACCAGACGCGCAAAGAAATTGAAGAAGGCATGAAGCAAGAAGCGATGGCTTTTTGTGAGCGCTTACAGTTTGGTGATAGCGATATGCCCCATGGTTTGGTCTTGTTCCAACGCGATTGGCACCAAGGCGTGATTGGGATCTTAGCATCGCGAATCAAAGAGAAGTTTCATCGCCCTGTAATAGCGTTTGCTGATGGAGGTGAGGGAAGCATTAAAGGCTCATGTCGTTCGATTCCTGGCCTGCATATGCGTGATGTGCTCGATCGCATCGATACTC
This sequence comes from Vibrio sinaloensis, assembly GCF_000808535.1. Lineage (GTDB taxonomy): Bacteria > Pseudomonadota > Gammaproteobacteria > Enterobacterales > Vibrionaceae > Vibrio > Vibrio sinaloensis_D. The sequence goes on from NZ_JWLV01000048.1 coordinate 110,276, forward strand.
AAAATCCAGGTTTGATTGTGAAGTTTGGTGGGCATGCGATGGCGGCAGGCTTGACGATTATGGAAAGCAACTTTGAGCGTTTTGCTAAGCTGTTTGATGAGGCGGTGAAACAGGACTTAGACGAAGCTGCGCTCAAAGGTGTGATTCTTTCTGATGGTGAGCTAAAGCCGGAGGAATTCTCTATGCACACGGCTGAAATGCTTCGTGCTGGTGGCCCTTGGGGACAGGCGTTTCCGGAGCCTTTGTTCGATGGCGAGTTTAAAGTCTTACATCAGAAGTTGGTGGGAGAGAAACATCTCAAATTAATGCTTGAGCCTCTACATAAAGGCCACCCAACCAATATCATGATCGATGGGATTGCCTTTAACGTTGATTTGCGACGTTGGCCGGACGCGTCAGTCAAGACCGTTCACTTAGCTTATAAGCTAGATATCAATGAGTTTCGTGGCAATCAGTCATTGCAGTTGATGATTGACCATCTGGAAGCCCGCTAACGCTTTGCGCTTGGTAGGTTAACGATAGGGTTGATGCGTTCCATCAACCCTTTTTGATTTTCTAAGGCTGCGCATCTTTCTTCTCATTCCCTAATAACCTTTCATATTTATTTAAAACTCGCCTATCAAACTGTGATAGCTAGCACGCTTTCTTCCCATCTGTTTACAAATTGTAATTGGTCAGACCAATTTGATTGATGTTTTAATCCACTATTGTTATCAAGATGTTGAAGCGTGACCTGTTCTATGATTTAGGTCAACTTTTGTCTGGAACTTGCGTTTTAATTATGTTAATTTCCTCGCCAACATAAAATTGGTATTACCAATTGACTGCAAAGAGTAGAAGAATAACAACTATGGCTTATCAAAGGATTCGTCAGCCAAAACTTTCTGATGTCATTGAACAAGAGTTAGAAAGGCTGATTGTGGAAGGAACATTGTCTCCGGGGCAACAATTGCCGCCAGAGCGCGAGCTGGCTAAACAGTTTGATGTGTCTCGTCCTTCAATCCGTGAGGCAATTCAACGCCTTGAAGCGAAGCGTCTTCTTACTCGTCGACAGGGTGGTGGCACATTCGTTAGCGAAAACATCTGGACCAGCTTTTCAGATCCTCTGCTAAATTTATTGTCTAGCCACTCAGAGACTCAGCTTGATTTACTGGAAACGCGTCATGCGATGGAAGGTATCTCAGCGTACTTTGCAGCCGTTCGTGGGACTGAAGAAGATTTCGCTCGTATCGAGGCAAGCCTCGAAAAAATCAGTGAGCAACAAACTGAGAAAAACATTGAAGCGGAAGCCGCTGCAGTTATGCAGTTTCTGATCGCTTTAACGGAAGCGGCGCATAACGTAGTGCTGCTGCATATTGTTCGCAGTTTAGCGCCATTGCTTGAGCAGAATATCTTACAGAATTTAAAGCTCTTACACCGCCGCGATGAAGTGGTCGAAAAAGTAAGTAAACACAGAGCTAATATCGTGGAAGCGATCGTTTCAGGTAAGCCAGAAAAGGCGCGTGAAATGTGTCATTCACACTTAGCTTATATTGAAGAAACATTGTTGGATTTGACTCGTGAAGAGTCGCGCAGAGAGCGCTCTTTGCGTCGAATTCAACAAGGTAACGACTCTTGAAGTCGTTGCGTAAATAACTAGATCCAACCAACAGAAGGATAGATCGCCATGTCTGACATGAAGCATGACGTAGACGCACTGGAAACTCAAGATTGGCTGCAAGCCCTAGAGTCAGTAGTACGTGAAGAAGGTGTAGAACGTGCACAGTTCCTACTAGAAACTGTTCTAGAGAAAGCACGTCTAGACGGCGTTGATATGCCAACTGGTATCAACACGAACTACATCAACACGATTCCGGCAGCACAAGAGCCAGCATACCCAGGTGATGTGACTCTTGAACGTCGTATTCGCTCAATCATTCGCTGGAACGCAATCATGATCGTATTGCGTGCATCTAAGAAAGACCTAGACCTTGGTGGTCACATGGCTTCTTACCAATCAGCGGCTGCATTCTACGAAGTCTGTTTCAACCACTTCTTCCGCGCTCCAAATGAGACGGACGGTGGCGATCTAGTTTACTACCAAGGTCATATCTCACCGGGTATCTACTCTCGTGCATTCGTTGAAGGTCGTCTAACTGAAGAGCAGCTAGATAACTTCCGTCAAGAAGTAGATGGCAAAGGTATCCCATCATACCCGCACCCTAAACTAATGCCTGAATTCTGGCAATTCCCTACAGTATCTATGGGTCTTGGTCCAATCTCTGCGATCTACCAAGCTCGTTTCCTTAAGTACCTAGAAGGTCGTGGTCTTAAAGATACTTCTGCTCAACGTGTATACGCTTTCCTAGGCGACGGTGAGATGGATGAGCCAGAATCACGTGGTTCTCTATCTTTCGCTGCGCGTGAGAAACTGGACAACCTTTGTTTCCTAATCAACTGTAACCTACAGCGTCTAGATGGCCCTGTAATGGGTAACGGTAGCATCATCCAAGAGCTAGAAGGTCTGTTCAAAGGCGCTGGCTGGAACGTTGTTAAGGTTATCTGGGGCAACAACTGGGATGCACTACTGGCGAAAGACACGTCAGGTAAGCTTCTACAGCTAATGAACGAAACTGTAGATGGCGACTACCAAACATTTAAATCTAAAGATGGCGCATACGTACGTGAGCACTTCTTTGGTAAGTACCCTGAGACAGCTGCATTGGTTGCAGACATGACTGATGACGAAATCTTCGCACTTAAGCGTGGTGGTCACGACTCTTCTAAACTGTACGCAGCTTACAAGAACGCAGCAGAAACGAAAGGTCGTCCAACAGTAATCCTAGCGAAGACTGTTAAAGGTTACGGCATGGGTGAAGCGGCGGAAGGTAAGAACATCGCGCACCAAGTTAAGAAGATGGACATGACTCACGTACTACACCTACGTGATCGTCTAGGCCTTCAGGACATCCTAACTGACGAAGCAGTGAAAGAACTTCCATACCTGAAACTTGAAGAAGGTTCAGCGGAATACGAATACCTACACGCTCGTCGTAAAGCACTAAAAGGTTACACGCCACAGCGTCTACCTAAGTTCACTCAAGAATTCAAAGTGCCTGAGCTAGAAGAGTTCGCTCCGCTACTAAGCGAGCAGAAGCGTGATATCTCTACAACAATGGCTTACGTTCGTACTCTTAACATCCTGCTTAAGAACAAGAACATTGGTAAGAACATCGTTCCTATCATCTGTGACGAAGCTCGTACGTTCGGTATGGAAGGTCTGTTCCGTCAGATCGGTATTTACAACCCGCACGGTCAGAACTACACACCTCAAGATCGCGACATTGTTTCTTACTACAAAGAAGCAACGTCAGGTCAGGTTCTACAAGAAGGTATCAACGAGCTAGGCTCAATGGCATCTTGGGTTGCGGCTGCGACTTCATACAGCACCAACGATCTGCCAATGATCCCGTTCTACATCTACTACTCTATGTTCGGTTTCCAACGTGTTGGCGACATGGCGTGGATGGCTGGTGACCAACAAGCTCGCGGTTTCCTACTAGGTGCTACTGCAGGTCGTACTACGCTAAACGGTGAAGGTCTACAGCACGAAGACGGCCACTCGCACATCATGGCGAACACGGTTCCTAACTGTATTTCTTACGACCCAACATTCGCTTACGAAGTTGCAGTCATCATGCAAGATGGTATTCGTCGTATGTACGGTGAGAACCAAGAGAACGTGTTCTACTACCTAACGGTAATGAACGAAAACTACGCAATGCCAGCAATGCCAGAAGGCGCTGAAGAAGGCATCCGTAAGGGTATCTACAAGCTTGAGTCTTACGCAGGTGACAAGTCTAAAGTTCAGCTAATGGGCTCTGGTACTATCATGAACGAAGTACGTAAAGCAGCGACTATCCTGAGCGAAGAGTACGGCATCGCATCTGACGTGTTCTCTGTAACATCGTTCAACGAGCTAACTCGTGACGGTCAAGACGCAGAGCGTTACAACATGCTTCACCCAGAAGCAGAAGCGAAAGTACCTTACATTGCACAAGTAATGGGCAGCGAGCCAGCTATCGCCGCGACTGACTACATGAAGAACTACTGTGAGCAAGTTCGCGCGTTCATGCCTTCTGAGTCTTACAAAGTACTTGGTACTGATGGTTACGGCCGTTCTGACAGCCGTGAGAACCTACGTCGTCACTTCGAAGTTAACGCGGGCTACGTAGTTGTTGCAGCTCTTACTGAGCTAGCGAAACGTGGTGATGTTGAGAAGTCAGTCGTCGTTGAAGCGATTGCTAAGTTTGACATCGACACTGAAAAAACAAACCCACTTTACGCTTAATACAGCGCTTAACTAGAAGGTAAATAAGCAATGGCAATCGAAATTAATGTACCTGACATCGGTGCGGATGAGGTTGAAGTTACTGAGATTCTTGTAAGCGTTGGCGACAAGGTTGAAGAAGAACAGTCTTTGATCACTGTTGAAGGCGACAAAGCTTCTATGGAAGTTCCAGCGTCTCAAGCAGGTATTGTTAAAGAAATCAAAGTAACTGAAGGTGATTCTGTTACGACTGGTTCTCTAATCATGATTTTCGAAGCCGAGGGTGCAGCAGCTGCTGCACCTGCTCCTGCGGCAGAAGCGGCTCCAGTAGCGGCTCCAGCTCCAGCAGCAGCGGCCCCAGTTACAAACGAGCTTAAAGAAGTTCACGTTCCAGATATCGGCGGCGACGAAGTCGAAGTGACTGAAATCATGGTTGCAGTTGGCGACAGCATCGAAGAAGAGCAATCTCTTCTGACTGTTGAAGGCGACAAAGCTTCAATGGAAGTTCCAGCACCATTCGCTGGTACGCTAAAAGAGATCAAAGTTGCTGCTGGCGATAAAGTAACAACTGGTACTCTAATCATGGTATTCGAAACTGCAGGTTCAGGCGCAGCAGCGGCTCCAGCAGCAGTAGAAGCTCCAGCGGCACCTGCGGCGGCAGCAGCTGAGAAAGAAGTGAATGTTCCTGATATCGGCGGTGACGAAGTAGAAGTTACTGAGATCATGGTAGCGGTTGGCGACACAGTAGAAGAAGAGCAATCTTTAATCACTGTTGAAGGCGACAAAGCTTCAATGGAAGTTCCAGCACCATTCGCTGGTACAGTAAAAGAAATCAAGATTGCAGCGGGCGATAAAGTCACGACTGGCTCTCTGATCATGACTTTCGTTGTTGAAGGCGCAGCTCCAGCACCTGTTGCAGCTCCAGCACCTGTTGCAGCTCCTGCTCAAGCAGCGGCACCTGCGGCTGCACCAGCTCCTAAAGCTGAAGCTCCAGCGGCAGCAGCTCCTGCAGCGACTGGTGATTTCCAAGAAAACAACGACTACGCACACGCGTCTCCAGTTGTTCGTCGTCTTGCTCGTGAATTTGGCGTAAACCTATCTAAGGTTAAAGGTACAGGTCGTAAGAGCCGTATCCTAAAAGAAGACGTTCAAGCTTACGTTAAAGATGCGCTTAAGCGTCTTGAGTCTGGCGCAGGTGCAGCAGCATCTGGCAAAGGCGATGGTAGCGCACTTGGTCTTCTACCTTGGCCAAAAGTTGACTTCAGCAAGTTCGGCGAAACTGAAGTTCAGAAGCTTTCTAAGATCAAGAAGATCTCTGGTGCAAACCTACACCGTAACTGGGTAATGATCCCTCACGTTACACAGTGGGACAACGCTGACATTACTGAGCTAGAAGCATTCCGTAAAGAGCAGAACGCTATCGAAGCGAAGAAAGACACGGGCATGAAGATCACGCCACTTGTGTTCATCATGAAAGCAGCAGCGAAAGCACTTGAAGCGTTCCCAGCGTTTAACTCTTCTCTTTCTGAAGATGGCGAAAGCATCATTCTTAAGAAGTACGTAAACATCGGTATCGCAGTAGATACGCCTAACGGTCTAGTTGTTCCTGTATTTAAAGATGTGAACAAGAAAGGCATTTACGAGCTATCTGAAGAGCTAATGGCTGTGTCTAAGAAGGCACGTGCTGGTAAGCTAACGGCTGCTGACATGCAAGGCGGTTGTTTCACAATCTCTAGCCTTGGCGGCATCGGCGGTACGGCATTTACACCAATCGTAAATGCACCAGAAGTAGGTATCCTAGGTGTGTCTAAGTCTGAAATGAAGCCTGTGTGGAACGGTAAAGAATTCGAACCACGTCTACAGCTTCCACTGTCTCTATCATACGACCACCGTGTGATTGATGGCGCGGAAGGTGCTCGCTTCATCACGTTCTTGAACGCAGCGCTATCAGATATTCGTCGTCTAGTTCTTTAATAGAAGTCAGATGGTTGAGAGGCGGCACATTTAGCCGCCTCTACTAATAATAATTACCAAACAATTTGATTGCAGACCTTAGACTCAATAAGGTTTTCTCAAGCGAATTGTTGTCTAGCTCACAGGCTAAATTGATTTACTTTTCACACCATTAACATCTCTGTAAACTGATGTCGGTCTGAAAATAACTGTTTAAAACAAACTGACTTGAACATAGTGAATCAATACCCACTCAGCCTGTTAGGGATTATGACTACAAGAGGTCAAAATGAGCAAAGAAATTAAAGCCCAAGTAGTAGTACTTGGTGCAGGTCCTGCTGGTTACTCTGCCGCATTCCGTTGTGCAGACTTAGGTCTAGAAACTGTTCTTATTGAACGTTACAGCACTCTTGGTGGTGTTTGTCTGAACGTGGGTTGTATCCCATCGAAAGCACTACTACACGTATCTAAAGTTATCGAAGAAGCGAAAGCACTTGCTGAGCACGGCATCGTGTTTGGTGAGCCACAAACTGATATCGACAAGATCCGTAAGTGGAAAGAAAAAGTTATCAACCAACTAACTGGCGGTCTTGGCGGTATGGCTAAGATGCGTAAAGTTAATGTGGTTAACGGTTTTGGTAAATTTACTGGTCCTAACACGATTGAAGTGGACGGTGAAGAAGGCAAAACAGTGGTTAACTTTGACAACGCGATCGTTGCAGCGGGCTCTCGTCCAATCAAACTGCCATTTATCCCACACGAAGACCCACGTATTTGGGACTCAACTGACGCACTTGAGCTGAAAGAAGTTCCTGGCAAGCTGCTTATCATGGGCGGTGGTATCATCGGTCTAGAAATGGGCACGGTTTACCACTCTCTAGGTTCTCAAATCGACGTTGTTGAAATGTTCGACCAAGTTATCCCAGCTGCGGATAAAGATATCGTGAAAGTTTACACTAAGCGTATCAAGAACAAGTTCAACCTAATGCTTGAAACCAAAGTAACAGCAGTTGAAGCGAAAGAAGACGGTATCTACGTTTCAATGGAAGGCAAAAAAGCACCAGCAGAAGCTGAGCGCTACGATGCTGTTCTAGTTGCTATCGGTCGTGTACCTAACGGTCAACTTCTTGATGCAGAAAAAGCAGGTCTAGAAGTCGATGAGCGCGGTTTCATCAACGTTGATAAGCAAATGCGTACTAACGTTCCTCACATCTTTGCTATCGGCGATATCGTTGGTCAGCCAATGCTTGCGCACAAAGGTGTGCATGAAGGTCACGTTGCTGCTGAAGTTATTGCTGGTAAGAAGCACTACTTCGACCCTAAAGTTATTCCTTCAATTGCTTACACAGAGCCAGAAGTGGCGTGGGTTGGTAAGACTGAGAAAGAAGCGAAAGCTGAAGGCATCAACTACGAAACAGCGACATTCCCATGGGCTGCTTCAGGCCGTGCAATCGCATCTGATTGTGCAGATGGTATGACTAAGCTTATCTTCGACAAAGAGACTCACCGCGTGATTGGTGGTGCTATCGTTGGTACTAACGGTGGTGAACTACTAGGTGAAATCGGTCTTGCAATCGAGATGGGTTGTGATGCAGAAGATATCGCGCTAACTATCCACGCTCACCCAACTCTACATGAGTCTGTTGGTCTAGCGGCGGAAGTGTTTGAAGGGACGATCACTGACCTTCCAAACCCGAAAGCGAAAAAGAAAAAGTAATTTTTCTTGAAGATTGATAGTAAAAAACCGCTGATAATTCAGCGGTTTTTTTATACCTGACAGAAATAAAAAAGCTGATACCTGAGTATCAGCTTTACCAGTAGTGAGTTTTGATCAGTGGTCACGTTTGTAGATGCACAGCATATCCAAGTAACTTTGGGTTAGCTTAGACAGTGCATCTGTGTTTTGTACACGATTGGCTTGTACAAACAGCGAGTAACAAATGCCGTGGAACAGTGTCGCAAGATCGGCTGGATCATGCTGGTCACAGACTTCACCACGTTCAATCGCTTTGATAAACATGTTCTGTACTAGAAGCTGATTTGTGCGGTTAGTGGTGACAAACAGTGGCCATACTTCATCGCGCGTTGATGCACTCCACTCAAACCACACTTTTAGCCAGTGGCAATCATTGGCAACGAGGTTCACCATTGCCGATGTGAGGTTCTCTAGGTTATCTTTCGCGTGAAGATCTAAATCAATATTGTCCGATAGAAAATTCGAGAACTGACGCACGACATAGTTCAGAACGTCATCAACGAGATCTTCACGAGTCGGGAAGTAGTTAAATACGGTTGCGACTGAAACCTGAGCGATTTCAGCAATGTCTGCGTGACCTCCGCGTCCGATGCCACGACGAGCAAATACCTCCAGAGAAATCTCCATCAGTTGCTGTTTACGTTTTTGCGGAGACAGACGCGTGCGCGGTCTTTTCGCTATTGAGTCCATATCAATATCCTTGCCAATTGAGTTGTTTGTATTGGGCTTTGCCCTATTTAGTATTTTATTATTTGCTTAGAAGCATAATGAGTGTAATGGTGCATATAAAGAAGGTCAACGTTTTCAGTACACTTTATAACCACAATTGTTAATATACGTGCGGAACGTCATAGGGTTTAGTTGATGTGTGTGGCTTTTCTGATGCATGAGACTCTTTCTTTGTTGTTCCGCAATCGTTAAACTAGGCGCTTGAAAACATCAGCTACTATTTCAGAAATGAATGTTAGCCCACGCGATAAATGAGATTGGTATGAAACATACAGTAGAAGTAATGATTTCTGAGCAAGAAGTCAGCGAACGAGTGAAAGAGTTAGGCAAACAAATCAGTGAACACTACAAAGGCAGCGAGGATCTTGTTCTTGTTGGTCTTCTACGTGGTTCATTTGTGTTTATGGCTGATTTGGCTCGTGCGATTGATCTGACTCACCAAGTCGATTTCATGACAGCATCGAGCTACGGTAATACCATGGAAAGTTCACGCGATGTTCGTATTCTTAAAGATCTTGATGATGACATCAAAGGCAAAGACGTTTTACTTGTTGAAGACATTATCGATACAGGTAATACCTTGAACAAAGTGAAAGAGATCCTGACACTGCGTGAGCCAAAGTCAGTTGAGATATGTACTCTTTTGGATAAACCATCTCGTAGAGAAGTGGATGTCGATGTTAAGTGGATTGGCTTCGAAATTCCTGATGAGTTTGTTGTCGGTGTGGGTATCGACTACGCGCAGAAATACCGCCATCTACCATACATCGGTAAAGTTGTGCCTCAAGAGTAAATCAGTTCAGTAAGACAGATGCAAAAACGCCCGTGAAAGGTTCACGGGCGTTCTTTTTCAGGCTTAGTCGTTATCGGCAAAGAAGCTGCTGATCTGAATTGAGAATAGATTCCATCGCTTTTTGATATGAGGTTTCGACACTTTCCCTTGAGCTAGAACGTACCCCCAAGTACTGCAACTTACCATCGCCAATGCCGTAGACAACGCCATGAATCTCGACGTCTTGGCCGCGCTCCCAAGCATTTTGCATAATCGTTGAGTTCCCCAAGTTATACACTTGCTCCGCGACGTTGATCTCTCCGAGCTTATCAGCTTTATCTTCAGGTGCCATGCGATCTAGGTAGTCCCTATGCTTGAAGTACAAATCGCGAATGTGCAACAGCCAGTTATTGATCAGCCCCAGTTGTGGGTTGTCTATGGCCGCATTGACCCCGCCGCAGCCATAGTGTCCGCAGACGATGATGTGTTTGACCTTGAGTACGTCAACCGCGTATTGAACAACGGATAAACAGTTAAGGTCGGTATGGATTACCTGATTCGCAACGTTGCGGTGGACGAACAATTCACCAGAATAAAGCCCCGTTAAACGTTCAGCAGGTACTCGGCTATCAGAACAACCAATCCAGAGGAATCCGGGGTTTTGACCTTCTTCAAGTTTCGTGAAGTATTCTGGTCGCTCAGCTTTAATTGACTCAGACCATTTCGAGTTATTTTCAAATAGCTGTTTAATTTCCGGCATCTCGTTCGCAATCCTTAAAAAATTCTTGCACCACTATACACAATGTTACAATTTCGTTCCTATGATAATTGCTCGAAAAGGCACTCATCTGACGTGTTTGAGCGCTAAAAATCATAAACTTAGCACTCATCCTAACCAAAGGTTATAAAGTATGAGTTATGAGATGTAATTAACACTTATCTCTACTAGATAACATTTGGTAAAGTGATGAAAATAGCGACATTTCGCAGCAAATCGCTAATATTTCTCGTTATGTTTCGCTACAAAAAGAGTGGTTATTGGACTCAATTTTTGAGCCTGTATAGGGTAACCCAGAAAGTAAGGTGTCGTAGCCAAATTTTAAGCATGGAGCTGAGTTGTGTTTGGAAGTCGTTTTGAAGATATCAATCTCAAAGGAGATCTGTTTGGTGGTGTGACTACCGCCATCATCTCTTTACCATTAGCACTAGCGTTTGGTGTCGCCTCAGGAGCTGGCGCTGAAGCCGGGCTTTGGGGAGCCATAATGGTGGGGTTATTTGCCTCACTTTTTGGTGGCTCGAATACGTTAATATCAGAGCCTACTGGCCCCATGACGGTGATCATGACTGCCGTTTTAACCAGTATGATGGCGAAGTACCCTGAGACGGGGATGGCAATGACGTTCACTGTTGTGATGATGGCAGGTGCGTTTCAGATCTTGCTGGGTACGCTAAAGTTAGGAAAATACGTAACTTTGATGCCATATAGCGTCATCTCCGGGTTTATGTCGGGGATTGGCGTGATTCTGATTATTCTCCAATTATCCCCCCTCCTTGGTCACGCTGCACCTGCTGGTGGTGTAATTGGCACCTTATCTGCGTTACCTGATACGGTCGCCAATATGAAATTTAGTGAGCTATTTCTTGGCTTGCTGACTCTCGGGATCTTGTTTTTCTTTCCTAAGCGTTATCGTAAGTACGTTCCAGCTCAACTGGTCGCGCTTGTCGCTGTCACACTGCTTTCCGTCATTCTATTTGATACAGACTCGATTCGTCGTATTGGTGAAATTCCTGCAGGACTGCCTTCTTTAGTGATACCGCACATCGATGCGTCTATGTTTACAGAAATGGTCATTGATGCTTTGGTGCTCGGTACTCTTGGTTGTATCGATACCTTGTTGACTGCGGTTATCGGTGACTCATTAACACGGAAAGAACACGATTCAGACAAAGAGCTTCGTGGCCAAGGCTTAGCGAACATGATTTCCGGTTTGTTTGGTGCATTGCCAGGCGCTGGTGCGACTATGGGGACAGTAACAAACATTCAAGTTGGTGCCCGTTCGCCTCTGTCTGGCGTAATTCGTGCGCTAATGCTTGCATTAGTTGTACTGGTAGCCGGTGGCCTAACTGAGCCGATTCCGATGGCGGTTCTGGCGGGTATTGCGGTTTATGTTGGTTTCAACATCCTTGATTGGAGTTTTATCCAGCGTGCTCACCGAGTCAGTTTTGCCGGTATGGCGATCATGTATGGCGTAATGCTGTTGACTGTGTTTGTCGATTTGATTGTGGCAGTTGGTTTGGGGGTATTTATCTCAAACATCATCATCATCGAGCGCTTGAGTCGTGAACAAGCTCGCCAAGTGAAGGCGATCAGTGATGCGGATGAAGATGACGTACCGCTGTCTGACAGTGAACGCGGCTTGCTAGACATGGCCAATGGTAAAGTACTGTTCTTCTATCTTTCTGGCCCCATGATATTTAGCGTGTCGAAAGCGATTTCACGTCAGCACACCAGTATTTCTGATTACGAGGTGATGATTCTTGATTTGACCGATGTGCCGATGATCGATGTGACTGTAGGGCTAGCCCTAGAAAACGCGATTAAAGACGCGCAAGACGCTAATTGTGAAGTGTATCTTCTGTGTCCAAATGAGAAAACGCGCCAGCAACTAGAGAAGTTCCATGTGCTTGATTTGGTACCTGCTGCCAACACTTATAAATTCCGCTATGAAGCGCTTAAAGCGGCTATTCGTCATGTAGATACAGGTGAAGGTCAGTCAGAGCTAGTTTAGCCGCTAATTTTTAGAGAATGTCACTCCACGCCGCAGATGCTTCTGCGGCGTTTTTTTTTGAATAATTTTTATATTTCTAAAATATTCGAAAGGTTTAATTGTAATCATCGTTACTCAACGATAAACTAATTTGGTTAATTCAAAGAAACGATAGTTTGTTATGTATGCATTAGAGATTGAACAGCTGCGTAAGACCTACGCAGGTGGGTTTGAAGCACTGAAAGGCGTCAGCCTAAATGTGGAAAAAGGGGACTTTTACGCACTGCTTGGTCCCAATGGCGCGGGTAAATCGACCACTATTGGCGTCATCTCCTCTTTGGTCAACAAGACATCAGGTAACGTTAAGGTATTCGGTTTTGATATCGATAGCGATTTAGAACTTGCAAAGCAAAACCTAGGCTTGGTACCGCAAGAATTTAATTTCAACCAATTTGAAACGGTGAAACAGATCGTCATGCAGCAAGCGGGCTACTACGGGGTGTCTAAATCACTGGCGGAAGAAAGGGCTGAAAAGTACTTAACTAAACTCGATTTGTGGGAAAAACGTAACGAACGTGCAAGAAATCTATCTGGCGGAATGAAGCGCCGTTTGATGATTGCTCGAGCGCTTATGCATGAGCCGCAGCTACTGATTTTGGATGAGCCGACCGCAGGGGTGGATATCGAGCTGCGTCGTTCAATGTGGGAGTTTCTTAAAGAAATTAACTCTGAGCAAGGGATTACCATCATACTCACCACTCACTATTTAGAAGAGGCGGAGATGTTGTGTCGCAATATCGGCATCATCAGTAAGGGTGAGCTGATCGAAAACACCACCATGAAAAGTCTGCTTAACAAACTGCAGGTGGAGACCTTTATTCTTGATTTGGAAGATGGTGCCCCTGAACCAAGACTCGAGGGTGTCAACAAGCAGCAGTTTAGCGCGGGCTCGTTAGAGATTGAAATTGAGAAAACACAAGGGCTTAACGGTATTTTTACTCAGTTGACCGAACAAGGGGTGAAGGTGTTATCAATGCGCAATAAGGCCAACCGATTGGAAGAGCTGTTCGTTAGCATTGTGAGAGAGGGGATCGAATAACATGTATCAGTTGTATTGGACCGCTTTTCGCAGTTTATTAGCCAAAGAGATCAATCGCTTTACCCGCATTTGGGTGCAAACCTTGGTTCCACCTGCGATCACCATGACGCTATACTTCATCATTTTTGGCAGCTTGATCGGCTCTAGAATTGGTGAGATGAACGGTTTTAGCTACATGGAGTACATTGTTCCTGGCTTGATTATGATGTCGGTGATTACTAACTCATACTCGAATGTAGCATCATCGTTTTTCAGTGCTAAGTTCCAAAAAAACATTGAAGAGTTGCTGGTTGCGCCTGTACCCAACTATGTGATCATTTTAGGATTTGTGATGGGTGGTGTAGTGCGAGGTTTGCTCGTCGGCACCATTGTTACTGTTGTCTCACTACTGTTTGTTGATCTTCAAGTTGAGCACTGGGGCATAATCATCGCGACCGTATTTATGACCTCTGTCGTGTTTGCTTTGGGGGGCTTGATCAATGCGGTGTTCGCGAAGACGTTTGATGATATCTCGATCATCCCGACTTTTGTCTTAACGCCTTTGACCTATCTTGGTGGCGTGTTTTACTCCATCAGCTTGTTACCTGAGTTTTGGCAGGGTGTGTCGAAAATCAATCCGATTGTCTACATGGTTAACGCATTCCGCTACGGCTTTTTGGGGGTATCTGATGTTGGTATTGTCACTTCATTTGGTGTGTTGAGTATTTTCGTTGTCGTGTTGTACGCGATCGCGCACTACTTAGTGACTAAGGGAATCGGCTTAAGAAGCTAGTTGACGAGTTCATTTGAATCAAAAAAGGCTTGGTGCGCAGCACCAAGCCTTTTTAAACGATAGTAGGCGATTACTCGCTCTTTTCATCAGAGGTTGACGCTTCTTCCTCTTCTTTTGTTTCCACTGTCATCTCAACCACTTGGTTATCGATAAGACGTGCCTTGCCTAAGAATGCAGACATCAGAATCACGGCTTGAGTGGTTTCGGCTGTAATCGCTTGGAGCGTGCGAGCATCGCGGATAAAGATTTCATCAGGCTGGAGACCTGCGGCACGCAGCTGATCGCTGGCATCTTCAATCACAGAGGCGTAGTCATCACGACCACCGCGGATTGCACTGCTGATCCAACGCATGGTACGAGCCAATACTGGTGCGCGCTGACGCTCATCTAGAGTCAACAGACCGTTGCGAGAGCTCATTGCAAGGCCATCCATTTCACGAACTGTTGGCACACCAATGATCTCGATATCGAGCGCTAAGTCTTCAGTCATTTTTCTAATGACGGCTAACTGTTGAAAATCTTTTTCGCCAAAGCAAGCCACATCGGGCTGAACAATGTTGAACAGCTTGGTGACTATTGTTGATACGCCACGAAAATGACCTGGGCGTGATGCACCTTCTAGAATGGTCGATAAACCTGGAACATCAACCGATGTTTGTTTATCTAGCCCTTCTGGGTAGATGATTTCAGGCGTTGGGGTGAAGACCAATTCTACCGCCTCACCGCTTAGCTTGGTGAGGTCATCTTCTAATGTGCGAGGGTAGTTATTGAGATCGTCAGCACGCTCAAACTGCATTGGGTTAACGAAAATACTCACCACAACCACATCAGCGTGCTCGCGAGCTTTGCGTACTAACGTTAAGTGACCTTCGTGTAGGTTGCCCATCGTTGGTACAAACGCGATTGTTCGGCCATCTCTTTTATACTGTTTAATTTGCTCACGAAGAGCAGCAATTTCAGCAAAAGTTTGCATGAACATTATCCTCAGGCAATAGTGTGTGCGTCGTCAGGGAACGCACCGCTCTCAACGTCTTGTTTGTATTTGGCAACAGCTTTACGCATGTCTCCGGTTTCAGCAAGGAAGTTTTTCGAGAACTTTGGCATGTAGTTAGCGGCAATACCAAACATGTCGTGCATCACTAAGATTTGACCGTCTGTCACGTTACCCGCACCAATACCAATCACCGGCACATCACACACTTCTGTGATGCGAGCTGCGAGCTCCTTAGGGACACATTCCAGTAGGATGATTTGCGCGCCTGCCTCTTGGAGCGCTAGGGCATCGCGAACCATGCGATCCGCTTTTTCTTGGTCGCGGCCTTGTACCTTGAAGCCACCAAAAATGTTGACTGACTGAGGCGTTAATCCAAGATGAGCACAAACTGGTACGGCACGCTCTGTCAGCATTTTTACGGTCTCGACTAACCAGTCGCCACCTTCGATTTTCACCATATTTGCACCCGCACGCATTAGCTTTCCTGCGTTCTTACACGCTTGCTCAGGCGTTGCGTAACTCATAAACGGCATATCAGCCATTAGAAGGCAGTTTGGGCTTCCTGCGCGTACACAGCGCGTGTGGTAGGCTAACTCTTCTACTGTGACTGGCAGCGTTGACGATTCTCCTTGAAGAACCATGCCAAGTGAATCACCGACGAGTAGCACGGGCATTTCTTGGCTTTCAAACAGCTGCGCAAAACTTGCGTCATAAGCGGTAGAAGTGGCAAATTTACGACCTTCCTGCTTCCATTTCATCAGATCGCTAATGGTTATTTTTTTCATGATTTTTCCTTATAGGAGTTGGCTATGATTGCCAAATACGCAGACCGTTTTGCTCAACGACTTTAAGTAAGTCTTCCAGTCTGGTCCCACATGGGAGGGTTAAATTTGGTGCGATTTCGGCAAGCGGGTAGAGCACAAACTCGCGCTCTTTCATTCCATAGTGGGGAACGACGAGACGCTCCGAATCAATCACCTCATTGCCGTAAAGAATGATATCGAGATCTAAGGTTCTTGGGCCCCAGCGCTCTTCTTTACGGACGCGCCCTTGTTCTAGTTCAATGGCTTGTGTGCAATCGAGTAGCTCAAGTGGCGTTAATTCTGTTTTTATTTCAACAACGGCATTAATGTAGTCAGGCTGATCCTGCGGCCCCATGGGCGTACTGCTGTATAAGCTAGAGGCTCGTACAAACTCTGAGCGAGGCAGGCTTTTGAGCGCTTGAATGGCTTCATTCGCTTGAGTAACAGGATCGGCAAGATTACTACCAACCGCAATAAAGACGGTGTTTATCATGATGCTTTCGACTTTTTCTTGCGATACGTTTTACGGCGACGCTGTCTTGGCTTTTCATCGCTGCTGGCATCTAAATCAGCCACCATGGCTTGACGCATGTTGCGACCCGCATTTTGGAAGGTTTCCCACCATTTGGCGAGTTGCTGGGTTTCGCCTTGCTCAATTTCACCGCGCATTTCTAAGAAATCGAAGCCCGCACGGAACTTATTGAGCTCCATTAGGCGGAACGCTCGTTTACCATTACGGCGAGGCATGCGAAGTTGCAGTTGCCAAATCTCGCGGATGGTTGCAGTGTGGCGACGTGGAATGGCGATGGAACGAACTTGATCATCGAGAACCTGGTTGCTCGCTTCCATGATTGCATCGTAGTAAGCGAGTTTGCGTTTCTCCATCAACTGCTGCGCTTTTGCTTGTAGCGGATACCACAGCATGGCGGCGAACATAAACGCAGGGTTGATACGTTTACCTTCTTCGATACGTTGATCGGTCGAATCGAAAACCAAATCTAGCATCTGCTCAGTTGGTGAGTCGTACTCTTCAGTGAAGAACTCGGCGATGGTTGGGAACAGCTGTTGAAACAAGTTGTATTCACGCATCAGGTGGTAGGTTTCTAGACCGTGGCCTGATTGCAGCATCTTGAGTGATTCTTCGTAGAGTCGTGCTGGTGGAATATCGCGCAGTAAGACTGCCATCTCTTCGATTGGCGCTGCGGTATCTTCCTCGATGTCGAAGTCTAATTTTACCGCGAATCGAATTGCGCGCAGCATACGGACTGGATCTTCGCGATAACGCGTTTCAGGATCGCCAATCAGACGAACCAATTTGTCTTCAAGATCTTCGACGCCGCCTGCATAATCGTGAATTGAGTAGTCGGCAATGCTGTAGTACATCGCATTGATGGTAAAGTCGCGACGCTCGGCGTCTTCATCAATAGTGCCGTACACATTGTCACGGAGCAGCATTCCTTCTTTGGATTGCTGAGAAACGTTCTTGCTCGGTTCTTGGTGGTGACCGCGGAATGTGGCTACTTCAATGATATCGCGACCAAACATAATGTGCGCGAGACGGAATCGGCGTCCGATTAGGCGACAGTTTTTAAATAACTGGCGAATTTGCTCTGGCGTTGCGTTGGTCGCAATGTCAAAGTCTTTTGGTTGTTGGCCGAGTAGAAGGTCTCGAACTCCGCCCCCAACAAGATATGCGTCAAAGCCTGCTCCATGAAGTCTGTACAGCACTTTCAGTGCATTATCACTGATCTTCTTACGAGAGACGTTGTGCTCTTGGCGAGTGATGATATTCAGAGAAAGCTCTGGGTATATGTTCTTTTCGCTTGGTGTATCGTCGTTTTTGTTCATGTGCATCTGGCAATAATATGGTGAAAACCAACCTTGCTACAGGCTTAATTTGTGCCTAATAAGGCGAATTTGCGGCTAATAATAGCTTACGGCGAGCGGTTTGAGAATCTTGGTGTGATCTCGATCGATGCTGGCAACTGCTGCAAGTGCCAATTTTTAACGCCCCAATCAATGATCTCACTCACGCTCAGCTGTTTGATATCTTGTGGCATTTCAAAGCCTAAAAAGCGCATTGCGTCTAACAGAGCGGGCTTTGGATTGCGATTATCAATGGCTGGCGCATGATTCTGCTTGGACAACTTCTGACCATTGTCTCCTAGCGCCAGTGGAAGATGAAGATAGCTCACAGGCGCTTCGCCTAGCATATGATACAAGCTAATTTGGCGTCCTGTAGGTTCAATCAGGTCGGCGCCACGAACCACTTCCGTGATGCCTTGGTCAATGTCATCCAATACTACCGCAAGGTTGTAAGCAAATAACCCATCGCGGCGTTTTATAATGAAATCTTCATCTGCTAGGGCGGTTGGAATCGTCAGTTGACCGTGCTTCTCATCTTCAAATTGATAGATAGGATGTGTCATTTTTAGGCGAATGGCACAATTATCTGGCTGATTGAGTGTTAAATCACGGCAAGTGCCTTGATAAAAGCCACCCATTGCTTTGATTTGTTTGCGTGTACATTGGCAGTAGTAGGCTTGACCTGATTGCAGCCAGTGTTCGATTTGGTGCTGGTATAAGTCATGGCGTTGACTTTGATAAACGACTTCGCCATCCCAATGCAGTTGGTACGCTTCCAGTGTCTCAAGGATCAAGCTAGCCGCCCCGGGCATTTCTCTCGGAGGGTCAAGATCTTCAATTCGAACCAACCATTGACCTTGCTGTGACTTGGCTTGGAAGTAACTGCCTAACGCGGCAACTAAGGAGCCAAAGTGCAAAGGTCCAGAGGGTGATGGGGCAAAACGGCCAATGTAACTCATAGCGATTCACTAAACCAAAAAGGGAGCGAATGCTCCCTTTATAATTAACAGAATGGAGGTGATTAACCTTGCATTTGTTTCTCTTTGATCTCTGCAAGTGTTTTACAGTCGATACAAAGGTCTGCAGTTGGACGGGCTTCCAAACGACGAATGCCAATCTCAATGCCACAAGAATCACAGAAACCAAACTCATCTTCTTCGATTTTGTTTAGTGTCTTTTCAATCTTCTTGATTAGACGGCGCTCACGGTCACGGTTTCGAAGTTCAAGGCTGAACTCTTCTTCTTGAGACGCGCGGTCAACTGGATCTGGGAAATTCGCTGCTTCATCCTGCATGTGGTGAACAGTGCGATCAACTTCTTCCCTGAGCTGGTTGCGCCAAGCTGTCAAAATTTTTGTAAAATGAGCCATTTGCTCTGGTGACATGTATTCTTCACCAGCCTTCTCTTGATATGGCTCAACCCCTGCAATGGCTAGGATGCCTAGCGCTTTTTTCTTTGATTCTGGCATGCAGCATCTCCTACTAACACCTAGTCAACTGCGCTCGCAGTTAATTTAAGGCGGGTATCTATAGCAAAAAGAACTTATCGAGGCAAACTCTGAATCGTAAAGTTGTTGTCAATGTGAAGGTGACACCACTTTTTCTGTCAATTGATAAATTCAATTGCGTTGACCAGTTTCATCTCTGAGTTGGAAAGTTTGGCCTTGTAGCACAGGACTTCCACCCCTTGTTCTTGCGCAGTTTTCAGTAATTGTGAATATTTGGCGTCTATATGGTGTGCGGCAGACACTTTTTCAATACCCGAATGTAAAACAGTGAACAAAAGTACCGCTCTATGTCCACTTTGTGCCATTTCTGAGAGTTCTCTCAGATGCTTTTGGCCTCTTGTCGTGACAGCATCGGGGAAATAACCTTGCCCAGCAAGTTTTTCGTCCAGTAAGGTGACACTCTTAACTTCTATATAGCATTTTGGTTTATTTTCTGAATTGAGCAAGATATCGATTCGACTATTTTCATTGCCATATTTTACTTCTGTTTGAAGTTGATCATACCCTTGCAGCTCACCGATGGTACCTGATTGGATAGCTTCTACTGCCAATTGGTTCGCTCGTGCGGTGTTTATACAAATGCGATGCCCTTGTGCTGTTTCGGTCAACTCCCAGCTGTTGGGGTACTTACGTTTAGGGTTGTCGGAAGTGGAATACCACACGGCATTGCCGGGCGTAGCACACCCCGTCATCGCTCCGGTGTTGGCGCAATGAATGGTGCGCTCACTGCCATCAGGCAAGGTAATATCAGCGAGAAAGCGCTTGTATCGTTGAATAAGTGTGGCAGGTTCTAATGCGGGCTCGAACTTCATTTGGCACTGTTTTTATGTACAATAGTTGCCAACATTACACCACAAG
The DNA here is from genome assembly GCF_000808535.1 of Vibrio sinaloensis. Lineage (GTDB taxonomy): Bacteria > Pseudomonadota > Gammaproteobacteria > Enterobacterales > Vibrionaceae > Vibrio > Vibrio sinaloensis_D. The sequence goes on from NZ_JWLV01000048.1 coordinate 130,462, forward strand.
GCTTTCCCATTGTCACAACTGCCTATTGAAGGCGTGATGCCTGAGTTACTCTCGGGTGTTCGCGACTGCGCTCAACTGATCCTCAAAGCGGCCCCCGGCGCGGGTAAATCGACCCATTTCCCCTTACAGCTCGTCAAGCAAGGGGTAATCGCGGGCAAAATCATCATGCTAGAACCCAGAAGGCTGGCGGCGCGTAATATTGCGCGTTATTTGGCTGAGCAATTGGGCGAGAGTGTGGGCCAGCGAATAGGATATCGAGTTCGTGGTGAAACCAAAGTGAGTGCCACAACCCAACTAGAGATAGTGACAGAAGGGATCCTAACTTGCATGATTCAGTCGGATCCTGAGTTGAACGGAGTGGATCTCATTCTGTTTGATGAGTTTCATGAACGCAGCATCCATGCCGATACGGCACTTGCGTTTTGTTTAGAGATTCAAGAAGCGCTGCGTGATGATCTTAAGTTAGTGGTGATGTCGGCAACGCTCGATCAAGCGGCGCTGTGTCGATTGCTTCCTGAGGCGCGTTATATCGAATCTCAAGGTCGAAGCTATCCGGTTGAGTTTCGCTATCAGCCTGGGAAAGCCAATGATCGCCTTGAAGAGCTAATGAGCAAGCAAATCGCTAGCTTAATGAATCAAGAGAGCGGCTCTCTGCTTGCATTTTTGCCTGGTGTGGCTGCGATTAAACGCGTGGAAGAAAGACTGGCTGGCTTGCCTCAAGACATTCAAATTTGCCCCCTTTATGGCCAGTTAAATTTTGCTCAGCAGCAAATGGCGATTCAACCCGCGGAGCCCGGCAAGAGAAAAGTGGTGTTGGCAACCAATATTGCGGAGACCTCGTTGACCATTGAAGGCATACGTTTGGTGGTGGATTCGGGGCTTGAGCGGGTGGCCAAGTTCGACCTAAAAAGTGGCGTAACACGCCTAGAGCAAGTTCGTATTGCCAAATCTTCAGCCGAGCAACGTGCCGGTCGAGCAGGGCGTTTGGAAGCGGGCATTTGTGTGCGCTTATATAGTGAGAGCCAACTCAATCAGCAGCCGGATGTGCCCCCTGCGGAAATTCTTCATTCTGATTTGGCAAACCTAGCGCTTGAGCTCACCCAGTGGGGAGCGCAGGATGTGAATGATTTGCTCTGGCTCGATACCCCGCCAAAAAGTGCCATTGAGCAGGCGCGCACCCTGTTGAGATCGTTGCATCTGCTCGATGAGAAGGGGCAACTGACCCAAACGGGATCGCTTGCGGTGACGCTTGGCGTAGAGCCGCGTATTGCCGCGATGCTCTCGACGGCGAAGGCTCACCAATGTATTGATTCTGGAGTGATGGTTGCGGCGCTGCTTGAAGAGCCCGAGCGTAATCAAGTCGATTTTTCTCACAGCGTTCATCGCTTTAAGCAAGGGAAACACGCCAAGCAACATCTGGTTGAACAGCGTGCGCGCACCTTGGCGAAAAAATTATCGGCAGACTTTTCGTTGTCGCGCTGTGATGAATCCTTGGTCGCAGTGCTGTTATCTACTGCTTTTCCTGATCGCATTGCCAAGGCTCGAGACAATCAAGTCGGACGCTTTCTACTTGCCAATGGCCACGGCGGAGAAATGCGCATGGAAGAAGGGCTATCAAGTTGTGATTATATTGTGGCGATTGAGCTGATGCGCAGCCACTCTGATTCTTCAACTATTTTCTCGGCGATCGAACTCGACATTCATCAACTTGAACAGATGTGCCCAGATGCGTTTATTGATCTGGATGTCGTTGATTGGGATGAACAAAAGGGACGCTTAGTCGCAGAGCGCCAGCAAAAATTAGGCAAGCTCATTGTTTCAAAAGTGGCGCTTCCAGAGCCATCAAACGAAAAAATGACGCAAGCTTTACTCAATTTTATTCGTCGTAAAGGCTTATCAGTATTAAATTGGACGCCAAAAAGTGTCGCGGAGCTAGAGCGATTTCGCTGTGCGGCGGACTGGCTGCCGGAACACAATTGGCCTCAATTGTCGGATGTCGCTTTGCTTGAGCAACTCGATGTTTGGTTAGAGCCTTATTTGACGGGTGTGAGCTCGGTCAAAGCTCTTGGGAAAGTGGATGTTCTGGCTGCATTGACGGCGTTTCTCGGTTGGCCGCTTAATCAAGAGATCGAAGAGTGGCTACCCACACATTACACATTACCGACAGGCACGAAGAAAGCGATTCGCTATCAACAAGGCCAAGAGCCTGTGCTCTCGGTAAGGATGCAAGAAGTCTTTGGTGAGCAAACTTCACCTCAAATTGCTCTTGGTCGAAAGACCATTGTGTTAGAGCTGCTGTCTCCAGCTCAGCGTCCTTTGCAAGTGACGCGGGATCTCGCCAGTTTTTGGCAAGGTGCCTATAAAGAGGTGCAAAAAGAGATGAAAGGGCGTTACCCGAAGCATGTCTGGCCTGACGACCCGGCAACCCATATCGCGACAACTAAGACCAAAAGACAGTTAAATCAGTAATCATGACCAAGAAAAACACCACCACGATCAGCAAAGCGAAAACGACCAAAAAGCCCGCTCGCAAGCGTGCCAGTACGACAAAAAAACGCACGCCAAAAGCCAAAGCTCAGCGAACATGGTTGAAAACCTTGTGGGGAATCAGTTGGAAGTTGGGGCTAGCAGGATTGGCCGTTTTACTGTTTGTCGGCATCTATTTAGATAGTGTGGTCAAACAGCGTTTTGAGGGGCAATTGTTTGACTTACCGACAGTGGTTTACGCGCGTATTTTACACTTAACACCCGGAGACGCGATTTCCATTCAAGAAGTGCGTAATGAGTTGGATGTGCTGAATTATCGAAAAGTGCGTCAACCTCGTTATCCCGGTGAGTACTCTTCGTCTTCGACCAAGATAGAGTTAATCCGTCGTCCGTTCGAGTTTACGGATGGACCAGAGCCAGATCGTCATGTGATGCTGCATTTCAATCAAGGCGAGTTAACGCGTATTGAGTCTCTCGAGCAAAAAGGTGACATGGGGTACCTTCGTATTGAGCCGAAAATGCTCGGTATGCTAGAGAAAAATCATGATGAGCAACGACTGTTTTTGCGTCGTGACCAGTTCCCTGAAGTGATGGTTGATGCGCTTCTCGTGACAGAAGACCGAAACTTCTACCAACATGATGGCGTGTCACCCTTAGCGATTGCGCGGGCATTGGTGGCTAACGTAAAAGCGGGTCGTACAGTACAAGGCGGCTCGACGTTAACGCAACAGCTAGCGAAAAACATCTTCCTTTCTAGCGACCGAACCTTGTGGCGTAAAGTTCGTGAAGCCTACATTGCGCTGATTCTCGATTATCGATACAGCAAAGATCGTATTCTTGAAGCTTATTTGAACGAAGTGTATTTAGGACAGAGCCGTGGTGAGGCCATCCACGGGTTTGGTTTGGCATCGCGTCTGTATTTTGGTCAGCCGATCCAAGAGCTTCGTATTGACCAGCTTGCGCTGCTAGTCGGTATGGTTAAAGGACCGTCGTATTACAATCCAGTGCGCTTTCCTGAACGAGCGAAAGAACGACGCGATCTCGTCCTGCGCTTGATGATGCAGCAAGGTATCTTGAGTGCCAATCAGTTTGAAATGGCTGCGGATAGACCGCTTGATATCCAAGACAATCCACGTATCGCGAGCCGGCAGCCTGCGTATTTCCAGCAACTTAAAATCGAACTCAACCAAAAAGTCGGTGATGCGTTTCAATCGGATGTCGGTCTGAGAGTGTTTACGTCGCTCGACCCTGTGTCGCAACAAGAGTTAGAAGCCGCCATTGCCAAGAAAGTCCCCGAGCTAGGTAAAGTTGCGGGTAAATCACTGGAGGGCGCGGCGGTTGCAGTGGATCGTCATACCGGTGAAATCCGTGCGATGGTAGGTGGTAAACGGACCGGTTATGATGGATTTAACCGAGCGCTAAATGCCAGTCGACAAATCGGCTCACTGGCCAAACCGGCGGTCTACTTAACGGCCTTAGAGCAGCCAGATAAATACAATCTCGCGACCACTTTGAATGATAAACCGCTGAGCTTAAAAGGCAGCAAAGGCTCCGTTTGGTCCCCTCGCAACTACGATCGAAAATTCCGTGGCGATGTTCCACTCTACATGGCGTTGGCGAAGTCACTCAATGTGCCGACGGTTCAGTTGGGTATGCAGCTTGGCATTCCGAGCGTCGTCGATACGCTAGAAAAACTCGGTGTGGACAGAAGCGAAGTGCGTCCGGTGCCCTCGATGTTTTTGGGCTCGTTTACCCTAACGCCGTTCCAAGTGGCGCAGATGTATCAAACGCTGACTAACTCAGGGCGTCGCGCTGAGCTTTCGGCACTTCGCTCTGTGGTTGATCTTGATGGTCAGGTGCTATTCCAATCTCTGCCGCGATCGTCGCAAACGGTCGATCAACAAGCCGCTTGGCTCACCACCTACGCGATGAAGCGTGGAGTTTTGGAAGGCACGGGGCGTTATCTCAATAGTCAATTTGGCTGGGCGGCTCTTGCTGGCAAAACTGGGACCAGTAACGATACTCGCGACAGTTGGTTTGTCGGTGTTGATGGTCGCGAAGTGACGACGATTTGGCTTGGTCGAGACGATAACAAGCCGACCAAACTGACAGGCTCAAGTGGCGCGTTGCGAGTGTATGCCGAATACCTGAAGCACCGCATTCCTGAGAAGCTAACACTACCTTGGCCGCAGAATGTTAGTACGGTAGGGTTCGCCAAATCTGCCCAAGGGAACTTGCAACTCGATTGTCAAAACTCGTTTAAATTGCCTATCTGGGATGCAAATGGAAAATTCAAACAACAGTGTGATGATCAACCTGCGCAATGGATAAAAAAACTATTCACATGGTAATCAGTGGGTTATAAGAATAGACTCGATTAACGCTCCATCACTTCATTAGCAAAAGGATTTTAGTGTGAAAAAACTGGCTATGTTGTTATTGGCTGGCTTGTGGTCAGTGTCTGCTTTGGCGCAGTCCGAATATCAAGAAAGCGAACACTCAGAACCGCGCACAAAAGTCGCGGTGGTGTTGGCGGGTGGTGGAGCAAAAGGTGCTGCGCATATTGGTGTCTTAAAGGCTCTGGAAGAGATGCGAGTGCCGGTTGATTTTATTACTGGTACCAGTATGGGCGCATACGTAGGTGGTTTGTACGCCACGGGGATGAGCGCTGATGAAATTGAAAGCTTCATCGATACGGTTGACTGGAACACTGGTTATCGCGACCGCGTGAACCGCAGTGAACGACGGGTGCGAGATAAAGAGTATGAAGACCGCTACCAACTGACCACCGATCTTGGTTTGCGTTGGGGAGAAATGCGGGCTCCGCGTGGTATTGTGCAAGGTCAGGGGATGCTCAAGATTTTGCGCGAAACAACGGGAAACTTACCGCCTTTGGTCTCTTTTGATGATTTAGCCATTCCTTATCGCTCTGTCGCAACCGATATTATCGAGCTGGAACCGGTCATTATCGGCAATGGTTATTTGGTTGATGCCATGATGGCGAGTATGTCGGTCCCAGGAGCACTCCCTCCGTATGAAGTGAATGGTCGCATGTTGGTCGATGGCGGAGTGACTAACAATATGCCTGTAGACGTTGCGCGTGAACTTGGCGCAGACGTTGTGATCGCGGTGGATATCAGCACCGACTACAAAGAAGAAGATGACTTCACTACTTTTCTGACTGTGGCGGATCAATTGTCCAACTATCTGGTTCGTAGCACGACCAACCGTCAAGCCGAAACCCTCACTGACGAGGATGTGTTTTTACGACCGGATGTGGGTGACATGGAGACCACCGAGTTCGATAAAATGCCCGAAGCCTTTCGCAAAGGCTACCAAGCCGCCATGCAAAATCGTGACCTGATTAAGCGCTACAGTTTATCTTCAGCAGACTACCAAAAATATGTGGATGACAAAGAAGATGCGCGCAGAAATCTTCGTTATGGCGATGAAATAGCCGTCGAAGATATCGTCATTAATAACAACAGTCACTACAGCAAAAAGTTATTGGAAAACCGCTTGGCATTGGAGCCTGGCAACACTTATTCAACGAAAGAGATTGAGCAAAGTGTGCAGGATTTGTATGCGCTCGATCGCTTTGAACTTGTCTCGTATCGTTATGATGAGGTAGACGGTAACGACACTCTGGTCATTGATGTGGATGAAAAATCCTGGGGACCAAACTACGTCAACTTCCGCTTTTTCCTTGAAGATGATTTCAGTACCGACAGTCAGTACTCAATTGGTATGTCGACCAATTTTACTGATTTGAATGTGCATGGGGCTGAGCTTCGAACCAACCTTGAAATGGGTACTGACAAGATGATCGAGGGAGAGCTGTACAGCCCGTTTCTCTCTGGACAGAAGACGTTTACCACATTTAAGTTGGCCTACACCAAAGAAAAGCGCAATGCCCCTTTCACAGGGTTTGAGGACACCTCGTTAGAAGCAACTGAAAACTATTTGCCCGTTTCTTACACCGAATGGGTAGCAGAAGCAGCCATCGGCTATCAGCAAACGCTATGGCGAGAACTAAAGTTTGGTGTCCGATACACCGATGGTGACGGTGAGCTGTCCAGTTTACCTTTATTAGGAGATGTAGAGTTTAAGCGGTTGGGGGCATTTGCTAATTATCGAATAGACACCTTAGACAGCTTTAGTTTGCCCACAGAAGGGATCTATTTAGATCTCAATTATCTGATATCTCGCGATAAAAGTGTTGGAACAACAGAGTTGGTGACGGATCAAAGAGTCGAAGACACATCGTATGAGATGAGTGGTGTGTTGAAGGCGGCGCACAGCTTTTCGAGACATACTTTGGTCGCAAATTTGGACATCGGTGTTGTCACCAGTAAAAACTCATCAGTACCGATTGATCCGCGAGAAATCGGCGGTTTCCTGCATTTGTCTGGTATTCCTCGTAATAGTTTGATCGGCCAAAACAAAGCCTTCGGTAGCGTGGTCTATCGATATCGATGGTTTGACAACGATTTTGGCTTGTTTACCTCACCGTTTTATATTGGCGCTTCCGCCGAATACGGTGGTGTCTGGTCGGATCCAGACTTGGACTACAATGACCTGCCTTTGTATATGGCAGGGTCTGTCTTTGCTGGTGTTGACTCACCCGTAGGACCCATTATGTTTGGTTATGGTCGAACCGAAAGAAACTATGATTCTTTCTACCTAATAATTGGCACAACATTTAAGTAAAAACGGGCTAAAGAGATGCACAATTGCGATTCTTAACTTGTGAGAATCAAAGGATTTAGTGCATAAAAATCATAAAACTTTAGTCTTAAGTTGCTATGTTGGTCAAAATGATGAGATTTTAATTTAACGTTAAATTTGCTATTCTACCGCCCACAGTTTGGCCTCTCTGGCGCTGTTTCTCACTCAGAACTGAATGAAAAATATGGCAAGGAGAGCCAAGTTTCCAAGGATGTTCACTCCCTTATATTTTTGAATAAATAGTAATAAGAGGGAGGAACCGCAATGAGAGGAAAAAGTCGTGCTTGAAGCCTACCGTAAACACGTCGCAGAGCGTGCTGCCGAAGGAGTTGTTCCTAAACCACTAGATGCCGAGCAAGTTGCAGGCCTTGTGGAACTTCTTAAAAATCCCCCACAAGGTGAAGAAGCGTTCATTCTTGACCTACTTGAGAATCGCATTCCACCAGGTGTTGACGAAGCGGCTTACGTAAAAGCCGGCTTTCTGACTGCAATCACAAAAGGTGAGGTATCGTCACCACTTGTGAGCAAAGAGAAAGCAGCCGAACTCTTAGGCACAATGCAAGGTGGTTACAACATTGAGCCACTCATCGCTCTGTTGGACGATGCAGCCCTAGCGCCTATCGCTGTGAAAGCTCTATCTCACACGCTACTGATGTTTGATGCCTTCTATGACGTAGAAGAAAAAGCCAAAGCAGGTAATGAGTTTGCTCAGCAAGTCCTACAATCTTGGGCGGACGCTGAGTGGTTTACCGCGAAAGAGAAAGTTGCCGAAAAGATCACGGTTAAAGTATTCAAGGTGACTGGTGAAACGAACACCGATGACCTATCGCCTGCACCAGATGCGTGGTCTCGCCCTGATATTCCAGTACACGCGAAAGCAATGCTGAAGATGGAGCGTGAGGGTATTACCCCAGACCAACCAGGCAGTGTTGGCCCAATTAAACAAATCGAAGAACTACAAAAAGACGGCATTCCATTGGCTTACGTTGGTGATGTTGTAGGTACAGGTTCTTCTCGTAAGTCTGCGACGAACTCAGTGCTTTGGTTTATGGGTGAAGATATCCCATTCGTACCAAACAAACGTACTGGTGGTATCTGTCTCGGCGGTAAAATTGCTCCTATCTTCTACAACACAATGGAAGATTCAGGTGCGTTACCTATTGAACTGAACGTTCAAGAGATGAACATGGGTGACGTGATCGACATCTACCCATATGAAGGTGTTGTCCGTAAAAATGGCGAAGAAATTTCTAGCTTTGAACTGAGCAAAGTACTGCTTGATGAAGTTCGTGCTGGTGGCCGTATTCCACTGATCATTGGTCGTGGTCTAACAAGCCGTGCTCGTACATCTCTTGGTTTAGGTGAAACAGACCTATTCGCTAAGCCGATTGATCCTACTGCATCTGACAAAGGTTACACGCTTGCTCAGAAAATGGTGGGTAAAGCATGTGGCGTTGAAGGCGTGCGTGCAGGTCAGTACTGTGAGCCTAAGATGACCACAGTAGGTTCTCAAGATACAACCGGTCCTATGACTCGTGATGAGCTTAAAGACCTTGCGTGTCTGGGCTTCTCCGCTGATCTTGTGATGCAGTCTTTCTGTCACACGTCTGCGTATCCAAAGCCAGTTGATGTAAACACACACCACACATTACCTGACTTCATCATGAACCGTGGCGGTGTATCGCTTCGTCCGGGCGATGGTGTAATCCACTCATGGCTAAACCGTATGCTTCTACCGGACACGGTAGGTACGGGTGGTGACTCGCATACTCGTTTCCCTCTCGGTATCTCATTCCCAGCAGGCTCTGGCTTGGTTGCGTTCGCAGCGGCGACAGGTGTGATGCCATTGGATATGCCTGAGTCAATTTTGGTGCGCTTTAAAGGTGAAATGCAGCCGGGTATCACGCTACGTGACCTTGTGCATGCGATTCCTTACTACGCAATCCAACAAGGTCTATTGACGGTTGAGAAAGCTGGTAAGATCAACGAATTCTCTGGTCGCGTACTAGAAATCGAAGGTGTTGAGCACCTAACCGTAGAGCAAGCATTCGAGTTGTCTGATGCTTCAGCAGAGCGTTCTGCAGCCGGCTGTACAGTGAAACTGTCTCAAGAGTCTATCGAAGAATACCTAAACTCAAACATCACTATGCTTAAGTGGATGATCTCGGAAGGTTACGGCGACCGTCGTACTATCGAGCGTCGTATCACAGCGATGGAAGAGTGGTTGGCAAACCCAGAGTTGATGGAAGCGGATGCGGATGCAGAATATGCACACATCATTGAAATCGACTTGGCAGAGATTGATCAACCGATCCTATGTGCGCCAAACGATCCAGATGACGCTCGTCTTCTGTCTGAGGTTCAAGGCACACAAATTGATGAAGTCTTCATCGGTTCTTGTATGACTAACATTGGTCACTTCCGTGCCGCGGGTAAGCTGCTAGAGCAGTGGGGTGGTTCACTCGATACACGTCTATGGGTCGCGCCACCAACGAAGATGGATCGCGATCAATTGACAGAAGAAGGTTACTACGGGATTTACGGCCGCGCTGGTGTTCGTATCGAAACTCCTGGGTGTTCGCTATGTATGGGTAACCAAGCGCGCGTGGCAGACAAAGCAACAGTAATGTCGACATCAACGCGTAACTTCCCGAACCGCTTAGGTACAGGTGCTAATGTTTATCTAGCATCTGCTGAGCTGTCAGCAGTAGGCGCAATTCTAGGTAAGATTCCAACGAAGGAAGAGTACTTGGAATACGCGAAGCAAATCGATGCAACAGCAGCAGATACATACCGCTACTTAAACTTCCACAAAATGGAACAGTACACTAAGAAAGCGGCACAAGTGATCTTCCAAGAGCCAGCATAAATTGAGCTAGTCTTGTAAGTGATTGATAAAAAGCGCTCACCTATCGGTGGGCGCTTTTTTATGTTGGGTTCGGTCGCGTCTCTATCGCGTCATCGTTCAGTAGTCTGTATACTGCCGCCCATTATGCAGGCTAGAAGGCAAAAGGCGTGTTATGGAGTTTGAATTCATTCGTAATACATTAATGGGAGAGTATTACGTCAAGTCGAGCATGGGGCATGAAATTGTCGGGCGTTGGTTGCAAGAAGAAGTTGGCAAGGATTGGGACAAGATAGCTCAAGTTGAACAGTTAACGGACCAAGCTCGGATGGAACCGCAAAAAGAACATCTACTGCTTGGTACCGAGATCAGCGTCAACATTCAGGGAGACGAGGTGATCGTTCAAGAGAATGTACTGACTCATGGTGATGAGATGGAGTCGGGGAGTGAGTTCGATTTTTATGACAGCGAAAGTACAGCAAGTTGTGGGTTGGAAGACTTTGAAGCACTCATCGAACAATGGAAAGAGTTTCTAACCACAAAGTAAATGCACAGCATTGGTGAGGTTTGACCACCTTGCTTTAATATTGGGAAAAGGGCGCACCATATCGGTGCGCCCTTTTTGCATTTCAGCAGCTGATTAAAGTTAAATTTCATATTAATCAATAAGTTAAAAAGTTGGCACATACCTTGGATTGTATAAGACAAAAGGAAGACAGCTTCAGAGAGGATGCGATGAAACTTATAAATGCGATTATCAAACCGTTCAAATTAGACGATGTACGTGAGGCATTGGCCGATGTTGGCATCGAAGGGATGACAGTATCAGAGGTTAAAGGCTTTGGTCGTCAAAAAGGGCATACAGAGCTTTACCGAGGTGCAGAATATCAAGTGGATTTCTTACCAAAAGTAAAACTAGAGATAGCAACTCAAGCAGAGAATGTCGATCGCGTTATCGAAGCGATATCTAAAGCGGCGCACACTGGAAAAATCGGTGATGGAAAAATCTTTGTATACGACTTGAGCCAAGCGGTACGAATTCGTACTGGCGAAATGGATGCAGAAGCGCTTTAACAGCGATAAGAATTCGAAGGACTGGAGACAATAAGATGGAATTAACGACAACAGTAACGGAACTACGTTACGCACTAGACACTTTTTTCTTCCTCATTTCAGGTGCGTTGGTCATGTGGATGGCCGCTGGCTTTGCCATGTTAGAAGCAGGTTTAGTACGTTCAAAAAACACCACAGAGATTTTAACTAAGAACATCTGCTTATACGCGATTGCTTGTACCATGTTCTTGCTCGTTGGCTACAACATCATGTACGTTGATAATGGTGAAGGCGGATGGTTGCCATCATTTGGTGCATTAATTGGCACTCAAGGCGAAGGAGCGGATCATTCACTAGAATCTGACTTCTTCTTCCAAGTGGTATTCGTTGCGACAGCCATGTCAGTTGTGTCAGGCGCGGTTGCCGAGCGCATGAAGCTTTGGTCATTCCTTATCTTTTCGGCAGTGCTAACGGCATTTATTTACCCAATGGAAGGTTATTGGACTTGGGGCGGTGGTTTCCTATCAGAAGCTGGCTTTAGTGACTTTGCTGGTTCGGGTATTGTTCATATGGCGGGTGCAGCTGCTGCGCTAGCCGGTGTTCTACTGCTGGGTGCTCGTAAAGGTAAATACGGTAAAAATGGCGAAATCTACCCAATTCCTGGTTCAAACATGCCGCTTGCAACTTTGGGTACCTTCATCCTTTGGTTCGGTTGGTTTGGTTTCAACGGCGGTTCTCAACTGATGGTGTCAGACTTCGAGAACGCAACAGCAGTCGGTCAAATCTTCTTGAACACTAACGCAGCCGCTGCAGCCGGTGCCATTGCAGCACTACTTGTTTGTAAAACAACTTGGGGCAAAGCTGACCTAACCATGATTCTTAATGGTGCGTTGGCAGGTCTTGTGGCTATCACAGCAGACCCTCTATCGCCTTCGCCGCTGTACGCTGTGGCAATTGGTGCGGTATCTGGTGCACTCGTGGTGTTTAGCATCATCGCCCTTGATAAGCTTAAGATTGACGATCCAGTAGGTGCGATCTCTGTGCACGGTGTCTGCGGTTTCTTCGGCTTAATGGTTGTTCCACTAAGCAACAGCGATGCGACTTTCGGTGCTCAACTATTCGGTGCGGCAGTTATCTTTGCTTGGGTGTTCGGTGCGAGCCTAGCGGTTTGGGCGGTACTAAAAGCGACCATCGGTATTCGTGTTTCGGAAGATGAAGAGATGGAAGGTATGGATATGCATGACTGTGGTGTTGGTGCTTACCCAGAATTTGTCACGGTTAAGTAAGAACTCTAAATGTGACGTAACAAATACTTACAAATAAAACTATCAAAAACCTGCTCTGATGAGCAGGTTTTTTTGTTTCGCATCATTGTTTTCTAAACTATGATGAATATAATAACGCAACTGATAAACGTTATCATTACGAATACTAAAGGATTGAACCAATGAAAAAACTGCTCACTCTTTCAGCATTAGCATGTGCAACAATTGCACCTTCAGCAGCAATGGCAGCAGAAGAAGTGAACGTATACTCTTACCGCCAGCCGTTCCTAGTTGAGCCAATGTTCAACGAGTTCACGAAAGAGACTGGTATCAAAGTAAACGTGAAGTTTGCGAAGAAAGGTCTAGCAGAGAAGTTGGCTCAAGAGGGCGAGTACAGCCCAGCTGACGTTATTCTTACGGTTGATATCAGCCGCCTAGCGGAGCTAACTAACAAAGATCTTGTTCAAGCAGTACAAAGTGACGTTCTAGAAAAGAACATTCCTGCACAATACCAAGACACTGAAAACGAGTGGTTTGCTCTAACAACTCGTACGCGCAGCGTCTACTCTTCACGTGACCGTGTTGGTCGTCTAGGTGAAGAGTTCAACTACGCAGATCTAGCTAAGCCTGAATTCAAAGGTAAAATCTGTACTCGTAGCGGTAAGCACCCATACAACGTATCTCTAGTGTCTTCAATGATTGCTCACAAAGGTGAAGCGGAGACAAAAGAGTGGCTAGAAGGCGTTAAAGCAAACCTAGCACGCAAGCCTCAAGGTAATGACCGTGCACAAGTTAAAGCTATCAAAGAAGGTCTATGTGACGTTTCTCTTGGTAACAGCTACTACCTAGGTAAGATGGTGAATGACGCTGAGCAAAAAGCGTGGGCAGATGCAGTTTACATCAACTTCCCGAACCAGAAGACAACAGGCACTCACGTAAACATCTCTGGTATGGCGATGGCTAAGTACTCTCCAAATAAAGAGAACGCAGTGAAGCTGATGGAATTCCTATCTGGTGACAAAGCGCAAAGCATGTACGCAGAAGTAAACTACGAGTACCCAGTTAAAGAAGGTGTTAAGCGCTCTGAGCTAGTAGCATCTTGGGGTGACTTCAAAGCAGATACAATTTCTCTAGACGAGATCGCTGATCATCACGAAGCAGCAATCAAACTTCTAGACGAAGTTAAATTCGACCTTTAATAGTCATTTAGCGGGTCAATAAACCTCGCTAGAATACAGCCTCAAGTCGCTCTTTTATCAGGGTTACTTGAGGTTGTTTGTTTTTATGGGTATAACTACCCCTAAACTATTAAAGGGATATGAGATGTATTTGCAACTGCATTTATGTTTCATACGGCCTCGTTGTAATTAGGCGATGAAAGAAAAAAATTACCTATGGAAAACCAGTAGTGGAGTGCTTGCTTTGCTACTGGTTTTGCCGATCTTGGCAATATTCACAACCGCAGTCGGTGAGACAAACGAACTGTTTTCTCACTTGATGTCGACGGTGATGCCCACTTATGCCTTTAACACGATCGTATTAGTGTTAGGGACGATGACATTGTCTTTGTTACTTGGCATTCCTTCTGCTTGGTTTATGGCAATGTGTCGCCTACCGAGCGAACGAGTTCTCCAGTGGGCACTGGTACTACCGCTCGCGATGCCCGGCTATATCGTTGGTTATATATTTACCGATTGGTTTGATTTTGCTGGCCCAGTCCAGATCCTATTGCGTGACTTAACAGGATGGGGGCCAGGAGAATATTGGTTTCCAGATATTCGAACTCTCACTGGCGCTATTATCGTCCTTTCGCTAGTTCTTTATCCCTACGTCTATTTGTTGTGCCGAGCGGCATTTATGGAACAAAACGTTTCACTACTCCAATCCGCACGTCTATTGAAATGTTCACCTTGGGAGAGCTTTCGCCGTATATCGCTGCCACTCGTTAGACCATCAATTGCGGTCGGTCTCTCTTTGGTCGCCATGGAAACGATTGGTGACTTTGGTACCGTAAGCTACTTTGCGGTAAATACCCTGACGACGGCGGTGTATGATACTTGGCTTGGCTACTCTAGCTTGACCGCGGCAGCGAAAATCTCTGCCATTATGCTGGTGGTTGTCATCTTACTTCTTAGTGCAGAGCGCTACAGCCGTCGCAAGCAAAAGTTATTTCAAAATCAATTTAGTAGTCGAGAAGATTTCCGTTACCAGCTCTCTGGTTGGAAAAAATGGTTTGCGTTGGCATGGTGCTGGGGCTTGGTCTCTATCGCGTTTATATTCCCGCTAGGTCAGTTGATTATCTATGCCTACAAGTACTTCGCGCAAAGTTGGACTGCTGAGTTTCGTGAGTATGCGTTGAACAGCTTATATGTCTCTTTGACCGCAGCGTTTTTTGGTGTTCTCGTCGCATTGATTGTGAATTTCTGTCAGCGTGTTAGCCCAGGAAGAAAAAGTCTTGCTTTCATGCGTTTGTCCTCGATGGGCTACGCTGTGCCGGGTACGGTGCTAGCCATTGGGGTAATGGTTCCCGTGCTATTTATGGATCATTTTGTCAACGATGTGGCTAAAATGATGAATTGGGGACGTCCTGGGCTCATATTCTCAGGCTCTATGTTTGCGATTATCTTTGCTATGGTGGTGCGCTTTTCTGCGGTGGCGATTGGTAGCGTCGAGAGTAGCTTGAGTAAAGTCTCCCCATCGCTGGATATGGCATCGAGAACCATGGGGTGCAACGCCAACACCATGTTATGGCGCGTGCATTTTCCACTCGTGCGCCGTGGCGCCTTGATTGCGGCATTACTGGTGTTTATTGAATCCATGAAAGAGCTAAACGCTGCACTGTTGTTGCGTCCCTTCAATTTTGAAACACTCGCCACCTATGTTTATAACTTTGCCTCTGATGAGCATTTAGAGCTAGCGGCGTTGCCGGCTGTGCTGCTCGTTTTGGTGGGTTTAGTCCCGTTAGTTATAGTTAACCGTTCACTGGAGCATTCACACTGATGAGCTGCGCATTATCGATTCGAGACCTCACGTGCAAATATGACGAACAAACCACAGTGTTGGAGTCTTTGTCGCTGGAAGTAGAGCAAGGCGAAATCGTCTGTTTGCTGGGTGCCAGTGGTTGTGGGAAGACAACATTATTGAAAGCCATTGCCGGTTTGTTGCCATTAAGCTCGGGAACCATGAGCTTAAACTGCATGCTGATTGATGATGGAAAAAACTGGCTTCCACCAGAGCAGCGTAACATTGGCATGATCTTTCAAGATTACGCGTTGTTTCCCCATTTAACGGTATCGCAAAATGTTGCCTTTGGTCTGCGTGATTTGCCGCATGATCAGCAACAGTCAAAAGTGAATGAGATGCTAGAGCTGGTTCATCTTGATGGTTATGCTGAACGCTACCCACACCAACTTTCCGGCGGCCAGCAACAGCGTGTGGCTATCGCTCGTTCGCTAGCGTACAAACCCGATCTGCTCTTACTCGATGAGCCATTTTCAAACATTGATACTCAAGTTCGTCATGAGCTGATTGGCGAGATCCGCAAAATCTTCAAAAAGCAGGGCGTGACGGCCATTTTTGTGACTCACAGTCGTGAGGAGGCGTTTGCCTTTGCTGACAAGATGGCGGTGATGAATCACGGTGTGATTGAGCAATATGGCACAGCGAGTGAGCTCTACTATCAACCCTCTAGCAAGTTCGTTGCTGATTTCTTGGGTGGTGGAAGCTACCTATCTGCGACTCGTGCATCAGAGTCTGAGTACGAAACGCAGTTGGGTTTGGTAGAAGCGATGGCGCAACAAGACATCTCTATCGGTGAGCATTGCGAACTATTACTTCGTCCGCAACATGTACAAATCAGTGCAGCAGAAGAGAGCAGTGTCACAGTGCTTGAGCAGCAATTTATGGGCGATCATTGTCGTTATGTGATTGATGCAAGCGGCCAGAAATTGATCGCCAGCTCTGCAGAACCGCTCACTATTGGTCAACAGGTCTCAGTGAAGGTTGAAACGCAGGGTGTCCTTGCTTTCTAGTTGCTAAGATAAAAAAGCCCAGCTCGAGAGCTGGGCAAGTGTTCTTCACCTATAGGGACGGAGTTTACACTCCGTTAAAGTTGCAAGAAGTTTTTCACTTGCTGAAGAACACATTCTGCAGTTTCTTTATCTTCCATTTCGGCAAAGATGCGCAGTAAAGGCTCTGTGCCTGAGAAGCGAGCAATGACCCAACCGCCATTCTTGAAGTAGACTTTTGCACCATCTTCATAGCTGACTTTATCGATCTCAAAGTCAAACTCAGGCAGCTGTTTCTCAACGTAGATTTTGTTGTACAGTGCCTCTTTCTCCGCTGGTTTGAACTTACAGTCTCCCTCTGCGGTATAGGCATAGCCGTACTTGCCGTATATTTCATCCAGCAACTCAGACAGTTTCTTGCCTGTAACAGAAATCATCTCGACCAACAAGCTCGATGCAAAAACGCCATCTTTGCCCTTGATGTGTCCACGAATGGTTAAACCGCCCGACGATTCACCACCAATCAGTGAATCGTCGGCTTCCATTTGTGAACTGATGTGTTTAAACCCAACAGGAACTTCGAACGATTTTTCACCGTGATCTGCAGCGATTTTATCTAAAATATGCGTCGTAGCGATGTTACGAACCACCGAGCCCGTCCAGCCTTTGTACTCTAACAAGTAGTAGTACAACAGAATGAGCACTTCATTTGGGTGAATAAAGTTGCCCTTTTCATCAATGATTCCGAGTCGGTCAGCGTCACCATCAGTGCCGATACCAATATCGTAGCCTTCGGCGGCGACAAGATGTTTGAGACGATAAAGCGTTGCTGCACTTGGTGACGGCATTAAGCCACCGAAGTCTGGGTTTTTACCGTCATTGATTACGTCAACATCACAGCGACCATTGATCAGTACCGTCTGCAGCGCGTTTTTCGCGACGCCGAACATAGGATCGATAAGAACGCGTAAGTTGGCCTTCTTGATCGCTTCAATGTCAATAAAGTCGATGATCGAGTCAACAAACTCGTTCATTGGGTTGATGATTTGAATCAGTTTGTCTTCAACCGCCTGTTCAAAATCAACGCTTTTTACCTCTTGCGCAGTTAGCGTAGCGATTTGTGACTCGATTTTTTGGGTGATGATTTCATCTGCGTCACGACCACCTTCAATGAAGACTTTAATGCCGTTGTAATCGGCAGGGTTGTGCGATGCGGTAATACATGCCGAGTACGCGCAGCCCATTTCCTTCGCTTTAAACATTACGATAGGCGTTGGGACAAATTTGTCGATAAAGCTAACGACAATGCCGTTTGCTGCTAGAACTTCAGCAAACCAACGACCAGCTTTATCAGAAAGAAAGCGTCGGTCATAGCCAATCACAAAGCCGCGATCAGCAACTGATTCGTTATTCGTGATGTTTGCGACTGCTTGAGCCACCAAACGTACATTATCTTTGGTGAACTCCTCACCAATAAATGCACGCCAGCCGCCTGTACCAAATTTGATCATGATTCGATCCTCGATAAGAGCGGCATCCCACCGCTTCTTAAATCTTTGCTAGCGAACCAATGCACTTATCAAACTCAAGTGCATCGGATAAATCACAAGGGGAGAAGCTCTCCCCTAAAAGATGATTAACCTAGAGTAACGATAACTTCGTTTACTGAACCTTCCGCTTGAACTGGCACCGATGCACCACTTACAGCTTCACCGTTCACGGTAATCGACTTAACGCCTTTGCTTACTGAATCAGGGTTAACCACTTTGATGTTGTACGTTGCACCTAGCCATTGACGAGTCACTTCGAAACCAGGCCAGTTCGTTGGAATACAAGGATCGATAGTCAGACCATCGAAGCCTGTACGCACACCAAGGATAAAGTTAGTTACCGCGAAGTAAGCCCAGCCAGATGTACCCGTTAACCATGGGTGGTTTGCACGACCGTGGTCTTGGTGGTCACGACCCATAATGAACTGAACGTATGAGTATGGTTCTGCAATACGTTTTTCGATGATGTCGTTCTGGTTGTATGGGTTTAGTGCATCATAGAACTTCATTGCACGGTCACCACGGCCTAACTTCGCTTCTGCTACCCAAGCCCATGGGTTTGGATGTGAGAAGATTGCACCGTTCTCTTTTACGCCTTGGTAAACGCGAGTTACGAAGCCGATATCATCGTTTGGCGTTGCGAATGATGGCGAGTTTAGGTGTAGGCCGTATTCAGAGAATAGGTTCTCGTCTACTGCGTCCATCGCTTTCTCACCGCGCTCTTGAGATACTGCACCAGAAAGTACCGCAAGTGTGTTTGACTCTAGGTGTACACGGCCTTCTGCTTGTTGCGCTGTACCGATCTTGTCACCATTTTTCGTCAGACCACGGATGTACCAACCGCCTTCGTCGTCCCAAAGATGTGTTTCACACGCTTCACGAACGTTTGCTGCCATTTCCGTGTATTTTTCAACGTCGGCTTCTTTACCCAAGTATTGCGCTAGGTCGATGAACTCTTGCAGTGCCCAGAAGTGTAGGAACGACACCATTGAAGATTCACCACCACCTAGGTTTAGACAGTCGTTCCAGTCTGCGCGCAGACCTTTACAAATACCGGTTTGACCTACGTACTCCGCAGAGAAGTCTAGCGCGGCTTTCATGTGGTCATAAACCGTTGCATCGCCACCGTCAGCGTAAGGGATCACTTCGTCAAAGAAGCTGTGCTCACCTGTTTCCATAACGTACTTACAGATGGTTGGAACTAGCCATAGGTGATCATCCGAACACGTGTCTTCGATACCGTGGATCTTGTCTTCATCAGAAGGTGTTGGAACTACGGTTGGTGATTTCGATGGTTTAACGTCAGCTTTCTCTGGATCGAACCAATCTGGATCGAATAGGTGTAGACCGTAACCCGCTTTCACCTGACCGCGTAGCAGGTCAACGATACGTTTACGCGTCATTGCAGGGTTAGCATGAGGAACTGAGATTGCATCTTGCGCTGTATCGCGGTAACCAAGACCAGTACGACCACCCACCTCGATGAACGAAGCAAAACGAGACCACACCACACAAGTCTCTGCTTGGTATAAGGTCCAAGCGTTGATCATGGTATCTAGACCTTCGTTTGGTGATTTCACTTGGAACTTGCCACAACGCTCATCCCAGTGTGCTTTGATACCCGCAAACGCATTATCAATTTCAGCAAGGTCTTGGTATTTCGCACGTAGACGCTCACCGTTGCCTTTACCGATACCTAGAATGTAAGCAAAGCGAACTTCTTGACCTGGTTGGATAGTAAATTGCTTGTGTAGAGAGCCACAGTGGTTGTAACACGTTTGTGCTGTGTTGAAACACTTACCTTGTTCTACCGCTAACGGGTTTGCTTCGTCACGGTACAGACCAAGGAAGCTGTCACGTTGACCGTCGTATGAATCTGGGTCAAAGGTTGATGCTAGGTAGTAGAAGCCTTCGAAATCGTTGGTGTTGTAGTACAGGTCGTACTCAATCACGCCTTCGTTGTATGAGGTGCCCGCAGAGTAGAGAGACATCTGATGGTTTTGGTTATCAGATTGAATGTGGCTGAATGAGAACTCAACAAATGAGAATGCGCTGATCGTACGTGGTTTATCTGAGGTGTTTTTAATCACCACATCCCAGATTTCTGCGTCTTCGCCTTTTGGTACGAACAGCGTTTTTTCAGCTTCAATACCGTTGTATTCACACTTAAATTTAGAGTAAGACAAGCCATGGCGAACTTCGTAGTTTGCTTCGTCTAGGCTTTTCGCTACTGGTTGCCAAGAGATTGACCAGTAGTCACCGGTTTCATCATCACGCAGGTAAACGTAGTGTCCTGGGCGATCGAATGTCGCGTTAGGACGGAATTTAGTAACACGGTTATATTCAGGTGAATTGTAGAAAGAGTATCCCCCAGCATTGTGAGAGATGACTGTACAGAACTTCTCTGTGCCCAAGTAGTTTGTCCATGGCGCAGGTACGTCTGGTCGAGTGATGACGTATTCACGATTGTCGTTATCGAAATAGCCGTATTTCATGTTAATTTCCTTTTTACCAAGCTACCACTTTGGTAGCCAAAACTTTAAAGCTAGTGAAAACTGTTAATGACGAGTCATTAATCCAGATGTTATTTCCAAGGTTGGCGATACTGGACGCCTTGCCGCTCAAGAAGTGGCAAGTGTCCTTTTAGCCGGGATAAATAATCTTCCCAATTACGTTGAGGCTTGTTTGTCCAACAGGCTTCTGCCATGGCCGTCAAACGAGGGAAGATCATGTAGTCCATGCGCTGTTGTGTGTTAATGATTTCGCACCAAAGCGCACATTGAATACCGAGAATGCGTTTTCTTACCGGATCGCTGTCCGGGATTTCTGCGAGAGGTTCATATCGATACGCGTTTTCTAGAGGGATGACGGCAGCCCAATCGACGCCAGGCTCTTCAGGAGAGTAATCTTGGGTCATATCGAGATACGTTGACTGACCTGGTTGGAGAATCACATCGAAGCCCTGTTTCGCACAATTCAGTGCGGCTTCTTCGCTCAACCACGAGTAAATGACGGTATCCTTGCTCACCTTGTTGCCATGTTGAGCTTCTTCCCAACCCACCATTCGTTTACCAAGAGTGCGCAGTTTTTTCTCTGCATAACGCAGGAGATGACCTTGCAACTCTTTTGCGCTCTGATAGTCGCGATCAGCCATGAGCTTCTGACATGCAGGGCTTTCAAGCCACACGCCATCAGGTACCTCATCGGCACCGATATGGATCCATTGAGAAGGGAATAGCTCCGCGACCTCTTCCAGAACGGTATCTAAAAACTCATAGGTACCCGGTAAACCTGGGTTTAGCACATTGTCTGTGTAGTGCTGTATGCTGCGAAACTGAGAGCGGTCCTCGTTATCTTGCAGTAGATGAGGTAAAGACTTAATCGCAGCTCGACAGTGGCCAGGAATATCTATCTCAGGGATCACCGTGATGCCGCGCTCCGCAGCGTAAGCAATCACTTCTTTCACTTGTTGTTGTGAATAGTACCCGCCATACACACTGTTTAAGTGGCTGTATTGAGGGACGATTGGTGTACCAGTCCCACGGTAAGCACCAATTTCGGTTAATTGAGGGTAGGCTTTGATTTCTAGTCGCCAGCCTTCATCGTCCGTTAGGTGCCAATGGAAAGTGTTGAACTTGTAGTGTGCAAGATGATTGATGAGACGCTTCACTCGCTCTATCGGATGAAAATGGCGAGCGCAATCGAGCATCATACCGCGGTACTTAAAGCGCGGGGTGTCGCAAATCTTGATATAAGGAATCGATAAACCTTGGTCCTGATTCACTTGAATCAGCTGCAGTAAGGTCGCGCTTGCGTGGACAAAACCGATACTTGAGCCTGCTTCTAGGCGAACACCAGATCCTGAGACAGTCAGCTGATATTCTCCCTCATCCAGCGTTGGGTTATTACGATATAAAATGTCACTCTGACCAATGGTTTGAACCTCAAAGTTAAACAGCTGGAAGAGTTCTTGTTGTAGCCAAGTCGCCGCCGTTTCGGCTAAAGAGGCTTGCAGTGTGATTTGGCTAGAGGCCGATAAATGGAAATGGCCATCATGCTGCTCTATATGATTTGGTTTTGGGATCAAGGCTAGATCGGAGGCAATGGTGTCCGGCAGTTCACTACGCTCTCGGTACGGAGAGGCCAATACGATAGGCGTTAGAGTCGCCGGGTAGGTAACTGTGCCTTCGTCTGTAGTAATGAGCGCGTCTTTAAGTCCATCAGTGTAAAAACGCAGTGGCGCAGTCCCAATGCTAAACTCGCAGTAGTAGTGTTGGTTAGCCGTCAAGATAGGTGTGTCGGGAGTAACGCGACAGAAACTGCCGACTTGTTCAACCGAACCATGCGTAAAGCTATCTGGCTGGATATAGCGATCGATGATGAACTGGAGCTGCCAGTTTGTCAGATCTTGATCGGTTAAATTGTGTACCGTTAAGCCAAAGCGGCAGAATTGTTTCTGCTCAGATAAAACGGCGAGTTCGACACGAAAGCTCATAGTTTCGCCCTTAATACAGGTTATGTTCGGGTTTCCCCGCAAACATGAGAGCACCCTCAATCGCATCAAACTGAGGTTCGACAATCCAGCTTTGAACAGGAGGGGAGAGCCACGCTTTAATTCGCTGTGCAATACTTCCCATTAGACAGATTCGCGTTGCACCCTTGCGATTAAGCGCGATGAGAAACATCTCTACATCGGCGGCTGTCTGCTTCAACATGCTGATTCCTAGCGAATCGCCTTGGTAGGCGTGTTCAAAAATTGCAGGTGAGAATTGACCGTAATCTCTAGGTAGAGCGCCTTTTGACCATTCAACGATTTGATCGATATCTTGATTGAAGTGATTCAGGACATGTTCTGCTAGCGGTGTTTTCTCGACGATGCCATCGGCTGCAAGCAAGACTTGTTGAATAAGACGTAAGCCCATGACAGCGCCACCGCCTTGATCGGAAATCGGAAATTCTCGGCCGCCCACAACATGTTGCTCGCCTTGTGCGAGGTAGATACCACATGATCCAGTGCCAGCGATCATAATGGCACCTTCATCGCCGTTGTGTGCACCAACACATGCACCGTAAGCATCGGTATTTAATACTAATGAAGCGAATGGATGATTGAGGGCCATAAAGGCTTGCCAAGCTGATTTTTGTTCTGCGCCTGCTAAGGCTAAACCCACGTGCATACGACCAAAGTGAGATTCATCTAACCCGCCTTGTTTTGCCGCTTGAGTAATTGCATCGACAATAGATGTCATTGCAACGTCAATCCCCAGTAGAATATTGGCGCTGCCACTTTTGGCTTCACCAATACAGTTTCCTTTTTCATCTCGAATTCGAGCTCGGCAAGAGGTGCCTCCGCCATCAATACCAACATAGTAAAGTGTCATCTATTTTTTCTCCTGTTGGCTGAAATGGTTGTACTGGGCGATGATGGCCAACAAGTACCAAGCGCCATGAGGAATCCACTGTTCGCCCCAGCGCCAGTTTTGCAGCATGTCGTCTTTCTGTCCTGGAGGGTTGAATGCGATATCTTCTTCATCCTCAAAGCCGCCAGTAATACCGTTGCAAACTCCACCCTTGGCGTTAAAGAAACCATATTGCGGTAAGTAGTCTGGGTTATTGTGGCCGTGTCCATCCAGCATGCACATGTGATAAGGGTTTAGACCGAGCACCCAGTTGATAGAATCTTGTGAGAAACGAAGCAATTGCTGGCGTGTCTGGATGTCATCGATGTAAGGCAATGCAAACAGGGCCATGGTAGAGAGTGAACCTAAACGAGCGTTTTCGCCTTGCCACCAGTAGCCCGTCTCGTTGTTGTGAGCGACAAAGAAAGCGTCTCGTTTCGACTCGTTGACCCCTTTTACATATTGACGCGGATAGCCAAACGGGTTTGCCGTCAAATGAGTAATGTTTAGTTCAAATTGAATACTTTGCGAGATGGTTGTTTGAACTTGTTGTTTAAGTGTACTATCGGTTTCAACCGCGAGGTAAGCGCAAAGAGCAATAACAGGCAGTCCTGCTTCTGCCGCATGGTAGTAAGGTCGAGACCCATCTTGATTGGCAGACCAGTAGTGGGCGAAGTTTTCATCTGACTGTTGACGCAGCTGAAGTTTCGCTGCCCAGTCTCGACATTCAGTTAGGTACTCTGACTTGTTCGTTGTTTTGTAAAGTTCTACAGCTGCGAGCAGCGCGCAGTATTCATCGATGATGTTTTCTTCACCATCGTTGAGGTATTGAAGGTTAAACTCGCGTAAGTGCCAGTAGCCTTTTTCGGCTGCTGTAAGGTAGTCTTGCGTCGCAAACTCGCCACTTTCTTCTAAACGAGCGGCAGCCGCCAGCGCTGCGATAGATGCCCCACCACCTTGTCTAAATGCCGCTTGGTAATCTTCAGATTTGTGTCCTTCCTGAGTGGCATACGCACAAATCTCGCGCTGTTTGATGTCTTTTGACCATTTATCAAACACCGTCATGTAGAAGAAACCTTGCTCATTTTGCATTCGTACAAGAAAGTCAGCGCCAAACAGGGCTTCTTCCATCATTCGTACTTTGGTGAATAGGGCTACATTCTCATCATGAGCAACCAATTCGAGGCCTTTGAGTAAGTTCCAAACAACGATAGGAGTCTGCTGAGGGTTCAGATAATTGGCATAAGATAAATGGCTCAGGTATTTACTGACATCGCCTGATGCGTCGTACCAACCACCGTGGACGTCAACATGAGTGTCGCTACCAAGAAGTGGAATGGTGTGGTCTTGCTTGTCAAAACGCCCACCACAACGTTGGGACTTAAAGTAGTGCAGAACATCCGATAGCGTGGTGTCGAAAAGAACGCCTGTTTCGATCTTAAAGATCTCAGAACGGAGATTATCGACACGCAGGTAGTAGCGTCCTGCCTGAGTAAACTGGGAGAAATCAATGCGAAAAAAATTCCCTTGGTGCCAACGAGCAACCTGCGTTCCGTTCTCAATGCTAAAGTTAGCAACTGTTTGATGGCTGTCAGCACACACCAATAGCGCAGTGGTAGTCGATAGGCGCGGCTTTCTGGTCATCAGTACAGCTTGCTTTGGACCAAGGGCTTCATAACCAATATGGTTAGTAAGTAGCAGCATTAAAATCTCCGAGTGGTGAATGAGTTATTATGATGTTATCGAGCCAAGACCTTTCGGGCTTGGCTCGTGGTCTTTAGTTTTCGTATAAGTAACAGCGAACAAAGTGGTTGTCTGATAGCTGAGTGACTTCAGGTAATTTCTCTTTACACTTGTCTGTCGCATGTTGGCATCGACCTGCAAATGGACAACCAAGGGATTGCGGAGTCCAGAGTGGAATCTCGCCTTTGTTGCCTTTCAATTTCTCATGAATTGACTTGCTTGGATCGGGTACCGCAGAAACCAATAGCTGTGTATAAGGATGCTGTGGATCGTGGATGATCTCTTCGGTGTCACCCCATTCCACCATATGTCCAACATACATAACCGCTAGGTCTTCGGCGATGTAGCGTGCCGTCGCAATATCATGAGTGATGTAGAGTAGAGACATCTCTTTCTCAAACTTCATCTCTTCCATTAGGTTAAGTACACCCGCACGAATCGACACATCAAGCATTGAGGTAGGCTCATCGGCCAACACAACTTCTGCACCTACCGCAATGTTGCGAGCTAAGTTGACGCGCTGACGTTGACCACCAGAAAGCTGATGAGGGAACTTTTGCGCTGTCTCTTTTGGCGGAATAAGACCCACTTGCTCGAGTAAGTCATAGACACGCTCTTCCTGCTCCTTTTTGTTGCGAGGATCGACTTTTTTGTGGATCAGCAACGGACGCAAGATATGGTGGAAGATGTTATGTGTTGGGTTTAATGAGCCAAACGGGTCTTGCCATACCATCTGGACACCTTCGCGGTACGCCATTAGGTCTGAGCGAGAGTCAATCGTTTGGATGTCACGACCCTTGTACTCAATAATGCCGTCAGTGGGTGCGTACATTTTCGCGATCATTTTGGCTGTAGTGGATTTGCCAGAGCCTGACTCGCCAACGACGGATAGACCGCGGCTTTTGTACATTTTGAATGACACATCGTTAATGGCACGCATCATTGGTTGGTTTAAGGAGTTACTGTTGATAGGAAAATCCTTAACTAGGTTTTTTCCTTCCACTAGTAGCTGGCCAAATTCTTTGCTCATAATTGTCTCCAGTAATCTTTTTTATTGTTTCTCAGTGAGTTGCTAGAGCTTAGTCTGAGCAATTGGGTCACCGTAAAGATGACAATTAGAGAAACGATTTGGCTCAATCTGTCTAAGTTGAGTTGGAACGCGTGTACATGCTTCATGGACGCGGTCACAACGTGCTTGGAATCGGCAACCTTGAGGGACTTCTAATAAGTTCAAAGGATTACCTGGTATACCGGTCAACTTAGTTTTAGGGCCAGTTAATGGAGGGAAAGAACTACCTAACCCTTTAGTGTAAGGGTGGTAAGGGCTTTCCAATATCTCTTTTGATGGGGCAACTTCAATCAGTTCGCCTGAGTACATGATGCCGATACGATCAGAGAACTCGACCATCAACGAAATATCGTGCGTAATAAACAAGATAGAGAAACCAAACTCTTCTTTAAGCGCATAGATTTTTTGCAGGATTTCGCGTTGAACAACCACATCCAGAGCCGTGGTTGGTTCATCCATAATGATCATCTTAGGGTTCAGTGCGAGCGCAATCGCAATCACTAAACGCTGGCGCATACCACCAGAGAACTGGTGTGGGTAATCATTTAGACGGCTCGGGTGAATGTCTACGATCTCCAGCAGACCTTCTGCACGTTTTAGTGCTTGCTCGCGGGTCATGTTCGTGTGACGCATGATTACGTCACAGAACTGATCTGCCATTGTAAGTACTGGGTTTAATGCATTCATGGCACTTTGGAATACCATCGACATCTCACTCCAGCGGAACGCTTGCATGCGCTCATCGCTGTATTTGAGGATATCTTCACCATTGAAGATAACCTCACCACCAGTGATAAACGCGGGCGGCTTATGTAGACGCATCAGTGAGAAGGCAACGGTTGATTTACCACAGCCAGATTCACCAGCTAGGCCAAACACTTCACCAGGGGCGATATCAAAGCTGACATTGTTACAAGCTCGTACATCGCCAGCATCAGTAATGTAATCCACGCAAAGGTTGCGGATAGAAATAAGTGGTGCAGTCATAATTATTTATCTCCGCTCCAAAGTGCATTTTGAGGTGGTAGGTCTGGCGTACGTTCTTTCTTGTCTTGTTCAGCTAGCTTCTTCCAACGCTTCATACCTTTGTGTGAACGAAGTTGCGGGTTAGCAATTTCATCAACGGCGAAGTTAAGCAGAGCGAGACCCGTTACAAGAACAGTAAGAGCCAAACATGGAGCAAGTACTTCCCACCAAGCGCCGATTAGCATTGCTGACGATGTTTGTACGTTGTACAGCATGATGCCCCAGCTGATGGTACTTGGGTCGCCAAGACCTAAGAATGAGATAATGGATTCCATACCAATTGCGTACATAACAGAGCCGATGAAGCTTGCACCTACGATAGGGATAAGGTTTGGTAGAATCTCAACAAAGATGATACGGAAAGACGATTCGCCCAACACTTCTGCTGCTTTAACAAACTCTTTCTCTCGTAAGGCGAGAGTTTGCGAGCGTATTACCCTCGCTCCCCATGCCCAGGAGGTACAGCCGATGATAATGGCAATGGTCAGTGGCCCTGCCTCACCGATAAAGGCTGCGAGAACAAATAGGAGTGGGTACTGAGGGATAACCAGCATGATGTTCATTGCTGCAGTGAGCACATCGTCAACACGGCCGCCGAAATAACCTGCTGAAATACCGATTACCGTGGCTAGGAAACAAACCGTAATACCTGCGCCGAAGCCAACACCTAGAGAAATACGCGCGCCGTGAACAAGTTGCGACCAAATGTCGCGACCCATACGGCTAGTACCCAAAACATGGTCTGCTTTTTTAGACATGATCATGGTACGACGGTCTGTAGCTAGATTTTGTGCGACCCAACCATCCGGGTTCGCTTGTGCTGATTTGACAACAAAGCCTGGGTATTCATGTGGATTACCTGTTCTCTTATCTGGAGCATGCTTTGAAAGCACTGGCGCGAAAATGGCCATCAGTAAGAAAAGAGAAACAATTATTAGACCGATACGAGCGTAGGCATTGCCTAGAATTAGCTGAAATAGTTGTTTCATAATTATTTACCTCCCTTGCGCAGGCGAGGGTCTAGAACGACATAAGCCATATCTGCAATTAAGTTAAATGACAGCATGAACAGCGTCATAATGATTAATTGGCCTTGAAGCACCTGGTAGTCACGAGCATGTATCGCGTTCAGTAGTACGGTACCTAAACCTGGGTAGTTGAAGATGATTTCAACGATAAGTTGACCACCAATTGCCATACCTAGCGACATAGAAAGTGCAGTGACACTTGGAAGCAGTGCGTTGCGTGCTGCGTAGTTGAAGACTACGCGGTTTTCACTGAGGCCCTTACCTTTTGCCATCGTGATGTAGTCTTCAGCGAGAAGGTTGATCATGTTGTTACGCATGTTAACCAAGAAGCCACCAATCTGAACGATAGACGCACAGAACAAAGGAAGAACGGCGTGGTAAGCGACATCTTTAATAAATGCCCAACTTGTCCAATCTGGCACTGTACCTGCGGTGTATGCATAACCGGTTGGGAACCATTTCAAGCCAATTGCGAAAATGAATAGCGCTAGCATTGCAATAACAACTTGAGGAACTGCCTGAATAATCAGCATGCCCGGTGTAACAAATGCATCGTATTTGCTACCACGTTTCCATGCAGCAAAGATACCTAGGATAGAGCCTAGCGAGAATGAAAGAATTACCGCTGTACCGGCTAGGAATAGTGACCAACCAAAGGCACCACCAAGCAGTTTGTTTACTGAAAGCGGGTAAAACTGAATTGACGTACCTAGCTCCCAGCTAAGCACATTTTTCATGTAGGCAATGTACTGAACGAAAAGGCCGCCATCGACAAAACCTAGAAGTTCTTTCATTGCAGCAATACGTTCTGGTGTTACTTGAACTGAAGCGTTCGCAAACATCATGGTGACTGGGTCACCTGGCATTGCTCGAGGAATAATAAAGTTTAATGTCGCAGCAACTAATAATGCGACCAAATAGAACGACAAACGTCTTAAAAAATAACCCATAACTCACACCTTACTCACCCAGATTTTCCCTGTTTCTGGTTTCAGGTCGCTCTAGCGAAAACAAATTTTAGAGCGAACAATCCCCTGACGACTGGCGCCATTTGACAAACTTATGAAAGAGTGGGGGATTTTGCGGCATACGGAATGTATGCCGCATAGTTAGAACAACTACTTATTTAACTGGTTTTAGGTCCAGTACGTGTAGTAGACGCTCTGGGATACCAGCCCAAATGTTTGGACGGCCTTTTGGATTTTCTTCGTTCCACCAACCAGTGAATCGAGTTGTATTGTATTGGTACATGTAAGCACCAGACATTACAGGGATTGTCACTTGGTCAGAAGCAATGATTTGCTGGATGCCGTGAGCGATATCTAGCTGCTCTTGCTTGTCAGCTGTCTTGTAGAAGCTGTTTAGAAGACCATCTAGCTTATCGTTCTTGTAGAAGTGCATCGCGAAACGAGGCATACCATCACCAGACTGAAGTGCTGAGTTGTATGCACTGTTCCAGTAAGTGTGTGGATCTGCACCGTGGAAGTAGTTTGTGTAAGCTACGTCGTACGTACCTTCAAGCATTGCTTGGTTGTACACAGAGAAGTCTGGAGTACGAGCTTTTGCTTTGATGCCTACTTCTGCAAGTTGCTCAACTGCAAGTTGAACCGTGTTGTTGAAGTCTGTCCAGCCGTTTGGCGATTGGATTAGAAGCTCGAATGACTTACCTGATGGAGTGTCTACGAAGCCGTCTTTGTTGACGTCTTTGAAGCCAGCTTTCTTAAGTAGCTCTTTAGCACCTTCAACGTTGTACGTGTTGAAGCCTTTGTACTTGCTGTGAGTCTTTTCATCAGACCAAGTTTCGAATGCGTAACCTAGACCTGAAGCGAAGTCATTCACTGTACCGCCACCGTAGAACGCGATGTCGATGATAGTTTGACGGTCAAGAGCCATAGAGAACGCGCGACGGAAGTCTACGTTAGTTAGCGCTTCGTTCTTCGCTGCATCTGGGTTCTTGAAGTTAACAACGAACGCTTGAGTACCTGCTGGCGGGTACCAGTACTGGTGGTTAGGGCTAGCTGCTGCGTAAGTACGGTCGATGTCAGGAATGAATGATGAAGTCCAGTCCATTTCACCGTTAACAACTTTACCTAGGAATTGGTCGTTGTTCGCGATTTGTGGAACGCGTAGACAGTCAACATCTAGGTTGTCTGCATCCCAGTAGTTCGGGTTTGCACACTGGATGTAAAGTTGTGCTGTAAATGTGTCGATCTCTGTGAAAGGACCAGAACCTACAGGGTTTTCGTTAGTGAATGATGCAGGATCTTTGATGTCTTTCCATACGTGCTCAGGTACTACAGGTACTTTTGCAATTTCGTAAGGAACATTAGAGTTCGCTTCAGTCAGACGGAATTTAACTTGGTAGTCGTTTACTTTTTCTACGCCAGTTACCCAAGAGTTGATACCACTTTGGTCAAGTTCTGGTTTTTCCTTAACAAGGTTGAAAGAGAACACTACGTCATTTGCATCAAACGTTTGACCATCAGACCATTTCACGCCTTTACGAATATCGAAAGTTACGCTCATTAGGTCATCAGACATCTTGAAGTTTTCAGCAAGACGGAATACAGGCGTGTTACCGTGCATTTCGTTGAAAACAACAAGCGGCTCGTAGATGAAGTCCGTTGTAGTGTGTAGGTTCGTTGCACCCAAGAATGGGTTAAAGTTACGAACGAAGGTTGTAAACTCTTTAGGGTGTACAGTCAGTTCGCTGCGCTCAGCTGCAGTCGCTACTGAAGCGAATCCAGTTGTTGCTGTTGCAATAATTGCTGTTGCTAGTGCTGTTTTTTTAATGTTGGCAAGCATAGCTGTTCCTTACTATTTGCTTTCATTTCACTTATGGAATGGAATGTCATCAATTGATAAACACTCTCTAAGGCCTACCTCTACTTTGGATTGCAATCCGGAGGAGATGCACAATCTTTAGAGTGGCCTGTAGGCCTTAGGCACAGTAAGAAAACACTTTAACGTCAATTTTCGCAATTGGATTTCCCGTTAAAAACGTAAAAAGTGCCATGTTTCTCGTCAATAACGTTAATAGTGCTCAAACTAGAAGCATCTTGTACAAATTTTGTTGCGTGATCTGACTCGCAGTGACTTTCCGTATAGTATTTGTATGTTAGTGCTCACTTAGGCTTTGGCCTTTATAATTTATGGTTGTTCTACGAAGTGTGGCGATGTGAGATCTTAATCACTTATGGTTTGTAGTGTTAATTAATTGGATTAAATAAAATCTGCCGTATTGTTGTGACTGGCTTCTCAATATAGATTGTTTTTACGTCAATTGGGCTTTGAACGCGATAATTTTTATAGGAAACATAAAATAATCAGCATCAAAATCGCAGAGAACCTGGCTTGTTTTACGGGGCGTAAAAAGAGATTTTTGTGTGTAGGGGTAACGGCTACTAGCAACAAAAAAGCCTGCTAAGTGCAGGCTTTAATCTTATGTGTATCGCTAGGCTAACTTGTCAGTAAGTGTTGTAGCTTATTGCGCAGCCCTTCAATATGAGCGCGTTGTGGGCTTTGTTCGTTACAGTGCTCCAGAATGTAATCTAGAGAGCTCAATACCGTTCTCCAACGAGGGGTTTTAGGTAGGGTTTCGATACGCAAGTATTTATCAAGCGTTCGGGTTTGAAGTGTGCTCCGGTCAAGATAAACGCGCCACAAACCGCTCTTCTCTGCAAAGGCAAATTTGGTTTCTCCTGTAACGCTTTCCCAGTACTCCAACGCGTTAGTCATTGCATCGACCAATATTTCACGCATCACCTCTTGTTTGGGTTTGCTGTCTGAAGAAACCTTATCCGCGAGACGAGTGAACTCGCCACCGAGCTCTTTGAGCTCTTGCAGCTTGGCTTTATCACCATCGAAAGCATAGCTTGATAGGGCTTCAATCGCCGTTTCAAGGTTATTGATTCGACTGGCATTGATGCTTCCACCGACATTGAATATATAAATGGAGCGCAGTCCAGAGCCTTCTGGTAGCTTGAGAATGTCTGTAGAAAGGTGCTGTCTAACATCTTCAACATACACGTCTATCGTTCCGCAGTAGTGATCCTGAGTGATATTGAGGAATTTCGGTGCGATAAGCTCTTCGGCCGATGAACGCTTAAGTTGCTCCGTTGAGCGCTTGAATAGCTTTGAAGCTGCCTCGTTGGCAAAACGTATTTTGTTGTCCTCACGAACACAAATAATGGCTTCAGGCGCGGTTTCAAGCTGTTCAAGAAGTCGCCCTTGCGTTTCAAGCAGACTCGCTTCGACTAAAGCACGCTGCTTGAGTTCTAGTTGTAACTGTTGGTTTTCAATCCTGCGCTGTTCGGCTTTACTCGCGGTTAGGTGCGCGCGAATACGAGCGGCTAGCTCCTGTTTATTGAACGGCTTAGACAAATAGTCGTTCGCGCCCGCCTCGAAGCCACGAAGACGGTCGTCGGCCTGATTTAGCGCGGTTAGCATAATGACAGGCAGCTGCGCGTGATCGTAATCTTGGCGGAGTTTCTCACACACTTGATAGCCACTCATGCCTGGCATCATAATATCGAGTAATACCAGCTCCGGCTTCTCTGCTTCCAGTTTTTCGAAGGCTTCTAAACCATCTTTGGCTGTCTGAACACGGTAACCTTCTAATCTGAGGAAACTATCCAAGACCCGTAAATTGACAGGTTCATCGTCCACAACCAGCAACAGCGGCCCATCAGGGTTCACAGGCACGTTGGTCACCTCGGCAAGTTCAATGTCTGCGCTTTCTGGTGCTTGGAAATGTGGGCTGTCGAATTGACTCGCTGAAGCAATTTGTTCTTCTGTTGCTATCGGCAGCGTAAAGCTAAACGTGGTTCCAACCATAGGTTGACTGCTGACATACAAAGAGCCTTTCATTAGCTCAATGAGTTGTCGGCTAATCGATAGTCCTAGGCCAGCTCCTTGTCGGTAGCGACTGGCATCGTTGCCTGCTTGAATCAGCGGCTCAAAGATGTGGTCGAGCTGGTCTGCAGGAATACCCTGGCCAGTATCGACGACTTGAACGCGAATGTTGTTGTCAACCACAGTCGCGGAAATAACAATTTTCCCTTCTGAAGTGTATTTGATCGCATTGCCAATCAGGTTGTACAGGACTTGCTCAAGACGCTGAGGGTCCGCACTCACCCAAACCGGTTCTTCTGGCACTTGATTGATAATGCGCAGTGGCTTGTTGCCAAGCAGATGAGAAGAGAGCTCAAGTACCAAGCGGGTTGAGCCAGATAAATCGACCGCGCTGGTTTCGATATCTAAGTTGCCATAACGCATTTTATGATAGTCGAGTAAGTCATCGACGAGGGTCGCCAAGCGTTGACCGCTGCTGATGATGATATCGAGCTGGTACTTGTGATCGGCGGTAATGGGGCCATTCGCGCCTGAAATGAGTGCTTCAGCGATCCCCACCATACCGTGCAGTGGTGTACGCAACTCATGAGAGGTCGTCGCGAGAAACTCATCTTTCAGTTTGTTGGCTAACTGCAACTCATCATTCTGTTTTTGGATAAGCTGTAAGTTGCTCTCTAGCTCTTCATTTTGCTGTTTGATCAATTGAATTTTTTCACGAATGGAACGCTGCATCCGTTCAAAGCTTACAGCCAAACGTCCAATTTCATCTTTTCTTTCCATGTTGATCATGTCTGCATCCATATCTCCAGCTGAGACTTTTTCTGCAGCCCACGTCAATTTTAGCAATGGGGAAGTAATAAAGTTGGATAGGTAGTGAGACGCCATGACCACGAGTACAATCGCAATCAGCATGGCGGCAACAAACAGTTTTTCGAGTTGGTGAACGCGCGCGAAGGCGACACTTTCTGGTACTTCAACAACCAACGCCCAATCAATGCCTTTTAGCGATACTGGGCTGTATGCAGCGATGGTTTCTTCTCCGGCAGTGTTGGTATAAGTCCCGACGTTGGTCAAACCGTTCAGCGCGAGAGTGACAACTTCGTTACTTAATTCGATATCTTCTTTTTGATAAGCCAATGTTCGTGACTGGTAATCAGGTCCCACCAATAACGTCTTCATTGAGGCAATATTGTTGGTGTCTGAAATCAGTTTGGTGATGCCATTGTTAGGCAAGCGGAACATCGCGTAGCTGTGCAAATATCCTTGCTGAATAATCGGTGCTCCCAGCCAAGCCACCGACTTTCCTTGTTCTTGAGTGAAGTCGGAAATCAATACTGGGGTGAAGTCTTCATTCGCTTTGCGTTTTTCTGTAACCAAATCGCGCAATTTCTTAAATGATTGACCTAAATTGGCGTCCTTATAGCGCCCAGTAAGTAGGTTAGTACCGAAATTGTCATATTTGAAGATTGAATAGGTGACATTACCATCTCTATCGACCAACAGAATATCGTCAAAATCGGAGCGCTTCAAAAGCTCTAGATACGCCCAGTGGTAGCGTTTGTGCAGTAGGCGATAACGCTCTGTACCGTTGAAAATGTTCGATTGAGGCAGGATAGACGTTTTGATTTGATCGCCAGATCCTTGAATGTAACGCTTTTGTGCATATTCGCGCGCACTTTCAATATCTAGCCCCAAGCTTTGGAAGGCATTGACTAAGCCGTAAAAACGTCCGCCACTGGCATACGCAAGCTCGGAGCGGACAAAACCCATCACCTCGGATTCTTTAGCATACAGGTAATCCACCACTTGTTGCTGCTTGCTATCGCGCACAGAGACAAGGTGCGACGTGCTCTGCTCTTGTAGATCGGTGGTGTGAGATTGTAAGAAAAAGATAGCTGTAATAGTCAGCGGCGTAATGCTTAGCGCAAGAAACGCGAACATGAGCGTATTCTGAAGACGCTTGAATCTTTGTTTGCGATACAACTTAAACATGATGAAAATAGACTTTCCGTGGCAATGCGGCTCTCAAGCAGAGAAGGGTCTAGGTGTGAAGGGACCATGCTGCCTGAAGAGCAAAGTGAAAAACGTTGATTCCTAATCTGACAAAATTAACGAGTTTTTTTACTTTGACAAGTAAGTCGCATTTAAAGCGTGGAGAAAGGCGCAAATTTATCGGTAATTATTTATAAAAGCCCCAGTTATGGTCGAGTAACTGGGGCTTAGAGACTATTTTTTAGCGTGGTAAATGGTGAACTTGTTGGTCTTATTTAGCGTCTCGCAATTACCATACGCTTGTTCAATAATGGGCGGGTATTTCAAGAAACTGTTGGCAACGATAAAGAGCTCACCTTGTTTCGTTTGTTGTTTAGGCGCTGTGGCGAGTAAGGTTTCGGTTGCACTGTAGCTAGTGTCCAGACCTGCATGAAAGGGCGGATTACTAACGATAAACTGATAGTCATCACTGGTGTCAGAATACACGTCCGAGGCAAACACCTTACCTGATAGTTGGTTTGCCGCTAAGGTCGCTTTACTCGACTCAACTGCGAGCGCGCTGATGTCACACATTTCGAGCTCGATCTCTGGGTTAAGTGTCGCCATTACTGATCCAATCACACCGGCGCCACAACCGAAATCTAGCACTTTTCCTGTCAATGCTGGCAAAGTATCCAAGAGCAACTGACTGCCCACATCAAACTGGCCATGACTGAATACACCAGGTAGGCTTTTTATGGTTAAGTTGTGCGCTTTGTAGCTGACTTGGTAGCTCTTGAACCAGTCAGACATCACAAAGGGTTTTACCTGTTCAGTGCATTTTCCCCAATAGAATGAGCATCGACGTGCGGAGTCAAACTTGGTAATTGGCCCATAAGGCTTAAACATCTTTTCAATGCTTTTTATGCCAGAGCGGTTTTCTCCGACTACGACGATTTCTGTCTCAGTGCCAAGTTTAGCCATCAGCATTGCGAGTAGGTAATCTGCTTCTGCTTTTGCTTTTGGCCAATAAAGCAGCACCATGTCGGCTTGAGTCTCTTGAGTAAACTCTGCACCAAATACACGAGTAATATGATCGTATGGTTCGAGCTGGCGATAGTAACCATAGTTGGTGGTGAACACACTCACGGATTCACAATGTTTGGCCAGTTCGACAGGAAACAGATCTTCGGCTTCGCCAGCGACAAGCACGTGCTTTCCTGCAAAGTAAGCAAGTTGGCGCTCTGCGATTTGACTCGGTGCGATATAAGCAGACATAGAGGGACTCTACCAAGAATTAAAGACGGGGGATTTTCGCATAATCCCCCGTTGATACCAACTGGTAGCGGTTAGTTTTGATCTTGTCGGTCGAGGAAGTCTTTGAACTCTTCCTCGTAGATATTGAACAAAACCATGGTGACAGCGAAGATCAAAGGGCCATAGATAAGGCCGATTAAGCCAAATAAATGTAAGCCGCCCAACAGTGAGAAGAAGATCATTAGGGTGCTCATGCCAGCGTTACCGCTGCCCTGCATCAGTAGCGGGCGAAGTAGATTATCGATTGAGCCAACGATGGCAATGCTCCAAATGGCAAGGAAGATGGCCCAAGTGCTATCACCGGTTAAATAGAGGTAGACAGTTGCAGGGATCCAAATTAGAGCGGTCCCGACCACAGGGATGAAAGACGCAAAGCCCATCATAGTGCCCCAGAACAGTCCTGGGAAACCGGCTAGCCACATCCCAACTCCCCCCGCAATACCCTGCGCGATAGCGGTTAAAAATGAGCCCATCACAGCAGACTTTGATACTTGCTCTACTTCATCAAGCAGCTTGTCTTCTTGGCTTCGAGAGAGTGGCAAGATATGACGAATGGCGCTGATGATCTTATCGTGATCGCGGAGCAAGAAGAAAAGAACGAACAACATCAGGAAAAAATCCATTAAGAAGTTGGTTGCATCACCCAAAATCTTTGCACTGATACCGACGAGATTACTGCCGAATGTCGTGGCGAATTGGCCAACTTTTTGGGCAATTTCTTGTGGTTCAACGGTATCAAATGGCAAGTAGGTGTTAACCAACGATAGACCTTTCACCACCCAAGGGTGTTCAAAGAGGGTTTGGATCCCACCATGCGTAACCCATTGGTACACATTTTGCGAAAAAGCCGAGCCTTGTTGCACGATTGCGGCAAACACAAACAAAAGTGGCACAACAATAATGAAGGTTAAAACCACACATGAGAGTAAGGACGAGATATTAGGATGGTTTGGTAGCTTCTTTTCGATCCACTCATGAATAGGAAACATGAGTAGAGAGATAATGAATGCCATAACGATAGAGTTGATATACGGTTCGACCAATAGAAAACAGGCAAAACCAGCAGCCAAAAGAGCGGTAATGAGGACCCAATGGCTGGAGGTGATTTTCACTTTATCTGACACGATTTTGTCCAAAGGTTTGACGTTGTATCAGTATAATGGCTTTAAAACAGGCAGTTATCAACGAAGAATCAAATGAGTATCAGAGGTGAGTCAAACTATGGGGTGCTGTAATAATGATAAAGGTTGTGAAAAGCAGCAAAAAGCGAGGCGCATGATTCCTTGGTTTCGCATCGTTTTACTCGGCTTAATTGTGTTGGTTGTTATTCATTGGCAATAAAAAAGGCTGCAAAAGGCAGCCTTCATAATTTGCTTATTGCGATTACGCTTCTTTAGCTAGGATGGCAAAACAGCGATCTGCGGCTTCCAATGTCGCTTCAATCTCTTTGCTGCCATGAGCAAGAGACGTAAAACTTGCTTCGAAAGCAGAAGGTGCCAGATAAACACCGTGGTCTAGCATCAGGTGGAAGAAGCGCTTGAAGCGTTCGATATCACACTTAGTCACGTCTTCGTAACTGGTAATGGTTTCTTGGTCGGTAAAGAAGAAACCGAACATGCCACCAACTTGGTTAACCACCAGTGGGATACCATGGTTATCGGCTAGCTCTTTAAAGCCATCAGCCAGCTGTTTTGTTTTAGAAGCAAGACGTTTTTCGTTGCCTTCTTCTTTCAAAAGGTTCAGACAAGCAAAACCAGCAGCCATAGCGACCGGGTTACCTGATAGTGTACCTGCTTGGTAAACTGGACCAGTTGGTGCAATGTACTGCATCACTTCTTTGCGACCGCCAAAGGCGCCAACAGGCATACCGCCACCAATTACTTTACCGAGTGTTGTTAGGTCTGGCTTGATGTTGTAGTAACCTTGAGCGCCACCTAGTGCAACGCGAAAGCCCGTCATGACTTCATCAAAGATCAGTAGAGCACCTTCTTCATCACAGATTTGACGTAAGCCTTCATGGAAACCTTCTACAGGAGGGATACAGTTCATGTTGCCAGCAACCGGTTCAACGATGATACATGCGATCTCGCCTTTGTTAGCCGCAAATAGCTCACGCACCGAATCTAGGTCGTTGAAAGTAGCGGTAAGTGTGTGTTTAGCAAAATCTGCAGGTACACCCGGAGAGCTTGGTTGACCTAGTGTTAGGGCTCCAGACCCCGCTTTTACTAGCAAGCTGTCGGCATGGCCGTGGTAACAGCCTTCGAATTTCATGATTTTGTCACGACCAGTGAAGCCACGAGCAAGACGAATCGCACTCATGGTCGCTTCTGTACCAGAGCTCACCATGCGGATTTGCTCCATTGACGGTACTAGCTCAGACACAAGCTCAGCCATCGCAATTTCCATTTCAGTCGGTGCGCCAAAGCTAAGGCCACGCTGAGCGGCATCAATCACGGCTTCACGGATGACCGCATGGTTATGACCGAGAATCATTGGTCCCCAAGAACCAACGTAGTCGATATACGCTTTACCATCAGCATCAAAAATAAGAGGGCCATCTGCGCGCTCGACAAAAATTGGAGCGCCGCCAACGCCGTTAAAAGCACGCACTGGAGAGTTGACACCGCCAGGAATGGTTTGCTGTGCTTTCTCGAATAAGTCTGCTGATTTGGTCATGGGATATCCTCTTTTGATTGCTCGGACCAATTTGGCTCGCATTGTACCTGTCGATTCCCGTTCAATAAAACGCTTTGCAGCACATTCTGAGTACTTTGGCACCAAATAGCAGGTAATTTGGCTAAAAAAACGCTTCCCATGTGGCGAATACTTGAACGCTTCACTCAGGTATTAGATAATCCCGATATTAATACTAAAGATGATGTTCCAGATAGTGGCAGAAGATGCGCTCTGGAAATTCACCACTGAGAGAGGTCATCGTGAGCGAAGTAAACATACCACTAACATTTTCAGATGCCGCCGCTAAGCGTGTGGGGGCGTTGATTGCTGAAGAAGAAAACCCAAACTTAAAACTGCGAGTTTATATTACTGGTGGCGGTTGTAGTGGTTTTCAGTACGGTTTTACATTTGATGAGAGTGTCAATGAAGGTGACACCACGATCGTTAATAGCGGCGTTACCCTAGTGGTTGATCCGATGAGCCTGCAATACTTAGTTGGCGGTCAAGTTGATTACACCGAAGGGCTAGAGGGTTCCCGCTTCTTTGTTAATAATCCAAATGCGACAACCACTTGTGGTTGTGGCGCTTCATTCAGCGTTTAAGCTGTATTGACTAGCGTTTTCTAAAGGCTGCATCTGCAGCCTTTTTTAGTTGAGTTATTAATCCAGAAACTGAGATCTAAGCTAAATTACTGTCCAAGTGTAATTTATTTTTAACTGGTTACTTTATATCCTGGTTTGAACGCCCTGATGGCGAAAATAAAAGCAAAGGATTGTTATGGCTAGTTTCTCATTTACCCGCTTTATTGCTGCTCGTCCCTACATCGTCTCTATAATCATCGTTCTGATCCTTTCGTTTTGGCTTGGCTTAGGCGCGATAAAGGCCGAAGAATCAGGTCCAGAGAAATCATCACAAGAAGTGCCGCTTGCTAAAGTCGCTTTTCAAACCTTTAATGCTCAAAAAACGTATAAATCTATCGAATTGTATGGGCGCACCGCGCCGAATAAAGAGGCTAAGTTGGGGGCTGAAATTGCCGGTAAAATCATCCAGCTAAAAGTGGAAAAAGGGCAAAGTGTCGAACAAGGCCAAGTGATTGCATTGATAGACAAAGGCGATCTTGATATTCAACTAGAGCGCGCTAGAGCAATGCTCAAAGTGCGCGAGAAAGAGTTTAACGCAGCCAAATCTTTAAAAGATAGAGGGTTACAAGGTGAGGTTGCCTATACCAATGCTCAGGCGGCACTCGTAGAAGCCAAAGCAATGGTAAGTAATGCAAAAATTGCGTTGCGAAACACCTCAGTAACCGCTCCATTTTCCGGAATTGTCGAACATCTATTTATCGAGCGTGGTGACTTCGTTGGCGTGGGCGATCCTGTTGCATCGTTGATCGACCTGAGTCAAATCATCATTGAAGCGGATGTCAGTGAGCGACATATTCAAGATTTAACGCTTGGGCAAAGCGCTCGGGTTCGGTTTATTGCGGGTGAGAATACGGCAGGTCAAGTGCGTTACATTTCTCGAGTCTCTTCACCATCGACCAATACGTTTCCGATTGAAATTGTGCTCACTAATCCTGACCAACGTATCCCAGCAGGGATCAGTGCGGAAGTAGAACTGAATCTCAAAGAAAAGCTAGCGATTAAACTCACGCCTGCCATGTTAGCGCTGGACGATTCTGGCAATCTAGGCGTAAAAACTCTTGTTGAAGAAACCGTCCATTTTGTCCCTATCCAACTCGTGAAGGCAGAACAAGATGGGGTTTGGCTCACTGGACTTGGTGAGCAGGTGAAGATCATCACCACAGGACAAGGTTTTGTTCGCGAAGGTGATCGCGTCATTGCCGTTGAACAATCGTTGTAACTAGGAGGTCGTTATGTTTGCATTAATTGATGCGGCCTTGTCGCGCACGCGGACTATGCTGGTGTTACTCGTCTTTGTTCTGATCGCCGGCGTGTTAACTTATATCACGATTCCCAAAGAATCGAGCCCAGACATTACCATTCCGATTATCTACGTATCGGTTGGTCACCAAGGTATTTCCCCAACGGATGCTGAGAGATTACTGGTTCGCCCCATTGAACAAGAGCTAAGATCGATTGAAGGTGTCAAAGAGATGACCTCAACGGCATCTGAAGGACACGCGTCTGTGATGCTTGAGTTTAGTGTTGGTGTTGATCTTAACAAAGCGATGGCCGATGTCCGTGAGGCGGTTGATCTCGCCAAACCTAAACTGCCTGCAGATAGTGATGAACCTACCGTTAATGAAGTCACTCTTGCATCGGAAGAGCCCGCGTTAACCGTTGTTCTATACGGTACGGTCCCAGAGCGAACCATAGTTCAAATTGCACGAGAACTGCGTGATAAGCTTGAGGGCTATCGTCAAGTCTTAGAAGTGGATATCGCTGGGGATAGAGAAGATATTGTTGAGATCATTGTCGATCCATTGCTCATGGAGAGCTACGGTCTTGATCAGGCTGATATCTATAACTTAATTGCCCTTAATAACCGTGTTGTCGCAGCGGGTTTTGTGGATACCGGTTATGGACGTTTTTCTGTCAAAGTCCCATCTGTTTTCGATTCGTTAAAAGATGTTTTAGAGTTGCCCGTCAAAGTGGACGGCAAACAAGTCATTACTTTTGGCGATGTGGCCACGGTGCGCCGAGCGTTTCGAGACCCAGAGAGCTTTGCCCGTTTAGATGGTAAGTCGGCGGTAGTGCTGGATGTTAAAAAGCGGTCCGGTGAAAATATCATCGAGACGGTGGAGCTTATTAAAGCTGTTATGCAGGGCGCTCAGGAGCGAGAAGATTGGCCAAGTAACTTATTGGTTAAATACACCTGGGATCAATCTGATGACGTTAAGATGATGCTTAACGATCTGCAAAACAATATCCTGTCTGCGATCATTTTGGTTGTGATCGTCATTATCGCGATATTGGGTGTCCGCACGGCGCTTTTGGTGGGTATCTCCATTCCGGGCTCATTCTTGACGGGGCTTTTAGTGCTGTCCGTGTTTGGTTTGACGGTCAATATCATCGTGCTTTTCTCGCTGATTATGGCTGTTGGTATGCTGGTGGATGGTGCGATTGTTGTGACGGAGTTTGCCGATAGGCGAATGCAAGAAGGCACGCCAAGGCGAGAGGCATACCGAGACGCGGCGAAACGAATGGCTTGGCCGATCACCGCTTCCACTGCGACAACACTGGCGGCTTTTGCGCCCTTGCTCTTTTGGCCTGACATCACGGGCGAATTTATGAAGTATTTGCCGCTGACACTGATTGCTACATTGGCCGCATCTCTTGCGATGGCATTGTTGTTTGTCCCCGTTCTAGGCAGCTTGATTGGTAAACCGCAAAATGTCACGCGTCAACAGCGCGAAAAAATGCTCGCACTGCATGATGGCGACTACACCAAAGCGACTGGGATAACGAAACTTTACTTCCATACCCTAGATATCGCGATACGACATCCGTTCAAAATTTTGTTGAGTGCAATATTGCTCGCTATCGCGGTTGGCTTTACTTATGCAAAAGCGGGGTTAGGCGCGGAGTTTTTCCCAGAGGTAGATCCGCCATTTTTCACGGTAAAAGTGCGTTCTTATGGCGATCTCTCTATCCATGAGAAAGACGTCATCATGCGTGATATTGAGTCGGTAATGCTTGGTCACGATGAATTTGAAAGCGTCTACACTCGCACCGGAGGGGATGATCAAATTGGTCAAATACAGATCACTCCTGTGGATTGGCAATATAGACGTAAAGTCAAAACCATCATTGACGAGTTGAAGCTGACAACCGACCAATACGCAGGTGTCGAAATAGAATACAAGTTCCCAGATGCAGGTCCGCCAGTTGAACATGATCTCGTGATTGAGATGTCGACGCGCGTTCCTGGTGAGCTAGATAGTGCCGCGAAACTGGTGCGTCACTGGGCAGACTCTTATGCCGCATTTACCAATATCAGTGATAACTCGAGTAAAGCGGGGATAGATTGGCAAATAGACATTCGTCGTGATGATGCTGCTCGTTTTGCTGCGGACGCGACGTTAGTGGGCAACACGGTCCAGTTTGTCACCAATGGTTTGAAGTTAGGGGATTACTTGCCAGATGATTCAACCGAAGAGGTAGATATCTTGGTGCGTTACCCAGAAGACAAGCGTGATATTGGCCGTTTCGATCAGCTTAAAGTCAAAACAGCCGCAGGCATGGTACCCATCACCAACTTTGCCAGTATTGTGCCTGATCATAAGCAAGATACAATTCGCCGTATTGATGGTCATCGTGTGCTCAACATTTTTGCTGATATCAAAGAAGGGTATAACTTGGCACTTGAGCTGCCGAAGGTTGAGCAAGAGCTTGCCAAGTTAGATCTGCCTGATGGCGTCGAGTTTAAGATTCGAGGTCAGAATGAAGAGCAAGAAAATTCGTCGGCGTTTCTGCAAAATGCGTTCTTGGTTGCTTTAGTGGTTATGGCGCTTATTCTGATTACTCAGTTTAATAGCTTCTACCAAGCGTTTCTTATTCTCTCTGCCGTTCTGTTTTCGACAGTTGGGGTGTTTGTTGGTTTATTGGTATTCCAAAAACCGTTCGGCATTATTATGTCGGGTATCGGTGTGATTGCTCTTGCGGGGATTGTGGTTAACAACAACATCGTCTTAATTGATACCTACAACCAATTGCGTCGCCGAGGGCTAGACAAGCGAGATGCGATTTTGAGAACTGGCGTGCAGCGTTTACGCCCTGTGATGCTAACTACAGTGACGACCATTCTTGGCCTGTTACCTATGGTACTTGAGATGAATATTGACCTGGTTAACCAAAAGATAGAATTTGGTGCGCCAAGTACCCAGTGGTGGTCCCAACTCGCGACGGCTGTAGCGGGAGGCTTGGCATTTGCGACGGTATTAACCCTAGTTTTAACGCCATGTCTATTGATGTTAGGGCGTGAGCACAAGGTGGAAGATGAGGCCAATACGGTAATTGAAGCGAAATAAGCAAGATAAAAACAAAGCCCCGCGAGTATGCGGGGCTTTGTTATTTTTACTCAGTTGCCAGTAGCTTACTGTAACGCTCTAGTTTCGCTAACCTTAATTCGGCATTGGCGATGAAGGTCGTTTTTGCTTTACCCGTCAATGATTTGGATTGCGGTAGCTTCACCGTTCTAGGGTTTTTATGCACCCCATTGACCAAGAACTCATAGTGTAGGTGCGGACCGGTTACACGACCTGTGCCACCCAAGGTACCTATGGTTTGCCCTTGCTTGACCCTTTGACCTGTTTTTACCGTTCGTTTGGTCAAATGAAGGTACTTGGTAATGTACGTATTGCTGTGTTTGATAAACACATAATTACCGTTGAACTGATTGTAGCTAGATTTTAAAACGGTACCATCGCCAGCGGCCCAAATAGGCGTACCAACAGGCGCTGCATAGTCGGTGCCTCTATGAGCACGAACCTTGCCTGTCACTGGATGACGACGCGTTGGGTTAAAGTTGGATGTTACGCGGCGAAAATCGAGTGGTGAGCGCAAAAAGGCCTTCTTCATTGCTCGACCATTTTCGTCGTAGTAGTTCCCCGTTTTGTCATCTAAGATGGCTTTAAATGTATCGCCTTGGTTGGTAAAAATAGCGGCCAT
The DNA here is from genome assembly GCF_000808535.1 of Vibrio sinaloensis. GTDB lineage: Bacteria > Pseudomonadota > Gammaproteobacteria > Enterobacterales > Vibrionaceae > Vibrio > Vibrio sinaloensis_D. The sequence continues at coordinate 175,110 of NZ_JWLV01000048.1, forward strand.
GATCTTGCCTCGGCCAACTACTTCACCCTCGACCACTTTCTCTTGATAAAGAATTTCAAACGAGTCATTTTTACGAATATCTAACGCAAAATCGATATCCCAGCCAAAAATCCCCGCCAGTTCCATGATTTGGTTTGCCGTTAGCCCTGCACCAACCCCAGCGTTCCAAAAGTTAGAAGTAATGACATTGCTCGCGTAGTTATATTGGTAGTGAACTTCCTTCTTATCAAGGCTTGAGGTGAATCCATCACTTGATTTGGTTATTAAGAAGGTTTCGTATGCGCTAAGCTGGCGTTTGATTTGAACAAGTTCATTATCACCGTCAAACCCAAACAAAAATGAATCTCCAGGACGAACCTTAGTTAGCTGATTGGCGATTTCTTTGCTGGTTGATGTGAGCTGGTACAGTAGGCGAGATGACAAACCTGCGCGTTGGAATAGCAGCGCCATACTGTCTCCTGACCCGACAGTATGTTTATCCCAACGCAGCACTGCGAGATTGGAGCGGCGCGTTTCTAACGTGAGTGCCGTTGGGTCGATTGAGAGTGGGTACGCTTTGCCAATTTGATATTGGCGCTCATCTTGGCGTAAGTCTTCAGGCTCGGGCAAAAACAAGGCGATGACGATAACAGCGCTAAAAAGAGCGATAAGGGCACGGTGCATCCATGGAAGCCGAGCGAAAATAGACAACATTTTATTGTTCGTTCTAAAAAATTAAGTAAAAAAGCCTAGCTGTTTAGTCTAACTGGTTTCAAAAAGCATCGCTATTCAAGTAATATGGCAAACTATTAAATTTTTGCCAAATCTGTGGGAGTGAACAAGAATGGCGAGCATTGAAGCTGCACTAGCCGAGATTAAGCGCGGTGTTGACGAACTAATTCCAGAAGAAGAACTGATTGCTAAATTGAAAGAGGGGCGTCCTCTTCGCATCAAATTAGGTGCCGATCCAACTGCACCGGACATCCATCTAGGCCACACAGTAATCCTAAACAAACTGCGTGCTTTCCAAGAGCTAGGTCATGATGTGACATTCTTAATCGGTGACTTCACTGGCATGGTTGGTGACCCAACGGGTAAAAACACAACTCGTCCACCATTGACTCGTGAAGACGTACTGCGTAACGCAGAAACGTATAAAGAGCAGGTGTTTAAGATTCTTGACCCAGCAAAGACTAAGATTCAATTCAACTCTGAGTGGCTTTCTGAGTTAGGTGCAGAGGGCATGATTCGTCTTGCTGCCAACCAGACTGTTGCTCGTATGCTTGAGCGTGATGACTTCAAAAAGCGTTACTCAGGCGGCCAGCCGATTGCTATCCACGAGTTTATGTATCCACTCCTACAAGGCTATGACTCGGTGGCAATGGAAACGGATGTTGAGCTTGGTGGGACGGACCAAAAGTTCAACCTGCTAATGGGTCGTGAATTGCAAAAAGCACATGGTCAGAAGCCACAAGTTGTCCTGACAATGCCACTTCTTGTTGGTCTAGATGGCGAGAAGAAAATGTCTAAGTCAGCGCACAACTACATTGGTATTAGTGAAGCGCCTAGCGAAATGTTCGGTAAGATCATGTCGATCTCTGATGACCTAATGTGGAATTACTATGAGTTGCTTTCATTCCGCCCACTAGAGGAAATTGCCGAGCTCAAAGCTGGTGTAGAATCTGGCAAGAACCCACGAGATGTGAAAGTCGCTTTAGCGAAAGAGATCATCGCGCGTTTCCATAGTGAAGCCGATGCTGATGCGGCAGAGCAAGAGTTCGTTAACCGTTTTGCTAAAAACCAGATCCCTGATGAAATGCCAGAATTTGCATTTGATGCGGGTCTTCCAGTCAGCAACCTACTGAAGGAAGCGGGCTTATGTGCCTCGACTTCAGAAGCGATGCGCATGGTTAAGCAAGGTGCTGCGAAGATTGATGGTGAAAAAGTGGCAGACTCTAAGTTTGCCCCAGAAGCGGGCACTTATGTGTTCCAAGTTGGTAAACGCAAGTTTGCACGTATTACCATCAACTAATTGATAATACTTTGAATTGAAGCGCCTTTTAGGCGCTTTTTTTATATTTAAATGCAGAGTTATAACCATCTCAAATGTTAGGCTTTTTGACTTCAAATTGACTGTTTTTTTGCCTAGGTTTTGTTACTATGCTCGCGCTGTCAGTATGGCAGTTTATTTGGAGACTTTTATGAACAATATCGACCATCCTCCTAGTAGCAAGGGAGAAAAATAAACCACGCCGGTATTGTCGTTTCCGCCTCTACCTGTTTGGTAGAGCAATCCTCTTTTCTTTGATTCCTCATGTTTTTCTCCTCGAAAACTAGAAACTAAATACAGAACACATTTACCTTTCAATACGTTTAGGTTGCTTTTCGTTTCTAAACGTCACCGTTTGTTTACCAATCTGTATTTGATGGTCGTTACCTATTGCCAATCGGGAGATTCGCCATGACGGTAATGAGCAATACGTATATCGAAAACAACACACACTTTTCTCAAGAAGAGATTGGTGCGGCTCGTAATGCATTTTTGCAGTACGAACAAAATCAACAAGTGCATCTGCTAACCGTGATGCCAATAGAAGAGGCGGTGGCGATACTGCATCACTGCTCTGTTGGCTATGTTCAGCAATTACTATCTCTGTTGGAAAATGAAGGGCATGACAAGCGCGCTCGCCATTACGCTCATCAACTCGGGTTTATTCATTCAGAAGTTGAGACGGCTAACGGTTATTTGAGTACCTCTGTCGTAGAGCATGTGAAGCAACGAATTGGTTGGATCATTGCTCTAGCGCTGTTGGGTATCGTCTCAGGGCTTATCATTGCTCAATATGAAGATACACTTAGTCAGCTTGTTTTATTAGCGATCTATATGCCCGTGATCGCCGCAGCTGGTGGTAACACTGGGACGCAAGCGGCAACCTTGGTGATTCGCGCGCTGGCGACGGGAGAGCTCAAGAAGCGGCAGTGGGTCAAGGTTTTTTGGAAAGAGAGCCGAGTGGCGCTGTGCTTGGCGTTTGCTATCTCTTTGGTAATGGTCGGTCGCATTCTATTGTTTAGCGACGGATCCACTACGGGAGGCTTTGAGCTCAACACCATTGCAATGGCGATTGCAGTCGCGCTGTTTATTCAAGTCACGATGTCGACAACGTTAGGAGGGCTATTACCTATCCTTGCGAGAGCGTTCAAACTGGACCCTGCGGTGCTTGTGAGTCCAGTGTTGGCGTCTATCGTCGATATTTCGGGTATGTGGATTTACTTCACCGTGGTGAACTATTTCTTGGGTATTGCCTGACTAAATGAGATCACATCCTTGTAAAACAAGGTCTCGAACTGAGTTATTGGAGCGACGGTAGGTTTACCCTCGCTCTTTTCTTTTGCTTGATGGTAATCCGTAATGAATTGGACAAATAGCGTCTTGGGCTCTCCACTGGCATCGGTACCAAAGCCAGCCATATTATAGCTACCATAGAGTGAGCCACTTTTACCGATAATCGCTCCTTTTACAGGACTTTTTCGCATACTTCGACGATATTTCAGCGTTCCGCTTTCACCAGACTTAGGCAGCAATGCAATCAAATTGAGCTGCTCATCATTTTGCCAAATGTAGCGCAGTATTTTCGCCATGTCCTCGCTGCTAAAACGGTTATTGCGTGATAATCCCGAGCCGTCTGCGAGCGGAGTGTCAGACAAGTCGACTCCGGTATGAGCGAAGATGATCTGTTTGATCGCTTTCGTTCCGTTGGAAAAGCTCCCGGGCTGAATAAAGAACTGGCTGCCTATCGTTTTGGTTAGGTTGTCTGCAATCAAGTTGTCGGATCGTTTTAGCATCTCATCCAACATAGGGAGCAGCGACACTGAATGGTGTTCCGCGAGGATTTGGTTATCAAGTTTTGGCTTGCCAACACGAATATTACCCTCAATCTCGAGATTGAGCTGAGTGAGCAAGGTGTGAAGCATTCGCTGAGTATACAATTCAGGATTTTGTACCGCGAACTTAAGTGGTAGAGGTTTACTCCGTTCGACCAAGCAGCCTTGTAATTGGTAGTGATTGTCTGGCGATGAAATAAGACCTAAATCGCATTGGGTTGCCTCTTGCTCAGTTTTAGTGACGCTGATGGCAGAGGTTGAGGCATAAATAGGAAAATGTTCAGGCACGTAAACGCGAGTCTTTTGATTTGCCTCTGTGTAAATAGAGGCTTGAACGCAGTTTTCATCCAAGGTGATAGCACTCGCTGGCGCACTGTAGCAAACCCCTAGTATGTCCCAAGGCCAGCCCACGGCGCGGTCGTAACCAGTAAACGCACTATTATCGACCCACAGATCGCCTTCAATCTTTTTAAGTCCTTGCTGCTGAGCTGAGAGCAATAGTTGTTTGAGATCGGCGGTGGTCAAGGTTGGATCACCAGAAAACCGAATCACGACATCTTTATCCGCTTTACCTATTGTGGTCGTAAAGCGAAAGTTGTCGCCTAGCTCTAATTTCGCCGCGAGCGCTGTGACGATTTTTAACGTGCTTGCCGGAGGAAAGTATTGAGTATTGTTGTTTGTGGTCAATAGCACTTGTGGTTTGTCTAACCGCTCGACCAGTAAGCCTGCCCTATGCCCTTTCGGTAGTGACTCTAGTGGAGAGTAGGCTAGGCAGGAAAAAGTCGTACAGGCGGAGAGTAGAGTGGCAATACACAAGGTTTTCATGATTCAGTTGTCGGCTATTGGATAGGCATGAGTCAGTATAACCAGTAAAAAAAACGCCCGCTATAGAGCGGGCGTCTTAGATTCATGACTGTTAGTCACAAATTAGAAGTCGTAACGTAGACCGATTGCTAGTTCGTCTTCTGCATCCATAGAGGTTGCTGTACCGTTACCACCAGCTTGACCTAGCTTGTCGCCTTTGTCGATAAGGTTGAAGTTGTAAGATACATAGCCACGGAAGTTAGGCTTGAAGTAGTAAGTCGCGTCAATTGCTACGTTGTCAGCTGATGTTTCGCCGTTAGTTTCAGCGTTGTTGTACGTAGTGCTGAACACAGTTTGGTTTAGCGTGTACGCAGCTGCGAATTCGTAACCAGTGTAGTCCGCGTCTTTCTTGTCTAGCTCACCATTAGTGTAAGTTGTTGCAAGGTATAGGTCTTGGATTGAGTAAGACGCTGCAAGCATGTACTCGTTTTGGTCAGCTTGGTCTGCGTAACCCGCACCCAGTTTTAGACCAGTATCAGCTACTGCGAAGATAGCAGATAGAGAGTAACCGTCTGCGCCGTTGTCACCGTATGCACCAGCGTCAGAAGTTGTACCTTCAGTGCGGTCAGCGAAGCGGTAGCTTGCTTTTAGGCTTAGGTCGTTGAACTGGCCTTTGTAAGAAATCATGTTGTCTACACGGTCAGCAACTGCGATTTTGTGCGCTGCAGAGTTACCGTGGTAAGCCATGATATCTGTGAAATCTGTAATAACGCCTAGAGCACCGTCGTTTTTACCGTAAGTTACTTCACCAAATTGACCGCCAAGACCTGCGTAGATGTAACGGTGGTCGATATCATCTTCGTTTTTGTTGTCTGCGGTAGTGAACTCACCTTCGTAGAAACCAACGCCGTATAGACCGTCAGTGATTTGAGTTGTACCTAGGAAGTTTAGACGTACGCGAGAGTTGTCTTGCGCTTTGCCATCTTTAAGAGAAAGACGTGCTTCAGCACGGCCGCCCATTTCTAGAGACGTACCATCTTGGTTGTAGATTTCTGCCGCGTTTGCGCCAGTAGCCACTGCTGCAGCTGAAACTGCAAGAGCAATCAGAGTTTTGTTCATCTTATAAGTCCTAATTTACTGTCCATAAATAGTTATATGCGAGCGATAACACAGTTTGCATGGGTTATCCTCTAATTATTGCTCCTGTGAATCAATACTCATATTCAAGATTCATGTTAGAAATCTGAAGAAAGTCTTCACTCGATGAGAGCAATCGGTGAGCAATGTTTTAACGTGTAAGTTCCCTGATGGGTTAGTAAAATGATATAAATTCGAATTATGAACACTGTTTTATTTGATATTAAAAAACATCAAGTTAATGATTTATTTGATTTTTTGTAAGTGTTTGACATTGCTCTGACATGGCTGTTTTTTACGTTTTTTTAGTTGAATAAGGACGTTTTTACATTTCACTGAAGGTGCTGATTTAAAAATAATCAGTACCAATGTGAGCAACCTTTTGATGTGTGGGATTTATGGTGATTTAGTTGCCAAGTTTGTTTACACTAGAATAAATTGATTAGTTAACTCACTACCTAATCCCTGCGGTTAGGTAGTTTTGTTTTGTCCAAAGATAGCTTTGGAATGAGGTAAACAATGGAAAAAGTCCCTATGACGGTACGTGGCGAAAAGCAGCTACGTGAAGAACTCGACCGCCTATTAAAACTTCGCCCACAAATTTCTGAAGCCATTGCTGAAGCTCGTGAGCTAGGTGATCTGAAAGAAAACGCGGAATATCATGCTGCACGTGAAGAGCAAGGTATTTGTGAAGCTCAAATTCGTGATATTGAGTACAAGCTTTCAGTGGCGCAAGTTATCGACGTAACCAAAATAGATAATTCAGGTAAAGTTATCTTTGGTTCGACGGTGACATTGATTGACGTCGATACAGATGAAGAGAAGAGATACCAAATCGTTGGTGATGACGAAGCGGATATCAAATCAGGTCGAATCTCGGTAAGTTCGCCAATTGCGCGTGGTCTTATCGGTAAGATGGAAGGTGATGAAGTTGCAATCTCTACACCTGGTGGCGATCGCGACTTTGAGATCGACCGCGTAGAGTACATCTAAGCGTTAGCGTAAACACCAATACTAAAAAAGGTCGCATAGGCGACCTTTTTTGTTGCTAACGTAACTAGAGTTATTTACGTGGTAGCTCGATTTTGCGCTCATCCGTTTGACGGAAAAGAACTAGCGTTTTACCGATTACTTGTACTTTTTCCGCTTCAGTTTCGCGGATAATTGCATCGATAATCAGGTTTTTAGTCTCACGGTCTTCCGATGCGACTTTTACTTTGATTAGCTCGTGGTGGTTTAGAGCAATTTCAATTTCCGCTAGAACAGCTTCAGTGAGTCCGTTTGCGCCCATAAGCACAACAGGTTTTAGACTGTGCGCTAGGCCTTTTAGATGCTGCTTTTGTTTAGTGCTTAGGTTCATTTCGCGGCCAATTTTCTTTAAAATAAGGGTTGAAAAAAGCTATTTTAACGCCATCTATTGCTGAAGACTATAATTTATTGAGTAATAGGTTCAGCCTATTAAAACAATAGCTCCTATTTGTGCCTTATTGGGATTAAAATGAGTAAACAGAAACATTCAGCTAGCTCAGGCCGCTGGTTGAAAGAACACTTTGATGATAAATACGCGAATGAAGCTCGTAAAAAAGGCTACCGTTCTCGTGCTTATTTCAAGATGGAAGAGATCCAAACTAAAGACAAACTACTAAAACCTGGTATGACGGTTGTCGACTTAGGTGCTGCTCCCGGTGGTTGGTCTCAATATGCTGCTAAGATAATAGGAGACAGTGGTCAGATCATTGCCTGTGACTTACTTCCAATGGATCCGATTGCAGGGGTTAGTTTCCTACAAGGTGACTTTCGTGACGATGCTGTCTTAGAAGCGCTGCTTGACCGAATCCAACCTTCAATGGTGGATGTGGTCATGTCAGATATGGCACCTAACATCGCGGGTAATAATTCTGTTGATCAACCGAGAGCGATGTATTTGGTTGAATTGGCTCTAGATATGTGTCGACAAGTTCTAGCCCCTAATGGTAGCTTTGTTGTAAAGGTTTTCCAGGGGGAAGGCTTCGATCAGTTTGTGAAAGAAGTCCGAGACATGTTTAAAGTCGTAAAAATTAGAAAACCTGACTCTTCGCGAGCTCGCTCCCGAGAAGTCTTCGTTGTAGCCACTGGTTACAAAGGTTAACTATTTTGCCTTCTGGGAGGCAAGTTAACACTATAGCTACAGGTTATAAACTGTAGTACCCTACCTTTAATTATAATTAGTTATCGAGAGGCTTACACCTTGAGTGACATGGCAAAAAATTTAATTCTGTGGCTTGTTATCGCTGTCGTATTGATGTCGGTATTCCAGAGCTTTGGCCCTGGAGAGAGCAATGGCAGAGCGGTGGATTACACCACGTTTGTACAGGAAGTTGGCCAAGGCCAGATTCAGGAAGCAACTTTTAAAGACGGTGAGATTACTTTCACTCGTCGTGGCGGCGGCGCGCGTTATGTTACTTACATGCCAGTCTACGACCAGAAGCTCCTTGATGACCTAATTAACCAAAATGTAAAAGTACAAGGCACGCCTCCTGAAGAGCAAAGCTTGCTAGGTACTATCTTCATCTCTTGGTTCCCGATGATTTTGCTAATTGGTGTGTGGATCTTCTTCATGCGTCAAATGCAAGGTGGCGGCGGTAAAGGCGCTATGTCTTTCGGTAAGAGTAAAGCTCGTATGATGAGCGAAGAGCAAATCAAAACAACGTTTGCTGATGTTGCTGGCTGTGATGAAGCAAAAGAAGACGTAAAAGAACTGGTGGACTACCTGCGTGATCCAAGCCGCTTCCAAAAGCTGGGCGGTAAGATCCCTACGGGTGTTCTGATGGTTGGTCCTCCTGGTACTGGTAAAACGCTACTTGCGAAAGCCATTGCTGGTGAAGCGAAAGTACCATTCTTTACTATCTCTGGTTCTGACTTTGTAGAAATGTTCGTAGGTGTCGGTGCATCCCGTGTGCGTGACATGTTTGAGCAAGCGAAGAAAGCGGCACCTTGTATTATCTTTATCGATGAAATCGATGCTGTAGGTCGTCAGCGTGGCGCTGGTGTTGGTGGTGGCCACGATGAGCGTGAACAAACACTGAACCAAATGCTCGTTGAAATGGATGGCTTTGAAGGTAACGAAGGTATCATCGTTATCGCTGCGACTAACCGTCCAGACGTACTTGACCCAGCGCTTCTACGTCCTGGCCGTTTTGACCGTCAAGTGGTGGTTGGTCTACCAGATGTACGTGGTCGTGAGCAGATTCTTAAAGTACACATGCGTAAAGTGCCTCTAGCAGGTGACGTAGAGCCTTCTCTAATCGCACGTGGTACTCCAGGCTTCTCAGGTGCTGACCTTGCTAACCTAGTGAACGAAGCGGCACTATTCGCGGCTCGCGGCAACAAGCGCAACGTTTCTATGGTTGAGTTTGAACTGGCGAAAGACAAGATCATGATGGGTGCAGAGCGCCGTTCTATGGTGATGTCTGAAGAAACTAAAGAGTCAACTGCGTACCACGAAGCAGGTCACGCAATTGTTGGTCGTCTAGTGCCAGAACACGATCCAGTGTACAAGGTATCGATCATTCCACGTGGCCGTGCGCTAGGTGTGACGATGTATCTTCCTGAGCAAGATCGTGTAAGCATGTCTCGCCAACACCTAGAGTCTATGGTTTCCAGCCTTTATGGTGGCCGTTTAGCTGAAGAGCTTATCTACGGTGCAGATAAAGTCTCGACTGGTGCTTCGAACGATATCGAACGTGCGACTGACATTGCTCGTAAGATGGTGACGCAGTGGGGCTTCTCTGAAAAACTGGGTCCTCTGCTATACGCTGAAGAAGAAGGCGAAGTGTTCCTAGGCCGCAGCGTGACGCAGACTAAACATATGTCTGATGACACTGCGAAGCTTATCGATACTGAAATTCGTCAAATCATTGATCGCAACTACGCTCGTGCAAAACAGATCCTAGAAGACAACATGGATATCATGCACGCGATGAAAGACGCGTTGATGAAGTACGAGACGATTGATGCCGGTCAGATTGACGATCTAATGGCACGTAAATCTGAAATTCGCGAACCAGCGGGCTGGGGTGACAACCAAAACAACAAGCCGGAAGCGAAAGAAGAAAAAGTAGACGAAAAGCCTGAAGAGACAACCTCTGAAGCAAAAGCTGAAGAGCAACCAACGTCTCAGGAAAGTTCTTCTACTGAAGCGACAGAGAAAAAAGACTCTGAGTAATTGAGTTTGATTAGATAAACCCCGAGGCAACTCGGGGTTTTTGTATTTATTATGATAATCACTGCAAATAACAAAGTCTTAGACTTATCCACTCCTCAAGTCATGGGGATACTTAACGTCACACCTGATTCCTTCTCGGATGGCGGAAAATACAACTCCTTGGACAATGCGCTCCAACAAGCTCAACGTATGATTGATGCCGGCGTCACTATTATTGATATTGGTGGTGAATCTACACGTCCTGGCGCGCCAGACGTTGAACTGACTGAAGAACTCAATCGTGTTATCCCGGTTATTAAAGCGATTCGAGAAAAGCATGATGTTTGGATTTCTGTTGATACGAGCAAAGCTGAAGTGATGCGCCAAGCCGCGCAAGCTGGAGCAGACATCATTAATGATGTTAGAGCATTGCAAGAGCCCGGAGCGCTGCACGTTGCGGCAGAAACGGGCTTACCAGTGTGTTTGATGCACATGCAAGGTCAACCAAGAACGATGCAAGCAAATCCGCATTATGATGACTTGCTTATTGAAGTTGGCCAGTTTCTGGAGGAGCGAGTAGAGGCTTGTGAGGGCGTTGGGATCAAGCGTGAGCAGCTTATATTAGACCCCGGCTTTGGCTTTGGTAAAACGATAGAGCATAACTATCATATGCTGGCCCACTTAGAGCAGTTTCATCAGTTTGGTTTGCCGATTTTAGCGGGCATGTCCCGTAAATCTATGGTGTTCAAACTCTTGGATAAGACGCCAGCAGAGTGTGTTGCTGCGAGTGTCAGTTGCGCTACAATCGCAGCGATGAAAGGCGCGCAAATCATACGCGTGCATGATTTTGAACAAACGCTTGATGCGATGAAAATAGTTTCAATGGTTAGGCAAAACCGTTAAACGCAAAAACGATTATAAAAAGGATTCATTATGTCTGACAAAAGACGTTATTTTGGTACAGATGGTGTTCGTGGCAAAGTTGGGCAATACCCAATTACACCGGATTTTGTACTAAAGCTTGGCTGGGCTGCTGGTCGCGTACTGGCAAAACAGGGAACAAAGAAAGTCATTATTGGTAAAGATACCCGTATTTCTGGCTACATGCTGGAATCGGCTCTCGAAGCCGGTCTTGCCGCTGCGGGTCTAAAAGCAACGTTTACCGGTCCAATGCCAACGCCTGCAGTGGCTTACTTGACGCAAACTTTCCGTGCCGAAGCGGGCATTGTTATCTCTGCTTCACACAACCCGTACTATGACAACGGCATTAAGTTCTTCTCATCTGAGGGAACTAAACTTCCTGATGATATTGAGCTGGCGATTGAAGCGGAACTGGACAAAGAGATCGAGTGTGTCGAATCGGCGGAACTTGGTAAAGCGACGCGCTTAAATGACGCAGCAGGTCGTTACATTGAGTTTTGTAAGAGTACTTTCCCATCTGAGCTTAGCCTTGCCAATCTTAAGATTGTTGTCGATTGTGCTCATGGTGCGACTTACCACATTGCGCCTAACGTATTCAAAGAACTTGGTGCAGAAGTGGTTGCCATGGGCGTAGAGCCTAACGGCACAAACATTAACCACGAAGTGGGTGCGACTGATGTGCGTGCACTGCAAAAACGCGTGGTTGAAGAGCAGGCACACCTCGGCCTTGCCTTTGATGGTGATGGTGACCGTATCATCATGGTTGACCATTTGGGCAATAAGATTGACGGTGACCAAATCGCTTACATCATCGCACGCGACGCACTTCGCCGTGGTGAGCTAAAAGGTGGGGTCGTTGGTACGCTAATGACTAACCTTGGTATGGAAAATGGCCTTAAGCAACTTGGTATTCCTTTTGTTCGTGCAGCAGTAGGCGATCGCTACGTAATGGAACAACTGCTTGAGAAAGGCTGGAAGATCGGTGCTGAAAACTCGGGTCACGTGATCCTACTGGACAAAGTCACAACGGGTGATGCGATTGTTGCTGCGCTGCAAGTGATTGCTTCGGTTGTGGGGAGTGATATGACACTTCATGATCTATCACAAGGGATGAAGCTATACCCTCAAGTGCTTGAAAATGTCCGTTTCTCTGGCGACTCTAACCCACTTGAAGCCGCTGCGGTGATTACTGCAACCAAAGAAGTGGAAGCAGAGCTTGGTGAAAAGGGACGCGTGCTACTGCGTAAGTCTGGTACTGAGCCGTTGATTCGAGTGATGGTTGAGGGTGAAGATGCAGAGCTAGTTCAATCGTCGGCACTTAAGATTGCAGAGGCAGTGAAAGCTAGCTTCTAAGCCTCTCTTTCCGAGATCAAAGCGCTACCATCGAGTGGCGCTTTTGTTTTTCTGGAAAGCTGAAAGTCGCAGTGAAATGGTTGATTCCGTCCGCTAGATTTGTGGTAGCATGGGCGCGTTTTAAATGGTGGTGGGTCGGTATGACGCAACAAGAGCAACAGTTTTTACATGAGATGGGCATTCAGAGTTATGAGATCGCGCATCCTGAACGATTACTTGGCTACTCGACTCCTGAATGGGTACTGCCCGAGTCATGCCAACTATTGCTAGTCTCTCCTCAGTTACCTCAAGGGGCGACAGCTGTGATGTTTGAGCGCGTTTTAAAAAGCATCAACTTGTCACTTGAGCAGGCATTGCACATCTATCCAGAGCAACTTGGCTTACTTAGCCAACATTCCTTAGAGTGGGTGTGGTTTGCAGGCTGCGATAAGAATGAGGAAGTGACACCCAAAACGCTAACCTCTCCGTTGCTCGAAGAGATCGATGGTAATACCCAACACCGCCGTTCATTGTGGCAGCAAATTTGTACCTACCAATAAACATTATGACTTTACACTGTATTCCACTTGCGCCTGAACACTTAGGCGATGTCTATCGTATCGAATGCTTGGCTCACACTCACCCTTGGTCGGAAACTTTAATCCGCGATATTGATAGTCGAGGAGCTTGCCATCATGTGATGTTCGATGGTGATAAACTTGTTGGCTATTTTTATGCACAGAATATTGTTGGAGAAGTGACTCTACTCAATATTGCTGTCGATCCCAGTTTGCAGGGGAAAGGGTACGGCAAAGCGCTTATTGAACATCTAATCTCGATATGCCAAGAAGGTGGTGCTGAGAGCATTTGGCTTGAAGTTCGAGAAAGCAATGCGCGCGCCTTTAACCTATATGACGCCGTCGGATTTAATGAGGTAGATAGACGACTCAACTATTATCCAACAGACAAAGGAAAAGAAGATGCACTCATTATGAGTTACATCTTCTTTTAAGATGGGCTACTTTTGGATCGCTTTGATGGGCGAACCGTCTTCTATCGCGTAGTAATTTCTCGCAAAGCGCTCAGTGAGCTCACTCGCTGGCAGAGGTTTGTCGAATAAGTAACCTTGGAACTGATCGCAGCCTAACTCTTTGAGGGTATTGAGCTCATTGCAGTCCTCTACGCCCTCGGCAATGACCTCCAAGTTAAGTCGTTTCGCGGTCATGATAATAGTATCAACAATGGCTTGGTCACTTTCATCGAGGTGCAGTTGGGTGACAAACGAGCGGTCGATCTTCAACACATCGACAGCCAGATGTTTGAGGTATTTAAGCGAAGAGTAACCTGTACCGAAGTCATCGATCGATGTCTTCAAATTGTACTCTTTTAACTTCACCATCTTTTGGATGGCACTTTCTACATTTTCTAGCAGTAGATTTTCTGTAATTTCTAGCTCGATTTGATCGCCACTGATGTTGGCTTGTGTCAAAGCGTCATGGATGTGTTCGACAAACGAGTCCTGAGAGAACTGCAAAGGACTAATGTTGATGGCTAAACGGCGGAAGGTCTCCGGCAGTACGCCTTCTTTTTGCCAAGTGGCATATTGATAACACGCCTTCTCGATAATCCAATTGCCGATCTGAAGAATCTGTCCTGTTTCCTCTGCGATAGGCATAAACACCCCAGGTGGCAACAACCCTTTTTCTGGGTGGTTCCAGCGAATGAGCGCTTCTACGCCAATGATTTGATGCTCACTGTTTACTTGAGGCTGGTAGTAAAGTTCAAGGTGACCTTTGTTCAGTGCTTCATGTAGCCCTTTTTCTATTTCAAGGAAGGACTCAACTTGAGCCTGCATTTCAGGCTCATAGAAGGTGTATTTATTGCGACCGCTCACCTTGGCTCTGTACAGCGCAGTATCCGCTTGGCGCAATACATCAATGTTGGTGTTACCCACAGAAGGGAACAGTGCAATGCCGACGCTCATGGAGCAATAGAGCTGATGATCGTCAATGGAATAGGGGTTCGATATCAATGCTAAAAGTTGCTGCGCCAGTTCATGCGCTTTTTCAGCATTTGTGTTGGGTAATAAGATCGCGAATTCATCACCACCAATGCGTGCGGCGGTGTAATCGTCTTTTAACCACGCCTCAATCCTCATCGAAATCGCTTTTAGTAAGTGATCGCCAATGGTGTGGCCGAGTGAGTCATTAATGGTTTTGAAGCGATCCAAGTCGAGGTAGAAGAGTGCACCAGTTTCACTTTTAACGTTGGAGTCATCAATTGCTTTTCCCAATAACTGGAGTAGCAAACTGCGATTGGCGAGCCCAGTTAATGAATCGTAGTAGGCAAGCTGGTTCAACTTAACTTCAGCGGCTTCTCTGTCTTTCCAAAGGCTGTGAAAGGTTTTTGCAAGATGGCCAAGTTCGTCATCTCGATACAGCGTCGGTGGTGGAATGTCGCTTTTGTTGTTCTGCAGTGAACGCACCCAGTCAATAAGCGTGACCAAAGGCTTAGACAGTTTTTGATAGAAAAAGAACAGCAAAATAGACGTAAGAAGTATGTTCCTGAATAAATCAAACAGTAAAATTTTACTGGTTTTGGAAATAAACTCTTTGGCGATATTGGCGCCGTTGACTGAAAAGGCCAGCGTGCCCACCACGACATGTGAATTGGGCTGGTGTAGCTCAGTGGTGTAGACCGGCGTGGTTGGCGTCAAGTAGTTGGAGAGGGCTTCTGTAAAGCCTCCTTGCAGGGATACGCTATTTTCCTTGCGCGTTAGAACATCACCGAAATCATCAATGATCTCCACTCGGTAGATGGCATTATCCATCATTAAACTGGACGCGACTTGTTCTGCAAGTAATTGATTTAAATGATACGCAGCTTGACTGGCGTTGGAGTAGTTTTGCAACAGCTTGAACTGATAGTGTTCTTCGATGCGCTTTTGCTCCTGATGAAGATCCACCAAAATATGATAGAAGCTGAAACAGATTCCTAGCAGCACAGAAACTAGAAAGACGGTTTTGGCTTGTCTGAAGGCTAATGAATTTATCTTTTGGCTTTTCGGCATAGTCGTATCAAGTTCCCTCTACTCCTTTAGTTATAGCCTATATTTATTGATATTTTAATTTGTCCCTTCAATGACTCTGATATTGAGCCATTTTCGTCCTTGAAGTTGCCCCTCAAGAGAATATGAGAGAGAATACCGCGCAAAATTGAATCTAACGGCCGGAACAGTCAGAGTAACTGATTTTTAGGCTTCTGGTAACCAGACAAAAGAAGATCTTTTGATGTCAAATACAGCTTTTCTTGGTGAAGTTTCTAAGCGCAAAACGTTCGCCATTATCTCGCACCCAGATGCGGGTAAAACCACCATTACTGAAAAAGTACTACTTTTCGGACGCGCTATTCAAACTGCTGGTACGGTAAAAGGTCGTGGCTCTGCTCAACACGCTAAGTCAGACTGGATGGAAATGGAAAAAGAGCGTGGTATTTCGGTAACGACGTCGGTCATGCAGTTTCCATACAACGATTGTCTGGTCAATCTACTTGATACTCCTGGACACGAAGACTTTTCGGAAGATACCTACCGTACTCTGACGGCTGTTGACTCTTGCTTGATGGTGATTGACGCGGCGAAAGGTGTCGAGGATCGTACGCGCAAGTTGATGGAAGTGACACGTCTGCGTGACACGCCAATCGTCACCTTCATGAACAAATTGGACCGTGATGTACGTGACCCAATGGAAGTGCTTGATGAAGTTGAAAGCGAATTGGGTATGATGTGTGCCCCCATCTCTTGGCCAATCGGTTGTGGTAAAGAGTTCAAGGGTGTCTACCATATCCACCGTGATGAAACGATCCTGTATGAATCTGGTCATGGTCATGAAATTCAAGAAGTACGCACAATTAAAGGGTTGGATAACCCAGAGCTTGATGAAGCAGTAGGCGCTGATCTTGCTGATAGCGTTCGTGAGGAACTTGAGCTGGTAATGGGTGCATGTCCTGAATTTGATTTGGAGCTGTTCCTGAAAGGTGAGTTGACCCCGGTTTACTTCGGTACGGCACTAGGTAACTTCGGTGTTGACCACATGCTAGACGGTCTAACCAAGTGGGCTCCTGCACCTCAAACACGTGAAGCGAATGAACGCTCTGTTGAAGCGACTGAAGAAAACTTCTCAGGATTCGTATTTAAGATCCAAGCTAACATGGATCCGAAGCACCGCGACCGCATTGCTTTCATGCGTATTGTGTCGGGTACTTATAAGCAAGGCATGAAGATGAACCATGTGCGCATCGGTAAGCAAATCAACATTTCAGATGCGGTTACCTTTATGGCTGGCGATCGTTCGCGAGCTGAAAATGCGTATGCGGGCGACATCATTGGTCTTCACAACCACGGTACGATCCAAATCGGTGATACCTTCACTCAAGGTGAATCTCTGAAATTCTCAGGTATTCCTAACTTTGCACCTGAATTGTTCCGTCGTATTCGCTTGCGTGACCCACTGAAGCAGAAACAATTGCTTAAAGGCCTAGTTCAGCTTTCTGAAGAGGGCGCTGTACAGGTGTTCCGTCCACTACAAAACAATGATTTGATTGTTGG
This sequence comes from Vibrio sinaloensis, assembly GCF_000808535.1. GTDB lineage: Bacteria > Pseudomonadota > Gammaproteobacteria > Enterobacterales > Vibrionaceae > Vibrio > Vibrio sinaloensis_D. The sequence goes on from NZ_JWLV01000048.1 coordinate 191,954, forward strand.
CGCTGTGGGTGTGCTGCAGTTTGATGTGGTTGTTGCGCGCCTTAAAGCCGAATACAACGTAGAAGCCATCTACGAGAGTGTTAACGTAGCAACGGCTCGTTGGGTTGAGTGCTCTGATGGTAAAAAACTGGATGAGTTCCAGCGTAAGAACCAAACCAACCTAGCATTGGATGGTGGTGATAATCTGACGTACATTGCGCCAACGATGGTAAATCTAAATCTGGCAAAAGAGCGTTTCCCAGAAGTGGAGTTCCGCGCGACTCGCGAACATTAATCTTCGTCGTATTTGGGGTGATAACTGCGTTAACTTCGCAAATTCACCCCAATCACATAGTGGACTATGCTCATGGGGCTGAATTTGCTTGTTGCCTTGTTCTAACCCCAACTACTTAGAATCATATTGAAAATCTAAGCTTAAAAGATACCGCTTTATCAAGGCGGTATTTTTTTGTGTGTCATTCCATGGAGCGACGAAGGATTGAGCAAGGAATCTTTCAACGCGCTCTGTAAACCAATTGTTCTGCGCATAAAAAAGGGTTGATGCTTTCACATCAACCCTTGCAGTATTATTGAATCAAGACGTTACTTTTTCTTCTTAGCGACTTTCTTCTTACCTTTCGCGGCTGTTTTCTTTTTGTCGTCTTTTTTCTTCTTCTTAAACACAGGCTTTTTGTGTTTAGGACGCATCTCTTTGATAAAGCGCTCTTTGATGTCTTCTTTTACGTAGCGAGCAACGCGATCTAGCATTGGTTGGTCGTGCGCTTCAACAAGAGATACTGCATTACCTTTCTTACCTGCACGAGCAGTACGACCAATACGGTGTAGGTACACATCCGCACTGCGTGGCATGTCATAGTTAATGACATGGCTTACATCAGGAAGATCGATACCACGAGCCGCAACGTCGGTTGCCAGTAGTACATTCACCGTACCGTCTCGAAAACGCGCGATGGCATTGTTACGACGATCTTGTGGCATTTCACCTTGAATCCATGCACAAGGGATTTGCGCTTTTTCGAGTTCAGTACGCAGCTCGCCAAGACGCTCACGAGTTTTTAAGAACACGATTGAACGCTCAGCTTGATCAGTGATGATCTTCTTCAGCAGCTCAAGTTTGTGGTTCATATCGTCAGCACGATGGTACCACTGGGCGATTTTTTTGCGCTCACGACGAGATGGTTCCGCATCAATATCTGCTGGATTTTTAAGTAGATCTGCAGTGAAGCCTTCAACGCCTTTACCTTCCAGTGTTGCCGAGAACAATAGTGTTTGTTTACGCCAACGACACTCGTTAGACAAACGATCCACTGTTGGGCCAAAGCCCATATCTAGCATGCGATCCGCTTCATCAAGGACCAGCCATTCAATCGCACGACAGTCAAAGCGCTCTGCATTGATGTACTCCATCAAGCGTCCTGGTGTCGCTACTACGATATCTTGGGTTTTACCTAAGATGTCCGCGTGCTCTTGGTACTGAACACCGCCGGTAATGGTGAAGATATTCAGCTTAGTATGCTTAGCCAGTGCGCGAGCTTGGTCTGCGACCTGCATTGCTAACTCACGTGTCGGAGTCAGGATCAGAATACGAGCAGGCCCCGGTTTACGACGAGGAAAGTCTTGTAAATATTGCAGCGCAGGCAAAACAAAAGCGGCTGTTTTACCCGTACCAGTCGGGGCTGAAGCCAAGATATCTCGGCCATCTAACGCTTGCGGAATGGCTTCAGCCTGAATTTGTGTTGGGCGGTCATAACCCATTTCTTCAATGGCGAGGAGTAGGTTAGGGTCTAGCTCCAATTCAGCGAAATTTCTGATCACTATAAGGTCTCCACAAGCGAGTTGATGTGAGCATTAAATTTAAGGGGTCGTATTATAGAGTGTTCGGTGACAAGGATCACACCTTATTTTCTACATCTTTAGATAAAACGCCTTTGTTAGTTGGATAAACGCGTCACTGTAGCCATCTGCGGTACGAATCGTGAGTTCGGATGTTTCACAACCTATAGGCTCTTTTCCTATTTGAATCAAAAGCCTGCTTACTGCTTTCATTTCTGTAGTTTTGACTCGGCACAAGCGCTGCACATGCCAACCTTGATCGATGGCAAGTGAGATAAAGGCTTCTCCTTCAGTGGCAGGGAGGACAAAGCTGGCTTTGCCTTGAGCTGTGAGTCGTTCCCAACAGCGAGTAAGTAACGAAGAGTGATTGAGTGTGTCGGTGTGGCGAGCGATTGCTCGGCTAGTGTCTTGTGCCTTTTCTCCGCTATTGAAGTAAGGCGGGTTGCAAATGATGGCATCAAAGCGATGGCTAAACTCTGCGTTTAGTATGTCACCTTGATGAAGCGTGAGCCTGTCTTGCCAAGGGGAGTTGGAAAAATTACTTATCGCTGCGTCACATGCGTTCTGGTCGATATCAATCGCATCGATGGTTAGAGTGGGTTTTCTCTGCGCGCACATTAATGCCAGTAACCCCGTTCCTGTACCTATATCGAGTAAGAAATCTACCTGGCTGAGGTTAGCCCAGGCGCCAAGCAAAACGCCATCGGTACTGACTGGCATGCCAGAGAGGCCGCCGGTGATTTTGAACTGCTTAAACTCAAAGCTTTTTGTCTTTTTCATGAAATTTTATGTTTGTCGGTATTGGTGTTGTTTTTGAGTTATTTGATCTGTTGTTAATGGTTTGTTTGGTTTTTTGTTCTATTTGTGTTCTGATTGTTTTTGAAAATGATTGGTTAATCTTGCTGCGTTAGTTTTTTAATATAGTGATATGTGCTGCAAATTTGCTGTTGTTATAAATTTATATGGTGTTTTTGGCCTTTCGGTTGCGGATAGATGAGTATTTCGTCATTATGCGCGCCTTAATTTATCGATTGAAAGGCATATTCGACCTTTCAACAAACACAACATCATATTAATAGAAATGTAAGGGTTAGCTGTGAAGCAGACTTTAAAAATATCAGACATTATTGCGGTTGGCTTTATGCTTTTCGCATTCTTTTTAGGTGCAGGTAACATCATCTTTCCACCACTCGCCGGTCAATTAGCTGGTGAAAACTTAATTCCAGCCATGACTGGTTTCCTTTTGACAGCAGTAGGTCTACCTCTTATTACTATCGTTGCTATCGCTGTCGCTGGTGGCTCTTGGGATCACCTGACAAAAGATTTACCGAAGCGCGCTGCGATGACCATCGCTGTACTGATCTTCATTATCATCGGCCCTGCATTTGCAGCACCTCGTACTGGTCTTGTAGCCTATGAAATGGCGATTAAGCCGTTTTTTGCTGACGCAGCTCAGCTACACTTAACGATTTTCTCAATCTTGTTCTTTGTAGTAGCGATGTCTTTCGCATGGTCTCAAGGTAAGTTGATTGACGTTATCGGTAAGGTACTAACGCCAGTCCTTTTCATCGGTTTGATTATTCTTGCTGCTGCTGTATTCATCGATCCTCAAGGTGAGATGATTGCCGCGCAAGGTGAATACCTAACGCACCCACTGCAAAAAGGTTTCCTTGAAGGTTACAACACCATGGATACCTTCGCGTCTTTGATGTTTGGTGGTCTTATCGTTGATGCCCTTCGTAAAAAAGGCGTCCAAGACCAAAGTGCGACAGCCAAATATCTGATCAGCGCAGCACTTGTTGCCGCTGCGGGCTTGGCATTTGTTTACGTTTCACTGTTCTACCTTGGTGCGACCAGTGCTGCTGTTGCTGTAGGTGCTGATAACGGTGGTGCCATTCTTAGCATGTATGTGCAGTCTCTGTTTGGTCCATATGGCCAAATTGTACTGTCAGTGATCGTTCTTCTTGCGTGTTTAACAACGGCGATCGGTATCATTTCTGCGTGTTCTGACTACTTCAGCTCGATCACTCCAATTGCTTACAAAGCGTGGGTTGTCATTATTGGTGTTGCGTGTGCCACGGTGGCAAATGTTGGTTTGTCGCAGCTTATTTCACTTTCTGTGCCAGTTCTGTTCGCTCTTTACCCTGTCGCGATTGCACTGGTTGCATTGACGTTTATTCGCAAAAAGCTACCAAACCCGAAAGTGGCGTACCGTGTGGTTATTCTTGTCTCTTTGATGTTCGCGCTGATTGATGCGGCAAAAGTCGCGGGTGTTGATGTTTCTGCACTAAGCATGCTGCCTCTCTTTGAGGTGGGCATGGGGTGGCTAATGCCGACTGTTGCTGCGATGGTTTGCATGTTGTTCATCGGTAAATCTGAGCAAGTCGAATTAGCGGAAGAAACCGCATAATCACGCAATAAATTTGAATCAAAGATCCCCTGTTACGTAAGGCGTAGCGGGGGATTTTTTATTGCATCGGATTTTTATTCGCTGATAAAAAATTCCTGTATCTTCGTCACACTTTTGAGTACAATTCTTCGGTTAAATTCTACTCATAAATGTTGAGCAAACATGTTTGAAATCAATCCTATTAAAAACCGCCTAAAGGACGTGTCTGAGCGCACCAATGTCCTGAGGGGGTATCTTTGACTATGACGCTAAGCAAGAGCGTCTAGAAGAAGTCAACGCAGAACTGGAACAGCCGGATGTGTGGAACGAACCAGAGCGAGCACAAGCTTTGGGTAAAGAGCGTTCTGCACTCGAAGCGGTTGTTGAAACCATTGATCAACTTGAGCAAGGTGTTGAAGACGTTGATGGTCTTTTAGAGCTTGCCGTTGAAGAAGAAGATCAAGAAACGTTTGACGAAATCGAACCGGAACTGGCAGAGCTAGAAGCGAAGCTAGAGAAGCTTGAATTCCGCCGTATGTTCTCAGGCGACCACGATGCATCAGACTGCTACATCGATTTGCAGTCAGGTTCAGGTGGTACGGAAGCGCAAGACTGGACTTCAATGATGCTACGTATGTACCTTCGTTGGGCTGAAGCGAAAGGCTTTAAGACCGAGGTTATCGAAGTATCAGAAGGTGAAGTGGCAGGTCTTAAAGGCGCAACGGTTAAGATTTCTGGCGAATACGCTTACGGTTGGCTACGCACTGAGACTGGTGTTCACCGTCTGGTTCGTAAATCGCCATTTGACTCGAGCGGTCGTCGTCATACTTCGTTTGCTTCTGCGTTTATCTACCCAGAGATTGATGACAACATCGACATCGACATTAACCCTTCTGACCTACGCATTGACGTGTACCGTGCATCAGGTGCGGGTGGTCAGCACGTTAACACCACGGAGTCGGCGGTACGTATTACCCACGTACCAACAAATACTGTGGTGCAATGTCAGAATGATCGTTCTCAGCATAAGAACAAAGACCAAGCGATGAAGCAGCTTCGTGCAAAACTGTTTGAATTAGAGATTCAAAAGCAGAATGCAGAGAAGCAAGCCAATGAAGATGCAAAATCTGACATCGGTTGGGGTAGCCAAATCCGCTCTTACGTACTTGATGACTCTCGCATCAAAGATCTACGTACAGGCGTTGAAAACCGCAATACTCAAGCGGTTCTTGACGGCGACTTAGACAAATTTATTGAAGCTAGCCTGAAGTCAGGCCTTTAAGCTTTTCACCGACACTTAAGAAACAGGATACATCGAAAATGACTGATGCTGTTCAAAACGAAAACACACAAGAAGAGAATAAGCTGATTGCTGAGCGTCGCGCTAAGCTGGACCATATCCGCCAGTCGTGCAAAGCAAATGGCCACCCAAATGATTTCCGTCGTGAGCACCTAGCAGGTGACTTGCAAGCGGAGTTCGGTGATAAGACTAAAGAAGAGCTTGAAGAGCTAAACCACGTAGTAGCAATCGCTGGTCGTGTAATGGCGAAACGTGGTCCATTCCTAGCGATCCAAGAAACATCTGGCCGTATCCAAGCATACGCAGCAAAAGATGTGCAAAAAGAGCTGAAAGAGAAATACCAAGGCCTAGATATCGGTGACATCATCGGTGTGAAAGGTGCGCTTCACAAGTCAGGTAAGGGCGACCTTTACGTGAACATGGAGTCTTACGAGCTGCTAACGAAAGCACTTCGTCCACTTCCAGAGAAGTTCCACGGTCTGACTGACCAAGAAATGCGTTACCGTCAGCGTTACGTTGACCTAATCGTCAACGAAGACTCTCGTCAAGCGTTTATCATCCGTTCTAAGCTTGTATCGGCTATCCGTAACTTCATGAGCTCAAAAGGCTACCTAGAAGTTGAAACGCCAATGATGCACGTGATCCCAGGTGGTGCAACGGCTCGTCCATTCATCACTCACCACAATGCACTAGACATCGACATGTACCTACGTGTTGCACCAGAGCTTTACCTGAAGCGTCTAGTCGTGGGTGGTTTTGACCGTGTATTCGAGATCAACCGTAACTTCCGTAACGAAGGTCTTTCTCCACGTCACAACCCAGAATTCACCATGATGGAATTCTACCAAGCATACGCTGACTACAAAGACCTAATGGATCTGACTGAAGAGATGCTAAGCACGGTTGCTATGGACGTTCTAGGTTCAACGTCTATGCCTTACGGTGAAGAGACGGTTGAGTTTGGTGGTAAGTACGCTCGCATGAGCATGTTTGAAGCGATCAAACACTACAACCCAGACCACGCTGAAATCCAAGCACTAACAGAAGCGGATCTAACTGACCGTGAAAAGATGGTTGCGATTGCGAAGTCTGTGCACGTTGAAGTAGAGTCTTTCTGGACATGTGGTCAGCTTCTTGAAGAGATCTTTGGTGAGACAGCTGAACCTCAGCTAATCCAACCAACGTTCATCACTGGCTACCCAGCGGATATTTCTCCACTAGCACGTCGTAGCGATGACAACCCGTTCTTCACTGATCGCTTCGAGTTCTTTATCGGTGGTCGTGAAGTAGCAAACGGCTTCTCAGAGCTTAACGATGCAGAAGACCAAGATGCTCGCTTTAAAGCGCAGGTTGACGCGAAAGACGCAGGTGATGATGAAGCAATGTACTACGATGCAGATTACATCACTGCACTAGAGCACGGCCTACCGCCAACAGCGGGTCAAGGTATCGGTATCGACCGTCTAGCGATGTTGTTCACAAACACGCACACAATCCGTGACGTAATCCTATTCCCAGCGATGCGTCCACAAGCGTAATGTAAGCAAAACGTTTACCAAGAAAAGTCACCTTCGGGTGACTTTTTTATTATCTTGTCTCCAAAATAAGACGGTTCATGGTGTTGCGGATTCAGCGAAAAATGAAAAAATGACCTCTTATTAATCGTTTAGAGCTAAATAAAAGCAAAGTCTGATTCATTTATATCGTACTGGTGTTGATATAAATAGATGTCGTTTTCCCATGTAACACGAATATATTCTTTGAAATCACTCCCACAACGGGTGGAAAAAACGCTAACCAACCTATAGTCTTATTAGTGAGACAGATTCTCTGCCTGAGTCTCTATAATGTAACCATCTAAATTGATGTGCCTTCTATGGCACTGCATTGGTGTTATCAATAATAAGGATTAAGCCGTATGGGTAGTCAGTTCCGAATGGATTCCGTTCCTGGGTCTCTTATTGTCGTTGGAGGTACCTACGAACCATGGCTTTCAGTATTAGAACAAGTTGGTTGGAGATGTACACAATGCGCAGACTTGCGTAAGGCAGATGCGTTGTTCGCTGAAACAGGGCCGTGTATTGGTATCGTAGACCTCAGTCATGATGAATTTAGTCTCAATGGTATTGCCAACCTTGTAAGCAATCACAAACAGGTTCGTTGGTTAGCATTTATCCGTGAATCCCAACTGAGCTCCGATACGATTTGCCAGTTTATCGTTAACTTCTGTATCGACTTCTTTACCGCTCCGATTCCTGATGCGCAGTTGCTAAGCACAATTGGCCACCAATTGGGAATGCTCAAATTAGAGAAGAAAGTATGGCCACATTACGGCAACAACAGTGATATGGGGCTCATCGGTGACTCGATTCCAATGAAGCGATTGAGAGACCAAATTAAACGAATTGGTCCAACGGACGTCAGTATTCTTATTTACGGCGAGAGTGGTACTGGGAAGGAGACGGTGGCTCGCGCGGTTCACAAAACGTCTTCTCGAGTGAACAAAGAGTTTATCTCTGTGAACTGTCGTGCGATGTCAGAGCGTCGTATTGAAAGTGATCTGTTTGGTATCAACCGTGAAGATCCAGCGGAACCCTCTATTCTAGAAAAAGCAGACGGTGGCACCATCCTACTCAATGATATTTTGACGCTTCCTAAGTCTCAGCAGGTCAATTTGCTTCGCTTTTTACAAGAAGGCACCGTTGATACGGTGAATGGTCGCCAAGAGGTGGATGTTCGTATTCTTGCTGCTAACTCAGCGGATATCGAAAAAGCCCTCATTGATGGTGACTTCAATGAAGAGCTTTACCACTATATCAATGTGCTGCGTATTAATGTTCCGAGCTTGAAAGAGCGAGCAGGAGACATCGCTATTTTGGCCCGTCACTTCCTGCAGGAATACTCAAAAGAGTACAACGCGCAAGCACGCAGCTTTACTGAAGATGCAGCACGCGCTTTAACTCGTTACCATTGGCCAGGTAATGTTCGTGAACTGATGAACCAGATCAAACGTGTTGTGTTGATGTCTGATACGGTAATGCTTGACGATCAGCACCTCGATTTGCCTAAACGGAGTGATGGCAAACGCAGCCTGAAGAGTATCCGTGAGCGCAGTGAGCGGGATGCATTATTGCTGGTGTTAGAATCTCATTCAGGCCAAGTCTCGATGGCTGCTAAAGAGCTAGGTGTATCGCGTGCAACGATGTACCGTTTGTTAAACAAACACAATCTGATCAGTGATGCCACTGTATAACTGATTGTTTTGTAAATTAAAGCCGCGCGTTTACGTGCGGCTTTTTTGTTAAAGCAGTAAAATTATCCACCGTCATTATGTTATCGATACGATTAATATTTCAAATGATGGCTGTTCACATAGTATTTATAGCTGAAAAGTTTTAATTAAAACTTTTGGTTATAAATTAGTTGAATTAATAATCATGATGTTTAGAATTTAACCATGAGCTAGAGCTCATACCCACTTCACTTTATCGGATTAATACATAGCTAGGAGGCGCACCATGAAACATTTCAATGTTACCCAAATGAATTGTGCGTCTTTCGAACTCGGTGCATTTGCATCTGCGGCTGATCATGCTCGAAAAGCCTCAAACGATCGCAAAGATACACCCAAAATGTAATTAGTCCGTATCCAAATTATCTTTAATTGGCTGCGGGAAAGCAGCGAATTAGAGTACATCCAACATTTTTTTGGATTCGTTGACGTTTCCCCAGCTACAACTCAACTGGAGAAAACTCATGAGTCATTCTGTATACCTTAAATTAGCCACAGTGTTGGTAAAAGCTGATCTACGTCGTGAAGAGCGAGAGTGGAAGCGTCGAGTTAGACGCAGTAGCTTTGATATTCCGTGGGAAAATGCACACTTGTTGCGAGACATCGGTTTAGAGAAAGATGGTCGTCCTGTTGGCCTTCGTGAACCTGAAAGTGTTACAGCAGAACGCCGCGTTCGTCACCTTCGTCGTGTTCTAAGTGCGCGAATACCTACGTAATCTATTGGGCTGGCTTGCTTCACCAGCCCAAAGATATCTTAGCCAGCTACCTAAGTAGCTGGTAATTATGGGCAAGGATTGGAGTATGTCGTCCCAATCTCTTGCAGCCCCTGAAGCAACTCATCTGTCAGTACGACATCAAGACTGTTTATATTCGATTCTAGCTGCTCGATGGTTGTTGCTCCGATAATGTTGGATGCGACAAAAGGACGTTGATTCACAAAGGCGAGTGCCATTTGAGCGGGATCTAATCCATGTTCTCGAGCCAAGTTAACATACGCGGCCGTAGCTTCAATTCCTTGTGGTGTGAAGTAGCGGACAAAGCGTTCAAATAGCGAGCATCGAGCGCCTTCAGGGCGTTGACCGTCCAAGTACTTGCCACTCAATGTACCAAAGGCAAGCGGTGAATATGCGAGTAGCTGAACGCCTTCATAGTGACTAATCTCCGATAGTCCGACCTCAAAGCTACGATTGAGTAAGTTGTATGGGTTCTGAATCGAGACAATTCTTGGTAGCTCATGCTTTTCGGCCAATCTCAATAACGTCATCACGCCCCAAGGTGTTTCGTTAGACACGCCGATATAGCGAACTTTGCCCACTTTAATCAGCTCAGCCAACGCTTCTAGTGTCTCGACTAATGTGACTTCTTCTTGCTCTGTTGGATAAGGGTAGTTTAGTTGACCAAAGCAGTTCGTTTGGCGTTGGGGCCAATGAATTTGATAAAGATCGACATAGTCAGTTTGTAGTCTGCGTAAGCTATCATCGATTGCGAGGTGAATGTTGCGCCTGTCTAGCTTCATATTGTCGCGAATGTGCGGCATGTTTCTTGGCCCTGCTACTTTGGTCGCCAAGACAACTTTTTCTCTTTTGCCTGAGTGCTTTAGCCAATTTCCGATGTGTTGTTCTGTCGCCCCTCGAGTCTGTGGGCTTGGAGGTACTGGGTACATCTCTGCGGTGTCGATAAAGTTCACACCTCTTTCAAGTGCAAAATCGAGCTGACGAAATGCATCTTGCTCAGAGTTCTGCACCCCAAACGTCATTGTGCCAAGGCATATTTGACTCACTTCTAACGTTGAGTGAGGTAACTTGTTGTATTGCATGGGCCTTCCTCAGTTTCATTATTTTTATCCATCCAATATAGGGGATTCCGTTGTGGGAAGGAATTGGCGTTGTTAACAATTTCGCAAAATTATTGGCTTTGGCTAATATGAATAATGGAGGTGAATTATGAACATGACTCAGTTAGATAAGTGGATACATGGTTACCACAAAGATTCTTATCAGCCGCCAAAGGTGTTTGTGATCAGTTGTTCGGACCTTTCTCAATATTTGTTAGCAGTAGAGTATAAGCACAAGTTGGAGCCACTAAAGGTCAATGACGAGCCGATTCACTTTGAATCGTTAGAGCGAGTCAAAGAGGAACTAACTCGTCTGGGGGTTGAGCGTGCCTACTTGCGCTTGCACAATGCTTACGATGAGTGTGGTTCGACTGGTGGTCCGTTGTATCACGATATAGAGTTGTCGCTAGTCACACACTAAGCGTAGTTGCTATCTAGAAGCGCAGCCGTGAACTGGGTTCGCAGATAGAACCCTCTTGGGCGTGTCTTGATGATTCTTCCGCTGGCGCCATACGCTTCGGTCAGTGCTCGGCCATTGGCCGCTTTTGGCCGCAGTTGTAGGACTTCACCATGCCTTGCGGTGATTTGTTCAACATGGCCTGTGACGATGAGGTCCATCAGCTCTTCCCAATCAGTTTTCAGCTGAAGCTCTTCTTCTTGAGTCGGTGACCAGATAAGAGGGGAGCCGACACGTCTTTCTGCCAGTGGGATCTCTCGCTCACCTTCAACGGGTACCCACAGGACTCGAGACAGTTTGTTCCGGACATGGCTGTTTTCCCAACTCAGCCCATGTATGCCAACAAGTGGAGCGACACAAACAAAGGTGGTCTCTAGCGGTTTGCCTGTGTAGCTAATGGGGATGGTTTTAAGCTCAATACCCAGCTTTTCAAAGTCCTGCTGAGGTTTACTGCCTGCGGTAGCGCCTAGGTGCCATTCGAGTAGTTGTCCAACCCATCCTTTATCTCGACGTAAATCAGGTGGAACCGTCATTTGGGCTTCTTGTGCAAGCTCTGCAAATGAAAGTCCGGCAACACTCCATGCGCGCTCTAACAGTTCAGATTCGGATTGTGGTTCTGGTTTCATACTATTCGCTGTTCAATAATTCTGTCTTTATTGTAACGGAAGCGCACCGGGTTGGCTGTGCGAAGTTTGATCATTTCGCGTGAAAGATCGTCTATCAAGTAGTTATCCACAGAAAGAAGGGGATCCTGTTGCCGTTTTCTTGGGTGTGTATGAATAAACAGGGGTTTTAGAGTGATTATTTGCTTGCAGTTTCCCTTAAAACTTGCATTTGCCAATGTGGAGTGTGGATAAAACTATTGGTGGTGGATCTTTGACCGATCTGGTATTTGCCGAACATTACTAGAGTAGGTTGGCTTATTATCTGTAGGTTTGATATTTAAGTTATTGATTTTAATTGTTTTGTTTTTGGAGTTCAGTAGGGGGCTTGTGCTTAAGTGGCCTTGTTGTCGATAAAATGATCACTTTGATGTGGATTTTTCACATAGTTATACACAGAAAAGGTGAATAAATGTGGTCTATGTCTCATTACGTTGTGTATAAGAGGTGTTCTGCTCAAAAGTTATTCATATTGTGTTTGGTGAGCGATATTTTCCGCCTTAGTCACACTAGTAAGTTTGCTCCAATTGGGGATATGTGGAAAAATCACTGTAATTAAAGATTTTATTAGAGGTTGGCCAGTGATAGATGGCGATGGTTACCGCTTAAATGTGGGAATTGTAATTTGTAACAACCATGGTCAGGTCTTCTGGGCTAAACGATACGGGCAACACTCTTGGCAGTTTCCTCAAGGGGGAATTGATGAAGGTGAAACCCCTGAGCAAGCGATGTACCGCGAGCTCTATGAAGAGGTTGGTCTAACGAAGAAGGATGTAAAGATCGTAGCAACAAGTCGTCATTGGTTAAGATATAAGTTACCCAAACGACTGGTTCGCTGGGATTCCAAACCTGTTTGTATCGGTCAAAAACAGAAATGGTTTCTGCTGCGTTTAGATTGTGATGAGTCACGAATCAATATGCTGCGCGGCAGTTCCCCTGAATTCGATGGTTGGCGTTGGGTGAGTTATTGGTATCCTGTACGACAAGTCGTTTCTTTCAAGCGCGATGTGTATCGCCGAGCGATGAAAGAGTTTGCCTCCATGGCAATGCCGTTTAAAGAGCGTAGAAGCAAGAACAAGCGCAAACATAGAAGAGGATAGACATGCTTTCTCAACTAAGGGAAATAGTTGAACAGGTTTCCAAAGTCGAAGATGTACATCAGGCTTTGGATATCTTGGTTAAGCAGACGTGCAGTGCCATGAGCACCGAATGTTGTACTATCTATCTCGCCAATGAAGAAATGCAGCGCCTTGAGTTGATGGCGACGCAAGGTTTACGTTTCAAAGGCGACAAAATTCGCATTGGATTTAATGAGGGTTTGGTTGGTCTGGTAAAGCGCACGGCTGAGCCTCTCAATATTGCAGAAGCTTCTAAGCATCCAAACTTCAAATACTTCTCTGAGCTAGGTGAAGAAATTTACCACAGCTTTCTTGGTACGCCGATTATTCACCGCAAACAGGTGTTAGGGGTCTTGGTCGTTCAGCAAAAGATGCCCCGCCAGTTTGACGAGATGGAAGAGTCTTTTTTAGTCACCTTAGCGGCTCAGCTCGCGGTGATCATCGCGCATGCTCAAACGCAAGGTCAGTGGCGTTTAGAAAAGAAACAGCTTGCGATGAAAGGGGTCCCTGCATCGAGTGGCGTGGCGATTGGGGAGTTTTGGTTAGATGATACTCAGCCAGAACTCACGGATGTGTACCCTGCCTCAACACTAGACATCGAACGCGAGCAGGAAATCTTGCTATTGGCGGTTGAAGCGGCATTGAGTGACTTTCGGCGTATGCGTAAGAAGCTCGACAGTGAGATCAACAAAGATGCGTTGGCCATTTTTGACCTGTTTACGCATTTACTCAATGATCCGATGTTGCGTAAAGATCTTAAAGCGCAAATTCAGAAAGGCGATCGCGCTGACTGGGCATTACGTCAAGTTGTAGAGAGCTATTCGAATCGATTCGCTCGAATGTCAGATGTCTACCTGAGAGAGCGAGCTCAAGATATTCGAGAGTTAGGCCAGCGACTACTTTACTTCCTTCATAACACTGAAAAAGAGCAGCCAGCTTTAGAAAAGCCGGTGATCTTAGTCGTCAGAGAACTTACGGCGACAATTCTAGCCTCTATTCCCAAAGATATGCTGTTGGCCGTGGTGTCGATTGAAGGTGCAGCCAACTCACACGCTGCGATTCTCTCCCGTGCGCTCGGGATACCCGCCGTTATGGGGGCAAACGTCAATTTAAAGAACATCAATGGCAAACAAGGGGTCGTAGATGGCTACAGCGGTAAGATATTAGTCTCGCCGAGCCGCCAGTTACTAAGGGCCTACACGTCGCTGGTCAATGAAGAGCGAGAGCTCGCGACCATGGTCAATCAGCGAATCTTAGAGCCTGCGTGTACTCGAGACGGTCAGCGAATTGAGGTTATGCTTAATGCAGGTTTAAGCGCAGATGCCAATATCGCCGTTAACCAAGGGGTTGATGGGGTCGGGTTATATCGAACGGAAATTTCCTTTTTGCTCCAGCATCGTTTTCCATCAGAAGAAGAACAAACTCAACAATATCAAGCGGTACTCAATACCTATCCGGACAAGCGGGTGGTGATGCGCACCCTCGATGTGGGCGGAGACAAAGCGCTTCCTTACCTTCCTATCGAAGAAGACAATCCATTTTTGGGATGGCGTGGTATTCGTTTTACACTGGATCACCCAGACATTTTCCTCATGCAAATCCGTGCCATGATGAAGGCAAGTGCAAATAGCCAAAACCTGAGTATCTTGTTGCCAATGGTGTCGGGAGCACAGGAACTAGATGATGCTATTGACCTGATTGAGCGCGCCTATCGAGAGGTTGTTGAGCTCGATTCTCGGATCCAAATGCCCGAAATTGGCGTGATGATTGAAGTGCCTTCGATGATCTATCTGTTGCCTCTGATTGCCGAAAAAGTGGATTTTGTTTCCATTGGTACTAACGACTTAACGCAGTATTTGTTGGCGGTTGATCGAAATAATGCACGTGTATCGGATGTGTATGAATCGATGCATCCCGCGGTGGTGATGGCGCTCAATCATATTCAGCAGATGTGTCAACAGCTCAAGCTGCCTGTTTGTATCTGTGGGGAGCTAGCGGGCGATCCGATTGGGGCGCTGTTAATGGTCGGGTTAGGTTATCGAAGCTTAAGCATGAACACCTCCAATGTGGCGAAAGTAAAATACTTATTGCGGCATACTGACAGCCAAGAGCTGAAGCAACTTGCTGACAAAGCTCTGATGCAACCTTATGGCAATGATATTTATAATATGATGCAAACTTTCTTTGAAGATAAAGGCTTTGCAGGCTTTATCCGTGCAGGTAAACGATAGAAATCATGGTAAATATCGAGTTTTTTGCCCTGTTGCTGCTTTTAGGCAGTGTAGTTGGCATCATGGCTGGTCTATTGGGGATTGGCGGCGGGCTGATTGTGGTGCCAGCTTTGATGTTCCTCTTACCCATGGCGGGCATTGACGCGAACATTGCGATGCAGATGGCGCTGGCAACCTCTTTGGCGTCAATCATTGTCACATCGGGATCGTCGGCATATAACCACTTTAAGCTGGGCAACGTGGACATGTTTGTCGTTAAGTGGCTAATGCCGGGAGTTGTCATCGGCGGTTTTCTAGGGGCCAACGTGGCGGAATGGGTTCCTTCGCAGTATTTACCTAAGGTGTTTGGTGTCATTGTGCTGTGCCTATCCATCCAAATGCTGTTCTCAATTCGGGGGAAAACTCAACGCTCCATGCCAAACAGCAGTGTGACGATGGCGATCGGCGCGGGGATCGGCATGGTCTCGAGTCTTGCTGGGATTGGAGGTGGCTCATTGTCGGTTCCGTTTTTGAATCGTCATGGCATTGAGATGCGCAAAGCGGTGGGTTCTTCCTCGGTTTGCGGATGCTTTATCGCGTTATCTGGAATGTTGGGGTTTATTCTTCATGGCTATAAAGCTGAGGTACTGCCAGCTTACAGTTTAGGTTATGTCTATTTGCCAGTTTTGGTCGGCATCACCGCGACCTCTATGTTAACGACTCGATTTGGCGCTCGCCTTGCCTCGAGTATGCCAACGGTGCGGTTGAAGAAAATCTTTGCCCTATTTTTAATCTTTGTCGCAGGAACTATGTTACTGTGATGCACTCTCATCTATACCTATCGTAATTTTGAACATCTAAGAGTAATAATCCTATGTCTCAGGGATATCTTGAATTTCCTAATATAGATCCTGTATTGGTCTCTATTGGTCCTTTATCTATTCGTTGGTACGGACTCATGTACCTCGTTGGTTTTGCTTTTGCGCTTTGGCTTGCGAATCGCCGAGCGGATAAACCTGGTAGCGGCTGGACACGTGAGCAAGTGTCAGACTTGTTGTTTGCGGGCTTTTTAGGCGTCGTTGTTGGTGGTCGAGTAGGGTATGTATTGTTCTACAACTTTGACCTATTTCTGCAAGACCCGCTTTACTTGTTCAAAGTGTGGACGGGAGGCATGTCATTTCACGGTGGATTGTTAGGTGTGATCACCGCGATGTTCTGGTACGCCAAGAAAAACGGTCGAACTTTCTTTGGCGTTGCAGACTTTATTGCACCGTTAGTGCCATTTGGCCTTGGTATGGGTCGACTTGGTAACTTCATGAACAGTGAGCTTTGGGGGCGTGTAACCGATGTCCCTTGGGCGTTTGTCTTCCCGAATGGTGGTCCATTGCCGCGTCACCCTTCACAGCTCTATGAAATGTTCCTAGAAGGGATCGTTCTATTCTTCATCTTGAACTGGTTTATTAAAAAGCCTCGTCCACTGGGCGCTGTTTCAGGGCTATTTTTGGCGGGATATGGTACATTCCGTTTCCTCGTTGAATACGTTCGTGAGCCTGATGCGCACTTAGGTTTGTTCGGTGGTTTTATCTCTATGGGACAAATTCTATCGTTGCCGATGGTGATCATTGGTGGCCTTCTGGTCGCTTGGGCGTATAAACGTGGCTACTACAAAGACGAACTCCCGCAACAAACGAAGTAAGGAATTGGTGTGAAACAGTATTTAGAACTCTGTCAGCGAATTGTCGAACATGGTGAGTGGATTGAAAATGAGCGTACTGGTAAACGCTGTTTGACCGTCATCAACGCTGACTTAACCTATGATGTTGCCAACAACCAGTTTCCTCTCGTCACCACGCGCAAGAGCTTTTGGAAAGCAGCGGTTGCCGAGCTACTAGGTTATATCCGAGGTTATGATAACGCGGAAGACTTCCGTAAGCTTGGAACCAAAACTTGGGATGCAAATGCGAACCTGAATGAAGCATGGTTAAATAATCCGTACCGCAAAGGTGAGGATGATATGGGGCGTGTTTACGGCGTACAAGGGCGTGCTTGGGCTAAGCCTGATGGTGGTCATATTGACCAATTACGCAAGATTGTCGACGACCTCACTCGTGGCGTTGATGACCGTGGTGAGATCCTAAACTTCTACAACCCTGGTGAGTTCCATATGGGTTGCTTACGCCCGTGTATGTACAGTCATCATTTCTCGTTGCTTGGTGATACCTTGTACCTCAACAGCACGCAGCGCTCTTGTGATGTACCCCTTGGCCTTAACTTTAATATGGTTCAAGTGTATGTGTTTTTAGCGATCATGGCTCAGATTACGGGGAAAAAGCCGGGGAAGGCCTACCATAAGATCGTCAACGCTCACATTTATGAAGACCAGCTTGAGTTGATGCGTGATGTGCAGCTTAAGCGCGAGCCACTAAAAGCGCCGACTTTCCACATCAACCCAAATATTAAGTCTCTTGAAGATCTAGAAACCTGGGTAACATTGGATGATTTTTGGGTCGAAGGCTACGAACATCATGATGCAATTAAATATCCGTTTTCTGTTTAATTGACTTAAGAAGTGAATCAATGGCTTGGTTGTTATGATCATACGACCAAGCCATTTTTTATCCCCCCCAACCGCTTGCCCCTTTTTTCCTCGCTACGTCTCATTTCTCTTATAAAGCAGCATGTTATCAATAATGCGACAAGGTTATCCGTCCATTGCTGAGTAATTTGTATGTTAACATGCCTCAAAAAATTAACATGCTGTGTTGTATAAGGTTGTGTGATTGATGGAATGTGATTATCGAAAGCTGAGAGATACCGTCGCCAAGCAGATTCAATGGGATGAATTTGGGTGTGCCTATATTCAACACAATGGTCTGATGTTTCACAGTTTTTTTCAGCCGATTTATGACCGCAGCATGGAGATTTTTGGTGTAGAGGCATTGGCTCGTATCTATGACAACAACGGCGACCTTGTCCGGACGGATCACTACTTTAAATCGCTTGAGCAAGATGATGACGCGTTGCTCTACAGCACCTATATGTGCGCAGCCATTCATGTGATTAACTTCGCACGCTCTATTTACCGCTCTAAGTGTATTTTTATCAACGTTGCTCCTGTTGTATTTGAGCTTATCTCTAATGATTCCTTTGCCATCGAGAGTTTGTTACACAAGTTGGATGCATTACAGCTAAAACCAGAACAGATCATTTATGAGCTGATAGAACTTCAAAGTCACGATTATCAACTGGCGGTGAGCGGGGTAAAGGCGTTAGAGAGTGTGAATATTCGAGTAGCGGTTGACGACTTCGGTGTAAAAAGCTCTACAGAACACAGAGTAAAAATAGTGCAGCCGAGCTTTTTGAAGTTGGACAGAAGTTTAGTTGTGAATGCAGTGGAGAGTGGATGCGATGGTATCGAACAGGCGATAAGTCTTGGCCGCTCGACCCGTTCCTTGATTATCGCGGAAGGAATAGAGAATCAAGCAATGTTGTCCCATTGTCAGTCTTGTGATGTCGATTTTTTTCAAGGGTACTATTTAGCTCGCCCACATAAAACTCCTCTTGCCTAAGTCGTTTTGTCCCTCCACTCCTTTAAGTTTCTAATTGCAAACAGCAGGAACAAAAAAGCCCACGATACTTCGTGGGCTCTAAAGGGAATCGGTGACGCTTAAGTGGTTAGCGCTAGGATTGTTCCTGGCAGTACAACGAAGACTGCTAGAAGGTAACCCGCGACAACTGCTTTGTTCTTCACTGCCATATCAGAGATGAAGTCTGCGCCTTTCACTGGTAGTTCGCGTAGGAACGGAATACCGAAGATGAATACCGTTGCCATGATGTTAAACACTAGGTGAACAAGTGCAATTTGTAATGCGAACACTGCAAACTCACCTGATACCGCTGTCGCAGCTAGAAGTGCTGTAATACATGTACCGATGTTTGCGCCTAGAGTGAATGGGTAAACATCACGTACTTTTAGAACACCTGAGCCGACCAGTGGTACCATCAAACTTGTTGTCGTTGAAGATGACTGAACCAGCACAGTAACGATTGAACCTGACACGATACCGTGAATTGGACCACGACCGATCGCATTCTTTAGAATCTCGCGAGCACGACCAACCATTAGGCTCTTCATCAGTTTGCCCATCACTGTAATCGCAACGAAGATTGTCGCGATACCCAAGACGATAAGCAGCACACCACCGACTTGGTCGCCAAATGTTGATAACGGCTCTTTTACAGCACTAACGACAGGTTTAGTAATTGGTTTAATGAAGTTAAGTCCTTTGATGCTCATGTCACCTGTTGCTAGGAATGGAGAGACTAGCCAGTGTGAGATCTTATCAAGGATGCCAAACATCATTTCTAGAGGTAGGAAGATGATTACCGCAAGAAGGTTAAAGAAGTCATGGATCGTTGCACTTGCAAATGCGCGTTTAAATTCTTCTTTGCAACGTACGTGACCAAGAGATACCAGAGTATTGGTCACTGTTGTACCGATGTTTGCACCCATCACCATAGGGATGGCTGTTTCGACCGGAAGACCGCCGGCAACAAGGCCCACGATAATTGAAGTAACTGTACTTGAAGATTGGATAAGTGCTGTTGCCACTAGACCGATCATCAAACCTGCTACTGGGTGAGACGCGAATTCAAATAAAACCTTGGCTTGATCACCTGTCGCCCATTTAAAACCGCTGCCTACCATTGATACTGCTAAAAGTAGTAGGTACAACATGAATGCCAAGTTAGCCCAGCGTAACCAGCGAGCCGTGCTCGAGATTGGTGCTGCTGTAGTAGTAGCTTGGTTCATAATTTTTCTCCGTGGACCGTTTAAATCTTGTTTGGTCTGTTGTTGAAACTGAGGGCGATGTTAGAGGGGAAATATTTCAGTAATATTACAGTTGTGTGTAATAACACTTTTTTTGCGGCTATGGTCGTTTTTGGGGTGTAGTCAATGTTTTACATTGTCTGTAAGATGTTGATTCTATTGCTTTATTTTTATCTTTATTTTGGTCGGGTTTTATTGGTTTTTTATCAATAGTTTTGTCAGATAGCACTTGTTTATCACTGCTTTATAACAGTTATAAGGCAAAAATGAAGAGCTATTGTTCGGTAAAATCATAATATAATGACGGTGTCTTCGTTTTTGCCGAATCGTTGTTGTCATTGAGTGGATTTGCTATAACCTAAGCATTCACTTTATCTTGAGTTAACACTATGTCCCACCTCAATTATAACCACCTTTATTATTTCTGGATGGTGTGTAAACAAGGCTCTGTTACGAAAGCGGCGGATGCTCTGTTTCTTACCCCACAAACCGTAACGGGTCAGATTAAAGCGTTAGAAGAGCGCATGGATGGAAAGTTGACCAAACGAAATGGTCGTAGTGTCGAGCCAACAGAGCTAGGTCAGCTTGTGTTTAAGTATGCTGATCGAATGTTTGGTCTTAGCTATGAGATGCTGGATATTGTGAACTACAGCCAGCGATCCAATATCTTGTTTGATGTTGGTGTTGCAGATGCGCTCTCTAAACGGTTAGTGAGTAAAATTCTCATGACAACGGTACCGCCTGATAGCAGTATTCACCTTCGCTGTTTTGAATCGACCCACGAAATGTTGCTTGAGCAGTTATCGCAGCACAAGCTGGATATGATTCTGTCTGATTGTCCTGTGGATTCGAGCCAAAGCCCAGGTTTGTACAGTAAGAAGCTTGGAGAGTGTAATATGAGCTTCTTCTGTTCTGGTAATGTGGATGATGTGCAGTTCCCAGCAGTACTTGAACAGAGAAAGCTACTGATTCCTGGCAGCCGAACGGCAATGGGGCGAAAGGTATTGCAGTGGTTTGACAGGCAAGGGCTTAAGCCAAACATTTTAGGTGAGTTTGATGATGTTGCCTTGATGAAGGCCTTTGCGCGATACCATCATGATGTCATTTTCTTAGCGCCTTCGCTTTATATGACAGAAGTTGAAAGCGATCTTCCTCTACAACTGATCGGTCATATCGATGAGTTAAAAGAAGAGTATTATGTCATCTTTGCAGAGCGTATGATCCAGCATCCAGCGGTAAAAAATGTGTGTGACGCGGACTTCATCTCACTGTTTAAATGATGATTTCATTTATAACAAATAGATTACTTGTTACAAATCGATTAATATTGTCAATATTAAATTTTAGTGTGATCCACCAAAGCAAGTCATATGTGCTAATCGTGCCACATTCCGTCGTGGTCATACGCGCGTTATCAGCGACTCCTAGTTTGGCTTCAAGAGGTACTGGCCGATGAATTTACAAGAGATGGAACAAAATTCTGCCAAAGCAGTTGTGCTATTGAAAGCAATGGCGAATGAAAGAAGGCTCCAAATATTATGTTTGCTACATAACAATGAGCTTTCGGTCGGTGAATTGTGCAACAAACTAGAACTGAGTCAGTCAGCATTGTCTCAGCACCTAGCATGGTTAAGACGTGATGGCTTGGTACACACTCGAAAAGAAGCGCAAACGGTGTATTACACATTGAGCAGTGAAGAGGTCAAGTCGATGATCCAACTACTGCATAGTTTGTATTGCAGCCAATAAAACGAAAGAGGAGGCGATAGCCTCTTTTTTTATTTACATGCGTAAATTGCAGACATAAAAAAACCGGCGTTAGCCGGTTTTTTTCTTCACTGGAAATCAGAGTTCTATTAAAGAGCTTTGATTGCAGCAGAGAAGCGAGACTTGTGACGAGCTGCTTTATTCTTGTGAATAAGGCCTTTAGTCGCCATGCGGTCTAGGATTGGTGTAACTGCAGCGAATGCAGCAGTTGCAGCTTCTTTGTCGCCTGCTTCGATAGCAGCAACAGTTTTCTTCATGTAAGTACGCATCATTGAGCGACGGCTAGCGTTGTGCTGACGACGTTTCTCAGCCTGGATAGCGCGCTTCTTAGCAGATTTACTATTTGCCAAGGGTCTAACTCCCAAAAACTTAGTTCGGTGACAATTTAAGGGCGAGGACTATCCCTCATTTGCGCTTAAATGTCAAATAATTTGTGCAAAAACCAATCGAAGCCAAACAAATTTTGGATTAGAAGGGTCTTCACGGTTAAGATGGCGGGGATTCTATCAGTATTTTTTTTTCAATGCTAATACTAATCTGCTCTCGACGAGTTATTCGTGAATAAGATAGGCACATTATTATTAGTATTCGCGATTTTCTGAGGTAACTGTGAGTAAACGTCTTCTAAAGTCAGGCATGATTGTCAGTGCTATGACTTTGATTTCACGCGTGTTGGGTTTAGTGCGTGATGTGGTTGTCGCAAATTTAATGGGAGCGGGTGCTAGCGCTGACGTCTTCTTCTTTGCAAACAAAATCCCCAACTTTCTGCGTCGACTTTTTGCTGAAGGTGCTTTTTCACAGGCCTTTGTTCCCGTTTTAACGGAATATCACGCCAGTGGCGATATGGATAAAACGCGCCAATTGATCGCTCGAGCGGCAGGGACGCTCGGAGTCATTGTCTCAATAGTCACGCTTCTGGGTGTTTTGGGCTCAGGTGTTGTTACCGCGCTGTTTGGTTTTGGTTGGTTTTTGGACTGGATGAATGGCGGTCCATCGGCGGAGAAGTTTGAGCTCGCGAGTTTTATGCTCAAAATTACCTTCCCATATCTCTGGTTTATTACTTTCGTTGCGCTTTCAGGTGCCATTCTCAATACCATGGGTAAGTTTGCGGTCTCTTCTTTTACCCCTGTGTTCCTTAATGTGATGATTATTCTCTCTGCGTGGTTTATCGCTCCGCAGTTACCACAACCTGAAATCGGATTGGCCATCGGGGTATTTCTTGGCGGGTTAGTCCAATTTTTGTTCCAGTTGCCGTTTTTAATCAAAGCGGGTGTCATGGTTAAACCCCAATGGGGCTGGCGAGACCCTGGGGTGGTAAAAATTCGCACCTTGATGATCCCTGCGTTGTTTGGGGTATCAGTTAGCCAAATCAACCTACTGTTTGACACTTTTATTGCCAGTTTTCTGCAAACGGGGTCGATCAGTTGGCTTTACTACTCTGACCGTTTACTCGAGTTTCCGCTTGGATTGTTTGGTATTGCGATTGCGACGGTCATATTGCCAGCCCTGTCTCGTAAACATGTTGATGCACAGAGCCACGGTTTTGCCCACACGATGGACTGGGGGGTGAGGATGGTGACTTTGCTTGGTATTCCAGCCATGTTAGGGCTGATGGTGTTGGCCAAGCCGATGCTGATGGTGTTGTTTATGCGAGGTGAGTTTAGCCCGCAAGATGTGCAGTTTGCGTCGATGTCTTTGGTCGCTTACGCGTCAGGCTTGCTTAACTTTATGTTGATAAAGGTTCTCGCTCCAGGCTACTACTCGCGTCAAGACACCAAAACCCCCGTTAAATACGGAATTATTGCAATGGCAACGAACATGGTCTTCAACGCCATTTTTGCTTGGTTTTATGGCTATGTTGGTTTGGCGATTGCTACTGCGCTTTCTGCGTTCGTAAATATGTCTCTTCTATATAGAGGTTTGCACCTTGCTGGTGTGTACCAGTTGACTCGTAAAACCTTGCTGTTCATTACCAAGCTGGTGATTGCTGGTGGACTGATGGTCGCTGTGATCTTATGGCAACTTGAAGAGATGCAAGTGTGGCTAGAGTGGCATTTTGCCGAGCGTGTTATGTGGCTGACTGCTTTGATCGCTTTAGGTGCCAGTGTCTACCTTATGACTCTCATGATTTTGGGAGTACGTTTAAAAGACTTAAAAGCAGCGACAGACTGAGGTTGATTAGTATATAATCCGTCGGTTTCACGCAACATAAATATCAAATACAGGTTTTTAGCAGCTTCCAATGGAATTGATTCGAGGCATTCACAACATAAAGTCACATCATTCAGGGTGTGTTTTGACGATCGGAAACTTCGATGGTGTGCATTTAGGGCATCAAGCGGTTTTACGCCAAGTATCCGAAAAGGCAAGAGAATTAGGCTTGCCTGCGACGGTGATGACCTTTGACCCACAACCCCTGGAGTTGTTTGCTAAAGAGAATGCGCCAGCTAGGCTGACTCGACTTCGTGACAAGTTTGTCCAACTGAGCAAGTTAGATATTGCGAGATTGCTGTGTGTAAATTTTAATCACCAGTTTGCCAACCAAACCGCTGACGAGTTTATTAGTGACTTGTTGGTAACGCGTTTGGGTGTTAAGTTTCTGGTCGTTGGCGACGATTTTTGTTTCGGGCGTGGAAGAGAAGGCAACTTTGCCATGCTTAAAGAAGCGGGCAAAAAGTTTGGCTTTGAAGTCGTCAGTACCCACAGTTTTTGTCTTCAGAAACTGCGCGTGAGTAGCACGGCGATCCGAGAAGCGCTTGCACAAGATAAGCTTGACGCAGCTGCGCGAATGCTAGGGCGTGATTACAGTATCAGTGGGCGTGTATCTCATGGTCGTAAGCTAGGTCGAACGATTGGCTTCCCTACGGCAAATATCCCCCTGAAACGCAGTGTCTCACCTGTATCAGGCGTGTATGTGGTTCAAGCGCTAGGCTTGGGAGATAGACCTGTCGGCGGCGTGGCAAACATTGGTAATCGACCGACTGTGAATGGCGTGCGCCAACAACTCGAAGTACATTTATTCGACTTTCATGCCAATTTATACGGCAAACAGCTTGAAATAGTGCTTTTACATAAGCTGCGAGATGAGCATAAATTTGACTCTTTCGACGCTTTAAAACAACAAATTGAATTGGATGCTGAGGCAGCAAGGGTGTGGCTGCGTCAGCGTGAAGACCAAGTGGTTTAGTTCGCTGCTTGGCATAATGTCTAACTGTCACCCAACACAACGGAATTAAGAATCGATGAGTGAGTATAAAGATACCCTGAACCTTCCTGAAACAGGGTTTCCGATGCGCGGCAATCTGGCGAATCGCGAGCCAGAAATGCTTAAGCGTTGGTACAAAGAAGATCTTTACGGCGCAATCCGTGAAGCGAAGAAAGGCAAAAAATCTTTCGTTCTACATGATGGCCCTCCATACGCGAATGGCGACATTCACATTGGTCACGCACTAAACAAGATTCTTAAAGACATTATTATTAAATCCAAAACACTTTCTGGTTTTGATGCACCGTACATTCCAGGTTGGGACTGTCACGGCCTACCAATTGAACTAATGGTAGAAAAGAAAAAAGGCAAACCAGGCCAAAAAATCTCTGCGGCTGAATTCCGTGAAGAGTGCCGTAAGTACGCGGCAGGTCAGGTAGAAGGTCAAAAAGAGAGCTTCAAGCGCCTTGGCATCATGGGTGAGTGGGACAAGCCGTACCGCACGATGGATTTTGCGACAGAAGCAAACATCATCCGTGCACTAGGTAAGATTGCTGATAACGGCCACCTACTAAAAGGTTTCAAACCTGTTCACTGGTGTACAGACTGTGGCTCAGCGCTTGCTGAAGCAGAAGTTGAGTACAAAGATAAAGTGTCTCCGTCTATCGACGTACGCTTTAAAGCGACTGATGAAGCCGCGCTTCTATCTAAGTTCTCATTGAACGAAGGTCATGAAGGCGAAGGCGATATCTCTATCGTAATCTGGACGACCACACCGTGGACTCTGCCAGCAAACCGCGCAGTATGTCTACGTGATGATCTAGAGTACGTGTTGATCCAAGTAGAAGGTGAGTCGAAGGAACGTATCATCGTTGCTTCTGAGCTAGCGAAAGACGTGATGGATCGTGCGGGTATCGAGCACTTCCATAACCTTGGTTTTGCAAAAGGTAGTGACCTTGAGCTATCTCAGTTCCAACACCCATTCTACGACTTCACGGTTCCTGCGATCCTTGGTGATCACGTAACCACTGAATCTGGTACAGGTGTGGTTCATACAGCCCCTGGCCACGGTCAAGAAGACTTTGCAGTCGGTAACAAGTATGGTCTTGAAGTGGCTAACCCAGTTGGCTCAAATGGCGTTTACTTGCCAGATACTGAGCTATTCGCTGGCCAGCATGTATTCAAAGCGAACGATGCAGTTGTTGAAACGCTAAAAGAGAAAGGCGCGCTTCTTCACCACCACGCTTATGAGCACAGCTACCCACATTGTTGGAGACACAAAACGCCAATCATCTTCCGCGCAACACCACAGTGGTTCGTCTCTATGGACCAAGCGGGTCTACGTGCAAAAGCACTAGAGTCAATCAAAGGTGTTGAGTGGATGCCTGAGTGGGGCCAAAGCCGAATCGAAGGTATGATTGAAGGTCGCCCAGAATGGTGTATCTCTCGTCAACGTACTTGGGGCGTGCCAATTGCTCTGTTCGTTCACAAAGAGACGGCAGAACTGCATCCAAACACACTAGAGCTTATCGAGAAGGTTGCTCAGCTAGTAGAACAAAAAGGCATTCAAGCTTGGTGGGATCTGGAAATCTCTGACCTACTAGGCGAAGAAGCAGACAACTACGAGAAAGTGCTTGATACGCTAGACGTATGGTTCGACTCAGGTGTGACTCACTACTCAGTGGTTGATGCTCGTGAGGAGTACAACGGCGCGTCGGCAGACCTATACCTAGAAGGTTCTGACCAACACCGTGGTTGGTTCCAGTCTTCTCTGATCTCGTCTATTGCGATGA
Source organism: Vibrio sinaloensis (assembly GCF_000808535.1). Lineage (GTDB taxonomy): Bacteria > Pseudomonadota > Gammaproteobacteria > Enterobacterales > Vibrionaceae > Vibrio > Vibrio sinaloensis_D. Next base: position 218,645 of record NZ_JWLV01000048.1, read on the forward strand.
AAGATGAAGCACCATACAAGCAAGTGCTAACTCACGGCTTCGTGGTTGATGGTCAAGGCCGTAAGATGTCTAAATCTATCGGTAACGTCGTTGCACCAAAAGATGTCACCAACAAGCTAGGTGCAGATATCCTGCGTCTATGGGTTGCTTCAACTGACTACACAGGTGAAGTTGCGGTTTCTGATGAAATCCTAAAACGCTCGGCAGATGCGTACCGTCGTATCCGTAACACAGCGCGTTTCTTCCTAGCCAACCTAAGCGGTTTCAACCCAGCAACGGATCTTGTTCCTGCTGAAGAAATGGTTGCTCTAGACCGCTGGGCAGTAGGTCGCGCTCTAGCTGCGCAAGAAGAGATTGTAAAAGCGTACGGTGAGTACAACACGCACGCTGTAACTCAGCGTCTAATGCAGTTCTGTTCTATCGAAATGGGCTCATTCTACCTAGATGTTATCAAAGACCGTCAATACACAGCGAAACGTGGCGGTCATGCGCAACGTAGCTGTCAGACAGCGCTTTACTACATCGTAGAAGCATTAGTTCGTTGGATGGCGCCAATCATGTCATTCACTGCAGATGAAATCTGGAACGAGATGCCGGGCGAGCGTGATAAGTTCGTATTCACTGGTGAGTGGTTCGAAGGCCTATTCGGTCTTGCTGAAGGCGAAGAGCTGAACAACGAGTTCTGGTCGGACGTTCAATCAGTTCGTGGTAGCGTGAACAAGCTGCTAGAGGATGCTCGTAAAGAGAAGATCATTGGTGGTTCGCTACAGGCAGAAGTGACGCTTTACGCTGATGACGCTCTAGTGGCGAAACTAAGCAAGCTTGAAGATGAGCTACGCTTTGCACTACTGACTTCAGCGGCGGTTGTTAAGCCTCTAAGCGAGAAGTCTGAAGCAGCGCAAGCGACTGACGTTGAAGGTCTGTTTGTTGAAGTTAAAGCGACTGAAAACGAGAAATGTGACCGTTGCTGGCACCATACACCAGACGTAGGCACAATTGCAGGTCATGAGAAGATCTGTGGTCGTTGTGTGTCGAACGTTGATGGTGAAGGTGAAGTTCGCAAATTTGCGTAATTTAGTCACGTAACTGAACTTTATTGTTAATTTATAGCCCCAGTATCTACTGGGGTTATTTTTAGGCTTAATGCTTTAAGGGATAAGATGTCAAACATTCCATTAAAACAATCAGGTGTACGTTGGCTGTGGTTAGCCATTGTGATCTTCTTTGCTGATATAGGTATCAAGTTGTTTGTCATGGACAACATGGGATATGGCTGGGCAAACAGAATTGAGGTATTGCCTTTCTTTAACCTGTTGTATGTTCACAACTACGGTGCGGCTTTCAGCTTTCTGAGTGACCAAACGGGCTGGCAACGTTGGTTGTTTACCGGTATTGCGTTTGTTGTAACCGGTATGCTGACCTATTGGATGAGCAAGCTACCAAGCAAAGAAAAGTGGAACAACATAGCGTATGCGATGATTATTGGCGGAGCTGTGGGTAACGTGTTTGATCGTGTTGTGCATGGTTTTGTCGTGGACTACCTGGATTTCTTCTGGGGAGATTATCATTGGCCTGCTTTCAATTTGGCAGATACGACCATTTGTATTGGTGCTGCCATGATTATTCTTGATGGCTTTCGTAACAAAGAAGAAGCTAAAGCATAATTCGTGATTGAGCGAATAACCTTAAGCGCTGTCGGTTGATTCGGGCAGCGCTTTTCTTTATGTTGAAGCGCTAATCGGTGTGTCTTTCTAGCATCGATAAAATAACAACAACGCCAAGGAAGCAGTAACGTGACGACAATTGCCCAAGACTCCGCAGTAACTCTGCATTTTACTATCAAGATGAATGACGGCGCAGTGGCTGATAGCACTCATAATATGGGTAAGCCCGCTAAATTAGTTATCGGTGATGGCAGCCTCAGTGAAAACTTTGAACAATGTTTAATTGGCTTGAAGGCCGGTGACCAGAAAGTCATTGAGCTTAAAGCCGCAGACGCATTTGGTATGCCAAACCCAGATAATATTCATTATATGGATCGTGCAAAGTTTGTTGGTGATGCCGAAGTGGAAGTCGGTACGATTATGGCCTTCTCTGGCCGTGATGGTATGGAAATCCCTGGAATCATTACAGAAATCGCGGGAGACTCGGTGACGGTTGATTTCAACCACCCTCTTGCAGGGCAAGATGTGACTTTTGAAGTCGAGATTTTGTCAGTAGAATAGCGAGCCAGAGCGAAAACATAAACATCATGAGCAATGAAATGAAAATCCTTTTAGCAAACCCACGCGGTTTTTGTGCCGGTGTTGATCGAGCGATCAGTATCGTTGAGCGTGCGTTAGAAATGTATCAGCCACCGATTTATGTACGCCACGAAGTCGTGCATAACCGCTTCGTTGTCGAGGGGCTTAAACAGCGTGGGGCAATCTTTGTCGAAGAGCTGCATGAAGTGCCGGACGATAACATTGTCATTTTTTCTGCTCATGGTGTGTCTCAAGCTGTACGCAAAGAAGCGAAAGAGCGTGACTTAACCGTCTTTGATGCGACTTGTCCTCTTGTGACCAAAGTTCATATGGAAGTGGCTCGCGCGAGTCGTAAGCATATGGAGGTTGTATTGATTGGTCACGCAGGACACCCAGAAGTTGAAGGAACGATGGGGCAGTATGCTAGTGACCAAGGCGGCATGTATCTGGTTGAGACACCCGCTGACGTCGTAGGGTTGAAAGACAAAGTGAAAGACCCAAGCAACCTTCATTATGTAAGTCAAACCACACTATCTGTAGATGAAACGGCGGATGTGATTGAAGAGCTACGCCGAGTATTTCCAGAGATTCAAGGGCCGCGTAAAGACGATATTTGTTACGCGACACAAAACCGTCAAGATGCGGTGCGTGAAATGGCGACAGATGTTGACGTAGTGATTGTTGTTGGCTCGAAAAACTCATCAAACTCAACACGTTTGAAAGAGCTAGCAGAAAAGCTGGGAACACCGGGCTACTTAACGGACTGCCCAGAAGATATCAAACCTGAGTGGTTCGAAGGTAAAGTGAAAGTCGGCGTAACCGCCGGCGCATCTGCACCAGAAGAGCTTGTGAATCAAATCCTTGAACGCATCAAAGAGTTGGTTGGCACCCGTTCTGTTGAAGAAATCCAAGGCCGTGAAGAAAATATGTTCTTTGAAGTGCCTAAAGAGCTACAAATTAAGCAAGTCGACTAGGTTTGCATTAAAACCCAATAAGCCAGCGTTTATCGCTGGCTTTTTTGGTTTTGTCTCTCTAAAGAAAAGGCTCCCGAAGGAGCCTTAAATGTTTGCAAGCGAAGTGCATTAGCTTAGGCAGTTTCTGTGACTGCTTGTGGTTTCTCTTCATCAGCTAAGTCAGTTTCACCTTTACCTTTCGAGGTTTTGATGACGTATGCTGCGATAGCGATGGCGAAGAGGATACCAGAGACTGTAGACACCTGAATCGGTAGCCCAAAGCCTAGTGTGCTGTTGTTAAGGATGAACGTTGCACATACCGTTGTCATGAATAGAGCCGGAACGGTTGTAATCCAGTGCATTTTGTTATGACGAAGTAAGTAAGCAGAAGCGGTCCAAAGCATCATAACGGCCGTTGATTGGTTTGCGAAGCCGAAGTAGCGCCAGATAATACCGAAATCAACTTGAGTCAAAATACCACCAATGACAAACAGTGGAACGGCCATCATTAGGCGATTACGCAGCGCTTTTTGGTCAACGTTAAAGTACTCAGCTAGGATTAAGCGGCTAGAGCGGAACGCAGTGTCACCCGATGTAATAGGAAGGATCACCACACCTAGGAAAGCAATCACACCACCAAACACACCCAGTAAGCCAAATGAAGCGCTGTAGACGACATTACCAGGGCCACCATTTTTCACGGCTTCAGATAGCGCATCTAAGTTGCCAAAGAACGATAGGGCAATCGCACACCAGATAAGAGCAATCACGCCTTCACCGATCATTGCGCCATAGAATACGAAGCGACCGTTTTTCTCATTTTCCATACAGCGAGCCATCAGTGGAGATTGCGTCGCATGGAAGCCAGAAATCGCACCACAAGCAATGGTGATAAATAGTGCTGGCCACAAAGGCATATCGTTCGGGTTAAGGTTTGTAAACATATCGCTGACTTGGAAATCGCCCATCACAGTATGCTCGCTCGAGAAAGCGACCGCAGTCATCAAGCCAACAGACATGAAAATGAGAAGTGCACCAAACAGTGGGTAGAAGCGGCCAATGATCTTGTCGACAGGAACAATCGTCGCGATGATGTAGTAAGCAAAGATAGCAACAACCATAGTCGTCATGCTAACGCTTAGGCTGGTTTGATCATTGATAAGGTTTGTGATCATACCCGCTGGAGCAGAAACGAAAACAACACCAACAAGCAGTAGGAGGACAATGGCAAAAATGTTCATAAAGTGTTTTGCGCCATTACCTAAGTAGCGACCTGTGATAGTTGGGACTGAAGCGCCGCCATTACGCACGGACAACATCCCTGAGAAGTAGTCATGAACTGCGCCAGCGAAAATACAGCCAATCACAATCCAAAGCATGGCAGCAGGGCCGTATAGTGCGCCCATGATAGGACCGAAGATTGGACCTACACCTGCGATGTTCAGCAACTGGACAAGGTAAACCTTTTTGGTCGACATTGGTACATAGTCGACACCATCCGTTTTCGTATGAGCGGGTGTCTGGCGTTTTTCGTTGATGCCAAACACTTTCTCAACGAAAGCTCCGTAAATAAAGTAGCCGCCAATCAATGCCGCCACACAGGTCAAAAACCACAACATAACACTTGCTCCTTAGTATTTAAGCTCACGATGCATATTACGGAAGGATTAAGAAAGAAACATTCGCTTATGAAGTGAGTGGTCGTATCCAGAATTGAACGGTATCGACGTCAGTTAAGTGGTTTTCATCGTTCGTAAGTGGCAATTTGGGGTGTTTAGTGGTTTAGTTAAATAAGAATCCAAGAAAATGAAGAAAAAACAATGAGAAAACTGATTATCGGCTTACTCTCCATCCTACTGGCAGCGTGCTCGGCCTCTCCAGAAGAGCTTGCCCAACAAGGGGATTGGTATCAAATTGGTTATCAAGATGGCGTGGCAGGTCACACTCAGCGCTCCGTCAAGAACCTCTCCCGTCTTGGTTCTGCCAAATATGGGGAATATGAACAAGGGTATATGGATGGAGTGAACGAATACTGTAACCCTAATTTTGCTTATCAGATTGGCTTATCTGGTCAATACTACGAAGGGGTCTGCGAAGGGACTCAATATGGGCAGAAATTCCGTATGGAATGGCAACGGGGTTGGAACGACTTCAATCAATAGTTGGGATTAAGGGAGAGAGGCTCTCCCTTTCGACTGATCTAGGATTGATTGTGGTGATGCTGCACCGCTTTTCGTAGAAAGCCATCTTGGTGATGCAACTGTTTACGAGCAGAGGGAAGATCCATACCTGTTAGAATCATGAGAATCGCCAGTTTTACATCGTAGTCGGTCTGTTCGAGTGTGCTGGTGGCCTGATTTTTATCGCAGTCGGTGGCTTGCATCACGATTCGAGCAGCACGCGCAACCAACTTCTTATTGGTCGCTTTCACATCGACCATGAGGTTTTGGTAACTTTTGCCCAAACGAATCATACTTGCTGTGGTAAGCATATTAAGCACTAACTTTTGCGCGGTACCGGATTTTAATCGGGTTGAGCCGGTGAGCGCTTCTGGGCCAACCACCGGGCTTATCGCAATGTCGGCGATATCCGCAATGGTGGAATCGGGATTACACGAAAGGGCAATGGTCGTTGCTCCCATCTCATTTGCGTACTCCAGTGCACCAATCACATAAGGCGTTCGTCCACTTGCTGCGATGCCGACGACCACATCTTTCTGACTAAACTGGATTGATTTAAGATCATCGACGCCTAAGGTGAGTGAGTCTTCCGCGCCTTCTTTGGCTTTCAAAATTGCACTTGGCCCCCCTGCGATCAAGCCTATGACCATTTGATCGGAGACGCCAAACGTTGGCGGACATTCAGACGCATCCAAAACGCCCAAGCGCCCACTGGTGCCTGCGCCCATGTAGATAAGCCGACCGCCCACTTTGAAGGCTTCGGTGATTTTGTCTACAGCCAGTGCAATTTCGGGAAGCACCTTTTCTACCGCAAGTGGTACCAATTGATCTTGTTGATTAATTCTTTGCACAATCTCAAGGGAAGGAAGAAGGTCGATGTCCATGGTTTCAGGATTTCGACCTTCTGAGACAAGGTGAGAAAGTGCAGCGATCAGTGCATCGTTAGTCATGTTAGGTCCTAATTGTCAGCAAAATACATCACACCAAGAGATACCGCTTTTGAGGCTCCGGTGACTTCGGGAAGATTACTTGGCAGATTATGCATGCGGCGATAGGCAAGCCAAGCAAAGGCCATTGCTTCCATATTGTCGCCGTCGATACCTCGGCTATCTGTTGTTGCCATCTTCCATTGTGGTAACAAGGCTTGTAAGCGATCCATAAGGAGCGGATTACGTGCGCCGCCACCGCAGACGAGTAGTTCTGGTAACAGGCCAGAGGCAAACGCTTCGACCTGCTGAGAAATGGTTAGTGCGCTAAACTCGCATAAAGTGCGTTGGACATCTTCAGCAGATACAGAGTGCTCTGCCAGCTTGCTGTTTAGCCACTCAAGATTGAATAACTCTCTTCCGGTACTTTTCGGCGCAGGTAGCGCAAAATATGGCTCACTTAGAAGATCATTCAGTAGAGGCTGGTGAATATCTCCTTGTAAAGCGAATTGCGCGCCGCGATCAAACGCTAGGCCCAACTGTTTTTGACACCAAGCGTCTATGAGCATGTTCCCAGGCCCAGTGTCGTAACCTAAGACGGCTTTGCCCGGTTGAAGAACTGAAATATTAGCGATCCCCCCAATATTGAGGATGACCGTGGTGGCCTCTTGTGGTTCAAAGAGCGCTTGGTGAAAAGCGGGCACTAAAGGGGCGCCTTGTCCTCCTAACGCCATATCTTTGCGTCTAAAATCAGCAATCGTCGTGATTCCTGTGCGAGCGGCAATGATATTGGCATCACCCAACTGGATCGTAAATGGGAATGGGGCACTAGGGTTGTGGTAGACCGTTTGCCCGTGATTGCCGATGGCGCAAATTTGATCGGCTTGATAGCCACTTTTATCGAGCAAGGCTTGAATTGCATTGGCGTAGAGAACACCGAGCTCATGATCTAGTTGACCAATGTCGACTAAATTGGTGGCTTGACCGGTACAGACGTTAAGGACGCGCTGCTTAAGTTGTTCGGGGTAAGGGTAGTCATTGGCAGCCAATAGCTTGGGCTGCCCAGAGTCCATTTCAATAATAACAGTATCGACACCATCTAGACTGGTGCCGGACATCACTCCGATATATCGCTCTTTTGTCGTCATACCCAAATTTTACTACGCCTGACAGAGATTCCATTGTAAACAGAGAATAATCCTAATACTCTCGGCAGCATAGCGAAAATTCAGTTTGGCTGGAGCAATTATGGGACCATTATGGCTGGATGTGGAAGGCTGTGAGCTAACCGCAGAAGATAAAGAAATTCTAGAGCACCCGACGGTTGGTGGCGTGATCCTATTTTCACGTAATTATCATGATAATCAACAACTCTTGGCACTCAATCAATCCATTCGTCGAGCGGCAAAACGTCCTATCTTAATCGGTGTTGATCAAGAAGGGGGCCGTGTACAACGTTTTCGTGAGGGCTTTACGATCATTCCTGCAGCGCAAGAGTTTGCAAAGCGAGCTGATGGAGAGGTGCTCGCCCGACAAGCTGGCTGGCTGATGGCGGCAGAGCTGATTGCTCACGATATTGACCTGAGTTTCGCACCTGTGCTGGATAAAGGGCATCAATGTAAGGCGATCGGTAACCGAGCGTTTGGCGATGATGTTGAGTCGATAGTACGTCATAGCACCGCGTATATGCAGGGGATGAAGTCAGTTGGAATGGCAACCACGGGTAAACATTTTCCTGGTCATGGTGGGGTGGTGGCAGATTCTCATTTGGAGACTCCGTACGATCAACGTGACACAATTTTTCATGTTGATATGCAGGTATTTAAGGCTCAAATCGACAGTGGCATCTTAGATGCAATGATGCCCGCGCATGTGATTTACCCTCATTATGACGATCAACCTGCTAGCGGCTCTGCGTATTGGTTGCAGCAAGTACTTCGAGAGCAACTTGGTTTTAAAGGCATTGTTTTTTCTGATGATCTCTCTATGGAAGGCGCTGCGATCATGGGAGGTCCAGCCGAGCGAGCTCACCAAGCGATGGTGGCTGGGTGCGATATGATTCTGGTGTGCAACAATCGACAGGCGCAGGTAGAGGTATTAGATAACCTGCCGATTATGGAAACGCCGGGAGCCGAAGTACTGCTCAAGCAGCAAAGTTTTACCTTGTCGCAGGTTCAATCCAGTGACGAGTGGAAGCAAGCATCAGAAGCGATGAAACGCATTACTGAGCAATAAAAAAACCGCCACATTGAGTGGCTGTTTTTTTAAGAAGTTTATAGCTTAATGGAAGCCCAATAATTCTTTGAGACTTTTGAGGTATCGGCGGCTCACGGGCAACGGGTGATCGCTGGTGGTGACAATCTCAGCAAGTCCATTTTCTAATAGTTTTATCTCTTTAATCGCTTGGACATTGATTAAGAATTGTCGATGGCAGCGCACTAAGTTGGTTTTTTCTTCCAGTACTTTTAGTGTCAGCTGAGAGGTCGCCTTTTGCTGCGCCGTTTGCACATGTACACCACTAATATCGCTGTAGGCGAACTCGACTTCTTTGGTCGGGATGATCACGATGCGATTCAAACCAATACAAGGGATTTGATCCAAACATTGTGGAGAGACGGCGCTGATTTGCTCTAACGTATTTTGCTGAGATTTGAGCAAGCGACGCACCGTTTTGTCTAGGCGTTGGGTATCCACAGGTTTGAGCAGGTAGTCAAAGGCGTTATCTTCGAATGCCTGAATAGCGAACTCGTCATACGCAGTGACAAATACCACCTTAGGCATGGTGTCTGGATCGAGCATTCCAAGCAGTTCAATGCCCGTAATTTGCGGCATTTGGATATCAAGGAACACCACATCTGGCTTGAGTTGGTTGATAAATTTTAGCCCTTCAATGGCATTGCTGGCTTGGGCTATGACTTCAATTTTTCCGGTCTCTTCCAAGAGTTCTGTTAACTCTTCACGAGCAAACAATTCGTCATCAATGACTACTGCAGATAGCATGCGTGTACCTTAATACGTGTTTTCATCGGGAATGATAAAGCTCATTCGGGTCGATTGGTTCGCTTCAACTTCAATTGTGAGAGCCGCCGCACGTCCAAATTTATTGGTAAGACGTTTATCAACAATTTGCATCCCTAGTCCAACGTGCTCGTCATGGGGAGGACGATAGCTCCCCGCATTATCCTCGACTGTGATCTGAACGCCGTGTTCTTTCTGTTGGCTATAAATTTTGATTTGGCCACCTTCAAGTAGATGGGAAATACCATGTTTAATGGCATTTTCGACCAGAGGCTGCAATGTGAAGGTGGGCAGTTTACGTTGCAGCAGGTTTTTATCAATATCGATTTCAACTTCTAGTCGATCGGTGAAGCGGGCTTTTTCTATCGTCAGGTAAGCATTCACATGCGCCAACTCTTCTTCTAGCGTTACCGTCTCGATGCTTTGTTTCAAATTACTGCGAAAGAACTGAGACAAATGTTGGATGAGCTCACGTGCTTTGTTGGGATCTCGCCTGACGACGGCACTGATGGTGTTCAATGCATTAAATAAGAAATGTGGGTTGACCTGAGCATGCAACAACTTAATTTCGGCTTGAGCAAGTAAGGTTCGTTTTTGTTGATAGTCGCCAAACAAGATCTGGCTAGAGAGGAGTTGTGCAATACCTTCAGCCATCGACATATTGATGGTCGAGAAGAGTTTACGTTTAGGTTCATAAAGCTTAATCGTGCCGATGACTTTATCACCCGCTCGCAGCGGAATAATCAATGCAGAGCCGAGTTTGCAGTCTGGATTGAGTGAACATTGGTAAGGCTTTTCTTTTCCATCCAGGTAGATAATGTCATTTTGGCCAATTGCATCTAAAGTGCTTTGTGATGAGATGGGGGTTTCGGGCTTGTGGTGATCATCGCCAATGCCGACAAAAGCCAGAATTTTTTGGTCATCAGTGATTGAGACGGCGCCGACATTGGTCTCTTCATAAATGATTCGAGCGATTTTTTCGGCGTTTTGACTGTTGAATCCAGAAGCGAGTATACCGACGGATCGCTCTGCAATATTTAATGCTCGGCGTGAGAAAGTGGCGGAGTATTCTTCAAAAATGGTTTTTCGATCCAGAAGGATACTCATAAACAGCGCTGCACCAACGGAGTTGGCAATGATCATTGGCGCTGCAATGGCGGAGACCAAGTCATAGGCTTGAATAAAGGGTTTGGCGACGATCAAGATGATCACCATTTGGACGATCTCGGCCACTAGAGTTACAGCAAACACGACGCTGGGGTTAAACAGTTGGTCGCTTTTTCCTTTGCGCACAAAGTAGGTATGGAGTAATCCGCCAATCAGCCCTTCAGCAGTGGTCGATATGGTGCACGCCAAGTCGGTGAAGCCGCCGAGCGTGTAACGATGGATACCTCCGGTTAAGCCGACAAAAAATCCCACCACTGGACCGCCGAATAACCCGCCCATCACGGCACCGATCGCCCTTGTATTGGCGATAGCGTCGTTGATCTGCAATCCAAAGTAAGTGCCCATCACGCAAAATAGTGAAAACAACACATAAACCGTGACTTTGTGCGACAGTCGGTTGGAAATGGTAAACAGTGGCAGAAAAATGGGTGTCTTACTCAGCATGTAGGCAAGAACAAGGTAGACACACATCTGCTGAAGCAGGGAGAGAATTAAGTCCATAACTTTTTCAGTTGTTGGTTTTCAACTATTTTAGAGAACTTTCCCTACAGAAAGTATGTTTGACTCGCGATTTTTATCTTTAGATGTAAAAAACACTGCGTGTAAACTAAAATTTACACATGGTGTTTTTTTAAGTTTACGGTTGAAATCTAAATTTAGCCTGTTATTGTGTCGTTATTCCTCGCTCAATATGAAAGGATAATTGAGTGTAAAATTAAATGTACAGGTTTAAAGTTATGCAGAAAAGTGAACTCAGTAACATCAATATCAGTGAAGAACAAGTTCTTATCACACCGGAAGAGCTAAAAGCCAAAATCCCTCTGAGTGATAATGCACGTCGCTCGATTCAAGAATCACGTCAAACCGTTGCCGATATCATTCATAAAAAAGATCATCGCTTACTTGTGGTATGCGGCCCTTGCTCAATTCATGATATAGACGCAGCAAAGGATTATGCGCGTCGCCTTAAAGCTCTTTCTGCAGAGCTAAATGACCAGCTGTACATTGTTATGCGTGTTTACTTTGAAAAACCACGTACCACTGTCGGGTGGAAAGGTCTCATCAATGACCCACACCTCGATGGTTCATTTGATATTGAGCATGGCCTCCATGTCGGCCGTGAGCTTCTAGTGGATCTGGCAGAGATGGAGATTCCACTTGCGACCGAAGCGCTGGATCCAATCAGTCCTCAATACTTGGCAGATACCTTTAGCTGGGCAGCGATCGGCGCGCGTACGACGGAATCACAAACGCACCGTGAAATGGCGAGTGGTCTATCTATGCCAATCGGCTTTAAAAATGGTACGGATGGTAGCCTTGCTACGGCGATCAATGCGATGCAAGCCGCCTCTTCGAGCCATCGTTTCATGGGGATCAACCGAGAGGGTCAAGTCGCGTTATTAACCACCCAAGGAAACCCTAATGGTCATGTGATTTTACGTGGTGGTAAGCAAACTAACTACGATTCTGTGTCTGTTACTGAGTGTGAGCAAGACATGGCGAAGTCTGGCTTAGATGCGTCTTTGATGGTGGATTGCAGCCACGCTAACTCACGCAAAGATTTTCGTCGTCAGCCTTTAGTTGCAGAGGATGTGATTCACCAAATTCGTGAAGGTAACAAATCGATTATTGGCTTGATGATTGAAAGCCATATCAATGAAGGTAACCAGTCATCTGATATTCCGTTAAGTGAAATGCAATACGGTGTTTCTATTACCGACGCATGTATCAATTGGGATACAACTGAGGCACTATTACGTCATGCACACAAAGAGCTTGTGCCGTTTTTAGAAGATCGTCTGAAGTAATCATCGCCGATAAGAGATAAGGAAAGTGAATGGCTGTTGAACTGAACGAGTTGCGTGATCAAATTGACGCAGTAGATAAGCAGATTTTAGATTTATTGGCTCAGCGACTTTCGCTGGTGGAAAAGGTCGGTGAAGTTAAGAGTGAACATGGCTTACCTATATATGCTCCGGACAGAGAAGCAGCTATGCTGGCCTCACGCAGAGAAGAAGCCGAGAAGAAAGGGGTGCCACCTCAACTTATCGAAGACATTCTGCGTCGCACAATGCGTGAATCTTACGCCAGTGAAAAAGATTCGGGTTTTAAGTGTCTCAATCCAGAATTGCGTTCAGTGGTCATTGTCGGTGGTAATGGCCAATTAGGTGGTTTATTCGGACGAATGTTTAAACTGTCTGGCTATGATGTAAAGGTGTTGGGCAGTCAAGATTGGCATCGCGCTGATGAGATTCTCGAAAACGCAGGTATGGTTGTCGTAACTGTGCCTATTCACCTGACAGAGGGTGTGATTGAAAAGCTATCCCAACTTCCGGATGACTGCATCCTATGTGATTTGACCTCGATTAAATCCAAGCCGCTGCAAGCGATGCTAAACGTCCACTCGGGGCCAGTTGTGGGGTTGCACCCAATGTTTGGTCCGGATGTCCCAAGTTTGGCTAAGCAAGTGATTGTCTACTGTGATGGTCGTGGTGAAGAGCATTACCAGTGGTTGCTGAAGCAGTTCTCTATTTGGGGAGCAAGTTTGTGTCAGATTGATGCTAGTGAGCACGATCATGGTATGACGTTGATTCAGGCGCTGCGACACTTTACCTCGTTTGCCTATGGCTTACATTTGAGCCGTGAAAACCCAAGCATCGATAAGCTGCTGAAGTTAAGTTCGCCAATCTACCGTTTGGAGCTGGCAATGGTAGGAAGGCTGTTCGGTCAAGATCCGAACCTTTACGGCGATATTATCCTCTCTTCGGATGAGAACATTGCCATGATCAAGCGCTTCCACCAATGTTTTGGTGAGGCATTACAAGTACTCGATAGCAAAGATAAACAGGCATTTGTCACCAGTTTTAATAAGGTGAGTGACTGGTTTGGCGATTATTCTCAGCAGTTTATGAACGAGAGCCAGAATTTGCTCAAACAAGCCAACGATTCTATCCATCGAGGGTAAACAGCAAAAGAGCGACCATTTGGTCGCTCTTTTTTGTTGGAATAATCTATTGAACGGTTACGTTCTCGATTGCTTGCTCTGGCTCGTTTTTTACCGTGCTGACCGAGCTATCTTGATAAGGTTTATTGGTCAAGTTGACTTGAAGTCTAACCGTGTTATCAATTAACTGAACGAGCGGTCCCCATTTTACTTTTTTCTCTTTCTCAAAGAGGTAGTTAAAGTTTTCAGGGCTCCAGTCCATTGTGTATTGCGGGTTGAGCGCTCTGCCTAAGAAGCGTACCTCGTAGTGCAGGTGCGGCCCTGTCGAGTTGCCAGAGTTACCACAAGTCGCAATCAAATCCCCTTTGCTGACAAACTGACCGCTGCGTACTTTAAATCGGGACAAATGCGCGTATGAGCTCATGAATCCGAAAGAGTGACGCAAGGTGAGATAATTGCCGTAGCCTTTTGAGCTTGGGCGTACTGTCTCAACCACACCATCTGCTGGGGCGTAAATTTCTTCTCCGCGCTTGCAGGTCAAATCGATCCCTGTGTGCGTGTGGCGCTTGCCGGTGATGGGGTTGGTGCGGCGGCCGTAAGAAGATGAAATACGCAAGTACTCCATTGGCGTATCGTTTGGAATCATACGAAACATGGTTGCTCTAACCGCGGAGTCAACGGCTGCGGCGTCCAAACGATCTTCTAAGTTTTGTTCACCCAGACTTTCTTCATTGGCGAGTCCTAGTACCGACTCCACATCGAATACGCGCTTACCGAGTATCTGGATTTCGTTTTTCTTATCTTCGAGCTCTTGAGTGACCGCATGAGTTTCGTTGACCTGCTCTTCATAGAGTTGCTCGAGTTCGCTTCGCTCTTGCTCTGAGTAGGTTAGCTGAGTCATCAAGAGGCTGTAGTTATGCTGGGCTGCGCGTTTCTCTTGCCAAGTCTGGTAAAAAAATGTGCCGCAGGCCACAACTGCAATCAAGAGTGTAGATAGGAGTATTATTAAGCTCTTTCTAGAGACATGAAAATGTTGTACCCCAGAAGCATCTGGGATAAAGATGGTAATTTTATTGGACATACTGCTTTCGTTAGGTGTATTCACCTAGGTCAGACAAGTGCTCGATATCACGATGCAATAACTCATCATCACCTACATTGAGTTCAATTAGTCGCTTGAGATGCCCGATACTTTCAATATCAATATGATCAATGCTGAGACGGATCATATTGTTATTAACCCCAACAATGTTCCCTACGAGTTGGATCGTTACATCACTTCCTGGAAGCGAAAATTCTACATCGATTTGTTCATTCGCATTGAGCAGGGCGGCTTGTTCACAGCTAATCAATAAGCCATGTAACGACAAGTCACTGATTGAAGCTTCAACAGCATTCATTGCTTGCTTCAGTACTGCTGGGGCGCGATAAACAATACGCGAAAAACGACGGCGTTCTATCATAGTTTTCTCTCTTAATTTGAACTCTCAGAGTAACAAAATTAAAAATACAGCTATGCGGAGTCGTTCGCATTATTTAGCATCATCAATCAGAATAATTATCCGTATTGTGAGCTATATAATAAAGGCCGCTAATTTAAGCGGCCTTTGAACAAATTTCAAGCGTTAACGTCTGAGAGAGTAAAATTACTTCGCAATACGCTTGTACTTGATGCGATGCGGCTCTGCTGCTTCTGGACCTAAGGTCTTCTTCAGCCACTCCATGTACTCAGTATAGTTACCTTCGTAGAAGTTCACCTGACCTTCATCGCGGTAATCGATGATGTGCGTTGCGATACGGTCTAGGAACCAACGGTCGTGCGAGATAACCATGGCACAGCCAGGGAACTCGAGTAGCGCTTCTTCAAGTGCACGTAGCGTTTCAACGTCAAGATCGTTGGTTGGCTCATCGAGTAGCAGAACGTTACCGCCCGCTTTAAGTAGCTTAGCAAGGTGTACACGGTTGCGCTCACCACCAGAAAGCTCGCCGATTATCTTCTGTTGGTCCGAACCTTTAAAGTTAAAGCGTGAACAGTAAGCACGCGCCGGGATCTCGAAGTTGTTGATCTTGATGATGTCCGCGCCTTCAGAAATCTCTTGGTAAACCGTCTTCGAGTCATCCATTGAATCACGGAACTGATCCACAGACGCTAGCTTAACCGTGTCACCCATTTCGATTGTGCCCGTGTCAGGTTGCTCTGTACCGCTTAGCATCTTGAATAGTGTCGACTTACCCGCACCGTTGGCACCAATGATACCTACGATAGCACCTTTAGGAATGCTGAATGATAGATCATCAATCAGTACTCGGCCGTCAAATGACTTAGTGAGGTTATTCACTTCGATAACCTTGTCACCTAGGCGCTCACCTGGTGGAATGAACAGTTCGTTAGTCTCGTTACGTTTTTGACGATCACCGCTTTGCAGTTCTTCAAAACGAGCCATACGCGCTTTAGACTTAGACTGACGACCTTTCGGGTTTTGACGAACCCATTCAAGCTCTTTCTCGATGGTTTTTTGACGAGCTTTCTCTTGAGACGCTTCTTGTTGTAGACGCGCATCTTTTTGCTCTAGCCAAGAGGTGTAGTTACCTTGCCATGGAATACCTTCACCACGGTCAAGTTCGAGAATCCAACCCGCAGCGTTATCTAGGAAGTAACGGTCGTGGGTGATAGCAACAACAGTACCCGTGTAATCCACTAGGAAGCGCTCTAGCCAAGCAACAGATTCTGCATCCAAGTGGTTGGTTGGTTCGTCTAGAAGCAGCATGTCTGGCTTCGAAAGTAGTAGACGACAGATCGCAACACGGCGACGCTCACCACCGGATAGGTGCTCGATCTTTTGATCCCATTCTGGAAGACGGAGTGCGTCAGCAGCGCGCTCTAGTGCGTTTTCAAGGTTGTGACCTTCTTTCGCTTGGATAAGCGCTTCTAGTTCACCTTGTTCTTTCGCAAGCGCGTCGAAGTCAGCATCTGGTTCAGCGTATGCTGCGTATACTTCGTCAAGACGCTTCATTGCACCCGCAACGTCAGAAACCGCTTCTTCAACGATTTCACGAACAGTCTTAGATTCATCCAGTACTGGCTCCTGAGGTAGGTAACCTACATTTAGACCTGGTTGTGGACGTGCTTCACCATCAATATCGGTATCAATACCTGCCATGATGCGCAGTAGGGTAGATTTACCTGCACCGTTCAGACCCAAAACACCGATTTTAGCGCCAGGGAAGAAGCTCAGAGAGATGTCTTTAAGGATTTGTCGCTTTGGTGGCACAATTTTGCTCACACGCGACATGGTATATACGTATTCAGCCATTGCCGATCGTTCCTAACATTCAATTCACGTAAATGGCTATTTTATACCAAGATGAAGCGCTTTGTTACTCCCTGTGAGGTATCCCATCAAAATCCACTTTTCCTATTGATGCTTTGCTGACCAAATAGGCGTACAAAGCTAGGAAAAAGTCACAGTTGTGTGAATTTATTATTATTTACATCTGCGTCCTTTACAGGACTACGTAGAATAAGCATTAATTAAGAACTTAATTGACTATTCTCAACAGGAAGAGAATCTATGATGCTGACGTTTTCTAAGTCGCTGCATCGCATTCCTTCATCGTTACTTGCTCTAGTTTCGATGGTTTGCAGCGCAAGTTATGCCACTTCAGCACTGGCCACTGATTTAATAAAGCAGCGTGAGATATACGATCAGGCGCAACAAGCGTTAGACAAAAAAGATGTCGCTCACTACCAGAAACTTCGTCGACACATTACAGATTACCCACTCACACCCTACGTCGACTACCGTGCCTTTCTTATAGACCTTGGTGAGCGCTCACCCCAGGAGGTCAACAAGTTTATCGATGATTACCATGCTCTGCCATTCTCGGGGCGAATTCGGGCACCTTATATCGAACGTTTAGCGGCGCAAAAAGATTGGCGAAGGTTGCTTGAGTTTCAAACGACAGAGCCGCGAGGAGAAACTTACCAGTGCCACTATTACAATGCGCTTTATCAGCAAGGGCAGTTTGAGAAAGCGTACTCAGGTGCAGAAAAGCTGTGGCTCTCAGGGCACTCTATTTCAGACGCGTGCGATCCCCTATTTGAAGGTTGGAATAATGCCGGATTGAGAACTGACGAGCAGATATTGCAGCGCATGCAACTAGCATTTGAAGCGCGAAATGGGGCGATTCTGAACTACTTGAGTAAGCTGGTCACTGGGGCCGAAAAGAAGCAACAAGCGAAAGCAATGACGGAGTTGTTCCGTAAACCTGAAAGTGTCGTTGAGTTTGCGCGCAGTAATCCCGCTGAGAGCTTTTACCAACAGCAAACCATTCAAGCATTGAAGAAAGTCGCTAGAAAAGACATCGAGCTTGCTCAATCCATGTTTGATGATGTGGTCAAGGCGCAAAAGCTATCCGATAAACAGGCGCAAACGCTGGCGGATTACATGGCGTTTCGTTTGATTAATACGGATTCTGATGACTTAGCGCAGTGGCGAGATGGTCAGATTTCGGCATCAAAAAGCACGGTATTAATTGAACGACGCGTTCGGCTAGCGATTCAGCACCTTGACTGGCAAGGCGTCCAACGTTGGATTGATTTACTGCCGATCTCGAAGCAGCAGAGCTTGCGTTGGCAGTATTGGCTCGGTCGCAGTGAGATCGCGCTGGGAGAGCAATCTAAAGGTATGAATCGATTAGAACAACTGGTTGGTCAGCGAAACTTTTACAGCGTTGCTGCTGCGAAAGAAATTAAACGTTCCATTGATTACCCAGTTTCTACCGTCACGTTGGATAAGAGCCTGATTTCCCCCTTTGATGCTTCACTGGTGCGGATTGCCGAGTTGATTGAACGCGATAAAATTGCCGCGGCCAAAAGCGAGTGGCGTTGGTTGCTAAGACGAGCGAGCGAGCCGCAAAAAGAGATGCTCGCGGCTTATGCGTCTTACAAACGATGGCACCATTTAACGGTCACAGCGAGCATTGAAGCCAAAATGTGGGACAACGTTAAGATACGTTTCCCAATTGCTCATCGCTGGTGGTTTAATTTTTACGGCGAGAAACATAGTATCGACCCCATTACCTTGATGTCACTGGCTCGCCAAGAAAGTGGTATGGATGTCGAAGCTCGTTCTCCGGTGGGGGCTCGCGGTATCATGCAAATTATGCCTTCGACGGCAAAGTACACAGCTCGGAAGTATCAATTGAGCTATGGTGGTACGCAAGATTTGTACGAAGTTGGCAAGAACATCGAGATTGGCAGCCATTATTTGAAAGGCTTACTCGAACAGTACGATAACAATCGAATTTTTGCGCTCGCTGCGTATAATGCAGGACCACACAGAGTAAAAACTTGGCGAGAGCGTACTCAGGGCAAGCTAGATGCTTATGCCTTCATTGAAGCGATTCCATTCAAGGAAACACGCGGGTATGTGCAAAATATTTTGATGTTTGAAACCTACTATCGAGACTTGTTAGGTGAAGATGGTGCGTTCCTAAACCGAAATGAGATGACCGCTAAGTATTGATAGGTAACAAGAACAGATGGCAACTGAACCTGAGTATACAGACTGGCAGCAGATTCTAGATCTGGTCAAAAGCAGCAGTGAAGCGGAGCAGCATGAGATGTTGCTTACCATGCTATTAACGCCTGATGAGCGAGAGTCGTTGGTCGCTCGAGTCAATATTTTTCGCGAGCTACTAAAAGGGGAGTTATCTCAACGCCAAATCAGTCAAATGCTAGGTGTAGGGATTGCAACGATTACTCGCGGTTCCAATGAGTTAAAGTCCAAGTCCGAAGAGGACAAACAATTGTTAAGCCAAATACTTAAGCAAAAGTCTTAAAAAAAGGTGCCACGAGGCACCTTTTTCTATTTAGTGTCACAGGTTACTTGGAAAGTGTGTCGGGTTGGTAAAAGGAATCAGCGCTAAAATCAGTGCTTGGTGATAAACACTGCTGCGGGTTAACAGATCTTGTGTCAGCAGGCTGATCGCTCCGCCTTTTTGTTTGATGTTTTCCGTAGCAAAAACTTCATCCATCACATCACCCAGTTCATTGGCGTGGGCCAGCTTTTCCAGCACGAGTGGGGGCAGCATGAGACTTGCGGAGCGAGATTCGCCGCGGTGAGTGCTGGATTCTATCACCATCCATGCAAAGGTCATGTTGCATTCAATCCCAGCTTCAAGCCCGACGTAGAAATCGCCACCAGGAAACACGCTTTTGGCATTTCTCACGCGATTGCGTGCGCCTTCATAGGTTTCGTCGTTGCTCATCGGTTGGTCAGCAACCTCGCTAGGCACTTTTACTCCTGAGAATTCGAAGGTTTGTTGCGGGAAGGCGGCTTGAAATGCACTTTGTACGGCGTTGATTTTTGCTGGGTTAAGCGAAGCGACAATAACTTTCTTCACTGACATCTGTGTTTCCTTTCGACTTTTTGTTGTGCTGCCTCAGTTGCTCAATGGAGATTGGTGGAGACAGATAGTAGCCTTGCATGTAATCACATTGATTGTTCGCCAGCCACTGATGCATCTCTTTTGACTCAATCCCTTCGGCGGTCACAAGCATAGATTGAGAATGACAAAGGTCAACCAGTGGCTTCACCACCGTTTGGTTATTTGTCTTGGTCAGTGCTTCTAGGAACTCACGATCAAACTTAATTTTTTGCACTGGGTATTCAACCAGTTGGGTAATGGACGTGTAGCCAGAGCCAAAGTCATCAATAGTCAATTTAAAGCCCATCTGTGACAGCTCATACAACAAGAGATAACTTTGAGAGTCTGATGCGAACGTCTCTGTTATTTCAAAGTCGATAAGATCCGGACGAACTGAGTACCGTTCGGCCATGGTTTGAATATATTGCGCGAGCTGTAATGAATCTAGTTCAGCAGAGGACAAGTTAATCGATAATTGGACGGGCCAGTCGAAACAGTTCTGAATGGCTGAAAAGTCTTCAAAGGCTTGTTTTACTACCCAGCGGTCAATTGTGCCAAACAAACCAATTTGCTCGGAGATAGGAATAAATTCACTCGGATTGACCGTGCCTAGTTTGGGGGACTCCCAGCGAAGTAGCGCCTCTAGACCACGCACTTCTAACCCACTTCGATCAAAATAGGGTTGATAGAGCAATTGGAACTCCTGATCTAGGTTGCTTGAACGCAAAGCTCGCTCAACTTGAGAGCGGCGGCGGACGATTTGATCCAGTTCTTTAGAGTAGTGTGCGATTTGATTTTTACCCGCTCGTTTCGCTTGATACATCGCAGTATCAGCATGAGAGAGCAAGCTAGTAAGGTCTCGTCCATCTTCAGGGTATGAAGCGATGCCGATACTGGCGGTAATCGGAAAGTTGCCAAGTGGAGAGTTCGCGCTATTTTGAATCGGCTCTAACACCGCTCTCGCAATCTCAGGAGCGTAACTAGAATGCTGGTTTACTGACGAAATAAAGACAGCAAACTCATCGCCTGACAGCCTTGCAGCAAGGCATTTTACACTGTACTTCAATTCAAATTCGTTACAGCGCTGGCGAATGTGCTCTGCGAAATTGACCAGCAGTGAGTCGCCAATATGATGACCGTATTTGTCGTTGACGTATTTGAAGTTGTCGAGGTCAATGTAGAGGATCCAAGCGCGAGTATCGATTAACTTGTTGGCTATCGTTCTTTCCACAAACATTTGGAACTGATACCGATTGGCGAGTTGCGTGAGGTGATCGTTCTCTGCCATCGCTTTGGTTTTTTGATAACTCGAGTTGAGCTCTTTATACATGTCATAAAAGCGGACTGACAGGCGTCCAATTTCATTGTCTGCGGAGAGTTTTTCGATGTTTGAGCGTTTTTGCAATTCGACTTCTTGGAGTTGATGATCGAGTCTTGTTATCGGCTTAATTACGTGGCGATAGAGTAAAAACAACAAGATAAGAACGGTAGAAACGGCCGAAGCCCCAAACGCAAGTAAGAGCTTGTTTTCAATCTTGTTTAACTGCTCATTGAGTAAGTACTGAGCAGGATCCAACACCGCGTATAAGTTGGGTTTCAACTCAACCGATTGAGTGAGTCCTGATTTTTTGACGGGTTCTTGAGCGAAGAAGATACTGCTGTCGTTATCAAACTCCAAGATGTGTTTGAGTTGGTCAAAGTTATCGAGAGATAAAGAGACAACAACGAAAAATACTTGCTCTTTGTTATAGCTCAGTGGCGAGGTGAATGTGTCGTTGTCGAGCACATCATAACGAATCAGTATGCTTTGTCCCTGATAATTGTTGGCAAACCCGGTATGGGAGAGTTGCCCAGTTTGTTTGTATATGTGACGAATGTATTTGAGGACATTTTCATCAAGGGTGGCAAAGGGATCGGTTTGGTTGTCGGCGTAAAAACGAACGTGTTGGTCACTGTCTACGATGGCGACAGCAATGTTGTCTTGTTTGTTAGGTTGTAGGTTATCAATGGTTGTTTGCAGGTTTTCGATCAACCGCATCTCTCGGTAAGGGTTCTCCGGTTGACTAAAGTAGTGGCGAATAATATCGCTTTTAATCAGTGTCAGTGAGTAGCTGTTAATCAGGGAGACCGATTGGCGAAAATGGCCAGCAAGTTTCTCCATCGTGAGCTGCAAGTAACTGTTTTCACGCTTAATGAGCGTGTCTTTCTGGTTTACGTAAATACTATAGCTCGACATTGCTGCGCTGAGCATAACAACAGGGGCAACCAAAAGCAGAACTCTAGTACTGAGCTTCATGATTCTTAACTATTTGATTAATGATTTTCGTTCTTAGGCTTATGTTTGCTGCAGAAAGCATACTGTCTATGTAACTGTTTTTAAGTTGTTCTGGGCTTGGGAACAATGATGCATCATTTTTGTACCAATCAGGCATCAGTTTTAATGCACTTAAATTGGGCGTTGCAGCTTTAATATCTGTTGCATTCATTGCAGCAATTGTGGGATCGGACAAATAGTTAAGAAAGGCTTTTGCTGCCTTTTTATTACTCGAGTGACTGCTAATCGCTAAACAGTCTAGCCATATATAAATTTCCCCTTCCGGCAGAACAAACTCCCACGCGTCACGACCAAATGAACGATTGAGTGAATACTGATCGCCGCTGTAGGCAAGGGCCAATTGAAGCTTGTCAGAGTTTTCTTGGCTTCGGATGTAGCTCAGTATGTATTCAAACGTGAGGACTTGCTGGCTGAATGTCTTGAGGGCAGGGTAGGCTTGTCTGATTTCTTCGCGGCTTTCAGTTGTTGGTGATAAACCTAAGCTGTAAAACAAGGGTAAGAATGATTCAACGGTATCGTTGATCATCCCTATTCGACCTTTGAGTTCCTCGCTGGGCTCGACAAACTCTTTCCATGTAGTGGGTGGGTTCTCGATGCGATCTTTTCGGTAAGCAATACCCACAGTGCCCCAAAAATAGGGAACCGCATAATCGCCACACGCTTGGTTCCACTTATTGTCGTTATGGGCTCGATTGGGAAGGTCAGTGATACGCTCGAAACTGCCTAAGTTGCCATAGATGTTTGCTGAAACGTTGTCTAGAACCACAATATCAAATGGCAACTGAATGCTTTTCATCATTAATAGACTGCGTTCATCGTCATTATCAAAGTGGGATAACTGCAGCGGCGTTTCATGTGTTTCTTGCCAGTCATTAATGACTTTGGGGGATAGGGTATCCTCCCATAAATAGATATTGAGTGGTGTTGGCGTCGCGATGGCACTGTTGGTCCAACATGCGAGGAGAAATATAGAGATGAGCGCTCTCATACTAACGAGTAAATAGCCTTACATTGAGGGTTGGTTGTTTGCTATGGCGTCAGTATGTAGTGCTGACACTGTATAAATATGCAACTTAGCTTCTGAATACTAAGAAGTTTTATAAACAGTGTCAGCTTAGATATGAAATAATTTGAGCTAGGTAGAGATATTTACTGCAACTTAACTTGTGTCGGTTTCACATTTTCCGATGGGTAACAACCCAGAACTTTCAGGTGTTTTGTGATCTTAGTCAGTTCATTGAGGGCGCTCTGCATTTCATCGGAGTCTAAATGTGAAGCGAGATCAACATAAAACATCTCTTCCCAAGGATTGCCCATGATTGGGCGGGATTCGAGTTTGGTCATGTTGATGCCGTAGCGCTGCAGCACCAGTAAAGTCTCGACTAAGGAGCCTGCTTCTTGTGATGTTGACATAATTAGTGTCGTCTTGGCTGGAATTTGTGCCGAGACTTCCACAGGCTTGCGAGCGACAACAATGAATCGGGTATGATTTTCAGTTTGATTGGCGATATTACTTTGAATCGGTTGAAGACCATAGAGCTTACCACTTGAGGCGTTACCAATCGCGGCAACGTCGCTACGGTTCATCTCTTGCACTTTCTGCATTGCATCTGCTGTGCTGGCACAAGACTCTAATTGCACGCCTTTTAGTTTACCCAAAAATTCACTGCATTGCTGGTGGGGCTGTGGGTGAGAGTAAAGTGTTTTGAGTTCTTCCAAACGAATATCTGATGTGGCCACCAAGCAATGTTCAATGGGAAGCGTCAACTCGCCAACAATGTAGAGTGTGGTGTGTTGAAGTAGATCATAGACTTCATTAATTGAACCTGAGCTGGTGTTCTCAATAGGTAGCACACCGTAGTCCGCATGACCTGACTCCACGGTATTGGCGACTTCTTTAAAGTGCTCGCAATTGAGCTCAATGAGTTCCGTATTTTTCCGGCTGAAATACTCACGACTTGCAAGGTGTGAGTATGAGCCTTTGGCGCCAAGGAAAGCGACTCGAGCAAGTGGTTTTCGGCTAAGTTCAGGGTTAGCAAGATTTTGTAGATACGACTGTTGCAGTAGGACTGAGTCTTCAATGATGGTGTGGAAAAGTTTCGTGATGTATTGAGCATCTAACTCATACTTGTCTTTGCCTGCATTAATGAGTTTGACAAGAAGCTGTTGCTCTCGGCTAGCATCGCGCACGGGCTTAGATGTTTGAACTTTACTCTTCGCGACTTCAATACTCATTTTTCTACGCTCAGATAGTAAATGCAGTAATTGATCGTCAAGCTCATTTAGTCTTAATCGGATCTCTTCGAGCGAGTATTTTTGTTCAGTCATCCTGTATTCCTTAAAAATAAAAAAGCCTCCCAGTGGGAGGCTTCCTGTTCGTTTTTGACTTATCTTCCGCAAACGAGGCTGCCTCCAAATTTAGTGGAGAAAAAAGAAGTCAAAAAAGAACAGGTTGTTTGTTTGCATAAATCACTACTAATCGTGGGAACCGTAAACACAATAAGCAACCACCAGTGGAGCGTCAAGCAAAAAAATAGCGCCTTTCGGCGCTATTTTTTGAATCCTCTTAGTGCAGTAAACCTATTCCGCTTCTAGCTCAGTTTCTTCTAGCTCTGGCTTCTCAGTGCGGCGAGCTTCTGGTTTGTGGCGTAGTTTGTTTAGCTGACGTTCTAGTTTCTGTTCTACCTCATTAACGGCAGCGTATAAATCTTCGTGTGTTGCAGATGCAACCAGTTGGCCTTTTGGTACCGTGATGACAGCTTCAAACTTCATCTGTTTGTTTGGCTCCTCACTGAAGCTTGTTTGGCAACCAATAATGTCTACTTGCCATTTTTCCAACTTTTTAAATTTGCTCTCAATATGAGTGCGGATTGCAGAGGTGATGTCGATATTTTTACCAGTGATGTTTACTTTCATAGATGTTTTCCTCTGTGTCATCCCTCATGGGTTGAGTTCAGATTACCGCTCATGGATAAAAATAATGTGACATAAATCACCTTTTGGTTGCTATTTTTCAACACCCAAAACAAACGTGATCCATCTCAAAGAGTGCATCGATGTCACTACGAAAAAGCTTGTGTAAGAATGAAATCTCATTAGATTGGGAGAGGTAAGACACTAAAAATCATTCGTTTTTTAGCGCATTCTTTCGATTCAACAAAAGCCTTGGTTAAACTTTAACCCAACCAAAAGTGTGAATGTTCTTCCACTTTTTCTCACGTTCTATCCCAATGCCTTCTTAGTGGCTCCTTGTGTTCGGCTATCGCCAAAAATCTATTTTGATGGCGTTTGACGCAGATTGACTCTCGCGTAGCGTTTTCAATGCTTCTAATTGCTTATAAATAATGAAGTAGCGGTTGATGTTAGCAACGTAGTGCACGGGCTCTCTACCAATATGCCGTCTAGCCATGATTTCGACATTCTTAAACCACTTGTTTGGATCGTAGCCTTGCTGGGAAGCCAGTCGGCGAACGCGTCTGATGTTAGCAGGGCCGGCGTTATATGCAGCGAGTGCAAAGTAAACCTGGTTGTCTGGACTGATTTTATCATCACTAAAGTATCGGTCTTTTAGGAAGCGCATATATTTCACGCCCGCGTGGATATTATTGTCGACTTTGTAAATGTCGGGAATATTCACGTTAGGGTCTTTGGCCGTGCTAGGAAGGACTTGCATAACGCCTACAGCGCCTTTGTGTGACACTTTACTTTGGTCTAACCCTGATTCTTGGAATCCTTGGGCTGAAATCATCATGGGATCAAAATCGTATTGGTCGGAGTAGAGAGAAAAAATCCCCGACAGTGCTTCTAATCGGTTGATATGGTTTGGGTTAAGGATTTTTCTCAGCCACTGAGTGTTGTCTAGATACTTGCTGTAAATAACGTTGCCGAGCAAAGTGCCTGATCGGGAAGTCTTCAAATATTGATTTACAAAGGTTTGCAGCTGCGGGCTGTTTTTTCTCATTGCCCAAGCAATTTCTCCATTTATTCTTAGGGGGACTAAGTCATGTACCTGAATATTGTCCATGACTTTGAGCCAGAGCTCTGTTTTGTGGCTGTCTAAGATAGTCGCGCTGATATGGCCTTGATTGACGAGTTCGACCAACTCAAGATCCTGCAGTGTTTCTTCGACAAACCGAACAATCACGGGAGGAAGGCCGAGACTATCTAGCTGGTGGTTCAGTTGCTGAAGACTTTCAAAGTAGCTGGAACTTGCGCGAACCCAAACCTCTTTACCGCTAAGTTGTTCGATGTTTTCTATCGAAGCAACGGATTGGTCAGTGACGATCAGCTCTTTGACCCCCTTTAATACGGGTAAGCTGAAATCGATAGAATTAAGGCGTGCGGGCGTTATCGTTAGGTTAGCCACAATCAGATCGCCGTACCCTTGTACTAATGAAGGAATCAGCTCATCACGATGTACGGGAATGATTTGTAGATTGAAATAGGAAGAGCGTTGTTTGAGCTGTTTTTCGAAATGGTAGAGGAGTTCCGCGAGGATGCCTTTCGGTCTGCCATCTTCGATGTAGTAAAAACCTAGATCGGCAGCGACCAGAACACGAATGACGCCTTTTTTCTCTAGAGCTGGCAAGTCTCCCAAGTAAGGCTCTTTTTGCAAAGGAGAGAGAGAAAGAGCAAAACAGCGGGATATAGAGAGTGACAAAATAATAAGACTTAATACAACTTTGAACATTCATTAACCTCTTAACTTCATTGGTTAAAAATAGGTCCAAGGATTGATTTGAGCCAAGAAAGTGCATAAAAAAACCGCTCCAAATGTGAAGCGGTTCTGATTAATTAATCACCAATTAAATTGGGTTGAGCTTTATCAACTCTTCCGTACGTTTGATCGCATCTTCTAAACCAAGCCGCTTGTAGGCTTCCAGCTGTATCTTCAATGACTTGCGAGCCGCTACCGTATCTGGATAGGTTTTTTGTAGTTCTTGCGTACGGTTGATTGCCGCAATCCAAGCCTCTCGGCGAAGATAAAAATCTGCGGTAGCCAAATCGTATTCAGCTAGACGGTTCTTTAGCGCGAGCATTCGTTTTTGCGAATCTTCTGCGTATAGGCTAGTCGGGTAGCGTTCAAGTAGGCGCTTGAAATCAGCAAACGCTTTTTTCACCGGTTCAGGGTCGCGGTCGCTACGATCAACATTGAACAAATCGTGCATAAAGTTGCGATCTTGCGCCATGTGTGTCAGCCCGCGCATATACAAAACCCAGTCGAGCTTTTCATGGGTTGGGTTTAGGCGGGTAAAGCGTTCAATGGTTGCCAGCCCTAAAGCTAAGTCGTCATTTTTGTAGTAGGCGTAAATCAAATCCAGCTGAACTTGCTCTGAGTACGCGCCAAATGGGTAACGAGAGTCCAAGGCTTCAAGCTGACTGATGGCCGAAAGCCAGTTACCACTTTGAAGCGAAACCTGGGCTTCTGAATACAGCTCAGATGGTGGCACGTCTGGCACGATCTCTTCGCTGCTTGAGCAGCCAACCAGTACAGATAGTGCCAACAAGCCAGATAAAGTATGCTTTTTCATATCAGGATTCGATTCCTTGAGATAAATATTTCTGCTCTTCCGTTACTTTCTGGGCAGTAACGGATACAATGTCCAATTATACCCGATCAACTCGAGTGAATGAGTTGTGGTGAGTAGTCTATTTTTCCACAGTAGTGACAATTAGTCTCACAGTTTTTAAAAAAGTTCGATATGGCTCAGCAGATTGAATTAACCAATACAGTACAAGATAGCCAACTGGGTCAACGCCTGGATCAAGCTATCGCCGAATTATTCGCCGATTTTTCGCGCTCTCGACTAAAAGAATGGTTGTTGGCGGGGAAAGTCCAAGTCAACGGTGAAGTTGTAACCAAACCTCGCACCAAAGTGATGGGCGGGGAGGAAATCATTCTGCAAGCGGAACTTGAAGATGAAGAGCGCTGGGAAGCGCAAGATATTCCTCTTGATATCGTCTATGAAGATGACGATATTTTGGTGATTAACAAACCGCGTGGTTTTGTTGTTCATCCAGGTGCGGGCACGCCAGATGGCACCGTCCTTAATGCGTTGTTGCATCATTACCCAAACATAGCCGAAGTGCCTCGTGCAGGTATCGTCCATCGTTTAGATAAAGATACTACCGGCTTAATGGTTGTGGCGAAAACCGTCCCTGCGCAAACTCGTCTGGTACGTGCTTTGCAGAAAAAACGCAATTTTGTCCGTGAGTATGAAGCCATCGCGATTGGCCGCATGACAGCGGGTGGTCGAATTGAACAGCCGATCGGTCGTCATTCGACTAAACGTACTTTGATGGCGGTTAGCCCCATGGGTAAACCAGCGGTGACGCATTACCGTGTTGCGGAGCACTTCCGCGAACATACGCGCATCCGCCTTCGCTTGGAAACGGGTCGTACTCACCAAATTCGTGTTCACATGTCCTATCTTCAGCATCCTCTATTAGGGGATAGTGCGTATGGTGGCCGAGCGCGTATTCCTAGTGGCGCAACTGAAGAACTGGCGGAAAAAATCCGCAGTTTTGACCGTCAAGCGCTGCACGCGGTGATGCTGAAATTTGAACACCCTATTACCGGTGAAGAAGTCGAATTCCATGCTCCTGTTCCTGATGATATGGTCGAAATGGCGGAAGCGCTGCGTCAAGATACTCAAGAACACGGTTTACAAGACGAGTTCTAGCTATGGAAATGATTATCCCCAACTGGCCTGCGCCCCAAAATATCAAAGCGTTTGCTTCAACTCGAAATGGAGGCTGCTCACAGGCGCCTTATAACGGCTTAAACCTCGGGGCTCACGTTGGGGATGATGATAAAACAGTTCAGCAAAATAGAGCATTGCTGGCAGAGTTTGCCAAAATGCCATCGGCACCTGTTTGGCTTAACCAGACACACTCGACAGTGGTCACTGAGGTGAGCCAGCCCACAGGTGAAGTGTTAAATGCTGATGGCCTGTTTACCCAAAACTCAGGTATTGTCTGTTCTGCGATGACCGCGGATTGCTTGCCAGTTTTATTAACTAATACAGATGGCACTCAAGTCGCGGCGGTTCATGCTGGTTGGCGTGGTTTGGCCAATGGCATTGTCGAAAATGCGCTTCTTCATTTTGAAGGGGAAGTCATGGCTTGGATTGGGCCTGCTATTGGTAAAAGTGCATTTGAAGTTGGCGAAGATGTGTTAAATGCGTTTTGCTCTTTTGATCCTCAAGCTAAACTCGCTTTTCAAGACAAAGGTAGCTCAGGTAAATATCTGGCTGATATGAACCTTCTTGTTACACAGAGGCTTAATAAATCAGGCGTTACGCAAGTCTATTACAGTGACCTGTGTACCTATCAAAACCCAGAGCAGTTTTACTCATATCGCCGTGACGGTGTGACCGGACGCCAAGCGACGTTTATTTGGATTGAATCCTAGTTCATTTCCACATCAGATAAGGTGATTTTATCTTATCTCCTCCCTTGAAAATCTGACATCGCGTAGCCATCTTTCATACTGATTATAGAATTCTTCTCAGTTGAGGTTAGGAAGGTAGATATGCGTCTTGACAGATTCACAAGTAAATTTCAAATCGCGATATCTGACGCTCAATCGTTGGCGTTGGGCCGCGATCATCAATACATAGAGCCAGTTCATTTAATGGTGGCACTGATGGATCAGGATGGTAGTCCGATTCGTCCCCTGTTAACGATGCTCAATGTAGACATCACGCAGCTACGCTCAAAGCTTAGCGAGATCTTAGATCGATTGCCTAAAGTCAGTGGCATTGGGGGAGACGTTCAACTCTCTAGTGCGATGGGGACCATGTTCAACTTGTGTGACAAGGTTGCCCAAAAGCGTCAAGACGCCTACATCTCTTCTGAAATTTTCCTACTTGCGGCAATTGAAGATCGCGGTCCGTTAGGAGCATTGCTAAAAGAGCAAGGTCTAACGGAAGATAAAATCAGCGAAGCGATTGATAAAGTGCGGGGAGGTCAAAAGGTTAATGACCAAAACGCAGAAGAGCTACGTCAGGCGTTAGAGAAGTTTACGATTGACCTGACTGAACGGGCTGAACAAGGCAAACTGGATCCGGTGATTGGTCGTGATGATGAAATTCGCAGAACTATCCAAGTACTGCAGCGTCGCACCAAAAACAATCCAGTAATCATTGGTGAGCCTGGGGTTGGTAAAACGGCCATTGTAGAGGGTTTAGCGCAGCGTATCGTGAACAATGAAGTGCCAGAAGGGCTTCGCGGACGTCGAGTGCTCTCTTTAGATATGGGCGCGCTGGTGGCTGGTGCTAAGTACCGTGGTGAGTTTGAGGAGCGCTTAAAATCGGTCTTGAACGAACTCTCTAAAGAAGAGGGCAATATTATCCTCTTTATTGATGAGATTCATACCATGGTCGGCGCGGGTAAAGGCGAAGGCTCTATGGATGCCGGTAATATGTTGAAGCCCGCTTTGGCGCGCGGAGAACTGCATTGCGTTGGTGCAACAACTTTGGATGAATACCGTCAGTACATAGAGAAAGATCCGGCGTTAGAGCGCCGCTTTCAAAAAGTAATTGTCGATGAGCCAACCGTTGAAGATACGGTCGCGATCTTACGTGGTCTCAAGGAGCGTTATGAACTGCATCATCATGTTGAAATAACCGATCCGGCCATCGTAGCTGCGGCAAGTTTGTCACATCGCTATGTGTCAGATAGACAGTTACCTGATAAAGCCATCGACCTGATCGATGAGGCGGCTTCGAGTATTCGTATGCAAATTGACTCCAAGCCTGAAGCGCTAGACAAACTCGAACGGAAAATCATCCAACTTAAGATTGAGCAACAGGCGTTAACGAACGAGCATGACGACGCCAGTGAAAAACGCCTCAACATACTCAATGAAGAACTTGCAGAGAAAGAACGCGAGTTTGCGGAGTTAGATGAGGTCTGGAATGCAGAGAAAGCAGCGTTGTCAGGTACTCAGCATATCAAGTCTGAGCTAGAACAAGCTCGCTTAGATATGGAGTTCGCGCGCCGTGCGGGTGATCTCAATCGAATGTCTGAACTTCAATATGGGCGTATTCCCGAACTTGAAAAGCAACTCGATCTGGCAACACAGGCTGAGATGCAAGAAATGACCTTGCTCCGTAACAAGGTAACAGACAACGAGATTGCAGAAGTACTCTCAAAACAAACGGGTATTCCTGTTTCAAAAATGCTTGAAGCGGAAAAAGAGAAACTGCTTCAGATGGAGGAAGTTCTCCACAAGCGTGTTATTGGTCAAACGGAAGCCGTAGAAGTGGTTTCCGATGCAATTCGCCGTAGTCGAGCTGGCTTGTCGGATCCCAATAAGCCAATTGGCTCCTTTCTATTCCTAGGGCCAACTGGCGTGGGTAAAACAGAGCTTTGCAAAACACTGGCTCACTTTATGTTTGACAGTGAAGATGCGATGGTTCGTATCGACATGTCTGAGTTTATGGAGAAGCATTCCGTCGCGAGACTCGTTGGTGCGCCTCCGGGTTATGTGGGTTATGAGGAAGGTGGTTACCTCACAGAGGCAGTTCGCCGGAAACCTTATTCGGTAATATTGCTTGATGAAGTAGAGAAGGCACATCCAGATGTTTTCAATATTTTACTGCAGGTGCTTGATGATGGTCGACTAACCGATGGTCAAGGGCGAACTGTTGATTTTCGAAATACGGTTGTGATCATGACATCAAACCTCGGGTCTGCACGTATCCAAGAAAACTTTGGAGCGGTTGATTATGAGGGAATGAAAGAGCAAGTGATGGAGGTGGTAAGCAAGCACTTCAGACCTGAGTTCTTAAACCGCGTCGATGAAAGTGTCGTCTTCCACCCATTGGCTCAAGAGCATATTAAATCGATAGCGTCCATTCAGTTGAAACGTTTGTCGGATAGGATGGAAGACAAAGGCTACGTACTTGAAGTCTCGGATAAGGCTCTTGATCTGATTGCGCAAGTTGGGTTTGATCCCGTGTTTGGAGCACGACCTTTAAAACGTGCAATTCAACAGAGTGTAGAAAACCCACTTGCTAAAGCGATATTAGCGGGCAGAGTTATCCCTGAGAAACCGGTAAAACTCTTGGTTAACAATGACCAGATCATCGCGCATCAGTAGTTATGTTTTATTTAAAGGGCCTTTTAAGGCCCTTTTTGTTTGAGTTTTGCGCGCTTTGTGTGAAATGTATGCGAACGATTCAATGGTTGGTGTTTTTTTGCATTTAGGGCTTGTGCTTGTCAGATAACTCCCTATAATGCGCCTCCGTTGTCACGGGAAACCTGATTAACAAACGGCTTGAAAGTGAAGTTAGTAACTTTCAGAGAAGTAACGAAAAAAGTGTTTGACACTTAAAGTTATATCGATAGAATGGCCGTCCGCTTTGAGAGAAAGCTCAAAGCAAAGCTCTTTAACAATATAAACCTATCAATCTGTGTGGGCACTCGTTGATGATAATCCAATTAGAAACTTCGGTTTCAAATTAGGTTTCAATGAAACGAAGTGACCATTGAGTCTTCGGACTCAGCACAGTCAATTCA
>NZ_JWLV01000049.1 GCF_000808535.1 Vibrio sinaloensis
GCTAAGATCTTCGACTAATTATTAGTTGAGTCTTGCAGCCTTCTTCTTTAGAAGAAAGCGCATCTGAAAAGGGAAGCTTATGCTTCCCTTTTTGCATTTTGGTTATAAGGAATTTTCGTTTAGCTGTAACCGCTCGGTACTGTTTTAACTAAAAAATACAGGGAGTTGAATTTACTGCCTTCCATCCATCTCTTTTAACTAGAAGTGTTCACTCGATCTCGCTAAAACCGCTATAACCAATCGTTCTAGAAAGAGAATAAATACCACTGGTAATAATAATGATTCTTTTTTATATTTCTGCTGTAGATTTTATATAGGGTCCAGTATGTACGTTTGTTTGTGTCACGGTGTCTCGGACAAGAAAATTCGTAAGTTAGTGTCAGAGCAGGGAGTGACGGATATTAAGGGGATCAAAAAATGCACGGCATTGGGAACTCAGTGTGGCAAGTGCATTCGAATGGCGAAAGACATCATCAATGAATCAGCCGTTGTGCTGTACAAGCAGGCAAGCTAACCTGCGCAAAAAATAAGCTTTCTTTTTGACAGCTTCTCATTTGGAACTAGAGTTATAGGAGCCAAAGAGGAGGGCTTTGTCATGAAAGGCGATCCAATAATAATCCAACATCTCAATAAAGTGCTCGGTAACGAGCTCGTCGCAATAAACCAGTATTTTCTTCACGCCCGGATGTACAAAGATTGGGGCTTAAAACATCTTGCTGATAAAGAGTATCATGAGTCCATTGATGAGATGAAACACGCCGATCACTTGATTGAGCGCATCCTATTTTTGGAAGGTCTACCAAATCTACAAGACCTCGGTAAGTTGAGTATCGGAGAAGACACCAAAGAAATGCTCGAGTGTGATTTAAAACTTGAGATGGCGGCGATCCCTGATCTTAAAGATGCCATCGCGTATGCGGAAGACACACGTGATTATGTCTCTCGAGACCTGTTCCAAGAGATCTTAGAAGATGAGGAAGAGCATGTAGATTGGCTTGAGACTCAGTTAGGGTTGATTGAGATGTCTGGTATTGAAAACTACCTACAAGCTCAATATGTCGATGAAGATTAAGCTCTGTCGCTCTCAAAATTGAATTCTATAGACAGCTACTTTACCAAAGTAGCTGTTTTTGTATCTCTTCACATTTTCCTTGCTTCAACTGCTTTCTTTCTGTACTATTCGCTCTCCTTAAACTCGGTCAATTATCTTTAGTTCCTTGCTTCCTCTGGATGACCGGGCCATTTGTGGAAGCTGAATAATCCGTAAGGAGCAACCAATGCGTCATTACGAAATCGTATTCATGGTGCACCCAGATCAAAGCGAGCAAGTTGCTGGCATGATCGAGCGTTACACTGGTTCAATCACTGAAGCTGGCGGTACTATCCACCGTCTAGAAGACTGGGGCCGTCGTCAACTGGCTTACCCAATCAACAAGCTTCACAAAGCTCACTACGTTCTAATGAACGTTGAAGCTGACCAAGCTGTAATCGATGAGCTAGAAACTGCTTTCCGTTTCAACGATGCAGTTCTACGTAACATGATCATGCGTACTAAAACAGCGATCACTGAGCAATCTATCATGCTTAAGCAGAAAGAAGAGCGTGCTCCTCGTCGCGAAGAGCGTGCTGAAGCTAAGCCAGAAGCAGCTGCTGAGTAATTTCTCTTATGACCAATCGAATGGAGCTGAGCGGCACCATTGCCAAACCGCCCATTCGAAGTAAAAGCCCTAGTGGTATTGAACACTGTCGATTTTGGTTAGAGCATCGCTCAACGGTTATCGAAGCTGATTTACCGAGACAAGTTTATTGTCGCATGCCGGTAGTTGTCAGCGGGCAAAGGTCACAAGCATTAACTCAGAATTTAGTACAAGGCAGTAGCATTAAGGTAGGGGGCTTTGTCGCTTACCAAACCGGCCGAAATGGTGTGGGAAAATTAGTGCTTCATGCCGACAACATTACTCAAATTTAAGATCAGGAGATAGCCCATGGCTCGTTTCTTCCGTCGTCGTAAATTCTGCCGTTTCACTGCAGAAGGCGTACAAGAGATTGATTACAAAGACGTAGCAACTCTTAAAAACTACATCACTGAAGCTGGTAAAATCGTACCTAGCCGTATCACTGGTACAAGCGCTAAGTACCAACGTCAACTAGCTCGCGCGATCAAGCGTTCTCGCTACCTAGCTCTACTACCGTACACTGACAAGCATCAGTAATCGGTTCGTTTTTAAAAAGAGGAATTAAACAATGCAAGTTATTCTACTTGATAAAATCGGCAAACTAGGTGCTCTAGGCGAAACTGTTAACGTTAAGTCTGGTTACGCTCGTAACTTCCTTATCCCTCAAGGTAAAGCAGTTATGGCTACTAAAGCTAACGTTGAAATGTTCGAAGCACGTCGTGCTGAACTAGAAGCGAAAGCAGCTGAGCAGCTATCTGCTGCAGAAGCACGCGCTGAAAAGATCAACGCTCTAGAAGCAGTTGTTCTAGCGTCTAAAGCTGGTGACGAAGGTAAACTATTCGGTTCTATCGGTACTCGCGACATCGCTGATGCAATCACTGCAGCTGGCGTTGAAGTTGTTAAGAGCGAAGTTCGTCTTCCAGAAGGCGCACTACGTAACACTGGTGAGTTCGAGATCAGCGTTCAACTTCACTCTGAAGTTTTCGCAACTGTTACTCTTCAAGTTGTTGCTGCTGAATAATTCAGTATCAAGACGTATGTTAAAAGCACCTTTCGAGGTGCTTTTTTTATATCTGTAGAAAGGTAAGTGTTAAAAAACAAATAGTAGATTAACCGAGAAGATGCTGTCGGCTTTTTCCAAACCATCTGGTACCTTGTCATGGAACTGTCGCGAGTGTGACAGTTTAAGAGCGATATCTTCGGTTATGTTGTTGGTGACACTGATGTCACTGTCTGTGCGGGTATTGCTTTTACCTGAGACTAGAGTCATTGATGCGTCAATACTCAAGTTGTCGAGCGCTTGCCAGCGTGTTGTTACTTTACCTCGGAAGATAGCCTCTTCGACAATTTCTGGGAAGATGATGTCATCGTCATCTATTTCATCGAGATTGGGCTCCTGATATCGAAAACCTGGACCGAGTTCCATCTCGAGCACCCACTGTTCGGTATTGGAAAACTGGTAACCGAGACCGCCAGATAGTGTGAAATCACGAAAGTAGGCACTATACAGAGAGTCTACCCCTTTGAAGCTGCCGTAAAGGTAAGTTTTTGCGCCTAGCTTATAGTCACTTTGTACCGTGTAGGTGGATTGGCGCTTGTCCTCTTCGCCATCTTTGTAGAGCAAATAGTATTTCCATTCACCACTGCTGCGATGTCGACCTGATATATAGTCCGCACCAAGGCGCGCATTCATCGAACGAGAATCTGAGTTCCCCGTATGCGATTGGTAGCCAAACTCTACTTCCGTATTCCATGGTGAAGGTACATCAATATCTGTGCTTCCCTGATCCTTTTCTGCTGCTGCATAGCAGTGCGTCGCACTTAATAAGCCGACGGCAAGTAACCAATGCTTAGACACTAATGACCTCTTTGTGGATGAACTGAGTAACGGATAGTAAAGGGAATTTAGCCTGTATCCGTCAATGCTCGGTTAATTATCGATGAGAAGCCGATAAACTCTCTCTTGGCTACAGACAATAATTTCGATCTCGTTATAATGAGCGATCTAGAGAAAGTTGTAGAGCAATATCATGGCTGACCCAAGAACAGATAATCGAAATAAAAAATTCAGTGATGCACAGGTTGATGCTATCAAAGTACCACCACATTCATTGGAAGCAGAGCAGTCCGTTATTGGTGGTTTGTTATTGGACAACGAGCGTTGGGACACGGTTGCCGAGCGCGTGGTGGCCAAAGATTTTTACAGCCGACCTCATCGACTGATTTTCGAGGCGGTGAAATCCATTCTCGAAGAGAGCAAGCCTCTCGACTTGATTACCTTGTCAGAATTTTTAGAGCTTCGAGAGCAACTCGATGATGTGGGTGGTTTTGCTTACCTTGCTGATCTGGTGAAAAACACGCCAAGTGCGGCAAACATTAATGCCTATGCCGACATTGTTGCTGAGCGTGCCTTGGTGCGTGATTTGATCGGTGTGGCAAATGAAATTGCGGACGCAGGTTATGACCCTCAGGGCCGCTCTTCAGAAGACTTACTTGATCTTGCGGAAAGCAAAGTCTTCGCCATCGCAGAGTCGCGAACCAATGAAAACGAAGGTCCGCAAAACGTTGACAATATTCTAGAGAAGACACTTGAGCGTATCGAACTGCTGTACAAAACGCCGCAAGATGGTGTGACAGGTGTCGATACGGGCTTTACCGACCTGAACAAGAAAACCGCGGGTTTACAAGGGTCTGATCTGGTGATCGTCGCGGCGCGTCCATCGATGGGTAAAACGACCTTTGCGATGAACTTGTGTGAAAATGCGGCAATGTCACAAGACAAGCCTGTGCTGATTTTCTCGCTAGAGATGCCATCTGAACAGATCATGATGCGTATGCTGGCATCGCTTTCACGTGTTGATCAAACCAAAATTCGAACTGGTCAGCTTGATGATGAAGATTGGGCTCGTATTTCTTCGACCATGGGGATTCTCATGCAGAAGAAGAACATGTATATCGATGATAGCTCGGGTCTGACGCCTACTGAAGTGCGCTCTCGTGCTCGTCGTATAGCCAGAGAGCACGGCGGCCTATCTATGATCATGGTCGACTACCTTCAGCTCATGCGTGTACCTGCACTTTCTGACAACCGTACCCTTGAGATTGCGGAGATTTCGCGCTCTCTTAAAGCATTGGCCAAAGAGTTGAATGTGCCAGTGGTTGCGCTATCTCAGCTTAACCGTTCCCTAGAGCAACGTGCCGATAAGCGCCCTGTGAACTCAGACTTACGTGAATCAGGCTCTATTGAGCAGGATGCCGACTTGATTATGTTCATCTACCGCGATGAAGTGTACAACCCAGACAGCTCAATGAAAGGCACTGCAGAAATCATTCTTGGTAAACAGCGTAACGGTCCTATCGGCTCTGTACGTTTGACCTTCCAAGGTCAATGGTCTCGTTTTGACAACTACGCAGGCCCTGCGTTTGACATGGATGATGAATAACAGCATGAGTTACATGAAAGCGGCGACGGCTTACATTGACCTAAGCGCTCTACAACACAATGTCGAGCAGATTAAACAGCAGGCGCCAAACAGCAAGGTAATGGCGGTGGTTAAAGCCAACAGCTATGGTCATGGATTACGTCACATTGCCAAAAATGCCACCGGTGCGGATGCATTTGGTGTCGCGCGTATCGAAGAGGCGTTGCAACTGCGAGCGTGTGGCGTGGTTAAGCCGATTCTACTGCTCGAGGGTTTTTACTCTCCGGGTGACTTACCTGTTTTAGTGACCAACAACATTCAAACGGTGGTTCACTGTGAGGAGCAGTTGGTCGCTTTAGAGCAAGCAGAGCTAGAAACGCCAGTGGTAGTGTGGTTGAAAATTGACAGTGGAATGCATCGTTTAGGCGTGCGCCCAGAGCAGTATGATGACTTTGTATCGCGACTCAAGACTTGCAGCAACGTGGCTAAACCGCTGCGTTACATGAGTCATTTTGGCTGTGCCGATGAGCTGGACAAAGACACGACACATCAACAAACCGAGCTGTTTCTCAAGTTGACGCAAGGGTGTGAAGGTGAGCGCTCATTAGCTGCCTCAGCGGGGTTGTTAGCTTGGCCGGAGAGTCAGCTTGAATGGGTTAGACCCGGCATAATTATGTACGGTGTGTCCCCATTTAATGATAAACATGCCCAGCAGCTGGGCTATCAACCTGTGATGACGCTTAAATCGCACTTGATTGCAGTACGTGATGTGAAAGCCGGTGAGAGTGTCGGTTATGGTGGCAAGTGGACCAGTGAGCGCGACACTAAGGTTGGTGTTATTGCCATTGGCTACGGTGACGGCTATCCACGCACCGCACCGAATGGGACTCCGGTTCGAGTCAATGGCCGAGAGGTGCCGATAGCAGGGCGCGTCTCGATGGATATGTTGACCGTCGACCTTGGCCCAGAAGCGACAGATAACGTGGGTGATGAGGCAATCTTATGGGGGAAAGATCTCCCTGCCGAGCAAGTTGCAGCGCACATCGGGACCATCGCGTATGAACTGGTAACGAAGCTGACATCTCGTGTAGAGATGGAATACTCTCGCTAGTTGGAACTCGAGTCTTTACCCCTTTAAACGGAGCCTTGTGGCTCCGTTTCTATTTTAACTCACCTTGTAATGTGGCGATCACGTTGCGGTTGCCACCGTAGTCTCGATGCTCACCTAAATAGATTCCTTGCCAAGTGCCTAGAGCGAGTCGCCCGTTGCTGATAGGAATCGTCACACTACAACCAATCGTCGAGGCTTTGATGTGCGCGGGCATGTCGTCATCCCCTTCATAGGTGTGCTGATAATAAGGCGCACGCTCAGGGACAAATTTATTAAAGTGTTTTTCCATATCGTGTCTTACCGTTGGGTCTGCGTTTTCATTGATGGTCAGACTGGCAGACGTGTGTTGGATGAAGAGCTGTAATAATCCGACAGAATAGTCAGCAATTTGAGGTAATTGTTGTTCAATTTCATCGGTAATGAGATGAAAGCCTCGTGAGCGGGCGCGGAGACGTAAGACATTTTGCTGCCACATAACAGAGCCTGTAATCAATATTTCGTTAACCAGACGTTAAGCTTAACCTAGCTTGATGGTAATATCCTAAAGCGGGTAACAGATTTGTTTAAATTTGACTCAGGGAACGTGACCTAACTCAATGTGAGTGAGAGTCGGCTGGGTCATAATGCTAGCCTGAAAAAAAATTACAAAGTCTTGTTTTGTGGCAATTTGCCCTAACATACCTAATATTATTATTTTGCTTAATCGGGGATTCCTCAGTTTTCGCTAGACTGTATGGAATAGAACCTACTGAACATCGGGATCGTAACCATGTTGAAAAATATCAACCCAACGCAAACACAAGCTTGGAAAGCGCTAACCGCGCATTTTGAATCTGCACAAGATATGGATCTGAAAGCACTTTTCGCACAAGATTCAGCTCGTTTTGACAAATTCTCTGCTCGTTTTGGCAGTGATATTCTCGTTGATTACTCTAAGAACCTAATCAATGAAGAAACCATGCAGCATCTTTTCGCTTTAGCTAACGAGACTGAGCTAAAGTTAGCTATTGAAGCGATGTTCAGTGGTGAGGCGATCAACAAGACAGAAGATCGCGCCGTACTTCACACCGCACTTCGCAACCGCAGCAACAAGCCAGTGATGGTTGATGGCGAAGACGTAATGCCAGCAGTAAATGCTGTGCTAGAGAAAATGAAATCGTTCACTGAGCGCGTAATTGGCGGCGAGTGGAAAGGTTACACTGGCAAAGCAATCACTGACATCGTAAACATCGGTATCGGTGGTTCTGACCTTGGTCCTTACATGGTCACTGAAGCGCTAGCACCATACAAAAACCACCTAAACCTGCACTTCGTGTCTAACGTTGATGGCACGCACATCGTTGAAACGCTGAAGAAAGTAAACCCAGAAACAACGCTATTCCTAGTGGCGTCTAAGACGTTTACCACACAAGAAACCATGACTAACGCCCATAGTGCGCGTGATTGGTTCCTAGCGTCAGCTGGCGATGAAGCACACGTTGCTAAGCACTTCGCTGCACTTTCTACTAACGCGCCTGCAGTATCTGAGTTTGGTATCGATACAGACAACATGTTTGAGTTCTGGGATTGGGTTGGCGGTCGTTACTCTCTATGGTCAGCAATCGGTCTTTCAATCGCACTTTCTGTAGGCTACGACAACTTCATCGAGCTACTAGACGGTGCACACGAAATGGACAACCACTTCGCGTCTACTGAGCTAGAAAGCAACATCCCGGTAATCCTTGCGCTTGTTGGCCTATGGTACAACAACTTCCACGGCGCTGAATCTGAAGCTATCTTGCCTTACGATCAGTACATGCACCGCTTTGCTGCTTACTTCCAGCAAGGTAACATGGAATCAAACGGTAAGTACGTTGACCGTGACGGCAACGCTGTGACTTACCAAACTGGACCAATCATTTGGGGTGAGCCAGGAACTAACGGCCAGCACGCGTTCTACCAGCTGATTCACCAAGGTACTAAGCTGATTCCATGTGACTTTATTGCGCCAGCGCTAAGCCACAACCCAGCGGGTGATCATCATCAGAAGCTGATGTCTAACTTCTTTGCTCAAACAGAAGCATTGGCATTCGGTAAAGATGAAGAGACAGTGAAAGCGGAATTTGCTAAAGCAGGCAAGAGTGAAGAAGAAGCGGCGACACTTGCACCATTCAAAGTATTTGAAGGTAACCGCCCAACTAACTCAATCCTAGTTAAGCAAATTACGCCACGTACACTAGGTAACCTAATCGCAATGTACGAGCACAAGATCTTCGTGCAAGGTGTGATTTGGAATATCTTCAGCTTTGACCAATGGGGTGTTGAGCTAGGCAAACAACTAGCTAACCAAATCCTACCTGAGCTTGCGGATGAGTCTGAAATCAGCTCACACGACAGTTCTACGAATGGTTTGATTAACGCATTTAAAGCGTTCAAAGCTTAAATTTCTCGGTGAGATGAAACGGTAACTCGTATAAATCCAAGGTATATCAGCGGCTTGATTCACAGATAGCCGCTGTATTCACAAGGCAGGATTTATTGGTCGCTTTGCTTTATTAATTCTCACTTAGAAAATAGATCGACAAGCGCCAACCGAAGGGTTGGCGCTTTTTTTTGGAAGATGGATCTAACGTAGCGGTTGTTGTTACACAGTGGTGTCGACGCTAGGCTGTGCATCGGTGCTGGCGGTAAATTTCTGTCCTAACAGGGCGACCATTTGATCGTAGTACTGCATATTGGGTTTGTTACCTAACAGCTTGCAGAGTTCATTACCCGTTGGGCTAAAACGGTAGTAAAGCAACCTTACGCCTTTACTGTGCGCTTGGAGTGAGAGCTGTTTTCCTTGGTAGAGCAAAGGTAGAGGAGAATCCAATTCGATCTCGCCTGATTCCAGTTCGGTGCCATGCATCAGCCCCAATTCAAATAACACCAGCAGACTTGAATACGGCAACTGGTAGTTTCCAACGTTAATGTTGTTGGTGGTATTGCGTTTACCAAAGCTAAAAATCCCACCTTGAGCGCGATAGCCAACCAGAAGTTTGCGGCTATTATCCCCGCCAAAACTGCAGGCCAGTGATGCTGCGCGCTGTAGGATTTGCGCTTCTTTTGGCGTCATATCTTGTAGGACTTTTAACGCCTTCATCGAGGTAGAACCAGGATTCGTTACCTCTCGTTTGAGCACCTGAGCCCACAAACGTTGCATGGCACTGTTGTGAACTTCTTGCGCCATATCGAAAAAACGATACAGCCAATCCTGATCAGGGGCTCCTGCGGTTTCGTCTTTGCAAGAAACGTGGGCGAGCTTAAGGATTTGCTCGAGATTTTTTTGGCGTAATTCTTTGCGTTTTCGTTCTCGGATGAGCGCACGCTCTAAGGTGTTTTTTTCGGGTGTTTCTGGCTGAAGGAGAGCGTCTAAACCGTAAGTCTCGGCGATGTTAAAGATACGACTCGCACTGTCTTTGATGTAGTTAGACTTTTTTTCTTGTCGATTGGATTGAGTGGGCTCGTGATCTATAACGACGGGTTGGTTGCTCTCTGACATGGGATTTCCTTAGCCATCATAATGTTATCTATAAATGTACCTCGGATAATCATGGGCTGCCACAGAAAGTGTGTGAGACGGGTGTCAAAAATAGTGCTACCACACATGCTAACAAATTGTTAAAATCTGGTCGGTAATTATTGAGAGGGTTTATGAAGTATTTCAATGAGAATAAACTGAAAAAACACCTGTCAATCGC
Organism: Vibrio sinaloensis; assembly: GCF_000808535.1. GTDB lineage: Bacteria > Pseudomonadota > Gammaproteobacteria > Enterobacterales > Vibrionaceae > Vibrio > Vibrio sinaloensis_D. The sequence continues at coordinate 9,929 of NZ_JWLV01000049.1, forward strand.
ACTATTATTATTGGTTTACCTAGCGGTACTAGGTTATCTTTCTCAATACCTTTCTTAATATAGGCGATTAACAGGTTGCGGACTTGTTAATTTGCTTAGTAGTCGTCGTACTCTTCGATGGCTATTCCTTCAATCACATAGCCTGTTTCTGCGAGTTCATGGCTGACGGTTTCCGTTTTTAAGGTTCCGACTAAATAAATCACATCCCAAAGTTGCTGGATTGGTGCTCCTTTTGGGAACTTGACGTAGATGATTTGGTTTGGTGGCGGTGGTGGTACGTGAATACACGCCCCAAAGTAAGGAACCAATAAGAATTCTGTCACCATATTGGCGTCCCCTTCCAATGGAATCACAAAGCCTGGTATTTTGACTTTGCTTCCGTTGAGCTCTTGTCTGACCGAACCCACTTTTGATTGCTCCATTGCGCCACCTGAGTGGTCGGCGGCGGGCATTCCATAACTGTCAAATTGATTGCGTTCATTCTGAGGAATGAGATCAATCCAATCCAGTGTCAAGATGTCTTCTTGGTTGGCGAAACTTGGTAAGCTGAAGCTCAGCATTGCCAATGCCAGTAATATTACTTTCTTCATTTCTCTATACTCGTATTGTCATACCGTCGCTCAGAGACTGTCGGTAAGCTCTTAACGCAGGGATAAAACCGATGACTGTGCCAGCACATTGAACCATGGCAAGCAGCACTAACTCATAGTGTGATAAGGTCATCAATGAAAGGGTGATACCGTACGTTTGTTGAATGATTGGCGCTGCAATCGCTAACAAGGCGTAAAGACCAAGCGTGCCGATAATAATCCCGATAAAGGTGAGTGCGCTTGCTTCTAAGATAAGCAGGGCAAACACATGTCTTGGTCTTGCCCCCATTGCGCGCAAGATTGCCATTTCGCGGCGTCGCTCTTGTAGGCTAGTCAGCAAGCTCGAGAGCATCCCAAGCAAACCCGCAAAAACGACAAACACTGAGACCGCCATCAGCGCTTGTTCAGCCACCGACATCATGCCCCATAACTCATGAAGTGCGACCCCTGGCAAGATGGCACTGAGAGGCTCTTTGTTGTAGGTGTTGACTTGACGCTGGAGAGCGAAGGTTTGAATCTTTGACTTGAGACCAAGCAGCATGGCGGTAATCTGCTTAGGTTTAAAGTCCATCACTGCCAGTTGCTCTGCTGTCGGGTTATTGCCAAGGTTTGCGCCAGACTCCCAGCCGACATGAATCGCTTCAATCGCTTCCAAGGAGACGTGAACGGTTTTATCGACGGGGGTTCCTGTTGGCGCGAGAATGCCAACCACTTTAAAAGGTAAGTTGTCGTGGCGACTAAAGCCAACATCGCTTATGCCATGCGCAATGATGATCTCTGTACCAATGGTGTAACCCAGCTTTTTGGCCACATCTGCACCAATGACAGCTTCAAACAAGCGATTAAACTCGCTTCCTTCTTTGAACGCTAAATGTTGCTTCTGACCATAGCGATAGTGCTCAAAATAGCTGTGGTTGGTGCCCATCACACGGAAGCCTTTGTGAGAGTCTCCAAGTGAGATAGGAATTGCCCAATCGACCGCTTTGTGTTGGCTAAATTCTTGATAGCTTTTCCAGTCAATATTATTGGTTGCATTACCAATTCGAAATACCGAGTAAAGCAACAGGTTCACTTGTCCTGAACGCCCGCCTACGATCAAATCGGTTCCCGAGATGGTATTGGCGAAGCTGCTTTTTGCTTCTGTGCGAATACGCTCGACCCCAAGCAGCAGGATCACTGAAATCGCGACGGTTAAAATGGTTAGGATTGCCGTTACCTTACGGTTGCGAGCACTTTTCCAAGCGAGGGACAGGGTAGGGCTCATACGTGGTCTCCTATTTGATTCAACTCGCGGAGATCGAGACTGCGGTCAAACAATGGCTCCAATGTCGGGTCGTGGCTGACAAACAGTAAGGTTGAGTTCGCTTGGTTCACTTGATCAAGTAGCAGCTCGATGAAGGCAGTTCGATTATCGTAGTCAAGTGAGGAGGTTGGTTCATCGGCGATGATGATTTCAGGGTTGCCGATTAAGGCGCGCGCGGCCGCGACACGTTGCTGTTGACCAATACTCAATTCGACGACGGATTTATTACGCAGCGATTGGTCAAGGTGCAGTTTATCGAGGAGCTGCTCAGCACTGCGTTGCAAATCACCGAATACTTGCCCTTTCCGCTGCCTTGAAAACTGGCAAGGGAGGATGACGTTTTCGATGACACTTAAATAAGGAAGCAGGTTAAATTGCTGAAAAATATAACCAATATGGTCAGCTCTAAATTTATCTCTCATGCTGCCTGACAGTTGCCCAAGGTCGTTATCAAGCACTTTTACACTGCCTTCAGGTGTCGTGTTGATGCCAGTAAGTAGGCTGAGTAAGGTTGATTTGCCACATCCGCTTGGACCTTTGATAAACAGATGTTCGCCCTGATTTATCGTTAAGTGGGGAATATCTAGAGTTGGAGAGTCATTTCCAGGCCAGGTGTAGCGCACATGTTCCAGCTTTATGATGGCTGGATCTTTTATTGTATCCATCATGCTTTCCAAGTATGGCGTCAGTGGCTTGACCGATGCCAAGCCACTGTAAACCTTATAGAGAGATCTCTGTACGTTTAGGTTGTAGGCGAAGCGCTTCTTGCTTGGTGTCAGTCAATACGTTGACTTTCAACGCTTCTGTTGCTGGGAATTGTTTAAACCAAGCCGTGTCTATGCTTTCAAGCTTGGCGATATTGTCGCAATGGTAGTGGTATTCCACTGTGAATTCACCATGTCCCGAATGCTCGTGGTCATGATCATGATGGTCATCGTGCTTGTGCTCGTCGTGGTCATGATGGTCGTCGTGCTTGTGTTCATCGTGGTCATGATCGTGATGGTCATCGTGCTTGTGCTCATCGTGGTCATGATCATGATGGTCATCGTGCTTGTGCTCATCGTGGTCATGATCATGATGGTCATCATGCTTGTGTTCATCATGCTTGTGTTCATCATGGTCGTGATGATCACTCTCTTTACCCAATGTATGAGTCACGGCAACATGTTCAACGTGACAGCCAGCCGCCGCGCTTAATGTAAATACGGAGTCTGCTTGATTAAGTGTTGCTACAGCATCGGCTAGGATTTTCTTCTGCTCGTCATTTTTTGGAGCATGCTCAAAACCAACTACGTCGGCACCGGGTGCAGTGATTTCCATCAGTAGCTCTTTCCCGTCTTGGGCAATGTTTAGCTCAACTTCGCCATGAACATGCGCTTCATGTTGACGAAATCCTTCTTCAGCGATCGCAACGTGGCTAACAGCAACAGCGATGAGCGCGGCAATTGGTGATAATTTGTACATTTTCAATCCTAAGTGTCGTTGAGCCTATTCCAGAATTATTATGGCTCTGGATATTGGCATAGTAATAAAGATTGCTCCCTATCTGAGAGCTGAGTAACTAAACGAGGGATTGAGTCGGTGGTGAACGCGCTCGATATACGACAATCGAAGGTGCTTGATATTGATAACTTGGCTGTCGTTCAAAGCGATCGGGAAGTGATACGTTTTCTGTTTTTAGAGCCGTACTGCTTATCGCGTGGTGAACAGATGAAAACAGCTCACAATGATGCTCTTGATGATGGGAAGGGGCGAGATCGTATTGGTGCTGAATAAACGCAAAGTTCATCCACAGCAGCATGACGCCAAGGAGCGCGATAGCAGGAGAGGGTAGTGAAATCTTGCGAGATGTAAGCACAACAACAGACCGAGAAAAAAGGAACTGTTATACTATAACAATTCCTTATACAACGCTAAATCCAATTTGTGATTAGATGTTATCTTTGATGAGTCCAAGTACTTGTTGGATATCGGAATCACTTAAAGCGCCTTCTTTTACAAACAGCACTTTTCCTTGCTTGTCTTGAACGATGATCGCCGAGGACTCTTCCGCCAATTGCCATGCCTTGGCTACGTTACCTTCCTCATCTAATACCATAGACGACCATGGGAATTCCTTCTTGCTGTCTTCTGCTGATGATTTAACGAAAGAGCCGGTGCCCCAGATGGCATCATCTTGGTTAATGATGGACGTAGTTTGGTAGCTCTCAGAGGGGAACTTTGCTGCGGTAATTGCCGCCATAAGTGGGGCATTCATTTCTTTTGCGCTGCTGCGTCCTGCAATGGCTTGAATGACACGGACTTTGCCGACCAGATCTTGGCTTGTCCATGTTTGGTAGCTTGCGTCATCACCTTGAATGATAATTTCACCATGGCTATCGACATTGACTGCCGGAACGGTTTGGCCAAGTGTGATGTTGTGTGCCATCGCCAGCATTGGAGAGCATGCGATCGCGAGAGCGAGTAGAGTTTTGTTTTTCATTGTTATCTTCCTTTTGGTAAGCGCAAAAAGTATATACCGAAATTTGAAAAAGTGTTGTTCTCGGCGTTGATGGAGTGAAATGGTCCAAACTTTTGTAAAAACCGTATTAATTCACCGAAAGTGCTTTATAATGCGCCTTAGCTCTAAGGATAAGAGCTTAACTGCATAAAAGCAGTATCACGAAGGAATATTGGAGTGGTTATGCTACGTGAATTTACCCGTTATCGCCCGCATCAGGTGGCGCGATTCGTTAAGACACTGTTTAAAGGAAAGTTTGTTATCGCTGGTATTGGGGAGTTTTCGTTTGATAACGGCAAAGTGCTTCTGCCAGATGTGAATAACCCAGTCAAACTGGAAGCCTACAAACAGATCAACCAAGCCATTTTAGCGCTACCAGCGTAAAAACCGCCCATTTCGATAGGCGGTTGTGTCGAGGTCTTTACTTTTCTGGAGGGAAGCAGACTCCGGTTCCCCCAAGCCCACAATAGCCGTTCGGATTTTTAGCCAGATATTGCTGGTGGTAGTTTTCTGCGTAGTAATAAGGACCTGCTGGTAGAATCTCAGTGGTAATTGGCGAATGCTGATCACCCAGTAACTCTTGGTAGCGTTGTTTTGACTGCATGGCGGTTTGATATTGCTCGTCGCTGTAAACGTAAATAGCTGAGCGGTATTGTGTGCCACGATCATTACCTTGGCGCATTCCTTGAGTTGGGTCATGACGTTCCCAAAATGTCTCGAGTAACGCAGTGAGCGAGATCACTGTGGGATCAAATACAACACGTACCACCTCGGTGTGACCGGTTTGACCGCTACACACTTCTTCGTAAGTTGGATTCTTTGTGAAGCCACCAGCATAGCCAACCGAAGTATTGACCACGCCATCAAGTTGCCAAAACAAACGTTCAGCGCCCCAGAAACAGCCCATACCGAGAACAATTTTTTCGCAACCTTGCTCTGGCTCTGATGTCATACTGCTTTGATTGACGAAGTGAATGTCGTCAAGTGGCAGTGGCGTTTCGCGGCCAGGCAGTGCGTCTTGCGTGGAAATCATAGTTTGTTTGTCGAGCATCGTTATTTCCTTGTCGATTAAATTTATTAAACAGACCGACCAATTGACTGTTTTCATACAGACTTATCCATTTTCAGGCGGTATTATTCCCTAACCTGATATAGAAAGATAATTAAGCATGTTACGTAAACCTTTACCAGTTTTGATTGCGCTTCTTCTCTCTCCTACCGCATTGGCAAATGATGTGGATCTTACGATTGAGGGGTTGAAGGGATCGGTGAAAGACAATGTAGATGCTTACTTATCTTCAATCCCTGAAAAAGATTACGACACAAGTTTGCGCTTCCAGGCACGAGTAAAGCGAAACATTATCGAAGCACTCAGTGCCGTTGGTTATTACCATCCTACCTTTACTTTTGAAGTCTCTCCTGAGGGTGATGAGCTGATCGTTATTGTCGATCGCGGGCATTCGATACGTTTGACGGAAGTCGATATTCAAATCACTGGCGAAGCAAAAGATGATCCCGATTTCATTGCGCTGATCAAAAACAGCGGCCTGAAAAAAGGGGAGCGGCTAAACCACAGTTTGTATGATGGGTTGAAGTCTAAAATCCGCAATTTGGCGTTGCAGAAAGGCTATTTTGAAGGGGACTACACCTTAAGTCGCCTTGAGGTTGCTCCCGGAGTACGTAAGGCGTTTGTGCGTCTTCATTTTGATAGCGGGATTCGTTACCACTTCGGAGCGAGTACGATTACCGGCAGTCAAATTGAGCTTGAGCGTGTGCAATCTCTTTCGCCTTACGAAGAAGGGGATGAATACTTAGTGTCGCAAGTCGGAGAATATAACCAGAACCTGTCTAACACCGACTGGTTTTCGTCTGTGTTTGTTGAGCCTGATCTGTCTAAGCTCGGTGAAGGAAGAGAGCTGCCAATGAAGATCTCTCTCGCGCCGCAAGCTCGCAACAAACTCGAGACGGGTTTGGGCTACTCCACCGATGTGGGAGTGCGAGGATCGCTAAAGTGGAAAAAGCCTTGGGTGAACGATCGTGGCCATAGCTTCGACAGCAGTATCTCTCTTTCTAAGCCAGAGCAAACCATTACCGCAGGCTATCGCATTCCGCTAGATGACGTCTTGAAAGACTACTACCGCATTCAGTATGGAATGAAGAACCTCGATAATCGAGACACAAAAAGTCTGGAGTCCAACTTGGCGGTGGAGCGCCACTGGATTCTTGATAATGGCTGGCATAGAACGGTATTTGTTCGCTACTTGATCGAAAACTACGAGCAAGGTTTGCAAGATGATACCGCTCAATTTGTGTTGCCTGGTATTTCCTTCTCACGTAGCCGAATTCGAGGTGGGTCGATGCCGATGTGGGGAGACAGACAAAGTTTTACTCTTGAATATGGCGATCCAAGTGTCTTTTCTGAAACCAGAGTGGCACGTTTTCAAGGTGGCATGACATGGATACGCAGCGCTGGAAAGAACCATCGTGGCTTGTTCAGAATTGATGGCGGGGCAAACGTGGCGGAAGAGTTCGAGAAACTGTCGCCGTCACTTCGCTTCTTCGCGGGTGGTGACAACAACTTGCGTGGTTACGGCTTTGAATCTATCTCTCCCCGAGATGAAAGTAATGCTCTGACTGGTGCGAAATACATGGTCACCACGTCATTAGAGTATCAATATCGCGTCTATGGTGACTGGTGGGGCGCTCTGTTTTATGACTACGGTGATGCGTTCAATGAGTCACCTGAATTTAAACGAGGGACAGGTTTTGGAGTTCGCTGGGCATCACCAGTGGGACCGATTCGATTAGACTTTGCTTGGGGTCTTGATGAAGATCCAGATAAACGATTCAAAGTGCACTTTACCTTGGGGCCTGAACTATGACCAAAGTCGTATTAAAGTGGTCGAAATGGCTATCGTTTTCTCTGCTTGGGTTCGCATTGACGCTAATCTTAGCCGTGAGTTTTTTGCTCTTTACGCAACCCGGTCTAGGTGCAGCGTTATGGGCGGCAGAGAAATTTGTTCCTCAGCTTAAAGTCGCCTCTTATCAGGGAGCTCTTTTCCCACATTTTACGTTAAAGCAAGTTGCATTTAATGATCCCGATTTGGGTGTGGACACCCAGATACGTTCGGTTACGCTCGCGATTAACCCGACCTGTTTTACAGAGCCGAGCGTCTGCATTGATGAGATAGCCATTGATGGCTTGACCTTTTCCATGCCGGACAGCGCGCCATCAACCGAGCCAGAGCCGGAATCGACCGAAACTGGGAACATCTCAACCCCGGTGCCGATTCGTATTTCTCGAATTGCATTGAATGATATAACGCTTGATGTCCTTGGTAACAAAATTGACTGGCAACGTTTCTCGACTGGCCTGTTTTTTCAAGGTAATAAACTGCGTTTAAACAAAACCCTATTAAGTGGCATTAATGTAGAACTGGCCAAGTCAGAGGATCAGCCAGTCACACCGCCGCCAACACCCGCAGAACCCGCAACCATTGAATTGCCTGCAGTCGTGCTGCCATTGCAGATGGATATTGTGCGTATTGATATCCATGACTTTGAACTCAAGCAGGAAACGCCCGTTATTGTCCATCACTTAGGGTTGGAGGCTAAGGCATCGGCATCTCAAGTGACGATATCAACGCTAGAGCTCGACATGCCTGAAGTCGAGGCTACCCTCGACAGTAAAATTACGTTGAATCAGGGATATCCGCTTAACTTGAACTTGCAAGCGACGGTGAAAGAAGAGACGGCAAAAGGTCAACACTTGTCATTGTCTGCAAAGGGAAGCGTCGCTAATCTTAGCTTAGATGCGTCACTGTCTGGTTTGGCAAGCGCAGATATTCAAGCCACACTGCAGCCATTGGAGCCGGATCTGCCGTTCGATGTTGCCATCGAGAAAGGTAAGGTGCAGTGGCCATTACATGGACAAGGTGACTACTTTGTCGATCTTAAAACGTTAGAAACTCAAGGCTCATTAAAAGGCTATGATGTTAAGTTGGCGGCCGTTATCCAAGGTAAAGATCTGCCCGATCTTGATCTAAACGTTGAAGGCTCCGGTAACTTAGAGCAGATAACTTTGCGTTCCATTCTACTTAAAACGCTTGGGGGCTCCATCTCTGGGGATGTCATGGCCAATTGGCAGCAGCCAATCAACTGGGCGGCAAACCTCTCTCTCACTCATATCCAGCCTGGTTTGCAGTGGCAAGAAGCGGAAGGTGATATTAGCGGTTTAGTGTCAACAACCGGCTCTCTTACCGAAGCGGGTGGTTGGCAAGTGGCAGTGAGCCAGCTAGATATTGATGGTGTACTGCGTGACTACCCACTGAATATTGAGGGCACATTGAACGCCTCCGATATGAAAGGTAAAGGCGAGTTTAATATCGATACACCTGGACTCGTGCTCTCTCATGGCCCCAATAATATTCATGCAAAAGGTACGCTCAACGATACTTGGCGCATGGATTTATCACTCGATCTCCCGGAGCTGGCCAAGTCGGTCCCTGACTTAAAGGGCAAAGCGATTGGCGATGTAAGATTGCGCGGACCGCTCAAAGAGCCCGACGTTTCATTGGCGTTAGATATTGATTCTGTCGATTGGCAACAGCAAGCGCAGGTGCAGCATATCACCCTGAAAGGTGAGATCACACCATTGCCAGCTCCGAGTGGCGATTTGAGTTTGGTTGTCAAGAGTGCCAGTTATCAAGACTATGTGATTGATGATGTTGAGCTGCGTTTTAATGGTTCGCAGCAATCTCACCGTTTAACGTTGGACGTCATTTCAAATATTGCATCAACCAGTCTTGCCCTTGCTGGCACGTTAACGGACAAGCCGGATATCGCGTGGAATGGTGCGCTGGAGCGTATGCAGTTATCTAGCGAGCAAGGTGAGTGGGCATTGGAAAAGTCGACGGAGATCGGCTTTGATATGGCGACTCAACGTGTCGCGGTGGCTGCGCATTGTTGGTTGCAAGCGGATTCATCACTTTGCTTAAACGACAACATTGACGTAGGTAAAGATGGTGAAGCAAGCCTAAGCCTGAAACAGTTTGATTTCACGCAGCTTGAGGGCTTTATCCCAGAGGGGACCTCATTAGAAGGTCAAGTTAACGCTCAGGTTTGGGCGAAGTGGCGTGAAGGACAATCACCAGAAGTTAACGCGTCGGTCGAGCTTCCTAAGGGGGGCGTCACGCAAGATCTTGAAGTGCCACTGACGATCGGTTGGGAAACAATCAAGCTCAATGCCACGCTCAAACAAGATCGCTTGCAGGCTGATTGGCTGGTTGATATTACCGACAACGGTGATATTTCTGGCCAAGCGATGATTCCTAATGTCGCTGTGGATGACAAGCAACTCGATGGCAAGTTGACCTTAACGACCTTTGATTTGGATTTTCTTTCGCCGTTGCTTGGTCAATACAGCCAGTTGAAATCGAGCATCAGTACCGACCTCGCATTCACTGGGCCGCTATTGCAACCCAAGGTCGAAGGGCAATTCCTCGTAGACGATATTCTCCTCCAAGGCGAAATCTCTCCAGTTCAGATTGATTCGGGAAAGTTGAAAGTCAACTTTAACGGATATCAAGCGACTTTAACGTCGGCGCTGAATACGCCAGATGGCACATTGCAATTAACGGGTGATGCTGATTGGCTCGATCTGCAAGACTGGCGTAGTCATTTACGTGTTTTTGCGACTGAACTGAAAGTTGATGTGCCGCCTATGGTTGCGATCAAGGTGGTGCCAGATATGACGATTTCTGCGTCCCCTAAATACGCCAAGATTGAAGGTGACATTGCGCTGCCTTGGGGGCGTATCGTAGTTGAAGAGCTGCCACCAAGTGCGATCGGTGTGTCTAAGGATCAAGTTATTCTTAACAATGACTTACAACCGGAAAATATCAACTCGAGTATTCCGTTTGCGGTGGAAACGGACATCAACATTTCCATTGGCGATGACTTTAAGTTATCGGCGTTTGGTCTTGAGGGGGGCTTGATAGGCAAACTTAATGTCGCGCAGCGAGATAAGGGGCCGTTTATCACCGGCGAAGTCAACATCGTTGAGGGTTCGTACCGTTCGTTTGGTCAAGACTTGATAATAGAGCAGGGTAAGATCTTGATGAATGGACCCGTCGATCAACCTTATGTTCAAATCAAGGCGATTCGCAATCCGGACAATACTCGAGATGATGTTACCGCAGGGGTCAAAGTGACGGGGCCTGCGACTGAACCGGTCGTGACGATTTTCTCTGATCCCGCAATGCCACAAGCTAACGCGTTATCTTATTTACTGCGAGGGCAGGACATTGATGGCGAATCAGGTGGCAACGCCATGACAACCACTTTAATTGGTTTGAGCCTTGCTCAGAGTGGTCGTGTCGTCGGTGAGATTGGTGAAGCGTTTGGTGTGCAGGACCTTCAACTTGATACGGCAGGCTCGGGTGAGGACTCGCAGGTGACGGTTAGTGGGTATGTATTACCTGGGTTACAGGTCAAATATGGCGTTGGCATCTTTGATTCTGTTGGCGAATTTACGGTACGTTATCGACTGATGAAAGATCTCTATGTCGAGGCTGTAACAGGGGTCAGTAGCGCGGTCGACTTGCTTTATCAGTTTGAGTTCGACTAGATTTGAAAGATAGCTAAGTTAGGGACAGACAATGCAACACTTATTATTTGTTTACGGTACCTTGCGCAAAGGTCAAAGCAATCAAAGCTTCTTAGATACGGCGGAGTTTCTTGGCCAACATGAAACTTTGCCAGAGTATGCATTGTATGACTTGGGGGCTTACCCAGCGGTCACGGCAGGGCACAGCTCAATCGTTGGTGAGGTATACCTTATTGATGACGACACCTTGGCTAAAATTGATGTGCTTGAAGATGTGCCGGTTGAGTACCGCCGTGAGCAAATAGACACGCCATTTGGTCGCGCTTGGATCTACCTCTATCAAGATACCAGCCAGTTGGATAGCTTGTTGGCTTCAGGGGACTGGTGCCAACGCATCTAGATGTGTCTGAGAGTGTTGACGCAAAAAGAAAAAGTCCGCTATGTGCGGACTTTTTTGTGTTTTGAGGGCGCTATTTTTGCGCTCTTTCGTAAGATTCTAAAATTTCTTGGCGAGCGGCAGCGACGTCTTCCCAACCATCGACTTTCACCCACTTGCCTGATTCAAGCTCTTTATAACGCTCAAAGAAGTGCGTGATTTGCGCTTTAAGTAGCTCAGGAATATCGCCCACATCTTGAATGTGGTCGTACTCTTTGGACAGTTTAGAGTGTGGCACTGCGACGACTTTAGCGTCTTCTCCTGATTCATCGGTCATTTTCAAAACGCCGACTGGACGACAGCGAATCACTGAACCTGGCATCAGCGGGTACGGTGTTGGTACGAGTACGTCTACTGGATCACCATCGAGTGATAGCGTGTGGTTTACGTAACCGTAGTTACATGGGTAGAACATTGGGGCAGACATAAATCGGTCGACAAATACCGCGCCAGAATCCTTGTCGACTTCGTATTTTATCGGATCAGCATTGGCGGGTATTTCAATCACAACATAGATGTCATCGGGTAGAGATTTGCCTGCTGGTACGTCGTTTAAGCTCATTGCTAAAGTTCCTTTTTGTCTAAGTATGGGCTGAAATTTAACCAAAATACCTTACTGCTAAACTCGGTTTTTTGTAAATATTTGCGGCGAGACTTTGCTCAAGAAAATCAGATTATTCATGTATGAATAAAGAAAAGGCGCTCGATGAGCGCCTTTGTAGAAGATTATTGATCGTCTTCTCGATTGAGCTCGAGGAACTCCTCAACCTTTTTCACCATGTTCTTCGAGCCAACGAAAAACGGTACACGCTGGTGTAATTCGGTAGGTTTGATGTCCATAATGCGATTCACGCCGTCTGATGCTACACCACCAGCTTGCTCGATGATGTAAGCCATTGGATTACATTCGTATAGCAAGCGCAGTTTGCCGCTTGGGTGACTTTGCGTGCTTGGGTAGAGGTAAATACCACCCTTGAGTAGATTGCGGTGGAAGTCCGCGACCAGTGAGCCGATGTAGCGCGAAGTGTAAGGGCGCTTCTCGCTTGGCGCATTTTCTTGGCAGTACTTGATGTACTTTTTCACACCCATTGGGAAGCGAATGTAGTTTCCTTCGTTAATGGAGTAAATAGTGCCGTCTTCTGGGATCATCATGTTTTCATGTGACAAGCAGAATGTGCCAAGTGATGGGTCATAAGTGAAACCGTTAACCCCGTTACCTGTGGTGTATACCAACATGGTCGACGAGCCATAGATCACGTAACCAGCCGCAACCTGTTTGTGACCAGGTTGCAGAAAATCTTCTTCGGTTGGCGGAGTGCCAATCGGTGAAACACGACGGTAGATAGAGAAAATCGTACCCACTGAAACGTTCACGTCGATGTTTGACGAACCATCAAGTGGGTCCATCAGCACAACATATTTTGCGTTTTTGTTGAGTTCTTTATTAAACGCTACTGCTTCGTCTTCTTCTTCACTCGCAACACCACAAACTTGGTCGCGAGCTTCTAGCGCTGCTTTAAACTTCTCGTTGGCGTAGACATCGAGCTTTTGCTGATCTTCACCTTGGACATTTTCTGTCCCGACTGCACCTGTAATGTCACCAAGGCCTGCGGCGTTGATTTCACGGTTTACAATTTTTGCAGCAAGGCGAATTGAAGAAAGTAGGGATGATAGATCACCGCTAGCGTGGGGGAAGTCCGCTTGCTTTTCAACAATGAACTCGCCAAGGGTGCGCATTCCAGACATGGTTATTCCTTAAAAGTCGCTTCTAAATAGTGGGGGATGTGGCATGGATGATCTCTATTTGGATCGTTTCGAAATGCCTGAGCTAAGTGTAAGAGCAGGATCTTTTTATTGGTAATGAACTAACTGCTTGAGATCTCAATTTATTTGTCGACTCTTTGCGGTGTTTTCATGACTCGTCTGGCTGGAATCAAGCTGTACACGGAGTGTGCGGTTGAGTAAGGCTTGTGTCATACAGTGATCAAAGTTGTTCGCTTTTTAAGGCTTTATCGCCATAATGAGTCCACTATTATTTGCCTGAAACAGGGTCAGTTTATGCATATTCATATCTTGGGGATTTGCGGCACATTTATGGGTGGTGCTGCAGTGTTAGCTCGTCAACTTGGTCATAAAGTGACGGGGAGCGATGCCAACGTTTACCCGCCGATGAGCACGTTACTTGAATCTCAAGGTATTGAAATTATAGAAGGATTTGATCCTTCTCAGCTTGAACCAGCGCCAGACCTCGTGGTGATAGGCAATGCGATGAGTCGCGGCAACCCGTGTGTCGAGCACGTACTTAACACTAATCTGCGTTACACCTCTGGACCGCAATGGTTACAAGAGTTTTTGCTGCATGATCGCTGGGTTCTAGCAGTCTCAGGCACGCACGGTAAAACCACTACATCAAGTATGCTAGCTTGGATTTTGGAAGCCTGCGGTTACCAGCCTGGATTCTTAGTTGGTGGCGTACTCGGCAATTTTGGCGTTTCTGCTCGATTGGGCGAAAGTATGTTTTTTGTTGTGGAAGCAGATGAATATGACAGTGCTTTTTTCGATAAGCGTTCTAAGTTTGTCCACTACCACCCGCGCACGTTAGTGATGAATAATCTAGAGTTCGACCACGCAGATATTTTTGATGATCTTGAAGCGATTAAGCGTCAATTTCACCATTTAGTACGAACTGTGCCGGGCAATGGCCGTATCTTTGCTCCGAAACAAGATAAGGCTTTAGCCGATGTGCTCGAACGCGGCTGCTGGAGCGAAACGGAGTCCAGTGGCGAGCAGGGCGACTGGCAAGCAGAAAAAGTGGTGAATGATGGGTCTCACTTCAAGGTTTTCTTCCAAGGCAACCAAGTTGGGGAAGTGCGCTGGGATTTGGTGGGCGATCATAATGTCGACAACGCTCTTATGGCTATTGCAGCAGCAAGGCACGTCGGTGTAACGCCAGATCTTGCCTGTGAAGCGCTCGGAAAGTTCATTAATACTAAGCGACGTCTGGAGTGTAAGGGAGAAATCGCAGGCGTGACGGTTTACGATGACTTTGCCCATCACCCAACGGCGATTGAACTCACTTTGGGTGGCTTACGTAACAAGGTAGGTCAACGTCGAATTCTTGCCGTACTTGAGCCTCGCAGTGCAACCATGAAGCGCGGAGTCCATAAAGAGACACTGGCTTCATCGTTGCGCGCCGCTGATTCTGTATTCCTCTATCAGCCTGACTCCATTGATTGGTCTGTGGAGGATGTGGCTCAGCAATGCACTCAACCCGCTTGGACATCTAAAGATGTCGATGCGCTTGTCGAGATGATTGTTGCTGAGGCTCAGCCTGGCGATCAGATTCTGGTGATGAGTAACGGTGGCTTTGAAGGCATTCACGGTAAATTACTCGACCAATTGGCAAACAAGGCAAATTAGCAAAGAAGTATGCATTCAATGAACAATAAACAGAAAGCGATCACATTGGCCTTCACGGGGGCATCTGGCGCGCCTTATGGGCTGCGCCTGCTAGAGTGCTTGATCGCTGCCGACTACCAAGTTTTTCTTTTGATCTCCTCAGCTGCCCGCGTTGTGTTAGCCACAGAGCACGGCTTAAAGTTGTCTGCAAACCCTGAGTCGGCCAAGCAAGCGTTGGTCGAACACCTAAAGTGTGACGCTAACAAACTGATTGTCTGTGGTAAGGACGATTGGTTCTCTCCGGTTGCGTCGGGCTCTGCGGCGCCGAAGCAGATGGTGGTTTGCCCTTGCTCTGCAGGCAGTGTGGCAGCGATTGCTCACGGCATGTCTGATAATCTGATTGAACGCGCAGCCGATGTGGTGATGAAGGAGCGCGGTCAACTATTGTTGGTTGTTCGTGAAACCCCATTCTCGACGTTACACCTTGAGAATATGCACAAATTGTCCCAAATGGGCGTTACGATCATGCCAGCTGCGCCCGGTTTTTATCATCAGCCCAAGTCGATTGAGGATTTGATCGATTTCATGGTCGCTCGTATTTTGGATCATCTGGGTGTGGAACAAGGTTTGGTTCCTCGCTGGGGATATGATCACCGAGATTGATGGTTAGAGGAACGACTCTAGCTATTGAGTCTCATAACTATTACAATCAAGCCGATACTCATCGGGGAGCTATTCATTGAGTCAATGAAGCTGAGATCGAACCCTTACCATGTCGCGGTAAGTGTGCGGGACCCGTAGACCTGAACCAGATAATGCTGGCGTAGGAATTGAGTTAGGACATGCTGATTTTCAATTCAATTGTCCCTCAAACCTGTGCCGCTCAACAAGGAGAGAGCGAGCAGTGAAAACCACTCTGAGCACCATTTCATTCAGCGCAGTTGCGTTGGCCACACTATCTTCATTTTCCGTTACCGCCGCAGAAAAAGCGCTGACGGTTTACACTTATGACTCTTTCGCAGCCGATTGGGGCCCAGGTCCTAAAGTCGAAAAAGCTTTTGAAGCACAATGCGGTTGTGACGTGAACTTTGTTGCGCTAGACGACGGTGTCTCTATCCTTAACCGCCTACGTCTAGAAGGAGAGAACAGCAAAGCTGACATCGTTCTTGGTTTAGACAACAACTTGATGGCGGAAGCAAAAAAGACAGGCTTACTCGCTGAGCACAGTGTCGATACGACTTCAGTGACACTGCCAAATGGTTGGAACGACAGCACTTTTGTCCCTTACGATTACGGCTACTTTGCGTTTGTCTACAACAAAGAAAAACTCGCGAATCCACCCAAAAGCCTCAAAGAGTTAGTGGATTCTCGTGATGACTTAAAGGTGATTTATCAAGACCCGCGTACCTCAACACCGGGTCAAGGTCTGATGTTGTGGATGAAGTCGGTGTATGGTGATGAAGCGACTCAAGCATGGCAAAACCTTGCGAAGAAGACCGTCACTGTGACTAAGGGATGGTCAGAAGCGTACTCCATGTTCTTAGAAGGGGAGTCTGATTTGGTTCTCTCTTACACCACCTCTCCTGCGTATCACTTGATTGCTGAAGGGGACGCGAAGTTTGCTGCGGCCGATTTTGCGGAAGGTCACTACACGCAAGTTGAAGTGGCAGCAAAGGTGAAAGGCTCGAATAATCAGGCTCTTGCAGATCAATTTATGGCATTCATTCTCAGTGATGAGTTCCAATCTGTGATGCCAACGGGTAACTGGATGTACCCAGTAACAAGCGTAGAGTTACCTCAAGGATTTGAAACCTTGACTGTGCCAAACAAGGCATTGAGCTTCAGTGCGGATAAAGTTGCGGAAAACCGTAAGACTTGGATCCGTGAATGGCAAAGTGCGCTGACTTTCTAAGGGTATTTCTTGCGTAGCATTCCCAAGATAGGCTTATGGGTCGCGATGTTTATCGCGACCTTTGTTATTTCAGCCTTAGCCGCTTTACTGATTGAAGCGCCCTCTTTAAATCTTGCTCAGGTGTGGCAAGACCCGTACTACCGCCACGTTACCAAGTTCAGTTTTTACCAATCTTTTCTTTCGACGCTGTTAAGTGTTGGGCTCGCCATACCAGTAGCTCACGCGCTTTCTCGTCGTCAATTCATGGGTAAAAACCTGTTGCTGAAACTGTTCGCAACCACGTTAGTATTGCCTGTCTTAGTCGGTGTGTTTGGCTTGCTTGCCATTTATGGCAATAGTGGTTTATTGGCCGATGGGTTTGCCTACTTTGATAGCAAACTGCCTTTTTCAATTTATGGTTTGAACGGTATTTTACTGGCACACCTGTTTTTTAATTTGCCCTATGCGAGTCGGCTTTTGCTGCAATCTTTAGAGTCCATCCCCGAAGAACAGCACAAACTCTGTGCGCATCTTGGCATGGGGGCGTGGCAAAAGTTTGTTTGGGTTGAGTGGCCACGTATGAAGCAGCAGCTTGCTCATGTTTGTGGTTTAGTGTTTATGCTCTGCTTTACCAGTTTTGCGACCGTAATGGCGCTTGGTGGCGGACCAAAATCGACGACCATTGAACTTGCCATCTATCAAGCGATCAAATTTGATTTCGATTTGCAAGCCGGTGCGCTATTGGCCATTTGGCAGATGACGCTTTGTGGCATCATGGCGCTGATCATTCAGCGTTTGGGTAAACCGATATCAGTAAGCTCCGTGAGTACTACGAACAACCTCTATTTAGCCGGCAATCATTGGCGCAATAAAGTGTGGGATTACAGTTGGATTGGGCTCGCCGCCATATTGGTTCTGCCTCCTTTGGCAATGGTCATTGTCAGCGGTATCAATAGCCATGCGGTACAAGTGTTTACGGATCCGCGTTTTTGGCATGCACTGTGGGCATCGCTGAAAGTGGCGACCCTAGCGAGTATGATCGCTTTGTTGGCGGGTATTACCATCTTGATCACCAGTCGTCGACTCCGGCTTAATGCTCGAGCGCGGCAAGCGGATCATATTGAACTGATAGGCACCATTATTTTGGTCACCCCTGGTTTGGTTGTTTCGACTGGGTTGTTTTTGTTGCTGCGCTCATTTACGGATGTGTTCAGTTTGGCTTTTATGGTGGTCGTGGCAGTGAACGCGCTGATGGGTCTTCCCTATGTGATTAAAACGCTCTCTCAGCCGATGCTACAGGTCGAGCAACAGTATCAGTATGTGTGTGCAAGCCTTGGGATGAAAGGGTGGCAACGGTTTAAAGTGGTTGAGTGGCGGGTGCTTAAAAAACCGATGGCGCATGCATTTGCTATTAGCTTTATGTTTGCAATTGGCGATCTGAGCGCGATTGCCTTGTTTGGTAGCCAAGAATTTCGCACTCTACCACTCTATCTGTTCCAGTTGCTGGGAAGCTATCAGATGGATGCGGCGGCGGTCGTTTCCCTGACATTGCTTCTTCTCAGCGTTGGCTGTTTCACGCTCATCGAAACGTTGTTTAAAGCGAACAAAAAGGTCAATCATGTTATCTCTGACTAAAGTGGATTATTACTACCACAACGAGTTGTTTCATTTTGATGTTTCCGTTGAGCAAGGTTCGATCACTGCCTTGATGGGACCAAGTGGAGCGGGCAAGTCGACGTTACTGGCATTAGTGGCGGGATTCATTGAGCCAGTCAGTGGTTCGATTAGCGTGGAAGGGCATGACATTGTTGGTCTAGATCCGCACCGGCGACCTTTTGCGATGTTATTTCAGGAACACAACCTATTTGCTCACCTGACCGTCAGACAAAATATTGGGCTTGGTTTGCACCCTGGGCTAAAGCTCAGTGATGAGCAGCAACGGAAGGTGGAGTTGGCGGCGCAGCAAGTGGGCGTGGCTGACTATCTTGACCGATTGCCAGAGCAGTTATCTGGCGGACAGCGTCAACGAGTCGCCTTGGCGCGCTGCTTTGTTCAATCTCATCCAGTTTGGCTGCTCGATGAGCCGTTTTCCGCGCTCGATCCTATCTTACGTGAAGAAATGTTATCGCTGGTGGCAAAGTTAGCCAAAGAGAGAAATATCACCGTGCTGATGGTGACGCACCACATCAGTGACGCTAAAGCCATTGGTTCCGATTTTATCTTTGTTGCCAACGGGCGAGTGGCAGTGGCAGCAGGCGTTGAACAGCTCGTTTCCAACCATAGTAACCAAGCATTGAGCGAGTTCGTCAGAGCAGGCGAATAGAGAGCTTAAAGAAAAAGGATTGATGTGAGAGCATCAATCCTTTTTGTATTTGGTGCTAAACGTCTTCGTCGCTCAGCGCTTTTAGAACTTGGAAGATTTCGCGGTAAGATTTCGCAGGCTTACCTGCTTTTTTCTCTTTTGCCGCTTGGCGAGCAAGTTGACGCAGGCGCTGGCGATCCGCGTTTGGATAGAGTTCCATTGCATCGCCAATGGCCGAATCACCCTCTTCAACAATGCGGTCACGCAACTGCTCTAGCTTATGCAGGTGTGCTGTTGCTTGTGAGTGCTTATTGCGAACCTTATCTAACGCGGCTTGCAGTGGCTCAGGATCTTCAAAGCGCATCAATTTACCAATGTATTGCAGTTGGCGGCGACGCGCTTCGTTTTTGAATCGTTGCGCATCTTTGATCGCTTCTGCGAGATCTTCGCTAAGCGGAAACTTTTCCAGCACAGAAGGTTTTAGGCTCACGAGCTCTTCACCTAACTGCTGCAGCTCTTCCATGTCGCGTTTCATCTCGGTCTTACTTACCCAGATGATTTCTTCTTCCTCTTCCCATGGCGCTTTTTGGTTTTTACGTGCCATTTCTCTGCCTTAATTTGACCATCTATTTCTCTATTTTAACAAGAATCGTGGGGAGAAAGCGAAATTCTTGTTATCCTAGAGAGAACAAATCTTTAGAACTAAGTTGATATGGACGTAAGAGAGCAAGTTGCTCAACAGCGCGTTGAGTTAGAAGCCGCAGTCGCTAAAGCGTTAGAGATGGCGGCAGAGAAGTCTGATGGTGCAGAAGTCGCGATCACGAAAACCACTGGCCTAAGTGTCTCTACTCGCATGTGTGAAGTGGAAAATGTGGAATTCAACAGTGATGGTGCGTTGGGCATTACGGTTTACCGTGGTCAACGTAAGGGCAGTGCATCAACCTCTGACTTAAGTGAAAAAGCGATTCAACAAACCGTATTGGCTGCGCTCGATATTGCTCAGTATACCTCTGAAGATCCTTATGCTGGTCCTGCGCCTAAAGAGTTGATGGTCAAAGAGATCCCAGATTTGGATCTATTCCACCCAGACACGCCTGATCCAGATTATGCTGCTCAGGTCGCCATTGCCGCTGAGAAAGCGGCGCTTGAGTACAGCGACAAAATTAAACAAAGCGATGGTGCGAGTTACGATAGCCATTATGGGCTGAAGGTATATGGCAATAGCCATGGTTTACTGGCGAGTTATGCTTCGAGCCGTCACAGTACAAGTTGCTGTGTGATTGGTCAGGGCGCTAATGGTGAGATGGAGCGAGACTACGACTACACCTTGTCACGTCATAAAGACGATCTTTGGTCTCCTGAAGCGGTAGGGCTAAAAGCGGCAGAAAAAACCATCAGTCGTTTGGATGCGCAAAAGCTTAAAACGGGTCAATACCCGATCATGTTTGCTGCAGATGTGGCAACCGGTCTGATTGGTCATTTGGTGATGGCGATCAGCGGTGGCAACTTATACCGCAAATCCTCATTCTTGCTCGATCAACTGGGTGAAAAGGTTCTGCCTGATTGGTTTAACATCGCAGAGAAGCCTCATGTACTACGTGGTCTTGCCTCTAGTCCCTTTGATAGTGAAGGCGTCTTCACCCAAGACCGAGAGATCATTACCGACGGTGTGCTAGCGACGTATCTGCTAACGAGCTACGCCGCACGTAAAATGGATATGACGCCAACAGGCCATGCTGGTGGTATTCATAACTGGTATGTGCAATCAACGGGGCAGAATTTCGAACAAATGCTGAAAGAGCTAGGCACAGGCTTATTGGTTACAGAGACCATGGGCCAAGGTGTCAATATCGTGACAGGCGATTATTCTCGTGGTGCTGCTGGCTTCTGGGTGGAGAATGGTCAGATCCAGTTCCCTGTGTCAGAAATTACCATCGCTGGCAATCTTCAACAGATGTTCCAGAACATTGTCGCTGTCGGTAATGATGTGGAAACGCGTTCACAAATTCAAACGGGTTCTATATTGCTTGAATCTATGAAGGTGGCAGGCGAGTAGCAACTCCCTATATTTTGGCTTGAATAGAAAAAGGTTGGCGTAGTGCCAACCTTTTGTTTTTCTTAGCCCTCAAACAACTCAGTGTGCAGCTTTTGAATGGCTTGCTTTGAGACGGACTCATGCACTAAGAAGCAGAGGTTGTGCGGACTTGCACCGTAACAGATCATGCGTAGATTGAAGTCTTCCAATGTGCCAAAGACTTGTTTCGCGTAGCCTTTACTTTCACTCATGTTGTTGCCGATTAGCGCAACCAGACATAAGTTGTGCTCGACGTCGACGCTACATAGCTCTTCTAACTCAATACGAGCGGCTTCCGGCAGCTGAGGGGCTCCGCCTGAGGTATCAGTTTGATCCAATGTGAGTGAGACGCTGATCTCTGAGGTCGTGATTAAATCCACCGATACCTTGTGCTTGGCTAGAATCTCAAAAACACGGGCTAAAAAGCCGTATGCGTGGAACATTTTTGCACTGCGTAGTGTCACCATTGTCTGGTTGCAGCGAAGGGCTAATGCTCGAAATAGCGGTGAGCTCTCCACTTGATGGCGAATCCAAGTCCCGCCCTTTTCTGGCTCTTTTGATGAGCCGACAAAAACTGGAATATCATGACGCAATGCTGGAACGAGAGTCGATGGATGTAAGATCTTCGCGCCAAAGTTTGCCATCTCAGAGGCTTCGCTAAAGCTGATTTCTGGGATTGGGGACGCTTTCGGTGCGATACGAGGATCGGTGGTGTAGATACCGGGAACGTCAGTCCAAATCTCCAAGCCTGAGGCTTCAACCGCCTCCGCAATCAGTGCGGCGCTGTAGTCACTGCCGCCGCGACCTAGGGTTGTGGTATTGCCTTCTGCGTCTGAGCCGATAAAGCCTTGAGTGATCACTACGGATTCTTGGCAAAGTGGAATGAGCTTTTCTTCGGCAAGCTGACGGATGCTATCTAGCTCTGGTTCCGCTTTGCCAAAATTGCTGTCGGTACGCAATACTTCTCGAATATCGAAACGTGTGGCGGCGATTCCTCGCTCTCTCATTAATTGGGTAAGCAGGTGAGTCGACATCAGCTCACCACACGCGACTAAGTGGTCTGTGAGCTTACGGCTGGCTTGGATTGAAGCGGCTTCTGCAAGGCTCGTCACCGTATCTAGAATGGTGTAGACCTCGGCTGCAGCCTGGGTTGAATCTTCGAGTTGGTCCAAAACAGCATTATGGATCTCAGCCAGTTTGGTTAATATTTCACTTCGATGTGTTTGGTCTTGCACACCATTGGCTAACTCGACCAATAAGTTGGTGACACCTGAACACGCACTGCTAACAACTAATTTGGTATTGGGGTTTGATTCGATAATGGCTGCACAGCGACTCATCGCCTCAAAATTTGCAACACTTGTCCCACCAAACTTAGCAACATTGAAACTGCCCACGGCATTTCTCCCACGACTTCCTGAAAATAAAACTGGGGGTTAACCCAACATCCGATGTTTGCTTGAAGAGAGAATGAGCGAAAAAGAGGTATTTTTGAAATGCTATTGACCTCAGAAGCTCATCATCAGGCTGTGCTGATGACAGTTGATGGGACTCAACCCAAGTCAACCGACAAACCAAAACCACACTTTTGGCTTACCTCGGCACTGCTCCCCCTCAATGTGTTGTCTCGGAATTGTGGTTCCACGACACATCTACCTGGGCAGTGCTCCTCTTCTGCAACAATTTAAGTTGCGTGGCATAAATATTCGCCACCTATCCAGCATTGAACGTTTTTATGTGACCAATGTCAACGGTATTTTGTAACTTTATGCTCTTGGTAAATTAACAAACTTGTGACACTGGTTTGACCTCAAGACTTTGGGCTAATTGCTGAGGCGTTTGAATTGGATTAAGGTGAATCAATAACCTTCAACAGAACAATAAAATAGTTTGCAAAAGGAGCTGCCAATGACGATTCAAAGTTTTATTCCACCTCACCGCATCCTGATGGGACCGGGACCTTCGGACATTTCACCTCAAGTGCTGCAGGCGTTGAGTCGTCCAACGGTTGGTCACTTGGACCCTCTATTTATCAAGATGATGGACGAACTTAAGCAGCTACTTAAGTATGCATTCCAAACGGAAAATGACTTCACGATTGCAGTTTCTGCGCCCGGGAGTGCAGGAATGGAAACTTGCTTCGTCAATTTGATTGAGCCAGGTGACAAAGTAATTGTTTGTCGAAATGGCGTATTTGGCGAGCGCATGAGAGAAAACGTCGTCCGTGCAGGCGGTGTGGTTGAGCTTGTTGACGACGAGTGGGGCGCACCGGTCTCGGTAGAGAAAGTGGAACAGGCTCTGAAAGCCAACCCAGATGCGAAGATTCTTGCTTTTGTTCATGCTGAAACCTCGACAGGTGCTTGCAGTGATGCAGAGGCTCTCGGTAAGCTCGCTAAGCAGCACGGCGTGTTATCGATTGTGGATGCGGTAACGTCTTTGGGTGGCGTTCCACTAAAAGTTGATGAGTGGCAGTTGGATGCGGTTTACTCAGGTAGCCAGAAATGTTTGTCGTGTGTACCAGGTTTATCGCCAGTGACACTCTCTCAAGCAGCCATTGATAAAATCCAAGCGAGAAAGACACCTGTCCAGAGTTGGTTCCTTGATCAAAGCCTTGTGTTGGGGTACTGGAGCGGGGAAGGCAAGCGCAGCTACCATCACACTGCGCCCGTTAATAGCCTTTATGCGCTTCATGAATCATTGCTCATTTTGCAAAATGAGGGGCTAGAAAATGCTTGGCAACGCCATCGCGAGATGCACGAAAAGCTAAAAGTTGGATTAGAGAAGCTGGGTTTTGAATTTGTTGTTGAGGAGCAATCTCGCTTGCCTCAGTTGAACGCAATTTATGTACCTCAAGGGGTAGATGAGGCAAAAGTGCGTAGCCACTTGCTTGATACTTATAACCTAGAAATTGGCGCGGGCTTAGGTGCTCTCGCAGGAAAAGCTTGGCGTATCGGCCTAATGGGATATGGAGCGAAATCGGAGAATGTCGCTCTTTGTTTGAGAGCATTAGAAGAGTCACTGACGCAATAAATGACAAGGCGACCTAAGGTCGCCTTTCTTTATTCTGCTGGTTTACTTGCCTCTGTGGTCAGTGCGTCGATGTTTGGTGGAACATACTGCACTTCACTAAAGTCGCGATTTGGGAATAGGAACTGTGCTTCACTTCGGATCTGCTGCGCTTTCTCTTCTTCGCCAATACCTTGATAAGCCAAGATCAGGTTGTTATAAAAAGCCGGTCTTGGTTTGTCTTTGATGATCTCCAGTGACCAATCGATGTATGGCTGAATAAACTCAGGGTCATGTTTATACAGGCCAATATTGAGATAAGTGCTGTAAATGTCCCAGTCATATCGATCTTGCCATGCAATTGGGTTGGTGACTTGATTCAAAATCTCAGGATCTTTGGGGTTAGACTTTTCAAACTGAGTGAGAACGTAATTGGTATGCAGGGCACTCACCATATAAAAGCTAACTAAGATGGGCATCACCAAACTGGAGACACGCAGTCCAGTTTGAGAAACAAAACTAAAGGTCACGCTCCGATACTTATTGGCTCTTTGGTCAACCCAATAGAGTAGGGTGATGAAGGTGATCCAATGGATCGCCGAGTGATAGAAGGGGTATTCCAACTGCGAATGCAGCACAATTGGAATGAACAACGCAAAGAGCGCCAATCGGGTGCCTTTTTTACCTTGATAGACCCGTATCAATACTAGAGTGGCCGCTAAGAAAATAGCCAGTATTGGCACTAACCCACCTTCAACGCCCCAATACAACAGCTCGTTGTGTGGATGGTCAAGAGCGGGGAGACCTGGATGATACTCTGGATTAAGTTGATGTTGGCGAGCGCTATAGACAATGTATTCAGACTCAAATTTACCATAACCATATCCGGAAAACGGCTTCTCGATTAGCATATCTAGCGCTTGAGGAATGTGGTATTCCCTTGGACTTTTAAGGTTTACTTTTTGAGCCGATAGGTTTTTGGGTGAATCTACATTATGTTGAGCGACATTTGGTATCAAGCCCAGCATTACCCCTAAACTGAGTGAGACAACCCAACCCCAAAAACGTTTTTTTGTCGCAAATCTGTAGAGATAAGGTAGTACCCCAAGGATCACGAGAATCGCACTTAGCCATCCCGTTCGTGACGCAAGTACTATAAGTAGGGGGACGGTGAGTGCAGGGATTAAATACAGAAGCGCAACATCACTGATTTTGGTTTGATATTTAATTGGTTGTCGCGTTAGTAGGTAGCCTGATATGGCAAGCCCTGTTGCGAGAAAAGTCGCCATGACATTGGGCTGCTGAAAAATTCCATAAGGGCGGTTGATTAGCGTGTTGTAGCCAATAAGATTGCCGGGCTCTAACAGTAAGTATTGTACCCAACCAAAGAGAGCTTCAATGGTAACGGCGATGACGATGAACCATAGCAAGCGCTGCTTCTGTTTATTGCTGAAACGAAACTGTTGCAAGACGACGAACAAAAGATAGCCTGCCCACAAGCCAGTTAACTTGCCAATAGAGAGCTCTATAACCGAACTTGGATAGAAAACAGGTAACGTGATAAGCAGACAGCAAATGAAGAAACCAATCGTGAGCTTGTTGTAACGTAAGGCTCCCTCGGTTCCGACTTGATAAAGGCCAATAGCGAGAGCAAAACTGAGTGCGAGCCAAGTGGTCGGGTTGAATGAAAGCGCCAACCCAGCCCCTCCGGGGTTAGGCATAAAAAAGTGCATTGCGATGATGTAGATGGCGCCAAATGCGACCAAGAAGGGTTTATTCAGCGGTACCTTTGGTTTTTGCTTTGCTAGTTTTGTCCCGGAAACGTGTGTGGTAGCCATGGGGTCCATATCCTAATAAAAACAGGCCAGTGAGAATGACACTGGCCTGTTTACTTTACTATTAATCGTTATTTTAACATAGGCTTAAGGAACCTTGCCGTATGAGAACCTTCGACCAAGGACACATCTTCAGGTGTTCCTTGAGCGACAATTTCACCGCCTCCTTGACCACCTTCTGGACCTAAGTCCACAATCCAGTCTGCGGTTTTTATGACGTCTAGGTTATGCTCAATGACGACCACGGTATTACCATGGTCTCGTAGGCGATGTAGTACCGTGAGTAACTGTTGAATATCATGGAAATGCAATCCCGTGGTTGGCTCATCCAGAATGTACAAGGTTTTACCCGTATCTCGTTTCGATAGCTCACGCGCCAATTTCACTCGCTGAGCCTCACCGCCAGATAGCGTCGTAGCGGCTTGACCTAAGCGAATATAGGACAAACCGACATCAATGAGAGTTTGCAACTTGCGCGCGATGACAGGCACCGGGTCAAAAAACTCGCGAGCATCTTCTACTGTCATCTCGAGTACTTCATCAATGGTTTTGCCTTTGTAGCGTACTTCCAAGGTTTCTCTGTTATAGCGCTTACCCTTACAGACATCACACGGCACATAGACGTCAGGTAGGAAATGCATTTCCACTTTGATGACACCGTCGCCTTGACACGCTTCGCATCGGCCACCACGCACGTTAAAGCTAAATCGGCCAGGTTTATAACCACGAGAGCGAGACTCTTGCGTACCCGCGAATAGTTCTCGAATCGGGGTAAAAATACCCGTATAGGTTGCTGGGTTTGAACGAGGCGTTCGGCCGATTGGGCTTTGGTCGATGTCGATCACCTTGTCAAAATGCTCAAGCCCTTTGATTTTTTTGTATGGTGCGGGTACCGCCGTCGTCGCACCGTTAAGTTGGGTGTGGGCAATTTTAAAGAAGGTATCGTTGATTAGAGTTGACTTTCCTGATCCTGAAACACCTGTAATACAGCTGAAAAGGCCAACAGGAATCTCTAATGTAACGTCTTTTAGGTTGTTTCCTGATGCACCGAGCAATTGTACCGTTTTCTTAGGATTTCGTGTTGTACGCTCCTTTGGTACAGCAATTTCCTTGGTGCCACTCAAGTACTGGCCAGTGAGAGAGTTTGGATTCGCTACAATTTGTTCCATTGTGCCTTCCGCTACGACAGTACCTCCGTGAACGCCAGCTCCTGGGCCGATATCAATGACATGGTCAGCCATGCGGATTGCGTCTTCATCATGTTCCACAACAAGGACGGTGTTACCCAAGTCACGAAGGTGAGTTAGTGTTTTCAGCAGGCGTTCATTATCTCGTTGGTGTAAGCCAATCGAAGGTTCATCGAGTACATACATTACACCCACTAAACCCGCACCAATTTGGCTTGCGAGTCGAATGCGCTGCGCTTCGCCACCGGATAAGGTCTCTGCACTGCGAGAAAGGTTTAAGTAATTGAGTCCTACATTAACTAAAAACTGAAGGCGGTCATTAATCTCTTTCATCACTTTTTCCGCGATTTGAGCGCGTTGACCTTCTAACTGTAGCGAAGAGAAAAAGTTCAGTGCATCAGCAATACTTAGCTCAACGATTTCTGGCAGAGTCGTATCGCCTATAAAGACATTTCGAGCTTCTAAGCGAAGTCGGCTTCCATCACAGCTTGAGCAGGTTTTTGTTGAGATATACTTGGCCAAGTCTTCACGTACGGCGTTAGACTCGGTATCTCGATAACGACGCTCCAAGGTATTTAATATCCCTTCAAACGGATGACGTTTTACCCGAATGTCGCCTCTGTCGTTGATGTATTTAAACTCGACTTCTGTACGCCCAGACCCAGTTAAAATTATGTCACGAATTTTCTTGGGCAAAGCGTTGAATGGGGAATGCAGATCAAACCCATAATGGTCCGCTAATGATGTGAGCATCTGAAAGTAATAGTAGTTCTTCTGATCCCAACCTCGAATTGCACCTTCAGCTAGGCTAAGAGAGTCATCAACTATCACGCGGGCTGGGTCAAAATACTGTTGCACACCTAAACCATCACAAGTGTGGCAAGCCCCAGCAGGGTTGTTAAATGAAAAGAGGCGAGGCTCTAACTCTTGCATACTGTACCCACAATGAGGGCAGGCAAAGTTTGCGGAGAACACGATTTCGTCGCCGGTGCCGTCCATAGGTGCGACAACTGCGATGCCACCGGACAGTTCGAGTGTGGTTTCGAAGGATTCAGCTAATCTTTGTTGTAAGTCGCTGCGTACTTTAAAGCGGTCAACAACGACTTCGATGGTATGCTTTTTATGTAGCTCTAAGGTTGGAGGATCAGAGAGATCACACGTTTCGCCGTCAATACGAGCGCGAATAAAACCTTGCGCGGCTAAATTTTCCAGCGTTTTGACATGCTCGCCTTTCCTTTCTTTGACAATCGGAGCGAGCAGCATCATTTTTGCCCCTTCAGGCAGCTCAAGCACTTTATCTACCATTTGTGAAACAGTTTGGGCGGCGAGGGGAACGTGGTGCTCTGGACATCGAGGTTCACCGACTCGAGCATAAAGGAGTCGTAAATAGTCGTAAACTTCGGTAATGGTACCAACCGTTGATCTTGGGTTGTGTGAGGTTGACTTTTGTTCGATAGAAATAGCGGGGGATAACCCTTCGATGTGGTCAACGTCAGGCTTTTCCATCAAAGATAAGAATTGGCGAGCATAGGCGGATAGAGATTCTACATAGCGTCGTTGGCCTTCTGCGTACAAGGTATCAAAGGCTAGTGATGACTTACCCGAACCTGACAAGCCTGTAATCACGATCAGCTTGTCTCTGGGTATCGTAAGATTGATATTTTTCAGGTTGTGCGTGCGTGCACCACGAACTTCTATCTGATCCATTCTTATCACTCAATGCAAAAATTAGTCAGCTAAGTATTACATAGTGTGAGAAATGTTCAAAGAAATACTGGATAAAAAAACAGTAATAAAAAAGGCAGCTTGATGAGCTGCCTTTTAAACGAAGCGTCGGTTTATGCCTCTTCTTTGGTCGTTTTTTGTTTGCCAAGCTCTGACTTTTTAGAGTCTTTCAGGTATAGGTTTTCGAAGCAGTAATTGGTTGCCTCGATATAACCTTCGACACTACCGCAGTCGAAACGTTGGCCCTTAAATTTATAAGCAAGAACACAGCCTGCTTGCGCCTGTTTAAGCAAAGCGTCGGTAATTTGTATTTCACCGCCTTTGCCAGGCTCTGTATTTTCAATCAACTCAAAAATATCAGGGGTTAGAATGTAGCGGCCAATGATGGCGAGGTTGCTTGGCGCAGTTCCTGGCTCCGGTTTTTCGACCATATCGTCAACACGGAAGATATCGTCTTTGATCATTTCACCAGAGATCACGCCATACTTGTGAGTTTCATCTTCAGGTACTTCTTGTACCGCGACAATAGAGCAACGGAACTGTTTGAAGAGTGCGACCATCTGCGCTAGTACACCTTCTTGATCGTTAACACAAAGGTCATCAGCGAGTACCACAGCAAACGGTTCATCTCCCACCAGTTCACGTCCGGTTAAAATCGCGTGGCCAAGACCTTTCATTTCACGTTGACGAATATAGGTAAAGTTTGCGCTTTCAATGATGTCGCGAATATCGACTAGTAGCTCTTCTTTATTGGTTCCACTGATTTGGTGTTCAAGCTCGTAGTTCTTATCGAAATGGTCCATGATTGAGTGCTTACCACGACCGGTAACGATACACATACCGTTCATTCCAGCTTGGATTGCTTCTTCAACGCCGTACTCGATGAGTGGTTTGTTTACCACTGGCATCATCTCTTTTGGCATGGATTTAGTGGCAGGTAAAAAGCGTGTACCGTAGCCTGCTGCCGGGAAAAGGCACTTCTTGATCATGTTAAACCCTATATATTTTTATTCGAAAATTAGCTGACGCGACAATAACATGCTTTGGGCGAAGTGATCATCGATCCATTCGCCCAAAGTAATGAAATTGTACGTGCGTAGTAAAATTAAGACAACAGGTGTTGCTTTGCCCAAGCGGCAGCTTGTACTCGATTTTTTACGCACAACTTTTTGAATATCTGATAGAGATGGGATTTGACGGTGAACTCACTGATAAATTGGTCTTCTGCTATTTGGCTATTGGAAGCACCTGTCATTAAACTTCTTAAGATGTGGATTTCGCGAGTGGTGAGATCAACGGTAACTGGTGCTGACTGAGTTTCTACCATGTTGCGATAGTGAAATAACAGTTGTGCGGCGACCTTGCGAGGTAACCAGTTCTGTCCGTTGATTATTTCGCTACAGCCTTTACTGATTACCTCTACGGAGTCGTTTTCATAGAACAACCCTTTTAGATGACCAAAATTGAGAATTTCATCTGTGGTTAAGCGGCATTGAACATTAATGACGATGTTTTCAAAGGTTTTGTTTGCCAGTGGAAGATCGCGTATCTGATTATTCAGACGAGAATAGTCATGGTGGTCGATCATCAAAATGCGATGTTTGCTCGTTTGGAGTGCGAGCATAAGATCTTGCGGTTCGATATAGGGAATGTTGATCTCTAACGCTTGTTCTATTTTTTGAACTATCGGATGAGTAACCTTCTTATCTTCACATAAGAAATGAATGGTACGCATATAACTATTCTTCATAATAAAACCTTTGTGATTTTAGTTTATGGAATGAGCTTGAAGGATTTTTTCAATCAGAGCGAATTAAGGTTGAATCATTGCGTTTAGTTTCAAGCAGATAAGTAATTAACTTATCGCTCACCCAAAATAATCTTTGATTTTTCTCGAAAAATTAGCGGCTCATTGGATTGCGATGAAGATTGGTCAGGCATTGCGTAGACAGGCTTTTGTCCCAAAAGCAAAGCGTGTTATGCTATTGGGCTATTCAAATATACCTAAATTTTTAGACGGAGCGAAACATGGCCAGCCGTGGAGTAAACAAAGTTATTTTAGTCGGTAATCTGGGTTCAGATCCGGAAGTTCGTTACATGCCAAGTGGTGGTGCTGTCGCTAATATCACCATCGCAACGTCTGAAACATGGCGAGATAAAGCGACAGGCGAACAGCGTGAAAAAACAGAGTGGCACCGTGTGGCACTGTTTGGCAAGTTGGCGGAAGTGGCTGGTGAGTACCTACGTAAAGGCTCACAAGTGTATGTTGAAGGTCAATTGCAGACGCGCAAGTGGCAAGATCAAAGTGGTCAAGACCGTTACACTACCGAGGTCGTAGTACAAGGCTACAATGGCGTTATGCAAATGCTAGGTGGCCGTGCTCAGGGTGGTGCTCCAGGCCAAGGCATGGGTCAACCTCAACAGCAAGGTTGGGGGCAGCCTCAGCAACCTGCAGCTCAGCAGAGTCAGCCGCAACAGCAATACTCTCAGCCACAACAGCAGCAAGCTCAGCCTCAATACAATGAGCCGCCGATGGATTTTGACGACGACATCCCATTCTAAGAGTCCTGAACTGAAAAAAAGCCGCGAAAATCGCGGCTTTTTTATATAGTTAGAGTAATCAATTGCCCTAACGTTATAGCGTGGAATTGCCCAATGCCCGCTTGTAGCTCAGCACCATCTTTATTGAAGCTGCATTAGAAAAGGAATTCTATTTCTATGAGGTATACCCCTACCTTAAAACTGAGTACCCGCTTGGTCGCTTTTGTCACTATGATCGTGATTATTGCCATGTTCATTCTCTTTTTGGGAGGAACATTGTCGTTTAAGCGCCTTGGTCAAGAATACTTAGATCATTCTCTCAAGGGGATCGTCAACGTAGTAGATAAGGAGATGGAAGATCCGGATGCTGCGTATTCACTGCAACGCTGGATGCCGAAGATGCTGCAGGCGTCGAACATTGTCGAAATGGAGCTAGCATCGACGTACGGTACGATTTATCGCTTCAAAGATACGTCATCGAAAGTGAATCCTGCACTGCTTTACCAAGTTGAATATCAACTCGAACGCAACGATGGGTATCAAATTCGGTTTAAAGCTGTTCCTCCCTATATTGGCTACGGCTATTCGATGCAGGCACTATGGTCCATCACGTTAGCGGTGGTACTCATTATCTTCTGTTTGATGCAAGGGGTGAAATGGCTGAAAGAGCAGCTGAGCGGATCTGAGATGCTGGAAGAACGAGGCAGAATGATCCTAGCGGGAAGGGTTGAAGAGTATGCGCAAGGCGATCCCAAAGAGTGGCCTTTTACCGCCAGTGAAGCGCTTGATCGCTTGATTGAAGAGCTAAGAGATGCGCGTCAAGAACGCAGTCGCTTTGACACCTTTATTCGTTCGCAAACTTTTCTGGATAAACTGACTGGTACCGCAAACCGTGTTTTATTTGACAGTAAACTCGAAGCAGCGCTGTCAGAAAGTGGCTCTCATGGCGGTGTGCTTCTTATTCGCATTGATGATTGGGAGCAACTCAAAGAAGAGTATGGGAAAACCGTTGCCAATGATTTCTTAATTGAGGTCGGAGATAGTCTGACCACGGTCATCCAGCGTTACCCTGATGTCATCTTATCTCGCTATTACAATTCTGATTTCGCTATTTTTGCACCGAGTTTATCGAGCAAAGAAGTCTCTGCGATTGCTGCGAGCTGTATTAAGCAGTTAGCCCGTCTTACGCCACCCGACGTACTGGACCCAGAAAACTGGGTTCACATTGGCGTCAGTCTCTATCGGGAGGGCGAAAGTCAAGGTCGAATTATTGATGAATCAGAAACGGCACTTAAGAGTGCTCAGTTGCAGCGCTCTAACACATGGAGTCGCTTCCACAAGCATGTCAGTCCAGAGGAAGAGCGAGGTAGCGTTCGTTGGCGCACGCTTTTCGATCAAGTGTTGAAGCCTGACAAGTTGCACGTCTTTTCGCAGCCGTGTTTCCAGTTAGATGATCAGCAAGATAACCAACTAGAGCACTGTGAACTGTTTGCCCGAATCAACGATCCAGAGAAGGGAGTAATCAAAGCATCCCGTTTTAATTCAGCAATTGAATCAGTTGGTTACGAAATAATCTTAGACAAAGCAGTATTGAGAACTATCCTGCGTTATTTGAAAGTTTCTAAGGATTCAATGTGTTACTCTATAAATTTGCATGTCGTCCCTTTTGCCGACCGAGCCTACTTTAAATGGTTTCGTGATGAGCTATTGCAGTTGTCTACTGAGCAGCGAAAACAGCTGATTTTTGAGTTTGCTGAAGCGCGTTTAGTGAAGCATCTCGATTATATGAGACCTGTCGCTAAAATGATTTCTGGTCTAGGTTGTAAAGTAGCGGTTGGTCAAGCTGGGCGCTCCATTGTTAGCACTTACTACTTAAAAGAGTTACCGATTAGCTACTTGAAGTTGCATCGAAGTTTAGTGAAACAGATCGATCAGCGTCATGAAAACCAGTTGTTCATTCGTAGCTTGCTTGGGGCTTGCGCGGGTTTAAACACCAAACTGATTGCGGTCGGAGTCGACAGTAAGCAAGAGCACAAAACAGTGCTTCAACTTGGTGTTCATGGGGTTCAGGGGCGATATTTTGAATCAGAGAAACAACTGATTCCTCAACACATTCAGCATAAGCAAACCGCTGAGTTTAAGAAAGTACAAATTGGTCGACGAAAACGCTGGTGACAAATAACGACAAATGAATATGCAATCCTTATTCGGTAAATTCAGGCAAACCGCTCACAAACAGACGCAACTTACGGTTGTTGTTTTACCCCATGCCTTGTTTTTTTCGCCGCTACCAAGCTGTAATCTACCCAGTCAAGTCAACTACGATGGTGCGTCTTGGCAGGATGCCCTAGTTAAGGCACTTAAAGACGCTGACGTTTCTGATTTGTCGGCACAAGTCGTGCTGAGCGCAAACCTATATCAAACCTATCAAATTGATAAGCCCTCGATGCCGGAAGAAGAACTCTCTGCGGCATTGCCATTTCTTCTGAAAGATCTGATTTCAGAGCGCGTTAGCGACATCATCGCTGATTTTACCCCATCACCAATCGGCAATAAGTTACAAGTTTTTGTCGTCAATCGTCACTTGGTCGAGGCTCTTAACAGTGCTTTGGGGCAGTTTAATATCGAACTGACACGAATATTGGTCGAGGACGAAGTGTGGGCTCACTCTGCAGGGGAGCTAGCACAGTTCTTACTGCTTCATCGGAGCCACAAAGGGCAATTTAAAGTCAGTGCGTTTGTGGATGGCCAGTGTGCGTTCCAAAGAACGATTCGCGGAGTCGCTTCTCCATTGACTGGGGTTGCGAGTAGCGCGTTGCAGCTAGACAGCTTGGCGTTGGAGCTCCAACGCTCAGTCGACTATCTCTCTTCCCAATTGCGTTCGGCGTCATTGCACCAGATGAAAGTGTGCTGTGACGAAGAAGATCAAGCCACGGTCGCTACGGAGCTTTCTGAACGTTTGAGCGTCAAAGCCTCACCACTCGTTGAGGGAGAAGAGCCGTCCGGGCTTATCTTGCTCAAGAGTGTTGCTGCGGTTGGTGACAAATCAGTTAACTTATTCCCAGACCACTTAAAGCCAAAGAAAGAACACTTTACGTTAAAAAACGTCGCCTTAGGGTGGGGGATAACATCTCTGTTATTGGGCGGAGCCTATTTTGTGCTTGTCACCCAAAAGAGTGGTTTGAGTAGTGAGCTATCCGCTCTGAAATCTCAGGAATCTGAGTTTCGCCTTCAAGTGGATACATTAACCCAGCGTTTGGCTAAGCACCAACCAACGCTCGCTAAAGTCGCAGCGGTAACTCGATTGGAACAGGAAATAGAATCCAAGCGCCAATCTTTGCAAGCCGTTAGTGAATACGACGATGCCCAGCAGATGGGCTACTCGGGCGTTATGCGTTCGTTGGCTCAACTTGGGCGAAACGACATCTCACTAAACTCAATTACGATTGATAGTACGGGGTTGGATTTACAAGGTTATGCAAGGGAGCCACAAGTCATCCCGAATTGGATCAACCAGTTTAAAACAGAGCTCAACTTAGTAGGACGAACGTTTGAAAAGTTACAGATTGGTCGAAATGATCAAGACATTGTGATCTTTGAGTTGAAAACACGAGGAGATAAGCAATGAAACACTATTGGTCGCAAGCTAGCGATAAATTTGCTCAGCTCTCTGCTCGAGAAAAGTGGTTGATCACATTGTGTGGGTTTGTCGCAATTATATTGGGGCTTTTTACGCTCTTGGTGGAACCGGCTTATTTAGCCAAGAAACAGCTTGAGCAACAAATCTCGACCACAAAGCTCAATAGCCAACGTTTGGAAGCGGATGTGCTTTTGATGACGGCCAAGCTCTCTAAAGATCCTGATCAAGAGATCAATATGCGCTATAAGCAGCTAGTGACAGAAAGTCAGCTACTTTCAGAACAGCTATCGAACATCATCGAGAATTTGATTTCTCCCAGTGAAATGGCAAATCTTTTAGAAAGCGTTCTCAGAGAGTCTAAGAAACTCAAGTTAGTTTCTCTGGTTTCACAGCGCGCAGAGCCGATAGTGAGCCGCGAGAATGACAATCACGGTTCGGGCTACTATCTACATCCCGTTCGTATTGAGCTGACAGGCAGCTATTTTGACATTGTTCAATACTTAGAGTCACTTGAGTCAATGCCAGTCAAATACTATTGGCGTACTTTTAGCTATAAAGTCGAAGAGTACCCAAGTGCGCGTTTGATCCTAGAGGTCTACACCCTTGGCACGAGAGAGGAGTTTATCGGTGGTTAGATTTTTTGCCTTTCTGCTGCTTGTAAATACTTCACTGGCTTGGGCGCAGCAGGACCCGACGGCACCGTTAAATTGGCAGAAGCCAAAAGTCGCTCAACCGGCAAAAAAGCCAGTCAGTTATCGACTGCCAAAACTGCAAAGTATTGTCTGCGTTGCCGACGTGCCTTGCAAAGCAATATTGAATGGAGAAGTAGTCATGGCGGGGGAGCGTGTCAGTGGCTACTACGTAAATAACATTGAATCGGAAAGAGTCGTGCTGTCTCGCAAAGGCAAGCAATGGACGTTAGAACTCTTTTCTTTGGATATAAAACAGTAAGGTATTGGGAATTATATGCGTAGACTCGCCGTAGCCGTGATGATTGCGTCGTTGATGGGATGCTCCATGGGGCACAGAGATCCCATAGAGGCGAAAGAAACATTGAATGAAGCAATCAATGAAGCGAATAGTCGTAGCTTAGCGCAATTACCTGCGTCTGTTGAAGCAGACCTAATGCCTGAGCTTTCTTCTGACAGTGCTACTTCATTCGACACCGTAAAGCGCTTTCGTATTCAGGCGAATGCTGTGTCAGCGAAAGCCTTTTTCACCAGTTTAGTTAAAGGGACAGAGTTTAGTGCAGCAATCCACCCAGACGTGACTGGAACGATTACAGTTAACTTGACGGACGTTTCTTTGGATGAGGTGCTTAACGTCGTCAGAGATATGTATGGCTATGACGTTGTGAAAACAGGCAATGTTATTCAAGTCTACCCAGCCGGCCTGCGCACCGTCACAATCCCTGTCGACTATCTACAGTTCAAACGATCAGGTCGCTCATTAACCTCTATCTCTACCGGTACCATTACCAATACCGACAGCGGCTCTTCTGACTCTTCTGATAGCTCAAGCTCTTCACGCTCAACGAGCTCTGCGAAAGGTGGTACAGAGATTGAGACCATCAGTGAAAGTGATTTTTGGCCTCAATTACAACTGGCAGTGACACAGTTGATCGGTGGTGGTGAGGGGCAGAGTGTGGTTGTAACGCCTCAAGCTAGCGTGATTACGGTAAGAGCTTACCCAGATGAAATCCGCGAAGTGCGAGAGTTTTTAGGCGTGTCACAGCAGAGAATGCAGCGCCAAGTGATCCTCGAAGCCAAGATCTTAGAAGTCACCTTGAGTGATGGTTATCAACAAGGGATCAATTGGTCTAAGGCATTCAGCTCTAATGGTACCAACTACACCATTGGTCAGGGCTCCATCGTGAAAGACACCAGCGGCAGCATTATTCCCGCAGTGCTACCGGGGTTAGATGCAATCGGAACCTTGCTTGGTGGGCAATCAAACTTGGTGATCTCGAGCGGCAGTTTCGATGCCGTATTGAGCTTTATGGCAACTCAGGGTGACTTGAACGTCCTTTCTAGCCCGCGTGTGACGGCGTCAAATAACCAAAAAGCGGTCATCAAAGTGGGTACTGACGAATACTTCGTTACCGATCTCTCCAGTGTGGTGGGTAACGGTGACAACTCAGAGCCTTCTCCTGAGGTGGAGTTGACGCCTTTCTTCTCAGGTATTTCTCTCGACGTGACGCCACAAATCGATGACCAAGGTAACGTGCTGTTGCATGTGCACCCCGCCGTTATCGATGTTAATGAACAAGTGAAAGAGATTGGTTTTGGGGATTCGCGTATTACTTTGCCGTTAGCGCGAAGCTCTATTCGCGAGTCTGACTCGGTGATTCGAGCGCAAGACGGAGACGTGGTCGTGATAGGGGGCTTAATGAAGTCCAACACTGTTGATCAAGTGTCGAAAGTGCCAGTTTTAGGTGATGTGCCAGTCTTAGGGCATCTATTCCGAAATACGTCGAAGCTGACGCAAAAAACCGAGTTAGTCATCCTACTCAAGCCTACCGTCGTTGGTGTAAATACGTGGCAGAAGGAATTAGAGCGATCTCGAGATTTGCTTCAAGAGTGGTTTCCTGACGAGCAATAACGGATGTACTTGGACTATTTTGGCTTCGAACAACTACCGTTCGGGCTAACCCCTTCGACTGAGCTCTTTCTCGGCTTAGGGCCACACTATGAAGCGATTCATACTGTCCATTCCGCTTTGGAGCTTGGCGAGGGGCTGGTGAAGGTGATTGGGGAAGTGGGCACTGGAAAAACGATGGTGTGCCGCATGATGGTCAAGTATCTGCCTGATCACGTTCAGTTGGTTTACTTGCCCAACCCCGCACTCAATGGTGAGGAACTGCGGGTTGCGGTCGCTGCCGAGTTAGGTATTGAAGAGCACGCCACCAATACATTGGTCGAGTTGATTCAACGCCGTTTGATTGAGCTGGCAAGAGAAGGAAAACAAGTGGTGGTGTTTGTCGACGAAGCGCAAGCTCTGCCTGATGATGCCCTTGAAGTGCTTCGTCTTTTTGGCAACTTGGAAACAGAAGATAGGAAACTGCTTCATATTGTTCTCATAGGTCAGCCAGAGCTAGAGGCAAGGCTGCAGCAACATCATTTACGCCAGCTTCGTCAAAGAATTACCTTCAGCGCCTATATTCGCACGCTGAATCTCAATGAAGTGGTGGCGTACATTGATAATCGGCTGGAAAAGTCGGGCGGTAGTCGACAATTGTTCAGCAGTGAGCAGAAAAAAGCTATCTGGCGCGCAAGCCGTGGAATTCCTCGGTTAATCAATCAAATTGGTCACAAAGCACTGGTTGTAGCGAGCAGCCGTGATGAAAAAAAGGTCTGCAACGAACATCTTTATGACGCAATCCACGATACGTACGACAGCAGAAAACCAAAATTTAAACGTCCCATATTTTGGGGGTGGAGAGAATAATGAGTGCAATCAACCAAGCATTGTCTGAATTAGCTCGTAAGAAAGGGGGAAAGCTTTCTGAGATTGAGCAGATTCGCGTGTCACCCGTAAAGCAACGCTCTGTTGTGCCTTGGGTTGTTGGAACGTTTGCGATCAGTTTAGGTGTCGGCGGGTGGGCGATCTCCTATCAACAACCTTCTCAGATAGAGCAAATAGCACCGGAACCGTCCTCGGTTTTTAATGAGTCTGTAGCAACTAATAGTCATGTGCCCTCTCCAACGGCGAAAGCGACCACTCAAGGTGGAACCATTTATCGCTCCGAAGTGCCGCGTTTTCCTTCTACGGTATCTGAAACGGATCAAGCCTCGCCTCTTGTTGCGACGTCTCAGTCTGTAGTGGCCCTTGCTCAAGTTGAGTCATCTTCTCAGCCAAAAGTGACGGGTAATAAATCCGAGCAGGTAAGCTCAAAAGCCAACTCAGGTGACATAGTGATTCAGCAGGTCGAGCTAACGGCAGAGCAGCTTTCTAATAATGCACAAAAACGAGCTCAGAAGGCCCTAGATAGCAATAACCTAGATGAAGCATTAGCAAATTACAGTGAGGCGCTGAAATACACGCCGTATGACACAAAGGTTCGCCAAACTTTGTCAGCTCTCTATTACGGCAAAGGTGATGTGCGTAGAGCGGGCGAGCTTTTACAAAAGGGTATAAGCCTTGACAAAGAGAGCGTCGTGTTGCGACTCGCGCTAGCAAAACTGTTAATGAAAGAGAAGCAAAACGCTGCTGCTCTAACGGCTTTGTCGGCGCTACCTGAAGAGGCAAGTGTTGAGTATCTCTCTCTTCGTGGTGTGCTCGCGCAGCAGAACAATCAAAATGAGATGGCGTTATCGAGTTATCTAAAGCTAGTAGAGATTGAACCGGAAAGTGGTCGCTGGTGGTTAGGCTTGGCGATTCAGCAAGAGCGAGCACTTGAATTTGAGCAAGCGCAGCAGTCGTACAACAAAGCGCTAGCTGGATTCGGTTTGTCGGGACAGTCGCAGCAATTTATTCATGACCGTTTGGCTTTGATCAAGCAGTTAGGGGAGTCAAAATAGTGCAAATCAAACTTCGAAAACGTCTTGGCGATTTGCTGGTTGAAGAAGGCATTATCTCCGAACAGCAGGTAGAACAAGCTCTGGCTGCGCAAAAGTCGACGGGTAGAAAGTTGGGCGCGGCTTTAATTGAGCTAGGGTTCCTCACCGAACATCAAATGCTGACTTTCCTCTCTCAACAGTTGGATATTCCGCTGATTGATTTGAGCCGAGCAAACGTCGATGTCGAGGCGGTCCAGTTATTGCCAGAAGTGCATGCACGTCGACTGCGCGCTTTGGTCATTGGTCGCCAGCAAGATACGTTACGTATTGCGATGAGTGACCCGGCAGACTTGTTTGCTCAAGAAGCTTTATTGGGGCAACTGCCTCAATATGGTATTGAGTTTGTCATCGCTCCTGAAAAGCAGCTCGTCGATGGGTTTGACCGCTATTATCGTCGGACGAAAGAGATCGCGTCCTTTGCTGAGCAACTTCAAGCGGAGCACCAAGTTACAGAAGCCTTCGATTTTAGTATTGAAGGCGAAGACAGCGATGAAGTTACCGTAGTCAAACTGATCAACTCTCTATTTGAAGATGCGATCCAGATCGGCGCATCCGATATTCATATCGAGCCTGACGCTGATGTATTGCGATTAAGGCAGCGGATTGATGGTGTGTTACACGAGACTTTGCTCAATGAGGTCAACATCGCACCAGCCCTTGTGCTACGTTTGAAGCTGATGGCCAACCTCGATATTTCTGAGAAGCGTTTACCACAAGATGGCCGTTTTAATATCAAGGCGAAGGGGCAATCGGTTGATATTCGTATGTCCACGATGCCCGTCCAGTACGGCGAATCGGTGGTAATGCGTCTCCTAAATCAGTCGTCGGGCGTACGTAAATTGGATGACTCTGGTATTCCTTCCCATCTACTTGAGCGTCTTCGTCGTCAATTGAAACGTCCTCATGGCATGATTCTCGTAACTGGCCCTACTGGTTCCGGTAAAACCACGACACTTTACGGGGCGCTCAGTGAGCTTAATGTACCAGGGAAGAAAATCATTACCGCAGAAGACCCTGTTGAGTATCGCTTACCTCGTATCAATCAGGTTCAAGTTAACCCTAAAATCGACCTCGACTTCTCCACGGTGTTAAGAACCTTTTTACGCCAAGACCCAGACATTATTTTGATTGGTGAGATGCGCGATCAAGAAACCGTCGAAATAGGACTGCGAGCCGCATTAACCGGTCACCTTGTATTGAGCACTTTGCACACTAATGACGCGGTCGATAGCGCGCTGAGGATGATGGATATGGGCGCACCAGGCTACTTGGTTGCAAGTGCAGTGCGAGCGGTCGTGGCTCAGCGTCTGGTTCGTAAGATCTGTCCTGACTGCAAAACCGAAGAGCAGGTTGATGAAGCGAGGAAGCAGTGGCTTGCGCAGCGATTCCCTAACCAAGTAGAGACATCATTCTCTCGTGGTCGCGGGTGCCAAAACTGCAACCTTACCGGCTATCGAGGTCGAATTGGTGTTTTTGAGATGCTTGAATTGGAGCAAGATATGATGGATATGCTTCGTGCGAGTGATGCTGTGGGTTTTGCCCGCGTTGCTCGTGAATCTGCGTCATACAAGCCGTTACTCGCTTCTGCGATGGAGCTTGCGATAAGCGGAGTCGTCAGCCTCGATGAGGTGATGAGCCTGGGTGAAGGTGATTCATCAGGCGTAGAAAAAGCGATCTATATCTAGGTTCGGGCATGGCATTATTTCAGTATCAAGGTCGAAACTTAGATGGTTCTGCTGCTTCGGGACAAATTGAAGCGGCTAATCAAGAAGCGGCTGCAGAACAGTTGATGAACAAAGGCGTCATCCCGACCAAGTTGACGCTCGGAGGCGGTAAATCTGCGTTTGAGTTTGACCTCAAGCAGCTATTTACGCCCGCGGTTCCGCTTGAAGCCTTGGTTATTTTTTGTCGTCAGCTCTACAGTTTGACCAAAGCGGGCGTCCCCTTATTGCGTTCAATGAAAGGGCTAAGTTCCAATTGTTCAAACAAACAGCTTCAGCACGCGCTTGAAGAAGTGACTCAGGAGCTCACAAATGGTCGCAGCCTAGCGGGTTCGATGCAGATGCATTCGAAAGTCTTCAGTCCGCTCTTTGTCTCAATGATCAATGTTGGTGAAAATACGGGTCGATTGGATCAGGCGCTGTTGCAGCTGGCGAATTACTATGAACAAGAAGTGGAAACGCGCAAACGAATCAAAACGGCGATGCGTTACCCAACATTTGTTATTAGCTTTATTGTTATCGCGTTGTTCATTTTGAACGTGAAAGTGATTCCCCAGTTCTCAACGATGTTCAGCCGCTTTGGGGTCGACCTTCCTCTGCCTACTCGGATTCTGATTACTATGTCAGATTTTTTCGTCAACTACTGGTTGGTCATGATCGCGGTGATAGTGGGCGTGTTGTTTGGCTTTAATGCTTGGGTCAAAACGGCCAATGGACGTGAAAAATGGGACAAGTTTCGCCTAAAAATGCCAATCGTTGGTCCCCTTGTTAATCGAGCTCAGTTATCGCGGTTTTCTCGGACATTTGCGTTGATGTTAAAAGCAGGGGTTCCGTTAAACCAATCTCTTGCACTTGCGGCTGAGGCGCTGGGGAATAAATTTCTTGAAAACCGCTTGATTGAAATGAAATCTTCCATTGAAGCGGGTGGAACCATCTCCTCTACGGCAATAAACAGCGGCATCTTTACACCTCTCGTCATTCAAATGATTTCTGTCGGGGAAGAGACAGGGCGTATTGATGAGCTACTGTTAGAAGTAGCGGACTTTTATGATCGAGAAGTTGATTACGATCTTAAAACCCTAACCGCGCGAATTGAACCGATACTTCTGCTTGTTGTTGCGGGCATGGTGTTGATTCTCGCACTGGGTATTTTCCTACCTATGTGGGGAATGTTGGATGCGATCAAAGGGTAACGCCATCCTGATGCTGAGGCGGATGCGCTTCTCGGCTTGGTTACTTGTTGTCATGGTGTTAACCGCGAGTTTTTTGTCAGCTTTTCAAAAAGTGGAAATTGAGGCTAATGACAGCGCGTTTTTAGTTGCTACCAAGCGAATCATTGAAAGAGCAAGCTTTTATAAGCAGAAGTGGCTACTACAACAGCAACCGAGTCATCTCGAAATTGACTCTGAGCTGTTAACTCTTTCGCAAAATGGTTGGGTGCTGCCTATCAACGAGGCGGGTGACATTGATTGCGATTATTGGCTGAAGGTACTCTATCCGGATAAGCAGATTTTGGAGAGTTTACCTATCAATATTCATAATCATTCTGACGGCTCTCATTATCGTTGTGATTATGATTACGGCATGAATCGACATGTTGTTATCGATCTGAACTATAAGCATTTTTCTGCTAAAATTGTTTTGGTCGCAGAGTGATATTTTTGCCCAAGAGCAATAGCGATATTGTGGCTTGGCAGTATAATAAACAGTACTGATACGTGGATTAATTTATATGTTTAGAAAACAGTCTGGCTTTTCGTTAGTCGAACTTGTGGTTGTGATTGTTGTGGTGGGTTTACTCGCGGTTGCTGCATTACCTCGGTTTTTGGATGTTACTGATGAAGCTAAAAAAGCGAGCATTGAAGGTGTAGCGGGCGGCTTTGCTACAGGTGTCCTGTCAGCACGAGCTCAGTGGGAAGCCTTGGCTCGTCCTTCAAGGACTGTCGGCACAGAAAAGTACAATACCGTCGATTATGATGGCGTTGATTTCTGGTTAACGCGCTCAAAAGACAGCAGCGGAGCGGATACAGGATTTCGCGACGGTTATCCTTATGCTCTGAATGAGGATGATACGTCGTTCCCAACAAGCTTAACGGATCAGGCTTGTATTGATTTGATGGACAATCTTTTGCAAAACCCACCAAGTGTCGACACTGTGGCGAATGCAAGAACTAACTCAAACGTAAAATATTCAGCACAGGCTGACAATGGCGCCTCAACTTGCACTTATATTCAGCAAGAGGGAGGCACCGAACATCAGTTCGTGTATGAAATAGAGACTGGTCGTGTGACCGTAACGCTGCAGTAGAGCTGCGCTAACAACATAGAGAGACAGAAACTATGAAAAGACAAGGCGGTTTCACCCTGATTGAACTCGTGGTGGTAATTGTTATTTTGGGTATCTTGGCTGTAACTGCGGCACCGCGATTCCTTAACTTACAGTCAGATGCACGCGAGTCCTCGCTACAAGGTTTGAAAGGGGCGATGGCTGGCGCAGCAGGTATTGTTTATGGTCGCGCTGCAATTGATGGCGTTGAGGGTGTAAGCTCAGTGACCGCTGCGTCAAGTGCAACAGGCATTGCACTTACATTCGGTTACCCTTCTGCAACCACAGATGGTATTGGCAACGCGGTAGATGGCCTAGGCGCAAATGATGGAGACTGGATTGCAGTCTCGGGCTCTGGTTCGACAGCGACACCACCTGTAATTCACTACAGCTTTTCCGGTAGCGCCAGTGATACTACATGCTTTGTTTCCTACGAAACTAACGCATCTGCGGGGGCTCCTACTATTACTGTGACTAACACTGGTTGCTAGTGATACTCAAGGCCAGCATTGCTGGCCTTTTCTTTTCTCATCTTCTAAATCGTTCTCAAAACTGCATAAATTTGCCTCTCACGCACGTAATCTCATTTATAATCAAAGCAGTAAATTTCATTACTTAGGGTTTCTATGAAACTTAGACGGGCACAAGGGTTTACCTTGGTTGAGTTAATTGTTGTCATTCTGTTGTTGGCAATCATTTCTGCCTATGCCGCAAGTCGCTATTCAGGGCGTGGTGATGTAGCCGCTGCTGTGTTGCAACATCAAGTGGTCTCCGTTGTGCGTCAAGTGCAAGTGAATCGAATGCAATCAAACATCACCGCGAGTGCAGCCTTGGCGAGTAATCAAAACTTTACATTGGATGTCCAAACCAGTTGCGTCGGCTCAGAGGCAGCTTGTTCGGAGCGCTCTGATTCTCGCAGTGACTGGGTTGCCTCTCAAATGGTCCGTTTTTCTTCATCGCCTAGCGCGCCTATTTCGTTCGATTTGTTGGGTAATCCG
The DNA here is from genome assembly GCF_000808535.1 of Vibrio sinaloensis. Taxonomy (GTDB): domain Bacteria; phylum Pseudomonadota; class Gammaproteobacteria; order Enterobacterales; family Vibrionaceae; genus Vibrio; species Vibrio sinaloensis_D. The sequence goes on from NZ_JWLV01000049.1 coordinate 54,569, forward strand.
GTTGGAGCAGCCGCATCTGGGGCGTCTATCTCGATTGTGTCCAGTGAGGAAAGCTGCGTCGTGGCGATAAATGCTCAAGGGTATGTGTCACTCGGAGGGTGCTCATGACGAGAGCGCGTGGTTTTACTTTGATTGAGAGCGTTATTGTCATTGTTGTCATAGGGTTTGCCATGATAACCATTACCCAGTTTTTAGTGCCTCAAATTACTCGCTCAGCCAATCCACATTATCAGGTTAGGGCCGCGGCATTGAGCCAGAGCGTCATGTCGATGGTTTTGGCCAGAGGATTTGATGAGTACAGCAATTTTGCTGGTGGTGAACTGCGCTGTGGTGAAGGCGCCGCAGTGGGTACCTCTTATCAATTTTGTTCAGGGATGGATGCATCGGTCAATGGCCTTGGTCCTGATGGAGAGGTGATTGCTGCCTATAATGATGTGGATGACTATATTGGGTGTTGGGAGCCAAATGGCGCCAATGGGTGTCGAGACTTAAACGTATTGGTTGGAGATGGTGTGGGGAATACGACTTATCAAAACTTTCGCTTAGATATTCAAGTAACTTACCAAGAGCCAAGCCTTATTAAGCAGATAGTATTGACCGTCTCTGCGCTTAACCAAACTCCCATCGAATTACGAGCCTATAAAGGAAACTACTGATGAAAAAGTCGGGGTTTACTCTGATTGAAATGGTCATCACCCTAATCGTGGGCAGTATTCTGGTGCTAGGAATTGCGGGTTTTGTTGATCTTGGTGCGCGAGGTTATCGCGATACCATTGATCGCCAGCGGATGCAGACGCAAGCTAAGTTCGTATTGGAGAAAATGAGCCGAGAAGTTCGTCATGCTGTCCCGAATATGTTTAGCAATGATCTATTGGCAGGGGCGACAGACTGTATTTCCTTTTATCCGATTATGACGTCAGGTTTCTACGCGGTGTCGGGTGCGGATCTACAGTTTGTTATTGGTAGTGAATCGATGACGGTGGATGACTTAAATTCACTTAATTTGGTAATCAATCCAACAGAGTCGATGCCAAGCAGCAATGTTTTTCCACTGAATAGCGTCTCGAGTGCGAACAATGTCTTTGTTTTGACGGGCGGAGCGAATGACTTGGTGGGTAATTCGGTATCCCGTCGCCACTACATCTATGATCCCGATGGTGAGGTGAGTTATTGCCTGATTAACCAACGAGTTCAGCGTTTGGTGAATCGTACCAGTCTTCTTCCTGTTTCAGACCAAGGAGTAACTGGCAGTTTGAATTACTCACCTGCTACGTTTGAGAATAGTGGTGGCATACACATTAATCTCAACTTTACCAACGAAGACGGTGATGAGTCGACAAACTTCCGCCAAAATGTGCAGGTGTTGAATGTCCCATAGTAAGTTTCAGTCCGGTAGCCTATACATTGTCGTCGTTTTTGTCTTGGTGGTAATGGGCTTTCTTGCCACCAGCTTAAGTCGAATTGAGTGGTCAAATAATGATGCCCACACCAAAGACGTCATCGGTCTTCAGGCCGCTTTTTCTGCTCACTCTGCGAATGAAATGGTGCTCAGAGAAATTTATCCGCCAAGAGATAATATTGCGGATGAATTTGATGTGTCAGCCGCTTGCAGCTCTGTAAATGGAACCAAAAGAACGATTCCAGCGGTGATCAACTGCGCTGATGCTCAAGTGACGTGTGGTGCAAGAGGTGGAGTGTTAGCTGATGGTAGTCAGATGTTTGTCCTAAGCTCTGAAGTAACGTGTGGTTCGGGCGTGAATCAGATGCGTCGTAGTCAAGAAGTGTGGTTAAGAGGTCAATAGCGATGGTTAGATGGATCAAGCTATGTATTTTTGTTGGGTTGAGTTTGCTTTCAGCGAATTCAGTTGCCTTTGACCTTACAGAAGCGTGTCGGACATTTCCCAACCCAGCTCAGGGGTGGCAATCGAGCACAAGTAGGTTAACCATTAATCAGGAGAAAACGGTTAACTCGCCACATCTCGATTATTATATTGCCGGCTGGAGTAATGACTTTGTTCGTGACAATGTTAGAAACTGTACCGACTCAGAGACGGAATGTGGCAGCTCAAAAACAAAGCTGCTAGTGCCTTTTGATAGGGTCACTGACTACAGTAAGTTCACCAGTTGTGAAGCTGGGCTTTGTGCGTCAGGCGCGACGAGTTACAAAGGCAGCAAGCCGACAGTGACTACCTATGATTTTAGAAACGTAAATAAGCGTTTGACGGTTAATGACTTTGAATCCGTCAACTGTGGCAATGATTGTACGGTAGATATTGATGATGTTAAAAAGCAAGTGACGTTAGCGATTACAGGCAACTTTAGAAATCTCATCATTAACGCTCCGTATTCTAATTATGAGATCAGGGTAAAGCTTAACCCTGGATACGTAATCAAAGACTTTACTGCCAATGTTACAACCACCTTAGATTTCACTTCTCCTGGCAGGTATCTACATCACAAACTGTCCGTGTTGGCGCCAGGATCGAAGCTTGAGTTTGGAAATGATGTACAGCTTAAAATTGTGGTTGATGCAGCCGCGCCATCAGACAGGGGCTTTGTCTACATCGGTGCTTCTGTAGATATTGAAACTCAGGAAACTGAAACTGACACACTTTGGATTAATGCGCCAGAAGGGGATGTATGGTTTCGTGACAGAGTGAGCCCTGTTGATATCCATGCTCTTATCTCTGCAAGACACGTCAGAATTGGCAGCGGGACGTATGTGTTTGGTGCGGTCTCAACGCCGGAGTTGACCATGTCGAGCCAACATAGCGCCATCATCGGTCAAAGTGCGTGTTTTAGCGATCCTACTCCTTCGCCTGTTGCGAAATACCATCTAGAGGAGTCTTGGTCTGGTAACAATGGTGAAGTGAAGGATGTGTCAGGCAATAATCACCATGGCACCGCGATTAATAGTGCAACCACGGCGGTGGATTTACCAGCTTGGCCTAATGATGCAAATCGCTTTGGTACTTGTGGTTACGGCAGCTTTACCCGTAGCAGTAATCAATATGTGGAAGTCCCTCACTCTTTACCGTTAAGTATGAGTGAAGAAGTCTCTGTATCTGCATGGATCTACCCTAAGAGTTATCCTTCTTCTGATCTTGCGTCAATTGTGACGAAAGATACTAATTATGAGTTCCATCTGACGTCGAGTGGTTATATCTATTGGTACTGGCAGGTGAATACCTCTGGGTATCCGGCGTATAATCTTTACAGTGCAGGTACAGTGCCGCTGAATAAGTGGACGCACATTACCGTGACGTACGATGCAAACCGTCCGACTCAAGCAAAAATGTACATAAATGGTCAATTGAGTGCTTACTATTATGTACCTATCCATACACCTAGGTTGCTAACCAACAACTTATCTTTCCAAATTGGTCAAGATAGAGCAAATCGTGGCTTTGATGGTTTTATCGATGAAGTTCAAGTGTTCGATGCGTCTCTTTCCGCGGCTCAAGTTCTCGAGGTCTATAATCAACGTCACCTTTGTGCTGACCAGACGGTGGATCTTGCTCTAAGAATTACGCCCATTCGTGCCTCTGGTTTGGCATGTGACGGCATTCCCATTGATTTTTCTCTTATCGACAACAAGACAGGGAATGTGGTTGATGGACAAGGCCAGAGCCTGTTTGTCGAAACCACACCATTGTCGGGAAGCGACTATGCGTGTTGGAGTAGCAATGGTGATATTTCTTCAGATCGTTGTACCACCGATCATGATTATAACGCGCGTTTTCCCAGTAATGGCCCAGCCACGGTGCGCGGTTATATTCATAGTAAGTTCCTTAATCATTACAACATCACGGCTTATGTCGACAGTGAAGGGCTGTCTGAAACTGCTGGTCCATACATGTTCCTTGCGCGAGAGGCGAGTATAGTGCCCTCGGATGGTGTAGACGGGAATGATACGTTCCAAGTTGCTGGTCGGGAATTCCCATTTAGAATTATGGTTCGAGGAGCGCAAGGAGAAGGTAATCAACTAAACTGCCGAGTCATTGATATTGATGGTAGCGTAGTGGTGGATTTCTCAACTTCTCAAATGCCTACGAGTAGTTCGCATAGATTACAGATAAAGAGTGGTCAGCGAGGCTGGGAAGATGCAAACACGCACTTGCCGATCTCCTTTAAAGATGGAGTAGCGGGGGGGACGGAAACCGCTGCAGATGGCTCGCTGAAACTTCGTTTGGACGATGCGGGCATTGTAGACTTTACAGGATCAGGTGATTCTGGATCTCAAACATTAACCTCGACAAAACGATTCTATTTTCGCCCTTTTGCGACCACGTTTTGTGCGCAAAATGGCGCGTTACCCAACTATACGTCTGAATCGTCAGGTGGGTTTGCACCTGCAGGCTCGAATGTTGATGTGTTCCTAAAAGCGTTCAACTGGCAATCTGGATTAGACAGCAACAATGATGGGGTGCCTAATACCTCGGTCAAAGCGGACAATTTATGTAGCGCTCCTGTGACTGAGAGCTATTTTACCCACAATGGTTACGTGGCTGAATCAACCTTAGCATATGCTCTTCGCTACCCGTCTGGAGGCAGTTTAGGAGATTTAGTCCTTGATGGATTGCCGTTTGCAGGTCAGGTGATTGAGACAACCACGTCCAATATCAATCGTTCGCGAGCGTTAAATTGGAATGAGGTTGGGACTTTATCGATTTCTGCAAAACAAGACAGTTACCTTTCTCAATCTGGCTTTAACGTGCCTGCAGTTGTCGCTGACGTTGGGCGTTTTTACCCCGCGAATTTTTCCATTACTCGTGCTCAATGGCAGGCGGCGATTGGTCAGGGAGGTATCGCTTATTTAGACCAGCCCTATATGAGCGCGGAAGTCGAGGTGGCACCTTATCCGTTAGGCGCGACCACTCCCGTTAGCAACTATCACTTGTTCGACAGTGCATTGCAGGCAGGGTTTGGTTTGAAAGCTGATCCTGATATCCCAAATAGCCTTACTTTGGATACCCCTAGCGGAAGTTGGTCTGCTGCACTTGACGGGACATCGCGTTGGTTAGTGACCGACACGGATGCTGTGTTGGCGCGTCACTATGTTGCGTCATCACCTGCCCAAACTGTGGAAAATGGGCCCTTTAACACAGGTAGCGGTGCGTCAGTGGCCACTAAGTTTGGTCTCAACGTGGTTGCCAGCCATGATCCCGCCTCTTTTGATGCCACATCGAGCGTGAGTGAGCAAAACTTTCCGACCCAGCCGCCCGCTCGTTACGGTCGGATGGTGCTACAGAGTGCAACCACAACGATAGCAGACAGCGTCGCGATTCCGCTTAGGGTTGAATTTTGGAATGGCAGCACATTTACAACGAACAGTGAAGACAACGTGTCAGAGTTGGCCACAATGGCCAACTATGTGTGCAAAACGACCGTCTGGCCATCGGGAACCAACTCAAATTCTAAGCTGAGTGGTTCAGACACTGCCCCTTGGGAGCAAGTGACTAATGGTGAGAGCAATGTGATTCGGGCTGTCCCCGACGACTCTCATTCGATACGAGAGCAAGTACAGTTTTGGATGAGGTTGGGAAGCAATCGCCCTAATGGGGTTGTATCAGGCTGTGGAAGCACGTTGTCGCAACCTTGGCTTCAATACGATTGGCGCGGATTAGGTGATGAAGATCCTTCTTCTGTGGTTACTTTTGGTATTTTCCGCGGCAATGATCGAGTGATCTTCCGTGGTGAGCCTGGGTTATTCGGACAGTAAATTTTGTCATTTATCTGCCTATCGTTAGGAATCTGTTAGAAATTGCGGGTTTCAGCCCATGTTTACGCTTCAATGCCTTGCTGTAGTGGCAAGGCATTGGTACATTTAGTGCAATTTTCTATCTTATAATTCTTTCAGGACGAGCGAAGAATATGTTCAAAAAACTTCGTGGCATATTTTCAAATGACCTATCTATCGATTTAGGTACTGCCAATACTCTTATCTACGTTAAAGGACAGGGCATTGTTCTTGACGAGCCTTCAGTGGTTGCCATCCGCCAAGACCGCAACCGTGCGGGTAAAAGCGTTGCTGCGGTAGGTCATGCAGCAAAACAAATGCTGGGCCGAACGCCAGGTAACATTTCTGCTATCCGTCCAATGAAAGATGGCGTAATCGCTGATTTCTACGTGACAGAAAAAATGCTGCAGCATTTCATTAAACAGGTACACGATAACAGCGTGCTAAAACCAAGCCCACGCGTACTGGTGTGTGTGCCTTGTGGTTCGACTCAAGTTGAACGCCGAGCAATTCGTGAATCCGCACTCGGTGCGGGCGCGCGTGAAGTGTACTTGATTGATGAGCCAATGGCGGCGGCAATTGGTGCTGGCCTACGCGTATCTGAACCAACAGGTTCAATGGTTGTCGATATCGGCGGCGGTACGACAGAGGTTGCGGTAATCTCACTAAACGGTGTGGTTTACTCGTCATCAGTTCGTATCGGTGGTGACCGTTTCGATGAAGCGATCATCAACTACGTTCGTCGTAACTATGGTAGCTTGATTGGTGAAGCGACAGCCGAGAAGATCAAACATGAGATCGGTTCTGCTTATCCAGGTGATGAAGTTGAAGAAATCGAAGTGCGTGGTCGCAATCTAGCGGAAGGTGTACCTCGTAGCTTTAGCCTCAATTCAAACGAAATTCTTGAAGCACTACAAGAGCCTTTAACTGGCATTGTCTCTGCAGTGATGGTTGCACTAGAGCAATGTCCACCAGAGCTTGCGTCAGACATTTCAGAAAATGGTATGGTATTAACTGGTGGTGGTGCACTACTAAAAGATCTAGACCGTTTACTGACCGAAGAAACCGGCATCCCAGTCGTGATTGCTGAAGATCCACTTACCTGTGTCGCTCGTGGTGGTGGTAAAGCTTTAGAAATGATCGACATGCATGGTGGCGATCTATTTAGCGAAGAATAATCGTAGTACCTAGTGACAAGCTAGGGTCATAGAAATAAGGAACTCATATTCAATGAAGCCTATTTTTGGCCGAGGACCTTCACTTCAATTACGTCTGTTTTTTGCCGTTGTTTTATCAGCCAGCCTTATGCTGGCTGATAGTCGTTTAGGTGCGTTTGCTCAAGTACGCTACTTTCTTAATAGCATGGTTGCGCCGATTCAGTATTTAGCTGATGTCCCTCGTGTGATGTTTGACGGCGTTTACGAGCGATTCAATGTTCGCCAAAACTTTGTAGAAAGTAATCTCACGCTAAAACGAGAAGTATTGCGCCTCAAAAATGATCTCCTTCTTCTTGATCAATATCGAGAAGAAAATCAACGTCTCAGAAAGCTGCTGGGTTCCTCTTTTGTTCGTGACGAACGCAAAGTGGTGACCGAAGTGATGGCCGTTGATACTTCCCCTTATCGCCATCAAGTCGTGATCGATAAAGGTCAGATTGATGGTGTTTACGTTGGCCAACCAGTGGCCAATGAAAAAGGTATTGTTGGACAAGTGACCTTTGTCTCTGCCCACAACAGCCGCGTGTTACTACTGACCGACAGTTTGAGTGCGATCCCTGTACAGGTGATCCGCAATGATATCCGAGTGATCGCCTCCGGTAGTGGCAATATGGAGCGTATTAACTTGGATCACATTCCGATCAGTTTGGATATTCAAGAAGGCGATCTGCTCCTGACCTCTGGTTTGGGAGGGGTGTACCCTGAAGGTTATCCCGTTGCCCATGTGGCGAATGTTGAGCGCGACAACGCTCGTGAGTTTGCCCTGATTGAAGCGGAGCCTGTGGTTGATTTTGAACGTTTACGTTACTTGCTTCTGATTTGGCCAAGTGATTTGCGTCAGGAAAAAATTCAACAGGCTGCGCCGGAAAATATGCAAGAGGTAGTCTCGGATGGCGAATAGTATCTTTAAAGGACGCTTGGTTATTCTCTGTTCGTTCCTGATTGCGCTGACCTTGCAAACCATCCCGTGGCCAGGAACGTTAGATCTGATTCGTCCATCTTGGTTATTGCTTGTGACTTGCTACTGGGTATTGGCGTTACCTCATCGAGTAAATGTCGGTAGCGCCTTGATTCTCGGATTGCTTTGGGATCTTTTGCTTGGTTCCACGTTAGGCATTCGAGGTATGATGATGTCGGTCGTTATCTACCTAGTCGCATTGAATTTTTTGGTTATTCGAAACATGGCTCTGTGGCAGCAAGCGATCTTAATTGGTCTCTTTTCCATGCTACTCGACGTGTTAATTTTCTTTGGTGAATACTTAATTCAAGATGTCACCTTCAATCCCGTGTCTTTATGGAGCGGGTTGATTAACTGCATTTTGTGGCCGTGGATGTTCTTACTCATGCGTCGTGTTCGCCGTCATTGGCATGTGAGGTAGCGATGAACAAATCACTTATTTTGGCGTCAGGATCGCCGCGTCGCAAAGAATTGTTAGGCCAACTGGGTTACCCCTTTACCATTGTGGTGACTAACGTCGAAGAGTCACAGCAAGAGAATGAAACCGCGCAGCAATACGTTGCGCGACTTTCAAAAGACAAAGCGATGGCGGCATTAACGCTTCACCCTGATGCAGTGGTGCTGGGATCGGATACGATCGTTGTCTGCGACGAAAAAGTCTTGGAAAAGCCTCTAAACTTAGCAGATGCCAAACAGATGCTGATGATGCTGTCTGGCCGAGAGCATCAAGTGATGACCGCAGTCAGCGTCGTGAGTCAAGAACAACAAGAAACGGTCGTTGTATCGACCGACGTATGGTTCAAAATCCTGTCAGAGAACGAAATAGAACAATATTGGCAAACAGGTGAGCCGTGCGACAAAGCTGGCAGTTATGGAATTCAAGGAATTGGTGGGCGTTTTGTTACCCGTATCGAAGGCAGTTACCACGCTGTGGTAGGGCTTCCATTATTTGAAACTGACCAGCTACTGCAAAAATTTTTATAATTTACATTGAGGTGCGCTCATGAGTGCAGAGTTGCTGATCAACGTGACCCCGAGTGAGACTCGCGTGGCCATGATTGAAGGGGGAACCCTACAAGAAATCCATGTTGAACGTGAAGCCAAACGTGGCATTGTTGGAAACATTTACAAAGGTAAAGTGAGTCGGGTATTGCCCGGAATGCAAGCCGCGTTTGTCGATATTGGTCTAGAGAAAGCGGCGTTTTTGCACGCGTCCGATATTGTCCCGCACACCGAGTGCGTCGCGGAAAACGAAAAGCAGCAGTTTCAAGTCCGCGATATTTCTGAGCTTGTTCGCCAAGGGCAGGACATCGTTGTCCAAGTTGTCAAAGATCCGCTTGGCACCAAAGGCGCACGTTTAACGACCGATATTACCCTACCTTCCCGTTATTTGGTGTTTATGCCGGGAGCCAGCCACGTTGGGGTGTCACAGCGAATTGAAAGTGAAGATGAGCGTCATCGCTTAAAGAAGGTTGTGGGTCATTACTGCGATGAAAATGGCGGCTTTATCATTCGCACTGCAGCAGAAGGCGCGTTAGATAAGGAGCTCTCTCAAGATGCCGCCTTCTTAAAGCGCCTGTGGTCGAAAGTGATGGAGCGGAAAGCTAAGTATAAAAACCGCTCAACCTTATACGGAGAGCTTGGTTTATCACAACGTATCTTGCGCGATTTCGTTGGTACCGAATTAACCAAAATCTTAGTCGACTCGCGCCAAGAGTTCGAGAACCTCAAAGAGTTCACCTCCGAATACGTTCCTGAGCTGACAGAAAAGCTGGAGCTGTACGAAGGGGATAAGCCTATCTTCGATATGTACGACACCGAAAATGAGATTCAGCGTTCTCTTGATCGCAAAGTGGAGCTCAAGTCGGGAGGCTATCTGATTATCGATCAGACCGAAGCGATGACCACGGTTGATATCAACACTGGGGCTTTCGTTGGCCGTCGTAACTTAGAAGAGACCATCTTTAATACCAATGTCGAAGCCACTCAGGCGATCGCTCGCCAACTGCGTTTGCGCAACCTTGGCGGCATCATCATCATCGACTTTATTGATATGGCCTCAGATGAACACCGTAAGCGTGTACTTACTTCATTAGAAGCCGCATTAGATAAAGACCGCGTCAAAACCAATATTAACGGTTTTACTCAGCTTGGTCTCGTCGAGATGACGCGCAAGCGCACACGTGAAAGTATTGAACATATCCTTTGTTCTACGTGTCCAACTTGTGAAGGGCGTGGAAGCGTGAAGACGGTAGAGACGGTTTGCTACGAAATTCTACGTGAAATCACTCGAGTTAACCGAGCCTACGACGCAGATAAATTTGTTGTATACGCTTCCCCGGCTGTTGCGGATACTCTCCATGGCGAAGAGTCACATGCTCTTGCTGAGCTGGAAGTATTTATTGGTAAGCAAGTTAAGATTCAAGCTGAGCCTTTGTATATTCAAGAGCAGTTTGACGTCGTTATGATGTAAAGGTTGTATGTGAGCTCAGCAACAACGCGTTTAGCAAGGTTTGTATTATGGGTAGTCGTCACAGTGCTAGTGTTACTCGCTATCACGGTGACGGCTTTGCGTATTACGTTACCTCAACTTAACCATTTCCAAGAGCCGATAAAAAATTGGGTCAGCGACAGTACGGGTTTTGATCTCGAAATTGCTGAAATCAATGGTTTTTGGCGCAATACGCACCCTTCTATTTCGTTGCAAGGCGTCGAAGTGCATACCCCAAAAAGTAGCGGGATTGCCTTCAGTGCCAATCGGGTTGAAGTTGAATTAGACCTTTTCCAGTCTCTCGTTCGGCGCCAGCCTGTTGTTGCCGATCTGATCATTCATCAACTTGTCCTCGATATCACCTCAATTGAAACGGTAAAAACTGACGACGACAAAACGGTTCTAGAACCGAAAGGGTCACAAAAGAATGTGGTTGAGCAGCTCGATTCATTGCTGCTAAGGCAAATGGATGATTTTTCTCTGCTTGACTCGAGCATTCTCTTTCAAGGGGTTGATGGCTCAGAGCGTCAGCTAGAAATCGCTAAGCTGCGTTGGCAAAATAATGGCCGTCATCACCTTGCTGATGGTGAAGTGAGCTTTGCTGATAGCAGTATTAACTCTGCCAAAGTCAAAGCGAATTTCGTCGACTATGGATCGCTCAGTGATGTGAGTGGAGAGTTTTATTTATCGGCGCAAAATGTTTTGGTGACGCCTTGGTTGACCAAATACCTGAAGACAGAAACCGGGATAGAAAAAGGCCAGCTGAGTTTCAATAGCTGGCTCACGTTACGACACTCCAAACCCGTTGGCGCTTATCTAGAACTAGAAGCGTCAGAGCTGATTTGGCAAGAAGGTCAGCGCCATGATTTGATGATTGAATCGGGCGTATTTGAGCTAGAACCGACAAATGAAGGTTGGCAAGTAAATGCTCACTCACTAGAGCTTCGCACTGACGATATTCCATGGCCAGAATTGGACATGGCGTTCGATTGGCAGCCACAGCAGTGGCGATTAAACATTTCACAGTTGGATATCGCTGCGATCACGCCGTTCGTTAAGCTTGCGCCAGAATCCGTTCAAACGACCAAACTGTTAGAAACCTTGGCTATTGGTGGGCTGATTGAAGATGTGCGCATTTCAATGGGCGCAGATCTCGATAGTCTCAGATACTCGGCGGAACTGTCCAATGGCTCGATCTCTCAATGGGACCTGCTGCCAGGCTTGCATCATCTCTCAGCTTCCGTGAGCGGAAATCTTAATCAAGCGCGTGCGAAGTTAAATTTGATTGATGACACCTTACCATATGGTGACGTCTTTCAAGCGCCGCTGAATATTAAGCAGGGCGAAGTGGATATCGTTTGGCAACAAGACGATTCAGGCTGGCGTCTGTGGGCAGATAAAGTCACCGCAGCCACCCCCGATCTGCAGGTCTTGGGCGCGTTTCGACTCGACTTTCCTAGAGAGCGCAGTCCATTTCTTTCATTCTACGCTGAAGCCGATCTTTATAATGCGGGGGAGACTTGGCGTTACCTGCCGACGTTGGCGTTAGGACAAGATCTCACTGACTACCTTTCGACTGCAATCCAAGCGGGTAAAGTGGATACCGCCAAGTTGCTTTGGTATGGCGAGCTGGCGAACTTCCCCTATAAAAACAATGACGGCATGTTCCAAGCTTGGGTTGGGTTAAAAGACGCGAAGTTCAGTTTTGACACGGCTTGGCCGCCAATCACTGACTTGCAATTGGACCTCCTTTTCCAAAATGATGCGATGTATTTGGATTCAAGCAGCGCAACGCTTCAGGATGTGAAAGCGAGTCGAATTACCGGTCGCATTCCAGAGTTAGCCGAGGGCGGGCACATTGAAATTGAAGCGAGTGCTGTTGCTCAGGGCAATGCCGTTCGTGACTATATGAACACTACTCCATTGGTTGATTCAGTGGGTGCTGCGCTAACCGCGATTCAAGTTCAAGGTCCTGTCACATCGAGCTTTCAGCTCAATATCCCGTTTGACACCGACCTAGATGCACGAGCATGGGGTTACGCCGATCTTGCTGGTAATCATGTTGAAATAGACGCCCCGCCAATGAGCCTTGCAAATGTGACTGGACGTATCGAGTTTGATAATGATGTGGTCAAAGCGGCTGGCCTCTCTGCACAACTGCTCGATCAAGACATTGCCATCGACTTTAGCGGTGAAAATGTCGCTCAAGGTTATGGTGTTGATATTGATGTGGTAGGCGATTGGGACATCAAACCGATTGGCCCGTACATTGGTAGAAAATGGACTGATCCTTTACAAGGTCACGCGCCATGGCGAATGGGCGTCGACATCCAGCTCAACGACGTCGGTTTTACCTACCAAATTGACACAACGGCGGATTTACGTTGGATTGCTAGCGATTACCCATACCCACTTAACAAGCCAACTCAGCAGTCGGGTAAAGCTAGGTTGCAGGCATCGGGTAACCAAGAAAGTATTACCGCGCGCCTACAATTGCCTAACTTAAAGTATCAAGCTGAGATTGATATTCGCCCTGACACTCCGGTCTTAAGAGCGACCAACTTGGTGCTTGGTAAGGGGAGTTTTAAAATCAGTCCTGTTGCAGGTCATCATGCTCAAGTTAGGACCAATCACTTCGATCTCGATGGTTGGATTGAGTTTATGAACACGCCTGAGCCTGTCGCTCAGTCGGCAATCAGCGACATGAACACGCCTGAAATTCCAAAGCCGCAACGTATTGAGATAAATACCAAAGAGATGACCTTGGCGGGCATTGAGTGGAACGACGTCGATTTCTCTGCAAAGAAAAAGGGACTTGGCTGGTACATGAACCTTGAAAGCCAAGAGGCATCCGGTGAGGCAAGCTACTTAGCACCTTATGATCTTTCCGTCGCACTTGATCGACTGCATCTTTATATTCCGGCCTTGGACACCGAGTATAAAGACAAATCGTTGTTTCAACCTGAGGCAAAAGATCTACCATTAATCAGTGAGTTTGACCGGAGTTTCCATGAACTCTTGCCTAATATTACATTGACCATCGATGACTTTTGGTTGCAAGGGTATAAAGTGGGCAAAACCCATATGGATGTTCAGCGCCAAGGCGATTCGATCGAATGGAAAAAGCTCTCTTTTGAGAGTGGGACTAACAAAGCGGAAATGAGCGGTCGTTGGACGCTCGACGACACTCGCAGCCATACGCAGTTAAATATTCAAATATCGGGCGAGAACAACAGCGATGTGATGGAACGCTTTGGTGTCTCTTCAGGTATTCAGCGCGCACCATTCGACATCAGTTCGAACGTCGAGTGGGATGGGGCGCCATGGTCGATGAAAGTGGAATCTCTCCAAGGCGATGTGAACACGCGATTGGGCAAAGGGATGATCTCCGATGTCAGTGGGGCGGCAAGATTACTTGGATTGTTCAGCCTCGATTCGATTATTCGAAAGATGCAGCTCGATTTTACCGACGTTTTTGACAACGGTATGGCGTTTAACTCCATTACCGGCAGTGGTCAGATTAAAAATGGGGTTTTCCTAACGAATGACATCAAAATGGATGCGGTGGCGGGGGAGATGACGATTCGTGGTCTTGCCAACTTAAACAGTCAAACCGTTGATGCTGAAGTCAACTTCGTTCCAGATATCACATCAGGGATCCCAGTGCTTACCGCCTTTGCAGTAACCCCGCAAACCGCGCTGTATGTGCTGGCGATAACCACGGTTATCTCACCGGTGGTCGAGGTATTCACCCAAGTGAACTACGAAGTTAAAGGGCCGTTAGATTCGCCAGTGGTTAAAGAGCTTTCGCGTAGCAAAGGCGAGTTTGCGTTACCCGAAAAATTACGAGGATCCTTGGAATAGGAAGAGTACTCATGGAAAGAGTCGGTTTAATTCAGATGACCTCTGGGCCCGACGTCACTAGTAACTTGGAGTATATAGCCACTCAAGTTGCGGTGCTGGCTGATGCAGGAGCGTCACTCATCATCACACCTGAAAACTGTGTCGTATTTGGTGGTCGAGTGGATTATCACCACAATGCAGAAATCATGGGAGAGGGTATTGCTCAGCAGCGTTTCTCTCAACTGGCCGAGCAGCATCGCATCTGGCTGGTGATTGGAAGCATGCCGATTAAGCGTGCCCAAGGTGTGACGACAACAACACTGGTGTTTGACCCGAATGGAGAGTGCGTTGCTCACTACGACAAGCTGCACATGTTTGACGTCGACGTTGCTGATGGTCACAGCCGTTACCGTGAATCAGAAACCTTTACTCCTGGGTCACACATTGTTTCATTGCCAACACCTATCGGTCATCTAGGTCTTACAATCTGTTATGATGTCCGGTTCCCGCAGCTGTACAATGAACTGGCGCAGCGAGGTGCCAACATGATGCTGGTTCCTGCAGCGTTTACAGCGGTGACTGGGGAAGCGCATTGGGAAGCATTGCTCAGAGCGCGCGCCATAGAGAGCCAAAGCTGGATCGTGGCAGTCAATCAATGCGGTGTTCACCCATGTGGCCGAGAAACGTGGGGGCACTCCATGGTCATTTCCCCTTGGGGTGACGTGGTTGCAAGCCTTACGAATCAGCCCCAAAATCTTGTGGTGGATGTTGAACTTGCTCAAGTAGAAGAGCTAAGAACGACGATGCCAGTGCTACAGCACTCACGATTTCACAATCAATTAAAAGTATAAGAGCGAAGTATGACAATTAATCATGTAGAGGATGCGTTGCTAGGTGCAGCAGGTCTGACCGAGCAAGATGTAGCGGATACCCTTGCGAGTATAGCAACGCGTCAGATCGACTACGCAGACATCTATTTCCAGTCAAGCTGGCACGAGTCTCTGGTACTGGAAGACAGCATTATTAAAGATGGTTCTTTCAACATTGATTGTGGTGTTGGGGTTCGAGCGGTAACCGGTGAGAAAACAGGCTTCGCTTACTCCGATCAGATTCAGTTAGATGGGTTGAAGCAAAGCGCTATTGCGGCTCGTGGTATTGCCCAACAAGGTCAAAATGGTCAAGTTCAGGCGTTTAAACGCACGGATAACCAGACCGTTTACGGCGCCGTTAATCCTCTGGAAAGCTGGCAAAAAGAGCAAAAAACTAAGCTACTTAAAGAGCTGGATGCCTACATCCGAACCAAGGAACCATTGATCAAAGAAGTGTCGATCAGTTTAAGTGGCGTACATGAGCAAATGCTGGTGGCCGCGACAGACGGTACTTACGCGGGAGATGTTCGTCCACTGGTTCGTTTGTCTATTAGCGTGCTCGCTCAGCGCGGAGAACGTCGAGAGCGAGGCAGTTCTGGCGGTGGCGGTCGTTTTGGCTACGACTTCTTCTTATCCGAATCGCAAGGTAGCCAAGTTGCGTATCAGTTTGCGGATGAAGCGATTCGAATGGCGCTTGTGAATCTTGAAGCAGAAGCGGCGCCCGCCGGTGCAATGCCTGTCGTTCTTGGTTCTGGTTGGCCAGGAGTCCTTTTGCATGAAGCCGTTGGCCATGGTTTAGAAGGTGACTTCAATCGTAAAGAGTCGTCGGTATTCAGTGGTAAGGTGGGTGAAAAGGTCACCTCTGAGCTTTGTACGATTGTTGATGATGGCACGCTAAAAGATCTACGTGGCTCGCTCAACGTCGATGACGAAGGGGTTGTGGGTCAATACAATACGTTGATCGAAAATGGTGTGCTGAAAGGGTACATGCAAGACAAACTCAACGCGCGCCTGATGGGTGTTAATCCAACGGGTAATGGTCGTCGTGAGTCTTATGCTCACCTACCGATGCCACGTATGACCAACACCTACATGCTACCAGGACAGCATACTCCGGAAGAGATCATTTCAACCGTCAAGAAAGGGCTTTACGCACCGAATTTTGGTGGCGGCCAAGTGGATATCACCTCGGGTAAGTTTGTTTTCTCAGCGTCTGAAGCCTACTTAATTGAAGATGGCAAAATTACACGCCCAGTTAAAGGCGCCACATTGATCGGTTCGGGTATTGAAGCGATGCAACAAGTCTCTATGGTGGGTAATGATCTGAGCATCGATCGCGGTGTCGGCGTGTGTGGTAAAGCAGGTCAAAGTGTTCCGGTTGGTGTCGGTCAACCGACCTTGAAACTAGACTCTCTAACCGTAGGCGGTACAGAGTAAGTCGGCTATACGGCTCGCTATAAAAACAAAAAGGGTTGATGTGAATGCATCAACCCTTATTTTTTGCGTTGTGATTGACCCTAGATGCCATCGCGTTCGATTGGGCAACTCATACAACGAGCACCACCTCGGCCGCGACCAAGTTCGTTACCAGGAATGGTGAGAACTTCGATGCCCGCTTTGTCATACTTCTCGTTGGTATAAACATTACGTTCATAACCAATGACGACTCCAGGCTTGACCGTAAGAACGTTGTTCGCATCGTTCCACTGCTCTCGCTCTGCTTCGTAGCTATCACCACCTGTGGTAATGATCTTGAGGTAATCGACCTCGAGCGCTTCTTCAATTGCATGAATGTAACTTGGTACTTGCTCAACCTTCATGTCACCATCATCTTTGGCCGTTAAGCGCCAAGTGTCCAAGTCTTTTCGCATGATTTCTGGGTAGACAGAGAAAGTATCAATGTCCATGTGCGTCATCACAGTATCAAGGTGCATGCACGAGCGATGCTTGGGTAGATCAATTGCGATCACCTCTTTTGCCTGACCGTGTTTGAACAGATTGGCGGCTAAGTTTTCAACCCCTTGTGCTGTTGTACGCTCTGACATACCAATCAGCACTGACTCTTTACCGATAACCAACACGTCACCGCCTTCAATATTGGCGTTGTCATAATGGAGATCTTCATCGCCAAAGTACTTAATGAAATCTTGGCCTGCGAACACAGGGTGCCAGCGATAAATCGCGCGTAAGTGATTGGTCTCACGTTGACGAGCTGGCTTCATCATCGGGTTAAGTGATACACCGCCATACACCCAGCATGACGTGTCTCGAGTAAATAGATGATTAGGGAGTGGTTCAATGACAAAATCGAGAGGGCGATGCATTTTAGGCAGCATCGACGCAGATTTAATAGGGAGTTCAGAATAGGCTAAACCACCGAGTAGCACTGTTGCTAGGTGTTCGTTATCCATATCGGATAAGTAACTACGCAGGTCTCGGGCAAAGATAGGGCCGTAGCGTAGATCTGATATCTGCGTGTTGAGTAGCCATGTTTTGGCTTCTGAAACCGCTAAGGTCTCAACAAGTAGGTTGTGGAGAAGCAGAACTTCAACGCCTTGCTCGGTGAGGGTTTGGGCAAACTTATCGTGCTCTTCCCCCGCAGCTTCCACTGCAAGTACATCATCAAACAACAGTTCATGGCAGTTAGAGGGCGTTAAGTGAGTCAATGCTCGCTCTGGACGATTTAGCAATACACGTCGCAATTGGCCAACTTCAGAGCCTACATACAGCTTACTCATTTTGTATCCTTACACTATGTTCCAGCCAGTATTTATGACAAGGTTGTTATCAATATGCAAGCGTTCAACTTGGTCTTTAAAACTAACTTATGTGGTTTTGTTGGTTTTATATTTTGTTTATTGTGTTATTTTCTTGATTAAATTTCATTTGGATGAGTTTTGTGGCTTTGCCTTGGAGTGATTCCCTATTCGATAAAAAGAGTCTAACAATTCGTAGTTCATGGCGCATTACGGCATAGCTATTCACCTTAAGGCTAAAGCGGCGCACCAAAGTCATTTTTTATGCAATATTGCTTTGCTTCACAATATGCAGTAGAAAAAAATAAAAACGCAGAATGTTGTGGTGGGAACCTCCGAGCATCACAAAAGAAAGTTCTGAATCGTCAATTTGATAAAAAATTGTTAAATGAGTCAGGTTGTGAGCTTGATCGTTTTAGGGGCAAGGATAATCCGCGCAGAAAGATCAGGATCTCAGTGTATTCTAGGTAGTAATTTCGGTGGATCCATGCGATAGTCCGTTGCGTTAAATTACGATCATTTTTGTCACTATCTGGAGCACTATTTATGTCTCATGAAGATGAATATCTATCAGTCGAAGAATTAATTGAGATTCAAAAGGAAGAGACTCGCGACATCATCCAAGCCTTAAGAGAAGATGGCAGTGATCCAGACGCGTTGTATGAAATTGAACACCACTTATTCGCTGAAGATTTTGATACGCTAGAAAAAGCCGTGGTTGAAGCATTCAAAATGGGTTTTGAAGTGTTAGAAGCGGAAGAGACGGAAGATGAAGATGGCAACAAGCTATTGTGCTGCGATGCGACCATGGAATCTGCGCTTGATGCCGAAGCGATTGATGCTCAAGTAGAAAAACTGATTCATCTAGCGGAAAAATACGACATCATTTACGACGGTTGGGGGACTTACTACGAAGGCGAAGATGCCTTGTACCCTGAAGAAGATGACGAAGAGTAATTCGCGAAATGTGTTACAAATGCCAGCCTCAGAGGCTGGCATTTTTGTATCTTTCTTTTATTGCCTTGACTATAATCAGCTCTAATTTGATCTAGCGCAATTTTTGACTGGTACACTCTTTTATGCAGCTCTCTCTCGCCGGCCTTTGGCAAATCTCACCGCTGACCGATCTCTCTATCCCTCAAGATGATATTACCTTTCCGGCGCCGCTCAGCGATAAGCTTCCTGACTCTATGACAGAGCAACAAATCGCCGAGCAAGAGTGGCATCTAATGCATGATATTGAAGTGGATGATGCGATGCTGGCATTTCCTTCGGTAGATTTAGTTATTGGTGGCGTCGATTTTCACGCTGAAGTGCGTTTGAATGGCGTGGCCGTGTTCGATTGTGATGGCACTCAAAGTGAGTACAAAAAGGATATTCGTCCTTATATGCAAAGAGGTCGCAATCGCTTCGAGATTCTGTTTTTGGAAGAAGAGGAAGACCTTTTGTTTGACGATGAGCGAGCTGAACTGTGCTCATTGGGAGGCGAAGAAGTTGAACAACATGACTCGCGAATCGGGGTGTGGAAGACGCCGTATTTGCAGTTTATTCGTCATGTACGCTTAGAACATATCTCGACTGAACAGATTTGGCATCATGGTGGTGGCTGTGAGTTTCTCGTTGATCTCCATTACAAAACCTATTCTCCAGGTCTTGTATCGGCTTCAGTCAAATTCAATGGTATGACATTCCACTTACCCATTGATGTTCGTAGCAGTCACACCAGTGCATTGTTTCAAGTTGAAGCGCCCATTTATGCTGACACCAAGCAACCCAAGCCTGCGGACCTTTATCTATTGGAAGTGACGTTAGATGGTCAGACTCAGCGCTTCAATATTGGTCTTAGTAAAGACTTGTGTGTTACTCATTTCCCATTGTGAGATTCAGTTACCACTAGGCGTGAGCACCATGCCAACACGCAAGGTGTTGAGCGTGCTTACGTTGCCATACCTTTTCATGAAAGTAGTAGGCCACCGTATTAATGGTTGGCTCGATAGCTGCCATTACACCACCTACAAACGCATCACCTGTCAGTAAGTAGACCACGCCAAAAGCGACGCTGAAGTGCACCACTGCAAAGCTAGTGGTTTTGACTTTGGCCGAGCGAGCAAGCGCTTGCAGTGATTGACTACGGCTCCATACTCGCTCATGAAAGTAAAAGGCTACCGTGTTGACGGAAGGTTCAATCATCGCGATCAGACTACCAAGCAAGATGTCACCCGTCAGGATATAAGCAACGCTAAACGCAATGGTAAAGTGAAGTGCAGCAAAAGTGAGTGTCTTTTTCATCGGATAGTCCAATCGTGTTTGTTTCGATAAGACTATTATTGAGAATTATTCGTATTAAATAAATTGGATTGATTCTATCAGTTTGATAGGTGAAGACGATGAAAAAGGCGCTCATTGAGCGCCTTGTTGAAGTTGTTTTGATTAGCCTTGAGGCTTAATCACCATCACATTGATGGGAGAGTTTTGTACCACTTTACTTGCCACAGACCCAAGAACAACTTTGTCAATCTTTGAGCGCTTATGACTTGGCATAATAATCAAATCGGCACCAAGTTTTTCTGCGTAGTCGAGAATGGTCGAGTACGCTTTACCTTCGGCAACGTGCGCTTTGTAAACCACCTCTTCAGGGATGTGCGAAGAGGCAAATGCTTTGAGCTGTTCTTCGACATCAGAACGCATTTTTTGCGCGGCATCTTTAGGAAAGTAAGTGGCGACCATCGACATGTGGATACCAGGAAGAACGTTCAACAAATGAATTTGTGCGTTCGCGTGTTTCGCATGCCAGACAGCTTGCTCGATCGCTTTGTCAGAAAAGCCTTTGTCATTAAGATCGACTGGAACAAGAATTTGCTTATACATTGATTATTCTCTTTATCATCGCTTATGAGAAGCGGAATAACTGCATCCTTAGCTTAAGTATAGCCCCGCTGGAGTGGCGGGGCTGATTAACTTACGCGCTCAATTCGTCCCTACGAGCTCGTCTTCTTTGGTTCATTGCTAGACCAATCAGGATAAGAAGTGCAGGCACAAATACCCACTCTTTCATTGGTCGGTCTGCGTCAACAACAACCGAACGGATCTCCCAATCAAAATCAACACCAGCCGATTCTGCAGGGCTACCAAACTCAACCATATCGACAATCATGCGACCATTCGTATCGTTGAGCATCAGACCCATAGATGAGATACGCTCATCGGCGGTTGTTGCGTTATCGTCAAACGGCAAACGAACCGTTTTCGAAATGTAATCCCCTTCAAGGTTTTCACCCGCAACTAACAACTCGATTTCTTGACCAACGGGCAGAGTTTCGGCAATTGCGGCGATTTCAGTGCCCGGGTGCAGTACTTTTGCAGGGTAGATCTGATCCCACCAGAAACCAGGGCGGAAGAAGGTAAAGGTAAGCACAAGCAGTGCAACGGTTTCCCACCATTTATTCTTCGTAAACCACCAACCTTGAGTTGCTGCTGAGAATATCAGCATTGCGATAACCGAAGATATGATCGTGAGCATCAAATGCCACCAACTGTCGATCCCCATCAACAATAACTGGGTGTTGAAGATAAACATGAATGGCAAGATTGCGGTTCGAATATCATAGGTAAAACCTTGGATACCCGTACGGATAGGATCCGATTTTGCGATCGCCGCTGCGGCAAAGGCAGCAAGACCAACTGGTGGGGTGTCATCCGCGAGAATACCGAAGTAGAACACGAATAAGTGAACGGCAATCAATGGAATGATCAAGCCACTTTGTGCACCTAACGTCACAATGACAGGAGCCATCAAAGTTGATACGACAATGTAGTTTGCTGTTGTCGGTAAGCCCATGCCTAAGATCAAACTGATCACCGCGGTGAATAGCAGCATCAGAATGATGTTACCGCCAGAGATAAACTCGACGAAGTCTGTCATCACAAGGCCGATGCCCGTTAGTGTAACTACGCCAACTACTGTACCCGCCGCTGCAGTTGCAACACCGATACCGATCATATTACGCGCGCCTGTCACGAGGCTTTCTAGTAGATCAATGAAGCCTTGCTTGGTCTGCTCTGCAATAGAGCCTTGCTTCGACATCACTGCCATTAGTGGGCGTTGGGTAATCAAAATGAAGATCATAAATACCGTTGCCCAGAATGCCGAGAGACCTGGAGAGAAACGCTCAACAGTTAGACACCAAACCAGTACCACGATAGGTAATAGGTAATGCAGACCAGATTTGATTGTTGGACCAGGCTCGGGAACTTCCGTGAGCTCTGCGTCAATCTCGATCGCGCCTTCTTTAGCGTATCTAGCTGAAATACTCACAAGTCCAACGTAAGCAAGCAGAAGGGCAACGGTTACGATTGGTGTTGCGGCATCGCCAAACACATCTTTCGTCCAACCTACACCGTAGTATACCGCAGCGCTAATAACACATAGGCCGAGTATTGTTCCTGTAAATGACAATAGGCTTTGAACCACCGTTGGCACTCGGCGACGAGGTAGCCCCGTCATTCCCGCTTTACATGCTTCGAGGTGAACAATGTAAATAAGCGCAATGTACGAAATCAGCGCGGGTAAGATAGCGGCTTTGATAACCTCAACGTAGGAAATGCCCACATACTCAACCATTAGGAAAGCGGCTGCCCCCATGATTGGCGGTGTTAGCTGGCCGTTAGTAGACGCTGCAACCTCAACTGCACCTGCTTTAGTGCCTGGGAAGCCAACACGCTTCATTAACGGAATCGTAAATGTACCGGTTGTCACTACGTTAGCAATTGATGAACCAGACACTAAGCCAGACAAGCCAGAAGCGACAACCGCAGCTTTTGCTGGGCCACCTTTCATGTGACCAAGTAGTGAGAAAGCGACTTTGATGAAGTAAGCCCCTGCGCCAGCTCGCTCTAACATTGCACCAAACAGTACAAACAAGAAAACGAAAGAGGTCGAAACGCCCAGAGCAACACCAAATACCCCTTCAGTGGTCAGCCATAGGTGAGACATGGCTTTGTTTAGGCTAGCTCCTTTATGCGCGATAACGTCTGGCATGTGTGGGCCACCAAAGGTGTAAAGCAGGAATACGGCTGCGACAACCATAAGAGGTGGACCTAAAGCGCGACGTGTCGCTTCAAGGAGTAACACCATACCCATCACGGCAACCACGATATCCATGGTGGTAGGCGCACCAGAGCGACCCGCAAGTTGGGTATAGAAAAGATAGATATAGGCGGCAGCAAAGCTTCCTGCTAAAGCCAAAACCCAATCCACAGCGGGAATGCGATCGCGTGGCGAGTTTTTTAAAGCTGGATAGGCAGTGAAAGCTAGGAAAACGGCGAACATCAGATGGATAGAACGCGCTTCAGTATCATTAAGTACGCCAAAATCAAAAATGAACGGCAGAGGAGATGCGTACCAAAGTTGGAACAGTGACCAACATAGCGGCACAAACCATAAGATGCGACCAGGAATTCCACTTGGAGAACGGGCACCAGTATCGGCTTGAGCGACCATATCTTGCACATCTTGAGACGGAGATGTTGTCTTCGACATGTACTTTATCCTTGTTATATGTGGTTCACGTACTATTTGAGTTATGAACCTCTATTTTGCATCTTTCAGTTTAGTGAATAGATGAAATATTGCTCAATCGTGTGTTTTTCTTAGGTATAAAACGGAGAAGAGTTTCAAACATTGAAACTCCAAATAGGTGGTGACGGGTTCGTCACTTAGGTATTGACTAGGGAAGCCGATGCTTCCCTAGTTCAAAGAGCGCTTACTTAAGTAGGCCGATCTCTTTGTAGTATTTCTCTGCACCTGGGTGTAGAGGGATAGAAAGACCTGCTTGAACCATGTCTTCTTTCTTCAAGTTTGCAAACGCTGGGTGCAGACGTTTGAACGTGTCGAAGTTTTCGAATACTGCTTTTGCAACGTTGTAAGCAACATCGTCAGAAACGTTAGCTGTTGTTACCATTGTTGCCGCAACACCGAAGCTGTTCACGTCTTTGTCTGTGCCACGGTACATACCTGCAGGTACTGTGCTGTACGCGTAGTATGGGTTGTTTGCTACGATGTCGTCGATCTTAGCACCCGTTGCTGAAACCAGTTTTGCGTCACAAGAAGTCGTCGCTTCTTTGATTGATCCATTTGGATGACCAACCACGTAAACGAAGGCGTCAATTTTGTTGTCACAAAGTGCTTGCGAACGCTCAGAACCTTTAAGCTCAGACGCTAGCTTGAAGCTATCATTTGTCCAGCCCATCGCTTCCATCACAACACCCATTGTCGCACGGTCACCAGAGCCTGGGTTACCGATGTTTACGCGCTTACCTTTAAGGTCAGAAACGTTTTCGATACCAGCATCGCTACGAGCAATAATGTTGAAAGGTTCTGTGTGTAGAGAGAACATAGCGCGTAGGTCTTTATACGGGCCTTGTTCAGCAAACTTACTTGTGCCGTTGTAGCCGTGGTACTGCCAGTCAGACTGAACGATACCGAAATCAAGTTCGCCTGCGCGGATAGTATTCACGTTGTAGATCGAACCACCAGTCGACTCTACAGAACAGCGAATGTTGTGTTCTTTACGGCCTTTGTTAACTAGCTTACAAATCGCACCACCAGTTGGGTAGTAAACACCAGTTACAGAACCAGTGCCGATAGTTACGAATTCTTGCGCGTTAACTGCGCCAGCGCCCATTACAGCAGCTGCAATAGCGCCAACTTTAATAAGTTTGTTCAATGCCATGAATTTCCCTTCCTTTATTCATTATTAACCCCATTGCAAGTTTAGTTGCTTTGGGAGTTTCCTATTAATGGAAACGGCATCTTTTTCAATCCGTATGTTGAAAAAGTGGCTGAATAATACCAAAAAAACGGCAGATAATTACACGATTGTTAACGAATGTAGTAAAAAAGACTGAATATTAAATCCATGTGTATGAGGGTTTAATGCTTTTAAATTCTTTTAAATCAATATCTTACTGGTTAACTATTGAGCGTCGAAGATTTGTTTAAGATGTGATCTGAATCACGCCATAATATTGGCGGCGTGATTCTTATTTTTGAGATGAATGTGACTTAGCCTGCGTACTCAAACAGGTCACAAACCGAGTCGAAAAGTTGTTCTGTTGTGACGGACAGTGTTGGAGTAATGAAGATCGTATCGTCGCCAGCAACCACACCTAAAATACCTTCCGCTTTGCCAAGTGAATCGAGCAAGCGTGCAATCAACTGCGCAGCTCCTGGACCAGTATGAATGACAACAATCGCATTGTTGTGATCGATATCTAGAACAAGTTCACGAAGTGAGCTAGATACGGTAGGTACACCAAGTTCAGCTGGTAGGCAGTACACCATCTCCATTTTGGCATTTCGCGTACGTACCGCGCCAAACTTGGTCAGCATACGAGAGACTTTAGACTGGTTGATATTTTCAAAGCCTTCATTTTTTAGAGCTTCAACAATATCGCCTTGTGAGCCGAAACGCTCTTCTTTTAATAGGGCTTTAAAAGCGCGAACGAGATTATCTTGTTTTTCTGAATGGCGCATGGTTATTTCACCAGTAGTTTATAAAAAGCGAGTGAATATTCTCGCATAGCTATGCATTCTACGCCAAGACTAGAAGCCAATTATGTCTAAGATATCACTGTAAACTTACTTTTTATTGATAACAAAAATGGTAGTTAAACCTTTGTCATTAAAGGCAAACAAGAGGATAATGCGCACCCCATTTGTGGCACGTTTTTGTCGGATTGCGCAAGGTCGCAAAGCTGACGTTAATTGATTGTAATCAGGTTGTGATTGGTTTAGTTTTGTCACAGCAAATTACATTTCGCCCTACAAGATATATATAAGAGAATCATCTCAAGGAGAACTACGATGAAAGTAGCCGTTATTGGTGCCGCTGGTGGCATCGGTCAAGCCCTAGCTTTACTACTTAAGAACCGCCTTCCAGCAGGTTCTGATCTAGCCCTGTACGATATTGCCCCTGTTACACCGGGTGTTGCTGCAGACCTTAGCCACATCCCAACGCCAGTTTCTATTAAAGGTTTCGCGGGTGAAGACCCAACGCCTGCACTAGAAGGTGCGGATGTTGTTCTTATCTCTGCGGGTGTAGCTCGTAAGCCTGGTATGGATCGCGCTGACCTGTTCAACGTTAATGCGGGTATCGTTAAGTCTTTGGCTGAGAAGATTGCTGTTGTATGTCCAAAAGCACTTGTGGGTATCATCACTAACCCAGTAAACACAACGGTGCCAATTGCTGCTGAAGTATTGAAGAAAGCAGGCGTTTACGACAAGCGTCGCCTATTCGGTGTAACAACACTTGACGTGATTCGTTCAGAAACCTTTGTTGCTGAGCTGAAAGACAAAGATCCAGGCGAAGTTCGCGTTCCTGTTATCGGTGGTCACTCAGGCGTAACAATCCTACCGCTACTTTCTCAAGTAGAAGGCGTTGAGTTCTCTGATGAAGAAGTTGCTGCTCTAACTAAGCGTATCCAAAATGCAGGTACTGAAGTTGTAGAAGCGAAAGCGGGTGGAGGCTCTGCAACTCTATCTATGGGTCAAGCTGCTTGTCGTTTTGGTCTTGCACTTGTTAAAGCTCTTCAAGGTGAAGAAGTGATTGAATACGCTTACGTTGAAGGTGACGGTGAGCATGCCCCATTCTTCGCGCAACCAGTGAAGCTAGGTAAAGAAGGCGTTGAGGAAGTACTAAGCTACGGTCCTTTAAGTGACTTCGAAAAGGCTGCGCTTGACGGTATGCTAGAAACACTTAATGGTGATATCCAAACGGGTGTCGACTTCGCTAAGTAAGCATCTATTAGCGAGATGAATTTAAGCCGGCTTTCGAGTCGGCTTTTTTGATCGTTTTTATGGCTGACTCGTAACTCAATAAAAAGAGGAGAGTCGTCATGGATATTGGTCGCATCAAAAAAGGCATGTTGGTTGAGAGCAAGTATGGGGTAGGACGTGTGTTGGTGGTAGATGAAACGACCCAAGCCGTTCTGCTTGAAGGGCGCGAGTCTCAGCAACAATTTGCCGCTCATATTGATGAACTATTGGATAATCCGCAACTACACCAAGGGTGTGATAAGTACTACTAGTACCGAGACCGTTAAATAGAAAAAAGCGAGCCAAGGCTCGCTTTTTTCGTTTTGCTAAGACAATTACTTACGAACAGCAATCGCTTCGATTTCAATACCCACATCTTTTGGTAGGCGCGCTACTTCGACACATGAGCGTGCAGGGTAGTTAGCTACTTTGTGCTCATCGAAGAATGCACCGTACACCTCGTTTACCGTACCGAAATCGTTTAGGTCTTTAACAAATACTGTCATCTTAACGATATCAGTGACAGATAGGCCAGACGCTTCAACGACAGCTTTTACGTTTTCAAGAGACTGACGAGCTTGCTCTGCGATGTCAGCTGATACTTCACCTGTTGCTGGGTTAACAGGGATTTGGCCAGAAGTCAGAACCATGTTGCCTAGGTCTACACCTTGTACGTAAGGGCCGATTGCTGCTGGTGCTGATTCAGTGTGAAGTACTTTAGTCATTGTTATGTTCCATCTGTTTAGGGTTAGTGGACAGGAAACTCAGTTTGCCGTGATTTACGTGCTGGGTAAAGCAAAAATCCCCGCTGGAATAGGCGGGGATGGGTGAAAACGTGAGCTATTACCGCAGCTTATGCATTAACGCTCAGTCACAATTTCACGAGAGAAGACTTTTTCGCAGTATTTACATTTCAAACGAATATCGTCTTTCTTTTCGAATACTTTAAAGCTGCTCTCTACAGGCTCACCATGAGTAATACAGTTGGTATTTGGACATTCAAATACGTTGTTCACTTGTTCTGGTAATTCTAGCGCCAGTTTCTTTACCACTTGGTAGTTTTCAATCTGGTTGACCGTGGCGTGTGGCGCATACAAGGCAAGTTTGCTCGCTTGCTCTTCGGTAATAAAGATGTTTTCAATCTTGAGCAAATCTTTATGACCAAGTGCCGATGACGGTAAGTTCAGACCAACAGTGACACGCTGCTCTGATTTGTGCATCGAGAAAAGCTTAAGCACTTTAATACCAATTTGCGCTGGAATGTGGTCGATAACGGTACCGTTTTTAATTGCTTCAACCTGCAATTGAGTTTCTTTAGACATGGTAATTTTCCTCTCGATCACAGTGTTTCGTTAAGAACAAGCGCAAGCAGTGCTTGACGTGCATAGACGCCATTTTCCGCTTGTTCGAAGTAATAAGCGTAAGGTGTTTTATCAACGTCGACGGTGATTTCATCCACACGTGGTAGAGGATGAAGTACCTTTAGGTTGTCGCGCGCATCTTCCAGCAAAGCGGCGGTTAGGATGTAAGCTGACTTAATGTGTGCGTATTCTGATTCATCGAAACGCTCTTTTTGTACACGTGTCATGTAGAGCACGTCGAGTTCTGGGATAACGCTTTCCATGTCGGTGTGTAGGCTAAATTCTATGCCTGCTTCGTCTAACTCTTCACAGATGTAATCTGGCATCGCTAACGCTTCCGGTGCGATAAAGAAGAAGCGAATGTTGTTGAATTTTGCGAGTGCCTGAGTCAGTGAGTGAACGGTACGACCATATTTAAGGTCGCCGACAAACGCGACGTTGAGGTTGTCTAAACGACCTTGAGTTTCCGCAATCGAGAAGAGGTCGAGCAAGGTTTGGGTTGGGTGTTGGTTGGCACCGTCACCGCCATTGATGACTGGAACGCCATTGGAAAATTCAGACGCTAGGCGCGCTGCACCTTCTTGAGGATGGCGCATAACGAAAGCATCGACGTAAGAAGAGATCACTTGCACAGAGTCAGCCAGTGTTTCGCCTTTTTTAGCAAGGGATGTGTTACCGCCGTTATCGAAACCAATCACATCACCACCGATGCGTTGGATTGCCGTTTCGAATGACAAACGTGTACGGGTTGATGGTTCAAAGAAGCAGCTTGCGACCACTTTGTTTTTGATCAGCTCAGGCCTAGGCTCAGCTTTAAGCTCACCCGCTGTTTTGACAATCAATTCTAGCTCTTCACGAGAAAGCTCAGGAATTGAGATAATGTGCTTGTTGTAAAGCGTGTTTGTCATAATCATCTTCCCAGTCATGAATTTTAGGCACAAAAAAGCCCCCCATTACGGGAGGCCTTAGAAATCGGTGGAAATAGTAAAATAGAGCGCCGATAAGCTCATTGGCTTACCCAGTGTAATACGCTTTGTAGAGCACGAATTACGTGGCATATTTTTACTACCTCCAGACAAATTGCCGAGCATTATACGCTGAAGATTTGTTAACGCAAGCGATTACATCGAGGGTTTTCCTGTCGATATTCTACCTTGTTTAGCTACCGAGTGTGGCCACCATCACAGCTTTAATTGTGTGCATTCGGTTTTCTGCTTCATCAAACACAATGGAATGCTCGGATTCAAACACTTCGTCCGTGACTTCTAAGCCATTCATGCCGTACTTTTCTGCGACTTCTTTACCTATGGTGGTTTCATCGTTATGGAATGCCGGTAAACAGTGCATGAACTTAACTTGCGGATTGCCCGTTTTAGCAATGACGTCCATATTGACTTGATATGGTTTCATCATGGCGACGCGTTGATCCCACGCTTCTGGTGCTTCTCCCATAGAGACCCAAACGTCGGTGTAGAGGTAATCACAACCTTGTACGCCTTCATCAACATTCTCTGTTAGGGTGATTTTAGCACCAGTGCTGTTGGCGATAGCTAGGCAGGCGTTGACCAGTTCTTCTTCCGGCCAGTAGGCTTTTGGCGCGACGAGGCGGATGTCCATCCCCATTTTCGCTGCGCCCACTAACAATGAGTTGCCCATGTTGTTACGCGCATCGCCAAGGTAAGCAAACTTGATTTCGTGCAGCTGCTTACCGCGGCCATGTTCAAGCATGGTGAGAAAATCTGCCAAGATCTGTGTTGGGTGAAACTCATCGGTTAGGCCGTTCCAGACAGGCACACCCGCGTAAGCGCCAAGTTCTTCAACGATCTCTTGACCAAAGCCACGATACTCAATGCCGTCGTACATACGCCCCAAGACACGCGCCGTATCTTTCATCGACTCTTTGTGACCAATTTGAGAGCCAGATGGACCGATGTAAGAGACTTGGGCGCCTTGATCAAACGCAGCGACTTCAAACGCACAGCGTGTGCGCGTTGACGCCTTTTCAAAGATCAGAGCAATGTTTTTACCCACCAGTTTTTTTTGCTCGGTCCCTGCGTATTTGGCTTTTTTAAGATCAGCAGAGAGATCAAGTAAGAATTGGATCTCTTTGGGAGTGAAATCGAGTAGCTTTAGGAAGTTTCGGTTACGTAGATTAAAGGCCATGCTCCAGTCCTTGAATGTTCATTCTTTCAATGGAGTTAGTTAAACATATTTAACCAATGTTTGTGAATAATTATTTTAAATAAATGCCGAGATATGAATTATATCTCGGCAGAAGTGACTATAAATTCTCTTCGGCATATTCTGCAAGGCGACTGCGAACCACACCATTTAGGTGAATGTTGGCGCTGCCTTCGAAGTTCTTGAAGCGTTCGACCATGTAAGTCAAACCTGATGTCACAGGGGTTAGATAGTGGGAGTCGATTTGAGCCAAGTTGCCTGAGCAGACGATCTTCGTCCCTTCACCACAGCGGGTAATGATGGTTTTGATCTGAGAGGCTGTGAGGTTCTGACATTCATCAAGCAGAACGAAAGCATTTTGGATCGAACGACCGCGCATAAAGTTGATCGATTTGAATTGAATATTGGCTTTATCACAGATGTATTTGAGCGATCCTTCGGTGCAGTGATCATTCTTATGCAGCGCTTCGAGGGTATCGGTGACAGCGGCAAGCCAAGGCATCATTTTCTCTTCTTCACTGCCGGGTAAGAATCCAATTGCCTCGCCAATATCAGGCGTATTTCGCGTAACAATGATCTTATCAAATATGCCTTTCTCGATGGTCTGCTCCAGCGCTGAAGCAAGAGCGAGTAAGGTTTTACCACTACCAGCGGCACCGGTTAAGATCACTAGATCGATATCAGGATCGAGTAGCGCATCTAACGCCATACCTTGGTAAATATTTTTCGGCGTGATGTCCCAAGCTCTTCGGTGCATCATGCGCTCTCGGCTGAGATCCTTGATGGTGATTTTGTCTTGTTCGATCTCCTCAACTCGTCCAGCAAAATCACTCTCTTCATCAATGACGTATTGATTAATGTAGGTGGGTTCAAAGGGCGCGCGATCGAGTGTGTGGTAAGTACGGCCGGCAAGATTCTTACTTTCGACTTGTTCGACGTTACTCCAAAAATCCCCTTCAATTTGTTGGAAACCTTTTGTTAGGTATTGGACGTCATCGATCAATTGGTCTGTTCGGTAGTCTTCGACAAATCGAACTCCGGCACCTTTGGCACGCAAACGCATGTTAATGTCTTTCGTCACCAAGATGACTTCACGAGGTGCTCGTTTATTTTGCAGGTAAAGCACCCCGTTTAAGATTCGGTTATCGCCAGCTTTATCAGCGAAAGCTTTGACGGTTTCTTGCAATTCGAAATCGGCCAGAATGGCGATATGTCCAGTATTCTCTGAGTCTTTGTTAATCGGGATCCCTTCAGAGATTTCATCGGGGGTGGCGTCTTTAAACATGGCTTCGAGCGCTCGGATGGCGACTCGGGCATCACGTGCGACATCGCGTTTGCTGTCTTTAATTCGATCGAGCTCTTCTAATACAGTCATCGGGATGACGACATCGTGTTCTTTGAAGGAATAGATGGCTAAAGGTTCGTGAAGAAGGATGTTGGTGTCTAGAACAAAAAGTTTCCGGTCTGTGTCACCCATAAGCGTCTCCTTGCCGACATGCGGCTTGCTTACCCCTCATACTCTTGTATGAAGTGGTCTACCTGCGGATGCTTGCAGAAATGTAGCCCGGTAATCAGAGATCGCTGATGGTTTGACTACAAAAACTGCAAACCCGTGTTGATCGTCACCCTAATGAAATGCATCTCTTGTGCCAGCCAAATTGTTGACGGCGCAAGTGCATGTTCACCATTAAGTATAAGCCTGTTTTTCAACACTCCTAATTAGAAGTGCCACTGATTTCTTACACTTTGATGTCATGTACAGCTTTGATAAAAAATTGTTGGTTTTTGAGGCCTTTGTACGTGACCAATGTCACAGCTTCGAGTAAGATTAGCGACCTTTTTCTGCGCTGTAGCTGGCCACTCTTTTTCCTCGTCAGCTGCCTTTCAAGTTGCGCAAGAACAGCTAAGATTTATAGACCCATTTTTGAATTAAACAGATGAGGTAGTCGATTCATGACATTTGCTTTGGGCCAGCGCTGGATTAGCGATACGGAAAGCGATCTAGGTTTAGGAACCGTTGTAGCATTGGATGCTCGTACTGTGACATTAATGTTTGCAGCTTCTGAAGAAAATCGAGTGTACGCTCGTAATGATGCGCCCGTAACCCGAGTAACCTTTAACAGTGGTGACGTTATTGAATGCCAGCAGGGTTGGTCACTGAAAGTTGAGCAAGTTGTCGAAGAACAAGATCTGTTTACTTACATCGGTACGCGTGAAGATACAGGTGAAGAAGGTGTGATGCTTCGTGAAATCATGCTAAGCAACCAAATTCGATTCAATAAGCCTCAAGACAAGTTGTACGCAGGTCAAATCGACCGCATGGACAACTTTGTGCTGCGTTACCGTGCATTGATGAACCAATATGAGCAGCACAAGAGCCCAATGCGTGGCTTGTGTGGCATGCGTGCAGGTTTGATTCCTCATCAGTTATATATTGCGCACGAAGTGGGTCGTCGTCATGCGCCTCGCGTTTTGCTGGCTGATGAAGTTGGTTTGGGTAAAACCATCGAAGCGGGCATGATCATTCACCAGCAAGTGCTGGCAGGTCGTGCTGAGCGTATTCTGATCGTGGTACCTGAGACGCTGCAACACCAGTGGCTGGTGGAAATGATGCGTCGTTTCAACCTCCATTTCTCTATCTTCGATGAAGAACGCTGCATCGAAGCGTTTGCTGACTCTGATAACCCATTTGATACTCAGCAATATGTACTCTGTTCTCTCGATTTCTTACGCAAGAGCCGCAAACGTTTTGAACAAGCACTAGAAGGTGAATGGGATCTATTGGTTGTCGATGAAGCGCACCACTTAGAGTGGAGCCCTGAAAAGCCAAGCCGCGAATACCAAGTGGTTGAAGGTTTAGCGGAGCGTACGCCAGGTGTTCTACTGCTAACGGCAACGCCAGAACAGCTTGGTCGTGAGAGTCACTTTGCGCGTCTACGTCTGCTTGATTCAGACCGCTTCTTTGATTACCAAGAGTTCGTCAAAGAAGAAGAGCAATATGCGCCCGTTGCCGATTCAGTTAGCGCTCTATTCTCAGGTCAAAAGCTAGAGAACGACGCGAAAAACCAGATTACAGAACTACTTTCTGAACAAGATGTTGAGCCGTTGTTTAGAATCATCGAGAGTGATTCAGGTGAAGAAGAGAAAGCCGCGGCGCGCCAAGAGCTGATCGATAACCTAATGGACCGTCATGGTACTGGGCGTGTCTTGTTCCGTAACACACGTGCGGCAATCAAGGGCTTCCCTAAACGCAATGTAAACTTACTACCGATGCCTATTCCGCAGCAGTACACCACATCAATGCGTGTATCTGGCATGATTGGCGGCAAAATGAGTGCTGAAGCACGCGCTGTGAAAAACTTATATCCAGAAGAAATCTTCCAAGAGTTTGAAGGTGAAGATTCAAGCTGGTGGCAGTTTGATAGCCGAGTGAACTGGCTACTTGAGAAAATTACCGAAAAGCGTAGCGAGAAGATTTTAGTGATCGCTTCTCGCGCAAGTACCGCTTTGCAGCTTGAGCAAGCGCTGCGTGAGCGTGAAGGTATTCGTGCAACGGTATTCCATGAAGGTATGTCGATTCTTGAGCGTGATAAAGCGGCGGCTTACTTTGCGCAAGAAGAGGGCGGCGCACAGGTGCTGATCTGTAGTGAGATTGGCTCTGAGGGTCGTAACTTCCAGTTTGCCAATCAACTTGTGATGTTCGATCTGCCATTTAACCCAGACCTACTAGAGCAGCGTATCGGTCGTTTGGACCGTATTGGCCAAAATCGCGATATCGATATTCATGTTCCTTATCTGCAAGGCACTTCGCAAGCCATTCTTGCGCGTTGGTTCGATGAAGGTCTCAATGCGTTTGCCGAAACCTGCCCGACTGGTCGCACGGTTTACGACAAATACGCTGACCGCTTAATTGAAATGCTCGCTTCTGGTGATACAACAGAGCTTGATGATGTGATTGCTGAATCTGCAGCCATGAACAAAGAGCTGAAAGCGCAGCTGGAACAAGGTCGTGACCGCTTACTTGAGATGCACTCAAATGGCGGCGAAAAAGCGCAAGCGATTGTCGATAAGATCGCCTCAACAGATGGCGATACCAATCTAGTTACGTTTGCGTTGAGCCTGTTTGATACCATTGGCCTCGATCAAGATGACAAAGGTGAAAATGCTCTAGTGGTAACGCCATCTGAGCACATGTTGGTACCAAGCTATCCTGGCTTGCCTTACGAAGGGGCAACCATCACGTTTGACCGTGATACAGCGCTTTCTCGCGAAGACATGCACTTCATCAGTTGGGAACACCCAATGATTCAAGGCGGTATTGATCTGCTTATGAGTGAAGGCGTGGGAACGGCTGCGGTTTCGCTACTGAAGAACAAAGCGCTACCAGTAGGCACCATGCTGCTTGAACTTATCTACAAAGTGGATGCACAGGCACCGAAGCGTAGTGGTATCAGTCGTTTCTTACCAACGACACCAATTCGCTTGATGCTGGATGGCAAAGGTAATGACCTGTCTGCTCAAGTCGAGTTTGAAAGCTTTAACCGCCAACTGAGCCCTGTGGGTCGTCATATCGCGACTAAGTTAGTCTCTTCTGTGCAAGCTCAGGTGCACCAGTTAGTTGCGGCGGGAGAGACGCTTATCGTTGAGAAAGTGGAAGCGATTCGTAATCAAGCTCAGCAAGAGATGCAAGCTAGCCTTAACAGTGAACTAGAGCGCTTGCAGGCATTGAAAGCGGTCAACCCGAACATCCGTGATGAAGAGATTGATGCCATTGATGAGCAAATCAAAGAGCTAACGGGCTACATCGGCCAAGCTCAGTATCAACTCGATTCGTTACGAATGATCGTCGTATCACATAATTGATGCGGTCTTAGAACTCTTTAAACTAAACCCAGCGTAATGCTGGGTTTTTATTGGATGAACACAATGGCTATGACCGAATACAACCCGCCGCGCGAACCTTGGGTTGATATTGTATTTGAAGACGAACACATCTTGGTGGCAAACAAGCCGTCTGGATTATTGTCGGTGCCAGGCAGGTTGGAAGAACACTATGACAGCTTGTGGTCACGCTTAGTCGCAATTTACCCAGATATCCAAGTGGTGCACCGCTTAGATATGGATACCTCAGGGCTGATGTTGCTCGCAAAGCACAAAGAAGCCGAGCGTTCGCTCAAAAAGCAGTTTCAATATCGCCTTACTCACAAAGTCTATTACGCTCGCGTTTGGGGTCACCCAACCAATGAGCACGGAGAAGTCGATTTACCACTGATTTGTGACTGGCCAAATAGACCGAGACAGAAAGTGTGTTTCGACGACGGTAAGCCGTCAAAAACCTTGTATCAGGTCGTTAAGCGAGAGGAACGAACATCGATTGTACGTCTATTGCCGATTACAGGGCGCTCGCATCAACTGCGCGTGCATATGCAGGCGTTAGGGCACCCAATCGTCGGTGATGAGTTTTACTCAGAAGGGGAAGCGTTTGAGTTTTCTGATAGGTTGGAGCTGCATGCCGCAGAGCTCAGTTTTTATCACCCACACAGTGAAGCGTTGCAATGTGCGTTTGTTCCCTGTGACTTCTATCTTGAAGCAGAGGCAATGATCTTTAACTATTTTTCGCCTATGCGAGAATTACCGGATTATAAAACGCTGCCACGCCCATAACTGACTTACCAATAACTTGGCAGTGAAAGGAGATCCTATGTCGCTGCCAACTTCTGCTACCCCAACCGTTGTTTTTCTTGATCGTGCCACGATCCCCACTCAAATTGAGTTACCCGAACTGGCAGTAGAGCATAAGCGGATCGACTATGACTTTACCTCACCAGAGCAAGTTGTTGAGAGACTTCAAGGCGTTCAGATCGCCATTACCAACAAAGTCATTTTGGACCGCGAGTGTTTACGTCAGTTGCCTGAACTTAAGTTGATTGCGGTATCGGCGACGGGGTTTAACAATATCGATATCGACTATTGTGCCGACCATGGTGTTGCGGTGACCAACGTACAAGGCTATGCGACTCAGTCGGTGCCGGAACACGTTATCGCGATGATCTTTGCCCTTAAGCGCAATCTATTTGCCTACCATAATGATATCGCCGCTGGGGAATGGCAGCGTAATAAACAGTTTTGTTTCTTCACTCACCCTATCGGGGATGTCGCGGGCTCGACGCTGGCCATCATTGGCTCTGGCGCGCTGGGTCAAGCAACCGCAACTCTGGCTAAAGCGGTCGGCATGAAAGTCTTGTTTGCTGAGCGCAAAGGTGCCCCTAATTGTCGAGATGGCTTTGTGCCGTTTGAGGTGTGCTTGCAACAAGCGGATGCCATCTCTTTGCACTGCCCTTTAAATGAACAAACACTGAATCTGATTGGAGAGGGCGAGCTGGCAATGATGAAGTCTAGCAGCCTGCTGATCAATACGGGGCGAGGGGGGCTCGTTGATGAAGCTGCCTTGGTTAACGCGTTGAAGCAAAGAATCATTGCCGGAGCTGGGGTCGATGTCTTTACTCAAGAACCTGCAGATAGCTCTAATCCGCTGTTGGCGAACATGTCGCTACCTAATTTGCTGCTTACTCCACATGTTGCTTGGGGAAGTGACTCATCGATTCAGAATCTGGCTAATATTTTGATGGATAACATTACGGCATTTATCAAAGGCGAGAAACAGAACCGCATTGTGTAATTGAATTGCAGTACGGTGATTTTAACTTATTGACTTTAAAGTAAATAATCAACTGTGAGCTATGTCTATGCTTGGTTATTATTCTGACTCAATTTATAGACGGGATAAATAAAATGTAAGAAATTACGACATCAAAATAATTTATAAATCACGTCAGGAATTTTAGGCATGGACCAAAAACAGTTAACCAATCCCGTTTCATTTCATGGTAGGGGTGGGGAATTTTTCGGTATATGGATAGTTAATATCCTCCTTTCTATTGTTACATTAGGTATTTATTCGGCATGGGCCAAAGTAAGAACAAAGCGCTACTTCTACGGTAACACTCATATTAGCGGTGATAACTTTGAGTATCACGCCAAACCAATACAGATCCTTAAAGGTCGCATTGTGGCACTCGTCGTGGTTCTTATTTGGTCTATTAGTAGCCAATTTTTCCCTGTTGCAAGTATGGCGCTACTGTTAGCATTTTATGCTGCACTGCCTTGGCTACTTTGGAGCAATGCTCGTTTCGATTCCGCAATGACGAGCTACCGAAACGTTCACTTCTCCTTCACGGCTCCGCTTAAGAGCGCATACGTTACGCTACTTGGACGTGGCGTAGGTGCATTGCTCATCCTTGCGGTCTACATAGGTATTTCAATCGCAGTTGGTTCCGTTTCTACCGCAGCAGGAATCGCGATGTGGTTCGGTCTTTTTGCTGTTATGGCAGTGGTTTACGCGTGGGTTGTTGCTGGTGCTCACCGCTTTTTTGCTAATGGCTATCAATATGGTGATTGGAAGTTTAGCGCAGAAATTACAACAGGTTTCTTTTTGAAGACCTACTGCAAGGCGATGATCATCGGTGTGTTGTCTGCGCTGGCATTTGCTGTCGTTGCTATGCTCGTTGTGTTTGGTGGTGTTGAATTTAGTCAGCTGCATCTTTCTGATCTTTCTCAAGTCGGTCATAGTGCAGGGGCGTTTGCGGGTGTTGTCATTGTGTACGCGGCGATGATTGTTTTAACTATCGCGTTGACGGCATATACAACGACTCGTGTGCGTAACTATGTTTTCTCTCAACTGGTCGCTCAACAAGAAGAGCAATCAGAAACGGCCTTTAGATTCGCTTCAACCATGAGTGTCAGTAGCTACATGGGCTTAGTGATTTCTAACTTCTTGCTGCAAGTGATCACATTAGGTCTTGCGCGTCCATGGGTGATGGTGAGAACCAGCCGCTATCTAGCAGAGAGAACTGCGGTGGTGGGTAACATGACTTTATTAGTGGCGGTTGACCAAGATTCCGATGTGAAATCAGCGGTCACGGATGAAGTTGCTCAGGCATTTGACCTCGGTATCGGCATCAACTAATGCGTTTTCAAGGCAGTGCATTTCCGCCGAATAGCTCAGTTCGACTCGCAGCTGAGCTAGATGCGTCCAGTTCAACATCACTTTGTATCGTGACCGAAGAAGAAACGGTTTACTGCGAAGTGGCATGGGTTGAAGTCAGCGCCCCTGTTGGCAACTTGCCCATCCGTTTTAAGTTTGCCGATGGCTGGATGTTTGTCGCAGATAGGACGCCACAAATCAACGAGTGGCTAAAGCGAAACAAGCGCTCTAGCTTCGTCGAGAAGATGGAAACTAAATGGTTCGCTTGGTTGTTATCGGTAGTGTGTTGTATCGGTGTTATTGTCGGCAGTTATGTTTATCTGCTGCCTTGGCTCAGTGAAAAAGTTGCTCATGCCGTTCCAGATACGGTTGCTGTCGCGCTAGGGGATAAGGTGTTGGCGAGCTTGGACGAGCATTGGGCCCCCAGTGAACTGAGTACTTTGGAGCAGGAGCAAATTCGCACAAGAGTGTTCCATTATTTGTCGCAGATCGAGCCATTACCTTACTCAGTCGATATTGTATTTCGCTCTTCAGAGATGGGAGCGAATGCGTTCGCTTTGCCTGGTGGGAAAATTGTCGTTCTTGATCAAATGGTCAAGTTCGCGGCCAATGAGCAGCAGCTTGATAGCATTATTTTGCACGAGCTTGGCCACGTTCATCATCGTCATATGTTAAAGCGTCTTGTTCACTCAAGTATTCTTTCTGTTGGTGTCTCTTTGCTGACAGGTGAGAGCTCAGGAGTGATCGACAACATGGCTGGTGTCGGCGTCTTTTTCTTGTCAAATGGCCATTCACGGGAAGCCGAGATGGAAGCGGATGAGTATGCGAAACACAATATGCGTGTGATTTATGGCAGCAGTGAAGCAATGGCAGAAATGTTTGAGCAATTTAGTCAGCAAGAAGAGTTTGCTATACCGGAGTGGCTAAGCTCACACCCTGACTTCGATGAGAGAATTGAAGCTGCGAGAAATTAGCCACTAGCAAGAATAAAAAAAGCTGGTCGAGTGACCAGCTTATTTGTTTTTACTAGAGGCGAAGATTACAGCGCTGCAATCGTCGCTTTTTGCTCTTCTAGTTTCACTAGAGTCTCTTTGTAGCCTTCTAGCTTCTCACGCTCTTTAGCAACTACCGCTTCCGGTGCTTTAGCAACAAAGCCTTCGTTACCTAGCTTGCCTTCGATACGCTTGATTTCACCGTGAGTCTTCTTGATTTCGCCGTCTAGACGAGCAAGTTCCGCGTCTTTGTCGATAAGACCCGCCATTGGGATCATCAGCTCAGACTTAGCAACCAGTGCCGTTGCGCAAGCTGGTGTTTCTTCACCTGCTTCCAGTACGCGGACAGACTCAAGTTTCGCTAGAGAAACCAGAACTTGCTTGTTCGCTTCTAAGCGTGCTGCATCTTCTGCGCTCGCGGCTTTTAGCATCACTTCAAGCGGCTTACCTGGGTTGATGTCGTATTCAGCACGTAGGTTACGGATGCTAGTGATGAATGACTTCACCCACTCGATGTCATCAAGAGCTGCTTGGTTGAAGTTCGCTTCGTCGAACTGAGGCAGTGCTTGAAGCATGATTGTGTCACCTTCAACACCGTCAACCAGCGGCTTAACGCTCTGCCAGATAGTTTCTGTGATGTATGGGATCACTGGGTGCGCTAGACGAAGTGTCTTCTCTAGAACGGTGATTAGCGTGCGACGAGTACCACGTTGCTGAGCTTCGTTACCTTTCCAAAGAACTGGTTTGGTTAGCTCTAAGTACCAGTCACAGAATTGGTTCCAGATAAATTCGTAAATCGTGTTTGCTGCCATATCCAGACGGAAGTTATCAATGTGACCATTGAACTCTTTTGCTGCTAGTTCAAACTGAGACTCGATCCACTTGTCCGCTAGTGAGTACTCGATCTCACCACCGTTGAAGCCACAATCCTGCTCTTCTGTATTCATTAGTACGTAACGGCTTGCGTTCCATAGCTTGTTACAGAAGTTACGGTAACCTTCCAGACGCTTCATATCCCAGTTGATGTCACGGCCAGTAGAAGCCATAGCAGCAAGAGTGAAGCGTAGTGCGTCAGTACCGTATGGTTCGATACCGTTTTCAAACGTTTTGCGCGTGTTTTTCTCGATCTTCGCTGCAAGTTGAGGCTGCATCATGTTACCAGTACGCTTCTCAACAAGAGACTCAAGGTCGATGCCGTCAATCATGTCGATTGGGTCAAGAACGTTACCCTTAGACTTAGACATCTTGTCACCGTTCTCGTCACGGATTAGACCAGTAACGTATACCGTCTTAAATGGTACTTGTGGCTTACCGTTCTCATCTTTACAGAAGTGCATCGTCATCATGATCATACGAGCAACCCAGAAGAAGATGATGTCGAAACCAGTAACGAGTACGTCTGAAGGGTGGAATGTCTTCAGATCATCTGTGTTCTCAGGCCAACCTTGCGTACCGAAGGTCCAAAGTGCAGAAGAGAACCAAGTATCCAATACATCGTCGTCTTGGCGTAGAACCACAACTGGCGCTAGGTTGTTGTTTGCACGAACTTCTTCTTCAGTGCGACCTACGTATACATTGCCATCGTTGTCGTACCATGCAGGGATGCGGTGACCCCACCAAAGCTGACGAGAGATACACCAGTCTTGAATGTCGCGCATCCAAGAGAAGTACATGTTTTCGTATTGCTTAGGAACGAATTGGATTTCACCATCTTCAACCGCTTTAGTTGCCGTTTCAGCAAGAGGTGCGGTGCGAACGTACCATTGGTCAGTCAGCATTGGTTCAATCACCACGCCGCCACGGTCACCGTAAGGAACCGTTAGATCGTGATCTTTGATTTCATCAAGCAGGCCTAGCTCATCAAACTCAGCCACGATCGCTTTACGTGCAGCAAAACGCTCCATACCGTGGTACTTAGCAGGTAGCTCAGTTGAGTACGCGTCACTCGCTTCGCCGTTGGTGTTGAACACTTCAGCGGCATCACGGATGTTGGCATCAAAGGTTAGGATGTTGATCATTGGTAACTGGTGGCGTTTACCAACTTCGTAGTCGTTGAAGTCGTGCGCAGGTGTGATTTTTACACAGCCAGTTCCTTTCTCCATATCGGCGTGCTCATCGCCCACGATTGGGATACGACGATCAACGATAGGAAGTAGAATTTCTTTGCCGATAAGATCTTTGTAACGTGGATCTTCTGGGTTAACCGCAACACCCGTATCGCCTAGCATGGTTTCAGGACGCGTGGTGGCAACTACGATGTAGTCTTTGCCTTCTGCTGTTTTAACGCCGTCTGCTAGCGGGTAGCGGAAGTGCCACATGTGGCCTTTTTTGTCTTTGTTTTCAACTTCAAGATCAGAAATTGCTGTGTGCAGTTTAGGATCCCAGTTTACTAGACGCTTACCGCGGTAGATTAGGTCATCTTCGTATAGGCGAACAAAAACTTCTTGAACCGCGTTAGATAGACCGTCATCCATTGTGAAGCGCTCACGGTCCCAGTCTACCGATGCACCTAGACGACGAAGCTGTTTAGTGATGGTGCCACCAGACTCGCCTTTCCATTCCCAGA
Organism: Vibrio sinaloensis; assembly: GCF_000808535.1. Taxonomy (GTDB): domain Bacteria; phylum Pseudomonadota; class Gammaproteobacteria; order Enterobacterales; family Vibrionaceae; genus Vibrio; species Vibrio sinaloensis_D. The sequence goes on from NZ_JWLV01000049.1 coordinate 96,402, forward strand.
TTTTGTCGATGAACGCATCACGACCGTAATCGTGCTTGGTTTTACCTTCTTCAGCAGCGATCTTACGCTCAACAACCATTTGAGTTGCGATACCAGCGTGGTCTGTACCGACCTGCCAAAGGGTGTTTTTACCTTTCATACGCTCTGCGCGGATCAGAGTATCCATGATCGTATCTTGGAACGCGTGGCCCATGTGTAGGCTACCAGTGACGTTCGGTGGTGGGATCATTATTGAGTATGATTCTTTGGTCGTGTCACCGTGTGGCTTGAAGTAGCCTTTCTCTTCCCAAGCTTGATATAAAGCTTGTTCAATTGAAGTTGGGTTATATGTCTTTTCCATAGCTATAGATATTCTGCTGATAGGTCTGGTTTAATTCTAAGTCAATCTTTATAAGTGAGGGATCTCTGACAAGATCGCCTTAGCTATAAGGATTGACCGGTTATTGGTGCGGTGGTGCTAGCTGTGTTCGATCTCGATCGTTTGTAGCTGATAGCCCGCTTGACGGTAGATTTTATATCTTTCTCGCGCCAGTTGCTTGGCTTTTTCTTCGCAAGGGACGAAGTCTACCACCTCAGCAAACTTGTTCGCAAAGGTTGTCTCATTTTCCGCCAAATTTATTACTATTTGCCGATTCCATGAGGGCTTGACAGCTTGGTAGCCTATTTCCACCTTGGTGCCATATTTTGGACCTTCGCCAACCAAGTTGTGGGCAATAAAGTGATGGGGCTCGGCTTGCCAAAAAGTCTCAGCAATCTGTTCTGCGTGCGATTTGTCGTGGCAATTCAGATACACCTTGGCACCTTGTGAGGCAAAATGTCTGGCAAGAAACAGCACATAGTCGCCAAAACCCACGGCATTCGATTGCGGGGAGTCTGGCTTGATAATGTAAAACGTTGCGTTTGCCATTTTATTTAGCTCACTATTGCTTCAGATACAAAAAAGGGCCTTGCGGCCCTTTTGACGAAGTTGAGGTTTATTCCTCTGTGTCTTGGCCACTGCGGTTAAGCAGGAATTGGACAAGCATTGAGACAGGGCGGCCCGTAGAGCCTTTTGCTGCGCCTGACTTCCAGGCTGTACCTGCGATGTCGACGTGTGCCCAGTGGTATTTCTTGGCAAATTTAGACAGGAAACAACCCGCTGTGATCGTGCCTGCAGGACGACCACCGATGTTTGCCATATCGGCAAATGGGCTCTTCAACTGCTCGTGGTACTCGTCAGCCATAGGGAGACGCCATGCGCGGTCACTAGATTGCTCAGATGCGTTGATCAACTCGTGTGACAGCGGGTTATGGTTAGAGATAACCGCACTGATATGGTGGCCTAGAGCCATGATACATGCGCCAGTTAGAGTCGCTACGTCAACCACACACTCTGGCTCGTAACGTTCAACGTAAGTTAATGCATCACACAGTACTAGACGGCCTTCAGCGTCAGTATTAAGTACTTCAACCGTTTGACCAGACATTGTCGTCAAAATGTCGCCTGGACGGTAGGCATTGCTGCCTGGCATGTTCTCACATCCTGCTAGAACGGCAACCACGTTGATTGGTAGGTTCAATTTCGCAAGTGCTTTCATTGTGCCAAATACCGATGCAGCACCACACATGTCGTACTTCATCTCGTCCATGCCTTCGCCTGGCTTAAGTGAAATACCGCCTGAATCGAAGGTTAGACCTTTACCCACAAGAACGATTGGTTTTGCTTCTGGATCTGGGTTGCCCTTGTACTCCATGATAGACATCATAGATTCGTTCTTAGAACCACGGCCAACGGCTAGGTATGACGTCATACCCAGTTTTTCCATCTCTTGCTCGCCAATGATCTTAGTCGTTACTGTCTCATAGTCATCCGCTAGGCGACGTGCTTGAGAAGCAAGGTAAGCTGGGTTGGCGATGTTTGGTGGCATGTTGCCTAGGTCTTTCGATGCTTTCACACCAGACGCGATAGCAAGACCATGTGCGATTGCTTTTTCGCCAAGGTTTAGCTCACGACGTGTTGGTACGTTGAATACCAGCTTACGAAGTGGACGGCGAGTTTCTGGTTTAACGCTCTTAAATTGGTCGAACGTGTAAAGACCATCTTTTGTTGCTTCAACCGCTTGGCGTACTTTCCAATAAGTGTCACGACCTTTAACGTGCAGTTCTGTTAGGAAACATACTGCTTCCATTGAACCTGTTTCGTTGAGCGTATTGATGGTTTTTTGAATGATTTCTTTGTATTGGCGCTCGCCAAGCTCACGCTCTTTACCACAACCGACAAGCAAAACGCGTTCAGACAGTACTCCTGGTACTTGATGAAGCAGTAGCATCTGCCCTGGTTTACCTTCCAGATCGCCACGGCGAAGTAGAGAACTGATATAGCCATCGCTGATTTTGTCGAGCTGTTCAGCGACCGGAGAAAGACGGCGTGGTTCAAACACACCTACAACGATACATGCGCTGCGCTGTTTCTCAGGGCTGCCACTCTTTACACTGAACTCCATGCGTACTCCTACATCCTGAAGACAAATAGAACTAAATGTTAGATAATGCCGTCTTACTTGTTGATTCCTTACTCGGAACTATCCTTAAATAAGCGCGTTAACAGTTAGCCAAAAAATTTAAAAATAAAAGGTTCAACGGGAAATTATAGTGATTCAATTAAAAAAACAAGTTTTGTATAGGTAATTTCAGCGTGATTATTGTTAGATATTTGATCCGCGAGACACTCAAAAGCCAATTAGCGATATTTTTTGTGCTTTTACTCGTCTTTATAAGTCAGACTTTTATCAAAGTTTTAGGCGATGCGACGGACGGTGATATCCCTGCTCGACTGATCTTAGCTATCGTTGGATTAAATATTCCCCAAATGGGGCTTCTGATGCTGCCGATGAGCTTATACATCGGTATCTTGCTCACTTTTGGCCGTTTATACAGCGAAAGTGAAATTACCGTCATGAATGCGACAGGCATGGGCAGTAAGTTTTTGATCCGTGCGGCGATGTCACTTGCGTTTATCACCACGGCACTGGCTGCATTCAACACGCTTTATTTAGCACCATGGAGTCAAGAAAAAGAGGCTCAGTTGATAGAGCAAGTTGCGGCTGAAAACAGTGTCGACTTGCTAAAAGCGGGTCAGTTTCAGCGTACACCGGATGGCTCTTCGGTCGTCTTCATTGATGAAATCCGAGACAACAAGCTCAACAACGTGTTTGTGGCTCAAGTGCGCCCGCGCGATGCGATTTTACCGAGTGTGATGTTCTCTAACTCGGGTGAAGTGCGTGAGCACGATGATGGTCGCCAAATGATTGTGATGCATGATGGTACGCGATACGAAGGCATTCCTACTCGCTTGGATTACATGGTGACAGAGTTTGAGCAGTACAGCGGTTTGATTGGTCAACGTGAAGTCCAAGCTAAGCGCCGTAGCTGGGGTGCGGTACCAACACTAGACTTGATTGAGAGTACCGATTTGTCTGCAAAAGCCGAGCTTCAATGGCGTATATCGCTCTTTGTTTGTATCCCACTGTTGACCATGCTTGTGGTGCCTCTTTCTGCAGTTAACCCGCGCCAAGGTCGTTTTGCCAAAATGGGGCCAGCGATTCTGGCTTATTTTGTTTACTTTATCTCAATGTCGACGACGAAATCAGCAATCGAGGATGGCAATATTCCAGCAGTGATTGGTATGTGGCCAATCAACTTTGCTCTGTTAGTGGCGGCGATCGGCGTCAACTTTATCGACAGCGTTCCTGTGCGACGCATGAAAGACAAATTTAGACAACGTAAGGTGTCGTAACTCGTGTTTAAAATTCTAGACCTCTATATCGGCCGAACCATTATCGCGACGACCTCTATGGTGTTAGCGACTCTTATCGGCTTATCGAGCATCATCCGTTTTGTAGAGCAATTACGCAGTGTAGGTAAAGGAAGTTACGATTTACTCAACGCATTCTATTTCGTCCTGTTGGGAATTCCACGCGATATTGAACTGTTCTTTGCCATGTCTGCTTTACTGGGTGCATTAATCGGCTTAGGTATTTTGGCATCAAGTTCTGAGCTCGTGGTCATGCAGGCTTCTGGCTACTCCAAACTCGATATTGGTTTATCGGTACTGAAAACCGCAATTCCATTAATGCTGATTATCATGCTTCTAGGGGAGTGGGGGGCGCCTCAAGCGCAAAAAATGGCGCGCGAGCTGCGTTCATTCTCGATTTCTGGCGGCCAGATAGTGTCAGTGAGAGCAGGGGTCTGGGCGCGAGATGTGGATGACTTTATCTTCATCGGCAAGGTGGAAGACGACACGCTCTATGGTGTGAAGGTGTGGCGATTCGATGATGAGAAGAAACTCTATCAAGTGATGTTTGCCCCTGAAGCGGACTACTTAGGTGATAACCAGTGGCTCATGAAAAATGCGGAAATTACCGACATGGCCGACAAGGTAGAGCTGGCTAAGTCTAAGGTGAAGGAATACGCGTGGAAAACGACGTTAGTTCCTGACAAGTTGGCTGTGGTAAAAGTAGAGCCTGAAGAGTTGGCGATGAGTGGTTTGTATGACTACGTCACTTACCTTAAAGCCTCAGAGCAAGACGCCTCTCGCTATGAACTGGCCCTTTGGCGTAAAGTCACTCAGCCGATATCCATTGCGGTTATGATGTTGCTCGCGCTGTCGTTTGTCTTCGGCCCGCTGCGAAGTGTAAGCATGGGGGCGAGGGTTTTATCCGGTGTGGTTGCTGGCTTTACTTTCTATATTTCGAGTGAGTTTTTTGGCCCACTGACTTTAGTTTATGGAATTCCTCCCGCAGTGGGGGCGGTAATGCCGAGTTTGGTATTTTTAACCTTGGCACTGATGCTGCTGCGAAGAAAATTGTAAAAAATGGCTGCCTTTTGGCAGCCATTTTTCATTGAAGACTAAAGCAGTTTTTTAAGTCTATATAGCTCTTCCAAAGCCTGACGTGGAGTGAGATCGTCAGGGTCAATATTGGAAAGCGCTTCTTCAACTTCACTTGGTTCTGGAATAAGACTTAATTGATTAGCGATGTCCACACCGCTACTTGGCGTGGATGATGCTTCTATTTGACCGATTTGTTCGAGTTGGGTCAGCTTAGCGCGTGCATTTTTGATTACGCTCTTTGGTACACCAGCAAGTCCCGCGACAGCAAGACCGTATGATTTGCTCGCCGCGCCTTCTTGAACGGCGTGCATAAAGGCAATGCTATCGCCATGTTCAACCGCATCAAGGTGAACATTGGCTAAGGTCGGTATTTGGTTTGGCAACTCAGTGAGCTCAAAGTAGTGGGTCGCAAACAATGTCATTGAACCGAGCTGTTTTGCCAACCATTCCGCGCTCGCCCAAGCCAAAGATAGGCCGTCGTAAGTACTGGTTCCACGCCCAATCTCATCCATTAGCACTAGGCTATTTTGAGTTGCGTTGTGCAAGATGTTAGCGGTTTCCGTCATCTCAACCATAAAGGTAGAACGGCCTGATGCCAGGTCATCTGAAGCACCAATACGAGTAAAGATACGATCCACCGAACCAATGGTTGCTGACTCTGCAGGGACGTAAGAACCAATGTGAGCCATCAGTGCGATCAATGCGGTTTGGCGCATGTAAGTCGATTTACCGCCCATGTTTGGACCAGTAATGATTAACATCTTACGTTGGGCATTGAGCTCGATTGGATTGGCAATGAACGGCTCGTCCATCACTTGCTCAACAACTGGATGGCGGCCAGCTTGGATATGAATACCAGCCTCTTTGGTTAAGTTCGGGCGACAGTAATCTAAGCTGTCTGCACGTTCTGCTAGGTTTTGCAAAACGTCAATTTGAGAGACTGCAGAGGCGACATTTTGCATTTGCTCTAAATGTGGAAGAAGCAAATCAAACAGCTCTTCCCAAAGTTGTTTCTCTAGCGCTAGCGCTTTTGATTTTGAGTTGAGGACTTTATCTTCATGCTCTTTTAACTCAGGGATGATGTAGCGCTCTGCGTTCTTAAGCGTCTGGCGACGTACGTAGTGTGGCGGCACTAAGTGGCTTTGTCCTCTGCTGACCTGAATAAAGAAACCGTGGACATTATTGTAGCCCACCTTGAGTGAATCAATGCCGTGACGCTCACGCTCGTCTTGCTCCATTTGCTCAAGATATTCGGTCGCACCATCTGCCAATTTACGCCATTCATCAAGTTCAGCGTTGTACCCTTCTGCGATCACACCGCCATCACGAATAACTACAGGCGGATTCTCCTTGATAGCACACTCTAGCAGCTCGCACACCTCATCCATTGGCGCCGCGTATTGCGCTAACTTAGAGAGGTAAGGATGGCTAAGTGAGCTCATTAACTCAGATAGCTCAGGTAGCTGCTGCATCGCATAGCGTAGACGAGCCATATCACGTGGGCGAGCACTACGCAGCGCCAAACGAGCCAGAATACGTTCGATATCGCCAATCTGCTTAAGTACTGGGTGTAAGTCACCAAATAAGGCTTCATCTTTTAGCTCAGCAATAGCATCTAGACGGTGGTTTAGCGTATCAATGTCGCGCATCGGCTGATGCAACCAGCGTTTGAGCATACGGCTACCCATGGCGGTCGCTGTATGATCCAAAACTTCAGCAAGGGTGTTGTCTGTACCACCTGCAAGGTTTTGGGTGATCTCTAAATTTCTGCGTGTTGCCGCGTCAAGAATCACCGAATGATCTTGGCGATCGAAGGTCAAAGAGCGAATGTGCGGCAGTGCTGTTCGTTGGGTATCTTTCACATATTGAATCAGACAGCCTGCTGCGCATAATCCGAGCTTGGCGTGTTCGACTCCAAACCCAACTAAATCACGTGTGCCAAATTGTTGGTTTAACTGCTGTTTTGCCGTATCTAGCTCAAACTCCCATACTGGGCGGCGGCGGTTGCCATTGCGAGAAGACATCAAATGTACGGGTTCGAAATCTTCTGGGAACAGCAGCTCGCGTGGCGCGGTACGTTGCAACTCGGCTGCCATTGCTTCTTCTGTTTCCGGTTCCATTAATTGGAATCGGCCTGAAGTCACGTCGAGAGTCGCGTAGCCGAATTTACCATCGTGGTGATAGATAGCGGCGATAAGGTTATCGATACGCTCGGAAAGCAGGGCTTCATCAGTAACGGTGCCAGGGGTGACAATACGCACCACTGCACGCTCTACTGGACCCTTACTCGTCGCAGGATCGCCAATTTGTTCACAAATCGCAACGGACTCGCCAAGCTGCACCAATTTGGCTAAATAGCCCTCTACGGCATGGAAGGGGACGCCCGCCATTGGAATCGGCTCGCCGGCAGATGCGCCGCGTTTAGTAAGAGAAATATCGAGTAGTTGTGACGCGCGTTTGGCATCATCATAGAAAAGTTCGTAAAAATCGCCCATTCGATAGAACAGCAAGATGTCAGGGTTCTCGGCTTTTAACTTGAGATACTGCTGCATCATTGGGGTATGTTTTTGCTTATCTTTTTCAGGTAACGCTTTCACGGGTAACTTCTTTCGTTTATGTCTATTGCGGCTTAGGATACGTGAATCGACATTGGGCGAAAAGATGCAAGAGGGTATTTAGATATGGAATCACAACAAAACCTGTCAGCGCGATTGGGTGAAGCACTATTACATCACCAACAGGTGCTCGCAACCGCAGAATCTTGCACAGGTGGCGGGGTGTCCGCTGCGATTACCGATATAGCAGGCAGCTCCGCATGGTTTGATCGTGCGTTCATCACTTACAGCAATGAAGCTAAGATGGAAATGCTAGGTGTAAATGAAGAAACGCTTGACGCTCACGGGGCGGTGAGTGAAGCAACCGTGGTTGAAATGGCGCAAGGTGCAATTCGACATTCGCGTGCCACGATCTCGGTTTCTATAAGTGGTATCGCAGGTCCTGGTGGTGGCTCGGATGAGAAACCTGTTGGAACGGTGTGTTTTGCTTGGGCAGACGATAAAGGTTGGCTAAAAGTGGCCACTTATTGCTTTGAGGGGGATAGACGATCAGTACGTCGACAAGCTGTTATCAAAGCGCAACAAGTACTGTATGAGAAGCTGAGTGTCGCAGAGCAATGAATAAGTAATGAATTAAAAGTTTCGATAAATTAGATAGATATCATCAAAATTCAAAAAAAATCCACACAGGTGTGGACACTGTATGAATCAACAGTATAATGACTTTCATTGATGGTTCAGTGCTTGGCGCTGGATAAAAGAATTTGATTGATATTCATCAGCACAAGATGAGTCTTTTGGAGAAAGTGATGGACGAGAACAAACAGAAAGCGCTCGCCGCTGCGCTAGGTCAGATTGAAAAGCAATTCGGTAAAGGTTCAATCATGCGCCTGGGTGATAACCGCGCAATGGATGTAGAAACAATCTCTACGGGTTCACTTTCTCTTGATATCGCACTGGGTGCTGGTGGCCTTCCGATGGGTCGTATCGTAGAAATCTACGGTCCTGAATCATCGGGTAAAACAACGCTAACTCTTGAGTGTATCGCTGCGGCGCAAAAACAAGGTAAAACCTGTGCATTTATCGATGCAGAGCACGCACTTGATCCTGTTTACGCGAAGAAGCTTGGTGTTGATATTGATGCACTTCTTGTTTCTCAGCCAGACACTGGTGAGCAAGCGCTTGAAATCTGTGATGCGTTGGCTCGTTCAGGTGCTATCGACGTAATGGTTGTTGACTCGGTTGCAGCTCTAACGCCTAAAGCGGAAATCGAAGGCGAAATGGGCGACAGCCACATGGGTCTTCAAGCGCGTATGCTTTCTCAAGCAATGCGTAAGCTAACCGGTAACCTAAAGCAGTCTAACTGTATGTGTATCTTCATCAACCAAATCCGTATGAAGATTGGTGTGATGTTCGGTAACCCAGAAACCACAACGGGTGGTAATGCACTTAAGTTTTACGCATCGGTTCGCCTAGATATTCGCCGTACGGGTTCTATCAAAGAAGGCGATGAGGTTGTGGGTAACGAGACTCGCATCAAAGTTGTTAAGAACAAGATTGCAGCACCATTTAAGCAAGCTGAAACGCAAATCATGTATGGCCAAGGTTTCAACCGTGAAGGTGAACTGATTGACTTAGGCGTTAAGCATAAGCTAATCGAAAAAGCGGGCGCATGGTACAGCTACAATGGCGATAAGATTGGTCAAGGTAAAGCAAACGCAGGCAAGTTCCTACGAGAAAACGTAGAGGCAGCACAAGCTATCGACGCTAAGCTGCGTGAAATGCTTCTGTCGCCAGCAGAAATTCAGCCTGATGACGCAGAACTAGGTCAAATGCCAGAGCAAGAAGAGCTATAACATAGCCTTATGAATTTAAAGCCCTGCTTATGCGGGGCTTTGTTGTATTTAGAATATGAGAATTTAATCCGACATGTTCCAACGAAAACCACCAACACTGTCGAGCAAAGAAGCCGCTATTCAACTGCTCAGTCGTCGTGATCATGGTGAGTATGAAATGTATCAGAAACTTAGCTTGAAAGGTTATGAAGAGGATGCGATTCAAGAAGCGATTAATTTTTGTTTAGATCATAATTACTTAGATGATCTTCGTTATGCCAAAAGCCAAGTGAGGCAGCATGTTTATAAAGGCCATGGAGAGCGCCGAATTCGCCAAGAACTCAATCAAAAGCGAGTGGCTGAGTCAGTCATAGAAAAAGCGATGGAAGAAGAGCCGCAAGATTGGTTCGAATTGGCAAAAAGTGCTGCCGAGAAGAAATTCAAAGGAATGAAAGCGAAAGACCAAAAAGAGTACGCCAAACAGGTGCGTTTTCTTCAATATCGAGGTTATAGCTTTGAACAAATCAGTTATGCGCTCAACTCAGAAACTGAGGATTAACAGCTAAATGAGTCGTTAATTTAATGATTTAGTTTCGTTTCCACAATCCAAATGCTCTTTTCTGCGAGAAAACTAGTCGTAGCGCTAACCATGATCTACAATAGCGCAAAATTCTAACTCGACTATTTTCAGGAAGAGCTGCATGTACATGAGCACTGATGAGGTTCGTAACGCGTTCCTTAAGTTCTTTGAAAGCAAAGGACACCAAATCGTAGACAGTTCATCGTTGGTTCCACATAACGATCCAACCCTGCTATTCACAAACGCAGGTATGAACCAATTTAAAGATTGCTTCTTAGGCGCCGAAAAGCGTGCCTACACTCGAGCAACTACGGCTCAGCGTTGTGTACGTGCGGGTGGTAAACATAACGACCTTGAGAACGTTGGTTTTACAGCTCGTCACCATACTTTCTTCGAAATGCTAGGTAACTTTAGTTTTGGTGATTACTTCAAAGAAGACGCGATCGCGTTTGCTTGGGAATTCCTAACTGAAACGCTACAACTGCCAAAAGAGCGTCTTCTGGTAACGGTATACGAGACAGATGACGAAGCCTTCGATATCTGGAACAAAAAAGTAGGTGTACCTGCTGACCGTATCGTTCGTATCGGTGACAAAGAAGGCGGTAAGCAGTTCGAATCAGATAACTTCTGGACAATGGGTGACACAGGTCCTTGTGGCCCTTGTACTGAAATCTTCTACGATCACGGTGAGCACATCTGGGGCGGTCGTCCTGGTACTCCAGAAGAAGACGGTGACCGTTTCATCGAGATCTGGAACAACGTATTTATGCAGTTCAACCGTCATGCTGATGGCACGATGGAACCGCTACCTAAGCCTGCAGTTGATACGGGTATGGGTATTGAGCGTATTTCTGCAATCATGCAGGGCGTTCATTCAAACTACGAAATCGACGTATTCCAAAAGCTAATCAAAGCTGCTGCAGAGGTTGTCGGTTGCGAAGACCTTTCAAATCAATCGCTACGCGTGATTGCGGACCACATCCGCTCTTGTTCATTCCTAATCGCAGATGGTGTGATGCCTTCAAACGAAGGTCGTGGCTACGTGTTGCGTCGTATTATCCGTCGTGCTGTGCGTCACGGTAACAAGTTAGGTGCAAAAGGCGTATTCTTCCACAAACTTGTCGGTGTACTTGCTGAAGTGATGGGCAGCGCAGCTGACGAGCTTAAGAAGCAACAAGCCGTTGTTGAGAAAGTACTACGCATTGAAGAAGAAAACTTTGGTCGCACACTAGAGCGTGGCATGGTTATCCTCAATGAAGCACTGGATGCACTTGAAGGCAAAGAGCTTGATGGTGAAACAGTATTTAAGCTTTATGATACTTACGGTTTCCCTGCTGACTTAACTAACGACGTGGCTCGCGAGCGTGATTTCACTATCGACGAAGCGGGTTTCGAGAAAGCGATGGAAGAACAGCGTCAGCGTGCACGTGAAGCTGGTCAATTCGGCACGGACTACAACGCAACAATTAAAACAGAAGCTGAAACCGAATTTTGCGGTTACACAGGCACTCAGGGTAAGAGCAATGTGGCTGAAATCTTCGTTGAAGGTGAAGTAGCAGAATCTCTATCGGCGGGCGATAAAGCGATCATCATTCTTGGTGAAACGCCATTCTACGCAGAATCAGGCGGTCAGTGTGGTGATGCTGGTGTACTAAAAACTGAATCTGGTCTATTCAAAGTAGAAGACACGCAGAAGTTAGGTAATGCAATTGCGCACCACGGCGTTCTAGCCGAAGGCGTTCTCGCGAAAGGTGATGAAGTAGAAGCTATTGTTGATGCAGAGCGTCGCGCTTCTATCTCACTAAATCACTCAGCAACGCACCTGCTTCATGCTGCACTACGCCAAGTTCTGGGCGAGCATGTAACGCAGAAAGGGTCACTTGTTAAGCCAGAAAACCTACGTTTTGACTTCTCTCATCTCGAAGCGGTAACGCCTGCTGAACTAAAAGAAGTTGAGCGCTTAGTAAATGCACAAGTTCGTCGTAACCACGTGATTGAAACTAACGTTATGGACATCGAGTCTGCTAAGCAGAAAGGTGCAATGGCCCTGTTCGGTGAGAAGTACGATGATGAAGTTCGCGTGCTATCTATGGGCGAGTTCTCAACGGAGCTTTGTGGTGGTATCCACGCATCAAACACGGGTGATATTGGCCTCTTCAAGATCACTTCTGAAGGTGGTATCGCAGCAGGTATCCGTCGTATCGAAGCGGTAACTGGTGAAGCAGCACTAGATGCAATCGAAGAGCAGCAAGCGAAGTACGAAGAGAAACTGGTTGAGTCGGCACAAAAAGCAAAATCTCTAGAGAAAGAAATTCAGAAACTGAAAGACAAGATGGCTGCCGCAGAAAGCGCAAACATCATGGGTAAAGTTCAAGAAATCAACGGCACGAAAGTGTTGATTGCTGCTCTAGAAGGCGCCGATAACAAAAACCTACGTACGATGGTTGATGACATTAAAAACCAAGTGGGAAGTGGCGTTATCCTATTGGCGAACATTAACGGCGATAAGATTGGTCTCATCGCTGGTGTGACTAAAGACCTTATCGGCAAAGTGAAAGCGGGCGATCTTGTTAAGATGGTCGCTGAGCAAGTTGGCGGTAAAGGTGGTGGTCGTCCTGATATGGCGCAAGCGGGTGGTACTGATGTGGCAGCTCTGCCTGAAGCGATCAAGACTGTTCAGCCTTGGCTAGAAGAACGCTTGTAAAAAATACTGTATAAACTGCGCTCAATCATTTGTTTGATTGAGCGTAATTTTTTTGTCCTAACCAAGTGGTTTAATTGATTGTCCTAGTGATAGTCGAATAGGCCGCTTGGTTTTTGTTATAACTACTGCAAACAATATTCAACACATTGAATGCAGTCCGAATGAGACTTTGGTCTTGGGAAGGTGAAGACTGGTGAAAAAGCCCCTTATCGTGCAAAAGTTTGGCGGAACGTCTGTTGGTTCTATTGAAAGGATCCATACGGTAGCCGAACACATCATAAAGGCGAAAAATGATGGTAATCAAGTTGTCGTAGTCGTCTCCGCAATGTCTGGTGAAACAAACAGGCTGATGGATTTGGCGAAACAGGTCGATAGTGTACCTACGGCGCGAGAACTTGATGTTTTGCTCTCTGCTGGTGAACAAGTGTCGATGGCACTACTTGCAATGACTCTCAATAAATTGGGGTTTGCAGCCCGTTCACTTACCGGAGCACAAGCGAACATTGTGACGGATAATCAACACAATGACGCAACGATTAAACATATTGATACCCAAGCTATCAGAGAGTTGTTAGCACAAGATCACATAGTCATCGTGGCTGGATTTCAAGGGGTCAATGAAAATGGGGATATCACCACGCTAGGTCGAGGTGGATCTGATACAAGTGCGGTGACCTTAGCAGGTGCGCTCAATGCGACGGAATGTCAAATATTTACTGATGTAGATGGCATATACACATGTGATCCTCGAGTGGTCGCGACCGCGCAAAAATTGGACGTGATTGACTTTCCTTCTATGGAGGAAATGGCGCGCAAAGGTGCCAAGGTTCTTCACCTACCTTCAGTGCAGTACGCATGGAAACATAATGTTCCCCTACGAGTGCTTTCTACATTTGATCGCAATCCAGGCAGTTTGGTCAAAGGGGAAGAGTGCCAAAACGCAGTTTGCGGAGTCGCCATTCAGCGAGATATGTGCTTGATCAGAATTGAAAAAGAGATGCTCTCTGCACTTAAGACTCAGTGTCAAATGCTAGGTATTGTCATCTGGAATGTGATCGAGCATACAGAATGGACAGGTGTGGTACTAAAACTGGACGCTTATGCAAAACTGGAACTGGTTTTCGGTGACAAAATCCGTAATAGTGATTCAGTAAGTTTGCTGACTGCCGTCGGCTTACACGTAGAAGGACTGGTGGAAAAGTCTTACGCTTTGCTTACAGAACAAGGCATTTCGGTCGAACATTATGCTGTTAACCCACAGTCGTTGATGCTTGTGCTGTCGCCAGAATGTGTCGACAAAGCAGCTAACATACTGCATGATGCGTACATAACTTCTGCAGAGGCGATCGACTACCTGCAAAAACATGCCTTTTTAGGCTAGATTCGAGCCACAATAGAGTTTACGAAAATATAACTTTTATTGGATAATAGCCTTGTAGCAAGATAATTCAGAGATTACTCAAGGAGCACAGAATGCTAATTTTAACTCGCCGCGTTGGCGAAACTCTAATGATCGGTGATGAAGTAACAGTAACGGTACTGGGTGTAAAAGGTAACCAAGTACGTATCGGTGTTAATGCTCCGAAAGAAGTGTCTGTTCACCGTGAAGAAATTTACATGCGCATTCAGGCAGAAAAAGGTAATGGTAACGTTGCATCTGGCAACTACTAATTACACAGAGAGGCTGGCAAATATTGTCAGCCTTTTTTGTTGCTGGAAAGGGCATATTTTTAGCAAAAAGAGTGAATTAACACCGCTTTGATTAAATAGCCAACGCTTGGAAAAGTTTTTGCCGTTTTTGCCAAGAAAATGTTTGACATATTTTTGGTAAATCGTAATATGTGCCTCCGCAAGACGGTGAGGTGGCCGAGAGGCTGAAGGCGCTCCCCTGCTAAGGGAGTATACGGCTTGATACCGTATCGAGGGTTCGAATCCCTCCCTCACCGCCATTCTTGCTTCTTCTTATAGAAGAACAGTTCTTCGGAACAGCTTTAAAACAACTTTCTGTAGCAAGAAAGTACAGCGCGTCCTTAGCTCAGCTGGATAGAGTACCTGGCTACGAACCAGGCGGTCGGAGGTTCGAATCCTCCAGGACGCGCCATAATTTCCTTACCAGGGAATAAAACGGTGAGGTGGCCGAGAGGCTGAAGGCGCTCCCCTGCTAAGGGAGTATACGGCTTGATACCGTATCGAGGGTTCGAATCCCTCCCTCACCGCCATTAATTGGCTTATGGCCAATTTTTTTGTTTTAAAGCCCTGTTGTTTCAAAGAACTAGTGTGATATACTTCACACCTCTCGTTTTAGAGAACATTGCGCGTCCTTAGCTCAGCTGGATAGAGTACCTGGCTACGAACCAGGCGGTCGGAGGTTCGAATCCTCCAGGACGCGCCACTCTTTAGGTTTCCTTTGAATAAATTGGAATCCTGATATTGACAGACGTTGATATCAAAAATTGCGCGTCCTTAGCTCAGCTGGATAGAGTACCTGGCTACGAACCAGGCGGTCGGAGGTTCGAATCCTCCAGGACGCGCCACTCTTTAGGTTTCCTTTGTATAGATTGGAATCCTGGTATTGACAGACGTTGATATCGAAAACTGCGCGTCCTTAGCTCAGCTGGATAGAGTACCTGGCTACGAACCAGGCGGTCGGAGGTTCGAATCCTCCAGGACGCGCCACTCTTTGAGAAAGCCCTGCTAGAAATAGCAGGGCTTTTTATTAACATTTAATTATCAAATGTTTAACTCTCAATTTACAAGTTAATGTTTCTTAAGGGCTTTTTTGGGAAATATTAACCCTATCGCAGTATTCTCCTCGTATTTGAAATAACGTCTGAAAAACAGCAGTTATTTATCCTTGATTAAACTGATATTGCAGATTTATGTGACTTGTATGACGTATTAACCCTTAGATATGTGCATTATCATCAAGACTGCTTTAAACAAAATTGACAAAGTTTAACCAATCGAGATAATCCTAGACCTCTTGTCGGGATCACAAAGCTCGTCCTGATCGAAGACGTCCAACGAAAAATTGGGCATGTTTAGGTAAATTGGACAAGAAGTCCGCATGGTTTACCTAGTCCCTTGTCAGGATGACAAAGAAAGGATGCAAAAATGGATAATATTGGAAGCCTGCTAGTAGATGCTGCGACCCTGATGCTTACGGGCATGGTTGTGGTGTTTCTATTCCTCACTATTCTTGTTTATCTCGTTCGGCTAATGTCGAAACTGGTGCCTGAAGAAGTACCAGAGCCGATCGCCACCCCAAATCAAAATAATAAAGTTCAACCAACCTCTTCTGCTGTTAGCCCAAAGGTCGTGGCGGCAATCTCTGCTGCAGTACACCAGTATCGTACCTCTACAGCTAAATAGCATTTGAAATGGATTAAAAGGAGTTAATGAGCATGTCAAAACCACTAGCTTTAACCGACGTGGTTCTTCGTGACGCCCATCAATCGCTGTTTGCGACACGTATGCGTCTTGAAGATATGTTACCGATTGCAGCAGAGCTGGATAAAGTAGGCTATTGGTCTCTTGAGACTTGGGGCGGAGCAACGTTTGATGCGTGTATTCGTTTCTTGGGAGAGGATCCATGGGAGCGCCTACGTGAGCTTAAAAAAGCAATGCCGAATACCCCAATGCAAATGCTATTGCGTGGTCAAAACCTATTGGGTTACCGTCACTACGCTGACGATGTGGTAGAGAAGTTTGTTGAACGCGCTCACGCCAATGGTATGGATGTATTCCGTATCTTTGATGCGATGAACGATGTCCGTAACTTTGAAAAGGCAGTCAAAGCCGCCGTTGATGTCGGTGCGCACGCTCAAGGTACGCTCTCTTACACCACAAGCCCAGTGCACAATACTGATACTTGGGTTGATCTTGCCAAACGTCTTGAAGACCTGGGCTGCCACTCTTTGTGTATCAAAGATATGTCTGGTTTGCTTAAACCTTATGAAGCGGAAGAGTTAATTACTCGAATCAAATCTTCTACTGACATCCCTTTAGCGCTTCATTGTCATGCAACAACAGGCTTATCTACTGCGACGGCTGTCAAAGCTGTAGAAGCAGGTGTGGATATTCTGGATACAGCAATCTCATCGATGAGCTGCACCTATGGTCACACGCCAACAGAAACCGTAGTTGCAATGCTACAAGGCACTGAGCGAGATACCAATCTTAAGCTTGACCAAATTGAGCCTATTGCCGCTTACTTCCGCGAAGTTCGTAAGAAGTACGCTAAGTTTGAAGGTCAGTTAAAAGGTGTCGACTCACGTATCTTAATCGCCCAAGTTCCGGGTGGTATGCTGACGAACATGGAAGGTCAGCTTAAAGAGCAAGGTGCGGCGGATAAGCTTGATGAAGTATTGGAAGAGATCCCTCGCGTACGCCAAGATTTAGGTTACATCCCACTAGTGACGCCAACTTCGCAAATTGTTGGTACTCAAGCAGTAATCAATGTTCTAACTGGCGAGCGCTATAAGAGTATTACTAAAGAAACCGCAGGTGTTCTTAAAGGCGAATATGGCGCAGCGCCGGCTGAGGTAAACGCGGCACTTCAAGCAAAAGTTCTTGATGGTGGTGAAGCGATTACATGCCGTCCTGCTGATTTGCTGGATGCAGAGCTTAATACCCTAACGGATGAACTCCTAAGCAAAGCGAAAGAAGAAGGTATTTCTCTGGCTGAAGATACGGTTGATGATGTACTCACGTACGCGTTGTTTCCTCAAGTAGGGCTTAAGTTCCTCAAAAATCGTCGTAATCCTGAAGCCTTTGAGCCAGCACCATGGCTAGAGGAAACACCTGCATCTGCTCCGGTTGCTCAACCTGCACAGGGCGGAATTGAGACTTACAGCGTTAAGGTGGACGGTCAAGTATACGATGTGGAAGTTGGTCCTCAGGGGCAGTTGACGTCAGTCGCTCCGGCTCAAGCGTCGGCACCACAAGCTGCGCCAGCGCCTTCTGCACAAGCCGGAAACTCTGAAGTCGTTCCAGCTCCACTAGCGGGTAACATATTCAAAGTAAACGTCCAAAGTGGATCTCAAGTCGCTGAAGGCGATGTGCTGTTGATCCTTGAAGCGATGAAGATGGAAACAGAAGTACGCGCTGCCCGCGGTGGTATTGTGCAAGATCTTCACGTTAAAGAAGGCGATTCCGTCACTGTAGGCGCGCCGCTGATCAGCCTAGCGTAAGGGAGTACCATGGAAGGATTAATGACCCTTTGGTCAGAAACAGGGATCGCTAACTTTGAGTTTGGCCAGATCTGTATGATCTTGGTTGGCTGTGCTTTGCTATTCTTGGCGATACGTAAGGGCTTCGAGCCCTTACTTCTGCTGCCGATTGGCTTTGGCGCGATTTTAGCGAACATTCCCAACGCAGGATTCACCGAAGAAGGTGGGCTACTTTACTATGTTTACTACGTTGGTATTGAATCAGGTATATTCCCGCTGTTGATCTTCATGGGTGTAGGAGCAATGACGGACTTTGGTGCCTTGATTGCAAACCCGAAAACGCTATGGTTGGGCGCGGCGGCTCAGTTTGGCATCTTTGCCACTCTATTTGGGGCGATTCTACTCAACTATGTACCTGGCATGGAATTTAGTATGCCAGATGCAGCGTCAATTGCGATCATTGGTGGTGCAGATGGACCAACGGCGATCTTCTTGGCAAGCCAATTGTCTCCTGATCTATTGGGTGCCATCGCGGTTGCAGCATACAGCTATATGGCGTTGGTTCCGATCATTCAGCCACCTATTATGAAGGCGCTCACATCACCAGAAGAGCGTAAGATCCAGATGGCTCAACTTCGTCATGTGGGGAAAGTAGAGAAGATCTTATTCCCACTCGCGGTGTTGTTGATGACGATTTTGTTCTTACCTTCCGCAACACCACTGGTGGGCATGTTCTGTTTGGGTAACTTGATGCGCGAAGCGGGTGTCGTGGATCGCCTATCGAAAACCGCTCAGAATGAGTTGATTAACATCGTTACTATCTTCTTAGGTCTTGGGGTGGGCTCGAAGCTACAAGCGGAAGAATTCTTGAATGTTGAGACGCTCGGTATTCTTGCTCTGGGTGCGGTTGCCTTTAGTATCGGTACCGCTGGCGGTGTTTTGATGGCTAAGCTGCTTAACAAGTTCTCTAAAGAGGATATAAACCCACTTATTGGCGCTGCGGGTGTATCGGCGGTACCAATGGCGGCACGTGTGGTGAATAAGGTTGGCCTTGAAGCCAATCCACAAAACTTCTTGCTGATGCATGCGATGGGTCCCAACGTGGCTGGGGTTCTGGGTTCTGCCGTTGCTGCGGGTATCTTGTTGGCGCTTGTCGGCTAATGCTTAGTTAGTTGTTGGTTAATTTGAAATCGATCGGTTAACTTGATAGCAATAAATGGTATATATTCAAAGGGATGCTTTAGCATCCCTTTTTGCTATCGACAGGGAAATCATGAAATGGAAAACAAACAAATCGCAATATCTCAATTCGGTGGGCCAGAAGTATTGGTCATCCAGTCATCTGCGGTTCCTCAGCCTAAAGCGGGTGAAGTACTTGTCAGAGTCGCTTTTGCTGGTGTTAACCCTATCGATGTGAAAACACGCGCTGGTCTTGGTTGGGCTGCGTCCGAAAACAAAGATAATTTACCTTGGGTTCCGGGTTACGACATAGCGGGTGAAATTGTCCAATGTGGTGAGCAAACGGAACGATTTAGCCAAGGAGATAAAGTTGCCGGTTTTGTGGGTTTCCCTTTGCAAGGTGGCGGTTACAGCCAATATATAGCTGTTCCTGAAACAGAACTGAGCCTTGTGCCTGATTCCATTACACTAGAAGCTGCGGCAGCATTGCCTCTTGCCGGTCAGACCGCGATTCAAGCGCTGGATAAGGCGGGTGTTAAAGAGGGAGACAGAGTGCTTGTACTCGCGGGCGCAGGTGGTGTTGGGCATATAGCAATACAAGTTGCGGTTGCCGCGAAAGCAGAAGTGTTTACGACGTGCAGCGAGTCCAACTTAGACTATATGGCGACGCTTGGTGCTCACGCGGTTAATTACCAATTTGCGCCTGTGTCAGAACGTGTTGAAGAAGCGGATGCTCTGATTGACTTGGTTGGAGGTGATGCGGCTTTAGATGCGCTTAAATGCTTGAAAGATGGCGCTAAAGTTGTCACAGTGCCGACCTTAAGCGCAGAGCTTATATGTGAGAAAGCGAAGCTACTGGGCTTTGAAGCGACCGGCATGTTGGTTGACCCTAATCCGGAACAACTTGATGCGTTGCTCTATATGGTCAGTGTTGGCTTATTAAAAACAGAGATCTTCAAGATTTATCCTATGGACCAAGTTTCTGAGGCTCACAAGCAAATAGAAACTGGACACACGCGGGGCAAGGTTTTGCTTGATATGCAATGCTAGAGGCATTTAATGCCTCCTTCCAATCTATCGCACTATGGTTTTCCGATTCGGCACTTTGGGTCTTGTTTATTACGGGTTTTCTCAGTGCCACTTTGCTTCCAGGGGGCTCTGAAGCGGGGCTGCTCGCTGCGCTTAGTCTGAATCAATTTTCTACGTTTTCCATCATTCTTGTCGCGACCTTGGGTAATACATTAGGTGGTTTGACCAACTATTGGCTTGGTTGGTGGTTGCCTAATCGAACTCAAAACGAAAAGCATGGTCATAAAGCATTACAGTGGCTGAGTAAATATGGTTACTGGTCTCTATTTTTCAGTTGGTTGCCAATCATAGGCGACCCTCTTTGTTTGGCTGCGGGTTGGCTACGTATGCGTTTCTGGCCTTGTTTCTGGCTTGTCTTAATAGGTAAAGCTTTCCGGTACAGTCTACTTGCCGCCATTTATTTTGGTTTTTTCTAAGGGGAAGTTATGAGAAAAATCTGGCTTGGTGCGTTTTCTCTCGTCGCTCTTTACGGTTGTTCAACTAGCAACCTTCCTTCTGTCTCTCTATTCTCATCGCTACCGGAAGGAGTCACCTTGATTGAAGAGGTCGATCCTCAGCCTGGCAAAGCGATGATTCCCTATTCCAAATACAAACTCGACAACGGGTTGACGGTTATCCTATCTCCTGATGACTCTGATCCTCTCGTTCATGTGGATGTGACTTATCACGTTGGTTCTGCACGTGAAGAAATTGGTAAGTCAGGCTTTGCGCATTTCTTTGAGCATATGATGTTTCAGGGCAGCGAGCATGTCGGTGACCAAGAGCACTTTAAAATTATTACCGAAGCGGGTGGTACACTGAACGGGACCACGAATCGCGACAGAACCAACTATTTTGAAACGGTTCCCTCCAATCAACTCGAGAAGATGTTGTGGTTGGAATCGGATCGCATGGGCTTCTTGCTTGATGCTGTTTCGCAACGCAAGTTCGAAATTCAGCGCGATACCGTTAAGAATGAACGTGCGCAGAACTATGACAATAGACCCTATGGTTTAATGTGGGAAAAGATTGGCGAAGCCATGTATCCGGAAGGTCATCCATACTCATGGCAAACCATTGGCTATGTGGAAGATTTAGATCGTGTTGATGTTAACGATCTTAAAGCCTTTTTCTTGCGTTGGTATGGCCCAAATAATGCGGTACTCACCATTGGCGGTGATCTCGATGTTGATCAAACGCTGGAATGGGTCAACAAATACTTTGGCTCAATTCCTACTGGTCCTGAGGTAGACAAGGCTCCTAAGCAACCAGCTGTCTTAACAGAAGACCGTTATATTACTTTGCAAGATCGTATTCAGCAGCCGATGGTTGTGGTTGGGTGGCCTACTACTTATCGTGGTGAAGAAACTCAGGTCTCTCTAGATGCGCTGGCTAATGTACTGGGAAGTGGGGCAAATAGCCTGCTGTATCAAAAGCTGGTCAAAACGCAAAAAGCGGTCGATGCAGGTGCGTTCCAAGATTGTGCTGAGTTGGCGTGTAATTTCTATGTTTACGCAATGGCACCATCGGGAGAGAAAGGTCAGTTAAAGCCTCTCTATGAAGAGTTAATGCAGACTTTAAATGAGTTTGAAGCGCAAGGCGTTGACCAAAATCGTCTAGATCAAATCACAGGTATGGCGGAAGCAGATGCGGTGTTTGCTCTGCAAAGTGTTCGAGGTAAAGTTTCGCAATTGGCTTCGAATCAAACCTTCTTCGATCAACCTGATCGTCTTCAGAGCCAGCTTGAGCGGATCCGAGCTGTGTCACCTGAATCGGTCATGAAAGCCTATAAAGACTATGTGAATGGTCATAAAAAAGTGACCTTAAGTGTCGTACCAAAAGGTAAGTCTGACTTTGCGGTAGCGCCGGCAAATTTTGTGACACCAGCTCGAACATTGCCTGAGTACGCAAAAGTCACAGAATCGGACCTCGAGTACCGCCGCCCTGTAGATGAGTTTGATCGCTCAGTCATGCCGCAAGTGGCTGAAGGTGTCAAAGCTCAGATGCCGAAGTTGTACAGTGTCTACTTTGACAATGGTGTTGAGCTGCTTGGAACAGTCAGTGATGAAACGCCGACGGTTCAACTCAATATTCGACTTCCTGCAGGTGAGAGGTATGTCGCTAAAGGTCAGGAAGGTTTAGCCAACCTAACTGCAGCCATGATGCAAGAGGGAACGTTAAAATCCAGTGTTGAAGAACTGCAAGCGCAATTGGATAAGCTCGGCAGTTCGGTTTCTATTGATGCTGCCAACTATACAACCAACATTGCGATATCGAGTTTAGAAAAGAACCTGCCTCAGACATTGGCTTTGGTGGAAGAAATTCTTTTCGAGCCAGCCTTCAATCAGCAAGATTTTGAACGCAATAAACGTCAGATGCTCGAAAGCATAGTTTATCAGCACCAAAAACCAAGTTGGCTCGCTTCACAAGCGACGCGTCAAGTGTTGTTCTCAGGCTCTATTTACCAAAGGCCAAGCGATGGTACGGCTAAG
Source organism: Vibrio sinaloensis (assembly GCF_000808535.1). GTDB lineage: Bacteria > Pseudomonadota > Gammaproteobacteria > Enterobacterales > Vibrionaceae > Vibrio > Vibrio sinaloensis_D. The sequence continues at coordinate 118,856 of NZ_JWLV01000049.1, forward strand.
TCTGTTGAAGCGTTGACGCTTGATGATGTGAAAGCGTTTTATCGAACGCACTATACACCGCAAGGCACTCAAATTGTTGTGGTGGGTGACATCTCAAAACGCCAGATTAAAAAATCATTGGCGTTCATCGAAAACTGGCAGGGTAAAGCGGCGCCGTTGTTGCGTCCTCAGTTGGTGAGTGATCCGGGCGAGCAAAAAATTTACCTCGTAGATAAGCCCGGCGCGCCTCAAAGCATTGTTCGTTTTGTTCGACAAGGTTTACCCTTTGATGCCACAGGCGAAACGTATTTGACGCAACTGGCTAACTTTAATCTTGCGGGTAACTTTAATAGCCGCTTAAACCAAAACTTACGCGAAGACAAAGGTTATACCTATGGCGCAAGCGGCTATTTAGCGGCAAACCGAGAGGTGGGGGCGATTGTCTTCTCTGCACAAGTCCGTGCCGATTCGACGTTAGCCTCGATTCGTGAGTTTGAAAATGAACTCAATGAGTACAGTTTGGAAGGCATGAGCGACGCCGAGATGAAATTTTTACGCTTGGCGGTCGGTCAACAAGATGCTCTGAAGTATGAAACGCCTTCACAGAAAGCTCAGTTGTTAAGTAGTATCCTTGCTTACAGCTTGGATGAAGACTACCTCAAGCAGCGTAATGAGATTGTTGAAACGGTTGAAAAATCGACGCTTGATCAGTTGTCGGCGAAGTGGTTTACTCCCAAAGATTATCAAATCATTGTGGTCGGTGATGCAAATACCTTGAGGCCACAACTAGAAAGTTTGCAAATCCCGATAGAAGAGCTTGAAATCATCCGCTAGAGTACACATAACTTAGAGCAAAGAAAAAGAGTGACGTCAGTCACTCTTTATTAATTATAGGATTGGCTCAGTATGAACTGGGCCCTCGACATAAGCGAACCTCATTTTGACTGAATTTGCTGCGCGACTTGAGCGAGTTGCACGAAACCCAGAAGTATTCAAATCTTTCGGCCGAGGTGTTGAGCGAGAGACACTTCGTTATCAACAAGATGGTTACCTTGCAACGACGCCGCACCCTAAATCACTAGGTTCTGCATACGCGAACAATTGGATTACGACCGATTTCTCAGAGTCTTTGCTTGAGTTTATCACGCCTGTGTCTAAAGACATTGACACGCTCACAGCCCAGTTAGAAGACATTCATCACTTTACTCAAACTAAATTGGGCGAAGAGAAAATGTGGCCACTGTCGATGCCTTGCTTCGTGGGGAGTGAAGATGACATTAACCTTGCGCAATACGGCTCTTCAAACTCAGGCAAAATGAAAACGCTTTACCGTCAAGGCTTAAAACACCGTTACGGTAGTTTGATGCAGATTATTTCCGGTGTGCATTTTAACTTCTCGTTTCCTGAATCTTTCTGGGATCAGTTATACGGGGAGCAAAATGAGCAAGAACGCCAACAGACTAAGTCGCAGGCGTATTTCGGCCTTATCCGAAACTACTATCGGTTTGGCTGGTTAATTCCTTACTTCTTTGGTGCTTCACCTGCGCTTTGTTCGTCGTTTATTCAAGGTAGAGAAACAAAGCTGCCGTTTGAAAAAATTGGTGGCACGCTTTACCTACAAAATGCGACTTCATTACGAATGAGTGATTTGGGCTACACCAACAGTGCTCAGAGCGCGTTGAAAATTGGTTTTAACAGCCTAGAAGAGTATCTCGATGGTTTAAATACCGCGATTCGCACTCCTTCGGAAGAGTTCGCAGCGATCGGCGTTAAAGTTGACGGTGAGTATCGTCAGCTAAACAGCAACGTCTTACAAATCGAAAATGAGCTGTATGCGCCAATTCGACCAAAACGTGTGGCTAAATCCGGTGAAAAACCGTCTGAAGCGCTCGCGCGTGGTGGGGTTGAGTACATTGAAGTTCGTTCGCTAGACGTGAACCCATATAGCTCTGTTGGCGTGACAGCTGAACAAGTGCGCTTCTTGGATCTATTCTTAGCATGGGCTGCGTTGTCGGACTCTGAACCGATGGATTACTGTGAGCAGGCATGTTGGCGCGAGAACTGGAATAAAGTGATTATTGAAGGGCGCAAACCTGGGCTTGAGCTTCAGATCGGTTGTAAAGGTGAAATTCTGAGTCTGCAAGATTGGGCGAAACGAGTGTTTGTTGAGTTGACTCAAATCGCTGAGCAGATGGACGCAGCAAACGGTGGCAATGATTATCAAGCGGTTTGCTATAAGCTGCTGGAGTGGATTGATAATCCGGAGCTCACCATCTCTGGCCAGTTACTCGAAGATACCAAACGCTTTGGCGGATTAGGCAAAGTCGGCTGTGAATTTGGTAAACAATATCGCCAACAGCACCTAGAACACCGCTACCGCACCTACAGCGAAGCTGAGATGGAACAAGAAGTGGAGCGCTCGGTTAAAGCTCAAGCGGACGTTGAAGCTGCGGATAAGCTCAGTTTCGATGACTTTTTAACCGACTACTTTGCGTATTTAAACGCGTAAGGAACGCTGGTGGTAAAAAGGTTTGCGGCGGTTTTTGCTCTGTTAGTGTTAGGTGGATGCGCAACGGCGCCACCTAAAAACCACTCTAATTTGTGCGAGATTTTCCGCGAGAAGCCCGCTTGGTATGACGATGCTGTCGATATGCAAGAGGAGTGGGGGACGCCGATTCAAATTGCGATGGCATTTGTTAAACAAGAGAGCAGTTATCGCCATGATGCGCGCCCACCGAAAGACTATGTATTGGGCTTTATTCCATGGGGACGTGTCAGTAGCGCTTATGGATATGCACAAGCGCAAGATCCAGCATGGGAAGATTTTCAAAAAGCTACGAATTATGGTGGCTCAAGAACCAATTTGGGTGACTCATTGATGTTTATTGGCTGGTATACCAGCGAAACTCAAAAGCAGTTAGGTATCTCAAAATGGGATCCCTACAATCAATATTTGGCGTACCACGAAGGCCGTGGCGGCTATAAACGTAAAACATATCAATCGAAGCCATCATTAATCAGAGTGGCTCGAAAAGTTGAACAGCAAGCAAAGGATTACGGTTGGCAACTTAAACAGTGCCGACAAGAACTGGAAAATAACCGAAGCTGGTTTTTCTAATACTAGCTTGAGAGGAGAAGGACAATGCCGTTATTAGATAGCTTTACCGTCGATCACACTCGCATGAACGCACCTGCCGTTCGAGTGGCGAAAACCATGACCACCCCCAAGGGCGATACGATTACCGTGTTCGATTTGCGATTTACTGCGCCAAACAAAGATATCCTGTCAGAGAAAGGGATTCATACGCTAGAGCACCTATATGCAGGGTTCATGCGTAACCATCTGAATAGCGATAGCGTGGAAATCATCGATATTTCACCTATGGGATGTCGTACCGGTTTCTACATGAGCTTGATTGGTACTCCTCAAGAGCAGCAGGTGGCTGAGGCGTGGTTGTCAGCAATGCAAGATGTACTGAAAGTAGAGAGCCAAAATAAAATCCCAGAGCTCAATGAGTATCAGTGCGGTACTGCTGCAATGCACTCATTAGATGAAGCGAAGCAGATTGCCCAAGCCATTATTGATGCGGGCATCTCCGTCAACAAGAACGATGACCTAGCGCTACCTGAGGCGATGCTCAAAGAGTTAAAAGTTGACTAACGGCGCTGAAAAACAAAAGGAAGGCGAGATGCCTTCCTTTTTTGTCTTTTGACTGATTATCTAGTTTGCCTTTGGCAGTACTACAACTTCAGTCTTCGCCCAAATATCGTGGAAACCACGCTTTTTCGGATCAATTGGGACAGTTAAGTTTGCTAAACCAAATCCCGATGTACCGATGCGGATCAAAGCCTGAGTGGTCGATATTGGCGAACCGTCATTGCTTCTAAGGTGAAGCTTCCAAGCTCTCATTCCCAAAGTTTGTCCTGCTCGAGTCCAAAAGAAGACAAAGAAGTATATCCAGACCGCCGCGAGGTAAGCGGTATATACTGGGCTCCAAACTGGGTGATTGGTCAGGAAGTCACTCACATCAGCATAGCCGCCGACACTGAATACTCCCATCGCCATCAGCGCGTGAAGAATGGCAATCACAATACCCGCAGCCATCATTTCAACCGCCATTATAATCAGACCATCGTAAAAAAGAGCCCCTAAGCGACGAAACAACCCCGCTGGTGGCAAAGAGTCAGTTGCTGACATAAAACCTGCTTACCAAAATAAAAATTAGGCGAAAGAATAAAGCTTCAATTTTGATCTGAAAAGAGACCTTGCGCACAGCTTAGCAACTTGTGGCGAATTTATCAGCAAACGGCAAGTAATTCAGTCTTTTGCACTTGCACGAACGCTCGGCTTACGTATAATGCCAAACATCAAAGGACGAGATGTCCTAGATGCCGGTGTGGTGAAATTGGTATACACGACGGATTCAAAATCCGTTGCCTTCGGGCGTGGCGGTTCAAGTCCGCCCACCGGTACCATACATAGAAAGGTCGCTTTTATAGCGGCCTTTCGTCGTTTTAAGTGTTTGAAAATAGATTCATGTTTGGCAGGCGTTGCCTTCGCGGTGGCGGCAGGAATGCCTGTCCAATCAGTTCGCACCAGTACCATGGCACTAATTTAGAAACGCAGCCTCTGCGTGGTTGCTGGAGTGGGCGCCTCATCTAGTACTATTCTCCGCCATTTCATATGTCGTTACACAGCTTGGCGCGTTAACGCTTTACTTCTCTCGCTATGCGAGGAACAATCCCTTCCCAGAGATTTATTTTAAACGCAGCCTTTAGAAATTATGAGTAACACAGAGAACAAAAAATCGAACCCCTTGTTCGAGATCCTCTTTAACGTTTTTGTCCCGTCATTCATTTTAATGAAGTTTAGTGGCGAAGAGCATTTAGGAACGGTTATGGCGTTAGTCGTCGCGCTTGCTTTCCCTGTGGCTTATGGTGGCATGGAGCTGATTCGCAACAAGAAGTTTAACTTTATTGCGGCACTGGGCTTTGTCAGTGTGTTGCTCACTGGAGGAATCGGGCTACTTGAACTAGATACTCGTTGGTTAGCGCTGAAAGAAGCGTTGATCCCTGGCTTGATTGGTTTAGCGGTTCTGGGCTCAACGTTTACACGTTACCCATTTATGCAGAAGATGATCCTCAATGACACTATTTTGAATCTGCCTCTCATCAAGGAACGACTAGAAGAAAGCGGTAAGTCTCAAGCGTTTGAACGCTGTCTCATGACGTCTAACTACCTATTTGCCAGTACCTTTGCCTTTTCATCGGTGATGAATTATTTCCTCGCGACCTGGATTGTGACAAGCCCAGCAGGAACCGCTGAGTTTAATGAAGAGCTCGGAAAGCTAACATTATATAGCTACCCAATTATCGCCATACCAAGTATGTTGATGATGTTTGGTATCTTCTACTATGTTTGGCGTCAAATCCGCGCAATGACTTCCTTGGAAACGGAACAAATTTTCCATACCAAGTAATTCTGAAACGAACAAAGCCCAGTGTTTTCACTGGGCTTTGTTTTTATAGATTCTATATTCTTACCTTAGCTTTTGTATTCTTTAATATTTTTAGATAAGCCTCAGTGAAAATAAACAAAGTGACAATATATAAACACTATTTTTTCTAGATATACGCGTCTATTTTTATTCTAGTTTAGATTTAAAGCTAAAATAATTAATAAAAATATCACCAGTTAAAACAGCGATGTTTCTTTATAAAATGAGAGTTTGTTCACGCGCAACGCAACCGGTTGCGCTTTTTTGTGTTGTACGTTTTTGCTACAGTGTTCGTAGGTTAAAGATTGAACACATGGAGCAAGATTATGAAAAAGATTCTTTTGTGCTGTAGCGCTGGTATGTCGACCAGCATGCTTGTTAAGAAAATGGAGCAAGTTGCTGAATTAAAAGGAATAGAGTGTAAGATTGATGCAATGTCAGTCAACGCATTTGACGAGGCAATCAAAGAGTATGATGTTTGCTTGCTTGGTCCTCAAGTTCGCTTTCAGTTGGAAGAACTACGCAAGACGGCAGAAGAGCATGGTAAGAACATTGCGGCAATTTCGCCACAAGCCTATGGAATGATGAAAGGTGATGAAGTGCTTCAACAAGCGCTCGAACTCATCTAATTAAATAAACTCAATTTATCAGTAAAAGAATATGCGCATATTTATATGCGTAGGGATTCTTTTATCCAAAAATAAGGATGGAATCTATGAAGCTTTATGATGCGATTATAGGAATCGTCGAAAAACATATAGCACCGCTTGCCGCAAAAGTTGGCAATCAACCTCATGTACGAGCAATGCGTGACGGATTTATTGTCGCAATGCCATTTATTATCGTCGGTAGTTTTATTTTGATCTTTGCTTTCCCCCCGTTTGGCGAAGATACCACAAATGCGTTTGGTCGCGCTTGGTTAGATTTCGCTACCACCCACTTTGACACCATTATGATGCCATTCAATATGTCGATGGGCATTATGACGATTTTTGTCTCCTTGGGGGTCGCCTATAGTTTGGCGAAAGCCTATAAGATGGATGGCATCACGAGCGCTGTTTTATCTTTGATGAGCTTCTTGTTGGTCGCGGCTCCCGCAAAGGATGGGGCGTTGGCGATGTCTCACATGGGGGGAACTGGCATCTTTACCGCGGTTATGTGTGCGTTCTTTTCGGTCGAGCTGTATCGATTTATGAAAAAGCACAACATTACCATTCGTATGCCAGAGCAAGTACCACCAGCGATTGCACGCTCTTTTGAAGTGCTACTGCCCGTATTGGCAATTTTCATCACCTTGTATCCTTTGAGCTTATTTGTTCAAGCTCAGTACGGAATGCTTATTCCAGATGCAGTAATGGCGATGTTCAAGCCGTTAATCAGTGCCTCAAATACCCTGCCAGCGATTATTGGTGCGTTGCTCTTATGTCAGTTACTTTGGTTTGCTGGAATACATGGAGCCGCGATTGTTGTTGGACTTCTTTCACCGATTTTCCTTACCAATATCAGTGCCAATATTGATGCATTTGTTGCGGGTCAGCCCATACCCAATGTCTTTACGCAACCCTTCTGGGACTTCTACATCTTTATTGGTGGTTCAGGCGCAACGCTCGCACTTGTTTTACTGATGTCGTTCAGTCGCTCTGCGCATCTAAAGAGTATTGGACGCATGAGTGCGGTGCCTGGCTTCTTCCAAATCAATGAGCCTGTCATTTTTGGCAGTCCAATTGTAATGAACCCAATCTTGTTTATTCCTTTCGTCTTCGCGCCAGTTATCAATGCCACCATTGCCTATTTTGCGGTTCAGGTTGGCTTGGTTGGTATGGGCGTTGCCACAACACCATGGACGACGCCGGCCATTATTGGCGCGTCATGGGGCAGTGGTTGGACACTGTCGCCCGTATTGTTGGTGATCGGATTGTTGATTCTGGATCTGTTTATTTACCTGCCTTTCTTCAAGATGTTTGAAAAGCAAGTGATCGCTCAAGAGCAGCCTTCAAGTGAGTCTGAATCAGAGCAAGCCGTGTCAGGTAAAGGTGCCATCGCCTAAGTAAATCATTGAGCTGCCGCGTTAGGCAGCTCTGAATAAAGGAAGTCGTTATGGAACAAGAAATTGTTGTTATGGAAATAATTTGTAATGCAGGTGAAGCACGTAGCTTGTGTTATGAAGCCCTTAGGTTATCTCGCGAAAAAGAGTTTCTCGCCGCGGAAGAAAAACTCGCTCTTGCTAAGGAGTGTTTAAACAAAGCGCACCTGATTCAGACGCAGCTTATTGAAGAAGATCAGGGGGAGGGGAAAGTTGCGATGACTTTAGTAATGGTCCACGCACAAGATCATTTGATGACCACCATTTTGGCGCAAGAAATGGCAACAGAAATGGTCGCACTACATAAGCAGATTGCGGGGTAAACACGAATGTCTAGAGATAGCTTAAAGCTTGCCATTATTGGTGGGGGTAGCAGTTATACGCCTGAGCTTGTGGAAGGTGTACTCAAAAGGTTGACGTCGCTTCCGGTAAAACAGATCCATTTCGTTGATATTGAAGAAGGCAGAGAAAAGCTAGACATTATTTGCGGATTAGCGAAACGTATGATTGCAAAAGTCGGTGCGGATATTGAAGTAACCGCAGACTGTGATCGCCGGGCGGCCATCAAAGGGGCAGATTTCGTTATGACTCAGTTTCGCGTTGGCGGTCTCGCTGCCAGAGCAAACGATGAAAAAATCCCCCTAAAATATGACGTGATTGGTCAGGAAACAACGGGGCCTGGCGGTTTTGCAAAGGCGCTACGAACCATTCCTGTGATACTGGATATTTGCCGTGATATTGAGGAGCTCTCACCAAATGCGTGGATGCTCAATTTTACCAATCCGGCAGGATTAGTGAGTGAGGCTGTCAACAAATACACCAAGGTAAAAAACATTGGTTTATGTAATGTGCCAGTCTCTATGCAAATGATGATTGCCGATATGATGGACTGCCAACCCAATGAAGTGCAGCTTGAGTTCGCGGGCTTGAACCACCTTGTTTGGGTGCATAAAGCGTGGCTCAATGGTGAAGATATTACTCACACCGTACTTGAGAAAGTCGGGGATGGAGCCAACTTCAGCATGAAAAACATTTGGGAAGAGCCGTGGGACCCAACTTTTTTGAGAGCGTTGAATGCGATCCCATGCCCTTACCATCGATACTTCTATCAAACGGATGCGATGCTAGCGGAAGAGAAGCTAAGCGCTGTGGAGAAAGGAACTCGAGCGGAGCAGGTGATGCAGACCGAAGCGGAACTGTTTGAGCTATATCAGCAGCCAAGTCTCGACCATAAACCTTCGCAGTTGGAAGAGCGAGGCGGCGCTTATTACTCGGATGCGTCGCTCAACTTAGTCGATGCGATCTACAACAATCGAAATTCATTGCACGTTGTGAACGTACCCAATAATGGCGCAATAAATGGCTTGCCTGATGATGCCGTGATTGAGTGTACGGCTGTGGTTGGGTCATGGGGAGCAAAGCCTCTCGCGGTTGGGGAGTTGTCGCCAAATGTGAAAGGCTTACTTCATCAAGTGAAAGCTTACGAGCAACTGACTATTGAAGCAGCGGTACATGGCAGTTATGAGCAGGGTTTAATGGCGCTTGCGAACAATCCGTTGGTCCCAGATATTGGTCGCGCTAAATCGATCTTTGATGAGATATTACAGCAAAATCGCCATTATCTACCTCAATTTACCTTAACTCACTTATAAGGAGTGGCCAAAGCGATGAAAGTGATCTTCAATGCCGATGATTTCGGCTTAACGAAAGGGGTCAACGAGGGAATTGTACGCTCCCATTTAGAGGGCGTCGTTCGTTCTACAACACTGCTCGTCGGGTTACCGGAGGAGGAGCACGCTGTCGCTTTGGCTAAAAAAATCCCGACCTTAAAAGTAGGCATCCATTTGCGTTTTACGCTGGGAGCGCCTTTAACACGTTCAACTAACTTGAGTGATAAAAACGGAACGTTTTATAAATACGCAGAGTTCTGGTCACATCGCGGGTTTAGTGCTCAAGCCATCTATGACGAATGTATCGCACAAGTTGAAGCTTTTCTCGCGACAGGATTGACGCTCAGTCATATCGACAGTCATCATCACGCCCATACCCACCCAGAATTTTTTCCAGTTGTAATGGAAGTTGCGGCGAAATACTGTGTCCCACTCAGAGGGCAAAGCGCCCCTAATTTAAATTACTTCTTTACCGATCAATTCTATGACCAAGGCGTCGACTTAATGGGCTTAGTGAATCATCTATTAGAGCTAGAAAAACGTTACGAGTTGGTGGAAGTCATGTGCCACCCTGCCATTGTTGACCAAGCGCTTGCCCATAGCAGTGGCTACTCAGAACAACGAAAGAAAGAGCTTAATGTGTTGACCGATGACAAACTTGTCACCTTGCTTGAAAGGCATTCAATCGAAGTCACGGATTACTCGGCTTTATCTATCCAGCATACCTAACCGAGTGTAGGATGTTTTACGGCTGCCAGAATACCCCCTAAAGTCATGTCCTTATGTTCTGGCAGCCTCTTTATAAAGTGATGAAGTACAGGATGTTATGGCTAGAATAAAAGATGTCGCTGAGTTGGCGGGTGTAAATCGTTCAACGGTTTCGCGAATTATTAATGGTGAGGGCAAGTTTAAAGCGGAGACAAAGCGGAAAGTCGAAGAAGCAATGAAAGCGCTGAACTACCGTCCGAGTGCTATCGCGCGTTCGCTGGCAACCTCTTCCACCAACATGGTTGGCTTGCTCGTGACTTATTATACCGGTGGTTTCTTCGGGGCGATGATGGATCAGGTTCAAAGCGAGCTCGATCAACACAAAAAGTTTCTGATCACTGCACAAGGGCATCACTCCGCCAGTGGGGAAAAGGAAGCGATACAACGTTTTAATGATCTTCGCTGTGAGGGTTATGTGCTGCACAGCCGGTACTTGTCCGATCAAGAGTTGATCACTTTATCAGAAGCGCCGACCCCCTTCGTATTGTTAGATCGCTACGTCCCCGGGCTAGAGTCGCGTTGTATCACCTTTGATCACCACAAAGCCAGTTTCATTGCGGTTCAGCATCTGATTGATATCGGTCATACCAAGGTGGCATGCATAGCAGGGCCTGCCCATCGAGAAAATAGTGTCCTTCGTAAACAAGGTTATTTGGACGCCATGATGAAAGCGGGAGTGGCAGTACCAGAGAGTTGGTGCGCGGAAGGAGACTACGGCCGCCAAAGTGGGTATCAAGCGGCAAAGACAATTCTCCAAGCAGCGCCACAAGTAACCGCGATTTATTCTTGCAGTGAAGAAATGACAGTTGGGGCGTTGCAGTACCTCCATGAAGTGGGGATCAAAGTGCCAGAGCAAATATCAATTGTCAGCTTTGACAGTATCGATCGCTGCGAGGACCTCTACCCGACGGTGACCTCGGTCCATTTTCCCATCAGCGACATGGCTCGAGCCGCTGCCTTACAGCTCAACAATCTTATTCATAAGCATGAAGCAAAGCTGCCAGAAACCTTCGAGCCTAAATTAATTTTGCGCAATTCACACCAGAGAATTGAGTAAGCGATTAAAATTTCCTCGTTGTTTCAAAAAGTTGTCTATCTTTTAAAGATACCAAGGAGGAACGCAATGTATAACTTAACCCCATACCTGTTTTTTGCTGGCCGCTGCGAAGAAGCGCTTGAGTTCTACCACAAGTGTTTTGGAGGTGTTGTGGTGAGCAAGCAATATTTTAAAGAGGCGCCGCAAGTGATCGAAGGTGCAGACCCAGATTGGATAATGCATGCCGAGTTCGAAGCATTTGGTATGAAACTGATGCTGTCTGACGGTATGGTGGCCAAAGAGCTGTCGGGGAATAATGTTGCGTTATCGTTAGTTTTGGATGATTTAGATGAGCAGGCTCGATTATTTGATAAGCTCTCTCACGGTGGTCATATCATGATGCCGTTGGCAGACACCTTTTGGGGCGCTCGCTTTGGCAAGGTTGAAGATCAGTTTGGTGTGCGCTGGATGCTGCATTGTAACTTGGTGTGAACCGTCTGAGTTACCTACCACCTTCTCATTAGTGACTCAACATGATGATTTCAGAAATGGAATCATCTAAACTTATAAACGAGTCAGTAACGTAAAGAAATCTATAAAAAGTGGCAAGTATTAAGATAACCGTCGACAGAATCCAGCCTGGATTGCACATTCGGTTGCCTGTTAAATGGAACGAACACCCATTCCTGTTTAATAGCTTCAAGGTAAAAGATGAAGAGCAGATTCGGTTGATACGACATCTGGGGATTAAACATGTCTTCATGAATCCCAACCAGAGTGATACGCAACCTCTTCCTCCTAAGACTCAGGATTCATCCCAACATGATGAGGATATGAGTGCTGCCATAGATAAAGAGGCAGAAAAGCTCTGGAAAGAGAAGCAAGACCGAATTGAGCGATTAAGTGCTTACAGGCGCCGCGTCATCAATTGTGAAAAAGAGTTCGAGCGCTCGTTATCCCGGATGCGTGCTGTGATGAACAAAATTCGCAATCGTCCTGACCAAGCAGTTGATGAAGCCACAAGCTTGGTGAATGATATTGTTGATAAGCTCTTGAGTGACGACAATGTCACCTTACACCTCATGAATGGTAAAAGTGAGTTTGAAGATATCTATTTCCATTCGCTCAACGTTTCTGTTGTATCAATGATGATTGCGAAAGCGAAGAAGTGGGATTCGGACCAACTCAAGCAAGTGGCATTTGCCGCGCTTTTTCATGACATGGGCAAGGTGAAGGTGCCGAGTGCAATAGTACGCAAACAAACCCCCTTATCTGAACCAGAGAAAAACTACCTTAAACTTCATACAAAATATGGCTTGGAGTTGGCCAATAATATAGAGGCGTTCCCTGAATCTGCAAAGATCGTGATTGAGCAACACCATGAGCTAAATGATGGCTCGGGTTATCCGGCAGGTCTTAAAGAAGATGAGATAGATGAAATTACGCAAGTCATCTCAGTTGCGAATGCGTACGACAACCTTTGTCACCATAACGTGCCCTCAGAGCAAAAAATTCCTTATGTTGCCCTTTCTCATCTATATAAGAACTGCAAGCATCTTTATAACAATGACAACTTAAGCTTATTGATTAAGTTTATGGGCATCTATCCTCCGGGTACGGTGGTTCAGCTTTCGAATGATATGGTCGGATTGGTTATCTCGGTAAATGCGCGAAACATACTGTTCCCGAATGTATTGATCTACGATCCATCCGTTCCTCGAACTCAAGCCCCAATCATCGACTTGGCAGAAAAAGAAATAAAGATAGTTAATGCTATTCTGCCAACCAAACTGCCGGACAAAGTTCGCGAGTATCTAAACCCACGTTCTCGTATTTCTTACTTTTTCGATAGTGACGATTAGTTATCCACAAGAAAATGTGTATAAGCTCTGTTTAAGTTGAGGGTAGCTTGCGTGTAAAAATGCCCCTGAACAATAGCTGTTCAGTTGGGCATTTTTTTATGAAAAAACGCATATTTTCTCTTGCCATCGAAAAGGAACTGCCTATAATGCGCTTCCACTGACACGGCAGACGCCACAAGGCTTTAGAAGTGTTAGAGAGGTAAAAGCTTCTCGAGAAAATAAATTTGAAAAAGAGTTTGACTCTTCAAGTTATCTCGCTAGAATGCACCTCCGCTTTGAGAGAAAGCTCAAAGCAACGCTCTTTAAAAATATAAACC
>NZ_JWLV01000050.1 GCF_000808535.1 Vibrio sinaloensis
CTGCGGTGTGTCTTCACCAAATGGAACCACCCAATCAACCGCACCCAAACCAGCAAGAACCGCCATTCGTCGATCGGTAGGGTTAACAGGGCGACCAGGGCCTTTTAAGCGCTTCACTGACTCATCGGTGTTAACCGCCACAATTAAGCGATCACCCAGTTCAGCGGCGTGGTTTAAATACGAAACGTGGCCTGCGTGAAGGATATCGAAACAGCCGTTAGTCATGACTACCTTTTCGCCTTTGGCTTGGGCATTTTTCACTGCTTCAATCAACGCTTGCTCACCAATCACACCATAGTCGGTGTCTTGACTACCATGAACCGCTTCCGCCAACTCGATGGTTGATACTGTTGACGTACCCAGTTTACCGACCACAACACCGGCCGCTGCATTTGCTAAGGCACACGCTTCATCAAGAGGTTTACCCGATGCCACTGACGCAGCCAACACTGAAATAACCGTGTCGCCGGCACCCGTCACGTCGTATACCTCTTTGGCTTGAGTTGGTAAATGGAATGGCTCTTGGCCACGACGAAGCAGCGTCATACCATGTTCGCTTCGCGTCACAAGAAGTGCATCAAAGTCGAACTCTTCAATCAGCTGAAGCCCTTTTTCAACCAACTCTTGGGTAGACTTCACTTTGCCAACCACAAGCTCAAACTCTGCCATATTTGGCGTCAGCAGCGTAGCTCCACGGTAACGTTCAAAGTCCGCCCCTTTCGGATCGATAAAAACAGGGACATTCGCTGCACGCGCTTTTTGAATAAATTTCTGAACGTGCTCTAAAGCGCCCTTAGCGTAGTCGGATAACACCACCGACTTCACTTTAGGCAACGCCTGCTCCATGCGGCTTAGAATCAGCTCAGAATCGACGTTTTCAAACTTGTCTTCGAAGTCTAAGCGAATCAACTGCTGTCCGCGGCTCATCACACGCAGTTTCGTAATCGTTGGGTAATCGGGTAGACCAACAAAGTCACAGGTTACATTAAGTGCAGATAAGGTCTCATTGAGCACTTTCGCAGGTTCATCAATCCCTGTTAAACCAACAATATGAGCATGTCCTCCCAGCGAAGCGATGTTCATCGCAACGTTAGCCGCCCCGCCAGGACGCTCTTCATTGTTTTCTACTTTTACTACCGGAACTGGCGCTTCTGGTGAAATACGCCCAGTTGGGCCGTACCAGTAGCGATCCAACATCACATCACCAATGATTAAGACACCCGCATCCTTGTAGTTAGGTAGGATTGGTTTCATCGTCGATCTCCAAAATATAATTCTGGCGAGAGTTTAGCACAGCCGTTGAACGCCCTAAACCCTCAGCAGTAAGCAGCTAAAGTGAGGAGGCTTGGTTTAATCGTTAGTATCAAACCAAGCGTGCCAAATTTTTTGGACGCATTCTCGCTCAGGCACGAGTTTGTCTTCTGCCACATCCGCATCGAGGTTAAGCAAGTTTCGGTGATGGATCTGGTCTCTCATTGTTGTGTAAGCGTGAGTGAGTGCCATTGCCTGTTCTTCTTCCAGAACGCCTTGCGACATCATGGTTTCGAAGATTCGCACATTGTCACTCCAGCGCGTTAACTTGGGTTTGTCATGGCTAAAGCGCAGAACCAAATATTGCGCGAGAAACTCGACATCAGTAATACCACCAGGATCTTGCTTCAACATAAAGCGTCCTGCTTTCTTACCGCCTAAATGGTCACGCATTTTCACTCGCATGTCTGCCACCTCTTGCTTGAGTTTGGCTTCCTCACGAGGCAACGTCAGTACCGCGTGGCGCGTCTTGGCAAAGGCTTGTTGTAATGGTTCATCGCCGTAAATCATGCGAGCACGAACCAAAGCCTGATGTTCCCATGTCCACGCCTCATTATGCTGATATTCATCGAATGCTTCTGTAGGGCTTACTAACAAACCCGACGCTCCCGAAGGACGTAAGCGAGTGTCCACTTCGTACAATATGCCCGACGCTGTTCGTGTCGAGAATATGTGAATGATGCGTTGAGCCAAGCGTAAGTAGAACTGACGGCCGTCGATTTCTTTCTTGCCATCGGTATACGCATGCACCGGACAATCATGCATAAAGACGATATCAAGGTCTGAGTTATAACCGAGCTCCCAGCCTCCGACTTTGCCATAACCAATCACCGCAAAGCCTTTGCCATCTCGGTCTTTTAAGTGGGTTGGCTCGCCATACTTTTCTGCAATTTGCAGCCAAGCTTGACCGACTACTGACTCAACAATCGCTTCTGCCAAATACGTTAAGTGATCACTCACTTTCATGACTGGCAGCACACCAGCGATATCCGCTGCCGCAATTCGCAAAATACATATCTGCTTAAATTGACGGAGCGCTTCCATTTGCTGCTCCATATCGTCTTCTGGGATACGAGCTAGAAAGTCCCGTAGTTCGGTTCTGTAGCTCTCCAATGGAATCGGATTGTATAACTGCTGAGGGTCGATCAGCTCATCAAGCAGGATCGGATAACGCCCAAGCTGCTCCGAAATCATAGGACTTGCAGTACACAGCCTCACTAACTGAGTCAGTGCAGCGCTGTGCTCATCAAGTAGTTCTAAATACGTTGTGCGAGTGACAATGCGATGCAAAAGGTGGAGAACACGTGGCAAACCAAACTGAGCATCTTTGTGCGAGTAGATAGCTGAGAAGATTTTTGGCATCAGATGATTCAGTACTTCTCGACCGCGTGGCCCCAACGTTTTCTTGGCCAAGTCTTGCTTGAACTGAATAATGGTTGTGGCCATTTGAGCGGGCTCTTGCGCTTGAATGTCATGCTCCAAGATATGCTCAATGACATCTTTCTTGGCAGCCATGTCCCACAGCTCGACAAAATGTTTGGCGATGTCTTGTTGCTCTTCTTCATCATCCCCAATTAAATCTGCAAAGACCGAGTGCACGTTTTGCATGTGTTGAGTGATATCTTGACGAAGGCTTAGCCAATCGCTGTAGCCCATCGCGATCGCTAACTGCAGTTGCTCTGTATCGGTTTCAGGTAAGGTTTGGGTTTGTTTGTCGGCCATTGCTTGTAGCAAGTTTTCTAGGCGACGCAAAAATTTATAGGCATTGCGTAGTTGCTGAGTTTCCGCTGCAGTTAGCTGTTCGAGCTCTTCTATTGCATCAAGGGTATTGAGTAGCCCTCGCTGACGCAACCTTGGCTCTCGCCCACCCCGAATCAATTGAAAGACTTGAGCTATAAATTCGATTTCACGAATGCCACCAGCACCCAATTTTATGTTGTTGCTTAGCCCACGACGGCGCACTTCACTGCTGATCATCGATTTCATGCGACGTAACGATTGAATCGCACTGAAGTCAATGTAACGACGAAAGACAAACGGTCGCAGCATCTGACGGAGCTCTTGATACTCTGGGTACATTTCACGCCCCATAACGCGCGCTTTGATCATCGCGTAGCGTTCCCAGTCTCGACCTTGTTCTTGGTAGTAGTCTTCAAGAGCCGCATAGCTCATCACGAGCGGTCCACTGTCTCCAAATGGGCGCAAACGCATATCGACGCGATAGCAAAAACCATCAAAGGTTTGCTGATCGAGGGCTTTGATAATGCGTTGACCGAGACGAGTAAAAAACTGTGCGTTGGCAATACTGCGTCGAGCACCTTGGGTTTCGCCGTTTTCAGGGTAGGTAAAAATCAAATCAATATCGGACGAGAAGTTCAGCTCACCACCACCCAGTTTGCCCATGCCAATAATCAACATTGGCTGCGCTTCACCGAGTTCATTGGTCGGCGTCCCCCATAGATCGCAGCACTGTTTATACTGCCATTGATAGGTTTCAAAAATCATCGCTTCAGCCAATTGGGAGAGATGCTCTAGGCTCTCTTCTAACGCCCAAGATGCCGTAAAGTCACGCCAAGCAATGTAGACCATTTCACGGTTACGAAACTGCCTTAGCACTCGATGCCCCTGCATCTCATCATGGCACTCACTCAGCAAAGCAGATAGCCTTTCTCGATACTGCTCATGGCGCGAATCATGGTTTAACATCTCAGGCAGCTGTTGCTGGAGTAGCTCATCCGTTGACAGCGCTTCGCCAACAAACTGACTCAAACCCGCCACATATTGCAATTGAGAGAGCTGTGACTCTGACCAATGGTTCAAGGCTTGCGATTCGTTCATTGCTTGGATAACAGGTTGGGAAAATTGAGTGAGGCTTTCTGGCAGCTGCATGATTCTTCCTTGTCTAGAAATAGCCGTGGGGTGTGGTAACTCTCTCTTTATACCAATAAAAAACGCCCACTAGTAGCCAGTGGGCGTTTATTGCATTTAACTTGAGAAGCTAAACCTTAAATGACGTGATTTTCTTGTCTAGCTCATCGGCATTTTGCTGCATTATCTCAGAGGTTTCGAGCAGCTCCGAAACCACGGTAACCGAGGCTTCAACAAGCTCACGAACATTGGTCAGGTTCTGATTCATCTCTTCCGCAACACTGCTTTGTTGACCAGCAGCGGTAGCAATCTGGAAGTTCATATCGTTGATTTGATTCACCTGACCAACAATTCCATCCAATTCACTTCCTGCGTTGGTCACAAGCTCAACCCCTTCAGCCGCTTCAACGACGCTCTTTTCCATCAGCTCTACTGCGGAATTTGCGCTCGATTGAAGTTGAGAGATCATCTCTTGAATCTCGACGGTGGCTTGTTGAGTGCGCTGAGCAAGGTTGCGAACTTCATCTGCCACCACGGCAAAACCGCGCCCCGCTTCACCAGCACGAGCCGCTTCAATCGCTGCGTTCAGTGCCAGTAGATTTGTCTGCTCAGAAATACCTTGAATGGTTCCAACAACACTACCAATTGAGCCTACGCTGTCTTCCACATCATTCACCGCTTGCGCCGAAGCAGAGATGTCTTTTGAAAGTTCACTGATCTTAAGCACGGTGTCTTGCACAAATCGTTGACCCGTTTGTGCTTGGCTCGAAGCGTTTTCTGTTAATGAAGACGCACTTTGCGCGTGACCCGCGACAGTTTGAACCGTCGAAGTCATCTCACTCATCGCCGTTGCCAGTTGATCAATTTCGTTAAACTCTTCTTGGGCCGATTCTTTGGTCTCAGACATACTGATGGTCATCACTTCCGTCAAACCAGACAATTCTTGCGAAGCACTCACTTGCAGCGCAATCATTTCTTGCAGCTGACGACGTGTTTTTTCTAGCTCACGCGCGACATCGCCGTACTCATCTTTACATTCCATTTCAATAGGAACCGATAAGTCTTTATTTGCCATGATTTTGATTGAGTCACTTAAGTACTGCGTCTGACGCAACATAACGCGCGCAGCAAAAAGCAGCAATGCGACAAAAACCACTATGAGTAAACAGGTTTGCCACGCCACCTGAACGAGATAAGCGTCATAATGCTCTTGGGCAATCGCTGTGCTTTGAGTTGCAGCAAGAAGTGAATCGTAAAAGGTGCTTGCATCCCACAGCTGTTTACCAATGATCAGTAAGGTACTAAACACCATCAGCATGACCATTTTAGGAACTAGGCGGACATCAGTAATCACCCGCTCCCATGGTTTAAATGCCATTTTGGTCATCGTCGCTTCTCCATTAAGTCAAATTTTGTATTTTTAGCGCGTTGTAATAGAGTGGCTTACAGAGCAACACCTCTTCTCTGGTTACGCCAAAATATTTATTTCGAGCCTCGTATGAATAAAGATATTATCAAAAGTGATACTAAACCGATGAGCTTGCTGTCACTAATCTTGTCATTTATGGCGCTATTTGTGATCTCTGGCTTACTCTTTTTTCCTTTGCGGCCAGAAACTCGACAAGTCCTTATCGGCTTAGACTTTCTTATCTGTAGCATTTTTATGCTTCAATTGAGTGTAGATTTGATCCGCTCTACAAATAAGCTGCAATTTATGAAACGCCACTGGATCGATTTTCTAGCCAGCCTACCGATGATTGAACCACTGCGTTACGCGAGGTTGTTTTCTATCTTGCGTGTCGTTCTAGTGATTCGTTCAAGCCGAAACGTCATCCGCCAACTACTGCGCAATAAACATGAAACGACCTTAGCCTCGATTCTACTCTTAATGGTCATTTTGCTGACCGCAGGTTCGAGCATGATGCTATTTATTGAAGGGCATTCGCCCAGCGCCAATATCAAAGATGGTGGCGATGCCATGTGGTGGGCGCTCGTGACTATTTCCACAGTGGGTTACGGCGATCACTACCCGGTTACGGATGGGGGAAGAATTCTTGCAGCGGGATTGATCATTTGTGGCGTAGGCTTATTTGGTATGATTTCTGGACTGGTCACCTCAATGATAACCTCACCTTCCAAGGTTCAGACCACGCGTTCAGAAAATAAAGAGAAGCTATTAATAGAGCTTGTCGAAAAACAAAATGAGATTCTTCGCCGCTTAGACAACCTTGAGCAGCAAAACAAACGGGAGCCGTAATGCTCCCGTTGATGTTGGTGGTTACTCTTGCCAATAGGGCTCGGTCTCTATACAGATAACTCGAGTTTGCTCCATTGCATGCAAGATGGAGCTTTCTTGACGGGCAACCCAGCGCGCTAGTTGCTCCTGCTCATCACCCTCTAACGACTCAACAAGCTTTTGCAATGTACGCAACTTGAGTAAATCGTCGATGCCGTGCAGCAAATCACTCCAAGGCATACGGAAGCTATTGCGCTCTTCGGTATCAAACAAGCTCGCAAAACTCACGCCTGTATACAAATTGCGCATTAAGCGGTATTGCTGATCAATGTAATCTTGACTCGATAGGCTTCGTTCGGGAGGGAAAGCTTCCATCAGTTCCGCCCAAGTGCGATCCAGCTGCTGAACGGAAAAGTGCTCAATGTTACGTGCCATTTTGTCGCGTGCTTTATCATCCAAGAAGGGTTGCCAACCACGCGTTAAGATCCAACGACTCAAGTCAAGCAGCAAACCGGTATAACGGGCGCTGTTGAGTAGCTCCAGAAGCTCTTCTCTGGTTGGTAACTGTTCTTGAATGAGCTTTAGTTCCCCGACAAGGTACTTGCGTGCATCAAGTTTTCGCAGCGCATGGCCTTTGTCGTCTAGCAGATCGTCTAGGTAATCATAGTCGTTGAGCCACTCTAGGCTCTGCTCTAGCCATTTCAGCTCTTGCCTTAATATTGCGCTGGCACGGCGCGGAACCACACCGCCGTAAACCGTTAATACTTGGCGAATAAAACTGATGGCGTTTTTTATCTCATGCAGCGCTTCTATGGACTCACGCTCTGAGTAAATTTGCTCGTGGTAATGCCAATGGGATAGCGCATGTTCTAACGAATTAATGAAGCACGCTTCCACGCTATCTCGTTTGTCGGTGCTCACTAGCGTAAGCGGCTTAACATCGTCACCGGTATAGCCTGTTGCAAGGCGATAGCCTTTGGCCGCTTTGCTTAAGTTGCCTAAGCGCATACCACCGTGTTCGCAGAAGTTGCGCGCCAGAGTAAATAGCGCATCGGTTTGACCTGATTTCAGCTCAAGCTCTACTTCACAAATTGGGTCTTCTTCACCATTGGCTTCTACTTTTCCTTGGTCAAAAGCAACTTCCACTTGGCTACCATCAGGCATGCCAATTAGCCACTGCTCACGCGTGAAGTTAGTAGAAAAAAGAGGCATCAATTCAGATTGAAGCACGGAGACATCTTTGCCTGCAGGCCAGATGTCGTCAGGATGTAACGTTAAATCGGGCTCGTTACTGGTGTGCTCAGCATTGTATTCAGGTCTTTGATGAAGACCTGCGACGACTCTCCCTGCCGTCTTGACCGTTTGCACGAATACATCATCAAAACGACGAATTCGCATACCGATATCATGGCGACGCAGCCAGTTATCCGGCGTGTCAAAGTAAGTATTGCCAAGTTCTCGACAGCTGTGCTGAAGCACTTTAGTTTCAGATATTTTTTGACGCAAAGTCTCTGAAAAATCAGGAGAAACAAAAAACTTCAGTTCTATCTCGGTTTCCATAGTTATACCTTTCAAAGCAGATAGAGACAGGATATTGCCAATTTTCTTACTCGGCAAGAAAGAAATATCGCAGGAATGATGATCTAAAACAGTTTTAATGAGTGATTTAATGCGTTACCATGCGCGCCTTTATAGCCATCGCTCAACATTTCGCCGTAAAGGGTGTATGTTATTTTTAGGTTATATTAATTAGGTTGAATGACCATGCCAGTAAATACAATTATGGGGTTATTTGCAAAGTCCCCGATTAAACCTTTGCAACGCCACGTCGTCTGTGTGAACGAATGTTGTTCTCACCTAGTTAACTTCTTTGAAGTCAGTTCAAAGGGTGACTGGGAGAAAGCATCAGAAATTCGCGCTCAGATCTCTCATCTAGAGAAAGAAGCCGACGTGCTCAAGCGCGAAATTCGCCTTAAACTTCCTCGCGGTTTGTTTATGCCTGTTGACCGTAGCGATATGCTGGAGCTACTTACACAGCAAGACAAACTGGCAAACCTAGCGAAAGACATTGCAGGCCGAGTTTACGGTCGTCAATTGACTATTCCTGGGCCACTTCAAGAAAACTTCCTTGCGTATGTGAAACGTTGTCTCGATGCAGCAAATCAAGCGCAAAAAGTCATCAATGAGCTCGATGAGTTATTAGAAACTGGATTCAAAGGTCGCGAAGTAACACTTGTGGCTGAAATGATCCACCAACTAGATGTAATCGAAGATGACACCGATGCGATGCAGATCCAACTTCGTCAACAATTGATGGAGATTGAGCAGGATATGAATCCTATCGATGTGATGTTCCTTTATAAAATTTTAGAATGGGTAGGTGGCATAGCTGATCAGGCGCAACGTGTTGGTGCGCGTCTTGAGCTAATGTTGTCTCGCTCATAAATCATACGTTAACTAAATAACGAAGAGCATCTTAATAGCACTCCCCTTAATTAGGCGATAAATACTGACGCGCCGAAGGGGCTTTTTCGTGCCTAATTTGCTCCGCTTGTTATCAACAACTAGGTATTACGATGGATATCCTTGCGAACTACGGCACTGTCCTGATTATTATTGCAGCAGCTTTCGGTTTTCTGATGGCGATTGGTATTGGCGCAAACGATGTTGCCAATGCGATGGGTACATCAGTAGGTTCAAAAGCGCTAACCGTGAAACAAGCGATCATTATCGCAATGATCTTTGAATTTGCGGGTGCATACCTTGCAGGCGGTGAAGTAACCGACACTATCCGTAAAGGCGTAATCGAAA
The DNA here is from genome assembly GCF_000808535.1 of Vibrio sinaloensis. Taxonomy (GTDB): domain Bacteria; phylum Pseudomonadota; class Gammaproteobacteria; order Enterobacterales; family Vibrionaceae; genus Vibrio; species Vibrio sinaloensis_D. The sequence goes on from NZ_JWLV01000050.1 coordinate 9,227, forward strand.
CGTCACTCTTCGCATCTCAACCAGATGTTCTTGTCTACGGCATGATGTCTGCGCTACTAGCGGCAGGTACATGGCTATTGCTAGCGTCATACATGGGCTGGCCAGTGTCTACCACTCACTCAATCATCGGTGCAATCATCGGTTTTGCGTGTGTGTCTGTGGGTACGGAAGCCGTTGACTGGGGCTCAGTTCAAGGCATTGTTGGTAGCTGGATCATTACCCCAGTTATCTCTGGCTTCTTCGCGTACGTTATCTTCGTCAGCGCACAGCGCCTGATCTTTGATACTGAAAAGCCACTGTTTAACGCAAAGCGCTTTGTTCCTGTGTACATGTTCATCACGACCATGGTAATTGCACTGGTTACGATTAAGAAAGGTCTGAAGCACGTTGGTCTTCACTTAACGAACGGTGAAGCTTGGATGTGGGCTGCGGGCATTTCTGCGCTAGTGATGGCTGGCGGTTACTTCTACATTCAGAAGAAGTTCGCAAGCCGCGAAGATGACCACGGTTTTGCCGGTGTTGAAGGTATCTTCAGTGTTCTAATGGTAATCACTGCGTGTGCGATGGCATTTGCTCACGGTTCAAACGACGTTGCTAATGCGATTGGTCCACTGTCTGCTGTAGTTTCAACGGTAGAGCACATGGGTGAAATCACAGGTAAAAGCACCATTGCATGGTGGATTCTTCCTCTAGGCGGTTTCGGTATCGTGGTTGGTCTTGCGACGCTTGGCCACAAAGTGATGGCAACCGTTGGTACGGGTATTACAGAGTTGACACCAAGCCGCGGTTTCGCAGCTCAACTTGCAACAGCATGTACTGTTGTTCTTGCGTCAGGTACAGGTCTACCGATCTCAACCACTCAAACTCTGGTTGGTGCGGTTCTAGGTGTTGGCTTTGCTCGCGGTATTGCAGCGCTGAACCTCGGTGTCGTGCGTAACATCGTTGCATCTTGGATCGTAACTCTACCTGCTGGCGCACTATTGGCGGTTGTGTTCTTCTACGCTATCCAAGCGATGTTCGTTTAACCAACGCGTCAATGATGTGTTAACGCACTGTCATTATTGACTCAAATACACAGAAAGGGAGGCTTAGCCTCCCTTCTTTGTTGCAGTCACTAAAGAAACTACTTACTATTTCGAGTTAGCAAGATATAGACAATAAGACTGTTAAAGGATTTATCGTGAAAAAACTGGTTCTGTTAGTTTTAGCCACTCTCGTCGCCGCACCCGCAGCGCTCGCTCAAGACCGATACATTGCGGATAAGCTTTTTACTTACATGCACTCTGGCCCAAGCAACCAATACCGTATTATTGGTAGTATCGATGCCGGTGATAAAGTAAAACTTTTGTCTACCGACCGAGCAACAGGCTACAGCCAAATCCAAGATGACCGAGGCAGAAAAGGTTGGGTTGAAAGCAAGTTTGTCACCAGCCAAGAAAGTATGGCACTGCGTCTACCTAAACTTGAAAAAGAGCTAGCAGAAACCAAAGAAAGACTTGCGAATGCTCGCTCTACGTCAGATCAAGAGAAAGCAGGACTTGTTGATTCTTTAGAAACCAGTAATCGTCGTATCGCTGAGCTGGAACAAAGCTACACCGACATGAGCCAACAACTCTCTTCGGCACAAGAAGAAGTTCGTAGCCTACGCGCTAAACTGGATACTCAGAAAGATGACTTATTACTTAAGTACTTTATGTATGGCGGTGGTGTAGCTGGTTTGGGCTTGCTGTTTGGCTTAATCTTGCCTCATATTATCCCGCGTAAGAAACGCTCCCCATCCGGCTGGGCATAATCAAAAAGAAAAGGTCGCTAACGCGACCTTTTTAGTTTCTCTCTTCTGTTAGCCTTGCCAATCGTACAGCGCTGGTACTTCGATACTTTCGCCATCAAATCGAATCAAACAGCTATTCTGATCGATTCGCTCCACTTGAATCCGATCCGTAATCCAATCCCCTTGGTTATATTCGGTTCCATTCACTTTGACCCAGCGCTTGGTTTTATTACTTGAATAGACGTGCGTTTGGAAGTTCAGAGCAGGTAAACGACCTTGCCACTTATCCCCTTGTTGCGCCAAATTTGAAACTTGGCTGGGCGACGGCGCTTCTAAATCAGTCTCCTCTCCCAATGCGTTTTCAATTCGCATCGCTAGCTCTGGGGATAGCTCAGATAAATCGAGGTTCCCCAATAAAGATTCTTCTTGTTTAAGTGGCTCAGAGGTATCCGGCGTAACTTCTGTCTTATCAAAGCTCGGAGAAGACATCTCACGTGCTGGCTCGGGAACGTTGATCACTTCTGCAATCTGAACATCATACGTTGGGGTAAGGTTGGTGAACTCTGGGTAAGGCAACTCAGCATATTCAAAAGGCGTATCGACTTGAATCACCTGAGGTTGATTAGCGTTGGCCCTTGACGATACTTTGTCTTGATAGCTTTCATAAATTCCGTAAGCAGCCGTCAATAGAGCAGGCAAACACACCAACGCCACGATGGCCGATTTGCTAGTTTTCACCTCTTGGGGGCGATTCAACAAGTTTGGATAGACACCTCCCTGCTGCGTCGCTTGATGACTTTGCTCCGATAAGTCGAGCGCTTTAAGTACATTGGACATTATGCCGACTCCTCATTATCGGTCAGAGAGGGAACGCCTTCTCGCACCATTTCTTCTAGACGCTGCAGGGTGTTTTTCCCTGCAATACCATCAACGGATAACCCCTGCCAACGTTGAAACAACTTCACTTTTTCTTGCAAGGCAGAGTCGTAGCGGTCACTTCCTGTACGTGGTTTTCCAAGCAACATCGACAAATGGTGATCTAGCAGCGCCACAGGCTCTCCTTGCATACCTGGTTTCAAGGATCCCCCCCAATATTTACGCCAGATTTGTCGATACTCTCCCGACCAGATTGCCTTAAGCTGAGTGAGCGGTAACTCGATGTTGCGCTCCCCCACTAACAAACGAGCATTCACTTGATCAAGGGAGTGAAGCACAGCGTAACTCTGGCGCCCATCTTTATTGAGAGTGAGCAATACCGGAGCATTGTGGCGGCGAAGAGCCAGCACATCTCCGTTCAACCTGAGACACTGAAATGCATTTTCGCTGTCCGCTAAGCACAGCTTATCCAACATCGACGCTTGGTATCCCCAAACCTGATAGAGCGTCGCCATCCCTTGCTCTAAGCTATCTGATTCGAACAACTGTGATGCCAGCTCAGCAGGAAATACCGTTTTTGAGACGATTGTTGGCTCAACAGCGGGGTAGCGCAGTTCAACCTGTTGAGCAATCGCATCGTTAGCTAACTTAGGGACATAGAAGTAACTTGCACCAGCTATCAGCACCCCAAGGCTGGCTGCTGCAGCATAGTGAAGGTAGCGGGGTTTACTCTGAACCTGCTGCGATGGGCGATGAAACGACGTTTGAAAACTCATCACCTCTTGGCACGCGAGCTGCACCGTCGAATAAGAGGGAGCAGATTCGCCGACACTGTATGCCTGCTTTAAAGCCGCATCACAAACGAGGTTGATCAAACGAGGAATACCAAGCGTTTGATTCGCAATCAGCTTAAGCGATTTACTGGTGAAGAGTTCACGCTGACCACCAGCAAACTCTAATCGAAAACGTATATACTCAGCCGTTTCTTTTTCATTCAATGGCAGCAGGTGGTAACGACCTGTGATTCGTTGTGCTAACTGCCTAAGCTGGGGCATTTGCAGCTTCTGTTGCAGTTCAGGCTGACCAATCAATAACACCTTAAGCAGTTTTTGACTTTCTGTCTCAAGGTTAGTGAGCAGCCTAAGTTGCTCGAGCACTTCCGCCGATAAATGCTGGGCTTCATCAATCACCAGTAGCGTTTGTATTCCATTGGCGTAGCTACCAAGTAGGAATTGATGAATCGTTTGGCTAAGCTGTTTTAGGGAGGCGTCTTGAGGGTAATCCAGAGCAAATTCATCACAAATCGCTTCAAGTAGTTCACTGTTCGAAAACGTCGGGTTAAGGATTAACCCCGCTTGAATATTATCGTCTAGTGCACGAAGCATCGCTCTTGCGACGGTCGTTTTACCCGTACCGACCTCACCTGTCAGCATGGCAAAACCTCCGCCCTCTCCTAGCCCAGCATTCAAGCGAGTGATCGCTTCTTTATGCCGTTGGCTTTGGAAAAGAAAACGAGAATTCGGAACGATTGAAAAAGGCAGTTCCGTAAATCCAAAATGTTGCTTATACATGCTTCTCGTCTCTGGGAATTTAGTGATAAGAAAAGTACCATTGCAGGCAACAATAGCCAATGGCAATGTTAAGAAATGAGAGAGGCTTTAGTGCAAAGATACCTTGTAGGTGGGGCAGTTCGCGATCAACTGCTGAATATCGACGTTTATGATAGAGATTGGGTCGTCGTCGGCTCGACACCAGAACAGATGCTCGAACAAGGCTTTACTGCGGTTGGGAAAGAGTTCCCCGTATTTCTTCACCCAAAAACCAAAGAAGAACACGCGCTAGCACGTACTGAGCGAAAAATAGGTGCTGGCTATACGGGATTTGAATGCTACTTTGCACAGGATGTCACTCTCGAAGAAGATTTGCTTCGCCGAGACCTAACGATTAACGCGATGGCACAAGATCCAAGCGGCAAGATCATCGATCCCTATAATGGACAACAAGATCTCCAAGATCGCCTTTTACGCCACGTCTCAGAGGCCTTTACCGAAGATCCTTTACGCGTCCTCCGTGTTGCTCGCTTTGCTGCAAAGTTGGCGCATTTAGGCTTTACTGTCGCCGACGAAACGATTGAATTAATGAGAAAAATTGCCCAATCAGGCGAGCTTGAACACCTCACTCCGGAGCGTGTTTGGCAGGAATGGCATAAATCCCTTTCAACCCAAAGTCCCCATATTTTCCTTCAAGTACTCAAAACCTGTGACGCCTTAAAAGTTGTGCTTCCTGAACTAGACGCCCTATTCGGTGTCCCTCAGCCTGAGAAATGGCACCCTGAGATCGACACCGGTATTCATACCTTGATGGTTGCTGAGCAAGCAGCCCTTTTGAGTGATTCTCTACCAGTGCGTTTTGCCGCTCAAGTTCATGACTTAGGAAAAGGAATCACGCCAGAATCAGAATGGCCTAGCCATAAGATGCACTGCCACACTGGTCTAAAGCTAATCAAGAAACTTTGTGACCGTGTGCGTGTACCCAATGAGTATCGTGATTTAGCTTTAATGGTCTGTGAGCAGCACTCCAATATTCATCGCGCAGCCGAGCTTCGCCCTGAGACCAAGCTCAAAGTGCTCAATAAGTTTGATGTGTGGCGTAAACCGGAGCGCTTACAAGACATCCTGATTTGCTGTATGGCAGACAGCCGCGGTCGAACTGGCTTCGAAAGCATCGACTATCCTCAGAAGGCGATTTTTGAGCAAGCTTACAAAGCGGCTTTGACTGTGAATGTGCAAGACATTATCAAAGATGGCTTTAAAGGCGCGGATATCCGCATTGAGATGGAAAAGCGTAGAGTTGAGGCTATTCGAGAGGCTTAAGGAGATTCCCTAGTCTCACCAACGTCGCTCTAAGGAATAACACAAACAAAAACGCCTCCGAAATCGGAGGCGTTTTTTAAAGCTACAATCAGCTAAATTCAACTAAGAATTGAACTGACCTTTAACTTCTTTAAGACCGCTTTTGTTGTAAAAAGAAGGAGCTTTAGCACCTAGAGCTTCTTCGATACGGATTAGTTGGTTGCTTTCTTTTAGGTATAGCAGCAACACGGTCAGAACGACTCATCGTTCTCTGAGCTCTAAAAGCTCTTAGAGCCTTAAACGCAAAATGCCTCACTAAAAAGTGAGGCATTCATTAAAGCTTTAAGCTAATAATTCGTTAGGAATTATTGACCTTTAACTTCTTTTAGACCGTTGAAAGGAGCTTTAGCACCTAGAGCTTCTTCGATACGGATAAGTTGGTTGTACTTAGCAACACGGTCAGAACGGCTCATAGAACCAGTTTTGATTTGGCCTGCAGCTGTACCTACCGCTAGGTCAGCGATAGTTGCATCTTCAGTTTCGCCAGAACGGTGAGAGATTACTGCTGTGTAACCTGCGTCTTTAGCCATCTTGATTGCAGCTAGAGTCTCAGTTAGAGAACCGATTTGGTTGAACTTGATAAGGATAGAGTTAGCTACGCCTTTCTCGATACCTTCAGCAAGGATCTTAGTGTTAGTAACGAATAGGTCGTCACCTACTAGTTGAAGCTTGTCACCTAGTAGTTCAGTTTGGTGCTTGAAGCCAGCCCAATCAGACTCGTCTAGACCGTCTTCGATAGAAACGATTGGGAATTGGTTAGCTAGCTCAGCTAGGTAGTGGTTGAACTCTTCAGAAGTGAAAGTTTTACCTTCGCCCTTCATGTTGTAGATGCCAGCTTCTTTGTCGAAGAACTCAGATGCAGCACAGTCCATAGCTAGAGTAACGTCTTTACCTAGTTCGTAACCAGCAGCAGCAACAGCTTCTGCGATAACTTCTAGAGCTTCAGCGTTAGACTTAAGGTTAGGAGCGAAACCACCTTCGTCACCAACTGCAGTGCTGTAACCTTTAGACTTAAGAACTTTAGCTAGGTTGTGGAATACTTCTGCACCGATACGTAGACCTTCTTTAAGAGTCTTAGCACCAACTGGTTGGATCATGAACTCTTGGATGTCAACGTTGTTGTCTGCGTGCTCACCACCGTTGATGATGTTCATCATTGGTAGAGGCATAGAGAACTGACCAGCTGTGCCGTTTAGCTCAGCGATGTGCTCGTATAGAGGCATGCCTTTAGCTGCTGCTGCAGCTTTAGCGTTAGCTAGAGAAACCGCTAGGATTGCGTTAGCACCGAACTTAGATTTGTTTTCAGTACCGTCTAGCTCGATCATGATAGCGTCGATTGCAGCTTGGTCTTTAGCGTCTTTACCAACTAGAGCTTCAGCGATTTCGCCGTTTACAGCTTCAACAGCTTTAAGAACACCTTTACCTAGGAAACGAGCTTTGTCGCCGTCACGTAGCTCAAGAGCTTCACGTGAACCAGTTGATGCGCCAGATGGAGCAGCAGCCATACCTACGAAACCGCCTTCTAGGTGTACTTCAGCTTCTACAGTTGGGTTACCACGTGAATCGATGATTTCACGACCTAGAACTTTAACGATCTTAGACATTGAATGTTTCCTTCTCGTTGAATATATAATGTCAAAATTAAGGGCAGCAGCACAACTAACGCTACTGCCCGTATCCTTTACTTCTCTAATTCGCCGCGTTGGTATTCACCAGCCGCTTTCACGAAACCTGCAAACAGTGGGTGACCATCGCGAGGTGTTGAAGTGAACTCTGGGTGGAACTGAGCCGCTACAAACCAAGGGTGAGCTGGGTTCTCAATCACTTCTACCAGTTTCTTGTCTGCAGATAGACCCGATACTTTCAGGCCTGCTTTTTCAATCTGCGGACGAAGGTTGTTGTTCACTTCGTAACGGTGGCGGTGACGCTCATGAATTGTCGCGCTACCGTATAGTTCACGAGCTTTCGTTCCTTTCTCTAGGTGACATAGCTGTGAACCAAGACGCATAGTACCACCAAGATCTGACTTCTCGGTACGTTCTTCAACGTTACCTTCGCCATCAACCCACTCAGTGATTAGACCAACCACTGGGTACTTCGTCTCTTTGTTAAATTCTGTTGAGTGAGCACCTTCCATACCCGCAACGTTGCGCGCGTATTCGATCAGTGCTACTTGCATGCCTAGACAGATGCCAAGGTAAGGGACTTTGTTCTCACGAGCGTATTTCGCCGCCATGATCTTGCCTTCCACACCACGATCGCCGAAGCCACCTGGAACTAGGATTGCGTCAAGACCTGCAAGTGCTTCGTCGCCTTTGCTCTCTACATCTTGAGAATCAACGTACTTAATCTTAACGCTTAGACGGTTCTTAAGACCTGCGTGCTTAAGCGCTTCGTTTACTGATTTGTAAGCATCTGGAAGTTCGATGTACTTACCAACCATACCGATAGTCACTTCAGCGGTTGGGTTCGCTTCTTCGTAGATAACCTGTTCCCATTCTGACAGATCTGCTTCAGGAGCAGTAATGCCAAAGCGAGAACATACTAGGTCGTCTAAACCTTGAGATTTGATGAGTTGAGGGATCTTGTAGATTGAATCTACGTCCTTCATCGAGATAACCGCTTTTTCTTGTACGTTACAGAAAAGCGCGATCTTCTTACGTTCGTTCGCAGGGATCATGCGATCGCTACGACAAACAAGGATGTCTGGCTGGATACCGATAGATAGCAACTCTTTTACCGAGTGCTGAGTCGGCTTAGTTTTCACTTCACCCGCCGCCGCTAGGTAAGGAACTAAGGTCAGGTGCATGAACATAGCGCGCTCACGGCCAAGTTCTACAGCTAGCTGACGGATAGCTTCCATAAATGGTAGAGATTCGATATCACCAACCGTACCACCGACTTCAACGATAGCTACGTCGTGGCCTTCAGAGCCAGCGATCACGCGATCTTTGATAGCGTTAGTGATGTGTGGGATAACCTGAATGGTTGCACCTAGGTAATCACCACGACGCTCTTTACGTAGAACGTCAGCGTAAACACGACCTGCAGTGAAGTTGTTGCGCTTAGTCATCTTGGTGCGAATGAATCGCTCGTAGTGACCAAGGTCAAGGTCAGTTTCAGCGCCATCTTCCGTGACGAACACCTCACCGTGTTGAGTTGGGCTCATAGTGCCTGGGTCAACGTTAATGTAAGGGTCAAGCTTCATCATAGTCACTTTAAGACCACGAGCTTCTAGAATAGCCGCAAGAGATGCTGCTGCAATACCTTTACCTAGAGAGGATACAACCCCGCCAGTAACAAAAATGTAATTTGTCGTCATGTTTAACCTGAAATTGGTTGAATGAGGGAAAATGGATTTCTTCTGGACGGGATATAAATATACCAGAAGCCCTTAACCGCCACAACGTGAAATCTATCACACTGCAATTTTTTATTTTTTGCTTCAAATCAAACTGCATGAACAGAACAAACTCACACAAAACATAGTTGAGTCAATCTTGTCCCATTTCGCTGAATCTACTGCCCAGACCTTTTCTCTTCTCGCTTTATCTGGTTCCAATGCTCGTCCAACTCTTGCAACGAACAGTCTTGTAACGCTTTATTCTGCTCCGCGACCTTTCCCTCAACGGCTTTAAAGCGGCGCACAAATTTTAAGTTGGCTTTGCTCAAAGCGGCTTCTGGATTAACCTGTACATGACGAGCTAAATTCACCGTTGCAAAGAGTAAATCACCGATTTCTAGCTCTAGGTTGTCTTGATTTACATCGACTTGAAGCGCTTCGTCCATGACTTCATCTATCTCTTCGTGAACTTTCTCTGCAACAGGTCCTAACGAATCCCAATCAAAGCCGAATTTCGCGCATTTTTTCTGGATCTTTGTAGCACGAGAAAGAGCTGGTAGAGAATTTGGTATTGAGTCTAGGATACTTTGCTCTGTTTTGCCTACTTCTGCTTTTTCTTTTGCTTTTTCGGCTTCCCAGTTGGCCTTAATTTCTTCATCTGACGCAAACTCCACATCGGAAAACACATGCGGATGACGACGTGTCAGTTTCTCATTTACAGTTTCCACAACCTCTGAAAAGTCAAACAACCCCTGCTCTTTGGCTAGCTGGCTATAAAAAACTACCTGAAACAGCAAATCGCCAAGCTCTTCTTTGAGATTTGGCCAGTCGCGATTGTGAATCGCATCGACCACTTCATAGGTCTCTTCAATGGTGTGCGGGACAATAGTGTCAAAGCTCTGCTGTCGGTCCCATGGACAACCATTTTCTGGGTCACGAAGCTGCGCCATGATTTGCTCTAACTGCTCAATTGGATGGCTCATATTTCTTCTTCCTTTAAACCTTCTATCTAAAGCACTGTCATTCAAATAAAAAGGTGAGCAGCCAAAACCACTCACCTTTAGGTTATCTATCTATTACCTGAGCTGGAAACTATCCCAATCTCTTGACCGACATGACATCTTTAATCTGTTCAACACGCTTCGATACGCGCTGGAGAATCTCAATGTTGGTTACTTCCAAATCGAAGTCCATGATGGAGAGCTGTTTACGATAATCGACGCGGCTCTTCATACTGGTGACTTTGATCTTTTCGTTGGCAAACAGTGTGGTGATATCTTTGAGTAAACCGCCGCGCTCCATTGCTTCCACACGAACGGTGAGGATGTATGAACCAACAAAACCGCTGCCCCAAACCGTATCAATAATCCGCTCTGGTGCGTGATGACGCAGCTCTTCCAGTTGTTCACAATCCGCGCGGTGAACTGAAATGCCGCGACCTTGCGTGATGTAACCCGCGATCTCATCACCGGGAATCGGCTGACAACAACGCGCGAGATGGGTCATAAGGTTATCGACCCCTTCAACCACTACCGCGTCTTTCTTAGGACGGCTTTGAACAGGCGCTTTGTTCTCTGCTTCTTGCAGTTTCTCTAGCGCTTGCTGATCTTCCTCTTCGGCGGTTGGTTTGTTTACTAGGGCGTTAATGTGGTTAATGATCTGGTTGATACGCAGATCACCACTGCCGACACCGACATAGAGCTCATCAGGCGTATTCATGTTGAAACGCTTGAGACCATATTGTTCAGCATCTTTGAGTGTTGCGCCAATCTTGGTGAGCTCTTGTTCTAAGATCTCACGACCTGCCTCAAGGTTTTTCTCACGACTCTGTTTACGGAACCAAGCGTTGATCTTGGCACGTGCACGCCCTGAGGTAACAAAGCCAGTCGATGGGTTTAACCAATCGCGCGATGGGTTTGGCTCTTTAGACGTAATGATTTCAACTTGATCGCCCATTTGCAGTTTGTGTGTAAACGGAACAATGCGTCCTGCCACTTTGGCACCAATACAACGGTGACCAACCATAGAGTGAATATGGTAAGCAAAATCAAGCGGCGTTGCGCCCATTGGCAGGTCAACAACATCACCGCGTGGCGTAAAGGCATAGACTCGGTCGTCGAAGACTTGGCTCCGCACTTCGTCAAGCATTTCACCAGAGTCTGACATCTCCTCTTGCCAATCGAGTAGTTTACGCAGCCATGTGATCTTCTCATCGTAACCACTGCGACCACCGCCCCCTTCTTTGTACTTCCAGTGTGCAGCCACGCCGAGTTCTGAATCTTCGTGCATCTCTTTGGTACGAATCTGGATCTCGATGGTTTTCCCTTCAGGTCCGAGAATAACCGTGTGAATCGACTGGTAGCCGTTTGGTTTCGGGTTTGCGACATAATCATCAAACTCGCTCGGAAGGTGCTTGTATTTGGTGTGCACAGCCCCTAATGCGGCGTAACAATCTTGCAGTTTGTCAGCAATAATACGTACTGCTCGGACATCAAATAGCTCATCAAAAGCGAGCCCTTTTTTCTGCATTTTACGCCAAATGCTGTAGATGTGTTTCGGTCGACCACTGACCTCTGCATTGATCGATGATGCCTTCATTTCTGCGGTCAGATCATCGACAAAGTCTTTGATGTACTGTTCGCGGACAATTCGTCGCTCTGAGAGTTGTTTCGCTATTTGCTTGTAGGTTTCAGGGTGTTGGTAACGGAAAGCATAGTCTTCCATTTCCCACTTTAACTGACCGATACCTAAGCGGTTAGCCAGTGGCGCATAAATATTGGCACACTCTTTTGCGGCAGCTTGACGCACTTCTTCTGGCGCTTTTTTTACTTCGACAAGGTTAGCAATACGTTCTGCGAGTTTGATGATCACGCAACGGAAGTCATCAACCATCGCAAGTAGCATACGGCGGACATTATCTACCTGAGTCGAAGCCGCGCTGCCTTCCATCGTGACATTGAGCTGCCCCAACGCCGCCATTTCTTCAACCCCATCAATTAATTTGATGGTTTCTTTACCAAAATCTTCTTCCAGCTTTTCACGGTCATAGGCACCACTGGATACCAGCGGGAATAACAAGGCAGCCACGAGGGTTGCCTTATCCATAGAAAGGGTAATTAAAATTTCGATCATTTCACGGCCACGCCATAACAGCAGCGGACCTTGTTCATGATCTTGTAAAATGGTCTCGCATTGGCGGTACACCTCTTTGAGGCGTTTTGCTATCTTGGCGTCCTGATTCAGGCTCGCGATCCATTTATCTAGCTCAAACTGTTCGTCTTGGTTCAAATGTGCGCTTCTTACCGCAACCATCTCTTTCGTCCTAGTTTTTCGTTTTTCTTCGACTTATCCCAATGTCAGACTCACGACCGACGGCTTTGTTCAGTCTTTAACAAAGAGCGCCATCGATTCTAGATGGCTAGTGTGAGGAAACATATCCAGCATACCTAACTTTCTCAATTGGAAGCCTTGGTTAAGTAGGCTTTGTGAGTCTCTGGCAAGGGTAGCAGGATTACAGGAAACATAAACGACTCTTGATGCTCCAAGGTCAGAAAGTTGATCTACGATACCGCTGGCCCCTGCTCTTGCTGGGTCGAGCAGTATTTTATCAAATTTTTCCGTCGCCCAGGGCTGACCAGACATATCTTGTTCCAAATTGGCTTGAAAGAAACGTGCATTCTCTAACTGGTTAATTTCCGCATTATGGGTCGCTTTTTCCACCATCGAATCAACCCCTTCAACACCAATCACAGAGCGCACTTTTTTCGCCATTGGTAAACTGAAGTTTCCTAGCCCGCAAAACAGATCCAACACTCTATCTTCTGCAGTTAAGTCAAGCCAGTTCAACGCCTGTTCGACCATCTTTTGGTTCACATCTTGGTTGACTTGAATAAAGTTATTTGGCTCAAATGGAATGGTGACACCCGTTTCCAAATAGTGTGCTTGGTCACCCACAACACGATTCAAGACATCACTTTGCGGCATCAAATACAAACTGACTTGCTGCTCTTTTGCAAACGCCTCAAGTGCCGCTTGGTCTTGCCCATCCAGTGCCTTCATATGGCGCAGTACAAGGACCCGAGTATTGTCCCCTTTTACCAATTCAATATGCCCCAAGTTCTCTTGATGACGGAATGTTTTTAGCAGCTCGAACAAAGGTGACATTAGCGTATTTAAGCCAGCATCAAGCACGGGACAATCCACCACATTAACGATCTCTTTGCTTTGCTTCTTACGAAAACCAAACTGCAACTGACGCGATTTTTTATCCACCTTCAAACTCACACGTGCACGTCGGCGATAACCGAGAGCTTCACCGACCAAAGGCGCTTCCAGTGCTGTCGTTTGGCCAGAAAACTTTCGCATCAACTGGGACAAGGTTTGCTGCTTGTGTTGCTGTTGTTTCTCCAAGCCAAGGTGCTGCATATTACAACCACCGCACACTTGATAATGGGGGCAAAAAGGCGCAATGCGCTCTGCACTTTCGGTCTGAATCTTAATCAAGTTCGCGCGGGCAAATTTGCTTTTACTTTCGGTAATTTGCACCAAGACTTGTTCTTGCGGTAACGCCCCTTCGATAAAGATGGGCTTTTTATTTTGATAGGCGATACCAGCGCCATGGTGATCGAGTTTTTCGACCAAGACGGATTGGTGCTTCGTGTTTACTTGAGTTTTCTTCTTTGGTTGGAAAAAACGCGCCATGCTCTGTGCCTTAATTGCTCGAATTGCTGTTCAGGTTCCACCTTTTGTGCCTGAATCATTGTGTGAGCTGACCGAGTTGATTATGCTTAAGGACTCGGCAGTCTCATCTTTATATTGCGACTATTTTCCCATATCCACACCACGATGTTTAGACAATAATGACAAGATATGGCTTACGCGCCCGCGTTATTACCTTAACTTTAGCGCCAACGCTGATCATCGGATTGCTCCTCAGTGCGTTTTTCTCATTCAACCGATACCACGACCTTGAACTTCAGGTGTACAACTCGGGCTTAAATATTATTGAACCACTCGCGATTGCCAGCGAAGAAGGTCTTAAAAATAATAGTCGAGAGTCTGTCAGACGCATCATCAGTTACGCACACAGGAAGAACTCTAAATTTGTTCGAAGCATCGCGGTTTTCGACTACAACCACGAATTGTTTGTCACCTCTAACTTTCACCCGAATTTTGAGTCTTTGACTTATCCGAAACAAGAAGCCATCCCTCTGCTGGGCAATTCCACGCTCAGTGACAATACCTTAATTATGCGCGCCCCCGTTATTGCTGAGTCTGGGCTAATTGCCACAAATCGCGGCAAAGAAAACACGCCAGCACTTGGCTACGTCGCCGTCGAATTGGACTTATCATCGCTTCGCCTTCAGCAGTACCAAGAGGTTTTTTCGGCGGTTCTTGTTCTTCTGATTGGTCTTGGACTTTCTGCGGTCTTTGCCTATCGGCTCATGTATGACGTGACGCGACCGATTTCTCATATGAAAAATATGGTCGACCGAATTCGCCGCGGCCACCTTGATGTGCGAATCGAAGGCAAAATGCACGGTGAGCTCGACTCGTTAAAAAACGGTATCAACGCCATGGCGGTATCCCTGTCGGAATATCACGTCGAGATGCAGCACAGTATCGATCAAGCGACTTCCGATTTACGCGAAACTTTAGAGCAGCTTGAGATTCAAAACGTAGAGTTAGACATTGCCAAAAAACGGGCTCAAGAAGCGGCTCGAGTAAAGTCTGAATTCTTAGCCAATATGTCTCATGAGCTGCGCACGCCGTTAAATGGCGTTATTGGCTTTACGCGTCAGATGCTAAAAACCAAGCTGACTAATAGCCAAACCGATTATTTGAATACCATTGAAAAATCAGCGACCAATCTACTCAACATCATCAACGACATTTTGGATTTCTCTAAGCTAGAAGCCGGCAAGCTCGCACTAGAAAGCATCCCGTTTGATTTCCAAGAATCGCTTGAAGAAGTGGTCAGCTTGCAAGCCACTAGCGCCCATGAAAAAGGGCTAGAACTCACATTGAAGATTGATCCGAAGATTCCAGCGGGTCTAGTCGGAGATTCCTTACGTATTCAACAAGTACTGACTAACTTGGTTGGCAACTCCATCAAATTCACCGAGCACGGAAATATCGACATTAGCGTTGAAATGCGCTCTCAAAAAGAAGATGTGGTTGAGCTGCAGTTTATGGTTCGAGACACTGGTATCGGTATCTCTGAGCGACAGCAAGCACAGCTTTTCCAAGCCTTTAGTCAAGCTGATGCGAGTATCTCTCGTCGCTATGGCGGTACAGGATTGGGTTTGGTCATCACACAAAAACTGGTCAGCCAGATGGGCGGGGAAATCAGCTTAACCAGTCGCCTTCACCAAGGCTCTACATTCTGGTTCACTTTGCGTTTGCACTCGACAGATATGCCCGTTACCGAGATGGTCGATACAGACAGCTTGAAGCAGCGCTCGCTTCTTTTGGTCGAACCAAATATGCAGGCGGCGTCTGTGACCCAGCAACAGTTAGTACAAGCAGGTCTGGTTGTGACCTATCGCTCTGCACTACCGGAAGATGCTGAGCAATTCGACTATGTTCTGCTCAACTTAGCGCCTAATCGTGAACACGAAACCTCCGCAGTCGAGCAGCAAGTTGAGCATGCTCTGCGTTGTGCACCGCATGTCGTTGTCGGCGTACCGAGTACCGCACTGGCTCTCTCCGATGACTTGATTCAGTCTTACCCGATTCACTGCATTACTAAGCCTCTGTCTCGTAAGCGTTTACTGCAAACACTCTCGGCGAATCAAGATAATTTGCCAGTCATCGAGCCCGAAGTCATTGTTCAAGACGAGACATTGCCACTGACGGTGATGGCTGTCGATGACAACCCTGCTAACTTGAAACTCATTAGCGCCTTGCTCCAAGAACGCGTTGAACATGTGATTACCTGCACCAATGGTCTTGATGCTGTGAAGCAAGCTCAGGAACGTCACTTTGATATTATTCTGATGGATATTCAGATGCCACATATGGACGGAGTCACCGCTTGCGAAGAGATTAAGAAGACTCAACTCAACGCCAATACCCCTGTGATTGCGGTAACCGCCCATGCAATGACTGGAGAGCGAGATCGTTTACTCAAAGCCGGCATGGATGACTATTTAACCAAGCCAATCGAAGAACACGTATTACAACAAGTGTTGATGCATTGGAGCCCGCAAACGACAGATGCACAAATAGAAAAATTGGATCTATCCGCTCAACCCGACCCGTTTGAGCCGACCGCGTCCACAACCGCGACACACTCGAATATGATCATTGATTGGCAGGCGGCATTGAAACAATCCGCCAACAAAGAAGATCTTGCCAAAGATATGTTGCAGATGCTTGTGGACTCTATTCCAGAGGTTGTCGATGTCGTCGACAACGCACTTGAAGAGGAGTCCATCGACACTGAACTGTTGATTCATCATGTGCACAAACTGCATGGAAGTAGCTCTTACTGCGGTGTACCAAGACTGAAAACAGTCTGTGCAACTATTGAAAAAGAATTACGCTCAGGGACTCAAATCGAAGACCTAGAGCCAGAGTTGCTTGAACTACAAGATGAAATGGAAAAAGTGGTCGCCAGTGCGCAGCCCTATTTGAAAAAAAGCTAACGTAGCCTAAACCTGAGGCATGGCATCTATCCATGCCTCAGTGCGCAGTTTGCTCTCCGCGGTAGAAGTGATAACTGTTCTTACCCTCTTGCTTCACCTGATACATCGCTTGGTCTGCTCGGTGTAGCAGTTTCTCGATTACTATGCCTTTACTTGCTTGTACCGCAATCCCGACACTACAGCCAACATTAATCGAGTTGCCATTATAGACAGAAGGCAAATTGGCGAGGTCAATAGCCTGCTGAGCGACTGTCGAGAGTAGATTGTGGTCATTGTTTTGAAGCACTAGATACATAACAAACTCATCACCACCGATACGACCCACGATACCCGGTACATTACTCTTGGACTGTAGGTCAGAGAATCGACTGGCAATTTCAGTCAATATTAGGTCTCCCGCGGCGTGGCCATGAGTGTCATTGACGGCTTTGAAGCCATCCAAATCGATCAACAGCAGCGCGATGTATTGGCTGGTGCGAGACGCTTGCTCTACATACTTTTCACACCCTAAGCGGTTCTTCAATCCTGTAAGAATATCTTGCTCCGCCATGTTGCGATAATAGTGCTCCCAGTGCTCAATTTGAGAACGTAACTCTCGTTCTCGTTCAATTGCTTGGCGCGAGTTTTCTATAAAGGTATTCACACTATGAATCACCACGCCGAGCTCGTTGTTCTGGTTTTCAACATCGATGGGAATCTTCTTTGGATTCTCTGGTGTTGCGGTGTACATTGCCTCCGATAGCTCAGCAAGGGGTTTACCGACTATCTTCTTAAAAACCCATGTTAGCGCGATCACCGTCACTAGAAATTGAATAAAAACGAACATCACTTGATTAAACACTTGAGATAAGGTCGTTTTTTGTAATGCGGTGTGATTGTTGTGGACATAGAGAGTGCCCAACGGTTCCCCATTTGTAGGCGAGTAAAGACGGTAAGTATTCGCATGCGCCCACAAATCTTTCTCTTCAAGCGTTAGATGGTTTGACGCAAATGAAATGCCATCATCACTCTCCAAACGAACCGCATCTATTTCTTCGTGCAGCAATAATGCAGAGATCACTTCATCGGCAATTTCGGCGTTGTTCACATACAATGCAATCGCGGCAGAGCCGGATAATGACAATACCAACTTCTGCTCTAACTCTTTATGTTCCTTATCCGCTTGCGCAAAACCTACTGGAATCATTATCAACAGAATAACGACCAAGTAAGAAAGTGCCAATATCGTAATGATTTTCAGCAGTTTATTGGAAAGAGAGTTGAGCTTAGGTTTATTCATCGATGAAAAGTGCCACCTTAACCCCTGAGTTTTCAGGCGGTTTTTCTGTCATGTAGCCAATGGCTTGTGGATTCTCTATTACTTTTTCGAGCAAGGCTTGAGTTGAATCGACTTCTTCAGGTGCCCTCATGCTTCCTGAAAATTTTAGTTTTGCCCAGTACGCATTCACCTGACTCTCACGCATGTTCGCCACGGTGGCAAAAAAACGTCTCCGCTCTTCACCAGTTCGGTCAAGCACTTGGTCAACATATGACGACCCCAATACTTTTTTTCTGCCCAGATAGACATCCGCAATATCATCAACATCAAACGCGGCGATGCTACTCTCTTCGCTCACCACCACATAAAAGCCGGCGAAAGTGTGAGAGGATAGGAACAGAAGGAGGAAGCTTAAATATTTCATCTCAGCCTCCCTAAAAGATAAAGTTCATGTTGAGGCTGAACAAATGGACCCGACTCGAACTGCCCATGGTCTCCAGCGTCGAAGCCCACAGCCCATACCCATAGGGGTTGATCTTAACGTGGTCATACTGTGCTTTTAGCGCAATATAAGGAGAAACATCCCAACGTAATCCGACTGAGTAAGATTCTTGATCGATACGAACCGAGTTGATGGCGGCTTCCGTCGCTCCCTGTAATTGTGCCGCTTGCGCTCCAGCTTGGCTCCAATCTTCATCTTGCTGAAATGGTGATGAGCTTGGTTTAAAACGACCGTAAATGGCGTAAGGCGTTAAGGAGTCAAATGTTCGCCCGACTAACGCATAACCTCCATAACCTTGCGGAATGGAGTCTTGCACAGCATCGATATTAAAAAGCTCGGTTTGAAAGGTCCATAACCCGTCAAAGTAAAGGGCAGCGGCTTGAAAGTAGTGAATCTGCTCATTTTCAACAACCAAAGCGTCACGGGTGCGTAGCGCTTCGGCACTGATTGCTGGAAAAAACGCGGCAACGCCTGGATTGTTGGCAAATTGGTCGACACTGTTTTGTAGTAATTCGGTTTGACCCGTTTGGTTGACAGTCAAAGATCCCACACGAGCATAAGAGAGCTGCCACTTCCATTCATTTTTATCCACTTCAAAAGAGAGACTGACGACATTGTCTAAGTCGGTCGAATACTCTTCGTTGGACAAAGGCACCTCACCAACTTCTTGGTTGCGACCATACTCTAGCGATGCTTTCCAATTGAAGTAGGCGTTGTTGGAGTAGTAAGTGGCGCCGATCCCATCAAGTGAGTTAAAAACAATACCGCCATATAACTCTTGGGGAGGTCGAACCCAAAGGTGAGCGTAGTCGATGTGTCGGCTGTCCGCTGCAACATAAGCGCTGACCCCAACCCGACCCGCGCGAAAGTCCCAACTGGCATTCGGAGAGTAGCGAATGAAAGCAAGCTCTGTTAGCTCATCAAGGTCATAGGTGACACCTTGATCAAAGAGAAACTGAGTTGTGAATGACCAGTCTCGGTTAAACGCCGCGTCAAATTGCATTCCAATGTTGGAATCGACCCGGAATGAACCGTCTGTATCGATATCAGTGGTACGTGTTATATCGCGGCGAAACGCCAATTCATCTTGGTTTTCATAGGCATAGCCTAAAGTACCAAAGCCTGAAAAAGACAAATCCACTGCATGTGCTAATGATGGCAAACTCAAAAAACTTAATACTAAAGAACCATGAGCTGCAAACTTGTAAAACTTATTAGGCATAGACTGCTGTCCTTGTGTCTAGACGCTAGGCTACAAATTTATAGTTTATATTTATGCTTACAAGTATAACAATAACCAACGAAAGTGTGATAAAGCAATTACTAAAATAAAACATCACCGATAAAAAAAGCGACCTAAGGTCGCTTATTGCTCAAAAATTACAGTGGCGACTGCGTAATGTCGCTCGTCCGATATCGATAAATGAATGTGCCGCACGCCTTTCGCCTTCGCCAATTCCGCAGCTTTATCACTCAAAGTGAGAATAGGAGCACCATGCTGGTCATTGGTGACATTGAAATCATGGAACGTCACACCCATGGCAATACCCGTACCTAAAGCTTTTGACGCCGCCTCTTTGGCTGCAAAGCGCTTGGCCAAAAAACGACCTTGCTGCTTGAGACTTTTGAATCGCTCAAATTCAGTGTCAGTCAAGATCCGTCTAGCAAATGGCTCACCTGAGCGAGCGAGTGCTTTCTCAACTCGCTCGATCTCCGCAATATCAGTCCCTAAACCTACAATGGCCATGGCTTATTTACGTGCTAAAACCATTTGCGCTTTCATATCGGCGACCGCTTTGTGCAAACCGTCAAACGCCGCACGCCCAATAATAGAGTGACCGATGTTAAGTTCATAGATTTCAGGGATTGCCGCAATAGCTGCAACATTATGGTAAGTCAAACCGTGGCCAGCATTTACCGTGATACCAAGGTCTGCGGCATAGCTAGCACCTGCTGCAATCTTCTTCAACTCGTCTTGCTGATCTTCTTCCGTTTCTGCGTCTGCGTAGTGACCCGTATGTAACTCAATAAATGGCGCGCCACATGCTTTCGCCGCATCAATCTGTTCACGGTCTGCATCAATGAACAACGACACCTTAATGCCTGCTTCAGATAGCTTTTGGGTTGCTGCTTTGACTTTTTCTAGCTGACCAACGACATCTAGGCCACCTTCCGTCGTTAACTCTTCACGCTTTTCCGGTACTAAGCATACGTACTCTGGCTGTGTGTTCAGCGCAATCTCAACCATTTCATCCGTAACCGCCATCTCCAAATTCATACGCGTCTGAATTGTTTCACGTAAAATGCGCACATCTCTATCATTAATATGACGGCGGTCTTCACGTAGGTGGATGGTGATACCGTCTGCACCAGCGCGCTCCGCAACTTCAGCGGCATGCACTGGATCTGGGTATTTCGTCCCACGTGCATTACGTAATGTCGCGATATGGTCGATGTTAACACCTAGGTAGATTGAGCTCATTTTCCAATACTCCGTGCTCGGGGAATCATTGCTACAAACAACTCCCTGCTTTTTAAAGGTTTGCCGCCAAGATACGGCTTTAAGGCTATACGTGTAAAGCGTTTTGCCGCTTTAAGTTGTTCTTTTGTGGTAAATCTACGTTCGCTGATCGCGATCAGTTCATCGCCTTTAAACGTTAAATTGTCATACCGAACGGAAGCAATAAAACCTTTCTGCTCTCGGTATCGGTAAGTCATTGTGGGCTCAATCGGTTCTCCACTCCCCGCACAATGAAGGAAATCAACCCCGTATCCCATTGCAGATAACAGCGCCAGTTCAAATCGGCGTAATGCAGGTTCAGGGTTATCACATTGCGCAAGCTCGGTTAAAACATGCAGGTAGTCGTGAAACAGTGCAGGCATCGGCACTTCAGCCATAAGCACTCGACCAATCAGTTCATTGACGTACATGCCTGAATAGAGATTAATACCTGTGAGTGGGAGGCCTAGGCTAATTGGCTCGGCTTGACGCAATGTTTTCATTGAGCCATTTCCCGACCATTTCAGCAACAAGGGCGTAAAAGGTTGCAGCGCGCCTTTTAAATTGGAACGCTTACTCCTTGCCCCCTTAGACATCAGGGTGACGCGGCCATACTCTTCGCTGAACACATCCAAAATGAGGCTCGATTCACTGTATGGTCGTCGATGTAATACAAAACAACGCTGTAAGCCTTCTGCAGACATATCACCTTCTAAATACAAAAAAGGAGCCCAATGGCCCCTTTTACTCTATTTTCGCGGAGCGAAGCGCAAAGCCTCTTACTCGTTATAAATCGTCAATGTAGCCAAGAGAACGGAGCGCTCGCTCGTCATCCGCCCAGCCAGACTTCACTTTAACCCAAGTCTCAAGGTAAACCTTACGACCAAACAGCTCTTCCATATCTAGGCGAGCTTCACGACCAATCGTTTTGATCTTCTCACCACCTTTACCAATCACCATCTTTTTCTGGCCGCTACGCTCAACCAAAATAAGAGCATTGATGTGGAAGCCATCCGTTTCTGGGTTGTAGTCAAAACGTTCGATTTCAACGGTCACTGAGTAAGGCAGTTCCTCACCAGTGAAACGCATCAGTTTTTCACGAACAATTTCAGAAGCCATGAAACGCTGAGAACGATCTGTCACATACTCTTCAGGGAAGTGGTGAGTCGCTTTTGGCAGATGCTCGCGTACATGCTTACGCAATACATCAATGTTTTTGCCATGTTTTGCCGAGATCGGCACCACATCGACAAATTCCATCTTCTTCGACATTTCCATCATGTGCAACATGACGTCATTGCGATCTTGTACGTTATCAACTTTGTTGACACACAATACGACTGGGAAGTTCGATTTCTGCAGCTTAGTCAGAACCATTTCATCATCAGCAGTCCAATGCGTACCATCCACAAGGAAGAACACAAGGTTCACATCACTTAAGGATGAGTTAGCCGCACGGTTCATTAAACGGTTGATAGCACGTTTTTCTTCAATGTGAAGCCCAGGAGTATCCACGTAGATCGCTTGGTAATCCCCTTCCGTGTCTACACCCATGATTCGGTGGCGTGTGGTTTGAGGTTTACGCGAGGTAATCGAAATCTTCTGACCTAAAATACGGTTTAAAAGCGTCGATTTACCCACATTAGGGCGACCTACGATGGCCACAAAACCACAGTGTTGGTTCTCTGGTGTGCTTGCAGGCTCGTTGTTCGATGAGAAAAACGCATCGATATCAAATTCGTTGTTATCTGTTGAATCAGTCATTGGTCAATTGCTCTAGTGCCAATTCAGCAGCCGCTTGTTCTGCCTTGCGGCGGCTGGTGCCTTTACCAATTACAGGCTGTCCAATACCTGCTACTTCACACGAAACCGTAAATTCTTGGTTATGTGCTTCACCTTTAATATTAGTCACTGTATACGCTGGCAGTGGTTTTCTTCGACCTTGAAGAAACTCTTGAAGACGAGTTTTCGGATCTTTTTGCGAAACACCAGGCTTTATCGCATCAAGACGCGATTGATACCAACTTAAGATAATGCCACGCACAACCTCAATATCACTGTCCAAATAGATGGCACCAATGATCGCCTCCACGGCATCCGCAAGAATTGAATCACGACGGAAACCGCCACTTTTTAGCTCACCTGGACCTAATTTTAAGTGATCTCCTAGTTCGAATTCACGACCTAGTTCAGCCAACGTATTGCCACGAACCAGTGTCGCACGCATACGGCTCATATCCCCTTCATTCACTTTCGGGAAACGGTGATAAAGATCATCAGCAATGACAAAACTTAAAATTGAATCGCCCAGAAACTCAAGACGCTCGTTGTGTTTTCCGTTGGCGCTTCGATGTGTTAGCGCCAAGTTGATTAGCTCAGCATCATTGAACTGATAACCAACCTTTTTCTCTAGTTTTGCAATAGGAGAATTCATGCTCTCTCATTAATTTGTGTTGCATTCTCAAAGGGTGGGAGTGTGAATCACACACTCCCGCACTCATAAGAAATTAGTTAATACCACCGATGCGATTAAACCTAACACCAGTTGGAATCCAAGAAGGTAAAATGCTGTCTTCGCCACGCTCAAACTCGAAGCTGATCCAGATGGCGACAGCTTTACCGACTAGGTTTGCTTCTGGAACAAAGCCCCAGTAGCGACTGTCAGCACTGTTGTCACGGTTGTCACCCATAACAAAATACTGACCTTCAGGAACAACCCACTCATTGACGCCATTGCGCGGTTGATAAGCTTCAACACGATCGCGGCGCAGCGGATTGACCAAGATTTGATGTCCGACTTCCCCTAGCTTTTCGTCAAGTTGAATCAAAGGAATGCCATTTTGGATAAATTGACTCTCTTCGACATTGGAAAGTTTGACTGGTTTACAGCTCGACTCACCTGGCGACTGAATACAGATTTCTTTCTTGCTGTTGTAGCGAACTGTATCGCCCGGCAGACCAACGACACGTTTGATATAGTCGATACTTGGTTGCGGTGGATATTTGAATACAACGGTATCACCACGTTCAGGTTTACCCGTCTCGACAAGTTGAGTACGCCATACAGGGTCTTTCAGACCATACGCGTATTTTTCGACTAAGATGAAATCGCCGACGAGTAGAGTTGGCATCATTGAGCCAGATGGAATCTGAAACGGTTCGTAGATGAATGAGCGCAAAACAAGAACGGCTGCGATCACCGGAAAAATCGAGACGCTATTTTCAATCCACCACGGTTGAGTTTTTACTTTTTCAACAACAGCAGCATCTAAACCGTTGGTTTGTGCCTCGATTTCCGCCACTTTTTCTTGGCGTTTCTTTGCAAAAACCAGCTTCTCTAACACCCAAACAATGCCCGTCACCAAAGTCACAATTACAAGAATGAGTGAAAATGTATTCGCCATTGACTTCCCTTATCTCAAAAATACGAAAGTGAAAGAGCCGAGACCCTTTCACTTATTTTATTGTCATAACCTGTTATGACAGACCGGAACGAGAGTAGTTCAACTCTAGTCCTTGCCCACATGCAGAATCGCAAGGAAGGCTTCTTGAGGCAGTTCGACGTTACCGATCTGCTTCATACGCTTCTTACCTTCTTTCTGCTTCTTCAGTAGTTTCTTCTTACGGCTCACGTCACCACCGTAACACTTGGCGATTACGTTCTTGCGCAGCTGTTTCACAGTCGAACGAGCGATGATGTGGTTGCCAATGGCAGCCTGGATAGCAATGTCGAACATCTGACGAGGAATGAACTCTTTCATTTTCTCAACAAGCTGACGGCCACGAGTCTGCGCCTGATCTTTGTGTGTGATCATCGCGAGTGCGTCAACCGTATCGCCGTTAAGCAAGACATCAACACGAACCATGTTAGACGCTTCAAAACGTTGGAAGTTGTAATCCAGTGAGGCGTAACCGCGAGACGTCGACTTCAAGCGGTCGAAGAAGTCCAGTACCACTTCTGCCATTGGGATGTCGTACGTCACAGCAACTTGGTTACCGTGGTACACCATATCAACCTGAACGCCACGCTTCTCGACACAAAGAGTAATAACATTGCCCAAGTACTCAGATGGTACAAGAATGTTACAGCGAGCGATTGGCTCACGGATTTCTTCAATATCGTTCACAGCAGGAAGCTTAGCTGGGCTATCGACATACAGAATGTTGCCGTTAGTCTCTTCCACTTCGTACACAACCGTTGGCGCAGTGGTGATCAGGTCTAAGTCGTACTCACGCTCAAGACGCTCTTGAATGATCTCCATGTGCAGCATGCCAAGGAAACCACAACGGAAACCAAAGCCCAATGCCGCTGAGTTTTCTGGCTCGTAGAAGAGTGATGCATCATTCAAGCTTAACTTGCCTAGAGCATCACGGAAGTTTTCATAGTCGTCAGAAGAAACAGGGAACAGACCCGCATATACTTGCGGTTTTACTTTCTTAAAGCCAGGGAGTGGCTTGTCGCTGCCGTTTTTCGCTAGAGTCAGCGTATCGCCCACAGGCGCGCCCAAGATGTCTTTGATACCACAAACCACCCAGCCTACTTCGCCAGTACGCAAGATATCAGTATCAACTTGTTTCGGAGTGAAGATACCCAAACGGTCAACGCCCCAAACTTGACCCGTGCTCATCACTTTAATTTTGTCGTTTTTCTTGAGCTCGCCGTTTTTAATACGAACTAAGGAAACAACACCTAAGTAGTTATCAAACCAAGAGTCAATGATCAACGCTTGTAGTGGCGCATCTGGATCACCTTCTGGAGCAGGGATAGCCGAAACGATGTTTTCTAGTACATCGTCAACACCAATACCCGTCTTAGCTGAACAACGCGTCGCTTCCATCGCATCAATACCAACGATTTCTTCGATCTCTTCCGCTACGCGCTCAGGATCAGCGGCTGGTAGGTCAATCTTGTTTAGGATTGGCACCACCTCTAGATCCATTTCGATCGCGGTGTAACAGTTAGCAAGAGTTTGAGCCTCAACACCCTGACCAGCATCGACAACCAATAATGCACCTTCACATGCCGCTAGAGAGCGAGATACTTCGTACGCGAAGTCAACGTGTCCTGGAGTATCAATGAAGTTCAACTGGTACGTTTCGCCATCTTTGGCAGTGTAGTTAAGCGTCACACTTTGCGACTTGATGGTGATACCACGTTCACGCTCTAGATCCATAGAATCGAGAACCTGAGCCGCCATTTCGCGGTCGCTAAGGCCACCACAAACTTGGATTAAACGGTCAGATAGGGTCGACTTACCATGGTCGATGTGGGCGATAATCGAAAAGTTACGAATGTGCTTCATGATTTGGGGTGACTAAACTCTTAAAAATTAGGGACAATAGATACCCGACCGCAGTTCGCGCGAGGGGTACAGAAATGCCGTCATTTGACGGCATTTCGATCAAGTTGGCAGATTCTACCCAATTTCTGGGCGCTTCGCACTAGCTAATTGGCTCACCAAGTATTCTAAGCAAAGTCACTCTCTGCGAAGACTGGGACTCCAATTTCCGAGTACAGAGCTTGGCAAGGTAAACACCAACACCTGTAAAGATAGTAGAGCTCAAGATGACGAGACCTTCTCCCGCCCCTAGCATCGGCGCTAACCATCCGTTTGCGAGAAAAGCACCTAAAATGAGGGCGAATAGTGGCACTAGGTAAACAACAGCAGCCGATTGCAATAACTGCTTTTCCGGTAGACCGATCTCGACAACCTGCCCTTCTTTGACTGGCTTGTCGGTCAGCATATGCCACGATAAAGATTTGCTTCCGAGCGCTTTGGAAACGATACCGGTGCCGCAACTTTTTTGTGACGAACAACTGCTGCAGCTCGTTTGCTGCTCACATGCAAGCTCAACTTCAAACCCTTTTGCTGAAGGCGTAACATGGGAGACCGTTGCTAACGCGGTCATCATTGGGTCTTACCTTCCGGAGCTGAAACAACCACAGATTGTGCAATGCGCTTCGCGGTTGCAGGAGGAATATCCCCCACCACAGAAATTTCAAGGTTACCATTCACAAAGCTGTGTAAGGTTCTTCGGCCTTGGCGAACAAGCTGCCCTTTAAGAGACAAGTTGTCACTGTCAGCAATGTAAACCGAGAAATTGAATAGTCCATCACTGTACATCTGGCTTTCAACCATACGCTCAGTGTTCACCATGCGATAACGATTGAGTTCTTTAGGCTCAAAACCACTTGGAATCCAGTTAACACGCCAAAACGACTCTTCTAGCTGCCCTTTTGGCAACGAAAGCACTTCCGGCAACTTAACGTCATTCAAACCACTTAGAATCGTACGCACCTGATCATTTACGCTATAGGCAATGGTCCGGTACTGTTCTAGCACTTCCCCGTCACGATCTAAAAGGTCGGCTCGCAACGGTAGCTTGCTTTTTTCATCCACCCACAAGACATACGAGTAACGAAGACCATCTTTAGGCACCACTCGTAACACCTGACATGCAGTGCCCGCTTCACGAGCTCGACCAACCTGAATAAAGTCGTAAAACTCACTCAACTCTTCAATATTTGCATTTAACAAAGGTATGGTCGGTGCGACCATGCTGGAAGAATCAATGGTAAAAGGCTCAACGCCTGGTTCGATATAGCTCACTTCGCCACCGCGACGAATCACTTCTCGAACAGGACCACTGAGATAAACAAGGTGTGCAAGCTGTTCATCGTCTAGGCGCGCATGACGATAAAGCAAAGGTTCGATGCTGTTTTTCTTGATTAGAATATAGGACAGCTCGTAATTGAGATGCTGACTTGCTTCGTTCATTTGATGCAACAAAGCCCCTGCAGGCGTTTGCTCTGCAAAGGCTGGGGTTGTATTCAAACTGAACAGTGTCAGCACACTGAACAGAAATTTTCTCATTCAACTACCGTTTCTGGGTGATTACTATCTACCGATTCACTCTCGCTGTTTAAACGCAATTGTAGTTCGTAATCTTGTAACATCGCATTAATTCGACGTCGTTGCTCCTGAACTGTCGCCTGGCTACTTTGGTTAGAATGCGCCACCGATTCACGGGTCAAACTCACCGGCTCAGCACTTCCAGCAAATGGGATAGTCTGCAACACTGGCAGTTGATCCGCCTCTGGCGTTGAGGCATCTCCCCCACCGTATTGCTGGACGCCTAAAATTACGGCCAATGATACACATGCAGCCATAGCGACTTGACCAAACTGGTTTAGCCATGCTGGCAACTGGCGTCTCGCTTGTTGAGGCGTTGGTTGCGATTCTTCCACTCGATGCTTGTCAAGATCCACGACCGAATCGGACGTAGAGAATAACGTATGAGCAGGTTCGTTTTCTAGCGCTAAAGCGACACTTTCAGCGATATTCCACTCCGGCTTTTCCGGTGCGTCACCACGCATTACATCTCCAATGAGATGATAATTTTTCCAGGTCTGCAGGCAATCTTGGTCATGCTCTAAATCGGTAATCAGAGCCTTATCGACCAACTCTCCATCCATGAGTGCTGAAAGCTTCTCTTTGTCAGCCATTATTTTCACCATTACTATTACTGGTATTAGCGTTGCAGAAGAGGTTGAATTTTCTTTTCAACCGCTTCACGAGCACGGAAGATACGCGAGCGCACCGTTCCGACAGGGCAATCCATCACCGCTGCAATTTCTTCATAACTCAAGCCATCAAGTTCGCGAAGTGTCATTGCAGTTTTTAAATCATCAGGAAGTGCTTCGATTGCACTGAAAACCACTCGTTTCAATTCTTTGGACAACGTTAAGTTCTCAGGGTTCGAAATTTCTTTTAAAGCACTTCCAGTTTCGTAATATTCAGCTTCTTCAGTATCTACATCTTGAGCAGGTGGTCTACGCCCCTGAGCCACGATGTAGTTTTTAGCAGTATTAACCGCGATTCGATACAACCAGGTGTAAAAGGCACTCTCACCTCGAAAACTAGGGATTGCTCGGTACGCCTTAATGAATGCTTCTTGCGCTACGTCTGGTACATCACCAGGATTGTTGACGTAACGAGAAATAAGGTTACAAACCTTGTTTTGGTACTTAGTCACCAACAAGTTAAATGCTTGCTTATCCCCATTCTGAACTCGCTCAATTAACACTTGATCGGTCAGCTGCTCGTTCATTCGAGCGGGTACTCCTATTGTTCTTCGCTCCCACCTTTTTAGATATGAGCATTAATTATGCAAAATGTAGTATTGACACCACTGCTTACTTGAGCACTATTGTGACCTAACGAATAAATATAAGTTCAATTAATCTTCAAACTATTTTTACACAATGGCGTATCAATAATCCTCATGAGTGGATTGTGAGGATGAGAGTGAAGAAAAGCAATGCCCTTTAACAACAATTGCCTTTATGCAAAGCCATCCGCACGGTGGTACTATAACGGATTGGCTCCCTCGATTTGGGGGTCGCATTGGCAATTCAATGACTAATTTAAGAGCGGGATCGCTCTTTCGCTTCTGTCCTGTTACGCCGTTTAACAGAGTTGGCAGTGGTAAAATTTAACTCGGGAAAATAAAAGTTTTATGAACGCAAACCGTGAACATCAATGTGATGTGTTAGTGGTGGGTAGTGGCGCAGCCGGTCTATCGTTGGCGTTACGTGTAGCAAAACATGGCAAAGTCATCGTGCTAAGTAAGGGGCCACGCAGTGAAGGGGCAACCTACTATGCGCAAGGGGGGATTGCCGCAGTCTTTGATGAATCCGACAGTATCGAGTCACATGTGCAAGACACACTCATCGCGGGTGGAGGTATCTGCGAGCAAGAATCCGTAGAGTTCATTGCTAAAAACGCAAAGAAATGTGTCCAGTGGCTCATTGATGGAGGTGTACCTTTCGATCGTGAAGATGACGACAGTGATGATGAACCCCGTTATCACCTAACCCGCGAAGGGGGACACAGCCATCGTCGTATCCTTCATGCCGCAGATGCGACTGGCATGGCAATGCAAACGTCACTGCAAGACAACGTCCATAATCACCCGAATATCACGGTGCTAGAGCGCCATAATGCCTTGGACTTAATCACCGAAGACAAAATTGGTGGCGATGACAAAAAAGTGGTTGGCGCCTACATTTGGAACCGAAACCAAGAGCAAGTTGAAACTGTTCGCGCGAAATTTGTTGTGCTTGCAACAGGTGGTGCATCCAAAGTGTATCAATACACATCCAACCCAGATGTCTCTTCAGGAGACGGTATTGCGATGGCCTGGCGAGCAGGATGCCGCGTTGCAAACTTGGAGTTCAACCAATTCCATCCCACCTGTCTGTACCATCCAGAGGCGCGCAATTTCTTACTAACAGAAGCCTTACGTGGTGAGGGCGCATACCTTCGGAGGCCAGACGGTTCTCGCTTTATGCCCGACTTCGATGAACGCGAAGAGCTGGCCCCTCGTGATGTCGTCGCTCGTGCTATCGACTTCGAAATGAAGCGACTGGGCGCGGACTGTATGTATCTAGATATCAGTCACAAGCCGGCCGAGTTTATCGAGAAACACTTCCCAACCATCAATATGAGATTGTTGGATTTGGGCATCGATATGACAAAAGAACCAATTCCTGTGGTTCCTGCTGCGCACTATACCTGTGGCGGTGTCATGGTGAACTTCCAAGGCGAGACCGATTTGGCGCAACTCTATGCGATCGGCGAAGTCAGCTACACCGGCTTGCATGGTGCGAACCGCATGGCCTCAAACTCTCTGCTTGAGTGTGTAGTTTACGCCTGGTCTGCTGCCAAAGATATCCTCAAGAAGTTAGACCAAGCCGATTTACCGCCAAGTCTACCTGCGTGGGATGAAAGCCAAGTGAGCTGCTCCGATGAAGAAGTTGTTATCCAACACAACTGGCATGAGCTGCGCCTATTTATGTGGGACTACATGGGAATAGTACGAACGGACAAACGCTTAGAACGAGCACTACGTCGTATTCAATTGCTTCAGCAAGAGACTCACGAATATTACAGCAACTTTAAAGTGTCGAATAACCTATTAGAACTGAGGAACTTACTGCAAGTTGCTGAGCTAATGGTGCGTTGTGCGATGGAAAGAAAAGAGAGTCGCGGGCTCCACTACACGCTGGATTATCCAGAACAAGCAGAAAACAGTGGACCTACTATTTTAGTGCCTGAAAAACTTCAATAAACGCCAACGAAAAAGGAGCTTAGTGCTCTAATGCCGATCAGTTA